>NZ_FOJG01000003.1 GCF_900110835.1 Chitinophaga arvensicola
GAATCATTGGAAGCAACTATCTGCCAGTCTTTGGGATCCCTTCCATCTGCATCATCAGCGGAAGTAAGTGTGTAGGCATCCAGGTGCTGTGCAATATCAAAGTCCAGCTCTATAAAGCAGGTAGTATCGTAAGAGAAAATGAGAAACTTAGTATCTATATTTCCATCTGTTACTTTGCTGGAACCTTCTTTGGCATTCGGACCACCAGGATTCTCAATATTGACGGTTAGCCCGGTGGCAAGCTGCGTCAGATCTTTTTCCACCTCCGGGTCCGGCGGCAACAGGTCATAGTGGCGCTTGCTGTTCTTGGTGCAGCTTATCAGTGCTGCACTGATTAAAAGCATCGTGATAAAGAAACAGTCTTTGGTTGATTGGTAGCATTTCATACGTACTTTTTTTTCTTTGATTATAGTAGATAAGGATAATAACAATTACAGGCATAAGTTTCCCACAACCATTTACATGGCCTTCTTTCAAAAATGAAGCGCATCCTAGCTTAAACGATAATAAAAGAAGTCCGAAAGACTATCACCATCCTACTCCAAAGAATTGGGCAGATCAGGCATAGCAGTGCTCATCTTTCCATTAACCTGGAAAGGGTAAGCATTTAAATTTAAAATCAAACTAATAGCCGGTAAACAAGTACCAAAATGTAACCTGGCCGCGTGCAGGAACGCTATACGTAAATAATACCGATAAACTTTAACAAAAATAAAAAACTCAGTTAAGAGTTTCTGTTAACAGAATACAAAAGATATTAAACAAACTCTTTCGAAATAAAAATCAAGGGAAAAGATGCATTGATTTAAAAGACATATTTGCTAAAACAAGCATGGCTATAATCACAAGAGGGGCAACCACCCCTTTCCTCTTTTATTTAGGTAATACAAAACATAAACCCAATGCCATAAATATTCCGGATACAGATATGATCGTTACCTTGAAAGTACTTGCGGAAACGGGATACAAAAACATCCAGACTTCTTCCTATAAAATAATCATCGGTACCCCATACCTTTTGCAGAATATCTTCCCTTCGGATCACCATATTGCTGTTGAGATAAAAATGTAGCAGCAGATCACTTTCCAGTGGTGTCAGGATCGTTTCCTTACCATTGGCATCTACAAGTTTGAGGGAATCTTTAAGAAAACGCATGCTACCAAGAGGAATAGCATTGCATGCCGGAATGCTGTTAAAAGGTTGATTCCTCTTTAAAATATTTCTCATACGCAACACCAGTTCATCTATATCAAATGGTTTTACGATATAATCATCTGCACCAATCTTTAAGCCACACAGGCGGTCTTTTTTTTCACCACGGGCAGTGAGGAAGAGGAAAGGAACATTTGGTTGTATTTTCACCATAGCCTTGGCCAGTTCAAAACCATCGACTTCCGGCAGGTTAACATCAACTAATACAATTTGCCAGCCCCTGTTATCAGAAATGATCGCGTCCAGCGCAGCCCGGCCGCACTGCAACCAGTCTACAGAAAAATCCATTAGCTCAAGGTATTGCTTTAAAACATTACCGAGATCGGTTTCATCTTCAATTAACAGCATGTGATGCTTCATAGCATTAAATTTTAAGGTATAGTAATAGCAGGGCTTTCTCCCCCACTTTGCTATTGGCCACCATCCCCAGCTCCTTATCTTTACCTTCGCGTTATACCAGTATCCCTTACAAAGCGGGATATTTTTTGCATTTTAATATGGTGTTATACAATTGCCACAGCGCTGCCAGCAGTAACGTAACTCCCATAATAAGGCTCAAAGCCTGCCTACGCTGCTCAAAAAAATCAATCAGATAGCTACCGGTAGCTCCATAGGCAATAAAAGCCAGCGCTGTACCCATTCCAATAGCGGCAAGAAAGGTGTTATACGAAGATGCGCGCTCTTCCAGGATTTTCCTGGATTTCAGTGCTGTAGCCCAGCCAATCCAGAACGGCAGTTGGAGAGGGTTGATCGTACTCAGGATGATCCCTGCTAACAGGGGAGGTAAACCGGCAAATGATAGCGTACCTGTCAACAGATGACCTGCATGTGCCGGAGGAATAAGGGTATTTACCGCCAATAGTAGCAATACCACAAAAGTGATCCCGCCAAATAGCCTGTAGTAAGGCTTTAAACCTTCCAGCTTCTTTACTGCACTGAGACTTACACGGACCAGGAGCACCTCCACTACTATGGCCGTAACCGAAAAGACGATGGCCCCCGGCAGGTTGCGGTTAACCATATAATTTACTACACTCAGGTTCAAAGTACCAGGAGGCATCGAACCGGCTAAACTGATGGCCACCGCCCAACAGAACAATTTTGCATGGCTGTTCATACTTTTGAAATTTGCTTTAAGTGGTTAAAATGCCCCCTCATCATCTTTATGCCATCAGCAGTTGTCATCAGGGAAGGGTGATGCTCCCCGGCATTTAACCGGCTAATCCGGTATAAAAGACGCCAATGCCTGCAGATCTCTTTCCAGGCATACCGAAGTGAGTTTGCCGGATCGTAGATATGTGTCGGCTCGCTACCGGCACCATTTAACTCGATAATGCAAAGCTTTTTTCCTTCCTGCATTTCCGTCCAGCTATTAAACTTTATGTCCAGCCGGCCATAATAAAACCCTGGAATCTGCTGGCATATTTTATCTATGGCAAGGGTCAGTGGTTCGGTTATTCTATCCTTAAGATCTATAAATTTGGCTCCCCTGCTATGATTACCATATGGAACCAGGATATACTCCTGCCCTCTGGCCAATACCGTATCAAGAAAATCACCATAAGTATATGCCAGATCAGATAATTGCAGTAAAAAACGGTCCTCCGCTTTGAGCAAGGACCTGATACTTGATCTTCCATCCCCTTTTACAGCCAGAAATTCTTTGCCTACGATACCGGAGATATGCCCCCTTGCTTCACCAGGGATACGGTAGTAAAAAATACCCACCTCCTGTTCGTAGGCAATAAATTCCTGTAACAGGAAATCAACCTTGCTGCGGCTGTTGTATATCTCCAACTCCTCATCCGAGGTAAGCAACTTTACCTGCTTACCCTTTTCCCCCATATCGGGTTTCGCTATCACCGGAAAGGTTAAACCCGCATTTTTTAATTGCTCCATAAGGGCGGCGATAGTCTGTCCGGGCCTGCAAAGCGTGGTTCGGGGATAATATTGCTGGGGAATGAGCCTGTAAATATCACTTTTTCTTTCCTGCACAAAACCCGAATATTCGATCCCAGGATTGGCGGCGCTAAAGAAAAAAAGCGAACAGGCCTTAAGACTTAACCAACACCAATATGGGTAGAGCGGGCCATACACCAGAAGGCTGGGCCAATACTCCCAATGACATATGCTGATCTTTACTTTCTTTAAATACCAATATGCTCTCTCAAAAAAGCTGTCTTTTCCTGTTAGGGATGATTGATTAAATGTTTTTACAGTATCAATTCCCCCCAGCAGGTCGTGATAATTCATCTGTGATCCTTCCCTGCTAACAAACAGCGAAGTAATACTTACCGTCCGCATTTTGTCCCCCCTGTTAATGACCAGTCCATTGTACAGATCTCCACCCCCCGCATGCCGGTGAAATTCCATAATTTTCATCAGGTTGACAGGGCTGGTAGACGAAAACCAGTTAAGGAACCATAATTTTCTCTTTTGCGCCGCCGCATTGTCGAATAAAGTAGCCGAAGACCAGATGTATGGCTTATCAGCATTTAAAGGGATCAAATGCTTCATCGATCCATCCCAGCGGCATTCCCATAGCTGTTTATCACTGACAACCACCAGGGTAAACGGCTCTATATCACTGAGGTTTATCGCTGCAAACTCCCGGTATGGATGCGGATGCGCCATGATTTCTAAAAAAATTACCCCGCGACTTTTGCGATAGCCAGATTGGCGTATATGTTTGGTAAACGCGCCATTTAGTAATACTGCCGCATCACCGTTTTCTTTTAGCACTACCCAGCTGCCGCCAGCGTCCTGGTCCTGCGGATAAATCATCTCAAACCCATTGCGGCGATATTGCCTGGGAGGCAGCGCCTTACTGCGTTCCGTGCTTTCATCCCTGTTGGTAGTCAGGTATATGCCTTTACAGGTTGGTATATAGGTTACTGTGCACATGCTTTCCGGTATTTGATGGTAGATGACGCCACTCCAAAATTTTCCGGTAGCCGAGCTATGGATAAAGCTTCTGCACCAATTTTCAACAGTGCCATATGATGGATCGTGTGCTCTATATTATACATCAGCTCCCGCTGATAATTGGTTAATACCTGGATAGAAACCTGCTCACTGATACTGTACCCTGCCGTTAATACCAGGTATTTATCCGGTTTTACTATAGCGCCTGCAATCATCAATAGCTTTTCTATCGCAAATTCCCTTTGCGTCTCTATTTTTTCATCCCTTTGCCTGGCATCATAGCTAACAGTGCCACTATGATAACCCTTTTCAAGTTCCAGGTAGAATTCAATAATATGCCTGGTATGCTGGCCAACAGATGCACCGGAAAGCACAGGTATCTTGTAACTGTATTGTTCATCAGTAAGCGTCTCCACCACTTGTTTCAGTTGGTATATCAGCTCCGTTGCCTGGATGGTTATTTCACTTTTCATGACGCTGTAGTTTTTTTAATGGGAGGAAGCGAAGAATCTGCGCTTTGTACAGGACAGTTAACACGAGGCAGCTGACAAATACTAATAGCGCATAAATAAACAACTGGCCGGAGTCTGCCTGCACTACAATCCCCAATTTGGTCAAGTGAAAGAACAAGGCGCCCGCCATCAGTCCCAGGCCTAACACCGCGCCAAAAGCGGTGGTAGCAGGTAACAGTATTAGAATAGAAGCAATCAACTCCCCCACCCCGATCCCAATCCGGCCCCAGGGCTCCATACCTAGTTTTGAAAAAATGTAAACAGATTCCGGAGCAGCCGTAAACTTGAAAAACAAGGTCTGTAGCATGATCACTGCCGACAAAATCCGGAAAATCCAGCCTATGATGTTTTTGTATCTGATGGCCATATCTTACTATTGTTTATCGTAAACGTGACAGGTTTAATTCAAAAAAAAGCCAGGGCAGGTTATTTCTGTAGCATTACATCAGGCCACCGCTGATCTGCCTTCTGAATCAATGCGGCCCGATCTTTTTCCCAGGACTGCTTTACTTCCATGTTGAAATTGAAATACAGTTTGTCGTTGACAATGGACCATGTCTCTACCTGGGTAGGCGCTTTATGACCAGCCGCTGTACCATATGCACAGTATCCGCCATATTGTGGGGCATAGTGCTCCGGGCTGGCTTTGAATGATTCCATGTTTTCTTTAGACGAGAAACGCCACTGAGCGTTTTTATACATAAAAGCCAGGCTATCGAAACCCTTTACAGGTTTGCCTTCCTTAAAAAAAGCAACCGCGTCGTAGCCCTTGATAGCTATTCCATTTACGGCAAAAACCTGTTGATTTTGCGCTTTGGCGCCCCATGCGGCAAAAAATGCCAGCAGCGTAGCGAAAACAGTTTTTTTCATTTTCGGATTATTGGTGGGATAAAAAATTAATGACTTTGAACCTGGATAAACTTGCTCCAACTCTGGTTGGCACTGCTCCTGAGCCGGACTTCATCTTTATTCCAGCTTTTGAGCGTGTTGTTAAAGTATTTGTTGTAAAACAGGTATAGTTTACCGCTTACTATTTTAAATGTCTGCGGATCTACTTCTACTTTTTCTCCTTTAGCTCCCATGGCATAAGCACACCAGCCTCCATATTGCGGCTCGTACTTCACCGGAGCCGCTTTAAAGGCGTCCCTGTTTTCTATGGTAGCAAAACGGTACGTAATACCATCCTGTACAATGGTGATATCCCGTTTCCCTTCCATTGCCTTGCCAGTGGTGAAATAGGCTACAGGGTCGTATCCTTCGATGGCCAATGCTGATTTATCAACATTAAACTGCTGCCGGCGTATATCTGCTGATTGCGCTGATACATCACCAGATAACAGTATAAATAATCCTAACGCGGTAATTAAGCTTCGCATGTTTTTTATATTTTTAGTGGAGTGAAAAACTGTACTGTATATTTGCCACAAAACTCCTGGTAAGGCCATCGGCACGCACCTGCCTGACGATAAAGGGCGTTGCTACAATCAGTTCAAGACCCGATTTGTTTTTAAATTGCTTACTTACCGTCAATGTCCCGTTTAAAGTAAGTCCGCTGGATCCGTCAATATCGATCCTGCCATTCAGCGCATCTTTGTAAGTATCCCTGCCTGTATGGTAAATAGCCAGCAGGCTAGGTTTTATCATTACACTTTTCGCTATATTGAAAAAGTAACCCGCGCGTAACAGCAGGTCTGGTCTTCTCCGGAAATAACTGGTAGGTGCAAAGCTTGCCGCACGATTGTCATCATATTGCTCAGGGGAGAAAGTATTGCTATTATTTTGTATGACAGGCGTTTGAAAACCGGTGTTAAGCTCCCAGTGCTGACCAGTCGTATAATTTATGCCCAATATCACATCATAGGTACCCAGGCTGGATTGATAATCCAATGGTAGTGACAACCCGCCAGCGCCTTTTTGATCAGCAGCAGTAAAAGGAATCTTTATGCCTGCCAGGAAACGGAGCTGACTGGCAGCATGTTCCCGGCTTGCTTTATACGTAGCCACTCCATAAAGATCTCCAGGACTAAAACTGCTGCCTAAAAAGCCGGTAGCGTAGGTCGCAGTGACTTTTCCCAGAACGGAAAAACGGCTGCCCAGTGGCTGGCTGTATTGCAGATACGGATTTATTGTAAACGTATTCTCCTCGCCTGTTCCGATGTTGGTACCAATGTCAATCCGCTGCTTTTCTTTTGCAGAAAGGCTTACCTCCTTCGGCGCTCCTAAACTGCAAAAGCCAGCATCACTACAGCCCTGCGCATTTAATCTGCCGCCAGCCGTAAATAGTACGATAACAAGTGCAAGAAAGAAAAGGACTTTATTCATATACTTTCTGTGTGTGATGATGTGGTATACCTGGAAAAAAACAAGGCCCGGAGCAAAAAATAAGGTCCCCTGATACTATCCAGGCCTGTTTTTTTTCCGTTTTTATTGAAGTGTTACTTTTATAATCTTGCTTAATGCCGGCAGCGTTGTAAATGAATTTGGATTGGGTACCGCCTCTATTGGCTTGCTTTCGTTGAGCGGTGTTCCTGCCAGGTTAAACTGGGTAATACCTGCACCAGGGAACTGGTTGACAGCCGTTCCGTTGTCAAATAAACCGATGGTAGCAGAAACATCTCCTGTCTGGGCGCCGTCAATATCGTAACCTGTTGAAGCAAAGAACCAGTCGTTGGAAAAACCATACATCGTAGCTATCGCAATCCTGTCTCCAGGCTCGATATTTAGCACTTGAGATACTTTTCCGCCGTCAGCACCATTTATTCTCGGAAGTAATACATTAGTGGTCGCAGCTTTTAACACATAGATGCTTTTTACGCCTACCTTATTTTTAAGCGATGTGGCCAGGATATCAGCATTGCCTTTCTGGGCCAGATCTTTCAATCCTTCTCCCCTATCAATTTCACCGGTTTTAAAAAGAGGACTTTGAGCACCTTTATAAACAACGACCAATACCGGAGACAACGGCGTAAAAATCCCCGTTTGTGCGGTTAAATAAGTACTGAGCACGGCATTGTTACCCGCCTCCGAAAGCTCGGTAAGGCCATTGGCTGTTGGCTTACCAGCGGAGTAAACAGGCTCCGGTAAAAGCAGGTTTGTTCCGGCGGCATACGAGATTGCCCATACACCCGGGCTAAATGGAGTTTCATTGGCAGTACCACCCGAATTATTCATGATCGTGGCAGTAAAGGTGGAATTACCATTATAAACAAGGGAAACTTTCATCAACTGAGAAGCTGGCAGGTAACTATTACCATAATCATCTGTACCGGCAACTTCCTTGATATTTTTCGGGGAAGACTCTGCTGTGCCGGGATGCGTTACGGCCTTACCTGGAACCTGATTAACACGGGTGCCATTATCCCATAATTTCACCTGAGCCGAAACGTCACCGGTAATGGGTGTGCCATCGTCGTTATACAACCTGATACCAGGATTCGAAGGTGCAAAAAACAGGTCATTGCTCCATCCGTACATACTGGCAAATGTAAGACGTTGATTCTTTGAGGCAGAGAAGGTGAAAGAAACCGACTGGCCAGGAAAAATTACCGGGGGCGTTCCAGCACCTTTATAGGTACCTGACTCCACCAGCGGTTTACTGTCCAATACATTTTCAATGGAAATAGTCCTGGATTGGGCAGGCTCGGTATTGTCCTTCTTGCAGGAGGCAAAAAGAATACCAACGGATAATATTGCTAATGCTTTCAATTGGGTCTTTATCATTTGTTTAGTTTTTGATAGAACAAAGAAACATAGACGATATCCCAAATTGATTGCAGAAGTATAACAAAAGTATCACAGCGTTGTCAGTATGATTTTTTTGCTCAATTTTGAGAAAAGTTAAGGTCAATAGGAACATATGAACAGTGTACTGTTAATTGAAGATGATCCGAACATTTTGGAACTGCTGGCCATCCACCTGCAGGATCTGGGTTGTGAAACCGCTTCGGTGATGAAAAGCTATAGCCGGAAACGCCTGTTGAACCTGTTATGGGGCTATGATTTTGAAGGATACGAGCACACCGTAAACGCTCACATTAAACGGCTGCGCAGTAATATTGAAAAAGATATTTCCCATCCTGAATTCATCTTAACTACCTGGGCGGTGGGATACCGGTTCAATGAAGAATTATAACGTAAATATATGTCAGTAAAAACGATAAGAGGCAATCTGCTGTTCTGGAAAATAGCGACCGTATTTTTTGTGCTGTTGATCATACTCGGCGCCGTATTTATATTCATTGCCTCTAAGCTGTCCCGCTCCTATTATTCTATGGCACACCAGCAGCTATACGGCAATGTAGCCTCACACCTGGCCAACTTTACCCATCCTATAAAAAATGGCCAACCCGATACGGCAGTAACCCATGATATTATTCATTCGATCATGGTAGCCAACCCCAGTGTGGAAGTATATTTACTGGATACTACCGGAAAAATTACCGATTATGTAGTACCCGATAAATCCGTTCATAAGCGGCAGGTAAACATTGCCGCAGTAAAACAATGGCTGGCGGTTAAAAATGGAGAACGCCCTTTAGGTGATAACCCAAAGCAACCGGAAGCACCTAGCATCTTTTCAACCGCACCAGTATATGAAAACGGAACGCTGGCAGGATATGTATATGCGGTGCTGTCAAGCGAAACACAGCGGAAAATATTAACTACGCTCAACAGTGACCTGTCCTTTCAGTTGGGTAAGTATATCTTTTTCTGTGCCCTGCTGATTGCACTCATCGTGGGCGTGATCACCTTTTTTCTCATAACAGACAGTATCTGTCAGATCGCAGTCGTAGTCCGAAGATTTAAAGAAGGCGACTATAGCGCACGCATAGAAGGTTACGGCAAAGGAAACCTGGGAATGCTGACTTCCACCTTTAACGAAATGGCCGAGGTGATCGTAGATAATTTTGATAAAATACGCGCCACTGACAAATTCCGCCAGGAGCTGATCGCCAACGTATCCCATGATCTGCGTACTCCTCTGTCTATTATGCAGGGCTACGTTGAAACCATGATTATCAAAAAAGACAGCCTTAGTGAAAAAGACAAAAATAAATATCTCTCCATCGTACTGGAAAGCTCAAAGAAATTATCAGTGCTCGTAGAGCAACTGTTTCAATATGCTAAATTAGAAGCTAACCAGGTAAACCCGCAAAAAGAACAGTTTGCGCTAAATGAACTTGTTTCTGATATCTTGATGGCATACCAGTTGAAAGCAAAAGAGAATAATATCAGCCTGAACCTTCACACAACAGATACCTTGCTACCCGTTTTTGCGGACATTGCACTTACAGAAAGAGTGATGCAAAACCTGATCGACAATGCGTTTAAGTTTACACCGGGTGGCGGAGGTATCACCATCCGGCTAAAACAACTTGATAGTGATATTGAAGTTCGCATTACAGACACAGGAATAGGTATTGCCCAGGAAGAACAAGCTTATATTTTTGAAAGATATAAACAACTACATACAGACCAGGGACCTAAGAAAGGAATGGGAATTGGTCTGGCTATTGTTAAAAAGGTACTGGAACTTCATCATTCTACCATCCAGGTGAGCAGCGCCCCCGGGAAGGGTGCAGCATTCTGGTTTGTATTGCCGGGTGCTGCTAAAAAATAGCATGTGACCGATCTAAAAACACGGAGCAATCCAGTCAGCATCGTTCCTGTCAAAATATATTCATTTATTTTAGAGAACCGATAAGACAATGAATTTGTTTACGCTAAAAAACAGACAAGTCTGATAAATGCTATTGTCTATTTACCGGGATAAATTTCATGCTGAACAGCATGATACTGTTCCTACATTTATCTATATATAGCATATATCAATACCCAGCGGAAAACAAAAAGTACAGGGAGATAGAAAAACCCATGGTTGCTTCCATCTCCCCCTTACCTGTTTAATACTTTATGCCCGGAAAATCCTTCTGCGCCTGCTTAAACTGCACTTCCCATTCATCTGGCCAACCAAAGGCCTCGGTCGCCTGCGCCTTCAGATTTACGCCCGCAGCTCCGCTCCAGAAATGGACGAATTCACCCCAATTCAGATCACGCGCGTAGGAGCCTCCGTCACGTGGGAAATGAGCCGCCAGCAAGGTGAAAAACTTATTTAGCGCCTTTGCACCACCGTGCTCATGGTAAATAGGGTAAAACCAGTTGCGGAACCATTGAGTGCCTGCCCGCGGAAAATCATCATTTCCTTTCATAAGCATGTTGTACCAGCGCGTGGCCTCCGATTCCCAACCTAGCGCCTTGTATACGTCATACTGATAGATCTCAATCCATTTACTGTCTTTCCAGAGCGGGAAAGCCGGCGATCCATGCACACCTTTTGAAGCTCCTTCCACGATATGGCCTATTTCATGGACAGTAGCATCCAGGTTCCAATCAGAGTTACTTACCCAGTTGCCCGGTGTTCCAATAACAATTGTATTACGGTAATCATGACTATCATCAAGGTAAGTAGAAGGATGACCGCCAAAATATTTACCTGTGTGTAAGAGTACAAACAGCCGCTCATCCTTGCCAAAATCACCGTACGTCCTCGTAGTGTAGTTCCACACCTTTGTAAACAGGTCGTTCGGCCAGGTAATGCTATCTGGTGTTTCCGGATCATAATACACCGCTACAGATTTGTTATAAAACACACGCCTCATTACCTGGGAATGGTCAAACCAATGCTCCTTTCAGGTGCGTGGTGGTACGCTATCTTTCGTAATAGCCTGAGCCGTAGCCCTGCTTCCTGCTAACCATATGCCCGGTGCCACTGCGATAGATAGCATCAGGGCCGCAGCTCTCATCAAATTTTTCATAATAAAAGGGATTTTACAGGAAATTGTAACATCAATCTCCTGATTAGAAAAAAGTATTTGCCCCGTGAAGATAGCCTACAGCAAAGGAATTAACTTTAAAACATACATAACGAAATGTCAATAGAATATAAACATAAGAAATGTTGACAATGATTTTTTTTCTGATTTAACTGTTCATATTAAAAACGGCTTTACGATCCAGTCTCTTTTCAAAATGAATACGCACAAATTTTTAAGTGCCAGCATTGTTTTGTTGAATAAAGGGCGGGGTACCAATCTCCGGATAATAGTAAATCCGAACAGGTATGGAGAAAAGCAATACAGTGAGATAAATTAAATTGGGGCCAGGTATCAGATTTAACTGGCTGGGATAACATTGCTGCCCGATTATACGCTGTAACAGCCATTCCCAAAAAGCTTTTTAATAGGTCCTGATGGGAAAATCATTGCAAAAGGTATGAGAAGAGAAGAACTCGAAAGAAAGCCGGCCAGAATTTTCAGTAAATCAACATTGAATACGCGGGCTAGATCTTAAATATTCTATCAGTAGAAGTAAGGACGAAAAGGGTCTCATTTCATATTTGACCCATTCGTGGATCCCAGATTGTCTTAAAGAACCACGAAAATTTAACTACTTATACAAGATCCTTTTTGATCTCTACCTACACTACCCACCTTTAATGTTTCATTCCTCCACCGTGTAACTATGTAACACAGTGGAGGATGAGACTATTTATTCTTCATTTTGTTATATTTTCCAGAGGTCTGTATATCACCTCCCGGTGTCAATACCTTTAATTCCAGATAATCAACAGCTCCATTTACATCTTTGTGAACGTAAACACGGGTAGATAGCGGCCCCTCCTTTTTAGCGCCTGGTTTTCCGAGAACATATACATCTTTAGAAAGAAGATTTAAACTATATGCGTAATCTTTTCCATCGTGTCTGGCAGTAAGTACCAGGCTTGTATCGGTGGAAGCTATACTAACCTCCTGTACATTCTCTTGTTCATAACTGCCAACCAGCAATTTTTCGGTTGCCTTATCTGGTATAATATTCGAGTTCATATAAGCGGAGTCTTCCATCAGCCATTTTTTTAATGCCGGGTTTTTTAAACCAGCATCTGCCAAAAACCTTTTATCGATCAATTGCATCGCCGTGCTTCTGGCCATGGAAGAACTACATGCCACATCCGGGATTACTCCGGTTCCCTCCCATCCTACTTCGGTACCAGGTGCCACAAGCATCTTTACAGGTAAGAACATCTCAAGATTTCTCTCCAAAGAAACTCCAATGCCTGCTATTCCTGCACCCGCAGTGGTATCACCAACAATAGTTGCTTTACCCAACTTTTGCATAGCATAGGCAAATCCTTCACACGCAGAAGCCGTTCCACGATCAGTGAGGATAAACAATTTGCTATTTGTAAGCCTCCTGCCTGGGACATATCCAAAAGTATATTCCTGCTTCTCCTGTTTACGATCTTTCTCAAAGCCGTTCAGGTAAAGTACTTCTTCACCAGGATTAAAGAAATAAGAAGCCAGAAAATGTCCCATGCCGCCTGCACCACCGCCATCTCCGCGAACGTCGATAATAATATACTTTGAATAAGCCGCCATACTCATCGCATGACCAGCCATTTCAAATCCCTCCTGCGTGCAATTAAAACCATAAGGTATACTTATATAGGCAACAGATTTAACATTATCTAACTCCACGCTTTTAAATCCATAACCATTTTTCTGCAGTTGCGCTGTTTCCTTTTCTTCCTGATTACCTTCAGCCTCTGACGGTTCAGCCGGTGGTTGCTGCACATATATATTCAGATGTACGTCTTTATGAACCTTTTGCAGATCTTGTGTAAGCCTGGATGCGAGCAAATCCGCATTAAGATGCTGATACGTTTTTTCGTTGGCTTTCAGCATGTCTGCATATCGCTTGGAAATATCGGGAAATGGGTATCGATTTTCCAGTTCCATACAAATTTTTTGCACAATTGCATGCACTTCTTTGGAAGACACCTGTTGTGCGCGGGTTACAAAAGGAATAAACATCAAAAGTATCATGTAAAGTATGCTTGATTTTCTGATTACCACCGCATATCGGCCATAGCTTTCTAATTTGAAATCATTCATTTTGAAATTATTCATTTAATTTAAGTAATTAAGATTATCCTCAATGATACAAAGCTATTTATTCACACCTCTCAAAGCTGTTAACAGATCTTCAACAAAATGTAAAACAAATTCAACCTCCAATAATGAATCTGCGATGTCCCTATAAGGCATGCAAATCTGGATAGGGGTATAAGAATCAATGGTATTATTTCCCTGCAAATGGCCTGGCAGCCATATTACATAGTAAAAGATGGATGATCTCTGTAATTTCAAGAAAATCCTCATGTAACTTTCGGAGGAAGGCGAGGAGAATATAAATATCAAGATATGCCCTCAGTAATTGCGTCATCACTAAAAAGGCAAAAGTAGAAGTAGACGTTAGCTGATGTTCCTGTCCAAAAACTGGCTTGTTTTTTTGAAAACAGCTACCAGTAAAATGTAGTATGATGGCTTAAATAATAAAGATTTTCTGCTTGTCAAATACTTGTCAATAATAGTGGTTGGAAGTGGGAAAATCTGACACTCCCAAAAACAAAAAAGGCCTGTAAGTTCTTACTTACAAGCCTTTGTGGTAGGTGCCCGGAACAGGAATCGAACCTGCACTCCCTTGCGAAAACAAGATTTTGAGTCTAGCGCGTCTACCAATTCCGCCATCCGGGCAATCATTTTTAAGAACTTCGCCGCGTCAATTGCGGGATGCAAATATAGAAACTCTTATTTAATCTGCAAATAAATTTTACATTTTTGTATAAATTATTTTTTCAGCCCCCGTAAACAGGGCTTTTCAGCCGGTCAGTTCCTGAAAATATCCTACATTCAGAGATGGAAAACAAGATACATATCGGACTTATCAGAGAGGAAAAACAGCCGCATGATAACAGAGTGGCATTTACTCCCAGGCAATGCCAGTGGATCATGCATCATTTTCCCGGCACACAGATTTACGTACAGCCCTCCCCGTTACGCTGCTTCAGCGACAGCGAATATGAAAAAGCCGGGATTACCTTGCAGGAAGACCTCTCCCATTGCACCTTCCTCCTGGGCATCAAAGAGGTGCCGGCTGATAAACTGATCCCCGGTAAAACGTATCTCTTCTTCAGCCATACCAAAAAGAAACAGCCGCATAACCAACATATGCTGCAAACCATCCTCGAAAAAAAGATTACGCTGGTGGATTATGAATGCCTCGTACACCCCGACGGACAAAGGATCCTCGGCTTCGGCTTCTTCGCCGGCATCGTGGGCGCCCACAACGGCCTGATGGCCTACGGGGAAAAAACAAGGTCGTTTCATTTTAAAAGAGTCCATACGTGCCACGACTTCCAGGAATTGATCAGTCACTACTTTGGGATCAAACTACCTCCCATCAAAATTGTGATCACCGGCTCTGGACGTGTGGCCGCAGGCGCGCTGGAAATCATGGGACTACTCGGCATCAAATATATTCCACCGGAAGAATACCTGATCAATACTTACTCCTATCCGGTGTATACACAACTCAAAGCAGGAGAACTGTATCTGCGGAGAGATGATAAAACCTATAGCCGGAGCGACTTCCACGCTCATCCGGAAGCATATGAGTGCCGCTTCCTCCCCTATGTCACCGTCAGCGATGTGCTGATGAACGGCATCTACTGGGATGAAAATATTGCCCCCCTCTTTCATGCCAACGACCTGAAAAAAGATAATTTCCGCATCCGCGTCATTGCAGACATCACAGACGACACCAACGGGTCTGTTCCCTGCAACCTGGGCGACAGCACCATCGAAGACCCCGTATATGGCGTCACCAAAGATAACATGGAGCAAACGGCCCCTTATCTGCCCGATACAGTGGATATGATGTGCGTGAGCAATCTCCCCAACGAACTGCCAAGAGATGCCTCTCAGTACTTCGGTGATCAGCTGATGAAATATGTTTTTGAAGCGCTGCTGCAACCAGACAATGAAATGATCCGGAACGCTACCATCACGGCCAACGGAACGCTGACCGGCAGATTTAAATACCTGGAAGATTATGCAAAAGGAGATTTAACGTAGCAGCGGCTACGTAGGATGTATCAAAAACTAGAGATACAGATAGTATGGTTGAAGCAATTGCACAAACGCAGGTGTATATACGCGCTGATCGTCGTACACGGAAAGTTCATGAATAACCGTATTCACCGTCCTTCTTGAAAAAATGCCTACCGTTCTGAAAAAGCCATGGGTTACACTCTGGCGGATATACAATACCTGTTTCAGATAAAAACCAGCGGCCAGCGCCAGCTGACGAAATTGTTCGAAAGCATCAAAAGGCAACAGGATGGACACTTCCCCGGAGGGCGACAACTGCTGATCAATAGCCGCCAGTAAATCGCGGTAAGTGAGATGAGTGGCATGCATCGCCTGATCTTTCTTTCCCTGCCCACTTTTCAACGCATCTTCATAAAAAGGCGGATTACTGATGATGAAGTCGTACTTCACGCCCCCATCCAATTTTCGTATATCCAGGCGCGTGAGCGTTAACCGGTCTGCCCAGGGAGAGTCATCGAAATTCTGTGTGGCCTGATGCGCTGCACCAGGATCCAGTTCCACAGCGGTAATGGCCGCATCTACCTGCTGTGCCAGCATCAGGCTGAGTAAACCGGTGCCGGCTCCTAAATCCAGTATAGCCGGCACCGTTATTTCATTGTCCGCCAGGTACTGCGCCGTGAAAGCACCCTGTATACAGGCATCTGTGCACACTTTCATGGCGCAGTGTTCCTGGTGAACGGTAAACTGTTTAAATTGAAAATATGTATTTGCCATCGTTATTTTGCTTCTAAAACCACCGCCAGGTTAGGCATCCGCAGGTTACGATGCACAGATACCGGTTTCGCCTGCCTGATCGTTATTGTCTCCACCTTGCCACCACCTTTTATTTCCAGGGGTAACTGCTGCACATACAATACCTGTGGCACATTCCGGTTAATGCCTGCTATCGCCTGCTTCGCAAAACGATTATAAAATTTGGCCACCAGCTGATTCTTACCTTCTTTCAAAGATAACAGTAATACCTCTGACTGCTGCCCTCCCCGCTCCGGGTTATTGTGCAATAACTGCTCCTCTCCGTTCAGATAAACCCCGATACCATCTCCACTGTTAAAGCCTACCAGGTAATCGCCCGCTTTGGAAGCCGTGATTTCCTGGAGAATATACACCGCTACATTTCTATCGCCGGCTAATGTAATGGGTGCATCGTTTTTCCATTCACGATGTAATGTCCAGGCCGCATCTTTCTGATTGGGCCAGGGTTTGGAAGGATCAATATCTTTTAAGCTGCCGTGGGTACCATCGATTCCGGACCAGAAAGGACCTGCACTGTACATCGGACCCCATTGCAGGGAAGCCGGATCATTTGATAAACGGGTAATCTTTCCGCCATCCAGCAATACTTCACTGCTACTGCCATTTAAGTCCAGCACCATACGTTTGCCCTTCTCTGCATCACTGTACACCAGCTGCAACGTCGACGGGTGCTGTGCCGTAAACGCCCAGGACACGCCCACTTCACTCCGGTAATAACTCTCATAGTCTATTCCCGAAAAACTAAACAACGGCGTCGCATTATCCCTGCTCAAACGGGTGGCGTCATGCAATAAATGCCCTGGTGTAATCGCTACTGCCTCTTTAAAGGTCAGCGATAACACGGCTATTTCTTTATCTCCCGGCTTAAAATCTGCGGGCAACTGCAACTGTGTACCACCATCCTTTATCGTGCTTCTTACACCAATCTTTTTTCCACTTCCCAGTAGTGTTACGGACCCTATTTTACTGGTCAGTCCAGGTAGTACAATAACCCCATTTTCCGGTTGACGTAATAAATGCAGGTATAATTTTCCGGGTTTGGCCGTTACCTCTCCCCAGGTAAACGTAGTGTCAAAGGGATTGGGAGATGCGCTGTAAATGGCTTCACCATTGCGTTTCAACCAGGCGCCGTTTAACAGTAATACTTCTTTTTCAAAATCAACGACAGACCCATCGCCACGCGGACCGATATTCAACAGGTAGTTACCACCCCGACTTACTACTTTAATCAGCCCTTCCAGTTTTTCATGTGCTTTGTCGCTGGCTTTGCCATGCTCCTGCCAGCTGCGGTAGCCCCAGGTTTCATCATATACGGAGGCTGGTGTTTGCCAGGGGGAAGCAATCTTATAATCAGGATACTGGTTGTCGCCCATCACGCAAAAATCACCGGCATCATTACCCAAACGGCCACTCACCATACAACCCGGCTGCAAACGATGCACAATATCTGCCAGATCCTGGCTCTGTTGCGCCGTCAGTGATCCCATATCAAACCAGATCTCTGATACCGGACCATAATTGGTCATCAGCTCAGTCACCTGTTGCTTGTTATATTCATGATGTTCCGGCGTTATCGGATCACTGTTACTACTGGAGATAGGGTATGCCTGTGGAAAATGCCAGTCGATCAGCGAGAAATACATCCCGAACTTCAGGCCGTGCCGGCGGCAGGCATCAGACAACTCCTTCAGTACATCCCGCTTAAACGGCGTAGCATCTACTACGTTATAATCGGTATAGGCGGAATGAAACATGCAAAAACCATCATGATGCTTCGAGGTCATTACCACCGATTTCATACCCGCAGCTTTCGCCAGTAAAACAATCGAGTCCGCGTTCCAGGCTTCCGGATGGAACCGTTTGGCCACATCTCCATAAACATCACTGTAAATACCAGCATGCGCCTGTATCTGCTCACTATATCCTTTAGTCACCGGTTTACCCTCCCATACTCCTCCCAGCGTGGAATAAATAGCGCCCCAATGAATAAACATGGAGTATTTCTGATTTTTCCATGCTGTTTGTGAAGCAGGCGCCTGCGCCAATACCACCCGGCCCACCATAAGCAGACCCAGTAAAGCGATGATGATTTTCTTCATAGATAATAAGCTCTTATTAGCTTGTCATAAAGCTAAATCGTTATAGTGTTGTATGAGCATAGGATTTTAGCAATTAGCTGTTCCTTTTTAGCCATAACAGTCCCAAACAGCCCATCCGGATGATAAAAGCTCCCGCTAAAACGCGGCTCTTGCAGTTGGCACCGCGTCCAGCGACACAAAATCTCCGGCCAGGTATTTATAATAGGCGGTAATCGCAATCATACCGGCGTTATCAGTGCAGTACTCAAATTTAGGGATGAAAGTACGCCAGTGATGCTTTTCTCCGTACTCGGTCAACGCTTTACGCAAACCACTGTTTGCGCTCACACCGCCGGCAATGGCAATATCACGGATACCCGTTTCCTCCGAAGCTTTCACCACTTTATTCAGCAGGATACTGATAATGCGCTGCTGAATAGACGCACAGATATCCGGTAAGTTGTCCGTAATAAAAGAAGGATCTTTCTGCTGGTTCTCCTGGAGAAAATACAGGATCGCCGTTTTCAATCCGCTGAAACTGAAGTTCAGCTCCGGGATCCTTGGCTCGGGAAACTTAAACCGCGTAGGGTTGCCCGTTTGGGCATATTTATCAATTAACGGACCGCCGGGGTAAGGCAGTCCCAGGATCTTGGCACTTTTATCAAAGGCTTCACCGGCGGCATCATCGAGCGTTTCACCGATCACCCGCATTTTAAGCGGACTTTCACATAAAACGATCTGTGTGTGGCCACCAGACACCGTTAAGCATAAAAAAGGAAAGTCAGGTTTTGGATCGTCTATAAAATTGGCCAGTACATGCGCCTGCATATGATGCACACCTATCAGCGGAATATTCAGCGCCATGGCCATCGATTTGGCAAAGCAACTGCCTACCAGCAGGGAACCAATCAGACCGGGCGACTGTGTAAACGCAATGGCACTCAGCTCTTCCCGCTTCACGCCTGCCGTTTTCAATGCAATATCCACTACCGGTACAATGTTCTCCTGGTGCGCGCGGGACGCCAGTTCCGGCACCACCCCACCATATTGCTCATGCACTTTCTGACCGGCAATCTTGTTGGATAACACTTCCCCATCTACGATCACCGCTGCCCCTGTATCATCACAGGACGATTCTATAGCTAATATTTTAACTGACATAAGGCGCAAATTTAAATAAAAAAGGCGGGAAAATCCCGCCTGTTCAACCCTGCAGGGTTGCCTGTAATATATTAAGTGACTAGTTGCTCCGGATAGCTACCACGGGATCCAGTTTACTGGCCGTGTAAGCAGGAATAAAGCCCGCCAGCATGCCCACACCCGCTGATACACACAATCCGAAAATAACGGAACCCAGCGATAACACCATCTCGAAAGTACCCGACAGGTTAATTATTAATGTCAGCAAATACACCAATACCAATCCAAACGAGCCGCCCAGCAGGCAAAGCGACACCGCTTCCAGTAAAAACTCCATCAGGATAATACCCCGACGCGCCCCGATAGCCTTCTTCAATCCTATAATGTTGGTCCGTTCTTTTACCGTTACAAACATAATATTGGCAATACCAAAAGCGCCTACGATCAGGGCAAAGATGGCAATCATCCCACCACCTACATTGATAGCGCCAAACATCGAATTAAGACTGTCATTGGCCGTACTGATTTCATTCAGCGCAAAATCGTCCTCCTCTTTCGGTTTCAAGCGGTGCGCCGCTCTCACCACGCCTCTCAGCTCATCTTTCAACTGATCCATGCTCACATTGGGCTTCGCTTTTACCAAAATATACGGGTCGGCAAAACGACGCTCATCTACCACTGTACGTGCAAAACGATAAGGCAGAATAATCGCGTTGTCGTAACCCGGGCCACCAATCATGCTTTCCCCCTTCTTCTTCAATACCCCGATCACTTTCACATCCCGGCCGGCCACTTTTACCAGCTTCCCCATCGCCGCTTCCGGTGAAGGAAATAAGCCATCCCAGATGGTATAACCCAGGATCGCCACATTGGTGCCGCTATTACTCTCACTATTGGCGAAGAAACGGCCATCCAGGATCTGTAATGCCTGGATCTGGTCGTAGTCATTGGAAACGGCCATCATGGTCACCCCATCCATATAATCATCCCCGTACTCCACTTTCTTATTACCGGATTCGAAATTAAAAGAAGCAAAACTGGCGCTCTGCACCTTGTCCTGTATAGGCTTCAGATCCTTGTATTCCGGCTCCGGACGGTTCATATACTTCCACCAGGGATACTCCCCGTTACCACCCCAGGGCCATTTCTGCATATATACCACATCCTCCCCCAGATCCGCCAGATCCTTACGGATATTGTGTTCCAGGCTGCCAGTCAGTGTAAATACCGCTATAATACAGAAGATGCCGATGGTAATCCCAAACAACGACAGAAAAGTGCGCAGCTTATTTACCCGCAGCTCCTGCATCGCCATTTTGAAACTATTCCATAATACTTTAAGGGTTGCTATCATATTCCAAATTTAGCGGATTTATGTTCATGGGCGGCGCCAATAAACACGAAATATAGCCGGACAAAAAATTTAGTTACCTTTGCTGCCATTTTTCGGACATTTATGAAGTACGCTAACGAAATCAGTAAAAGAAAATCCTTTGCTATCATCGCTCACCCGGATGCCGGTAAAACCACGCTGACAGAGAAATTCCTCCTGTTTGGCGGTGCAATTCAAACAGCCGGTGCGGTGAAATCCAATAAGATAAAGAAGCACACCACTTCGGATTTCATGGAAATTGAAAGGCAGAGAGGTATCTCCGTAGCCACTTCCGTTATGACCTTCGAATACCGCGATATCCTCGTGAACCTCCTGGATACTCCCGGTCACAAGGACTTTGCGGAAGATACCTACCGTACACTGACCGCAGTAGACAGTGTGGTACTGGTGATCGACTGTGTAAAAGGGGTGGAAGAACAAACAGAAAGACTCATGGAAGTGTGCCGCATGCGCGATACCCCCGTGATCATCTTTGTAAATAAAATGGACCGCGATGGTAAATATCCGTTCGATCTGCTGGATGAACTGGAAGAAAAACTCAACATCCGCGTAAGACCACTCAGCTGGCCTATCAATATGGGCAGCGATTTCAAAGGCGTATATAACCTCTACGATAAAAGTCTCGTGTCTTTCCTGCCCAACAAGAAAGCAACCGACGAAGACGTAGTGCCGCTGTCAGATCTCAGCAGCAGCTACGTAGACGAGCACTACAACGCTAAAGATGCCGCCCAGCTCCGTGGCGACGTGGAACTGATCGAAGGGGTATACGATGCTTTCAGCCGCGAAGATTACCTCGCCGGCAAACTGGCGCCCGTATTCTTTGGCAGCGCCGTGAACAATTTTGGGGTAAAAGACCTGCTGGATACCTTTGTGGACATCGCTCCCATTCCGCGCAACCGTACCGCCACCACCCGTGAAATTGATGTAAACGAAGATAAATTCAGTGGATTCATTTTTAAGATCCATGCCAACCTGGATCCGCGTCACCGCGACCGTATCGCGTTTCTCCGCGTTTGCTCCGGCAAATTCGAAAGAAATAAATTCTATCACCATGTTCGTTTAGACAAAGACGTTAGGTTCAGTAACCCTTACAGCTTTCTTGCCCGCGAAAAGAATGTGGTAGATGATGCCTATCCGGGAGATGTGGTAGGTTTGTTTGACACCGGTAACTTCAAAATCGGCGATACCCTCACCGAAGGCGAAAACTTTTATATCACCGGTATCCCGAGCTTCTCTCCGGAACTGTTCAAGGAGCTGGTGAACAAAGATCCGATGAAGACCAAACAACTGGAAAAAGGTATCCGCCAGCTGACAGACGAAGGCGTTGCCCAGCTGTTTACCCAGCATGGTGGCAACAGGAAGATCATTGGCTGTGTGGGCGACCTCCAGTTCGAAGTAATCCAGTACCGCCTGCTGCAGGAATATGGCGCAGCATGCCAGTTCAACACCCTGCCTTTCTACAAGGCCTGCTGGCTCACCGGTCCTAAAGATAAAATCGAAGAATTCATCCGCTTCAAATCATCCAATGTAGTGGAAGATAAAGACGGGCACCTCGTATACCTCGCACAATCCGAGTGGTACCTCAATACCGAGCGCACCAACAACCCGGATATTCAGTTCAACTTTACTTCAGAGATCCATAAATAAAAATGTTTACTGGCGTTGGCTTTCCCAAAAGTCAGCGCCAGTAAAAAAGCCGCTTCCCGTGAACGGGTGCGGCATTGCTTGTACGACCAACTCAAATTATTGCTTTATTGAGAATATTTTGATTTAGGTGCTGTGTATCGTGTGTGTTATACAAAAGTAAGTACAGCAATGCGCCCCGCCCTCTCGAAGCGGGAAAATGATTTACGCAATCGGGAATCTTTAATCTCGGGAGATGGAATACTGGAAGATATATTCCTCTATAGTGCCGTCCCGCACGCCTTCTACACGCGCATCCAGGTGACGGTCGTCTTTAAAACGATAGGTTATTTTTTTAGGAAAATCATTGTTCAGGTCCTCTGCTACAAAGCCTATGGCCTTCAACACCCGTAATTGCAGCCGGATAGCAGGCGGCTTGTCCGGCCCCTCATATACCGGGATATAAAAAATCGCCTCTCCTCTCCTGGCCACCTGCATGGATTGTTGCAGGGCGCTGTCTTTCCCCACTACCCGCCAGGTTTTTCCCGTCCAGGTAGAATCGTTGCTCCGGATCCAGGTTTCCACGATGGTACTCTTACGGGTATTCATCTTCCAGGTACCTTCCAGCTTATTCAATAATGGAAAATCAGCCGTGCGAACCTGGCCGGCTACGCGGAGCCCAGCCACCATCAAGAAGATCAGCAATCCATATTTACAGCCGTGCCGGGAGATTTTCATATGCAAGTTTGAATCTGATTACCAATCAACAAAAGTAACCATCCAACACCGCAATAAAAAATGCCCCCCATTAATAATGGGAGGCATCTCATTTTTATTCCATTTTCAGTTATCAGTTCACGATTGTAACACCAGCGTGGAACACTGCTCTGGGCCTTGCCGGGTAATAACGTACAGGAGGTGGCGGTGGCACAGGCACTGGTACCGGGTAGTACGCAGGTCTTGCATATACCACACGCTGCGGGCGATAGCAGTCGTACCGGTCGCGTACATACACCCTTCTGGGTGGTTCGCATCTGTCCCAGCGATCACCGCGATCATAACGTTCATGTCCATGGCCACGTCCATGATCCCGGTATCCACGGTCGTATCCCCTTTGTGCGTACGTAGTGAGCACTGTGCCGCCTAAGAGCAGCATCATCAGCAATACTTTTTTCATGTTTCTTTGGTTTTTAGTTCAAGATTGGTTGGCAAATAAAGGTTGTGGTGTGTTTGTATTACCTGGCATACCCGGTAAAGGTGGCATTCGCTACAACATAAGTGGAACCTGGATAAGCGATATAACTATATCTATGGTGCTTATGTGGTTTTTTGTAATGCTTTTTATAGTGTTTATTGTAATGACGTGGCGGATGCGGCGGAGCCGGTGGCCGGTGATGCGGAGGTCTTGGCGGCCTGGGCAAACCCGGTGGCAGTGGCGGAGCCGGCGGATGTGGTAAATGTGCCGGTACTGGCGGCCTTGGAGGCAGTGGTGGAGCAGGTGGCCGGTGTTGTGCTGAAAGGCTGGCAGCACCTGTTATCAACATCACTGAAGCGATCATCAGAATCTTCTTCATGGCACTTCTTTTTCGTTAGCAATTAACAGGCAGTGGCACACCAACTTATTTTTTTGCGGCTATTGTTTCATTACTCTCTCCGCGATTTGTGACGCTGCTTCCGCGATAAGCTGGTGGCTGCGTTATTACCTGTTTGAACTCATAAATCCAACAACTATGCCAATAAAAAAGATCCCGGCGAAAGGCCGGGATCTAAATAAGTATCAGTATATAAGATAAAGTAAAAATCAATTATCTATGGTCGCAGGATCGGGCAACGGGTTGCCTTCTGCTTACCCCATCCACTGCCACCACCTAAACGATAGGTAATGGTAAATCCGGAAAACGCGTACCAGTCGTTATATTTATCAGAACCTCGCTTTGTTCCGTCTGCCGGATAAGTGCCGGGAGTTGCCTTTCCGGTTACCTCATCACCGCGATAAGCCATGTCCACCGATTTTTGACCACGATAAGTAAGTAAAGTATTCTGATCTACGTAATTGGTACTTACATCATCCAGGTAATCCGTCAGGGTTGGACGCAACCCTATTTCAAAGCCCAGGGTCCAGTTATCATTCAGGATCGCCTTTACACCCGCTCCAAACGGAAAGGAAAAGGAAAACAGGTCGTATGGCTGACGGGTGGGATACTGCGGTAAGCCTTGTCCTTCCGTACCCAGGGGACGAAGCCTTACACGGTTGCCCGACTGGTCTTTGGAAGTAGGATCAAAGCCAAAGCCGCCCACGCCTGCGAATACATAAGGCGTAAATCCTTTTTCATCCAGGTCAAAAAAGTTAAACTCCCCGATCAGGCTACCTTCAAACACATGACTGCGGAAACTGAGGTTCCTGGCTACAAGCTCCTTGGATGTATTGGTGCTGTCCGCTCCCGCTACCATCCCCCAGGTAAAAGCACCACGGATACTCAGGTAACGGTTGATATCTTTTCTAACCAGCAATCCCAGTGAGGGCCGGGTATACTTCATGTCCACCCGTTGCTGGGTAAGATCCCCGCTATAGTTGGAAATACCCAGAAAAGCGCCTACGTGCCAGTCCTGCGCAAAGGTGAAAAAGGGAACTGCCATGAATAACAACAGTATTCCGGTAGATTTTTTGAATTTCAATGTATTTAAGTTTAAGAGGTTAGTCCTTATTATTCGTGCATCCATTTAACGTTATTACTACAATTTTTATTTGGTGCCTCCCCTTCAAATACTTTCCACCGCCATACCGGCACGGTCCTTTAAAATGTAAAAATAAACTAATAAACCAATTAACTCATAAACAATTAAACTAACATCTTATATACGCCCATCCCTCGTGCTGCCGTTCTACCAGGTGAGCAACGGCCGCAGGCACTACAGCTACAAATGACAATAGTTGTGCTACCGGCAACTGATGGCTGTTCAGGGTATTCTGACAAATAAGAAAACGTACAGACCGGGAATATAATACCGCCACTTTATCGGCTAAAGGATTTTCAGCAGCCAGCAGCAGATTCCATGCCTGACCATGTACCACCACCTCAATGGCTATACGTGTTTTTTGCGCATCTGTGTATTGAAGAAGATTGTGAAGCTGACCGAGCATGGCTAACTGGGCATCGGATGCAGCAGATGTGATCTGAAAAACTACTTGCATGGGAACAAACCTAACTAAATATTGGCAAACAGGAAAACGATTCGCATCAATATAAGGTGGATGTTATTTCAATGATGATTCTCTTTCTGTTGACGTTCCTGGTACAACTCATACTGCATTTTACGCAGTTTCTCCTCCAGTTTACTTTGCTTTTCCTTCGCCTCCTTCAACTGGAACAATACTGCTGCTGCCTGCTGCTCCTCCTTTATCAGGCGGATGTTTGCAGTCATCAATACCCTGAACTGACGCAACAATACGACCCATGCCAGAAGCAGTAATAACGCCAGAATAATAACGAGGACGATCATAAAGTAAGCGATTATGCTGGATGTATCAACTATTCGGTAACTGTCTGAATATGGCGTTGCGCAGACCGCAACTCCATCACAGGATTGATAGGACTAAATGTCTTTTAATGGCTATAAAATCCGTATAAATTGCCTGGCTGGTAATGTAAACATGACACGGGTACGAAGCTACATATTCCGGTTATTACCAGTTTGTCCGTTTTAGCTTTTTTCGGATTTATTTCCGTTTACGGCATGACTTTTCAACATATTAAAAATTTTAAATCTGCATAAACTCGCTTATTATATTGAAAATCAATCATCTAAAATGATCCCAAAAATTACCCTCCCGATAATCATAAAAAAAATTAAATTAGGGATAATGTTCATGTAGTTATCTACTGATCCGGCTATAAGTTACCAGTACCTTGATCCATGAAAATCTTTAAAATCCCCGTATTGTATGTCCGCCCTACTGACCAAAGAACAACTCGAAAATTTTGCATTACAGGGACTCTCCTATGCAGATGATCATGTCAGCGACCCATTCAGCATCAAAGATGTTTCAGAAAGACTCGGTATCTCCTACTCCTATTTTTACCACAACTTCGCTTTCCACATGGGAGAACCTTTCTGGCACTATGTTAAACGCCACCGGCTGGAACTTGCCGCCGGCCTGCTCCGGCATAGCGGGTACAACATCGGCGAAATAGGCGAGCATTGCGGATACGCTACCACAGCAGCTTTCAGCAAGGCTTTCAAACAACACTTCAAAGAAAGCCCGAAAGATTTCCGCCGGATCCTGATCCTGCCCAACGAAAAAAGAACGCTGCAGATAACAGAAACCATCACCGCCGCCATCGGCAGCGAAGCGTTTCATGGCTTATTCAACTACGACAGATGTGAGAAAATAAAACTGCCCGACAGCATCCTCTACTACTCTTTCATTTCACGGGGACAAAACCCCGTCGCCGAAATGATCGCCAGGATGAATTTCTACCAGGGCCTGTTTAAAAAGATGCAGACTTTATACGATGTGCCGCAAAGCAGGATTATTACCGGCACACTCGATGCCGTTCCGGTCACCGATTATGAGAAATTGTCGATGTTCGCCGGCCTCCTTGTACCCACTACTGCTATCGCTGCACATATCCAGCTACAGCATAATCATGGTTACCTGATGACAAAACGCATATCCGGCGGCTATTATCTTAAACTGCCGGTACCCATGGACTTTGCCACCGCAGGTATTCCCATGTATAATTTCATCAGCATGAACTGCAAGGAAGGCATTTTCAAGATGAGCGGGAACCACTTCTTTATCTCACTGGATACTTCCAAATACTCTGAAATATACATTCCCTTACTAAAGAAACATTATTGATAAATACGTAGTTTTTACAGGGAGATGCGTAACACATCTCCCTGTAAAAACCTACACCTATTTCGCAAATACCGCGCGGAAACAATTGGCGCTCGTATTCACCGTATCCTTCTGTGGCTTCCCTGTTCCATAAAACTCCTTCAGAAAACCCTCTGCATCTGACCATACCGTTTGCATCATTCCCTGGAACCTCGGTTTCAGCTCACTGGTAGCGCTGGCCCGGTAATCATACATATCTTTCAGCTGCAACTTCGCATTCTCCGGCATTCTCCACGGACAGGTAATCACTGACAAACCCTTCATCGCAAAATATACCGGTGTTTTATCCGGACGCTCGTAATGCCAGTCGCAGATCATTACATCCTTTGGAACCAGATCGGCCGCCCGGTGTGTATTATTCATACTGGCTTCCCAGGCACCCAGCCCGGTTGTTTTGCCATCCAGCAACCGGTCGCCCCAGATCCACAAGGCACGCCCTTTCAGCGCAAGGTGATTACGGATGGTCCATACCTCGCCGGCAAACAATTCGGCCTTATCGCGGCCACCACAGCGCGGGCACTTATCTTCGCCCAGGTAAAACACTTCATCCATGCCGGCATGAAACGCAGTGGATTCAAACGCATCACAGATTTCATCCACCAGCTCAAATACTACTTTGTGCACACCCGGATGCAACGGGCAATAGCTTTTGCAGTACAATCCGTCGGCATTCGGCCACACGTATTTGTCCGGCATCTTAACCCAGGGCGTTTCATCAAAATCAGGATACACTTTCAGCAGATTGGTGGTGGTACCCGCCCAGGACTGATGCCCCAACAGGTTAATCTGGGGAATCAACCGGATATTGTACTTCCGGCAGGTTTGCACCAGCTGCTTTACCTGCTGCTCCGTTAAACCGCCGGCATCCCGCAATTCAGGATGCGATTTAAACTGGTAATTAAAATCAACACGTAACACCAATGTGTTGATCTGTCTGGGCGCCAGCTCCGTTTCAATAAATTTGAGGAAAGGAGCCAGTCCCTCCGCTCTGGGGGCTGCAATACAGAAACCGCGAACGGGCAACGTATCCGGTGGCAAGGGTTTTGCAAAGGATAACGTAATACTGCCGGCTAGCAGCACAAATAGGGCAAACAGTTTTTTCATAAGTCATAAATTTTTTCAGGCATGTCAGTAAAATAGTGAATGCAGCGCGGAACTGCAACCTTTTCCCTTTAACAGATGTATAATAGGAATTCTAATGTTATAACCTTTGATTTTTAATATCTTTGATAAAAGCACTACCTCTATGAATGAGTTTAAACTACCGTTTACTGCAAGACTCACCTTTACCTTATTTTCGATTATCCTTATTATTTATATCGCACATGTAGGCAGTGGCATTATTGTGCCGCTCATGTTCGCCATGCTGATCGCCATTATGCTGCTTCCCGTTGTACACCGGCTGGAGAAATGGCATATCCCCCGTGGAATAGCCGCCATCATCGCCGTACTGCTTTTCATCACGGGTATCCTGCTGATCATGTTGCTGCTGGGAAAACAAATGGAAGCCTTTATCTCCGATTTCCCGCAACTGCAACAAAAGCTCCTGGCAGTAATAGACTCCACCCAGGATTGGGTAAACAGTAAATTCCATATCAATTCCAGCACCCAGATGAACTACCTGGAAAAAGCCATGATGGGCACATTGGGTACCGCCACCAGCTTCATCAGCCAAACTTTCCTGTCACTTTCTTCCCTGCTGATATTTGTGGTATTTGTATTCCTGTACGCTTTTTTCATCCTCTTTTACCGCCGGCTGCTGGTCAGATTCCTGATAAAAATGTTCCAGGAACAACACCGCGAAAAACTGCTGACGGTCATTGCCAGTACCCGCTCCATCATCAAAAGCTATGTAGGAGGACTCATGATTGAAATGGTAATTGTAGCCATACTCAATACCACCCTGTTTTTTATCCTGGGTATCAAATATGCAATACTACTCGGCGTAATGGCAGCCATCTTCAATATCATTCCCTATGTAGGCATCTTAACTGCAGCCATATTGATCCTGCTGGTGACGTTGGCTACGGGAACGCCTATACAGGCCCTCCAGGCAGGAATAGCCCTGTTCCTGGTGCACCTGCTGGACAGTAACATTCTGTTCCCCAGCATCGTGGGCTCCAAAGTAAAGATCAATGCACTCATTACCATTATCGGCGTGGTATTGGGCAATATGCTCTGGGGCATCCCCGGTATGTTTCTCGCGATTCCTACCATTGCCATTATCAAAATCATCTGTCAGAATATAGAAGAAATGCAGCCATGGGCGATATTGCTGGGAGATGAATCAAAAGTAAAGGTCAAAAAGGTAAAGGTGATTAAACCGGCACCATCTGAAGAATAATAATATCATCATCATAAACGAAAAGGCGTTCCGGACTATCCGGAACGCCTTTCTTCTTATAATCAATCACCAACTAAGCTAATGCAGGATCACCTGTGTCTTTCTTCAACATCCGCCTGTAAACCCAATAGAATATGATCGGGAAAATAAACAGGTTGAAGAAGGTATCCGTGATCAATCCACCAATCACTACCCGTGCCAGCGGCCGCGCCGTTTCAGAACCAATACCCATACTGGTAGCTGCCGGCAGTAAGCCTATCGCCGCCATCATGGCCGTCATAATTACTGGCCGCACCCTCGACTCCACCCCTTCCAGGATGGCATGCGCCAGGCTGAAATGAGATGCCTTGTGCATGGTTCGCACGTTCGTCTTAAACTTGGATAACAGGATCACACCATTCTGCACACAGATCCCAAACAGCGCAATGAATCCGATACCCGCCGATATACTGAAGTTCATACCCGTCAGCCACAGGGAAAAGATTCCCCCGATGATCGCAAACGGCACGTTACCCAATACCAGCAACGCATCCTTGATTTTTCCAAAAAGAATAAACAGGATCAGGAATATCAACAGTAAACTGATAGGTACTACCTGCGTTAACCGCTTGGTGGCACGCTCCTGGTTCTCGAAATCGCCCGCCCACTCCAGGTTATAGCCCTTCGGCAGGTGGATCTGCTCATTTACTTTCGACTGCGCCTCTGCAATGGTGCTACCCAGATCCCTGCCACGCACCGAGAACTTAATGGCGCCATATCGCATGTGCTTATCACGGTAAATCATGCTGGGCCCCACAATATGCTGGATCTCCGCGATCTCTTTCAACGGAATTTTATTACCCCGTATAGTCGGTATCGTTAGATTCCCGATCGATACCTCACTCTCCCGGAAACTCTCGGGATAGCGTATACGGAGATCAAAACTCTTCTCTCCTTCATAGATCCTGGTGGCCGCTTTACCGCCTATCGCCATTTCTATCACCGAGTTAGCATCTTCCGTAGTAACGCCGTACAACGCCATTTTCTGCTGATCCAGGTTGATACGCAGCTCCGGCTGACCGATGTTCCGCAAAATACCCAGGTCCTCAATACCATGCACCCCTTTCAGGATCTTTTCAATGGCCTCTTCTTTATTTTCAATCAATTTAAAATCGTCTCCAAACAACTTCACCACAATAGAACCCTTTACGCCGGATACGGCTTCTTCCACATTGTCCATGATCGGCTGGGAGAAGTTAAGCGTGATACCCGGAATACCATCCAGCTTATCGTTCATCTTTTCTATCAGCGCGGCCTTCGACAACTTGCTCTTCCACTCGCTTTGCGGGAAGATGTCTACGTGAAACTCCACATTATAAAACCCGGTAGCATCTGTACCATCATTCGGCCGCCCGGTTTGCGACATTACCTGCTTCACTTCCGGGAAAGTCAGCAGCTTACGGCGTATATCGTTGGCCACCTTCACCGATTCTTCCAGGGAAGTACTCAACGGGCCCGTTGCCCTGATATAAATAGCCCCCTCGTTCAGTTGCGGCAGGAACTCTGTTCCCAGGAAGCGGAAACAATATAACCCAAACGCCAGTACGACCAGCGATACGGTAAAGGCTATACGCCGGTGACGGAAACAGTAATTAAAGATCCGTAACGTAGTGCGGTTGATAAATTCCAGGAATACGTTGTGTTTCTCCCTTACATTCTTCCGCAGCAGCACACTGGCCAGTGCCGGTACCAGGGTAAAAGTCAGGATCAATGCACCCAGCAAGGCAAAACCCAGGGTCCATGCCAGCGGAGAGAACATCTTACCTTCTACTTTTTCAAACGTAAAAATGGGCAGCAACCCGGTGATGATGATTAGCTTGGCAAAGAAGATACCCTTACCATTTTCAAGGCAGGCCTTACGGATCATACCCAGTTTACTCAGCTTGTTAAACCGTTCCATCCCTACTTTCTTCGCCTGGTGATCCAGCATCACAAAGATGCCTTCCATCATCACCACGGCCCCATCTATGATGATCCCGAAGTCTATCGCCCCCATCGACAATAAGTTGGCGCTCATTCCCTTGATACGCAGACAGATAAAGGCAAAAAGCAGTGCCAGCGGAATCACCACGGATACAATGATCGTGGTGCGCCAGTCGGCCATGAACAGGAATACGATCACCGTTACAAAAATGATCCCTTCGATCATATTGTGCAACACGGTATGTGTAGAGAAATCAATCAGGTCTTCCCTGTTATAGAAGGGTTTGATTTTTACATCATCCGGTAAAATCCGTGTATTCAGCTCCGCAATCTTCTCCTTCAGTGACTTGATCACCACGCCGGGATTTTCTCCTTTGCGCATCACCACAATACCTTCCACTACATCATAATCCTGGTCGCGGCCCACCTGGCCCAGTCTTGGCAGCGCTGCTATGCTCACATCGGCTACATCCTTTACCAGGATGGGTGTACCATTGATATGATCTACAATGATATTTTTGATTTCCTCCGTATTATTGAGGATCCCGATACCTCTCACCACATAGGCCTGGGCATTTTTCACGATCACATCCCCACCTACGTTGATATTACTTTTCGATAATGCCTGGAACATTTCCTGGGCCGTAATATCGTACTGCACGGCTTTATCGGGATCAATCGTTACCTGGTAGATTTTTACTTCTCCCCCAAAACTTACGATATCGGCTACCCCTGGTACAGAGAGCAGGTTGCGCTCTACCACCCAGTCCTGCAGGGTTTTCAGCTCCTGCACCGACAGCTTGCTGCTTTGCAGGGTATAGCGGTAAATTTCCCCGGTAGGGCCATAGGGCGGCTCTATCTCCGGGTCTACGCCATCGGGCAGCGATGCCGAGGTAATGTTATTGTTGATCTGTTGCCGTGCAAAGGTATCATCCACATCATCGTCGAAAATCACTTTTACAACGGAAAGCCCGAACAGGGAGGAGGAACGGATATGTGTTTTCTTCTGTGCCCGGTTCATGGCAATTTCTATCGGCCGGGTAACAAATTTTTCTACTTCTTCGGCACTTCTTCCCTGCCATTGGGTAATAATGGTAACAGAAGTATTTGTCACATCCGGAAAGGCATCCACGCCGATCTGCTTAAAGCTGATATAGCCGGCGATGGCCAATACTCCGGTGGCAAAAAAAATGAAATATTTATTGCTTAATGAAAAAGCAAGGACTCGCTTAATGAATTTGTTCATAGTTGTGGCCTTTTGGTGTTACTGCTGATCCTTCAGCGTTTCATAGATGAATACCTGCCGGGATGCAATCACCCGGTCGCCTTCCTGGAGGCCGGAACTGATAAAGGCCCTACCCTCGCTGGTTTTATCAATCTTCACTTCTTTCACGGTCACACCACTTTTCGCATTGGAACGCACCAGTACATAGTATTTGTCGCGGTCGAAAATGATCCCACGGGAAGGGATGCTCACAATGTTGTTATCAGAATGACGGTTGGCTTTTACCCGTACAAACATCTCCGGTTTCAGCAGGAAACCCGGGTTATTCACGATCACCCTGGCTTTCATCACTTTGTTCTCGGGATCCAGCACGTTGTAGATCTTGTCGATCGTACCCGTAAATACTTTATCGGGATAAGACAACGTACTCATCTGTACTTTATCACCCTCACGGATACTCGCAATATCGGATTCAAAAATGTTGATCATCGCCCACACATTATTCAGGTCGGCCACCACAAAAATAGGATCGGTGTTATCGGGCCGCCATTGCATACTTTCTGCGGCCCGTTTGCTGATCACAAATCCGGGTACCGGCGCTTTCACGGCATAGTTGGTCTGATGACCACCACCATTGATATCCAGGATCGCCTGTGATTTGCTGTGGGCTGCCACGGCTTTATCATACTCACTTTTGGCTTCTTCATACTCCCGCCGGGAATTCAATCCGCTCTTATAGAAAGACTCCGCCACTTCCATGTTCCGTTTCGCGGTCTGCATATCGTTGGCAGTGATGCGCTGATCTGCTGTAAACCCTGCCATTTCAGGGCTTTTAATGATAGCCAGCACCTGTCCTTTCTGGACAAAGTCGCCCGAATGAACTTTTACGGCGGTCACAATACCGCTTACCATCGGAAAAATCCGGGCGGTTTTGTCTTCATTCTCGGTGATCTTTCCTGTCAGCAGAATTTCATTTTCCACTGGTCTGGCTGTGGCTGTATCAACAACCAGCGTGCGGAGCAGGGAGTCTGAAAGCGCCCATGTACGCGGTTCTTCAGACACCGCTTTGCTGCCGCAGCTGGTGATGATACCACTGATGGATGAAATAATAACAATTGCAGGTATATAACGTTTCATTAGATTTTGCATGTAAGGAAAATTTTTCAGGGATGAAAGATAGGTGTGCCGGTACTGAAATTGAGTGACTCCAATGCGTGCAACCGGTCGTATTTCAGCTCATTCATTTTTAGCACATTATTTCTATAGGCATCATACAGGTCAATAAATTCGAGCAGACCGATATTATGCAGGCGGAAATTTTTCTCTACCTCATTCATCATGGTGGTATACTCGTTTTCAAAGCCCGGATCAAACTCACCTACCAGCTGTTCTGTTCTCAGCGCCTGCTGGTAGCTGTTCATGACTTCATGCGCCAGTTGATCTTCCTGTCCTTCCAGTTGCAGTTTGCTGCTTTCCAGCGACACTTTGGCTATTTTGATATTTCCCTGGTTACGGTTAAAGAATGGTAATGGCATCGATACATTCAACCCGTTATAGTTGCGTTCAAAGTTGCCCTGTTTATCATAGGCGAAGCCCACCTGGAGATCCGGCACGGCCATCGATTTCTGCAACCGCAGGTTCAGGTTATTATAGTTAACGGTTTCCTGTGCAATTTTCAGGTCGTAGCGGTTGGCCCTTGCGGTGTCCAGCAGCGACTGAAAATTTTGTTGCGCTGCCAGGGGTTTATCGCTCATCCCTTCCGGTAAAACCGGCTGTATCACGGTACCCGCCGGCACACGGATCAGCAGGGCCAGGTCGGATTGTGTTTCCTGGATATCCTGTTGCAGGGCGAGGTGATCATGTTGCAGATCGTACAGCATGGATTTGATACGCACAATTTCTTTTGGCGCAATATTTCCCAGTTCTTTCTGCGCGGTAAATACCGTGACTACGGTTTGCAGAAAAGCAATCTGGCTGGCAAATGTCTGCAACGAACGTTGCTTATAATAAAGGTCGTAGAAATTGTCATGGAGCGAAAAGCGCAGGGTACGCAGCAGGTCATAAAACTGGTATTCACTCATCTTCACCCCGCTCTGGGCCAGTTTCACGGCCTTATTCCGCTTGCCCGCCAGCTTAAACAGCTGCTCTGCCTGAAAGGTATTCTGACTTTCATAGGAGAAATCAAACCACTTTTTGGTGGTGTGATTGTACAGGGCATTTTCAAAGGTCACCTGTGGATTATCCCACAACTTAGCGGTGATAATACCGGCTTTGGCAGAATCAATGTTGTAACGCTGCGTAAGTAAGGGAATACTTTTTTGAAGGAGCAATTGTTCTGCGTCGGGCAGGGAAAGCCTCAGCGTATCGCTGGTCTGTGCAGATGCGGACATCCGGAACAGCGCAGCGAACAGTACAAGATAGGTGCTCAGTGCTAATCTAAGGATCATACAACTTTTTTTTCGTTGCAAAGATGGCACTGCCCTATTAGCTGTCTATTAGAATGAAGTTAAAACGAAATTAGAATTTATGAGCGGGGGTAAAGAAAATATTGAAAGTAGTTCCCTGTCCCAGTACACTGCTCACCGTAGCAGTAGCCTTGTGCAGGTGCAGGATCTTCTGGGTCATGGATAACCCGATCCCATAACCGTCGAAGTTATGGGCATTATCTGCACGGTAAAGCGGCATAAAGATCTTCTCTGTATCTGCCGCATCAATCCCGATACCACGATCGCTTACAGAAAGCACCATTCCGCTGTCGGTATAGGAAAGCTGGCAATCAACATCACGGTTATACGAAAATTTAAACGCGTTCCGGATAATGTTCTGCAAAGCCAGCAGCATCAGGGAGCGGTTACCCCGGATACATAACAGGGAAGCATCTTCCGGCAGGCCGATGAGTTTTACATGCAGCCGCAGCGAAGGAGTTTTATGCCGCCAGTATTCGGCCATTTCCCACAGCAATTCATCCATCCGGATCAGTTCACTGTTGGCATCGGTAAGATTGGCATCTACCCGGGTCAGCTGTAACAGGCCATCCGTAATGATCTTAAGCTTTTCCGATTCTACCAGCAAGGTACCCAGCGTTTGAATATATTCTTCCCTGCTACGTGTATTCTGCATCGTTACTTCTATTTCGCCGATAATGGTGGTCAGCGGGGTACGCAGTTCATGCGAGGCATTGGATACAAAAGACCGCTGCATATCAAAGGCCTGTTCCAGGTGTTGTAACAGTCCGTTGAAATTAGTGGCCAGTTCATCGATCTCGTCTTTATTCCGTCCCTGCTGCACGCGCATATGCAGGTTATTGGACCGGATCTTCTGCACCTGCCGGTTAATACTTTTGATTGGTCCCAACGCTCTGCTGGCGTACCATTGCCCCATAATAAAGGTGATCAGCAATGCAATAAAAAACATCACAATCAGTATCCACAATAAATAGTTCAGTTGCTGAATGCCGGCCATATTCCTTGCGGTAACAATCACCACAAAATCACCCTGGTTATCAGGATAGTAAATACCCAGCCCGGATTCTTCCTGGAAACGGAAGCGGTACACTTCTTTATGACGGATGGTTTCCAGCAACGATACCGGCCAGTTATATCTTGTTTTCTCTATAAATACGGCCTGGTTGTGCTGATCGTAGATATTGCTGGACTCATCGGGTATGCGTTCCCGGTAGGTCTTTTCTATTTCGAGGAACTTCTTTTTGGTCAGCTCATCTTTCTCCAGGTACACCTGGGCAGTTACCAATGCACGCATCTGCAGCAGCTTATAAAAGCTGTTCTGGATGTATTGTGCAGACAACAGGTAAATCAGTATAAATACGATGGTGAGAATGATACCTGATATCAGCGTAAACTGCAGCGATAAGCGGTGCCGGATCTTCATAAGCTATTTCTGTTTCATCACGTAACCCATGCCTACTACAGTATGGATCAGCTTTTCGCCGGTAAAGCCTTTTTCTATTTTATTCCGGAGATAGTTAACATAGACGTCAATGGTATTGGTACCGGTATCGAATTCAAGTCCCCAGACCGCTTCCGAAATCAGGGCGCGTGACAATACCTTACCGGTATTGCGGAGCAGTAGCTCCAGCAAGGCGTATTCCTTTGCAGTAAGCACAATCTCCTGACCTTCCCGGTTGGCCGTTTTGGTATTGGTATTCAGCTGGAGATCCGCAAAAGTAAGAATGGACTGTTCCTGGTGAAAATGACTCTTTCGTCTGGACAATGCGTTGACCCGCGCAATGAGTTCCGAGAAATGAAAAGGTTTGGCCAGATAATCATCAGCCCCGGCATTCAGCCCTTCTACAATATCCTGGGTGGCATTCAGGGCAGTGAGCATTAAAATAGGCGTGCTCACTTCCAGCGTACGCAGGTTTTTACATACAGTTGTTCCGTTGATACCGGGCAGCATCAGGTCCAGCAGGATCAGGTCATAGTCCTGTTCCAAAGCTGCCTGCTGACCGGCAAGTCCGTCTGTAAACACTTCCACCTGGTGGTGATGTTCTTCCAGCCCTCTTTTGATAAAGGCGCCCACTTTTATTTCATCCTCTATAACCAGTATTTTCATATCTGCATTATTATAAGCAATAACCACGCAAAAGTAGGAATGTTTACGCTGGAGCTCATTAAAGTAGGATTAAAATCAAGCGGCACATGGACAATTTAGCAATATCTGTTAGCTTTGCTGCAACCTAAATCGGCAACCGGATCATGCATTTACCTGTTTTAAGTACCAGTCACCTGGTGCTGAGACCCATAGAAGACAAAGATACCGCCGCCCTGTTCAGGCACTTTTCAAAGGATGCGGTCACTAAATATATGGACATTGATTCCTTTTCCAATATCAGTGAAGCTTCGCATATCATCCAGTTTTTCAGGGAAAGTCTTGAAAAGGAAGAAGGCATGCGTTGGGCCATCACGTTTAAAGAGAAAGAAGAAGAACTGCTGGGCACCTGCGGTTATCACAAGATCAGTAAGGTTCATTTCAAAGCAGAAATCGGCTACGACCTGCACCCGGATTACTGGGGGAAGGGAATTATGAAAGAAGCCATCAGCGCCATGCTCAGCTATGGCTACGAGGAACTGCAGTACAACCGCATTGAAGCTTTCGTGGACCCGGAAAACATCGCCTCTTCCAAACTGTTGTCCAGTCTGGGTTTCCGCTATGAGGGATTTCTCAGAGACGCCTTCTTTGAAAAAGGAAAATTTGTAAACGCAGAACTATACAGTCTTTTAAGACAGGAACATACCCGGGAATCCATTTTTTAATTTCTATTTATGACAAGTTTGCAATTCAGACATGCAACAGAAGAAGACCTGCCACGGATCGTTGAGATCTATAACAGTACAATAGCCGGCAGAATGGTCACGGCAGACACTTCACCGGTAACTGTAGAAAGCCGCCTGGCCTGGTTTCATGCACACAATACCGATCATCGTCCGCTCTGGATGATAGATTTTGAAGGCAATAATGCAGGCTGGATGAGCTTTCAATCATTTTATGGGCGTCCGGCCTACAATGCTACGGTAGAAGTAAGTATTTACCTGGCGGAAAGTGCGCGTGGAAAAGGATTGGGGAAAGCGATACTGCAGCATGCCATCGCGGTAGCACCTTCATTCGGTGTGCAAACACTGCTGGGTTTCATCTTTGCACACAATGAGCCCAGTCTGAAACTCTTCATGAATATGGGTTTTGAAGAATGGGCACATCTGCCGGAAATCGCGGTACTCGATGGCGTAGAAAGAAGCCTGAAGATCCTGGGTAAAAAGATTTAACTACAATATTCCTTCAGTTTCCAGGTATATTTTTGAACTATAAATCAGGAAATTATGTGGTGGATTTATGCGTTGTTATCCGCTTTTTTTGCGGCATTAACGGCTATACTGGCAAAGATCGGGGTAGCCGATATTCCTTCCAACCTGGCCACGGCTATACGAACCATCGTGATACTGGTGCTGGCTTGGGCCATTGTTTTTGCCCGGGGAGAATATAAAACATTAGGCGCAGTATCCAGACACGGCTTACTTTTTCTTGTTTTATCCGGCATCGCTACCGGTTGCTCCTGGATCTTTTATTTCAAAGCGCTGCAGGTAGGAAAAGTGTCGCAGGTAGCACCGGTCGATAAACTCAGTGTAGCCCTCACCATTGTACTTTCCGCCATTTTCCTCCAGGAAGCAATTACCTGGAAAACCGCTATCGGCGCAGGGCTGATCATCGCCGGTACGCTGGTACTGATCCTGAAATAAAGCTGTATGTCACAGCCACAGCAACCATGAAAGAGATGTTAGATAAAATAACCATTGCCACCATTCATCAATATGCCGCTGAATCAGAACAGCTGCAAACCCTTCATCCTGCGTGGCTGGAAATGGCCTGGGAAAAAGGATGGTTTAAATTATTTGTACCCGAAGTATATGGGGGTCCGGGGAAAACACTACCGGAAATATTAAAACTGGAAGAGGCCATTGCAGCCGCAGATGGAAGTTTGGGCTGGACTGTGACGCTTTGCAGCGGTGCCGGATGGTTTGCAGGCTTCCTCGATCCGGAGCTTGCCCATACCTTATTCGCTGATCCAAAAGTATGTTTCGCCGGTAGCGGCGAAATAGGCGGAACAGCGACCCGTTACGAAGATCACTACCTCGTGAACGGTACCTGGCGCTATGCCAGCGGTGCATTGCATGCCACGGTGTTTACTGCCAACTGCACCTTATTGCTCCCCGACGGTACTCCTGTATTGGATGATGCCGGCCAGCCGGAAGTTGTTTCTTTTATTTTACGGAAAGAAGAAGTAAATATTATACCCGGATGGTCTTATGTAGGCATGGTGGCTACCGGCAGCCATGCTTTTGAAGCCATACAGGTAAAAGTGCCGTTGAACCGCACATTCCGGATCAATGAGGAGATCCGTGTAAGCAGTCCCGGGTTTGACTATCCCTTCCTCCAACTGGCGGAAACCACACTGGCCGTGAACAGCGCCGGGATGGGGCAACATTTCCTGGCCCTGGTGGAAGCCACTTTCCGGAAAAGGTCCGGGCAAAAAAAGTATACGCCGGAACAGGTGCTGGCTTTTGAGGCGCTGCTGGAAAATAGTGTACAGTCCTTACAGCATGCCAGAACAGCTTTCTATACAGCGTTTGAGGATTCGTGGGAAACGTTGTTGGCGCAACAGGAGATACCGGCGGTGTTGCTGGAAAAGGTAAGCGCCACCAGCAGGCAGCTTGCACATACGGCGAGGGAGCTTTGTGATACATTGTATCCTTACTGCGGACTGGAAGCCGCCAGGAAAGAAACGGAGATCAACCGGGTGTGGCGGGATATTCATACGGCCAGTCAGCATGCCCTGCTCACTTTTGCCTAAAGGGCCGGGAACAGTGATCAATGGCCGCACTGACCCCGGATCACAGCGCTACTTCTACCATAGATAACAGCTATCTTACAGGGATGGGTTATATGGCGCCGAACTATATTTTGGATAGGGCTTAACTACGGCTAGGCCCTTTAGTTGACCATAAAAAAAGTCCGTCTCGCAATGAGACGGACCTCCACTATCTTATATAATAACTTATGCTGATTCGATCTTATAAACACAACGGCGGGCGCCGTTGATAATGTGTTCCATCCGGGAAACGTTCATTTTCTCCCCCAGAATACTGACGAAGGTGCGCATTTCGGAGGTGCAGATGTTATCGCATTCCGTGGCGGCGCAACAGATAGGGCAGTGATTCTCTATAAAATAATAGGTATCTCCTTCCTTTTTCCATTCTGCCAGGTAGCCTTCCCCGGAACGGATGGCGGCAAACGAGGTGAGCCTGTTTTCCAGACCGGCCACTCCTTCGAGGGCGCTGTTGTATTTTTCCAGCTGATTTTTCTCCCGGGCGTTTACAACATTATCGAGCGCTTCCTTACCCAGTACATTCTTAATGGTCTGGATCAATTGGCGGGTGAGTTCGGTATGTGTATCGGGGAAACGGGCATTACCCAGGGGGGTAAGACTCCATATTAAAACAGGGCGGCCAACGCCCTTGGAAGCACTTTCTGAATGCACCAATCCTTCTTCTGCCAGTTTCAGCAATTGAAGCCTGGCCCCTTCTCCGGTAATACCCAATTCGTTGGCCAGTTCAGCTGCGGACAGCGGTCCCCGGGTCTTGATCAGTGTCAAAAACCGTCCGGCAGCATTCTTGGTTCGTGTTGGATAATTTTCCAAGTTCTTACTTGTTTTATTCTCAAATATCGGTATTTTTGTGAAAGCTAAAAAAAAGATTTTGGGATTTTGGTGCTTGTGAGAAGACTTTCATCAAAACTTAATCTCACAATCACTTATATCTCTAAAAGTTAAATATTAATGAACGTCCTGATATTTAATGGTGCAATAGATGATCGTCCGTATGCCACTTCTAACCAGCTGGCGGCATATCTGACAGAACAACTGAAAGAGAAGGGTTTCTCCCCGGAGATTTTCAGTCTGGGTAACACTGACATTCCCTTTTTCTCCCTCGCCACGGCAGGACAAAAACCACCGGCAGTAGATGCTATGGTAAAAGCGTTCACGAAGGCTGATCTTCATATATGGATGACACCATTATATCATGGCAGTATGACGGGCGCCATGAAAAATTGTCTGGACTGGCTGGAGATGACAAGTAAGAACCAACGTCCTTATTTAACAGGAAAGGTTGTAGCTTTGCTGTCCTGGGCGGACGGCACCCAGGCCATGCAGGGAATAAATGCAATGGATGCAGTGGCCAAGGCGTTAAGGGCATGGGTATTACCCTACTCCCTGCCAATTTTGAAAGACAACCTGTATGACCCGGAGACCCGCGGGTTCACTACATTCTATAAAAACAAACTGGATACCATGGTGCAGTTACTGTGTGCGGCAAAATCGCATGTTGTAGCTGGTATTGAAGGATAAATCGGAAGGTAAGGCCGGGAAACCGGTAAATAGCTAATCAAAACAAATTCTGAGTATGATAACCGTTTCAGAAAAAGCAGGAGAATATATCAAAGCGCTGATGGAGAAAGAACATCATGCGCCAGGCACCTTTGTGCGTGTAGGCGTGAAGGGTGGTGGCTGCTCAGGTCTCGAATATGTGATGAAATTTGAAGCAACAGAAGAAGAAGGCGACCAGGTTTTTGAAGATAAAGGCGTAAAAGTAGTAGTACAGATGAAAAGCCTGTTGTACCTGTATGGTACAGAACTGGACTATTCTGATGGACTCAACGGAAAAGGCCTCTACTTCAACAATCCAAATGCAACCAGAACGTGTAGCTGCGGCGAAAGCTTTGCGGTTTAAATATTAAACTTGTATGATCAACAGTAACGAAATAATTGATGATATAGCCAATAAGGAGTATGAGTTTGGCTTTAGCACCGATATTGAAATGGATATGGCTCCTCCGGGGCTCAATGAAGATATCATCCGTTTTATTTCGGCGAAGAAAAATGAACCTGAATGGCTGCTCGAATGGCGCCTGAAAGGATTTGCCGCGTTTAAGAAAATGGAATTCCCCAAATGGCAGCATTTTGAAATGCCGGAATTAGACCTCCAGGCCCTTTCCTATTATGCCGCCCCTAAAAAGAAAGTACAGCTCAACAGCCTGGATGAAGTAGATCCGGAACTGCTGGCCACTTTCGCCAAACTGGGTATTCCCCTGAATGAACAGAAAGCCCTCACCGGTGTGGCCGTAGATGCGGTATTCGACAGCGTATCCGTTGCCACCACTTTCAAAGGAAAACTGAAAGAAATGGGTGTGATCTTCTGCTCCTTCGGTGAAGCAGTACAGGAACATCCTGACCTGGTAAAAAAATACCTGGGTAGTGTTGTACCTCACACGGACAATATCTTTGCTGCCCTTAATGCTGCCGTTTTCTCCGACGGATCTTTCGTTTACATTCCCAAAGGCGTACGCTGCCCGATGGAACTGAGCACTTACTTCCGTATCAATGCCCAGAACACCGGCCAGTTTGAACGTACCCTGATCATTGCAGACGACAACAGTTATGTGAGCTATCTCGAAGGCTGCACTGCCCCCATGCGTGATGAAAATCAGCTGCATGCGGCCGTAGTAGAGCTTGTAGCGATGGAACATGCAGAAATAAAATATTCTACCGTTCAAAACTGGTATCCCGGTGATAAAGACGGTAAAGGTGGTATCTATAACTTCGTGACCAAAAGAGGTATCTGCAAAGGCACTGCCAGCAAGATCTCCTGGACACAGGTAGAAACCGGCTCCGCTATCACCTGGAAATACCCAAGCGTAATCCTCCAGGGTGATCATTCTGAAGGCGAATTTTACTCCGTAGCAGTGGTTCGTAACAAACAGATCGCTGATACCGGTACCAAGATCCACCACATCGGTAAAGGCACCAAAAGCCGTATCATCTCCAAAGGTATCTCCGCCGGTCGTGGCGATAACAGCTACCGCGGTCTGGTATCGGTGGGTCCACGCGCAGACAATGCCCGTAACTTTACCCAGTGCGATTCCCTCCTGATCGGTAACCAATGCGGTTCCCACACGTTCCCATATATCGAATCCAGGAACAAAACAGCGATGATCGAACACGAAGCCACCACTTCGAAAATCGGGGAAGACCAGATCTTCTACCTGAATCAGAGAGGTATCGACAGCGAAAAAACAGTAGCCCTCATCGTAAATGGTTACGTGAAGGAAGTACTGAACCAGCTGCCGATGGAATTCGCAGTAGAAGCACAGAAATTATTATCTATTACATTGGAAGGAAGCGTTGGATAATTCATTATCCAGCTAATACATACAGAACGAAATAAAACAATCATGCTGACGATTAAAAATCTGCACGCAGAAGTAGAAGGGAAAAAAATTCTGAAAGGCATTAATCTCGAAATAAACAAAGGAGAGATGCACGCTATCATGGGACCTAACGGTTCCGGCAAAAGCTCATTGGCTTCTGTTCTGGCGGGACGTGATAACTACACTGTCACCGAAGGTGAAGTTTGGTTCAACGGCAAAAATCTGCTGGATATGGCTCCGGAAGATCGCGCCCGCGAAGGTGTTTTCCTCGCTTTTCAGTACCCCGTAGAAATTCCAGGTGTTTCTAACCTCAACTTCCTCAAAACTGCCCTGAACGAAATCAGAGCGTATAAAGGCCTTCCTGCCCTCGAAGCAAGAGAGTTCCTGAAGCTGACCAAGGAAAAACAACAACTGGTTGACTTCCACTCCAACCTCATGAACCGTTCCCTCAACGAAGGATTCAGCGGTGGAGAAAAGAAACGTAATGAAATTTTCCAACTGGCGATGCTGGACCCTCAACTGGCTATCCTGGATGAAACAGATTCCGGACTGGATATCGATGCCCTCCGTATTGTTTCAAATGGTGTAAACAAATTACGCGATGGAGAAAAATCCTTCGTAGTGATTACCCACTATCAACGCCTGCTGGAGTACATTATACCTGACTTCGTGCATGTATTGTACAACGGCCGTATCATCAAAACCGGTACCAAAGAACTCGCACTGGAACTGGAAGAAAGAGGATATGACTGGTTGAAAGAGGAATTACATTTGAAAGAATCTGTATAAAAAGAACTATGACAAGCGATATGATATTGCCATTTTACCAGGCGTTAACTGAAGATGTAAATGCGCTGTCGGCACAGGTTCCGGCCCTCGCTACAGACACGCTGCAGGACATCCGCCGCAAAGCCCTGGAGCGCTTTTCAACGATAGGCCTGCCTACGCTGAAAACGGAAGCATGGCGCTACACGAATATTCAGCGCTACCTGAAAGAGTTTCCTTATGAACTGCTCACCACCGCTGCTGCTGTTGCAGAAGACGTAGTGAACAGCACTGCCATACCTGAACTGGACTGCTACCGCGTTGTGCTGGTAAACGGTCACCTGCAGGCGGACCAGTCTACCCTTCCGGAAGGTAAAGGTATCACCATTGGCGCCATGAGTGCCAATACTACCGCTACCGGTTTTGTGACTTATTTCAATGAACAACAACACCTGGCCGCTGAATCAATGGCCCAGCTTAATACCGCCCTCTTCGCTGACGGACTGTATATAGAACTGGCTGCCAATACCGTGGTCGATAAACCCATACATGTAGTAAACGTTTACTCCTGTACTGCGCACGCCTTCATTCAACCCCGCCACCTGTGGGTGCTGAACAGAAACGCGGCAGCTACCATCATTGAAACGTCTATCCACCCGGAAACCGCTACCATTGCATTCGCCAACAGCGTACTGGAAACCGTAGTGATGGAAAACGCAGAACTCTGGCATTACAACATCCAGCAGGGAGCCGAAAGCTTCCGGGAAGTACATACCACTGCGGCACAACAACATAAAGACAGCCGTTACCACCATTTTAATTTCACCCTGCCCAACACCCCGTTCACCCGTAACAACCTGAGCGTGGCCCTGAAAGGCAGTCATACCGAAACTAATCTGAACGGTTTATATATTGCCAGTAAACACCAGCATGTCGATAACCATACCTTTATGGATCACATCATGCCGGACTGCAACAGTAATGAACTGTACAAAGGCGTACTGCTGGATAGCTCCAACGGGGTATTCACCGGTAAAATCCTTGTACACCAGGAAGCGCAGAAAACAAATGCTTTCCAGCAGAACAACAACCTCCTGCTCGGTACCAAAGCGGATATCAATTCCCAGCCACAACTGGAAATTTATGCCGACGACGTAAAGTGCAGCCATGGTTTTACTGCCGGTCAGTTCAGTGAAGAGTCCATGTTCTACCTCCGCTCCCGCGGCATAGGTGAAGATGCGGCAAAAGCACTGATGGTAAACGCCTTCTCCCACGACATTACAGACGCGGTAAAGGTACCTGCCCTGCAACATTTCCTGCAGGAGCAGATTGCGGAGATCATGAATAACTAATTTTACGATGGAACATGTTGCTCACATAATAACCGAAGGCCTGGACATAACGCAGATCAGAAAGGATTTTCCTATCCTGCAGCAACAGGTACATGGTAAGCCGCTGGTTTACTTCGACAACGGAGCCACCACGCAGAAACCACAGGTAGTAATAGATGCGGAAGCCCGCTATTACGAAGAATATAACAGCAATGTGCACCGTGGTGTGCATCACCTGAGCCAGGTAGCCACCAACGCCTACGAGAAAGCCCGCATCACTGTTGCCGGCTATATCAACGCAGCAGACCCGCATGAAGTCATTTTCACCAGCGGAACTACCGCCAGCATCAACCTGGTAGCCAGCACCATGAGCCGCCGTTTCCTCAAAGCAGGCGACAGCGTGATCATTTCTGCCATGGAACACCATAGTAATATAGTGCCCTGGCAAATGGCCTGCGAAGATAGCGGCGCCACCCTCAAAGTAATCCCGATCAATGAACGGGGTGAACTGAAGATGGATACCTTTGAAGCCATGCTCGATGATTCCGTTAAAATTGTATCGGTTACCTATGTGTCCAATACCATGGGCACCGTGAACCCGGTACAGGATATCATTGCACTGGCCCATGCCCGCAACATACCGGTACTGCTGGATGCCGCCCAGGCTATTCAGCACATCAGTATCGATGTACAGGCGCTCGACGTGGATTTCCTCGCTTTCTCCGGCCATAAGATATATGGACCAACGGGAACAGGTATACTCTACGGCAAAAAAGAATGGCTCAATAAACTGCCCCCTTACCAGGGTGGCGGCGATATGATCAAAACCGTTACTTTCGAAAAAACGATCTATAACGAACTGCCGTACAAATTCGAAGCAGGTACCCCGAACATCGCCGGCGGCATCGCCCTGGGTACTGCTATTGAATACCTGCAGCAAACCGGCATCTCCAAAATCCAGCAATGGGAAGAAGAGCTGATGGAATACGCTATGCAGGAGCTACGTAAGATCGATGGGATCCGCTTTATCGGGGATGCGGCGGAAAGAAGCGGCGCTATCTCTTTCCTGGTACACAACATTCACCCGTTTGATATGGGTGAACTGCTGGACCAGCAAGGCATTGCCGTAAGAACCGGGCATCACTGCACCGAACCACTGATGGATCTGTTCCAGATCCCCGGTACCGTTCGTGCATCCCTCTCTTTTTATAATACCAAGGAAGAAATAGACAAACTGGTAGCCGGCATTAAAAGAGCCGCTTCCATGCTTTTGTAAACAGGTGAATATGACGATTCAGGAAATACAGGAAGAAATAATATCCGATTTTTCGGTGATGGGCAGCTGGGAAGATAAATATGAATATATCATCCAGCTGGGTAAGGAATTACCGCTCATCGCAGAAGAATTCAAAACACCGGATAATCTGATCAAAGGGTGCCAGTCGCGCGTGTGGCTGCATACAGAACTGAAAGACGGGAAACTCATTTTCACCGCTGATAGCGATGCCGTCATCACCAAAGGATTGGTAAGCCTGATGATTTATGTACTCTCCGGTCATACACCACAGGAAATCGCTTCCGCAGAGATCTATTTCATTGATGCTATCGGATTGAGCAGCCATCTCTCCCCCACCCGTTCCAACGGGTTGCTGAGTATGCTCAAACAGATGAAGCTGTACGCCATCGCCTACCAGGCTAAAATTAACCAGCAATGAGTGAAGCAACATTAAGAGAACAGATAGAAGCACAGCTCAGAACCGTTTATGATCCGGAAATTCCCGTGAACATTATGGAACTCGGACTGGTATACGAAATCAAGATCAAGGAAAATAACCGCATCGGGATTGATATGACCCTCACCGCTCCGGGTTGTCCGGTAGCAGGAGATATCATCCGCGAAGTAGACGAAAAAGTAAGAAACATAGAAGGCGTCTCTGATGTGGATGTTCACCTTACCTTCGATCCACCATGGACCAAGGATATGATGAGCGAAGAAGCAAAACTGGAACTGGGCTTTATGTAAAAAATCCCCGTTTTTTTAATATTTAAAACCAAATATCAAATACACTGCGTAGTGTTGACTGATATTTGGTTTTTTATTTTATGGAATTATTTAATTTGTGCCTTAAATCCTTAATCCATTGAACCTATCCGACGAACAAGTGCTTGCTATGGCGCCCGATGAATCTTCCCGCAAATCCGGGAAGGACCTGGCCAATCCGGCTAAATGGGTCAGTAAAGGCGTCAGCGAGATAGCGTTATGGGGTGAGTGCCAGGGTAGCGGCAGTAAACCATACCAGACACAGATAGATACCGGCAACATGGCGTTCAAATGCAGTTGCCCCAGTCGTAAGTTTCCATGCAAACATGGCCTCGGCCTGTTATTATTATATGCCAGACAAAGGGCTTCTTTCCCGGAAGAAGCGCCTCCTGCCTGGGTAAGCGAATGGCTGGCCAAACGTGCAGAGAAAGAAGAGAAGAAAGCCACTACTGCCGCTGCCCCCGATAAGCAGGCCGATTCAGCTGCAGCCCAGGCAAAAAGGCAACAGGCCCGGATGCAGAAAGTAAGCGATGGCACCCATGAATTACTACGCTGGATGAAAGACCTGGTGCGCAACGGCATCATGGACATGCCGGAAAAAGATCCCTCCTTCTTTGAAAATATGATCCGCCGCATGGTAGATGCACAGGCCCCCGGCCTCGCCGCCATGATGCGCGAACTCGCAGATATCAGCTATTTCCACGACGGCTGGCAATCGATCTTCATCAACCAGCTGACCCGTATCTACCTGGTGATCCAGGGCTATCAGCATCTTGATCAGTTGCCATCCGGACTGCAGCAGGATATCCGGAGTCTTACCGGGTTTCCCGTTTCCCAGGAAGAACTGAAAGAGCAAACCGGTATTACAGATACCTGGCAGGTACTGGGAAAACAAACAACAGAAGAAGACCGCCTCGTGGTGGAACGGTACTGGCTGTACGGCGTAAACACCCAACGCCGCGCATTGATCCTGCAGTTTTTTGTACGCGGACAAAGCACCCTCGCCAATACCCTTACGCCCGGCTCCTCCATACAGGCAGAACTGGTGTACTACCCTTCTGCCGCTCCGCTGCGGGCGCTCATCAAACAACAGATGACAGTGCCGGCCAATCACAGTTTTACCGGTCAGGCCAACTGGCAGGAAGTAGTGGCTGCACAAACGGAGACCAGCAGCGTACTACCTGTGTATAACGACCAGGTATATACGATTGCGCATCTCACCCCTGTCTGGCACCAGGAACAATGGTGGCTGCAGGATAATCAACAGCAGCTGATGCCCGTGAAAAAGACCTTCCAGCATATATGGAAACTGCTCGCGCTCAGTGGTGGTGAACCACTGCATATGGCTGTTACAGGAAAAGAAACCCAGTACGAACCCATTGGCGTTTGGCATGAACAGGAATACAAAATATTATAATGGAGCACTGGAATCAACTGATCAATACTGCCCTGCTGGGTACTGCCAAAAAACCGGCCGATAGCCAGGGACTGAATGGTCCGCTGCAGGAAGCTGCCCATACCATTCTTAATAACCAGACCGATAAAGAAGAACAGTTCCTGCAACTGGCAGCGCTTATCTATAATTTCCGGCAGAGCGGTACACAACCGGTTACAGCTGTGGTGGAACCCATTGCGGTTTGCCCGCCGGAAACACGGTTGTACTGTGCACCCGCAGCGGTAAGGGTATTACAACAGGCACTGGAAACAGAGAGCATACAGCTGCTGGAGCTGTGGCTCGAATACTGTACCAAAGCAAATCTCCTGCTCCCCCCGGCGCAATTGCCGGTGATGCTCGACAAGGGCTGGCGCAATAAATCACTCCGCACGCTGGTGGCCACCGCCGGCGGACAAAGAGCCGAATGGCTGGGTCGTTTTAATCCCGACTGGAACTTTTCCCGCGTAGTAGATACCATAGAAGACCGCTGGCAAAACGGCGCCACCGCACAGCGGCTGGAGGCCCTCAAGGAATTACGGGCTACCGATCCGGCTATGGCCAGGTCCTGGCTACAGCAATCCTGGCCCAAAGAAAGCGCTACCGTGAAAGCGGAATTGCTCACCGCCCTGGAAAAACCGGCGGATCCCAACGATATTGAATGGCTCGAATCCCTGCTGAATGAGAAAAGCAAGCAGGTGAAAGAGACCGCACAACGTCTCCTGAAAAAATTACCCGGCTCCACCCTGCACGAAAAGTACTGGCAAATAGTGGCCGGCGCTATACAAATAGATGAGTACGGGCAAGTAACGGTAGCATTGCCGGAAATCACGGATGAAAGTATCTTCCAGAGCGGTATCGATAAACTCAGCCATGATAAAACCGTGTCGGATGAAACCCATATCCTCTACCAGCTCATCAGCGCGATCCATCCCGCCCGGTGGGAGGAACATTTCAACAGGAATACCGAAAGGGTGATTGCCCTGTTCCAGCAACAGGAAGGCCTGAAACCTTTTATTCCTGCACTGGTACTGGCCATTGCCACCTTCGAAGACCGGGAGCGGGCGGAGACATTTATGCATCACAGTGAGGAATTCTATATTGATGTGATCCCGATGCTGCCGCCGGACCAGCAACAGCAGTTCAGTGAGAAATTCTTTGATGAACACCCGGAATCCATCATACAATATGCGTGTGATAACCCGGAGGAATGGAGTTTATCGTTGTGTACCCGGATCTTTAAGTACGCCGCCACGCAGCCTTATACCTATAACCAGCAATTCATGAACAATCATATCCGGCAGATCCCGGTAAGTATTGCAGGTGTGCTCGACAGTATCGTGCCCACGGAGGCTTATCATACGGGCTACTGGAATAATATAAAGGTGCACCTCGGCAGGCTGCTGCAAGCCAAAAGCCAGATCAACGCCGTGGCCTTTCAATTAAAAAACGGATCAACATTTTAAAACATCTTAACTAACATACCATGTCAGAGATTTTACGTTACCACGCCGAACAGCTGTATGCACAGGAGTTGGAAGAACTGAAAAGGCAGGACACCGGGAAACGTCCGCATAACTGGTTGTTAACACCGCAGGCGGTAGTTACCTACCTGATCGGCGGGAAACTGAAAAACGGATTTGAAGTCACCCCTAAATATATCGGCAGCAAACGCCTCATGGAAATAGCAGTGGCTACGCTCGCTACCGATCGCGCCCTGTTACTCTACGGTTTACCCGGTACGGCCAAAAGCTGGGTGAGTGAACACCTGGCTGCCGCCATCAGTGGCGACTCTACCATGATCATCCAGGGTACGGCCGGCACCAGCGAGGAAAGCGTAAGATATGGCTGGAACTATGCCCGTCTCCTTGCCGAAGGCCCTTCCCGCAATGCGCTGGTGGAAACGCCGGTAATGCGTGCCATGCAGAATGGTAAGATTGCCCGCATCGAAGAACTGACCCGTATCGGTGCCGATGTACAGGATACTTTGATTACCATTCTCTCCGAAAAAACCCTTCCAATACCTGAATTAAATACAGAAGTACAGGCTACTAAAGGGTTCAATATCATTGCTACTGCGAACAACCGCGACAAAGGAGTAAATGAATTATCCAGTGCGTTGAAACGTCGCTTCAATACGGTTATCTTACCAGTACCTGACTCCATGGAAGAGGAAATTGATATTGTGAGAAGAAGGGTTGAGAGCTTTGAAAAGATCATGGAACTGCCGGCGGAAAAACCGGCCCTTGAAGAAATCCGTCGTATCGTTACCATCTTCCGCGAGTTACGGAACGGCGTAACCCTTGATGGCAAAACCAAGCTGAAATCGCCTGGTAGTACCCTGAGTACTGCGGAAGCCATTTCAGTGGTGAATAACGGACTGGCGCTGGCCGCCTATTTTGGTGACGGCACCCTGAATGCGGCAGATCTTGCTGCCGGTATTATCGGCGCGGTGGTAAAAGACCCGGTGCAGGATAAACTGGTCTGGCAGGAATACCTGGAAACGGTTGTGAAAACGAGGGAAGAATGGAAGGATGTGTACCGGGCCTGCCGGGATCTGGCGTAGCAACAATTACCCGCAAAAATAGGTAAAAAGCTGCATCTGTATGGCTCAAAAACGACTTAAAACGTGAGCCATGTGGACAAGTATTATTAATGTTTATCTTTAAATAAAAGTTGTAATAAATTGTTTTTCAATTAATTACAATAAATAGTAAGTAAATAACCCTTATTCTAAAGTTAAACTTTAAAATAAAACTACAATAAACTGTTTATCAGTGTATTAATACCGGTTTACTTAAAATCACTTTAAGTAAATTGCAAATAATGCCCTCCGGGAGATGTAAAACCGCTGATAAACCATTTATTCACTGATAATGAGCGACAAATGTCCGTACATATATTAGGTATCCGGCATCACGGACCTGGTTCTGCCAGGAATGTAAAAGCTTTTCTTGAAGAGCTGCAACCGGATATTGTGCTGATTGAAGGCCCACCGGAAGCAGACGCTTTGATTCAATGGGCAGGGCACGATGACCTGCAACCGCCCGTAGCGATCCTGGCCTACCAGCCGGACAGTCCGCACAAAGCCTGCTTTTATCCTTTTGCCGCATTCTCACCGGAATGGCAGGCCATGTTATATGCCAGGCAACAAAAGATCCATGCCCGCTTCATGGACCTCCCGCTGGCGCATGTATTCGGTATAGAAAATGAAGCCGAAGCGAAAAGGATGGCCAGTCAGCAGGCTGTAAAAGAGGGAACCACGGCGGGTGATGACAGCGACCTCCATAACGGCGGACAATTGGCGGGCCCAACATTAAATACCTCCCGGCATTCCGGGGAAGATAGCCCTTCCGGCGAAGTCTTCATCACGGAAGAAACCGACATCCTGTCCCCTTCGCCACAAGATCCTATCGCGCACCTCGCTGCGGCCGATGGTTATGACGATGGCGAAAGATGGTGGGAACATATGTTTGAATACCGGCAACAACCGGAGCAGGTATTTGAAGCCGTTCATGATGCTATGCACGCGCTCCGGGAGGAACTACCCCGCCGGTACGACCGGAAAGAGGTGCTTCGTGAAGCCTGGATGCGCAAGTGCATCCGCCAGGCCGAAAAGGAAATGTTCCAGCGGATTGCAGTGATCTGCGGCGCCTGGCATGCCCCGGCACTGCAAACCATGCCCAAACAGAAGGAGGACAACGACTTGCTTAAAGGGCTGCCCAAAGCAAAAGTGGAATGCACCTGGATCCCGTGGACGTATAGCCGCCTGAGTTATGAAAGCGGTTATGGCGCCGGCATCCCTTCACCAGGATGGTATGAGCATATCTGGGAGCATCCCGCCGACGACGGCACCCGGTGGATGGCCCTGGTAGCGAAACTTTTCCGGCAGCAACAACAGGACACATCGGTGGCGCATGTGATGGAAGCCGTGAGACTGGCTAACACACTGGCTTCTCTCCGGCACTATTCCAGACCCGGCCTGGAAGAATTAAACGAGGCTACGCTCAGTGTACTCTGCATGGGCGAAAGCATTCTCATGCAACTGATCCGCGATGAGCTTATTATCCGGAACCGGATCGGGAAAGTACCAGTGGAAGTTCCCACACCTCCGCTGCAAGCGGACATTACCCGCTGGCAGAAAAAGCTGAGGCTGCCGCAAACAGCCGATTTCAAAGACTATACGCTTGATCTGCGTAAAGACACCGACCTGGAAAGAAGCATTTTCCTGCACCGGCTGCAGTTGCTGGAAATCCACTGGGGCAAGCGCTACGAAGCGTCCGGCAAAGGCACCTTCAAGGAGCAGTGGCGCCTGCAATGGGACCCCGCCTTTTCTATTGATATCATTGAAAAAGGTAGCTGGGGAAACACCGTGGAAGAAGCAACCACCCGTTTTGTGACCGACAGTGCCAACAGTACAGGAACACTGCAACAGGTATGTAAAATGCTGGAATCCGCGATTCCGGCAGAACTGCCCGCCGTAGTGGAGGTGCTGATCCATCGTATCAACAACCTGGCCGCCGCCTCCGGAGATGTGCTGCAACTGATGGAAGTAATTCCTTCACTGGTGAGCATCAGCAGGTATGGGAATGTGCGTAAAACAGATGCCGCCCTTGTCAACGACATCACTGAAAGCATGATAAGCCGCGTCTGTATCAGCTTGCCCGCCGCCTGCACGGCGGTGGCCGATGATGCCGCACTCCCGCTGCTCGACCTGTTCTTTGCCATGAACGACGCCATTAGCCTGTTGCAACACGCCGGGCTGACCGCCAACTGGCAGGAAACCCTGCTGGCCATCTCCCGGAATCCACATTCCGCTCCCATGATCGCCGGGTATGCTACCCGCCTGCTGTTCGACAGCAAGGTCATCACCGGCAACCTCCTGGTAAAGGCGTTCAGTGTATCTATGTCCGTAGCCAACCCTCCCGCCGTGGCGGCCGCCTGGCTGGAAGGATTCCTCAGGGGCAGCGGCACCCTGCTTTTACTCGATGAGGAACTATGGAATATGGTGCATAATTGGGTTTCCCAACTGGAAAATGATATTTTCATACAGGTATTGCCGTTATTACGCCGCACCTTTTCTAACTTTACCGCCCCGGAACGGAAAAAACTGGGCGACAAAGTGAAGCATGGCGGTAATGGAACCAGTCTGAAAGCAGCTACTACAGGGGGAACCGACTATGAACGGGGAGCCAGGGGAATACCCGTAGTAATGCAATTGCTCGGATTACAGGACGCTAAACAATTATCAGATGGAGCATGAAGAACAGGTTCGCAGGTGGAGGCTCGTCCTGGGAGGCGCACAAAATGACGGTACCTCCTTTTCGTTGAATAAAACGGACCTGCAGTTAGACAAAACACTGGAAGCATTGTACGACACCACCCGCCAGGGCGGACTGGGCCCCTCATCGCCCAATGTAAGCCGCTGGCTGGGCGACATCCGGAGTTATTTCCCGGCCTCCGTGGTACAGGTGATGCAACAGGATGCCCTCAAACGGCTCAACCTTACCCAGATGCTCTTTGAAAAAGAGATGCTGGAAAACGTGGAGCCAGATGTACACCTGGTGGCTACCCTTATGACGCTGAGCCGTGTGATTCCTGAAAAAACCAAAGACACTGCCCGGCAGGTAGTGCGGAAAGTAGTGGATGAACTGATGAAAAAGCTGGCGCAGCCTACACAACAGGCTATCAGCGGCAGCCTAAACCGGAGCGCCCGCAACAGACGCCCCCGGCATAATGAAGTGAACTGGCATCTCACTATTCAGAAAAATCTGCAACACTACCAACCCACCTATAAAACTATTATCCCGGAAACACTGATCGGTTACGGCCGTAAGCGGTCGGCGCTGAAAGAAGTAGTTTTATGCCTGGATCAAAGTGGCTCAATGGGTACCTCTGTCGTTTATTCCGGTATATTTGGGGCGGTAATGGCTTCGATACCGGCACTCAAAACGCAGATGGTTGTATTTGATACCGCCGTAGCAGACCTTACCGAAGAATTGCAGGATCCGGTAGAACTGTTGTTTGGCGTACAACTGGGTGGAGGTACAGACATCCACGCCGCATTGAAATACTGTGGACAAATCATTACCCGTCCAACCGATACCGTGCTGGTGCTGATCACGGATCTGTTTGAAGGCGGTGATGAAAAAAACATGCGGAAACGTTTTACCGACCTGGCCGCCGCAGGGGTGCAGGTGATTGTACTGCTGGCGCTGAACGACGAAGGCGCTCCCAGTTATGATCACGAAAATGCACAGTTCCTGGCCAACCTGGGAATACCCGTATTTGCGTGTTCCCCGGATAAGTTTCCGGATATGATGGCCATGGCATTGAGCAAACAAGATGTTGCACAATGGGCCGCAAAAGAAGATATTGTGCTGAAAAAATAAACTGAATCTATTTATACCTTATGCCATACACAAAGGAAGCATTACTACCTCACGATGAAAAACTGAAACAACTGACTGACTATGAAAACATCTCAGACACCTTACAGACCGGGGTAGATTTCCTTACAGGGCACACCTATGAAACACCGGTATTTCCCACCGTTGAAACTGCCCGGCAAATGGGACATTTTATCTCCCTGCTGCAACTACCGGAACACTGGAATGACAATGACCGGCTCGTCCTCAAACTCATTTCACCCACGCTTACCTGGAACGCCTGCAAAGACACCTTCCTGACTACCGTCATACCCATGATGGACATGCCCGGAACTTCTTCTTCCATCGTTCTCAGGTTCAGCTATTTTACCAGCTTCCTGCAACAACGCGGCTGCACACCCGAAGAAATCGGCTCACTGCTGATCAGCTATTCGGGCGACGGCCAGAATTTTGACCTGGCGCCGCTGAAATTTACACCGATGCGTAAATTCCTGCAGGACCTGATCAAAAGTGCAGAAAGACATATCATCGATGCCTATCTCAACACCTGGCGTAAGCATGGATGGAACTCCCTTTTCTTCCGGCTCCTGGTAAAAGGTCACCCGGACCGGGAAATGGAATACCTGGAAAATATCCTGCTGCAACCCGGACATCAACCAGATCAGCAGGAAATTACCCGCGTATTACTGCAAAACAACCCGGGCAAGTATGAACCCCTGATCGAACGGTCGGCGGAACAACTGCTGCTTTCTGCCAATGAAGAAGCAGCGCTTTACCGGTATCATCACCTGGCCGGTCATCTCCCGGAAAAATACAATCCGCGTTTACTAAAAGCAGTGTACAATTACCTGGATAAACCGGAAAGTAGTCAACCAGCGGCCAAACCCGGCGCTGCTGAAAGCCCGGCAAACACCGGCATCCCTAACAACGAAAATCCGGCAGGCGCCGCCACTGCGGCCACCACGCACCGGCATATCCTCAGCACATGCACCCCTGCCGCTGTAATTGCGGTCCGTGACCTGCTGCAACTGGATGCTCCTGCCGCTGTCCCTTACCTGAAACAACTTTTTTCCAGGAAACGTGCCCTTCACCCGGAAGCTTTCCAGGTGCTGGCAGACGAACTGAAAGACAATGCCGCTCCAATGCTGCTGCAGGCACTGGAGTATGATTACGATGCCAGAACCGTATTACCGGTACTCACACAACTGAACAAATCCGGTTACCTGGATCAACTCTGGCCCTATACCCTGCATAAACTTAAATCTGTTCGTACGCTCGTTGCCGTTGCCCTCGCGGAACATCCGCAGGCCATGGAAAAAGCAGCAGCGTTGCTGGAACATAAAAAAGCAGATCAGCGCTTAACCGCCGTACAGATCCTCTGCAAACTGGAGCAACCCGCTGCGAAAGCCTTGTTGCAACAGGCGCTGCACAAGGAAGTAAACGACGATGCACGCGATCTTATGCTCGAAACACTGGGCGGACACACCCTCACCGATGAAGACGATACCATTTTGGTGAACCAGCTGGTAGGCTTCGCGAAGAAACGCCATAAGCTGAACAAGCCCGCTGAAAAATGGCTGGACGACAAAGCCCTTCCCCCACTCTACCTGCTGGACGGCTCGGTAATGACAACCGACATGATGCGCTTCCTCCTCTACCGCATGTCGAGGGTAAAGGAAGTATGCGCTGATGTGGAAGCCAAACCGCTCCTGCGCCTGATCGACAGATCCCGCAGCGGCGACTTTGCCCGTAGCCTTTATAAAGCATACGCCGACCAGGGCGGCGATCTGAAACTGAAGTATCTGATGACCATCACCGCCTTGCTGGGTGACGACCTGCTGGCAGATACCCTGCGGGAAGACATCCAGCTGTGGATCGATACCAAACGCCTCAAAATGGCGGAACATGGTGTGGGCGCACTGGCCCTGCATGGCAGCATGAAAGCGCTGCGGGAAGTGGAATTCCTGTCGCGCCGCTACAGTGTCCGGAAAGGCGTCGTAGGTGCGGCAGCGTTAGCCGCCCTGCAATTAACGGCCAACACCCGGGGCATCACCCTCGAAGAACTGGGCGACCACCTGGTACCGGATTTCGGCTTCCAGGGCCGTTACAGCCATTTCGAAGTAAAAGGAGAACGCTATCGCGCCTTCCTCGACCAGCATTTCAAACCGGCTTACCTGAATGATAAGGGGCGTCGTTTGAAAGCAATACCAGTAGCCACCTCAGGAGAGATCCGGGCACATTTCAAAGCATTGCCCAAAACCATGGCCAGCGCCATCAAACTACAGACACAACGCCTGGAACATTTCCTGGAAACAAAAAGACAATGGAGCGTCTCTCAATGGACTTCCGTTTTCCAGCAAAATCCGGTCATGTCTGTATTTGCCGGCCGACTGGTATGGGGCATCTATGATGAAGCCGGTAAACTGGTCAATTCCTTTTACTGCACGGAAGACATTACACCTACCTCGCTGACAGATGAAACCCTCGCCCTGGCGGAAAATACCCACATCAGGATCCTGCATCCTGCCGATCTGGACGCGGACACCTTACAGCTTTGGAAAAATAAATTGGCAACGCTATCTGTTTCACCGGTCTTTCCCCAATTGGAAAGACCGGTCGCTGCCTCCCCGCAGCAGGCTTATTCTGCACTGTCGCATGATTTCGGAGATATTTCCATGGAAAGCGATGTGTTTAATCAATACATGGAGGAGAAAGACTGGAAACTAAACCAGGAAGGATAGGCCGACGCGTAGTTCTTTTGAATCACAGGATTTTATTGTATTTTTTCGCTTTCTATCAAGTGAACAATAAAAACCTACGTATGTTAAAACTACGCGCCTCACTGGCATTTGCGTGCCTGCTGCTGTTGTCGGTAAGCACCATGCCTTTACAGGCTATCAACATTATTCCGCAGCCATCGGAAGTAAAAACATTACCCGGCAGCTTCTCTTTATCCGGTACCACTGCTATTATTGCCGGTCAATGCGCCGGCGAAGCCCATCAACTGCAACAGGCCCTGCAGGAAACATACGGCCTCTCCCTCCCACTCAAACCTTCCGCAAAGAATAATTATATCCGGTTTACCCTCAACGGGAAACTGGAAAAGGACCTGGGCAAAGAAGGCTACCAGCTACAGGTAAATCCTGATAACATCACCATCAGTGCAGCTACTGCCACCGGTATTTTTTATGGTATCCAGTCTTTACGCCAGCTGATCGTTGCTAACAACAACGCCTATACGATAGCAGCCGTTGCCATCAAAGACAAGCCCCGCTTTGGCTGGAGAGCTTTTATGCTCGACGAGGGCCGTTACTTCAAAGGTGGTGAAACGGTAAAACATCTGCTGGATGAAATGGCGTTGCTGAAAATGAATGTGTTTCACTGGCACCTGACCGATGATCAGGGCTGGCGCATTGAAATCAAAAAATATCCCCTGCTCACCGAAATCGGCGGCAAACGTGATTCCACCCAATCCGGCACCTGGAATAGTCCTACGTATGATGGCAAACCGCATCAGGGCTTCTACACCCAGGAGCAGATCAAAGAAATTATCCGCTATGCGGCCGACCGGCACATTACCATTGTACCGGAAATAGAAATGCCTGGTCATTCCAGTGCTGCTATTGCTGCCTATCCCTGGCTGGGCACCACGCACCAGCAAATCAAGGTGCCAGGCAAATTTGGCGTCCACTATGATGTTTTCAATGTCACCGATCCCAAAGTGATCACCTTTCTCCAGGATGTGATGCAGGAAGTGATTGCCCTCTTCCCTTCCAAAGTGATCCACATTGGCGGTGATGAAGTAAAGTACGATCAATGGAAAGCAGATGCAGGTGTGAATGCTTATATGAAAGCACATGGATTAAAAGCGCCTGCCGATCTGCAGATTGCTTTTACCAATGGCATGTCTAATTATCTCGCTGGTAAAAACCGCCGGATGGCCGGATGGAACGAAATCATGGGCAGCAAACTCCATGAATACACCGATGCAAAAGATGCTGCCGCTACTGAAAAACTGGCGCCGGGCACCATTGTACAATTCTGGAAAGGAGAACTGAACCTGATTACCGACGCGGTTTCCAAAGGATATGATGTGATCAATTCCTATCATGCCATGACTTACCTCGACTATAGCTATAAAGATATTTCCCTGGAAAAGGCTTATAGTTTTGATCCGATCCCTGCCGGGCTGGATCCGAAGTTTCATGCGAAAATACTGGGCAGTGGTTGCCAGATGTGGGGCGAGTGGACACCCGATGTAAAAACCATGAACCACCAGGTATTTCCGCGCCTGGCAGCTTATGCGGAAGATGGCTGGACATTGCCTGCCAATAAAAACTATGCACAGTTCACGAATGCACTCCAATACTTCTATGCCCGCTGGGACAAGGAAGGTATTCAATATAATAAATAAGTAAATGGGCTGTCTTCAAATGAAGACAGCCCATTTTTTCAGCATCTACGGGTATTTTATACCAACTCATTTCGCGGGTATCAATCTCAGTGTATCATTTTCCTTCTTCAACCGGTATTCAATCATTCCCCGGACATTTGCGGTCAGTGCATCCGGATCATTTTCCCGGTAGGCCGGGAAACTACGCACCAACGTTTTCCCTTTGATAAAAAAAGTATCCTGCCCCCGGTATGCGGCCTGTTGCATGGTATCCAATGAATAGGTGCTGATCCTGGCTACTTTGCCGGTCAGGTCAAATCCATAGATTTTCCCAAACTGCCCGGTTCCTTCTGATAACATATAAAAATAGACTTCTGGTTTACCGTTACCGTCGAGGTCGGCCAGCATCATATTTCGAAGTTGTCCTTTTACATCTCTTTCAATGGTCGTGTCGGCCTGAGTGGTGTCTTTCTTACTACCCACTGCGAGGATAAGGTCCCGCATGGTGCTATTGCCTTTGCTGATGGCAGCGATCCTGTAATCGCCCCAGGTGGTATCGAGTTGCACGCTTTTCACTTCAGTAGTGGAAGGGGTGTTCACCGGGGCATTGGCAGAGTCATGCTGCTGCTGTTCCTGTTTGTTCTGCATGGGACTGTTGCACGCTGCGAAAAGCAGGGCTGCCAGGCAGGATAATCTTACTATAGTACGCTCCATAATCGGCCGGGTTTAAAAACGACTTCAGCGGGCCTCCGCTGAAGTCGTTGTACAGAATTAATGTTTCTTATGTTTGGAGGCTTTGGTGTCTTTGCTGTTGTGCGTAGTCCCCTCTCCTTTGTCGTCCTGCTCTTCATTTTTCCGGCTGTCCAGGTTATCCCTGATTTCCGGCCTTGGTAAATTAGAAAAGGATTGTTGCTTGCTCTGTCTGGTATTCTCATTTCTGGTGCCTTTCATAAGATAAAATTTTGGTGAACAATAGTAATAGTTTCCACAAAAGCAGTGCCTCTCTGCGATGCGCCGTCAGCCGGGCGATAATTTGGGATAATGTACCTGCTATTCCACTGATTGGCGTACAATATCCACAACAAAAAACGCTGTGGCAACAAGGTTTCCGTTGTTTTAAACCATAGTAACTATGCTATCTTCAATGTCTTATAAAGGAAACTACTCAGCCGCAGTAAACAGTGCATGATATCTGCTTATATCACTATGAACTTAAATCATATTTTTATGAAAAACCTTCCAGCTACCATCGGACTAATGGGAATTCTTACCCTCTTTATTTTCTTTAAGGGTAATCCTGATCAGGCGCTGCAGGCAGCACCGGTGAAGAGTAATCAGATTGAAGTATTTGCACAGGACACATTTCCTCCTAAACCAATAGATACCGTCATGAAGCATCATAAGAAAGACAGGAAGAAGGGGGATACTTCATGGCCTCGTAAAGACACGGTGAAATAAGGATGATTCCTTTGTGAGATGGGTCCTGATGAGCGAAACGCCCGTCAGGACCTTTTTGTTATCGTTCGAGTGTGCCGAATAAACCATTTTTATAATCCAGCATGGCCTGATCCACTTCTTCTGTTGTGTTCATCACGAAGTTATCTTTTGCCGCTACCGGTTCATCGATAGGTTCCGCGCAAAGGTATAACAGGCGGGTATTTTCGAGGGCGGAGATGTGCACATCGGCAGCTGCATCTTCTTTATCAAACACCACCAGGTGATACCCTTCCACCTCCGTACCATTCACTTTTATTTTTCCATCCACGACATAGAGCAACGTCCAGTATCCCCGTGTAGCCGTGAGCGTTACTTCACTGTTGGCATCTACCTGTCCCCAGATAGCGGTGATAGGCGTAAAATTTTGTAACGGTCCTTTCTGCCCCTCGTATTCGCCGCCCACCAGGGTGAGGTGTACGCCAGGCTGTTGGGATACCGGTGGCATTTCAGCACCTTTAATATACTGGTACCACGGTGCTTCTGCTTTATGTGCAGCGGGTACGTTGAACCACAATTGCAGCAACTCGTAATTACCCCCGTTTTTCAGAAATTCTTCTGACGGACCTTCACTATGAAGAATGCCTTTGCCTGCAAACATCCACTGTACATCTCCTGCGGTAACGGTCATGGCGTTGCCGGCGTTATCGCGGTGATAGCCCTGGCCCTGCAGCATAAAGGTAACCGGTGCAAAGCCACGGTGCGGATGCGGATGGAGCCTGTCTTCCGGCGACCCTGCCGGGAAATATTTAGCCGGCATATGGTGCAACACGATAAAAGGATTGGCAAACCGGAACTGCGTGGTGGGCAAAGATTGCCGCACTACCTCGGTATCGGTAATGTGTTTTTCACGTCCTTCCAGCACGTGCAATATTTTCTTCTCCATAAAAAAAATGATTTATCGGATCAGTTTCAACCGGGCTTTTTCCACGGAACTACGGAACATTTTCAGGATCAGCACCTCATAATTTTCGATGATGATCACCTCTCCTTCCCTTGGGATATTTCCGTGGATATAATTGATTAAACCGGAAAGGGTTTCATAATGTTCACTTTCAGGCAGCGGGTAGGGTAATAATTCATTGATATCTGCCAGGAATTCGTGTGCATCTACAATGAAATTATCATCTTTCTGTTCCACGATCGGGGATTCGTGGTCGTGTTCGTCCTGGATATCTCCCACCAGTTCTTCCAGGATATCTTCCATGGTAACGATACCTTCTGTATCGCCAAACTCGTTGGTAACAACGGCCATTTGCAGGCGTTGTCCCTGGAAAGTACGCAGCAGGTCCTTTATTTTCATACTGTCCGGTACATAAAATACCGGTTTCATAATGTCTTTGATATTGTGCAGGGTCTTTTCGTGCATGCCCTTTACCACATCCTTGGTGTATACCACGCCTTTCAGCTCATCGAGCGAACCGCTGGACACGGGATAACGGGAGTAGCCATCTTTGATCACCTGGTCTATCAGCTCTTCCAGCGGCAGGTTGATATCGAGGGAAGAAATATCTTTCCGGTGCGTGAGGATCTCCTTCACGCGGCTGTCGTCAAATTCAAATACATTCTGGATCAGCTCCCGTTCTGTTTCTTCGATAGCGCCGCCTTCCTGGCTTTCGGAGATGATCAGTTTGAGTTCTTCTTCTGAGTGAATCTCAGATTCCCCGGCGGGTGTAATCCCGATCAGTCGCAGGATACTGTTGGCCAGGCCATTGAGCAACCAGATAAACGGCCGGAAGATCACGAAGAGCGCCCGCAGCGGGATGGCTACGGCCAGCGTGGTAGGTAACGGTTTGCGGATGGCCATGGATTTGGGGGCCAGTTCTCCGAAAACGATATGCAAAATGGTAATAATCGTAAATGCTACCGCCACTGCGATCACATGTACAGCGGCGGGTGCAAGGCTGATACCCAGCGGTGCCATGATCTGTAATACGATGGAAGTCATCACGGACTCACCCACCCAGCCAAGGCCCAGTGAGGCCAGGGTAATGCCCAGCTGTGTGGCGGCCAGGTAACCATCGAGGTTACTCAGAATGCTCTTAGCCGCTGCAGTGGCTCTTTTACCAGCCACGCCTCCTTTACTGTTGATTTGAGAAGAACGTACTTTAACAATGGCAAATTCTGCCGCAACAAAGAATCCGTTTAATAGCACTAAAATAATTGTCCAGAAGAGTTGCCAAAGCATGTAGTTGGTAAATTGGTTCGCAACCCCAAATATAGGTAAATCAATTTTTATACGTTCGGGTATTTTGAAGAACGCGGCATTATGGATTAAATAATATTATATATAGAGAGATGAATACCGGTTTAGCGACCAGGTTGTGGCGACCTTATCCCGGGCTTCCAATGGTCATCTGTTCTTCTTTTTTAACTGATTTTTTACACGACAGTCTACTTATTTCATAGAGTTTATGTATTTTGTGAAGAATTAAGGCTGGCACATTATAAAAAATGGAGAAACAACTTACTACCCTTGCTGCTACAGCAGCTACGACCACGAACAACACCAAGGCTTCCACGCCATCTGCAGGTAACAATACTGCACCGGATAAAAAGCAACGCTGGCTCTATGGTATAGCGGGTATCCTGTTATTGGGGATTATCCTGGGTGTATCCTGGTGGCAATCGCCGGATTTCCGCACCTATGTGGAAGATGTTCCCCCTACTTTTTATTATTTCCTGATAGCCGGATTTATTTTTGCGATGATCGACGGCGCCATAGGCATGTCTTATGGTATTACCTCTACTACTTTTTCCCTGTCGATGGGTATTCCGCCTGCTTCGGCGAGTACTGCGGTGCACATTTCCGAGATCCTGAGCTGTGGTATTGCAGGCTGGATGCACCTCCGGATGGGCAATGTCAATAAAAAATTATTCAAGCTGCTGATATTACCGGGTATTGCCGGTGCGGTGATAGGTGCTTACCTGTTGTCGTCGCTGGAACATTACTCCCAGTATACCAAGCCGGTTGTATCCCTGTATACACTGATCCTGGGTACGGTGATCCTGATGCGCGCTATCAATGCACGCCGTCAGAAACATGTAACCAAGAAGATCAAAAGAATAGGCCTGCTGGGCTTTGGCGGCGGATTTATAGACGCCATCGGTGGTGGCGGCTGGGGTTCCATCGTATTATCTTCCCTGATTGCAGGTGGCAGACATCCCCGTTTTTCCCTGGGCACGGTAAAGGCTACCCGCTTTTTTATTGCCATGCTCAGCTCTCTCACTTTCGTGACCGTATTGTATCATGTACACTGGGACGCCGTACTGGGTCTGGTGATAGGCAGTGCGATCGCATCTCCCATTGCGGCTAAAGTATCCAACAAAATTTCTGCAAAAACAATTATGGTGGCAGTAGCGGTGATTGTGATCCTGGCGAGTACGAGGAGTATCTATATGTTCGTGCTGAAAATCATATAGGCCTTTCCGTTAATCGTTCTTTACGGGCTGACTTACCTTCAGGGTAACCGGCTTATTGATATCGTATTGTACAAGGGCTTTGATGGTCACTTCTTCACGGTCGGTAAACGGGCGTTGTGGCAGGTACTTCGGATCTATGTCTACCTGTATTTCGGCGGTACGGTCTTCAAAGAGATAATTGTTTCCACGCAGCTTTTTGGTCAGGTAACCGGTGATCTTAACCGCAGTGCTGTCGTTTTGCAACTGGCGGGCATTGCGCATTACCTCTCCGATCGTGTAAGACCGGTCCTGGAAGGCCAGCAAGGGCAGCAACAAACAGAGCATCCAGCTTTTCATGATAAATATATTGGTTTGCTAACTTCTCTTAAACAATAATCATACTGGATTGTTCACGGATCAGCTACATTGGTTATCTTGTAATTATAAATTTCAGGCATGGGATTTCTCAAAACTTACAGCAGTATGTTCTGGCTGCTGGCAGGTATTATCTGCGGCAGCATAGCGGGGCTTATCTTTGGCGAACGGGTCACCGTCATCAAACCGGTCGGCGATATTTTTCTGAATCTTTTATTTACCGCCATTATACCGCTGGTATTTTTTGCCATCTCTTCTGCCATTGCCAGTATTGATGCCGGTCGTAAGCTTGGTCGTATCCTGGGCGTGATGTCACTCGTATTTCTCAGCACCATCCTGATCTCCGGCTTCCTGACCATTGTAGCGGTATGGATTTTCCCGGTACACCAGAGCGTAACGTTATCGCATGATGTAAACCTTGAACAGCCGGGCAACTGGGGCGAACAATTAGTGCGGCTCCTCACGGTGAATGAATTCTATGAATTGCTGTCGCGCAAAAATATGTTGCCTTTTATCATCTTCTCCGGCCTGGTGGGTTTTGCCGCCATGCGCACGGGCGAAGCCGGTGCTGCATTCCGGCGTTTCCTGCAATCAGGTAATGAAGTGATGAAAGATATACTCACGCTGATCATGAAGCTGGGGCCGGTAGGACTTGGCGCCTACTTTGCTTACCAGGTGGGCACCGTAGGGCCGCAATTATTCGGCACCTACGCGCACTCCCTGGGTATCTATTATGGTTTCGGGACATTTTATTTTATTGTTGGCTTCAGTGCTTACGCCTTTATAGCGGGCGGCTTCGGCGGTGTAAAAACTTTCTGGAAATATAATATCGTACCTACGCTAACGGCTGTTGGCACCGGCAGCAGTATTGCCACTATACCCGCCAACCTGGAAGCGGTGGGCAAGATGGGCGTTCCTGCCGAAATAGGTAATGTGGTGGTGCCACTTGGCGCTACTTTGCATAAAGACGGTTCCAGCATTTCTTCCATTATCAAAATGGCAGTGGTATTTGCCATGTTTGGTAAGGGGTTCGACAGCACCTCCGTGATTGTAATGGCATTAGGCGTTACCGTTATAGCCAGTATTGTGGAAGGCGGTATTCCCAATGGCGGATACATTGGCGAACTGCTGGTGATGAGCATTTACGGCTTCCCGGTGGAAGCGCTCCCGCCGCTGATGATCATCGGCACACTCGTAGATCCGCTGGCCACGATCCTCAATGCAACGGGAGACAACGTAGCTGCTATGCTGACAACACGTTTTCTGCGTGGGCGTGCACCGGCAGCTGCTTAAAGGCCTGTTCCAGGTCGGCCAGCAGATCGCCCGTTTCTTCGAGTCCTACCGACAAACGGATCAGGCTATCACTCACACCTGCAGCCTTTCTCTTTTCAGCCGGGATAGACTTATGCGTCATTTCAGCCGGGTGGCACAATAAACTCTTGATACCGCCCAGGCTTTCTGCCAGTTTAAAATAATGGGTGCTGGTTACAAAAGCCGTTGCTGCTGCTTTGGTATCATCTTTCAATGTAAAAGAAATGATGCCACCAAATCCTTTACTCTGCTGCTTTGCCAGCTCATGGCCCGGATGGGAAGGCAGGCCCGGATAAAATACTTTCGCTACTGCAGGATGTTGCGCCAGGTATTCTGCCAGCGCCTGCGCATTGATACCATGCTGTTTCACGCGCAGGTGCAGGGTTTCCACACCACGGATCAACAGGAAGCTATCGAAAGGAGAAAGAATCGCCCCGCAGGCATTCTGATAAAATTTAATCTCCTCTCCCAGTTGCTGGGTTTTGGATACTACTATACCGGCGATCAGGTCACTATGTCCGCCAAGATATTTGGTAGCACTATGTATCACCAGGTCGGCGCCCAGTGCCAGCGGCTGTTGCAGTACCGGAGTAGCGAAGGTATTATCTACACAGAAGAGACAATTATGCGCCTTTGCAATGCGGCCGATGGCGGCGATGTCTGAAATTTTCAGCGTGGGATTGGTCGGCGTTTCCAGCCAGATGAGGCGGGTAGCGGGTGTGATGGCATTGAATACCGCCTGTGTATCTGCAGTATCTACGTAATTTACTTTGATTCCAAACTTCTCGTATACTTTATTGAAGAGACGGAAAGCACCGCCATAAATATCATCTACGGCTACAATTTCATCGCCTGATTTCAGCAACTTGATGACCGCATCAATAGCGGCGAGACCGCTGGCAAAGGCTGATGCAGTGGCGCCGCCTTCCAGTTTGGCGATAATCTTTTCTGCAGTTTCACGGGTAGGATTATTGGATCGTGCATAGTCGTATCCCTTGTTAACACCGGGTGCTTCCTGCACAAAAGTAGAGGTCTGGTAAATAGGTACTGCAATGGCGCCTGTTTGCGGGTCTACCGGAATAGAGTGGATCAGTTCAGTGATAGTGCTCATCTTAGTTTTTGATTTTTAGTTTGATGAATATTGATTAAACAGGTTCATTAAACGGGCATATCAAAAAGGAGTGAGCATAAAAAAAACTCACCTGGGAGCCAGATGAGTTTTCTAATTATTTGGAAGAATAATGTATAGTAAAACTAATGATCTGACTTATCTTTCCTGGTTCGTAAACCGGGATGGATGCAGCACCTTTCACTGTTTGCACAGTGATGGTTGCTAAGGTATCGTCGGGCCATGTCCCTCCTCCTTTCTTGATAAGCTATTTAAAGAACTGGTGCAAAGATACAGCAGAAAAATTAACTACCAAATTTATTTTCCTACTAATTTAGTAGACTACTGTTTTGCGAGTGTTAAACGGATGCCTTCTTCGTAAGAAGTTGGTTTCACGTTGAAGTGTTTTTCAAATTTAGAAGAATCGAGAATATATGGGTGATTATTTTGGTACAGCATTTCCTTAATTTCCCGGATGGTAGGATCAAACAATCCGGAAAGTGTGAGCATAAAACTGCCCAGCTTCATATACTTTGGTTTTACGCCCATTTGTGTGGCAATCAGTTCGATGTATCCTTTCCCATCAGGGGCCGGGTTGCTGGTGGGCAGGTGCCATACCTGGTTCCAGGAACTATCGTCCTGCGACAGCAGGTACAAGCCTTTGGCGGCATCGGGTGTAAACGTATAGCTATGTGTCTGGTCATCTCTTCCCAGCCACATGGCGGTGCTGTTGCTTTTGAATTTATCGATGATGAGCAGGTTGAGGAAACCGGTTTTATCAGCGCCGGGGCCGTAGAAATCTGCTGCGCGCGCAATGGTGGCGGTGAGCTGGCCAGCCTTTACCTCGTTCATCAGTTGGGTGGCAATGGCGGCGCGTATCGTGCCTTTTTTGCTGGAAGACTGATAAGGTGTATCTTCTTTCATCGGCCCGTTTACTAACCCGTAGGAATATACGTTATCGAAGAAGATGAGTTTTGCACCGGCTTCCTTGCACGCGTTGATCACATTGGTCATGATCTTTGGCCATGCGTCTGACCATATTTTGATATTATATTTTAAACCGGCAGTGAGAAATACCACGCTGCTTCCTTTTACAGCGTTCTTTGTTTGCGTTGGATCCGTGATATCGGCCGCTACCAGGTCAGTAATGCCTGCAACGGATTTGGGCGCACGGCTCACAAGACGAACCTTTTTACCTTTACTTGTTAGTTCTGCAGCCAGTTCGTTGGCAATGATACCTCCCGCACCGAGGATAGTATATAAAGAGTCTGACATAAAATCAATTGATGTGTTATAGGATAGACGATTCAACAAATGAAATATTGTATATCAGGGATCCAGCGGATCAAAAACATTTACCTGCAGGGAAAGCGGATCGGGCATAAACGACAAAAAGTAAAGATCCGTCTGTTTAATATCTGCCGCAGGCATATATCCCAGCTCTGTGGTACAACGTTGTTTAAACATAGGGCTGTTGACATACGCCAGGTGCATCACATCAGATACGCACATCATTCTTTTGCTCACCGGTATACCACTCCGCCACACCATGCGTACGGCATTGCGTACGTTTGTGGTAGTATGACGGGCATAAGGATCGATCATTACCGCTGCTGCGGGTATATTTAACACCTCTACCAGGTACCGTTTCATTTCTACAGCTTCTGAATATTTGGTACCTACGGGTCTTACATGGCCGCCAGACACGATAATAAAGGGCGCCATGCCTTTATGATATAGTTCTGCACCGGTACGGCAGCGGCTTTTACCACTTTCGCTGATGGTTTCTGTGCCGGAAGGACTGGCACCCAGGATAAGCATGGCGGTGTAAGGATATTTATCCCAATCGGTTTTTTTTATTTGTTTGTATGCCGCTTCATTGGTAACGGATAGTGGTTCATACCGGCCGGCTTCATCGCGGCGGTTCAGCGCCAGTAAACCGAGTGCGGTATGCAGCGAAGGCTGGAAAAACAGATCCGGCTTCCCCTCTCCTGCCTGCTTCATGATGCGGAGCACTGCCGTGCGATATGCGGGGGCGCCTACATAGAATAAAGCAGAATCGATGACGGGGTAACGGAGTCCTTTTCCGGTCGTATAGGCATTCAGGATATAGTTCACGCCATCTGCCGCATCTTTCCAGGCCATTTGCAGCAATATTTCATCCGTTTTAGCTGCATACAATTGAAACAGGCCGCTACGGCGCATTTCATCGATCAGCCGGGACATTTCCTTTGGATACTGCTGCCCTAAAGCGCGTAAACGGCTCCCCGCTTCACTGATGGTGCCTTCGGAAAAAAGCAACGGTGCTGCCAGATCACCGCTACTCACGGGATGGGTTACACGTTGCTGGTATTCCTCCCGGAGATTATTCAGGCTGCTGTCTTTCTCCAGCAGCCGGGGCAAGCCAGGCAAGCGCTCCAGCAGTGTAAACAGGTAGAAGACCCGGTTCTGCAACACACTGGGACCGTTTATAAATTTGTAATGCGGATCAGGCCATGCCGACTGGCAATAAGTATATGGCAATAAAACCAGGAGCAGCAGACCGGTCAGGAAAACTTTTTTCAAATAATGCATCAAGCGGGTATTACGTAACAATAATACAAAAGGAAGCGGAACTTTGATGGCTTCCCTAAAACATAATAAACATTTTATATATCGGAGGACTTTTTGGGTATTCTGAATCGATATGAAAGTTTTAATAAGTAAAAATATATAATGTATAAATTAAGTGCATACATAGCCTACTCAGCAGAAAATATATACCTATACTTTTTGTTTTTGATTGATTATCTATTAGTTATGGAAAAGAAAAACATCTATTTTCGCCGCTGTTCCGCCAATATCCCAATTATTTGTAACCAATGTATACAACCCACGAAAAGAAGACTTTTATACGTTATGCTGTACTCACCATTATGGTGATTATTATGATGACATTCTTTATGATCATCTCCCTGAGAAAAAAAGAATCAGCACAATTAGGCATTGTAGTAAGGGACCTGATAGCGACCAAAACGGATGTTGGGCATATTGACCAGGCGGTGCAGCTGTTATATGCGGCCGACAATAACTTCCGTGTATACACGCTCACCTACGACCGGAATTATCTTAATTCATACGCGGGACAGTTGAGCCGTATTACTGCCCACCTGGACAGCGCCATGAACTCCACCAAAGATGAAAAAGCGCTGAAAGCCTTGCTGGCGGATAAAGCGAGAAAATCGCAGCTGTTCTTACAGACACGGTTATACGTAGATTCTTTGTTACAGTTATCCGAAGTCTGGGATACTGCCAATACGCCGCTTCCGTTGCAACAACTGGGGAATATTAAAATGCCGGCGCCCAATATCAAGTCAGACACCATTGTGACCACCGCCACTGCCACCGCCAAAGGCCGTAAAAAACTATTTGGCCGGCTTAAAGATGCCATCAGCAATAAATCACAGGTGCAGCAAACAAGTCAGCAGGTAAAGATTGTACAATACGACAGCAACAAAGATGGTAAAGCCTTTTCCAAAGATCAGTTACAAAAAATCCAGGCTGCTTATAACAAGTTTATCAAAGACGCAACGGAAAGTCACAATAACCTGAAGCAAAAAGAATATGCGCTGGTGATTGCCAACGAGCGGCTGTTTTCCCAGCTGCTCACCCTGATGGCGGAGTTGAAACAGAATATTTTAGATGAAACAGATAAGCGGCGGTTACAACTGGGACAGGATATAGATCATTCGCTTTACCGGCTGGATAAGCATAATTACTGGGAAATTCCGCTGTTGTTGTTACTGGCGGGCATTATTATTTATGGCATTATCCGTTTATACCGTTATGACCTGGCACTATTAAGAGCCAAGCAACAGGCCGAAAAATTTGCACAACAGAAGAGTGATTTTGCTGCTACTATCAGCCACGAAATACGTACGCCGGTACAATCGCTGCTGGGATACGCATATATGCTGGAACGGGAAAAGACGCCGGAAACGGTGCCGGCTATACGTCATTCTGCAGAAATGCTGCTACAGGTAGTGAATAACGTGTTGGACTATACGAGAATGGAATCTTCTGAGCCGGTACTGCGGCAAGAAAAGTTTGCACCCCGTACTGCCATTGAAGAAGTGTGTAATACACTGGCTGTTCAGGCGGAGATGAAATCTCTGGCACTGGAAGTTAATATTTATTTCCCCAGCACTTTAATCATAATAGGCGATGCCTTCAGGCTGAAACAAGTGCTGATTAACCTGGTTGCCAATGCGATTAAGTTTACAGAACAGGGCAGCGTTACGGTGACCGCACATATGCGTGACAACAACTTATTACAGGTCAGTGTAAAAGATACGGGTGTGGGTATTTCACATAAAGAATTACCTTTGGTATTCGATGCCTTCTCGCAGGGGAACAACCATTATCATAAAGGAAGCGGATTGGGACTGCATATTTCCAAAAAAATCGTTGACCTGCATAATGGGAAAATTCATGTGGAGAGCCTTGCAGGAAAAGGCACTACCTTTTATTTTGAAATCAGGTATAAGCTGATGACCCCATCACCTGCTACCAAAAAAATTATTGTTCCCGTGACGACTACATCTACAAACGCGACTATTCCTCCCGGTATCCGGTTACTGGTAGTGGAAGACAGTATCCTTAACCAGAAATTGCTGGCATTGATGCTAGGCCGTATGCAGGCATCGTACCTGATTGTTTCTTCTGCAGAAGAGGCGCTGGAAGTGTATCAGAAAGAAGCATTTGATTTCGTGCTGACGGATATTGATCTGCCGGGCATTGACGGGTTGATGCTCACTGCTATGATCCGGGAGTTACCTGACAAGAAGAAAGCATCCGTTACCATTATCGCCATTACCGGAAATGTAATGGAAGATGATATTGAGTTATATCTCCGTTCCGGGCTAAACGATTATATCATGAAACCATACCGGGAAGAAGATATCCTGGAGAAAATTACACGACATCATCAAATGGTATAAATTGCGGAATGACTATCGCTGATCAGATCATTGCTTTTAACAGCCATTTGCAGTTTCCGGGTAAATTACCCACGGGTATACGCGTCCTGAATCCTTTCCAGGAAGGTCCTGGGATTATAGGGATCATGACACAGTTCTACAAAAAGTTTTACGACGACAAAGGTCAGCGGCAGCTGATCCTGGGCATTAATCCGGGCCGGCTGGGTTCCGGATCCACCGGTGTCCCCTTTACCGATACAAAGCGCATGTGGGATAAGTGTGGGATTGAAATACCCGGCCTTAAAACACATGAGCCTTCTTCCGTATTTGTGTATGATGTGATTGAAGCCTATGGCGGCGTTAAGGCATTTTACCAGCAATTCTACATTAGTTCAGTGTGCCCGCTGGGGTTTACCTCCCTTCAGCCCGGGGGCAAGGAAATTAATTATAATTATTATGATAGCGCGGCGCTTACCAAAGCGGCCTACCCTTTTATTGTAAGCAAACTGAAAGAGCAGCTGAAATGGAATATCAGCCGGGAGGTCTGTTATTGTATGGGTACTGGCAAGAATGCTGCTTTTTTGCAGGCACTCAATGAAAAGGAGCAATTTTTTAAGGAGGTGGTACCGTTGGAGCATCCCCGTTTTGTGATGCAGTATAAATCCAAAACGAAGTCGCAGTATATCGACAAATACCTGACGGCATTTGCGGCACATCCATAACCCCAACCTGTGGATTTTTTACGCCGTTTGCACCGCAATCTGGTCTGCAATACTGTTCAGCAGTCGCATATCCAGGCGATGACCGTTGTCTGTTGCCCCTGGTGCGCGTACAAATCCGTCTTCATCTTTCTCCATCATCACCTCTTCCCCGTTTACGTCTACCAGAAAGCGTTCTGCAGATGAGGGCTTTACATAAAAGCGGCCTCCGGTTGTTTTAATCATAAAAGCGTTCATAAGATCCATTTTCGGATTCTTATGCAAACCACGGACCAGCAATGTCAGGACAAAAAATAAAAATATTGGTTCCAGATCAGTTCGAATTCTGCCTGGGAGATCAGTTCAGGAATAAATTGTTTGTCGCCGCTGATTTCTTCCATGTCGGGCATGATTTCATCTGAGAGGGCGGTGCCTCCGAAATGAAAATTGCTGTTGGCAATACCGAAGCTCCCATCCGGGTAGATTTCAATTTTCCGGTTTTCAAACCGCTGCGAATCAATTTCAGTATAGAGGAACAACGGTTCATCCTCAAAATGATGAAGCCAGGATACTTTCAGGTATTCCATTGCTCAGACTTTAACCAGCCGGCAATCCCAGGTATCCCGGGGCTGTTCCTTGAGCGTATCGGGCGTTACTACCCCGGTAATCTGGTAGATGTTGCCCTCTTCATGGAGGCGGTCGCCAATCTGAGGAGTACGGTCCTCTTTGAAACGGATGGTGGCGATGATGCCGAAGGACTTATAGCTATGGATTTTTACAATGTTCGCAGATCTTACAGGCACGAGCAGTTCGGCCTTCCTGCGGTTGTGGCTCCTGTACAGGGACACCATTGCCCAGCATGCAAGTGCAAACAGGCTAAGAAGCAGCAGATTCACGGCTTTGATCAGGTTTAGGTTAGGTAAATGATGTTATGGCTGAATTGTGCCTTTCGTTGGCATGGAAAAGACACTATACAATATAGCGAATTAAGTATATGTAAACAATTTTTTTTACAGAGCCCGGTACCTGAGTCCCCAACCGGGTGGTGTAATCCGGGGAATATCATAGATTTCAAGTGGGCCCGGAACGAAGTGCCAGTAATAGAAATAAGCTGCTACGCCCGCCAGCAGTGTACCTATCGCAGTAAGATACACGCCATAAAACAGGTAAGCCGGGCGCCGGCGGAGGAATAATGAAATTATCAAGTACAGGAAGCCGGTGTATAACAGGGTCATCCCGGTATCGGGATTTTCAAATAAGGGGAGTACATCCACGAATCCGGTGGTAACAACAAAGAGTACAAATAAGGGGAATCCGGCGATACAGGCCAGGTGAAAGAGCTGACGAATGCTCAGGTGGAGGAAAGGCATACGGGCAAGGGCGTTTTAATAATTTTCCCAGGGAGATGACTACTGCGGTAGCCATCTCCCGAAATTAAAACAAAAAAACGTACCGCTGTTTTACTCCTATTCCCGGTTTGGCAGCCGGCTGAACACCATTAATGGATCATCATAACGGAAAGTGTAGCCCAGCATGTTTCTCAGCTTGCTGGAGCCTACAATTTTATATGGCTCCTCTTCTGCCGGCAGGCGGCGGGGCATCTGAATACCGAGGTGCTGGGCAGCGGCTTTATAGTAGTGCGTACGCTGCGGGTGTCCGCTGGCACAGGCATTGAATATTTCGCCCCACGCGTCCTTTACAATCACCTGGTTGATGACACCGATACAGTCGTCGCGATGGATCACGTTCATGGGTTGGGCATTGGACTTTCTGCCTTCCATGATGCGGCGTTGATCCGGCAGGCGGTCGTAGCCGATGAGGCCACCGAAGCGCAGTACCGTGGTATTAAAGGACTCCGCGCCCAGCAGGAGGTTTTCTGCTTCCCGCAATGCCTGTCCGTTGGGTGTTTCGGGGATTTCCTCGTTTTCTTCGGTAACGAGTCCGTTGATGTCTTTATATACAGAAGTGGAGCTTACAAAGATGACCTTGCTGATGGGGGTCGTTTCTATAAAACTGCGTAACAGGGCTATTTCCGATACGTGTGCCTCCTTTCCTCTTTCTTTACGGGGAGGGATGTTGACAATGAGTATATCGGCTTCCCAGAAAGCGTCGGGGCCGGTGAGTACGTCTTCCGCGAGGATGACGTTATAGGCTTCCAATCCGAGTGCTTCGAGTTCTTTTACACCTTCCGGGCTGGTGCGGGCGCCTTTTACATTATAGCCGGCGGCTTTCAGATGCAGGGCCAGTGGCTTTCCCAACCAGCCGCAACTTAAAATACTGATTTTCTCTTTTTTCTCCAGTGTCAGTGCAGGGTTCTCCATATCAAATAATATTTAACCGCGATGATGCTGATCACCATTACAAAAGTAACGGCATGATTCAGGTACCATACCGTGCGGAACTCTTCGTGTTCAATATTCCTTTCATTTTCGCCAATATAGGGCTTATGAACTTCTACGCCCTGGTATAGATTGGGACCGCCGAAACGGCAATCCAGGATACCTGCCAGGGCCGCTTCGGGGTATCCGGCATTTGGGCTGGTATGTGCCGGCCCATATTTTACCATAAAATGCCAGGCGCGGCTACTGCCATACAGCAGGATCATCAGCAGGGCGGTAAGACGGGCCGGAATAAAATTCGCCACATCATCCAGGCGGGCAGCAAAACGCCCGAAGTACCGGTATTCGTCATTCTTATACCCGATCATGGAATCAAGGGTATTGATCATTTTATACATCATCATACCCGGTAATCCGAGAAGGGCATAAAAGAAAAGAGGCGCCACTACCCCATCGCTGAGGTTCTCCGACATGGATTCCAGCACTGCTACGCGGATCTGGGCAGGCGACAGATGTACCGTATCTCTTCCAACGATCCAGGACAGGCGCTCACGACCAGCATCCAGTCCTTTGTGATGTAAGATGTCAAATACTTCGCGTCCTTCCTGCAAAAGGCTTTTGTTGGCCAATGCAAAAAAAACAAACACCGTACTGAATGAATAATACACGACTGGCCACCCTGATAGTACTATAAGCGTAAAATAAAAACTTATAAATACCGCACTGCATAGCACGATCGTGAGCAATGCCCCTTTCCAGTACCTGGCGCCGCCCTTGTTTAATGTTGCGGTTCCTGTCCGGATCAGCCATCCATATCCTTTTACAGGATGAGGCCAGCTGCGGGGATCTCCCAGCAGCAAGTCGGCAATATACCCTAACAGTAACGGCAATACGAATTTTAGTACAGGCTCCATTGGCGCAAGGCAGTAGTCAGTAATTTATTATCGGCAGCACTGCGGCAGGCTACCCGGCAGTGTCCGGCTTCCAGTCCGTAGAAATTCGAAGCGTCGCGGATCAGCAGGCCATGATGTTCCATGAGCCATACTTTCAGCGATGCCGCCGTGCCGGTAAGCGTTTCAAACAGGAAAAAATGCGTATTGGACGTTTCCACTTTATACCCGGATAGCTGACGGATTGCCTCACGCAGGTGAAACGTTTCCTGTAAAAGGCTATCGGTTGAAATCCTGAACTGTTCCGGATGTTCGAGGATATAGTAACCGGCTTCCAGTGCCAGCGTGTTGACCGACCAGGGCATCCGGAACGCACGCACCCTGTCCAGCAGCTGTTTCCGGCCGGTTATATAGCCCAGGCGCAATCCCGGAATACTATTCGTTTTAGTCATAGACCGCAGCACCAGCACATTTGGCAGGCGGTGCAGATGTGGTAAAAGACTGGCCGTAGCCAGGGTGAATTGTATATAAGCTTCGTCGATGACGAATACGGTGTGTTTGTTGTGTGTAATCAGCCCTTGCAGCGCCTTTTCCTCTATCACCGCTCCCGTCGGATTATTGGGATTGCAGAGAAAAACCAGGTCGGTGTTGAACACCGTATCTGGTGTAAGCTTCTCCCATAGCAGGTATTGCAACTGATGCCGGTATAGTTTACCCGCATCGGCGTATTCCGAAAAAGTAGGTACTACCACGGTGGTAGTAGCGCCGGCAAAAGCCTGTGCCACCAGGTAAATGGCTTCAGTGCCACCATTGGTAACCAGTACGCTGTCAGCGGGCAGGGCCATTTGTTTTTCGAGCAGGGCCTGCAGCTTTGCCCCGGATGCATCCGGGTAGTTACTGATCGCTCCTACTTTACTGCGGAGGTGTTCCTTTAAGCCCTCCTGTAAGCCGCCATACCACACATTAGAACTGAAATCGGCTTTCACAGGGTTGTTGAACAGATAACCATCATCTCCATGTCCTTGTATCATAATGCAATATTATTGTAATGCCAGTGCCTTATAAACAGCAGGAATGTCCAGATGTTCACGGATATGGGCAGCGAGCTTATTATATTGTTCTTCTTTAAACGCCCGGTAGTTGAATTCCTTTGCCACCGTGGGTTTGCCGCATTGTACCAGCAGATCGTTCACCACAGTGCTGTTGTCGAGGATACCATGCAGGTAAGTTCCCCAGCAGCGTTCATGGAGAAAATAACCATCTGTAGTGCCATCGGGAAAGGTATTGAGCGGGGAAGCTACTTCGGTCACGGTATCTCCCATATGAATTTCATATCCTTCATTTACCTCCGGGAGATGCCGGTAACGGAATTGCCGCTGTTGTGTAATTTTTTCCAGGGTAAGCACGGTGCGCACCGGTAAGATACCCAGGCCGGGAATACTCCCCGTCCGGCCTTCCACACCATGCGGATCTGCTACTTCGGTTCCCATCATCTGGTAACCACCGCAAATACCAATGACGACCTTATTTCGTTTATGCGCTTCCGTTATAGCAGCAGCAGTGCCGTTATTGCGGATGGCCAGCAGGTCGGCGATGGTATTTTTACTGCCGGGCAGGATGATAATATCTGCTGCTGCAATTTCTGCAGGATTATCGGTATAAAAAATATTTACGCGTTCATCTTTCTCCAGTGCGTTGAAATCGGTGAAGTTGGACATGTGCCGCAGCAGCACGATGGCGATATTGATATGCCCGGCAACAAATCGTTTTTGTTTCAACGATAATGATACGGCATCTTCTTCTTCAATATGAATATCATGAAAGTAAGGCAGTACCCCGGTAACAGGTACGCCCGTGAGGGATTCCAGCAGGGTGCGGCCGCCTTCGAACAAGCGGATATCTCCTCTGAATTTATTGATGATGATGCCTTTAATCAGTGCTTTTTCTTCGGGTGGCAGCAGCGCGAGCGTACCATACACGCTTCCGAAAATGCCGCCCCGGTCGATGTCTGCGATCAGATACACTGCTGCATTGGCATGGAGTGCGATACGCATATTAGTGATATCCTTTGCGCGCAGATTCAGTTCAGAAATACTGCCGGCACCCTCCATCACAATGGGCTGAAAGCGCGCAGAGAGGCGGTTGAAGGCGCCTTTCACTTCTTCAAATAACTGGCGTTTATCATCTTCCATAAAGTATTCCCAGGCCGACTGGTTACCGGCAGGTTTGCCGTGCAGTACGAGTTGGGCATTACGGTCGTTGGTGGGTTTGAGTAGTACCGGGTTCATATCGGTATGCGCCGGAACGCCGGCTGCTTCGGCCTGAACGGCTTGCGCACGGCCTATTTCGAGACCGTCTGGTGTGGCGTAGCTGTTGAGCGACATATTCTGTGCCTTAAAAGGCGCCGGTGTGAAGCCATCCTGTTTAAAAATGCGGCAAAACCCGGCTGTGATCACGCTCTTGCCTACGTCGGAGGCGGTGCCCACGAACATTACCGGCCGGAGTTGTTTCATCTGCTGCTGTCATTTGAACAGGGGCGAAGATATTAACTTTCAGAGAAGAATGCACGCTAAAATACAGCAGTGGCGGTGGGGAACAAAGAAAAGCATCTTCAGCGCGGATGCTGAAGATGCTTTTTAATATTTATTTAAAATCGGCATCCGGTATACCGCCATTCACGGTGGCGTTCTTCAGTTTCATCGTCACTTTGAAAAGTGAATTGGTGAACGAAGTGGTATGTGGCAGCTGAATACCGCTCACCGCTTTATAATCGGCGTAATCGGTAATGGTTTCTTTCTCGATACTTTCCTCTCCGGCGGAGGAAACGGTGCGGATTTTGAGCCCGGTGTTTACATCGTAATAATTCTTCACCAGTGCGCCATTGGAGGTAGCCACGCTGATCAGGTAAGCGGGCACATTATTTACGGCTATAATAGCAGGCGCCAACTCCATTTTCACATTATTATCCGGGGAGAGATAAAACAGTTCCGGAAACAACTGGTTTTTATCTTTTACAATGGCCTTATCGGCGGCAGACAGGGAAACTTCCTTATTCAGGCGGATCACGCTTACTTCATCGCCTTTTATCAGCAATTTGTAGGCAGTTGTTTTCTGACTGGGAACAGTTACCCATTGCAGCCACAGAGCTGGTTGCTTTACCCTCAGGTGATATTCTACGGTGCCGCCGTCGGCAGTTCCTTCCTGGTCTACCGACAGGTCTTTCACCGCTTTCAGGGCATTGGCGCCGCCAATAGCGTTTACATAGCGATTTAATATAGTCGTGGCCGTAACGTCTGCCGGTACAAGTTTCACGGAATCGTCTTTCCAGGTATTATTAGCGCCGTTGATATCGGGTAAACTACCCAGCGGATCGATGACCACGCTGATCAGGCTGGTCCTGGACGGATAGTTGACGGTCCATTCGCTGCCGCGTTGCCATATTTCCACCGGTAAGCGGAGGGTATCCGTTTTCTTAGCGGCATCGGTGATAACAAGCGTCACAGGCATCGGGAGTTTCTCCAGGTTCTGGATGGTAATGAGTGCGCCCTGTTGCGGATCGTTATTGACATACTTCACTCCTTTTACGGCCTGATCGAGTTTCCAGGTATTGATAAACCATCCACGCCAAAACCAGCTGAGGTCTTCGCCGGCGGCATTCTCAATGGTGCGGAAGAAATCGTATGGCGTAGGATGTTTAAATGCCCAGCGTTTGATATACTCGCGGAAGGCGTAGTCGAAACGTTCCGGGCCGAGAATTTCATTGCGCAGGAGATTGAGTCCTGCAGCGGGTTTGTAATAAGCGCCGATGCCAAGGTAATTCGCGCTCATCACATCCGGTGTGGTCATGAGCGAGGTAGCCGACGGTGTAAAGAACATCCCGGCAGAACCACGCATAGAGCTGCGCAGCGCGTATTCTCCTTTATTAAAACGCTGAGTGGAGATGCCGTTGATGAAAGTATTAAAGCCTTCATCCATCCAGGCATATTTGCGTTCGTTGGAACCCACGATCATGGGAAACCAGTTGTGCCCGAATTCGTGGTCCGTTACGCCCCAGAGGCTGCGTTGCGTTGCTTTCCAGCCACAGAACACGATACCGGGATATTCCATACCGCCTACGATGCCAGCCACGTTGGTAGCTACGGGATAGGTATAAGGGAACCAGGTATCCGAGTAATGCTCGATGCAGCCTTTTACGTATTCAGTAGATCTTCCCCAGGCTTTGGGGCCGGCTACTTCAATCGGGTAGAGCGACTGGGCCAGGCCTTTTTTACCATTGGGCAGGTTCATGCGGGCGGCATCCCAGACAAAGGCAGCGGAAGCGCCCCAGGCAACGTCGCGGCTGTTTTTGCAGACAAAGTGCCAGGTGCGGTTGCCTTTGGGGCTATTATTTTTCACGTCGTTGCTATCGCGGATCATCACGGTAGCATCGCTGTTGCGTGCTTTGGCGAGGCGGCCGATTTCCACGGGAGACAGCACCTGGGCTTCGTTCATCAGTTCGCCGGAGCCACCGATCAAGATACTGGCGGGGGCGGTGATGGTGTAATCGAAGTTGCCGTATTCCAGGTAGAATTCTGCAGCGCCCAGGTAGGGCAGGTTATTCCATCCGAGAATATCGTCGTACACGGCCATGCGCGGATACCATTGGGCAATTTCATATACCCAGCCATGGTTGGTGCGTAAACGGCCGGTACGGTCGGTACCATATTCCGGTATGGTGTAGGCGTAATCAATTTTCAGTTGCAGGGAGGCGCCTGTTTTGAGGGCATCTGCCAGTTTTACCTGCATACGGGTATCATTCACGAGATAATTGGCGGCAATGGTTTTACCGTTACTGATCACGCTCACATTTCTGAGTTCGAAACCCTGTGTGAAGCTGCGGTTTCCAAAGCGTTCACCAGCGGGTGTGGTGGCGGTTCCACGGGAATCTTCGCGATAAATGTTCTGGTCCATCTGCAACCATACAAAGGGCAGCTGGTCCGGGCTGTTATTTTTATAGGTAATGACTACGGAGCCGCTTATACGATGTTGTACCGTATCGAGGGTGACAGCAATTTTGTAATCGGCTGCATTCTGCCAGTACTTTGGGCCGGGTTGTCCACCGGCGCTGCGGAATTCATTACCGGGTGCCGGATAGAAAAAGGGGGCGAAGGCTTCGCGCGCATCGTACGCGGAGGTTATTTGTGCCATCCCCTGCCGCATCCCTGTGAATAGTAACAAGGCTGCGATAGCATAGATTTTGTTGAACTTCATCAAACGAGAATAGATTTAGAAGCTTCGAATATACATAAAAGCAATAACAGCGGGAGATCAAAACAGGAGGCTGTGTTGATCTTCCGCTGTTATGTGATTGCCGGTCCGGCTTTTCAGAGACCGTGTTCCCTCAGTTCTTTCTTTACGTGTTTAAGGCGGAAGGAGAAAATGATACTGAGGATACCGGTGCCCCAGAAAGCGGCGGCCATGAGTCCGAGAACAGCCGCCACCCCCAGAGCGGGGTTATCCAGTATGAAAATGGCGATAATAATAAGACCGATCCCTCCTACCAGCAACCAGCCCCAGTTGGGGATCTTTTCTGTTTGCAGCTGGATAGCAAACCCGATGAGACTGATGCCTTTGAACATAAACCAGAAGGCCAGGAACAGTGGAATAACCGCCATGCTTACAGAAGGATAGAGCATGAGGATAAAACCGATTACAACGTCGATGATACCCGAAGCGAGCGACCATCCCCAACCGTAATGTCCTTTGCGGTTGCTGACAGCAAAAGCGATTTCAAAGATCCCGGTCACAAACAGGGTAATGCTGAAGAAAATACTGAGCAAAACGTAGCTACTGAAAGGGTTTGAAAAGACGATGAAACCAGCGATGAGGAATATGATCCCGTTGAGGAGATATAACCACCAATATTTCACATTATTCCGGATAGCTGAGACAAATTGTGACATAACAATTACTTTAATGTGAGAAAAGGAGCTTATTCGTTTTCTTGTAAACACACCGGGTTGTAAAAAGTTCACCGGGAATATAGGCGCTTAAAAACCGGGGAAAAGCACTTAACTTTGTCCAAATGATTTAAATCATTTATTTAATAAAAGACGGAAATTATCTTTGTGGAATGAATAAGGCGATCAAGCAAGACAGACAACCACCAAACTGGTGGCACCAGGCAGACTTCATGGGCATACACGCGGTGCCCTTACTGGCATTTTTCACCGGCACTACAGCATTTGACTGGATCTTATGCGGTGTTTTGTACGTAGTACGTATGTTTTTTGTAACAGCGGGTTACCACCGCTATTTCTCGCACCGTGCATTTAAAACGTCGCGGTTTTTCCAGTTTATCCTGGCGGGGGGAGCACAAAGCAGTTTACAGAAAGGCGCCTTATGGTGGTCGGCCAATCACCGTATTCATCACAAACATAGCGACACGCCCGAGGATCCGCATTCCGCGAATGTGTACGGTATCTGGTATGCGCATATTGGCTGGATCATGGGACCAGAATACAAACCGACCCGTTTTGACCTGATCAAAGACCATAAAGCGAAGGAATTAATGTGGCTGAACAGATGGCATATGGTACCGGCAGTGGTATTGGCCATAGCGGTGTATTTTGTAGGTAACAAGGTAAATGGTACCGGTTGGTTTGACTGGAGCGCAGGTTTATCTACGTTGCTGATCGGGTTCTTCCTGAGCACCGTGATCCTGTATCATGGTACGTTTACCATCAACTCCCTCATGCACAAAATTGGTAACAAGAGATATTATACCGGAGATGAATCCCGCAACAGTGCTATCCTGGCGCTGATCACCCTGGGAGAAGGCTGGCATAACAATCACCACTACTATCAAAGTGCTGCCAGACAAGGTTTTTACTGGTGGGAATTTGACATCACCTACTATGTTATCAAAACGTTAGGTTTTCTCGGCATTGTATGGGATATCCGTCCTGTACCTGCTAAACTGAAAGAGAGCAATAAGCTTAGCCAGCAGTCGTCTCCACGTGTTCCGGTGGAAGAATTACACTAAAAAACAATCAACGTCATTATAGAAAAAGGGAAAGTGCCTGCAGGTACTTTCCCTTTTGTTTTTTAACTGGATTTTGAGGAAGATTTTTCTATCTTGTCTCCCTAAAAATAAAATTGCATGTATTACACCCCCGCAACAGACAGGTACAACAATATGACCTACAACAGGTGTGGTAAGAGCGGTATACAGCTGCCTGCCGTATCCCTGGGTTTATGGCACAACTTCGGTTCTGTTGATAATTTTGAGAACGGACGTAGTATTATCCATAACGCATTTGATAAAGGTATCACGCATTTTGACCTGGCGAATAATTATGGTCCTTTGCCTGGCAGTGCAGAAGAAAATTTCGGCAGGGTATTGAAACAGGACTTCACCGGTCATCTGCGGGATGAACTGATTATTTCTACCAAAGCCGGTTATACCATGTGGCCTGGTCCATATGGCGACTGGGGTTCCCGTAAATATCTTGTTTCCAGTCTGGACCAGAGCTTACGCCGTATGCAGCTGGATTATGTGGATATTTTCTATTCGCACCGTCCGGATCCTTCTACCCCGATAGAAGAAACCATGGGCGCGCTGCACAATATTGTACAGCAAGGCAAGGCGTTGTATGTGGGCCTCTCCAACTATAACGCGGAGCAAACAAAAGTAGCCGTGGAAGTATTGAAATCACTGGGTACTCCCTGCCTGATCCATCAACCTAAATACAGCATGTTTGAGCGCTGGATAGAAGGCGGCTTACTGGATGTGCTGGAAGCAAACGGGGTGGGTTGTATTCCTTTCTCTCCCCTGGCGCAGGGCTTACTGACCGATCGTTACCTGAATGGTATTCCGGCAGGTTCCCGTGCCAGCAAACCAAGTGGATTCCTGCAGGAAGGCGATGTAACACCGGAAAGAATTGAGAAAGTGAAAAAGCTGAATGTGCTGGCGCAACAACGTGGGCAGTCACTCGCACAGATGGCACTTGCCTGGATCCTGAAAGACAAGCGTATTACTACTGTATTAATTGGCGCAAGTTCTGTATCACAACTGGATAACAACCTTGAAACGCTGAAGAATACTGCTTTTGCGAAAGAAGAGCTGGACGCTATTGAAGCTATTCTGAAATAGTGATATTACCTGCCACCAGCTGTTTGGTGGCAGGTAAATATTTTTTACTTCCTGGGTTTAGCCCGTTCATATTGTACCGGCCATTTCTGATCTGCCTCCAGTTCATGAGCCGCATGCAGCGGGAAATAAGGATCTCTCAACAATTCCCGCGCCATCAGCACCATATCTGCCCTTCCTTCTGCGATAACAGATTCCGCTTCTGCTGCCGTAGTAATCATGCCTACTGCACCGGTAGGGATATCGGCTTCCTTCCTTACCTTCTCTGCGAATGGAGTTTGGTACAGGGGCCCTACTTTGATGTGCTGGTGTGCTGCCAATCCACCTGAAGAACAATCTACCAGGTCTACTCCTTTTTCTTTTACGATCGCTGCCAGTTTTACCGACTCTTCGGGGTTCCAGCCGCCATCTGCCCAATCTGTAACGGAGATGCGTAACAGTAAAGGATATTGCGCCGGCCATACACTGCGAACGGCTTCCACGGTTTCCACCAGGAGGCGGATCCTGTTTTCAAAGCTGCCTCCGTATTCATCGGTGCGTTGATTGCTGAGGGGAGATAAAAAATTATGCAGCAGGTAACCGTGTGCGCCATGTATTTCTATCACTTTGAACCCTGCCGCCAAAGCCCTTTGGGCAGCGGCTTTAAAGTCGTCCTTTACTTTACGTATACCTGTTTCCGTGAGTGCTACCGGTAGCGGATATACGTCGTTGAAAGGAATGGCGCTGGGCGCCACTACTTCCCATCCCCCATCTGCTGCGGGAAGGGTACCATTACCATCCCAGGGACGCAGGGTACTCGCTTTTCTACCGGCATGCGCCAGCTGGATACCGGGAACGGCTCCCTGGGCGGTGATAAAAGAGGTGATGCGTTGTAATCCGGGGATATGCTCCTCTTTCCAGATGCCTAAATCCTGGATAGAAATGCGGCCTTCCGGAGATACGGCGGCGGCTTCTGTCAGCACGAGCCCGGCCCCTCCTACTGCGCGGCTACCCAGGTGTACCAGGTGCCAGTCGTTCGCAAATCCATCCGTTGACGAATATTCACACATAGGCGATACCGTTATCCTGTTCCGGAATACTACCTTCCTCAACTGTAGAGGGCTGAACAAATGTGACATAAAATGCTGCTTTTAAGTTCTTTAAAATTAAGCTTTAATCGTATAGCGCGCGTAAACTTGTCTATTAATAAATAATTGCCGGAGCATTTGCCTGAGGGCATTAAGCAGATATTATTACCTTGCACACCTGATAAACAGATATGAATAACGATCAGATTTCATTACACCGGCAGGAGTTGGAAGAATTTGGCTACACTGTAATAGCAGACGTATTTACGGAAACGGCTATACGGGAGATGATTGCTGTGATTGATAGTGCAGATCATAGCGGTCCGTTGTTCCGGAAAACCAGTGATCTATTTGCCATCCGCCGCTTTTTGCAGGTAGTACCGGGTATGGCTCCGCTGGTATTTTCACCGGCTGTGGAGCAGATCGTGCGGGAGTTGTTTGGCATACGCCATGTACCGGTGAAGTCTATTTATTTTGATAAACCCGGCGAATCGAACTGGTTTGTGGCCTGGCACCAGGATCTTACCATTTCTGTGAATCAGAAATTGCACGTGGAGGGTTATGGTCCATGGACCGTAAAGCCTGACCAGTATGCGGTGCAACCGCCGGTAGACATCCTGCAAAGTATTTACACATTGCGCATCCATCTCGACGATACCGACGAACAGAACGGCGCCTTAAAAGTACTGCCCGGCTCACACGCAAAAGGTGTTTACCGGGCAGATGGCATAGATCTAAACCAGACCCCGGAGGTAAGCTGCCGGGTAAAAAAAGGCGGTGTAATGATTATGCGGCCCTTACTGATGCATGCTTCCGGGCGCAGCAGCAACGGGCATAACCGGCGGGTGATCCATATTGAATTCAGTGACCGCAGTCTCACCGGCGGATTGGAATGGGCGGAGCAATCATCCCTGTTCCCGGTTACCGAAGCTTAATGTTTTGTTGGTGACCAATGGTCTTGCCCAGAAACCAATACTTAATATGTATCCCATGGTGAGGTACAGAAAACACATACCCGTGCGCAATCCCCAGTGATCGCCCAGCCAGCCTACTACCAGCGGCAACACCGCTCCCCCGGTGATGCCTGTTACCAGGATACCGGAAAAAGACCCATGGTGTTCTGTTACAGAATTCAACGCCAGTGAAAAGATAATCGGGTACATCACGGAGGCAAAGAAACCTACCAATGGGAAAGCAATACGTGCCACCGGCCCGCTTCCGAACAAAGCCGCCGTAAAGCTGATCATCGCCAGCAGGGTAAAACCGATGAGTACTTTACGGCTATCCATCAATTTCAGCAACAGTAAGCCCAGTACGCCGCCGGCAGTCATAAGGCCCCAAAAATACGCCACTGCATTGGCGCCGGTTGTTTGCGGATCATATTGGTGATAGACCGACAGGAACTGGGAGATCCAGTTGGCAATTCCTTGCTCCGTGCCCACGTAACAGAACAAGGCAAAGAAATACAGCAGTACTGCCGGCTTCTTCAACAGGTCGATATGTGTTTGCAGGGCGCCCACTGTTTCCTCTTTGGTGAGCGCTACCCGTGGAAATTTTGACACCGCCAGAATAAGGATCATCAGGGCACAGATCACGGTAAACAGCCAGTACAGGGAAATCCAGGGGAGTCCGGCAGGCACCAGGCCTGTGAACGCATGCAGTGAGCCACGCTGGATATTGACTACCAGGTACGAATATACGAGTGGACTTACGAAGGAAGCAAGACCAAAGATCAGTTGCGCCAGCACAGAGTTAAACGCATAATGTTCTTCTCCCCCTGAAGTACGCAGCAGGGGATTAATCACCACCTGCAACATCGCCATACCACAGCCGATCAGGAACAGCGACCATACAGCGGTTAAATAAGATGGAAATACAGACAGCAGCAACGCGCCAAAGAAGGCTACTACAAAGGCTGCTATCATGATCTTCTTTTCCTTGTATTTTTCAATGAGCATGCCGGCGGGAATAGACATTACGCCGTAAGCGATAAAGAAGGCAAAGGGCAGTAAGGCCACCAGCGTAAGGCTCAGGTGAAAGCCATTGATAATATCGGGGATCAGCGGCCCTATTACATTCGTGAGAAAGGAGATCACGAAGAAAGTGAGCATGATCAGTGCAACAATATAATAGTTTCTTGTTTTCATGGTTGTGTGATTGGTACAATGTTCCAGCCGCTGAGCGATATAACTGCTTTCTGCTGCTGCAGAGCTTTCGTATGTACATACCCGTTAATAGTAATGGTTTCCCCGGGCAGCATGGTAAAGTCGTTGTCTTCCCAGAACACCGGCACTATTGTTTCGCCATTTGCGCCGCGTATATCCAGGTGTACCATAAAGGCCAGCCCGGTGCCGGGATGACGGAGCGTTATCTTTGCAAAGGTGGTATCACCCTGACGGGTAAACGCCGATTGCATCTCCAGTTTTACCGGGGGCAATTGCTGCAGCGCCGTCAGATCGGCGAACGCAGTTTGCGGTGTCACGTACCAGTTGGTTTTGGCGGTATCCAGTTCATCCTGTTTATTCGAGAGTACATAAAAATTGCGGCTCACTGCTTTGCCGTTATCTTCCAGTTGCAGATCGAGGTACCAGGTATTGCCAGGAGGCGTTACCGGAAGCGCCGGCAGTTGTAATGCCTTCTGAGGCTGCACGCTATGCAGCAGTGTATCTGCTTTATAAACGGATTGCAGGGCAATATTGAGTACCTGGATACGGGCTTTTAACGGGGCGCTGGCGGCAGCGGTGTTGTTGATCACGTCTACTCCCCTGCGGCCATAGTTCCAGGAAATATGCAGCGGTTCGCCGGCTTTACGTGCGCCATAGAAAGCGCCGGTGGGCAACAGGTAGTAATCGTACAACTGCCACCAGAGTTTGGGCCAGGAAGCGTTGTACATCCATTGAATGATTCCGGTAGCAGCAGGACGGTTAGCCGTGAATGCTTCCAGCATGGCGCGCATACCTTCGTAGTTAAGGTATTGTGCTTTGCGGATGTAATCGTCGAGGCTAACGGCTTTACCTAAACGCTTTTCCATGGCATTGTTGTAGTAGTCGAGGTTATGAAACTCTCCTCTTGCGGCGTGGTACATCCAGGCGTTGGAGATGGGCCACAGGGAATCTTCCGGGATCATTTTACGGAGACTTTCCAGCAACGGCACTTGTGGGCCGGGGCCTGTTTCGGTATTAAAACCAAAGGCGCCGCCGTTTTTATCATCTATGTACCAGTAGTCGGGGGGAACATAATCGTAGGGGCCGCGCATTTTCACGCCGGCAGGTCCGCTGACACTGCTGGTGTTATCGTGTGCGGAACTGAGTGAAGGCCGGGAAGGGTCGTATTCCCGCAGTATAGCAAGGTATTGCTGTTCCAGGGCTGGGCGGGGCAGTTTATCGCTGCCATATACCCATACAAAAATGGAAGGGTGATTACGCAGCCAGGTGATCTGATCTTTGAGCGATTGGGCGGCAATGAATTGTTGTTCCGGCGAAACGATGCCACCAAATTCATCTGCGGCTTTGCCCATATAGTTATCCCATTCCCATTGTGCGCTCCATCCTACCATGATGAAAATGCCTTTCTCATCGCAGAGATCGTAGAGGTGCTGGTTGTTGCCCCAGAAGCCTTCCATGCGGATGGTGTTGAGGTTCATCTGAACGGCGTAGTCGATCCCGGCGCGTTCGTAATCCGGTGTGGCATTGAGCAGCATGGGATCTGTCCAGCCGCCGCCACGTATCAGTAGTTTCTTTCCATTGAGAAGATAACCCCGGTGGCCGGCTTCGTTGATATAGTCGGATACCTGGCGGATACCGAAGCGGACATTCCGTGTATCCGTTACCGTATTACCTGTTTTAAATTGCAGTGCCAGGTCGTATAATTCCGGTTTGCCCAGATCGCGTGTCCACCACAGGCGGGGATTACTGATCTGCAGTGCCGGGTAGGCGCCGGGGCTGAACGTAACCGTGCGGCTGCTGTTGGGCGATAGCGTTACCTGTTGTGAGAAACGGATATTCCCGGTGATGGTACCTTCGAGAGTACCGGTAACGGGTACACTGCTTTCATTACGGAGGATCGTACTCACGGTAACGGCCGCACGTTTTAATGTGGCAGTATCGACAGTTGTTTGTACAAATGGCTGAGAAATGGCCACCGGTCCGCTGAGGAGCAGTTGCACATCGCGCCAGATACCCATGTTTCTATCCGGTGGCGCGGGATTCCAGTCTACAAACCCGAGGGTAGGATCACCTTTATCAGGGGCGGTTATTTTCAGGGCGAGCACGTTTTTGCCGGGATGTACCAGTTTGCTGATATCGAGTTCAAATCTCCGGAAACCACCTCTGACAGTATCGGGGGCTACTTCTGTGCCATTTACCCAGATGGATGCCCGGTAATTGATGCCATTGAAAAGCAGCTTTGCTACCTGCCCGTTTTTCATAGGCGGCAGTTCAAAGCTGGTGCGGTGCCACCAGGGATGTTTAAAGGGTTCGGTGGAGATCTTCTCCATGTTGTTATGGAAGAAGATATCCTTGTAAACCCCATCTTCCACCAGGGACGCCATCACGGTACCAGGTACTTTGGCGGGATACCATTGCTGCGGGGCATACTGTGCAGTGGCAATTACTTTTCCTTCTTCCTGTACGAGTGCTGCTGACTGTATCTGCCAGTTTTTGTCCAGTGGTTGCTGTGCCGTTATCCACTTCTGTTGCGCCTTCACGGGCAAAGCAAGGCCCATTAACAACGACAGATAAAAGCCGTGTTTCATGTGATGGTAATTTTATGATGAATAAGATGTTGGTGTGTGAAGAGGAAAAATAATGCAGAAGATTATCCTGGTTAGCGGTTGGTGCGCCAGGATAATCCTCTTCATCATAAGCCCGGATTCTTAATAACCGGTATTCTGTTTCAATGTGGGTGCGCCGCTTTTCACGCTCAGATCTACTTGTCTTTGCGGAATCGGGAAGCGTACATTTTTGGCAGCGAAGCTACCCGTAGCCACATCGGTGGTAATTGTTTTTTCGTAGTTGAAGTAGCGGGTCAGTTCCGTTTGTGCGATACCCCAGCGAACGAGATCGAAGAAGCGGTGGCCTTCCATTGCCAGTTCCAGTTTGCGTTCGAACTGGATCGCTTTGATGGCCCATGCTTTTCCTTTGGCGGCGAAGGTACCGGCAGGATACTCACTCACGTGGTAATTGGCAGCAGGTGTGTTGGTATAACCCGCCATCGGATGATCCGGATCGATATAGGTTTTCACCCAGCCTACAGGATCGGCGGCACGGGCGCGTACCATATTTACATATTTCTCAGCGAGATTCGGATCACCGGCCTGTTCCTGGCATTCGGCGGCCATGAGCAGTACATCGGAGAAGCGGATCAGTACATAATTGATCGCATTACCGGGCGCCCAGCCATTTCCATCATAGTATTTATCCTGGGTAGCCTGCATGTATACGTTTTTGAGTGCAGCATACGGGCCGGCAGATTGCTGGTCACGTACCCAGTCCATACCAGGGTGATTGCCCCAGTCCAGGAAAGGAATACCGCGACGGCCAACGGTCCAGTCGAGCCGTGGATCCAGGTTTCCGTCATCCGGTGTAAAGTCGTCGCTGCTGGCGATGCCCATATCATTTTTAACAGGGTGGCTGTTAAAATCATCGATATATGGCAGTCCATCGTCGTCTGTGCGGAAGGAATTTACCAGGTCCTGTGTAGGCTGATAAAAGCCGCAGCAGCTGAAAGGTCCGTTGTACGGGTAGTTCAGCATTTCGCCCTGGTTAGCGTTGCCGGTACCACCGGAGCCGTCGTTGGCGCTGTATTGTATAGAGAAAACGGCTTCGCTGTTATTTTCGGTAAAGGCATCGAAGTTATCGTGGAACTTCGGGCGCAGTTCAAACGCGGTTCCTTTGGCGGTTACACCGTGTGCGATCACATCTTCAAAGATGGGCATGGCTTCGCCGTATTTCTTTTCATACAGGAGTGTTTTAGCGAGATAGGCTTTGGCGGCCCAGCTGTTAGCGCGACCAATCACATCCTGGATTTCATTGAGATGTTCGGCAGCGAATTTAAAATCGGCTTCGATCATCGGCCATACATCTTTGTCGTTGGGTATTTTATATTCATCCACATTCAGCTTGCTGTAGCTGTTGGAATTTTCGTCTACCCAGGGCACATTATCAAACATCTTTTTCAGGTCTGAATAATAATGACCGCGCAGGAAGCGTGCTTCCGCAGCGGCTTCATCTTTCTCTGCGGCGGTCATGTCGGTGACGTTCGTCAATATATGTAGGACAAAATTACAGCGGCGGATACCTTCATAATCAACGCGCCATTTATCGTTAAAGAAGCCGTTGGTGGCGTTGCCGATGAAGGTGCCGATCTGCAGAATGGCGGCGGCATCGCCGGGATCGCTGCCTTTGTGGGCATCTCCACCGCAGATGCTGCCATAGATCCAGTTATCGGGTGATACGGCGTAGCCGCTACCTCCCGAAAGATTGACCATATCGCCGTCTTTAAAATCCTGTCCGTCGAGTGCGCCATAGGCGCCTACGAGCAGTGTGGCCACTCCTTTTTTATTGGTAAGCGAAGACTCTTCCAGGGAAGATTGCGGGGTGCGTTCGAGGAAACTCTTACTACAACCGGTGATAAAGGGAGTTGCAATAGCCGCACTCAATAGTATATGATAAAATGATTTTGATTTCATGATCCTACTTTTTTAAATGAGCAATTGTTAGAAACCCAGGTTCAATCCGATGAGGAACTGGCGTTGGTTCGGATAGGCGCCTTCGTCTACCCCAAAGTCGGTGATATTGGAGCCGCCGATTTCAGGATCCAGGCCAGAGTATTTGGTGATAGTAAATAAGTTAGCCGCCTGGATGTAAATGCGCAGTTTTTCGATGTGTGCTTTTGACACCAGTTTCGTAGGCAGCGTATATCCAAGCTGTATGTTCTTTGCCCGCAGGTAGGCGCCGTTTTCCACCATGTAAGAGTTAGGAACGCCCTGGGTACTGGTAGAACCGTTTACTTCCTGGATAGGAGCTGTTGCGTTGTGGTGATCTGGTCTCCAGGAATCATAGAGGGCGGTTTTACTTTTGGCGCTTTCAAATGATGGATAGAAATCTCTCCACCAGCGAACGTTGTTCCAGATCTGGTTGCCATGGGTACCAAAGAGGAAGATGCTGAAATCAAATCCTTTGTAGGCGAGGCCCAGGTTGATACCGTAGGAGAAGTCGGGATTAGGATTGCCCAGGAAAGTACGGTCGTCGGGTGTGATGATACCGTCGCCATTTACGTCCTGGTAGCGGAAGCGTCCCAGCCCTTCGCCTTCCTGGTAGGTGGCATCGGGTGTGTTGGTAGCTTTCTGTGCCTGTTTATCTGCGGCGGTAATTTCTGCCTGGTCGTTCCAGAAGCCGATCACTTTATATCCGAAGAAAGAGGATACGGGTTGTCCTACAGCATTGCGGATAATGTTGCTACCATCGAAGCGGCGACCGTCGCTATCGAAGTAGTCTACGCCATCTGCTATTTTAACGATCTTGTTTTTGTAGGTAGTGAGGGTACCGGTAACGTTGAGTTGCAGATCTTTTGTAATATTCTTGTGCCAGCCGACGGAGAAGTCGAACCCTTCATTTTTCATGCGGGCGATATTCACGAAAGGCTGTGCGCCGGTACCTGCAAGGCCGGGTAATTCCGGATTGTACAAGAGATCTTTGATGTCTTTGCGATAGTAATCGGCGGAGAAATCGAGTTCACCGTTGAACAGGCTTGCATCGATACCGAAGTTCGCGTTTACATCGCTTTCCCATTTCGCATCGGGGTTACCGATCTGCATGCCTGCAAATCCGGCGGTGAGGCCGTTATTCACGCCAGCGAGATCGTAGTAGGAAGAGTTGCGGTTACCGCCATAGAGGAAGTAGCCGTTGTTGACGCCGAGGTTCAGCTGATTACCCATGATACCCCAGCCTCCGCGTATTTTCAGTTCTGTAATCCAGGTAACGGATTTCATGAATTCTTCCTGGGAGATACGCCAGCCTGCGGTGATGGCAGGGAAAGTACCGTAGTGGTTATTCACGAATTTGGAAGAACCATCGCGGCGAACCGTGGCGCTCAGGAGATACCGGTCGGCGAAGGAGTAGTCGATGCGACCGAGGATCGAGAACAGTCCTTCTGATTCGCGGTTACTGTAGTTCGTTTGTGTACCCGTACCGGTGCTCAGATCCGGGAAATATTCATCGAAGGTAAAGTAGTCTTTCGTAGTACCGCCTACTGCGCGGCTGCGGGCATCGAATGATTCCGTACCGGCAATAATTTTCAGGTCATGTTTATTATTGAAGGTCTGGTGATACGTGAGTGTATTGGTCCAGGTCCAGCTGTGGGCGTTGGTAGATCCTTCTGTGTAGGAGTTGCTGGTGGCGTTCTCCTTATTTTCATATTGCGGGAAGGTGAAGGAATGCGACCAGCCGGAAGATACTTCACCGCCGAAGCTGGTGCGGAAGGTGAGGTATTTGAGGAAGTCTACTTCACCGTACACGTTACCAAACAGCCGGGTGTTGAGGCCTTTGTTGTTGCGGGTGCGGTATTGCATCGCTACCGGGTTAAAGGCGTCTCCCAGTGCATCGCCTGCGGAACCTGCGAAATTTCCTTTGATATCATATACCGGGATGATGCTTTGTTCGCGCATAGCATGACCGATAGCAGCATCGGAGGTATTGATATCAACAGAGGGATTTTCAGACATAGAGAAAGCGAGGTTCTCTCCTACCCGGATGCCCGGTGTAATATTGTATTGGGTATTGGACCTGACGGTATATCTTCTCAGGTAAGTATTCATCAACGTACCTTGTTGATTGAAATAATTCAGGGAGAAGAGATAGTTTCCTTTATCGCCGCCACCGCTCACGGCCACGTTGTGGCTGGTGATAGGCGCCGGGCGGAATATTTCCCGGTACCAGTTGGTACCTGCTTTATTGGCTCTTGAAATCTGGTAGAAGCTGTTATAGTCGTTCAGATCCGTGTAGTTCGGATTCACATAATATTTGGAGGGATCTACTGCGGGATCGCCTTCCATTTTTCCGGAGGGCAGGATATAATCCGGGATCACGGGTGTAGCGCCTTTACCGTATTGGTCGGTGCCGGGATCGAGGCCGGAGTTTTTATAGGCGAGCCATCTGAGGTCGGCCTGTTCCTGTGGGTTGAGGGTATTCCATACATTTCCATTTTTGGGGTATTGGCGGCCATAGTAGCCATCGTAGGATACTTTTACCTTACCGGAACCACGGCGGGTGGTGATGATGATGACACCGTTGGAAGCGCGGGAACCGTAGATAGAGGCAGCGCCGGCATCTTTCAATACCTGGAGACTGGCCACATCGTTGGGGTTCAGGTCAGCGATGTCGGTGGTGGGTACGCCATCCACTACATAGAGCGGGGAGTTGGAGCCAAAGGTATTAACGCCACGGATACGGATCTGAGGCGATTCACCCGGCTGACCGGAGCCGATGACGGTAACACCGGAGGCCTGGCCCTGTAACTGTTCTGTTACCTGTGCGGATGGTTGTCTTTTCAGGTTATCGATATTCACTACGGCCACAGAGCCGGTAAGGTCTTTCTTTTTCTGGGTGGTATAACCGGTAACTACGATCTCATTGAGGGCACTGGAGCCTTCTTTGAGGGCAACGTTGATGAGTGATCTACCGCTAACGGGTATACGTTGTGTTTCATAACCGATAAAGGTAATGTCGAGTTCATCACCGCTTTTACCGGGAGCGGAGATGGAATAGGAACCATCTGCATTGGTAACGGTACCGATATTGGTGCCGGCGATGCGAACGGTAACGCCTCCTACGGGATTGCCTTTTTCGTCTCTGACTACGCCTTTAACAGGATGTTGCTGTTGCAGGGTACCGGGATCTGCGGGTGCGGGGGCGACAGTTTTTTCGGTCACCATATAAAAGTGTTCCCTTACTTTCTCATAGTGGAGGTTGAAGGGGTTGAGCGCCTTTCCGAGGGCTTCCTCGGGGGACTGGCAGCTGGCTACCGACAGTTGTATTTTTTTGTTTTTTACCAGGGTGCTTTTGTAAGCGATAGATACACTGAAGCGTTCCTCGATCAGGTGTAATACTGTTTTCAGGGACGATTCATCGGGTTGTGTGGTTCCCTCGCTGTTACCGGTTTCAGGGGGAATCTGCTGGTTATCGGTGGCAGCCAGTTCCTGTGCTGACACCGTTTGGGATAGGAAATACAGGGCCAATGCTTGCATCAGCAAAACACGTAAACCTTTTTTCATCTTACAGGTTTTAACGATTAAGAATAAGACACTATTATCGAGTGGCGATCTTTACGGCTTATGAATCCAGACTTCATCGCCTCTTTGGTTGAATTGCATACGGAAAACCTTTCCCAGCTGAGTCATCATAGTATCGGCGTTGTAAATGATAGGCATTGAACCCGATACCTTATAGCTTAACAATTGTGTATCACGAACGATCAGTTTTTTACCAAACACCTGTTCCATGAAGACGGCGGCATCCGCCAGGGTAAAGTCGTTCATGGTAAGTCTGCCGGTGTGCCAGGAAGTGTAGTTGACGGCATCTACGCTTCTTTTGGCATAATCGCCATCCTGTTTATTATACCGGAGCATTTCCCCGGGTTGCAGGTAGAGTGCTGCGGCTTTGCCGTTGCCGGGTTCACCGATATTCAGCAGGATACTGCCCTGTTGCAGTACCACAACAATTTCTTTACCGGTGCTGTTCACATTGAACTGTGTGCCCAGTACTTCCACATCGAGGTGGTCGTAGGTATGAACGATAAATTTCTGTTGGGAAGCGGTATGCTTTACATGAAAGAAAGCTTCCCCATCGAGCCATACTTCTCTTTGTCCGCTGCCGGTAACTGCATACAGCAGGCGGGAATCTGCGTTGAGTGTTACTTCCGAACTGTCTGGCAGCAACAGTTTCCTGGTTTCGCCAAGACGGGTGAAAGTGCTGAGAATAGCGGGTTGCCGGCTACCTGTCTTCCACCACCACCATCCGCCGGTGAGGAGCATACCCAACATCACTGCGGCAGCATATCTCCAGATATTTATCTTTCGTACGGGGAGCGCAGGTGTTTCCACCGTTGCTTCCTCCTCCTCTTCCAGTCCATTCCATACGGCGTCCCAGAGTTGTTCCTTGTCGGTGGCCGACAGGGAATAATCGCGGAAGCGGATGCTTTGCACGAGTTGCCTGGCGTTGCTGATGACGGGTTCCTTTTCCGGGTATTGACGAAGCCACGACTCCCAAAACACATTTCTCTGCTCCGGGTGTAAAACCCATTGTTGAAAATCCTCATCCATAGCAAACTCCCGGGCGGTGTATGATAAATAGTTACTGGCTGCCAAGAGACGTGCTTTTACCTAAAGAGCAGGTAACGGGGAAAATCTCATCACTTTTTTAAAATATTTTTTTATCTGCCTAAAAGCAGTAACAGGAGCGGCAGGGAGAGGTTCTTTTTGAGGATGCCGATGGCTTTGGAGATGGTATTATAAACGGAGTCGACCTGCATAGACATGATATCGGCGACTTCATTATAATTGAGGTTCTGAAAGAAGCGGAGGTAGATGGCTTCCCGCTGGCGCCTGGACAGGTGGCTGAGGGCTTCCTGGAGGAGACGTTTCTGTTCTTCGAGGGTTTCGTGTTGTATGAGTTGATTTTCGAGGGGGAGGGTACATTCAAATTCGAAGGCATCCCAGGATTCGCGGTGCTGATAGCGGCGGTCTTTGCGCAGGGCGCGCAGCAGGCGTCTTCTCAGGCTGCTGATAAGGTAATAACGTACGTTCCCGATGTTGGTAGTCAGGTGTTCCCGGGAGATCCAGAGGTCCTGGAACAGGTCCTGGAGGCAATCTTTTACCCTTTCCTTATCCTGGCAGAAATGCATGCCATAATGAAAGAGGTCATCGATGTGTGCATCGTATATTTCGGCGAAAGCGTGGCGGTCACCCTGTAGAAAGAGTCCCCAAAGTGAGGAATGGGAAGCCACCACTTGCAGCCCTGATCTGAAGGCTTTCCCTGTATTCATACTATTCTGGTTGATATACTAAAGCTTGTTAATTATTTTGACACTTGCAAATATATTTTGGCACCCGTTGTGCCATAGGGTGTATATATCATTAAAACTGAACTATATGAAACACCTCACTTATTTAATGCTGTCATGCCTGGTACTTTTACTCAGTAGTTGTGAAGTTATCGGCGGAATATTCAAAGCGGGCGTTTGGACGGGAATACTTGCGGTAGCGGTGGTAGTGGGTTTGATTATTTTTCTTATCAGCCGGGGGGGAAAGCGTGGTTAGTGTAGGTTATACACGTATTTGAATATGAAAAGGCATTAAAGCAGGCACCTGAAGGTGGAATGCTTTAATGCCTTTTCTCATAGTGCCTCTTTCCTATTGTCTTTACTGTGTATAGGGCAAAAGTACCTGGAATACAGCACCATTGCCGGGAGAAGACAGTGCTAAAATACTTCCGTGGTGGTTGTGTACAATCTTTTTACAGATGGCCAGTCCGATACCGGTTCCGGAATATTCATCCTTGCTATGTAATCGCTGGAAGATTTTGAAGATCTTATCGGCATGATCCTGTTTAAAGCCGATACCGTTATCGCTGAAGGTAAGCACACAATATGCTTTTTCCACTACTCTTCCGAAATGCGCCAGCAGCTCTTCCGGCGTGGCTTTCTCCGCAGTGAGACTGATGCGCGGTGTAGTACCTTCCTTAGAAAATTTCAGGGCATTGCTGATGAGGTTTGCAAAAAGCTGGTTCACCTGGAACGGCACTACCTCCAGCTGTGGTAGTGGACCGTGACTCAGGATCGCTTCCTTCTCTGCGATGAGCAGTTCAAAGTCGGCGCTGATCTGTTGCCAGATATGTTCCATATCTGTCAACTGAAAGCCGGTACCAGCATCAGACAAGCGGGAAAAATGCAGCACATCCTGTATCAGCGTGGACATACGGGCGGCAGAGTGTTCAATTTTATCGAGGTACTTTGCGGATAAATCGTCTGTCCTTTTTATCATTCCTGCGAAAGTGCGCATTTTCCGGAGAGGTTCCTGTAAATCGTGGGACGCGATATATGCAAACTGTTCCAGCTCCTGGTTTGTTTGCCGGAGTTGATTATTCGCCGTTGCCAGTTCATAGGTACGTGCTTCCACTTGCTGACGCAGCGTTGCTTCACTTTCCGCAATGGCCTCCTGGGCTTTTTTAATAGCATCAATTTCAGTAGCGGTACCATACCATTGTATTACATCACCGTTGATATTTCTTTCTGCGATGGCGCGGCTCAGGTGCCAGCGGTAGGCACCATCTTTCATGAGAATACGGTGTTCTTTGACATAATCTGCTCTACCTGCCACCGCATCTTTCCACAGCTGATCCGTGCTTTCCAGGTCGTCGGGATGAACAATGGAATGCCAGTAGTAACCACCATCCGGTGTAACGGTATGTGCCATCTGGTATTCCTGGATCCTTGTGTTGTAATATACTACCTTACCGTTGGTGTCTGCGATCCATACCAGTTGGGGCATGGCATCTGCGATGAGGCGGAACCGTTTATTGCTTTCTTCCAGCGCATCTACCCTTATCTTCTGATCTGTAATATCCATGATGGCGCCGAGCAGTCTGACCGGCGTTTTCTGCTGATCAAAATACACGCGGCCTTTCGCCCGGATCCAGTGTAGTGATTTGTCAGGATGGATGATCCTTATTTCATAAAAGAGTTCGCCGGTGCGCATGGCGGCCTCATAGGCCTTATTACGTATAGGAAGATCTTCCCAATACACTGCATCCAGGTAGTCGTACCTGGAAGGATCGTTTCCGAACCCGAATATTTCCTCCATTCTTGGGGAGGCGATCATTGCATTTGTAAGGAGGTTCACATCGTAGCTGCCCAGTTCTGATACTTCCATGGCGAGGCGGGAGCGTTCCTCCGCATCCTTCATGGCCAGCCGCTGTTCTGTTGAATGGGTGACATCATAGGCCACTACCATGATACCAATGATATTGCCACTGGTATCTTTCATGGGTTCGTAGGTAAAATTGACGTAGAACAGTTCCTGTTTACCATTGCGGGGCAGGCTGACAGGTCTTTCTTTTGCTACATAATGCTCACCGGTGTAGTACACGTTTTCCAACAGCGCTTCCAGTCCCTGGTTACGTACCTCCGGGAGTCCTTCGAATAAGGGTCTTCCGAGCATAACATCAGCCGGTTTCCCCCAGAGTTCCAGGATATGGCTATTGGCTATTTCCACGATATAGGCAGGGCCTTTCAGTACACACATGGCTACAGGAGCGTTGAGTACAAGGGCGCGGAAATTACTTTCACTTTGCCGAAGGGTTCTTTCTGCGATCACCTCCAGCGTAATATCGTTCATGGTACCATTGAACCTGACAGGTTTGCCGGCCTCATTAAAGACAGCTTTACCGAGCGCTTTTACATAGCAGCCGGAGGATTTACCAGGAGGTTTTATGTTGTATATGATATCATAGATGCCATTGTTTTCCCCTTCCAGCGCGCGCTGAATAGCGGTTACCACCCGGTCTCTGTCTTCCGCTGCAATGCTGGCAATGGCTGCCTCCAAAGGGATATCACCTTCGCCGGAAAGGCCGAACCAGGACCTCAGGCGGTCATTTCCGCGAAAAGTGTTTGTAACGGGATTGAGGTCCCAGGTACCGAGATTAGCGGCATCAATGGCAAATTCGAGTTGATTTTTTGTATCCCGGAGGGCGAGGTATTGTTTTACTTTCTCCGTTGTTTCGGTACAGGTGACCAATACGCCGTTGATTTCGCCGTATTCGTCTATCACCGGGGTGTAGCCGTATGTCCAGTAAACATCTTCCATCCGGCCGTTGCGCCAGATAGGAACGAGGCGGTCTTCATCCCAGGTGGGTCCACCACCAGACATTACCTGGTCGACCTGGGGACCGATCAGGTCCCAGGCCTCTTCCCATATCACTGCACCTAGTTGTCCCAGGGCACCGGGATGCTTGCCGTCGACGCCCATGCTTGGGCGGTAGGCATCATTATAAAAACAAAGCAATTCTTTGCTCCACCAAAGGAACATCGGAAAGCGGGAATTTAATAAAATACTTAGCGTTGTGCGTAAGCTCTGTGGCCAGGTATCGGGGTGTCCTAAAATGGTATTCTCCCATGGATAATTACGGGTCAGTTCCCCCATTTCTCCTCCCCCCTCCAGAAATCGCAACCCAACAGTCGATGCATTATTCATACAATGATAAATGTAGGAAAAAACCGTGATGCGGAGGGGATGATGAGCATAAATATCAGGATAGGGTATACGCCCGGGCTGGCTTTACCTCCAGGTTTCTGACGCACCCGTTCCCTGTGATGTTTTCATTTTTGAGTGTGAGGGGCTTATTTTTTGGGAAGGGTTTTATTCATGGTACGCAGGTCTGGGCTTTGGTCTTTTTTCACGGCTGATTCAGGAGGGATAGTGGGCGGGGGAATGTTGTTGTTTCATATGGACTTCCAATTCCAATAAACCGCGTAGCCGGGATCTGTAGTACCGGAATCAGGAAGGGACTTGTATTTTGTGCATGGAGGTCGCTCCGCTTAGTAGTTCATATTTAGATAACTTTTGTAACAGCGATAAGATGGTTTGCTATATGGCAATAAAAAAACTTACATAAAATTTTGAAAAATAAAATAATTAACTACTTTTGCATCCCGTCAAACAGAGAAACACATTTGTAAAACGGGACGTAGCGCAGCCCGGTAGCGCGCTTGCATGGGGTGCAAGAGGTCGCTAGTTCGAATCTAGTCGTCCCGACTAAACGTGATACATTTTTTTATAAAATTGTATCACGTTTTTTCTTTGCAATAATCTCACTATTAGACACTTAACTATCTCCCCAATATTCTTCTTAAAGCTTATTTTTTTTTAGTATTCTTTATAGATACCAATTTGGTTATGATGGCCTAAATCATACACGCCTGGTTGTCAGATGAATAAAGCGCTTCGAATATGTTGTTTTTTGAAAGTTCGGTATCCAGGGAAGTTTCAAGTGAACAATAATCGAACCCTCATAAGCATTAACGGACAGATGTCTATTTTTTAATTCGGCATTCCTGTGATATTCTAGCCAAATCCCGTAGCCATTGAAGAACGTTTTTTGCGCCCTCCCAATCGATTGAACTCCCCTTTCTATGCTCTATTTCTCTGATCTTCGCACACATTGAATTATCGAAATTAGGACTGACGTCGGGCGTTTCTTGTTCATGCTTTGTTGCGCCCTCGTATAAAGAAAGATGACTTCCTGGATCACATATACCGTAAATAACTTGAACCTCTTTCTTGACGTCCTGACCAAACATTGCTTCGTTGAAAATGAGATTGCTGACAAGAATTAAATTAATCAATCTTCTTTTTAAAGCAAGATCAGCTCTCTCGTAGAGATCGTCCAAATGGGAAATTTGCGATACCGCTTGATCCAAACTTACTTTTTGTATTTCAACCAGAGAGTAAGCATTATGAAGTTCCAGACCCAATGTGTTTATCCGTGCCTCACAATCTTTCTGTATTGCTAGAAAATCTTCACAATCTATATTTCCGTTGGAAAGAAGCTCTCTTGCCTTCGCAACCCGGTCAATCAATTTTTCAATGGTTCGCGTGATATAAACCTGATCAATAACCTTCTTGTTATAGATATCTTTAAAGGTATCCTGCAATATCTCTTTATACAAACTGACATAATCATCCTCTGCCTTCAGGTTTGCTATTCCTCCCAGAAATAGGGTATTCATTCTGTCTGATCTTACTCTATAATGGCAGGGAGCATAGCAATGGTAATAATAGTAGCGTTTAGTGTGACCTTTGGAACCACTGCCATAGAGTTTTCTATGGCAACAAGGGCAGTATATAAATCCCCGTAATGGTAACAAATCATTTAACGGTTTATTTATATAGGTATTCCTTTTCCTATTGTCTAATATTCGTTGAACCTGGTCAAACAACTCTTCATTTACTAACGGCTCATGAATTCCTCTCACTTCGTACTTTTCTTTACCCGTGAATTCAGGAATTTTGACTCTCCCACAGTATACCGGGTTCCTTATCATGCACCAAAACGCACCTAAACTACAGTGTAAGCCCTCGTCTAGGCTTTGTTTATATAGTCTACTAATTGAAGTATTCAGTTCTGAAATACGTGTAAACACTTTCCGGACAAGCGTTGCCTGGGGCTCATATGGAGTTAAGACCGTCTTCCCAGATTCTGTCGCCTTCTTTATGAATCCCATCGGTGCATGTCCCATCCATCTTCCTTCTTGTTTGGCCCTATGAATGCCATACTTGATATTTAGGGATCTTCTGTCATTTTCAACTTCAGATGTAACGATGTACATAGCTAAGAGAACCTTATTTTCGGGTATGGACATATTTAATGGCTGCTCTATAGCCTGAGGATCAATACCTAGTCTGGAAAGCTGGGTAATTACATAATAGGCGTCAGCAGTATTTCTGCTAAAACGATCCCATCTGGTAAATAGAAGAAGATTGGGGCGGCTTAGCTTCTGTTGAGTAAGATGCTGCATTAGTTTGGTCCAAGCGGGTCTGAGGAAAGTCTTGGCGGAATGATCTTCAAATATCGTTTGAAGGATTTCTATATTATTGTTTGCACAGAAACTCTGCAAGCGCTCGGCCTGGCTTCTTTGTGAATAGCCTTTGAGTGCTTGTTCGTCTGTGCTCACGCGGATATAAAGAACTGCGGTTGACATCTTATAATGATGTCTATAAATATACGAAAAATAATGTCATTAAAATATTGGTATATTCCCCTTAGAGCAGCGTCCCCGACGCTGTGTCGTTAGTACGAGAGACAGTATCACAGACTTTTCAAGCTATTATTCCAATTTTTTTTCATAATATCGTGTGTCATGTAAAACGATTACCCCATTACCCTATCGTCTATGATTACTAAAATTGATATTCAGAAATTTGGACTTTTTAAGGACTATCAATGGAAACAGCAAGTCGGAGGTGGCGACAAAGAAGTTTTTAATAAAATAAATATTATCTACGGAAGAAACTATTCTGGGAAAACGACCTTCTCTAGGGTGTTTAAATGTCTGGAAGACAAAAAGCTACATCCTCACTTCGAAGATGCTAGGTTTACGATATACAAGGCTGATGGGGCAATGCTTACTCATCAGACAGTCGCAAATGAAAGTTTAAATGTCCGCGTATATAACTCAGACTTTATCCGTGCCAACCTAAGCTGGCTTAGTAATCCGGACGGATCCATCAAACCATTCACGATACTGGGTGAAAAAAATGTTGAAATAGATCGGAAAATAAAAGAAATAGAAGCAAAACTCGGGGAAGGAACAGATGTTGGTCTACTAAAAGAACTGGATACATCTGCACAGCATCTCAGCCAAAAATATAATGAATTCCAGAAGAAGCAGCAAGAACTGAGAGCCCGGTTGATTAATAAAGCGCAGGCAATTAAAACAGAAGCAGCTATTTTCAACAAAGTAACCTACAATATTACCGGCATAGAGGTCGACATTAAGCAAATAGATGATTCGTCACTGCTGAGCGAGCAGCTAATTGAGGATAAGAAAAGATTATTGAAGGAAGAGGCTCTACCCATAATTGATCGGATCACGCAGCCTGAGTCAAAATTTGGGGCTTATGTTGAAAGTACAGCATTATTGGTGTCTAAGAAAATAAGTCCAGGAGAACCACTCACCGAATTAATAAACAATAGCCTTTTACAGACCTGGGTAAGACATGGCATGGAGATTCACAGAAATGAGCGAGAAATCTGCGCTTTTTGTAGGAATCCCTTGCCTCTAGATTTATGGGAAAAGCTAGATGCTCACTTTAACGAGGAGTCAGAAGAACTAAGAGGAAAACTGGCAAGACAAATAGCTATGCTCGAAAATGTTCAAAAAAAACTAACCCAGTTTCAACATGTTGCCAAAGATAAATTCTATCAAAACTATCATGTCAGATATAAGGCCCTTGTAGCCGAATGGAGTAAAGCCATGAATGCCTACTCCGAAAACCTGACTATATTAATCAAGGCCTTAAGAGAACGGGATAATGACATTTTTCAAGACAGTACACTATCCGAAATACATGATCTTTCCGAACCTATTTCGGCGCTAATAATAGCGTTCAATCAGCTAATTGATGAAAATAACATCAAAACTCAGACGCTATCAAATGATCAGGAAACTGCCAGATCCGAACTCCGATTAAGCGAAGTTGCTAGATTCATTAAGGATATAGAGTATACGAGATCTCTTGCCGACATAGCAGAGTCTGAAAATGAGTATAAAGTTTTGTTACAGGAACAAGTAGACAAATCTGCATTGGCAACCTCTCTACTTGAAGAAAAAAGAAATCTAGAGGCCAAAGCCCAGGACGAAACAATAGGTGCTGAATTGGTCAACAAGCATCTCATACAGTTCTTTGGCCATGACGACATAAAACTTGTAGCAGAAGGTTCAGCACCTAACATTAGATTTAAAATTGTGCGAGATGGCAATAATGCGCAAAATCTAAGTGAAGGTGAATCTAGCCTGATTTCATTTTGCTATTTCATCGCCAAAATAGAAGATGATTTGAAAGATAAGGCCAACATTAACAACTTAATCATTTATATAGATGATCCCATTTCCAGCTTGGATAACAATCACATTTTCTTTATGTTTAGTTTAATTGACGCGATGATTGCCCAACCTAAAAAATACGGTCAGCTATTCATATCAACTCATAATTTAGATTTTCTTAAATACCTTAAAAGGATTACTATAAATGGAGGGGACAGTGTTAATTATTTCTTAGTGGAAAGGAAACAAAAAATGAACGAGAAATCCAGTTTCCTAACGCAAATGCCTAAACATATAAGAGAATACATTACGGAGTTCAATTACTTATTCAGTGAGATTTACGCCATATACAAACCGCTTTCGTTTGACAGGAAAAAGTATATCGAAAATACATATAATCAATTCTACAATTTACCTAATAATATAAGAAAGTTTCTGGAATGCTACTTATTCTATAAATATCCCAACACTAGCGATCCGCTGGGTAATTTGGGTAAACTATTTGATGGGAATGTTCCCAGTTTACTAAACAGATTTATAAATGAATTTTCGCATTTGGTCTTTATTGACAGAGGCTGGAAACCCATAGATGTAGCGGAAGCTGAAACCTGCGTTAAAATCATTATTGATAAAATAAGAGAAAAAGATGAGGAACAATTTAATGCTTTGGTTAGTAGCATAAGCTAGAAAGGCTGGAGTATATCCGTATTAAGGAACTCATCGTGCATTTTGTGCTCATTAAATAGTTCTAAGCATGAAAAGGCCATCAAAATAAGGTGATATCCCAAACATACCTCATTTACCTCTTCGTCAATGGTAATGGATTGATTGTAATTGACATGTAGCTACTTTTATTTGGAAATTAACTCGGAATCCCACATTATACACCCAGTCACTAACTAATAGTGTATAGTTGAGTAGCTAATAAGAAAGCTATAAATTTATGGGAAGTATCAATATTTCAATAAGTCCATAATGATAGGTCCTTTACCCATTACTCAGTTTAGATTTTTATTCCTTAAATATGTAGTAAAATAATTGTCTACATTAACCAGCCCATATTGAATGAACAATATTATCCAACAATATCATTACGCTTTCGATAATTTTATTGATTTGTCTAATAAAGAAGCCAATTCCTCTGGCTATCATTTTCATTCCACAAAGACAGTAGTTGAAAATTTGTTAAATCATAAACATCTTTTCATTATCGCAGAACCTGGTTACGGGAAAACAACTTTAATAGATCAAATAAAAAAATATCTAGATGAATTAAAGATATCTAATACTAGATATGAAGGAAGTAGCTATCGTAAAATCACTGACCAAGAGCCTCCGGAATACCTGATTTTTGATGCCCTTGATGAGAGTAGACAGCCAATACCAAGCGTTATTGATCTATTAGACTATATAAAGAAGTATAATGTAAAATTAATTATCAGCAATAGAATCCACTATACATCCCAAATAGAGCGTTGGATATCCGGAATTGACTTTACTTACATCAGATTGCTGCCATTCGGTGATTGGCAAATTGCCCAAATGATGTCCAATAGGCTATTATCACATGGATTCACAGACGAGCATATCGACGACATCATAAAAAAGTCAAAAGCAGGATCCCCCCATTCCATACTTAAAACTCCCCGATATCTAAATGAGTTTTGCAACTATATTATTCACAATAGTAAAAGACCAGAAGAAATCCGACACTTAAAAAAGTCAGAATTGTTCGAAAAGGTAATTTATTACAAACTTGAAAGTGAGAATAAGCTTTCTGAGATCAATAGAAACTATACTCATATCGCAAAGAGAGTGCTTGAAAGACTTTCGCTAGTAATGGAAATTCATCAATCTAACGAAATAAAAAAAGAAGAATTTATAACTTTTCTTGATCAGGCAAACTCCAATATTAACCTAATATTACTCACTTCAATTAGCATAGACGAGTTATGGGAGAGAGTGATGAAAACTACAGGGGATAATTTAAAATTTGAGCACACTGAATTTCAGGAATATCTTGCAGCTAAAGAGTTGTCAAGGATAGGACATAGCCATCAAATAATCACTGAGTTAATGATCAATAATGAGATCAATATAATTAGGCCAAACTGGATTGATGTTCTGAACTTCTCTGTAGACCTAGATCCGGGGTTTGTAAATCCAATACTGTCATTTATCACATCAAACAAATTTCAAAACATCAATGAAAAACTGATCGAGATAATCTTATCTGTCAATCCAGAAGAGATCAATGCCCAAACAAGGGCAAAAATTTTTTCAATTTGCTTTGATTATTATTCATATACTGGTAAATACTTATTTACCATATCAACAGTCATTACAAGTTTTTACGAAAATGACAACCAAAATATTCTAATCCCGACATATGCCGTAAATACGATATCATCATCAATTTTTCATATAGTGAGTAATCAAATCTGCATTGTTGAATCATTAGCAACTAAAGATAAGCTGAATGATGCGCAAATAAAGATATGGATATCATATTTATGCAAATTACTTAAGGTGGAATCTTTTGTACCAATGTACAATGCTATTTTTTATGCTTTGATCGCCTTTAAAGCTAAGCGTCCAATCCTTAATGTAATGGCGTTTTTCGAGTCACAGCCAGATCCTGTTTTTAACTTATATCTACACCCGGTATCTGTTTTGGCATCCAACGATCCTGCAGTAGTTAATCTGTTAATCAGATCTATCAGATCAAAAAGAAGAATGGATGACATTCCCCAGGCACTGGCCAACATAAGAGGTGAACAAAGCTTAATAATACTATTTACTTACCTTTGCCAAGAACCAGCAAATATAGCCAATCCAAATCGGTATTTGCATAATAATAGCTATGGTACTTTATTCGAGCATATTGCTAAGTTAAATTCTTCGAAACTAGACGGCATTATCCAAAATTATCTAATCGGTTATCACCAAAAATCAGAGAGTTTTCCTGAAAAACATGAAATGATAGCCAGTTCTCTATCTTACCTGATTAAAAAAAATGATAGTTTATTAGATCTCCTATTAGATTTAGATAATTTCATTGATACCGCAGAGAATTACTTGGATGAAATATTTGCTTCTTGTACCCTGGCGGATTTCCAAAAAATTGAATCAAAACTAGTTGAAACTGGGAACTGGATGATTGGAGTGTTTATTGAGAAGTGTAAAGAAAATATCCGAAGAAGTATCAATATAGAAATTCACAATTATATTATAAATAAGTATCCAGCTAACCGTACTTTGCCATCTGTTGGTAGTAGTGAAACAAAAACTATCAAAGAGCTTCGGGATTATTATACGGATGACCCAACAAAGTATAATCTCGGATTAATTCCTTACTTAGTTGAGAAATTTCATCTACTGAAAAACTTATTGGAGGAAAAGGACAAAAATTATCTAATGGGGGTAATAAAATCAGCTCTAAAGCAATATGACCCCGACAAGCTGAAGGTTAGTATTAAAAGAGTTTCAGTATTACAGAATGAGATTACTTACAATTATGGGATATGGATGCGGATTGACAGCTATTTCAAAGCAGCATACTTGCTAAATGATATAGTAACGATAAAGAAAAATCGTATTAAGTTTCTAAAGTCACTTCCAGCAATGGAACTCAGATCAGATGATGATATAAAAATTGTAACTGGCATTTTTAAGATCATTGGAAGAATTACCACCGGGGAACATCAAACAATATTTGACATATACAGTAGCAGGAAAGACGACTTACTACTATTGAACATAAATTCCTTTACAAAAATTGTTAAGGAAATGAAACTTCGCTTCCTTTTCCCGTTACTTATAAAATTTTTGAGTAGCAATAAGCTTAGAACTAGCGAAAAAAAAGAAATTCTTGAAACAATAGGCTACTTCTCAGAAGATAGGAACGACTACAAAGTATTAAATAGAATATTCAATAGTAATAAGAATGATGAAGAAACAAGGGTATTGGCTGAAATAGCTAATTCATTTTTAATTATCAAATTCGAAGACGATGAAGCCATAAAATGGCGATTCAGAGAATTGAAGTCAAGGCTAAAAGAGCATGACCCAGAAATGAGATTTAATGGTCTAAGGCCTGTATCTGCCTTCGAAAACGAGATGGATAATCAAAAATTCGGTAGATGCTTTTTGGGGCTAGTGCATCCAATTATTGAAAATCTGATGAGAGATTTACTCACCTATTCATTTGAGCTTAGAAATAATCGACTTCATTTAAGCTATAGCAATTACCTACAATCGCTTATTTTCAAGTACTATAAATCAGTAATTGATATAGGACTTTTGAAAAAAGTGCGGAATCATGTTGCTAGCTATCATCCATTGCAGAACACCTATACTTTCAATCCGATGTTAGAACAATTGTCAGCTGAATTAAATGAGAGAAGTGTGAGTTCCAGAACCTTTTTGGATGCTATTCATGTTCTAAACGAGACTCTAAATAAATCATTTCTTCCTATTACTGGTGATATAGAACTCAAAGAAACGATCCTTAATATAATTAAGAAGGATATTGTTAATCTCATTGAAAATGAAGGATTTTACAAGGTATCCCAACAGTTAAGTGGACAAAAACACAAAAATAATCTTTACATAAATGAAGATCTGATACAGAAAACGCTGAAAATTGCACTGGAAAGATCTCTTTTGGCCAGTGGATTTAGAAAAATAGATATTTACAGAGAAGTGGAGAGCCTAGATGGTCTCAGATATGATTACCTGATTAAATACGGATTATTTGGCCCTATAGTGGTTGAACTAAAACTACTACATAATGAAGAAATTCAAAACTCATCCTCCAGAAAAGTCTATAAACAAAAGCTGATAAAATATTTATCAGCTAACAATGGGCAAGGTCTTTACCTTGTTTTTCAGACAAAAGAAAGTCAAGCCCACTTGGCCAAATACCACGACCTTGTAAGTGAATATTCTGATATCAATGGCTTAGACATTGCATTGATTAAATGCCAATAGTTGAAATAGAATGATGGTATTAGCGATACAATATATTATCAGATAATTATTGAATATATAGTATTAATGAAATACATTTTTAACCCCACAATTTCCAGAAATCGAAATTTTCGTATATACATTATTAGATTCGAATCAAAACTGGAAAACATAACTTATTGATCGTTAGAAAATTGAATTTACCAATCGCCTTAAATCCAATAAAAAAAGGTTCGGATTTTGTATGGCCACCCCGACTTTTAGCCGATTTTTCTGTAATGAAAAGTTACGAAATAGGCCGAAAAGCCCGCAGATATTGTATCTGCGGGCTTTTTCATTTTTTCCGCATATCAATTTATTTCATCGAATTTCAATGTATTAGCTAAGTAATCCCGTGAGTAGGTAGTTGAGTAACTTTACCTACTCAACGTAAATTCTCAGTTATATGTAAATTGTTAGAAAACAAATCATTGCATTTGATATCATCTTATTCCAATTGATATCAGCATACTTTGATCTACTCGTTTATTGAACTCCGTGGGGCCGATCCAGTGAGTAATTATTGTTCATTTAAATGAGAGAAAAAATGAGAAGTGAAAACACATTCGGCGTAACATTTTCCATTCGCCAGAACAAGAACAAGAGAAAGGACTACTCCGTGTTTGCCAGAATTACCTGTAACAATTCTCCTGAACGAGAAATCACTATTAAAGGCGGTTTTAATTCGGAAGATTGGGATGAGGCCCGACGTTGGCCATTGCAAACCACCCAGGAATTGAAGGAACTATCTACCTACCTTGAAAAAGTGAAAGCCAAACTAACGACCATCTTCCTGGAACTTGAATTGAAGGAAGGGGTATTATCTGCAGAGAATATTAAAAACCATTACCTGGGCATTGGTCCGGATGTTCAGAAGGTAACCATGTTAAAACTTTGCAAAATTGCTTATGATAAGTACAAAAGTGAAATTAAACCAGGGAGCCTGAAGAACTATGGTGCTACCAATAGGTATCTTGAAAGATATTGCAAACAAAAGTATGCCGCAGCAGATGTGCCACTCCGTCACTTAAATTTCAACTTTATTGATGGACTATATACCTATATCCTTCAGAACCCTATTAAACCAAACGATCCATGTAATAAGAATGGTGCGATGAAACATATGGAACGTGTCAAAAAGATGGTTTCATGGGCCGGTAAAAATGGTTGGTGTGAGAAAGACGTACTCAGTGATTTCTCCATTGACATCAAACGCAGAGAGACAGAGTATCTTAACTGGGAACAACTACAAAAAATTGAAACTATCAAGCTTAACACTCCTGTACAGGAACTCGTCAAGGCAATATTTGTTTTTTGCTGTTATACAGGTATGGCTCCTGTTGATGTTCAAAATCTTAGACCAAGCCAGCTATCGACTGATATAAATGGCAATGTATGGATGACATACGGCAGGGCTAAAAGCGAGGTTCCTGCCTGGGTTCCCCTTTTACAGAAAGCTAAAGATATTCTTGAACAATTCGGGTTAGAATCAGGTGCCACCCATAGGAGAACAGTATTTGCCTATGTTAGCAACAAAGTCCTTAACGACAACCTTAAGGTTATTGGGTTAGCATGTGGAATTGAAAAGGACCTTCATGCCTATATGGCAAGGCATACTTTTGCTACCACAGTAACTCTACAAATGGGAGTGCCACCAGAAGTATTGCAAGTTATGATGGGTCATGAAAAAATAGAAACTACCATGATTTATGCCAGGGTTGGAAATCCTTTAATCCTAATGTACATGCAGCGTGTGCAACAGCGGATATTAAAAGGCGATACTATAGGCGGACATGGGATGGATGAACATAAGTTTATGGCCTTACTGGAACAGATAGCACCGAATGTATTGGAGAAGGTGTTTTCTACTGTTATAATACCTAAATTATTTGAATTGATAGAAAATCAAAACATAGTGCATAAAACAGAATATGCCATAGAAATATAATAAAATAAGAGTAAAGTCTAGTTCTCGTTCTTTGAAATCCCAATAGGATTGGCTTTATTACTCAAAGCCAATCCTAATAGCTCCAAAACTCTTCCAATTCGCCACTAAAATTATTCACATATTGTGAATAATTTTAGTTTTCTACTAAATAAATTAGCATACCTTTATATAAACAAAATCTATACATACGGATTGTTTAATAAATAATGCAAATATACTAAATATTACATATGACATCAATTACAGACTTGCTACAGAAGTTAAATAAGTTCAAACAAGATCTTCATGAGTTTTCTAACGATAATTACACCATTCTTCCGGATAGCAAAGGCATGATAGACAGGCAATGTCCACACTGTACCACTCTTTTCAAAATTAACTCTGAAGATTATGAAACCAAAATGCAACAAGATGATATTTTTTGTCCAAATTGTAAAGTATCTGGAACTGCAGACGATTTTTTTCCAGAAGAATTAAAAGAAAAAATAAAGAAAGTAATACAAGCTGCTATTATTGACAATTGGAATCAAGAAACGCCAATGAATGACATTTCAATTCAATCGAACGCTGCACTTGAAATGGTTTATGTATGCACTAACTGCAATATTCGTTATGCTACCACTGTTAGTCCTAATGCCTGTCCATCTTGTGGAACAACTAATTGAAATGCTAATTTTGAAATAATCCCAAATGGCTATTCTCTCCTTTGGTCTAACTCTTTTTATACATTTTGAATAGTGTCATTGTAAAATACAAATAATGAAAGCACCAGTAAACATCCATCCTCCAAAAAATTGGCAAGACTTCGAGACACTTTGTCTTAAACTTTGGGGAGAAATATGGAAAACACCACATGAAATAGAATTCAACTCAAGCAATTCTCAAGGACAAAATGGCGTTGATATTTATGCCCCTGTTGATGATGGCACAGCATATAATGGGATCCAATGTAAAAACAAAAAGTTTCATCTAATTGATGGCATGCGAAATCGCATAACTATTTCTACCGTAAAAGAGGAAATTGAAAAAGCAAAAACATTCAAACCTGCTTTAAAAAAATTAATTATTGCAACCTCTCTTCAAAAAGATGGTGAGGTAGAAGAGTATGTAAGGGAAACCAGCTTATCGCATGCTCAGCAAGGTCTTTTTACTATTCAAATATGCTTCTGGGATTACATTGAAAGAGTACTTCCTGAATATGAAAACATTCATAATTGGTATCTTAAAAACGAAGATTTCTATAGAACCAAAGAGCTAACTATAACATTTAAGGATGGTAATACTGAAGCCATTTGCCATCCAAAATTCCAAAAGACTATTGATCGTTATCACTTACCACGCATACAGCAATCCAACAACTTTGACACTACAAACGGTCTTGCACAAATTTTAGCGCTCCACGATTCATCGCTTTATCAGCTTAAAAGACAAAAACTAATGTTTACTCATTTAATAGAGTGGGAACAATTGTGTTGGTTTCGACTCAGCATAGTAAATACAGGACAGGCGGTAATCGAGGATTTCAAAATTGAATTAGATTTTGAAGGGGAAATAATAAAAGTTGGAGTAGAAAGAGGTGATGCGCTTTTTAATCCAGGATTCAGAAACAATGTGCATGCATATAATAACACTGAAATGGCATTATACATAAAGCCAGAACAGAAAACCCTAGTACAGAATGATTCTATCATTTCCGGTAATTTTTATATTGAACCCAAAATCGCTACCGAAACCGAAGTCAATATTAAATGGAAAATTTTAGCAAGGGATTATACCGACTCAGGAATCCTCTACATTAAAGTAATTCCAAAATATTACAAAGTAATAAATAGACATGAAACCACTGATGCTACTAAAGTCAGGGATGACATTTCATTTTCTCTAATAAAACGTCCAGCGTCCTACAGTTTCAATGGGGGATATCAAGACAAAGAATCAGATTACAGTTTTGAATAAGGCTGTTGCTTCATACTCGATACTACTTGAATTGAATTATTCAGAAATAAATTATGGAAGAACACAAAAAATGTCAGCTATGCGGTAAAACTACCAAGTTAATTAAAGCTCACATCATCCCTCGTTACTTCGACAAACCTCTTAGAGACAACAATGGTGCTATAATGTTAGCTCATTTCGACAATGATGAACAAAGTCGGTTAACACCATCGCCTTTCGATAAAAATATTTTATGTGAAAAATGCGACAATGACAGATTAGGTAAATTAGATAAATATGCTGCAGAATTTTTAGTACAAAATCTGCATCCTCGTATCCGTCGGCCTAAACAAATCTTTGGTAGAGACGAAATTATTGAGCACAAAATTGCAGATGTAGATTACAAAATGCTCAAATTATTCCTATTATCTGTTTTGTGGCGTTCGCATGTAACTAGTTTACCGTTCTTCGATAAAGTAGACATCGGTGAACACGCTGAATCGATAAAAAAAATGATATTAGAAAATGATCCTGGTAATGAAGACACATTCCCAATCTATATTATCAGTATTATTAATATTACTGGTGAACCCTTAAACGGCATAGTGATTCCAGAAGCGGCAAAGAGTAATGATCTTCATATTTGTCGATTAATGTTTGGGGGGGTCATTTTCTTTATCCAATTAGGTACTGAGAAGTTTTTGAAATACCCTAAATATCAGCTCCAAGAAAATAACAAAATTCTCCTTCCAACATTTTCGGGCTTAAGTGCTAATATTGAATTAAGAGAATGGAATTACCCTAAGCAATATGTTGACCACCATACCTTAAGAGTGTTTTCCAGGGAAGGCAACATTATTGAAATGGCTCAGAAAGGCCATTTCGACATTTTAGTCATTTTATGTAATTGCGAAGGAAAACAGTCAGACATTTACCAAAAGGCCATTGACAACTTTGAACCCTTCTCTAATTATGTTAATAGCTTGTCGACCAGAGTATCCAAAAGACAGCTAGGAACATTCGACGCAACCGAAGTTCCTTTAAATTTAAAATAAGAAAGAAAATAACTATTATAGCCGCTTATACTAAGCTAAAAAATGGATCAAATATTCCTTTTAATACTACAGCCTTTTTAAATTGTTTAAATAAAATAAATGAAGAATATACAGGATCCATGATTGGAATTTCAAAAACTTGGTCCGGTTACAATGGGTGGAATATCGATGAGGATAAGGTATTGACATACATATACAATGAACTATCACAGTGTCTAGTAGCATTGATTAAGCAATAGAGGTCTAAAGAGCAAAATAAAAAGATTGCTCGGTTGCTATTATGAAGAATTTCCCTTTAACTTCATAAAGCCTACCAGGTCCAAACACCTAAAATCAGAGATATAGCACCTTGGATTTGCAACAAAAAAATGGACAATTTATTAAGCTGCTTTTTTTAGAATAGATTTACTAAATTCTTCGGGAGACAAATACCCTAATATTGAATGTCTTCGCTGCCTGTTGTACCATATTTCGATGAACTCAAACAGCTCCCTTTTCGCGACATCTGTTGAGTCATATACAGTATGGTGGCCGGTTTCTGATTTAAGGATCTTGAAGAAATTTTCCATTACTGCATTATCCCAGCAATTGCCCTTTCTACTCATGCTCTGTTGTACAGAGTTACCTTTTAGCAGATCTCTGAACTCTCCGCTGGCATACTGTACACCTCTGTCTGAGTGGAAAATCATAGCCGGAGCCACTGATCTATTTTTAATCGCCATATTCCAGGCAGTAACAACAGTCTCCCTGGCTGTCATCCCAGTACTCATTGACCATCCGACAATCCTTCTATCAAACAGGTCCATGATCGCTGTCAAATAAAGCCATCCACATTTTGTCCGGATGTAAGTTAGATCAGAAACCCATTTCTCTGATGGTGCAGTGGCAGTAAATTCCCTGTTGAGGATATTGGGAGACACTTCCAGATTATGATTGGAATCTGTCGTACATACCCGGAATTTGCCCGTAATAATACTACGAAGCCCTTTGTCCTTCATGATCCTGGCTACTCTGGGTCTGGATACATGTAGGCCCATCTGTCTAAGTTCTGCAGTTATTTTTGGGCTACCATATCGGCCTTTGCTTTTGTGATAGATATCTTCCACTCTTTTGCAAAGCACTTCCCTGCACATGGATAGTTTTGACTGTTCTCTTCCAGACCAGGCATAATAACCACTACGGCTTACTTTAAACACCTTACACATTTTCCCGACATCAAATTCTGCCAGATGGTCCTTTACGAACCCGAATATTTGTTGTCTTCCCTGGAGAAAGTGCTCACTGCCTTTTTTAGTATCCGGTTTTCCATTTCAGCCTCTTGTAGCGCTTTCCTAAGGGATTGGATTTCCTTCTGCTCAGCTGTCAAATCCTGTTTCCCATTCCCCGGAAAACTGCGGGTTTCATCCGCACTGAACTCTCTGGTCCACCGACGAAGCATACCTACGTCTATACCCAGTTCTTTTGCTACAGTTCCAGCTGGCTTGCCACTTTTATGTAATTCTACTGCCATTAATTTGAAGGATTTATCATAACCCCTTCTTGCTTTTTTACTCATTGTAATCAAAGTTAAGGAAAGAGCTTAACTATATGTCCAATCAAAGGTAGCAGGTCCAGTCTTTCACTGTAAGGTAACGAAAGACACCAGAAAAGCTGATCAGGAAAGAAAACTTCAAAAGGAGGTGCCTGTTATCAGGAATTTAGAAAATGGAGTGGTGTATAAAAACTTTATGCAGATAAAAGATGATGTTATTGATTTTGTGGATGCGGAGATCAGCAGGATTATGAATGATCCAATGAAAACGCATTTGATAGTTAAGAGGTAATTTCTTTAATATAAGAATTACACCACCTCCGTAATTAAAAGGTCAAAGGCACATTAGAAACTTGCCTTTGACCTTGAGATAAGTTTAATGATGCAGCTTTTTATCTTATCCAGGTTATAAATGGTGAAGAGATAAGCTGAAATTCTTTGTTAAAGATAGCATCCTTATTCTTACGCATATTAGTTAATAAATATTCCACTGCTTCCTTCTGACGCCGATCCACTACCGTTTCATTAACACACTCTAATAATTCATGACACGCATCTCTGGAAAGACTATTTGAAATTTTACGTTGCACTTCGGACGTTGTCAAGGCAAGTATGATTTTCGGAGTATACTTAGGAGCAATAATTTTCAAGAACTGATTATAATATGGTTTGGCTTGTGGAGAAACCCCACCAAAATAATTATATCCCCTTCCAATTCGACAGAGAATCACAGCCTCTATTAAGTGCGTAGAAACAATTTCAGGAACACTTTCTGCATTGTCAATGTACGTCATTATCTCTTCCATTATAGAGCCTTCATGAAAATAGTTATCATAGGAATAATGTGCATTTTTTAATCTACTGGCTAACTTATCCAATGTAACCTCTTTCTCCCTTATATCTAAATAACTATTACCATTTACGAAACCAAAAAATTCAATTCCTTTCGTATGTTTTTCTACATGAAGATTATTTCTGTACCCGGCAAGAATCAAACCTAGGCGGTCTTTTTCCTGATCGGTACATAGGCTCCAAATAATAGGAGCCATTATTGAAATGTTCTTTTGGAGTACTGTACTCGTTTCAGTAGAAACATATACAGAAAAGAATATTCGGATGATGCTATCACAATGACGTGTTGGTAATTGTTGTAATCTAGGTATTACATTTTCAATCCACGGTTGATCAATCACTTGATCATGACCTTTAAAATTCTGGATAAATGCCTGAACATGGATCGCATCTGGTGAGGGTTGAGATAATAATACCTCCTGTATACACGTCTCCACATATCCCAACAACTCAAAGGCATTTATTTGGGAATCATTTTGGTGTGAAATTCCGATATGGTTTCTCATATCGAGAATGTGAGCCAATTTTTTATGGGTGGTTTCTGTGATTAGTTCTAATTTCCAACAGGTATCCAACAATACCTTCTCTTTTAACATTGGTAAATCTCCGGCGTCTTTATATAAGGAACGAGAACTACCACCAACAGCCTTATCAAAAAATATGTCTAGGCCATACGTTATCGCTATTTTATGCAATGCCAGAACGACTTCATTCCAAATGGAATTCATTGAATAATCGAATATTCCAAATCCCGCTCCTATTACGAACTTAGAGAGGTATTTTGCATCCTTTTTTATTTCTGCAGGAACACGATTTATTAATGTCTCCAGGTTTTTCCCCATTGTTTCACGCTGGTCGAGTGAGGCAATAATACCGTCGGATGGTAATCCCAGATATTTTAAGAAATCTTCAATGCGGTGGACCTGGCTCTCAATTATAGATGTGGTCTCTGGTACTTGTTGTATTTTATTTTCCATAATAAATTTTAAATAATTCGACCAGGTTCAACAAAATCGGAGCCGATTTGCAAAAACAAACAAAGCGCCACCTCAACGGTTAGATTGCGAAAAACAATTATGTGACATAATTACACAAAATGCCACTTTGGCCATAAAGTAATTAGAAAAAATGCTTTTTTGTCACATTATTATATAAAATAATTATACAACTCTTTGATACTTAAAAGCCCACCTCTAACATGAAGGATTAAAAGAAAAACAAATGTTGCATAGTACCGAAAAAAAATATGGCTACCAAAATATAGCCATATTCGATTTTATCATTTTAACGCTTTCCTTTGCTCATTACCTCATTTACCAGATCTGCATCATAAAAAATCAGTCCTCCAATTTTTGAAAATGGTAGAGTTCCATTAATTCTCATTGTTTGCAATGTTCCAGCAGAAATACCTAAAAGCTCTCTAACCTGGTACGATTTCAACCATTTCTTATTTTGCTGCAGCCTGCCATCCATTAATGCCTTTATTTCTTTTAGTAAGTCTGCTTTAAATACTTCTAAATCCTGAAGTGTGATTATTTCTTTTGCCATTCTCGTTTTTTCTTGAATTTAAAATAAAAAACAAAAACAGATAAATATTTAATTCATTAATATATGAATATCAATAAATTACAAGTATAAAAATAATAATCGCAGAATAATTTTGATAGCTATGCTATCAAATACCTATTGCATCATAATAGCATTAATCAAAGTAACCAGAGGTCAAGAATTTCTTCATAAAAGATCCTAAGTCATTTAAAATCCTGTCAAACTCCGAAGAAAAATTGATTGCATCAACCCAAGATATAGCACAAATAATCTCAATTTGGGATAAAACCTCCATATCTCTATGAGCTATAGAAAAATTTCTAATTGTATTCAGGTTGGGCTTATGAGTTACTTTGTAATCATTTAACCTCTTCGCTATTATATTCAAATCAGATTTTAATGAATCACTGTCGGGTAAATCCTTTAAAATCTCACGGAATTGCTTTCCAAGCAGATTCAGTAAACCATCACAAGCCTCATGTATTAGCAGGGCTGCTTGTCTGGCAAAATACCTTTTCTCCCATTCCAATACCGCAAATGTCATATTCTTAACTATGACCTTTAAATCGAATGATATAATACTAACGTAGCTAGCAATATTCCAAATAGCTTTGGATTTAGGTAGATTATTGGCATTGCAATGCTCCAGAGATACCCGGAAATATTGTAATACCTTTTCCTGGTTTTCTAAGTTTATTGCGAAAGTGGCAGAAAACTCCTTTAATTTTCCTTTTAAAAGCTCTCCAAACTCTTTATCAGTATCCGTAATGTTATAAGGTAGTGGTAACATTATTTAAGTTTAAATAATCAAATTAAATCACACTAATCAAACAGCCTGAGATGAAAAATATCCACCTATTCTAGGCCACTATCTTTGTCTTTATAAAAAAGTACGTTTACAAAAGAAATAGTATTTGCCATTTCTTTAAAAAAATCCTCACTGAGATCAAAATCTAATGAGTTGTATAAATGGAGAATATTTCTCTTCTTGTTAAGAAGGCAGACAAAGTCGGTTATTGCAGATGGTAATTGAATCACTTTCTGATATCCTGGACTTAATAAAGTACTTATAGACAAAGTCTTTTCCCCTAACGAATTATGAGATATTTCTTTTCCACTGTTAACTACAAACGGCTCAGTACAATGTAAATCTCTCAGAGACACAGGCTGTCTACCTTGTAATTTTGAAAGCAACTTACAAGTTTCTGTTTTCAGTATAGAATGAATTAGGTATTCATGTCTAAGTAGTTCTGCTTTCACGAAATTCTCAAAAAAAATGCAGATTTTAACGTAATCCGGAATTAATTCAAAGTGGTAGTCATTTATAATGGTTACTACTCGATTCTCAGGCAATGTTTTACCACTTTTTCTAGCAGCAGTCAATTCAATATAAAAATCTCTAAGGCGTCCAAAGTTCTCAATTATGTTAGCCCGATAGAACGTCTCTCCACCATTTGTCTGTAATTGAAAAGCGGTTTGAAGAATTGTTTCCTCTGTACCGTAGTACTCGTAGAAGTTGATTCTGGCACTCATTATTACTATTCTTTAAATGCAAATTTTGAAAGAAATTGAACCGTAGTTCTCACCTCAATGGATACACTGGAAACATAATCCGGAATAAGTTCAGGAAATAGATTCAACAACTCAATTATAGTCACACATAATATCATAAGGTTCAGTTGCAACACATGGTAAACCATTTTGTTTGTTGCCATACTATCAACTAAATAATCTTGAAACTGCATAGTGCCAATAAACTCAGAATGGGCGTGATTTGAAAAAAGCTTCCAGGAACTAAGAAATATTTCATCTTTAAGACGAGATGATCTAATTAGATCTTCCCATCCTATTAATCTAGCGGGAGGATTTCTTTTTTTTACTTTTTTCTGTAAATCGACACTGAGAGCTTGATAGTATTCGTTAGTTTCAATTTCCAGGAGTAATTCTGCAATAATTCTCGCTTCCTCCTCCTTCCTTTCTAAATTCTCAGGCAAAGTAGATAAGTAACTTTGTCTATTGGACAAGCCACTCAATTTATATAACAATTGCTTAAATTTTCCTTCACCATCATTTTGGGGAGAAAAAATAAAGTAATGTAAAGTGAGGTAACATTCTAATTGCGCTCTTGAAAGCACATACACTGAAGGTACATCACGTATAGCTATAAGGTTGCTACCACTTCTATATATAGGTACAGGCGTCGCAACTTGCTTTACTGAACCAGAATGCGAAGCGAGTTTCAATAATAAAATTTCAGAAGGTTTAATCCATTCCTTTACTGGTATTTGCTTTTCATGTATCAGGTTAACCAATTGAGTAAGAATAAACAAAATATCATTGTAATCCTTTTCCAATTCTATGAAATTAATATCCTTATAGTTCTTCTCTTCTTTTTTCAAACAGTCAGCCATCAATTTTTTATCAATGACACCAGCGGGAAATTTATTAAAGCTCATTGTACAGATATTGATTATAGCGAAGATACCAGCATAACTGCGCAATCTAGTTGCGCAGTTAAATTAAAAAAAATAAATATCAAATTTACTTATATATCAGACCCTAAATAGTCCACTTGACCTAATCTTGCATTTTGGAATTATTTAGTACAAATTCTATCTTGCGATGAAATCACTGAATGCCCTTGGGAGTAATCCCGTGAGTAGATCCGAAGCTCTTTTAACAACACATTGAAATCAAATAAATTACGATATCAGGGCGTCGTATAGTCGTCCCGACAAAAAGGCTAAAATCATTGTAACGCTTTGTTACGCGATATGCCAAAAAGCCCGCAGATATTGTATCTGCGGGCTTTTTTATTTTTGCCCCATATCATCTTATATCATCGAGCTTCAAGTTGTCGGCAGAGTAATACCGTGCGTAGGTTTCAGAGTAACTTTACCTACTCAACGTAGATTTCTTGCCATATGTATTAATTTGTATTTCAAAGGATATCATCTTGTTTCAAATGATATCAGCGGCTTTGTTTCTACTCATTTTTGTTTGGGGCCTGTAAGCCACGATCCAGAGAACATGATTTGTCCATTTAAAATGAAGAAGAAATGCGAAGTGAAAACACTTTCGGCGTACGCTATGCGCTGTGCCAAAACAAGAACAAAAGAAAAGACTCAGTATACGCAAGAATTGCCTGTAACAATTCTCCGGAGAGAGAACTTACAATCAAGGATAGTTTTCAACTGGGAAATTGGGATGCGGAAAGAGGTCGCCACTACCTTATCTCAAAGGAATTAAAGGAATTCGCCACTTACTGAGGTACACCACCGCTTGCCCAATAAGTTAATGCATTCTCCAGATATTTGCCCAATGAGCCTTTTGTCCTCAACTGCTCCAACACAGCGGTATCACGCAAAGCTTTTTTTGAGTAATCAGTTACCCCTTCCACATTTATTGAATCACCCATATTTAAATCACTGTACGCCGCCCACTCGTATAGAAAATTCTTTGGATCAAGATGGTGCGCTCTTCTTATTAAATTCTGGGCCTCCTCTATTTTCAGATCAACATACCATTCAGACATACAGGCTATCTTTCCAATAAAAAAAAGGTACTCCGGAACCTGAGAAAATATTTCATATGATTCAACAAAATATTTTTTCAACATGCTGGCATAGAATTCACCTTCATCAGCATCATAGTTCTCTTCGACTAGCACATTCATTAGCAAATAGTTCATACTCAAATAAGCGTCCAGGTTGCTACTTTCTTTGCTAATGATTGTTTGCAGCAGATCAAAAGCCGATTTCCAATTTTTATTTTGTTCGAATTTTAATAATTGCTCTTTCCAATTCATAATTTAATATTTAGGGAATGAACATTGTACCAATTTTGGTAATTCCGCCAACCACCATACCGCTTACCTCAACATTATAACCCTCCAGGTCTATGGATATATCCTTAAATAGCCCATTTACAGGAAGCTTTCCATTTAGCTTATTTAAAACAGCACGAAAGGTATTTTTAGGACCCCCAAATTTTGTTAATAACAGGTCCAGATTATGTGCTGCTTTATCAAATATATGATTTACTTTATTTTTCATCACATAAGCAACTGCATTATCTATCCTTTTGCTTGAAAATTGTGTCAATAATTTTCTTTCTCCCTGACTGGCGGCATTTAATATAACTGCCACTGCCGCGACTCTTGTAACGCCACTGACAAAGCATTGACTCCAATCCCATCGTTGAAACCGTTGTTACAACAGGTTCAACATAATCGGCTACAAATATGAATGTGTTATGTACCTCTAAATGCAGAAGATTGGGTTACTACCACCTATAACAAAAGGGTGCACGTTACACTATCTGAAAACATATTTTACCTGCCTGCTGAGTAATGAAATAATTTCACAAACCCATCTGATTGATGTTCGCAGAAAAAGAGACGTGATTCCAATCGTAGCTATCCCAATCAAACTATACAGTAACCAAGCCTGGTTATAATAACCTGCTCCCCTTTTGTGACTATACAACCAATTTTTTCGAGCTTTTCCAATGTTGTTGAAATATCTGTTGTGTTCAACTGCCGGGCATACTTCTGGTGAATAGCGAAGAGTGAAGTCTCCCCTTTACAGACGTAATTTATGAAGCGCAAAAAGGCATCGTCCCTGTAGGTAATTCCCTGTTTAAAGAAGAATTGGTAGGTATAGCCCTCTGCAATGGCTTTTTCAGCCGTTTTAATGTTGGAAATATAGCTGGCAATCTCTGTATGTGCATCGTTATGCCTGTCCATCAGCACATATTCCTTCCCCCCATACTGCATTTTATAGGTTCCAATGAACCGTCTCTTTCTCTCGTCAATTTGCGGCATTTCATAAGCCAGGAGCATTCCTTCAAGGGTGGTCTCCAATTGACCTTTGAGTACAAGGATATCTTCCTGATCCAGCGTAATAGTACTTATGATATCGGAAGTTAGCCTTGCCTTCACCTTATCTTGTATAAAGGGCGCAATAGTAAAATCCTCAAATTTTGTACAATACCCTTCCTTAATGTACTCCTCATTTTTTGAAAGGCAAAAATTATAGCCATGATCAGATGGGTCCGCGTTTCTCAAACTCTCATTGCTTTTTCTGTTCAAATAACACGAATAGCATACCTCCCTGGGCAAATGCGAACTTTCTCTTAATAACATCAGTTTATTACAATCCTCACAGTGCACGCCCAAATGTCTTTCTGCCCAACCTGGACAGTCCTCATCTGCATTATCCCTTGAAGGGAAGTAAAAAGTAAGACCATACTTTTGAGCTGCCCATTTACCCAGTTCTTCCGCCACCATGGCTACTGTAGGCCTCCCATCAGTGTAATATGCGCTGTCTTCCGGCAAGGTAACCTCTCCTAATAAATGCTGCTCCTCACGCTTTATGAGAAAACGGGATCTAATGATATTTACATAAAGTAACAGATACCAACCATTGGTGTCGCCACTCCATAAGGCTTCAAGCACAACGGGTTTTCCTCCCACTTTTATAATTTCCTTATCCAGCGTATCAAATGCTGTAATAGGCGGCATAGGTTAGAATTTTGCAGATAAACAGGATATGTAATTTAATACTTTAGCAGTAATCTTTCTGGTCAATCAAGTAAAATCAATAAGCTTCTGTATATTTATTCCTATCTGTTATCTATAAAATTCCTGTACATACATGGACGAGCAATTGGAGAGAATAAAAAACAAATTGGAACAACTCAAAAATTTGGATACAAATTACAGTGTATTTGGTGCCAGCACGCATAAATACAGGCTGAATCCGCCAGTTTCTGTAGCTAAAATTAAAAAATTTGAATCATTCTATCGTACGCGCCTGCCAGATGAATATGTAGCCTTTCTAATGATTATTGGTAATGGAGGGGCTGGGCCGTTTTATGGGCTTGAGCCTTTGGAAGATGTCATGTTTGATGACCTGGACAACAAAAAACCAGGCTCTTTACTGAACCCTTCAAAACCCTTTTTACATACTGAGGCCTGGAATCAAACGTTTGAACCGACAGTTGATGCAGAAGAAAATGAGGAGGAATACCAAAAGCAGCGTATACAGTTTGAAGAGAAATACTTTGATAAACAGCAAATGAATGGGGTGATTGCGATTTGTAACTTTGGCTGTGCAGTTCGCATAAACCTTGTTGTAAATGGCAAGGAATACGGTAACATCTGGACAGATGACAGAAGTAGCGATTATGGCATCCATCCTTCATATGAACTTGGCAACAAAGAGAAGATAAATTTTTTGAATTGGTATGAATTGTGGCTCGACAATTCCTTAACAAAAAAAGTTTAATACGATCTGCTGACGAAAGTCCTGTCATAAATATCAAAGTAGTGTGACCAGTTTCCACCTTTTTATGGTCGTAAACTTCAAAAGGATATTCGTGGAAAGTTTGCATCATTCAGGAAACAGGAAACAACGTCAGCATTTATAAATCCTCCCCAAATATCTCTTGTGAACATTTCGCAAGTCTGTTAACAATTACTTCAAACAATGTTCTTTATATTGGTGGGACATTGAGATGAACCCGTAATTATGACTGCCATGTCAACAACGTACATTAATATTACCCTATCATGAAACCGCTTCTAATCAAAAACCTTTCAGCATTAGATAATGATAAGTGGAATAATCGCCGAAACATACGCAGCTGTTTATTGACCGTTTGTTTAATATCAGTATCCCTGTTTGTCATGGCACAACATACACCTGCATTTAAAGTTGACAGCTTTCATCTGGCAGGCAATATCTCCCGTTATGATCCGGCAGGCAGCCCCTTTCAATTGCTGAAAGTAGTGTATAATACGCCTTATGGCCAGCAGGACCAGGTAATTGCCCAATTAGATAAGTCCGGAAATTTCAATGCCACCATACCGTTATTTAATCCGCAGGAACTGATGCTCGATTTTGATCATACTCTTATCTACCTGTATGCCGTGCCGGAAAAAAGTCTGCATCTAACGCTGGATACGGCGGATATAAGGCGGGTGAATACGGTAAATGATTTGGTGAAACTACATACTACCCAACAAGTAATTTCTTTTAAAGGTAGCACAGCCGGTATAAATACTAACCTACACGACTATATGTACCACCTGGGCCATGTCATTAACCCCGTAAGTAATGAGCAGGTACAGGGTATGACAGCAGACCAATATCTAACCTGGCGTATACAAAAAATGCAGATACAACTGGATAGTCTGCAGGTATGGCGGCGGACTAACCGGTTACTGCACATGTTCCATACACGTACATTACAGTACATTCGTTATAGTGCGGGAGCCGACATACTGGCATATTGGTATGATCACTCCAACAGGCAGGCGCTTCCTCCACCATCCTACCAGCATTTTATAGCCACCCTGCCTGTCAACAATAATGAAGTGTTAACAGATGTATACTATGACTTCATCAATAATTATCTTATTTACCTGCATAGAAAAAACCACAACAATACAGGAGGGAGTATGCTTCACTATATTACCCAACAAATTAACAAAGGACCGGGCCAGGACTTGCTGCTGGCTAATCTGGCGGCAGATAGCCTGCAACACAGCCAGCAACTGCAATCTGCAACCATACAATACCTCCGGCAACATCTCAGCAACACCGCCATCAGTGACGTATCACCTATCTTAATCAGCAACTCTATAAAAGCATGAGTAATGCCCTGCCGGACAAAACCCACCTGTTTAATAATATGGCTGATACTACGTCAGACATTTTACAGGTGCTGGGCGCCAAATACAAGGGTAATGTGGTGTATGTAGATTATTGGGCGCCCTGGTGTGTCCCGTGTATGCAGGAAATGCGGCAGTCTGCTCTTTTAAAAAACAATTTCAACAATAAACCTGTCATCTTCCTCTATCTGGCCATACACTGCGACCAGGATTCCTGGGAAAAAACAATCAAAAGGGAACAGATAAAAGGAGAGCATTATCTTGTAAGTGATAAGGAGTTTGATCTCCTTAACAAAAGAATCAATATTATTGGCATACCGCGTTATATGCTGATAGATAAAAGCGGCACGATCACACAAACCAACGCTCCCAGACCCAGTGACCTGGAAAACATCAGCACCGCCATTAGTCAGTTATTGAATCAATAAAGGTGCAAACTGCAGCAAGTATGGAGCAGGAGCAAAAACACAGTTTAAGAATAAACCGTGTTGTACTTTAACGATGTCATCATAGACGGTGTTTACGACCGTACTTTTCCAAAGTATCCAAATTCAAGCAACGGAAATAACTCGGTCGTTTATTGATTAAAACTCAACCTTGGAAACTCTTCCAGGAATACGTCAGGACTATAACCAGCTTTCATAAATAAATATTCCAGGGATGCATTGATGCGGCTGTTTAACTGCTGCATGTCTGTCAACTGGAGTTTGCCTCCGCGTTTCAGGATTCGTCCGTCCACGATCACTGTATCTACATTGCTTCTGTCTGCGGCATGAACAAGAGATCCGATAGCATTATTGGAAGGAAAAAGATTAATATCGGTGGCTCTCAGCAAAACAAGGTCCGCCGCCTTTCCGGGAGTAATGCTTCCGGAAACATGACCAAAGCCGGCGATATCCGCGCCATTGATCGTTGCTGCTTCCAGTATTTTACGGGAAAGAACGGGAGATGGAACTGCTTTTTCTCCCTTGTATTTTTGATGCTGTGCCCAGGCACGCTGCAGGGTAAAAGCTACCCTCATTTCGGTAAACATGTCGCCGCCATAAGCCGTTTCAAGATCAGTACCTATTGCCGGCCTGATACCATGATTGATGGCATGCTGATAGGCAAAAACCCCTTCTTCAAGTCCATAATGGGCATCTGACCGGGGATCTACGGTCACTTTAACACCGGCATCCCTGATGATCTCCCATGCACGGGGCGTTAGACCGGTGCAATGATTGAAAATATTGTCCGGACCCAGCTGGCCGTTTTGGGCTATTACCTCCAGCAAATCAGACATCTGCTGTCCTACCACCTCTGTTATGACAGGTACCCCGAGCGCTCTTGCAAGGTCCCAGCTATGGTTACTCATATGCGTAAAGATGGCCGGCTTAATCAGGGACCCTGTAGAGGAAAAAAGATCTCCGATTACCTGCTCTACTCCCCGGGGCCAGAAACTGCTGTCCCATTCACCTCCCAGCGGGAAGGCAGGAGCATACAGCGCCCTGATACCACTATCTGTAAGCGCGTCGATGGCTGCATAAGCGTGTTCCAGGCTCCTGGCATTATGAGAGGCATCTACAATAGTGGTGATACCACTATCAATTGCGCTGATAGCTGTCAGCAGATTACCCAGGTAAATATCTTCGGGGCGGTAGTATTTGGCAAAACCAAAGTGTATGTCGGCCACATATGTCATCAGATCATTTACATTGGGCATCGTACTTCGCAGTGTTCCCAGCCATGCATGGCGATGAGCATCAACAAAGCCAGGAAATACAATCATACCGCTGGCATCAATGATCTCCATATGCTCCTGCTCCAGTCCTTTTCCTATTGCCTGTATCTTTCCATGCTGAATGAGTATATCTCCACCGGATAAATCAGCAATGGAGGGGTCCATGGTAATAATAGTGCCATTCTTTATAAGTACGTCCTGTTGCTTGTTTACAGATAGTTTTATTCTGTTTTCCATATTACTGTCTTTTGATTTTTTAAACAATCAATTTTAGTAATACAAAACTATCTCCGCACTGCTAAATAATGTAGGACGATGTACTTAATTAGCAGGATCATTCACCTGTCAGCCGCTTTCTCATCACAGAAGGCGATAAACCGGTATGCTTCTTAAAAAAACGGGCAAAATAGGCGGGATCATTAAACCCTACCTTTGCGGCAATTTCATTTACAGACCAGTCAGTTTGCCTAAGAAAAACCTTGGCCTGGTTAATATAAAGCTGCTGCAGGTGATAGCCGGCAGACTGCCCCGTCACCTTTTTTACTTTATCGTTGAGATAATTGCGGGAAATTCCCAACCGGTGCGCATAGCTATCCAGTGCAGGCATGAAGGTAGTCTCACCTTTTAAAAGGGCCTGGAAATCTGTTTGGCACAGCAGCAGAAACTCATTGGTCAACCCATTTGATAGTGCGGGCCCGGCAGGCGAAATCCGTCCGGGGTTATCCGGAAAGAATTCCAGGCTGGCCTTTTCCATAAATAAATGCAGATAGGACTTCAACAACCCATATTTCAAAGCGCCATCTCCTTGCTGAGCAGCGGCCATTTCTTCCATCAGCCGGGCATAAAAGGCTGTCTGGTTTGCCGTCAGGGAGACTACGAAATCATTACCGGACGAAAAGAAATGTCTTGATCGGAGCCAACTTTTATTCTCCAGACCATCATTATAAAAAGTTTCAGAAAAACAAAGGCAGTAACCTTCCTGGTGGGCTGTCTGTGAATGCCAGGAGGATACTACATATGGACCTATAAAGCAAAGCACGTTGGGGCCTATCTGGTACTGGTTACTCCCGAAATGATAGACTCCAGTCCCCTTCTGATTTAATATGACGATAAAAAATTGCAGCAGGTGGGGGCTCACCTCACTTTTGCAGGCGCTCATCTGCTGGTCTACACGTATCAACTCAAAGCCAGACTGATTGTAAATATGCGGCGTTATCTGTTTTTCATTGTCAAAATAAATACCGCCTAAATTATTCATATTAATTGGCTGCAATTTCCCCACTTCGCTTTTGCTTTTTTTCATAATTGCCTCGTTTACGGATAAAACCGCTGATCCTTCACTGGAAAAGCGGTATAAAGTTCGGGGAATTAAACGATAACCATCATCTGGCAGCAACTGATTTAATAGCTCCTTTTTTAGACCATCTGCTGACAGATCGGTTATCAGGTTTCCTTTTAAAGGTCATCACTTTAAAAGAAGGTCTGAAAATATTATCACTCATGCCAAAGGAGATGGTAGGCATGGCATCTGCGCCAAGTGTGTAAGGAAAATCTTCGTGCAAATGATCTCTACGGAGCGTGCGGAAAAAAGTTAGGAATTTGAACATGATGTTGTCTTTTGTTTCCCGACTGGAAAGACAACAGTGGCCATCTTTACAAAGGGAAGGTTAATGATAATTGCTGTTTGTGGGAGGCTCTATGTCCATGTTTTATTTAATTAATTTTTTATCCTGATTACTATGTTGCAAAGATAGAATACAACCTTTAATTACAAGTCATTCTCAACTGCCATCTTCCGCCAGCTAACCTCTGACACGTGCTGTTCAATAGTAAGCCGGCCGGCTATTTTCTCCATCATCTGATCTTCATTGCTGCTGGCGAGTATTTCCGCTGTTATCAAAGCCAGTGAAGGATCTGTATTATCAGTACTTTTAAGGGAGCGCAACAACAGCTTATGATCATCATTGGTATGTTGTAATAAAAGCACCCGGAGATGATTTTCTACATCCTGCCTGCAATGAATGGATAGTATATATCCCACCTGGGTAGACATTTCCCTGTCGATAGGCAATCTGCTTAAACGTACGCCCACTGGGCGCATGAGCACATGTGTCAATATAATAAAGGAAGATCCGATGGCTGCTTCCCAATAGTATGCCGACCCACAAAGCGCTCCTACTGCGGCAGAACACCACAATGTGGCTGCGGTATTCAGCCCTCTCACATTCATACCGTCTTTCATAATCACGCCGGCGCCCAGGAAGCCGATTCCGCTGACCACATAAGAGGTAACCCTTCCAACGGCTTCCCCGCTGATCTTTGCCGCCAACGCTACAAACATGCTGGCACCCAGGGCCACCAGCATATTTGTACGTAGCCCGGCCATGCGCTGACGCCATTGCCGCTCAGTACCAATGGCAGCACCCAGCAAAAAAGCAATTGCCAGCCTGGTGGTGAAATCTATTACGCTGATTGACATGATCTCTGTTTTTTGTGCCCCAACCGGCACAACAGCTGTTATGATAGTGGCAGGCGATTAAGAAATAAAATGTAACTGTAAATAAGCAGCCGTTTCTGTGTCCATAGACCAAAAAATTATTTGCGCTGCAAAGATAAAACGACAATTTGAACAAGGCCGTTAGAAAGAAGACAGTTTTTTATTAGAAAATATTTAGAAAACATATTCCTGCTCACAACACTGATCTGATACCCGGATTTAAAAAAATAGCCTTGAAAGATAAACTTCCAAGGCTATAAATTTATAGCAACCAGCATTATTCAATCAAATGACGGCATCCCGAACGCTTAAAATAAGTCCTGCTCCATATACCGTCTCTATACTCAAAAACCTGGAAGCCTCCAGGAGCTTGCGTAGACGGAAAATAAAAACATCCAGACTACGTTCACCCAGATAAATATCATTGCTATTAAAATAGGTCAGTATCTCCTTCCGGCTTACAAGCCTGTTTTCGTTATTAAAGAAAAAATTCAGTAAGGCGGATTCGTTGGTACTCAGTTGTAACCCAACACCAGCCGTCCCCACATGAAGTACCTGTAAATCCTTATTGAGTTGTACATCACCTCGTTCAATAATGCTGCCCCCATTAATAATACAAGCAGTTATGCGCCTGATAATATTACGGATACGAAGAGCGAGTTCATCTACATCCAAAGGCATTGAAAGGCAGTCTGCGGCGCCAATTTTCAATCCGCGTATCCGGTCATCTTTGTTTGCTGCTGTTATTAATACAAATGGTGGCCCCCCTCCCATTTCTGCTATTTTTTCCGCCAGCTCAAATCCATCCATACCGGGCAATACCGCATCTATGAGCAGGATATTGTAGTACCTCAAGTCTTTACGAATTACTTCATATGCCTGTTTTCCATTTGATAAAACATCAACTTCGAACTCATTTTTTTCAAACCGCTGTCTGATCAGATTTCGCAGACCAACAACTGCTTCAACCAGGAGAATTCTTGCTTTCATCAGATAAAATTTATTGACACAACGCTGTAAACATTCTTTGCAGTGTAACATACCTCTGGCTGCATCGGATGAGAGCCGTTAATAAACGATAGCAGCAAAATCGATACGCGCCTTATCCAGTTGTACCTGCCAGCTATTTCCCGCTTCATCATTTGGGCCGAATGCGTTACGGGCCAACTGGCTGAGATCCTTATGGGCTGCCCCGCTCCAGAAATGTATAAACTCACCCATGTTCATGGCACGATCATATTCCTTTCCCAGGGCAATGTTGTGCTGCGGGAAATACCGGGATAAGAGCGTAAAAAAACCATTAAGCACATCCTTGCCACCGTAGCTCTGATAAATAGGATAAAACCAGTCGCGGAACCAGTGTGTATTTGCCTGTGGATAGTTATCCGTTACTGATAACTTTGCATTATACCAACGGTCTGCCTCCTGGTTCCATCCTAAATTTTTATACACGTCGTATTGATAGATCTCCATCCATTTACTGTCGTGCCATATGCCAAAAGCGGGGGAATTATGCACGCCTTTGGAAGCCCCTTCCACAATATGACCTACTTCATGCGTTACGATATCCACGTTCCAGCCGGTACTGTCTTCCCATGGATTATCTGAACCTACATCGATCATATTGCGGAAATCGTGGCTTGCATCAAAATAGGTGGATGGATGACCACCACCATATCTTTTGTAGTGCAGTATTACATTGAGTCTGCGGTCTTTGTCCTGCCCAAAGGCTCCGTAAGTGGCTTTGGTGTATTTCCATATCGCAGTTAATTTGCTGAGGGGCCATTTTAATTCCCTGGATACATTGTCATCATAATACATGGCCACATCATCATTGTACGACACCAGCGTTACCAGCTGATTGTGCTCGAACCAATGCTCCTGCCAGGTGACAGAAGGAGCATTGGGGTCTTTTTGATTACCGGTGAGCGGTATGGTTTCCTCCTTTTGAGAGCAGGAAATGCCGGCGAGTATCAGTGTGATGGTGGTAATAATTAGTTTGTTCATGGTTGTACTTATTTACCAACCTGGATTTTGTACCAGTTTAGGATCAATTAATATCTGCTGATAAGGGATAGGGAATAAATAGTCACGATCGGTAAATGTCCTTGTTTCGATGAGGGTCTTATTATAGAAATCCGGTCCGTTGCCATTCATATTCATCCCATATACGGCGCCGTTACCCGTGGTTTTAGCAATTTTCCAGCGGCGGGTATCAAAGTACCGTACGCTTTCAAAGGCCAGTTCTACTCTTCTCTCCGCCTGGATGGCCTGCCGTACTGCAGCCTGACCGGAAGGTACCGGAATGGATACGCCATCATAGCCGGGTATGCCTGCCCGGCTGCGAACCAGGTTTACATATTTTAATATGTCGGAGGCTCCTGGGCTGGATTCATTGAGGGCTTCAGCATAATCGAGAAAAATCTGCGCCAGCCTCAGGTATACCACGCCACGGCTATTGTCGTTGCCCGCCACATCTTTTCTTACCACATACCCGGTAGGCGACACGTCGGAAGTACTTTGATCCCTGCCGGAGTTCCCGCTCTTTTCCATATTGGTAACAATGGTAACGCCTCCGGTCTGGTAAAGCCAGTAACTGTTATTGTAGGTAATACCCACGTAGAAACGGGGCTCCCTGTTGGTCCACGGGTTATAGGTACTCCGGGAGGTCACATCAAACGGGGCTTGAAAACTTGAAAAACCGGCAGATGTATACCCGGCGGCAGGGTCGGTGATGGGCAATCCGTTTTTTGTAAAATACGCATCCACCATTGCCTGCGTGGCGCCGTGGGCGCCTGCGCCATGCTCATCTGCCGATAGGCCGGCGTGAAACGGTGTTCTGTCATAGCGCATAAAACTTCCAGAGTTGGCGCGGCCATAAATCCATTCTTTATTCCATTCTGTCGTCATCACATTTCTGCACGACAGGTACGCAGCTGTAAAGGGATCATCGTCCTGCTCCCGGTACAGGTCATAGTATTTGGGGACATAGGTGTCCAG
>NZ_FOJG01000002.1:0-896168 GCF_900110835.1 Chitinophaga arvensicola
TTGCCGATGGTCCATACACTGGTGGTTTCATTGTAAGCGCCGCTGCTAACTGTTTTCTGTTTGAACAGGTAGCCCGATTTCAGTAGATCCGTTACCGTTACACCGGTCGCGGTACTAGGTCCGTTATTTTTCGCTGTAATAGTGAACGTAACGGTGTTGCCTACATCCGGTGTACTATTGCTGATAGTTTTAGTTACCACCAGGTCAGCTACCGGTACTGGTACAGACGTTACACTGCTGGTGTTGTTAGTGGTGGTGCGGTCTGTTTCCGTACCGGAAATAGTAGCGGTATTGAGGTAGCTACCACTGGCCAGTACTTTAGCCGTTACCGTGAGGGTAGCAACGGCATCTTTGTTCAGATCGCCAATGGTCCATTTGCCGTCGGTATCAACGGTTCCCACAGTTGGGTTATAGGTGATGTTTCCGTAGCCGGAAGGCGCGGGATCGTCTACCACTACACCAGTGGCTTTACTGGGTCCATGATTGATGGCCTTGATGGTAAAGGTAACGGTAGCGCCTACATCAGGCGTAGTATTATCTACTGTTTTCAATACTTCCAGGTCGGTTACTGCTACACGGGTAACAGTCACATCGCTGGTGTTATTGGTGGTTACCGGGTCATACTCCGAACCGGTAATAGTAGCGGTATTGGTATAGTTGCCGGTTGCATTAACGATGGCAGTAAGCTGGATGCTTTTTACTTCGCCGCTGTCCAGTGTGCCGATTGCCCATTCGCCGGAACTGGCTACATAGGCGGCATTGGAAGGCTGTACGCTTTCAAACGTAAATCCTGAAGGCAGCAGGTCAGTTACTTTCACATTGGTAGCGGGACTAGCCCCTTTGTTGGTCGCTTTCAGTGTGAAAACCACTTTAGTGCCGGCATCTGCGGTAGCCTTATCTACTGTTTTCTCTATTTGCAGATCCGTCACGGCCCTTACGGTAGCAGGAGGAACTGTAGCGGTGTTGTTGGTGGTATTGTTATCTTTTGTAGTGGTGGTGATCGTCGCGGTATTACCGTAAGAAGTGCCTTTGCCTAATACTTTAACGATCAGGGCAATGGATTCTGTTTTACCGGCAGCCATATTGCCGATGGTCCAGATGCCGGTAGCTTTATTAAACGTACCCACAGACGGCGTTGGATTCACCGCATAGGTATAACCGTTTTCCAGCACGTCTTTTACGGTAACACTCTGTGCTACGCTTGGTCCATCGTTGGTGGCAGTAATGGTAAAAGTGACGGTGCTTCCTGCATCTGGCGCATTGTTACTGAGCGTCTTGGTTATTTTTACATCTGATACCGGTACAGGGGTTGTAGATACACTCGCTGTATTGTTCGACGTATTATTATCTACTTCCGCACCGGAAATGGTGGCGGTGTTCTGATAACTACCGCTTGCATTCACTTTTGCGGTGATAGTCAATGTAGCGCTTTGATTTACATTGAGCGTACCCACCGTCCAGGTATTACCGGTATAAGCAGCAGAAGACGCAGATACAAAAGTATAACCTGCCGGAAGCGCATCCACTACTTTTACATTGGTGGCTTTACTTGGGCCGTCATTTTTGGCAACGATGGTGAACACCACGTTGCTGCCTGCATCAGGGGTGCTGAAATCTACTGTTTTAGTAACAGCCAGATCTGTAGCCTGCTTAATGGCGGGCGTTACGCTGGCGGTGTTATTGGTTAAGGTAACTTCTGTTTCGTTACCTGTTATATGTGCATTTAACGTGTAGTCCGTTTCATCCGGATTCACGTTGGCGATGAGTGTCAGTATGGTGGAACTGCCGGCAGCGAGGTTACCGATTGTTAGCACACCAGTTGACGAATTATATGTACCGCTTCCGGGTGTGCTTTGTGTAAGCGTATAACCTGCCGGCAGTTGCAGGTTTTCAACGATTACACCGGTTGCATCGCTTGGCCCGTTGTTGGTAGCAGTAACCGTGAAGGTAAGTGGCTGTCCTGCCTGAGGCGTACCGGAAGTAGCAATGCCCACCGCAAGGTCCATCCGGGGCGTTACTACCGGTGGCACAATGGCAGCGGTGTTGTTGGCCAGGTTGATATCGTTGTCGGTAGTGTAGGCCGTCGCGCTATTGTTGTAATTACCTTTAGGCTGTACGGTTACCTGGTAAGTAAGGGTAGCCGTTTCTCCTTTATTAAGCTGGGTGATTTTCCAGTTATTATTGGCAAAAGTACCTTTGGAGGCGGTAGCGGTGCCATTATTATAACCGCTTTGCAACACGTCTGTAACGGTTACATCATAGCAGTTGTTGCTGCCGGTATTCTGCACGGTGACCGTGAAAGTAACCTTATCCAACGGATACAGGGGAGAAGGTGCATTGATGGATTTCGTCACCACCAGGTCCACAAATTGTTTGGGTACCACTGCTGCCGTAGAGCTATTATTGCTGGCCTTCGGATCATATTCTTTGCGCGTGATGGTAGCCTTATTGGCAAACACGGCTCTGCCCATGTCTTCACTGACGGTTGCATCAAAGGTCTGTACCAGACCGGTGGTGCCGGCGTTTACGTTGCCCAGGTTCCAGGTAATAACACGGGTAGCAGGGTCATAAGTCAGGGCGCCTGCCAGCGGTAATACAGGTACTAACCCGGCAGGTAACGTATCCGTTACCGCTACTTCGGTAGCATGGCTCGGGCCATTATTGCCGGCCGTAAGGGTATAGGTAACGTTATCCCGTACATTGACAGAATCCTTGCTGGCAGTTTTTACAATCTGTACATCTGCGGAAGGCAACGGTGCTACGGTGACAATATCGCTGTTGTTGGCCGGCACAATGTCTTCCGGATGATTGCTGGAAGCGGTGTTGGTATAGGTACCGCTCATATTCACTTTGGCTGTAAGGGTCATGGTTTTGCTCTGACCACTTTTCAATATGCCTACAGACCAGTTTTTGGTGGTTGTGTTATAGGCGCTTCCTACCGAGGTAGACACATAGGTAAAACCATTTCCCAATGCTTCTGCTATTACAACGTTGGCAGCATCGCCGGTTCCTTTGTTGGTAACCGTAATGGTGAACACCACATTGTTACCCACATAAGGAGTAAGGGTGTTTGCCGTTTTCTTTACTTCTATATCCGGACGGGCCAGTGTGACGGGCGTGGGCGATTCATCATCAAAGGCGGAGCCGTTGCCATTGGCATCGGGTACTGCGCCATTAACAGCCAGATCGCTTACGGTAGAAGTACCTGCCATGGCTGTTACAGCGGGTTGTGTGGTAAAGGTGCCGTATTGTCCGTTGTTTTTTAGATTTACCACCACCGTGATAGTAGCCGTGGCGCCGGCTGCCAGCGTGGCGTTCGTGTTACTCAGCGAAGGCAACGCATCCGTGCCCTTGAAAGTACTGTTGGTGGTAATACCCTGCCCGCTCACAGAAGTGATGGTGTAGGTCATAGGGCTGGGAAACGTGCTGCTGAAGGAACTGTTCACGTTCACTTTAGTGAGATCCAGTCCCCCCATATTCTTAACCGTATAGGTATATGTGATGTTATAACTACCATCGTTTTGCAGGTCCGGGGCACTGGCAGATAATGCCAGTCCTATAGCCGGAAACTGGAAGGTAGTAAAAGAGATATCGCTTACTGTGTTCCCGGTGATAGAGGGTTTGCCGCTAACACCGGTGATATTTTTATAGGTGGCCGACTGTGCTTGTACACCGATAACGCAAGCCATCAAAAAGACAGTCAAACAATATTTTATAGCAAGGAATTTTTTCTTTGTCATAGGTAGATCGTTAAACTGCTAGAAGAATTTTACTTTGATGGTAATGGTGATCGTTGCAGTAGTACCGGCGGCTAACTCTGCGATATCAGCATTTAGTATGTTGACATCATTTTTACCGTCAAAGGAATTGTTGTAACTGTTGATATCATTCATATCAGCTATGGTGTGGCCTATCACCGAATAGACAGCGTTCGCGGGTAAACCTCCGGGGATATAGTCGGTCAGTGTTACGTTTTTAATAGTAACCGTGTTGCCGGGATTGGTCAGTTTAAAGGTGAAAGTGACATTATAGCTGCCGTCTGCATCGTTAAATATCGGTGTGCCGGCAGTTTTCACAACCTTGATACCACAATCATCCACATGAACGGTTACTTCCCTGATTTTGAATGGACAAGTCTCGTTGCTGATCAACCATCTGAATTTATATGTGCCGGCTACCAGGCCACTCACAGTGGGCGCCGGATCAGTGTTACTGCTCAGTGCAGGCATAACACCCGGTGTATTTACCACAGACCATTTGCCGACGCCTATTACAGGTGGATTTGCCGGCAAAGTCAGGGGTGAATAAAGGCAGATGCTCATGGTGGTGTCCGGGAGAGGATCAGATGGACGTGCATACACGGTGAGCGGTAAATCACTGACGCTCGTACAGCTGCCGGAATAAATGGTCCAGCGCATCAGGTAAGAACCTGGTGCAACATCCGCAACTGTGGTAGTTGGATTGGTTTCGTCAAAAGTTACAGCTGCTGGGCTTCCATCTGCATACGTGATGGTCCACTTGCCCGTTTCTCCCGCCTGTGGTGTATTGGCCTTTAATGCAATGGAGGTAGTAGCGCCTGTAAGGATACATAGTTTATTGGCAAGGATATTTCCAACATTGGCAACGGCCGGATTAGGAGGCGTTGAGGTGACATTGACAGTGATATCTTTATGTTTCGCGGCACATACGCCGTTGCTCACTGTCCAGCGGAAATCGTACTGACCTACCATGGCGCCCGGTACTTTGGTAGATGGCGCATTGATCGCTTCAATGGCAGCTGTGCTGCCATCAGGTGCCGACAGGATTGACCATGTACCAATACCGGAAGTGGGCGCTACCGCGTGCAGCAGGATGTTATCTGTGCAGGCGTTCGTCTGATCGGCACCCGGTTGCGGCTCTGATGGTTCAGCCGATATAACAATGCGCATGATATCAGTATTGCTGGTGCAATAACCATTGGACACCGTCCAGCTGAATACATAAATACCTGGTTGCAGGTTGTTTACCTGCGTTGTTCTCAGGGAAGGATTTACAATAACCGGGTCAGTGGTGCCTTCTGGCTTGGTGGCTAACGTCCACGTACCTACGCCTTTTGCAGGAGCAATGGCGGCGAGCTGGGTGGATTGGGTAGATTGACCGGTTGGTAAACAGAACTCCTGATCAGGCCCTGCATCCGCAGCAGATGGCAATTGACTTGTAGTCACTGTAGTGGTACCACTGGAGGCATTACAGCCGGCAGCTGCCGCAATAGTATAGGTAAAGGTATAAGTATTGCCGGGTGTCATATTGGTGATAACGGCAGCGTTGCCGGCGTTGGCGGTGATGGTAGGACCAGCAGGACCGGCTGTTTGCGTCCAGGTGCCTATACTTCCTTCGTTGGCACTAACAACTGTAGAAGTGCTGTTACACAGTTGTTGGGTAACTGTTTGCACTTTCGCATTTTCTCTCACGGTCAGCACCACTTCATCTGTGCTCACGGGGCAATCAGGACCGCTGTTGGCGGTCCATTGTAATTTATAGATACCTGTTTTCAGGTTGCTGATCGTTGTTTTCGGATCGGAAGGATTAGTGAAAGTGGGATTGGATGGACCGCTTACTACGCTCCATGTTCCGATGCCATTGGTAATGGTATTGCCTGCAAGTGTGGCCACAGCTACGCCGCAGATTGTTTGATCAGGACCTGCCTGTGCCTGTGTAGGTGGTGTGGTGATATTGAAGGTCACGTCACTGAAGTTCGAGGCGCAGGCGCCGTTTGAAATGGTCCAGCGGAAAGTGTAGCGCCCATCCAGCAGGTTGTTCACCGTGGTGTTGTTGAGAGCAGGATCCACGATAGTGATACCGCCGGGGCCCTGTTCCTGTGACCATCGACCGGTACCTACGGAAGGTACATTGCCGTTAAGCGTAATGGTGGCGGCGCCACAAAGCTGCTGGTTGCTGCCGGCAGCTGCTGTTGTAGCCGGGGTAGAAATGGTGTATAATACGGTGTCGCGGGTATCAGGACAACCATTTCTGCTCAGGCTCCATTCCAGTTGGTAATTGCCGTTGGTAGCACCGGTAACGCCGGTATTATTGAGTGCCGCATTTGTAAAAGAGATATTATTGGTGCCACCTACCAGGCTCCATTTACCGGTTTCTCCATTTGTGGGTGCGTTACCGGCAAGCGTGAGTGCATTGGTGCCGGCAGGCATACACTGGTCAGGGCCGGCGTTGGCCTGTTTCGGTCCGGCAACGTTGGAGGTGGTTATACTTACACTGGCAGAATTTTGTCCGCATGAATTTTTCATGGTCCAGGTAAAAGTATAACTGGTGTTGGCCGCTAATCCGTTTACGATCGCGTGCGGATCATTTGGATCAGAAAAGGTGACACCGGCACTGGGTGTAACCGTCCATAAGCCTGTTTCGTTGAGGGTGGGTGTATTTCCCTGCAATTGATACGGAGTGGCGTTACAGATGGTAACGCTTTGTCCTGCGGCAGCAGCCGTCGGATTTCTGTCAGATACCACTACCTGCACATCTGCCTGTTGGTTGGGGCAACCTACACCGCCGGTAATGATCCAGCGGAAAGTATAGGTGCCGTTTACCAATCCGTTGATGAGGGTTGTCGGATCTTTTTTATCGGCGATATTCGCCGTGTTGGGACCACTAACCTGCGACCAGTTGCCACTGCCTGTTGCAGGGATGTTACCGGCAAGATGTGTTTCTATAATATTACAGGCTAATACCTGTTTCGTACCTGCGTTTGCAGCAGTGGGCGCCTGTGATAATTGAACATATACATCGGCGTATTGATCCTGGCATCCGCCAAAACCATTGTCGGTAGTTCTTTTCAGACGAACCAGGTAAGTTCCCGGGATGGTATAGGGAGGTAGGAGTAACGGTTGACCGGCATCTTTGAAGTCAGTGGTACTTACACCCGCCGGAGCACTGATGAGCGCCCATTGCGTTTTATCGCCACCGGTATAATTGTAATTGACAGTAACCAAACTGGCATTACAAGGAGCGACCACTGGTGAAGGTGCCGTAATCGTAGGCGGTGTGGTATAATTGATAGTATACTTACCGGTAGTATTACAACCAGTTGAGGGGTTGGTGATCGTATAACTAAATACACTTTTTACACCGGTAAGATTCCTGATTTCCGTGGAAGGCGCATTGGGAGAAACGATATCGCCGGTACCTGATTCGCGTGTCCAGGTGAGGGTTTCACCTGCATAAGCAGGAGTGAGGCCGGTGATAATGGTGGCGTTGCGTCCATCGCAGAAAACCGCGCTGGCATCTTTGGCTTCCGTGACCGATTGCGTACCAACAGGAACCGTAATGATAATATCATCCGCACCTTTGGCACAGGGACCGGTTACGGTCCACCGTAATTTATAGGTGCCGGCAGAGAGATTGGAAACGATGGCTTTATTATCGTGAATATCGCTGAATGTTGGTACAGTCGGACCACTTAAGAAAGACCAGGTGCCCTGTTGTCCGTTGGTATTATTACCGCCGAAGGTGGCGTGCAGATCAGCATGTTGCGTGGTGGAATAACAGTTGTTGAGCGTCTGGTTAGGGCCGGCATCAACCGGCATCACACCACCAGGATTGGTGACAACAACTTCAGCGAAAGAGCGGCAGGAGTTACTGCTGTTGATCGTCCAGCGTAATGTTGTCTTTCCGGCTTTTTCCGGATCTGCGGAAATCGGAAGCTCCGTTCGATTGATATCGGCAGGGTTGAAGCTGATGCCATTGGCAGCCCCTTCAATCGTCCAGGTCCCGGTTTCTCCGCTACCGGGAGCATTAGACTGTAATAAACTAACGGGAGGGCATATATTGAGATCTGCGTTGGTTTTGGCAATAGTAGCAGGATAAGTATTATATAATACCTCGTCATAAATAAGCGAACCATCCATGCATTTTGCAGAGAGCCTGAATTTGTAAGTATTGCCGGGAGTATAGCCAGTTACTTCACTGGTCAGATTTTCCGGATGGACGATAGTAACAGCAGGACCACTGATCTGCGACCATATCGGATTAACGGCAATCAGGCCGCTACTGGATCCGGAAAGAATGAATTTGTCGTTAGGACAAACAGAAGTGGTTACACCTGCGTTAATAGTACAGTTCTGGGCATATAAAGCATTGGCCGCAAATAGGAAAAGCGCTGCCAATGCGATGCTACGTAGTAGTCCGCTCATTTTCAAGGTACAGGAATTATAAAAAAAATATCTGCTATGTAATTATTATCGGGGCAAAGGTATATACATAATTTGGATCACGTATGTGTTTAAACATATATAATATATAATAACTAGATATACTATTATATATGTAATATATTGATTTTAATATATTTGCATCAATTTCCTTACGCTGCTACTTAGCTTGATAAATACGTAATCTTTTTAAAACTTAAATATTGACTTTGGGAGAAAGCCAACTATTCAAGTCTTAATGCAAAAAACATCAATAGTCATTCAAGGCATTCCACTTCTTACGTATACTTATCAGCATCAAAAAATAAGGGGTAAAGAAAAGGAGTAGCGGAAGTATCAACGATAACGCACCGCCGGAAGGGAAGTTCAAAAGGAGAAGGCCGATGAAGATAAGCCCGAATATGCCTATCACCAGGTTAAATCTCAGCGCCCACTTCACACCCCTCCATAGTAACCAGCCCATTAAAAATATGCAGACACAATAAATGACGATGAAGATGATAGGTAAGATGACCATCAGTGGATCCGCTGTGGTATTCATCTGCTGCCGGAATTCCCCGATGCTGAAAAAGGAGCCGAGAAGCGCAAATACGCCGCCAACCATAAAAAACCAGATATAGATTTTCAGAACAAGTGGTAGTATAGCACGGCGTCTGACAGGAGCGGGCTGGCCGAAAGCCTCATCAAAAATAGAAGAATCGGATGTCATTAATATAGGTTATAAGGATAATAAATACTAAAGGTAATTTTTTATTTAATGAAAGAAATAGCACTAAATAGTGAGCTTTTCAGGACATGAAATCTGAGCTTTACAGGAAAGCGCCATAAATGCGTATGACCTACTTTTGTGAAGTAAAATTACAAAGATGAAAGCAGCAAAAAAAACACGCAGAATAGTGTATATACTACGGGTACTCTTACTCGTACTGGCTGTTTTTATCGCAACCACCGCTATTTATATGACGCATCCGTTATTTGGAAAGAAGCCTTCGGGAGCGCGATTGGAACGCATAAAAAAATCACCGCAGTATCGCGATGGTAAATTTCAGAATACACATCCCACACCACAGGTAACACAAAACATCGGTGTTGCTTTGTATGAGTATTTTTTCAGGAAGTCCCCGGACATAAAGCCTGCCGTCGCTATTCCTGCTATAGCTATCGACTGGAATAAACTTCCGGTAGGGCAACCGGCCCTCGTCTGGCTGGGGCACTCTTCTTACCTGCTGCACCTCGATGGCAAAAATATTTTGGTAGACCCGGTGCTGAGCCAGCAGGCATCACCGATGCCCGGAGGAGGCAAACCTTTTCCCGGTACGAATGTAACAACGGCGGCAGCTTTGCCGCAGATCGACTACCTCTTTATTTCACACGACCACTACGATCACATGGATTTCGAAACGCTGAAGAAATTGAGGACGAAAGTAGGTAAGGTAATCTGTGGATTGGGCGTAGGCTCCCATCTGGAATATTGGGGTTATAGCCCGGAACAGATTATTGAAGGGGATTGGTGGGATGCCGTTGATCTGGGTGGCGGCTTTTCCGTAGTACTAACACCCGCACGTCACTTTTCCGGCAGAAGCATCTGGGGCGCCAATACACTCTGGACCTCTTATGTACTGCAAACGCCTTCCAAAAAGATCTACCTCGGAGGAGACAGCGGATATGATGTACATTTTAAAGAAATCGGGGACCGGTTCGGACCTTTCGACCTGGCTATCCTGGAAAACGGGCAGTACGATCTCAGTTGGAAATACATCCATATGCAACCGGAGGAAGTGATCCAGGCCACAAAAGACCTGGACGCGAAAGTGCTGTTACCCGTGCACTCCTCCAAATTTGTACTGGCAAATCATGCCTGGTATGAGCCGCTGGAGCGCATTTCCAGGTTAAGTATCTCCCAACATGTTCCGCTGCTAACACCATTGATCGGCGAAATCGTAAATCTGAATGCCCTGAATACAACACCCACCTTCTGGTGGAAAAAAAAGAGCTGATGGCAAAGGAAATTAACTTACACGGCATACAACGCACCTGCTACGCTAAAAGTAGCAAGGCTGGCGAACAGTTCATAAAAGATCATGGATTGTCCTGGATTGTTTCCGGTGAGATGGAAGCTTACGACGGTCACACGAAATACGTATACCGCAAAGGAGACATTGTACTATACCGTAAAAATGCATTGGTACGTTTTGTAAAATATCCGGCCCATGACGAAGCATTTGAAGCTATTTCAGTGATCCTGGATGAATCACTGCTGCAGGATTTTTCGCAGCAGCAGCAATTGGTTTCCCAAAAAGCAATGAAGGAAAGTTTATTCAAACTCGAACCCGATGAGCTAATCCAGGGCTACTTCATCGCTTTGCAACCCTGGTTTGACCATCATATGAATACGGACCTGGTTGAACTCAAAAAGAAAGAACTCATTCATCTTCTTTTACACCATAACAAAAATTTCAGGGACCTGCTCTTTCATTTCGGTACGCCGGGGAAGATTAACCTGGAAGGCTTTATGAATACACATTATCACTTTAATGTGCCATTGTCCGAACTCGCCTTCCTTACCGGCAGAAGCCTGGCAACTTTTAAACGCGATTTTGAGAAAATATTCCAGACATCTCCCAATCGCTGGTTACAACAGAAAAGATTAGAGGAAGCGTATTATTTATTACATAATAAAAAGATGAAATCGAAGGACGTTTACCTGGAAGTTGGTTTTGAAACCCTTTCCCATTTTTCCTACGCTTTTAAAAATAAGTTTGGCGTAAGTCCTTCCAATATCTAGTACAAAAAAACATTTACATATGAAAAAGACCGTTTTAATTACGGGCTCCTCCACTGGGATTGGAAGAGCCGCAGCCCTTCTTTTTGCCGAAAATGGCTGGAATGTAGTCGCTACCATGCGCAACCCGGAGCAGGAGAAAGAACTGACACAGCTCGGAAATGTACTGGTTACTTCCCTGGAACTACAGGATCCGGCATCCATCCATAACAGTATTCAAACTGCGCTGGAAAGATTTGGCCGCCTGGATCTCTTGGTAAACAATGCTGCCTACGGGCAATATGGCGTTTTCGAGGCCATCACGCCGGAGCAGATTGAACAACAGTTCAGGGTGAATGTATTTGGTACCATGAATGTGATCCGCGCGGTATTACCACATTTCAGACAACAAAAGCAAGGCAGTATCATCAATGTAAGTTCCGCCGGCGGACGGATTGGTATCCCGTTAATCTCGATGTATGTGGCCTCTAAGTTCGCATTGGAAGGCTTCTCGGAAGCACTTTCCTATGAACTGGCCACCCAGCATATCAGTCTGAAACTGGTAGAACCAGGTGGCGTGGATACGCCTTTCCACAACACTTCCGCAAAACATTTCGCCATGGATCCTGAGCTGACAGACTACAACGACTTCATCGCATCTGCTACGGCAAAACTCGGTGAAATGGGAGAGCATATGTCCAGCGCCACAGCGGTAGCAGAGGAGATTTATAAAGCAGCTACAGATGGTTCCGACCAGTTCCGTTATGCCGTAGGTGCAGATGCAAAGGGATGGATCAAAGACAGAACCTCCATGGACGATCTTACATTCACGAGGCATATGCGCACATTGTTTAATCTTAATTAAAGTCTGCATATCATGAAACAAACGATATTTATTACCGGCGCCTCCTCGGGGATTGGCCTGGCAACCGCACAGTATTTTGTGGAACAGGGTTGGAATGTAGTGGCTACAATGCGTCAGCCGTATAAACAAACGGCGCTAAAAAACAGCGATCAGCTGCTGTTGCTGAAACTGGATGTAGCCGAACCCGCTACTTTCCCGGAAATAATCGACACCGCTATCGCCAGGTTTGGTAAAATAGATGTGCTGCTCAATAATGCGGGCTACGGGCAACATGGTTTATTTGAAGCCACCACCACTGAACAGATCAGGCGCCAGTTTGACGTGAACCTGTTTGGTACCATGGATATCACCAAAGCCCTGCTGCCGCATTTCCGTCAACAGCGGAGCGGAAGCATTATCACCATTACTTCCGGCGTAGGTCGGGTTACTGTTCCCCTGGTATCGGTGTATGCGGCCTCAAAGTTTGCGCTGGAAGGCTTTTGCGAATCACTTTCTTTTGAACTGGCTGCACAGCATATTAAAGTGAAGATCATCGAACCAGGTAGCATCAATACCAATTTTGAACAAACCACCAAAGCCAATTTTGCAGTAGATGATACTTTAACTGATTACAGTGAGTACCTGAAACAGATGGATGAGATTTTTAAAAGTATTTACAGCGGTGGTTCAGCTTCCCCAAGAGATGTTGCCGCAGCTGTCTTTGCTGCTGCTACAGATGGTTCGGATCAACTGAGATATGTAGTAGGGGAAGACCTGCAACCATTGCTGGATATCCGCAACGGTGGTACAGATGAGCAGTATATGAATGTATTGAGAAGCACTTTTTCTCCCTCCGGAAACCATTGATTTTCCTTCGGATGATCATATAAAAATAGCCGGTCTTGAAAAAGACCGGCTATTTTTGATCCCCCTGTAAAGATCATCTACAGTTATTTGTTTTCGATCCAGTCCACCAGCAATTTACGTTCTGCAAAAAGCCATTTTTCTGCTTGTTTTATGAAGATGTCATGATAGCGGATGGTAGCAATCATCAGGTGTTGCCCGTTGCTATCTACCGTTAGGTGATGCGCCCTGCAATACGTGATTCCATGTGCCCGGTCGCCTTCCAGGGTAACAGTACTTTGTCCGTTGAAGTGCATGGTGGCATGATAGGTATTCAGGTTGTCAAAAACCGGGAACAGGTCTGCCCGTTTGGTAATGACCTGTGTAGGCGTATCAGACTTACTGTCCATATACACAATAAATTGCGTATCTTCTGTAAACAGTGCCATTTGTCCTGTTGCATTACGCGTATCGGCGCAGTAGGCGTATTGATCTACCACTTCGCGTATCGCGCGCCGGTCCTGTTCTTCTCTAATAAACTGTTCTGTTGTCATTTTGTTTTGAATAAATGGTGGCCGGTGTGATACCGAATTTTTCTTTAAAGGAAGAATAGAAATGGGAGAGGTTTTCGAAACCCAGATCCAGGTAGATGTCTGCCGGTTTCTGTTGTTTTTTTTCGATGAGATAGTAGGCTTCCACCAGTCGTTTTTCTTTCAGCCATTTGCGTGGCGACGTACCAAACACTTTTTCAAAATCGCGCTTAAAACTAGCCAGACTTCTTCCCGTTAATCTGGCAAAATTTTCAATGGGTACGTTGTATTGATAATTCTTCACCATAAATGCTTCCAGGTCGATTTTATAAGGAGTTGAAAAATCGAAGAGGAGTGTTTTAAGCACCGGGTGCAGCTTTAGCAGCAACGTAATCATCTCGTTTACCTTCATCGCTTCCATTTCAGGATTTACTTCCTTTGTATGTTCCAAATAGGGGATCAGTGAAGAGAAATAACCCTGTATAAAGCTATCTGGCTCCAGTAAAATATTAGGATCGCCACTGTATTTATGATCAGTAGCAATATGATGTTCCACAGCATATTTTTTCAGGTAGTCCGTATCCAGCATAACGGAAACGGAGCGGTATTCCCTGTTCTCTCCCGGATATTTGAAAGCCTTTGCCAGTTGGTTCCTGTGGGCAATCATCAGTTGTCCTTCTTTTAGGATCATGGTTCCCTGCTGATGATCGATGTGCGTTTCGCCGGATATCTGGAAGGATACGGCATGTTTCGGCACAAACTGTTCGTGCCCCATGGCTTTATCGACCAGGCAGGAATAAACAAAAGCATCTCCAAAGTTATTTTCTTCGTTACTCATGTACCAGTTGTTTTAATTGTTCGTGATAAAGGGTATTGCGTGCATCGGTATGGCTGTCGATGGCCATGAGCAATCCTGCCAGTAATCCAAGCGTGATGCCGATGGCTCGCCAGGTGGGCGATGGCAGCAACAGGATGATCAATCCTGCGAGGATCAGCAGTACCGGTAATACACGGAATACGGTGGCCAGCTCCTGCTGCGACTTCGCGGTACGTTGTAGTTCCTGTTGCAGGAACACCTGTGGATCGTTGCGATAGGTTTGTTCAAATTGTGTGATGCGGGGTTTGTTGGCAAAAAATAACCCGGTGCCCACCGCTACCAGGAAAACGCCCGATACCAGCAAGGGCCAGATGAAAGCCCTTGCCATAGTGGTTTTCCCCCAGTAATAAAAGCCAATGGCGGCTGCCAGTACGATAATACTGAAAAGCCATACTATTCTGGCGGAGAAGACTTCTGCCTTTGCCCAGTCGGTACTTAGTTTTAAAAGGTCCATAGTGATCATTATCTTTTATAATCCGAACTGCTTTTTAAGTCCGTTGATGAAAGTATTGTCATCTTCTTTTGATCGCTTTCCCAGCAATGCCTGTGCATCCGGGGTAGCAGGGTAGCGAAGCTGATCGGTATCATCCGTAGCGGCTTCATAGATTTTTTCGGCTACCACGCGGGCGGGCACACTCATACTCCCCAGGTTGTCCATCATTTTTGTAAGGGTAGTCATCAGCCCCTGGTATGCTGCTATCGTTGTGTCGTTCTTAAAGTCAAAGGATCTTCCGGCAAAATCGGTGGCAGTGGCGCCCGGTTCAATGATTTTGACCTTTCCGCCAAAGGTGGCCAGTTCAAAGTTCAACGATTCCGAAATACCCTCTACCGCAAATTTGGTCCCGTGGTACAATGTGCCAAAAGGAAATGCAAACCGGCCGCCCATAGAGGAAACGTTGATGATCACTCCTCCCTTGTTCGCTCTGAAATGGGGGATCACGGCGCGGCTCACATCCAGTAACCCGATTACGTTGGTATTAAACTGACGAAGGATGCTTTCCCTGTCAAATACTTCCAATGGTCCATACGCGCCGTATCCTGCATTGTTTACCAGCACATCAATTTTCCCGAAGCGATGGATGCTTTCCTCCACGGTATGCTGAATACCTGCCGGATCCGATACATCCAGTTTAGTTACCCAAACATTTTTGAATGTGTTTAGTTCAGTTTCGTTTTCAGGTGTACGCATGGTTGCAATAACATGCCAGCCTTGTTCTGCAAAAAAAATTGCGGTGGCTTTACCAATGCCGCTGCTACTTCCGGTGATTAAAATCGTCTTGCTCATCCTGTTGATTATTTGAAAGTAAAGGTCCGCTTCCTCCAACTATTTTAGTTTTCCCTGCGGCTCAATTTTAGTGTTCTGTAAAGCTCATCTGCGCGCTTGTCGTGAGCCAATGAGCATTAAAATTCGAGCCTTGCAGCGAACGTTCCCGGAATTTTCCTTCCGAGATTTGGGTAACAAAACAAGGATAACCATGAGTATAAACATCTCCGGAAAAGTAATTGTTATTACAGGCGCCAGTAGCGGCATCGGCCTGGCTACGGCTAAAATATTAAGCGCGCAGGGCGCTATTGTCAGTTTAGGTGCACGGCGTATAGAAAGACTAACACCTTTGGTAGAAGAGATTAACAGCAGGGGAGGTAAAGCCCTGGCGCGCCGTACAGACGTGAGTGTGCGTGAAGACGTACTGGCGCTGGTGGCAGACACCGTAGCGGCTTTTGGTAAAGTAGACGTGATGGTCAACAACGCAGGTGTAATGCCCTTATCCCTGATAGAAGACCTGAAATTTGAGGAGTGGAACCAGATGATTGATGTGAATGTAAAGGGCGTATTATATGGAATCGCTGCGGTGTTGCCTTATTTTAAACAACAACGTTCAGGCCAGGTGATCAATGTCTCCTCTTTGGCCGGACATATGGTAGCCCCTACATCTGCCGTGTATTCCGCCACCAAAGCGGCTGTACTGATGCTCAGTGAAGGCTTCCGCCAGGAGGTAAAGCCGTATAATATCCGTACCACGGTGGTTTCGCCCGGACTGGTCGAAAGCGAATTATCGCATACTATTTCAGCCGTAGAAGTAAAGGTAGCGATAGATGAACTCAGAAAGCTGTCCATTCCGGCGGAGAATATCGCCAATGCAATTGCTTACGTTATTTCTCAGCCGGAAGAGGTGGATGTCAGCGAGATCCTCATCCGTCCAACCGCGCAACCTATGTAATTGCGGAAAAACCGTTATCCGGCTGTATACAGGGCGATTTTCAAAGGAGAAAATCTCCCTGTACTATTTTCTTCATTTTGACAAAATTTGTAAATTTGTCAAAATATTACTACTTTTACGGCCGTAATTATCAAGAAGCATGAGTCTTTCACAAGAGGAGTTACTGAGAAGTCAGATTTTGCAAACTGCACAGCAGCTGTATGAGCGCCACGGCATCAAGAAGGTGACGATGGACGATGTGGCGAAAGCAGTAGGTAAAACCCGCAGCGCCCTCTATTATTATTTTAAAAACCGCGATGAATTGTTTGAGGCGGTGATGTTTTCACTGGTGGAAGAAGTGAAAAACGAAATGGAAGGCGTGATCAACAAAGAGAAAGGACTGGAAGCCAAGATCCATGCCTTTTGTTTTGCCAAGATCAAAGGCTTTAAGAAAACCCGTAACTTCATTGCTGCCATAGAATCAGGATTGGATAAAGACGAATTATCCAAATATTCCGCGATCATGTGGAATGTGCATCAGCATATGATGCAGGCAGAAACAGCTTTGCTGAAGAAAGAGATTGAACACGCCGTAGCTTCCCGGGAAATACCGGAGCCGGACACCGATGCACTGGAAACATTACTATTTGTATTATTGAGCAGCATTCGCGGCATCCGCAGGGAATCTGCTATAGAAGGATATAAAAACCTCTGGCAGAACGGGGTGGTCATGTTGGCGAGATCCGCTGCACGGGAACTGGGGTTGTAATTTTTTTTATCCATAATTTGACGTTTCGATGTTTTTTGTCAAATAGTTCGAATGCCGTTTTATTATCACAGATCAATGTAAGATGAGTATCAGCAGCGTAAATACTTTCAGGGCGTTTCAAAGTAACAATTTCAAATATTACTTCGCCGGGCGTTCCATTTCCCAGTTTGGCATCTGGATGCAGCGCACAGCCGTGGTCTGGATGATTTATTCCCTCACACATTCGCCGTTTATGCTGGGCGTTACGGTATTTGCAGAGCAGTTTCCTTCCTTTTTATTTTCATTCGTAGGTGGCGTCGCGGCCGACCGTTACGACCGTATGAAAATTATCCGCTGGACGCAGATCGGAGCTGTGGTGCAAACCTCCCTGCTGGCCATCCTGCTGCTCTGTAATCATATCGTGGTGTGGGAAATTTTAAGTCTGAGCGTGTTGCTGGGTATTATCAACGCCTTTGACGTGCCCGCCAGGCAAACGATGATCAATGAGGTAGTCAGTGATCCGGGGGATGTATCAAGCGCATTGTCCCTGAGTGCCGCTATGTCGAGTGTCAGCAAAGTACTGGCGCCTGCTGCTGCCGGTTTTGTACTGGAGCACTGGAATGCAGGTATTTGCTTTGCACTCAATGCAGTAGGTTTTATCGTTGTCATTATCTGCTTTTCCCGGATGAACCTGAGGCCTTTTGAGCGGCGGGCAGGAGAGAAGAAAATTCTGGCCGAGTTTAAAGAAGGCATCCTTTATTTAAAGAGCGCACCTGAAATCGGACTGGTGATTTTGATGGTTAGCCTGATTGGCTTGCTGGTACTGCCTTACGACACGTTAATCCCACAAGTGGCGAAAGTGACCTTCAAGGGTAGTGCGTCTACGTTTGGATATATATCCGGTTTTATCGGATTGGGTGCGGTATCGGGAACGGTGTTGCTGGCCTCCCTGAAACGTAATGCCAATCTCCGTTTTTACCTGATCCTGAGCACCGTGGTACTGGGCTTCGGACTGATCTGTTTTGCTTTTGCCGCCAATTTTTACCTGGCGTTGTTGTTTGTTTTATTTACCGGCTTTGGTTCCGTGATGCAGTTTACCAGTTGCAATATTATCGTGCAATCCGAAGCAGCCCCGCACATGCGGGGAAGAGCCATCAGTATCTTACTGACGGCCATTTTCGGCATGGTACCCCTGGGTAGTTTGCTGACGGGGTATGCGTCTGAACATATTGGCAGCCAATGGACACTGTTTATACAGGGATTGCTGTCGATCGCGATTGGCATCCTGTTTTACCGGTTGTTCAAAGCGGCAAAAAAGGAAGATGTGCCACAGCCCGTGGCCGCTGAATTAGTTAATAATTAAACATAAATATTCTAAAGAAATGCAACCTTCAAACAAAACAGCTTTGCTGGTAATGGATTTACAAAATTCCATTTTACAATACGCCGCCGATCCGGCCGTATTTGTACAAAATGTCTCGAAAGCTATTGCTCACGCGAGGGCAAACAGCATTCCTGTTATTTATGTAGTAGTATCTTTCCGTGCAGGAGCACCTGAAATCAGTAGTCGCAACAAAAGCTTCTCTGTGCTTGGTAACAAGGATATGTGGACGCCTGAGTTTTCTCAGCAGTGGGAACAGATTCATGCAGATGTGAAACCGGAAAACGGCGAAGTAGTGGTGACCAAACGCCGTGTCAGCGCCTTCACCGGCAGCGACCTGGAAGTGGTGCTCCGTGCTAATGGTATCCAGCACCTGGTGCTTACCGGTATTGCTACTTCAGGAGTGGTATTGTCTACCGTCCGGGAAGCTGCTGACAAGGATTATGAGTTGACCGTTATCGCCGACTGTTGCATCGACAGGGATGAAGAGGTACACAAGGTGTTAACGACTAAAGTATTTCCTGCCCAGGCAACGGTGATTGACCTCGATACCTGGACGAAATAAAAAAAGACGGGGCTGTTGCGAAACAGCCCCGTCTTTTTTCAGAAGTACATATTATTTACCCGCTACCTCTTTGGCGGCCTGTATGATCACCGCCGCTACTTTCTGTGGTTGGGAAATATAAACGGCATGACTCCCTTTGATCTCGGTCACTTTGGTGTTCGACCGTTTGTACATGCTACGTTGAATATCGGGATTAATGCTTTTATCGTCAGTCGCCACAATACCAAAGGATGGTTTGGTTCTCCAGGCAGCTTCCGTAATGGGAGTTACAAAGCATTTACCATAAAAAGCGCCCTGTGAGGCATACATGAATGCTGCTTCCTCTTTGCTCAGGTCTCCACAGAAACCTGCATGGAACTTTTCCTTATCATAGTAAACAATTCCTTTTTCATTGGGAGGCAGCACGCCATTTTCCGCTGCAGGGGGAGCTGTCTGGAACCATTTCAGGGCTGATTCACCATTATCCGGCTGGAAAGCTGCGATGTAAACCAGTCCGGCTACTTTCGGATGCGTACCTGCTTCGGTGATCACGGCGCCGCCCCAGGAATGGCCGGCCAGGATCGCAGGACCGTCCTGTGCATCCAGCACCAGCCTGGTGGCTGCCACATCATCTTCCAGGGAGGTCAACGGGTTTTGTACGATGGTAACATGATAACCTTGTTTGGTCAGGGCTTCATACACGCCTTTGTAACCGGAGCCGTCTGCAAAGGCGCCGTGTACCAATACTATATTCCTGATTGCCTGCGCACTGGTTTCAGTAACTACACCGGTTACAGAAGAAAGAGCCACTGTGAGGGCTATGATACCGCTTTTTAATGTCGACGTTGTCATCTTTGTGGTTGTTGAAGTTTTTGTTTGAATCAACGATACAAAGGTGCGATATCCGCCTGCTGCGGGCAATGCGTGTATTTCCCGGTTAGTTGTAATTATTTCCCTTCTTTTACGATTGTAGCAGCATTCCTGAAATCTGAAGGAGATATCCCGGTATTTTTCTTGAAGAAGTTAGAGAAATAGGATACATCTTCAAATCCGAGTTCAAAGGTAATGTGCTTCACAGATCGGTCGGTGTAGCTCAACAACCGCTTTGCTTCTACGGTAATTCTGTCCTGGATGATCTGTGACGGTGTTTTCTGATTGAAAAGAGCAAAAAGGTTGGATAGTGTTTTGGGCGACTTACAGAGTTGCTGCGCATAAAAGCTGACGGAATGTTCGGTTTTAAAATTCGCTTCTACCAGCAGGTTGAATTTCCGGATGGTGTGAAACCGCTCGTCATTCATTTTTTTTACCGGGAGATATCCGGATCTGGCCAATCGGGTGGTATAGATGATGAGCCGTTTTAATAACACCAGCAACATTTCATTCTGGATATGATCGGAGGTATGGAATTCGGCAATGAAAACATCCGAGAGCAGTTGTAATTTTTGCTGTGCTTCTTCACTCAGCGTTACAAACATATGGTCTGTACTGCTGAACAGAAAGCCTACACAACTTACTTCACTATCGTGATCAATGATGCAGTAAAATTCCCGGTTAAACTGCCAGGCAACGATCGTGGCAGCATTTTCAAAGCTGAAAGACTGGCTGAAAAGGAGCGTCAGCAGCGAATTGGCAGGGAATTCATATTCCGTTCCGTCGATAGTTACGGTCTGGCTTTCTGCCGGATTCCATGCTATCGTGAAATATTTGTTGAACCGGTCTTTGGAGAAAGCCAGCCGGTCGAAGCCCGCTTCTTCTTTAAAAAGAAATAACTCGCCCCCGGTTGCTTCCTCTTTAAGTGTAAGTTTCATGGAGAATGGAATGAATGATGATAACCTTGCCTGAACGCATAACCAAAATACAAAAGAAGTATGGAAGTCCAAAGACAGGTCCGGGTAGGAGAAGAATTATCTACTCATCAGGACTTTCGCTTTCTGCAATAAATAAATTCAAAATGGATAAACTGAATAAAACTTAGCCGTGAAAATCGTCGTATGTTTAACAGTACCCTTTGCTAACCAACAGATAACGTCATATAACTAGATCCATGAACACGATTGGGAAGTCCGCTAAAAGAATATACGTAAGATTATTTGCACGCAGGATGTTTTATCCGGTAAATCTTTTTTTATACAAATTGAGTATGTTCGGCCTGGGTATCAGGAACCATGAGAATGACATCGTATCTGGAGAGAAAGCCTTTATAAAATTTCTCATTGCAGGTAAGCGGCTGAATGCCGGCGTAATCATGGATATCGGTGCCAATGCAGGCTCTTATTCTATGATGCTCCGTAAACACCAGGTGAGCTTACCTATCTTTGCTTTTGAGCCACATCCTGCAGCCTTCCGTAAACTACAGGAAGCCGGTAGCCGGTATAACTTTACGCCGATCCCGCAGGGAGCCGGTGAAACCAGTGCGGTGGCAGCTATCTACGACTATCGGGGAGAAGGTGGCACCGAGCACGCCAGCATGTATAAGGATGTGATAGAGCAGTTGCATAAAGGTGAAGCGCAGGAACTGTCTATTTCGCTGACCACTATTGATGAGTTTATATCGGAAAATGGTATTTCAAAAATTGCCTTGCTGAAAATTGATACCGAAGGTCACGAGCTGAGCGTGCTCAAAGGCGCGAAGAACGCCATCTCCAAAGGAATAGCAGAGGTAATACAGATAGAGTTTAACGAGATGAATATTATTTCCCGGACCTTTTTTAAGGATATAGTAGATATACTCCCCGGTTATGATTTTTACCGGTTACTGCCTGATGGCCTGAAAGCCCTGGGTGCATATAAGTCTGTTAACTACGAGATATTTTCCTTCCAGAATATTGTTGCACTACGCAGAAATGCCCGTTAGTAGGCATTTCTATCTCCCTTTATCATATTCATCAGGGTTTGAAAGATAATCTGGCAATCGAGCCAGAAGCTGTAGTTTTCTATGTACCAGAGGTCATAGTCTACACGCTTCTGCATCAATCCGGAAAGCCTTGTTTCTCCTCTGAAACCATTTACCTGCGCCCAGCCGGTAATACCCGGTTTTACCAGGTGTCGCAGCATATAATTCTGGATCGTATTTTTCGACTCCTGGTGCAGTGGGATCGGGTGGGGCCGTGGACCTACCAGCGACATATCTCCCAGCAGCACGTTGATAAACTGCGGTAGCTCATCGAGATTCGTTTTGCGGAGAAAACGTCCAACGCGGTTAATCCGGTTATCGTCGCGACTGGCCTGCCGGTAACGGCCACTGGCATCTACGGTATCGCTGTTTACAGCCATGGAGCGGAATTTATAGCACGTGATCCTTTTATTTTTTAAGCCCCAGCGTTCTTGTTTGAAGAATACAGGGCCTTTTGAACTGAGTTTGATCGCTATTGCTATAATGGGAAAAAGCCAGCTGAACACGGTAATGAAAAGAATTCCCGTAAAGCAGAGTTCAAAGATGCGCTTAAACCGTTGCCTGGCCGGATCATCCAGCGGAGAGGTACGGATGGTCAGCACCGGCAGCTTGCCAAAGAAATTCATGCTGGCCGTAGAAGTACAGAAACGATGACAATCTGCTATAATCCTTACCCGCGTTGCTTCCCGCTCGCTGGCCATGATGATCTCTTCTACCTGGTGACTCATCGGCTCGTGTAAGGCTACAATCACATCGTCGACCTCATGATCTTCCAGAACCCGGGTCAGCTCCGACACCCGGCCCAGGTATTTCCCATTGATATGTGGGTTGGATTCCTCATCAAGAAAACCGATACAGCGGTAACCGAAATGATCGTTCGACAGGATCGTATCGTAAAATGTCATGCCGGTTGGTCCGGTGCCTATGATCACGATGTTTTTGATATTATGTCCATTTGACCGCAACCGCAGCAGCGTTTGCTTTACAATAAACTTCATCACCGTAATACCCGTAAACGACAGGAAGGCATACAGCAGGGTGAAAGTTCTGGGATATGGATAGTGTTTGAAACAATAGAAAAACAGGAAGGTAAAAAAGCAAAAATAAATAAGTACGGTTTTCAGGATGGCTACAAACTCATACGAAAAAGACCGGGTCCTGAATTCGTCGTATAAATGAACAGATAGACCGATGCCCGTCCATACAATAAGACCTATACCCATCAGCAGCAGGTTGAAGCCGGAGAGCACCAGGTGTTCCGGACGGGCAATATATTGCAGCGTGGCCAGGAAAGCCAGGACCAGTACGACGTAATCAATCAGTAACCGAAGAAAAAAATTTGCCTGAGTATCCGGTAACATAGCATGGGAATTTTGAGATGAGGGTTAATATGCCGCAGCGCTTTCCGCCACGGGCTTGTGTAGGATAGTATTAAATACGTCTAAAAACCTGTTTTCGATTTCCTGGATGTCAAAATTTGTTTCCGCATATGCACGTCCGTTATTCCCCAGTTCCTGTCTCAGTTTCGCGTCATTTACCAACTTTTCGATATGATCATAGAATCCTTGCTGATCTTCAGGTGATACACAATAGCCGGCCTTGTTGTCCTGCACAATAGCGGCACTCAGGTTGTTGAGCGGTATGGACAATACAACAGGTTTGCGGGCGCATAGATAGGTGAGCACCTTGGAAGGAACCGAGTAAGTACCTGCATCATTTTCCAGGATGCCCAGTAAAATATCTGCCGTACCTAATACATCGCTCATATCCTTGAAATCCTGGAAGGGGAGCAGCAGGAGATTATCCAGTTGTAACCTTGCTTTCTCTTTTTCGAGGAAAGTGGCCCCCAGTCCCTCAGAAATTACCACAAATACCAGGTCCGGGTGTTTGCTGAAATAAGCGGCTGCGGCAGATAGCATAGCCGGGTTGTGTTTCAGTCCCAGCGTGCCGGAATAGAGGATACAGATTTTATCTGCCAGCCGGTGCCGTCGCGCCCAGGAATTGTTTTTCTCCGTAAGCGTTATTTCCTGTATAGGCGCCCAGTTGGGAATGTAAGTGACGTTGTCCGGACTGATCTTCCAATTCCGGAAAAGATCATTGAAAGCAGGAGTGATACTGATGATATGTGCACTCTTCTGCAACAGCTCTTTTTCCAGCCTGTTGAAATAGTTCCAGAGTGGAAAACCCAGGAAACCCAGCCGCTGACGCGCAATTTGCCGGATCGCCACCGTATAGATGTCCTGGCACCAGAATACAAATTTGATTCCCTGCTGAATGCAATATCGCTGTACATATTGTTGCACAAATAAAGGGGTTGTGCCGCTTAATACCACGGTAGGTCTGAATATATCCAGTTTCCGGATCAGTTGTTGCGCGTATTCAATTTCCTGTTTGCGTCTTTTCAGCAGGCTGTATTTTTGAAATCTGCCTTTTACGGAGATGGGGACAACGGTGAGTTTGCCCCCGGTCGCATGTAAATCGTCGAAATTACCCTTGGGCGATTGGAAGGACGTTGAGAAGGCATGCAGCACCTCATACCCGCTTTGGGCAAACTGCTTGCTGAGTTGCAGCGGAAAGGCGTGGCCTGAGTGATCATTGACAACTATCTTCATCATTTCTTTCTTTTATATAAGAGGTCCATCTGAAGGATCTGTAATTTTTCGGATTGCAGAAATCCAACAGGCGCAATAAATTCAAAGCCCAGCTCTTTCACGAAATGGTGCATTTCATCAAACAAGGGTTCCCCATCGTACATCTGGACAAACGAGGTTTCAAACAGGAGATAATCAATTTGGGGAAGACTCGCGGCAGCACCTTTCAGTACTTCTTTTTCAAAACCCTGTACATCCATTTTTAAGAGCGACGGGGTATTAAAAGTAATGCTGGATTGCAGATCGTCCAGACGTTTTACGGCTACCTGAATGCTGCTGGAGGCAGCAGTTTTCGGCACCATATCCTTTTGCAGTGCCGATACGGGCAATGCAGAACTGGCATGGGAATAGGCATTGCTATGGAATTCAAGCGTTCCGTTACTGTTGCCCAATGCCATATTGTAAGTGTTGATACGTGGCAATTTCCTTGTGTTGCGCTGCAACAGGGGGTAAACATCCGGGAGTGGTTCGAAAGAGTAGATATCCGCTGATGGATAGAAGTAACCTGCGGCGATGGCAAACTGTCCCTGGTTGGCGCCTACATCAATGATCGCATTGAGTACCGGGATATAGTGCCGGCAGTTATGCAATACCTGTGTAGAGGCTACAGAGGCGCCTTTCCCCAGCAACGAGGTAACGCCCCGCCCGGAGTTCATAAACACTTTTATCGAATCCGCAATTTTGAAAATAATGCTCATCTCGAAAATTTATAATTCCAGCAATCTTTATAGAAACTTATTGTTTCCTGTACGCTTTTTTCCCAGGTGAATTGTTGTACCTGTGCCAGTCCCCGCGCTACCTGCTGTGCCCTGTATACCGTATTTTCCAGGCTGCAGATTTTTTCGGCAAACAGTTGGGGCGCTATAGCTGCTGTCATTAAACCGGCATCGCCTACCACTTCCGGAATGGAGGTGAGGTTGGTGGTAACTACCGGGCATCCCGCTTTCATGGCCTCTCCCGGTGGAAATCCAAATCCTTCGTAAGCGGAAGGGTAGAGTAAACAGAAAGCATGATTGTATAATATATTCAGATCAGCCTGGCTTACCGTCGGAAAAATACGGTAGCGTCCAGGTATTGTTTGTGCCAGTACCAGCAATTCTTTGGAACTCCAGCATTCACCACCCACTACCACCAGCCGGTATTCCGGTGGGAGTAACGCCATTGTTTCAACGGCCAGGGAGAAATTTTTATAATGGCTGCGGGCGCCTACATACAGGATGAATTTCTCCTGTAAATTCATGTCCAGCGAGCAACTTACCGGTTGCTGATATTGAAGGGGATAGAAGTCGCGGGCAATACCATGATGGATGACTTTTATCTTTGCCGGGTCGATGGCCGGATAGAAATGCAGTAACTCTTTCCTGGTATTATCTGAAATACAGATGATGCCATCTGCCCGCCTGATGCCATATGCTTTCTGGTAAGTATTGGCCAGTCCACGGGGAAACCTGGTGGCCAGTTTCCGCTCATGCGCAAAATCGTGTACTGTCATAATATTGAGGATATCCTTCTGCGGGGAAACACGCAGGTAACCTCCGTGAAACACTGCGGCCCTGGGCAGCGTATACCGCATGGGAAGATAACGCAGGTATTTATCCGGAATCCAGCTTTCGCGGATACAGTGCTGTGGGTTATAGTTGATTTTCTGTTCCAGGATATTACCGGATGCAGGGCGGGCATTGAGGAATTTAATGGATAAGCCGCTGTGGCACATACCAGTCAATAACTCGTACCAGTAAACAGATACGCCGCCTGTTTGCTGTATGGAGAACACAATATTATCCAGGAATATCTGCATGGTTGCTTTCTCTTTTTAAATCCACATATGAAGCATCACCGGGTTACCGGATATATAGTGAATGCCCTTCACGCGGTGTTTGTATTCCGGTACCACCCCTTTGATCAGCGAGATCAGTTTTTCGTAATCCTGTCCTTCGTGATAGGTGGTAATAGCTATTTTGGGTTTGCTTGTCCTGATGGTTTCCAATGCGCCCCTGATCATATTTTCTTCAAATCCTTCTATGTCTGCTTTGATATAATCTATCCTGATGCCTTTGTCTGCGAAGAGGCTGTCGAGCGTAACCACCTCTACTTCCAGTGATTGCCCGTTACTGCTTTGTGCCTGTATGGTACCATTGAGCACAGTGTTGTCAGACGTCATGTTGATGTATGCCTTTTCGCAGGCATCGCCTGCGGCTACCGGCAGGATAACAATCTGTTTTTTCTCTTTGAAAAGTGTTTGCAGGGAATCGATAAACAGCGGCAGTGGTTCAAGCACATAAATACGGCCGGCAGTATACTGATGTCTGAATGCAAAAAATCCTTCCGCACTTCCACAGTCTACCACTACATCTCCGGGTGCAATGGCCGTTTCCGGTATTTCATAATAATGCCAGTGTTCAGGCCGTGCTTCCGCCATAATCATGGCAAAACTGTACAGTGGCGCATTGGCGGGATAAACAAAAGTATCATTGTAGCCTTTGATACGGTAATAGGCATACTTTTTATCCTTGCTGATGATGGTGGCCTTCTGGCTGGCCACCGCGTACATACCGGGTGAAAACAGGTGGTATCTCATTTCCCGCCAGGATGTCCTGGCTCTTACTGTACGATTAAACAGGTAATGATACAGTAAGCGCATCCGGAATTTTACACCGTTCAGCAGGTTACGCACTTTGTTCATATACACTTTCATTTAGGGGTCCATGATCATATGCACAGAGTAAAGCCACTATCACAAAAAGCAGGTCTATCTGGCTGAAAAAGAAACAGATGACGACAAATGCCAGGTAGTTGCGCTGGAATGGCGTGGTTTCCGGGTTTGTTTTTGTCAGTACCAGGAAAAAGAATAACAGGGACACGCCACCAAATTCGGCGAGAATAAAGAACCACCGCATATTAAGATTCTGTCCGCCGATGCCGGCCAGGTGGTTCTGGTAATTCATTTGTCCGAAAAAGTAAGAAGGCGGAATAAAAATACTGTTGCCTGCTCCGTACCCTGATACCAGCAGGTAGGGTTCATCTCTCAGGAAATCCACGACCGGTAACTCCATATCCCTTTGCAGCGGAATTCCCATGATGATGTTATCTTTTTTCCATACTTCATTATCATACCGGTAGGCCGATCTTTCAAAAAGCGTTTTATATAAAGGATCGTTCCGGTTTTCCATGTAGTGTTTCAGAAAGTATTCTTTCGATGCAGCCACCATGAGGAATATACCCACAATGAAACCGAAGCTGCTCAATGTTTTCCATCGTACCGATTTAGGCCAGGGGAAAATAAAGAACAATACACCTGCTGCCATCATATTTACCCAGAAGGTTTGTGAGGAAGTGAGCAGTCCCATCACGAGTAAAACGAAAGCCATTTTGTACTGCCGGTCTTTTACAAACAGGGGAATAGCCAGTGATAGAAATGCGCTGAATATTTTAGGTTCAGAAAACCAGGCCTGTACACGGATACCCATGGGGCCATTGATTTCCTCTACCATATATCGCCCCTGCAATCCGAGGAACTCGCTCAGTTCCCGGCTTCGGAAGGTAAATTGAGCGGCCATCTGGATCACTGCAATCACACAGGATATACGTGCAATTTTTTTAACCGTTTCGGTGAATGCAGCAAATGACAGCTGTTCCCTGTCCTGCACAATTTTGGCGCCGATGGCAAAAAATGGCAGGTAAGTCTTGATATAGAAATAAAGTGGTTTGGTATAAAATGCGTATAGCTTTCCGCCAGGGTAGGCGAAGGGATCTTTATACAGTTGTGTGATCAGGAATACGGTTACCTGCGACAGGAAAGGCAGGAGTAATAGCAACAGGTACTCTCTCCTGATCTGTTGCCGGCCGGTGATCAGTTGATGGGTTTGTTCTACCAGGAAGAAAATGCCGATAAAAAAGGTGGCGGTAAAGGTAGGGCCGATCATGATCATGGTGTATGCCTCTGTAGCAAAAGCATAGAGCAGGGTGTCAATAACGGATATTCTTTTCTGGTAGTACAGGCACAGTAATATAATAGTAACGATCAGTGGCATGCCTTCCCGGAAGCATTCCACGAATATATTACTGCTTTGAAAACTACTGTATCCTATTTCGTCCATATTCTTTTTTTATTACTCAGGAAATACGTTTGTATAGGTTGTATAACAAGGCATTGTTTTTTATGATCTTTTTAAAACGGATGTACATTCCACCGGCGCCGTATAATGTATTTGCGGAATACCGGTCTGCGGCCTCGTCTACACGGATATTGGCCGGATGCCGGATGCTGCTGACGGTGCCGTACTGTATTTTTTTAAACCATCGCGGCGTGGAATGCGTGTGTGTAGCCGCTTCGCCAAAACCGATATTTCTGATCAGGCTAACGTTAGGCGTGATCACCTTACCCTGTTTGAACCATATACTCATAAACCACTGGATGTCCCAGGTATCTGTCTGCCCTTTATAGATGGACTGTAATTCTGAGCGGAGGAAGGTATTGAGGCCATCCCGGGAGAGGTTTTCATAGCGGCGCAATGAAAAGTCATAATGTTTCCAGGCCCGTCGCCAGCTGGCCCATCCCCATACATGTGCATAGCGGGAGAAATAATAGGAGCCTTCGCCACGTGTGATACCGCCCTGGTAGTTACTCCCGTTGATATGCATGACATCGTCGTTAAACCGGTACCTGGCCAGCAACGTGGTGCAAAAAGGAAAGAAGCTGTGATCCGGCACGCAATCGTCTTCCAGGATAATCCCTTCTGTTACCTGGCTGAAAAACCAGTCGATCGCAGAACTGACGGCCTTTCCGCAGCCGAGGTTCCTGGACCTGAACAGGGTTTGTACACTACATGACCAGTCTATCTGATCCATCACCGCTTTCCTGGTTGCCTCGCACAGGGCCGCTTCACCGGGTTTATCTTCCCGTGGTCCGTCTGCTGCGATAAACAGCTGCTCCGGCTGTTGACGCCTGATCTGTTCAAACACCGCGAGCGATTGCTCCGGCCGGTTGAATATCAGGAATAAAACAGGTGTACGTAACATTATTTGGTTGCCTCCAATGCAACGGCGTTATTAAATCTGATTTCTTCTTCTACCAGTCTGAACATCTCATCGCTGCTGTCGTTGAAACCGCAGTTCCGGATGTTGCTGAACCCCGCTTCGGCCAGCTGGTGGGCGAGCGACACCTTGTCCCACATGTACAGGTGCTCCTTGTTGCCCAAGGCCAGTTGTACCAGCCGTTTGAATCCACGTACCCGCTCTTCCTTGCCCAGCAGTGTTTCTTCCATAAACACGGTGTTGGCTTTCGGATCGTTCAACGCCAGTTTATCGATATATCTCCTGGCGGCAACGGCCAGATCGGGCAGCACACAACGGAAATATCCGCCTGGTTTCAGGATATGGTGCGTATTCCGGATGGCCTGCAGGCAATCCTTGTACGACAGGTGTTCCAGCACATGCGAGCAGTAAACACCATCGCAGGAGTTTTCCGGAATACCGGGCAAGCCTTTCAGGATATCGCCATGCAATACATCGGGGTGAAAGGATACGTGCATACCTGTTTTCAGCCATTTTCCGATCAAAGGAATCCGCTGCATCCGCAGGGTGGGCGACGCATCAAAGTTTTTCCAGCCGGCGGGTGCTGAAAATGGTCCACAGCCATATTGCACATATAGTTTACCGGTGGACATATCTAGTCATTCATTTTTTTAAAGAAGTAAGTGTAATAGGTTTTGGCAAACAGGCTATAGCCTACCTGCTCCATAAACTGGCATAACTCGCTGTTATGGATCTGGGTAAGCCCCAGAGGTTGTGATTCGGCCAGCACATAAGCCGGACGGTATTTTTTCCAGTTATTGGAGCGCAGCACTTCCATATCAAGACCTTCCGCATCTACGGTAAGGAAATCGATATGTACATCGCCTGCCAGGTACTGATCCAGTATATCCGCCAGTGGCCAGGTCTCTATCTTTTTTTCACGGATTACCCGGTATTGAGGCGCCTGCGTATATTCTTTTACCTTTTCGGGAGAGAAGGTATTGAGCGCCGGTTCATTGAAAATAAAATAGGTGAGTTGTTGCTTCGCCGCCGAAACCCCCATTTCCAGGTTGATGTCTTTGGGCCGGTGCCTTTTGAACAACGTCATGGACCCCGGCATAGGATCTATGTTGATGCCTCTCCACTGCCGTTTATACAACAGGTAGGTGTTTGACACACGGAATGGGTGATGTGCGCCGACATCTACATAAACTCCCTTTCTTTTTTTATCAAATATCCGTCTTAGAATAAGATCCTCTCCCTCGGAGCTGTAAGCCCGCACGCCGTAACTAAGGCGGGGAAACAAGGTGGTGACCACTTTAGCCGCCATATTTCTCCATCTTCTCATGCGCTATGTTGTTTTTTGATGAATGGTTAGCATTTTACCTGCGAAAATTTTTAAACTGCTATGAACCTGGCGTACATCTGACAGCATCAGTCCAGGATGAAACATTTTTTTTGATAGCAGGAAGCCCTGCTGACTTTTATCGGATAACAGCAGTGTGCCATATACTGCACTATATGATATAACAGTAGCGATAGCTGCACCCACGCCACCATAGCGGGGGATCAGCACTATGTTTACTCCCACATTTACCAGTAAGCCTGCTGCGTTACCATATAAATAGCTTTTGTATTTTCCTTCTACAAACAGGTATTGCACAAAGGCAATACACAGGAATACAGGGGCGCTGGCCCAGATATGGATCATCAGGATCAGCGGTGCATCCACATAACCAGGGCCGTACAGGAAAGGGATGATCACGGACGCGGTAAATGTTACAAACACACCGATGGCTATGCTCAGCCAGAAGGAAAGACGTAACCACTTTTCCAGCGTCAGCAGGTATGCTTCCCGGTCACTGTTTTTCTTTTGTATAAGCGTAGGTAAAATGGCCACAGCTACCACCGTAGGTACCGCATACCATAATTCGGAAATCCTGGCGGCGCCTACATATTCGCCCAGCTCTGCGGGACTTCCCATCAGGTCCAGCAGCAGGAGATCCACTTTCATAAATAATACGACCAGCAGGTTGGAAAGAATCAACGGCCAGCTTTGCAGGAGCAGCGATTGTGCCAGGGACAGATCTATCCGTGAAGAAATACCGGACGAATATTGATAGCCATATACCGTTAGCACGATGAGGTAGGTGATCACCAGTTCAATAACAGACGCCCACAGGAAAGCAGGCATACCGGCATTAAAGTAAATGAGCATTAGTTTTACCAGGCAAAAAATAATAAAGACCGTTACCTTGGGAATGATGACCTTCTTCACACTGTTGCGCGCCTGGTAGAAATAATCCAGTACATCGAACGACTGCAATATGATGATCAGTGAGGTGAAAACGGTACAATACAGGTATAACGGCTGGTTTTTCCGGGTAATGAATACAAAGCCGATGCTGATCAGCATACAGGCGATGCCGGCGAGTATCCTCATGAAAATAATGGTGGCCACAATGCTGCTTTGTTGTTCCTCATGATCAATCAGTTCTTTCACCGCCAGCCGCTCCATACCCAGTGTGGCCATATTGCCGATGATGGCAGTAAGCGCCAGCGCATAGTTCCAGATCCCGAATGCTTCAGGACCCAGATGCCGGGCAATCAGTGCCAATATAATGATACCGGGAAAAAGCTTGCTCAGTTTATCTACCAGTAACCAACCGCTATTTTCAAATAGTTTATGCAATTCTTTGTTTTATTTTTTTTGCCAGCGACGACCAGGTTCTCTGCTGTTCTTTGGTGGCGGAATAAGAATAATGATCATAATAGTAATATGGATAGAAAGTATCCTGTGCAATGCCATTGAATATGATCGCCGTTTTCCGGAAGAAACCCCGCCGGATGCTGTCTGCCACCATCATCAGTTTGGATTTTGGCGTGAAGTTGTAGCGTACCACAAACAAGGCACAATCCACATGCGGTGCGATGCTGCGGGCATCAGACACAATACCCACGGGCGACATATCGATCACGACATAATCAAATAAGTCTTTCAGCTGCTCCAGGAGTTCTGCCATCCGTTGTCCTTCTATAAGTTCAATGGGATTAGGTGGAATAGGTCCGGAGGAAACCAGGAACAGGTCGTCATTGCCAGGCACCTTTTTGATGATTTCTTCGATAGATTTATTACCTATGATATAATTGGTGACGCCGTTGTTATGGTCCAGCCCCAGGAACTGCGAGAGCTTTGGTTTTCTGAGATCCAGTTCTACCAGTACTACCTTTTTATTACCTACGGTCAGGGAATTTCCCAGGTGGGCCGACAAAAATGTTTTGCCTTCGCCGGACATACTGGAGGTGATGAGAATGGTAGGGGTGCCGGTTTGCCCGGTGAGCAGGAACTTCAGGTTGGTGCGCATACTGAATATCTGTTCTACGAGCACCGACCGGGTATGCAGGGAAAGGTCTTTCACATTGGTATCCTGCTGATAAATTTCTGCAATCACCGGGAGGTCAGATGCCTGCTCTATTTCTTTTTTACTGAGTACCCGTTGGTTGAGGAAATATTTCAGGTAGATGTAAATGCTTGTCAGCACCAGTGCTCCGGCAATAAAACCAATAAATACCATTGATTTTTTAGGAGCAATGGGGGAGTCCGGGACATAGGCCGGCGCAATGATTTTATTGTCTGTTACATTGCTGGCATTGGTTACGGCGGCTTCTTCTTTCTTTTTCAGGAGGAAGAGATACAGGTTCTCCTTTACTCCCTGTTGTCTTTTAATATTGATGTATTCCCGGGCAGAGGTAGGAATGGTCGCTATTTTTCTTTGTATCTGGTTCACTTTTTCCTGTGTCGCTTTCTGTACAACGCCTGCGTTTCTCCGGTACCCGGCAATATAGTTCATGATGGTATTGCGCGTATCTGTGATCTGCGATTCTACATTCTGCAGGATCTCACTGCTTGGTTTCAGGGTAAGGGAGAGCCGTTTTTTCTCTTTCAGTGCTTCCTCATAACGGTTGATCATCGACGTGAGTGTCTGATCCACGTTGCCAACAGGGGCAAAGGGATAACCGCTGGAAGGATTGTTCACGTAGTCTTCTACCTGGTCAAATACCGTCAGTTGCAGGTTCGCTTCATTAAGCCGGATATCGGCCTCTTTTACCTGTTCCAGCGCCAGTTTAGAGCCTGCATCAATATCCGTGATGCCACGTTGGATCTTGAAATTTTCCTCCTGTTTTTCCAGCAGTCCGAGTTCTTCTTTTAACGAATCAATGCGGACTGTCAGGAAATGAACGGCTTTAAAAGAAACTTTATTTTTATCGTCTAATGTGTAGTCGTTGTAAGTATCCAGCAGTGCATTCAGGAAATTGGCGCTTCTTTCTGCAACGGGATCTTTGTAGGTAATAAATACAACGGTGGCGTCCCTGTTCACCAGGGCAGTACCTATTTCGTCAATTTTGTCGTACGCCAGTTCCATGACCGAGTCTATGCGGATACGGTAAGTGGCGCCGGTTTCAAGGGCTTCGGGGGAAACGTAATTGATCATGAACTGGTCTTTGGCCAGTGTAAATGTTTCTCCTGGTTTTACGGTAAAAGACTTACCGTCGTCATCGGATTTGCTGATCTGTTTTACCTGGAGCAGTCCTTTTTCCGGGGTTACATCCAGCAGGTAGTTACCAACTGCGGCGCTGTCGCCCAGTACCCTGATAGTTAAAGGGGGGTGGGTGTAAATTTCTTCTTTGCTTACGGCGCCTTTCCGGTAGTAGCGGAGATGGAAGTTATTTCTCAGAATAGCTTTTTCCACCAGGATAGGGGATTTCAGCAATTCCATTTCGTTTTCTATGTTTTTGCTGCTGTTAAACAGGGAGAGGGATTTGAGTGCATCCGCTTCTTCACCGCCGCCTTTTTTCTCGTCTTTCAGGTAGAGTTTGGCGCCCGACATATAGATCGGTTGTTTGTATTTCATGTACAGCATAGCCCCGGTTACAGCCGCCATCACCACGATGAGATAGAGGGGCCAGTGGAATACAAGCTTCTGAAACAGGTCATTCAGGTCGATGACAGTGTTTTTGTTGTTGGTTGTTTTATGCTGAGTCATAGCGTTACGGATCATTTGTTTAAAATGACAATGGTAGTAATGAGCGAAATCACGCCGATGATAGCCGGTAAAAATTGGATCGTTTTCGAAGTGGCGAACTTTTTGTCTGGTCCGGGCTTTACATAGATTACGTCGTTGTTGCTGAGATAGTAGTAGGGAGAGGATAACGTTTTACTATCGTTCAGATTAACGGAAGCATATGTTTTTATACCGTCCACTTCCCGGATGATCATGATATCATCCCTTTTGGCAGTTACGTTCAGGTCGCCCGCCATACTGAGTGCATCCAGGATAGAGGCTCTTTCTGCGCCTATACGGAACGATCCGGGCCTGGCCACATCCCCCAGCACAGAGATCCTGAAATTGACCAGCCGCGTGGATACATAGGCATTGCGGATGGTTTTATCCAGCTCTGTGGCAATAAGGTCATTGATCTGCCCTGTTGTTCTCCCTTTTACATTTATTTTACCGATAACCGGCAGGGAGATGTAACCCGTGCTGTCTACCAGGTAACCCGGTTCCATACCGGTGGCGCCGGTAGCAGCAGCGTTCACCTGCGCAGGGCTGAAGATCTGTGACACCTCTTTATCCATGGTGGTAATGGTGACCTGCAGAATGTCGCCTGGCTGTATTTTAAGTTGCTGCAGCCTGCCCAGGGAATCAGCTCCCCTGACAGCGGCGATGTCGTTAAAATAGGTCAGCTTGCGCGTGTTGGCGCAACTGGTAAATAGCAACAATACCATCATAAATGGTAAAATAGATTTGAATCCCATACTTAATAATTGTCAATCGGGTATGACGTGAAAAAGCAATACTTCCGGGGTAGCATAGTGGCGTCAACCAATTGCTACGAAAATTTTCGGTATCTGAAAAAAGAACAAGACGTTTGCTGTTTGGGTGATCATGCGTTGTTATGTTGTCACATTCACTGTGGCGATGCTGGTGCGCCTTTTATAACGTTTATAAAACCAGTCCCTGATTTTTTCCTGCGCCGGCAATTCGAAATAGTAATAAGTAAGTAAACTCAGCGGCAGCAACAGTGCAAAGAACAGCATCATTGTATATGGCGATCTTAATACGTACCGGCTGATGTGGAACGTATCAACCGTCAATACAAAAATGATCTGTAACGGAAAGTGAATCAGGTAAATGGCGTAACTGCAGTTACCCAGCAAGGCCCATTTTTTAGAAATCAGGTCGCGCTTTGTTTCCCAGAGCGCCAGCGAAAGAATCGTACAGGGAGACACGGTACTACGGAAAAAGAAATTACGTATTTGTCCGAATGTAACAGTAATAAACTCTTCATTTTTTCCAGGCAGCCATTGGTGGACTATCTGGGTCCACAGCCCCTGTATATAGGAAAAATGGTATTCCGCCAGTATCATGGCCCACAACAGTATCGTAATAGTAGTAAGTGCAGGAAGGTATTTCCTGATCCTGTTTTCTTTTGTCATCCATACGTACAGGTAGTATACCAAGGCGCCCAGGAAAAAAGAGTACATCCCTTTGCCGATGAGCAGGGTAAACGACTGGAGAAATACGCCTGCGGGGATCATCAGAAATAGCAGCCATTTCTTTCGCTGCAGCTTCAGATAGCAGATAATAAAGAACAGAAAATAGAGAAATACTTCTACAGAGATAGACCAGGAAGGACCGTTGAATGAAGCACCCTTTTCCAGTCCCCAGTTTTGCATGAGGAATACATTGAGTATAAAATGATATGCATCATTATACTGTATAATAAAGGTATGTCCCACATTCTTTACCATCATCCATTGCAGCATGGTCACGATCAGCAGGGTGACGAAATGGATGGGGTACAGCCGGCTTAGCCGGTAGGTGAAAAATTGCCGGAATTTCATTTTTCCGGAAGCCACCCTTTCTGAATATAACCAGAAGAAAATAAAGCCTGACAACAGGAAGAAGATATCAACCGCTACCATACCATCATTATAAAAAACGGCCAGGTAATGATAGAAAGGCAATGCTGTTTTATCATATTGGCCCAATACAAAAACATCGTTGGCATAATAAAACAGTTGCCAATGATATAGTACAACAATTATAGAGGCAATTCCACGGAATGCATCAAAAGTGTAGAAGTGTTTAGCAGGATCTTGGTTCGGATACATCAGGCTTTTATACGATAAATGAGATCAACGGTTGAGGTTTTTATGTTTCTTTGCGGGAGAAAATTAATTATAATAACGATTCCTACCAGAGTGAGAATGCAAAGTGCTAAAATGAATTACAATTCTCAATATGAACAAAATGAACGGCGTTGAGTTGGCTTGAGAAACCAGTATGATACCAGTAAAAAAAATGTTATGGATGAAAGTGCTTATATTAGTAGTTCTTCATAATTAAAGAGCCCGGTTGTTTAACAAATTGGCCGCAATTATTGTATTTAGTTATCATACAGGATACATATGGAAAAGCAAATATTACATACAGACGTTTTACTGATAGGAGCAGGTATCATGAGTGCTACACTGGCCACCTTGTTTAAACACCTTTCACCGGCATACACGGTCCATATTTATGAACGCCTTGGCAAAGTAGCCGGGGAAAGTTCTGATGCATGGAACAACGCAGGTACCGGTCACTCTGCATTGTGTGAACTGAACTATACCCCCGAACGGGAAGACGGGAGCATCGATACCAGCAAGGCGATTCATATTATTGAGCAGTTCGAGGTGTCGAAACAGTTCTGGTCGTACCTGGTAGAACAGGGACAGCTGCAGGACCCCGCAGGCTTTATCCGGAGCACCCCGCATATGAGCTTTGTGCATGGTGATAATGATGTTGCTTACCTGCGCAAAAGATTTGAAGCCCTGCAACAATATGAACTGTACCAGGGCATGCAGTATTCTGATGATCCCGCGGTAATACAGGAATGGATCCCGCTGGTGATGGAAGGGCGGGAACAGGCAGAGAAAACCGCTGCTACCCACATGGAACTGGGTACCGATGTAAATTATGGCACCTTAACAAGAGACCTGGTTCATGAACTGCAGCAACAACATAATTTTAAACTGCATTTGGAGCATGAGGTGAAAACCCTGGAGCAGTTAAGAGATGGTAAATGGGAAGTGAAGATAGAAAATCTGCTGACGAAGGAGACCTTCCATGTTACCGCAGATTTTGTATTTATAGGCGCCGGTGGCGGCTCCCTTCAACTGCTGCAGAAATCCGGCATCCCGGAAGGCAGGGAGTATGGTGGTTTTCCGGTAGGAGGAGAATGGCTCGTTTGCAAAAAGCCGGAAATCGTGAACCGGCACCACGCTAAAGTATATGGGCAGGCATCCGTAGGGGCTCCGCCAATGAGTGTTCCGCATCTCGACACCCGGATTATTGACGGCGAAAAAGCCATTTTGTTCGGCCCGTTTGCCACCTTTTCCACCAAATTTTTAAAAGAAGGATCTTACTGGGACTTACTGGAGTCAGTGAAATACTGGAATATAGTTCCCCTGATGCGGGTGGGCCTGGAAAATGCCAGCCTTGAAAAATACCTGCTGGAACAATTGAATTTATCATTTGACGACCGGATTGCTGCGTTGCAGGTGTTTTACCCGAATGCCAGGGGGGAAGACTGGGAACTGCAAAAGGCCGGGCAGCGGGTACAGGTGATTTATAACGATCCGGAGAAAGGAGGTACCCTGCGTTTCGGAACGGAAGTGGTAGCCGGTAGCGACGGCACTATTGCTGCTTTACTGGGCGCTTCCCCCGGCGCATCTACAGCAGTGTCTATTATGCTGGATCTTCTGAAAACCTGTTTCCCCGATAAAATCAACGGCGCATGGAAGGAAAAGCTGCAAAGTATGATCCCGTCTTATGGTACACACCTGGAAGGTAACCCGGAACTGTGTTACCGCATCAGAACATGGACCAGTAAAACATTGCAGCTCGACTGGCAACAACCGGCAATAAAATAGGAGATTCATCACGCATAGAAAGAAAACCTAAGCCACTATAGTTTTTACATGAATGTAGCACGGATGAGAAATTTACTGTTGTTATTTATTATCGCCCTGCCGGCCGCGCTTTTTGCGCAGACAGATACTACACGTACTCCCAGGCGTGATATCGTAACAACCCTGAGAGAAATGGGCGCTGCCGAATCCGTTAAAAGTGTGCAGAAATATGAAGAAGAAAAAACGGGCAATCGCCAGCGTGCTGTCCTGGAACGCATCAGGAGTCTCAGCCAGCAGACGAAAATACTGCTTAAGAGAGGGATAGACACTGTTTCCTTCGATCAGTCGAGGGTGGATGCAAAGCGGTCACTGGAAACCGTTAAAGACGGCATTTTAGTGAATAAGGGGAGTAGCCAGACACAACGGAACCTGGAGGTATCTGCGGCTATTGTAAATGAACTGTATGCACGTATCACAGATCAGAAAAAAGCATTGCAGATCTATGCCGCAAAGGTAACTGCCCTGCGCATGCAGATTGACTCTGTTTCCAGTGACCCGTCGCTGTTTGTTTTTCCGGCAGACTCAGCGAGCGCGATGAAGCAGATCAGGCGGCTCTATCTGGCAGCCAGGGAAGTAAACCCGATCGACAGTGCGCTGGACAAAGCGGTTACGTTGGTAGAAGAACAGCAGTTGAAAACAGATTACCTGTTATTTGATATCAGTGCAGTCAGGGAAGATATTGATATTTACAGTGGTCATCTTGCCAGGCAGTCTTTCGAAAAGGAATTTCCCTATCTCTGGGCTCACCCGGTATTGTCGCGGCCACTGTCAGATATTATCCGGTTCTCTTTCGCCAAGGAAATGATCCTGCTGCGCTTTTATGTAGAAGATCATGTGATCCGGCTCTTCCTGGTGTTCCTGCTACTGATGGGCTCCTGGTATTTTCTACGTTCTTTAAAAAAACAGGTGCAGCGACAACACGATGTGACAGATGCCAGAGCAGATAACCTGGTGATTGTTCATCCGTTTGCTACGGCTGTTGTACTCACCTTATCCATCTTCCAGTTTCTGTTTGCGTCGCCGCCCTTTATCTTCAGTTTTGCGCTGTGGCTGATGGCGGCGATCAGTCTTGGCTTTATCTTCAAGGGATTTATCAGCGCCTACTGGCAAAGGTTCTGGATAGTGACAACAGCATTATTCCTGTTGGCCGGTGTCGATAATATGATCCTGCAGGTTTCCCGGCCGGAACGGTACCTGATGCTGCTTATTTCTCTGGGAGGATGCGGGTACCTGACTGCCTTGCTACTGAATAAAAACAGAACGGAACTGAAGGAAAAAAAGATCCTTTATTTCATTATCATTTTCCTGGTGTTTGAAGTCTGTTCCTCTTTCCTGAATCTGATGGGACGCTTTAACGTGGCCAAATCGCTGATGATCAGCGGCTATATCAGTTTAACCGTAGGCGTGGTTTTTTTGTGGGTGATCCGCCTGATCAACGAAGGACTGGTACTCGCCTCCGGTGTTTATAAAACACCCAGCAGGCAGCTGTTTTACCTGAATTTTCAGCGGGTGGGGCCGCAGGCCCCGGGCATTTTTTATGTAGCGTTGACCGTTGGCTGGTTGCTGATTGTAGCCCGGAACTTTTATCATCTCAGGGGCTACGCGGCGTCGGTGAATACGTTTATTACTGCGGAGCGATCCCTGGGCGACTATAATTATTCTATCACAGGTTTGCTCATTTTTATTTTTGTATTATTCTGTTCCCTGATGTTGTCGCGGCTGGTGTCTTACTTTGCCACGGAGCAGGATCATACGATTGCTGCCGGTAAGCGCAGCAAAGGCTTCTCCATTGGAAGCTGGCTGCTGGTGATCCGGATATTTATCATCACCGTGGGTGTTATCCTGGCGTTTGCAGCTGCCGGTATTCCTATGGACAAGTTTGCCATTGTGCTGGGTGCACTTGGTGTGGGAGTAGGCCTTGGTTTGCAGGGTTTGGTTAATAATCTTGTGAGCGGGTTGATCATCTCTTTCGAAAAACCGGTAAATGTGGGCGACATCATAGAACTCAACGGGAAATTCGCCACGGTAAAATCGATCGGATTCAGAAGCAGTGTGGTAAAAAGCTCGGAGGGTGCCAACCTGATCATTCCCAACGGGGATCTGCTGAGTCAGCAACTCACCAACTGGACCATGGGGCATAATCTGCGGCGCAGTCACCTGACAGTGGGAGTGGCCTATGAAACGGATATTGATCGGGCCAGGGGGTTGCTCCAGGACATCTTAAAAAAAGATGAAAGAATTCTTACTTCTCCTGCACCTGCCGTATTCTTCACCGCATTCGGGGATAGTTCCATCGAGATAGAATTAATTTACTGGAACAGGGATATCAACGAGTCGCTTATTGTAAAAAGTGATCTCATTTCGGAGATATTCCAGGTCTTTAAAAAAGAGCAGATCACCATACCTTTCCCGCAGCAGGAGATACATATCAAAACAGATACTTCCCCCGGCAAAGAAGAAGCGGAGGGGGATTAACGCCACTGTTTTACAGCGTATGCGCGTCCGGCTTCTTATCATCTTTGGGTGTTTCCTCTCTTTCCACGGTAATACTGCATTCGCCGATAAGAGCTGCTACTGCGCCTACTGCGGCGAGTATCGGGGCCACAATCACGCCCACTACACCGAAGGTCAGCGGAAAGCTCATCAGTTCTTTTCCGTCTTTTTCGGAGATCGTGATTTTGCGGATATTACCTTCTGCGATCAATTCCTTTATTTTTTTGAGCAGGTTTTCTCCGTGAAGGAAAAAGGTTTCTTTTGTAGTCATGGCAAATAGTGTTTTGTATAAGTTAAGATAGTAAATAAACGGTGATAATGTGCTTCCCTGCTGGCACAAATAAATAATTAGCCTTACATTAGCGGTCCGCCCTTACTGGCATTGGACGATATGAGTGCATCGATTACAACATTACAACAATTACTTTTTGACCTGGCAGGCGTGTTGCCTGCGGATACTGCTCCTTTATTTGCCATGACCCGGCAGCGGAAACTGGAAGCCAATGAAACCTATATCCGGGAGGGAGATACTGAACGACGGCTGGCGTTTATTGAGCAAGGTATTATGCGGGCTTACATCATCAAGCATAACGGAGATGAAGCTACGTTGTTTCTGCGTTGGGAAAAACAGTTCATCGCCTCCCACGATACCATTATTCACCGGAAGCCTTCCCGCTTTATTTACCGGGCATTGGAACCGGTAAGCCTGATGGAAATAGATTACGATGTACTGGAAGAAGTGCTGAAAACACATCCGGAATACGAGCCACTGCGGAATTTCTTCCTGATGCGGATGTTGTCCGAGTCGCTGAATATCATGGAAGCTTTTGTTACCCTATCGCCGGAAGAGCGGTACCGTAACCTGCTCACAGAGCGGTTCGACCTGGTAAATCGTGTACCCGACAAGTACATTGCCTCGATGCTGGGCATTACGCCGGTGTCGCTCAGCCGCATCCGGAAAAGGATGCTGGATAAGGGAAAGGGATGAAATTAACCTTTGTTAATACACGAAATTATCTTTTGTTAACCACTTCAGCCATAGCGCTCCCCTAATTTTGAGCATACAAATTCTCAAGGCTATGGAACCGATGATTGAAGCTGGGGTGAAGATCTTCAGCATGTCTGCCCTCCGTTATTTTTTGCTGGCAGGCATTCCTTTTGCGTTATTTTATTTGCTGATGCCGGTGCGGTTTAACCGCTTCAAAATCCAGCTGAAAGAGGCGTCGAAAAAGGATTTCCTCCGGGAGATCTGGTATTCCATGCAAAGTACGCTGGTATTTACCGTGATCACGATCGTGTTGCTGTTTACGCCTATCCGCCAGTACACGCAGATCTACGCCAATATTGACGATTTCCCGCTGTGGTACATCGGTGTGAGCCTGGTATTGAGCCTGGTGGTGCATGACACCTATTTTTACTGGATGCACCGGGTATTGCATCATAAGGCATTGTTTAAACGGACGCACCTGGTACATCACCAGAGCACGAATCCTTCTCCCTGGAGTTCCTATAGTTTTCATGTGCTGGAAGCGGTGGCAGAGGGAATGGTACTGGTAGTGATTACTTGTGTGATGCCGCTGCATCCGCTTACCGTACTGTTGTTCACGATATCAGGATTTATTATTAACGTGTACGGACACCTGGGTTACGAGTTAATGCCAAAGTGGTTCCGTTACAGCTGGGGGTTTGAATTTTTCAATACCTCCGTACATCATAACCTGCATCACAAGAAATTCAGGGGTAACTATGGTTTGTATTTCCGGGTCTGGGATCGCCTGATGGGTACAGAGCATCCGGATTATGTAAAGGAATACGACCTGTTGCAGGAGCGGCGTTTTGGAGCTAAAGCAGTGGTTGCCAAAGCAGCATAAATTTTTGCCGGAAATATAAAACAGCCCTGGGAGATAGCATCTGCCAGGGCTGTTTTTTTGTTACTGTTTTTTATTCCACCACACGGGTTGACTGAGATACGTGGGACTGCCTGCATTAGGCTCCGCGCTCAGTACCTGGCCACTGTTGTAATTGATCTCGTAACTGGCTACCGCAAACCGGCGTGGCCAGTCGGTTTGAGCCGGGTAATAGAGATTGTTTACATGGGCGGGGCGTTTGAATCCTTTGTAAATGCCGGCTACTTCATTATAATTACCGGCGCCGTCGGTGCAGTAATTCAACCGGCGGAGGTCTGCCCATAATTCGGGAGAATAAGACAAGGCGATATACTTCTGGATCATGATGTGGCTCAGCGTCAGCAATGCCGGCTGTTGCACCACCGAAGTGCTGTTCAGGAATGCATCTATCTTGCCGGCTGCAATATCCATATGCTCCATGTGTGCGCGGATGCCTGCCTTATACGCCGTAAGCGCCTCGTTATTTTTATGTTGGTTAAACAGGATCTCTGCTTCAATAAAACGTAGTTCTGCGTTGGTAAACAGCAGGCCTTTACCGCCTCTGCGGGTGTACCAGGTACCGGTAGATTGTATCCGGTCTTTATCCGTAGGTGCATACGGTGTTTTACGCATCACTACATAGACCGAATCAGGGCTGGAGAAGCTGTTGGCCGCTGCATTGTAGGTGTAGGCTACCGGGCCGGTATTGGTGATGCCGGAAGCCATGTCTACACCTTTGGTACGATGCAGCACACCGTTCCGGTCGGCCATACTGGGAATCAGCAGGTCTACTCTCGGATCTTCCATATTGGCGGCGCCGGTAGGAGCGCCGGTGTAGTTATTGGTCAGGTAATCGAGGTATAGCTTTGTGATCCTGGCGGTAGTGGAGGTATTCGTGTATTGCAGCGCTTCTTTAGCAGCGGAGGTAACCAGCGGCCCTTCATCCACGTATTGCATCACGGAACTTTGGGCTTTCGACTGTGCCCCTTTGGAAGCGGCGTCCAGTACCGTTTGCGGATTAAAGCCGGGCAGTGCGGAAGTATGATTCAGCCATCGTGCCTTGAGGCCATAGGCCAGCCGGATCCAGTTGTCGGTGCTGCCATTGTTGAGAATATCGCCTTTGGCCAGTGCCGGGGCAGTAGGTCCCTGTGTTTTCTGGAGATCAATGATCGCTTCATCCAGCAGCGCCAGTACTTTTTCCTGGATATAGGAGGCCTGGTCAAATCTGGGCGTGATGGTGGCCGGATCATCAAACTGATCATAGGGCATCATACCATATACATCGGCGAGGGTACCAAATCCCCATGCCTTCATGATTTTGGCGACGCCGATATAATGCCAGGCCTGCACTTTTTCTGCAGCGGTCATCAGCGGCGTAATGTTTACGGCGGCATTTACATACCAGCATTGCCAGGGCCACGCGATGTTGCCGCTGTTGGACAGCCATGCGGTGAGGTTATAATTATTACCACCGCTGGCGTAGGTGGTAGCCAGTTGCTGAGACAGGTAAGCCGTACGGGTACCAGTGCTTTCATAGGCATCACAGAACTGGGCAATGAGTGGTGGCAGCCGTTGCTCGGCAGTGGGTACGCCTGAATTGGCGCTATTCGGATTGTTGTTGATGTCTACCCATTTCTTACAGGAACTTAACACAAAAGACAGGCTGATAATAAAATATATCTTTTTCATGGTCCGTACGTTTAGAATTTGAGATTTAAACCAATGGCAAATCCTGCGGTGGCAGGCACGCCGCAATAATCGATGCCGGAAGATCCGGAGCCGAGTACGCCGGCGCCGGCGCTGCTGGTTTCCGGGTCCATCCCGGAGTAATTGGTAAACAACAGCAGGTTGGTACCGGTAGCAGTAATGGTGGCGTCTTTCAGCCAGCGGGCGCTGTTAAACCAGGGGCGTGGAAGCGACCAGGATAGCGACACGGAGCGCAGCCGCATCCAGTTTACTTTCTCCAGGAAGAAAGGCGCATTCTTTACATATACATCGCGGTAGTATTTTTCGGATGCGCTGACCGTTTTAGTCACCGGTTCAAACTTCGCAGTGGCCGGATTTTTCGCCACGCCGGTAAATGTAATTTCGGTGTTCCTGTCAGCGGTCCGCTGGCTCAGGCCATAGGAGGTGAGCAGATAGTCGGTACCGTTAAACACATCTCCCCCTGACCGGAAATCCCAGAGAAAAGAAAAATTGAATCTTTTGTAGCTGAAACTGTTGTTTAAGCCACCCAGGAAATCGGGCTCACGGTTACCTATATACGTAGTCAGCGAGTTGGAGGTGATCGGGTAACCGGTGTTCCAGTCGAGCAGCAGGTTGCCGTTTTCATCCTTCTGCCATACCGAACCGCTGATGCCCATGAATACGCCGCCATCAAAGGATGCGGCCTGTCCTACTGCGAGATGCACGTCGGTTACATACAAAATGGGCAACGTACCCGGGAGGGATTTTACGATTCCTTTGTTATGAGAGGCATTCAGCATAATATCCCAGCTGAAATCTTTTTTCTTGATGGGTGTTGCGGTGATGGTGAATTCCATCCCTTTGTTTTCAATGGTACCGGTGTTCACAGAACTGAGAATATAGCCGGTAGCGTTACTCACGCGGGGTGTCAGGATCTGATCACGGCTGATGGTTTTATACCACGTAAAATCAAATCCGAGGCGGCCGTTGAGGAAACGCATTTCGGTACCAAACTCAGTGGAAGTAGTGGTTTCCGGTTTAAGATGATCGTTGCCTCTGGACCAGTAGTTGCGGAAACCGCCGCCAATAGTCAGTTCCGGACCAAACAGGTAAGTGTTGGTCTGGTAGGTAGGTGCATCTTTACCCACCTGTGCCCAGGAGGCGCGCAGCTTACCAAAGCTCAGGATATTATTTTTCGGGATCAGTTCTGTAAATACCAGGCTGCCGCTCACAGAAGGGTAGAAGAAGGATTGGTTCTCAGGTGGCAGGGTGGAGGCGATATCGTTACGACCGGTAGCACTCAGGAAAACGATGTTCTTGTACGACAGGCGCAGATCGCCATAGAAGCCTGCCAGGCGTCTGCGTGAGATACCCTGGCTGATGTATTGGTTTTCCTTGGCAGCATTGTTAATGCTGATAAAAGTAGGTATCGTGAAGTTTTCTGCCCGCGCTGAATTAGACTTTGTATAGGTATCTTCCGTAGTAGTACCCAACAGCAGACTGGCATCCCAGTCTTTATGAATTGTTTTGTGAAAGTTCAGCATCAGGTTGGAATTGACATAATTGTAATTCCGGTCTGTTTCCGAGAGCATCCCGTTTTGCCAGCCTTCTTTCACACTGGAGCCCGGAGAAATTAAGTTCCGCAATTGTGTGTAGTAGTTGTCGATGCCCAGGCGGTAAGTAGCATCGAACCAGCTGGTAATTTTTATATTGGCATAGGCCGATCCGATAAACCGTGTTGTTTTATCCGACTGCGGGTTCCGGTTGATGATCCAGTAGGGATTGTCTACATCCGTATCCAGTGGGATATTGGGGAGAAGCCGGTGTTTGGTGCCATCAGGATTCAGCCATACTTTCATATCATCGTTGCGGGGCCAGGCCACTATACTTTCCATGTACCCGGAACCGCCGGATGCCCACAGGCCAATGCCGGTCAGCGTTTTCTGCGTTTCGCTGCGGGCGTAGGTAGCATTCACACCAAAGGTGAAAATGCCGATTTTCTGTTCGCCGTTAAATCGTACGGTGGTGCGGTTGTAATCGGTAGAAGGTACGACGCCGGACTGGTTCAGGTTAGAGCCGGAGAGATAGAAATTACTATTGGGCGTGCCGCCTGAAATGGTGAAACTATTATCAAAGGCGTTGGCTGTCTGGAAGAAGTCTTTCATGTTATCATAGATCTTTTCACCGGGCTCAAATTGCTTTCCCCATGACATGGCCGTTTGGTCGGTAAACGTGCCGTTATAGCTGGAGCCTTGTTTATAGATGCCTTGCTGTTTGGGCAACCGGTTCACCCAGTTGGTGATATAGCGGCTGCTAACGGAGCCGGTTACACTACCAGCGGTTCCTTTCTTTGTAGTGATCACAATAGCGCCGGCGGCAGCGCGGAGACCGTACAATGCCGCCGCAGCAGGTCCTTTCAGAACAGAAATAGATTCAATATCCTCCGGGTTAATATCCATCGCGCGGTTGCTGTAGGTCGTGCTCTGGTTGATGGAGCCATCGAATGCGCTGTTGTCGCCCTGTCCGGTGGAATTGTCCATAGGCATACCGTCGATGATAAACAGCGGTTGGTTGTTTCCTTCAAGGGAAGTACCGCCACGAATGATGATGGAAGCCGAGGCACCGGGAGCGCCGCCGGAATTGGTGATGTTTAATCCTGCAATTTTGCCGTTGAGCGAATTGACCAGGTTGGGATCTTTGTTTTTGAGGAGTTCGGCAGACTTGATATCCTGCACCGAATACCCCAGTGCTTTTTTCTCTTTTTTGATGCCCATCCCTGTTACAATCACCTGTTCCAAAGCGCTGGAGGTTGTCAGCATTTTTACATCGATGTTCGGGCTGTTTCCGGTGGGAATGCTTCTGCTTTCATAGCCGATGAAAGAGAATTCCAGTACATCACCGGGGCTGACGAGGATGCGGTAATGGCCGGTAGCATCGGTTTGTGCATTGCGGTTGCTGCCTTTGATCCTGACGGTGACGCCGGGCAGTGGATTACCATCGTCGGCCAGCACCAGGCCGGTAATGGGTTTTTGATCCTGTGCATAGGAAATGTCGGGCAACAATAGCAGTACCAGCGATAGTATCGCGAGTAGCCGTAGCGGTTTTCTCATGTTCGGGTTTTTTATTTTTTGGTTGAAATAATTAAGCGCGCGTTTAGATTACAGGTTTTGATTCACGATGTTGGTTGAATGAATAATACGGGTAACAGGTGCTAAGATAAGGGTGAAAAGTATTTGATGGTGATAGGAAATTAACTTTTTTGGAGGGTGGGGCAGAAATAGGATGAGAGAAATGTATACACTGTTTAGACACTTATGGAGTGCTAATTGAATGCTAATGGAGTGCTAGTGTAATGCTAGGTTCACTTGCCTATAACATATACATAAGCCAGGGTTGAGTCGTGGATAATCCGTATCTATTAATTACAGGTTATCTATGGGGGAAAAGTATCTGATACGGGTATGGTAACTGACTAAAGTTATCAGTATATGAAAGGTACAGATAATCCGGAATACTAGCTTCCCACAAACCGGACTTTAACGCCGGTGAACAATTTTACATCGCCCCCATTCGCACCTGACCCTTTTTTTCTCCCAAATTTTCCCAAAACAACTTATCTTCCCGCTCAATAAACAACCAGAATACGCATACGAGCCGGTTCTAGTACAATAAATTTACCAGATCGATTGCCCTTTAGTGTTCCACCATGAATATGTGCGCCTATAAAGCCCTGTTATTTTTAGGGGTGTTACTCGCAGGTTTTAGCTCACCTGTAAAATCACAAGGTTTAGTTTTCTCTTCCTACGACCAGGTACAGGAGAAAAGAACCTCTTTGGTATTGAATAATAACGAACCGCTTTGCCTGGATGGAAATTTCGGGCTGTCATTCGATTTTACCTTTTTCCCGGACCGGAGCGTGTATTACGGCTACCTGGTGCGGTTTATCAATAATCATAACCAGAATATTGACCTGATTTATAATCACCGCGACCGGAAATTCAGCGTCATTGTGGGAGATGTATATGCCCAGCTTGACTTTCAGCTGGATAGTACCGATTTGTTTCACCACTGGAATACCTGTGCCCTGAATTATGACCAGCAGATGCTGGGGTTAAGTATTAACGGGAAAGATTGTGGCAGCAAAAAGATTGTGTTGAAAGACCAGTGCTTCCGGATCTTTTTCGGGGCCTCTCAGCTGCATAACTTCAAAACCAGCGATGTGCCCCCCATGCAGGTAAAAGGGATCGCCTTATATAAAGATAAGAAGATGGAGGGTTTCTGGCCGCTGAATGAAGTGGCCGGGGAAAATGCGATGGACAGCATCCGTCACCGGGTAGCCACCGTGAGTAACCCGGTTTGGGCCACGCCATTGCATCAGCAATGGCAGCTGCTGCAAACACTCACCGTGAAGGGCAATGGGAGCTATGCCTTTGACCCGCTGGAGGAAGAAGTATATATGGCGGGGGCCGACAGCATCCATCATTTCCTGCTGCGCGACAGGTCGCTGAGGGCGGAAGCCTTAAGCCGGCCGGTGTATTTGTCACCCGGTTTTCAGTCGGTGTATAACCCGGTCGACCGTACGTTATACAGTGTACATATCGACCAGAAAGAGCTGGCCGCCTGGCAGCGTGGTAGCCACAGCTGGGATATGCCGTTCGACTCCGTCGATATTACACAGTTTTGGCAGACGAATAAGTTTATCCGTAACAGTGAGAATGCCTTGTATGTGCTGGGAGGGTATGGTCAGTTGAAATATAAGAACCTGGTACAGCGGTTTTCTTTCGGCACCCGGAAGTGGGAAGCGGTGCAGGTACAACAGAATGATTACAAACCAAGATACCTGTCGGCCCTGGGTACTACACCAGGCGGGGATACCGCCTACCTGCTGGGTGGGTACGGCAGCGATAACGGGGAGCAGATGCTCAACCCACGGTATTATTATGACCTGTTGCAGTTCGATGTAAAGAATAACTCTATAAAGAAACTCTACAGTTTACCAGAGCCGGCAGAGCCTTTTGTATTTGCCTCCAGTATGGTGATCGATAGTTCCGACCATAGTTATTATGCACTCACTTTTCCGAACGACCGGTTCCGGTCGCGTTTACAGCTGATCAAAGGATCGTTGTCGAACCCGGAGTTCCAGCTGGCGGGAGATACCATTCCGTATGCTTTTCTGGATAACCGCTCTGCGGCTGATCTCTACTATTGTGCCCGCAGCCACCAGCTGCTGGCGATTACCCAGATCGTGGACCGCGACAAGGGCACGGAGATCCGTATCTATACACTGGCATTTCCACCAGGACAGCTCTCGCTGTCGGCGGGAGGTAATACGGCCGGAGCAAATATCCCCTGGTGGGTATGGCTCCTGGGAGCGATCATTATTATAGTACCTGTTATCTATTATTTATATAGACGTCCGGCTAAGCAGCCGCCGGTGGTGGCAGTAGTGGCGCCACCCGTACCTGCGCAAGTAGAAGACGTGCCGGAGAAAGCACCGACAAAGGAGCCGGAAACGCCTTTGAAGGAAGAAGTGATGCCGGACCGCGCCTCGCTGCTGCTGTTCGGTGAGTTCCAGGTGCTGGATAAAGATAAGAACGCTTTAACCCACCTGTTTTCACCCCTGTTAAAGGAAATGCTCCTCCTGATTGTGATTCATACGGCCTGGTCGGGCAAGGGCATCTCTTCGGAAAAACTCTATGAGATCCTCTGGCATGACAAGTCGGAACGCGATGCCCGGAACAACCGCTCTGTTAACATGGTAAAGCTGAAAGCGATACTTGAAAAGTTGGGCAGTGGGATAATTCTCCGGGAGGAAGGCCGCTGGAAGATGACCTATGATCCGTCGCTTCTCTGGGTAGACCTGGCCGAGTTCAGCACCCTGGTAAAAAATGGTACACCGGGAATGCAACGGGTACTCGCTTTATTAAAAATAGTCAAAGAAGGTACCTTTTTGTTCCGTACCGATTATTCCTGGCTCGAAGATATCAAGTCTGATATCTCTTCCAAAGCACTCGATGTGTTGCTTATGGAAATGAACGGATTACCGCCCACCACATCTCCCGAAATATTTATCGAGATCGCCAATGCCATTTTCATTTTTGACCCGATCCATGAAGAAGCACTCCGTACAAAATGTAAATACCTGATTCAACAGGGCAGACCCTCCATTGCCAAATCTGTTTATGAAAAATTCAGTAAAGACTATCGCCACATGTACGGTGAAACCTTCCATATAAACTTCCAGGAAATTATCGCCTGACCCTTTTTTTAAAAAAAAATGAGGATTAATACGGCATTAATGCGTTCGTTAATGGATTCATTAGCGTGTAGCGCATTGATTTGCAGTATAATTTATCAATCAAGCTTTTTTTTCAGTAAACACGTTATGTTATTAGATTCCACGAACCTGAAAGTTCCCTTTCCTACATGTACTATCAGCATAATTCCGTTCTACTGAAATTAATTCCACGGGTCTGTATATTTTAAACCATTAATTATCAATCAATTATGAGATTCTGCTTGCCAGTCTTGCTCTTGCTCTGTTTTTCACAGGCAATGGCTCAGCGAACCCTTATCAGGGGGAAAGCCACGGATGAAAAAAACAATCCGCTACCTGGGGTCAGCATCATGGTAAAAGACACCCGCAACGGGGTAGCTACCAGCGATGACGGTACCTTTTCCATTTATGTAGGCGCTCCGAAAGGGATTATCCTCCGGGCCACCATGACAGGTTATGAAACAAAAGAAATTACCATCAACGGGCAAACATCGGTACAGTTTTCCCTGAGTCCTTCTGCCATTAATTTAAAGAACGTAGTGGTGGCAGGCGCCCTGGGTCTTAACAGGCAGGCCAAATCTGTAGGCTATGCCACCCAGGCGGTAAATCCGGAAAACCTCACGGAGGCCAGAGACCTCAACATCGTGAATGGTCTCGCCGGAAAAGTGGCCGGTTTACAGGTCACGAGTACGGGGCAGCCGGGATCTTCCAGCCGCCTCATTCTGCGTGGTGAAAACTCCATGACCCAGAATAACCAGCCTTTATGGGTGGTAGACGGGGTGCCCATCAACAACGATATGGGCGATGGCAGGGATAACCTCGACTTTGGTAACGGTGCGGCCGATCTGAACCCGGACGATATCGAATCCATCCAGGTACTGCAAGGTCCGAATGCCGCCGCCTTGTATGGTTCCCGTGCAGCCAACGGCGCTATCCTCGTAGTCACTAAAAAAGGAAAGATCAACGACAGCAACCTCGGTATCGCTGTTAACCAGAACACGGTAGTAAATTCCATTGCCGAGTTCCCCGCCTATCAGAATGTATACGGCGAAGGTGGTAACGGCTACCTGGTGGGCAATGGTAACAACATCGTTCCCGGTACCGGCGCCGTGCGTATGGGTCTTAATGGCTCTACCTGGGGGATGCCTATGCTGGGCCAGCCTTATAACGATTTCTCCGGTAAACCGATTGCCGGCGGATACTCCCCGCAACCAGGCAACATCACTTCGTTCTACAAACCAAGCATCACTAACGCCTCCAATATCTCTATCGCAAAGGCGGATGCTATCTCCAGTTTCCGGTTGTCATATACCTTTACCAACAGCGATGACGTACTGAAAAATCAGAACCTCATCAAAAAACATAACGTGGCCCTGAACGCCAGCCGCAAACTCGGCACCTTCCTGAACATCGATACCAGGGTGATGTATACCAATCAGGGTACAAAGAACCGTACCTATCGTAACCTGGACGCTTCCAGCCCGATGGCCGCTTATGTGTACATGCCCCGCAGTATCAACGTAAATGCACTCGATCCATGGACAGACGCTTTCGGTAACTCCGCCTCTTTCGGCGCCGTAGGCAGCGTGGAAAATCCATTGTGGATGCTCTATGAAAATGAAAACGAAGACAAATCACAGCGCTTACTGGCAGGTATAACGGCTACGGCTCAACTCTCCAAAAAGCTCAGCTTCCGTTTACAGGCATCTTCCGATGTTAAAATGGCAACATTCTACCAGTACAAAGAACTGGGTGGATTAAGAAACCCGAACGGCTCCTATTCCAACTCTTCACAGAACAACCAGATGTGGAATTACCAGGGTATGTTCATGTACAATAACAGGGTGAGCAAAGCCATTAACATCACTGCTAACCTCGGTGCGGAATACGTAACCACGAATAACCTGAACCGCGGCGCCAGTATTTCTTCCCTGCTCGTGCATGATATGCCCAGCATCCAGAACAGCACCGCATTCCCTTTCGCTACGGAATCCCTTGCGCGTACTAATGTGCAATCGATTTACGGAAATGCCAGGATCGAGTACCGCGACTTCCTTTTCCTGGAAATCACGGGTCGTAACGACTGGTCATCTACGCTGCCTTCAGCGAACTATTCCTTCTTTTACCCTTCTGTAAGCGGTAGCTTTATCTTCTCCAACTTCCTGCCGGAAACCAGTATCCTGAACTATGGTAAACTGAGAGCATCGGTAGCACAGGTAGGTAATGCTGCACCGGCACAGTCGCTGATCACCACCTATCCTTATGGTGGCTTGTTCCTCGGCAACCCTTACCTGAACTATGGTAACAACGGCCAGTTGAACAACGGACAGCTGAAACCGGAAAAAACATTGTCGCGCGAAGCAGGCGTGGAACTGGCCTTCTTTAAAAGCAGGATCCAGTTAACCGCCAACGTATACCAGTCCAATACCACCAACCAGATCATCCGTCCGCAGATTCCTACAGAAACAGGTTTCACCACCCGTATTCTCAACGCGGGAGAAATGCGTAACAGGGGCGTGGAAATTTCCATGAACAGCGCCGTGCTGCAGAAAGGAAAACTGAAATGGAATGTGCTGGCCAACTGGTCTATGAACCGCAACAAGGTGATTTCACTGGTACCAAATATCAATATCCTTTCGCTGGGAACCACCCTGGGCGCTACGGTGAATGCAAAAGTAGGAGAGCAGTATGGTATGCTCACCGGTAATGCACCTTACAAGGTAAATGATACCCTCATCGTAAGTTCTTCCAATGGTAGGACCATCGCAGATCCTAACGTGGTACTGGGTAACTTCCACCCCGACTGGATCGGATCTCTCGGATCTACCTTTAAATATGGTCAGTTTGATCTGTCTGTATTATTCACGGTGAAAATGGGCGGCATAATTTATTCTGCTTCCTATGGCCGCGCGAACTTCGCCGGTAACACTATTGCCAGCTTAGGCGGCAGGGATGAGTTCCTGTTGAGTAACGTGATCCTCGGAGAAAACGACCAGGAAAGAATGGGTATTGGTCAGCCTAACAGTAAAGGCAATACCGTTTATAACGATAAAGACCGTCCTAAAGGTATGCGCTACCCGGATGCCTACTTCCCGCTCACCGACAGCAAAGGCGTTACCCTGCTCGATAAAAACGGCAGAATGATGGTAGGTAAGAAAAGTGATATCTGGATGAACCCAACTACCTACAATTCAGACATGGTATTAAACAACACACCTGCTATCACTTACGACGCATCCAACATAAAACTGAGTGAACTGATCTTCGGATACACCCTGCCTACGCGTATTCTGAAACCCACACCGGTGAAAACCGCCCGCCTGGCTTTTGTAGGCCGGAACCTGTGGACCCTTTTCAAAAATACTCCGCAAGGTATCGATCCGGAAGCAGCTAACACCACCGGTAATGCCCAGGGTATTGAATCCGGCGGATCGTTCCCTTACTCTATTTATGGATTTGACCTGAAAGTAACTTTTTAAATGCGTATCATGAAAGCAGTATACATATTCTCTCTGATCCTGATCATGTGCTGGGGATGTACAAAAGATTTTGCCAATCTTAATTCGGATCCTACACAGTTTACCAATGCCGCACCGGAAGCATCTATCCTGGCGGCAGTAAAAAATCTGAACACCCAACTGGGTAACTATAACACCACCAAATACTGGGACCTCGGTCATCTGCTTTGTCAGCAGGCCAACCGTTACGATGTAACTGATGCCGGCTTCTGGCAAACCGCTTATCAGGGCGTACTAGGAAACCTCAACCAGGTGATAGTAAATTATGGTAAAGATTCCCTGTACAACAACCGCGTACAGGTGGCCCGTATTCTCCAGGCATATACCTATGGTATCATGGCAGGAACCTATGGTCCCGTACCGTTATACCAGGCCAACAACCCGGAATACCTCTCTACCATTATGTTTGATAATGAAGATTCGGTATACAGTTTTGTGATGAGCACCCTGAAGGATGCCGCTTCCAAAATCAATGTTGGCGGCGACAAGCTGAAATACGATGCCGTATACAATGGCAACCTCCAGAACTGGATCAAGTTTGCCAACACACAGCGGCTGAAGATCGGGCTCCAGATCCAGCGTAATCTGCCGGCCCTGGCTGCTGCCCATATCCGCGACGTAATGGCCAATGAATCCCTCACCATCAACTCAGAAGCGGAAACCGCTAAAATGAGTTTTGAAAACGTGAATAACAACGAGAACCCGTATTTCGTAAAGTACATCAAATCCAACCAGTACTTCCCATACGCACCGAATGCCACTAACCAGGCGCCCAAACTGAGCGAGTTCCTGTTTACCGTATTCCGGTCCTACAAAGACCCGAGACTGATGGTGTACTATGATTCTGTGCCCCTGGCCAATCGTATGCAGCTCACAGATACCCTCACCAGCAAAAACGATGATTCGCTGCGTGTAGTAAGTTATCCGATCCCTTACCTGGGACTGCCAAAAGCAGGTACTAAACTGGCCGCATGGACCAGTCTCGCCGGCCAGCCGGATCCTGTGGGTACTTCCAATATCAATGCTTACTCCAATGCCAATTCCATTATCCTGCAGGCTAACCGTCCTTTCATTATGCTCTCTTATGCAGAAGCACTTTTCCTGAAAGCAGAGGCGGCGCAAAGCGGCTATGGCGGCAGCATGGGACCTGACCAATACTACTATGCCGGTATCGATGCCAACTTTGCCTACTGGGGCATCAGCGCTGCTTTACGGGATGAGTATAAAGGGAGAGATGGTATTAAATGGGGTACCACCGGAAAAGGATTCAATAACTATCTCAGCTTAACCAACGCGAATATCTCCGCTAACGGAAATAATAAAATATGGGTACAGCGCTGGCTCAATTACTTCCCTGACGGTGGTTTCGACTGCTGGGCGCTGGAACGCAGAACACGCGTATTCCTCCTGCCTCCGCATACCAATCCTGGTGGTAACGCTTCTTATTCACCAAATCCTACTTATTCGGATGTACCAGGCAGGGCTTCTTACCCCATGTCTGTAGTGAATCTGAATCCTGCCGGATACCAGAGCGCATTGAAAGAAATGGCCGCTAACCGTGGTGATGACTATGATATCTATCAGACGTTGCATTTTGCCATGCCTTACCAGGTGCCGGAATGGGACAAGGCCGACGCCCGCTACGATAACAGCTTTATCCAGAAATGGTATGGTACCACGATAGAAGATCTCCGCCAGGCAGCTGCAGCAGGTGGCTTCAAGTTCACCGTTAACCAGACCTATCATCCATAAAAATTGTAATCATGAAACGTTTCAATATATTTTACATAGCAGCGGTGGTCTTGTTATTCGGCGCCTGTAAGAAAGACCTCAGTGGTCCTTCCGTTGATGACAATATCCTGAATTATGACATCAAGGAAATACCTGTTACACAGGATTATGTAGTAGGTGCTTTTTATACCTCCTTCGGAGGATGGAATGCCAATATCAAAGAAGTTCCGGTAGTAGGCACCTATAGCATGCCTAACGGGGTGATCACGGCCGGTGTAATGGGTAAACATATCGATTATGCGGTGAAAGCAGGGCTTAATTATTTCGCCTTCTCTTTCCGCTCGCCCAACCGCGACGCCAATAACTACAAATCGGATTCTACATTGGTGCGCGCGTTTATCAATGCCAACGGAGAAGGGAAAATGAAGTTTGCACTGACCTATAACTTCAACACCAATACCTTCGGCGGTATCAGCGCCACTAATCCGATCGAAAAGGATAAGCTGAGAATGGGACAGTTTTATGAAGACTTCCACCGTATCATCCCTTATCTGAAAGATCCGAATTATATGCTGGTAGATGGTAAACCCATCGTGTATATCATGAACGCACAAACGTTGTTTTCTGATAACAACAAAGCTATCTATGATTCACTGAGAGGATTGATGAAAGGATGGGGCGTAACGCCTTACCTGGTGGGTATGCAGGACCGCTGGACACCGCCGGCCCGTTATGAGCTCCGTTTCAAAGACTGCGTGGATGCGATCTATCATCAGTCGCTCAGTTCACAGATCAACAACTGGGACCGCTGGTACCTGCTGCCGCAAACCATCGACCAGAACTGGAAATACTCCAAGGATTATTTCGAGAAAAACTTCAGGGCAGATTACATTCCCAATATCACACCGGCATACAGCTGGAAGATCAATACGCCTACCAGTACGAACCCGGAATATCCGCGTTCCGACAGCGGCGCCCTGTTCTCCAAACTGTGTAACGTAGCGAAGATGAATGCCAGCAGCAAAACCAGGCTGATCATGATCGACAGCTGGAACAACTGGGTGGAGGATATGCAACTGGAACCATCTGCCAGCTATGGGGAATTGTACCTGAACATCGTGAGAAAACAATTCAAAAAATAGTAACCCCTTAGTACCTGAGAATCGTGGAAGATTCAATTGATCAATAAAAATAGAAGGGGCTGATCGACAGCCCCTTGTTTTTACGTGTCATTTACCGGAAGGAAAAGTAATAACAGCATGATAAACAAAGTGAGGAAATATGCAGGCCTCTTTGCCCTGCTACTACTGGCTGGTCAGGGATTTGCGCAGCAGCCAGCCTGGAAGGCCACCTTCGGCAGTAATTATAAAGCACCGCCTGTTATAGGGAACGGTATCGTCACACAGGAGAAAGGTATCCTGCAAACTACCAATGCCAGTGCTGTTTTCGGAGATACCTCCTGGCGCAATTACCGTGTCAGCTTCCGCGCCAGCAGCGCCGATACGGCAAACGAAGTACAGATATGGGCCGGATTTCGTGCCTATAACCGCAACGACCGCTATATCGTGGCCCTGAGAGGAGGCCGGCAGAATAATCTCTACCTGAGCCGCCTCGGGTACATGGGCACTGATGAATTCCTGGCCCTTCGCCCGCTGGATTTTCATCCCGTTCCCGGTGAATGGTATACCCTTCGTGTGGAGGTAGTCAATAACCGCATCCGCGTGTTCCTGAACAATGAAGTCCTGCCACGTATAGACGTTACCGATAGGAACAGCCAGCTGGCTCCTGCCGGAAAAGTAACCCTTGGTGGTGGCTGGGTAAAAACCAATTATGCGGATCTTGCCGTACAACCCCTTGCTGCAGAAGCTTTGCAGGGAGTTCCTGCCGTTGAATATGGCAGTATCCCCGCATCACCGGACATAAAAGAAGCGCTGCGGAACAAACAACGCGCTGCCTGGCAGCCTGTTACGGTAACGGATATCCGTAGTACCCGCACGGTTGTGCCACTCGATGGCAACTGGCTGTTCATGCCGTTGTACCAGCTGGCCGATGAAAAGAAAGCTACTTCGCCAAAGGAAGAAGACCAGCAATGGCATGTGATGAAAGTGCCCGATTTCTGGAACCCCATACGTATATGGCTACACGGAGAAACATTCGGGAAGCATTCCAAAGGCGCCTCCGATGCCTACTTCCAGCAGGAAACGGATCGCTGCGCCAATTATACTTTTGATTATAAGAAAACGAATGCCGCCTGGTACCGCCAATGGATCAACCTGCCGGCAGGGATAGAACAAAAAGAAACCATCCTGCGATTCGACGCTGTGTCCAAGATCGCAGAAGTATATATCAATGGCAAGCCCGCCGGCAAACATACCGGCATGTTCGGTGAATTTTTTGTAGACGGCAAAGGCCTGTTCAAAGCCGGTAAGAACCTCATCACGGTAAAGGTTACACGTGATTTTGTAACCGGTATCAAAGACGCCGGTAAAGTGGTAGATGTGGCCGTGAGTGTGGAAGTAACCAATAAAATGCTGAAAGACCTGGCGCATGGCTTTTATGGCGATGATCCTGCCGGTATCTGGCAACCCGTGTCCTTACTCATTACCGAGCCATTGGCGATTAAGGATGTATTTATACAACCTTCGCTCACAGGCGCCTCTTTCGATATTACCGTAAAAAATAACACCCGTAAGGAGCAGCTGTTCGAGGTACGCACACAGATTAGCGGTTTGTACAATGGCAAGGCATTGCCCGGAACCCGCCTGAAAGCAGGAGAGGAGCGGATCTTGCATTATGAGATCAATCATCTGCAACCGAAGTTATGGTCGCCGCAAACACCCAACCTGTACGATTTTACCTTTTCCCTCGAAAATAACGGCCGTGTTACAGACAGTACCACCATCACTTCCGGCTTCCGGACCTTCGAATCGAAAGATGGTTTCTTTTACCTGAACGGCCGCCGCTACTGGCTGCGCGGAGGTAATCATACGCCATTTGCACTGGCGCCCAACGACACTCAGCTGGCGGAACGTTTCTATGACCTGATGAAAGCAGGCAACATGGAAATTACCCGTACCCATACCACGCCTTACAACGAAAACTGGCTGGCAGCAGCCGACCGCAAAGGAGTAGGCATCAGCTTTGAAGGCACCTGGCCCTGGCTGATGATCAATAGCTCTATGCCAGAGGAAAAGCTCATCAGCTTATGGGCCGATGAATTCATTGACCTGCTGAAAAAGTACCGCAACCACCCGTCGATCCTGTTCTGGACCGTTAACAATGAAATGAAATTCTATGATAACGATCCCGACTTCGACCGGGCCAAACTGAAAATGAAGATTATCTCGGAAGTGGTCAAAAGAATGCGCAAAACAGACGGTACCCGCCCTATCTGCTTTGATTCCAACTATAAAAGAAATGAGAAGAAATTCGGGAAAGATTTCTTTAAAGATATTGATGACGGTGATATCGATGATATCCACGCCTATATTAACTGGTACGACTACTCGATTTTCAAACAGTTCAACGGAGAATTCCAGCAACGTAATAAAAATGAGGGCCGTCCGCTGATCAGCCAGGAAATGTCTTCCGGTTATTCCAACAACGAAACCGGCCACCCGGTGAGGTTCTATACCCAGGTGCATCAAACCGCACAGGAACTGGTGGGTGATCTGGCCTATGAATATAGCGATCCGGCTTACTTCATGGAGTCGCAGGCATTTATTACCGGCGAACAGGCTGAAGCTTACCGCAGAACCAACGACCAGGCGGCAGGTATCCTGCATTTCGCGCTAATCAGCTGGTTCCGCAATGTATACGATGCAAAGGCCATTGCGCCGTATCCTGCGTACTATGCGCTGCAACGCGCTTTGCAGCCGGTGCTGGTGAGTGCGGAACTCTGGGGCCGTCATTTCTACGCCGGTACCCGCATCCCCGCGCGTATCTGTGTAGTCAACGACCGTAATGAAGGCACACCACTGCAGGCGTCCGTACTTACCTGGCAACTGCAAAATGAAGACGGTACGGTGATCGCGAAAGGACAACAGGCGATGCCCGAAGTAGCCTATTACGGCCGTCAGTGGGTAACCCCGGAGATCCTTATCCCGGGCAGGTTACCGGCTGCTCATGTAAACGCCAGGCTGGTCCTGTCACTCACAGAAAATAATAAACCCGTGTCTTCCAATGAATACAAGGTAACGCTGGCGGATCAACGGAGTTTCCTTCCGGCTGTTGCTGCACCAGTGGTATTGGTAGATGGGGCACACCAGATGCAGGCCGCGCTGGACACGCTCAAAGTGCAGTATGTAGTGGCTGGCAGCGTGCAGGAAGCACTCACGAAAAAGGCGGCGCTCTATGTTTTCGCCGGGCTTGAACCCGGTAAAAATATCTCTCCCGCTGAACAACAACAGTTGCAGGACTTCATCGCCTCCGGCGGAAAAGTACTCCTGCTGGATGCGGCAAAGTCAGCATCACAGCTGTTCCCTGCGCATATCACCGGGGCGCTTGATTTCCCGGAGGGAGATATCGTAAACATGGATATTCCTGAATCGCCGGTATTCAAAGGCATTGCGCCACTGGAGCTGAGATATTTTAATAACAACAAGCGGGAACTGCCGGCCGCCTGCAAAGGCGCGCTGATCGTAAAGCGTAGCGCTGGTCTTGAAATACTCGCGAAGCATATTAACATACACGGCTATATTAAAGGAGAGATGGCAGAACGGGCAGAATACATGGCGAAGATCCAGGGCGCTACGCTCGTGAAGATCGGCACCTTGTATTTATCCACGATGTCGCTCGAAAAAGCCACCACCGATCCGGTAGCCGGTAAATTACTGTACAACCTGTTGTACGAAGGATGTAGATAAAGAGTGGGAGAGCTGATTACTCTTCTTCCGGGACCACGGTGTAGCCTGTGGTCCCTTTTTTTATCCATTATAACAGTAACGGCTATCCGATTTGGATAGCCGTTACTGTTATAAGGAAGTAAAATGTCTATGGTTTAAATTCCATCCAGTCCAGTGTAAACAGGTGCTGATCGGGTTGTTGTGCTTTACTGAATACAAAGTAAAGGTCATTTTTGCCGCCCGGATCCTTTACCGGCACCGTGATCTCTTTGAATTTCTCCCAGTCGCCCGTGGCTTTGTAATCCAGCCTGCTGATCACGGGGCCATCTACGCTACCGGTGTGAATTTCCAGGGTAGCGTCGCGGTTCAGGGATGAATAATAGTAGGTCACTTTGTGGATGCCTTTCAGATCGATGTTCCTGAATATAAAGAACGATTTGTTATGAATAGCGCCCAGCAGCTGTGCAGAACGGTCGATGTTATGTACCGAGTCGGCGTCTTCGCCCTGTACCCGGAGGGAACGGAGCAGCAGCAAGCCATTGCCGGTAAGCGGCGTGGCATTGCCACCGCCATCGGTGTAGGTGGCGGCCAGTGCGTAGCTGCCATATTTTTCCTTACCCAGGTGGTCTTTCAGGGCAATGCTGCCGGAGGCAGGCAAACTACCACCTGCCTGTGGCGCGGCGAGCGTCAGGATATATCTCACGATCTGGCTGGCGTCGTCGGTCGACAGCTGCGGATGTGCAGCCATGGAATGTTCACCCCATACGCCTCCGCCGCCTTTGATGATTTTGGCAGCGAGATAGGCCGGTGCTTTCGGATCTTTTTCGTAACGTTTGGCTACCTGTGTAAAGGCCGGGCCTACGGAGGTTTTATCTATCTGGTGACAGGCCTTGCAGTCGCTGCTTTCCATCAGTACTTTGCCTGGATGGGCCGGTACAGTGGTAATCAGCTGATGGCCCAGGGTGGCTTTTGTTTTGCTGCGCGGAATGTAGTGCAGGCCGATCATCAGCCGTTCAATGCTGATGGAAGGGTCTTCCTGGTCGGCGACGGTAACGGTGTAAGGCAGTGGGGTGTTATCAAAATAGAAGGTGCTGTTGCCGGTGGTGCTTACGGTTACTACGGGAACGGTGTTACCCACGCGTATAGTAAGACTGTGCTGGCTGCTGGCGCCTTCGGGGTCAGTGATTTTCAGCGTGGCCTTGTACACGCCATTTTTAGCGTAGGTATGTACAGGGTTGGCTTCTGTGGAAGCAGCGGTTTCATCGCCGAACTGCCATTCGTATGTAAGTGCCTGTCCTTCGTCGAAGTCGTAGCTGTTTTTGCTGCTGAAGTTTACTTTCAGGGGGGCGGTACCGGCAGTATCAACCGTGGTGATAGCTGCTACCGGCGCGCGGTTGCCACCGTTGTAGGATATCCGGACCAGGCGGGCATCGTCGTTGTCGATGCCATATACAGAGCCATATTCCAGCACATACAGGTCGCCGCCTTTACCGATGGCCATGTCTACGGGTCTTCTGAAATCGCCGTTTGTTTTCATGAACGGCTCCATGGATTTGAAATTATGTTGCTCATCGAGGCGCACGGCATATACCCAGTTACGCATCCAGTCGTAGATGAAAAGTGCGTTGTCGTACCATTGCGGCAAACCGGTGGGCGTTGCGGTGGCTTCATTGTAATGGAACACCGGGCCGGCCATGGCACAGCGGCCGCCGTTGCCCAGTTGGGGGAATACGGCCGACGAATCATACGGATACCAGATCATGGCTTTCTGTGCGGGCGGTAATACTTTCAGCCCTGTGTTGGCAGGCGAATTATTTTCCGGTGCATCCGCTTTGAAGGGTTCACCGATCTTTTTAGTGGCGAAGTCGTAGTGGGGGTATACTTTATTATCACCGACTACAAAAGGCCAGCCGTAGTTGCCGGGTTTTTGGGCCTGGTTGATTTCATCATATCCGCGTGGTCCCTGATCACCGTCCTGGCCTGCATCCGGACCTACTTCGCCCCAGTATACGATGCCGGTGGCGGTATCTACCGACATGCGGTAGGGGTTACGGCAACCCATGGTATATATTTCCGGGCGGGTGCCGGCGGTGCCTTTTGCAAAGAGATTGCCTGCCGGTACGGTGTAGCTGCCATCCGGTTCGGGATGGATACGCAGGATTTTTCCACGGAGGTCGTTGGTGTTACCGGCGGAGCGTTCTGCGTCGAAGGTGATGCGGCCGGGGATCTGATCTATGGGCGCATAGCCGTTGGAGGCAAAGGGCACGGTGTTGTCGCCGGTGGAAATAAAGAGATTGCCTTCCCTGTCCCAATCCAGTGAGCCGCCGGTATGGGCGCTTACTTCCAGTTCCAGTGGAATGGTGAGCAATACTTTTTCAGAAGCTGCGATGAGCGAGTCTTTCCCTTCCAGGGTAAAACGGGATACCTGTTGGGCTGCCGGGAGTTTGTTGGGTGTATAATAGAAATAGATATAATGATTCTTTTCAAAACCAGGATCGAGGGTCACGCCGAGTAACCCGTTACCAAATCCTTCTTTGGTATCTGGCAGTACCGGGAACGTGTATACGACCTTTGTAGCCTGGGTGCCTGGGTCGTAGTGATACAATTTACCGCTGCGTTCAATAAAATACACGCTGCCATTGCCGGCAACCGCTAATTCCATCGGTTCATTGAGGTCGTTGGAAAGAATGGTCTTGGTAAAACGGTTGTCTTCCGGGGCTTTGGTTGCTTTGCTTTTACTGGTGTGGGTGTTACATCCCTGTGAAATTACTGTCAGTCCGACAATCAAAAGAGCCGGTAATTTCCGGATACATAACTTAGCTTGTTCACTCATGGAAACGGATTAAGGATTTGTTAAGCGGCTCACAAAATAATAGAATATTGTATTTTTTTCCCTGAAAAATGGATGGAAGGAAACAATATCGGATCGTCTCTTTGTTTTGATGATCCGTGAATATTGGCTAATTTAATATTATTATAGTCGGGGAAGTTGCCATTTTAGGGGCTGCTTTTGTATATTTGAGGCCCACATTATACATAGGCCGGTAAATCGATAAGATGGATTTTAATGAATTTAAACAATCCTTACAGGATGCACATCCTCCAAAAAATGTTTCCGTATACCTGGAATCACTTTGGTATGAGGGTAAGGGCAACTGGAAAAAGGCGCACGACCTGGTAGATGATCTGCCGGGTACAGACGCCGCCAGTGTGCATGCATACCTGCACAGGGTGGAAGGAGATGCAGGAAATGCGGACTATTGGTATCGACGCGCAGGCACTACGAAACCTGCCGGTACCCAGCAAGAGGAATGGAATGTATTAGTCAAACGATTTTTAAAATAAGTACCAACTAAGGTTACTGATTGCCAACCAAAGCGTGTATATTTTACATTTGTCATTGATTATTAGGGCATAAAAAAGCACTAATTTGTTTATTATTTGTATATTCCACGTGGCGTTAGATCGATAAATATTAAACAATCAGTTATTTTAGTTTTTTAGCGGAGTATGTGGAAATTTATCCTTTTACTATTTTTATCTGTTCATCTGTTTACAAATGCTGGTTATGCTCAGTCCTATGGATTACGCTTTGCCAGTCATGAAGTGGTACAGGAGAGAAGAACGACGCTGAACTTAACTTCTTCCGGTGCGCTTTGTTTCAAGAAAAACGGAGAGCTGTCTTTCGATCTTAATTTATTACCATATAAGGAAACTTATTTCGGATATGTTGTCCGCATCATTGCGGCCAATAATCAAAATATAGATCTCGTATATAACCAGCGCGAGCGAAATTTCAGCTTCCTCATCGGGGAAAGCTTCTCCCGTGCCTTTTCGATAGACTCTATCGCGTTATTCGGTAAATGGACCCATATCAGCATCCAGTTCGATCTGGAGCGCAACGAGGCGGCTATTCTGGTAGATAATAAATTTATTGCAAAAGGTCCGGCCAAACTCGGCAGTCCGGTTTGTACCCGGGTATTCTTCGGCGCCAATACCTACGAAGGATTTCAGACAGTGGATATTCCACCGATGAACATCCGTAATATCGTTGTAAAGGAAGGCGGAAATATTAAATATAACTGGCCACTCACCGAAAATGCGGGGGCCACCGCCACCGATCTCAAAGAAGGAAAAACAGCTACCATCCGTAATCCGATCTGGATAGGTCCGAAGCACAGCAACTGGAGCCTGGTGCAAACCTGGGAGATCTATGGTACACCGAGCGTGGCTTTTGACCGGGATAAGGAAATATTGTATGTGGTATCTTCCGATTCCCTGTATAATATCTGTTTTAAAAATGAGCAGCAACATGGATTACGGCTTGCACAACGCCTGGATAGTCTTATGCCGGGTAATCAGTCGGTGTTCAATCCTTTCCTGAACAAACTGTTTAATTTTTATATTGACCATAAAAAGGCCGGAGGCTACGATTCGCTCAACCGGAAATGGGATATTAACTATGCGCCGGATCTGCTGACGGTTTTCTGGCAGGCCAATAAATTCATCTCCCAATCAGATTCTTCCATGTATGTGCTGGGGGGGTATGGGCAAATGCAGTACAAGAACACAGTACAGCGTTATCATTTCCCGGATAAAAAATGGGATTCGATAACAACGCATGGAGAAAGGCTTACCCCGCGTTACCTCGCTGCTGCCGGCTCCACAGATAATGGTGATACTGCTTATATCCTTGGTGGATATGGCAGTAACAGCGGTAACCAGGTGGTGAACCCGAGGCATTATTACGACCTGATGGCTTTTTATGTGAAGGATCATGCTTTTCATAAGATCTACCAGCTGGAAGATCCGCCGGTACAATTCTGTTTTGCCAACAGCCTGGTCATCGATCCTGCCGCACAGAACTATTACGCGCTCATCTTCCCCGATGATAAATTCAATACCACGCTCCAGCTGATCGAAGGGTCGCTGAAAGAACCGAAATACAGGCCCCTGGCCAATGCCATTCCCTATTCCTTTCATGATATCAAGTCGTTCGCTGACCTGTATTATTGCAGAGATAGTAAGAAATTAGTGGCCGTTACCCTGTATACCAATAAGGATAATATCACAGAAGTCAAGGTATATACACTGGAATTCCCGCCGGATGTGATGCTGGATGATTATTCCGGCCTGTCCGGATTTTCTGCCTGGTATTTCCTGATCCTGTTGCCACTGGGAGCATTTGGGGTGTACATTTTCCTGCGTGGACGAAAGAAAACGCCGCCTGTAAAAGCAGCGCCCGTTCCAGCGCCGGAAGCCCCGGTAGCGGAGCCAGCAGCCGCACCTAGCCCTACAACGCCTGCTGCACCTGCAGTACCTGCACCTGTTCCGGTAGTGCTCCCGGCAGAGGAACCGGCGCCGGATGAAAATCCGAAGGGAAACATTTACTTCTTTGGTCCTTTTGAAGTACTCGATAAAGACGGGCAGGACATTACCAAATTCTTTACGCCGCTGCTGAAGGAATTATTCCTGCTCATCGCGATCAATACCATCCGCTCCGGCAAAGGAATTTCATCCGACCGGCTCTATGCTACCCTCTGGCGCGATAAATCCAGCAAGGAGGCCCAGAACAACCGTTCTGTGAATATGGTGAAGCTAAAAGCGATACTAGATAAGCTGGGCGTCTGTGCCTTTGTAAAAGAAGCCGACCGCTGGAGCCTGCAATATTCAACAGAGGAGATACGGATGGACCTGGCCGACTTCCAGCAACTGTTGCATATGCCGCGTCCGCTGCAAAAACAACCTGTAAAGGAATTGTTGCGTATTCTGCACCGTGGCTCCTTCCTGCCGGATGCCAATTATACCTGGCTGGAAGACATACAGTCAGAGATTTCCAGCGTAGCTCTCGATATTTTAACCGAAGCAGCGCACCAGTTCAGCGCAGATCCGGAGCTCCTCATTGAAATAGCCGACAGCATTTTCCTGTTTGATCCGGTCAATGAAGAAGCCTTGCGCCTGAAATGCAGCAGCCTGGTGACACTGGGCCGCCATTCTCTCGCTAAAACCGCCTTCAACAAATTCACGAAAGAATACCAGCATATGTACGGAGAGGAATTTCCGCAATCCTTCACCGCCTACTCCGGAGATAAATAATGGAAGGGGAAGGTGTAATGCCTTCCCCTTCGCTGTTACAACAGGTATCCTTTTTTCTCCTTAATTACTACTTTCTCCTTTTTTATTTCCATCGTTAGTGCATTATTAGTGCTGTCATTAAGGCTGGGCGTATAAATTGCAATTAAATGAATAAGACTCGATTCCACGATTATGGCACTCAGGCCGTTTTATTACGAAAAAAAAGAATGCTGGTGATTAAAGTCATCAGCATTCTTTTTCCCTTTTTAATTATTGCGGGAGTAGAAGGTGGCTTACGATTATTTAATTACGGCCACGATCTGCGTCTCTTTATTACTTCTCCCCAGGATCCGGATTATTACCAGTTCAATCCCGATGCGTCGCTTAAATATTTTTCCGATCCGGCTGTTGCCACGAAAGGCAATGTTGAATTATTTAAAAAAGTAAAGGATACCGGCACGCTCCGCATTTTTGTGCTGGGTGAATCTACCACCATCGGTTATCCTTATTTTCATAACGGCTCTTTTCATCGCTGGTTACAGTATCGCCTTATGCATACCAACCCGGACAAGCGTCTTGAAATCATTAATCTTTCACTAACGGGCGTTAATTCCTATACTGTCGAAGGTTTTGCAAAAGAATTGCTGCCTTACCAACCTGATGCAGTCCTGATCTATACCGGTCATAATGAGTATTATGGTTGCCTTGGCGCCGGCAGCACCGATAAAATAGCCGGCAGTCCTTTTCTCATTCACCTGGTATTGAAGCTCCGGGAGTACCGGCTCACCCAACTGATGGCGAATGCGCTGAACAGCATTACCAGCCGGAAAGCTTCCGCAGGCAGTGGGGCCGGCAAAACCCGCATGGAAATGATGGTGGCAGAACAGCAGATCCCATTCGGCTCTCCGCTGTATGAAAGAGGGATCACGCAGTTTACCACCAATATGGATAACACGCTGCGGCTGTTGCACGAAGCCAATGTACCCGTGTTTATCAGCAACCTGGTGTCTGCCGAAAAAGACCTGTTCCCTTTTATCAGTGTGGAGGCGGATAGCACAAAGTATCCGGATTTTAACCGCAACTATCAGCTGGGAGTGCAATCCATATCAAAAGGTGATTCCACTGCGGCATTCCAATATTTCGAAACTGCCCAGCATAGCTATAACACACACGCCGGTTGTAATTATTACCTCGGTGAGCTACAGTTGCAACGCGGGGATAGCGTAGCGGCAAAAAACTATTTTGATAAAGCGAGGGACTTCGATGCACTGCGTTTCCGCGCTCCCTCCAAACTCAATGAGGTGCTTCCTCAACTGGTCAGTAAATATAAAAATGCGCACCTGGTAGATGCCAATGCGGTATTTGAAGCCAATAGCCCCGGTCGTATTATCGGGAAAGAACTGGTACTGGAACACGTACATCCGGATCTGAAAGGCTACGCGTTGTTGTCAGATATTTTCTATCAATCGCTGAAAACACAAGGCATTTTTACGGTGTCCGAAGATGCGGAGATGAGTTTTGCGCAGCTGCAGCAAATGATGCCACTCACCGTGGTAGACACTTTAGCCGCGAAATTCAAGATCGCCAATCTTAAAAAAAGCTGGCCATTCAATCATACCGGAGCTGCTGACACAATGCTGATTACAACTGCAGAAGAGCAGCTGGCCTACGATGTGGCTTTCAGGCATACTTCCTGGGGAGATGCGATGAGAGAATTGTACACGACTTACAACCGTCAGGGCGACCTGGCAAAAGCGGCCATCGTAGTGGCGGCAATAGTACAGGAACATCCGCTGGACATGGCGCCTTATGAAGAAGCCGGCAATTACTACGGCAAACTGAATAATACACCGGAGGCGATTTTCTATTTCAAAAGAGTATTCGCGTCGGCGCCATCCTTTGATGTAGCCAGAACCTTGTTTGTGCTTTGCCTGAAAGCAGACAAGACTACCGAAGCATTGCCTTACCTGAATTACGCAATAGATCATAACGAGCGCCGGCTGAACTTACTGCCGGTGAGAGAATGCCTGTTGCAAATTGTGCAACTACAGCAGGTGGCGGCCAAAGAACCGGCGAACATAGCGGTGCTGAACCAGATCGCCGGACTGTATATCAAGATGGGAAATAAAGATGGCGCGGAATTGTATATCGCCAAAGTATTACAAACATCGCCCGGCAACCCGGAAGCACTTGCGATACAGGATCAACTGAAAAAAGTGTAGTCATGTGGAAGAATATCGGCAACATTACCCGGCAGCAATGCATTGAATTCGGACAGGTAGCCACGTTGGCTATGCTGGTGGCGGCGTTGTACCGGCACGACTTTCATCTGGTTGCGGCAGCATTGGTGCTGTTGGCGATCACCCTGGTACTGCCCCGTTTATTTTATCCGCTGGCAGTGATCTGGTTTGGCCTGGCAAAAATATTGGGAGAAATAAATATCCGGGTATTACTCACGCTGGTATTCGTATTGGTGGTAGTGCCGGTAGGACTGATACGCAAATGGCGGGGCAAAGACACGTTGCAGTTACGGCGATTTAAAAAAGGAACGGCATCGGTGATGGATATAAGGAATCATGTGTATACAAAAGAAGAGCTGCGGCATACATTTTAAACGATCATAATTTTCACGTAATGGAATTTCTGCATGAACTACTGTACTTTTTAAAAACGCGTAAAAAGTTCTGGTTGCTTCCTTTAATTATTATGTTATTAATACTGGCCTCCCTGGTGGCTTTGACCAGTGCTTCTGCTTTAGCGCCTTTTATTTACGCCATATTTTGAGGAATATTATTCTGGGCATATCAGCTTTTTATCACGATAGTGCGGCGGCGTTGATCATCGATGGACGGATCATCGCAGCGGCGCAGGAGGAGCGTTTTACCCGGATCAAACAGGATGCGGCTTTTCCCGTGCAGGCCATTAAATATGTATTGTCGGAAGCGGGTGTATCATTTGATGAACTCACCGCCGTGGCGTTTTATGACAAGCCGTTACTAAAGTTTGAACGGCTGCTGGAAACGTATCATGCCTTTGTACCCCGTGGCTGGCGCAGCTTTATAAAGGCGATGCCGGTGTGGATGAAGGAAAAGATATTTATGAAAAAGATGCTTCGAAAGGAGTTCCGTGCGTTGGGCGCCACGAAAAATACGCCCCTGTATTTTCCTGAACATCATTTATCACATGCTGCCAGTGCCTTTTATCCCTCGCCCTATGAAAATGCTGCCATTCTCACTGTAGATGGAGTGGGAGAGTGGGCTACCACTACTATTTCCTATGGCAGGGGAAGAGATATAAAAATTTTACGGGAGCTGCGTTTTCCGCATTCTCCCGGTTTATTATATGCTGCCTTTACTTATTTCCTGGGCTTTAAAGTAAACAGCGGAGAGTATAAGCTCATGGGCTTATCTCCCTATGGTATAGCGGATGATCCGCAAACAGTTTCTTTCCGGGAAAAGATCCTTACAACGCTGGTGGATATACGAAGCGATGGATCTATCCTGTTGAACATGGATTATTTTGATTTTGCCACGGGTTTAAAAATGACGGTGACGCCTTTGTGGGAAGCGCTGTTTGGTATTTCCCGCCGGGAGCCGGAGTCGGAGATCACCACTGCACATATGAACCTGGCGCTGGCCATTCAGCAGGTGACAGAAGAAATAGTGGTAGCGTTAGCGCGTACAGCGAGTGAAATTACAGGTAGTACCAACCTGGTGATGGCAGGAGGTGTGGCATTGAATTGTGTGGCCAACCGTAAAATAAAGGATGCGGATATTTTCAAAAATATCTGGATTCAGCCGGCGGCGGGTGATGCGGGTGGTTCGCTGGGTGCAGCTTATGCTGCCTATCATATAGGTATGGAGCAGGAGCGAATATATTTTCCGGGAGATGATGCGATGCAGGGAAGTTTCCTTGGCCCCGCTTACAGCGACGTGGAGGTGAAACAAATGATGGCGCGTTATGCGGCAGTGGCCGCACATTATCCGGATATCACCGCACTCACAGAAAGGGTGAGCGCTTACCTGGCCGCAGGAAAAATAGTGGGCTGGTTCCAGGACCGGATGGAGTTTGGTCCGCGCGCACTGGGCAATCGCAGTATCCTGGCTGATCCCCGGCAACCGGATATGCAGCAGCAACTCAATCTGAAAATAAAATTCCGGGAAGGTTTCCGGCCTTTTGCACCAGCCGTACTGGCAGAAGATGCACATCTTTATTTTAAAGATGCAGCTGCTTCTCCATATATGTTATTTACTACCACGGTAAAATCTGAATGGCGTATTGCACCGGTAAAAAATGCAGCAGCATCATTTGCTGCTACGGTGGAAGAAAGTGAACCGGAATTATCGGTAGCATCTATATATGAACGGTTGCAACAGGAACGTTCTGCGATTCCTGCGGTAACACACCTCGATCATTCTGCAAGGATACAAACCGTACATCGTACACTTCATCCAAAGCTATGGGCACTTATTAATAGTTTTAAAAAACTAACGGGTTGTAGCTTGCTTATCAACACCTCTTTTAATGTACGGGGAGAGCCGGTAGTGAACACACCGGAAGATGCATGGCTGGCTTTTATGCGGACAGAAATGGATTATGTGGTGATTGGAAATTATGTGTTCGAGAAAAGCCGCCAGCCAACGTTGCCAAAGGAGTTGTTCAAATCCTTCGAAATGGATTGAAATAGTAGTTACAGTAAGAAATTTTAAAAAAAATATAACATTAATGCACCAGTTAGTTCATTATTAGCGCTCTTGTTAGGCCGGTGATGCTTACTTGCATTCATTATTTTTTATCAATCGAAATATCGTTCGCGTTATGAAAAGATTACTATTGCTGATGCTCCTCGCATCGGGTCTGCTGCAGGCCTATGCACAAAAGCAGTTGACAAAAGGTAAAGTGCTGGATGAAACCGGCCAACCACTACCTGGAGCAACTGTCAGAGTAAAAGGTACCAACATTTCAAGTCCTACCAATGCTACGGGCGAATTCCAGATTGCAACCGGCGACGCGGCGTCCCCGGTACTGGTAATTTCTTATATCGGCTACATCTCACAGGAAGTAGCGGTAACCGGCGACAATCTCAACATTACTTTAAAAACAGATTCCCGTTCTTTGAATGATGTGGTGGTAGTAGGTTATGGTACCCAGAAAAAGAGCGATGTTACCGGAGCGACCAGCTCGGTGAAAGCAGTTGAAATTGCCAAGCGTCCTTTGGCAAGAGTGGAACAGGCCTTACAGGGTACTACTTCCGGCGTTACTGTACAGAGCAACAGTGGACAGCCTGGTAAAGGTATCAGTGTAAGGATCCGTGGCGCCAGTTCTATTACAGGCGGTAATGATCCGTTGTATGTAATTGATGGTTACATCGGTGGTAACCTGGAGTCTATTGCTCCCGGTGATATCGAAAGCCTGGAAATCCTGAAAGATGCATCTGCAACTGCTATCTACGGTTCCAGAGGTGCGAACGGTGTGGTAATGGTAACTACCAAGACAGGTAAAACCGGTAAACCAAGAGTAGATGCAAGCGGATGGATCAGTAAAGCGTCCTTACCAAGAAGAATGGGCGTGCTGAATGCTTATGATTTTGCATTACAGAGAACGAAAAAAGATATCGCTACCGGAACAGGTCGTGGTTTTACTGACGCACAGCTGGCTGCCCTCAAACAAAATCCTGATGGCACCGACTGGCAGAGTGAGTTAACACAGAAGCCAATTGTTCAGAATTACCAGGTAGGTGTATCCGGCGGTTCTGAGAATGTGAAATACTATTTCTCCTATAACTATCTCAACCAGCCAGGTTTGCTGATCAACTCCGGCTACAACAGACACACCCTGAGAGCAAACGTAGATGTGAAGCTGAACAGCAAAATGGATCTGAAAGTAAATATCACCGGTCTGTTGCCATCCTCACACAATACCGATTTCTCCGGCGACATCACCGATCCGTTCGCTCAGTCCACTATGTATGATCCAACCAGCAGCGTAAGGGATGCATTGGGTAACTATATTCCCCGTGCACAATTTGCGTCACTGGCTACTAACCCGGTACAGAATATCATGACCCGTTCAGTTGATGGAAAAACTTCCAACATGACTGCAACTGGCGTATTTACTTACCGCATTATTGATCACCTGACCTTTACCTCGAATAACAGTTATGAGTTGCAGAATCAGCAAACACAGTCTGTTTTCCCTCCCGGAACAAACGAAGGATATAACGGTGGTGACTACGCGAAAATGGAAAACTCCCGCTACAGAAGCTGGCAGAACTCCAACTTCCTGACTTATAACAATCGTTTTGGCAAGCACTCACTGACGGTAACTGCCCTCTTTGAGCAGGCTTCCAAAACCAACACCAATACTATTGCACAGGCCAACAAGCTGTCTACCTACAGCCTTGGTTACTGGAACCTTGCATTAGGTAAGAGCCAGTCAACCAGCGGTGGTTTCTGGGAAGACGCTTTGATCTCCTACATGGGAAGGGTGAACTATGCCTTTAACGATAAATACCTGTTAACGGTAGCTGTTCGTACAGATGGATCTTCCCACCTGGTTGACAAGTATTCCACTTTCCCATCCGTAGCATTGGGCTGGGCAATCGACAAAGAAGGATTTATGGCTGGTTCTAAAACAGTAACTGGTCTGAAACTTCGCGCAAGCTATGGTCAGACCGGTAATCAGGCAGTACCTGCCTACTCCAGCATTGCGCAGGTGAGTACAGGTCTTCCTTACTATTTTGACGGTACCACACCAAGCGTAAATACGCCATTAGGATCTCCGGTTTCCAAATCACTCCGTTGGGAAAAAAATACCACCTATGACCTGGGTCTGGATATGGAATTCTGGAATGGCCGCTTAACTTTCACCGCAGATGCTTACAATAAGAAAGTAACAGACCTGTTGTACAACACTGATAACCCATTCTATTATGGTGGCGGAAGCTATCAGCGTAACATCGGTAGCGTAAGAAACACCGGTCTTGAATTCGCTGTAGGCGGTATTCCTGTTGTAACCAAAGATTTCAAATGGAACAGTAGCTTCAATATCTCCTTCAATAAAAATGAAGTATTGGATCTGGGAGGTCAGGACAATATCATCGTAAACGGTATTGGTTCTGCACAGCAAGGCGTATCTATTATTAAAGTAGGTCAGCCGCTGGGAACTTTCTATGGTTACAGATACCTGGGAACCTGGAAAACAGAAGAGAAAGCAGAAGCTGCCACCTATGGTAAAAAACCAGGCGATACCAAATACGCTGACCTGGATGGCGATAAAAAACTCTCCGGTGGCGATCTGACTACTATCGGTAATGGTATGCCTAAATACTACTTCGGGTTTATCAATGATTTCTCCTACAAGAACTGGAGCATGAACGTAATGTTCCAGGGTACACACGGCAACCAGATCTATTCTTTCAGCCAGGCTTACACCATGGGCGGATTGGGGGATGCACGTGATGCGACCAACAGTAAGATCCTTGAAATGTGGACACCTGAAAAACAAACAGATGTTCCTACGTATGGTAACCAGAATGAAATTAAGAGCAGCCGTTATGTATATGACGCCAGCTACATTAAGCTGAAAAACATCTCCCTGACTTACACTATTCCAACAAGCCTGCTGAGCAGAATACATGCCCGCAGCCTGGATGTGTACATCAGTGCGCAGAACATCTGGACGATCACCAATTTCCCTGGCTATGATCCTGAAGTAACCAACGCTACCAATGCTATCACACAAGGTCTGGAAACAGGTACTATACCTAACCCCAAAACCTATACTATTGGTCTGAGACTCGGTTTATAATTGAATTAGCGTAAGCAAAGGATTCTGTTTTTCTAAAAAATTACTATTATGAACAAAAAATATTTTCTCCCATTAGCGATTGCTGCCATGATCGGTGCATCATCCTGCGTGAAGCTGACGGAAGATCCAAAAGCCAATCTGACTCCCGGCAATTACTTCAATACCCAGAGTGAGCTGGATGGAGCAGTAACTTCTGCCTTTAGAGCCCTGGCCGTAGATGGCGCCTGGGGTTTTACCAGCAAAATGACCGCATATTTTGGTGCGGATGACCTGACAACACACCCTGAGTCGAATAAAGCGGATTCACGCGAGTTCGACCGTCTGCAGGGTACCAGCACCAACTCCAGTCTCCGGGCTGGTTGGGAAGGACCATGGAACACCATTTACCAGGCCAATAACGTTATCAATAACTATGAGAAAGTAGCGGCTACCACACCGGATGCTATTCAGCAGCGTACTTATGCTGGTGGACAGGCTTACTTCCTGAGAGGTCTTTGCTATTTCTATCTCGTAAGAACATTTGGTGCATTACCACTGGTTACCGGTCCTGCTGAAATTACAGTTACGCCAGCAAGACAAGAACCTGCTAAAGTATATGAGCAGATTATCAGCGATCTGAAAGCAGCAGCGGGTATGTTACCTGATAAATGGAGCAACAGTGTGGACGTAGGCAGACCAGGTGCACTGGCAGCCCGCGCGGTACTGGCCAACGTATACCTGACTATGGCCGGCTGGCCTATCAACCAGGCATCCAATTACGGTCTGGCAGCAACAGAAGCCAAAGCGGTAATGGATTCCAAAAAATATGACCTGGTACCTGACTACCTGGATGTATTCAAAACCAATAACAACATTGAGTCTGTGTTTGGTCTGCAGTACAACGTAGCCGGTCAGCTGTTCCAGCGTTCTTTTGGTGCTACCTGTATTCCTGATGATGAAGGTGGATGGGATGACTTCTTCCCTGAAATCAATTACTTCAAGGATGCACCGGTTTGTAAACGTACTACAGAAACGTTCTATACTACTATTAAACATAAGACCTTAGGTCCTGTCAGCTGGGATGACCCAAGAACCGCTACCAAGCACCCTTACTATAACAAATTCCGTTATGGCGTGGGTGATGGTATTGTGGAAACACCTACCAAAGTGATCAGCTTCAATGCGAGTACAGATAAAACAACCGATGTGGTGCGTTTTGCAGAAACACTGCTGACCTATGCCGAAGCATCTGCGATGTCTGCCAACACAGTTTCTGATGATGCTTACGAAGCGCTGAACAAGGTACGCCGCCGCGCCGGATTGCTGGATATCAAGAAAGGATTGACAGCTACCGCTTTCCGTGACTCCGTAGTAGCAGAACGTAAATACGAGTTTGCCGGTGAGTTTGGTCAACGCTGGTTCGATATCGTTCGTTTGCAGTTATTACCACAGGTAATCGCCAGACGCGACCCGAACGAATTCAAAGATCTGCCGTTAAATCCTGCTGCGGTTGCAAACCCAGGTCCTAAATATATCGCGCCTATTCCAATCCGCGATCTGAACCTGAGCCCGGGATGGACACAAAACCCTAGTTACTAAGCACTTTTGATTTGGCCTATAAATAGTTTAATCATGCCTTGTGCATGATTAAACTATTTTGTTAATTCGTTCTCCAGGTCAATGACAAATTCTCCGGGAGTATAAAATTTAGTGAATGAAAAAAATAAACTGGAAGCTGTGCAGCCTTCTGTGGCTGACACCCTTTGTATGCTTCTCCGGACGGGCACGCGCTGCGGTCTATGATACCATTCCCGGTCCGAAACAGTCGATCGACCTCATTGATCCCACCATCGGAAATGTAGGCGCATTGCTGGAGCCCACCAGGCCAACCGTTCAACTACCGAACCAGATGATCCGCTTTACGCCGCAACGTAAGGATTATATGGACGATCAGATTTCTGATTTTCCACTCAACGTAGTATCACACCGGCTCGGACAGGTGTTCGCGGTAAAACCGGCTGTAGGCGCTGTTTCAAAAGAAGCATGGCAAAACCGGCTGGCTTATGATCATAACCTGGAAATCAATCAGCCCTGGTACTATTCCACCTGGTTACTGAATGAAGAAGTAAACGTAGAATTTACTGCCGGTAAAAAGGCGGGTTACTACCGCTTCCGTTTTCCACAGGGAAAAGAAAAATCGTTATTGTTCCATGTTTACAACGATGGCGAAGCCGCTTATAACTTCCAGCCCGGCAATGTACTCACCGGTATGGAAACCTACAATGGCTATGTAAAAGTATACATGTACGGTGTGTTCAGCGAAGCTGGTACGCCGGGAGTAGTGGCCGACGGACAGCTAAGCACTAATAAAAATATTGCTGGTAAAGGTATCAAGGCATTTATCAGTTTCCCTGCTGCTACCAAAGAAGTTACTTTTAAATATGCCATCAGTTATATCAGCCCTGAACAGGCAAAGAAAAACTACGAAGCCGAAGTCGGTAAGAAAGATTTCAATGCCGTAGCTGCCAATGGTAAAAAAGCCTGGGCCGATGTCATGAACCAGGTAAAAGTAAAAGGTGGTACACTGGCACAGCAACGTTCTTTCTATACGGCGTTGTATCGCTGCTATGAAAGAGCCATCGATATTACAGAAGACGGACAGTATTATAGCGGATTTGATAAACAGATCCACAAAGACAGCCGTCCTTTCTATACCGACGACTGGACCTGGGATACCTACCTCGCCCTGCATCCGCTGAGAATGATCCTGAATCCTTCCCGTGAAGAAGATATGTTGCAATCGTTTGTACATATGTACGAGCAAAGCGGTTGGATGCCTACCTTCCCGGTACTGTTTGGTGATCATGCCTGCATGAACGGCTTCCACTCTTCCGTAGTACTGCTGGATGCCTACAGAAAAGGGTTGAAGAATTTTGATGTGCAGAAAGCGTATGAAGGCATGCGGAAAAATGCCACCGACGCTACGATGCTGCCATGGCGCAATGGTCCTAAAACCCCGCTGGACGATATCTATCATGAAAAAGGTTATTTCCCTGCGCTGCACATAGGAGAGAAGGAAACAGAACCTGCGGTACACTCTTTCGAAAAAAGACAGGCCGTAGCCGTTACCCTGGGTGGCGCATACGACGACTGGGCAGTTGCTGAACTGGCCGGCGATCTGAATAAGAAAGACGACCAACGCCTGTTTGCGCCAAGAGCAAAGAACTACAAAAACGTATGGAACCCGGAAAAGCAATTCTTCGTGCCGAAAGATGCAGACGGGAAATGGATTGATATTGATGTGAAATATGATGGTGGCATGGGTGGCCGTGATTACTATGATGAAAACAACGGCTGGACTTACCTCTGGCAGGTACAACAGGATATTCCCGGACTGATCGGTTTGATGGGCGGTAAAGATGTTTTTGAAAAAAGACTGGATCAGCTGTTCCGTGAATCACTGGACATGTCCCGTTACGCTTTCTGGAGCAAATTCCCTGACGCCACCGGTCTCGTAGGACAATACTCCATGGGTAACGAGCCTAGCTTCCATATTCCTTACCTGTACAACTACACCGGCGCTCCGTGGAAAACCCAGCAACGTATCCGTTTCCTGCTGGATGCATGGTTCAAGGATAACATCTTTGGTATTCCAGGTGATGAAGATGGTGGTGGTATGTCTGCTTTCGTGGTATTTTCTTCTATGGGCTTCTACCCGATAACACCCGGTATACCGGAATATACTATTGGTAGCCCGGTGTTTGAAAACATCAGCATCGCATTACCAAACAAAAAACAATTTACCGTAATAGCACATAACAGCTCTGTGGTAAATAAATATATTCAGCAGGCGAAATTCAATGGTAAAACTTTGAATAAGCCCACGTTTACCCATCAGCAACTGGTAGATGGCGGAACGCTGGAACTGTTTATGGGTCCCAAGCCTAATAAAAGCTGGGGCGTACAATAAGAAGTTTACTGGTCTAGTGAGCCGGTAACAATGATGAAGACAAAAGAAAAGGCCATCTCGTAAGAGATGGCCTTTCTTTTTTAAAGCATTTACCTGTATCAGTGTGCTACTACAATGCTCTTTGTATATACCGTTTTACCATCGCTTACTTCCACTATATACATACCGTTCTTCAACTGTCTGACAGGGATGCTGAACTTCGTTCCGCTTCTCTTCAAAGTGCCGCAGATAACACCTGAAACATCTGTAATCCGGATGTCGTAGGTGATAGCTGTATTGACCTTAGCCACCGGTTTTGTTTTAGCCGTGGTTTGTTTGGTAGCCGCGGGGCTTTCCTCTTCCATGGTGATGGTTAATTCATTGGAAGCCGGATTGGGCGACATCCTGAACGACCCACCGGACACGCGTACACTTTGCCAGTAGTAGGAACTGCCGCAATCGTTAGACGCATTTACGGACAACATGCCTAAAAATCCTGGTGGTGTCAGATAGCCGCCTACATGCCTGTATCCGAGGGTAGCGGGATTCTGATTGAAAGTAATTCCTCCTGAAAACGTCCAGGTGTAATAGGTAGCACCATGCGTATCCATGCCAAAGGGAGAAAGTACATCCCCGCCATTATACGGATGTGCATACAAAGAACCGGTGGGGCCATCTACTATAATCGTAGGCGTAGTGCCCTGGCCGGGTGTAAACTGCGAGGTAGATACCGACGTGATGGGCTCCGGATTACCTACCCACACTGTTTTTTGACCGATCACAGAAGAAGTGCCATCGGGGAAATTTGCCGTGGCTTTGACCCAGCCATTACCGGTACCATTTGCCGTGACAGTGATAGGACAAGCCGTAGGATTGGCAGGCAACGTAATATTGGAGCTGCTGCTCCAGGTTACCGTAAAGCTGACAGGCGTACCGCAGGTGAGCGTGAACTGTGTGCCGCTGCTGCATACCATCCGGGGACCAGATATGGCGAAGTTGGAGCCCTGGATATAGTTGGCTGTTAAAGCAGTGGTACTTTTTCTGTAGAAGGTAATCGGCACATTGGCAATGGCGTAAGGGCAATCTGTTAAGCGATGCACCACAAGCGGACCGCCGTCCCATTTTGAAATGTACCAGCCGGCATACTGCGGATAATTGGTGAGGGCCTGCGCACCAAATGCATTCGATGAATTGGTAATGCGGAGCGCTGTGTGTATGGGGTAGCTGGGCTGGCCATACACCGCTAACTCTGCTTCGCTTTCATTTAATGTTTGCACATAATAGCCGCTGTTATAGTAGATCTGCGGCGGAGAGTTGGTGAGAGAACCGGTTTGCACCCACACCGTTTTATCATTGGCCCATGCGTACGCATGGCAGTTGTAATGACCATCGCCGGGGCCTGTAGCGAAGCTATTGGAGGTAGGGTGACTGGCCATGTACGTCGCGTAATTATTATCCGGACTGTTTGCATAACTGCCGATATACGAATACGTGGTACCATTGAAATAAAAACTGAATGTTTTTTGTGCCTGGGCCGGAAGTGTGAGCATGGCTGCCGCCAGGAAAAAAAACAGTTGGAAACAGCGCGCAGCCTTAGCCGCATAACTGCCGGAAAGGGGCTTCCCCTTAGTGGTAACGTGGAGTAACATCATAAAGAACTTTAGCGGGATTTTCTAAAAGGATTATATCATTTAAAAGTACTCTTTTAAGCATACAGATACAATAGCTTTCCCGGGAAATATTACTACTGATATCATATCGCAGTATCAGAAAGGCTTCATCAGCGCCGGTATTCACCTGATAAGTTGATGACCATTTTTCCCTTTTGCGTAAATCATTTTCCCATTTCGTCATACGCCACACCTTGACCACGTGTACCTTCGCCGGAATTTTGAAAAGATGGGATACTGTCCCCAACGCATCTAAACCTGAACTAATAGCAATGAAAATTGATTGTCTTTCTATCTCATCATATTATTACCAGGTCCTATTTATTTTTAATAAGCATCGATTAATGAACAACATTTTACGATTAACGGTTACCATTTGTTGCCTTTTCTTTTTCTGTATGAATGTGCAGGCACAAACGAATCCATCTCTGTATGGGAAAATACTTACTTCCGACGGACAGCCGGTTACTGATGTAGCAGTGGTGATCCTGGAAACGAGGCAGCAAACTGTGACCGCCAATGACGGCAGTTACAGGTTCGACCATGTACGCAGCGGAACCTATACCATTAAAGCTTCGGTATTGGGATTGCCCGCGATGAAGAAAATGATCACCGTTACCACCGGCGTGAGCAGTACCGTTGATTTTACGCTGAGCGAAAGCGCAGTAGGTCTCCGGGAAGTAGAGGTGGTGACCCGTACCCTCGGAAAAGAACTCAATAAGGAAAGTAAAACGGTGGCCAAGTTGCCGCTGAGATACCTGGAGAATCCACAGGTGTATACTACTTTGTCGGATAAATTACTGACCGAGCAAATCATCACCGACCTGAGTGATGGGTTGAAAAATGCACCTGGTATCGTGAAGATGCAGGGAAGCATTGGCCGTAGCGGCGACGGTGCCGTGTATTACAATCTCCGTGGATTCCCTACCAGAGTATCTATGGTAGATGGTATCCCCGGACAAACCAATGGTGAAATCGATATGGCCAATATCCAGTCTGTCGAAATCATCAAAGGCCCCTCCGGTACTTTATTCGGAAGCGCGGTTACTTCTTTCGGCGGATTGATCAATGTGGAAACCAAAAAGCCACTGGATACCCTGGGAGGTGAAATTTCGTATACAGGGGGCAGTTATGACCTGAACCGTATTACCGCTGATATCTATGGTCCGATCAGTAAAAATAAAAAACTGACGGGTAGAGTAAACGCGGCTTATCATACCCGCAACAGCTTCCAGGATGCAGGTTTCAGAAAGTCATTTTTCCTGGCGCCCGTGATTGCCTATCAATTCAATGAGCGCACCAATATCACCCTGGGAGCGGAGTTCTATAGCTATGAAGGCACTAACCCTTCCATTATTTTCCTGAACCGGGTGCGTAAATTTTCTGCTACTTCCCCGGAGCAATTGAATTTCGATTGGGCCAGGTCTTACACCAGCAATGATATTACCCTGAAAGCGCCGTCTACCAATGTTCACGGACGCATCGATCATAAACTGGGGCGTGGCTGGGTATCCAGCACCAATTTCTCCCGTAACATCCGCAAAACAGATGGTATGTACCAGTATGAATTTGTACGCGATTCTGCTAAGGATGATTTGCTGGAGCGTAATGTACAATTACAGAATGCAACTGCAGCAACGACCAGTATCCAGCAGAATTTTACAGGGGAATTTCGCATAGGAGGGCTTCGTAACCGCCTCATTGTGGGGCTGGATTATCTGAATCAAAGCAGCAACGTTAACAACTCCGCTATCGTTAAGTATGATTCTATCAGTGGATCAAACCCGGATGGTAAAAAGTATGCGATGTTGTCGCTGGCTTCTGCTACCAATAAAATTGCACTGAGTAAAGCAGATCCTACCAAAACATACAATTCCAACAATGTATACGGAGTCTATGCTTCTGATGTTATCAATATTACCGACAACCTGTTGGCGATGCTTAGCCTCCGGCTGGATTACTTTGCCAGCAATGGTACACAGGATTACGTAACCGGCAAAATTACAAAAGATAGCCGCTACTATCAGACCGCATTTTCCCCCAAATTTGGCCTTGTATACCAGGTGATCCCGGGGAAAGTATCTGTGTTCGGAAATTATATGAACGGCTTCAGCAACGTACAGCCTGTTACACAACCAGTGCCGGGTGTTAACGGTAACTTCAAACCACAGCATGCGAACCAGGCAGAAGGTGGTGTGAAGCTGGATCTGCTGGATAACAGGCTCACATTTACTGCCAGCTATTATGATATCCAGGTAGAGAATATTACCCGTAGCGATAAGTATAAATATAACGGTACAGACTATACGATTACTGTGCAGGATGGTACCCAACGCAGCAAAGGAGTGGAGCTGGAACTGATGGCTGCGCCGGTGAAAGGATTGAATATCATGGCCGGTTACAGCCACAATAACAGTAAACTGAATACCAGCGGAAAAGATGTGGATGGCACAAGACCCGCTTCCGCAGGCCCGGCAGATATTGCCAACGCCTGGATCAGCTATACTATTCCTGCCGGTAAATTGCGCGGCTTTGGTGCCGGCGTAGGTGGTAATAAGGTAAGTGAACATGTGACCGCCAATTCTACTGTTACCGGTAAATTTACATTTCCTGCATACACGCTGCTGAATGCCACCGCATTTTATGATGCCCGTCAGTTCAGGGTGGGCCTGAAGCTCGACAATATTACCAATGCGGAATATTATGTTGGACAAGGCGTGATCAGTCCGCAGATGCCGTTTAATTTTTCTGCCAATGTTTCATTGAAATTCTAACCCAATCGCATATACGAATAGAAGGCCGTCTCCATGTATGAGCGGCCTTTTTATTGTTATCAAGAATTATAAAAAATTATGTATTATGATATAGTTATATACTTTTGTGGTCAAACTATTTGTCTAATCCAACACCTATGAAGAGATTATTATTGCTGTCCTTTGTGACCATGTCCTTGTTTGCCTGTAACAGTGACAAGAATGACGCCCCAACTCCTGCTGTCGATTACAAAGATCCCAAAGTACTGTCCGGAGCTTTAACCGTGAAAAGTGGTACCGTCGTTACCGGTACAATGCCTGTTGGCACAGGCGCAGCTGGTGCACCGGTATTAAGTGCGTCTTCCAATAACCAGGTACTGACCGCCATCAATGGCCGTTACGCAGTGGTAGCACCTGAACTGGAAACCGGTAAGTTTAAGGGTTACTATGTAAAAGTAGCAGGCGCCGACAATTATTTCAAAGTGGAATTCCCTGCTAAGGCAGGCGCCCGTAAGGCAAAAAACGTGAAACACGGTTTGCTGCGTGGCAACATTCCTGATTCACTGATTCTTATCAAATTACCGGAAGGTTTGAACGTTGACACTTTCAAGCTTCAGTACGCCGTGTACGATTCTTCCAATGTAGTTAGTAATGTAATTACTGCTTTCATCGCGGTGCTGAAACCAGCAGGAGGTGCAGATGGCGCTGCTTTTGCCGGCACCTGGGAAAACTACCGCTACAAAGGTCCCAACAGTGCTAACTGGACCTATGTGATTGCCGCAGATACCGGCTGGACACCATTTACCTGCGTAAATAACGTGCTGACTTACGACGAAAAGGGAACGCCGACCATCACCCGCATCAACAGAACGTTGAAAGATCAGGCAGCGTTCAATACTAACGGTACTTTCACCTATGAATATCATGATCAGTATTCTTATCTCAACTATGACAGCTCAAAATGCAATAGTCTGAAATATGTTGAGAATGACGAACAATCCCTGGTATTTGGTGGCTGGTCCTATGTGCCGGCAACCAAACAGCTGATCCTCGTGGCCGACAATGATGGAAAAATAAGCGCTGACGATTTTAGCGTAGTGATAAATACCATCAAAGAAGTTACTGCAACTAAAATTGTAACGCAGGACGAAGATGGTTACATCTCTGAGATGATAAAGAAATAAGCAATTGTTTTAAGTAAAAAGTCAGGCCGGATTATTCCGGCCTGACTTTTTTTATGCTTCTCCGTGCCTATCTTCGTGGCGATGCAACCAGCACCACATATCATCACCCTGGAACTTCACCCGGAAGCGATGGCCTTCTTTAACCAGTTGCGGCGGGAGTACTATCCTGCCAACCGGGTAAAGGCGCATTTGACCTTATTTTACCGCCTGCCGGCAGATGCAGACCGCCTTGTTACTTCCCTGGAAGCAATTACCGCCCGGTCGCCTTTTACCATGCAGGTGAGCGGTTTACAGCCGTATCCTAACGGCCTGGCCTATACGGTTATCTCACCGGAATTGCTGGCATTACATCAGCTGCTGCAACAGGAGTGGGCACCCTGGCTCATTCCGCGCGACAGGCAACCACTCCGGCCGCACATCACCATTATGAATAATGTTACTGCGTTTAAAGCACAACGTATACATGAAAAGTTGCAGGCAGACTTCCGTCCGTTTGAAGTAACCGCCAACGGTATCAGCAGCTGGCGCTATCGCAGAGGGCCCTGGGAGCCGGTAGGGGAGTACCCGTTCAGAAATGAACTTTAGCAGGTTTTTACAAATAGATATGTGGGCTGTTTTCTGGATTATTGCATGAAAACGTATCACTTTGAAATGAAGGATTGGGTGGTTAAACTCCGGCACACACTCGTACCACCATGATAAAATCTATTGTACGGAGGACTACTGCTACGTCTGAATATTACATAAAAATCTATATCTGGTCTTCCATCAGTTCTTTCACCGGAACGTTGAGTGCGTTTGCCAAAGCAATGATTAAAAAGAGGCCCGGTTCTGATTTACCACTTTCCAGTTTTGAAATATAGTTGGGATAACTGTCTACTTTTACCGCGACATCCATCTGTGTAAGTTCCCGCGACGTACGAATTTTTCGCAGCCTATTGCCAAAATCAATTAATATTTGTTCTTTCGATCTCATTATTAATCACAAACATATAGATAAGATGCACAATAACACAGCCTTTATAAAGTATGTCTGATAGAATATGCTCTATGGTGTATATTTATTGTATTTTTTTCCTATATTTGTGGCCTAACCAACCGTAATATGACGTCGAGAATTGATTTTTCAGGCCCTGGAAACCACTTGTTATATTCTGCCAGCTGTGAAACAGAAGCGGCTGCGGAAGAGTTGATTGAACAGGTACTGGTAGATGACTGGTATGATGAAAACGGTCCCTATGCCATGAGCTGGTATAGCACATCCGGAGATACGGATGTTGTTATTCATATTTACCGGTTCCGCCAGGAGCCTCCCTATGCACGTATCGCATTTGAGACGTTTAACAGCCGTCAGTAATGATAAAAAGGGGAAGCCTTCTTTCAAAGAAGGCTTCCCCTTTTTTTTAACAGAACGATGAAATCAGAGCCTGTTTACGTGCTTGATCGTAACGGTCACCTCATAAGTTCCTTCCTGGAAAATCTGGAACTGGAACCGTGGATTTACGTTGTAAATCGGATCCGCAGTAGGAGCGTAGCCGGCATCTACTTTTACAAACTGGCTGGGGATACGATAATAGATCAGGTATCCGTAAGCGCTTTGTAACAGGGGAAAGGGAGTGGTTTCAAAGTTGCAGACCATGGAGGTATCCGTTTTTTCAAGCGGATGAAACTGTGCATAGGTCTGGAAATCACTACGATCGCCTCTCCGGATGATCTCTCCTTTGGACGGATTAAAATAGCGCCCGTTCTGATCGGCTATTTTTAGAATGATATTGGTACCCTCATCGGATATTTTTTTGATGGTGACGATCGGCGCACCGAGATCACCACTGGTGGTAGTGCCGTCTTTAAACCAGGCAGCACCGCCATCGCCCACATGATAGGGCGGTTCATCCACTAAGGTAATGGTTCCGATGTTTTTGTATTCTTTGGTGCCATTCTGATTGGAGGCGGAAATATCAAATTCATAAGTTCCAAGCGGTACTTTAACGGAGGTACCGTAAAAAGTAAAGGCGCCGGTATGTTCATTGAATTCAAAGCATGGGGTTGTTACCTTTTGCCTTTTGGTATTCAGCAATGCTATTGTCGTATCCTTCTGAGGATCGAATTTTCCAATCCATTCATAACGGTCAAACTTGGCAAACATGGAATCCGCATGCACGTGTTTATCTGCGGTGCGTATATCCAGCAGTTTATACACCACCGGGGCGCTGGAACCATCGTTGCTTACAGGATTGGTTTGTTGTACCTGTCCGCGTTTTATCTGTATGGGATTATCGACATAGCGTATCTGGGTGCTGAGAAAACCGTTTTCCACTTTAGCACAACCGTACATGGCTCCCGTAAGGGCCATTACTACTGCACCGATGACTTTTATATTTCTTTTCATGATCATTGCGTAAGGGTGAATACTCAGTTAAACTTGTCCGCGAAATAAGTGAACGTATGATTGTTGTTCAATACGTGCAAAATGCCGTTGGTAGTCAGAATACCCGTTGTCTGGCAAACCGCCTGCAGGTATTGTTCCGGTATCGTACCTGCCAGGTCAGCATCTGTGGTGGGCACCGGATGTCCGGGTTTGGCCACCAGCTTGGTCAGGTAGAGGTACACCGGGTATTGTGTAAATACACTGCCATCTGTGTAAGCGGTGTTTGGAATGCCCTGTACCAGTCGTAGTTCCCCATCATTGGATTTATACAGTTTACCTGTTTTCGTCGCTTTGTCCAGGGTGATCAGGTCTTTGAAAAGATAGGCGCGCAGCGAATCTTTCATCAGCCTGAAATCCAGGGAGTCGAACGTGAACTTATAGTTGGGATCTACCCTTATTGTACGTTCCTGTTCCTGTCTTTGAATGATATAATTATCGATATCATAGTCGGTGATGGAAAAGAAAGTGCCGGTAGCATTTACTTCTTCCTTTAAACCTGTTTTATCGATGAGCAACACCACGGTATCAAACAGCGGGTTGGTTTTCAGATAGTCGTAAGTGGTCATGTTTACATGCGGATCATGCACACTGCCGCCAATCGTATAGTCCTTTTTGCAGGAGAATAAAGCGACCGCCAGAAGCGCCATGAAAAAGAGATAGAGCGTATTTTTCATACAACTGATTTTAATGGATTAAAGTTTACCTCTCCAGTAAGGAGTTTGTACCAGGGTGAAGTCGTCTTTGAACATATTCGGATCGATAGGCCATAACCAGCCGCCATTTCTGAACTGATCATCCGGGAAATGTTCGTTGTAACCATTACCTGCGCCGAGTTTTTTATTGCGCACCAGGTCATAATAAGCCTGACCTTCATAGAAGAGTTCCCGAAGGCGTTCTTCCAGGATGGTGGTTGCGAGATCATCACCGGTACCGGTGTAAGGATCCAAACCGGCTCTCTTGCGCACCAGGTTAAGCAGTGGCAGCGCGTCTCCGTCTTTATGCAATTTGTTCAGCGCTTCTGCTCTCAGGAGCATGATATCTGCCAGGCGGAAGATGTTCAGGTTATTGGTCATGCGCGGATCTTTTTTGGTAGCGCCATCTGCATAGGCAATGTTGGCGTACTTGATGATCTGGCCCTGGTTACCACCCAGTCCGTAAAAGATATCTTTAAACCGGACATCTTTATCAGCGTCGGTGTATATTTTAGAGAGATAAAATTCACTTACCGGCCACTCGATATAGTTTTTGCCATCGATGAAGGGCATCATCAGCGTTTTACCTGCGCCGGAATTATCCGCCAGGGAAAGGCCTTCTGATTGACCATCATTGATATTGATTTCAAAAATCCCTTCGAGTGTTTTGCCGATGAATATTTTCATGTAGTTGGTAGAATCTACTAAACTGTAGCCACCTTTGGTGATCACTTCATTGGCCGCTGCCTCGCAACCGGCGTAGTCGCCTTTCCACGCCAGAATATGTGCCTGGAGGGCCAATGCAGCACCTTTATTCGCTCTTACTGCGCGGTTTGATTCGTCATCGTAGCCAAAGTCAAGATTGGTTTTCGCGATTTCCAGATCGGCCAGGCATTGTCTCCATACGCTGTCGGCCGGACTTCTCGGAATGTTCTTTGCGCTGGATACATCCAGGTCCGGCGCCAGTTTCAGCGGCACATCTCCCCAGATCCGGCTCATATAGAAGTAAGTATATGCGCGGAGAAAATAAGCTTCTCCGATCACATGCCTTTTGGTATCGATATTTACAAATTTGTTATCGGCAATGCCCGGCACTTTATTGATGATCAGGTTGATTTGTTGGAGCAGTTGATAATACTGCTGCCAGTTCCAGTTTTCACTACCCACATTCAGCCCCACAAATTGCCCGTTGGAGATATTGAACATCCCGTTGTCGCGGCTGCCATCAATGGCCAGTTCACCGGATACTGCATCGCCGTATTTATGCCAGGAATTATCCCGGATCAGGATATTACGCAGTATCGCGTAGGCGCCGGCGAGCGATGTTTTGGCATCTGTTTCTGTAGAAAAGTAGGCATTGGTGAAAGTGGAATTATGCGGTTCCTGATCCAGTATTTTTGAACAGGACGACACCAGCGTTGCTACTAAAATAACAGCAGCTGCACAAGCGGTATATAAGCGTTGTTTTTTCATGATTTTCTTTTTAATAATTAAAGGCTAATATCCAGTCCCAGTGTGAATTTTCTGGGAATGGGATAACCACTGCCGCTGTATATTCCAAAAGCATCTACCTGTTCAGGATCAGGTATGTTTTTAGATTGTTTGAAGATGTACACGTTATCTGCCAGCGCATAGATCCTTAAGCGTCTGAAATGGATCTTATCCAATACTGCCTGATTAAAGGAGTAGGAGAGCGACACATTTTTTACACGGAAATAGGAACCGCTTTCAATCCAGGCAGAACTCACCATAGCGTATTTGTAGTGCGTACCATTTACAGAACTGAGACTAGGGAATTCTGCTTTATCGCCCGGATTGCGCCAGTAGTTGATATTGCTCAGGTCAGGCATCGCGTGTGTGGACAGCGAGTGATACGGATCGGGGTCGCCATCGTCTGTTGGTACCAGTTGGGACAGCTTTCCAGCGAGGTAATCGTTGAATATTTTACGGCCACCGGTAAAGGTACAGAACACATACAGGGTAAAGCCTTTATAGCTGAACGTGTTACCCAGACCACCGGTTATTTTTGGATTAGGATTGCCTGCAGGTACGTAGTCGGTGGCGTCAAGAATGCCGTCGCCGTTGGAGTCCTGCCAGATAGGATCGCCTCCTTTAAACGGATAGTTATAAAAACTGAGTGGCTGGCCGGTCACCTTGTTTACCGGTACATCTGCATCGGTCAGGTAAATCCCTGTTTTCTTGAACACGTTGTAGGAGTTCAGTGGTTGTCCCTGGCGCAGCAGGAATTTGTCCAGGTATATATCGCGTCCGCCATTTGGCAGGGAGGTGATGAGGTTATCGTTGTGTGCAAGGTTTAATAAAGCCTGCCACTGGAATTTGGAAGATGGTTTCAGCACGTTGGCAATCAGCTGCAATTCTATCCCGGTGTTGCGTATGCCAATAGCATTTGCCGTAAGCACGGAATAGCCGGTGGTAACAGGTACATTCAGATTGAAGATACCGCCGTTGGTATTCTTGATATAGGCATCGGCTACGATGTTGAAGCGCCCGTTGTAGAGGGTGGCATCCAGCCCGACGTTGGTTTGCGTGTTCTTTTCCCAGCTGAGGCTATTATTGGTCAGGCCTTTGTTAAAGTCGAGCGATACCGCAGGTATGCCGTTGTAAGCAAAGGCGTAGTTGTTGCCGGTAGCAGGATTGTTACTGCCAGGGAAGTTACCCGCACCGATGCGGTAAGTGTTATAGGAAAGATAGTTATCTCCTCCATCCGGTTGACGGCCGGTTACACCATAGCTGGCGCGTAATTTCAGGAGGGTAAGCCAGTTGCTGGCAGATTTCAGGGCTGGTTCATCGCTGATTACCCAACCACCGGATACAGAAGGGAAGTAGCCCCAACGGTTATTCTTACCAAAGCGGGAAGAGGCATCTGCCGTAATTACAGCCGATAACAGGTAGCGTTCTTTATAACCATAGTTGGCTCTTAAGAAGAGCGACTGGATACCACTTTGTAACAGATCGGAGCGGGTATCCGCCAGGTTCCTGTTCAGTACTGTTACCGTACGGATCTGATCATTGGGTATACCAATGGCAGACGACTGGGTAGCCCTGTATTCCCAGTACTCCGTGTTTTGGCCTGCGAGGAAGTTGAACCGGTGGTCGTTATTTAAGGTAGTAGTGTACTGGATGGTATTGCTCATCAGGTAGTTGTTGGATTTATCCACAAAACTGCTGGCCTTACCGGTACCATCTCTTCTTACTGCACCAGGTGTATAGGAATCCATCCGGCTGTTGGTTTGCGTAAAGGAGATGACGGTAGTGAAGTTGAATTTATTGGAGATCTTCCATTCAATGATAGGACTGATAGACAGGTTATCATTGCTGTTTTGATCGGTATTGTTGGTATTGTTTCCGAAGATAAAATCTTTATTCGCCGGTGTCATGTACAGCAGGCTGGTAGGTAATGCATTGGAGGCATAATACCCGCCGTTAAACGGACCAAAGCCGCCGGAGAGATCATTGATAGATCTGGGACGGTCTATCCTTGAATAACGGATCTGTGTGTTGATCTGTACGTTGGGAGAGAGGGTAAGCCCGGTGCTGCCGCTGAAGCTATAACGTTTCAGACCGGATTTCCGGATGATACCCTGTTCATCGTAGTAGTTGAGGCCATAACGGTAATTGATCAGGTTATTACCACCGGAAATAGAGAGATCGTAATTATCTACGCGACCGGTCTGGTACATGCCGCCCTGGTAATCGTTGGCGTTATTGAAGGCCGGATTAAGACTGTCGGTCAGTACCTGCGGAATATTCCTCATATTGCCCCAGTTGCCATAGTGCTGGATCAGTTCCATTTTTGCGCGGCGCTCTTCTGCGCCAATCAGCACTTTGCTCAGTTGCGGCATTTCGGTGAAACCGTGGTAGGTAGCAAAGTCCAGTTTCGGTTTGCCGGAAATACCTCTTTTTGTTTTGATGATGATGACCCCGCCGGCGCCTCTGGAACCATAGATCGCGGCAGCAGAAGCATCTTTCAGGATATCTATACTTTGAATATCGTTGATGGATATACCGGCCATTACATCGGTATTGGTACCGGAGCCGTAGTTGATGGCGGCAATGTCTTCCGTGGTTTGCGGTACGCCGTCGATCACATAGAGGGGACCGCTCAATGCGCGGGCCAGGCTGGTTTTACCATCTGCACTGGTGAAGTCGCTGTTGATGTTACGGCTTACAGCGGTATTACCGCGCATCACCACATTACTTCTGATACCGGGTTCGCCGGAGTAGTTCTGTACATCCAGACCGGGTGCGCGTCCCTGCAGCAAGGCGTCAAAAGTAGGGGTGGGTACGTCCATCAATGTTTTCGGATTAATGGAAGTAACCGCTGCAGTTACCGTCTTCCGGGAAGCTTCCTGGTAACCGATGATCACCACATCTTTCAGATTTTTTTTGTCGACAGGTAAAGTCACACGAAGATGTGCATTGCTTTCCTTTACCGCAACAGAATAAGGCAGATAACCCATCATACTGAAGGTGAGGGTGGCGCCCGGGTTCATTTTAAGCGTGAAACTACCATCTGTGGTGGTAATGGCGCCGGATTTGGTATCTGAAATGCTGACAGATACGCCCGGCAGGGGATTGCCATCTGAGCCATCCTTCACGATGCCTGATACGGTGATCTGCGTGGAGGCAGATTTTACCTGTGCATTGCCTGCAAGACACAGGAAGGTAAGGCAGAACGTTAACAACATAACAGCGCCGTTACGGCTGTTTTGTGTAAAATTAACAGTCATGTAATTTGGTTTGAACTGATGAAATGATACTGGAATGCTGATTAACCAGTTGTTGTTACGATATTGGCTGAATTAAAAATTGGTTGAATAATGATACAGGCTCGCTCTTTCCCGGAATGTCCGCTATAGCAGGCAGACTCGCCGGAATGAATTAGCAATAAATAAAGCCGGAAGAGCAGGTATAAAATGACTGCTTCCTGCATACTTTGGTTGACTGTGTTTAAGTAAATCTGATAATGCTCTGCTGTTGGTATTTAAATTTTGGTTTGTTATAATCTGGTTGAATGTGTTTAATGCAATGCCGTTATAATCCCGTTAAATTGTTTAATCCGAATAAAAACCAGTGCTCAGCTGTCGGTAAATTTTGGTTCGATCCCGTATTTGTGCTAAATCGATTTTATAAATAAGTCACAGGCGTTGAATATGAGGATGAAATTAGTATGAAGGAGAAAAATAACTTGTTAATGAAATTTAAAAGATTGTAAACAATGTTAAAAGCAGCTGTTTTTGGAGAAGGGGTAAAAGATACACTTGCAGCGGATTTGCGGTGGTAAAGATAATATTTTTCGGGTTAGCGGAGGCCGTATTTTCCGTAAAGCGGAAACTGCTTTTTTAATAGACGTTTAATACATTGTTAAAATTATATATATTTACGGGTAGTTAATACACCTATCCTAAATGATACCTATGAAAAAATGCTACTTACTTTTCAGCATACTGCTGATCATCTGGGGTATTCCCACTTTTGCGCAACAAGGACCCAACCCGGGCAGCAGGGCCAAAGCGGCGGCTGTTTTCACAAAACTGCTCAATGATGCAGCCAGCGCTTATCCGCCGGAGTTATCAAATTTAACGGAGTCGATGGCAAAAATTGAATCGTCTTTCCGCGTAAACGAAGAAGGGATCTTATCGGTTACCTTCCGCTACCCGGTTGAAAACAGCTACAGCCTGTACCGGCTAACGGCGCCCGTCAGCGCTATTAAAGGCATTTTCTATGATTACTATATCGGGCTGGAGTTCGCCGCCAACGTGGTAAAAATAGAAGAGAGCGACAAGGGAAGCAGGGAACTGAAAGAGAACAACACACTGGCGCTTTTCCATATTGCCCGGCCGGGCGACGGACCAGAAGGAGAAAAGCTTAAAATAAAGATGGAACAGGCCCTGCAGGTATTCCAGGAAAATTATAAATAGCCGCCTGCCACCTTTGAGAAAGTTATGTTAAAAAAACGATCCTGTTCCAACAGGATCGTTTTTTTAATAGCGCCAGCTTATATTTATCCGGTAAACACGGTAGCATGAAAATCCTGTTCCACTATTATAAATCCCTGCATAGTTTCAATATCCCATTTTCTCTTCTGGTAAGTTTGTTTGGGCTGATAGGACCCAATAAACTGGAAAATGTGATGCAGAATTTTTTCATCTCCCTCATGACCGGTGGCTTCCTGCTGTCTGTATTTTTTTACGGATTGGTATTTGAAAACAGGTATTATTTCTATTACAATAAAGGTTATTCCAAAATGCGGCTGATCACCTGGTCGTATCTCCTGAACCTTTTACCACTCCTCGTTTACGCGCTGATAAAAATTTTCGGGCTATGATTAAAAATGAGTTACATGCTGATAGTGTTTTTAAGTATATCAATGGCAGGGAGCTGCTGACCGATTGTTTTTTGCGATGTGAAACCGGCGAAGTGGTGGGTATTTTAGGGAGAAATGGTTGCGGGAAATCTACCTTTCTGAAAATCATTTTTGGTACCGTCGACTGCCACCATAAATATGTTAGTATCAATGGCAAAAGATATGAGGCGCCCTACAAAACCGCAGGATTGATGGCCTATCTGCCACAACAGCCATTTTTACCAGGAACTTTAACGGTGAGGGAAGTGATTGATGTATTTACAGACAGTGAGGACGAAAAAAACAACGTGTCAGATGATGAATATATCAGGCCGCATCTTTCCCAGAAAGTAAATGCACTTTCCGGAGGAGAGCGACGCTACCTGGAAATATTGCTGCTGGTAAATTCTGCTGCCGCGTTTATATTGCTGGATGAGCCTTTCAACGCCCTCGATCCGTTAACCAAAGAGCGCGTGATGCTACTGATCCACGCATACAGAAGCAAGAAAGGATTTATTATTACAGACCACGACTACCGGCATATTATTGCTGCCAGCGACCGCATCATCCTGGTAGCAAACGGGAGTTTTCAGCATATTCATGCCTTAACGGAACTGGAAGACAAGCATTATCTTCCGCCGGGGAGCCTGGCGTTTTCCGGGTTGATATAAAACTGGCCGGTATACGATCACGCCTATACGGGGGCAGAAATGATACTGCCCGCAATACATTTATCAGTAAAAAAGCAAAGTATATGAATAAAAAGCGTGTATTGACAAGCATGTTGGTATGGTGTTGTTTGATAGCATCCGGACAGGTGAAGCCAACGCCCGTATTTGTTTCGGGACAGGATGGACATGCCAGCTACCGGATTCCGGCTATCGTTTCTTTACCCGGAGGGCAGCTGCTCGCCTTTGCAGAAGGCAGGGTAAAAGACTCGGACGATTTCGGTGATATTAATATCGTCATGAAACGCAGCAGCGACCACGGTAAAACCTGGTCGGCTTTAACGCAGGTGGCGGACTACGATACGATGCAGGCCGGTAATCCGGCTCCGGTCGTGGATCTCACCGATCCTGATTTTCCCGGTGGCCGCATTTTTCTGTTCTATAATACAGGCAATAATCATGAGGGACAGGTGCGCAAAGGAAAAGGGTATCGGGAAGTATGGTACATTACCTCCACAGACGGAGGGGGTACCTGGTCTGTACCGGTGAATATTACCACGCAGGTACATCGTCCGCTTCAACCGGCAGTGAATCCGGCCTGGAATTTTCCGGAAGATTGGAGAAGCTATGCCAATACACCGGGACATGCGATGCAATTTAGCCGTGGACAATACAAAGGGCGTATCTATGTAGCAGCCAATCACTCTGCGGGCACGCCCAAAAAAAGATTTGAAGATTATCAGGCGCATGGTTATTATACCGATGATCACGGGAAAACTTTTCATCTCGGGGCTTCCCTGCCAATGCCTGGCTCCAATGAGGCTACTGCCACGGAGTTATCTCACGGAAAATTAATGATCAATACCCGTAATCAGCGTGGTGATGTAAAAGCCCGGTTGGTGGGTATCAGCGCCGATGGCGGCGCCAGCTGGGAACGTACTTATACCGACCCGCAGCTGCCGGACCCGGTTTGCGAAGGAAGTTTGCTCAACATCGGCTGGAAAAAGAACAAAGCCATACTGGCTTTTTGTAATGCGGCAGACACAACAACCCGCGATAACCTTACCCTGCGTATCAGTTATGATGAAGGACGCACCTGGCCGGGCAAATATGTGATAGCTGCCAGTGGTAAAGCTATACCCAGCTATGCTGCCTATTCAGATATTGTGAAAATAGATGAACAGCATATCGGGGTATTGTATGAAGCAGATAATTATACGAAGATTGTTTTTGTACCACAATCACTGTAAAACGTCCATGGGCTGACCCTGATGAAGGGTCAGCCCATTTTCCGGGTAGCATCCGTCCGGAAATTAGTTCAGCTCGGGCAGTTGCTTGCTCAGGTAGCCGATGAAAGTCCAGATCTCCAGTACTTCATCTATGTTCACCACCGTCGTTTCATATTGACTGTTCAGCGAATGCAGCGATAACGTACCATTCTTTTTGATATGGTTGCCTACTACTTTGAAAACGATTTCTTCTTCTCCGCCTTTCAGCACCAGTACACAGGCCGTATTGTTTTTTAAATGCGACCAGTCCTGCAGGTACTGTGCAATGATATGGCTGCCATCCGGGATGGGTTCCATAGAATCGCCGCTGATGGGGAACATGCGGATGGTTTTTCCTCTTGGCAGATCCGGCAGGGTAAACTTCGGCAATCCGGCTATAAAGGACGGATCGCTGAATCCACTACGGTAGCCTGCTTTGGCACGTGCCGGCACAAACTCCATATTTTCTTCGTTGCTGTTATCTACCGTAATCGGAAGAATCCGTATATGCCTGCCCGTGAGATCTATTTTGTTGCCGGCTTCCAGCTCCATCAATTGCCCTTCGGGCAGCTGCGACAGATCTGTTTTTACCAGCAGATCGATGTCTATTTTGAAGTAGCCGGAAATCAATACCAGGTCTTCCATCCGTGGGTTGCGCGTTTTACCGCTTTCCTGGGCGGTGATCTTGTTGCGGTTCAGCCCCAGCAGGTCAGATAAATGCTGTTGTGAGATCTTTTGTCGTGTCCGTAATAATTTAAGATTAGCGGCCCAGAAAAGGGGCTGTTTGTCCATGTATTATATATTTACAATAAGTTATATTTATAATTAACAAGGACAAATGTAGGGCTTTTTACTCACTCTCTTTCTTCAGCAAACTGTTTAATTGCTGGTAGAGTGCTTCTCCGCTGAGGTCTTTGTTAAAGATCATCCCGGTAGAATCGATCAGGAAATTCTGGGGGATTGCTTTGATCCCGTATACTTTGGCCGCCTGGTTTTTATCTTTTTTAGGATCAGAGAGATTGGTCCATACGAGGCTGTCTTCTTTGATAGCATCCAGGAGATATTTTCTATCTGCCGGTGGGTCGAGTGCGATGCTGATGATAGTAAAGTTTTTATCCTTGAACGCGCGGTAAGCTTCCAGGATCTTGCGGTGTTCGCGCCTGCAGGGTTCACACCAGGAGGCCCAGAAATCGAGCAATACCGTTTTGCCTTTGAAGTCGGAGAGCTTCACTGGCTTGCCGCTGATATCGGGTACTTCAAAGTCGGGCGCATCGGATCCCACCGTAAGATTACGGGTGCGTTCAATTTCTTCGGCAAATGCTTTTCCTTCCGGTGTATTGCGGATTTCCTCAGAGAGTTTTTTAAAGAGCGGTTCGATCTGGTCGGGGTTCAGATCCATACCCGCGAGTTCTTCCAACGCCATCAGACTGAAAAAGGAGTTGGGGTTTTCTGCGATGTATTTATGTTGCAGGAGCTTCTGTGCTTCATAAGACACCTGGTAGCGCAGGGCCATTTGCTGTTTGAAAGCAGGATCCTCTTTTTTGGTGGCAGATGCCCGTTTATATTCACGGGAAAGTTGCCGGATCGATTTCAGCACCGATTTCATGGAGGTGTTGAAGGTAATCTCTTCCTGGTTAAGGGGAGAAGAGATGCGGGCCTTGCTGATCAACTCATTGCCGGTTACTTTGGTATCACCTTTTTCCAGGAAGAAAATCCGGGTGTCTGCATTGGGAGGCAGCTGCATAAAATCCATGCCTGCGCCGCTGGGATCAAGGATCAGCATAGCGCGCATAGGTCCTTCCAGCGTCCCTTCAAAATGAAATTCACCGTCTTTGATCTCAGAAGAGTCGACCACCAGTGCGTCGTTCACTACCTTGTTCAGGTAAACTTTGGCCGGACTGTTTTGCTTAGTCAGTTTGCCATTCAATACGTATTTTGCAGACTGGGCATTTATGAATGCGGGCAAACACAATGCGAGAAGTGTTATTTTTTTCATAAGATATGCTATCAGTACCCTAAACTATCAACAAAATGTATTCAATTCGTGGTGCAAGGATTTTGTTAATTACGGAATAACAAAAAAAATGGAGAATCAGAATAAGTCCCCCCACATCCTCAACACCTCTTCCAATTTACTGGGCTTTTGCCTGATTGTACTTACGTCAATCCGGGTTGCACGGTTTAACAATGCTACAATTATTGACGACTGTACCGGCGTGGCCGCCATCCTCCTGATGGCCAGTTGCCTGTTGTCGTTCCTGTCGCTGAGAAGCGCAGAGGGTATTACCAGCGAGCGCCTCGAACAGATCGCTGATTATACTTTCCTGGTGGCATTGGTATGTATAAGTATCACAATTGTTTTTGTATCTTTTAATCTGCTGAGTTAGCAGATGACCATTGTGCGTGTTTGGTAGATTGGTAATATCCCTGTATCATGAAGATTCGTATATATGAAGAAGCCAGAAAGGTCTGGAATATTCTGGCGGACCGTGCCGACCCGCCAGATCTCGCCATGGAGCTGGAGATTCACCGGAAGGTCCTTAATTTTTTCCAGGTAGGGGATTGTTACTACTTTATATTTAATGCGGTAAAAGGAGAGTTTGATTATATGCATCCCGGTGTTCAGGAGGTGTTGGGATATAATGCACAGGAATGCACCATACCCGTGATGATGGGCTTCATTCATCCGGAAGACCTGGGCTGGTTCCTCGAATTTGAGCAGGCCACGGTGAATTTCTTTTCTGCCCTGCCGATAGAAAAAGTACTCCGGTATAAGGCGCGTTATGACCTGCGGCTCAGGAAGGCAAACGGAGAGTATGTGCGGATGCTCCAGCAGGCTACCTGTATACAGCACGATGAAAACGGGGCGGTATTGCGTACCCTCTGCGTGCATACCGACATTACACATCTGAAACCCACCGGGCAGCCGGTGTTGTCTTTCGTGGGATTGGAAGGAGAACCCTCTTTCCTGAATGTGGATATTAAAAAAGGATTTACACCCAGCCGGGAAGTCATTACCAGGAGAGAAAAGGAAGTACTGCGTTTAGTCCTGGCAGGTATCCCCAGCCGGGAAATTGCCACACAACTTAATATCAGTAAACTGACGGTAGATAAACACCGGAAAAATATGCTAAAGAAAACGGGCATCAAAACCGCTGCTGAACTGGTAGTGAAGGCCCTCCGCGAAGGCTGGGTGTAAAAAAGGCCACGACTACTTTTCTGCGATGGCCGTGGCATACACATTTCTCCGCCTTACCCCCACGATCGTTACACCGGCAGCCAGCAGTAAGCTGACAGCTCCGGCCCAGGGCGTTGCCGCCAGTCCGGCTGAAGAGGCCACAATCACACCGCCCGCATAGGCTCCTATAGCGGCTCCCGCATTAAAAGCTGCAATATTCAGCGCAGAGGCCACATTCGCCGTAGCGGGTGCCATTTCTTCGGCACTTTGCACCACATATAACTGGGAGGCCGGTACGGTGGCAAATGATAATCCGCCGATAATAAACAGGTTGATGATAGCCGGCACCGGTGAATGCATGGTAACAGTAAACGCTACCAGTGCCACTGCCTGCAACAGCAATATATAACGGAGGGAGCGGAGCGGATTTTTGTTGGCCAGCTTTCCTCCGGTTACATTGCCAATGGCTACCGCGATGCCATAGATCAATAGCATAATACTGACCAGGGCAGGGGCTATGCCGGTGATGGAGGTCAGTAAGGGCGACAGGTACGTAAATACCAGGAACACCCCTGCATAATTTAATACGGTTGTCAACAGGCCAAGTAAGACTTTCTTATTCCGGAATACCAGCAGCTGTTCTTTCCAGTGACCGGCAGGTTCATTCGGAATATTACCCGGTAGCAGCAGCATATTGGCAGCCAGACCAATGGCGCCAAGCAATGCTACGCCCATAAAAGTAGCTCTCCAGCCCAGTTGCTGTCCGATGAAGGTGCCCAGCGGTACTCCGGTGACCATGGCAATGGTGAGGCCGGCAAACATCAGTGCGATGGCAGAAGCCCTTTTGTTGGGTGGTACAATCGCAGCGGCAATGGTAGCGCCTACGGAGAAAAAGACCCCATGTGCAAACCCGGTGAGCATACGGGCTGCCACCAGCAGATAGTATCCTTTTGCAAATACGGCTAAGGTATTACCGGCAATAAATAAGATCATCAGTGATATCAGCAGTTGCTTCCGGGGAAGTTTGTTGGTCATGGCAGTGAGCACAGGAGCGCCGATCGCCACGCCGATGGCATAAAAACTGACCAGCAGTCCGGCTGCCGGAATGCTCACCCCAAGATCGCCGGCAATTACCGGTAATAATCCTACAATGACAAACTCCGTAGTCCCAATCCCGAAGGCGCTGATCGTTAATGCCCATAATGCAGCGGGCATGCGGCTTTGGGCCGCTGTTGCCCTTAATGTAGTATCCATATTATTGTTGTTTGAAAAATCACGATGCAAAGATGGCATTAACACTTATATAAAATAAATAAGGTGATTTAGAGATAGCTATAAAGTAATTTATACCAGAAAATAGATTATTGTTTATGTTGTTCCTTTTTTATATCATTGTTATGGTAATACACCACCAACTTTTAGGCAATAAACAACCAGATCGAATAAGAGCAACAGCCGCTCGTTTTTTTTGTCCACTAAGCAAAAACGTTTTAGCATACTCATGAACATAGAGGAGATCAGTGAATGGCAGATACAGATATCGCGTTATGATGATGAACAGGCTTTTGCGCGTTTGTTTCGTCACCTCTACGACCGGTTACTGCATTTTTGTATCCGGTATGTACACATCCGGGAGGCCGCTGAGGAAATTGTATCGGATGTTTTCGTGAAACTCTGGAACCGTCGCAGCGAACTCGAAAAAGTGGAAAATCTGCAGGTCTATCTTTTTGTAGCGGTAAAAAATCACTCGCTTAATTACCTGGAGCAATATTCCCATCTGCGTATCGTACCGTTATCCGGCTCCGATACGGCCGACCTGCGCAACAGTATCGACCTGGAACGCGACCTGGAATGGAAAGAGATGCGCTTCAGAATGGACCAGATCGTAGCTGCCCTGCCGGCTCAATGCCGTCGTATCTTCCAGCTGATCAAAGAAGATGGGTTTAAATATAAAGAAGTAGCCGAAATCCTCAACATCTCCCCGAGAACCGTGGAAACACAGCTGTTCCGCGCCATGCGCCGCCTCAACGAAGGACTCGGCAGCCTGGGTAAAAATAAAGGCGTATTACCGCCGCTGATTGTGCTCCTGGCACTGTCTTTCCCCGCCATCTGGTAACGCTGATGTTGTCATCTCCCGTAAAATAATACCCACCTCCATCTTCCCTCAAAATTTTTTTTCTCCGCTTGTAAGTAATTCCTGCCCCGTTACCTGTCCTACTATCTGAACACGATTCCATTTTATGATAAACGAAGAACATTTCGTCTTACTGGTGACCCGTAAACTGGCCGGGGCAGCTACTTCCGCAGAATTGGCGGAACTGGACGCCCTGCTGGAACAGCATCCGGCGTTAAAAGAAAGATACCATCATCTCCACCACTACTTTGAAGATCCGTTACACCTTTCTGCAGAAGATACAGAACAGGCCCTGCAACGGACACTGTCTAAAATAAAATCACCACAAACGGGCATCATTGTACACGCGGATCTTACTAAGAAAACAAGGAGATGGAAATGGCCGGCAGCAGCTGCGGCAGCTATTCTATTGATCAGCGGCGCCTTATGGTTCGGTAATCATTCCCGCAACACCAAAGATCCCGGCAAAGAGCAATGGGTGAAAAGAAGTAACGGCAAAGCTACCCGGTCGTTTATAGAACTGGCCGACGGTAGCAAAATCTGGCTCAACGCCCAGAGTGTACTCACTTATCCGGAAAAATTCAAGGGCGACAGCCGCGAAATTTTCCTGGAAGGAGAGGCTTTCTTTGATGTGGCCACCAACGCTAAACGCCCGTTTATTATACATCTGAAAAAAGGAACCATCAAAGTACTGGGCACCTCTTTTAATATCCGGGCCTACGAAAATGAACCTGTACAAACGGCAGTGGTAACGGGTAAAGTAGCTTTCATTCCCCGTTATGAAGGCACTAAAAAAATCAGTGATACCATCCTGGTAACACCGGATGTGAAAGTGACGTACACCGCCAGCAGTGGCACCCTGATCAAAGGCAATACCATCGGGTCGGAAGATAAAGCCTGGACAGAAGGACGACTCATTTTCAGGAACGCCACCCTGGAAGAAATCGGCGCCAGTTTGCAGCGGAACTTCAACAAACAGGTAGAGTTTGAAGCAAATGCACCTAAGCAATACCGCCTCACGGGATCGTTTCACAATAATTCACTCGAAGATATTATGTACTATCTCAGCAAATCAAAAGCATTCCACTACCGCATCACCGATTCAACACTTGTAATAGGAGAATAGCATAAGCCAACATTAATATTTATTCATTTTTAATCACCACTACGTTATGAGAAAGGAACTATACCAGTCTTCTTTTCGTCCGCCTTTCCTGTCGCTGATCATCTGTTTATCGCTGCTGAGCGTGCTGGATCTGCATGCGCAGGTAGCCTATGCGTCTGGTTCGCGCCGCCAGGTGCAGCATCAGCCGGCGAAGGAACGGGAGAGGCCACCATCAATGAATTACCTCGTTAGCCTGCAGGTAGATAATGCCAGTCTTGCTAAAGTGCTGGAACAGATTGAAGCACAAACTTCCCTCGTATTTGTGTATTCCAACGATGATATCAAAACAGCACAGAAAATATCCCTGAATGTAAAGGATAATAAACTGGATGATGTATTACAAATGATCCTCTTACCACTGGAGATCAATTATGAACTCATCGCCAATAAAATCATCCTGAAACGTGGTAACATGGCCACCACCGGCGACCAGCAACAGGACATCACCGTTACCGGCCGTGTAGTGGATAATAAAGGCCAGACCATTCCCGGCGCCAATGTGCGTGTAAAAGGAATGAGTGTTGGCACCGTTACCAATGCAGAAGGTAATTATACCCTGAAAATACCTGCCAGCGCAGCTAACGGCGTACTGGTATTTTCTTCCGTAGGATATGTTACTTCAGAAATCACCATCAGTGGCAGAACAAGCATCATTGCCATGCTCACGGTAGATTCCAAAGATCTCGGGGAGATTGTGGTAACGGCTTATGGCCAACAGAAAAAAACACAGGTAACCGCCTCTATCAGCACTATTAACGCTAAAGACATTACCAGCAGACCTTCTGTGAATATGTTCCAGGCCTTACAAGGTCAGGCGCCCAATCTCATCATGCAACAGAATACCGCCGAACCCGGTGCTGCTATGACCATGAACATCCGTGGCGTAGGTAGCTTAACCGGCAACGCGCCGCTGGTGATCATCGATGGTGTGCAGGCCGGTAGTAATGGTTTGCAGAACCTCAATCCTTATGATGTGGAAACCATTTCTGTATTGAAGGATGCCGCTTCGGCCGCCATCTATGGTTCACAGGCCGCTAACGGCGTCATTTATATTACTACCAAAAGAGGTAAGAAAGATGAACGCCCAACGGTACAGTATAATGGCATGTATGGCTGGCAAACGCCAACCACCCTGCCCCGGCAGGTAGAAGGCTGGCAGTACATGACACTGAAAAATGAAGCGCTGGTAAACTCCGGTAAAACACCGCAGTTTACCCCGGAAAATATCCAGTACTGGCAGCAGCGCGGTTCTGAACCGTCGATCCTGCATGAGATGATCCGCAAATATACCCCGCAGCAAAACCATAGCTTAAGTATGACCGGCGGCGGCAAAACCAGCAGCTACCTGTTTTCCCTCGGCTACCTGGATCAGGGAAATATGTTGCAGAATAAATATGTACCGCAGGATTTCTACTACAAACGCTACAACGCCCGCCTCAATGTATCTGTAGATGTAAGCAAGTATGTAAAGGTGAGCGGTAACGCCGCTTACACCCGTTCTACTTTCCGCACACAGGTATCTGATATGGGCTTCCTGATCCGCGATGCGATGCGTGTACCACGCACCACGGCGGTGAAAGATACCCTCGGTAACTGGGTAGTACCACCATTAACGAGCAACAGCGTATTTGCATTGCTGGCACAGGGTGGTTACAACATGAGAACAGTAGATAACCTGATGGGTGGCGTAGATGTAGTGATCACACCGGTGAACCATTTCAAGATTAACCTGAATGCCTCCGGTAACTACAACATCGATAATACCTTCCGTCGTAATAATAAATTTACCTACGCACCTTATTATACCACTGCTACGCCTCCGTTGTATAACCAAACCTATAGCGCTGAGAACAAAGACCTCACCACGAACGTATACGCTACCGCAGAGTATGAGAACACTTTCCGTAAGCACTATGTAAAAGGTCAGGTGGGTGTGCGCAGTGATGCCGTAAATGAAGGCTATGGCTTCCGTGCAGAAAGATACGGTACCACTAATCTGGATAACGACTGGTCTATCGGTGGCGGCTATATCCCCAAACCGGATGGCACTTTCGACTACCGCGATCTCAATACTTACAACGATATCACCAACCCTAACCTGTATGCGTTGAACTCTCTTTTCGGCAGGGTGAACTACGTATACAATGATAAATACCTCGCAGAGTTTACCTGGCGTTATGACGGATCCTCCAAACTGGCTCCCGGACACCGCTGGCAGTTCTTCCCGGCATTTTCACTGGGATGGCGGCTCACCGATGAAAACTTCATGCAATATGTGAAAGATAACATCGGTAATTTCAAACTGCGCTATTCCTGGGGACAGGTGGGTAACTCCAATATCGGCGGCTTTAACTACCTGGCCAGGGTACGACTTACCGACGACAGGAATTCTCCTTATACCACCGGTAACTACTCCTTTAACAATACACCGGCTAATGGTGCTACTTTCTCCACTTACAACGACCTGTTGCAATGGGAAATTTCTACCATGAGCAACTACGGCGTAGATGCAGAGTTCTTTAAAGGTAAGCTGACTGCATCTTTCGACTACTTTAACAAGATGACCGACGGGATCTACCTGTTCCAGACCGTACCGGGTACCGCAGGTACTGCCGCCCCACTGGAAAACGTAGGTAAAGTGAATAACAAAGGATGGGAACTGGCGGTCAACTATCGTATGACCACCGGTCAATTCCACCACAACTTTGGTTTCAATCTGGCGGATAACCTCAACAAGGTGATCAAATTTGGCCAGGAATCTATACGAGGTTCCGATGTAACATTCATCATCAAAGAAGGATTCCCGATCGCTTCCTACTATGGTTACAAATCTGATGGACTCTATCAGAACCTGGACGACATCAAGAATGCGCCCAAAGTGCCATTTGCCTATAACCAGCAGGTGATGCCGGGAGATGTGAAATATATTGACCGTAACAAGGATGGTGTAATCGATGAAAACGACCGTTATATCTTTGGTAATCCTTTTCCCCGTTACACCTTTGGTTTTACATATAACGTAAGCTGGAAGAACTTTGACCTCACTATGTTCTGGCAGGGTGTAGGCAAACGCTCCCAGTTCCTGAGAGGGGACATCGTAGAGGCCTTCCATAACAATGAAGACCATGCCATGATCCAGCATCTCGACCGCTGGACGCCTACCAATCCGGGTGCTTCTTATCCACGCCTCACCATCGGCTCTGCAGATGCGAACAACTTTGCTTATTCCGATTACTGGTTGTTTGATACCAAATACCTGCGACTGAAAAACTTCCAGCTGGGCTACAACCTCCCGGCAGCGCTGGTAAGCAGGGCACGTATCCAGGGTGTAAGGGTATATTTCACCAGCCAGAACCTGATCACGATTATGCCTAAACGATTCCGTGAAATTGGTGTAGACCCTGAGTTTACTCAGTTTGATGATAAGTTGTCCATGTCTAATTACAATCCTATTGCAGGACGTAATTACCCGAATGCGGCCACTTTTGCCTTTGGTCTGGATGTTAAGTTTTGATGCCTAAACAATCACTTGTATGAAGAAATTACTTTTATCAATATTACTGGCAGGCGGATTATTCGGTTGTCGTAAACTGGATCAGCCTATCACGCGGGAGTTTACCGAAACGGCTTACTGGCGCGATTCACAGGATGCCCTCGATGCACTCACCGCCTGCTATGAGCATCTTTCAAAAGATGATTATTTCTTTGGAGATGAAGCGCTGAGTGACAACGCCTATAACAGCGGCGGCGGTCTGATTAACGTTAATGCTATTGCCAATGGCGGCTACGACGCAGCCAACGGTCGCGTGGCAGATACCTGGAATTACTATTACACCACGATCCGTCGTTGTAATACCGTTACCACCAACATTGACCGGGTGCCCAATATGGATGCCACACTGAAAGCGCGTATTGTGGCAGAAGCCCGTTTTATCCGCGCCTATGCTTACTTTCAGCTGACAGCCTGGTATGGTGATGTGCCTTATTACACGAACCTGATTTCCATTGACGAGTCCCGCACCATTGCGCGTACAGATAAAAACCAGATCCAGCAGTTTGTGCTGGCAGAACTGGCAGCGATCCAGAAAGATCTGCCAACCAATGTGCAACAGGCACAGAACGATCGTGGCCGCGTTACCCGTGGTGCAGCTATCGCCCTCAGCGCCCGTGTACACCTGTTCCGCAGCGAATGGCCCGGTGTAGTAGCCGACTGCGAACAACTGATCACCAAAACAGATAACGGTACCTATTCACTGTTTCCAAGCTATAGCAACCAGTTTACCGTAGCCAACGAATACAACAGTGAAGTGATCCTGGACCTGCAATACGGTGGTGGCAGAACGTACGACAAACAACGTTCCTTTATGCCGCAGACTATTGCTGCCTTAAGAAGCGTACTGGTACCTACGCAAGACCTGGTAAACGATTATATCATGACCAACGGAAAGGCCATCGGTGACGCAGGTTCCGGTTATGATGAAAACAATCCGTATGTGAACCGCGATCCGCGTTTCGAAGCCACCATCCTGCATGATGGCTCCAAGGTGATCGATTTCACCGGTACCGTACAAACCATCCTGACGAAGCCAGGCTCCGTACCGGCTACCAATACCGTGGATGACCAGGGTGCATCTCCCACCGGTTACTATTTCTATAAATATTACGACCGCGCCGCTGCCAATTATGCTTCCAGCCTGAACCTCATCATGATCCGTTATGCGGATGTATTGCTGATGTATGCAGAAGCAAAGAATGAACTGGCACAGATGAATGAAGCGGTGTGGAATCAAACTATCCGGCCGATCCGCGTACGGGCTGGTTTTACTGATGCAGGCGCTACCCAGTTTAACGCTGGCCTGACTCAGGATCAGCTTCGTACCGGGATCCGTCGTGAAAGACGTGCTGAGTTCGCGTTTGAAGGACTGCGTGTATACGATATCCGCCGCTGGAAAACGGCAGATGCTGTGATGAACAGACCTGTAAGAGGTATTAAAGTGACTTCCGGCGCATTCAACAAAGATCCGAACGGTTATATCATCGTGGAAAACAGGTTGTTTACCAATCCCAAACACTACCTGTGGCCGGTGCCAACCGTAGAACGCGATCAGAATAAAAATCTTTCACAAAACCAAGACTGGTAATATCCTTCCACCTAAAACTGTAATAACATGCAAAAATATTTGATCATCATACTCAGTGTTTTATTCTTCAGTTGTAAGAAAGACGACTATAATCTTAACACCAATATGCAGCCGGTGCCAAAACTCACTGCCCCGCTGGATAATAAATATATCAAGCTGCAACCTACCACCAGCGCTACTGTCAGCTTTGAATGGGATCAGGCCCGCGCAGAAGATGGCTCCCTCGTACAATACGAGGTGGCCTTTGATAAAGAAGGAGGCGACTTTTCCGCACCAGTTGCCAAATATGCCTCCGACGGTGGTGGCGTACAAAACAAACTGACGCTGTCGCACAAAGACCTGAACAGCATTGCCGGTAAAGCAGGCATTGCCTCTCTTGCTACCGGCAAACTGAAATGGACCGTACTCGCTGCCAAAGGATATAACATCCAGAAAGCAGCGGAAACAAAACTGATAGAAGTAGAAAGACCTAATGGTTTTGCAGAAATTCCGACAGATGTGTTCCTGACAGGAGATGCTACAGAAGCCGGAGCCGACCTGTCGAAAGCACTGAAACTGAAAGCGACCACCCCTGGTGTATATGAAATTTACACTTCTCTCAAGAATGGTAAATACCATTTCGCGAGCAGAAACACCGGTACACCGAATATCTATTCCCTGAGCGGTACCGCCGTTAAAGAAGGTGGTGAAAACGAACAAACTGCAGGTACCAAGGTATACCGCATCCGCCTCGATTTCAACAATGCGGCTGCAACGGTAACGGAACTGACAACGATCGGTCTCTGGTTTGCCCCGCTGAATAAATTCTTATTTGAAATCAGTTATGCCGGCAATGGTACCTGGAAAGCTCAGAACCAACTGATCACCTTCAAACAGGAATCATGGGGCCGTGATGAACGTTACAAATTCCGCCTGAATGTAAAAGATGCCGATGGCGTTGCCGGTGAAGAATGGTTTGGAAGCGCCAACAGCGATAACAACCGTCCTACTTCCACCACGCCGCTCAGCTTCTGGGAACTGCGTCCTATTGCGGGTAACGACCAGTGGGGCTACTGCTACAAATTCGCTACAGAAGCAGATACCAAGAACTGCGACATCAATGTTTACTTTACCACCGACAAGAACTACACCCACGAAATCATCGTAAAATAAAGACCGCTATGAAGCTGATACGATATTCCCTTTTATTGCTTTCCCTGGCCTTCACTGCATGTTTGAAAGAACCTGTAGATGATGGCCCGGGTCCGGGCGCCAATAAGGCTCGCTATGTTTTCGACTGGGCGCAGATTGCAGATTCATCGCTGCAGGGCGTTACCGGTAACTTCTGGAACGCAGAGAAATATTTCAATGCCAACAGTGGCGGTAGCAATACCTTTAATTACTGGCCCAATGCACACGCACTGGATGTGCTAACGGATGCCTATATACGTAAAAATGACCCTGCTATCAAAGCCCGTATGGACGATCTGCTGGCTGGCATGAAAGTGAAGAACGGCGGCACTTATATCAACCATTTCTATGACGACATGGAATGGATGAACATTGCCTGTTTGCGCGCGTTTGAAGCCACCGGCGATACTAAATACAAAGATGTGGCCGTGCTGCTCTGGAATGATATCAAAGGCGGCTGGGATGATGTTTGGGGTGGTGGTATCCACTGGAATAAGGATAAATCAAAGAACTATAAAAATACACCTGCCAATGCACCGGCCTGTATTATCGCCTGCCGCATGTATGCGTTGACCCAAAACGCAGATGATATTGCCTGGGCAAAAAAGATCTACGACTGGCAGAAAGCCACGCTGGTAGATCCGGCTACCGGCCTTGTATGGGATGGTATTAACCAGGACGGTAGTGGCCAGGTGACCAAGAACTGGAACTTCACCTATAACCAGGGTGTGTTTATTGGCGCTGGCGTGGAGTTGTATAAACTCACCGGTCAGAATATCTATCTCAATGATGCACTGAAAACCGCCAACAATGCGCTTGCCGGTGGGTTTACCAATGCCAATATCCTGAAAGATGAAGGCGCAGGCGATGGTGGCCTGTTCAAGGGCATCCTGGTGCGTTACCTGATGTTGCTCATCACCGACGGCAGCATCAGCAGCACAGACGCTGCCAAATATGCCGCGTTCCTGCAACTGAATGCAGAAACATTATGGCAGAAAGGAACCATGAAGCCACAGGTATTATTTAATAAAGACTGGACCACTACGGCTACCAGCACAGATCTCACAACCCAGCTGAGCGGCGCTATGCTTATTGAAGCAGCCGTGAAACTGAAAAGTATGGGACTGCTCAAGTAATGAAAACAGGAAAGATGGGGAGGAAAACGACGCTTACTTTATGGTGTTTACTGGTAGCCGGCAGTATATTGGCCCAAAGCAACCGGCAAAAGGCTGAGGCATTGCAGAAAGCAGTAGACCGGTATCTCTATGAAAGTAAAACCGGGTTATATATTCAGACCAGTGACCGCACAAAGAATCATAATCCGCATGCCGATCTGTGGGGCCTCTGTGGCCTTATCCAGGCGGCCAATGAAATGGAACGGATGATTCCTGGCAAAGCATATATGGCGCCTGTAATAGGGGCGATCAATCAATACTATGATCCCATTCCTCCTGCACCCGGCTACGCTTCCTACGTGCTGAAGGAAAGAAGGGAAGACCGTTACTATGACGATAACCAGTGGATCGGTATTGCCTACCTCGACGCCTATACGCGAACCGGTAAAAAATGGTACCTGGAGAAAGGGGAGGAGATCTACCGTTTTATGATGACAGGATATGATACCGTGAGCGGAGGCGGTTTGTACTGGAAAGAAGGAGATAATACAACAAAGAACACCTGTTCAAACGGGCCGGGTATCCTGCTGGCGTTGCAACTTTATGATGCCACCCATCAGCAGGCCTATCTCGACACGGCGTTGTTGTTGTATCACTGGGTGAACCGTTATCTGCGCAGTGCCGACGGCGTATACTGGGATGCCATTAAGCCGGCAGAGAACAACCGCATCGATTCCGCTGCCTATACTTATAATACCGGTACCATGCTGGAAGCCAACGTAAAGCTGTACCAGATTACAAAGCAGGGGGCATATCTAAAAGAAGCGCAGCATATAGCCGAAGGAAGTTACCGGCATTTCTTCCGGAATGGCCGCTTCCATTCTTCCTATTGGTTCAATGCGGTATTGCTCCGGGGCTATGAGGCATTGTACAGAGCTGATAGTCAGCCGAAATACATCCGTGCCATGCAGGATTACGCGGACAAAGTATGGGCGCAGGACCGCAATCCCGGCAACAATATGCTGGGCACCCGCCCGGAAAAGGAGTTGCTGGGACAGGCAGGTATGATGGAGATTTATGCAAGACTGGCCGTTATTCAGTAAGGCCTGTTTATATTGAAAAAGCCCGCAACGATCATCGTTGCGGGCTTCGTTATTTTAAGGAGAAAGCGTATTAATATCTTGTGACCAGTGCAATACCCTGATAAGCATTGAGCGTGTTTTCATCCATAAACACTACTTTACCGCCTTTACTGAGTACGGTGTCTATCACCACCAGGGAAACATCTTCCGCTCCTGGTTTACCGGATTCCGCTATAGTACCGTTATCGATAGCGCCCTGGAAGAAATAATTTTTTTCCAGGTACAGTGTTTCAGCAGCGCCGGCTTCCGCAGCCCGGTAAATATCGCCCAGGTCGTTCAGCACCTTCTGTTTGGATTGCGCAGCTTCAATGTCGTTCAGATCTCCCTGTTGTTTATCCGCCATATGCTGTTGGATCAGGGGGAAGGTGACTTTCAGAATTTCGTGAGCAGTTGTATCGTCGTAGCTGCCTGGCGCCGTGGCGATGACTATATTTTTGATATCCATCTGTTCCTGGTAGTAGGCGATGCTTTTGGTGTCGCCCAGGAGGATGACCGGGAGTGGATTTTCATGATAATATGGTTTGAACTTTTTATCCGCCACATTGAAATACTCTTTCAGCAGATCGTCTACGATAGCGTCCTGTTGCAGTTTCATGGGATCTGTGGTGAAATATTGGTTAGCCAGCGGGAAGTCGGCGTTATTGATCTCCCGGATCAGGGTATCATTATATGCTTCCAGCAGACGGATTTTTTGTTTCGCGATGGTGAGGATGTAATAATGTTCCTGTTGTTGCCATGCTTTCAGTAACGGCCTTATTTCAAAACGATCGCCTATTACTACCCGGTCGGTGGTGGCAATGGGCAGTTTAAAAACCTGAACCCCATCTGTATTTGCAAAGATGGCGAGGCTTTCGAGATTATAGTCGTGATTGATTTCCGCTTCTGCGGCTTTTATTTTATCAAGTACGGGCCATACTTCTCTTTTATCATACAGCTCATAGAGCCTGGTTTCCGCTTCCGTTGTCAGTTTTTTTAGCTGGATAGGATCCTGTTTATTATCAGGATGTGTTCTATGGGTAGACAATAATATCGTCACAGCCGGTGCTCCGTGGTATTGACTCAAAGTCATAAGTGCTTGTTCCATGATTTCCGTTTTTTATCCTTAACAAACTGTTGAATACAATGTTTAATTCGTTCTTAAAGGTAACACGGAAGGGGAGGCTGGCACCTGATATAAGTCACTTTACTGGCTGATACTGATCAGTTCACGTTATTATTTTGCTATAATATTACATAATTCCTTAATTTTAGCTTTTTTATTATTAATTTATCGCCGGGAAAACCATTCCTGACCATATAACAGAGAAGAAGACAACTATCCTATCCCTATGAGGCTGATGTTATTGCTGCTTTTTGCTTTTGTGCCGGTGTCTGTTTACGGACAGACAGCTGCGCCGGCGGCTAAAAAGGGGAATCGTGCCACAGAATTCCAGATGAAGGAGGGGAGTTATCTTGCTTTTGCGCAGGTAAATCTGAGTCTTGGTGAAATAGGTTTCCGGGTGGAAGTGGCTTCCGAACATAAAAAGAGCAATGCCCGGTTAGAATTCCGGATCGATAAACCCAAAGGAAAGATTATTGGTACGCTGGATATTCCTTATACAGGCGATAGCACCTATGCGCTCAAACTGACCGGTAATCTGCGTCATGCAGAAGGAGTACACGACCTGTACCTGGTTGCAAAGGGTGGAATGCCATTCAGCATTACTGCTTTCGGTTTCATTTTTAATTATTAGTGTATCCGTTTCCGTTATTTTTTTTGGAAAAAAGAAATAGGTGATTATCTTTGCGCTCCCTGACACGAATATCAGTTGCCCAGATGGCGAAATTGGTAGACGCACTGTGTTCAGGTCGCAGCGCCCGCAAGGGTGTGCTGGTTCGAATCCAGTTCTGGGCACTAACAAAGGTTGTAAGTTTCGGCTTGCAACCTTTTTCATTTATGCCTTACCTATTTTTTCGCACCATTTTCGACACATAATTGACACACTACACCCAAAATTTATATCTTCCGCAAATATTATCCCTGATAACTTATGGACCTGGTAACGCATATACCCGATATCCTTGGTGAAGAACGTTTCGCAAATGCCGGCCTTGTATTGGCCTCCTATGACGATTATTCAGATTATGGCCCCTATCAGATCTGGAGCAATAACGATTTTAGCCTTGAACTGTATTTCAACAGACACAGCTTCGTTAACGATAAATTTCTTGTCATTAATCTGGATACGATCAGCCCAACAGCTGACTATTGGAAGTATAAATCATTGATACCACCATTATTAGCGGAATTTAACGGACAGGAAGAACGCTATATCCTGACCAGTGTCCGCGAAAACCTGAAAGAAAAAGCTATAGAGCAAACCTGGGAATACCCGGAAGAAGAAATAACGGTCCTGATGTCCGGTTCTATGACAGTAAAAGAATAAGTTTGGAGATACGAAGAAGGAGGAAACGCTGTTAAAGCAATTTATACACCCGAATGCAAGCTAAGAGAGAAAAGTAAATTGTACCATGAAAACCGTATTCAGAAAGAGTACTACTATTCTAATGGGCAACGATCCACTTTGTTGGTAGTAGACCGGGATGATATCCCGGTAGGAACAACCACCATTTACCGTGAAGATGGGGCTGTTGCAGCCGTCTTCGACGAACATCCATACCACAAAGCGAAAGAACCTCAGGACCAGCTGGCCACGCCAATCAATTATGTACTGGAAAAATACCACTTGTTAAAACAAGGAGGAGATTTGGGGCTTGCTGATAATGGACAGTCCCCGCGTTTTTTTTACGAGTTCCTGAGAGATATGTTAGGCGCTGATGGGATGTACTATGAAGCACACGATACCTTTGAAGGGGCCAACGAATATATCACCTGCTTTAAACGCTGGGTTACCTTATCTGATTCACCTGTTATCACACAGGAAATCACTGCCAGTGAAACCGCTGACGAGGTATACACCTTTGATATCAGCATCAATGGTGCAGCAGGACAGTTCACCATCAACGGAAGCATGGGCGATTGGATGGATATGAGTTTTCTCAGAAAAGTTAATAATGTGATGAGAAGAAGCGGTGTTTCCTAAAGTTTCTACTTAATCTGGGATGCTGCCTTTGGTTGCGACTTAGTCGTCGTATGCCTTCATGATGCGCTGGCAATGGCTATTTCCGAGATGCTGCGAAGATTGAACCTCGGCTACAGATGGGGAGCGATCGACAATATGCTGGATCACAAAACACCACAATCTGAAGCGCCTTTTTAATGAGAAATAAAGCTAGTGACATCACTGACTTTTAAATAACAAACGGATAATAATTTTTGCACGCTCGTCTATCAATGCTTTAAAATCTTTCCCGGATAACCGGAATAACTTTTTGTATAGCGGCGCCATGATCAATGGATATGATAAAAGGGAAAATAAGTTCATCAGAAAATGGGCGGGATTCATTTTCTCAATTGTTCCTTTCTCCATTTCCTCAGCTGCTTCTTTTAAATAGGATTTTACAGGGTTTGACTGGATATTGTCAATCAGTTTGGTACCTAAGGTATTGATTTCGGTGACCAGGAATGTTTCCTGGTAAGGAAAAGCAATCATATGCCGGAGGAAAAGAGCGATAATGTTTTCTGTTTTGGTTTTAAAAGATTCCGGGGCGGTCATACATTCGTTGAGGCGTTGGCTCAGATCCTGCATCGCATCCTGGAATATAGCAGCAATTAACAGATCTCTTGATCGGTAATAATAATGCAGGGCTGTTCTGTTAACACCAGCGGCATCTGCTATTTCCTGTGTAGTGGCATGAAGTTTTCCTTCTGTAAAAATCAACCGTTTTGCAGTGTCTTTTATAAGTTGTTCCGTTCCCGTATTTTTTATTGGCATATCCTTTAAGTTAAGTTTATTCTGCGGTCAATTCCTATTTCGCTGATGAAATAATCATCATGCGAAATTACGATCAACGTACCGTCATAATTTTTTACAGCCAGGGTCAATACATCGAGACTTTTAATGTCGAGATTATTTGTCGGTTCATCAAGTATCAGCAGATCCGGTGCCTGGTTGCTGACTAATAAACAACTCAAAGATAGTTTCATTTTTTCACCGCCGCTTAGTACTGCACATTTTCTGTCGAAGGTTGCCGGGTCAAACTGTGAAGAAACCAATAATTCCTTTAGGTCATGTTCTTCCAGCCCATGTTTGTTATATGATTGTATCTGTTCATAAACATTTAGTTTAGGATCTATCATTGAATAGTGCTGATCGAGATAAAAATAGTTGAATGGGGCACTGTTGTAATCACCTTCAAAGGGTGTCAACTCCCGTGTAAGGATTCTCAGTAAGGTAGTTTTCCCGCAGCCATTTTCGCCTTCGATCTGTACCCGCTCGCCGGATTTAATCTGGAAGCGCAGATTAGTCCATAAAAATTTATCACTGTACTTAAAATTGATATCTGCGATATCGATAAGCAATTGCCCCGGAGTGAATGCGGGCGTCCTGATATCGATTTTAAGAATTTCGTATTCCTGGATCTGGGCTTTGGTGTTTTCAATATCCTGCAGCAGGGTGGCGATCTTTTCCTCATGTGTATTGATCATTCTTGCAGTACTGCGTTCCGCTTTATTCTTTAAGCCACCGGCAATAATACGCGGTATTGAATGGCTTAATCCTGCCGACCTGCCTTTGAACTCCTGCTGGGCTCTTTGGCCGGCCATATCTGTCGCTTTTTTTTCAGATGCTTTCAATGCTTTGGATTGCTCGTTCAACCGGGCGCGCAATGCATTTACTTTTTCCATTTTTTTTTGCTGATAAAAATCAAAATTTCCACCAAATACTTCAATTCCCTTTTCATTCAGCTCCAGGGTTTTATTCATGAGATTCAATAGTGTTCTGTCGTGACTCACAATAAGCATGGTTGATTTGCTTTGAAGGATCATCGTATATAGCTGCTTCCTGGTTTTGCTATCCAGGTGATTGGAGGGCTCATCCAGTAAAATGAGCTGCGGACTGTTCAGCTCCATTGCTGCGAGAAATGCTTTGGTTTTCTGACCACCGCTCAGGCTTCCCAATGGCCTGTTTTCACTTATGTTTCCAAGGTCCCATTTTTCCAGGGCTCTTTTAACTTTATTTTCGATATCCCAGTCTTCATCCAACTGTGAAAAATGTCTTGCATCAGTGTCTCCTCCCAATATGGCATAAAGTGCCTTCAGTTTCTTATCTGCTTGTAATGCCTTCGCAACAGACCAAGTGTCAAACTCTCCCAGATGCTGTGGCACATACCAGGGGAGTGCTGAAGAGAGAATTTCTCCTGATGTTAATTCAATCTTTCCTGAAAGAATGCGAAGCAATGTTGATTTGCCGGCGCCATTTATTCCCACCAATGCGGCCTTTTCTCCATTATTCAGGATGAAATTCAGGTCATAAAATAACTCTTCATTATCAGGATGCACGTAACTCAATGATTTTATAATTAAGCCCACTGGATTTTCGGTTTTGAATATGAATACTGCCTTTCGTGAAGGCAAATATGCATAAAATATTCATTTTTGTTAGACAAAAATGTTAAGATAAAATAATGGACAGATCAGGGTTTCGGGTAACAGGCGCCCTTTTTTTAGATATATTGCTGTTTTATAATTTATTATACCTGTCAATTAATTTAAAAGCGGCTGTAAGAATGTTTTTTACACCACGTATACTTTTCTTATAGAGAAAGGAAGGACTGGGGTTTAATGATTTTTTAGGACCGGCTTTATGACAGGGGTTCTTTATTGCCGGCAGCCTGAAAACAATTGTATATTTTATTTCTTTGGGCTATGTGTTTGTTTCCATCTTTAGCGGCTATCCAGCGCATGCATAAACGCAATCACCTGCCTGATCTCCTCTGCATTCAGCTGCAATTTCTTTTCACTTAAACTCTGGTTGTGAACCAGGAAACCATTCCCCACACCACCGCCTTCATTATAAAAGTCCATTACTTCTTCCAGCGTGGCGAACACCCCATTGTGCATATACGGCGCCGTTTTCGTCATGTTCCGGACGGTAACTGTTTTAAATGCGTGATCAAACGCCGACAAGCGGCTGCTGTCAAAATAATTATAGCCCAGGAGCGTTTTGAAAACGCCTCTGTCGTAGTCGATATTTTTAGTGCCTTGTTTTTCAGGAACACCCAGTATTTCCGCATCCTGCGTGATGAATTTCGGCGGCAGTACGCCACTGAACAACGGCATATAATGACAGGTACCACAAGCGGCCTTGCCCATGAATAAATTGAAGCCTTTTACCTCTTCGTCGGTAAGGGCCGTATCATCACCGGCCATATAATCATCAAAACGGCTGTTCATGCGTACAAGGCTTCTTACATACGCCGCCAGCGCTTCTGTTACCGCTAGGGAGTCTGGTTGGGCTTTGCCCGGAAAGGCTGCGGCAAACAGTTGTTCATATTTGCCTGAACCGTTAATCGCCTGCAGGGCTGTATGAATCTGGCCACCCATTTCTTTGGGATTATGTACTACATCATTTATCTGTTCTTCCAGGGTTTCTGCGCGCTGGTCATAAAATTGCTGGGGCTGTAGGGCTGCGTTCAGTAGTGATGGCACATTCCTGTCTATCAGCCCTGTGCCGTTCACATCAGGATGTTTGGCCAGGTTTTCTGCGAATGCGGTTTGCGGATGATGACAGGAAGCGCAACTGATACTGCGGTTGCCCGAAAAAGCGGTTTCTGTAAACAAAGCCTCACCCAATGCGGCTTTGGCGGCTTTATGCTCCTGGTTAAGAAAAGGGGAGTAGGCATCTGCATTAAATGCATCCTGATCGAACAGGGTGAACACGTCCTGCCGCAATAAACGGTTGTAACGATAACCCTGGAAATCCAGTTGCCTGCGGAGCTGCTCTATGGCGGTCGTTAACGGATTGGCGTAATGGCGGATGAAAAGAGCCCTGTCGAACTGGTCGAAATCCCGGTTTGCCAGCAGAAAGGCGCTGCTCCGGTTCAGCTGTTGCAGTGAAGCGTTGCCGGCTGTACTATAAGGTGCGAGTGCATCCCGCAAAGCTTGCAGGGCAGTGGCGCATTCCTCCATGCTATTCCTGCTCAGTGGATTATCATAACCGGTGATGCCCAGTGTTTCTATCCGGAAGACTTCCAGTTTTGCTGCATCGAGTATCTGCCAGCCGGCTATAGGGATGCCTGAAAAATAGGATTTGAATACCGTAAGTTTATCAAGGATGATGTCTGTCTGGCCAAGCAGCAGGTTCCGGGAGCTGCTGTCAAATGCGGGAAAGATATGTTCTTCCATCACCTGCAGCCCTGTTGGGTTTAAGATCATATACCCGGGCAGCTCTGCTTCCGCTTTAGGGGCGCCATTAATAAACCTGGCGGAGGCATAGGCGAAGTATTCCGCAGCCCACTCTATCCGTTTGTAATATTTCCTGGCAGTGAGGAAGGAGTGCCGGAGGTCTTCTTCCGAACCCGATCTGATGGCGGGTTGCAGGGAATCCCTGATGTAAAATGAAAAGGCGTCTATATCACGGCAAAGCATTCCCGCAACTTCTTTCGCAGGATCATTGGTTCTGATGGCGAAAGAAGATAACAGCTGTATCATCCCCACCATCAACATAACCACTATTACTATCCGGGAATGCTTCACCTGGTATTAAAATCAGTTTTTAAAATTAAAGGCGCCCTGCAGCGGATTGGCATTTCCATCCCTGCTGTTGAGTGGTTTCAGACCCCAGCGCTTTTCAATAAATGAAAGGATACTGACGGTTTCGTATGGTGTCTGATCTACATAACCTTTTTTGGCAAACGGGGAAATGATAATGGCAGGAATGCGGCTGCCTGGTCCCCATTTATCGATTACGGGCGGTGCCACGTGGTCCCAGAATCCTCCGTTTTCATCATAGGTGAGTATGATCACGGCGTCTTTCCAGTTAGGGCTGTTACGCACCGCATTAATCAGGCTCAAAGCATGCGTTTCTCCCGCAATAACACTGGAATAGCCGGGGTGCTCATTCTGAACGCCCAACGGCTTGATAAAGGATACTGCAGGCAGTGTACCGTCTTTGGCTGCTTTCAGGAAATCTTCTTCATCTTTAAGGTGTTCCTTTTTGGCAGCAGTGCCGTCAGCAAATGACTTGTAGTATATAAAGGGCTGATGGTGATATTGGAAAAATTCATCCGGTTTGCCGGCTATAGCGTCGTTCCAGCCACCGGAATACCAGGCCCAGGAAACATTTTTTTCGCTGAGGCGGTCACCGATAGTAGGATTGGTTTGGTTGGTGACCAGGTTTTCTTTCTTCGAGCCGGCCGGATAAGGCTGGTTTACAGAGTAGATGGTGTTTACCGCATAGCCATCGGGTGTTACCAGACCATCTTTTTCCATCTTGCCATCACTGTTTACTACCGCCCTTATCTCTTTTGGCGCATCCGGGAAATAAGGTGTGGCGGCTGCTATCAGCCATTGATGGTTCAGGAAGGAACTACCGAATGCACTATGAAAGAAATGATCACAGAGTGTAAATTCTTTTGCTACAGGATATAAAGGCAACAACGAGGTTTTGTAATAACCCATGGCAAGACCCGCAGTACTGTTGTAAGCTGCAAAAAGGTTCATCTTCCCGTTATTGATCTGGTTACGCTCCTGGTAATACCGGTGCGTAACATCAGGCGTTTCTTTATCGGCCGGAACATACTGGTCGATGTTGAAATAGCCATTGGGAATATTAGTCGGAAACTCACTTGAACGGGGTATAGCCGGAAGATATTTATAAGGCTCACCCTTGCGATCCAGCTGCAATGCAGATTCTTTTGAAGCATTGGCCTGGCCTTCTGCGCCTTCAAACTGTCCGTAAAGGTTATCAAAACTATGGTTCTCCATATAGATCACTACTACATGGTTCACTTTTTCGATACCGTCCAGTGCCGGTAATTTCGCCGTTTGGGTTTGTCCGGCCTTGCGACTGCCGGAACAGCCTGCCAGAAGGCCCGCCACGACAACAGCGCATAATTTAGCATTCCTTTTCATCATTGTTGTAACTGTTATCCGGTAAAAATAGGGACTGGATTTTTATTTTTCGAATGATATTTTACCAGGAGTCGGTTTAACAGGTATGAACGGGAATGAGTTTTATGAATTAATTTTTGATGAAACTTGCTACAGGAAAGGAAACTGCTGCAGCTATTAGTGAAAGGGAAGGGCGCTGTTAAAGCAGGTATGCCTCTCACCAGGCATTCCCCATCCCCATGAAAGGGGAAGACATAGGCCCATAGAAAGGAGAATACCCACCATAGGTTCCTCTGCTGACACCAATGCTGCCGGAGATAGAAAATGTTTTGTCGTTATTGATATACATCACACCTATTCTGGCATCCGCATTGGCGGAAAAGTTGTTATTGTTAGTCTGCATGAAACCATTTCCCTTGTTCATCACAGGCTGAAAGGGGCCTCCGTTGTAACGGAAAACAGCCGGTGCTACCGACACATCTCCAAAGGCAAACAGGTTCGGCGTCAACTGCCGGTTAAGCTGTAAACCCAATGGCACCGACAAAAAGGACCCACCGCCGCCTTTAAATGCCACAAAACCGGTAGAAACACCGGCATATTTTGTAACAAACCATTTCTTATGAATAGTATTGGTATCGCCCACCTGCTGTGGACGTTTGTAGGCGGATTCCATACCGTTCATGGATCCGAAGGAAGGCGCTGTCTGCGCTTTAGCAGCCATGCCCGACAATAAAATAGCGGCAAAAATGATTGTCCGTATCATACCGATAAAGATAAGCATCCTTTTTTTATTAAAATGCTAACATAATCATAATATGTAAAACAGCGATAGGTTCCTATCTGATCCAACGCCGGATATCGTTCATCAGCTGGTCTTCACTCACTGACGATGAATCTGTATACTGATCCGGGGAGATAGGGCCGGGATAGGAACGCCCTTTACGGTCGCAGGTAACGCTGCTGGCCAGGGAAATAAATGCGCTGTCTGCCAGGAAAATATTGCTTTTGCCGGTGGCTACACCATAAGTCGGTGTCCCGAATGTTTTTACCTGCGGCAATCCGAGGAATGAAATAAGTATCATTTCGCCTGCACTGGCCGTGTAGTGGCCCATGATAATGGCAATAGGCTTGCGGGATAGCTTAAGCGGCGCAAAGGAAGACAAATACCCAAGCCGCGCGGTTTTATGTCCGCTTTTGGTATAGATGCCATTTTTGTAACGTGTGATATACGATACATGCCCTTTTTTGTCAACATATTTCAATAATATATCCTGGTTAATCAGCGGCGCAAATCCAGTCAGGAAAGGCACCGTGGATCCTCCCTCCATCTTCCGGAAATCAATGATAAGGCCTTTGATATTTTCATCGTCCATCTTTTTCAGGGCGGTATAAAGACTATCGGCTATCCGGTGTTGATCAGCATGATCCACTGAGTTGTACGACTTTAATTCCAGTATACCGTATCCCCCGTCTATCCTGGCGTTGAAGGGAATGCTGCCTGTTTTGTTACTTAAGATACTGGTAAGGGAGCTTCCTTCTTTTGCGGGAGGATGGAAGAAACTGTGATGGTCGTTGAGGCCTGCCAGCAGGTATTGAATGGCGGGATAGGTGTCCTGCCAGGATACGGCCTTTCCCATTTGCGCAAGGGAAGCCTGATACAACTGTTTGAAATCAATATCCTTTTTCCGGATGCTCTGGTTCCTGACCTGCACAAAGGCATCGTTAAAATAATGGAGCGCTGCAGGCGAGATGTTTTTCCGGGCAGCCTCCCGGTCGTCCAGTAAATAGGTAGTACTGCATCCGGTAAACAAGGCGGCCAGCAGCGCCCCGAAGAATAAAACATGCGTGTGTCTTCTTCCCGTCATAGATTCAAAGGATTAGGAAATAGGCTTCAATGTACGCCGGTTTTGTAATTTTTCACGCATAACGACCCATACATTTGGTGCCCCTGAAAAGAACCACAACGCCAGAATAGGATCACAGATGGCACAACCAAATGACGAGGTGGGATCCATCGGCACAATGGCATCCGCTTTTAAATGGTGCACCAGGTCCCAGCAGGTATGTAGTATCCATCCGATACCGATCATATAATTCCGGGTTAAACCCTTATACGCCACAAAGGTCATCAGTGCACAGAAAGCAAACTCCCATGGCCCAAGACCGCTGCTCAGGTAAGCGGCGCCGGCTCCCGCCAATACGATGGCATTTAATCTTGTGCGGTTTTCTTTTTTTACAAGGGAGAATATACCAATATAAAGCATGGCGATAACAACGGCGCCAATGATCTGAGGCATCCCAACCTCAGGAACAACATGATCCTGCATAATTTTTTTCTTCAAAGATCATGGGAAAACAAATCTGCCACCAGGATCTTTAAGGGCTTTTTCAGGATGTTTCAATCATTGTTGATCACAACGGAAATAATACCATACAGATACCACCGGCCAGTTGCAGTGCCAGGTTGTAAAGGGCTACGCCCTGGCCTATCTGCTTCCCTTCCAGTTGAGATAACGCGAAGGTATCTATCGACAGGAATAATGAAGTAACCGCAATTCCCCGGATTGTCAGCCGCCAAAGGAAATCGACGGACCCGCCCTGGTATGTCAGATAGCAGGCGATCAGTAACAGTAGTAAACCTGCTGCGATCATGTATTTCATTGCCATCCCTTTTTCCATAAGGAAAACGGTCAGCAGGAGCGTCCCTGTCAACACAGCGATCGCCAGCCACACCGGGTTGATCACTGAGGCTGTATGCTGGCTTAATGAGGGTATATCGGTAAAGGAGGAACATACTCTTCCAAGGGCGGCGACAAATGACAATAAAATGCCAATACGCAGCTGCGTGTTTTGCCATACGCCTGACGCATATTCCTGCTTTTCATACCGGACATTTCTTACAGACATGAATGCCAGTAAGCCAATTATAATACCTGCCGGAATATTGGCAAAGAAAACAAAAGGCCAGGAATAATTATCTGTCAGATAGCCTGCGAAAGGTGCTGTCAATGCCGGTCCAACAAGCATAGCGAAGATCACAAATGCCTGTGAGGTAGCCCTTTTTTCTACAGGCCAGCTTTCGGTAATAGTAATGTGCGATAACACCAGCATACCGCCACCACCGAGTCCCTGCAGAAAACGGAAAATTGTCAGTTCGTAGATACTGGCGGCATTACCGCAGAAAAAAGAACAGACCGTAAAAAGTAAAATGGCGCCAACAAGATAATTTCTTCTGCCCAGCTTTGATGAAAGCAGGTTGCTAAAAGGTATAATAATTATTTGGCCAAGAACATAGGCTATCGTTACCCAATGGACCTGGTAGGCCGGTACGCCCAACTGGCCCTTTATGTCGGCAAAGGCTACGTCGGCGACAGTGATATTCATTACTGGCAGCAGGATACAGATAATCGCAGTAAGCGTAATAAACGCGCGCCGGAATCCATATTCAACCAAAGAGGATACTTGTTTCATAGGAATACAGGGATATTTTCAGCAGACGAAGGTAATACGGCAGTACGTAATTTCAAACCTGCCGGTCATCCAGCTATCATAAAAAAAGTAGCCTCCCGGTGAAGGAGGCTACTTTTTTTATTAACATTATCGACACTACTTATTTCCCAAATACTTCCGCCAGCTTCACATCCAGCTCCTTTGCCTCGCCGCCTATCCATCTGCCGATGATCTTTCCTTCCTTATCCAGCAGGATTTTGGTCGGGAATGCAGAGATACCGTAGGCACTCACTGCATCAAAAGATTCAATGCCTTCGTTGTTCAGCACATTTACCCAGTTGATATCATCTGTTTTAATGGCTTCCAGCCATATCTTCCTGTTCTTTTCAAGATCATGGCTGTTTTCGGAGGCAATGCCTACGATCTCAAGTCCCATGGGTTTATATTTACCATACACCTCTTTCAGGTGAGGATGGGACGCGCGGCAGGGATGACACCAGCTACCCCAGAAATCGAGCAGCACATATTTTCCTTTCAGTGTAGCCAGACTAACTTCCTGTCCGTTCATATCTTTTTTGTGCAATGGAATGGCAGGTTGGCCTACAGCAGTGGCTTCCAGGCTGGCAATTCTTTCGCTGATCACCTTCGCATACGCGTTTTTCTTTGCGGCACTACCCATTCTGTTGTAGGTAGCTTTTAAAGAATCCAGTTCCATAATAGCTTGCATGCGATACAGCATATACATGCTGTAAGGGGAATTAGGGTGACTGTCGAAGAACGACTTTTCCAGTTCCTGCATAGCCTTGCCTCTTGCGCTGTTTGTTTTGTTGATGGACGACATCAGCACTTTATTTTCACAGGATTTGCAGCTATCGGCTATTTTCCTGGTGGCCATCCAGCTTTCCTGGTCCATTTTACTTCCTTTGATTCTTAGATCTGTCCAGTCGGCGTTAGCTTCACCACCCTGTACTTCGGCTGCATACACTTTGTCTGCATCGCCTTTAATGGTGATTACGTCGTTGGTCAGAAAGAAGCGGAGAGCAGGAGCGGTCAGCGTCTGTTTTTCGGTGACCACTTCCAGCGCAGGGTTTCCTTTTACGGTGAAACTGGCCATCGTAGCGGTATTCACCGTTCCTTTCATGATCAGCCAGCCTTTTTCAGTAGTGTAGGTGGAGTCGATGCTTAATTTCCCGTTACTTACATACGACAGTCTGGGCTGATAATTTTTAACATGACTGAGTTTGATCCTGAGGGTATATCCCTGCTGGGCGAAACTGCCGGATGCAACAAGAAAACTGCACAACAGTATGGCATACTTCTTCATCATATGAATGGTTGGTTTTTGTTTTTACGGATTATTGGACATTGTGGGATTGGCATCCATTACATAGATGGCAAACCGCAGGGTAAGCCGCTCCGGTTTCATGGTGTAGGTGCCGGTTACCTTGCCAAAATCATCATATACTTTATGCGTGTTTCCCACTGTGCCGGCATAGGATGGTTCCACCGAGATGCGGCGCATATCCAGCCAGCGGTTGCCTGTCAGTGCAAATTCACGGATCCTTTCTTCCAGGATGAATTTTACCAGTGCCACTTTATCACCTGCAATAGCGGTGGGTACCGGTGCATCCGATGATGCTACCCTGGTGAGACGGAAATTTTTAAGATCCTCCGCTGCTGCGGGCAACTGACCGAGGCGTGCTTTGCATTCTGCTATCAGAAGATATATATCCGTTACCGTTACGCCCATATTTGCGTACGACTGCCCCCAGGCTCTTCTCATGTTGGAAGGATAACTCGCACCGGTTAACCAGGTCTGGGTGCTGAAAAATTTCAGTCGTTCATCGTCGGTAGTGAAAAGTGCGGCTGTCTGAGAACTCATCACCACGCCATCAAGCCCTGCACCATACAGTCTTGCAGCAGAGCGCATATACGCTACTTCATTGTCCATATCAGCATAGAGCCGGTTAGGTCCGTTCATCGGATCAATAGGGAGGAAGGTGCCGTTTGCAGCAAATTCTTTATGATAGTCGTACAGCCCAACTTTTATGGTGGAGCGGGACAAGGAGGTCGTAAAGGCCTGCAGGAGCGGCAAAGCCGTATCCCATTGCTGCATGAATACATATACTTTTCCTAACAGCGCCTGTGCTGTTGGTTTGGCGCCCCTCGCTCTGTTGGTGATGGTTTCGGGCAGTAAAGGAATAGCTTCGTTCAGATCGGCTACAATCTGGTCGTACAGCTGCTTCACGGTGGCCCTGGTGAAGGTAGTTTGTGTAACATCGGCGGTCATAAATAAAGGCGAAGCCAGGTCGGTAGCTGCGGTGGCTGCATTATAGGGCTTGCCGTATAAATTTACCAGCAGGAAATGTACCCAGGCCCGTCCCATCAATGCTTCTGCCCGGAGCGCATTTTTTTGTGCATCCGTGCCATCGGATGCTTTCATCACTTCTGCAATGATTTTATTGTAGATATAGACCTGCTTTACAAACATCGTTATTTCCGACTCGGTGACGTTGGGGAGATAGATATCATCCGACCATTTGAATGCCTCCTGGTCGGCCATGGAAGCGGCGCCAAATCCTACTACATTGAAACTGCCACTGCCTGCTACTTCATCTCCCATAACAGCAGGAGAAAAAAGCGAGAACTGGTGGAGAGAGGCGGCATTCAGCATCATATCATAGTCCCCTGTTTTTTGTGCAATCAGTACGCCTTTGGGTGTTACTTCCAGGAACTCCTTTTTGCATCCTGATTGAACAAAACCAGCCACCGATAATGAAAGGAGTATTATTATATTTTTTGCAACCTTTATCATTGCTTTTAATTTTAGAGTGTTAAATGAGCACCGATGGTGATGGCCTTCTGATTGGCAGGCATAATACTGCTGGTGCCAGGTGAAGTGCTGTTGGAGAATTCCGGATCCAGACCGTAATGGTTGGCTTTCCACAACATCAGGTTGGATAACTGCGCACGGAAGGAGAGTCCTTCAATATGCATCATGCTCACTACCTGTGCGGGGAGCTGGTACACGAGGGAAATGTCCCTGATCTTGATGTAAGAGGCATCCACTACGTTAATATCTCCACGGGTATAATAAGAAGTAGTACGTTGTGCGCTGCTGGTAGACGGATTTGCTACAAATCTTGGGACATTGGTCTTCAGTTCATCACCCGGCTGCTTCCAGCGGTCGAGAAATTCTGTATTGATGTTGCCCGATCTGAAATTCATATAACCCACGTTGAAGCTGCCGGAGTACTGGGTATTCATATCCCGGTACATTACATTGCCCATATTGAAGATGGTATTTACAGAAAGTGAGAAGCCTTTGTAGTGGAACATGTTCGACAATCCACCGCTCCACACCGGTTGATATACACCTTTAAAGACCATGTCTTCCGGTTTGGCCACATTGTTCGCTTTGGTTACTTTACCATCTGCCAGCCGGATCTGTGGATCACCGGAGGCGTCCAGGCCGGCATACCGGTAGGTAAATACGGCAAAGGCAGGATAATTCAATACGTAGCTATTGTTGAGCAACTGATCGCCCCGGCTGATGGGAGTAGCAATCAGGCCCAGGTTGGTGAGCTTATTTTTGTTGTACGACATATTCAGCGTGGTACTCCACGAGAACTTCCCTGCATCAATGTTTAAAGAGCTGAGGGCGATATCAAATCCTTTGTTGGTCAGCGAGCCCACATTGCCATAAATGGAACTGGTGCCGGCCAGCGGGTTTACAGGCAATAATCCCAACAGGTTGTCGGTATTCTTAAGATACAGGTCTACCGAACCACTCAGCCTGTTGCGTAATATGCCAAAGTCGATACCCACATTGTATGTTTTTGTGCTTTCCCAGGTAAGATCAGGGTTGCTGAGGGTAGAAATGTTCAGTGCCTGTCCGCCGGGAACGTATCGTACTGTAGCTGGTTTGAAAATATCATAAGAGGCTGCGGAACCTGGTTTAGGCGACATCCCGGTCAGGCCGTAAGTAGCTCTCACCGCCAGTGCATCTACCCAGGATACATCATGCATAAAAGACTCGTTGGCAATATTCCATTTTCCTCCGATGCTCCATACCGGTTTACGCTGCGCAGATCTGTTCAAACCAAACAGGTTGCTCTGGTCATTACGTAAACTGGCGTTGATACTATATTTACGCAACAGGGTATAGGCCGCATTTCCATAGTAGGAAGTAAACCTGGAGCGGGGGATCGTTTCTGATTCACCGAAATAAGAGCCGTTTTCATCATTGGAGGTCGACAACCTCGACGACTTACGGTCTATACCTGTTGGCAGGATAGGGCCTACGATACCGGTAGTAGAAAGCAGTTTATAATCCAGCATCGGGTAGGTTTGCAGTTCTTCGTCGTAGCCATATACGGTACTCCGGTTTACCACCGTGCGTTGTTCCTGGGCTTCGGCGCCGGCCAGTGCGGTTAACTGGTGCTTGCCGTTGTTCCAGTTTTTGTCGTAGTGCAGTTGATTTCTTACTACCCAGTTATCCAGCGATGAATTATATACGGTGTATCGTCCCCCTTTCGTTGGTAGGTTATAGGTAACTGTTCCATCGCTGTTGGCAACGGCAAAATTCGTGATGTTGGCGCGCTGCTGATAGTTGGACACATCGTCATATACCTGTGTCTTCCCCGTTTCTTTTACATAAGCATATACACCTTCAAACTTCAGCCCTTTATACAGGTTCACGGTAATACCGGTATTGAATCTTCCGCTGAAAGTATTACTCTTCGTATAGCCGGTATTCATATTATCAATAGGATTGTAATTCATATTGATTTTACTCAGCTTTTCGATATTGGGTCTTTCCCTTTCACTCAGGTAACCCATGTAAGGCATGTTGAGACTGTTGCCGTTATCATCGCGGAACAACTGGTAGGGGAGATACCTGTTATCGATGGAAATGGGCCGGCTATCGGTGGTGCTGTTATTGGTCAGATCTGCGCTTACATATATTTTCAGCAACCGGTTGAAGTTGAAATCCTGGCGGGTATTCAGTTTGAAGGTATTATCCTTGCTGCCGGGTGTATAAGATTTGTTATCGGTATAGGCAAATGAGTTGTAGTAAGCATGCTTGTCTGTACCACCACTAACGGTTACGGTATGGTTGGTCAGTAAGGAAGGGCGATACCAGATATCCCCCATCTGTGAGGTATTGCTGATACGGCCAAGGCTATCCAGTTTGGCATTGCCCACTTCTTTGGAGATCACGCCGTTTTTCATATCATACAATATCTGGTTGGAAGGCGCCAGTCCGTATACAGAATTCAGCGGGTCATAGGTGGTAGCGCGCTGGTAGGGCATATACAGACTTACGGAATCGAAAACTTCCCGCATTGTCTGGATATACTGGCTGCTGTTCATCATATGGAAATAGTCGTATTGCGGGCGTCCCTGGAAGTTCACAAACCCATCATACGTTACTTTCATTTTACCGCTCTTTCCTTTTTTGGTATTGATAACAATCACCCCATTGGAAGCCCTGGCACCCCAGATAGAGGCGGCGGTGGCATCTTTCAGCACGGTAATGTCGGCCACGTCCTGCGGGTTAATGGTAGAGATCCTGCTCACATCTACCGCGATACCATCTACGACTACCAGCGGGTTCCTGTCGGATTGCAGGGTGTTGAGCCCCCTGATGAGAAAAGTATTTTTATCGGTAGAAGCACTGGGAGAGTTGTTGATCACCAACCCGGGAATCTGGCCGTCCAGGCGTTGCAGGATATTCATGCTGGTGGAGCGGTCGGCTACTACAGCCATATCCGGTTTGGAAAAAGAGCCGGCGCTGCGCTCTTTTGAAATAGTCTGGTAACCGGTGGATACGGCCACATTGATTTCATTGAGCGCAGTGACCTTTGTTTTCAGGGTAATAGTGGCCAGATCGCTCCGTCCGTTGATCCTTACCTCGTGGGTTTCCACGTTCAGACCTGTGAACAATAAAGTAGCACCGGGATCTATATCTTTCAAAACAAAAAGACCATCGGCATTGGAAAAGGTGCCTTTGGAGCGGCCTTTTTCCTGTACACTGATGCCGGCGGCAGGTTTCCCGTTTTCATCTTTCAGAAAACCAACTACATCCATCTGCGATAACATAGCCGTATCTTTTACAACCACCGTTTTTGCCACGATAGCATAGGTAAGGGGCTGATTACGGAAGATGATAGCCAGTACGTCTTTCAAAGATGCACGCTCTACGTCCAGCGACACCGGTGAGGCTTTTGCCAGCATAGCATCGTTGTAAAAGAACTGGTACCCGCTCTGTTTTTTCAGCTCCGGCAATATTTTGGATAAAGGCGCCTGTTTGGCTGACAAACTGATGGTTTGCGCCATTACTGCCTTTCCGGCCAGTGTGAGCACTAATAGTAATACCAGTGCTGCAACTTTTTGATTCAGCAACCGCCGAACGGACAGCGTCGCCGGTTTCCCCGATTTTTTGGGATAGCACATCCCCTTAGCAGATGACTGCATAACTTTTGGTTGGTTTTAGACTTACGATGATTATATTTTGGCCGATTTCTCCGGTGTCCGTACTCAGCGCGACAACACGGTTAATTTTCTTCCCTCGAGTTTAAAATGAATTCTGCTCATTTCAAGTATTGTTAGTAATTCGGTAAGTGTAACGGACCGGCTGAATCCCCCGGTAAAAGTATCGGTGGGCATTGGACCGTCGTATATTATTTCTATATCATACCATCTCGCTACATCACGCATGACATGGGTAAGATCCCTGCTTTTGTATTCAAACTGACCGTTCTTCCAGGCGATGGCTTCTTCTATATCGGCATTGCCATCTATCCGGATATTACTGCTGTTTTTCGATAAAATCGCCTGCTGGCCGGGAACCAGCATCTGGCTGCTGGCACCGTTGGTCACTTTAATGCTGCCTTCCACCAATGTTACACAAAGGTTGGGATCCTCATCATATGCGTTTACATTGAAGTGTGTACCATATACCTGCACCTGTTTGTCGTTTTGCATTACAATAAACGGACGGGCGGTATCTTTGGCAATCTCAAACCATGCCTGTCCCCTGATCTGCACTACCCGTTTGTTCCCCGGAAAAACGACCGGATAAGTAAGGGATGAACCGGCATCCAGTACTACCAGCGAGCCATCGGATAAGCGAAGCGGATATTGCTGGCCCCTGCGGGTGGTCAGCGTATTATAGGTAGTGGCTGCGGCGGATGTTTCGCCGGAATATACCACGGTTCCGTTGGCCGCAGATACCTGTGCATTCCCCTGTTGAAGATGGAGCGTATTGGCGGCACTGTCCAGCTGCACTACACTGCCATCGGCCAGTGTGAGCGTGGCGCCTGTAACACCAGGCATTACATCATTCTTATAGGAAGGATTCGCAATCTTTGCTACCGGTAGCCGCTTGTTTTGCTGCTGGTGAAGGTAATACCAGGAACCTATGCCGATGAGCAGGAATACAGCCGCTGCAGCCCATATCTGCCGGATCCGGCGTACGGGCCGGTGATGTATCCGGAGATAATCCGTTGGTTGCTGATTTCCTGTAGCCAATATTTTTTTCAGCGTTTTGGCGCCATTTACACCGGCCGACAGGTCATATTCCCCCTCATGCCGGTCCCACCAGGCCTTCATGTCGTCAGATAATAATGCTTCATTCTCTGTATTGGCTACCAGTTGCCAGAACTCCTGCAACTCTTCCGGGCTGGCTTGTCCCCTGGCATATTTCTCGAATAATAGCTGTAAGCGTATCGGTTGCTGCGACATGTTAAAATAAGTGGCTTATACTATATAGACGCACGTAAAAAGAGCAGGAGGTATCGGGACCGGAAATTTTTTTTTACTTCCGGGTTTCCAGGTAGAAATAAAGCAGCAGTGAGCTTTCCAGGCCTCTTTTATGGAGGAACTCCCGGATGGACTGGAGTGCATGGGACATTGTTTTTTTCACTGTCTGGGTCGACAGGTTCAGTTGGCGGGCAATCTGTTCGTGGGTGAGCCCCTGCTCCCGGCTGAGGGTAAATACGAGTTTTCTTTGAGGAGATAATTGACGGATAGCCTCCTGTAACAACTGACGGGCTTCTCCATCGAGCAGTTTATCTGCGGTATCTTCTACATACAGATCTGCCATCTGCCCGGCCACCAACTCCTGCATTTTACGTTGTGTAGCAGTATACCGGAAGAAGCTGATCGCTTTATTGTAGGCGACTTTGGAAAGAAAGGCATCCATGTTCCGGATATCGGTGATCAGTTCACGGCCCGTCCATAGTTTTGTGAAGATATCATATAACAGCTCCTCCGCAATTTCATGTGATTTCGTCATGCGCAGCAGGTAGGTATACACCTTTTTCCAGTAGCGGTTGTAAAGCTCGGTAAAGGCGACTTCATCCCCATCTGCGATGCGGCGCAGCAAATCATTTTCAATATAATCGGAATCGGAGGACATATTTGCTGGGATAAAAGTAATAAAAAAGATGAGATATCAATCCCTGCCCGATAGATTCATTATTTCTTGTATGGGTGGTGATGGAGGTAAAGCAGGATGGCCACCCATGTGAGTGGCCATCTCAGGTTATTCATTTCCGGTATTACGCTATTATTATATCTGCAAGAGGGGAATCTGCAAACCAGCTATCATGCTGCTAATTCTCACTGCTCTTTAGAACAGCTACTATGGCAGGATTCAGGGTATGTAAATATTCCTCCAAAGCCTTTTTCCTGTATGCTTCCGCTTTCATGAGCTCAAATTTAGGGGCGCTCCCTTCCATGCCGGATGTGCTCACATAAGTAAGTGTATAGTCGTTAAAAGATAAATGAATGTCCATATCGGTACAACTGCCACTTAATATAAATTCATTTTTTAGCCATTTACCTTTAGAGAAATAATCCGGAAAATAGGTTGGGACATTGATCCCTTTATAGATCAAAAGAGAAGTGATGATCGTGTCGTTTTTTTCTAATTCCAGATAAATATTAAAATATCTGGTTAAGGGATGAACTATAACGTTTGCCAGAAAGGTCTTGTCTTTAGGATGAGTGAAGGTTTTGTATTTAACCCGGAAATCAAGTGGCGTTCTTATAAGTTCCGCTTTAATTGCATACAGTATTGCTATATCCAGATGTTCATCCTGCGTGGCCAGCATAAGAAGCGCCTGATGTATGATCTCAATCATGGTGAGTTGTAGATACTCATCATCTTTTGATGAAAACTCTTTACCGGGGTCATAGCTGAATTTGACATTTACGATGTGTTTTCCTTCTCCGATAATAAGGTTTTGATCCTTTTCCCTGGTATGGATAATATGTATATGACGATAAAAGGTAAGCTCATGTTTTTTCAGCATGCCTGCGTATATCATTGAAATACCTTCTGCGCGTGAATTAATCGGTTCGTCTGTAACAGATACTAATCTTAACATCTTAAATACATTTTACTATATGAATTTAAAGTTTTATTTGATTAAGTGGCCTTCTGCGCCAGTCGCCCGCAAATGAACAGCCTTGTACCAAAACCGGACACTTCCTCGCATTAACCTCCTGATTCTCAATGCTGCTTCGACAGGTATCTTATTTGCGGCCTCACAAGACAAATCCAGCTCTCCATGTTCAAAAATAACTTCCTGATCATCTGGCGCAACCTGTTGAAAGACCGGCAATTCACCATTCTCAACCTGCTTGGATTATCTACCGGACTGGCTTGCTCCCTGTTGCTATGGCTTTGGATAAGCGATGAACTAAAAGTGGATAAATACAATGAGAAAGACCGGCAGCTATACCAGGTAATGGCCAACATCAAAACGGACAACGATATCAAAACCATCTCCAATACGCCCGGCCTGCTGGCAAAGGCATTAAATGAGGAAATTCCCGGTATTGAATATGCCGTATCTGTACTGCCGGCGTCCTGGTTTCCATTCAAAGGAGTGGTGTCAAACGGCGAAACACAGGTGAAGGCAGGAGGGCAGTATGTGGGACAAAGCTACTTTGATGTATTTACCACGCCACTTATAGAAGGGAATAAAAACCAGGTGCTGTCCGATAAATCTTCGGTGGTGATCTCTGAAGAACTGGCCCGGCGGCTTTTTAATACCACGCAGCACGTTGTAGGGAAAACCATAAAATGGAATCAACAGGAGATGAGTGGTTTGTATACGATCTCCGGTGTCTTCAAAAATAACCCGGTTTCTGCTACGGATCAATTTGACCTGATTTTCAATTATGAGGTAGTGCTGGATAAAAGACCGGGCCTGAAAGATTGGGGGAACAGTGATCCCAGCACTTTTGTCATTGTAAAAAACACCTCGGCAGTGGCTCAACTGGATAGTAAAATAAAAAACTTCATCCGCACAAAAGATAAAAAGTCCGGTATTACCCTCTTTCTTACACGTTTTTCCGACAGCTACCTCTATGGGAAATATGAAAATGGGGTACAGGCCGGGGGCCGGATCTCTTATGTAAAAATGTTCTCCATTATCGCCGTACTGATCCTGCTGATTGCCTGTATCAATTTTATGAATCTCTCTACAGCAAAGGCTTCCGGAAGAATGAAAGAGATAGGCATTAAAAAAGTATTGGGCGCGCGCCGGCGCGTACTGGTATTTCAATATATCGGGGAATCGATGCTGATGACTTTTTTATCGCTTGCCATCGCGCTGCTGTTGATCATCCTCCTGTTGCCGGTATTTAACAACGTATCAGGTAAACAGCTGAGTTTGCACCTGAACGCTGAGTTAATCCTCATTATGGCGGTTATTACACTGTCTACAGGCCTGGTGGCGGGTAGCTATCCAGCCTTGTACCTGTCGGGCTTCAATGCACTGACGGTATTAAAGGGGAAGCTCCGTACTTCTTTCGGAGAGTTACTGATCCGTAAAGGATTGGTGGTAGTGCAGTTTACGCTGTCGGTGGTATTCATTGCGGCGGTGCTGATCATCTACAAACAATTGAACTACATACAATCAAAAAATCTGGGTTATAAACGGGATCATATTATCCATTTTGAAATTCCCCTGGAGATGGATTCCGCACAGTTGAGTCATGCGGAGGCCTTCGTCAGCGAATTGCAGCACACGCCAGGTGTGATCAATGCTTCCAGCTATTATCATAACCTGATGGGAGAACACGGATCTATTTCCGGGTTCGACTGGCCCGGTAAAGATCCTCAAACGGATATTGATTTCTCTAACCTGGAAGTAGGAAATAATTTTCTTGAAACGGCCGGCATTGGCATAAAAGACGGCCGCAATTTTTCCACCAATGCGAATGCACAACGGGAAATTATCTTTAATGAAACCGCTATCCGGAACATGGGATTGAAAGATCCCATCGGAAAAACGATCAGGTTCTGGGGGCAGGAGCGCAAAATAGTTGGTGTGGCAGCCGATTTTAACTTTGAGTCGCTCTACCAGCGGGTGAAGCCCTGTTTTTTCCAGGTATTCCCGGTAATGCCCAACGTGATGGTGAGGATAGATAGCGATAAAGAACAACAGGCAATAGCGGGTATCCGGAAAGCTTATCTTGCTTTCAACCCGGGAATGGCCTTTGAATACCGTTACCTGGACCAGGATTACCAGGCCCTTTATGCCGCAGAACAACGGGTGGGTATTTTATCCCGCTACTTTGCAGGGCTGGCGATCATCATTTCCTGCCTCGGGTTATTTGGTCTTGCTGCCTTTACCGCGCAAAGAAGAAAGAAGGAAATCAGTATCCGTAAAGTAGTAGGGGCTTCTGTAGGAAGTGTGGTGACCTTGCTGTCGGTGGAGTTTCTGAAACTTGTGCTGATCGCACTTGTCATCGCTTTTATACTGGTATGGTGGACGATGAATAACTGGCTGAATGCTTTTGCTTACCGGATTCATATCGGTTGGGATATTTTCCTGATTACGGCCCTGGTTATCGCCATTATTACGGTGGCTACCATCAGTTTTCAGGCTATCAAAGCCGCTATCGCAGACCCGGTGAAGAATTTGCGGGCAGAATAAAGCCGCCCTCCGGGAAGGAGAGCGACTTTATTGCTTTTATGGTTTGATATTCACTGACGTAATTTTCTCAGGTAACCATATTTCCATTTGTCCTTTGCCCCGGTTTGCCCAGGAGAAATAGGGTATGGCGGTGATGGTTTGCTGCGTGGTAGTAACAGATTCGCCATTTGCAGCCACTTTTACCACCGGTACTTCGCCTTTGAGTGTTACTACGCCATTGAGTAGAGATGGGTCGTAGGCGGCGGTAAATACCGTGTTGGCAGGCAGAATGATGTTGCTGATGTCACCGGCATTATCGGCATGTTCTACACAATATACCAGTGGACCGCGTTGCAATGAAATACGGTTCCGGTCCTGTTTAATACTGTCGATCGCCTGCACTTTTCTTACTTCCATCGGTAACTGGAGATGTACCACATCGTTTTTCTTCCAGCTCCGCTTAATCACTGCATACCCATCTTCCATGTCATACTTCACCGGCGTACCATTTACGGTGAGAGTAAAGGCGGCATCTGAGTGGTCATTGTAAAAGTAGGTGGCGCCTGGAACCGGTTGCTGTTGCGCCCAGCCCGGAATGCGGATATGCAGCGGGAACTCCTGACTGCGTTTAGGCGATACGGTTATTTTCACATCGCCTGTCCACGGATACCCGGTTTGCTGTTGCAACTGTACCGCTCCATTTTTCAACGGGATGCTGGTGTTGCTGCCAACAAACAGGTTCACCCAGATATCCTGTGCCGATTTACCATACACATAATCCCCCAGGGAGGCAATGAGCCGGGCAATATTGGAAGGGCAGCAGGCCGTTCCAAACCATTCCTGGCGGGCATGTTGTCCGCCGGAGGCGAGTGGATTCCCGTAAAAGAAGCGGTCGCCGCTGAGCGACAGTCCATCCAGGGCGCCGTTGTACAGGCTTCTTTCCAATACGTCGATGTACTTGCTGCTGCCAGTGAGCCCGTTCATCCGCTGATTCCAGAATACCATCCCTACCGATGCACAGGTTTCGCAATAGGCGTCGGCGTTAGGAAGGTCATAATCGGTGGTAAAGCCTTCGTTATGCCCCGATGAACCAATTCCCCCGGTGATATACATATTACGGTATACCACATCTTCCCATACTGCTTTCATCGCATTCATATAGGCTTCATCATTACGGGCGGCGCCTACATCGGCTACGCCGGTGTAGAGATACATGGCGCGTACAGCATGACCGGTAATCTGGCGCTGTTGTTCTACAGGCAAGCTATCCTGGCAGTAGTCCGCGTTTTTCCAGTTATCCCATATTACACCACGACCATGACCTTTTCCACGCTGCTGGATAAACCAGTTGGCCAGGTCCAGGTATTTTTGCTGATGGGTGGTTTTGTAAAGCTTCACCAGTGCCAGTTCTATCTCTTCATGCCCCGATACCCACGGACGGTTCGGCACACGGAAAGTACTGTCGATATGATCCGCAAAACGGGTAGCTACCTGGAGCAGTTTTTTCTTACCGGTGGTATTGTAATACGCAACAGCTGCTTCAAACAGGTGACCGGCGCAGTAATCCTCATGCTTTTCCATATCCGTCCAGCGCTTGTCTGGTGCATTAAGGGTATAGAAGGTATTGAGATAACCATCCGGTTGCTGCGCGGCGGCAATCTTATCGATCCATTCATCGGCTTTTTTCTCTACTGCCGGATCGGGATAAGTTTTCAGCGAATAGGCAATGGCTTCCAGCGCCTTGTACACATCCGAATCATCGAAGTAGATGCCTTCGTGCTTTTCGCCGTCGTGCCGCGCTACTTTTTCAAAGTTGCGGATCCGGGGTGTTTTCACTTCTGTCTGGTCAATGCACACCGGTACGGTTACTTTGCTCACCGTTTGCATGCGTGGCCGCCAGAAGCTGTCTGTAATCTGCACCTGTGAAAAGCTCACCGGCTGAATGGCCTGCAGCGACTGGGCCCCCGCGTTCATCGCTATGGCGCTGCAAAGCAATAGTCCTAAAGATCTTTTTGTATTCATCCTGTTTAGTTATTCAATTTTGGATTAGCATTAACGGCTTGCTGTGGAATCGGGAAGATACGGCGTTCATCGCCATTTGGTTTATGTGATAACCAGCTTTTCTTTGTATAAATGCCAAAGCGGATCATATCCCGGCGGCGGTAAGACTCCCACACAAATTCCCAGCCCAGTTCATCCAGGAAGCGGCCATATTGCACTGCAGTGGCATCGCCCGGATCTGTGATTTTATAGTTTTGTACATAACCATAATGATAAACGCTGTTTTTCAGCAGATCGGCGCCTGTTACGGTGGCTTTGGCCGGATCTGTTTTGAAATCTCGGGTACGCACCTGGGTCACCAGCAAAGCGGCATCGTCGCTATGCCCGGTGCGTAACAGGCATTCTGCTTTCATCAGCAGTACCTGTGCATAGCGGAAGAAGGGAAAGTCGTTGCTCAGATCCGGTTTGGCGCCCACCTTTACTTCAAACTTATTCATGCGGTAACCTTCCGATTCACCGGTGTAGAGGCCATCCGGCAGATCTTTTGTCAGCACCAGCTGTTTGCCTGCCCGGTCGTAAGAGCCCAGCAACGGTTTGCCATCCATACCGGTTTGTGGTCCCATGAGCCAGGTATCCGGCAAACGTTGATCTGCGGCATCATAGGTATCAATAAACTGGGATATGGCCATGGCAGAACCGGAGCCCCAGGGTGTGGCCTGCATGTTGGATTTGGCTTTGAAAGCACCATGCCAGGAAAACATCTCATACAAAAAGCCACCCGCTACATTCTCATCAAAAGGCACGGCAAAAATAATCTCCGTACTACGTTCATTATTCGTTTTGAAAATATCGCGGTATACAGGTTCCAGTGTATACTTGCCCGCTATATCGTTGCATTGTGCCAGGCAGGCTTCCCATTGCGGGGTGCCGGTATATACGGCTGCATTCAGGTACACATTGGCCAGCAGCGCTTTGGCGGCCCACTTGTTGAAACGGCCGTAGGTATTCTGATTGATGTCTTCACTCAGATCGGGTATGGCTGCCAGGATTTCATTTACCACAAACTGGTATACGTCTTTTCGCGCTGTTTTGCCGGGGTAGTCATTCTGGCTGGCAGTGCCATGAAGCGGCTTCGTCACCAGGGGCACATCTCCAAAATTATCCAGCAACAGCCAATAGAAAAAGGCCCGCGCTACCCGCATTTCCGCCACGAAGTTTTTCTTATCCAGGCCGGCAGGCATCTGAATCTTACCGGTATCCAGTTGCTCTATTACGCGGTTGGCATTGGACACGCCTACATACATGCTGTTCCACATATTAGACATCTGTGGGTTTTCGGAGTTCCAGGTATGCAGGTGCATTCTTTTATAGATACCGCCGTCATCCCAGCCGGAGGCATTGGCAGGCATCACCAGTTCGTCGGTAGATGCTTCCTGCGCAATACTATAGGTGGTATGCCCGAAAAGCCCGCGCATATTGGCGTATACAATCCCCATAGCTTTGTAGGGATCGGTATATTTATAGGCATCTTCTTTCACCTGTGAATAGGTGATTTCATCAAGATTATTATTACAGGCCATTCCCGCTATCAACAACAACAGGTATATACAGCTGTTAATTTTTTTCATCGGTTAAGATTTTAAGATCAGAATGTAAGGAATGCACCAAGTGTATACGTGGCCGTAGCCGGGTAGCGGTTACGGTCGTCTACGCCGGGTACCAGCGCATCACCGCCATAATAGGCGCTGATTTCCGGATCTATCCCTTTATACTTTGTGAAAGTGACCAGGTTGGAACCGGAAGCGTATACCCGTATCCGTTTGATGAACGGATTCTTCAGCGTCATGTTATAGCCCAGCGTGATATTGTCTATTTTCCAGTAGTTGCCGTTCTCCACGTAGTAGCTGACATAGTTGAGCGACTGGTCATCTGCCAGTGGTCTTTTTCCATAGATCTTGTCGTAGGTGGTGGAAAGTACATTACCCCTTGTCAGCATCACCGGTTGTTCGTACCACATGCGTGCGGTGTTCAGGATCTGGAAGCCGAAAGCGCCACGCATGGTGATATTCAGGTCCAGTTTTTTATAGGTAAATGTGTTATTCCATGCCAGGAAATGCTTGGGTAAACCGTTACCGATTACCTGTTTGTCGTCTGCCTGCTGATCGTTGATAGATTTGGGCTTGCCATCTTTTCCTGCGATGATCCAGTGACCATTGTCGTCAATATCCACCGTTTTGAATCCCCAGAAATTGCCGATGGGATTGCCGATCTGGATACGTGTAAATTGTGTCTGGATTGGTTCCCCGCTGGTGCCACGGTCGAAATAGCCGCTGGCAATAGAAAAGTTTTTATCTGACAGGGACACAAGTTGGTTTTTGTTGGTGGAATAGTTGACCGTTGTACTCCACATGAAGGTTTTTGTTTTAACAGGAATACCATTTACCTGTATCTCTATTCCTTTATTGTCCATGGTAGCGGCATTGGCGGTCATGGTGCTGTACAGGTAGGGTGGGGTAGGCACCGTATAATCCATCAGCAGGTCGGTGGTATGCCGTTTGTAAATGTCGATGGTACCGGTGATCCGGTCTTTCAGAAAGCCGAAATCGATACCGATATTGGTTTCCTGTTTCTTTTCCCAGCGCAGATCGGGGTTTGGATTGGTCGACTGGCTGATGCTCTGGATCCATTGCCCGTTATAATACACATAGCTGTCGAAATTCAGCAGGTTGAGAGAACCGTAGTTACTGGAAGGCTCTGTTCCTGTAACGCCATAACCACCGCGGAGTTTCAGGCTGCTGATCGCATCCACGTTTTCCATGAAGCTTTCTTTCTTGATATTCCATCCGGCGGAGATGGCCGGGAAGTTACCCCACTTATGATTGGCGCCAAAACGGGAAGAGCCTTCATGGCGTACGCTGGCCATCAACATATATTTTCCTTTGAACGCATAGTTCAGCCGGAAGAAATAACCGACCAGTTTATTTTCTGCGGCGTCAGAATTTTCTGGCGCTTCTCCTCTTTTCAGTGCGAGACCCGATTGCATTTTATTATAGGAATAGTCGTCGGTAGGGAAGTCCCAGTTCTGCATCCAGTAATCGTCCGACATATATTTACGCCAGCTGTAACCTGCCAGGGCAGTAAATTCATGTTCCTTTATTTTCTTCTGGTAGTTGGCGGTGAGTTCCAGTAAATTTTCTTCCGTCCGTGTAGTGCCTCTGCTGGCGTAGCCATTGCGGCCATCGTGGATGGTGGAATAATGTTGCTTGCTCTCATAATAGCCACGGGAGCTGTTATATACATCGCGGGAACCAAGGAGACTGATAGTAAGATCATTTACCGGGATAAAGGTAATGGTACCATAGGTCCGGAGATCGGTGTTCTTGTTTTTTCCCTGTGTTTCCTTTAACAATGCTACGGGGTTGGCATAATCTGTTTTGTCGATATGCTCTGTCCACTTGCCGTTGGGATCTTTCAGCGGATCGGTGGGATTATAGGTAAGTGCATTGCGGTATACGTCGGTGCGGTAGCTGGAGCCATCGGCGCCTGCAAAATACTCCTGCTGGTAGCCGCTTACATTGGCATTGAATTTCAGCCTGCCGTCGAACATCTGGTGATTGATTTCTATGCGGGGAAAGAATACCAGGTTATCCGACCGCTTCATGATGCCCTGTAAACTGCGGTAGTTCAGGTTGGCAATATAGCTGGTATTTTTGCTGCCACCTTTGAGGCTTAAATTATAAACCTGGGAGATGGGGGTTTGTGTTACTTCCTTCAGCCAGTCGGTGTTGGCGCCATAGTCTGTAGCGCCTGGTTTGTTGTCCTTTACCAGTTGCCGGTATTGCTCCGCGTTCATGAAGTTCAGCTTCTTTGTAATTTTCTGGGTAGATACATATGAGCTGAGTTCTACGGTGGCAGGTGTTTCGCCCAGTACCTGTTTGGTGGTGATGAGGATCACACCATTGGTACCACGGGTACCATAAATCGCTGCTGCTGATCCGTCTTTCAGCACATCGATCGATTCAATATCTTCCGGTGCCACACTGATCAGGGATCCGGGAACACCGTCGATCAGTACTAAAGGTGATACGCCGGCTTTCAGGGTGCTGATACCGCGCAAACTGATCTGGGAAGTGCTGGTGGGATTGCCGTCCGGGATGGTGATGCTGAGTCCTGCTACTTTTCCCCGTATCAGTTGTCCTGCATCAGTAGCGGCGCCTTTTACAAAATCTTCTGCTTTTACACTGGCGATGGCGGTGGTGATGCGCTCCCGTCGTTGTGTGCCATAGCCTACTACCACCACTTCGTTTAAGCCGCTGTTATCAGCTTCCAGTGCTATTGTCAGATTAGTTTGGGTACCTGCCTTTATTTCGCGTGGTTTGTAGCCGATAAAGGTAAAAGTGAGGATGGCATTATCCGGCACCTGTAGTTCGAAATTACCCAGCGGATCGGTGACTGCGCCGAGAGCAGTTCCTTTTATGCGCACGGTTACACCGGGCAGGGGCTGGCCCATATCATTTACCACATGTCCTTTTATCCGGATGTCTTTCAGTACTTCATCCCGGAGGGCTACCAGTACCAGCCCGTTGTCCATGATACGGTATTGCAGATCGGGCAGGTAGTTGTCCATGATTTCAGGCAGGGTGGCATCGGCCACATGAATGTTGACGGTCTTTTTCTGAAGGCTGCTGTTATTGAACATAAACCGGAAGTTGCTGCCGGCGGCTATCTCCTCAAAGAGTTTCTCCACGGCTACATGATCGTGGCGCAGCGTGAACCGCTGCTGGGAGTATACACTGGCAGAAACCTGTAATAAAGCGCCCAGAATGCAGATGGCGGTAAGCTTCATAAAAAGCAATATTTTTTTGAGCCGCCTGTAGCCAGGCGAGTCGTTTTGGTTGTTTTTCATACATTTGTTTTGAGAATTGTTAAAATTCAGGGCAAGAAAATCCCGTTCAGGTCATTGATCCGAATGTGGAATTCAATCCTGGTTTGACATCCAGGGAAAGTGGTCCAACACTTTCCCTTTTTTTTGCCCTGTTACGTGAAATTAAACTGGTCAGCCTTTCCTTTTGGTTGATTACATGGCAATAGCATTAAAGGTGAAGAAATGTATTATCTGATCATAACGGTGTCTTTGTTGATATGGAAGCGGAAGGGAGTGGTGAATTGCAACGCAGTAAGCGCCTGCTGGATATCTTCATTTTTGGAAAACTCTCCACTCATCAGCTGGTCATGTAGTGCTTCATTTTCTACAATGATCCGGATATTGTACCATCGCTCCATTTTGCGGATCACATCATCAAATGGTTCCTTTTTAAAAGACAGGCGGTTGTATACCCAGGCGGTTTCGGGTGCAGCCAGTTCTGCTACTTTTTTGATGGCTACAGGTGGCTCAGTGGCTTCGCCGGGCTGGATTCCGCCATTTACCTGCTGGAGAGTGAATTTCTCCAGTGGCTGCAGTATAACCGGCGCTTTACCAGGTACAGTAACGGATATTTTTCCGCTCACCAGCGTAGCTTCAGCCAGTAAGTCTTCTGCATAGGCTTTTACATTAAAGCGGGTACCCAGCACCGTAATTTTCATATTCTGGGTATGCACTACGAGTGGATGTTCTGCTGCACCGCTTACTTCAAAATAAGCTTCTCCAACAAGTGTTACCTCGCGTTTACCATTTACAAAACCATCTGCATAAGTGAGTTTACTCCCGGCATTCAGACTCACTTTGGTACCATCCGGCAGTTCTATTTTTGTTTTGCTGCCAGGGCGTGTGCTTACCTGGTTCTGATGCGCCAGCGCAGCAGGAGGGGCGCTATATTGCCACCATACCCAGAAGAGCGCTCCCAGCACGGCTGCTGCGGCGAGCCAGGGGAGGTGGTACAAACGCCGTTTCGCCGGCAGTCCCATCTGGCCGCTTACTTTTTTCCAACCTTTGTCCAGCATTTCCCTTCCTTCTTCTACTTCCACAAAGGCGGTATCTGCCCGCTGCAGGGATGCCGTCAGGGCCTCCAGGCCATCTGCTTCCCCATGCAGGTGCTGTAATGTCCGCAACTCCGTCAGTTCTTCACTGGTAGCATCGCCGGAAATCTTTCTGCCAAGTAAAATGAGTAGTCGTTCAGGAAGCATGAAAATAAGTATCTGCATAGAAGACACTGCTTCCTGCCGTTTACCCTGAAAAGAAAAACTACTTTTTTTAAGATTGCTGGGATTTGATGTACGCCAACACATCAGAAAGACGGCGTAATGCAATGGTCATCTGGGTTTCCACCGTTTTTACAGAAATATCGAGTAATTCTGCCACCTCCCGGTATTTCAGCCCGTCTTCTTTTACCAGCTTGAAAATAAGCTTGCATTTGGGCGGCAACTGGTCGATACTCCTGGTAATAATACCGATAAATTCTTTAGAGATGGAGAGGCGCTCGGGAGAGGGCTCAAAACGGATATGCGCCACGCTGACCTGGTCCAGGTCAATGAATTGATGCAGGCTTCGCAGGTAATTGCTGGCCCCATTTCTGGCCGACCTTAATAAATACGCCCTTAAATGGTGGATATCCGCAAGTGTTTCCCGTTGTTGCCAGAGCTTTACAAAGATATCGTTCACGATTTCTTCTGCAGGTTGTTTGCTACGGATGATAGAGTACACAAAATGAAACACGGGAAGTGCATGATGGTTGTACAACCATTCAAATGCGGTTTCGTCGGCAAAACTGGCTACGCGCTGCTTGCAATCTTCTTCTGTCATCATCCCGTGGAAGAATTCTGGATACAATATAGGGAAAAATGTGTTGGCTGCAAATGTGCCAAAAGAACAGCCGCTCCGTTTTTGGGTATCTCCTTTTTTTATTATTTTGAAAAAGTTATCAATAAAACCCATTAAATATTACCTCCGGTGAATAAATTACCTGCTACCTTCCATGTTATCCTGATAATGCTCCTGTTTCCCCTGCTAACATATGCGCAGGACGAGTATGCCGGCTTTGGACATATGGTTGACGTTTCCTCCTTTCATGCTAAATCTTTTACATTTAGTTGCACTACTTTGTCTCAAAACACCACGGTGCTGGTAGCATGTTACGACGCAGATGGTAAGTTTATCAGAAGCTATTTAAATGAACCTTTGCCGGTTGTCAATAAATGGGAGCCATTGTCCGTGACAGGAAAGTTGAGTAAGAACGCAGCCCGGCTTTTTGTCGGCGTTTATTACAAAGGAGATGGTACGTTTTTATATGACGATATGCGTTTGTCGATGAAAGGAGGGAGCGGGGAAGAAAATGTGACGCTGAAAAACGCCGGTTTTGAAGATACCACCGGACTTAACTCCTATTTCTTTACAAAAAAGGTGGAAGATGCCGCCACTATTGTTATTGATCCGCTGAACTCCTCCAACCACGTATTACAGGTGGTATCAAAAAATAAAACAAATACGGAAACATACGGCAACAATAAAACGGCCGGCAATTTTGCGGACGTAAATGGTGTTCGTCTTTATTATGAAACATACGGAACGGGGGAGCCGCTGGTACTGCTTCATGGCGCATTGGAATCTATCAGTTCCTATGCAGGGATTATTCCGCTACTGGCTAGAAATTTCAAAGTCATTGCCGTTGATACCCGTGGACATGGAAAATCCTCTGCGGATACAACCAAACTCACTTACCAGTTATATGCAGAGGATGTAAATAAATTGCTGACATATCTGCACCTGGATAGCGTGCGGGTGCTTGGCTGGAGCGATGGCGGAAATACAGGGTTGTTACTGGCCATGAATCACCCGGAAAAAGTAAGGCAGCTGGCCATTCTCGGCGCCAACCTGTATAACGATCATTCTTCGGTGGCCGACTGGGTAAATGATACCCTCAGGAGCCAGATAAAGGTATTGGAGGCGAACGCCGATCTGAATTTTGAATGGCGGGTAAAACAATGTTTATTGAACGAACCTCATATTGACCCGGCATCCCTGGGTAAAATTTCCTGCAACACCCTCGTGATGGCGGGCGAAAAGGATGTTATCAAAGAACCGCATACCAGGTTGATCGCAAAGAGTATCCCTCATTCAACTTTAATCATTTTCAGGAAAACAGGTCATGAAGCCGTTAGGGAAATACCGGAATTGTTTGTAAAAACAGTGACCGGATTTTTCACCGGGAAGTAACAGGCTGCCGGAAAGTGGCTACCGTACTCACATATAAATAAGGAAACGCTTACCGTATCAATGTTACAAAGCCTTTCAGCGTTTTTTCCTGTTTATCTATATTCAGGTACCGGATGAAATAGGTATAACTGCCGCTTTCCTGTGGAATGCCTTTGAAGGTGCCGTCCCAGCCCTGCGAAACATCGGTAGTATAAAACAGTGCCCCGCCCCAGCGGTTGAATATCCTGAATTCCAGTAATACCTGGCCATGGGGCGTTGCCAGCCGGAATACATCATTCCTGCCGTCGTTATTAGGGGTAAATGCGTTGGGTACATAGAGATCCGGGGAGCAATCCTGCGCATTGAGTACCAGTGTGGTGATACCACAATCATTGCCTACCTGCATCCTATACCGGCCCGGGTATCGGATCGTATAGGAAGGTTTGGTGCTGCCATCCTGCCACAGATAACGTTTGTAGCCGGATGGTGCGGTGATGGTGGTGGGACGGGAATTTAAAAGGCAAACTGTGGGATCCAGTCCTATCACCGGTTTATCGTTTACCTGTAGGTGCGTGGTAATAATACTGTCGCAGCCGTTGACCGACATAAACTTACTTTTGTAATCTCCGGATGAACCGGTCGTTTTACCATCAGGTAAAATAAAGGATTGCCCGTTGCAAATGGTGTCGTATCGTTCCGTTGCTATAACGGAATTTACGGTCAACCGGGTAATAATAATGCTGTCGCACCCCTGGTATGTTTTAAGCGAAGCCGTGAAAGTACCGGCTACCGTGGTATTACTGCCATCGGGCAGCAAATACGATTGTCCCGGGCAAATCTGAATATCCGTTGTTTGATGATAGGCTGGCAGTAATACTACTTTGGTATGGATAATACTATCGCATCCTGTGGTGGCGGTCAGGTTGCTCTGATAGTCGCCCGCTGTTTTTACGATCTTGCCGTCAGGCAACGTATAGGAAGTTCCATCACAGATAGTAACATTTTCGTTCTGGTTATAAGGAGGTGAGATACTGATGGTTTGAGCCTTTTCATCTGTACTGCAATTACGTGTAACCTTCACGGTTACTATATAGTCTTTGGCCGCAGTATAGGTATGGGAAGGCGCCAGTTCGGCGGAGGTGGTGCCGTCCCCGAAATTCCAAAGTACACTTGTTACCCCGGTGGAATTGATCAGTTGGAAAGAGGCCGGCGTACGCAGGCAGGCGGCAACGGCCGTGAAATCTGCGGGGTAATAGAAAAAACTGTTGACAAAGGACGGAAAAGACATCGCTGTTCTCCGGTTACCGGAAGGATCCATATCCATGCCATCCTGAATGTAGCTACAACCTGTTCCTCTTACTTCCGGTGCGCGGATAAGGCCCACATAACGGTAGCCTTTCTCGTAGCCGTCTTCATAAGCCACATAGATTTGTTTGTCGGGTCCCATCTGCAACCCACCTATAGAAAGGTGGGAAGGTATACGTGCAATATCAATACGCGATGCATTCACATCTGCGGCCCGGAGGTCATATTGCGCCAGTATCGGTTGATTGGAGGCGGTCACATACAGCAGATGACCTCCGGCAGAATATTCTACTCCAAATGGTGTAATTCCATCGAGGATGCTGTAGGGACCCGTCAGTACGCCAGTCTGGTTATTAAATCTGAATAACTCGCCTCTTCCCGGCACTCCCTGTACCTGCGGACCAATGGTATGCGCCAGTATATCTCCCTGTGGGGAAAATTTAAGGTAACCTACGCCTTCCCAGCCACCTTCTCTCACATAGTATCCCAGCTTATAGACAACAGGCGTAGATAGGCCTGCGGGTGTTAACAGGTAGATGTAAAAATCAGCGCTGTTTTTCGCGTGGGTAATAATCCAGAAGTCTCTCCCGTTGCAATGCCGTGTAGCTGTCATTTTCTCCGTGCTGGCTTCTGTTGGGAGCAGCAGCGTATTTTTCGAGTCGGGTATAATATCGCCATCGCCGTTATCGAGTGTCATGTCTACAATGGAATACCGGAATCCTTTGTATTCAGCTGTTGTAAAAAGATAATATTGTTTGGGATGTCCCGGAAAAGGCACTGCCACGCCTGATTCCACGCTGGAAGGATCGCCCTGCAGCCCGCTGCCGTTGGGCATCACCTGGTGATGTGCATTCCACACCAGGGAGCCTTCTGTATAAAACAGTAAATCTCCCGTTATACCATCGCAAATAGTGGCCACACCCTCCCGGGTATTGGTTTGTCCATCTGTCAGAATACTGGCAGGAGAGGTATTGAAGTTAATGCCGGCATTGTAGCCGAAATACCATCGGTTGATTTCTTTTTGGGCTTTCAATCCGAGCGGACTGAAAAGACATGTAATCAAACAGGCTACAATTGCTTTTCTCATATAGAGGTCAACGAATTAGGTACGGGCAACTTATCATGAAGGCGATTGGCCTTCACGGCAAGATAGTAATAAAAAACAGCAAAAGTATACTGGAGGCTACACCTCAAACCGGTAAACCTGGATCGTGTTCCCTGTCAGACATAACAGGAGATCGTCGCCGGCATGGTATCCGCTTACTTTTTTGTCTGCGTCGTGGAACAGCATATCCCCTCCGGGTGAAATTAAAGCCACGCCTATATCATTGCCGTAGGCAATAAAAGCATTCAACGACTTACTATAATGAAGATTGGCATTCAGTATATCCATCCCCGTTACCTTTATTTTTTGTGCTATTTCCGGCTTGCCGTCCCCGGTTTTGTAAAGATGAATTTCGCAGGGTGCATCCGGTGAGGCGCCTTCTTCCTCATCTCTTACAGGATGGAAGGCCACTGCAACCGTATGGTTGTTTACCCAGCAGGCGGCCCGGTTGTTATGTTCCCAGCTATCAATGATTTTATCAGCAATACGATTGCTCCTGATAAAGTGATCTACCTCGTAAATATTGTACAAATCATAGGATCCCCAGGCCCAGCCGGTACTCATGAACTGGCGGTTGTCGGGCGACATCTGCAGTCCGCCATAAAAGTAATCGTATGGAGAAGGCCAGGGCGCCTTGTTGGCATCGTCGTATTTTTTAAAATGTGCCAGGTGCCACTCTTCTGCGAATTCTTCGATCAATGATTTGGCTGCTGTTAATACCTGCCTGGTATCAAGATTCATGATCTGTACATGGTTCCAGGCCACTGCGTAAATGATGTGGGGAACAAGTTGCGCATCCCTGAACATCGCAATCGGGTAAGAAGATATATCGGCATGATAATCTTCCCGCCACAGATGAAGGGCGGTATATTTCCCCGGATAATGAATGAAGCCATGTCTTTTATAATCATTGACCACCACTACAATCTCATCCAACGTAAAAATACGGGAGGAGGCGGTTATATCAAATCCGCCATCAGTATATCCAATACTGCTGATCACCGAAAAGAGGGTTTCGTTATCCGCCGTGTTGAATTTATGACGGACTACCTCCCCGGAACTCATCAGCAATACGCATTCATCTATCGCCGACAGGCTACCTGTGACGATAGTCTGGTCCGTTGGTAGTGTATTATTGTAAATTAAATTTAATCTCATTGGCACTTTAAAAATAATAATGGAAGATAGGAATATCCCGGATTACCTTTCATACACCACCTTCCAGAACGGTTCGAAAGGAATGTCTGCAAATACTGCTTTATTAAGGGCTCCCGTTGTTTTTTGGTAGATGTTTGCTGACATGGTATCCTGGATGGAATTGGTAAGTTCCCAGTTTTCATCCTGCTGTTTTTCTTCCCATCCACGCATCCGGAAAACTGTTTTCTTCGCCTTTAATGCCGCAGATAAGGCCAATATTCCGGGTAATGGATCTGCATTTAATGCCTGGGCAACTGCAACAACCGTAAAGGTTTCAAAGGTCGGATCTGCCACGGGAAAGGTATTCCGTTCATTAAAAAGGCTAAAGAAAATGTCAGGTGCGCTATTCAGCTTTGCACAAACACTCCTGGACGGAGTCCAGATATCCAGGTGATGAAATCTGCGATTCACCTCATGTGCGTCTAATGTCCACTTATCCTGCGCCGCCGCATTCCAGCTCAAACGCCCCGGCTTAAATGGCTGGAAATAGGGCGTGCCGGGCTTCGGGACATATTGCAGGGAGCTGATCCCTGTTTGCTTGTAGTGGCCGGACAGCGATAGTAATTTATCCAGCACAGGGTAGATGTTGTTCGTCCACACGGTTGTTTCCCAGGGCGAATAATCGGGTGTAATGTCGCCAAAGAGGAGATAATAATAGTAAGCACGGTTCCAGGTCATAAACAATATTATTGGGCACAGCCTGCAAAATAAGGAATTTCATATTTCTCTCTTGCCCGGAAAAAGTATAATTTGGCAGCAAACAATCAACATCCCTCTGATAGAAATTCCTATACTATGAAAATATGGATCAATTCCCAAAAAGGGGAGGACCGCATTATCGCACATCTGGGCGATACCATCTATAAGTGCAATCCCAAAGCCAACGAGGTAGAACAGGTCGCCTGGGGGCTCGGCAAAGGAGTGCTTCCGGATGAAAATATGTTCGGTATTCCTTTATCCTATATCAGTGAGATCCGATGGCAGGAAGGCAAAAACTATATACAGGTATTTTTCCGGGGATCAGAAGAATATTTCACCGTTTATGACGATACCAAACGGCAGGAAATATTTGATTACTTTAAAACGCTGCTGCCTTCCTTTTCGACGAAAACAGAACGTAAAACCGCTATACAGGCCGGTAAGAAGCCACTGGCCGCACTAATTGTGGTGGGTATATTGTGCCTGGTAACGTTGCTTTTTGCCTCGACGATAGAATCGGGAACCGGCTATGAGTTCCATGGGCATGGCAGTTTACTCGTTGCTGTTATCGGCCTTGCTTCGCTGGGAACAAAAAAGGTACTCCTGATATTTGGCGGCTTACTGGCAATTGCAGGATTTTCCTTTGCCAGGAAGGCAAAGCATCCGCCTGTCATACATAGGATTATAAAATGATCTTCCAGTAAAGTAAAGATTTATGAGGCGCCTATGTTCATGAGTGGATATAATGGCGCCTGTTTATGTCATTTTATGGCTGTTGCCAGCTTTCTGATTTCCATCACCCCATGTTCATCTCCGATAGCGAGAAAGCACTTCAATAACTCTTCTGTCAGATTGGGGGAAATAAGGGCGAGGTATTTCTTGCGTTGCTTTTTGAATTCGAAAGAACATAGAAAACGGCCAAGTCCCCGGCGCGTTTTATAATTTTTGTCCGAGTATTCATAAGCCTGGATAATGGCGCTAAAGTCAAAAGTTTGAAGCAATTCGGCCGGTACGTTTTCATACGATGGGTAACCACTCCATAATTGTTTACTTCTGCCATAGAGCTGCAGCAAGGCGATAATCCGCTGTTGAGTATCGGGTATTTCCACAGTAAGATCCTCCATCAGGACCGGTAAATATTCGGTAGAAAAATCTTTTATTTCGGACAAATGCCTGGAGAAGCTTTTAGGTGCCTCCCAAAACCAATCCCTTTCCCGGATCCTTTCTATAGTACTCTCCGCTTCATTTTTCAAATATTTTTCCAACGGGTCGGAAAAACCTTCCTCTGATAAGAAATGTAATAATTCTTTTCTTGTTAAAAGTATGGCGTCGCTGTTCCATTGATAATAACGGATGGAATACTCATGATGAAAACCAATAGTTTCCGGTAGGAGATGGTCTGAATACAATTCAATTGCATAATCACCCGCACACATACAGTAGAATCTTTCCTTCGGCTCTTCGATGTTCAGCAAAGAGGAGAGTCGTGCTATTTTCTCCGGCAGGGACAACGTGAGCCTTACCTCGTTACCCATAGCGGAATTATCATGAACGCCTCCTTCTTTGATCACAACGGTATGAACGTTCTTAAAGAGCGCATGTAGTTTATCTGTAGTTGGCGTATGTTTGTTCAACAGCTGTCGTTTTAAGAAATAGTATTCCCCGAATATAATAAATAAATCCCTACTCAGATAGGGGGGAGGACCTCTCCTCAGACTGCACAGCCGGTTCGGAAATACTTTTTTACGCTAAGGGGTAACAATTCCTGCTCTTTGTTGATATACTCCAAAACAGATTTATCATGAAAGCGTTAATAACCTCGATCGCCCTGACGATCTTCTTCACCCTTCAAGGCGCTGCCCAGGCAAGCCAGCCTGTAAAAGCCGCCGCTACTAAACCCGCTACTGTAGAAGTGGCCACGCTGAGCGACAGCACCATCATCGTGGCAAAGGAAAAACGGACTTACACCGGCGGCCGTAAGGTAGAACAGCCTGTTGCAAAGAGTATTTCTGAAAAAGGTGTTTCCCGTCCGCAAAAACAGGTTGCTGAATTTATGGACGGCTTGTTTGTAAACAAGGCACTGGACCCAAAGCAATTCAAACAGGTTACTACAGATCAGGAGCTGAAAGGGATGAAAGTGGTCATTAGAAAGGACCACAAAGTATACCGTTACCTGGGTGATCAGGACCGTATTGTGGAAATATTGCAATCGGCCAACCGCCCGGCGGGTTGTACAGACTGCACTACGCGCGAATGCAATGGTACGGTGTATGAATGCGCCTGTGTAAATAATTTTTGTTTCTGTGTTCTTTGTGTGGAGATCACCAAATTGAGTGAACTGGCGGAGTAACTAAAGCAGCCGATGACTGCGCCGTTGCAAAACCGTTCATAAAGGTCAGCAGGGTTTCCCTGGAATAGCCCTCCCTGCTGTCTAAGGTATATCTTATCTTGTTGTTATGCCGGACAGCCATTTGGTAGTAAGGAGGAAAACGAACATCATCATGGAATTCACGCAGCTCCAGCACAGTCTCTTTCAGTGGAAACGCAACTTCCCTGTTCCGGAAAAATTTCATATAACCGATTATTAGTTGCCCCTGTTCTGTGCGAAGGCTATTGGTAAATGTTAAGGTACATTTTGCCCGGATATAATAAATGATAAAAGGAATCAATAATATTCCGGCGCTCCCTACGATGAAAATAGCTAAGATGCGGTACATGTAAAAATACCTTTCATTCTGCGCGAGATAATTATAGTAACGGCTGGTCGGGTTAATTTCCATCATTTTACGATATAAGGGTGAGCAAATATACGGTAAAGTTGTAACAGGGTAACTGGAAATTTATTACAAGATAGGAGCAAAATAGTGTTGAAATAAGTCAAATTATCAGGTGAATACTATCCGGGTTCAGGCTAACTTCAAACCCATGATAACGTTCATGAAAAAACATACCTGGTTGTTACTGTTGCTGTGTTGCTGGGCCTGTAACCATACTTCCGCACCAGCACACCGTTATGGTTCCGTTACCGGACTGAAACCGGAAAAGATCGCTGAGTATAAATCGCTCCATGCCGCCGTATGGCCGGCTGTGTCAAAGCAGATCCGGGAATGCAACATCCGTAATTATTCCATTTTTCTGAAGCAGATCAATGAACAGTATTACCTGTTCAGCTACTTTGAATATACCGGGAAAGATTTTGCTGCCGATATGGCAAAAATGGCCGCCGATAGCACGACCCAAAGATGGTGGAAGGTCACTGCTCCCTGCCAGCTCCCGTTACCCGATGCTGCTGCGAAAAACGCCACCTGGTCAGACATGGAAGAAGTATTTCACCAGGAATAAACTACAGAAAACGCTGCTGTATCAGCGCCATAAATGCCGGCCTGAACTTATCACTCAGCGGAATACGCTTATCGCCTATAAATACATGATTTTCCTGGACTTTATCGATCCGGCTTGTGTTTACAATGTAAGAATTATGCACCCGGATGAATGGTACCGTGAGTTGTTCGGCCATCTCCTTTAACCGTTTATATACCAGCACTTCTTCCCGGATGGTCACGATCCGTACATATTCCTTTTCGCCTTCCAGGTATAGCAATTCTGATAACCTGATCTGCAGTAAGGTTTTCCCGGTTTTAACAAAATAGTAATCTTCTGTTTGTTTGGGTACGGATGCTTCCGGGATACGGGCAGGTATAAACGCAGATTCTATTTTTTGCCGTGCTGCCAGGAAACGCTTGAGCGTAATGGGTTTCAGGAGGTAGTCGATGGTCGGGAAATTATAGCTGGCCGCAGCATATGCGGTATAAGCGGTGGTGAACACGATCTTCATCTCGGGCGGCAACAAGGCGGCGAGTTCCATTCCATCCAGCCGGGGCATATTGATATCCAGGAAGATGAGATCCGCTTTATGGCTTTTTAAGAAAGTCAATGCCTCCAGTGCATCATAACACCTGGCTACTACCTGCCAGTCGGTTGTTTGCGCAATATGCAGTTCCAGCAGGCTTACTGCATTGGGTTCGTCATCTACTATCATACATTTCAGGCTCATAAAGGAACAGATAAAACAGCGGTGAAATAATGCCCGGATTGATTTGCCTGTAACGTGAAATCGGCGCCGTACAACAAGGACAGGCGTTTCCTCAGGTTGTCGATCCCGGAGCCACCCGGGCGGTTATGAAGTGGTTCCGCCGGTAAACTGTTACGTGTCCGGAAATGGAGCCGCCCGTTCTGTTGTACCAACTGAAGCTCAATTTCATTTTGCTGGCTGGCTTTGTCGATGCCATGTTTGAAAATGTTTTCCGTAAACGTCATCAGCAACATAGGCGGTATCCGCGCTCCTGGCGGTATATCATGGATAAACGTCAACGCGATTTCATGCCGGATCCGGATCCGTTCCAGCGCAATATAGTTTTCCAGGAATGCGATCTCCGTGGCAATGTCTACCTGGTCCTTCGGGCTCTCTTCCACAAAATAGCGCATCATATCCGATAACCGCTCTATCAATGCTGCTGTGCGCGGGGCTTCCCGGTAGGCTTCATAGTAAATGTTATTCAGCGTATTGAAGAGGAAATGGGGTTGTACCTGCGACTTCAATAAATCGAGTTCTGTTTTTGCATGTTGTAATACCAACGCCGCTGCCTGCGCTTTCAGCTCAAAATAAACAATGGCCATCCGGAAAACAAAACTTAACAAAAACAACAGGGGGATTCCTGTCAGGTAACGCAACATTATTTTCATCGTGAGCGGCTCCGGATGAGTGGTAAACCACGTGTTGTAAATCCAGGTAAGCAGGAAGCCCCTGCATAATCCCGTCACCAGTAAAAACACCAACACGGCTATAACATATACCACTATACGCCCTTTTAAATACAACTGCACAAACAGCCAGTTGATGTTCCCATAAATCACCAGCGCATAAAACAACACGTTCAGTAACGAGAACACAACTGCCTGACCGAAGCCGTCTTCCGGTAGCATAGAGAAGAACATCATAAAAAAAACAACCAGCCAGAGTGCCCATTGTACCCGGGCGGCGGTCGACATACGGTTAATCAGTTGCATAGCCCCAATTTACGAAGCTTTTGCAAGCAGTAATGAACTCCGGATTTAATATTCAACGATTCCCGGCAATGTTTCAACAGATCCACCCAAAAACTCAACAGGTACTGTCATCATCAGAAATCCGCCACCCGTTAAAAAAAGAAGGAATTGCATTGAATTCATTTTACCGGCTGCCGGTGAGGCACGCATCTTTGGCGGGTAAAAGTCTATCCACATGCAAACAAAACACTGTTTTTTTCTCCACTTTTTAATAGGTTGTGCTATGCAGACACTCTCTGCACAAACCGATACCATCAGCCCGCAACATCTCCGGCTCAATACGGGTTTCCTGCAACCCGGTGTAAAGCAATACCTGGTATATTTCCAGGCGCCTGCTCATTCCAACTGGCTGGGGCTTAGCCTCTGGACACGGGAAATAGAGAAGAGCAGCTGGCAGCAGGAACCGGTATTCCGCATTACCCAGCACTGGTACAGCGAAGACAGTACCCGCTATCTCGAAAGCTATTCTATCAACCGTGCCGCCGATTTTTCGCCCCTGTATCATGCAGAAACCAGGGGTAAGGAACAGAAAGCCTATCGCTGGTCTGCCCGGGAGATCACCGGCGATACCACAGCTAATAATAAGGCCGCCGGTTTTAAGCTGGCTTTTGACAGCCCCAGCTACAACTGGAACCTCGATATGGAAACATTCGAAATGCTGCCTTTAAAGGCCGGAAAAACATTTGTAATACACTTTTATGACGCCGGCCTGGAACCGCCGAAATACGTCACGTATAAGGTCACAGGCAGTGAAGTATTACAGCTCAACGGACGCCAGACAGTTGATTGCTGGAAATTGTTTACCGAAGGCGATTCGCCGCGTGGACACTATACGCAGACATTCTGGATCAGCAAAGACGGTCATGAATTCCTGAAAGAAGAGGATTTCTTTGGAGGCTTTTACCGGTATAAGATCAAACTTTCCGGAGCGGCACCACATTTGCCGGAAAGGTTTAGCAGGTAAATATGGCGGGGTAATGCCCGGTTATCCGGCAGGCACCCCGCATGGCCATCTCCCGGAAATATTATCGTAACTTGGCCGCCTGATCAAGCAGCTGGCCATGGAGCAACACCCGGATATTCTCACTTATCTCAACAAACATTTTCCTACACTGGACAAGGATTTGAAGGAATACCTGTCCGTTATCGGCGGCTTAAAAAAAATACCGGCAGGTGAAGTACTCCTGAAACAGGGGCAGTATATCCGGTTCACCGTACTGGTACTGGAAGGCCGCATCAAGCTATACCGCGAAGGAGAGGAGCAGGGCGAATTCTTTATGTATTACCTCGAACCCGGCGATGCCTGCGCTATTTCCATGATATGCATTGCTTCCGGTAAAGAAAGCGAAGTAATGGCAAAGGCAGTGGAAGAATCGGTGGTGCTGATGATACCCGTGCAACACATGGAATTACTGATGAAAGACTACAAAAGCTGGTACCGCTTTGTGATTGAATCCTATCGCCGCCGCTTCGAAGAAGTACTGACAGTGCTTGACAGCACCGTTTTTAAAAGTATGGATGAAAGGCTGCTGTCCTATATCCGCGAACAGTCCCGGCAACTCAATACCCGGCAACTGAAATTAACGCACCAGGAAATTGCCACGGATATTAATTCCTCGCGGGAAGTCATTTCCCGACTCCTGAAAAAAATGGAACAGAAAGGTCTCGTAAAACTCAACAGGAACTATATCGAAGTACTGCCGGCAGATTAACCCGCTTTCAAACCTTTTCTACTCCGGATCGTTATACGTCTGTTAATCGGATGCTTATGTAACAAATGTCACAGAAATACCGGCTGCGATGATACACCTTTGTATCCTTAAAGCAGGAAAATGGACGTAATAGCATTTGTAAAGCAGCCATGGCCCTGGTATGTGGCGGGTCCGCTCATCGGATTAACCGTACCGGCGCTGTTGCTGCTGGGGAATAAGTCGTTTGGCATCAGCAGTTCTTTGAGACATATCTGTGCCGCTTGTATACCGGCCAATATCCCGTTCTTCCGGTACAACTGGAAAAAAGAAGCCTGGAACCTTTATTTCGTAGGGGGGATCACGTTAGGTGGTATCATTGCCGGCAACTGGTTGTCAGATCCATCGGATATGGTCATACATCCCGCATTGGCAGCGGAGTTGAGTAGCTATGGTATCCATAGTCACCACGCGCTGATACCCGCAGATTTATTCAGCTGGGCAGCACTGGGCAGCCTTCGTGGAAGCCTCATGATGATAGGAGGCGGTTTCCTGGTTGGATTCGGAACCCGTTATGCGGGCGGCTGTACCAGCGGTCATGCTATCATGGGATTATCTACGCTGCAATGGCCTTCACTCGTAGCCACTGCCTGTTTTATGGTGGGGGGCTTCATCACCGCCAATCTTATTTTGCCACTTCTTCTTTCATTATAAAAGTTACCCGCTTATATGGAGCATAAATGGTTTAGCCAGCTTAAGTTTTTAATCACCGGTACCCTTTTCGGAATTGTTTTTGTGAAAGCAGAAGTCATCAGCTGGTTCCGTATCCAGGAAATGTTTCGCCTGCAATCTTTTCACATGTATGGCGTTATCGGGAGTGCGCTGCTGGTAGGCATGTTGTCTGTCCTGATCATCCGGAAATTCAACATCCGCACCATCGGGGGAGAAGCCATTGTTTTTCACCCGAAAAAATTTAGTAAGGGACAGATATACGGAGGACTTATATTTGGAACTGGCTGGGCGATCACCGGCGCTTGCCCCGGTCCGTTATTTGCCCAGATAGGAACCGGTGCTACCGTTATTGTGATTACCCTGCTCAGCGCCATCGCAGGCACCTGGGTATACGGAAAGTTCCGGGACCAATTACCACATTAAAATTAACAGCCATGGATATACATCAGTTTGAAGATAAAGGATTGGCACACTACTCCTATGCCATCTACAGTGAAATCGTCAAAGAGATCATACTCATAGATCCATCCCGTGACATCACGCCTTACCTGGAATATGCGAATTCCATGAATGCAACGATCGTTGGCGTGATTGAAACTCATCCCCATGCCGATTTTATCAGCAGTCACCTCGAACTTCACCACGCTACCGGCGCCCGTATATATTGCTCTGCACTCACCGGCGCTTCCTATCCGCATACAGCCTTCGACGAAGGCGCGAGCCTGCGCCTCGGAAATATCATCTTGAAGGCACTGAATACACCTGGTCACTCACCCGACAGTATCAGTATTGTACTCACGCATGGAGGGGAAGACCGGGCGGTTTTTACGGGAGATACGTTATTCATCGGCGATTGCGGCCGCCCCGATCTGCGGGAAAATGCCGGTAATATCACGGCAGACCGCAATACGTTGGCCAAACAAATGTATTATTCCCTTCGAAATAAACTCCTGGTACTTGGCGACGATGTGCTGGTGTATCCCGCGCATGGCGCCGGCACCCTGTGTGGTAAATCCCTCAGCGACGCCGATAGCAGCACCATTGCGGCGGAAGCGGTCAGTAACTGGAGCCTGCAACCCTCTACAGAAGCCGATTTTGTGGCAGAGCTATTATCGCAGCAACCTTTTATTCCAAAATATTTCCCCTATGATGTAGCCATCAACCGCGAAGGTGCGCCTGATCTGCAGCCAGCCCTGGAGAAAGTACCCATCATCAGCGGTGAACCGGTACCGGAAGGAAATGTAGTGATCATAGACAGCCGGCCGGCTGCTGCTTTTAAGCAGGGACATCTGCCCAACGCCATCAACCTGCAGAATGGCGGTAAGTTTGAAACCTGGCTGGGAAGTATCATTGCACCAGGGGAGCCGTATTACCTGCTGGCTGCTAACGACCAGGAATTATGGCAGCTGATCCGCAAAGCCGCTAAAATAGGCTATGAAACAAATATCAAAGCCGCTGCGGTCACCAACGGTGGCGCCGTGACCATGGAATCCATGCCACTGGCCAATTTCAGGGAACATCCGGAGCAGTATACTATCGTTGATGTACGGATGGCGTCTGAATCAAAAGAGGAGCCCATTTTTGAAAATGCCCTCTCCATTCCCCTCGATCAACTACGGGAACGGGTAACAGAAATTCCTACCGGCAAGCCCGTGGTGGTACATTGCGCAGGTGGCTACAGAAGCGCCGCAGGCAGCAGTATTGTAGCTGCCGCATTAAAAGATAAAGTGAAAATATACGACCTCGGCGATGCCGTGAAAGAGTTTGCTTTCTGATCCGGAATTGTCGTAATACACCCGTTAATTGCCCTGTTTACCCCCTGTTATACTGCCCGGAGCAGGGTAACTTTAAGGTATTGTTCACCAGAAAAATCAGCAATTATGTTTGGGAAAACAAAAGCATTCAGCGGGTACTCCGTCGATGACGTGAAAAAAGCAAAACAGTTTTACCAGGACATACTGGGACTGGAGGTAGCAACGGAAGGGGAGTACATGCTCACCCTTAAAATAGCTGGCGGTAATAACGTGTTGCTCTACGGCAAACCAAATCATACACCGGCCACTTTTACCGTGCTCAATTTTCCGGTACCGGACGCGGAAGCTGCCGTAGATCAGCTCATCGCCAAAGGAATCACTTTCCTCCAATACGGCGGCGACATCCAAACGGATAAAAAAGGAATTCACCGGGGCGATGAAGGACCCACCGTGGCCTGGTTTACAGATCCGGCAGGTAATATCCTGTCCGTAGTAGAAGCATCGTAAACAGCACCGGGAAGGAATAGCCGTTTGTTTTCCCTATTTTTGCCGGCTAAATAAGGAAGATTTATGGCTACTAAAATTACAGTTAACAACAATGGTTCACTGAAAATAGAAGGTGAATTTGAAATCGTAGACAAAAACGGCGACAAATATGATCTGGCCGGACGGGAAGTAGTAGGTATCTGCCGCTGCGGCCTGTCTGCCAACAAACCTTTCTGCGATGGCTCCCACAAAGGTAATTTTGATCACGAAGCCATCGCTTTTGCCCTGCCACCAAAAAAGGCATAAGCGTATGAGATCATTGGAAAAGGCTCCATGCAAATGGGGCCTTTTTTATGTCCGGTAAAAAGGAGATTTGTTATCTGTAAGGTAGGCAATGTATTGCTGTAATTAACGGAACAGGGAAGCGCCCCAGTACCCGATCGCCAGCCATACCAGTCCCTTGATAAGGAAAAAAAGAAAGCCCCAGACGCCCAGCTTTCTGACCCACTTTATAATTTGTGCCTTTCTGTTATTTTCTGTAGACATAGCAGCGCAAAATTAAGAATTTTTTGTGCAGATAAATGTATCTTAGGAAGACTAATATATTCCCACTTATGAAAGCACTATTCTGGCTGGCAATCCCACTGATGACCCTGCATATTTCCCTTTCTGCGCAACAGCTTGGCCGTTCCGCCAGCAGAGCGAATTATCACGCTTCCGCAGATATACCTGATAAGCCTGCGGTAAAATGGCAGTTTAAAACCAATGGGAAAGTCATCTCTTCCCCGGTCATAAACGGGTCCCACCTTTTTATCGGCTCCACCGACTCCTGTATGTATGCGCTGGACAGAACCACCGGTACCCAACGCTGGAAGTTCAAGACCAATGGCGCGGTAAACAGTTCCGTAGCCTGCGACAGCAGCGCGATCTATTTTCTGAGCGAAGATGGTTTCCTCTACGCCGTGGATATGAATACCGGCCAACGCCGCTGGAGCTTCAAAACAGGCGGGGAACATGCCACCGATCCATGGGACTATTTCCTCTCTTCCGCCGCTATCAATAAAGGGGTGGTATACGTAGGCAGCACCGACGGACATATCTACGCTATCAATGCCCGCACCGGTAAGCTTCAATGGAAATTCCGCACCGGTGGCGCCGTACATGCAGCTCCCACCGTTGCAAAGGATATTATCCTGGCAGGCAGCTTCGACGGCTTCTTCTATGCCCTGAACCCCAATGGTTCCCTGCGCTGGAAATTTAATACTATCGGAGAAAGATTTTTCCCGGTGGGAGCCGTACAATTCCACGCTGTAGTAGCCGATACCTGCGTTTATTTCTGTGCCCGCGACTATAACGTATACTCTTTGGACCTCCGCACAGGAGTAGGGTTCTGGGTATACCACGAACCCGGTAGCTGGAGCTGTGTGCCCAGCCTGGCCGGCGAACGCCTCCTGGTATCTACTTCCGATTCCTACCGCGCCTTGTCTTTTGATGCGCTCTATGGCAACCTGCAATGGAAATCACCCGTACACCTCAACGTTTTCAGCAGCATCGCTTCTACTAACGCATACGGCTATATGGGCAGCCTCGATGGTAAACTGCTGAAAATGGATCTGCGTACAGGCGAAGGCGTTACTCTTTTCCAGACAGCCGCTTCTGCAAAGGAAGAGCACCGTTTTTTTAATCCTGACACCAAAGCGCTTTTTCCTGATCTGATGGCACGGTATAAGGACGATTATATAAAAATGTATGCCGACTTCCTGGATATGGGCAGTATTTTATCTACCCCATGGCTGGAAGAAGGCGTCCTCTATTTCGGCAGCACCGATGGCAACGTATATGCCCTTCAATAACGCACTTGATTAAAAGAATGATTTAATACGTACTTTTGCGCTCTTTTAGCAATGATTTTTAAAAGATGCGTGTAGCAATACCGAATACCAAAATACTAGTATCCCTGCTTTTAGGCCTCAGCGGCAGTGTGGCGGCGCAGCAGCGCTCCGATACTGCCCTGGCCACCCGTCACCTCGATGAGGTGATTGTACAGGAAAATCGCCTGTCAGCGCCCGTAAAGGCGGTAAACCGTAATATCACCATTATTACCCGCCGTCAGATAGAAGCCCTGCCGGTTACTTCTATTACAGAAGTATTGTCCTATGTACCCGGACTGGACGTGCGTCAGCGCGGCCCCGGCGGTATCCAGGCCGATATCGGGATCGATGGAGGCACCTTCGATCAAACCCTGGTACTGATCAACGGTGTAAAGGTAACAGATCCGCAAACCGGTCATAATGTGATGAACCTGCCGGTATCCCTGCAGGACGTAGATCATATTGAAGTACTCCGTGGCGCTGCCGCCCGCATTTATGGTATCAACGCCCTCAACGGCGCCATTAATATCGTGACCCGCAAAGCCACTGAAAGTGGCGCTTCCATCAAAGGCAGCGGAGGCAGCAGCTTCAAAAAGAATGAGAACGGCAATTTATATGCAGGCTATAACATCGGTGGTACGGGTTCCCTGGTGAGCAAATATGTGAACCAGTCTTTATCCGTAGAACGCAACCAGGGCAATGGCTACCGCTATAACACTGCCTATGATAACTATCGTGCTTTCTACCAGGCGGCCTTTAACCAGGATACCGCCCATCAGTACAATGTGATGGCCGGTTTCGTGAACAATAACTACGGCGCCAATGGCTTCTATGCGGCCCCCGGCGACCTGAACTCTGAAGAAACCGTAAAAACCTTCCTGGCTGCAGTCAGCAATACCTCCCGCATTAACCCTCATTGGGTAATGACGCCAAGGATCAGCTACCGCTATACAAAAGACGATTACATCTACATCAAACCGGATAAATTCCGTAACCTCCACAATACACATGTACTGGATGCGGAACTGAATAATACCTTCACCACCGCTATCGGTACTTTCGGCGCCGGTGTGGAGGGCCGCTATGAGAAAATAAAGAGTTCCAACCTGGGCAACCACGACAGAACCAACCTGGGTGCCTTCGGAGAGTATAAGTCTCCCGCAGACCGCCGGTTCAACTTTTCGGTAGGTGGTTATCTCAACTATAACACCGTATATGGATGGCAGTTCTTTCCCGGTGCAGATGTGGGCTTTAATATTACCCCGGACATCAAGCTGTTTGCCAATGCAGGTACTGCGCAACGTTTGCCTACCTACACCGATCTGTATTACAAAGGCGGTGGTATTATCGGCAATGAAAACCTGGGACCTGAAAAAGCCTCCTACGCAGAAGCAGGTATCCGGAAATTCAGTGGCAGGTTCTCTTTCTCTGCTTCCGCCTTTTACCGCCAGGTCAGCAACTTCATAGATTTTGTAAAAGATACGGCCGGTGGGGTAGATCCGACCAAAGTACCCTGGCAGCCACAGAACTTCCAGCGGGCCGATATGACAGGATTCTCCCTCAATACCGGTTATACCACCACTTTGCATCCGGATGCTTTCTTTAACAGTTTCGGTGTAAATGCCGGTTATAATTACCTGTCGCCTTCCTTTAAGGGAGATGCACTTTCCACAAAGATTTCCCGCTATGTGATTGAAAGCTTAAGGCATCAGTTCACCGCCAACGTACGCACCGACCTGTTACAGCATTTCAGTGTATCTGCTGCGGCACGTTATTGTATGCGTATCAACTACAAAGACTATACGCTGGTAGATGCCCGTATTGCGTTCAGACAGCCGCGTTACCAGATCTATGCAGATGCCAGCAACCTGCTGGATGTTACCTATGTGGAGGCGGGCGCCTCGCTCATGCCTGGCCGCTGGATCACGCTGGGTGGTAAAGTAAACTTCTGATTTTTTTTAGGTTCCTTTTTATAGCCGCTTACAGGATCATCATCCTGTAAGCGGCTTTTGTTTGTTGATATAATACAGGAGATTGAGCAGATCATCAGCAGGAGTTCCGACATAGATAACAGCTATCTTATAGTGATGGGTTATATGGTGCGGAACTATATTTTAGATAGGGCTTAACTGGGGCTAAGCACATTCTTTTTCATCGCTGACTTTGCCATAAAAAAGGCGCCTCCCTATACGGGAGGCACCTTTTTTGCAAAAGACCAATTGTTAAGCATCATGCCGGGTAGCCGGACCTGCAGTTGCCCGGGTGCTACCATCTATTACCACCCGCTGGCTGCGGTCTGCTACAACGCCGTCGCAGAGAAGATGCCCGCACTAACCACGCCTTTGTTATCGGCCCGGATAAATACGGTATATATTTTTCCTGCGTCGAGGGTGATATTGCTCAGCGCCTGCTGGTCAATTGCTACCGGTAACGCATTTTCACCGGCACTCACAACCAGTGAAATGGTACCGGCGTTTACGCTGGTAAACGGTGCGCTGTCGTACGCCCCGCCCTGGAGATTACTTCCGCCGGCGCTGCCGTAAGGAATGGCGGTATAAAGCACAGTTTCCGTACTATTCTGTTTTAATTTCAGTCCTACATTCCCGATGCCTTGCGCCAGGTGTACAAAACGTAGTTTGGCCTTTCCGGCGGCAGGAGCGGAGAGGTCGTCGTAGAAAAGGAGTAGGGTATCTTTGCTCGCATCATTTTTCGCAGATGCTGCAAACACAGTATGGTAGTATCCGGCAATAGGCCCGTTAGGACCGCCTGAGGCAGAATAGGTGGCGCTGTTGCCAAACTGCCGCGACGCTTTATAGGCATTGCCGTTGCCCTCCGTAAAATTGATCTGTACATTCCCGAAAGTAGTGGCGGCATAAGGAGAAGCCTTTCCCGGCAACACCGCATCGGTAGTGATTTTCTGGGTGAAGGTCCAGAACTGTATGCCTGTTGTGGCGATACGTGCATTCGCAAAACGGATATTGGCCGACAATGGGGGGCGGTCGCCGGCGCTCACATCCAGGTAATCCGTTTTGTTGCAGGCGCTGAAAGCCAGCATGGTAAAGCTGCTCAGGAGGAAGAGGGTATTATTTTTCATCATAGCTTTTTTTAAGGATTAAAAACGCGCATATAATCTCACAAATGGCTGAATACCTGCGCTGCCATTCTGAATACCTACTACGGATGGATTCCGCAGCCCGGCAATCGCAGCATCTGTATAATCACCCAGTACGTTGAAGGCGTTGTTGACACCTGCGGTTACCTGTACTGCTTTACTGATATGATATCCCACGGAAAAATCTGTTACCCAGATAGGTTTCAGCTCCTGGAAGTAATAATCCGGCCTCGGGAAGTTGGCGTTGAGCGCGGAGGCGGTGGTGACCGAACCGAAGTAAATAGTGCGGGCCAGGAAAGTAAACCGGGGGGTGTTCAGGATCGCCTGTAATGTGATTTTCTGCTGTGGTATATTGGTGGTGACCCTTGCTTTTTCTGATTCACTGAAGATGACATACCGGTATTGTTCCAGTCCTTTGGGCGTATTTACAGACGTTACCTCGTTCTTTACGAAGTTGCCTCCTGCCAGCAGTTGCAGGCTGTTGCGATGTAAAGGAATGCGGTAGCTGCCGGTAAATTCTATCCCCCTGGTCCGTGTACTGAAGGCGTTGTAAAAGAATTTCGCCTGCGTGGTACCTGTTTGCAGTAGCAGAGCCCGTACATCTGCCGGCAGATTGGGATCTGTGGCAGAGAAGTTACCGGTATTGCCAACCCGGTTTTTGATATCTACCTGGTACGCATCTACGCTGATTTCTACATTCCTGGCAGGCTGGGAGGTGATCCCTGCGGTATATCCCGTGCTTTTTTCCGGGGTGAGGGAAGGGATGCCCAGTGCCCTGGTAGCGGCATTTTTATTGGAAGCGGTTACCTGGTCGATGGCGCGTCCCTGCTGGAAGCTGGTAGATGTTTCCGTATAGTAGAATTGTGCCAGATCCGGCGCCCGGAAGCCGCTGTTGGCAGATCCACGGATGGCGAGCCAGGGGGCAAAGCTATAGCGGGTGGCTATTTTACCGGTGGTAACATTACCGAAGTCGGAGAAGTTTTCCGCCCGCAGGGCGCCTGATACCAGCCATTTTTCAGTGACGTTCAGTTCAAGATCGAGGTAGCCGGCTACGATAGCGCGACTTACATTCACTTCATTAGACGGGCGGAAACCTGCGTGGATCTGAGATCCGGGGGAAAGTCCGTTCAGTGCCAGCAGTCCGCCATCTGCCAGGTAAGGTACGCCGTTTACGGAGGTGTCTACCCGGTAAATGGGGCGCAGATCTGCTTTGCTGTAAGAGGCTTCTTCACCGGCAATGATCTGGTAGGTTTCGGTGCGGTACTGTGCACCGAAGGCTACGTTCAGGCCATGGAGTACGCGCTCAAAGTACCGGCTGATATCGAGGCTGGCCGTGTTTTGTGAAGCATTGTATTTACCGGCGTCGAAGGTAGTGGGGCTTTTTAATCCCAGGCTGGCATTCAGCGAATTGCTGATGACATTGCCGAAATCATTTTTACCATATACGTTGGAGATATCCAGTTTCCATTCACCCGCACGGGCTTTCAGTCCGATGGCAATGGATTTGTCGGTGATACTGTTGTCCATGGCTGGCAGGAAACCGTCGGGATATAGCCCGGTGTTGTTGCGTTCTGTCCAGCCGGGCAGGCGGTATACGGCGGTGAATTGGGAGTTACGGTGACTGATACCACCGAAGGCATACACTTCTGCATGTTCACTAACTGGAACGGCTGTATTAAAAAATAGCAGGGCATCTTTAGCTTTGTTGGAACCTCCGCCACGTTGATCAAAGAAGTGCCTGTCTATGCCCCGGCTTTTCAGAATCGCATCGTCTATTTCCTTTGTATAGATGTTATCGTAGCCCCGGGTATTGGCGCCGCCGCCGTAGATTGGTCCGTTGTATAAACCGGCGTCATCGCGGCCGGGTTGCAGGGAAATGCCCTGCGTGGCAAATTCGGCGGTGGCATTCAGATAACCGCCCCGGTCGCCGATTTTAATACCGTAATTGATATTGGTGCGGGTGCTGGCGCCATCACCCCGGCGGCGTATACTTCCCGTGCTGCTGATAATCACGTCGTCGGTTTGTTTCTTGAGTACGATGTTGATTACACCGGCAATGGCATCGGAGCCATATTGTGCAGCGGCGCCATCCCGGAGTATTTCAATGCGCTCTATGGCGCCGGCGGGAATGGAGTTGAGATCATAACCGGTGGCGCCGTTGCCTAGTCCGCCCCAGTTGACATTGGAGCTTTTATGCCGGCGTTTTCCGTTTACCAGTACCAGCAACTGATCCACGCCGAGTCCTTTCAGCTGGGCAAGACTCAGGGCGGATCCTGCATCGCCGGCATTGGTACCATTCACCGAGTGAAAGGAGGGCGATACATATTGCAGCAGCTGGGTGATACTGGTTTGGGGTGCTGCTTCCTGCAGCGATTTAATATCGATGATATCTACCGGTACCGGCGAGTTCAGTTTGGTGCGGTTGGCGCTGCGGCTACCTACGATCTGTACTTCGCCGAGTTGTTTGGTAGTATCCGTCAGATGCTTATCCTGCGCCGTGATGGTGGCGGAAAGCAGCAACAGTGGAGAGAGGACCGGCAGTATAATTTTTTTCATGCCCTTGGTTGATTTTATGGTTAATGATGTACTACTTTGAATCGGTCATCTGTGAGCGCTACCAGGAAGGTTTCAAGGTCTTCCATTTCTTCTTTGCTGAGGTTCAGGGGTTTATTCAGCGACAGATCCCGGTTAATACCGTCGTGTACAATGGTGTTAGGTTCATTGTAGTACGCGATGACTTCTTTTAATGTTTTGAACATACCGTTATGCATATACGGAGCGGTGACGGCCACGTTGCGCAGACTGGGTACTTTGAAAAAGCCTCTGTGGGAGCTGTCTTTCGTGGCATCAAACCGGCCTGCATCGGTCAGGGTAATCCCGTTAAACAGACCGATGTTCTTGAAGCGGTCGGCGGTAAAGTCTTCTCCCGAATGACAGTTATTACAATTGGCCTTACCGATAAACAGGAGGCGGCCACGTATAGCCGGCGCCGTGAGCGCGCTGTCATCGCCGGCAATGTAGCGGTCGTACGGGCTGTTGGCCGTTTCCAGCGTGCGTTCATAAGCAGCGATTGCCTGCAGCAGATTTTTGCTGTTGGGCGCACTGTTGAATAACTGCTGAAAATATAAACGATAGCTTTCATTGTCGTTCAGCCGCTGTACGGCTTCTTCAATAGGCAGTCCCATTTCATCGGGGTTGATGATCGGTTGCAGCGCCTGTTCCTCGAGGGTGGCGGCGCGTCCATCCCAGAAGAAATTGGGCCGGCCGGAAAGATTGGTGATGCCGGGTGTATTTCTTTTGGTGGGTGTATGATGAATACCACGGCTGAAAGCCACGGTATCGGCAAATCCAAATTGAGGAATATGACAGGATGCGCAACTGATGCTGCGGTCTTTCGACAACAACGGATCAAAGAACAACTTCTCTCCGAGTTGCGCCCTGGTGGGGGGATCGCCCAGTTTTGCGCTGGTATTGAATCCTGCCACAATGGTGAAGGCACATAGCACACCCAGTAAAATGAATATCATTTTTCTCAGCTTCATGGTGGTAAAAATTAGGAAGGACATAGTATGCCCTGGAGCAACATGGGGGTTGCAAAAAAAATATTTGGTTGAACTAAAGTGTTGTGTCGCTGTAAGGAGGCTGTAAAAAAGAAATGGTTATTGGCATTCCCGGGAGGATGGGCGGGAGTGCCCGTCCTCCCCAGGAATTATATAATGGGGTAGTGAAAACACGAATGAGTTATTTGGCAGCAGCTACCAATGTTACATCCAGGTCAAAGTCATCGTAGATGGCTTTGTCGCCGATGCCCTCAAAGAAGCTCTTGGAACCGTATTTAATATTGTATTTGGTACGATCCACTTTGATGGCTGCCTTCGCAGTGAGCTTATTGCCGGCTACCGTTACGGTGGCTGGGAAAGTAACAGGGTTGGTGATACCTTTAATAGTTAAGTTACCGGTTACGTCGTAGTTACCGCCGCCTTTGGAAACAACGCTGGTAGTAACAAAGTTGGCAGAAGGAAATTTCTCTACAGAGAAGAAATCCTCGCTTTTCAGGTGACCCAGTAATTTTGCGTTGCCACCGGCATCTTTAATATCGGTAACGGCAATGGTACGGGTATCGAGTGAAAAACTGCCACCTTTCAACACGTTATTGTCTACATCCAGTTTGCCATCGGCAATGTTGATGGTGCCTTCGTGTTGTCCGGTTACTTTTTTACCGGTCCAGTTTAATTTGCTCTCTTTACTGTCTACCTGGAAAACGGTTGCTTTCCGGGCGGTAGCGGCTTTGGTTGGTTTTTCTCCTTTGTTGACAGTAGCAGGTGTAGTGAAAGACATCAGGAAGATAGATCCTCCAATAAAGAACAGTGATGCTAATCGTTGCATATGTGTGTGTTTAAATTTGGTGCAATTTAAGGGTGACGGGCGGATTAGCGTTTACGAGATCCGGAAATTAATGTTAAAATTACTTTTCCGCAATTAAAGCATCCAGATCCTGGTTCCATTTCGCTACATAATCCTTGTAATAATCACCGGTTACCTCGCCGGTATAGCCGGTATGTATTTGTCTTACTTCACCTTTACGGTCTATTATAATGGTAGTAGGGAACGCCATCATACGGTTGAGCGCCGGTAGCTTCTCTGACGCCACTTTCTTATCAGCAATGCCACCAAAAAGAATATCATATTGTATGTTGTATTTTTCTTTTAATTTACCTAATGTATACTTCGCATACTCCAGATCATCTTTCTGTTCAAAGCCGATAGCAATCGCTTCTACACCACGGTCTTTGTTTTTATTATACCAGGGCGACAGGAAAGAAGTCTGGTCAGTACAGTTAGGACACCAGGTACCGATGATCTCTACAATTACCACTTTACCTTTGTATTTATCATCGCTGAGGGAAACATTTTTACCATCCAGATCGGGCAGGGTGAAGTCCAGCTTCTTGTAACCTTCTTTCAGGTAGGTCAGTTTGTAAGGATCGGGTAATTCAGCTGCGGCGTTCTTTTCTCCATCAAATTTGATGTTGTTGTAGATACCTAAACTGATTTCGCCGGTCAGTGATTTGTCGTCATTTACCTTTCCTTTGATGTAGATGGGGCTGGGGCCTGTGAAGCCGGACAGTTCAAATTCATCCCCATGTACGGTACCTTCCAGTTCGCGGCTGTCGCCTACTACCGACATCACTACGCCGGTGAGTTTGTTGCCGTTCTGTTTCAGTAAACCGATGCGGTTGGGGGTAGGTTCTTTACTGTAGATTTTCAGGTCCCATTTGCCGCTGATATTGTAAGCAGGAGCGGCTTCTGTACCTGCTTCCGCAAAGCGGTAGCTTTGTCCGTGTTCTGCGGTAAACGGCAGTGCGTTGCCCCGGAAGTTAGGCACGAGGCTGCGGTACTCACCGGTGATACGGCCATCGGTCTCAATTTTGGCGACCAGTGCAGCATCATAGGTGTTCATTTTGATAAATAAGGAATCGTTGCCGATGCGCTGTACATGGAAGTCGTCGCGACGTGATCCATTGATCAGTGTAAATACGGCATGCTCGGGGTCTTTGCCTTTTAATTCAAAGTTAAAGGGTACCTGTGCTTCGCTCAGGGTAAATACGCCTCTCCAGATACCTTGTTTTACAAATGGTTTTTTAGGGGCAGCAAATGAGTTGTTGCTGAATAATCCTGCCACCATCAGGCCGGTTAAAAATAAGTGTTTGGACGTTTTCATGTTTGTAAATTATTGGTTGAACAATGCAAGACGTTGCCGGTCCTGGTGGGGCGACGAGCGGATGCTACAAAATAAAACTGGTGGTGAAGTACTGATGGAGTGGTGGCTTTATCAGTGGTGGTGAAACAAAGATAAAGGGGTCTTTTATTATTTCCAAATAAAAGTCTATAAATTTTGTAGACTAATAAGAAAGTGGGTATAGTAAAAGGTTTCGGGGAAAAGTTATATCCGGAGAGCTTGTTATTGGCCTGGAAGGAGACGCGGCTTTTGCCGGTTAACTGCCGGACACTCCACGCTGCTACACTATTCTGCCTAAAAAAGAACTAAATTTGCGCTTTAAATAACCTGACTTGAGTAATTCTGTTTTTTTAATAACACCACCATTTACCCAGTTGAACACGCCGTATCCGGCCACTGCTTACCTGAAAGGATTTCTGAATACAAAAAATATTACTTCCTTCCAGTCAGATCTGGGTATAGAGGTAACACTCCGTTTATTTTCAAAACAGGGCCTGGAACAGTTGTTTGCGCATATTGCTGCAGCGCCGCCGATGGCAGCTTCAGAGAATATTGCCCGCATGCTGGTATTACAGGAAGATTACATACAAACTATCGACGCGGTTATTTTATTTCTACAGGGAAAAAATCCTACCCTGGCACATCTCATCTGTAAACGCGATTACTTACCCGAAGCCTCCCGTTTTGCGCAGCTGGATGATCTGAACTGGGCCTTTGGTTCCATGGGTACGCAGGATAAAGCCAAACACCTGGCCACTATGTACCTGGAAGACCTGTCAGACCTGATCATGGAATGCGTGGATCCCCATTTTGGTTTCAGCCGGTATGCAGAACGGCTCAGTCGCTCTGCCAATAGCTTCGATGAACTCTATGCCGCACTCCAGGCGGATTATACTTATATAGACAGTATCCTGACGGAATTACTGGCGCAACACATGGAGCAGGTGCAACCGGCTATGCTGGCCATTTCGGTGCCGTTTCCCGGCAACCTGTATGCGGCATTGCGCTGCGGACAATGGGTGAAACAACATTATCCTGCCGTGAAAGTGGCCATGGGTGGTGGTTTTCCCAATACGGAACTGCGTTCACTGGCAGATGCCCGTGTATTTGAATTCGTGGATTTCATCACACTCGACGATGGAGAAGCGCCCATCGAAAACCTGCTGCAGTTCCTCGAAGGAAAGAAAACGGCAGAAGAACTGAAACGTACCTTTCTGCTCACAGAAGAGAAAGTGACTTACGTTAACAGCAAAGCCACGCACGATTATAAACAGGCGCAACTTGGTACGCCGGATTACAGCGACCTGTTACTCGATAAATACATCTCCGCCATCGAAGTGGTGAATCCCATGCACAGCCTCTGGAGCGATGGCCGCTGGAATAAGCTCACCATGGCACATGGTTGCTATTGGGGTAAATGTACGTTCTGCGATATCTCGCTCGACTACATAAAAATATACGAACCGATTACGGCCTCCCTGCTGTGCGACCGGATGGAAACCATCATTGCACAAACGGGGCAAAACGGATTTCACTTTGTGGATGAAGCCGCGCCGCCCGCATTGATGCGTGCCCTGGCGCTGGAAATTATCCGCCGTAAGCTTACCGTCAGTTGGTGGACAAATATCCGTTTTGAGAAAAGTTTCACGCGGGATCTTTGCCTGCTGCTCAAAGCCTCGGGCTGTATTGCCGTTTCCGGTGGACTGGAAGTAGCATCCGACCGTTTACTGGGACTGATACAGAAAGGCATCACGGTAGCGCAGGTGGCCCGTGTAAACCGACATTTTACGGAAGCCGGTATCATGGTACATGCATACCTGATGTATGGATTTCCCACACAAACCGCACAGGAAACGATTGATGCGCTGGAAATGGTGCGGCAGATGTTCCAGGCCGGGATCCTGCAATCTGCCTTCTGGCACCAGTTTACCATGACCGCTCACAGTCCTGTTGGATTGGAGCCTGCAAAGTTTAATGTAGAAAAGGAAACAGAAGAGATCGGCGCTTTTGCCAATAACGATATTATGCATATTGATCCTACGGGGGCCGACCACGAATCTTTCAGCTACGGATTAAAAAAATCGCTGCTGAATTTCATGCATGGCGCCTGCCTGGATTTCCCGCTATCGAAATGGTTTGAATTCAAAGTGCCGAAAACCAGTGTGCATCCCGACTTTATCGTGAACGCACTGATGGAGGAAGAAGCGGGCACGGTGAAGCCCACCTCTAAAGTAGTGTACCTGGGCAAACAGCCGGCCATGGAAATTATTACCAAATCAAAGAAAGGAGCCAGTTGGGAGATGTCTTCCTTAACTTTCCAGAGCAAGAAAGAGAAAGTCAATATTAGTGTGCAACCGCCGCAAGGGGTGTGGCTTACGCAGATACTCCGGCAACTGGCTGTTGCCAATGTGAAAACATGGACGTTGCAGGAAGTGAAAGATAGTTATGAGGCGGCTGGTCTGGACGACTTTGAGCTCTTCTGGGACAACAAGCCGGTGAACACCCTGCACAAACTTGGATTGTTGAAGCTGTAGTGTTTTAAACGGCAAAAATGCTTACCGGGGAAATTCCCGGTATCAGTCATGAAGAAAAAGTCAAATATTTGTTTCCACTAAACTGACCTATCATGAGTGATCTTATGTCCCTTGCTGGCTATGGCTGTAATGACCAGGGCCACCTGAACCCTACACCTGAGCAGCTAGCCTACCAGATGCCATTTACGGGAGAACCTGCTACCTATGGAATGCCCATTACTGTGGCGGCGTATTTTGGAATGCTGAACAATTTTTACAAATTTTTAATTGCCAATCCGGAGCTGATCCCTTTATTCCAGGGCAGTTATTCCGTTGACTTCAGCAAGGCGTCCCTGATGCGTATTCTTAGCCAGGAAGGCTGTGAATATGTTCGTTTTCATTTTGCTATTCCTGAAGAAGACAACAAATTAAGCCTCGTAGCGGAGGGTCTGACTTCAGAATTAGGCCAGGTGGGCTATGCACAATTGCTGCAGAAAGTTACCGATAATAACATGTTGCATGCCGGCGGCGATCCCAAGGTGGAAGAAAGAGGTAATGGTAAACCTAATCCGGATGGATCATTCCTGCAATTATTTCAAATATTAAAAGGTCATGGCTCTCCCCTGGCAACAGCAGACCTTGATCTGGTATTTAAAAAGTAATCTGAACATAAATTTTTGTGCCGATGAACGGTTGGGTGTATGCTTATTATCTTTTACTGGTAACCTGCTTTATTCTTAGTTTATTTAACCTGCAATACAGGGAAGTTAAGATATTAAGTGTGTTGCTCGCGGCTTCTATTATTACGGAAGTAATTGTAGAAGTAATCGGCACAGAAGGTTTAGGTTTTTTTATAGTGTATCATTTTTTTGTGGTGCTGGAATATAGTTTGATTACAATTATTCTCCGATCAGGGATCAGGGACTATCGCTGGCGACTATTAATGGGTGTTTCCATTTTTGTTTTTGGTATGGTATCCCTTTTCTACAGCTTTGTATTGGAAGGATGGCGGGCCTTTCCCGGTATCAACATCACCATAGAAAGCTTCCTGGTTATCTGCTGGTGCCTTTTATCCTTTTTTTCAATAACCCCGGATAGTGAAGCATCTATATTCCGGCACCCTGTTTTTTGGTTAACCCTTGCATTCTTTATTTATTTCGCAGCTTCTGTGAGCGTAAATGCCTTTTATAATTTGCTCCTGGAAAATGATACCACCCGGGCCAGGCACTTTTTCAGGGTATTAAACTCATTATCCAATTACCTGTTGTATATTATGCTGATAAAAGGCGTCGTATGTTTCCGGTCAAACAGGATCTCTTTGTAGCTGTTATTTTTATTTCGTTGCTCGTTATCGTCATGGGACTGGTGGTAGTGGCGGCGGTAATAAGTTATAAAAAGAAGCAGGATGCATATTTACATCAGCTTAAACTAATGAAGGAAGATTACGACAAACAGCTTATGTGGTCCCAGATTGAAATGCAGGAAGAAGCCTTTGCCCATCTCGGCCAGGAACTGCATGACGATATCGGCCAGTTGCTGAGCAGCACCAAGCTCCTGATCAATGTTACCCAACGGAGCATGAAGGAAATTCCCGATACCCTGCAGATAGCGGAAAATACCCTGAGTACCGCTATCCAGCACCTGCGGGCGCTTTCCAAATCATTTAGCCGTCAATGGCTGGATCAGTTCAGCCTGATCGACAATCTGAAAACAGAAGTAGAGAGAATTAACTCCAGCAGGGAGATTAAAATAACGTTTACCCATGAACTGATGGTATTGCCCCTCCAGGCAGAACCACAGATCATCCTGTTTCGTATTATCCAGGAAGCGATCCAGAATTGTATCAAACACGCCCGTCCGCAAGTCATTGATATCAGTATCAGGGTAGCTGCGCAACAGCTGATCCTGATTATCGCCGATGATGGATCGGGCTTTGATAAAGCCAGTATGTCGTCTAAAGGGATGGGCATCCGGAATATGCAGCACCGTACCAATCTTCTCGGCGGCGATATCCGCTGGGAAGTCACCACCGCTGGTGGTACCGCCGTATTGATAACATTACCCCTGGAATAAATTTTTGTTTATGAAGATCAACATTGGTATTGCAGATGATCACCAGCTGTTCCTGAAATCACTCAGTTTACTGGTTGGCGGCTTCGCCGGCTTTCAGATTGTAGCGGAAGCCATGAATGGAAAGGAATTGCTTGAAAAACTGGCGCAACTGCCATCGCCACCCGATATTTTGCTGGTGGATGTGAACATGCCTGTTATGGATGGCGCCAGCACCACTGCGGCTGTATTAAAACTATATCCCACGGTAAAAGTGGTGGCCCTGTCGATGAAAGACAACGACGCCACGATCATAGAAATGCTGAAAGCCGGTTGCTGTGCCTATCTCCTGAAAGATATACACCCCACAGAACTGGAAAAAGCCCTGACGGAAATACACAGCACCGGACAGTATTACAATGATGCGTCCAACGTGAACTATCGCCGCCTGTTGCTGCAATCAGAACAAAAACAAACCCTGACAGAACGGGAAAGGGAGTTTCTCCATCTCGCCTGCAGCGATCTGACCTACAAAGCCATCGCCGCTAAAATGAATGTTACTGAACGTACGGTAGATGGATACCGGGAAATCCTGTTTAACAAACTGAATGTGCAAAGCCGCACCGGTATGGTCCTGGAGGCCTTACGCAGACAACTCGTGAGTTTATAAAACTAGTTCTCCCGTAAATTTTTTACCGGGTTAGACAATGCCGCTTTCAACGCCTTGTAGCCCACCGTTGCCCATGCCATCAGCAATGATAAAACAATAGCGGAAACAAAGATGCCAGCGCCTATCGCCGTATGATAATAGAATCCGGACAGCCAGCCCTGCATAAAGTAATAGCCTAATGGTGCGGAAATCACGAAGGCAATCCCGATCAGTAGCATAAATTCTTTCGAAAAAAGGAACAGGATATTGTTGACCGATGCGCCCAATACCTTGCGTATACCCACTTCGCGGGTGCGGTTGGTAACCATAAAGGAGATCAGGCCGTACAACCCCAGGCAGGAAATGAACACCGCGATGCCGGCAAACAACTGGAATAATTTGGCGGTGATAACGTCTGCTTCGTAGAAGCTTTGCACCCGCTCATCAACGAAAGAGAGGTCGTACAGGTAGGTAGGGTAGATGCCGGTAAAGGTTTGCTCCACTTTTTTCAGGGTAGCGGAGATCTTCGTGGGATCCAGGCGCAGGGCGATGTATTCATAGGCGCCTCTCTGGGAGCCCATAAATAAAGGCGTGATGGCTTCATGCAGGGATTTGCTGTTGAAGTCATTGATAACACCTACTATCGGAAAACTTTGGTGTTCGGTGGTAGTGAGGATTTTACCGATAATATTTTCCGGAGATGATAGACCCAGTTTTTTTACCGTGGTTTCATTCACAACAATTTCCCTCAGTGTATCGCTGGGATAGGGGAGCCTGCCTGCTTTCAGCTTGATGTCGAAGGTGCGGTAGAAATCTGCATCGCCCGGTTTAACACCTATTTTAAATGGTGCTTTCTCCGGCTGGGAGTCGAAATAAAAATCCTGTAGGAAAATCCAGTCGGCCGTAGGCGCGTCTGTACAAAGACTCACTGCACTCACCCCTGGTAATTCACTCATGCTGGTTTTAAGATATTCATATTTCAGTTTTAAGGTACTGTCGCTCGGCAGATTCACCAGCACTACTGCATCCTTATTAAATCCCATCGATTGATGGCTTATATAGTCCATCTGCTTTACCACTACCAGCGTGCCTATTACCAGCAGTTGCGCAATTACAAACTGGAACACCACCAGTCCCCGGCGCAATGACACGCCGCCGGTCGATTTGATACTGATTTTGCTTTTCAGTGCTGTTACCGGGTTGAAACCGGAAACAATCATCCCCGGATAGAAGCCGGACAGCAGGGTGACCAGCACCGCGCAACCCAATACCGCCGCCCATAGGGAAGGGGAGTTTAGTAAGGATAAAGATAATTCCCGGTCGATCAGCTGCCCGGTATAAGGTAATGCTATAATGGTAATAATGATGGCCACCGCAATAGCACATAATGTAATCACGGCGGTTTCCAGCAGAAACTGGGAGAACAGCTGTACCCGGTTACTGCCCAGTACTTTCCGCACGCCTATTTCCTTCGCCCTGTTTACTGATAACGCGGTGGCCAGGTTAATAAAATTGATACAGGCCACCAGCAGCAGGAAACAGCCTATCAGCGCCAGCGCCCACAATTCCCTGGAGGATAGGTTACCGGTAATAAAGTTGTGATAACGTTTATCCATGTGCATGGCAGATAGCGGCTGCAATTGTAATTGTGCAAGCTGGGTGGTGCTGGCTTTGTAGTAGCGCGCCGCAAAGGCGGGCAGTCCTGCTGTAATGGAGGATCGCTGCGCGTTGTCTTTTAACAGCACGAAGCATTGCGCATAGCCCTGGCTGGTTTCCCAGGGGCTGCCCGGCAGGAATTGATCCGGGGTCAATGTTTTCAATACATTATAGGACAATCCCACTTCCACGGGTAGATCTGTGTTGGTGGGCAGGTCTTTAAATACGCCTGTTACCTGGAAAGGGACCCGGTAAGACCACATCAGTATGGTGCGGCCAACGGCCGACTGGACATCTCCGAAATAGGCCCGCGCGGTTTTTTCTGAAATTACAGCGGTGTGTGGATCGTTTAAACCGGCGGCATTGCCAGCCAGCCAGGTATAATCGAGGATATTATATAAATCAGGGGTGGTATAAAAGATGCCTGTCTGTTTGAATTTTTTCTCATCGCTGGTTCCTTTGGAGGGCACATACATCTGTGCGCCGCCCTGGAAAGAAATGAGAGCTGCCTTGTCGACTGCCGGAAAATCGGACTTCATTTTATCCGCCATTTCCCAGTTAACATTACTCAGCCTGGACGTTACCTCCCCGTTGCTGCGGTTAATAACGTTGGTGGTTACACGGTAAATCCGGTCCGCCGCCGCATGATAGCTATCAAAACTGCGTTCATAGCTGATCACCAGGAAAATAATCAATGCAGCAGCAATACCGGTGGCTAATCCTGCAATGTTCAGGATGGTAAATGTTCGTTTACGGGTAATGCTGCGAAAGGTTGTTTTCAGGTAGCTGTTTATCATAACAGAAAGATAGCGCAAAAAGCAGGTCAGAAACGTAAGTTGTTTATGTTCAATGTTTATGGGTATGGTGGATTGTCCGGTTTTGAACAATTGTTGACGATAGCGGACGTTTGTAATCCGGGAAAGAGGGAGGAAAAACCGGTTTCACCGTTTTAACGGCTCCGTTTACCGTTTTTTCGGTGGCCTTTGCCTTTTTACGAACGGGGATCGCCGGGGTTGTTGTATTTTCGGTCGTCAATGTAGAAATGATGATGAATCAACAAGGGGACAATGCGCCCATTCTCGATGTGAAAGCGCTGCATATCCGTTATGGTGCTTTTGAAGCGGTGAAAGACGTGTCATTCGACGTATATGGCGGGGAGATTTTTGGTTTGCTGGGGCCTAACGGCGCTGGTAAAACGAGTACGCTCAGTGCTATAGAAGGGTTGCTGAAGCCGGTTTCGGGACAGATCACCGTAGCGGGTTTTAATACACGGGAGAAGCCATTGCACGCCCGTGCCAATATGGGCGTACAATTACAGGCTACCAGCTTTCAGCCGGAGCTTACCATCGGGGAGATTATCCGGCTTTTTGCCAGTATTTACGGGGTGGAGCTGGGAGAGGATACTATCCGGGAGAAGCTGGCTGCGATTAACCTGGAAGATGCTGCCGGCAAAAAGATTGCGCAGCTTTCCGGTGGGCAGCAACAGCGGGTATCGCTGTTGATATCCACTATCCATCATCCGCAGCTGGTGTTGCTGGATGAACCTACTACCGGTCTGGATCCGCAGTCGCGGCGCCAGCTCTGGGAAAGAATTGAATATTTCCGCAACAACGGACATGCGGTATTACTTACTACTCACTCCATGGAAGAAGCCGAAGCGGTTTGCGACCGTATTGCTATTATTGATCATGGCCGTATTATCGCTATTGATACACCGGCAGCCTTAATAGAAAAGCATTTGCATGATCCGGAGGTATTGAAGGTTGTCCGGAAAGGAAAAGTTACTTTGGAAGATGTGTTTATCGGATTAACTGGCACGGCTGTACGCTCATAACCTCACGCTATCAACATGGAAACAAGAATACCAAAAAATACTACTGTGATGGCCGCTTTGCTGCGTGCCGATTTTACCACGCTATGGCGTAACCGCCGTTCTTTCCGTTTGGTGCTGATTGTACCGCTTATCATTCTGGTATCCTGGAAAGGGCTGGTAGATAAGCTGGGGGGCGTGTTTGTACTGTCGTCCTGTATTACCATCGGTCTTACCAGCATCGGACTGATGGGTTATTCCAATGCCATTGCGCGCGACCGCGACCGGGGCGTATTTCAGCGGCTCCGCGTAGGGCCGGTATCTTCCTGGACAATTATGATCAGCCGCCTGCTGGTGCAGATCGCGATGATCATGGTCATGACGTTGCTGGTATTTATAGGTGGCTACTACATCGATCATATTCATGTGTCGCCGTTGGGTTATATTGCTGGCTTGCTGATGTCTTTACTGGGAGGCGCCGTATACCTGGGATTGGGGCAGGCTATTGTGGGAAGGTTTAAAAACCCGGAAACGGTGAACTCTATCACCCGCCTGGTTTATTTTATCTTCATCATGATTGGTATGTTCGGAGAACTGGGCTTGCTGGGTAAAGAAACGCAGGAGATCATGAGTTGGTCGCCCTATGGTGTGGTGCGGGAAATACTGGCGGCCAGCCTGGAACCATCTGCCTGGACATTTAAAACCACCTATGCGTTATTGGCAGCTGTTGCTTACACCATTATGTTTGTAGTATTGGGTGTGAAGTGGTTTAAGTGGGAAAATAAATAAACAAACGCCGGGATGCTTCATGAAACATCCCGGCGCGATACTTACTTTCCTTTATCTGTTTTGGAATTAATAAATTCCCATTCGTTGATATGTGCGTTGCGGTGTTCTTTTTTTACAATCTCATCAAAGGCTGGTAGCATCGATGCATGCGTAGCTGCTACATCGTGTTCTTCTGAACGATCGGTACTGAGGTCATATAGTTCCCAGGCAGCCGCAGGATTTTTCTTCAGTCCGTTTTTAATGGCTTTCCATTTTCCCATGCGGATAGCAATAGCGCCGCCCTTCTCCGGATATTCGAAATAGAGGTACTTTCTATCGGTTTGTTGTGCATTGCGGCCGGTCATTTCCGGCAGCAATGAAATGCCGTCGTTCGCCGGCGCCGGAATGCCCGCTATAGCGGCGATAGTGGCCATCATGTCATATTGCACGGATGGAAGTTCGGAGGTCCTGCCTGCCGGTATTTTGCCTGGCCAGCGGGCTATCAGCGGCTCCCGGATCCCTCCTTCGTAAAGGTCCATTTTAAGTCCTCTTAAGCCACCGGTGCTGTTGAAAAAAGCAGCGTCTACACCGCCGTTGAAAGTGGCGCCGTTATCGCTGGAAAACATGATAATAGTGTTGTTGTCAAGGCCCAGACTTGCTACGAGGTTCATGATAACACCTACCTGTGAGTCGAGGTAAGTGATCATGGCAGCGTAAGCCGACAACGGGTATTTATGCGGCGTGTATCCCTGCTGGCCATAGTAAGGTTTTTCATTGAATTGCCCGAGGTAAGCCTTCACCGCACTGTCTGGTACCTGGAGGGAAATGTGCGGAATGGTGTAAGGAAGATAAAGGAAGAAAGGGTCTTTCTGATGGTCTTTTATAAAGCGGGTCGCTTTTTTTGTCAGTTCATCTACGGCATAATCCTTCCCTTTAAATTTATCGAAATCCGCATCTGTGGCGGTAGCTGGCGATAAAGTCTGGTGTACATTGATATAGGTGTTATTCAGTGGATCCGTTTTACCATTTTCCCAGAGATGGGTAGGGTAGTAGTTGTGTGCCTGCTTCTGATCGAGATAGCCGTAGAAATAGTCGAAGCCCTGGCGTTTTGGATCGCCGGTGCTGTACGACATTCCCAATCCCCATTTGCCGATGGCGCCCGTGGTATAACCTGCTTTTTGTAACATGGTACCAATGGTGACCGTACCTTCCGGTAAAGGCATTTGTCCGCCTTCCAGTGAATCCGGGAAGCCGCCCATTTCATAATTGCCACGGATATAAGCGTGGCCACCATGCCGGCCGGTCAGCAGCATACAGCGGGCTGGTGCGCATACAGGCGTACTGGTATAAAACTGGTTAAAGTGAATGCCTTCTGCCGACAGGCGGTCGAGGTGCGGGGTTTTTATCTTCTGTTGACCATAAGGGCCTGTTTCTGCATATCCCATGTCATCGGCATAGATGAATATGATATTGGGTTTCCGCGTTTGCGCCTCTGAAATAATACCCTGCAGGACGAGTAGCCCGAGCAGCAAAGTTCTTTTAACCATTACCTTCAAATTGTTTGCATCAAGATAGAAAGGTTCCGGTAGATAATCTATAGCACTTTCACGATTGCGCAAGCGTTTGCGTCCGGATAATGACTTCATCGATACGGTGATGATCCATCTTTTTTATCTCAAAGGAAACCTGGTTCAGCATTACTTTTTCTCCGGGTACGGGAATATGCCGGAGCTTATCGATGAGTAGACCGGCAATGGTGATGTCTTCTTTTTCATATTCCCGGAGCCATTCAAAATTCAGTGTTTCGCGGATATAACTCAGGCGGGTATAGCCGTAGGTAAGCCAGCTTTTATCCGGTTGCTGCACCAGGTATCGCTCGGTGGCATTGAATCCTGGCAAACTTCCACCCAGTAAACCGGATACAATATCGTGATAGGAGATGATGCCTTCACATTCGCCATACTCATTGATCACTACGCCCATGTTAGTGCCTTCGCGTCGCAGTTGCTGGAAAATATCATATACTTCCTGGTTCACCGACAAAAAAGAAACGGCATTCAGCAGCTCCGGCACCCGTTTCTCCGGGTAAAGAAAGAACTCCCTGACACCCAGCGCACCCATCACTTCCCGTGTACTGCCCGTCACCGGGAAGGTGCGATGTATACTACGTTTAATCGTTTCCGTTATCTCTTCCCGGCTCATTTCTTCGCGGACATAAGTGATCATGCTCGCCGGCGTCATGATGTTTTCTGCAGTAAGATCATAAGAAGAGAAGAGGTTCTTATGCAGGATCAACTCGCCTTTATCGATGAGCCCCTGTTTGTATGCGGCGGTCAGCATCCCCCGTATATCATTCTCCGTTAGTTTTTCTTCGCGGATGGTATTCACAGAAAACAGGCCCAGTATGAATTTGGTGCTGGCGGTTAATAACTTGATGAAAGGGTAGGTGATCTTTGAAAAAATGATCATCGAAGGTGTGATGAGGTAAGATACCTTCATAGGATCAAGCAGGGCCAGGGTTTTAGGGATCAGTTCCCCGATAACAATGGTCAGATACGTAATGCTGCCTACGCCCATGATCAATGCTGCGAGGTGTGCCATGCTAGTATGAAGTCCCCAGGAAACAAATACCGGCTCCAGCCAGGCGGCCATGAGGTCGCCTCCGTATAGCCCTTCCAGTATGCCTACCAACGTAATACCTACCTGTACTGCACTGAGAAATTCATCCGGATCCTTGATGAGATTCAATACACTCACAGCCTTCTTGTTTCCGCTGTCAGCCTGTTGTTGCAGCAATGTTTTGTCGATCGAAATTAAACCAATCTCCGCAATGGAGAAGTAAAAGTTGAGCGCAATAAGGACGAGTATGATAATGATAGAAGCCATATGGACAGCGGTTGTGAACTACTTAACAACGGGGTGGGACTATTGTTTATTGCGCTGGTTTTCAGGGTGGTGGTGGGGGTTAACTGAAAAAATATCTCACTGAAATTTTGGAAAAATGGAAACGCTGCTTATATTTGCAGCCCTGACACAATATCAGTTGCCCAGATGGCGAAATTGGTAGACGCACTGTGTTCAGGTCGCAGCGCCTGCAAGGGTGTGCTGGTTCGAATCCAGTTCTGGGCACTAGAAAAGGTTGTAAGTATTTGACTTACAACCTTTTTTGTTTGTGTCAATGTCGTTTTTGTCCGGTTTTTTTCGCTTTTATTCACCAATCACGACACAAATTGACACACCACATGACACACGCTTCATTTCTCCAAAGCTATTACCCACCGGCATTTTGGCAGTATGTCAACACGACACGCAAGCCTTCAAAAAATTCTTTTCCTCCGCTTTTTTTCGCTTTGGCTCGATTTTAAAAATTGCCTCAAATCCTTACTGACACGGCATACTATTAGTGCCAATGGTTTCACTTTCAAAATCATTGGAGCATGAATTATCTGAAACGTAAGAATACTAAAGGCGATAAAACATACTACTATTACGACTTGGGCCGTGAGAAAGGACAACGTCCGGCGACTGGCATTTTCGTATATACAAAGCCGAAAGACGCAATACAGAAGCAGCATAACAAGCAGGCATTGGCTTTATTGGAGTTAAAAAAGAGTCAGGCCATCATTGAGCAGCAGTCTATCGGCACAGCGTTTATACCAGCGCATAAGTTCAAAGAGAACTTTCTCGACTATTACGAAGAGTATGTAAACAATAATAAGCGGGATGGCAACCGTCATCTGGAAAGTAGTCTGAAACAGTTCCGGTTGTTTCTTGGCTCTTCCATTATTTCACCAGGTAATATAACAGAAAATACCTGCAAAGCATTTCGTAGGTTCTTGTTAGATAAATATACCGGAGAGACGCCCGCCGATTATTACACCCGATTTAAATGGGTGCTGACTGCGGCCACTGCTGATGGCTATTTCAGGATAAACCCCACAGAAAAGGTAACTGCTAAATCAAATCCCAGTACCCGGCTGAAAGAACATCTGGAAGTTCCGGAATATCTGGAACTCCTAAATACTCCATGCACCAACGAAGAGGTAAAGGATGCCTTTATTTTTTGCTGTTATACTGGTCTGCGTTGGGTAGCCAAATCAACGGGGTTAAACTAACCACACGTATCATTCAGGCCAAAACCGGCTTGCCTGTTACGCTCACATTGCATCCTATTGCCCGCATGATAGTGGAAAAAAGAAAGCGGTCAGGTACGGGCTTACTGTTTCGCTTACCCACAGCAGATGGGGCTAATAAGGTACTGGAAAAATGGATTAGCGCAACTGACATAGGCAAATATATAACATGGTCTTGCGCGCGGTTGAGTTTTGCCATACTGTTGAAAGATAAATTGGTAGATGACCCTACAATTGCTTATTTGATGGGGCATTACCGGGATAGATTTATCAGCCAGAATTCATATCACCCCAGGAACAAAAGCGGAGATAGACGCAGTGAAAACTCAACAAATAATCTGCAACATCTTGCACAACGCTTTTAAATATTGTGGTACTGGAACCACTATTTATTTTTATGCGCTTATCACTGATGGCGCTCTAAAGTTCTATGTTACCAGCTACGGAATGACTATTCCCAGAGAGAAGCGCAAATTAATTTTTGAGCCATATCAGACACTAGAAAAAGGTAAAGCAAGTGTCGGTCTTGGGCTGTATCTCTGTAAAAAATACACGGAATTGCTGGATGGAATGATCTCCGTCTTTAGTAGAAATGGTATAACAAAGTTTAACGTATCGCTTCCCGTAACCATGAAAAACCAGTGACCATTATGCACAAGAATTTATTGAATGACCTTCAGGAATTGTTAACCTCAACGCCAATTTTATTAAGGAATCGTGTATGTGAAGAGTGTGATTGGAGTCTTTCCACCTATTACCGAAAGTCCAAACCGTTTAAGGATTTGAAGAGTGGATCAACCCCGCATCCGGGTATAAGCAATGCAGAAAAGGAGATGATTAAACGAATGGCTAAAGAAATAAAGGCTACTATTAACCGTGACCTTGATAAGATTTTAATGTACTGATTTTGAATTTGATTGCCCTGAAATTGGATTAGAAATGATCCAATTTCAGGGCTAAATATTTCGTTTGCCCCTAACAGAAAGGTGCGAGTTCCGAGTGGCTTTTTCACCTAAAGCGGCCGACTGCGGAGGCTGCTTTCAAGTTCATTGTGTAACAATGATACAACTTGCTGGATGCTAGGATAGCAGCCTTTAAAATTTGATTTGTGTAACAATCTGATAAAAAAAGTTTACCTAATTGTGGATAGAGGTTGGTTTTTAAAACATTGAAAGCTGAGCTTTATCGTTAAGATAAACTTTCATCCTCGATTCTTTTAGGAAAGGGGCTTGTTTGATTTTGGATGATAGATTAAACAATCTGCTTTGGGCCCTCCGGATTACCATGTCATACTCCATAGGTATGATGGTCACACGGCCATCCATTTCATTCGTTCTCCCTGCTTCTAAAGGATCTAAATTACTACCTAGTACAAAGCAGACCACCTTAGAATAGTCCTTTAGTAATCCATGAGAAAATAACTCCTTCACATATTTCCATGATTGCCCTTTCTCATCTCTGCCGATAGATACTCCCGGGCGCTTCAATTCAACAACTACTAGTCTGTCTACTCCAATCTCGCCAAAATCTTCATTATCATATTTAGGTAATGAATATAAACCTACAGTGCTGTTAGGAAGAACAACAAAGTCGGGTCGAATAGTACTTCCCTTAATATCTGCACCAAATATTTTTTGAATAACTTGTGTCATCCCTTTATTGGATGTATATTCGATTGTCTCATATTCAGGGCCAAAAATCCATAGCCCTCTATGGAACAGCGGCTGTAATTCTTGGACTTCATCAGTAGTTTCATTTAATACCTTCTCCTGCAATTTCTCCAAAAGCTTAGTCCTCCATTCAATTTCATCAAGGACAACCTTTGCTAAATCAATATCCCACTTCTCTAAAATTTTATTCAAATCATTTAAATCTTCAACGGATGCTGCTGCCAAAGCATGAATAAGTCCATATTTAGATTCAGAAGTTTCAAGTTTAGCTAATAAAGCGGCAATTTTTTCTAGCTCATCACTTCCAATTGATGGGCATTCTTCCTGAACTTCTTTTACAAATTTCTCCCATTTTTCTCTTCCTACAATCCCCATTTTCCTTAACGTGGGCTTAATATTATTCTCAATATCTTTAAATGTTTCATCCCTCTGGCTTTTGCTTAAATTTAATACATGATTTTTTATCTCTTTATAAATCTCCATACTTGCTTTTTTGTAAGCTTCGTCGTAGATTCGAAATGAAGTCCAGTCAGCTAAAACTGAATTTTCCAAGCAATCAGCATTCACTATAAATATGTATCTTTTTGCTATTGATTTTCGCCCATCCACAAGATGTTCACTTCCACTTCCTTTCCATGTACATTCGCCAACCAAACGATTCTTTACTTGCCAGGCTATACCATGCAACTGCGTTGTCTTATCTGTTGCCTGAATGTCTATTATCTTGATTGGAAATTCACCGACATCTTTAACTATAACTCTAATTTCTTCTATATGGTCCTTAGGGACATCTTCAAATGTTATTTCAGTATTATTTAGTTTCACTTTGAAGTTAGGATCTACCAAAAATCTCATTCCAATCTCCTTTTTAATATCGTCAATTGAAATTTGGGGCCTTATGGAATGCTTAATGAAAATTGTGGTACCGTGGGATATAGTAGAATCCTTTGTTTCAATTTTTTGATATGTCAATCTATTATTGCCATCTATTGAAATGTCATAAGTATTTTGTAGATTATTTTTTGAAGTAGATACTGTAAATACGTTACCAAAGGCGAAACTTGCCATTCTCCCTTTTCCATTTTTACCAAAAGCTGGCCTTGAGGCAATTTTATCTCTATGTGAGGGAGGGATTAGCGCCATTCCTCCAATATCTTTAATGCGATCATATGCCAGTACCATAAATCTACTTTCAAATTCTCCCTCAGTCATCCCATGTCCATTATCAGAAATTTCAAATCGATCTCCATCTGATTCCGGCCATGTTATATTAACTTCAGTCGATCCTGCATCCCAAGCATTAGCAATCAGTTCTATTATAGCTACTTTGGGTTCACAGAATATCGCTGAGCCAACAAAAGATTCTAAAAATCGATCTGCAAAGGTTGCGTGGTGTTTTTGACTCATAATACTTAAAAGAATGGGGTCTAAGAAATAATTACTTTCACAATATACAAATTTGTATAGTATTGCCGTCACAGATCCTTTTAATAGATGATCATTAATAGCCATTCATTAGGAGAGCTGATATAATATTATTGTTACCTCAATTCTACTCGCGTCAGTCTAGCAGCTTAACTTTTCAAGAAAAAATCTGATTCCTATAGTTATTAGAAATAAACAAAAGGAGATTTTTAAACGTGTTGCTAAAGATAAAAAGGGTACTATTGCGTTATCTAGATAAGAATTTGTTAGCTACAAACCAATAATGATCTGCGGGTTGAAATTTGTAAGTATTCAATCATACGTGCTATATACCGCCATCAGCTTTATTATACTTATGTAATTAGAGAAACTATCAATCCCTTATCAAAGGCTTCAGAACCAGCTCTTCAATTATTTCATAACTTTTATCTCCCCAGCTAGGGTCACCAGGTATTGGGGGGATAGAAAGCCAATGTGTAACTCCATTAATAATGTTGTCTTTGGGGAACAATTCTTCTCTTTCGTTCTTATATATTGTTTCTAATGTCTCATCGAGAAGTGTAGCGTCCTCGTATGAAGAAATAGTCAGAGAAATTAATCGAAATAAAGCTATTAGAGCATTTTTGACCTGTTCTTGGGATAACTTTCTTCCGTTGTGAACAAAATCATTCCTCAGTTTCCTCGCCTTATTTAGTAATTGGTAATCCAAAATTGTAATAAAATCTTTTTGGAATAGGAGTTCTATTTTGGTAGAAGTTGTCCAAGTTCGAAAGTCTTTTAAAAAAGTTCTTCTACCTTCGATTACATTTTCTTCGCTATTTTCTTTCGCAATTTCTTTAACCCAGATAATATTTATCACTTGTTCAATGGAGGTCCATAAGAAAATTAAACTTTCACCCCATTGGTTTCTCACATAGTTGGAGGTGCCGTTTAGTAGCAAGGCAGGGGATAGGCTGCCAATTTTCGCAAAATACCCTTTACCTAATTGATAGGCTTTTTCTAGTTCTGACGCCTGTATAGTTAATGGATTTAATAACTTAATGACATCATGATGGCCAACATGTTTTGTTTGAAATGCTCTATTTAGCTCAGCATAGTATCCGCTTCCTCCATTTCCAAGCTTTAAATATCCGTCCTGAAATAATTTACCGCTGGAGATGTCTGTAGGTTGAATTGCCTCACAATAAACACCTCCAAGTAAAAAAAAACCTAGAGTTTCATTGAATTTATTTAAAGCCAGTTCTCTATCTCTATATTCAGGAATTGCAGGTAAAATTAAACTACCACTAAAGGATATACCCAATGATAGAGGCGAAATGCCTACATCAATAAATGTTGACAGCCTAGTGAGTTTGACATAATCGTAGTTTTTATAATTTATTTCATCAAGAGTCGGATGCCATGTGTCATTTTCCCTCAGTACTAGTCTGAAAGGGAAATAATTACCAACAACAACAGGAATATGAACCTTTGGATTATTATCATTTATATCACCACTCATAAATCAATTAATATTTTAAGAAGACTTGAAAATTTCTATTGGTTGAATTTGTCTGGAAATTAATCAGCATCTAGTCTTTCCAGAATGTCATAAATGATCGCGGGTCACTATGGTGCTAAAGTCAAAAGTATTGACCGTCCAGAAAAAATAGATGGGTAAATTTTGCTAACAATTCACCTATCCTTTCTTCAAATGTAGGGTGCACAATAACGGAAATTATCCATATGAAATTAGAATTATCCAAGATTATTCTTTAACTGACTCCATTGATCTTAGGTTATTGCCGCAAAAATTGAGGTATTCCTGAGCCCAATCAAACCCCATATGAACATCAAGCATTAAAATTATCATTTCAATAAAGGCCAGATATTTCGTGATTTTGTGGGGGCCAACTGAGTCTGGCATCTTGCCCTTATGTACCATATCGTTTCTGTGAAGCATTATATCCTTCACTGTATTCTGATCTTTATTAGACAATTCAAATTTGGTATCAAGCGCTGGTATTATTTCTGTCAATAGTTTATGAATATTGGGCGAAGGATCCGGAAATATATATTCTGGATCCCTCAATGTAATGAATCTTTTAACAGCAACTTCCAAAGCAACAAAACCCATCACCAACCCACTTTCAGGACTTGAACTTATGATTGTTTGCGCTTCTCTTAAAATAGTATGACCTATTGGTTCTGTTTCTTCCTCAATAGAATGTGTGGTTATTAACTTTTCAATTTCTTCTTTTGGGTTTTGAATAAAGTAGAATGGTGAACAGACAACTCCAGATTCTTTAAAAGAATTAATCTGTTGCCATTTGTGTTGATCAAAAGACCATTTAAATTCGCCATTGGTACTTTTATTCAAATAAACCGCAAGCTTAAACCTCCATCGAAGCAGCTTAAATAACTTTTCTGTTATATCTTCTAGCCTCGGTAGTACAACACTCACCTCTGCTTTGATTTTAGGATATCTGGCCAGTTCTGAAATGCTCATTATGGCTTCAGTCCCCTCTTCTAATTGCATTTCTTTAAATTGATTGTATCTTCTTTCACCCACTTTCGTTTGAATTGTTGTTCTTAGCCGTAAAACAAAAGCATATCCAATAAATTCTTGGCTTATTTCAATCCAGCCTTCACCTTTAAATGGAATTCTTAAAGGAAGATCTTCTTCATTAAATGTATGACCAAGCAGAAAATATTCTCGAGTTAGCGAAAACCAGATTAGTTGGATAGAGGTCTCTTGTATATCCCTCAATGGCGTTTTTTTATTAGAATTGGTCATATATTAATTATAAAATGGAGGAAACATAAATGCATATCTTGTTTCATTTCAAATAAAATAAAAAATATTGAATAAAGGGGGCATTTAATTTGCCGAATAAGTTTAATGATTATAGATGTGTCGTGAGAGAAAAAAGAGTAAAAAGTGTGATCAACTGTTATCCTGTTGGCATTTTGACCTTCGATTGATGATAGATATACATAATTAATTGATTATCAATATTATTTACATTTCATTCATGCTCGACTTTGGGTTGAGAAGACGATATCTTGCTATGAACAACAGCAACAACCACTAACAATCAATTTTAACAGCAACTTACCAAGTCCACCAGCTTACGACAAAAACTCTGGATTTAAATATTTAGTGCGAAATGAATTGCATGTTACTGATATATTCAAAATTGGATTAACAACCCGTGATAGCAATACTCGGGCAATGGAATTATCAGGTACAACAGCCTCGGTAAGCAAATTTTTGGTACCCTCTGAATGGCATGTAAAGGATTGCTACTTAATAGAAAAGACTAATTCATAAAAGACTCGATTATTGCATGGTAAATCCCAAAAGAGAATTTTTCAACATCAATTATAAGGATGCCTTGGCTATAATATCTGAAATTGGTGAAGGATTATAGGGGGCTTATTTTTAGACTACTCGGTTAATTTTTTATATATTTAGAAGTGTTTTTTTAACTGTAATTCGACACTTCATTGACACAAATACCTTACAACTCTTTCACCCTTAACTAGATAAGAATCCAGTTCTGGGCACGAAAGTGGACAAATCGAGATTACTCTTGGTTTGTCCATTTTTATTTTCGGGGAGATCCGCGTCCAGACTGTATATCAGCTTGACGGCTTCGTTCAATCTAGCGGTTCGATAATGGCTTCCGTCAAAAACGAGTTTTTCGCGGAAAATCGAATCATTCCTTTGCCATTCAATTATTATACTCTAACCACATTAACTTCCAATTAACGCTTATCATTCTTTCGTTATCTAATTTTCAGGTTATTCATCTAACGTGAGAATCTGGCATCCCCAATATTGGTTTGCCGATAAAGAATAAGCATAATGGTAAAAAGGGAAAACACGACTTCAATTGAACAATCTTTATTTAATGAGCTTTCGCAGCTTATAGAGCAAAGTCAACGACAAGTGTTTTCACATGCTAACAGTACGCTTACAATACTTTTCTGGCAAATTGGCAAACGTATTAACCATGAAATCCTTAGAAATAAGCGAGCGGAGTATGCAAAACGGATTGTGTCGACACTGTCGACACAATTAAAGAGTCAGTATGGGAAAAACTTTGAGATAAGGAATTTAAGGAGAATGATACAATTTGCTGAGCAATTCACAGACCTGGAGGCTATCTTACCGCTATCACAGCAACTGAGTTGGTCTCATTTCGTGGAATTATTGTCGCTTAAGAACCAGGAGGCAAGGCTATACTACGCAAAGATAGCCACTGATCAGGGATTGGGCATAAGGGAATTAAGGAAACAAATTGCAACCAAAACATTTGAGCGGACGGGCATTGCGAATATACAAAACACAAGTAATCATCCGGCTATTAGTGACAATTTCAAAGACCCTCATTTTCTGGACTTCCTTGGATTACGAAACACCTATCTGGAAAAGGATCTGGAAGAGGCCATACTTCGGGAACTAGAGGCTTTCATATTAGAGCTGGGAAAAGGGTTTGCCTTTATAGAGCGTCAGAAGAGGATGATCATTGATGGCGAAGATTTTCATTTAGATCTTTTGTTTTATCACCGAAATTTAAAACGCCTGATAGCTGTTGAGTTGAAACTGGGAAAATTTGAAGCCCAACATAAAGGGCAAATGGAGTTGTATTTAAAGTGGCTGGATAGATACGAAAAGCAAGAAGGAGAATACCCTCCCATAGGTTTAATCTTATGTGCTGAAAGTAGAAGAGAGCAGGTAGAGTTATTGGAAATGCACAAGGATGGAATAATAGTAGCGAATACTGGACAGAACTACCTCCCAAAAAAGCGCTGGAGAAAAAGATACATAATATCTTCATTGAAGCTAAGGCAAGGATTGAACGTAGGAAGGTACTTGAAAGATATCCTTTTGAGGCTGATGAAAAAACAATAAATCACGCAGACCAATAGCTGAACTTCGTACTTGCATGCTATCTGGAAGTAGTAATCTTTGGTTCGGGAAAAGTCCACTTCGGTGCACAAAAGAGGCTTGTAAGTAATTGACTTGCAAGCCTCTTTTCATTCTATGACGTGTCGATTGTCACGCTTTCCCGGTTTCCTTCTCCTTTATTTTTTAACCATAAACCGTTTGTATGCCTCCTGGATAGCTTCCTCCGTTTCAGGAACCAGATAATTTATTCCACGGTAAATTTTTGCCTGCACACTTTCCACAAACGGTCTGTAAGTGTCATTATATTTAGCGAATGCAGTTTCGTAATGATCATTTGAATACAATTCTTTTGCTAAAATATTGGCGCCCTGCATGGCCAGACTTGTACCCATTCCTGTATGGAAGCTCGCTGCATGTGCTGCATCGCCAACCAATGCCACCCGCCCTTTTGTCCACGAAGGCATGTGAATCTGACAAACTTCATCGAAGTATAAATTGTCGGTGTGCAACATGGCGTCTAAAATTTCAGGTATTTTCCAGGAGCTGTTTTGAAAAGTTTCTTTCAAGATTTGCTTGTGCTGTTCGTGATTCCTGTGATCCCAATTCAGTTTAGGCGATCTGAAAACAACAAGCGCATTCACGGCATTTTTAAACGGATAGAGCGCCGCAAACTTACGTGGCTCGTTGTATATCAACCCTGTGTTGGGTTTGGTTTTAATATTTGGCACTTCCGCAAATGCAAAATATTCGCCATAAAATTTTGAGTACTTTTCTTCCTCTCCAAATACCAGCTTTCTTACGGCAGAATGTGTTCCATCTGCACCAAAAACAAAATCGAAAGTGCTGCTACCTCCATTTTTAAATGTTACCTCCACGTTTTCTTCGTACTGCACTAATGTTTCAATCTTGTTGTCAAACATAATATCCACTTCATTCGTTGGAATGTTTTGATAAAGTATATCCAGGAGATCATCACGGTGAATTTCAATATCACCGAGATATTCAGGTTGCGCATTTAACGAAAACGTAACGATTGTTTCATTTTTGGCGTTTACAATTTCATCCGTGTGAATAAACTCTTTCGCCTTTATTTTTTCCAGTATGCCCATTTCTTTTGCAACGTTTAAGGCTACCCCTCTTACGTCTATGGGCGATCCGCCTCTTCTCAACCCATTTGAAATTTCAACAACGGTGACCTCGTAGCCGTATTTATTCAACCAATAGGCTAATGTTAAGCCGGCAATACTTGCTCCTGATATTAAAACCCGCTTTGTCATATCAATTATTTTTTGTTTTACAATACAAAAATGTTGCTATTTTTAAGAATAAAATAATTGAATAACTAATAAAAATAGTCGTAAAAATTATGATAACAGAAAGGGATGGGCAAGACTTTCTTCAGTTTGCAAATAAAATCGGTTACGATATCGGGGAACGTATGGCGCAAAACATAGATGTGCAATTTCAAAAAAACTTTGATTTCCTACCCGATTTTGCCTTATTTATTGCTTCCTATAAAGTAAAGAAAACGTTTTCACGACATACGACACCTCCCAAACATATTCAAAACAGCATCCGCTTTTTCTTTCACAATGCCTTTGATGATGATGCACCCGCAAAAGGCAAAAGAAAGTTAAAAACACAGGAAAAACCGCCGTACGTCCGCGTATTTCCCTCTGAACTTCCATATACCAGTGTTTTCAGGAGAAACTCCCATGTAAAAGTGGTGTCTGTATTTATCAGTGCAGATTATCTGAAAAGTTTTTTGAAAGATGATGTTGAGCATTTCCCGTTTTTGTTCGACAATGGCAGCAATTTTTTGATTGAAGAAATGATGACGGATGATATACTTCGCACCATAAATGATATTGCCAAAAAGGAAGAACCAGAGGCACTCAATAGCTACTACTACAAACTAAAAACAATGGAACTACTTTTCTATTTGTTTCAAAGTTTGAACAAACGGGAGAAATCTGTTCATCAAAAACTAAGCAGTAAGGATATAGAAGCTATATACAGCGTTAGGGACAAAATTATTTCATCGCTGGACAAGCCAAGCGCTATCGCAACGTTAAAGCAGGTTGCAGGAATGAACGAATTAAAAATGCGTCGACTTTTTACACAGGTTTTCGGAATGGGTATTTACGATTATTACCAGCATTTACGCATGAAAGAAGCTGCCCGTCTTTTACGGGATGAGAAGTTGTCTGTATCGGAAGTTGGGTATCAAATGGGATTTGAGAATCTCAGTCACTTTTCCAGGGTATTTGAAAAACATATTGGAAAGAAGCCCAAAAAATATAGTAAGGAACTGGCGTAGAAAAACGTAGACCTGTGAGGCTGTAACAGATTTTCCAATCAAAAAAAATTAATTGCTTTATTTTAATTGGGCTTTATGCCGGGCGGCATTAACCGAGTTTAGTTAAATGGACAAACCTGGAGCATCCCGGTTTGTCCATTTAAATTTGATGCAGGCCGTTGGCAAGCGTATGCTGTGTAATATCTTATTATTGCACCCGTTCCTGTTGTTTCAGCTGTTTAGCCTTTTTCAGATCTTTCTGTGCTTCTTCCAGGTTGATCTCGTTAGCCAGTTTGGTTTTTAGCTGTCCCCTGTTCTCAAAGAATTCTGCCCGGTTTTTATTAATCATAATCGCTTTATTAAAGTCTTCCAACGCAGAAATCTGCTGATTGAGTTTGAGCTTAATCAGTCCTCTGTTGTTATACAACATCGGGAGTTGATTGCTGCTGACTCTGTCAAATAAATTGTCAATCTGATCCAGAGCCTGTTGGAACTTCTGCAGCTGATACAACTGGTTGGTCCGGTTGAGTAACTGTTCTATACCTTCGCTTCTGACCAGGCTATCAATATTAAAAAAGCTGTTCAGTGAAGCGGCCGGCTGATTTACGAAGTTATAGCCTTTCTCTATTGCTATCAGTCTTTTGGCCTTGGTGGGGTGGGTGCACCCCGCTTCCAGTTCCGGAGTAGGGTGGTTGTTGACTGCCATAATCCCGGACTCCGCATTTTGCAGTGTGCCTTTCAGTTTTTTAATAATATACCCGGAGAAGAAATCTGCTTCCAGTTCTCTTTGCCTGGAAATGGCGTAGGTTAAGGATTGCGACCGCATGGAGTGCCCGAGGAAATGATGTCCTACTTCATGGGCGAAGATCGCGAAGGCCACCCAATCGGTATTTTTAGCTACCAGTTTGTCCAGGTAGCTACGATTATATAAAATATACCGGGTGCTGTCGCCCCGTGTCATTACCGCTTTAAATACAGGTCCGGGGAATTGGCATTCATACAGCATAAAGTTTGCGGCAATACGGTTTTCACTTTCCTTGCCCAATAGTTGCTGAATCTTGATGATTACCCTGGCCGGGGTAAAACCATCCGCACTTAAAGACGGTTGCATATCCGGAATACAGTCATCTTCCAGCTGTGTACTGACAAAGCTACAGGAGAAGATGAAGTATTTATCTTCCGGTATCGTATCGCTGGATGGTTGCGCAGCGGTAACTACCTGGCTATATGCTTTGTGCGGCCATTGCAGCAGCATGATGGCGAAGCACAGGACCAGGCATTTTATATGCGTTGACATTATCTGGAGAGATTATAAGTGATAGCCAGGAAATTTCCCCATTTATAAAAGGATTCCGTTTCTACCGTTGTGCCCATCGTCGCTTTTGATACCACTTGCCCCTCCTGGTATTTGGAAGAAAGGAGTGTTGCCTGCGTGAGTGTCCAGCCAAAGCTGGCAATAATCCGCTGCTCGCGGCCCAGTGCGGCAGAAACACCTAAATGATAATTGAATTTTGTAGAAGAGCCAACCGATAAACTGACACCGATGGCCAGTGCAGGTTGAAAATCCCAGCCCGTTCTGTAATAAGCGTGCATCAGTGCTCCGATGGAAGGAATGACCCTGTTGCGGTTATCATTTCTGGCAATTTTCGCGTTGTCGGGGTCACCGCTGATACTATCAAGTCTGTAAGACTGATCAAAAAAATTGTTACTTCCGAAGTTCATAAAGAAGCCTGTACTGAAGTCGAGTTTAAACCCGCCATAGGTTCTTACAATAACTGGAATTTGTAGACCAGGATCAGTGCAGATCGTATTTTCTTTAGGATCTATTTTGATGTCAAATTTCAGTTCGTCTTTATCTGCAATAGCAGCCTGCGTGATGACATAGTTCACCGGGTTGATCGTCTTGTAACTATTCACTATTAAATTCTTCTGATCAAGCAGCAGGTAATTATCAATGATGCCGTTAGCTTTTGTAACAACCGCTTTATTGGATTGCATGGCTTCAATTCTTTCATTGGTAACCCGGATGGCCTTTTCCAGAATAGCATAGTCATTTCCAAAGTCATCTGCCTTAGCACTTTTTTTCAAGGTCCCCAGCTTGGCCATCAGCTTATCTGCATCTTCCTTAAAGGATTTTGCTGCTTCTTCAATGTCTTTTTCCAGTTGCTCAACAACTGGTTTCTCTGTAGTTGCAGCCTCCGTATAGTGATCCAGAATATTAATTACCTGTGCCAGCAGCAGTTCTTTCGAAGAATCAGGAACTTCCTGGTCGATTTTATTATTGTTGACAAAGGTTGTAGTTGCGGTTAATAAGGATGTTTTTGCGGTTGGGTAGGTGCCATCGCACGCATCTTTTATGACGACCAGCTTATTTTTATAGAGCAAACTCTGTTGCAATACATTGACTGCTTTTTTGAATTTCTCCAGGCTTTCCCAGTAACTATCGAGCTTTTCATTTACCTTTTTATAGCTTGCTTTAAAAGGAGTAAGCTCATCTTGCGACTGTGCTTTCAATTTCAGAACACCGTCATTAAAGGAAAAGCTGGACCCTGCCGGCGGCTTTGGATCATCTGTGGTGTTGAGCGCAACGGTTGATCCATCCAGTTTTTTGAGGATGTCAGGTTGCTGCGTGAAGAAATTGGTGCTGGTGTTATTTACCTGGATCGTGTAACGGCTTTTGTTAATGTTGGTTATTTCTAATACAACCAGGTTGCCATGACTCACACGGTGCCGTATCCTGGATTTGGGCAAATGCTGATAATCGATAAGGATAGTATCCGGTGACTGGGCATACATATCCGCCATTGGTAACAGGAATAGTAATGAAAAGAGCTTTTTCATGTATATAAGTATTGGGATGAGGAATAACAATAGGGGCTATCTGCTACTTCGACAAATTTATCTGTACTAATATAGGAATTATTAATATGCCTGCAAAGTGCTTTTCAATTTTGTGGTTCACCAGCAAATACCCATATATGATATATTGGTATTATGGTTAATGTATGTTTTGTTTTAATTAATGAAAAAATCTGGTACGATGAATATCGCGCTGTTATTCAGGAGCTACAAATTTGCCTTGTGGTGTAACAAGCAATGATTGCCCGTTTACCGCTATGGCCATAGGCTTATTTAGTGTAATCAGGGGATTCATATTTTCCGCTAAGAATACATCCTTCGGTACCTTCTTCCAGAACATAGATTTCAGGCTTTCCGTTTTCAAGCCATTATGTAAAAGCAACCTGTCAGTAACTACCAAATTTTTATCTACCAGTAATAACTCGCCGAAAGTATTTTGAAAGTCGACAAAAAAATGAAACAGTAGCCCAACGCGGCTTTTAAAGGGTAACCAGCAGATCTGTTCTGCGCCTGTATTTCCTATATCGCCGCTTCTTTTCATAAATAGCAGCTGTTTCCTGAACCGGCCGGGATAAAGAAAATCGCAATTCACTTTGAAATTGTTTATTTCTCCTTCCAGCTTCCCTTTCTTATTTACGCGTAATGTATAATCCCTGTAAATATCGGTGTAGTGTTCATTTTCCGTATGCTGTTCGAAAATAAGGGAAGACTCCTTATCCTTAATACGCACAGTACCGTTGGCCTGAATGCTGGCAGACGTTACCTCATTTTCGTACATGGCCTGCGAAGCTCCTCCATACAAGGTAGTGCGGTCCGTTTCCCTTCCTTCTCTGGAATAGACAATCAGTAAGCTTCCTGCATGGAATAGCCGCCTGGCTTCTCTCATTTCGTCGTTCGCATAGATAGCCATGTAAAAGTTATGGTCCGCTTTCAAACTGGCAAATTGATAAAAACGGAGGGTGTAAGCCGTGATATAGTCCCGGTAATCCATAAAGGGTGTTTGCCCGGAAAGGGGTGGCAAACCACTGGTGACAGGTGCAGCCTTTATTTCAATGGGGAACTTCCTTTTGGGAAAGCTGGCCAGGTATTCAGCGAATGACCTGGTTTCTGTAGGCAGATAAGCAATCTGACCATCACGGCCTATTTTCAACAATCTTAATTTCCCGCTCGTTGCTATAATCGGGTGGTCGTTAAGGTCTGTACTATCTTTTGTAGTCCTGACTTCAATGATAGAGTCGTTCCGGAAAACAGTGGTGCTGCTAACAAATGTCTTTGTACTGTTTGTAGAAGCGGATCTGTTTTCTCCCATGACTTGAGCAGATAACAGCTGACCAGTGGTGTCATAAGCCGCCAGGTATTCAGCACCGTCACCTTCGGACGCATAAATATAAACCACGGTAAATCCCGGGTTCCGTACATAAACGCCAGCCACCGCCATATGGCCCGCCCACTGCGGAAAACTTAGCAGCATTTCGTTGCCGGTTACATCCCGCAATCCAGTGAGGTGGCTGCTGGCTGCCCGGTCGACCATAGGCAATGAATCAAGCAGCCGGCAGAAGCTGATACGTGGTGATGGAGTGGAATCTGTTACGACGTGTTTTTGACTGCCTGCGTTTTGGCAGGACAATAAATAAAGGCTGAAAATGCCCAGCCATAGAGCGATGAGGGGCTTCATAAGTAAAAGGGGAGTTTGCAGATTAATATAATAATTTTTTAAACTCCCGGAAAAAAATCAGGGTATATTTTCTGTCAGGTGCAAGTTCGTAGCCCATACCGTTTTTTAGTCAACTTATCTAACGGTCATGGTATATCTCCGGCAATAACAATAACTACTTTAAGAACACGGGGTATCGTAGCAGGATAACCATTTATGATGTATTTTCGGACGTTACTAAAATACCCTGTACTAATGGCTCCTTATTTTATTAAAACCTTGCTGTCACTTTTGCTGGTTGTAGCCTCAGCAGACCTGTTGGCTCAGGACAATGACTTTGAACTGCTGTCAAAAGCAGCGAAAGACACCAGCATCCGCTTCCCATTGGATTATAAGATTTCAAGACCACGACTGGAGTATCCTCATTGGGACAATGATTTCGATATTTACTATCACTTTCTTACGCCCGCTATCAGAAAGACACAGGCTTCTATGAGCTATACCCAGAACGGCGTTATTACTACCATGACACCTAATTCCATTATTCCGCATGCTCAATTGGATACGACAACAACGGTAGATGATCCTACGAAATTTATCGGAACCTAGCGGATGATTAACTTCCGTTCCATCAGGTATAACGATTCCGTATGGATTCCGGAAAAGACATATTACCGGCTGGAAGATGTGCTCCTGGAAGATAAAAGCAAAGACGAAGCTTTTGCCGTTATTACTGATAATAATTTTAAGCTCTATGCTAAGGAAACAGGCAGGAACGATTTTAAAAAGATGATGTCGGCTAAGTATAAAATAGAGAACCGGAGGTTTATGATGATGTATAAGTTTTCCAAAGCCAGTGCTGGCGTATCACAGATAGGAATCGATGAAAAAGGATACCTGATTCTGAATTACCCGAAGGTTGTGGAGAACGTGAAAAAGGGAACCTACTTTTCCTACTATGCTGTTATTGAGCAGTATATTTTTGAAAAGGCAAAGTAATGCTCTGGGTGCAGAGGATCAGTAAAATTCCCTGCACCATTCATGGCTACCTTCAGGATGTTATCAGGGTGATACCGCTTAGATCTGCTTTCCCATTTTTTTTCAGGAATTCATAAGTGATGCGATCTGCCTGGCAATCAATAAAACGGACCCATTTCAGGCTTTTGTTTTTAAACAGTGTGTTAGTGAGGATAGCACGTTCAAACGTTACCATGTCGAACGCGCAATTGTCAAAGCAGCAATCTTCCAGGATACCATTGAAAACAATATTTTCGATCTGCATTTTGATAAAAGAGGTTTGCTTCCACACTGCATTTACTGTATTGTTATGCAGAAAAGATCCTGATTTTAACACTGCGCCGGTAAAATTGGCATCGGAGAAATCGCATTTTTTCATGAAGCTTTCAAAGAATTCAGCTCCCTTTAACAAGCTATTCTTACATATATTTTTATCCAGGTAAGATCGCTGAATGCGGCTATTGCTCATATCAGCACCGGAGAAATTACAGTTTTCAACATGATTGCCCTTTAGGAGCAGGCCGGACAAATCAGAATCAATGAACTTGCAACGCAGCAGGTGAGCGGAGTTAAGTTGCTCATGCAGGTTTTTTATCCCCGAAAAGTCGGCGTCGATCCATTGCTCACCCGACATATCCCAGTTAAACTGCTGTGAGGGTTCGGCGGCTGGCTCCTTTGTTAACGGTGCTGTTGCGGGCGCCTCAGCCGCCCCGGCTGGGACACTTTCTGAAAAATAGTTAAGGTCAACCCCCAGCATTTCAGCAAGACGGTTGAAGGTAATAATATCCGGCATAGACTCCCCGCGTTCCCATTTCCCAACCGCCTGGGCACTGATAAAGAGGCGCCGGGCAAGCTGGGCCTGTGACATGTTTATTTTCTTTCTTGCTTCGGCAATTTTACTACCGATCACCTGGATTGCTGACATGGACGCTTTTTTTTGACACTACAAAGGTGATTGAATCCATCTTCGGGGCCAAAAAAAGGCGGCAACTTTTGGTTGTAAATCCGCTACTATCGGTTGTTATTCCACCACCAGCGGTGGTTGCTGCCGGAAATGACGAAAAAACAGGGGGGTAACCGATAAAGATAAATTCCCGGTATGAGCTGTGAAAAAGGAGTGTATTATGTACATTCGTCGTTTAAACCTATACCAATATATAATGGATGCTAACCCGATGCCACGAGGCAAACTGGATTTTCGCTTAATATTAATATCTGTTCTGATAAGTTTCTTGTATGTAATGGGAGTAGGATTTCTCCTTAACAGCCTGGGGCGGGATCCTGGAGGCTACCAGTCTGAACACAAAAATATGGCGGAAAGCATCGCTGTTGCGATATTGCTGGCTCCGCCGCTGGAGACCTTGATCTCCCAGATGATACCTTATTTAATCATTGACCTTTTTAAAGAGCGTCTGCAGCAGTGGTTCATGCATTGCTATATTATCGTATCTGCATTATTCTTTGCTTTTGCTCATACTTATTCCAACGGCTATGTGCTGGCTATGTATGTACCTGGCATTGTGCTGGCTTATTCCTATGCCCGGTCCAAACAACAGCACCGGCCTGCATTTCTTACCACCATGCTCATACATTTGCTGTATAATACGCTGGTGCTGGCATGGAACTATTTCCTGGCAGACGCATAGTTATTGAACCGTATTGCCAGGAAAGAGTAAAGCGCTGCGCTTTACTCTTTCCTCAGACTGGTTACCGGGTTCATCAGCGCAGCTTTGATAGCCTGGTAGCTCACCGTTAGTACCGCGATAGCTACGGCTAAGAAACAAGCCAGCGCAAATACCCACCAGTGAATATTTACACGGTACTGGTAATCCTGCAGCCACTTATACATGCTCCAGTAGGACAATGGTGCAGCGATTATAAAGGAGATAAGTACCAGTTTTACAAAATCTTTCGAGAGTAAAGTAGTAATGCTGGCCACCGATGCGCCCAGTACCTTCCGGACACCAATTTCTTTGACCCTGTTTTCGGCCATGTATGTAGCAAGACCAAATAAGCCCAGGCAGGAAATAAAAATAGTGAGTCCGGCAAATAAAGCGGCCAGGATGCCCTGTCGCTGTTCATTGTCGAACTTCTGCGCATATGCTTCATCTACGAATTTGTATTCAAACGGATACTCCGGGTTGTACTTCCTGAAAATAGTTTCTACTTTTTTCAGACTACTGGTAGTGGTGGTGTGCTGATTAAGCTTCATTTGCACCACGTTGAAAGTCATGAACTGACTTTTCGCACCGCATATCAGTATGGGATTGGTGGGCTCATAAGGGCTGGTAAGAATAAAGTCTTTAATTACCCCTACGATATGCCAGTCGATCCCAAGGTCGCTGACTACTTTACCAATCGGATCTTTGAACTTCATTACTTTCAGCGCCGACTCATTGATGATTAGTCCTGTAGAATCGGTCGGGAACTTTTTCAGATCGAAATCACGCCCCTGCGTAAATTGAAGTCCTGCTGTGGTACCCAGCCCCTCGTCCGCTAAATACCGGTCGAAAGGTGTTTTGTCATTCGGATCTTTTCCTTGCCAATCCTGTCCCCAGCCATTGCTCCACCTTTCGGTAAGGGGAGAGTTGGTCCGGGTAACAGATGTGGCAATACCTGATTCAATCAGTTCATTTTTTATCAGCGCGTAATTTTTAGGAATATCCCCCGTCATGAAATGGTAAACGAGATTATTTTTGTTATAACCTGTTTCCCGGTTTTGGGCATAGTCTATTTGTTGTTTGACAATAATAGTGCAGATGATCAGCACAGTAGCACAGGTGAATTGCAGTACCACCAGTGCTTTTCTCGGTGTTATTAACGCATTGCTCCTTTTAAAAGTACCTTTCAATACTTTTACCGGCTGGAAAGACGACAGAAAGAAGGCCGGATAACTGCCTGCCAGGATGCCGGTAAACAGGATGAAGCCAAAGAAGGTGAGCCAGGTATAGATGTTGCCGAAGTCGATGAATAGTTTTTTATCGGTCAGCTGGTTATACGCCGGGAGGCTTAACTGTACAATAAGAATTGCCACTATGCCGGCCAGGAAAGCGATAAAAACAGATTCACCTATAAACTGGCTGATCAGCGATCTTTTAGGTGCACCCACTACTTTTCTGATGCCCACTTCTTTTGCTCTTTTTTCACTCCGGGCGGTACTCAGGTTCATGAAGTTGATGCAGGCGATCAATAATATCAGCCCTGCAATGATACCAAATATTTTCACGAAGGTGCTGCGTCCTCCATTATCTTCCATGCCATTGGTGAAGCTGGAATAGAGCCGCCAGCGGCTAAGGGGATAGATAAACAATTCCCATTTCATATCCTTTGCTTCGCCGCTGTAATGCTGTTTCAATGTTTTTACTTTAGCATCAACAGTCGCCCAGTTTACATTAGGCTTCAACAGCACATAAGTAGGCGTGCTATTGTCGTTCCACCCAAAATCAGTGCCCTCGCGCATTTTTATGGAGGACCATGGCAGCAGGTAGTCAAACTGGAACCTGGTATTATCGGGTAGGTCTTTAGCGATACCGGTTACCGTGAAGTTTTCATTATTCTCTATTTTAACGATTTTGCCGATAGCTTCTTCTTCCCCAAACAGACTTTTTGCTGTTTTCGCTGTCAGTACTACTGAGTGCGGGTCATTCAGCGCGGTGAGCGGATCGCCTTTCAGCAAGGGAAAACTGAATACCTGCAAAAAGCCGGTATCTACGGCAAGTCCCGACTTCATGATTTTCCGGTCGCCCACCGTTAAAAGCGCATTGCTATTGGAGTTGACCCTTACGGTACGTTCTATCCCGGGTATATCTTTTTCCAGGGCAGGTCCTGTTAGGGCAGACACGGTATTCCAGCTGGAGATATTGCCATCCATGGGTACCCGGTTCCAGGTTTCGTATATCCTGTCTTTGTTCGCATGAAATCCATCATAGCTTTTTTCGTCCCTGATCCACAGAAAAATAAGTATAGCGGCGGCCATGCCAACAGCAAGACCGGTAATATTAATAGCTGAGAAACCTTTGTTACGCAGAAGATTCCGGTAAACGACTTTGAAGAAGGTTCTGATCATAATGCAAGTTATTGAAATGTATTGGACAGGAGAAGGTGCCAAGACAATGCCGGATAGTTATGTGGTTGATTTGCAATTAGATAGTCTTGCTGAGAAAGCCTGTTTGTTCATTTTTGAAATAGAAGATGTCCGGTTCTGAACACCCTTGCTAAGGTTCGCTGATCCGCAAAGATCTGCTATAGGTTTTATATAAATCAAACAGTGCGATAATTTCATCGGGTCCTTTGGAGAGCTTGTCGATAGTGATACGGGAGGAACGACCCTCGGGGAGCGTTAATATGATATTGTGTGTGGTGCTTTCCTGGTAACTGTTCATTTCATTTGAATAGAACGACCGGGTATCCGTTTCCAGCCGGTAAGCAGCTATTTCGTCCCAGGTATGAAACTGCTGTTGACCACCATCAGAAAATGTGAGGCCTTCTTTGCTTAATGTCAGGTACTGGTGTTGTTTGAAAATCTGGATAAAAGCGGTGGACGCAAGGGTAACCACCAGCAGGGTAAGAATAGCTCCTGACATAAAGGTGCGCCCTGTTGCCATCATATACATTCCCGGAAAGAGGGTAGTGATGGCAACAAGTAACATCAATGGTAAATCCTTTGTCGTTCTCCTTATTGTAACAGGTTCCATTTTGCTCAAGTTCATAGCTCCCTGGGTGATGCGGAAATAAAAGCACTGGTGGTCTTATATTCCTGTGGTCATCATGGTGGCGTGTTACCTCCCGGCTATCCAGCATATAACGGATTAAAAGGTAAAAGGTTACAACGAAAAGGGAGCAATCCTAATAAAAGAATTGCTCTAATATAATCTCTCCATCTTTAACTTCATATAGCATAATCTGATCAATCTTCACGCGGCCAAATCCTTCCACCATCACATCCATGCCGCGGCCTACTGCAAAATGCTGACCGCCAATTACAGCGGGAGTGGTATAAACACCCTGTACCGCCTGGATCTTTTTAACCCAGTCTTCCCCTTTTTTACGGACTGCCGCTTTACCTTCGGCATAGCCCAGATAGGGAGAGTGAGGAGGGTCAATGCTTTTCACCTGCTCTGCAAAAAGTTCCTCCTGTATTTCAAACCATTTTTCCTGTCGGGCCAGCTCGTCAAAGCGTGCGGCTACTTCCTGTACAGTTCGTGTTGCTGAAGTCATAAAAAGTTAATTAGACATTTTTTTATTTAATAGCGTTTCCAGCTTTTTCAATTTCGAGGTCCAGAATTTGTCGAAATAAGAGATCCATTCCTGTAGCTCCCTGAATCCTTCCTGTTTCAATGTGCAATATCTTTCCCTGCCAATATCCCTGATGGAAATAAATCCTGCCGCATGCAGTATTTTAACATGTTTTGATACGGCAGGGCGGCTCATGTCGAAATTCTCTGCGAGGCTGTTGATCGTCAGACTGTCTTCTGAGAGCAATCTCAGCATCTCCCGCCGGCTCGGATCGGCGATCACCTGGAAGGTGTCAAGCGTTGGCTGGGCCATGTTGCGCTGCTTTTATACGTTCTGCAATCTTGTGTAAATTCTTCAGCCATCCATCTGTTAATGCAGCGTACATGCTAAGATCTTCCGTTTCCGAAAAACCACTATGCTCCAGGAGGAGTGTGGTGCCTTCGTCTGCTGTCCGTAATTGCCATACAACTATGGAATCAATCGTGATTTTGCCATCTCCCGGCCCGCATTTCCAGGAATAGGACAGCTTTTTAAAGGGAATTATTTCCAGGACGCGGCAATAGAAAATACCGTCGAAATTGAGACTGGGAACCGGGTTGGTGCGAAATTGAAAATCATATCCTATGATGGGCTGAAAATCATTTTTCATCAGCCATAGTTCCATTAGTTCAACTTTTGTGAGGTATTCCCAGACAATCTCAGGAGGATGAGGAAAGAAATACTGATGACGAATACTTTGGGCCATAATGCGTAACTTTTAAGTTACTCAAATGTATAGGTAACTTTTGAGTTACCCAAATTTTTTTTCCGGATGATTGCTTATGTGAGAGAAATGGTGGAAGCGGAGTGAACGAATTAATCCTTTTTTTAGTTGTTTTTTATATCCTGATGACAGCAGCATGCGTATATCCTTTCCGTTTAGCTTCGTATCTTACAGGCTATCCGGAAAAAGAAGTAATCATGGAAGCGTACCTGGAGCGATTGGTAAACCTGCCATTACCACTACTTTTATGCCTGTTGCTGCTGCAAAACCTGCTTGTTTTTGCTGGTGCATTGCTGGCAGGATATGCCATGAGAAAATGGTATCATGTGCCCATACAGCGCGTTACTGTAGCTGCGTGGAAAATAGGGCTGCTGACGGTGCTGATCAATACGGTTATTACGATAGCCGGTGCATTGTTGTGGAAGCATGGATATATCCGGATGACTTATACCTCCGGGCCGGTGATAGTTGGAGATACCCTTATTCTTTTTTTTGCGATGGATATGCTGATGTATGTGTTCCATTATGTAATTCATCATACTTTCCTTTATCGTGCGGTACATGCACTGCATCACGAAGCGGTAAACCCCACGCCAATAGATCTTTTTGTATTGCATCCTGTTGAAACGGCCGGATTTGGGATATTGTGGTTGTTAATACTATGGTCGGGGACTTACAATATATGGAGCATTATTATTTACCTGGTGTTGAATGTGATTTTTGGTGTGGCAGGGCATCTGGGATTTGAACCCTTGCAGTCATATCCCAGGTTGAACAGGTGGGCCGGTTTGATATTGGGCACATCCGCATTTCATCATGCACACCACCGCGATGTTCATGGCAACTTTGGATTTTATACCAGTTTGTGGGATCGTCTTTTTCATACTTACTTACCTGTTGACCGGGAAAAATGACAGCATCATACTTATTTTACGCAAACCTATTCCCCATAGCACTATTGTAAAAAAATATTTGACGCCCGGACGTTTTCCGGTCGCAAAAAAACAAATATGCGTTTCATAAAAAAATCCAGCTGGCAGTGATATAAATATCACAGTAAAACAATAAATATCATCATGGAGAATATTTGATTCGCTCCCCGCATCAGTGCTGGAATACGCGCTATTGGTTGCTGACTTACCACCGCCTTATTACGCTTGAAACCACAGATGGTTCAACAAAAAGACTTTTTTCCCTGTTAGTAGCAATACTAAAACAGGTAATACGATGGAGAAAGCGTCCTTAAGTTTTAAATACCAACTGGAGAAAAAAGAGCCAAGAACCGGTCCTGGCGGAATTACCCGTGGTGCTTCTGTGAGGGAATTTCCTGCTTCGGCAGGACTGGCAGGCGTGAGCATGCGGCTGGAGCCCGGAGCCATGCGGGAATTACACTGGCATGCCAACGCCGCAGAATGGGCCTATGTCGTGGAAGGGAATATGCGTACCACCGTGGTACATCCCGATGGCAAAACTTACGTGGATCTCTTCCAGCCGGGTGATGTGTGGTATTTCCCCCGGGGCTACGGGCATGCGCTGCAATGTGTAGGTCCGCAGCCTTGTCACTTTATCCTGATTTTTGATAACGGCGATTTTTCGGAAGATCATACTTTTAGCGTCACCGACTTTATTTCCTGTGTGCCTGCGGCCATTGTTGCGCAAAATCTGGGAATCACAGCGGGGGAAGTGGCGCAGCTGCCTAAGGGCGAAGTCTATTTTGCCAACAGTGTAATACCGGATGTCCGTTCCGGGATTGCACTGGAAACTACCGATGCTACGCTCATTTCCCAGCATCGCTATCCATTGGAAGCACAACAGCCGAAACTGTTTCCCGGTGGAGGTACACAAAAGCTGGTAACGCAAAAGGAATTCCCGATTGCACGTACAATCACCGGCAGCATTTTGGAAATTGCACCAGGCGGTCTCCGGGAGTTACACTGGCATCCAAATGGCGATGAATGGCAATATTATTTACAGGGGACCGCTGAGATGGGCGTTTTCCTGGCAGAACATCAGTTTGTGGTAGACCAGTTTGAAAAAGGAGATATCGGCTATGCACCAATGGGTGCAGGGCATTATATAAAGAATACGGGAACGGATACACTAAAAATTCTGATCGGTTTTAACAGCGGACAGTACGAAGCCATAGATCTCAGTATGTGGTTGAGCGGAAATCCTAAAGATCTGCTCCAGGGAAATTTTAAGGTAGATGCCGCCCTGGTAGATAAGTTCCCGGGGCACGACCGGGTTATCATACCATAAAAAAGAGGGTAATAAAAATCAGGTGCCTGAAACCGGAATAAATTCAAATTTGTAAATTGCGTTCATAAGTATAAGTTATGAAACATCAGATTGAATCAGTAGAGGAAGCAGCATATCCGGAAATAGTAGCGGTATGGGAAGCTTCCGTAACAGCCACACATGATTTTTTAACACCGGAGGATATTGCATTTTTCAAACCACTCATCCTTAATGAATATTTGAAGGCAGTGGAACTTTCTTGCATCAAGGACAGTGATGGACACATCATTGGCTTTATGGGAATCGCGGAACGGAAGGTAGAAATGTTGTTTATTCATCCGGAATCAAGGGGGATGGGTATCGGTAAAACACTGCTGGGATATGCTATCCGGGAGAAAGGAGTTAACGCAGTAGATGTAAATGAGCAGAATCCGCAGGCGGTTGGCTTTTATCTGCACGCCGGCTTTAAAGTGGTATCCCGGTCGGCTACCGATGGCATGGGAAAACCATTCCCGATATTGTCGATGGAATTATGATCTTAATAAAAAAGGGGAATAACAGCACGTTATTCCCCTTTTTGTATTCAACTGTTTGTTGTTATTCTATGGGTTGCAGGTACTGTGCGTAAGCATAGCCTTCTGCGCCGCTATCAGTGCGGATGAGCCACCACTGATCGCTTTGTTTGCTGATCAACGTAACGGTAGCGCCATGTGCTGCTTTACCTACAATGGGTTGATCTGTGCCCGGACCCTGACGCACGTTCAGGTTGGAAGATTCTGTAACGACTTTCAATTTCGCACCTTCAACGGCGGTCGCTACATTGATATTCATCACCACATCTCCTGTCAGGAAATTTGGATCTATCTTTCCATAGATATCCCATAACTGATCTTTTACAGCACCGCTTGGAGCAATGCCGTCAATATGCAATACTCCATCCAGTTCACTTACTTTCAGATCAGTAGTGTTGGCTTCAGTAGCCGCGTCAATAAGCTCCTTGTATTTATCCTGTAATGCTGCCATGATTGTGAAGTTTTAGAGAAAAAGATTATTTAACTTTTAAACCGGAAGCGTCTACTTTCTTAGGCTTCAAGGCGTCCAGCGCTATTTTCAATTTCTTCCAACGATCAGCTTTCTGTTCACCGGTGATGATGATAACACCATCTTTAACATCCGCCTGGATACCGGGGAAGTCTTTTACGATAGATGCAACAGAAGTTTTTAACGCATCATCAGCAGTTACTTCAGGAGTAGGCGCGGGTGGAGGAGGAGGCGGTGTTACCGTAACATTGTTAACAACACTTTTCACTCCCTGGTTCAATTTTACAGCAGCTTCAGCCGCATCTTTGTCGGCCTGTGACGCTACCGCTCCGGAAAGAGTGACTACTCCGTCTTTCACATCTGCACTAACACCGGGAGTGGACTGTAAGGCCGTGGTAACAGCAGCCTGGATGTCCGCATCTTTGGGCTTGCTTTTGCAGGATACCATAAACAGGATTCCCATAGAAAGGATCAGGGTGCTTAGGAGTTTCAGTTTCATAGTCATACTGAGGTTTTAATGATGAAAAAATACTTTCTTAAGTTAAGTATCTTTTTCCACCTGGCAATCAGGATCAAAGAGTTGTTTATTTTTTAATAAACACCACCCGCGCTTTTATGCTATAAGGGACGTTAGTTAAGGGAAGAGGTAAACTAAGAAGAGACGCCGGCGTTGTCATCTGCTGATCACTCACTTCTTCAAATTCCCAGGATTCCAATGTTTGACGTTGCGCATCGAGCAACACCATTTTTTTTGTACCGGCATGATATTCCCAGAAGCCAGCCACTGTTTTATACTTGGGCTGGAAAGGCACCTGGAGCGGCCCTGTGGTCACTGTGCCACTACCCATGCCCGGTAACCATTTGGCCGGGATATTAACCGGTCGCGTTGTTGTTTCCGGTATTACCATTCGTGTAAAGGAGCCGGTACGATTACTATTTAATACATAGTTGAATTTGCCGGCAGCCCTGATACTGTCCACATTAATGTACTCCCAGTTTCCGTTGGAATAGAACTGCACAACGCTTTGCCATGACCCGGCAAGCTGAGGAGAATTCTTTTCTTTTTTGCAGGAAAAACAAATAGCTGCTATTAATAACAGCAACGACAATCGGTACATCATACAGGCAAGGGAGTTTTTTCAGTTTGCAAGTTTAATATTTCAACGCAATTCTTTCATCGTTTTTTTCAGCAGGAGAAGAAAAATTATTTTTTTATCTCTCTTTATGGAATTTGTTTTAAACCGGCATCATGCGGGAAATGAACAAATCATTTTGAGGTGCAGGTAGATAAGTATGTGTCGTAATTATTTTATTATCAATCAAATTCAGATATAAAGATACCGCTATGAAATATTCATCCACAGGTTAAAGCGCGCTTTAGATACTTTAGAAATATACCTTATATTGATAAATGTAAAAATACGTGCCTTGAAATATTTACTACTGTTGCTCTTATCGCCCTCCCTGATTTTTGCACAACAAACCTATCCGGTTTCCCCTGTTTTGTCGACGGATTACTACCGCCTGGTGCATAACGATAGCCTCGTAAGGCTACCCGTTACCAACTGGCATAAAGAACTCCGCACCAGAAGAATATTCAATCTGAATACCCCTTTACGTAAGGTGGTTGTTAGTGGCAATGAGTTGAAAATGAGCGCAGCGTATCCCCGGGAGCTGCGGATCAGTGGCGACTATTACGCCGGTATTGCATTTAGCACCATCAACCGGCTGCCGGCGCTTCAATCCACCTATACACAGGGACGATCCTTAATGGGAGCTGCCAAGTGGCAGGGACCGGAAACCGCTGAGCCATTCAGTTACGGCCCTGCATTGTCCCAACTGGAATATGATGGTAGTTCCTATCCTTACGATATCAATGGAAAACTCGTGGCAGCTGGCTCCGGCAACGGTCATCACCCTGCGGGCTATACGAATAATATTTTCAGAACAGGAAGCCTGTTTGCCCAACGTTTCAGCGTAAACACAAAAATGCTGGTCAATGGCGTACCGCTTCATGAATTTGGCTTCCTGGTAGGGCATACCAAAGAGAATACATTTATCCGGGACAACAGCAACCAGTCGAAAAGCCTGGAGCTTTCCGGAAGCACCCGGAAAAAATGGTTGCTTATAAAGGGCCGGTACAACTATCTGCAGGAGGAGTTTTCCAATACCAACAGAAGCGGGTTCCTGAACAGGGTCTATCAGCAATCCCTGCTTACTCCGGTTAGCTTTGATAACGGACAGGGATACACGTTAAACGCCGGTCAGCGGAGTTATCAGCCAGGAGCCGATAACCCCGGGTTTTTATTGCGTGACAACGGTCACCGCTTCCTGTCAGGTACTCACCAGGCCAGCCTGGTCCTGGAAAGGGATGTATGGAATAAGATGAAATATAAAGTGACACAATCTTTCGAAAATAAAGAGGCAAACAGCAACGAAAGCTACAAACCAGGTACCGCTGCATTTCCGGAAGGGATGCTGCTGGAACGGAAGCAGCGCGACAGGCAATATATACTCACTGGTGAAACCAGCAAGACCTTTTTTGACAACATAACATACGTAACCACTAATGTCAAAGCCGGTTATACGCTTTCGGATTTCCGCACCAACACCAGCTATCAGTCGTTGTTTCCCGGCAGGTACACCTGGCAACGGACAACACAGGAACTCCATCTGCACGCCACAAATACTTATAGTGGCTTCTCCCGTACCGAACTGTTGCTCGGACTTGGCAATAAAAGCTATCTGTCCAATACCGCTGCGAAAAGTTATTATTTCTTACCAGACATCAGTCTGGCAGCCAAATACAGCCTGCCATATTCCAACTGGGATCTCTCGCTGAAAAGCGGATACGCTACCAACGCCACGGAACTGGCCCTCAACAGATCACTGGCATATGTAAACCTGCTCCGGTACAGTATCAGGGATGCCGGAAAATACCTGCAGACGGAGGAAGTGAAAAGTTATGATCATCTGGATCCGATATTTCAGCAGGAATGGACAGGTACCCTGGAAGTAACAAATGGCGGTTTATGGAGCTTCTCTGCTACAGCGTTCAGCAGAAACGTTCATCACGACCTGTTTCCGGTAGATGCAGCAGGGCAACTGGTATTGAGAAACGTAGGAAATCACCGCAGCCAGGGAATCGATCTTTCGCTGGCCATATCTACCCCTTATTCAAAAGACCGGCCGGTTTTTTCGCAAAGCCTCTCTTTTTATACCTACCGCAACAAGGTGACGAAAGTTAACGATGGCTATAATTACACTCCCATAGCGGGATTCAGCGATGTTCATACCGCACTGATTGAAGGCCGGCCACTGGGCGTAATCGTAGGAAGTACCTGGGAACGCGATGCCGCCGGCAACCAGATCATCGGTGCAGATGGGTTTCCTATGGCTGCAAAATATCCCGCTGTCATCGGAAACCCTATTCCGGATTTCCTCGTAAAATCCAATAGCAGGCTGGCCTGGAAAAATTTCCTTTTGCAGGCCGACCTGGAATGGAAACACGGTGGCGACAGATGGAATGGTACCCGGGCTATCCTCGACTATTACGGACGTTCCGGGCAATCAGGAGAAATGCGGAATATTACCGGGTATGTTTTCACAGGCTTGCAAACAGATGGTACACCCAATAATATCCCGGTGGATTTTTACAATACGAAGCAGGATGTCAGTAAGAATCGCTGGGTCAGGTATGGCATCGGTGGCGTAGCTGCCGATTACGTGGAGCGGGCCGACTGGCTCCGGCTGAATAGTCTGAAACTCTCTTACCAGCTGGATTTTCGGGGCATCATACAGAAGATAACCCTGGCTGCCTATATCAATAACGTCGTCTTATGGTCTCCCTACAAAGGCGTTGACCCCGAACAATTATTATTTGATCAGCCCAACAGTAGCGGACTGGATTTCTTTAACCTGCCTTCCACTAAAACGGTTGGTTTTAATGTAGCCCTTCAATTCTGAGATTATGAAAAATATCATCAGCTGCCTTTTAGTATGTCTGCTGCTTTCGCTTGCAGGTAGCGCACAGCAATACGATTACAACTCTTTTAAAGAAAAAATTTACCTGCATACCAGTCATGTTTTTTTTCAACCCGGTGAGGAACTGTTTTTCAAATTGTACGTAGTGAATGCAAAAGACCAGACGCCCGCCAAACTCAGTAAAGTAGCATATGTGGAAGTAATAGATCCATCCGGAAAGGTGCTGGCAAAACAAAATTACGAGGTGAATGATGGCTATGCCGAAGGGTCGTATGCTTTTATGCCGGATGCACCGGGAGGTAGTTATAAACTGAAAGCCTATACCACCTGGATGCGTAATGAAGCCGATAGTACCTTCTTTGTAAAAGAACTGACCTTACAAAAGGTGATTCCGCCCAGGGTGCTGATGAAGCTGGATTTTCCACAGAAAGGCTATGGCCCCGGGGATGAAGTGACGGCAGATTATGCCATCAGGAATCTTTCTGATCAACCTGTTGCAGGGTATAAAATAAATTATAAAATAAGTATAGGCGGTACCGTTATACAATCATCTGTAGCTACAACGGGCAAAGACGGAAAAGTACAACTGAGGTTTACCCTGCCGTCCGATCTCAATACCACCGATGGTTTGCTGAATGTGACGATCGATTATGATGCCTACACAGAAGCTATTTCCCGGAGCATCCCTATCGTGCTGAATAAAATAGACCTGCAGCTGCTCCCGGAAGGAGGTACGCTGGTAGCGGGTCTCAATAGTAATATTGCCTTCCGGGCGGTGAACGAACATGGTAAACCAGTGGATGTAAAAGGCGTGGTGCTGGATCATGCAGGTAATAAAGTGGCTGCCTTTGACAGCTACTATGGCGGAATGGGAAAATTTCGATTTACCCCACAATCCGGTGAAAAGTATTCGGTGAAAATTACTTCGCCTTTGAACATCTCCCAAACGTATTCTTTTCCCACTTTCACAGATGATGGACTCGTGATGAATCTGAACGCCAGAGAGGGACAGCTGTTGATGGATATCTCCAGTAAAAACGCCCGGCGGGTAACGTTGTTGGGGCAAACAAAATCGGTTTCTTTTTATACAAAAACGCTGGACCTGAAAGCAGGGACACAGACAATTACCATTGATACCAGTATTTTTCCTGCCGGTATAGCGCGTTTTACCCTTGTTGCGATGGATCAGCAGCCTATCGCAGAAAGACTGGTATTCCTCAATAAAAGTAACGTGCTGCAAGTCAGCGTGACCACGGATAAGTCGCAATACCTCCCCCGGGAAAAAGTAGTGATGACCGTTAAAACCACCGACAGGCAAGGCCAGCCGCTCCCTGCTAATTTATCCTTATCTGTGATGGATGATAAACTCTGGTCTTTTGCAGATGATAAGCAAGATCATATTTTATCCTGGTTGCTGATGAGCAGTGAGTTGCACGGGAAGATTGAAGAGCCCTCATTTTATTTCCGGAGAGATGAACCTAAGGCGGATCCCGCGCTGGATCTGGTGATGCTGACCCATGGCTACCGGTATTTCAGTTATATCCCCGGAACAGCCGGCGGGGACTCTCTGAAATATTTCCCGGACGAAGGGCGTGTGTTGAGCGGCGTGGTGGTGAACAGAAAGAATGAACCGGTAAGGGCAACTGTATTTCTCATTAATGTGCAGGACCGGGGAAGGGCTACTCAAATGACAACAGACCCCGATGGCGCTTTCTTTTTCGCTCATCTCGATGCCTACAGCCATTATTATCTCATCGCCAGGTCCCGTAAATCAAGGGAGCAGGTGAGCATACGTATAGAACAGAATGGTGTGGAGTTTAATGGTATCCGCAGCCGCAAACTGCAGGAAAAAATTATTCCCTTTCGACAGGCCGTATATCCGTTACCGATAATACCACAGAAGAAAGGTGATGCCAATGCGGTCAGGGACATTGTAAAAATGGATAACACATTGGGATCAGATAAGGCATTGAGTGAGGTAGTGGTGGTGGCTTATGGTGCACAGAAGAAAGCCAATCTAACCGGGGCTGTGACGACCGTAACCGGGAAAGATCTTGAGAATATACCGGTTTTAAACATACCCATGCTGCTTCAGGGCAGGGTGGGGGGATTGGTGGTCACGCCCGTCGCTAATCCTGGCGCCCAGCCGAACCTGAGGATAAGAGGCAATGCTTCTGTTACCGGGAACAACGAACCTTTGTATGTGATAGATGGCATCCCCATGGATCGATTTGATCCTAACCTCAATCCAAACGATATAGAGCATATTGAGGTACTTAAATCCATGCAGGCCACCGCCTTGTATGGCGCAAGAGCCGCCAATGGCGTTATTGCGGTAACCACTAAACGAAAAAAAGCAGCAAGCCTCCAATTGAAGCTGAACGGAAAGAGTTATTACGCCACCGCCTCCGTAGCAGGAGGAATACCTAATTTCGCCGCTTCCCGTCGTTTTTACGCACCACGCTATGCCACTACGGAGACGAAAGAACGAAATGATTTCCGGGAAACGATCTATTGGAATCCAACAGTGCAAACCGGGAATACGGGAACGGCTACACTGGAGTTCTATAATTCTGATGCCGCAACCACCTTCCGTGCAATTGCAGAAGGTATTGCCTGGAATGGCAAGCCAGGCAGAACAGAAGCGACCTGGTCTACCCGCAGCGCATTGCAGATAGATGCCAGGATTCCGCCTTACCTCTCTGTAGGTGATCGGGCGTTGATTCCGCTGGTACTGAAAAATAATGGCACATCCGGCCTGGAGCTGGATATCAGTCTTACGCTACCGGAGAACATGTCGGCCGGTAAATTTGAAAACACCATCACGGTGGCTGCCAACAGTGCGCGACAGGTACTCGTTCCATTGGAGGCCATTGCACCTACCAGCGGCATCGTCAAATTCACGGTCAATGGAAATGCCGGCAGCGAAACACTGGCACTTCCCGTTACCGTTGCAGAGCGTGGTTTCCCGGTAATCTATATCTTCTCCGGTGATAAATCCGCCGAGCATTCGTTTATTGTGAATCAACCGGTGAAAGGCAGTATCCGTACAAAACTACAGGTATTCAGCACCCTGGAGGGCCAGCTCCTGGATGGTATCGAATCTATGCTCAGGGAGCCCTATGGCTGCTTTGAGCAAACTTCTTCCAGCACTTATCCCAATATCCTGATCCTGAAATACCTGAAAGAAACTGGCCGCTCCAATCGTGAAGTAGAACAACGGGCAATGAATTACATCCAGACCGGCTATAAAAAACTGATCGGCTTCGAAACATCCGACAGGGGCTTCGAATGGTTTGGCAAAACACCACCGCATGAAGCGCTTACCGCTTATGGCTTACTGGAGTTTACTGACATGAAGGATTTTATAGACGTGGACAAAGGCATGCTGGCCCGTACCAAAGCGTTCCTGCTAAGTCGCCGCGACGGGCAAGGTGGATTTAAATTGTCATCCACTGGCTATGATAAGTTTGCTTCCGTTCCCAACCATATAGCCAATCTCTATATCGTATATGCGTTAACACAGGCGGGTATCGGCGCCGAAATACAAAAAGAATATGAAGCAGGAGTCCAAAAGGCGCTGGCATCCAAAGATGCCTACCAGATGGGACTTATGTCACTGGCAGCCAGTAATGTAAAGAATACGGCCGATTATAACCGGCTGATGACAGCCCTGAAAGAAAGCTATCAGCGGAAGGAACTGATATTGAGTACTTCCGTCGTTAACTCCCGGGATGCTTCCCTCCGCGTAGAGGCGTTATCGTTATATACGATGGCCCTCGCGCGGGAAGCGGTACCGGACAAGGCAGCCATGGCAAAATGTATCTCTGAAATACTTTCGGCAAAAACATACTACGGTTACGGTGCTACGCAGGCTACCGTGCTGGCCCTTCAGGCAATTATAGATTATACGAAACTGAAAGGCAAATTCAGCAAAGAAGACATCGCCTTTCAGCTCAATAACATGACTATCGAAAAAGGGAGCGGCGCTGAAAAAGCAGTGAAGAGCGGCGCCAATAATTTCAGTGTAACGTACCGTTCCGCGGAGGCAGAAGTGCCATACAGTATGGAAGTGGCCTACTACACGATGCAACCCGCCAGCAACCCCGAAGCGGTTCTTCAGTTGGCGACCACCCTCAGTGATACCCGCACGAAAACAGGAGAAACGGTGAGGATGAATATCCAGGTGAAAAATATGGCGTCCGCACTGCAACCCATGTCCATCGCAAAGATTGGTATTCCGGCCGGTCTGTCTCTTCAACCCTGGCAGTTAAAAGAGCTGACCCAGAAGAATGAAGTGGCCTACTATGAAATTTTTGATAATTACCTCGTACTCTATTGGATGGGATTCAGCCCGGGTGAAACCAAAACGATCCATCTCGACCTGAAAGCAGACGTACCCGGTAAGTATAAAGGCAAAGCCAGTAACTGTTACCTGTATTACACGCCTGAGCATAAACACTGGCAGGAGGGAACGGCTATTGAAATACTTCCTTAGCAGTTTGCTAAGATCCCTTTACCTCTCACTTCCGCCACAGCAGCGTTTTCCCCAAAAAGGAGGCGCTGCTATTTTTATTAGCTGATGATGATCATCTGTCATATCATCTTTCCAAGCTTCATCTTTATTTTGCCGGTCCCGCTAAATTCTCCTAATTTAGTATTTAGATAGTTGTCTAAATATATGCCTTATGAACAACGTATTTAAAGCGCTCAATGATAAAACCCGACGCGATATACTCGAACTCCTTAAAAAAGAGGACCTGACTGCCGGTCAGATAGCGGAGCATTTTAACTTTTCCAAGCCCACTATTTCTCATCACCTCGACCTCCTGAAACAGGCCGAACTGCTCACCAGTGTAAAGAAAGGGCAGTTTGTATTTTATTCACTGAACACCACTGTGATGGATGAATTGCTGAAATGGATGTTACAGTTCACCGCTGAGGCATTACCTAAAATAAAACCCGTTACCAGATATGAAGGAAAATAAATGGTTAAGAGAAATCCCGCTGATCCTGTTCATGTTCACCCCTTTTTTAGTGTATGTGTGGCTGTTACCACAACTGCCTGAAAAACTGCCCTCCCATTATTCTATCAAAGACGGGAAGTGGATAGTGGATACCTATATGGCGCCGCTGGCGAATACTTTTAGCACCTTTATCGGCGCGCTGATCGTGTATGTATCGATGAGTATACCGCTGCTGCCATTTCCATTCAGCGAAGAGAAAATAAAACAGTTCAAGCTGGCAGGGCCTTACCTGTATGGATTCAAAGCAGTCCTGGTCGTGTTCTTAAGTGGTGTTCCCATATATGAAATGCTGAATGCTACCGGGAAGATAGCCAGTGGAAACGGTACCCTGTGGGGTATTACCGCAGGCGCGGTGGCGCTGGTACTGGTCAACGTAATGATGTACCGTATGTTTGCCCTGTTGTATGAGCGCAGTGAGGTAAAACCTTTGTCCAGGAAGGCGTATGTGGTGATATGGACAGGAACGCATGTCATCATGTCGATTGGGCCGGTTTGTATCCTGCTGGCTGCGGGACAACTGAATGTGCTGCGGCTGATTCCACAGTTTATCTTTGTGTTCCTCGCTATCTGTGGTAACCTCATGTACAATGTACGCCCCAATTATTTCTTTGGGATCCGCACACCCTGGACACTTAAAAATGAAACCGTCTGGCGTAAAACACATCACCTCGGCGGCGTGGTGTTATTCATCGCTGGTATTACCGGCTTTATTCTGTCTCTGATCGTCGATGAAAAACAGTTGTATGCAGTAATGACAACGGTGATACTTACGTCTACTGCTATCACATTCATCTATTCTTACATCATCTACAAAAAGATAATCCAACAAACTCCCGACCTATGAAAAAAGGATACTTATTACTGATCCTGTGCTGCATATGCTACACGCTGACCGCACAGCAAAAAGATCCCGTGGTGAATCACTTCTTTGAACAGATGGGTAAAGGAAACTGGATCGGCGCTATGGAACACATGGATGCCAATATGAAGAAGAAAGTGACGCCGGATATGCTCAACGGCATCTGGCAGCAACTGGAACAGGGAAATGGAAAATGGGAAGCCTTTACTTCCCAGCAAACCAGCCGGGATGGCGCATATACGATTGTGATGGCAGATAATCGCTTTGCCAACGGCATCATTATCTTCCGCGTGGTACTCGACAGTGCTCACCACATCGCCGGATTTTTTATCGCCGCCACAAGACCTAAACCGGTTTCACTGCAAACCAATGAATCTCCCGATTCCGTTGCTACAGCGGATCAGGGGCTTTTATTAGGAACATTGACGCTCCCAGAAGGGAACGCGCCCTTTCCGTTGGTATTGATCATTGCCGGTTCCGGACCTACCGACCGTAACGGGAATAATCCGCTGTCCACCCCACGCAACGGATCTTCTTATCAGCAGCTGGCAGCCGCACTCGCGGCCAATGGCATTGCCTCGCTGCGTTACAATAAACGCGGCATAGGAGAGAGCACGGGCTTCACAAAGCCGGCTGCCGCTACTACGCTGGATGATTACGCCAATGATGCAGCTATTTGGCTCACCCACCTGCAAAAAGATCGCCGTTTTAAATCGGTATCTGTAATAGGTCATAGTGAGGGAGCATTGATAGGCATGAAACTGGCCACTACACATTCTTTCAAAAGCCTGGTGTCTTTTGCAGGTCCCGGCGAAACAATGGATCAGTTGCTGCTGGCACAATTGAAATCCAGGCTGGATAAGTCGCTGTATCAGCAGTTGCCGGATATCCTGACCGCCTTGCGCAACGGAAATGATCCTGCCAATGTGCCGGCCGCGTTGAACACGCTCTTTAATCCGTCTCTTTATGCTTTCTGGAAAAGCACCTTTCGCTTTGATCCCTGCACCCTGATGAAGACCGTCACTATGCCCGTGCTGATTCTGAACGGGACCGCAGATATGCAGGTGCCTCCGGCACAGGCCACGTTGCTGCAGCATTGTAAACCAGACGCGCAGTTAATCCTGATTCCCGGGATGTCGCACGCCGGCAAAAATGAAGCAGAAACAACCTATCCGGATGGCAAACCTTTACCTATATCCCCGGCACTCATTACTCCGATAGCGAACTTTATAAAATCCTGAGTTTGTCAGCCTCTTCCATAATGGACTAAAAAATTGGGTATTTTCTTTACTTTGTACGTACAAAGTTGTATTTTGTACGTACAAACCGATCTTAAATAAGTGCGTTATGGAAGTTATTCAGACTTTATTCCAGGAAATCATCGGATTCCTGGGTATTTCACAATTGATAGAAGTGTGCAAAACGGGCAACTACAAAGTCCTGCTCACCTTAAACGGAATTTTCTCTGTTATCTCACCGCTGGTGCCTTTCCTGCTGCTGCTGGAGATTTGCAGGGCCATTTTCTATAAGAAGTTTAAGATAGAAGACTATAAGATGCCTTTCCTGATTTTTGTGGCTAACCGGTTCATATCCCGCTTTCTTTCTATTGCGATGGTGGCTTTCTGTATCGGTCTGCTGGAGAAATACGCGCTGTTCAACACATCGTTGAAATGGTACTGGTTTATTTACGGGTATGTGATCTGGGAATTCTCACATTTCATTTACCATTATTTTGGTCATAAGGTCCGCTTATTCTGGTGCCTGCACTCTACCCATCATGCTCCGCAAACGATGAATCTGTCGGTTACCTATGCGCACTTTTTTCTCGAAGCACCTTATGCGGATGTGATCAGAACCAGTATCTGTATTCTCATGGGAGTTAATCCGCCGCTGCTTTTCATCATCATGTTTATAGATGGTACCTGGGGTTCGTTTATCCATGTCGGTGAAAATCTTATCAAAGACGGACGCCTTGGCTTCCTGAATAAAATTATTCTTACACCTTCCCATCACCGTGTACATCACGCTAAAAACCCGTTGTACATGGATACGAATTTCTGTAACCTGTTGAACATCTGGGATAAGGTATTCGGTACCTTCCAGCATGAAAAACGGGAAATGCAGATTGAGTATGGAATCTCCAGGGAAATGAATCCCAATAGTTTCCTGGATGTATATTTCGGAGAATTGTACGGACTCTGGAAAGACATGCGCCATGCGCCGGGGATAAAGAATAAACTGCTGTATGTTGTAATGCCGCCGGGATGGAGCCATACCGGCGATCATAAAACCGCGAAAGTAGTAAAAGCGGCTTTTCTGAAGGAGGCGCAACAGGCGCAGCAACCGGCAGCCATCAAACAAACCGCCGATCAGCTCATCTGATCAAACAGATAATACAGGGGCGATTCTTCCAGCACTATACGGGAAGGCGCCCCGTTTTCTTTTTTCCATTTGATCAGCCTGATAAATCCATCTGCTATTTCAATACCGGTAATATCGCCATCGCTGAAACAGCAGCAGCCGGTGTTGAAATAGGAGGGATGCGCCATTGTTTTTACAAACTGTTTACCTGCATATTCTGCCTGTCTTGCTGCCAATGCTTTTTGTAAGATGTCAACCTGCCCCGTATCTCCCAGGCTGCGGGCTCTTTCCAGCTGCTTTGTCAGCCGGTCTATATGATCCAGGGATGCAAACACCGGTTTATGCGTATGTCCCGATATCAGGAACGTTTTTTCATATTGCCGGCTCCATTCATACATGATGATATTGTGCCGGTCTGCCAGATCAAAGGAGTCGGAAAGGGTATCCACACGGATATCAAAAAAACGCTGCACCGGTGTCCATACAGCTGCTACAAAACATTTGCTGAAAGGGTTTCCATCACTGCGCAGATCGCCCTGGTGGCCATGCGTCAGGTATATCCGGTAATCCTGCTCCTGGTAACGTGTTTGCAATATGAGGCCTTCGTATACTTTCAGGCGTTTGCCGAAAATATCTTTCAGAAACTGTTGCCGGGGAACCGCATAATGCCACTCCAGGTCATGATTGCCAAATACGCGGTAGTACCGCTGCTGTTGCAGAAAACGGGCTTCTTCCCGTAATGAGGTCTGGTTTTCACGGATCACTACTGCGGGTGTGGATTCCCACAACTCTTCACAATCACCCAGGTTAATAAAGGTGAACTGTTTATCATAGTAATATCGCAATGCCCCTACATAATTGGCCTCTGCAGCCATGAAATCGTCTGCGCCATCTTTACCTCCCTTATGCTGGTCGGAGAAGATGATAAAACGCGCATGCTCGTAATGAAAGGGGATGGTAACGCCTTTGTGTTTGTTGCCTTTCAGAATAGCCTCCTGCAATTCCGATAAAGAAGAAAATACCTTGGTTTTGTCCGGCTGAGAGGAGAAACGGTTGGAGAGCCAGATGATGGGACGTTTGAGTAGTTTTTTCAGCGGGTTTTGCACGTTGTGATACTTTTAAAGCAGATGGTATGGCATCACCACCTTACCACGCACAAAAATGAGCGATTATCAATAACCGCTCAGATTTTATTATTTCAAAAAGGCCAGACCTTACTTCCGTTTAGCCTTTTACTTCTTTCTTAACATTTACCGCACTTGGACCTTTCTGTCCTCTTTCCACTTCAAAAGTTACCTTATCTTTTTCTTTAATAGGTTCGGTCAGCTGATTGATGTGAACGAACACGCTGTCCTGCGTCTGCTGATCGATGATAAACCCGTAACCTTTGGACTCGTTGAAAAACTTCACGACACCTCTGCGGATCAGTTCTGCCGGTTCCTCTGGCAATTGTCTGCCTGGTCCGAGCTGAATATCTTCCACATTGATCTCTTTTTTCCTGCTGGGATCTGGAGGAGTAGAGGAGATATTACCATTCTCATCAATGTAAGCCATCATATCTTCCAGACTCTTTCCTTTACCACTGTTTTGCTTCCTCTCTTCCTTTCTTTCCTGCTTGTCCTGTCTTTGTTTTGCCTTTTTCTTTTCTTTTTCCTTTTTACCAACTGTTTCCTGGGATCTAGCCATATTTATGTATAAATTTTGATACTCCACAAAGATCGGCTTTTTTTGCGTAAGAGACCGGAAATATAAAGCAGCACTGCGGCGGGATTTCATTATTTTGACCCAGGACTCCCTGTAGCGGCTATTCTATATTTTTTACACATCTTCAAATAACCCTCCGGATGCCGTATTTATTTGTGTGCAGCGGTAATTATTGTCTCCCTATATTTCGCTAGATTAGCAAATCCGTTTTATTATCCGCAACAAAAAATGAACCCCCTGAAGTGGACCCGTTCAAAAATCTAAAAGCTTATGATGAAGAAAACCGCCCTGGTCTTCCTGGCCGCCATGGCAGGAAAACAGGCAATTGCACAGGTAGACGCCGGCTTGTTCCGCTATCCTGATGTTTCCCGGTCACAGATTGCATTCTCCTATGCGAATGATATCTGGATTGTTCCGAAAACCGGTGGCACTGCCATTAAATTGATCTCCCCACCAGGGGTAGAAACATTTCCGAAATTTTCACCAGATGGGGCTAAACTGGCTTTCAGTGCCAATTACGACGGTAACACCGACGTATATGTATTGCCGGTAGCCGGTGGTGTACCACTCCGGCTTACCAATTATGGCGGCTCCGACAGGGTGGTCGACTGGACTCCGGACGGTAAACAGGTGCTCTTTGCCTCCGGAAGGGAAAGCACCAAAGAGCGCTTTAACCAGTTCTATACCATCCCGGAAACCGGCGGCGCTGCTACCAAACTGCCACTGGCCTACGCCGAATTTGGGAGCTACTCGCCCGATGGCGCTAAAATGGCGCTCACCACGCGGTCACAAAGCTTCCGTAACTGGAAACGATACCGTGGTGGCATGAAAGCCGACATTCATGTTTTCGATTTCAATACCCAGCTGTCAGAAAATATCTCCGCTAAAAGTGAAGCAGGCGACGAGTTTCCCATGTGGTTCAAAAATTATATCTATTTCCTGTCCGACCGGGGCACGGAGAAAAGAATGAACCTCTGGCGCTACGATACGAATGCGAAAACATACGAACAGATTACCAGCTACAAAGACTATGATGTTCACTTCCCCTCTATGGGACCCGACGACATCGTGTATGAAGCCAACGGTAAAATATTTGTGCTGTCGCTCGCCACACAACAACCCACGGAGGTAAAGGTCAATATCACCACTGATCTGGCTGCACTGAAGCCGCGTACCATACGTACTGTGAAGTATATCCAGTCTACCTCCCTCAGCCCCGATGGCCAGCGCGCCCTTATCAGCGCCCGTGGCGATGTGTTTTCCGTTCCTGCCATCAATGGCTACGTAAAAGATCTTACCCGTACCAGCGGAGTGGCCGAACGCTATCCCGTTTGGTCGCCCGATGGTAAAAGCATCGCCTGGTGGAGCGATAAATCCGGCGACTATGAACTCTGGATAGCCACTGCCGGCAAAGAAAATGAGGCCAGACAGATCACCCGCTACGGCGCGGGCTTCCGCTATCGCCCGTATTGGTCGCCCGATAGCAAACAACTCGTCTTTATTGACCAGGACCTGAAAATATGGGTACTGGATATTGCTACAGGTAAAACTACTGCGGTGGATAAAGCCCTGCACTATTCCCCCGACGTACTGGAAGGCTTCCGCTTCAGCTGGACACCCGACAGCCGTTGGATTACTTACAGCCGTGATATGGAAAATGGGCATGAAGCAGTATTCCTCTTCGATACAAAAAACAACCAGCGACACCAGGTGACCAGCGGTTTCTACGACGTGAGCCGGCCCGTGTTTGATGAAGAAGGAAAATATCTCTACGTGCTTACCAATCAATCATTCAAACCCACCTACAGCAGCATTGATAATACCTTTATCTATGCCAACAGCACCCTGGTGGGCGTAATCGGTCTGCAAAAAGAAACACCATCCCTGCTGGCTACCCGCAACGATGCAGTGGAAGTGAAAGACGAAAAGAAAGAACCCGCCAAACCTGCCAAAGAAAAAGGAAAAGACAAAAAAGAGAAACCGGCCGCGAAGAAAGACGACACAACGATAGACCTGGAAAATATGGAGGCCCGGTTGATCCTCCTGCCAGTGCCCGCCGGTAATTACAGTCGCCTCGGCGCCACGAAAGGAAAGATCCTGTTTCTCAGTAATATCCCGCCGGATGAAGAAGACGGCGCCGGTGAAGCGAACCTGCAGTACTACGATGTGGCCACCAAACAGGTGAAGAATATCATCAAGAACGCCGGTCAGTATGAACTCTCTGCCGACGGCAATAAAATACTGGTTAACAGCGGTCCGTTCGGTGTGATCGACGTAGCCGAAAACCAGAAAATAGACACCTCCATGCGCGTGGAAGAAATGGAGATGACCGTTAATCCGGTAGAAGAATGGAAACAACTCTTCATGGATACCTGGCGGCTGGAAAGGGATTTCTTCTATGATCCTAATATGCATGGTGTGAACTGGAACGACGTTAAAGTGAAGTACGCACACCTGCTGGACGGCGCACGCACCCGTGAAGAAGTAAGCTTCGTGATTAATGAAATGCTTGGTGAAATGAATGCATCCCACACCTACAACTTCGGAGGAGACGTGGAAGACAGCAAGCATGAAAGTGTGGGCTATCTCGGGGTGGATTGGCAGGCAGATGGTCCATACTACAAAATTAAACGTATCATCCGTGGGGCGCCCTGGAATGCGGAAGCCCGCAACCCGCTGGATGAACCGGGCGTGAATATCCATGAAGGAGATTACATCCTTGCGGTAAATGGTGTACCGGTAACCACGGCACAGGAGCCCTACAGTGTCTTCCAGTCGCTCGCCGGAAAAGTAGTGGAGCTTACCTGGAATAACCGGCCATCATTGGATGGCGCGAAAACAGCCATCGTAAAAACCATCGGAAGCGAATACCGGTTGCGCCACCTGGCCTGGATTGAGAGTAACCGCAAACACATTGCAGAGGCCACCAATAACCAGGTAGGTTACATCTTTGTTCCCAGCACCGGTATCGACGGACAGGATGAGCTTATCCGCCAGTTCAACGGACAATGGGACAAAGCCGCCCTGGTGATTGATGAACGCTTCAATAACGGGGGACAAATACCTGATCGCTTCATTGAAATGCTGAACCGCAAACCACTGTCGTACTGGGCTACCCGCAATGGCACTCCCTCGCAATGGCCGCAATATGCGAATTTCGGGCCCAAAGTAATGCTCATCAACGGATGGAGCGGCTCCGGTGGTGACGCCTTCCCGGATTATTTCCGCAAAACAGGACTGGGACCTATTATCGGAACCCGTACCTGGGGCGGATTGATCGGTATCAGCAATACGCCCGGCCTTATTGATGGCGGCGTTATTACCGTACCTTCTTTCCGTATGTTCAACAGCGATGGTACCTGGTTCAAGGAAGGACATGGTGTAGATCCCGATATCCCGGTAGATGAAAACCTCGGTGATATGGCAAAAGGAATTGATCCGCAGATCGAACGTGCCATTACTGAAATCAAGAGTTTGTTACAGACAAAGCCTTATAAGGCGCCAGCGCAGCCTCCTTATGAAGTGAGATAAAGATATAACATGTCACCTGTTTACGATGTGGACAGGTGACATGTTAACTAACCGACCAGTTGACTTAATATAGTATTCCCCCAATCGGCATCATCTTCCGAAACAATAATCGTTTTAAATTGATATCGTTCACCTTCAATGGCCACTCCGGGTGAATCATCGATATGCCAGTCGATATTAAATGCCGGTGGATATTTGGAAATCCGGTTGCCGCGCTCACCGAGTGTTTTATCGTGTATTTCTTTATTGATGATCTTTTCCGGAAAAATACCGTAAGAGAAAAATAATCGCCTGATATAGGAGGGCGACCTGTAAGAGGTGGTATAAATAAATACCCGGATCTTTCTCTCCTTTAGCGCCTTCATCAGGTGGATGGTACCTTTTCTCAGGGACTCTTTCGCGAGCAGCTGTTGCCAGAGTCCTCTGCGTTCTACGGGAAAGCGTTTAACGCCAGGTATCAGGGTATCATCCAGATCGAAAGAAATAGTAAAGGGCATAGGCTGATAGCAGTTGATATGCCGCCGAAGGTAATTATCTTTTTTACTTCCTCGCCTGAAAATTCCAGCGCAAACCACCACTGAAAAAGTAATTCGTGGCCATCCTATGCATCGGTTTGTCTGAAAACATCTCAGATAATTTCTTGTTCTGGAAAGTAAATCCGCTGTAAAGAATGCTTCCGCCGGAGGCAACAAAATCGATATGTTTATTCAGGTGCCAGGTATTCTCCAGGCCCAGGCTCATCTCCGAATAGCCCATGAGCCGCTTTTTATCCGGACCATTTTCTACATCATAGGAGGAACCGCGCATACGGAAGGCCAGCGCCAGATCGGTCTGACTGTTCATCCGTTTGGATACACTCAGTTTCTCCGGGAAATTAATATCTATCTTGAATTTGCTGTCTGTTTGCCATTTAACCAGTAAAGCCGGCAGCACCATCGGTGTACCAAAGCTATTGGTCAGCATGGCGCCTATACCATAGGAGAAGTGACGGTTATGTTGTTTGATAAATAAAACGCCGCCATTAATAAAAATATCTTCCATATCCATTTTCTCCATATCGGTGTAAAGCCCTACAGACAAGAGGCTCAGCATTCCCCAACGGTTATGCAGACTGCGGTAATGTGTTAATACCAGTTGTGTACTCAGTAACTCTTCGGGTAGCAGCGAATGTTCATAGTCTTTGTTCTGCAGTTTTGTGTAGCTGCCAGATACTGCCAGTCCCCAGTTCCGGACCTTACCGGTGGCGGTATCCACCCGGTTGCTGAGCATAAAGGCGGCCGCGAAATTATAACGCTGCTGGGAGGTAGTCGAATTCGTTTTTACACTGTCTTCCGGCCGGATATAACGTGATGCCGGTAAATAATCTACACTGATACCGATACCTGGTCCACTCAGCGAAGTGGCGCCCAGTTGAGCCCACAGCTGATGTACAGGTGCGAATGCGAATAATAAAATGAGCAGACAGGTATATCCATTCTTTTGTTGCTTAGTTGAATGTTGCAGTTGTTGTTGAGTCATGAGTCAGGTGTTTTTGAAACCTTTGAAGGAAGACACCATGACCCCTGCTGACCCCTATGGATCCTGGAAAATTATTTTCCGGCGTTTACCAGGGCGACCTTCTCCCTGATCTCTGCAGTACTCCTGCGGGCCAATGCTTTTTTCCAGAAGATGTTGGCCCGCGCCGTATCTTTCACAGCGAGGTAGTAATCACCCATGCTATCATAAGGATTAAAGTTTTCCGGGTAATAATCAATGTTCAGCTGGAAAAACATTTTCGCCTTTTCAAAATTTTGATCCTGCAGGTTGCGGTAACCAAATTCATTCATGGTAGCTTCATCGGGGCGTACACGGTAACCCATTTCATTTGATAACTGCTGAAAGTGTGTGTTGATCAGTGCTTGCAGGGAATCGGCCGGGCAACTGTTGTCTGTATAGAGATAGGTAGGGAAGCGGTGATGCGGGAATATATACCGTAGTCCGTCGTATTCAGCTATAAAGGGAATGGAGTTATGATCGTCGTCTTCATAATATTTGTATTTCCATCTTAGTTGGTTGCCCGGGAAAGCCCTTATCTCATCTGCTAATTGGAGGATGGCACTGGTATGAAGGGAGCCCATGTAAGTATCTTTCCTTACCTGTATGGTATCCAGACCGGGTTTCATGGTATGTGCCACTCCCAGGTAGAAGCTTTTGTTTTGATAGGAATGTGATAACTGCTGTTGTATGTTTGCCAACACATTGCTGTTGTTCCAGAAAATGCTCGGGTCAATAGCGATGTAGCCATTGAACAGGCCGGGATGATGCAATAAGGTATTTACCACCAGCAGGCCACCCAGTGAATGACCGATCAGTACGCGGAATGGTGCTGTCGCATATTTTTTATCGATATAAGGGATCAGCTCTTTACCAAGGAATGCCGTAAAGGCTTCTCCGCCGCCAGAATGCGGATCCCTGGCATCGGCAGACGGAGTTAAATCCCTGTTCCGGTGATTATTAGTATTAGGAATGCCAACAATAATCATTTTGGGTAGGGCCGTGTTACCGTTGCTGGTACTTAGCTGAAAAATCATTGACTGCAATGAAGAGAAATGGAAATCTCCATCGAGTACATACAATACAGGGTAAGCAGGTTTACTGAAATAGGCGGTATCAGCAGGAGGAGTATAGATCCATAGCGGCCGGTTCTCTTTCAGCGTGTTGGAGTAAAGGCTATCGGGTGTTCCAAAAGACACCAGCATCTGTCCGGATTGCGCATTTACAAGGAAACATAGACAGATAGCAAGGGCAGCGAGGGATAGTTTTTTCATACCAGCATGTTATTTCCGGTAAGATGAAATTATTCCATCGGGTTTTATGCAGCTTGTGATGCAGGGGTTAAAAAATGTGACAGAGCAGGGAATTGGTGGGATAAAAACAATGATACTATACCCGGGCACCGGTGGTTTCTCTTCGCAGAGATCTCCCGAAAAATGCCCGGGCAATGGTATTTATATTTTACGGAAAACGACAATGCCATTATGCCCTCCGAAACCGAAGGTATTGCTCATGGCCACGTTCACCTTTTTATCTATCGCTGTTCCCAGCACAATCTGCAATCCGGCTGGAATAGCCGGGTCCAGTTGCTGTGTGTTGATAGTAGGAGGGATGATACTTTTTTCCATGCTCATGATGCTGGTAATGGCTTCTATGGCCCCTGCAGCACCCAATAAGTGACCAGTCATGGATTTGGTAGCGCTGATGTGCAGATGAGCGGGATTGGTTCCAAACATTTTACCGATGGCGGCAATCTCACTCAGATCGCCTACTGGTGTAGAAGTGGCATGTGCATTCAGGTAATCTACGGAAGTGGCATTCAATTCACCGTCTTCCAGTGCCTGTTGCATGGCCCTTAAGGCGCCCAGTCCTTCCGGATGTGTGGCGGTCATGTGATACGCATCAGCAGTCATCGACGCGCCGGCTACTTCTGCATAAATATAAGCGCCTCTTGCCCTGGCATGTTCATATTCTTCCAGGATCAGTGCGCCGGCGCCTTCGCCCATTACAAAACCATCACGGTCCACGTCAAAAGGACGGGATGCTTTTGTTGGATCATCATTGCGTACCGACATTGCCTTCATGGCACAGAAACCACCTACGGAAGCCGGTGTGATAGGGGCTTCTGAGCCACCGGTGACAATCACCTTCGCCTTACCCAGACGGATATACGTAAATGCATCCATGATAGCGGTATTGGAAGTGGCGCAGGCAGAAACGGTGGTGTAATTGATGCCCATCAGTCCGTACTTGATGGAAATCATGCCGGAAGCCATATTGGTGATCAGCTTGGGCACGAAATAAGGACTGAAGCGGGGATTAAAATCTCCGGTCACATACTCTGTTACCTGTTCTTCAAATGTTTGCATACCGCCCTGCCCGGAGCCCCAGATCACACCGGTATCGAATGGATCCATCTTTGTAAAATCAAGCCCGGAATCCTGGATAGCCTGGTGCGCCGCTACCAGTGCGTATTGCGTAAACGGATCGGTTTTGCGTACTTCTGCTTTATCGAGCAGAGTGCCGGCATCAAAGCCTTTTAACTCATGCGCAAACTGCGTACGGAAACGGCTTGCATCAAAATGTGTAATAGTGGCTGCACCGCTTTTACCGCTTACAAGATTGTTCCAGAAATCAGTAACGTTGTTACCGATCGGAGATACTGTACCCATTCCTGTTATGACAACTCTTTTCATAGTTTTTTATTTTTGCCTCAGGTCAGCCAGCAGTTGTTCCGTTATATCACGAATTGCCGATGAGCCTATTACCCTCGATAATAGAAGGGAAGCCTGTAAATTGGATATGATGATCAGTGCCCGCGTATGTGCGGTGCCCTTAAAGTGAAGACGTCCCTGTTTTCTGCCCTGTTCAAGGCATTGTGTAAGCCAGTCGATAATCGCATTGGCCATTTCCAGCACCTTTGCCTGCATGGCGGGCGATAGCGTCCTGAAATCCGGCGCCAGTGAGCCCATCAGGCAGATGTTGCCTTCCTGGCTATGTCTGCGGAATACTTCCGTCAGTTTTACCACCTGTTCATCTTCCGGCAACTTTTTCCAACGGCTGGTCTGTGAACGGAACTTTTCAATTTCCTGTTCTACTACTTCTATACCCAGGTCGGCTTTCGCCGGAAAATGATAATGTACCGCCGCGTTTTTTATCTCCAGCGGAGCGGCAATATCCTTATAACTAAAAGCATTAAATCCCTGTGTTCTTACCAGGCGATCCGCCATGGCCACTATTTTATCCCTTGTTTCTGACATGTTTGCTGCCATTTGCCGCACAAATATACTTACTTAGTAGTAAGTAAACAAATGTCCGCAAAAAGAGGGCTGCTTCCCGTAAGAAAACAGCCCCCATTTTATATTGAATGCAAACCTATTCTGCTTTCAGACTCTTCACCGGATTCATCAGCGCGGCCTTAATACTCTGGAAGCTGATGGTCGTTAACGCAATGAGCATTGCTGCTATTCCTGCCAGCAGAAACACCCAGTAATGAATGCTCACCCGGTAAGGGAATTTTTGTAACCATTGATCCATGGTGTACCAGGCCACCGGGAACGCAATCAGGGAAGCGATACCTACCAGCTTGAGGAAGTCGGCCGATAGCAACCGCGTAATCCCACTCACGCTGGCGCCCAGCACCTTGCGGATACCGATTTCTTTGGTACGCCGCTCCGCAGTGTAAGCGGCCAGCCCGAATAAACCCAGGCAGCTGATCAGGATGGCCAGCGTGGCAAATAAACGGGATAATTGCTGCATCAGTGTTTCATTGCTGAACATGGCGTTAAACTGGTCGTCTACAAAGCGGTAGGAGAAAGGATAGGCAGGGTTGTAAACTTTCATGACATCGCCAATTTTGCGAAGCCCGGCTTCTTTATCCGCTCCCGCATTCATCCGCACATACATCAGCGACGGATCTTCGGGGATACAATAAAATATCACGGGGTCGGGTGTACCATACATATTACCATACACATAATCTTTCACTACGCCCACGACCCGGGAATGTACGGTGGAGTCTTTATCCAGCGGAGTATTAATGATTTTTCCCACCGCACTTCCTTTACCCATCAGCTTTTCCAAGGATTCCGTAATAAGTACATCTGTGCCGTTGGCAGCGGTTACCGGTTTGAAATCACTGCCAGCTACAATCTTCATTCCGGTGGTATTAATAAACTCCGGGCTCACCATACGTTGCGATATCAGGTAATTCTCGCTGGCCGGCTTACCCTCCCAGAAAAGATCGTTGGTATTATTGCCGCTGTAAATAGCGCCATGATCTGCCAATGCAACATTTTCTACAACATCCGTAGCCAGCAAAGCGGTTTTGATAGCTGCAAAATTTTGCTTCATATTTCCCTGGATGTCCATGGAAATCAGGTTTTCTTTATTAAAACCCAGATTGCGCTGTTTTACATGCTGTATCTGCTGATAGATAATAGCAGTGCAGATGATCAGGGTGATAGATACGCTGAATTGCGCCACTACCAGGCCCTTGCGGATAAAAGTAGCACTGCCGGTCTTAGCCCGGATTCCCTTCAATACAAATACAGGATTGAAGGAGGAAAGGTATAACGACGGATAACTACCTGCCAGTACCCCGGAGATCAGCGTAATGAATAGCAGGCCGCCTATATGCATGGGCCTGTCCAGTCCTATAGTCAGGTGCTTGTTTACAATGGCATTGAATGCCGGTAATACCAATAACAGCAATACCACAGCCAATACCGCTGCCAGCAGCGACATCAGTAAGGCCTCACTGATAAACTGTATAATCAGCTTATCTTTTCCAGCTCCCATCACTTTGCGGATGCCAACTTCTTTGGAACGCTTCTCACTGCGGGCAGTGGCCAGGTTCATAAAGTTGATACAGGCAATAAATAAGATGATCCAGGCGATGAGCGAAAATAACCGCACATATTCAATGCGGCCCCCACTTTGTACGCCATTATTGAACTGATCCCGCAGCCGCCAGTCTTTCATCCCGAACAGGAACGCCTGGTTGATGGAGCCGGGATTATGTTCATTGATGAAGTTCTTTAATTTGTTGTTGACAGCCGCTACATCTGCCTGTGGCGTGAGTTCTGCAAAAGTGCTCACTGAATTGGCGCCCCAGTTTTTCAGATAAGGCGTCTGGTTATAGTAGATCTCGAAAGGCGCCACCCACTGAAACCTGATGCTGGAATTCTCCGGAATATCTTCCAGTACACCGGATACCACATATGGTTGCTGGTTATCGATGATGATAGTTTGCCCGATCACGTTATGATCCCTGCCAAAAAAGTTCCGGGCTGTTTTTGCCGTAAGCACAATGGAATATAATTGCGGAAATGCAGTAGCTGCACTTCCTTCCTTGAAGGGGAATGTGAAAATATCGAAGATAGCAGCATCCGCAAACACACCATTCGCATACATCTTTTTATCCCCCTGGCTAAACAGCTTGCTGGCGCCGTCTTCCGACATGCGGCAGGTTTGCCTGATGCCCGGTATGTCCGATTTCATCGCCTCCGCCAGCGGGGCGGGAGTAGAGGAAAAGGTACGGATGTTACCGTCGTAATTCCAATGTTCCATTACCTGGTAAACGTGATCTTTCTTTGCCTGGTTGCTGTTGTAAGTAACTTCGTCCTCTACCCACAGGAAGATGACTCCGGCACAGGCTAACCCGATAGCTAACCCGAAAATGTTCAGGAAACTGTAAGTCTTGTTTTTCCAGAGATTTCTGAACGTAACCTTCAAATAGTTTTGTAACATCATAGCAGGTACAATTGAGATAGTACAATGACCGTGAACCAAGATAATGCCATGGGATGATATATTGATTACCAACTACTAAAGTAATTCCGCCTGTTCGTTTTTAAAGAAAGAATGTCCGGAATTGAACAACCAAGTGGCCGGTTCATTGTTATGTAAACGAAGCTTATAAATATAAACAACATCATCATGAAACGCAACAGGACCTGGAAAACGGTTTTAGGTATTCTCCTGATCGCCTTTATAGGGATACAGTTTATCAGGCCGCATATTCCCAATCCACCGGCTACAGGCCGGCCGGATGTTCCGGCCGATGTGGAAGCCGTTTTACGCAAAGCCTGCTACGATTGCCATTCCAACGAAGTGCACCTCGCCTGGTTCGATCAGATTTCACCCGCCATCTGGCTGGTGGCCAACGACATCAGAGATGCCCGCAAGGTGCTGAACTTTTCGGCGTGGGACAGTCTTCCCAAAGACCAGCAGAATGCCAAGCTGTTTGAATGCCTTAACCAGGCCACTTTTAAAGAAATGCCCCTGCCGCAATATGTGATGCTGCATCCTTCCGCCCGGCTCACCAACGAGGATCTCGCCGTACTGAACAGGTACCTGAGTACCCAGTTTATTTCCGCCAGGCCGGATAGCCACAAAGTTGCCGTGGCCAACGCGCAATATGCCGCCTGGCAACCATCGGAAACAGGGAAGAACATTCCACCTGCTCCAAACGGCATCGCATTTTTACCGGAATATAAAAACTGGGAACCCATCAGCACTACTCAACGGCTCGATAACGGTACCATGCGCATCATTACCGGGAATGATGTCGCGGTAAAAGCGATCCGGGAGGGTCATACCAATCCCTGGCCCGATGGCGCCACCTTTGCAAAAATTGCCTGGGATGAACTTGTCGATTCAGCCGGAAATATCACTACCGGAGAATTCAAACAGGTGGAATTTATGATTAAAGACAGCCGCAAATACGCTGCCACCAAAGGATGGGGATGGGCGCGCTGGAAAGGAATGCAGCTTAAACCATATGGTAAAAATGAATTGTTTACCATGGAGTGCGTTAACTGCCACCAGCCAATGAAAGACAACGATTTCGTATTTACCACTCCGCTTCAACTTTCAAATAAATAACGATGAAGTATATACTCTTTTTATCAGTCAACATACTCCTGTTTAGTTGCAGTCCGCATAAAGTAGCCCGTATCAATACCGCCGCTTCCCTGCACGATACGGTGCTGCTGCGGCCGCATGAGTGGAAAGTCATTACCAGTACCATTCAAACCGGAAGCAAAACCATGTGTACCCTGTATGGGAATGAAACCGCCGTCAATACCGCCAGAAAAGGAGGTAGCCAATACCCGGGCGGCGCTCTGCTCACCCTGGTTACATGGAAACAACAACCGGACGATCATTGGTTTGGCGCACTCATTCCAGGTGAGGTGGAAAGCGTAGAACAGGTGCAGTTTACAGCGGATGCCATCTCCCCGTTATATAAAAAATATACAGGAAATGAACTCCGGGAAAGTCCCGCCAGTGAGGTAGAAGCACAACAGAGAACGGCATATATCGTTGGCTGCAGAGCAGCAGTAATGCCGTGATACTACGTCGTTTTCTTCGCTTTCTTTAAAGCAATCTTGTATTTATCAGGCGTGCCTGAAATATTCAGGTTCATGAAACGTACTTTTTTATCCTTATCCCGGTATTCAATGGCATCTACCTGGTCGATATCCACCTCTTCCTGCTTCTTGCCGAAAAGAGCACGGAAGCCGACCTGGGTGACCATTTTCATCGGAATACGGAGGTAGTAGTTCATGCTCATATCGAGCGACTGGTTCCCGGAAACTTCAATATAACCAAGGGAAGAATTGATGTTCATGTTGGGAATTTCCAGCATCCCGTTTTTCAGCGATAACTTATTACGCAGGGTGTCAAAACGTACCATGCGCAGGTTTTTATCCTTGAAATAGCCTGCCATCGCCTGCATCGGACCAAAATCCAACAGTGTGCCATTGGAGATTTCAATATCCATCTGCGACTCGGTTTCACTCAGCACCGGCGTCAGATCGGGATGCATACGGATATTACTTTTGATATGCCCGCTCAACGTGCCTTGCAGGTTGTTGTTCAGCATAAAGTCCTGCCCGAAATTATCAAATTTGATCAGCAGTTTTGACAGATCCACGTTCTTCACATAAATACCATTCTTAAAATACAGCTTCTGCGGATCCGCTGCATTAAACATACCCCGCATGGCCACGTGGCCACCAGCTACATTCATGGCGATGGTATCCACTTTGATTTTGCGGTCTTCCCGCATATGCACATTCGCCAGGAGGTTTTTCAACCACAGCTTTTTGTACTTCACTTTTTTCACATCCACCTGTGCTTCGAATTCAGAAAACGGAATATTAAACACATTAAATCCTGCCGCATGCAGTGAATCATTTTCCCTGACCGTGGTACGGCGTACCGGCGCCGCTGTAGCCACCGGGTGTTCGCTGAAATCGTAGTTCATCAGTTCATCGATATCCAGCATATTGGATTTAAACCGGAAATAGTTCGTTTTCTTTTCTTTGTTTTTCCGTTGACCTACGGCATAGCGCATGTTCAGGTCAAAGTCGGTGCGCCCGACTTTACCGGTCAGCGTATCTATCACAATAAAACGGTTATTACCGTAGCGTATCCTGCCGGTAATGTTTTCTATGTTGATGGGATGTTGTTTCAGTGTACCACTGATGTTGGCAATTTTTGCGTCTATTTTTTTGAATACCGTATCGTATTTAATATTCATTTTTGTCCGTAACCATACATTATTCGCTTCTTCATACCAATATCCCTGCGGGATGAATTTATGGCCACGTTCACTCACCAGGTCATTCACCGCCAGGCGGCTGGATTTAAAGTCAAAGGCTACTTCGGTATTTCCTTTTTTGATTTTATCGAACCAGATGAGATAATTATTTAACCTGCCTTTAAACGCGAAACCACTGCTGTCGATGTTGCCGCTGAAATTGGGTACCCGCAGACTGGTGTCGTTGATGATCACTGCAGCGTTGAAATCATGCAGCGCATGCGGATATTGCTGGAACTTTGCATACAGCTTCTCCACTTTAAAGGTCCCTTTAGGTAAAGGATTTGGATGTAATAATTCTTTAACGGATGTTTCAAAGGCAAGCCCTATGTTAAAACCGGTAATTACTTCTTTGGAGAGAATAGGGTGGGTGGAATCAAACTTATACAATTCACCCAGTTGTAAACGCTTGCTGGATGCGCTGAAATTCACTGCTACGGGTTTGTCCTGCGCGTGGAATAAGGCCGGCACATCGCTGATGGCGCCCTGGGCCAGGATATCGGAGCTGCCTATACGAAAAGCAATGGAATCCAGTTGTAGTCTGCCTTGCTGAATCATTGCATGCACATTCATATTACGCACCGGCAGGTGATAACCGGGAATACGGAATTCCAGGTTTTTAACCGTCAGTTCGCTCTGCACGCCTTCTTTTAGCTTTGCCAGACTTTCTTCCGGGATCCGCATGTCTACCAGTTCCCGGAAATTCATGTTCAGCTTGATTTCACCACTGATCTGTTCCAGGTCTTTTATACCGAGGAACTCGCCCACAAAACGCAGGTTCAGTTCAGAATATAACTGCATGATGATTTGCGGATCGGTAAAGTTCTTCATTACAAAGTTGCCTTTGAATACGCCTGTTCCCGGTTTTGCGTTAAAATTCAGAATATGCAGTTCGGAAGTTTGCAGGTTATGGGCGGCGCCGTTGGTATAAAATCCTTTGAAGCCGAGAGAATCTACTTTGCGGTCTATTTTCTTATTCTGGAACCATACATTTTCACAACCGAAATTAAATTCCATCAGGGGCATTACGCCTTTGCCGATAGCGCCTTTTACGATGCCGTCGAAGAAAATGCGGCCGTCGTGACGGTACTTTTCCAGCATGGCGGCTACATCTGCCGGCACCATTGCCAGCAGGAGGTTCATATCGGGTTTGTCGCCTTTTACTTTCAGGTCTACATACCGTTCGCTGGCAATTCCCTGCAACTGTAACGATGCCTCTTCCAGCCGGATGGTGCCCGGAGGTAAGGTCAGTTGTTTTTTCTGCTTGTCGTAAACGGCGGCCAGTTTGAACTGCAGCTGTTTATGGCGGAAAAGCGAAGTATCAGTTTTACCGGTAATGTCTATTTCCAGCTTGCTGTCCATATCAATGGCGATACGCGCCGAATCCATGGAGAAAGCAGTTTTAATCTTATCAATATGCGTGTTTACATGAATACCGGACACACCATCTAGGTAGGTAACGTCAATATTCTTCAGGATAATTTTTTTAAGATCCAGCATCATGGCCTCTGTGGAGTCGGCCGGCGCCGACGGGCCGGTACTTTTAAACTCATGCGCCTTGATCAGGTCTACATCGCCATTGGCATAACGGGCCACATGCACGCGCCCGTTGGCCAGCACAATGATCCGCGCATTGTAATGCTGCTGCAGGATATCGGGTAAGCTAAAGCCTACGTATAAACGTTCCACCTGGTATAAAGGCGCGCCTTTCATTCTTTTATCTGCAAAAAAACGCACGTCATGTAAGGCAATAGATATATAAGGGAAGTTGCTGAAAGGGGAGATACTGCTTTTGGTGATCACCAGTTCCCCTGCAAACTGCTTGTTCAGCTCTTTCACCGCCATTTGGGTGAGCCGCTCCTGTTGACTGTATAAGATACCGCCGGCAACGCCCATCACCAATAGGAAAATACCGATGACGATCAGCAATAGCCTGATTATTTTTTTTCCGCGCTTCATGTGATTTCCGTTCTGAACAATAAAATTAGTGAAAAAATATAGCAGAAATTTGTTATCTCTTAGAACGACCAACGTTTTTTATTATTTTTAACGATTCATAAAATTCTGGTTACATGAAAAGAATGATAGCCCTGTTGTTACTGGCAGGAAGTACACAGCTGACAATGGCCCAGCAGAAAAAGAAAGAAAAACTATCCGGAAACCCCGTATTCCCGGGCTGGTACGCAGATCCGGAAGGTGTTATTTTCGGAAAAGAATATTGGATTTATCCCACTTATTCTGCGGCCTATGAGAAACAGGTGTTCTTTGACGCATTCTCTTCTCCCGACCTCGTTAACTGGACAAAGCATGAACGTATTCTTGATACAGCTGATGTGAAATGGGCAAAACGCGCTGTGTGGGCGCCGGCTATTGTAGAAAGAGCTGGCAAATATTACCTGTTCTTCGGCGCCAACGATATTCAGAACAATGAAGAAACCGGTGGTATCGGTGTGGCTGTGGCGGATAATCCTGCTGGCCCGTTTAAAGATTACCTCGGTAAACCCCTGGTAGATAAGATTATCAACAAGGCGCAACCTATTGATCAGTATGTATTCCAGGACAGCGATGGAAAAGACTATCTCATCTACGGTGGCTGGGGGCATTGCAATATCGCTCAATTAAAACCCGATTTCACAGGCTTTATCCCTTTTGCGGATGGGACTACCTTTAAGGAAATTACACCGGAGAAATATGTAGAAGGACCTACGATGTTTAAAAAAGACGGGAAATATTACTTTATGTGGTCCGAAGGTGGGTGGACAGGCCCCGACTACAGTGTAGCCTATGCCATTGCCGATTCTCCCATGGGGCCTTTTAAAAGGATCGATAAAATCCTGGAACAGGACGGCACCATCGCTAATGGCGCGGGCCATCACTCTGTGATCAGTGTTCCGAAGGAAAACCGCTGGTATATTATATATCACCGTCGCCCGCTCACAGAGACAGCAGCGAATTCCCGCGAAACCTGTATTGAAAGAATGTATTTTGATAAGAATGGCCATATCAAACGGGTGAAGATTACCCGCGAAGGAGTGCCTGCAGCGGTTATCCGGTAGCTTATTGTCTCCGGCGATTGTTTGGTTTACAGACAGTCGCCGGAGGCAATTCCTAAGCTGCTTGCGCTGGCATACTCGTGTGCACGCCTCCTTCTCCCGTAGAATCATTCAGTTTCCGGCGGTAATGTACAAATACCACAGTAGCCAGTACGCCTGCCAAACCCGCTACCAATACGGTTAACCTCGGGCCTATGAAATGCGCAAGTAATCCGGTCAGCAGACTACCCACCGGGATAATTCCCTGGAATGCCATGATATAGTAACTGATGGCCCTGGCCCGCATGGCAGGAATGGCATGTGTTTGAATATAGGTATTGATAGAAGCTGTTTGTGCCATCATACCTACACCGGACATCATCATAAACAGCAGCGCTAATGGTAGCCATCCTGACAATGACAGCAACAACACACTCAGTGAAAATATAAGGCTGGCTGTAATGAGGATCTTTACCAGGTCCTTACCTGCCTTGAGTTTAGCCATGTAAATAGCCGACACAATAGAACCAAGACCCGCTGCACTTTCAAACCAGCTGAATGTCTTCGCATCGCCGTGAAAAATGTCTTTCGCAAATACTGGCATCAGCGTGTTAAATGGAATCACAAACAAGCTGCTGGCGGAGAGCATCAGCAACAGGGAGGAGAGGTCTTTATCTCCTGAAATATAATGAAAGCCTTCCCGCAGCTCCGCCCAGATACTCCGGTCGGATTTTATTACCGGTGGCAACACAATCTTCATCATCCACAGCGAAATCAATACCGGCACGTAGCTGAGGAAGTTACTTACAAAGCAAAAATCTTCCCCGAAGGTACTCAGTATAATCCCAGCCAGCGCCGGACCCGCTATACGCGCAAAGTTGGCCATTGTTGAGTTCAGCGCAATCGCATTGGGCAGATCGTCCCTGTCTTCCACCATCTCCACCATGAGCGACTGCCGGCAGGTAACATCAAAAGCGTTGATCACACCCTGTACGAGCGACAGGAAAATAATGCCTGGTATATTATAGTTGCGCAAAAGGATCATCAGTGCCAGAGCGCCTGCCTGTAGCATAGAAATGATCTGTGTGATCATCAGGATCCGGTAACGGTTATGCCGGTCTATATAACTGCCCGCGTAAGGTGATAATAAAAGTGAAGGGATCAGGCTCACAAAACTCACTACTCCAAGCAGTACTGCCGAGTTGGTGAGCCGGTATACCAGCCAGCATACCGCCGTTTTCTGCATCCAGGTACCTATTAGTGAAACTGATTGTCCGTAGAAGAATAACCGGAAATTCCGGGATTTTAAAGCACGAAAAACATCCATCTGAAAATCATATTTAGGAGATTGTCTTCTCATTAAACTGCTGCAAATTTCGGTCAATGGAGTATATTTGTTAAATAGATTGTTTTAATGATATTCATTGGTAAAAACGATTGATAAATGGAGCTGCGACAACTGATGTATTTCGTGAAAGCCGCTGAAATGGCCCATTTTACTGCCGCTGCGGAGGCATTGTATATTACGCAATCCACTTTATCGCAGCAGATCAAGCAATTGGAAAATGAACTGGGCATGTTGCTGTTCGACCGTATTGGTAAGCATGTGCACCTCACAGAAGCAGGCGGTGTTTTCCTGCTCCATGCCCGCCAGATCCTGCTCGATGTAGAAAAAGGCCGGCAGGCAATACAAGATTTGCAGAATATGCTGAGTGGTGATTTACGCATTGGTGTTACTTATGCGTTTACATCATTCCTGTTGCCCGCCCTCACTACTTTTCCCGTGAAATACCCAGGTATCAGTATTTATGTGGAATATGGCACTACGGAATTGCTGGAAAGTAAACTGAGAGCTTCCGAACTGGACCTGCTGCTGGCTTTCCAGCAGGATGCCTCCTATAAAGATTTCGATACACAGGAGTTGTTCCAGTCCCGGTTGGTGATGGCCGTTTCGAAGAAGCACAAGCTGGCAGGACTGAAGAAGATCAGCCTGTCGAGACTGGCCGACATAGATATGATCTTTCCTTCGAGGGGATTCAGTGCCCGCGATTCGCTGGATGAAGCATTATCGAAAAATAAGATACAACCGGCGGTCCGGATCGAGATGAATGATGTACATTCTATTTTGCTGTTGGTGGAAAAAGGACATTGGGCTACACTGCTCAACGAGCGGGCATTGCGTGGCTGGAAAAACCTGGTAGCGATTACGCTGGAAGGAAAGGAGTTACAACGCCGTGCCTATATCATCTGGCAAAGAGGGACTTATCGTAAAAAGGCGGCTGATCTGTTTATACAGGAATTATTGAAGCAATTGCCCGATGGTACTCAGCAGCAGCACAAGCCGCCGCCGGGTGACCACAGGTAAGGGGTTATTGTGCGCTACGCAATTCTGCAATGTTGGTTTTATAATATTTTTCAAATACCATTCTCAGTTCTTCCCAGCTGTTATACTTAACAATGCTGGCAATATGAGACAGGGTATGACTTGTTTCGGTGATGAGATTAAAAGCCATTGCCATTTTCTCCTGCAGGATCAGGTCTTCCACGGGGATCAGGAATTCCTGTTCAAAAGGAGCTTCCAGGAACTCTGTGGCTACATGGAACCGGTCGCACAGATCTTCCTTATCCGTTGTTTCTGAGGGATGGTGAATAATGAAATTGGCTATTTCCCGCAGCTGTTGCCGGTGTTGTTCCATCAGCATCAGGGGAGCAGGCGCCTTGAGATAACGGAGATACGTGAAATAGAAGTCCAGGGCGCTGCGCCGGAAAAATACATCCGCTACTTCGCCGATCAGTTTACAACTCCGGATCCGGTGCATAATCTGGTAATTCACTTCATTCAGGCGGTATGGAATGCTCGGACAGGGTTGTTTTGTAATATCTGCTTCGCGGGTATTCAATGTTTTGAAAATGGGATAATCATCTTTCAGATATTTAGCATATCCCAGGTGCAGGTTCACGTGGAAGTTAACAACGAATTCCTTTTCAGTGACCATGGTAGCGGTGTCTGTGCCTCCGTTCTGGGTATTTACTTCTTTTTTCCCCAGCATCATTTTCATGGGAACGGGGGAGGTGTTTTCTATAAAACCCGAAATACAGGCCGACATATATCTTTTGTCGGGCGCTATGGTAGCTAATTCCACCCCTTCATTCAGTTGAACCAGGTGATAATGAATAGACAGGTCATGCTTTTCGATCTGCTGATCAATGATGACGCCATTTTCATCGTTGTCGATAAAGCATTTGGCATTCGGGATCAGCTGTGATTGGAGGTAGCTGGGAACGCACTCGTACCTGGTACATATTCTTTCACCAGGTTGGATCAATAGGTATTTGGTTGCTGGTTGACTCATGGTTATTTCCTTTGTATTGCCTATTATTTGAAATGCAGGGTGCTGTCTGCCGTAAAATAATAATCAGTACCTGTGGTCGCTTTGATCCCTTCCAGGAAGAAGCTCATAGGTGTGGTTTTATCCAGCAGGCCGGTGAAGGTTCTGCTGGCAATGTCCGGGCGATCCAGCACGGCATGAACGCCATGCCAGCGGAAAATAGCCTGGCAGATTTCGTCCATCGGCGTATCAGAAAAGCAATAAAGGCCTTTCTGCCAGCCCAGTTCAACGGTAGCATTAAACGGTTGTGTATCGAGGGTGGCAGCTTGTTTATTGAAAATGGCCTGCTGTCCGGGTTTCATCATCACGACTTTTTTGCCGGCCTTCATCCGCACTTTACCCGTTACCAGCGATACCTTTACCAGGCTGCTGTCATAACTGTTGATATTAAAAGTAGTACCCAATACTTCCACGGTACTGTTGGGAAGATGCACCAGGAATGGTTTCCCGGCACGCTGTGCTACATTCAGATAGGCTTCCCCATTAAGGGTAATTTCCCGGTTATTTCCTTTGAAAGAAGCTGGGAAATCCAGTTGGGTAGCCGCATTAAGTGTTATTACGGACCCGTCGGGGAGGGCCACTTCATAGCTGTTGCCATGTGGTACTATCAATGAACGGATGCCTTTGGGAAGGTCATCTGCTGCATTGAGATAAAGCGTATTATTTTTTATGGGAATCTGTTTACCGCCGATCGTGATGCTTCCGCTGGCCTGGGTCAGGTTAATCGTGGGCGCTCCGTCGACCTGTAGCAGTACATCCTTATTGATGCTGGCTATAGGAGCATGTTTGGGTTTGGTGACAAAGTCCAGTTTCCATACCGTCAGTGCCACGATAGCGATCACGGCCGCTGCGGCTGCCCACGGAAGTATTCTCCGGTAGATAGGCGGTTTGGGCTGCACAAAATCAATCACTTCCTGCCAGGGGGCGGGAGGTGGCGGAACATGCATCATGGAAAGTTGCTCCCATTTCTCTCGTACTACTGCATCTTCTTCGATAAGTTCCTCCAATAACTGATCATCTGCTGCGGAAATTATTCCCGCCAGCTTTTCCGTCATTAGCCTGTATATTTCGTCTGCGCTGTTCATGTACACTATTAACCGATTATTTAATTGGGCGGGGTATCAAAAAAGGATTTTTTTTAAAGATGCCCTTAAAGTTTTCAGCGCGTTGGCTACCTGCTTTTTTACCGTTTCTTCAGTGGTGTCCATGAAGGCGGCTATCTCTTTTCGCGTTTTGTTTTCCTGGTAGGCAAGTCTGAATGCCATGGACTGACGCTCCGGAAGCTGGCTGATGGCGGTTTCCAGCTGCTCTTTTAATTCATTGTTCTCTAGTCTGCTCTGAGGAATGGTGTAGGTTTCAGGCAGTATAATGTCTTTTAAACGTTTATTTCGGGTGGCATCTTTGGCAATTTTATTCAGACAGCGGTTACGGACGCTGACAAAAAGAAAGTTTTTAAGGGAAGTTGTGGAACTCAGATCAATCCGCGCACTCAGATCCTTCTGCCAGAAATCTATGAAGAAATCCTGGACAAGCTCCTGGGCTTCTGTTTCATTTTTCAGTATGGTATAAGCAGTTACGTATAACCATTGCCGGTAACTCTCATAAAAATACTGGAAAGCGGAAACGCTGCCCGATTTCAGTTGTGCAAGCAATTCAATATCGTTGATAGATGCACTCATGCTGGGATTTAGTTGATAATGACAGGCCTGGCTCCGACCTGTTTTTTGTCAAAATGGTTACTGATACGCGGTAAAGGAAAAACGATATCTCCCGGCAGATGACTGCATGGCTATTTTAAGCAATGAGGAAAACTATCCGAAAGACAACAGATTTTATTATAATAACATGCACACTTACAGAATATATTCGTTCACGGGGTATGGATGGTTTTTTAATTATATGGTTAGTTTGTTAATGAATTGTTATTCCGGAAATGCTAAAAGCCCTCACCTCCGTTTTGCAGCAGAAAGTCCGCCGCCTGGAATTTACCGGGAGAAGTATGCGTGATCGCCCCGAAAGTCTTGATAAAATGGGCCTGGTCGTAAAAGCCATATGCCATCGCCAGCTGGCTCACCGGCCCATCCAATGGCTGGTGCACCATCGCATCCACCAGGCTTCGCACCCGGATAATACCCGCATAATCCTTTGGCGTAATCCCCAAACCGCGTCTGAACTCTTTTTCCAGGTGCCGGGTCGAACAGCCCAGTTCATCCGCCAGATCCCGGATAGCCATGCCACCCCGGCGTGTCCGTAATGTATTACAAGCGGCCTGCAGCACCTCCTGCCGCCCGGGATGAATGATTAATCCGGTCAGCGACCGGCAGAAAAAAGCCATAATGCCCGCCTCATCATCCGGCGAAAACGGCTCCAGCAAACGATACAGCCGCTGATCCACATCTCCCAGGGGAATAAATCCTCCCGCCGTATCTGCCAGGGAACCCGGCATCAGCAACCCTGGCGTCCAGGGATAAAACTGCGTCAGCGTAATTTTTGTGAAAGGAGCAATACTGACACGGATACTGGTACTCAGCTGCCCCACAAGATAAATACCGGCTTTCAGAAAGATGTCGGTCTGCCGGCTCCGGATCCCGATACCCTGACCATAGATAAAAGCCAGGTTAGTACAACCATTGGGAAGAATACTTTTATCGCCCGCCGGTGTTGACTCCTGCGAATTGTCCAACACCCAGAACTTCTTGATATAGGCGGATAAAACCGGTGCCACCGGGTATTCCCTGTAACTAAGCATAACGTGGAGCTTTCTATACCGCAAGATAATCCTTGTTCGCATTTTTACAAGGATCAGCCGATTGCACCGAGTACTTTTATCCTCCATAAAAATTCTACGAATGAGCAACAGGCGACAATTCCTAAAACAGGCAGGCATCATGACCGCTGCTGCCTGGGCCAGCCCCGCATGGGCCGCCACCCCCGCATTTAACTACAAACTCGGACTACAACTGTATTCCCTCAACAACGACATGAAGCAGGATCCCAAGGGCGTGCTGAAAAAAGTGGCTTCCTTTGGATACAAGGAAGTGGAAACCTACGGGTTTAATCATGGTAATAACCAGTTCTACTGGGGCATGAAGCCGGCAGATTTTAAAAGCCTGCTGGATGACAATGGCCTTACCTCCTCCAGTGGCCACTATGATATTGATAAATTCCTGATCAATAATGTCAGCAGGGAAGAGCGCATCCGTTACGTCGACGATTGTATCAATGGTGCACTTACCCTTCAACAGGACTATATCGTATGGCCATGGCTGGATCCCCAGCTCCGCAATATGGAGAAATTCAAACTGCTTGCCGCTACCCTCAATGAAATAGGAGAGCAGGTGAAAAAAGCAAAACTGCAGCTGCTGTATCACAACCACAACTTCGAATTTATAGAGATGGATGGCAAATATGGCTATGATGTGATTCTCCAGGAAACAGATCCGGCCCTGGTAAAAATGGAGCTGGACCTTTACTGGGCCATCCGCTCCGGTCAGGACCCGCACAAATTGTTTAGCCGCCAGCCGGGCAGGTTCGTGGTATGGCATATCAAAGACATGGACAAGAAAGATCCTGACCTGCATACCGTAGTGGGAGACGGTTCTATCGATTTTAAAAAGATACTGCCGGAAGCGAAATTGTCCGGGTTAAAACACATTTTCGTAGAGCAGGGTAACAACTATGTACCGGATGCGTTGAGCTGTGTGGCTAAAAGTGCAGGGTATATGAAAAGGGAAATCCTGAAGTAGTGATATTGTACCGGAAGCCAGGTTCCGGTACAATACATCCTTTGTCTTTATTTCTTTTTGGCGCCTCTTTTCTTAGGTTTGCCATATTTCAACATCATCTTTTCCTTGTGCGTCACCTTTTTGTTGGTCTTCATGTTTTTCGCCAGTTTCTGATGAAAAGCCGGACCAACATCTTCCCGCTTGGGCGCTTTTACCAGCGTATTCCGCATGTGTACCTTTGGTTTCTCATCTTCCGTTAATACTTCGGATATCGTGAGATCTTCAGGCAGCGGGGCCTCAGGGATCGAATAGTTCATCAATGCCTCGATCCGCGTCAGGTTTTCTACTTCTGCATCTTTGGTAAACAGGATGGAGATACCTTTTTTGTCGGCTCTACCGGTTCTGCCTATACGATGAATATAGCTTTCCGGTACTTCCGGGGTATCAAAGTTGATAACGTGGGTTACTTCTGCAATGTCCAGTCCACGGGCAATGATGTCGGTGGCAATCAGGAAGCGGTATTCGCCCTGCTGAAACTTACGTACGGTATTAAAACGGTGATTCTGTTCTTTGTTGGAATGGATAATGCCCACCTGGCCGGGAAACTCTTTTTCCAGCTGTTCGTGCAGGTCATCTGCCAGCTGTTTGGTAGCCGCAAAGATCAGCGTTTTGGTCATGCTCTTATCATCCGTAATCAGCATTTCCAGCAGGTTCACTTTCGTATAGAAGTTAGGTACCCTGTATACAATCTGATCAATGTTTTCCAGAGGAGTACCGGTAGGCGCTGCTTCAATCCGTACCGGGTTATCGAAATGCGTTTCAATCATTTTCTCAACGTCCTCTGTAATGGTGGCAGAAAACATCAGGTTCTGGCGCTTCTGGGGCAACAGGTCCATGATGTTCCGTAGCTGTGTACGGAAGCCCAGGTTCAGCATTTCATCTACTTCATCGATAATCAGCCGCTTTACCAGTTTCACTTTTAAAGCGCCGCTGAGGATCACATCGTACAGGCGTCCGGGAGTGGCCACCAGGATATCCAGTTTGTCCTGTACCGCTTCCATCTGCGGGTTCATGTTCACGCCGCCATAAATACCCAGCACCGATACATTCATATAGGTGGTGAGTTTCTTTACCGCTTCCACCACCTGTACCACCAGCTCGCGGGTAGGCACAATGATGAGAACAGTCGGATATTTCTCTTTCGAAAACTTAAACTGCCGGAGGGTAGGTAACAGGTAAGCGAACGTTTTACCGGTACCGGTTTGCGCAATACCGCATACGTCTTGGCCGGACATAATAACGGAAAAGGCGCGCTGTTGTATTGTAGTAGGCCTTTTATAGCCTAATTCATCTAACGCGTTTAATAATGGAGTATTCAGGTTTAAATCACCAAAAGTCATGATACTACTATAATATGAACGGCAAAGGTAAAGAATTACGAACTATGGATTTGTCATTCGTAATTCTTATTTCGATACATTAGCATAAAAAAAGCTATGAAAAACCTCCACATCCCTGCAATATGTGTTCATGAATATGGAGGCCCTGAGCAGTTACAACTGCAGGAAGTGCCTGTTCCTGTACCGGCAAAAGACCAGGTATTGATCAAAATAGTTGCCAGTGGCGTTAATCCTATCGACTGGAAAATAAGAGAAGGTTTTATGAAACATCCTTTGCCTTATGTGCCGGGCGTAGAAGCCTCGGGTATCGTTACTGCTGTAGGAGAGGGCGTTTTCGGTAAAAAGGTGGGAGATGAAGTGTATGGTGCGGTAGATGGTTCTTATGCCACATACGCCGTTACACCGGCAGAACTGCTGTTCCGCAAACCCCATAGTCTCACTTTCGAGGAAGCTGCTGCCATGGGAGGCGCTAAAACCGCCTGGGGTGCATTGTTTGATGTAGGCCGGCTGGTAAAAGGCCAGCGGATTCTTATCCATGCGGGGGCAGGGGGAGTAGGTCATTTCGCGGTACAACTTGCCTATAACGCCGGCGCATATGTTATCGCCACTGCCAGCGCTGAAAATATCGATTTTGTAACTTCCCTTGGCGCCGATGAGGTGATCGACTATAAAGCAGCTCCCTTTGAAACGCAGGTATCCTCGGTTGACATTGTGCTGGATACCGTAGGGGGAGATACCACCGAAAGGTCGCTGCAGGTGCTCAAACCAGATGGACTGCTGGTGAGTATTGTACAGATGCCGGATCCGGAAAAGGTTACTGCAGCGGGTGTTCGTGCGCAATGGGGCGGTACCAAAACGCTCGCCGCCATGAAGGAGGTACACAAGCTGCTGGATAAGGGATTGATCCAACCTTATGTGCGTAAGATATTCCAGCCACTCTCGCAGGCTGCTGCCGCACAGGAATACAGTAAAAACGGAGGAGCAGGCAGGGGAAAGATTGTCCTGAAGATCTCTGAAGTATAAAATACGGTTGCCGGGCTGACAGTTTTCACTTGTCAGCCCATTTCATTTTATTTACCCAGTATTTTCTTGCGGTGCTGAATGCCCCATTTCTGCAGGGCTCCTATTACGCTGTCCAGCGTAGCGGCGTAGGGCGTCAGGGTATATTCCACCGATACCGGCTGTGAATCATATACCGTCCGCTTCACCAGTTTATGCGTTTCCAGGTCTTTTAATTCTTTGGAAAGCACTTTGGAGGTGATTTTTGGAATGCTTCGTTCAATATCACGGAAACGCTTATGCCCCCTGGAAACTGCGATGATAATGGGCAGCTTCCATTTTCCGCTGATCACATCCAGCGCGTCTCTGACCGGCATAATTACTTTGTGGCAGTCGGTATGACTGCTTTCCTCCGCGTATGGTTTGCCACAATTAATAGTGAGTTCTTCTGTCTTCATCTGCATACAGTTGGTTACCTCCAGTAAAGCACTTACTTTAAGGAAACTGGTTACTTTTTGATAGCAAATATATTAACTTTGTAGATGGAACTTAAATTAAAATAGATGAAAGTAGAAATATGGTCAGATATCATGTGTCCGTTTTGCTACATCGGCAAGCGGAGATTTGAAGAGGCGCTGGAGCAGTTTCCCGACAAAGATAATATCACGGTGGAATGGAAGAGCTTCCAGCTCAATCCTTCCCTCAAATCCCAGCCTGGAAAGGATGTATATGATTATGTGGCAGAAATGAAAGGGCAATCCCGTGAATGGGCAGTAACCGTGCACGAACAACTGACGGGAACCGCCCGGGAAGCGGGTCTTACATATAATTTCGATAAGGCAGTGATTGCGAACTCCTTTGATGCGCACCGGCTGATTCAGCTGGCCAAACAACAGGGCCTCGGCGACGCAGCAGAAGAAAGATTGTTTTACGCCTACTTCACAGAAGGGAAAGACGTGAGCGATCACGCTACGTTACTGGAATTAGGAGTGGAAATAGGACTGGACAAAGCCACTGTGGCCGCTGTACTGGATACCACAGAACTGGCTGCCGCTGTTAACAGGGATGTCAACGAAGCACAGCAACTTGGTATCAGAGGCGTACCGTTCTTTGTAATGGACCGTAAATACGGCGTTTCCGGCGCTCAACCGGTAGAGGCATTTACACAAACATTGCAACAGTCGTTTGCAGAATGGAAGAGCACACAACCGGTAAATACGCTGGATACTTTGTCCGGCCCCGTTTGTACACCAGATGGAGATTGCCAATAATTGGATAATTATAAAGTGATTGGTCGGGTAACGTATGTTGTCCGGCCAATTTTTTTTAAAGAGGAATTCACGATCATTTTTCTTCCGAAGAAACAAATTCCCATCCGTTAACGCCATCCAAACAGTTACAACCGGATTCCGATTATCTTCTTAGCTTTACGCCTCAAACACCCCTTTATGGCCTTGCTGAAAAGAATAAACCCTTTTTCCAGACAAAACGACGACACCGGATTTGGCATTAACGCAAATGGATACGGTGGTCGTTTTATTAACCGGGATGGTAGCTTTAATATTCGTCGGGAAGGACGTTCATTTATGCACCGTTTCAATATCTATCATGCTTTACTGAATGTACCCGCCTGGCAGTTTGCGGCGGTAATCCTGCTGTTTTATTTTTCCATCAACCTGATGTATTCCGGTATTTACTGGTGGATAGGAACGGATGGTTTCCAGGGAATTATTGGTAAAACACCCTGGGCACGCTTTAAGGAAATATTCTTCTTTAGCACGGAAACCTTTACCACCGTGGGTTATGGCCGCGTGAATCCTATTGGCGATGGCGTTAACCTGGTGGCCTCTATAGAAGCGATGACCGGCTTCCTGTCGTTTGCTGTGGCAACGGGTCTTATCTATGGCCGGTTCTCCAAACCCAGGGCGCATCTGTTGTTCAGCGATCATGCGCTGATAGCGCCTTACCAGGATAAAACTGCGCTGATGTTCCGCTTTGCTTCCTACAAGGAAAATCATACCCTTACCAATGTGGAAGTATTGGTGACGATTGCTTTACAGGTGCAGGAAAACGGAGCGGCCGTGTACAGATTTTATACCCTGGCGCTGGAAAGAAATAAGATTGAAACCTTGTCGATGAACTGGACAGTGGTGCATGCCATTGATGAGGACAGTCCGCTTCTAGGATTCAATGCGCAGGATATGGAAACCGCAGATGTTGAGATTTACGTAACGGTAAGGGGCTTTAATGATGTGTATTCCAATACCGTGTTGCAGCGCACTTCCTACACCTACCAGGAAATAGTGTATAACCGGAAATTTGTACCGATGTACCGCGAAAGCGATAACGGTAAAACAACCGTACTCGAACTGCATCACCTGAATAAAACGAAGGAAATAGAATAGGAAGTTTTCCGGCTACAGTGCTGCTCACTGCAGCCGGAAAAAAAGTTAAGCTGTTTTGCGGGAGATCAGCAGCAATCCGAGGAAAGTAAACAGCCCGTTGATGATCAGCAATTCCAGCCCTATCTGGAAGGCGCCGAAAATCCTGCTCTGGTTCAGATCTACTGCCAGGCAAAGCAGGGGAGCAGCCACACATACCAATGGTACCAGCGCGTCTTTCACTTTACGTTTGGTCAAGATCCCAAAGGCAAATAATCCCAGTAAAGGGCCATAGGTATAAGTGGCCACTTTCAGGATTACGCCTATCATGCTCTGGTTATTGACCCATTCAAACACCATCACAAACACCAGGAATACCAACGCCATGATGAGGTGAATCCGCTGGCGGTATTTTTTCTTTTGTTCCTCTGTCCAGTCGGTCCGTTGCTGCATATCCAGGATATCGATACAGAAGGAAGATGTGAGTGCCGTCATAGCGCCATCTGCACTGGGGAACAGTGCGGATATCAGTGCAATAATAAAGATCACGGAAATCACGGGCGGCATATGATGCAATGCCAGCTCCGGGAATAATTTATCTCCCGTAACAGCAACCTGCTGCTGGGCGCCATATAAATGAAGCAAACCTCCCAGGAAAAGGAAGAGGCCAATAACGATCACCATGATAAAAGCCAGAGACACCATGTTCTTCTTCGAGTCTTTCAGCGTTTTTACGGAGATGTTTTTCTGCATCATTTCCTGATCAAGACCGGTCATCGTAATCGTGATGAATGCCCCCGCCAGGATCTGTTTGACGAAAAACAGCTTGCTATCCGGGTCTGTGTTGAAGATGGTGGTGAGCCCGCGTTCATGCATAGCCGTTATACTTTCACCAAGACTCAGGTTCATCGTATGCAGGATAAAGCCTACGCAAATGATCAGGCCGGCGAGCATACAGGTGGTTTGCAGGGTATCGGTGTACACGATCGTTTTCACTCCACCTTCATAGGTGTATAGTAAAATCATGAATAAGATGATCAGGGTGGTCATCCAGAAGGGAACCCCAAAGCTGGACAGGATCGCGTCCTGTAAAATCCTTACCACCAGGTAAAGTCTGGCGGTAGCGCCCAGGGTGCGGGAGAGGATAAAGAACGATGCGCCTGTTTTATAGGAACTTCTGCCGAAGCGGCTATCCAGGTAATTATAGATAGAAGTAAGCTGTAGCCGGTAATAAAGCGGGATCAGCACATAGGCAATGGTAATATACCCGATAAAATATCCCAGCGTGATCTGCATGTAGGAAAAGGCATCCCTGCCAACGGCTCCGGGTACGCTCACAAAGGTAACCCCGCTGAGAGAGGTACCTATCATACCAAAAGCCACGAGCATCCAGTTACTATTGCGGTTGCCGATGAAGAAAGAGTCATTGTTGGAGTTGCGGCCCGTATACCAGGCTACCACCAGCAGAATTACAAAGTAGGCAATGACGAATGAGAATAATAATCCTGGAGACATAAATCAAATTTAATCAAGATACTACTTTCCCGCTAAGGCGCAAAAGAGCAAAGACGCAAAGATAGTGTGTTCAGCATATCGCCGGAATGGGAATTTCAGGGGATTCTTTTCAGGGCTTAGGACTTGTCAGGTGTTACCAGCGACCGGATTATGTCTGAAAATTGCTGGTTTAAATTACTTGACATCGGCAAATAAATAATTTGCTTTTGTCAAGTAATTATTTAATTTTGCCTGATAAACAAGCATCTATGAGCATCGATTCTCCAGTTGTCAGCGACATCCGCCGTTTTAACCGCTTCTATACCGGCATGATCGGGTTATTGAACCAGCATATACTGGAAAGCAATTTATCATTGTCGGAAGTGAGGGTATTATATGAAATCGGCCAACTGGGAAAATGTACTGCCGGGCAGTTGATCGGCATTCTGAAAATAGATGGTGGGTACCTGAGCCGGATGTTGAAGAAGTTTGAGAAAGGCGGATTACTGAGTCGTCAGCAGTCTACCGCCGACGGACGTACGTTTTTTCTGCACCTGAGCGCTGCCGGTAAAAAAATGCTGGCGGGCCTGGAGGATAAGTCGACCTATGAAATCAGGCAGCTGACAGATCACCTGTCGGAAAAGCAGCAGCAACAGGTGGCAGGCGCTATGAAAACCATTGAACAGGTATTATCCGCCCAGCCGGGGGAAACTGTTTCGGATATCCATTTCCGTTATAACCTCCAGCCCGGCGATGTAGGATACCTTATTTACCTCCACGGACATCTCTATGCAAGAGAGTCTGGTTACAACCTGGAGTTTGAAGCATATGTATGCAAGACGTTTTACGAATTCCTCCCTACCTATAATCCGGCAAAGGATCGTATCTTTCTGGCTATTGCAGATAACCAGATCGTGGGTTCCGTTGCGATTCTGGGCTCCTCGCGCCACCTGGCCCAACTCCGCTGGTTCATTATCCATCCCGATTTCCGGGGAAGGGGTCTGGGTAAGCAATTACTGCAACAGGCACTGGATTTCTCCCGCGAAAAGCATTACCAGAAAGTTTACCTGATGACGACCAGCATGCAGGAAACGGCGATTGCCCTTTACAAAAAGGCGGGTTTCCGCAAAACAGGGGAGAAGCACCTGCAATTGTGGGGGCAACAGCTGTATGAACAGCGTTATGACATGGATTTGTTTTAGTGAAAGGGCCGCTTTAAAGCCGCATCAACTCCGCTTCACTTACGCATATTTATGCAGCATTACAATCTGTCCCAGGTGGTAGGCATCGTGTTCCGCCAGGCCCTGTATGTAGTAAATGGCCTTGTTCCCGGTGCCGGGAAAGGTATCAAACAGTTCTTTCTCCGGAAACTTACGGATAGTGGCTACTATCTGCTCAAAGGAATGCGACAACCGGTGCAGGGTGGCCTGCCAGTTCTCCTCCCCGTTATTTTCGGGCATGTAGAAATCGGGAAGATCCCCGTCCTGCTCAGGAGCTTCATTGTGCATATATCGTTGCGCCCGCTGATGCCAGAATATTACATGGTTTACAATCTGCCAGGTGTTGTTGGAGCCTTCAAAAGTTTTGATGGCCTGCCGGGCATCTATGCGTGAAAGATGTTCGTAAAAAGTGACGCCGATCCAGGGCTCACCTTTGTAAAGATTTTCAAGTGATATGGCGAAATGTTCGAGTAACAAAGACATACAATAGGATTTCTATTTTAAAAGATATCCGGACTGAAACGCCGGTAGCCTTCCCTAATTCGCAATTTACTGAATTCTTTCCCTTATTTTTAAAGAATATAAAAACCATCGTTATGGATCAGCAGCAATTGGAGACCAACAAAAATGAAGATGCTATGCGGATGGCAATCAGCACCATGAAACAACGCCTCGGTACCATCGAACAGGGCGGCGGAAAGAAAAGCCTGGAGAAAGTGAGACAAAGAGGAAAGCTCACAGCCAGGGAACGCATTCAGTATTTAATAGACAGGGATTCCCGTTTTACAGAAATCGGTGCTTTCGCCGCCTACGACATGTACGAAGAGTACGGCGGATGCCCCGCCGCCGGTACAGTTGGGGGTATTGGCTATGTTAGCGGCCGCCAGTGCATGATTGTCGCCAACGACATGACGGTAAAAGCCGGTGCCTGGTTTCCCATGACTGGCAAAAAAAACCTGCGCCTTCAGGAAATCGCCATGGAGAACCGCCTGCCGGTGATTTACCTGGTAGACAGCGCCGGTGTATTCCTTCCCATGCAGGATGAAATATTTCCCGATAAGGAACATTTCGGTCGCATTTTTCGCAACAATGCACGCATGAGCGCTATGGGCATTACCCAGATTGCTGCGGTGATGGGCAGTTGCGTAGCCGGCGGCGCCTATCTGCCCATCATGAGCGATGAAGTACTGATGGTGGAAGGTAATGGCTCCATTTTCCTGGCAGGCCCCTATCTCGTAAAAGCCGCCATCGGAGAAGACGTTGATGCGGAAACGTTAGGAGGCGCCGTTACACATACCGAGATCTCCGGTATAGCGGACTACAAATTTAAGTCAGACGAAGAATGCCTCGATCAGATCAAACGCATCGTCAGCAAACTTGGTAAACCCGAGAATGCAGGTTTTGACCGGATTGAACCACAAGCCCCTGCCAAACTTACAGAAGACCTGGACAGTGTACTGCCCGCAGATAGCTCCAGGCCTTATGATATGCTCGAAGTGATAGAACGGATAGTGGATGCCAATACCTTTGATCAGTATAAACAGGACTACGGCAAAAGTATTCTCTGTGGTTATGCCCGCATCGACGGATGGGCTGTAGGTATCGTTGCCAATCAGCGTAAGATTGTAAAAAGCCGCAAGGGCGAAATGCAGATGGGTGGCGTTATTTACAACGACAGCGCCGACAAGGCGGCCCGCTTCATTATGAATTGTAACCAGAAAAAAATCCCCCTGGTATTTTTACAGGATGTTACCGGTTTTATGGTTGGCAGCAGAAGTGAGCATTCCGGCATCATCAAAGATGGCGCAAAACTCGTGAACGCGGTATCTAATTCCGTCGTGCCGAAAATCACGGTCATCATCGGCAACTCCTACGGCGCCGGCAACTATGCCATGTGCGGTAAAGCCTATGATCCCCGCTTTATATACGCCTGGCCATCCGCTAAAATAGCGGTGATGGGAGGAGAACAGGCGGCTAAAACATTGCTGCAGATCCAGGTGGCTTCCCTGAAATCAAAAGGACAGGAAATTACACCGGAAGAAGAAGCCAGGCTCCTGAAAGAAATTACCGATAAATACAATGCACAAACCACGCCTTATTATGCAGCTTCCCGGCTCTGGGTGGATGATATCATTGATCCTGCCGATACCCGGATCAGGATTGCGGAAGGCATCAAAGCCGCTAACAATGCGCCTGTAGAACAAGCGTTCAACGTAGGGGTGTTCCAGGTATAAAAGAACGGAGATGCGGCAGGCAGCGCAAAAGGCCTTCCCGGCTGCATCTTCACACTTTATACTTATCTTCGCGCTTCTTTAAAAATGAACATGGCTGAACTGGTAGTATATACAGATGGTGCATCCCGAGGCAATCCCGGCCCGGGTGGATATGGCGTAGTATTGATCTGGGGAAACGTACGGAAAGAATTATCACAGGGATATCGTAAAACCACCAACAACAGGATGGAACTCCTGGCAGTGATTGTGGCGCTGGAAGCCCTGAAAAAAGAGGGTTTAGCCGTTACCGTTTTTACAGACAGTAAATATGTGGTAGATAGTATTGAGAAAGGTTGGCTATGGGGCTGGGTAAAAACAAATTTTAAAGAGAAGAAAAATAAAGACCTCTGGCTGCGCTTCATCCCGCTGTATAAAAAACACCAGGTGAAAATGCAATGGGTAAAAGGTCATGCCAGCAATCCTTTTAATAACCGTTGCGATGAATTGGCCACACAGGCGGCCGACAGCGGTAACTGGCTCATTGATGAAGCCTTTGAAAAAGGAACGGCCTAAAGAATAACCATCACTACACCGAACCAACAGGGGAATATAATTGTAATATAAGCGCAACCTTAAATTTCAATTATGCTCCCCTGGTTTATTGAAACGTTACAGAAATACCCTGAAATTGCGGTGATGCTAACCTTGCTGATCGGTTTCCTGATCGGGAAAGTGCATATCAAAGGCTTTACACTGGGCACCGTTACAGGCGTACTGCTTGTGGGAATCGCAATTGGCAGTTTACACATCAATATTCCTTCAGAAACAAAATCGATCTTCTTTCTCTTCTTTTTATTTTGTACCGGTTATGGTATCGGGCCACAGTTTTTCCAGGGGTTAAAGAAAGACGGGCTTCCCATTGCCCTGTTCTCTTTTATTGTTTGCTGCAGCAGTCTTTTATTCTGCTGGGGGCTGGCCTCCCTGCTGCGTTTTGAAACTGGTACTACCGCCGGGCTGATGTCTGGCGCCAACACCTGCTCTGCTATTATCGGGGTAGCTTCCAATACGATCAATGAACTCAATATTTCAGACGATGAAAAAAATACGCTGATCAATCAGATCCCGGTGGCATATGCCGTGACCTATATTTTTGGCACTGCCGGTACCAGTTGGTTCCTGTCTGTCATCGGTCCCTGGTTTATGTCGGGTAGCCGCGCCAAACTGATTGAACAAACAAAGGAAATGGAAGCAAAAGTGGCGGCAGATACCGGCTCAGAAGGAGAGGAGAATATCACTAACGCCTACGACCAGGTGGCCTTCCGCGCGTATCTGGTGAATAAAGAACTGATAGGTGAAGGTAAATCTATCGCTGCCATTGAAGATATGCTCCACGATAAAAAGAGATTACTCTATATCCTGCGTGTGAGACGGGAAGGAAAGCTGATGGAAACCAGCCCTGATTTTGAAATAAAACCGGGAGATATTATTGCGATCGGCGGACAACGTGCAGCGGCCATTGCTTCGGAATCCTTATTGGGCAAAGAAGTGGCCGATGCGGAATTACTCACTTTCCCGGTGCAATCTGTAACGGTGATCATTACCAATAAAGCGGCGCATAATAAACCACTGAAAGCATTTACCCGCCGGCCGGAATTTCACGGAATCAGTGTCCGTAAAATTTTACGCTCCGGTATTGAAATGCCATTGCATGCTTCTACCATTATCCAGAAAGGAGATGTGGTAGATCTGGTGGGTATCCAGGAAGACCTTGACACCGCAGTAACTGCGCTTGGGTATAAAGAAAAAGGCGGCGTAGAAACAGATATCGTATATCTCTCCGCCGGTATTGTGGCAGGTACGCTGTTCGGCAGTCTCAGTGTACATATCGGCAACGTTCCGGTGGAACTCAGTACCAGCGGTGGCGCGTTGATTGCCGGTCTTGTTTTTGGCTGGATGCGTGGTATCCGCCCCCGTTTCGGTTACATTCCTGCTGCTTCACAATGGGTACTGACAAAATTAGGATTGCATGTGTTTATAGCCATTGTAGGCCTGAGTGCCAGTCAGGGTTTTTTACAGGGTTTGAGAGAAGAAGGAGTGACACTTTTTCTCGCGGGTGTAATCTTAAGCCTCCTGCCTATGGTGCTCGCGCTTTTTCTCTCCAAATATGTATTTAAATTTCATCCGGCCATCGGGCTTGGCGCCTGTGCCGGTGCGCACGATGAATCTGCCCCCTTGCTGGCCGTACAAGACGCCATCAACAGTAAGGTACCTGCACTGGGTTATACAGTGGCCTACGCGGTGGCAAATATAACCCTTACCACCTCCGGGGTTATCATTGTATTACTCATGCATAAAGGTGGCTAAATATGGAGGATAGTGTGGTACCGGGAGGTAAGTACGACCGCAATATCATCTCACTGCCTGCTCCGCTCATCATATTTTTTAACAATCAAATCCACACCTGTAGCTGAAATCCATTTTTATGAAAAAAAATTCCTTCAACATTTTTAACATTTTTTTTGTTTTTATCATGTAGGCACAATAGCTTTGCGTCCCATTAGTCTATAGGAATTATAGGATAATGAAGTCAGAATAATTAAAGGTTTGCTTATGGAGAAGATTACCCAACCATATTGTATGCGCAACAGTTGTTGTTGCGTTTAGTATTGACACAAATAAACATTCGTCTGCTTAACCATAGCAGGTTACAACAATTACAATAACTGTCTTCCGGAACTCCGTCTGTACCGGTTTGTAAAACAACAATGGGATACAATGCTATCATGCCTGTGTAACACGGGCAGGGCCTCGTATTGCCAGAAAAACCAGATCACTGCACATTTTCAACATTTTATTATGTTACAACGACTACTCCTCTTTCTACTGCTCATAGGACCCATGGCAGTATTTGCTCAGACACGGACAGTCACCGGCCGTGTGTATTCTGCGAAAGATAATACCCCCTTGCCAGGTGCAACGGTGGTTGTGAAAGGTACTACCAATGGAACCGTTAGCGGTCCTGACGGTAATTTCAGTTTGCAGGTAACTGATCCTGCAGCGACTACACTCGTTATTCGTTTTATCGGACTGGAACAGCAGGAAGTGCCGATCGGCTCAAGCCCTATTAATGTTACGCTCCGCTCTTCCGGTAAGGATATCGATGAAGTGGTGGTAGTGGCTTATGGTACGGCGAAAAAAAGCTCCTATACCGGTTCTGTATCGCAGATAAAAAGCGACGAACTGGTTAACCGGCAGGTATCCAGCGTTACCAAAGCGCTGCAAGGCCTTGCTGCTGGTGTGCAAAGTACTTCTACCAGCGGTCAGCCCGGCTCTGATGCGACCATCCGCATCCGTGGTGTGGGTTCTATCAATGCTTCCGCCGATCCATTATACGTGGTAGATGGAGTACCCTACGGTGGTAGTCTCAACGCCATCAATCCTTATGATATCGAATCCATCAGCGTATTGAAAGATGCCGCGTCCAGCGCGCTGTACGGTTCCCGTGGCGCCAATGGCGTGATTATCATCACAACAAAAAAAGGAAGAAAGCAAGGAAATAATATAGACGTTCGCGTTAGTCAGGGTTATTCTAAAAGAGCCGTTGATGACTACGATCGTGTTAGCACCGACCAATATTTCGAATTATACTGGGAAGCCATCCGAAACGGCGGTTTAACCAGCGGCCTGTCGCCAGCCACTGCAGCACAGCAAGCCAGCAGCAGCATTATCAGGCGTGTGGGGATCAATCCTTACGGCACCGCCTTTCCGCAACCGGTTGGCACAGACGGGAAGCTGGTAGCAGGCGCTAAAGCCCTGTGGAATGATGACTGGGATAAAGGCATGCAACGCACCGGTCACCGTACAGAGGCAAATGCGGCACTGAGCGGCGCTACGGAGAAATCCAGGTATTATATCTCCGGAGGATACCTGGACGATCAGGGTATTTATCTCGCTTCGGGCTTTAAGAGATATAATCTCCGCAGTAATATTGATATCGATGCCAAAAAATGGCTGAAAGTAGGACTGAACCTCAGCGGCACGCACTCTGACCAGGATGCACCTCCGTCAGAAGACAGCCGTTCCGATAACTACGTGAACTACGGCCGCCTCATGTCGAGTTTCTATCCGATTTATCAGCGCGACCGCGCCACCGGCGCCTACCTCCTGGATGCAAACGGCCAGAAGATCTTTGATTTTGGTAGCTATCGCCCCAGTGCAGTAAATACCAATACCAACCTGATCGCTACTTCCGGTATCGACAAACATAAGATGACAAAAGATGATCTCTCTGCCCGCTTATACGGTGAAGCCACCATCTGGCGCGGACTGAAGTTCAAATCCAGTTATAACGCAGACTATTCCGCCCAGCAACAATATGACTATACCAATCCTACCTTAGGCTTCGATGCAGAAGTAGGTGGTAATATTGAAAGACTAAATACCCGCGTGTTCAGCTGGACTTTCAACAACATCCTCACTTACGAGGAAACGTTTAACGAAAAACACCACCTGAGTTTGCTGGCGGGTCAGGAAGCATATAAATACACTACTACTTTCATCGATGGTCAGAAATCGGGCTTCTCCCTGCCGGGTCTCGATGAACTGTCGGATGCCTCCCTGATCAAGGATCTTCAGGGATACACCGATACATACACCCTGTCCAGTTTCCTGGGTCGTGCGGAGTATGATTACCTTGGAAAATATTTCTTATCTGCTTCCCTGCGTCGCGACGGATCTTCCCGTTTCGCACCCGATCACCGCTGGGGTACTTTCTGGTCTGTAGGTGGCTCCTGGAAAGCAACCGAAGAAGATTTTCTGAAAAACAGTTCCTGGCTGAACCTGCTGACGCTCCGCGCCAGCTACGGCGGACAAGGTAATGATAATCTCGGTGATGCAGCCTACTATAACTACTACCCGCTGCTGAATGTAAACAGTAACCTGGGAGAAGGAGGAACTTACCGTCGCCTGTTATACAACCCGCTGCTGAAATGGGAAACAAATCTCAACTTCAATATCGGAGCTGATTTCGGTATGTTCGACAACCGCCTGAGTGGTACCGTGGAATTCTTTCAACGTAAATCAAAAGACCTGCTGTATTCTAAACCGCTCGCGCCATCTTTAGGCTATTCATCTGTGAGTGAAAATATCGGGGCTTTGAAAAATACCGGGTTTGAAGTTAGTCTGCATGGTGTACCGGTAAAAACAAAAGACTTCACCTGGGCGATCGATGTAAACGCTACCCACTATAAAAATAAGATTACAGAATTACCGCAGAAAGAAATTATCAGTGGTACCAAAAAACTCATGGTAGGTAAATCTATCTACGATTTTTATCTCCGTAAATGGGCAGGTGTAAACCCTGAAACAGGGCTGCCATTGTGGTACATTAATAATGCAGATGGCACCAAAGGTACAACCAGCAATTATTCTGCTGCCACCCAATATTACAATGGTTCTTCTTTACCAGATGTATATGGTGGTTTTACCAATACTTTCAGCTACAAGGGCTTCTCGCTGTCGTTCATGATGGTGTACAGTCTTGGTGGTAAAGTACTGGATCAGGATTACCTGTTCCTCCTGGGTACGGGAACATCTGCCGGTCGTCCGTTCAGCACCGAAATGCTGGATCGCTGGACACCAGATCATAAGAACGCCAATGTGCCGAAAATGACTACTGTGCAAACCAACTGGACCTCGGTATCAGACCGTTTCCTGTATGATGCCAGCTATGCGCGTCTGAAAACGCTGAACCTGAGCTACAATCTGCCTAAATCACTGATGGATAAAGCTCATCTCAATAATGTAATGGTATATGTACAGGGTGAAAACCTGTTCACGATCTATAACCACAAAGGCCTGGATCCAGAGCAGTCAGTGGGTGGTACTACGTACTACCGTTACCCCGCTGTCAAATCCATTTCTGCAGGTATTAATCTGAGCTTCTAAAAATTACGACCATGAAAAAGAGTTTATTTTTAATCATACTTTCCGCTTTGGTATTAGGCGCCTGCAACAAGGATTTCCTCGACACAAAGCCAACCAATGCCATACCGGACGACCAGGTATTTAATACCGCCGACAACGTGGAAACCGTGATCAATGGTACCTGGGCTTATATGTTTGAGGAATTTTTCACTTACGCAGTACCAGGTTATAAATCCATTCATCTCACCAGCGACGCCATGGGCAGTGATATCGCCGTTACGCAATCGTATGGGCTGCGTGACGCTTACGGCTACACGGAAATGGTAGATAATACCAAGAACCGTGTTACCGCCTTCTGGACCATCCTCTACAAGGTGATCGATAACTGTAACAATATTATCGCGAAAGTAGACAATGCTACCGGCGATGAAGACAAAAAGAAACGCCTGAAAGGCCAGGCATACGCGCTGCGCGCCAATTGCTACCTCACGCTGGCATCTTTCTACCAGTTTAACAGAACCGGCACGGAAAAAGCAGTGCCTATTTATACAGAACCTTCCGGCCCGACTTCAGTAGGCAAACCGAAAGCTACTGTGGGTGAAGTATACAAACTGGTGATTGATGATCTGCAGAAAGCGTTGCCTTTGCTGACCAACTATCAGCGTAGCGCCACCCAGAAATGGAAGATCGATCTGAACGTAGTGAACGGATTACTGGCACGTGCTTATCTTTACAATCGCCAATGGACTGCCGCTATCACCGCTGCAGTGGCTGCCCGCAACGGCTATCCACTGATGTCCGGCGACGACTATAATAAGGGGTTCAGCGACATCAATAACGGCGAGTGGATCTGGGGACATGCACAAACACCTAACCAGAGTAATGCCAGCTACAACTTCCACTTCCTGGATGTATCCAGCCCTGCGTCTTACTACCAGAGCTTTATGGCAGATCCTTACTTCAAAAATTTCTTCGATAGTGCGGATGTACGTTTCCGTTTGTTCGACTGGGATACTTTACCCGACCAGGAAGGATATCTCCGCTACAAGAAATTCCGCTTCCGTGATGCGGGTGCACTGGTGGGAGATCTCGTGCTGATGCGCTCTGCAGAAATGTATCTTATCGAAGCAGAAGCCTATGCGCAAAGCGGCAACACCGGCAAAGCAGCAGAAGCGCTTAACGTATTGCGTGCGGCACGCAACGCTACGCTGTATAACGGCAACGGCAGCCACCTGGTGGATACCATCCTGGTGGAAAGACGTAAAGAGTTATGGGGAGAAGGTTTTGCACTGTCTGATATTATTCGTACAGGCGGTAGCGTAGTCAGGAAGCCGTTCTTATCCTATAACGGACAGGATAGTATTATCAGTGTACCAAGAGGAGATGGTACTTTTGTAGAAGTGCCGGCGCAGGGACATCTTACGCTGCAACAGCCGGATGGCAAGCCATTCTCCGCCTACAGCAGTTATTATCTCTGGGCCATTCCAATTACGGAATTACAGAATAATCCGAACCTTAATAATTAATCATCATAAAAAAGCCTCCCGTTCATTCCGGAGGCTTTTTTTATAGATGGCGTAGCCAGATAATCAGTAAATCCAGGGAATCAGGCGGCTGGTATGTTTCATGTATGTGGTGTACTCTTCTCCAAACTGAGCCGTTAATACTTTTTCCTCTATATTCATCCGGTATACAAATACCACAAATACCGGTACAAAAGCGATCACTAATCCCAGCCAGTTGTTCACCGATAAACCAAATCCAAGGAAAGATAACAGGGAGCCGGTATAGGAGGGATGGCGCAGGATGCTGTATAGCCCTGTCTTTTTGATGTGGTGGTCTTTACGGATGGTAACATTCACCGTAAACAAGCGCCCCAGTTGCATAATGGCCACAAAACGAAGGATCATTCCCAGCAGTATAACGCTGAGGCCTATACGGTTCATTAACGGTCCGGGTACAATCGGGTAATTGGTTTTCGCAGCAACAATGGATGCGATATTGATAAACACAATGATCACAATCCACATTACAGCCAGGCTGCCTTTGTCCTGCTGTTTCTTATCGTCTGTAGCCTTGCCGCGCAAAATGCGCTGCAGCAGTATTTCAGAAAGGAACCAGGCGAAGTAAATGATAGTTGACAGCGTGATCATAGATAAAAAAGATAAGACAGGTTTATATTTCCAATATATATTATATTTTCTGATTTTCAAAAAGTACGTACTTTGTAACTGGAATCAAAACGTGTGCTATGGAAAACCTGCAAGCAATACTTACTTCATCTACACCGGTACTGATAGATTGTTTCGCTACCTGGTGCGGTCCCTGCAAAATGGTGCCACCTATCCTGAAAGAGGTAAAGGATAAACTAGGGGATCAGATCAGGATCATTAAGATCGATATAGACAGAAATCAGCAACTGGCTGCCCAATGGCAGATCAGCAGCGTGCCTACGTTATTGTTGTTTAAAGATGGGAAGCTGGCCTGGCGCCAAAGTGGGGTAGTACCGGCGCATCAGCTGATACCATTGTTGAAAGAGAAGATATAGAAAAAGGCTCCGGATGAGGGAGCCTTTTAAAAGAGTATATTCTTAAATCCTGCTATAAAAACTCTGCAGATCCCTGGCCAGCACATCATAAATAGGCCGTGTAAACTCCATAAACAACTCCGTTGGTGGCGGAGGGGCCATATCCACACCACCCATCAGCCGTTTATCTTCATCGCTGAGCGCCCTTTCATCTCCTTTGAAGGTGCCATATTGATTCAACCAGGTATAACTGCCAGGTATGCGGTCTGTTCGCAGTACCTGCCAGTTGTTGGTGTTGGTGATGCGATAATCCAGCAGTCCTTTTGATACTACGGTTTTCTTGGTGATATACAGGGTGGCTTTAACGGTTTTATAAAGATTGATTTCTTTGCCGGTAGTATCTTTCGTGGTACCGACTATAATTTCTTTTGACACATCCCGCTCAATACGATCTACATAGGTTTGTCCGACTACAAAATCGAAGAAGCGTAGTTCAATATATTCATCGGGGTAGAGGTTCGCGTTTTTTACGACTCTTTCATCATAAAACTGTACAAACTGGTTGATATTACGTTGTTGCAGGTTCCGGATGAGATAGTCGCGGAACTGGTCTGCGCTGAACTGGAAGTAAGTGGAACGTACTTCAATCTGACTTACGGCAACATTGACTACACCCAATTGAAATGCTTCGTCCCTGCGTTGTTTGGTATCGCGGTAATTAGGAATCAGTTGCAGGGCTGCGCCAAATTCATCATACGCTTCGCGGGCGCTGGCCTTATCGCCCTTTTCCAACAGGTCCATACCCCGGTTATAACGTATTTCTGCGGCGTTTTCCTGGGCGCCGGTGATGGCATCGCGATAGTCCTTCGGCTGCACTACTTTCAGGGCAGCAGGGGAGCTGTGAATAGCGGTATAAAGCGATTGTAAGGAGCGGTATTCATTTCTGACATGTTCCCACTTCAGGTCATCGTTGGAACGGAGGTAGCTGTTTACCCGGTCTTCCCGCATTCCCTGGGCCTGCCGGTATGCTTCTGGTAATAGTCTTGCGGCAGTGGCATCCTGGGGCTTACGCTGCAGTTTTTTTACAAAGGCGTTGACGGCTTCGTCGTACCGGCCTTTGTTATATAATTTTTCACCCGATTTGCAGGAAAGAAGGAGGGTATAGAGAAGAATGGCTACAATACTTGCCAGCTGCGGGAATGCTAACTTTTTCAATGGGATTGTTTTATAAGGATATGCCAGGTATGCTGTATTTATTTGAATTGTCTTCTCAGCTCTCTGTCTGCTTCCCTTTCTTTGATGGAGTCACGTTTGTCATGCAGCTTCTTTCCTTTACCAATACCAATTTCCAGCTTTGCCAGGCTTTTATCGGTAATGAACATACGAAGCGGCACGATGGTATAGCCACGTTCTTTCATTTTATTTTCCAGCTTTCTCAGTTCCCTTTTGGTCAGGAGCAGTTTACGTTCCCTTAAGGGGTCATGATTGGAAGAAGTGCCATGGGAATATTCTGCTATATGCAGACTTTTCACATACAATTCTCCTTTGGAAAAATAGCAGAATGAATCGTTGAAGCTTACTTTATTGGCACGGATCGACTTGATCTCTGTACCCAGCAAAACCATTCCTGCAATATATTTATCTTCTATTGCGTACTCAAAATATGCCGATCTGTTCTTTAATTCTGCCATTTGTCTTTGCGCTTGGTTAATAGCAGTCAGCCATTCGTAATGAATGGCTGACTGGCTAAAAGCTTAATTTTTAAAGATGGTCAGCAAACTTGCCAATCTCGTCTTCAATTCTTTTCTATCCATAATGAAGTCCAGGAAACCGTGATCCAGCAGGAACTCGGCGCTTTGGAAACCAGCAGGTAAATCTTTCTTAATAGTTTCTTTAATGATCCTAGGACCGGCAAAGCCGATCAGAGCGCCGGGTTCTGCGATGTTCAGGTCGCCCAGCATGGCATAGGAGGCGGTAACGCCACCGGTAGTAGGATCCGTCATTAAAGAAATGTAGGGGAGACGTGCATCTGCCAGTTGTGTCAGCTTAGCCGATGTTTTGGCCATCTGCATCAGGGAGAACGCACTTTCCATCATACGGGCGCCGCCGGACTTGGAAATGATCATCAGCGGCATTTTGTGCAAAATGCAGTAGTCGATAGAACGGGCTATCTTTTCACCTACTACAGAGCCCATAGAGCCACCAATAAAGTTAAAGTCCATACAGGCCACAACCAGGTCGTTGCCCAGCACCTTGCCGGTACCTACAGTCATCGCATCTTTCAGCCCGGATTTCTTCTGGGCATCCTTCAGCCTGTCGCCATAAGGTTTCAGATCTTTAAAGCCCAGGAAGTCTGTTGGGTAAATATTTGGGAACAGTTCCTCGAACTGATTGTTATCAAATATGATCTCAAAATACTCTGCGGAGTTGATACGGTTGTGATAATTACACTTATCACAAACATAGAAATGCTCCCTCAGATCCTTTACGGTGGTGGTTTTTTTACAGTTAGGACACTTGTGCCACAATCCATCCGGTGCTTCTTTCTTTTCACTGGTGGTGGTAGAGATGCCTTGTTTAATTCGCTTAAACCAGCTTGACATATTTTACTATTAGATTAGAAAATAGTGGTGCAAGATACGAATTATCGTATAAAGCCAAAAACATATAGGGAAAAGTATCAAGTTTAACGTAAAAAGCAAAAAGCTATTGTAGCGGAGATAATAACATATACGTATTATATATTATCGCTTTTCCCGGCTACAATAGCTTTTTGCCTTATCTGGTAAACTATCGTTGAACTATGCGTTTCTGTTGATGCAGTTCAGATCTCTGAACGCTTCTTCGAGGCGTTTAACAAAGGTTTCTTCACCTTTGCGCAGCCATACGCGCGGATCGTAGTATTTTTTATTTGGCTTGTCAGCACCTTCCGGGTTACCCAGCTGTGCCTGCAGGTAATCTTTCTTTGCTTCGTAGAAGTCGTGGATACCTTCCCAGAATGCCCACTGCATATCTGTATCAAGGTTCATCTTGATAACGCCATAACCCAGTGCTTCTGTGATCTGGTGCTTAGGAGAACCGCTACCACCGTGGAATACATAGTAAACTGGTTTAGCAGCTGTTTTGTACTTTTCCTGGATGAATTCCTGGCTGTTGTGCAGAATCACCGGACGCAGTTCTACGTTACCTGGAGAATATACACCATGAACGTTACCAAAAGCAGCAGCCACGGTGAAACGGGGACCTACTTTAGATAAGATTTCATAAGCATAGGCTACTTCTTCAGGCTGGGTATACAACTTGGAGTTGTCGATACCGGAATTGTCCACACCATCTTCTTCACCACCGGTTACACCCAGTTCGATTTCGATGGACATGCCCAGTTTATTCATTCTCTCAAAATATTTGTGAGATATTTCAATATTCTCTGCAATCGGCTCTTCAGAAAGATCCAGCATGTGAGAACTGTACAGGGGCTGACCTGTTTGTTTGAAGTGTTGCTCACCCGCATCCAGCAAACCGTCGATCCATGGCAGCCATTTTTTAGCAGCGTGATCTGTGTGCAGTACTACCGGAACACCATAATATTTTGCTACTTCATGTACATGCTTTGCACCGGAGATACCACCTGCAATGTTCGCCTGCAGTTTATCGTTCGGCATGCCTTTACCGGCAAAAAATTGTGCACCACCGTTAGAAAACTGAATAATAACCGGTGAATTTACTTTAGCAGCTGTTTCCAGTACCGCATTCACGGAGTTAGTTCCCACAACATTTACGGCAGGCATAGCAAATCCGTTGTCTTTGGCATCGTTATACAGCGCATCCAGCTCTTCGCCGAATAATACGCCAGCTCTGTATTTTCCCATACTCTGATATGTGTTTTATTTTTTAGGAAAGCAAATATAAGGAGTTAAATAGAAGATTTATAGCGAAAAGTAAGCGCTTACGTATTAATTCTACCAGCAGAAAAATGTATTTTACCCGATCTCAATCCGGTTCCGTATGAAATCAACATTGTTTTTCCTGTTCCTGTTTTTCCTGCAAATGCCCGCTGTTAGCGCATCTGCTGTAGATGCTCCCGATTCACTCCAATACTATACCTCGTTTGATGGTACGCGTATTCACTACACGATTACCGGTACCGGCGCCCCGGTATTATTGGTGCATGGGTTTATTGTAAACGGAGATTCCTGGAAAAAAACAGCCCTGTACGACTCCCTGTTGCTCCATGGGTATAAAGTAATTACCCTGGATCTGAGAGGAAACGGCGCTTCTGATCATCCACATGATAGCCTCGCTTACCTGGATGACGCAGAAACAAAAGATATTATGGGATTGATGACCTTTCTTAATATTAATAACTACCAGGCGGTTGGCTATTCCCGGGGAGCCATTATTGTATCCCGCTTGCTGGTGCTGGATGCGCGGGTCCGCAGCGCTGTGATGGGAGGGATGGGAACCGCTTTCACTGACCCAGCCTGGCCCAGACGTCAGCGCTTTTATGAAGCCCTTTCCGGAAAAGATGTGCCGGAACTGGCCGCCATGGTAAAGAATGTACAACAATCGGGGCTCGATCAGCGTGCCCTGGCACTGATGCAGTTCGGCCAGCCCACTTCTACACCACAGGAACTGGCCGGCGTGCATCAGCCGGTATTGGTTATCGGAGGAGATAAAGACGAAGATAATGATACCGGTGGCTCACTCGCAGCCATGATGCCGGCAGGTATGCACGGTACAGTGGCAGGAGATCATAACAGCGTAGTTCGTTCTGTTCCCTTTGCTTCATGGGTGCTGGATTTTCTGCACAACCATTAACTCACGGTCAGCGAATTGCCGTCTACCTTAATGGTATAAGCCGCCAATGCAGCGGTAGCAGGACCGGTATTCACAGCGCCGGAAGTAGTATAACGGCTGCCATGGCCGCAGGGCGCATTGCATTCTATTAATTTGGAAGTGTTGTTGAAGGTGGCCACCGTACATCCCTGATGCGTACAGGTGCTGGAGAGCGCAGAGAATGATGCCGCTGTATTGCCGGTAGCAGTGCGGATGATGATGACTCCATTCTCAATTTTGAAATCTCCTACATTAGGCAGATCCGAGACGAGGTTCAGTGTGAGTTTCGCACTACCGCCACCGGGCGTGGGAGGTGGTGTATCACTACCTCCGCCTCCTTTACTGCAGGCGGCTAATCCGGCCGTACATGCCAGTGCAAAGGTGAGTCCTAAGTTGGATACAAAAGCTCTTCTTTCCATAGAAATTGCGTTTATATTGAGTACGCAGCCGGAAAGAAGAACGTTGCCTCCGGAAATTATTTTTCTATCAGGGATTGGAAATAAGCAGGCGCAGCTAACAACCGGCTGCCATACCAGGAAAACATTTCGCCATCTGCCAGCAGGATCTCTGCATCCGGCAGTATTGCCTGTAATTCCGCAATATGTTTTTCTTTAAAAGGATAAGGTTCTGAAGAAAGCAACACCCGCCGGCAACCCGTGGCTGCCAGCTGTTCCGGCGTGATGGCCGGATAACGGCGCAAATCCCCGAATACGTTCGGAAACCCGCATAGCGTCAGCATCTGGTGGATAAAAGTGTCACCACCCGCCACCATCCAGGGATCCCGCCAGATAAAGTAGGCCGTGGGGACAGGAGTGGGCGCTGGTTGCAAAGCGACAAAACCAGCTTTTATTTTTGTAAGTAAATCGGCCGCAACGGCCGCACGATCGGTAACAGCGCCAATGCCGGTGATCATCTCAAAAGCGTCGTCCAGTGTGGCGATATCACTGACCCATACGGGGTAATCGGCCATCAGGGCCTCTACATCGGCTGCCAGGTTTTCTTCTTTGTTGGCAATAATCAGATCCGGCGACAGCTGTTGTATAATAGCTGCATGTACATTTTTAGTACCACCCACCCTGGTTTTTTCACGGAACCACGTAGACGGATGTACGCAGAATTTTGTAATCCCCACTACTTCTTTCTCCAACCCGAGGGAATACAATAGTTCCGTTTGCGAAGGCACCAGCGAAATAATCCGCTGTGGCGGCTTTTCAAGTAATATCTGCCTGTTGAGCTGATCAGTAAACAACATATCTTTCTTTTATCTGCCCAATGCCTGGATAATATCATACTTCGTCACGATGTGATGATTACCACTGTCGTCTTTTGTCAGCACCGCGCCGTTTTCCCGGTTGATGTATACGGATAGTTTTTCTATCGGCGTATCCTGGCTCACCAACGGGAAGGATGTCTGCATCACCTGCTTTACCAGCGCGTCTTTCAGGTTGCCGTCATCAATCAGGCGATTGAATAATCCATTCTCAGAAATGGCGCCGATCATTTCTCCGCCCTTCTCTACCGGGATATGTTCGATGTCGTATTTTTTCATACGGGCAATGGCTTCGCTTACTTTTTCATCGGCACCGATCGTTACCAGCGGCTGATTTCTGCGTCCGTTGATGACGTCTTTTACGGTTTTTACATCGAGGAAACCACGTTCCATCATCCACTGGTCATTGTATATTTTTCCTACATAGCGACTGCCATGATCGTGAAAAATAACGACCACCACATCCGTAGGTTTCAGATTTTCTTTCAGTTGTAAAATTCCGGCTATGGCGGATCCGGCCGAGTAACCCACGAAAATACCTTCTTCTTTGGTGATACGCCTTGCCATCACAGCAGCATCTTTATCTGTTACTTTTTCAAACTTGTCGATCACTTTCATGTCGTAGTTCTCCGGCACAAAATCTTCCCCGATACCCTCTGTAATATAAGGATACACCTCACTCATGTCAATAACGCCGGTTTCAAAATATTTTTTTAATAAGGAGCCGTAACTGTCGATTGCCCATACTTTGATAGCAGGATTTTTTTCTTTGAGGTATTTTCCGGTGCCGGTTACAGTACCGCCAGTGCCGGTGGCCACTACGAGGTGCGTAATTTTTCCGTCGGTCTGTTCCCATATTTCAGGCCCGGTTTGTTCATAATGGGCATCCCGGTTGGCGAGGTTGTCGTACTGATTTACATAAAACGAATTGGGCACTTCTGTGGCCAGTCTTTTGGATACAGAGTAGTAAGAGCGCGGATCTTCGGGCTCCACGTTTGTTGGGCAAACAATAACTTCTGCGCCTACTGCTTTCAGGATATCTACTTTTTCCTTAGACTGTTTATCGGTGGTAGTGAAAATACATTTATAACCCCGGATAATAGCTGCCAGCGCGAGTCCCATCCCGGTATTACCGGAAGTGCCTTCAATGAGGGTGCCACCTGGTTTCAGCAGGCCTTTCTGTTCTGCTACATCCACCATTTTAACGGCCATGCGGTCTTTGATCGAGTTGCCCGGATTGAAAAACTCCACTTTTGCCAGTACCGTACAGGGGAGGGTAGCCGTAACGCGGTGCAACTTGATCATTGGTGTATTTCCTATCGTTTCGAGTATGTTATCGCAGTATTTCATAAAAAATGAGGTTGTATGGTTACGAAAATACGGAATTGAAATGAGACGCGATGCCGATCGCCTCCGTATATTTGCAGTGATGAGTGAACGAATTTTTATTACCGGTATAGGTACCGGCGTAGGAAAAACCATTACTGCTGCCTGTGTAACGGAGGCCTTGTGCGCCGATTACTGGAAACCTGTACAAACAGGTTTAATGGAAGGCACAGATACTGATACCGTATTATCCTTATTGTCAAACGGGGTGTCAGTTTGTCATCCCGAGGCGTGGCGACTGGAAGCTCCTGCTTCCCCCCATCTGGCGGCCCGGCTGGAGCAAACCCATATTGATACCGGCCGTATCCTGCAACTGGCGGATCAGTATCAGCCGGCAGACCGTGCACTGGTAATGGAAGGTGCCGGCGGCCTGATGGTGCCGGTAAACGAGGAAGTATTTACGCTGGACCTGATCCTGGCGCTGAAGGCCAGGGTATTGATTGTAGCGCAGAATTACCTCGGCAGTATCAACCATGCCATGCTCACTGCACGTATGCTGCAACATACAGGCATACCCGTTATTGGATGGGTATTTGGCGGCGATTATCATACCAATGAAGACGATGTAGTGAAGTGGAGCGGCTACCCTAAAGCAGGCCGTATTCCGCTGACAGATAAGGTAGATAAGGCATTTATTCAACAACAGGCACAGTTGTTGACTACTTCGCTGCATAGTTTACTGGCATGACCACGAAGAAGGATATACGAAAACATTTCCTTGAGCTGAGGCTTAACCTGGATGACGTTGCTGCAGTTGCCCTGAACGCGCAACTGGAAAGGAATGCGCGGCAATTGGATTACAGTGGCATCCGCAAGGCGCATATCTTTCTTCCCATCTCCGAAAAAAAAGAAGTGGATACCTGGCCGCTGGTAAAGGCATTACGGACAGAATGGCCGGAAATGGAATGGGTGCTGTCCCGCTCCGATATGAAAACCGGGGAGATGATCCACATTTTATGGAAACCCAATACGGTACTCGTAAAAAATAAGTTTGGGATCCCGGAACCGGATCAGGGGGAGGAAGTGCCTCCGGCAGACATAGACCTTGTATTTGTACCTTTGCTGGCATTCGATCATCAGGGACACCGGGTAGGATACGGCAAAGGGATGTACGACCGTTTCCTCAAAGCCTGCCGGCCGGATATACGCACCATTGGCCTGTCGTTGTTTGGACCCGTTCCGCAGATCGAAGACACTGATCCCTGGGATATCCCGCTGCAGACAGTGGTTTCCCCCGATCAGATTTATCAATTTAAATAAACAACCGTGTTGAAATACCTGAAGATTCTTTTATATCCCTTTTCCCTGCTCTATGGCCTGGTGATGTGGCTGCGGAACCGTTTTTACGACAAGGGATTACTCACCGCCGTGGAGTTCGACATCCCAGTAATAGCCGCTGGCAACCTGTCTGTAGGCGGCACCGGGAAAACACCACACGTGGAATATATGATCCGGTTACTGAAGGATCACCTGAAAGTGGCTACCCTGAGCCGGGGCTATAACCGCCGTACCAGTGGTTACCTGCTGGCAGATGAAAAAAGCACAGCTGCCGATATTGGCGATGAACCGATGCAGTTTCATGATAAATTTCCCGATATTAGCGTATGTGTAGGAGAAGAGCGGATGCTGGCTATTCCGCAGCTGCTGGGCGATGAACCTGATACCCAGGTGGTGCTGCTGGATGATGCCTTTCAGCATCGCTCCATCAAACCGGGATTAAATATCATGATCACCGATTACAGCCGGCTGTTTACACGGGATCATGTAGTGCCTTTCGGCCGTTTGCGGGAAGGCCGCAAGGGATATCACCGGGCAGATTGTATCATTGTATCCAAGTGTCCGCCGGCCATGAGCGTGGCAGAGAAGCAGGCTTTGGAAAAAGAAATTAACCCGTTGCCACATCAGCGGCTCTTTTTCACTACCTTGCAATACGGCGCCCTGTCCGATATGATCACGCATCAACCGGTAGAAATCACCCCATCAGTTACCGTATTGCTGGCGTGTGGTATCGCAAGGCCCGAACCATTGCTCGACGAATTGAAACGACGTTACGAAAGTGTATATCTCTTATCTTTTCCCGATCATTATTACTATACGGAAAAGGATATACTAAAAATCAAAAAAGAATGCAGCGATTTGCCCGGTCCGGAAAAGATTGTCATTACCACAGAAAAGGATGCGGTAAGACTACATCTGCTCAAAGGAATGCTGGCAGAACAAAACCTGCAGATAGCTGTTATGCCTGTGGAGGTCGCATTCCTCTTCGGCGAAGCAGAATTATTTAATAACTTTATTTTTGACTACATCGCCAGGCACCTGCCGGCTTACGGTCAATAATAACTTACGACTAACATGAGTAGAAAAAAGAAAAATAAAAAAGGCGGTCATCATAACAACCCCAATACCCCCCAAAACCATAGCCAGAAAAAAACCTTTAAAGGTGTGGTGGAAGTAACAAAGTCCGGAATGGCCTTTGTTATCGTGGATGGCCTTACGAAGGACATAATGGTAAAGCAGAAGAACCTGCATACCGCTCTCGATAAAGATGAAGTGCTGGTAGACGTGCTGAAACAGGTGCGTGGTGAAGGCCGCATGGAAGGCATTGTAACGGATATCCTTAAACGAAATAAAACCGAATTTACCGGTACCCTGCAGGTCAGCAAAAGCTTTGCTTTCCTGATTCCCGAAAAGGGATTGTTTATGCCGGATATCTACATTCCCGCCAACTCCCTCGGAGCCGCCAAAAGCGGTGACAAAGCCGTTGTGAAGATAGTGGCCTGGGGAGAGAAATCCCGCAAACCGGTAGGAGAGATCGTGGAAATCCTGGATGCCAGCGATACCAACGACCTCGCTATGAAGGAAATCCTTATCGAAGCAGGATTCCCGCTCAATTTCCCTAAAGAAGTACTTGCAGAACTGGATTCCATCCAGGAAAATATCTCCGAAGAAGAAATCGCCAAAAGGAAAGATATCCGCAAATTCCTGACCATGACCATCGATCCGGTGGATGCCAAGGACTTTGATGATGCCATCTCCATCAGGCTGCTCAAAAGCGGATTGTATGAACTGGGCGTACATATTGCCGATGTAAGTCATTATGTATTACCCGGCACTGAACTGGATAAAGAAGCAGATAAACGCGCTACATCGGTTTACCTGCCGGATCGCGTATTGCCGATGTTGCCGGAGAAAATCTCCAATGAACTTTGTTCCCTGCGCCCGCATGAAGATAAACTGACCTTCTCCGCGATGTTCCAGATGAATGAAAAAGGAGAGATCAAACAGCACTGGATCGGTCGTACCGTCATCCATTCTGATCACCGCTTTACCTATGAAGAAGTCCAGGAGATCATCGAAACAAAAGCCGGCGGACCATACAGGAATGAAATCCTGCTGCTGAATAAAATAGCTCAAACCCTTCGTGCGCAGCGTTTCGCCCATGGAGCGATCAACTTCTCTTCACAGGAAGTACGCTTTAAGCTGGATGAAACCGGCAAGCCGGTTGGTATTGTGGTAAAGGAAAGCAAGGAAGCACACCAGCTGATCGAAGAGTTTATGCTGCTGGCCAACAAAACCATCGCGGCATACGTAGGCAAACTCCGGATTAACAAGCAACCTATTCCGTTCCCTTATCGTGTGCACGATACGCCGGATCCGGAAAAACTGAAGACCTTCGCGCTTTTCGCCGGAAAATTCGGGTATAAATTCGACCTCAGTTCACCGGAAAGTATTGCCAGCTCGTTCAACAACCTGTTGCTGAATGTAAAAGGCAAACCGGAACAACCCGTGCTCGAAACACTCGGTATCCGTACAATGGCCAAAGCCATTTACACCGTAAACAATGTGGGCCACTACGGACTCGGTTTCGAAGACTACTGTCACTTCACGTCTCCGATCCGCCGTTACCCCGATGTACTCGTACACCGCGTACTGGCAGAATGCCTCGCCAACAGCGTGCGCCCCGACAAGCAGATGGAGCAGAAATGCAAACACAGCTCTGAAATGGAACGCAAAGCGATGGAAGCGGAGAGGGCCGGCAACAAATACAAACAGGTGGAATACATGCAGCAATTTATTGGTCATACCTTCGAGGGCGTGATCAGCGGCGTGGCACATTTCGGCTTCTGGGTGGAAACTATGGACACCAAATGTGAAGGTCTCATCAGTATTCACAACCTCAACAAAAGAGAAGAATTTCAATATAACGAAGGCGAATACGCCCTGGTTGGCCAGAGCACCGGCCGCAAATTCCGTATAGGCGAAAAGGTAAGTATCCGCGTAGTAGCCGCCAGCCTGGCTAAACGTCAGCTGGACTACGACCTGGAGGATGAACTGACCGGAACCGGCACTCCCGCTGCTGCATTCCCGCAGAAGCGCCGGGAAGACCGTCGTGATGACCGTAAAGACCGCCATAGAGGTGATCGTCGGGAAGACCGCAATCGGGACGACCGGAAGAAAAAGAAAGACAAACAACGTCCGTATAAACCATGGGAACAGCAAGCCGCTGAAGCGCCAAAAGCGCCACAGGTATCGCTCAGCGAACCCAAACCAGCACCGGTAGTAGACCAGGTAGTAGCAGAAACCCATGTGGTGCCGGTTATCCAGGATACGCCTGTGACCAGCACTCCGGTATCTGCACCAGTGGAAACACCTGCACCAGCTCCGGTTCCTAAGAAGAAAGAGAAAAAAGTAGTGAAACAGGTTAGACCTGCTGCGGAAGAAAAGGAAGTAGCTGCACCAGCTCCCGTACAGGAGAAGGAAGTGGTTACAAAAGTACTGCCTAAACCCGCACCGGTTGCGGAAACAGCACCTGCTGCCAAAGCACCTGTGAAGAAAGTAACAGAAAAACAGGCGCCTGCACAGAAAGTGGTGGCTAAACCCGCCCCGGTGGTTAAAGCACCAGCTAAGAAAGCGGTAGTGAAACCTGCACCTGCTGCTAAAGCTCCGGCTAAAAAAGCAGCACCAGCGAAGAAAGAGGCTGCAAAACCAGTAGCTAAGAAAGCAGCACCAGCGAAAAAAGCGGCTGCAAAACCAGTAGCTAAGAAAGCAGCACCAGCGAAAAAAGCGGCTGCAAAACCAGTAGCTAAGAAAGCAGTACCAGCGAAGAAAGCCGCTGCAAAACCAGTAGCCAAGAAAGCGGTACCAGCGAAGAAGGCCGCTGCAAAACCAGTAGCTAAGAAAGCAGTACCAGCGAAAAAAGCCGCTGCAAAACCAGTAGCTAAGAAAGCAGTACCAGCGAAGAAAGCCGCTGCAAAGCCAGTCGCTAAGAAAGTGGTACCAGCGAAGAAAGCCGCTGCAAAACCAGTAGCTAAGAAAGCGGTACCGGCGAAGAAGACCGCTGCAAAGCCTGTCGCTAAGAAAGTGGTACCAGCGAAGAAAGCTGCTGCGAAACCAGTAGCTAAGAAAGCAGTACCGGCGAAGAAAGCTGCTGCGAAACCAGTAGCTAAGAAAGCAGTACCGGCGAAAAAAGCTGCTGCGAAACCAGTCACTAAGAAAGCAGTACCGGCGAAGAAGGCCGCTGCGAAACCGGTAGCGAAGAAAGCATCAGACAAAAACAAATCAAAGAAAAAGAAGTAAATAATAAAACACGAGCCACCAGCAATGCATTCATTTCAGGAGTTAATAGCGCAGTTTAGTCAACATTTTGAAAAGGAACGTTTTCCAAAAGAACCCAGCAGATTATACAATGCAGCTTCCCATATCCTGGGAATCAGCGGAAAAAGAATCCGTCCTGTGTTATGCCTGATGGGAAACGAATTATTTGATGATGTACGTGCAGATGCGTTTGAGGTAGGCAGTGCGGTAGAATTGTTTCATAATTTTACGTTGCTGCATGATGATATCATGGATAAAGCGCCGATCCGCCGTGGTAAACCAACTGTACACACGGTATATGGGGACCCGGCCGCTATCCTGGCAGGTGATGTGATGCTGATCTATGTTTATGAGCGCCTGAACAAGGTAGATTCCCATTATAAACAGAAAATCATTTCCGTATTTAATAAAGCGGCCATCGAAGTATGTGAAGGTCAGCAGCTGGATATGGATTTTGAAGGTATGGCGCCGGAAGATGTGAAATATGACGACTATGTACACATGATAGGGCTGAAAACCTCTGTGCTGCTGGCTGCCAGTATGCAATTGGGTGCGATCATCGGCGGCGCCGGAGAAGGAAACCAGCAACATATTTATTCCTTTGGTAAAAATATTGGTATTGCCTTCCAGATCCAGGACGATTACCTGGACGCTTTTGGAGATCCCGAGAAATTTGGCAAGCAGCAGGGAGGAGATATTCTTGTGAACAAAAAGACGTTCCTGCTCCTGAAGGCGCTGGAATTGTGCAATCCGGAGCAGCTGGCAGAGTTGAAAATGCTCATGGAAACGTCGCCGGCAGATAAAGTGGAGCGGGTACTGCACCTGTTCCGTGCCTGCAAAGTGGACGAATGGGCGGAGAAAGAGAAAGAGCGTTTCCAGCAACTGGCGTTCCAGAGCCTGGACAATATCGCTGTACTTTCCAACCGGAAAGCACCATTGATGGAGCTGGCCGACTACCTGTTAAACCGTCAGCAATAAGGTTCGTATTCAAAATCGCATTATATTCGCGCTTGTCTTATTCAGGATGAAGGTGATATTGCTGATTGCATTGATTTTTTCTGGAAGATAGAATCAGCGCAATCAGCATTATTATTTTTAGTCGGTTTAACGTGCATATTCATTAAATTTAAATACAACTGTAAAACGTAATTCCTTCGCCAATGTCGTCAAATTCGCTGTTTCGGAAAAAATCGCTCGCAACCATTTTAAAAGATGCCAAAGACGGATTGTCTGATGGCCATGAAACAGGGGGGATGCACAAGGTGTTGAAGGTGAAAGACCTTACCGCTATGGGAATTGCGGCCGTTATCGGCGCCGGTATCTTTTCCACTATCGGGGAAGCCTCCTTTCACGGAGGCCCGGGTGTATCACTGCTTTTTGTGATCACTGCAGTTACCTGCGGTTTCTCTGCACTCTGCTACGCAGAATTTGCGTCCCGCGTACCGGTTTCCGGCAGCGCGTATACGTACTCTTACGTTACTTTTGGTGAACTGGCCGCATGGGTGATCGGTTGGGCCCTGATCCTGGAATATGCCATCGGGAATATTGCCGTGGCCATTTCCTGGAGCGGATATTTTAATAACCTGTTAAGAGGCATTATACCAGAGTGGTTGGTCAGCAATTACGATAGTGCATCGCCGGAACTGATGGCAGCTGCCCCGCATATCGGCGGCATTCCTATTATCCTGAATCTGCCGGCCTTTATGATAGTGGTACTGGTAACATACCTGGCCTACGTAGGCATCCAGGAAAGTAAAAAGAGCGCCAACTTTATGGTGGCTCTCAAAATACTTGTCATCCTGTTTGTGATTGTAGTGGGTTTCTTTTATGTAAATAAGGCCAATTGGCACCCTTTTATGCCCAATGGGTTCTCTGGTGTGCTAAAAGGTGTATCAGCCGTCTTTTTCGCTTATATTGGTTTTGATGCGGTCAGTACCACCGCAGAAGAATGTGCCAATCCGCAGCGGGATCTGCCCAAAGGCATGATCTATTCCCTGATTATCTGTACCGTATTATATATCCTGATTTCACTGGTGCTGACCGGCATGGTGCCTTTCACCAATTTAAAGGTAAATGACCCGCTGGCGTACGTATTCAACCAGGTAAACCTCCCCTGGATCAGCTATTTGATCTCTGTGAGCGCCGTAGTGGCTACGACCAGCGTACTGCTGGTATTCCAGATCGGGCAACCCCGTATCTGGATGAGCATGAGCCGTGATGGCCTGTTGCCCAAGCGTTTCAGCAAATTACATCCCCGCTTTAAAACGCCCTCTTTCGCGACAATTGTCACTGGTCTGATCGTTGGTATTCCGGCGCTGTTCCTGAACCTCACCATTGTGACGGATCTGACCAGTATCGGTACCCTGTTTGCCTTTATCCTGGTTTGTGGCGGCGTATTAATTCTGCCGAGGGAGGAGAAAACTACGGTAAAACGCTTCCAGATGCCCTACATCAACGGACAACTGATCGTTCCGGGTCTGGTAATTTTACTGGCAATACTGTTTCATAATGAAATCCTGGCTAAGTTCTCTATGGAAGGCGGCTGGGATGTATGGAAACATAATATTCCCTTCTACCTGTTTACCGTAGCCACCGTGAGCATCACGTTCCTGTCTGCTACCCGTAAACTCTCGCTGATACCGGTATTGGGTATGCTCAGTTGCTTCTACCTGATGACGGAAATCGCCCTCAAGAACTGGATCGTTTTCGGTATCTGGCTGGGTATCGGACTGGCCATCTATTTCCTGTACAGCTATCAGAATAGTAAGCTCGCAGCAAAAGCATAAATCTTCGTAACTTCAAGGTAGCTCTTTGATCTTAAAATTTATATTTTATGAACATGCTACAACGGGTTGAACACTGGGGTGATACACATCACCCTAATTGGCTGAGTGTGGTTCGCATTCTGCTGGGGGTATTTCTCATGTATGTAGGCATCCGGTTCGTACAGGACAGGGATGCACTGATATCCATGATCAATCAGAACCCCGCAATGGCAACGCTGTCAGTCTTACTGGGACATTATGTTGTATTTGCGCACACTGTAGGAGGGTTGTTTATAGCCATGGGGCTGCTGACGAGGGTGTCGGCACTGGTAAACATTCCCGTATTACTGGGCGCCGTATTTTTTGTTCATTCTCCAACAGGTCTCTTTACGGTATACCCTATCATTGGTATTTCCCTGCTGGTACTGTTCCTGCTGATCTTCTTCCTGATAGAAGGCAGTGGCCGTATTTCAGTAGATGATTACATGCGGCGGCATCCGGAAAAAGTAAGAAGCCGGAAGTACGCAGAATAGGATTTTCTTCATATAGTCGTGTAGGTGAGTGTTACCATTTTGGATGGCAATAAGGAGTTGTGTCTCCAGCCCGACGGCTAAATTGTAAATCTCTTCCCACATATCCCTCCAAAATTCTAACTTTGCAGTTGAAGAATGCAATTATGAAATACCAAAAAGGCGACAACATACTGTTGTTAAGCTCAAAAGAAGAAGGAACGGTTGTTGACATTGTGAATGATAACATGGTTATGATTGAGGTAAAAGGAACATCGTTCCCGGTGTATCTCGATCAGATCGACTTCCCATATTTCCATCGTTTTACCCAGCAAAAACTGGTGAAAGAGAAGCCCAGATTGATTCCTGGCGACGAAATTAAAGTAGACAGAAGCAAGTATGAAGTGTTTAAAACCGACAAGGGCATGTTCCTGTCTGTTTTACCGGTATACCAGATGGACGGATTAGATGAAACAGTAAAACTGATGAAGTTCCACCTGTTCAACGATACGCCCCATGCTATACGTTTTTATTTCCAGATATGGCTGAATAACCAGCTGGACCTGGAAATCAAGAATGAAATCCAGCCTTATAACCACTTCTACCTGGCAGACCTTATCTTCGAATCACTGAACGATAATCCCCGTTTTGAGTTTAATTTCTTCCTGAAAGAACCACAACCCAAACTGGCCACCTCTGTACAGAAAACCTGGAAAATAAAGCCTAAGCAGATGTTTGTGCAGCTGGAGCAATTGCGCTCCAAAGCAGAAGCCACTATTACTTATCCGCTGTTCGACAAATTTCCGGAAAGAGCGCCGGAGCCACCTGCACCAGCAGAACAGGCAAAAAAGAAAGCGCCGGTTACTACTATCGGATCTGGCAACTTCGCCAGCCTGTTGAGTAAAATTCAATTACAGCCGGAAACTTCCCTGACACCTAAACAGGAAGTGGATCTGCATATTGAAGCATTGGAAAAGAACTGGAAAGGCCTGAGCAATATCGCTATCCTGGCCATTCAGCTGAATGCTTTTCAACGTTACCTGGAACTCGCTATCAGTCATCATCAACATAACCTGATTGTGATTCATGGCATCGGTAAGGGAAAACTCAAAGATGAAATTCACCAGATCCTCAAACAAACACCGGAAGTGGCCAGTTTCGTGAACCAGTATCACGCGAAATACGGCTATGGTGCTACAGAAATAACGTTTAGGTAATTTTTTTAATTACCTTCGCGCTTCAACTACAAACCGTGCTATCGTTCTATTGACTTGTCAGTGGGAAGGAAAGTCCGGACAGCGCAGAGCAACGCACCACCTAACGGGTGGGGCCCGGTGTAAACCAGGAACAGCAAGTGCCACAGAAAATAACCGTCCGCTTTGGCAGATAAGGGTGAAAATGTGGGGTAAGAGCCCACGGTGCAGGCAGGTAACTGTTTGTGCGGGTAAACCTTGCGTGCTGAAATGCCATGTATACGGTCGATTGAGGGCTGCTCGCCCGATGACCGAGGGTAGGCAGATACAGACAACGTGCGAACGTTGTCGCAGATAAATGATAGCAGTCTGTCCCGGCTTGCCGGGGCAGAAACAGAATCCGGCTTACAGGTTTGTAGTTTTTTTCTTCCTCCTTTTTTGATATGCTAAAATAAGCTGTTAACTTCCCGTATTATATTTAATCTATATTTTATGAATCAGAAAGATGAAAGAACCTGGGGGCTCCTTGTACACCTGGGAGGAATTATCGGTATGGCTATTCTGCCCACCGTTGGTAATATCATCGGCGTGTTGGTACTCTGGCTTATTAAGCGCAATGAATCCAAGTTTGTAGACAACCAGGGCAAAGAAGCGATCAATTTCCAGATTACGCTGAGTCTGGCCGCTGTTGCCATAAACCTGGTCAATAATATTATCACCGGTTTCTGGTCGCTGACTAATTTCTGGCGTCATACCAGGGGCGATTTTTATAACGTCTGGGGCTGGACCAGCCTGATAGGGGTGATCTGGCTGCTGAACGTTATTTTCAGCATCATTGCAGCCGTAAAGGCTAATAATGGGGAATCTTACAAGTATCCGATCAGTTTGCGCCTGGTGAAATAAGCAGGTATACTGCATAAAAAAAGCGGGGAATTTTGTTTTCAGAAACAAAACTCCCCGCTTTTCTATTTACAATAACTTAGTTCTTTTTGATAGCCTTCACTTTGGCTTTGTGCTGCTTTTTGCCCTTCACATTTTCTCCTTTAATAGTAGCAGCCAGTTTCAGTGCTTCGTAAGAATTCACCATGCCACCGGTTACAGAAAGATCCGCAAAGTTAATTTTCTCGTCGGAAGATCCTGGTTTGTTCACCATGGTAGATCCATCCGGAAGTGGGGTGGCGCTTTTTTCGAGCACATATTTGAGTTGTCTGGCGCTGAGTTCAGGATAGTAGGAGAGTACCAGTGCTGCTACTCCTGCTACTACCGGGCTGGCCATACTGGTGCCGCTGGCGCTGCCGTATTTATTGCCACCTGGAATAGTGGAATAGATCTGCACACCAGGTGCAAAAAGATCTACACCTTTCTTACCATAGTTAGAGAAAGGGGCTACTTTGTCATTGCCGTTGCCGATGTTGCTGGCGCCAACAGTAATGAAGTTGGTAGCTGTGCCACCACCCAGGTAATCCGGGTTGGGATAGTTGGCGATGGAGTCGTTATTAGCGCCATCATTACCAGCTGCATGGATCAGTAATACGCCTTTTTCTTCTGCATATTTCACGGCGGCATCTACCCAGTCTTTATGCGGGGAGAAAGGTTTACCAAAGCTCATGTTAATGATCTGCGCGCCGTTGTCTACCGCATAGCGGATCGCCAGGGCTACATCTTTATCTCTTTCATCACCGTCCGGCACTGCTTTAACAGCCATGATGCGCACATTGTCAGCTACACCATCCATGCCTACGCCATTGTTTCTTACGGCGGCTATAATACCGGAAACGTGCGTGCCGTGGAATCCGAAGGTACCCATCACATCATTGTTACCGTATTTGTTGTCTTTGATATCTTCGAGGTTATCGCCTACAATCTTTTCCCTGTTGGCGTTTGGCATTACTTCGGAGCTTTCTGCCTTACGTTTCAGTTCATTCATGTATTCGTCGAACTCCATTTTAAATTCGCTGAAAGTAGCGGGTTCGTCACCTGCGCTTTTCAGCAAACGGCTCATGAAGTTACGGGCCAGTAATACATCCTGGTTAGTGGTCTGGATGCTGTCGAGTTGTGCCACATTGAAATCATCCTTACCCAGGTAGGTTTTAAGGATGGATTCGCATTTGTTCACATTTTCCTGGAGCTTCGACATGCTTTTGTATTGCACTTTAAACTGGGAAGTAGGCTTCTCCACTTTTGATTGCAATTGCTGCCAGATGGCATATTCTTTAGAATCTTTAGCCAGCGCGGAGTCCGGGTTACCGTACAGGTTTTTGTAACGGTAGTATTCACGGGCGGCTTCTTCAGAATCTTCTTTCAGGCTGCTGCCATCTTTACCTCCAAGGAAGTTCCAGCCGTGGATATCATCCACATAACCGTTATGGTCATCATCTTTGCCATTACCCGGAATTTCCCGGGTATTGGTCCAGAGGATGCTTTTGAGATCTTCATGGGTAGTATCAATACCTGAGTCGATCACCGCTACGATAACAGGCGTACTTTTCTTGCCTTTTAACAATTCTTTGTAGGCTTTTTCTGTAGACGTACCAAAAACGCTGTCGGTATCATAACTCAGTAAATGCCAGTTTTTGGGTACCGGGGGCTTACTTTGCGCTACTACGGTATTTGTTGTAAATGCAGTCACCAATGCAACACACCCTGCCAGGACTGCAACCTCTCGGTTAAACAATTTCATGTTCAATAATTTTCCCTATAAAAAACAACTAAAAATATCATGATGATAACCTTAAAGGTAGAGAAAAAGCGGTATAACATTAAATTTTAATGATAAGCGCGCTATATGTTGGTTGATTGGGAGATTGACCGCCCTTTTTAACTCACTGTGGTGTTATTGCAGTCCGGTATATTCCCGTTTATCTTATCCTGATCCGTAGGTTCGACAATGCCTGTAACCACCTGTCACAATACCTTTTGAAGATCTGGAAGGGAGTCATAGTTTTACATTGTTCTTATTCCTCATACCCCTCATTGGCCAGATCTTCGTTCGGGATTTATTTTACTGGTATCGTTTTCTCATTTATTTAAATTTACCAATCATGTTGAAAGCTTTTATCATGGCCACTTTGATGGCTACAGGCCTTTCTGTGTCCGCCTCTGAACCAGAGGTAACCACCATTATTTTTGTGAATGCAGCTGAAATGGAGTCATCCCCTTCGGCAGATCCCGGCCTTAGTCCCGGAGGGCAGGAACAGGCCACCCAGCTGGCTTCTTCCCTGGAAGGAACAGAGATTGCCGCTATTTACACCACCTTCCTGAACAGGGCCGTGCAAACCGTTACTCCCTTGTCCAAAGCTCATGACCAAAAGCTGGACTACTTCCGGATCAACGGCGATCCCGACCAGACCAGCAGTACCTTCAAAGACATGATAAAGAAAAATAAGGGTAAAACCTTTGTTATTTGCAGTGATCCTGAAAATATTACTGCTATGTTACAGCATGCCGGGGTAAGGGGGAAAGTAATGAAAACCCTGTATGACAAAGGATGTGGACAGGTTTTAGTTGTCAAATACAATGGCACAAATACCGCAGTAGCACAAAAGTTGAATATGAATATTCAAAAAAAAGTCTAATATTTATATCCAGAAGAGTTTTTAATGGCTTCCCGCCATTGTCAACTTTTCTCATAAGCATGGTTTCCGTTTAACGAAAAGCGGGGTTCTCTAACCTCGCTACTATTTTTAAAAACCATGTGGTCGATGTATGTAGAGAAGCAGTAACAAAGGTTGCTGGAACGATTTTAACAAGTAGCATTTTATCAACCGCTTTTAAAAATCTGATCGGGTAGCGTCTCCTGTCACGAAAATTAAAAGCTCCGGGGCCAAAGCCTCGGAGCTGAATGAATCGACAAATTTCACATTTGAATATTATAGCAGCGATCTGTTTAACAGATCGCTGTTTATTTTGTGCTACAGGTCAAACTTGATCCCCTGTGCCAATGGCAGGCTATTGGAATAGTTGATGGTATTGGTTTGCCGGCGCATATAGGCTCTCCAGGCATCAGAGCCACTTTCACGGCCGCCGCCGGTTTCTTTTTCACCGCCGAACGCGCCGCCGATTTCTGCACCGGAAGTACCGATGTTTACATTGGCAATACCACAGTCGGATCCGGCATGAGACAGGAACTGCTCCGCCTCACGCAGATTGAGCGTCATGATGGCGGAGGAAAGCCCTTGCGGTACGTCGTTCTGCATAGCAATTGCTTCTGCAAGCGTAGCGTACTTCATCACATAGAGAATAGGTGCAAAGGTTTCATGCTGCACAATGTCGTATACATTTTCCACAGCAGCAATGCAGGGTTTCACATAACAACCCGATTCAAAGCCAGTCCCGGATAATACGCCTCCATCTACGAGGAAGGTGCCACCTTGCTGCTTCACCTGTTCAATTGTGCTGAGATACGCATCCACTGCTGCGGTGTCGATCAGCGGCCCCACATGATTGTGTTGATCCAGCGGATTGCCGATACGCAGCTGTGCATAGGCTTTTACCAGCCTGGCGGTAAATGCGTCATATACGCTTTCGTGAATAATCAGTCTCCTGGTAGATGTGCAACGCTGTCCGGCTGTGCCAACGGCGCCAAATACGGCGCCAATGAGCGACATATCAAGGTCTGCATCTTGCGTAATGATAATGGCATTGTTGCCGCCTAATTCCAGGAGGGAACGGCCCAGGCGTTCACCTACGGCAGCGCCAACGGCCTTGCCCATCCGGGTGGAACCGGTGGCCGAAACCAGTGGAATACGGCGGTCGTGCGCCATCCATTCGCCGGCGTCGCGGTTCCCCGTCACCAGGCAGCAAACGCCTTCCGGCACGTGGTTAGCCGCAAAAACCTGCGCTACTATATGTTGACAGGCCAAAGCCGTAACCGGTGTTTTTTCTGAAGGCTTCCAGATACAAACATTTCCACAAACCCATGCCAGCATTGAATTCCAGCTCCAAACGGCCACCGGAAAGTTAAAAGCGGAGATAATACCGGTGATACCCAGCGGATGCCACTGTTCATACATCCGGTGTCCCGGACGCTCGGAGTGCATGGTGAGCCCATGTAGTTGCCGTGATAAACCCACCGCAAAATCACAGATGTCGATCATCTCCTGTACCTCTCCATATCCTTCCTGCAGGCTCTTTCCCATTTCATAGGATACCAGCTTACCCAGGTGTTCTTTCTGTTCCCGCAGGGCTACGCCGATTTGTCTCACAACTTCACCTCTTTTGGGGGCAGGCCAGGTGCGCCATTCTTTGAAAGCTTCCTGTGCTACTGCTACTACCAGGTCATAGTCTTCACGGGTAGCGCTTTTCACCGTGGTAATCTTTTTATTGTTTACCGGTGAAACCGACGTAATATCCGCCCCATGAGCAGGCAGCCAGTGAGTACCGGTGCTGATGCCACTTTGCTCCGCAGTGATGCCAAATGCTTTTAAGATGTCTTCCATTGTTGGTGTATTAATAGACTAAATTAGGAACTTTTTTTTGTTTGGGCGGCGTAGGTGCTTTCAAAGATCTTATCGGCATTACCGGCCTCAAAGCCCTCGCGGCGGTGTTCCCGGCGGATGTCCTGCGCCGGCAGATGTGCAAATTGCGGCAATACTTTCCGCTCTGCAAATTCAACGTAGGAACCTGCAATAGGGAACGTTTCGCCTCCCGCAAAGGTGGCGGTAATCATACCCGCCACGGTAGCACTTTGCAGCAAATTGCCATCCGGACTGGTCTTGATTTTACCACCTGCATCGTTCAGATGAAAGCCATGCTTTTCCAGGAATTGGTTGAAATCAGCCACCGTATTGTATCCTTCCGGAAGGTTATGTACGCTCACGGTGAAATGGTTCAGGTAATAACGGTTATAAATGACCCAGGCGGCATATTCACTTTCTGCTGCCAGTGCCTTGTAATCCGCCAGGGTAGGCGTTCGCCACAGAGAGCTGTGCAAAAAGGTATCTACAGCAGTGGCATCATCCAGGTTCAGCGCATTCACCGGATCCGTAATTACTTCGCGGGTATAGCTGTGAATGATTTGCTGCGCGGCAGGGCTCAGGTCATTCACCCGCAATTCACTGATAAAGATACGTGGGTACTGCGGCTCGGGCGGCGCATACCACCAGGCATCCAGCTTTTTTCCAGGGAAATGGTATTGCTCCATTTTTGTGTAGCCGTAGTGAAGAAATATTTTTTCGAGCGACTGCACCCCCAGCTGTGGCACGCCCATGGTACGGAAAGCGATATGGTCGTTCTCAATATCATCCGCGTGCCGGATCATGCCTTCTTTTATCATGGCAGCAATAACGGCGCTTACGTCCGGCACCCTTTGCTGATAGCGTTCCATCAGCCCGTGTAGAATGTCTTTCAACATGACAGTAACTTTTAGTTATAATATACCGCAAAACGGTTGTTGATCAGATCCTGGAATGCCACATCTTCCTGGCGTACGAAGCCATTGGCTGGCAGCAGACCTTTTGCATGCAGGTCTATTACTGCACAGGCAGCGCCGGCAGTGGTCAGTTGTATGGCGGTAAAATCCCTGCCGCCAACAGCCTGGTTATAGATTTTACGTGAATAGGAGCGTTGTACCGAACGGCCATTTACCATGCCGGAAACGGATACAAATACCAACACCACATCCTGCGGGGTGAAAGGTATGCTATCTTCCATTATCTCCTTCAGCATTTCTCTTTTTTTATTGAGTTTCAGTTCATTCAGAAGTATTTTCATCAGGTGGCAATGACCGGGATAACGTACCGTTTTGTAATCGAGGTTATATACTTTCCGGTCCAGGATCTCTGCGAGGGCACCGAGTCCGCCGGAAGTATTAAAGGCCTCATACTCCACGCCATCAAGGGCAAAGCGTTCGTAGCCTTCCATCGGCATTACTTCTTTGCGTTCTCCTTCATGAATGGCGTCACAGGGATTGCAGTATTCATTGATCAGTCCGTCGGTGCTCCAGGTAAGGTTGTACATCAGGCTGTTGGTAGGAAACTGTGGCAGCGCCCCCACACGGAGCCTGACGGCATCGAGTGTATCGAACTGTTTGGCAATATCGTGGGCCGCGATGCTGATAAAACCCGGCGCCAGGCCACATTGCGGCATGAAGCTGACATTGGCTTTGGTGGCTATTTCCCGGATGGCATTGGTAGTAGCTACATCTTCCGTTAAATCAAAATAATGGGTGTTGGCGCTGGCAGCTGCAGTAGCAATTTTTACATTCAGGAAAAACGGGCAGGCACTGAGCACTATGTCCTGTTCTTCCAGCGCCTGTTGCAGCGAAGCTGCATTATTTACATCGAGAATGGCTTTATGGATGCGGGTATCAGTGCATTTCTGCAATAGCGCATCGTTGCTGTCTGCCAGCGTTACGATATAGTCGCCGGACTGTTGCAGGAGAAAGGCAGCGGTTTCGCCGATCTTACCGGCGCCGATAATCATTACACGTTTCATAATCTGTTTGGAATTATAGTGAAGCGGAAAGCATTTTTGCTTCCGGAATAAGTGACGATATACACTTCTTCCAAACTACGTATAACCGTTACTGTTATATATGCATGAATACGTCTGCAGCGGGCAGCATACGCCCATGCAAATCAATACGCATACATCATCAGTAATGATGAAATAATAGCTTACAAACCACACCAGTGGCTGAACAGGAAAGAAGTTGGAAAAGGGAAAGCCCGTGTGCTACCTATGGCACATGGGAGCAAGTGCTCCGGAGATAGGAGAGTAGAGAAAGCTGTATGTTTAACAGGTAGTTCATTCAAACTTGCAATGTGCGAAGCGAATATAGGGAAAATATATTAATTACAAACGACGAACTTACAACTGTATAAATGACTGGTTGCAAGTTCGTCGTGTTGACTATTATTGTTAGTATTGTTCGTTATCGTTCGGGAAATCTTTGGTTTTTACATCATTGATGTAAGCCTGTGTGGCGCCATAGATCTGATTGTAGAGATCCAGGTAGCGACGGAGGAAGCGGGGCTTGAAGTCTTTGTTGATGCCCAGCATATCGTGCATAACGAGTACCTGTCCGTCTACATACTTACCGGCACCGATGCCGATAATAGGAATATCAACGGATTCTGCTACTGTTTTTGCCAGTGTTGCCGGAATCTTTTCCAGTACGATAGCAAAGCAGCCTGCTTCCTGCAGCAGTTTGGCATCGGCAATAAGTTTATTGGCTTCGGCTTCTTCGGTAGCACGTACAGCGTAAGTCCCGAACTTATAGATGGACTGCGGGGTAAGACCCAGATGTCCCATCACCGGTACACCGGCAGAGATAATACGTTTTACAGATTCAATGATTTCTTCTCCACCTTCTATCTTGATACCGTGTGCGCCGGTTTCTTTCATGATCCGGATCGCAGAACTGAGTGCTTCCTTGGAATTACCCTGGTAAGAACCAAAGGGAAGATCTACCACTACAAAGCAGCGTTTGATAGCTCTCACTACGGAGGCAGCATGATAGATCATCTGATCCAGCGTGATGGGTAAGGTGGTTTCATGACCAGCCATTACATTGGAAGCAGAGTCACCCACCAGCAGAATATCGATGCCGGCATCATCAAAGATGCGGGCCATGGAATAATCATAAGCGGTCAGCATGGAGATTCTTTCTCCGTCCAACTTCATCTTCTGCAGTATATGCGTGGTGACGCGCTTGATTTCTTTATGCACAGACATAAGCAGTAAGCTTTTAGCGTTTAGCTGTTAGCAATAGCCGCAAAGGTGGTAATATAAAAAGATAAATAAAAATGTTTTTTATGTACGGCCGGCCAGGCGGGAAGTCTCCGCAATCTCTTCATACAGCGCATGGATCAGGCCATCCGCCAGCCCTATTTTTGGTACATAGATTTCCGGCGTATCCGCCCAGCGCATAATATTGATGTAGATCAGGAGGGCGGGAACAATTACGTCGGCCCGGTCTTCCCGGAGGTTATACAGGTGTATACGTTCCTCTACGGTGAAGGCACTGAATTCCTTGTGGTAATCTTTCAGTGTATCCAGCGATAAAGGCTTGCCTTCCTTACGTTTGGAGAGAGAGAAGATTTTATTGATGTTACCACCGGAACCGATCGCAATCACGGGGCCGATGTTTTTGAGTTGTTGTTTAAGAAAATCCTTCAGCTGCTGCCAGTGGTTGTCTGTTACCTGCTGTTGCAGCAGCCGGATAGTGCCTATATTGAACGATTCTTTAAAGATCTGTCTGCCGGCGCTGAAGAGCGTGATCTCTGTGCTGCCGCCACCAACGTCGATGTACAGGTACGACTTGGTTTTATCCATGTTTTCAGCCACATGGTTTTCATAGATAAACGCTGCTTCTTCCTGTCCGGTAATGATTTTGATATCGATACCGGTCAGCGTTTTTACTTCCTGCAGAATTTCGGTGCCGTTACTGGCGTCTCTCATGGCTGAGGTAGCGCAGGCTTTCAGGTATTTTACTTCGTAAACGTCCAGCAGGTGTTTATATGCCTTGATTGTATTAACGAGATGCGAAGCCTTTTTAGGGGAGATCAACTGGTTGTTGAATACATCGAAACCGAGGCGTAGGGGTACTCTTACCAGGTTTAGTTTGGTAAAATCCATTACACCGGCACTATTGGGCGATGCTTCAGAAATGAGCAATCTGGCAGCATTGGAGCCTATATCAATCGCAGCTAATTTCATCTTTCCGTCGTTAGTTCAATGGGCAAAAGTAAAACATTTTAAAGTTAATGGTATTGTTTTTCGTGCAGGTATTTATAGATCTCAATCTGAGTGCGTACTTTTTTATCCCCGTCTTTCCGGTACTGATTGGTTTGTTCATTATCCAGCACACGGGCTTTTACGTTGCCGCTCAGTTGGATATTCATAATATCGATCAGTTCTTGTCGTATAGCCGGATCCGTTATAGGTGCTGCGGCTTCCACCCGGTGATCCAGGTTACGTATCATCCAGTCGCAGGAAGCGATGTATACTTTTTCCTGTCCGCCGTGATGGAAAATAAACACGCGGGCATGTTCCAGGTATTCATCCACAATGCTGACTGCCGTGATATTTTTCTTCCATTTTTTATTCTCCGTATAGGCGCAACAGATACCCCTGATCACCATCTTTACGTCTACACCGGCTTTGGCAGCTTCGTACAGTTTGGCGATAAGAACCGCATCAGACAGCGAGTTCATTTTAACGGTAATGGCGGCTTTCTTTTTGTGTTTGGCATTCTTTATTTCGCGGTCCATTAACCGGAGGAAAGTATCGCGCATGTTCAGTGGACTAACCGGCAACGTTTTACAGCCTTCCAGTATTTTGATATCATGCCGGGGAGTTTCCAGGTAGGAAAAGATCCGGTTCATATCTGCAATGATCGCACGGTTGGTGGTGAGCAGGCAGTGATCGCCGTATACACGGGCCGTTCTTTCATTCAGGTTACCGGTGCTGATAAAGCCGCACTGCAGGGTTTTGGTGCCAATCCTTTTTTTGATCACGCATAATTTGGCGTGGATCTTCATATTCGGAATACCCAGTAATACTTTTACGCCTTCTTCTTCCAGCCTTGATTTCCAGTCGAGATTGGCTGCTTCATCAAAGCGGGCGCGTAGTTCCAGCACCACAGTTACCTGTTTGCCGTTGCGTACCGCATTTACGAGTGCGTTCACGATCTTGGAATTACGGGCAAGCCTGTACGCTGTTATTTTGATGGAAGATACATTAGGATCAATGGCTGCTTCCCTTAACAGGTCGATTATAGTATCGAAGGAATGATAAGGGAAATGCAGCATTACATCCTGTTGCTGGATCACATGCATCACACTGGGGGCATTGAGAAACAGTGGATGGGTAAAGGTTTTACGGTGCAAATGCGGAGGAAAAATCGATTCGGGGAAATCCATAAAGTCTTTGAAATTATGGATCCGGGCGCCGGGAATGAGGTTGTCTTTTCCGGAAAGGCCTTGTCTGCGCATAAGATACTCCAGCAGCAGCGGATCGATATCCTTGTCATATACAAACCTTACCGGCTTGCCTTTGCGCCGGTCTTTCAGTCCTTTCTCAATCTGGTGAATAAGACTGTCAGAAATATCATTATCGATATCGAGTTCCGCATCACGGGTCACTTTGATGATGTGCGCGGAGAATTTATCGTATCCGAAGTAAGAAAATATATTGGGTAAACAGAAGCGTACCAGGTCTTCCAACAGAATGATATCATGTTCTCCCGGTTTGGAAGGAAGGATGATAAAGCGCGGAAGTACGGTGGTAGGTATTTCTATGAGTGCAAATTTTTGTCGTACGGAATTATCCTGCCGGGCTAGTACAATGGCCAGGTAAATAGATTTATCACGGAGGATGGGGAACTGTTGTATGCTTTCAATCATCAGTGGGATGATGTTGGTGCGTACCTGTTCGTTGAAGTAATTCAGTACAAATTTCTGTTGTTCCTTATTCAGTTGTTTTTCTGTCCTGAGAAAAATATGCTGGGCCTCCATTTCGGTGGCAATGTCTTTCCATACCAGGTCAAACTCGCGCTGTTGCTCAATTACACGGGTCTGAATTTCATCGAGTATCTTATCCGGATTTTCTTCGAGGTGCATTTTGCCGGCTTTCCCGAAAGACATCATCCGTTTGAGGGTGGCTACACGGACCCTGAAAAATTCATCGAGGTTATTGGAGAAGATGCCTAAAAAGCGGATACGTTCGTGGAGGGGAACGGTTTTATCGGAAGCTTCCTGTAGCACCCTGGCGTTGAAGGACAGCCAGCTGATATCTCTGGCGATCATTTTTTTCTTCTCTGGGAGGGGCTTCTTCCTGGTTGTTTTCTTTGGAATTATTGCTTCGGGTACTGTCATAATATCAAGGTTCTCACCATTCGGCAAACGCATACAAACTTATTTACATTCAAAAAATTCACATCATCTAAACTACGATGATACAGCTTTCGCTTTAATTGGAGTATTAAATTAAAGTTAAAGAAAATGGGGGAGAAGTGAGCGGGGAAAATTGTTTTACACCGGGGGAGCCGGTGTAAAACAAGGTTATATTAACGCGTAGCCGGGAGGGCTTCGGTTTTCTTTTTATTGTAAATGGGTAATGCGATCAGGCTGATAAAGCCAAGCAGGATCACAAGTACGGTTTGTGCTACCCAGATGATCCAGCCGAAGGCAAATCCGATGGCCAGCGGAATACCGTACAGTTGCAGCGATTTCTGCACCAGGGGCTGATAAGCGCCGATACCACCGGGGGTAACGATCATGCCTACACTGCCGATCATGAGTACGGCCAATGCGGCGCTGATACCCAGGTGACTGGTTTCTGTAAGACAGAAAAAGCCGATGTAAACCTGCGACAGGTAGCAGGACCAGATCAGCACGGTGTGCACGAGGAACCAGCCTTTCTTTTCCATTTTACCGATGGAAAGAATGCCTTCCATAATACCTCTGGCGAGATTTTTAATAGTGATGGCTACTTTGGATCTGGCAAATTTTTTCAGGAGCCAGCCCAGGATCAGCAGCACAACAGCAAGGATGGCAATACCAATGAGCAACTGCATTCCATTGGCATGGGCTACTTTATTGGATATAGGAACGAAGATCGATTCGTTGACGTAAGTGCCCAGCACATCCAGTTGGGTAAGGACTGTGAGGGCCATGAGCAGGAGGAGGCAAACCATATCTACCGCGCGTTCTGCAATCATGGTACCTACGAGTTTATCGGCGGGTACTTTTTCGTATTGCGCCAGGATGCCGCAGCGGGTTACTTCTCCCAACCGGGGTACTGCCAGGTTGGCCAGGTAGCCGACCATTACCGCAAAAAAAGTATTCAGGGTAGTGGGTTGGTGGCCCAGTGGTTTCATGAGCAGTTTCCACCGGATAGCCCTGAACCAGTGACTGGCAATACCAATAGTCATAGTAGGTATCAGCAGCCAGTAGTTGGCTTTGCGGAACGCATCGTTGATCTGCGTCCACTGTTCCGTGGTGATATCTTTAGTGAAAAGCCATATCAACAGCACTCCTATGCCAAAAAAGCAAATAAACTTAATGACGTTCTTAAGCATTTTGGGCATGATCCAAAGTTGTTTTTAGGGCGTTTATAAATCAGTATACGGGCTTACAGTTTATTCCCTTCTTTCGGGAAAATGGCAACAGGTGTATATTTTTTTGCTTCTTCAAAATCCATGGTAGCATAGGAGATAATGATCACTACATCACCTGGGGCAACAAGACGGGCAGCGGGGCCATTCATACAGATTACACCGGAGGCACGTTTCCCTTTGATCACGTAGGTTTCCAGGCGTTCTCCGTTATTTACGTTCAATACCTGCACTTTTTCGTACTCAATTAAACCAGCGGCGTCCATCAGGTCTTCATCAATCGTAATACTTCCAACGTATTGCAGATTGGCTTCCGTTACAACCGCGCGGTGAATCTTACACTTTAAAATTTCGATTTGCATAATTTATACTGGCTTAGCGCTATAAAAAGAGCGTTTGCAAAGCTAGGGAAAAAATATGGAAGATCGAACAAGGGATGCAGCAGTAATGCAGTATGCGTTGCATCCCTTGTCCGCCGGGCTTACAGGCTTCCCTGGAGGATCATATTATCGATGAGACGGACACCGTCCAGCCATGCGGCAACAGCCGCAACAACGGTGGTATTTCCGGGCGGCTGATCGAGGTGGAGGAGGGTATCATTATCTACCTGGAGAATGTCTACGTATTCGGGTTCAAAGCCCTGTTTTTTGAGGGCGTCGAATGCCTCATGGGCGCCTTCCATAAAATGAAGGCCTTTGCCAAAATTGTTTTTGATATGCAGGAGGGCCTGGTAAATGGCCACGGCTTTTTTCCTGGCGGCGGGAGAGAGCCTGGCATTGCGGCTGCTCATGGCAAGACCGTCGCTTTCTCTTTCGGTTGGGCAAACGACCAGCTTTACCGGAGAATGGGTCACAAAAAGCAGCCGGCGGATGATAAGGCATTGCTGCAGATCTTTTTGTCCCATAAAAAGCTGGTCAGGTTGCACAATATCCAGTAACTTGTGTACAATACGACCCACGCCCTGAAAATGCCCGGGGCGAAATTTACCTTCAAGGATGGTTTCCAGGTCGCCAAAGTCGTAATGCAGGTCACTTTCCAATCCTTCCGGGTACATTTCCTCTACGGATGGTAAAAAGAGTATATCTGTTGACGCATTATTTAATTTTTTTATATCCTCTTCAATAGTGATGGGATATTTTTCAAAATCTTTTGGATCATTAAACTGAGTTGGATTGACAAAGATGCTGCAAACGACCACGTCATTTTCCTGCCTGGCCGCCTGAATAAGTGACAGGTGCCCGGCATGGAGGGCTCCCATAGTGGGCACAAAACCAATGCTTTTGTTGCTTTTTCTTACCAGGTCCAGGTGCTTCTTCAGGTCCGTGCTGCGCTTAAATAGATACATAAATCATTGCTTAAAAGGATGTTAAAACTGACAGATTGGCCAATATTCCGTAAAAAATCCGTAATTTTGCAAGCCAAATTAAAAATTACTGCATTAATAATCAGCGTTAAATGTCCACAAAGAAAAGAATTCTTTTTATTGCCCAAGAGATGTCGCCGTACCTGGAATTGAGTGATTACGCGGCAATGGTCAATAAAATGGCAATTAAGTCCAATGAGGCTGGCCTGGAAGTGAGAGTGATCATGCCTAGATTTGGAATTATTAATGAGAGAAGACACCGTTTGCACGAGGTCGTAAGATTGTCGGGAATCAACATTGTGATCGACGGGGATGATTATCCGTTGATTATCAAGGTAGCTTCTCTTCCTAACGCCCGGCTGCAGGTTTACTTCCTGGATAATGAAGATTATTTTAAGCGTAAAACTGTATTTGCCGACGAAAATGAAGAGTTTTTCGACGACAATGCAGCTAGAGCTGTCTTCTTTTGTAAAGGAGCCCTGGAAACGGTCAAGAAGTTCGGATGGCCTCCCGACATTATCCATTGTAGTGGCTGGATGACCTCTCTGATACCCATGTATCTGAAAACGGCCTATAAAAAGGAGCCGGTTTTTGCCAATTCAAAGATTATTTACTCCCTGACTCCCAATACGTTCAAAGAAAAGTTAGGCACTACCTTTGTTAAGAAGGCCACGATCAGCAACCAGATCAAAGAAAAGGATATGGAGCTGTTCAAGGAAGGTACCAACACTGCATTGAACCGGGGAGCTGCAAAATACGCGGACGCGGTTGTACTGGCCGGTGATAAACTGGAAAAGAAAGTGGTGGATGAAGTAAAAGCAGAAAAAGGTAAGATCATTTTGCCTTTTAAGAAAGAAAACGACGATCTTGGTGATTACCTCCAATTGTATAACCAATTGCTGGGTAAGTAGCTATTAAAAGCATGTTCGGGCAGTTAAACCAATACTCACTAACAACATAACGCGTGAAGATCAATTTCAGGAACCTTAGCTTCTTAGCTACCTATATTACTCTACTGTACGGAGCAACCGGCTGTAACAAATCCACTATCCTGGGAAGTGGCCTGATCCCTCCGGGAGATTTTGTAAATGCCCAGGATACAGTCATCAACGGTATTATTGCCAATAATATCCTCCGGTATGATTCCTCTATTTTAAACGGCCGTAATGCCTACAATAAAATACTGGGATCTATTACGACCGACCCTGTTTTTGGGAGAACTCACGCATTCGTATACACGCAGGTATCTATACCCAAAAGCGCCTTTACCTTTGACGGGGTAGGGCAAACACTCGATTCTGTGGTATTGTCGCTCAGTTACAGTGGCTATACCGGAGATTCTTCCGCACCGCAAACCTTCAGGGTATACCGGATGGCGGAAACCAATTTTAATATCGATTCCAATTACGCTTATAACAAAACACTGGCACATACGCCGGAAGTACTGGGTACGGTAACGGTTACACCATTATCGCTCCGTGATTCTGTGAGTGTATATGGCACCAAGGAAACTGCCCAGCTGCGTATCCGTCTGAGTAATGCTTTTGGCCAGGAACTCCTCAACCAGAAGTCGGATGGTGCATTTGCTACAGATTCGGCTTTCCGTGCGTATCTGAAAGGATTTGCGATTGTACCGGATACCAATCTTGGTACCAACAGGAACATGATTTATCTGAACCTGGCAAATTCCAATACGAAACTGACAGTGTTCTACAAGAACTCTACAGACGATTCACTGCGTGCTACGATGGCGTTTGATCAGTATGCAAGTGCGCATGCCAATTACTTTACCCGTAATTATAACGGCTCTCAGGCCTCCCGGTTTATCAATACCAATAACCCGGCGGGAGACAGTATCCTGTTCCTGAATGCCGCGCCTGGCCTGTATACCAAGCTTACTATTCCAGGATTGGAAAACTTCCCAAATGTGCTGATCAATAAAGCGGAACTGGTGATTACACAAATAACCTCCGGTGCAAGTGATATGAATAATATTTTTATTGAACCAGGAAGCTTATCTTTACGGCAATATGCAAATACGGCCAACGATTCCACCAAGTTGCCGGCAGACTATTACGTAACAGGAGGAGGAGCTTCTTATTTCGGGGCCAGCCGTCAGGTAATTACCAATTTTGGAGGAGTACAGATTGTTCAGTACACCTTTAACCTTGCCAATACCATGCAGCGCTTTATCAAAAAGCTGGATGTTAATAATGGTTTCAAACTGGAAGGTTATTCTCCTCTTTACATGGATGTAAATCGTGTGAAAGTCGGCGGAAGCAACCTGTCGCAGTACAATGTTAAACTAAGAATTATTTACACTAAACCATAAAACTACTAATCCCAGTTTTTTATGCCTTATTTATTTACGTCCGAATCCGTTTCAGAAGGACATCCCGATAAAGTAGCTGATCAGATCTCTGACGCTTTGATCGATAACTTTCTGGCTTATGATGCATCATCCAAAGTCGCTTGCGAAACACTCGTAACAACCGGCCAGGTAGTTTTGGCAGGTGAAGTGAAATCAGAAGCTTACCTCGACGTACAGGACATTGCCAGAGAAGTAATCCGCAAGATTGGTTATACCAAGAGCGAGTACATGTTCGAAGCAAATTCCTGTGGTATTCTGTCTGCGATCCATGAACAATCTCCGGATATCAACCAGGGTGTTGATCGTAAATCTCCGGAAGAGCAGGGAGCAGGTGATCAGGGTATGATGTTTGGTTACGCGACCCGCGAAACTGAAAACTACATGCCACTGGCACTGGATCTGGCGCATAAACTGCTGCTGGAACTGGCTGTACTCCGTCGTGAAAATAAAGAAATCAAGTACCTGCGTCCGGATGCAAAATCCCAGGTAACTATTGAATATTCCGATGATAACAAGCCAGTGAGAATCGATTCTATCGTGATCTCTACCCAGCATGATGATTTCGATCAGGATGAAGCAATGCTGGCAAAGATCAAGGAAGATATGATCAATATCCTGATCCCACGCGTAAAAGCACAGTTGAAGCCTGAGCTGCAAAAACTGTTCGAAGGTTTTGATATCAATCACCACATCAACCCAACCGGTAAATTTGTAATCGGTGGTCCTCACGGTGATACCGGGTTAACCGGCCGTAAGATCATCGTAGATACCTACGGTGGTAAAGGTGCACACGGTGGTGGTGCTTTCTCCGGAAAAGATCCTTCCAAAGTAGACCGCTCTGCAGCCTACGCTACCCGTCACATTGCGAAAAACCTGGTAGCTGCCGGTGTTTGCGACGAAGTACTGGTACAGGTATCTTATGCAATCGGTGTGGCAAAACCATGTGGTATCTATGTAAATACCAATGGTACTTCCAAAGTGAAACTGAATGATGGCGAAATTGCAAAGAAAATTGAAGAAATCTTTGACCTGCGTCCTTATGCGATCGAGCAAAGATTAAAACTGCGCAATCCTATCTACAGTGAAACAGCTGCTTATGGTCACATGGGCCGCGAACCTAAAGTTGTTACCAAGGTATTCAACAAAGGAAAGAAACATGAGAAGAGCGTAGAAGTGGAACTGTTTACCTGGGAGAAACTGGATTACGTTGATAAAGTAAAAGCCGCTTTCCAATTATAGGATCAGCAGCGAATAAATATTGAAAAGCTCCGGAATATTTTCCGGGGCTTTTTATTTTAACGCCCTTCTGCTATCTTGCCCTTCATTTCAGATGCCCTTGATCCCATGCACTATTCCAAGAAAGTATTTTATAATACCATACGTCTGGCGCCGGTTGCCCTTTTGAAAGGGATAGACCCTAACCAACTTTTACTGCCTTATCAGCACCTGGTGAGCGATGTGCCAGTTCCACATATTAAGCATTTGTATCCCTTCAAAGGCACCAAGGCCTTTGAGAAGGACCTGGATTACCTGTTGAAGCATTTTAAGCCGGTTACCCTGCCGGAAGTGATAGCAGCGGTGAAGGAGCGCAGACCTTTGCCGAAATATAGTTTCCTGCTGACTTTTGATGACGGGTTGCAGGAAGTTGCCACGCATATTGCGCCAATGCTGCTGCGGAAAGGTGTACCAGCGGCCTTCTTTATCAACAAGAACTTCCTGGACAACCAGGAGTTGTTTTATAAATTTAAAGTCAGCCTGATTATAGAGGCGCTCACCACCCGTAACTGGTCGCCTGCCACACTGGCGGCTGCCGGGCAACTATTGGGTGATACGGGAGGTACTGCTGCGGACATCATCTCCCGGGTAAAAAAAATCACGTACGTAAACAGACAACTGGCAGATCCCATCGGGGAAGTTTTTGAACTGTCGTTCGGCGAATACCTGCAAAGGGAAAGGCCTTTTATGGACAGCGGAAGTGTACAGCGACTGGTAGACCAGGGATTTGGTATTGGTGGGCACAGCATTGATCATCCTTATTATGCAGAACTGACACTGGCCGAACAAATCCGGCAGACTGTCGAATCCGTTGACTTTGTAACCAGTAAATTTCAACTACCTTATAAAGCTTTTGCCTTTCCTCATACAGATGCACCGGTGAGCAGCACCTTTTTTGAGCAACTGCTGGAAGGGGAGCAACCGGCACTGGACATCATTTTTGGTACAGCCAACCATCTCGGGGATATTCATCCGGCTATTCTGCAGCGTTTCAATTGTGAGAGGCCTCAATTGTCTATCGAGACAGCGGTGAAAGGAATCCTGGTTTATGACATCATAAAAAAACGGCTGTTGAACAGCGTGATCAGCCGTAGTAAAGCGATTTAGCTGTTTTAACACTTATATTACATCAAATAAATAAATATTATATTATTATAGAAAATAATATTATATTTATATCGTATTTGTTTCTTCCCCAGTAAGACAAGGATTTATGTATTATTTTTTATAATGAATTAATAAATTAATTATATTTGTATTTAATTCAGAATTAACCCTTGGTATCGTCAGAACGCTTATTTTTGCAATTGTTTAGAAAAAAGACACAAGTCAGGAAAGAACGGAGTAGTAGGCAGGAAAATCTTCCAAATTAAATCAGACCTTAGTGAAAAACCGACTACTTATCAATGGATTAGCATTATTTGTATTAATGCTAACCTGGAGCAGTGCCATATATGCCCAGGGCGACCAAACAGCCATATCAGTCAAATTAAGTGCGAGCGAAAGCAATGGTGCATGGTTGCACCTGCCGGATGATTACAATTCGACTTCAGACAGATACCCTTTACTGGTGTTTCTTCACGGCGTTGGAGAGAAGGGGACAGGCAGTGATATTAACAAAGTGCTTGCCTGGGGGGTGCCCAAAATGATCAGCCAGGGCGCCAAGATGCAGTTTACCGTAAACGGGAAGCTGTTTAAATTTATTACGGTATCCCCGCAGATTCCTGGTGGATTTTGCAGTGCAGACCAAATGGAGAATATTCTGGCAGATATCCAGGCGAGATACCGGGTTGATGCTAACCGTATTTATATTACCGGTTTGAGTGCCGGTGGATACGGTACCTGGAATTACGTAGCCCGTGATGTAAAGTATTCCAACAAAATAGCGGCAATTGTACCTGTTTCCGCTGCACCGATAGATAAACCGGTAGAACCTGGCCTTTGTAACATCGCTACCAGCAAGGTGGCGGTGTGGGACATCTGTGGCAGTGCGGATGCCTTTTTTCAATATGTGGAACCGTACATTAATCAGATCAATAATACCTGTAATGCGCCCATTAAGGCTATTTCCACTACCGTAGCCGGCGCTGGTCATAATGGTGATACCTGGGACCGTGCCTATGATGTAACCAACAAATATTATACACCGAATATCTACGAGTGGATGCTGCAGTACAGTAAGGATGGTGCAGTAAATCCGCCTGTGAATACGCCACCCACTGTAAAACTCGCCAGCACCAGTATTGCACTGACGTTACCGTCTAACACCACCACGCTTGACGGTTCCGCTTCCAGCGCAGCCAGTGGCAATACGATCAAGACTTATCAATGGAAAGCTATTTCAGGTCCTGCAGCCACCATCAATGGCGCTACACTGGCAAAAGCCACGCTGCAAAATCTTGTGGCGGGAACCTATGTGTATGAACTCGCCGTAACAGACAACAATAATATGACTGCTACTGCACGTGTAACCGTTACCGTTGCGGCAGCTCCTGCTGCAGGCGGCTGTGCAGGATGCAAATTCACGATCTCTCCGGGAACGGATGGCGGCGCTTACATAGATGGCGGCGCCATGGGGTTTAAACCTGGTGATACGGTGTGTGTGAAAGCAGGCAATTACACCTACATGCAGTTTTATAATTTCTCCGGAGCCGCAGGTAAACCTGTTGTTTTTATCAACTGTGGCGGAGTGGTGCAGGTAGGCAGTGGCGGTAGCTACGGGATTGTTTTCAACAATGCAAAATATTTCAAGATAACCGGTTCAGGCAGCAGCGATCAGTATGGTTTTAAAATAGATGGTGGCGCCGCCTATCTGAATGCTGGTCTTGGTATCGGTGTAGGCTGTACCGACTATGAAGGTGAAAAGATTGAGGTAACACATACAGATGTGGGAATCCTCGCGAAAATCAATCCTACCTGTGATCCTACTACCCAATACCCGAATTTCTCTATACGGAACGTTTCGTTTCACGACCTGTATATTCATAATACCCGTGGAGAAGGAATGTACATCGGAAACACCGCATCTGCCGGAGAAGTAATTACAGGTTGCCCCGCAGGAAACATCAACGTAATTCCTCCCCGGATCTACAATCTTAAAATATACAATGTTATCACCGATGGTACCGGTTGGGATGGTATCCAGGTGGCGTCTGCCCCGCAGAATGTAGAGATTTACAACAACCGCGTATCGAATTTCGGCGTACAGAATCTTAACAGCCAGCAGGCGGGTATTATTTTGGGAGGCGCTTCCAACGGGAGTGTACATCACAATGTCATTATTAAAGGTACTGGTAATGGTATAGAAGTATTTGGCCAGGGCCTTTGTAAAGTATATAATAACGTAGTGGTAAACACCGGACAGGATGGCACCGCAGAGGGCCAGGATGCTATCTTCGCGGATGACCGCCCTACACCAGCTGAGTATGTGCCACTGTATGTATATATGGTGAATAATACAGTAGTGGGTTCAGGCAGGGATGGTATCCGGCTATTGAGTACCTATGGTACGCTGGCAAAAGGAAATATTATCGCCAATAACTTCGTAGTGGCTTCCGGTCCACGTGGAAGTGCCTCCGGTATTTCTGTAATGCCGGGTGTAGACTGGTCCAATCAGACCAATATCAGTGCAACCACGGTTGCTGCCGCCTTATTTAAAGATCCGGCCAATAATGATTACCATCTGCAGGCTACGTCTCCTGCAGTGGATAAAGGTACAGATCTGACCAGCATTGGTATCACCACAGACCTGGACGGTAATCCCAGACCTTATAATAAAATCTTTGATGCAGGTGCATATGAGTATAGCGGTAATGCGCCGGTGAACAAACCACCGGTAGCCAATGCCGGCTCCAATATCACCATCGCTCTGCCAACTAATACAGTGCAGTTGGATGGCTCTGCTTCCAGTGATCCTGACGGGAGTATCGCCGCTTATAAATGGACGAAAGTATCCGGTCCGGATGGCGCGGTGATTGTGAGTGACGCTGCTGCTAAAACCGCTGTCAATAACCTGGTACAGGGTGTATATGTATTTGAACTGACGGTGACTGATAATATCGGTGCCTCCGCTACTTCCCGTGTAACCGTAACCGTTAATGCTGCTCCGCCGGCGAATAAACCTCCGGTGGCAAATGCAGGTAGCAATGTAACCATTACCTTACCAACGAACACAGTGTCGCTGGATGGTTCTGCTTCATCAGACCCTGATGGCTCTGTTACGGCTTTTCAGTGGACACAGGTTTCAGGCCCGTCTACTGCGGTACTGTCGACACCCGCTGCGGCTAAAACAAACGCCACCCAGCTGGTAGCAGGCACTTATATTTTTGAATTGAAGGTCACCGATAATTCCGACGCCACCGCTACGGCGCGTGTAACCATCACTGTTAATGCGGCTCCGGTAAACCAGCTTCCGGTAGCGAATGCAGGCAGCAATGTAACCATTACCTTACCTGCTAACACTGTACAGCTGGATGGTTCTGCATCTTCAGATCCGGATGGCTCCATTACCGCCTTTAAATGGACACAGGTGTCTGGTCCGGCTAACGCGACGCTGTCGGCCGCCACTTCGGCTAAAACCACTGCCAGTCAGCTGGTAGCAGGTACATATATTTTTGAATTACAGGTAACGGATAATTCCAATGCGACTGCAACGGCGCGTGTAACCGTAACTGTTAATTCGGCTGTTCCTGCCAACAAGCCGCCTATCGCTGATGCAGGCGCCAATATCACCATCACGTTGCCGGTAAGCACCGCTCAACTGAACGGTTCCGGCTCTACAGATCCGGATGGAACTATAACGGCTTATCAGTGGTCGCAGGTATCTGGTCCCGGTAATGCTGTCATTTCTACGCCTACTGCTGTCAGAGCAAATATCAGTCAGCTGGTAGCAGGCACCTATATTTTTGAATTACAGGTAACGGATAACTCGAATGCGACTTCCAAAGCACGTGTAACCGTAACCGTTAATCAGGCCATTCCATCCAATCAACCACCTGTTGCCAATGCAGGTGCCAATATCACGATTACGCTGCCGGTAAGCACGGCTCAACTGAATGGATCTGGCTCTACAGATCCGGATGGAACAATTGCGGCATATCAGTGGTCGCAGGTGTCCGGACCCAATAATGCTGTAATCTCTACGCCTGCTGCTGTCAGAACCAATATCAGTCAGCTGGTGGCAGGTACGTATATTTTTCAACTGCAGGTGGCCGACAACCTTGGCGCAACGGCTACAGCACGTGTAACCGTTACCGTTAATAATGCCAGTCCTTCCAATCAATCACCGGTAGCTATTGCCGGAAATGATCAGAAGGTGGTGCTTTCTGATGAACTGGTATTACTGAATGGTTCGGCATCCTATGATCCGGACGGCACTATTGTCGCCTACAGGTGGGAACTGATCAGCGGATCTTCCAGCGCCACTATTACCAACGCAACGAATGCCAGGGCATTTGCCCATTTTACCGAAGGGGGAGTATATGTATTCCGCTTAACGGTAACAGATAATGACAACGCTATTTCACAATCGCAGGTAACGCTGACGGTGATGAATGGTGATAATCATGATACGGATATCCGCGTATATCCCAATCCGGCTACCCAGGTGTTGCGGCTAACAGCCAGCGCTGCCTTTAACGAAGGGTTGCCGTTAAACCTCTTTATCTATCATGTATCCGGCCGCATTGCAAAAAATATCTACATCGGCAATCCGCGCGACTGGACCAGAACCATCGATATACACGATTTACCGGTGGGCATGTATCTGTTGAAAATTACAGACAGCAGGCAACTGAATGTGATCAGAAAATTTATAAAGGTTGATTTCTAAATGATTTGCAAATTGTTGAGTACCTTGCGGTATTGTTATCATTTATAAATCCCTGAGACTACATGAGAATTGGTATTGAAGCGCAAAGACTATTCAGACCTAAAAAACATGGAGTAGAAATTGTTGCCCTGGAATTAATCAAACATCTGCAGCAGACGGATAAGGAGAATGAATATTTCGTTTTTGTGAAAGAGGACGTGGATGATACGTGTATTCTGCCAACTGAAAATTTCCAGATCATTAAACTGCCATCTGCTTCATATCCTTTATGGGAACAATGGCTGCTGCCACGTGCCCTGAAACAATATAAACTGGATGTACTGCATTGTACGGCCAATACGGCGCCTTTATTTCCCGGTGTACGTACGGTGATCACCCTGCACGATGTTATTTTTATGGAGTCCGTTAACTTTAAGGGAACGGCTTATCAGAATTTTGGAAATCTCTACAGGAGGGCAATAGTACCGAGAGTGGCGAAGCGCAATGAGCTGGTAACGGTATCAGATTATGAAAGATACAATATTGCCAACGCGCTTAACACTTCTACGGAAAGGATCCAGGTTGTTCATAATGGGGTAAGCCCGGTTTTTGCACCGGTTACAGACACGGCAGCCCTGGCTGTTATCCGGGAGAAATACTCACTGCCTGATCATTTTATATTATTCTTTGCTAATCCGGCGCCCAAGAAAAATACGCCTAATGCACTGGCGGCATTTGCATGGTATTGCCGTCAGCATCCGGAATCAACGGTGAAACTGGTGATCACCGATTCCAGCAAAACCTATATCCGGCAGAAGATCAGTGAGCTGAAGATAGAGGATATCCTGCCACGGCTGCAGATCATGGATTACATTGCGTATACAGATCTCCCTTATGTTTATACACTGGCTACTTTGTATCTGTATCCTTCTTTGCGGGAGAGTTTTGGGTTGCCGTTGCTGGAGGCACAGTCCTGCGGTACACCGGTGATCACTTCCAATGTTTCCTGTATGCCTGAAATAGCTGGAGATGCGGCTATTTTTGCAGATCCGCTGGATCCGGAAGGCATAGGCCGGGCCATTGCAGGCGCATTGCACGACCCGGCACAAACCGCCGGATTATACGAGAAGGGTATCAGCAATGCAAGGAGATATTCCTGGACGGCAGCTGCGAAAAAAATGCGAACGATTTACGAAACGGCTTTATAAAAAAAAGATCAGCATGTATGCTGATCTTTTTTTTATAGTATAATTAAGCTTTTTTCTTCGTTGGCTTTGCTGGTAGCTGATATTGCAGCATCCACTGATAAATATTCATTCCATTCTCCTTAAAATGCGGATCATAGAATTCCTTCCAGCAGCAATGACGCTGCCCGTGGTTGGACAGCTTTGTGAGGCCGGGTTGGTATTTATTGGTGCTGTCTATATAGCGTTGCGAATTCTCGAGAAAATGCAACTCATTAGAACCGGCAAAGTACCAGCAATGCAGACCGGCATCTGCTACCATCTTGAAATGCAGCAGATTGGCTTCGTCAATGCTGGCGGGCGACATGGGGACCGCAGCCGCAAAACGTTTCGTCAGTTTTGCATTGTCGGTGATCGCCATCACAGTAGCCCATCCACCGGCGCTATAACCGGTAATATAGATACGTGTGGTATCTATCCGGTAACGGGAAATGACATCATTCAGCACCTCATTGACTGCAGCCGGAGCCAGGCCCCAGCTGGGAGCCTGTGGCGCCACAAAAATGAATTTGTAGGTCTGGTGATCTACGGGATTAACAGCGTCTATTTTAGCGCCTTTGTCCAGCCAGTATGGAATTCCTTCTAATGTCAGTTTCTCAAGATCATTACCTGATTTACTTTTGCCATGAAGAAAAATAATCAGGGGATATCTCTTGTTCGAGGTACCGTAATCGTCTGGCAATTGCAGTAATGCTCCGTTTTTCTGCCAGGGAGATAGCTTTACTTCTACCTTTTGCATATTCCGTTGCGCCGTAGCCGTTATGCACAAAATGCAGAGGCCTAGCAGGAATGAAATTTTTCGTGTACACATAAGCGTTAAGATCACAATTATTTGCGGGTAACAACAACGGACCGTAACTCAAAATGATCGCCTTAGTTACCCGCAGCTGCCATTGCTAACGCTTCTTCAAGTTTTACGCCAATTAATTCTTCCACATCCAGTTTTGCCTGAATTAATTCAGTTTCCAATGTAATTTTTTTCACCAGTTCCGCATTATACCTTTTGGAGTTGATACTGTACTCATCGTAAGTAATGGAACCTGTGGAAAATTTCTGCTCCGCCTGGGTAAACGCTGCGTAGTCATCTTCCGTAATTTCATTCTGCAGGGTCAGTAATTCTTTCTTCAGCAGGTAGGTCTGGTATTTGGATAACACCACTGCTCTTACCTGTCTGCTCAATAATTCCTGTTGCTGTGTGGCAATTTCTACATTTCTTCTTGCAATTTTCACATCGCTGGAATGACCTATCAGGCTACCTAAAGGAATATTAATTCCCACGTTCCATAGTGGGTAGTAAAGGTTCTGCAGTGTAGTGTTTGAGCTTTTGTAAGTCTTTAGTGATATTTCATTCAGATTCACACCGAGTGTGATGTAATTTAACCAACTGCCACCCGCTTTATTCAATTCATATAAAGTTTTATCTCTTTCCAGTTTGGCCGTTTTTATTTGCGGGTTATTCTTTGCCAGTTCTACCAGTTTTTCCTGGATTTTTGTTTGTGCACTCGTAGGTGCAGCAGAGGAAGCCTGCTGTGGGGTTGGCTTACCCGTGGTTTTAACCTGTGCGGTGGAAGTGGCAGCCATAAATGTTAATAACAGGCTGCAGCTTACAATTGATGTACGTTTCATATACACTTGTTTAGATATTTTCTGGTTGTTCTAAAGTTTTTAAATTGACGATTACGGCATACAGGCCATAAAAGAAGTAGGCGCCCGGCAATTGTCCGATCGCTACCTGAGCATAGTGTGCAAATACATATACAAAGATGGCTGTAATCGATGCGGCATACATGTTTCTGAATTCCTGGCTTTTACACTGATAATATCCCCGGATGCCTGTTTGCAACACAATGAAATACATGATACAGGTAAGCGCCAGTCCTGTCCAGCCGGTTTCTATAGCGGCTTTCAGGTAACCGCTATCTGGTGGAAAACCCGCCAGCGGATGTGTCGGATTATATTCATTTCCCTGTGCTCCGCTGGTATTCACTCCACCACCGATGGGATGTTTCCAGATGTAAGGCTGGATAAAAGCCCGGTTTACATCACGGACATTCAGTGATTCATCTTCCGAAAACTCAAACGCGGTACGTATACGGTTTACTGTGCTGATACTATGGAAAGGCCCAAATATCAATACGCAGAAGATCATACTGAAGATTACCGTGAACAGCAACGTTTTCTTATTGGTAATGGTCAGTATGACGAATAAAAACACCCCTGCCGGAATGACCACATAGGCAGTACGGGTACCGGAATAGGTCATACCCAGCGCCATGATAAGCGCTGCCAGCAGCAACCAGTTACGCTGTGCCACGGTACGGTTGCCCATACAAAGCACAATAGCGAATACCATGGAGCTGGCCATCAGGATACCAAACGCAGTAGGATCGGAGAGAAAGGAAAACTTGCGGATCGTTCCTCCCTGGAAATATAATCCATAACGGATCGGATCGGACACTACCCATTCGTCTTCAAAACCCAGCAGGCCATGCCATTGCTGAAAGCACGCATACGCGCCGCATATAACAGCCATGACGATCCATATTTTAAAGAATCGCTTGATGATCGCTACATTTTTAAAAAGGTACAGTGCAGTAAGGTAGATGAGAAAGAGACTGATGGCTTTCCGGAATACCTGTGCCCAGCCTGGTACTGAAAACATGGAAGGATTAAACAACTGCACAAAAGTGAAAACCAGATACAACACATAAATCCAGGTAATCGGGTTTCTTGTGTACTTAAAGTATCTTTCCTTGTGTACCGTTTTACGGATATAGATTCCCAGGAAAGTAGTGGCAGTGAGTAGATCCACGGCAATCCCCACCGGCAATATATCATGTACCATCCTGTTGATGTAGAATACAAAAACGGATAATATCATACACAGATAGAATCCGAGTTCTGTATGCAGCAGGCTAACTATAACAGCGGTGGCGCCCACCATGCCAGCGGCGAGTACAATACCCAGGATGAAATTTATTTTGATCAGTATGGCGAATCCGACGGCTATACAGGCCATCAGCAGATAACCCAGGGGATTCATGCGTCCTCCCAGTGCCTTACTGCTCAATTCCAGCAGTACATTTTTTTTATTTGGATAATAGTTACTCACTTTCAGGATGATTGTTTATCAGAAAAACATAATCTTAACGAACATGAAGATCATCACAAACGCCACAAAAACGGTTACTATGATCTCCAGTACATTGTCGTCGCTAAACCGGTTGTTTTCCATTTTTTCAGTTATTAAGTGTATGATAGTGGCGGCTCAGTTGCAGCACACTATTGTTCCAGGTATGTGTTAAAGCAAAATCCCTGCGCTCCTTTGATGTAGCTTTCGCATCCGGATGTGCCAGTGCATTTTCAATCTCAACAATATACGCTTCTTTGTTATTACACAGATTTACGTAAGATGCAAATAGTTGCATGGTAGCGGTACTGGTGGCAACCACCGGTTTGCCCATAGCCAGGTACTCGTCAATTTTACGGGGGTAATTACCAATGGTCATATCATTCACGACCTGCGGATTGATACAGACGTCGAATGCGGCAATATAACCCGGCAATTGAGCAGGGGGCTTACTACCGGTGAAATGTATATTGGGCAGATCGTGCAAGCGGCTGTTGAGGAAACGGTCATCTTCAGGTCCTACGAGTACAATATTCCAATCTGGCCGGTTGGTAGCAATATGTTCCAGCACGGCGATATCAAGACGTGTAGAGATAAGGGCACCTACATAACCGATCAACGGTTTTTTGAGCGCAGCGATATCTTCCGGTACGCTGTTAAGTCCGTCTTCCGGTAAATTATCAAAATCACATCCCTGCCCTATATCAAAAGAAGACGGATTATGTTGCCTTCCATAATCGGCCAGCCAGGCGGAATTGGCGGCTACGAGGGTCGACTTTTGCATCAGCTTTGTTTCCAAGCGCTTGCCATGCTTTTGAAAATAAGCCTGACTGGTGAGATTGTCCCGTATATAGTAAATGCTGGCAGTAACATTGTTCAGCATTTCTGCGAGATAGAAGCCACGGAAAAAGTCGTTGTCGTTGAACAATACAATTTCCCCGAAGCCCAGTTGTGCAGTGGCTTTATTAATTTCCCGGGCAATCCGCTGATTATTGATGCGGTTGAAGAAATCAAACAATCCATTGAACGGAATCCAGTTAACTGATTCAAGAACCGTTCTGGGAGCCAGAGTCCAGAGCTGAGGAGTTACCTGCTGCAAGTCATTTATCTCGCCACGCAGGCTTTTTACGGCATTCTGCACTTTATTGTCGCCACGGGAGCGAAGCATGGAAATCCTGTCAGGGGCGCGGTTTACGTATAGCACGCGGTTATATTTGGACAATTCCAGGGCAATATTTTTACAATTACTGCCAATGGAAATATCCCAGGACTGTAGCCCGACTATGACGATATTTTTGCCACTGATCATCTTGTTTTCCATTTTAAAATAAAGCGTTGTTGAAAAACGGACAGCATATCAGGATAAAACCTGAACATATATTGGAATACACTGAACATGCTTACCTGCAATGTTCTGTATAAAATTGTCTGCGTAATAATGAGGCAGATGCCATAAGATACCATCATACCATAAGCGGTACCTACCAATCCAAATTTAGAGGTAAACAGTAAACAGATACCTACATTGAGTATAGCGGTAGTGGTCATTACCACAAAGTTGGTGCGTGGCCTGCCGATGGAGTCCATGATGGTGCCGAACTGTTTGATGAAGGGAAGGAAGAGACCATACAATACGGTGATCTGTAAGAGGGCGCTTGCTTCCACATATCCTTTACCAGCGATGATCATAATAATCTGTTTCGGAAACAGGAAGATAACCAGGCTAACAGGAACGGCAATGGCGAGAATGCTGCCCACTGCTTTCTCATAGTAAAATTTCACTTTACCAAGATTACCATCTTCCATCATCTTCGCACTTTTCGGGAAGAGGATATCACCCAATACCTGTGAAGGCACATCTATCAGGTTGGAGATCCGAAGGCACACACTGTATAATGCCACCGCAGATGTAGAGATGACCGAAGAAACGATAAACTGGTCGGTATTCCGGAAGAGGGAAGAGCTGATATTGGTACCAAAAACGTATTTGCCGAAGTGCCATAAACGGGCTGTCCAGGCCTTATCCGTACGGAAACTGAAGTACAGAAATTTCCTGGCAAAAAGGTAGGAGACCAGTACACCGGTAGCCAGACCGATATTAAAATAAATGATCAGCGCAGTCAGACTTACTTCATGATTCACCAGCAGGTGTACCACGATACAGGTAAAGGATACGCCCTGTCTGCTGAGGTAAGACCAGAACACGCCTTTGAAGTCAGCATTGGCATTCTGTATCCATTCAAACTGGGAAAAAGGAATGAGCAGTAACAGTCCTGGCAGAAACAGATACATCACATGTGACAGGCGTGGCGCCTGGAGTACATTGCTCAGCGGTGTAATAAAAGCGGCAATCAATATTCCGATAAGAACAGTGATAATCACATTCATCGTCAGCGCAGCGCTTTGTATCGCGCTGTGTTCTGTTATGTGAGAGCTGTTGATATATTTAATCACGGCATTTTTAACGAGCGACTGGCGTACAATTTCTATCAGTCCGGTATATGCCAGGAAAAGGTTCCACACGCCCATATCAGGTTTGGTCAGCGACCGGGTTAGTACCAGTACGCTGCCAATGCCGAAGAGCAACACGGCTGCTTTCTGGGCACCACTGTAAATGCCGGACTTTAACCAATAAGTATATTTCTGATCACTCATCTTTTCAGTATCGTAAACGGTTAATATTTAAATAGCTGCTGGCTTTACTTGCTTTTCTCCTGGCCGGTCGAGGCTGAATAGCCACCAGGCTCCCATTTGCATCGCTAACCGGTAAAACGTGATAGAGAGTACAATAGACGTGGTGATACATATCACCATGAGCCAGGGGAGGCTGTGCAGACCGAGTACTTTTACAAAAAATATCCGGGTGGCAGAGGCAATCAATACATGCAGCAGGTAGATGTAAAGGGAATGAAACCCTACTATTCTCAAAATACCCGCAACGTTGTAACGTTGCAGGATAAACGAAACATTATAAACAAACGCGCATCCTGTGAGGGCAATGGCGGCAAACAGCAATGGCTGGTGGTGTTCTATATAAAGATTGTCGTGCATGGCCAGATTCTTCTGCAGAAAATAATATTGTCCTGCAATAAAAAACGGCAGCAATCCAATAAACACTTTCCAGGAGCTATATACCGGCGTATATTTTTCATCCAGCAACTTTCCCCCGATGAGATCGCCCAATGCGAAGAACAGGTAAAAGTGAAAGATGTCGTATACCAGTCCGAGGTCGATATGATGCACAGATACATAATCTGAATACCAATACATCCCCACACCCAATATCAGCTGCAGTGACAACGGAAAATGCAGTTTGGCTTTTGTAAGGATATACAACACGCTTACATTAAACAGTGCCAGCAGGTACCAGAACTGATCCAGTCTTCTCGGGTAGGAGAAGATATACAGGTAGTCGGTGGCGCTGCGGTCGGCATTTACAACATTATTCATCACCAGTTGAATGGAGATCTGGATAAACGCCCAAAGTACATATGGATAGAACAGCGTGCTGAATCTTGCCTGGATTAACCGGCGTACGCCTTTTTTAGCCATGCTTTTCGCCAGGAAGGCGCCGGACAGGATAAAAAAGAGCGGCATCCGGAAGCTGTAAAAAATAATATTTGCATGATCCAGGTAGGAGAAAGTATCCTGGCTCAGTTCCGCGCGTGACAAGCCTTCAAAGACATGACGGTAGACCACCAGTATAATGGCGATGGCCCGTGCATAATCTATCCATGCTAAACGACTGCTCTGATTGGCAATGCTCACGTTTGGAAATTTCATTTATTGTTTTTGTGGTTATACATTCATGTTGTCGAACTGAACATAGTTTAATACAGCGCCCGTAAATTTCCCGTTGAGGGATTGAAGGAACTGTATAGAGTCCTTGTCAGTTTGCTTGATAGTGGATGTAGCAGAAACAATGGAGATAATAGAATCTGTATATGCTAACAGCTCTTTGGTATCGGCACGTTGATTCAACGCGGCGCCTTCCAGTAATATATAATCATACTCGTTGGCCAGATCCTTCAGATAAACGAGGAGATTATGTTCTCCCAATATTTCTGCAGGGGTATAGTCTCCACCTTCGCAGCCAATAATATCCACACCTTCAATATCGGTTGATTTGATAATTGATTTTACCGCTTCAAAATTATACCTGTTGTCAGGGAAAGCAAATGATTCCAGTGAAGGAGATGCTTCAAACTGTTGTGTTAAGGTATTGTGCGAGAAATTGGTGTCAATGAGCAGCACTTTCTTTTTGCTTAAGCTGAGACTGTGTGCCAGTGCTTTGATGATGGTACTTTTGCCTTCGCCGGGTCTGGCGCTGGTTACCAGGAATATCTTTGCATTACTGCTTTCTATTTCAAAACGCAGTTTGCGGAGATTTTCGCGGAATACTGCTTCCGGAATATTTTTCGTGTGTTCGTTGGCGAATACGGCGTTGAGTGATGATTTTTTGAGATTCACTTTGTTGATCACGCTCAGCAATTTCAGGTCGATGGCGCGTTGGAAGTGGGAAGGTGTTTTGATAGATACATCAATGTATTCCTGTACGATGACGAGTATACAGCAGAAGATGAACATACACACACCGGATAAACCGAGGATGATCAGTCTTTTGGACGGCTCCGGCTCTACTGCCGGCTGGCCATAAAGTGTCTGGCGGAAATTATCCTGTGGTGCCACTTTATTATTCATGGCGGCGTCATAACGGCCTTTGATGTTTTCGTATTCCTGCTGGGCCATGTCTACTTCTTTCTGTAAAGCAACGTTGGTGGCGCCTCTGGAGGCAGCTGCACCCACCTGGCTGTTCAGCGAGCGGATGTTTTGCTGATAGGCGGCCACATTTTGGCGGGCAGAAGAGATCTGAACTTCCAGGTCGCTTTTGCGCTGAATGAGATCTGCTTTCGACACCGTTCCGGTAGCAGGGGCGGCGCTGGCCATGCTCGACAGTTTGGCGTTGTAATCCGCTTTCAGCTTATTGTACTTGGCGTATAATTCCTGGTCGTTGGAACCTTTGTTGACATATTCGTTATAAGCGGCATTTTTCTGGTTACGCAGGTTGCTTAACTCTGCGTTGGCAGAGGTGGTGGCGCTGCTGGCCTGTGCATTGGATTTATCCATTTCCGCAATCTTGGCATTGATCTGTTGAAGCGCCATGGTTGCCACATTCAGACTGCTGTTTTCGTCTGCCAGCTTGTTTTCAAAATTGCTTATCTGACTGAGTTTGCTGGTACTTTCCAGTGATACATCGAGGCTGCCGAGTGTTTTTACCTTACCGAGTTTATCATTCAGTTCTTCTCTTTTCTGATCGGCCAGTTTAGACAATGTTTCAATAGACTGCACGTTCTGCTGTGCCCTGGAAGATTCATTGTTACGGAAAAATTCGGTGATCAGCTGGTTTACTGCATAAGCAGCCAGTTCCGGTTCAATGGAACGGTATTGAATATCTATATAGTCTGTACGTTGAACACGGCCAACATACAGTTGTTTTCTCATTGTTTCCAGGTCGTATTTGTAGACCTTCAGGGCCTCCTGTATTTTACGTTCTTCAGGATCGTAAGAACTAAGGAGTGTTTCTGTTTTGTATTTATTCTTCAGGATCTCAATCGCCTTGGGCACATTCAGATTTTTGAAGCCCGGTTCTTTTTTCTCTTCACTGGTCAGATGACGGTATGCTTTCTGAGGGTTTTCCAAATCATGGAGCATCATAGTGTAGGAGAGCATACTCAATACTTTATAGGATTGTAATGCTTCCGTTACGTTGTTGAATTTTACATCAATTTCATAAATGTTGAAATTTTCATCTTTCAGTTTTACGACATCAGTAGTGGTGAAGCCGGTAGCCATCTGGGCTACAGACTTGTATAAACGGTTTTGATTCATTGTCAGCCCAAAGGCTGCAGCAACGGCTAACAAGGTGCAGAAAAGGATAAACCATTTTCTTCGGAGTAACGACTTAAATAAATAAATGAGATCCATATTGTCGGATTCTATAAAGTATTAAAAAAATTAATTTGATAGATTCGAAAAAATCCGGTGTGCTAGACCGGATTTTTTCGAACCGGGTTATAAACTAGTTTTTGATCAGTTTGATAGTCTTCACTGCCGTACCGTTGCTGATTACCTGCAACATATAAACGCCTGCCGGCAGATTATAGCTGCTGAAATCAAGACGGAGTTGCTGTGTACCGGTGGCTACCTGCGGGAATGCTTTTCCGCTTACCAGTTGACCATCGGCTTTGTACAGTTTAAACGCAAGGTCTTTGCTGGTGCCTGTATTGTTGAGCTGCAGGATTACCTGACCCTGGAAAGGATTCGGATAAGCTGAGATCACTTCTACATTTCCTTTCAGACTTGCATTGGTGGTGTTTTTGTAAGTAACGCCTGCGGGTCTGCCCTGTATGGCCTGTAATCCGCTGGTGGTGTCTTTGGCGGTATAGCCGCTGATCACCATGGCACCGAGGTAACCGAAGGAAGAGGTAGCACCCAGGGAAACGTCTACAAACACACCGCCATTTTCATCCGGACGTACATCCGTTAAAGTTACTGTCTGGCTGATGTTGTTGGAGCAGTTCAGGGAAACGCTCTTACCATTGATCGCATAAACGGTTGTACGGTCGCCACCACCATCTCTGCTTCCGAAGAAGGTGAAAGAGTAGGACTGTGCCTGGTTCAATCCGTCGATGCGCAGTCTTGCAGCAGTACCGATATCCAGCCACCAGGTGCTTCTGATAACATTATCAGGATACACGCCGCTGTTGTTACCGGTGTTCATACCGAATGGATTTTCACCACTGAAGTTGTTGATAACGGTAACACTCAGACCAGAGTTGTTGCCTTCGTCATTCAACAGGTTGGCAAATACCTGACCGGTCATCGGAACGTTGTTGGTATTGTTCCATGGTGCTCCAGCCGGGTTATCACGGTTGAAGTTCATGAACATGGTGTAAGCGTAAGTAGCTGCATTGGTCGTATTGCTGTAATCAGAATAGATGCTGCTGGCTACTGCTCTTACTTTGTAATAGTAAGTGGTGTTTTTGTTCAGGCTATTGTCCTGGTAGGTAGTTACATTGGCGGCGGTAGTAGTCACCAGTGTGTAAGTACCATCATAGGTTAATGATCTCCATACTTCATAGCCTGTTTCATTGCTTGCTCTGTCGGTCCAGGTCAGTTTAATAGCGCTCTTGGAGATGCCAACCGCGTTGAGGTTATTTGGTGAAGTTGGTAAGCCGTTGTCGATGAATGACTGGAGTACCACTGCGCCCAGGTAACCGAAACTGGAGCCGCTGCTACGTTTGAAGGTAAATTCAATATAGCCGTTTGCATCTGGTGTAAGACCGTTGATCTGAACAGTGTTGCTGGTGTTGGAAGCAGCGTTCAGGGTTACGGTTTGTCCGCCTGCAGTGTAATCAGTGTTCCTGTTATCAGTTACACCGGATCTGCTGCCGAAGAATACCAGGTTGTATTTCTTACCTGTTGGTACATTGGTAAAGCGCAGTTTGCGGATATTGTCGGATCCTTCGTAGTACTGGGTCATCATTACTGCGTCAGGATATACGCCACTGTTGTTACCGGTTACAGCACCTAAGGTATTGGAACCCTGGATACCGTCTACCTGTACGAGGCTGATGCCGGTGTTCACACCGTTTTCATCAAGCAGGTTGCTGGTAGTTTTGCCGGCTGCCGGTGCGGTGGAAGTGTTATTCCATGGCGCTGGAGCAACAGGCGCTGATTCGTTGATGTTGATATAAACGTTGGTAATGGATTTGTCTTTCACCGATACGTTGAAGGTACGGCTTGCGCTGCCACCTTTATTATCTGTTACGGTGATAGTAATACCATTATAAGTACCAACGGCATTGTTACCAGGAGTGAGTGTCAGTACACCTGTACCGTTTCCTGTGTTGCTCAGGGTGGCGAATGCCGGTAATCCTGAAGCGGACAAGGTCAGGGTGTCTTCCGGATCATCTGTAGCAATCAGGTTCAATCTCAGGGTATCGCCCGTCTTCATCGCTACATTGCTGATAGCAGGAAGTACAGGGAGATTGTTACCGGTGGTGATCTTAACGCTGTCACTGTAACGTGCGCCGTAGCCATTAACTGCTTTCACCGCATATGCGTAGGTGGAATTCGCCTTGGCAGTGCTGTCGGTGTAAGTAATGGTGTTGGCTGCAGTTGATTTCAGCAGGGTATAGGCGCCTTTCAGTGAATCGGCACGGTATACGTCATAGCTTACTTCATTGTAAGCGAAATCTGTCCAGGTCAGTTTCACACCTTTGGTGGCCTGTGTGGCAGCAAGGTTACCTGGTTTTGCCGGAGGAGTCTGATCATCATAAGATTCGTCGATGATCATGGCGTTCAGGTAAGAATATTGAGAACCGGCACCACTTGTTAAGTCGAGTGTTACTTCACCGCTGGCGTTTGGTACAATGTTGCTCAGTGATACGGTGTTGGTCGTATTGCTTGCAGCATTCAGGGTAACAGACGCACCATTTACAGTGTACACGGAGGTACGGTTATCTGTTACACTTCCACGGCTACCGAAGAAGGTAAATTTGTATTTGTAAGCGGCGCCTGTTTTCAGACCGGTGAATTTGATGGTCTGTTTGACGGTGCTGCTCCAGTAAGCGGTGATCATTACGTTGTCTGGATATACACCGGAGTTGTTGCCGGTAGTAGCACCCAGTACGTTACTACCATTGGTCAGGTTCTGCCATGGTGTCATGATCTGGAACCCGATGGTGGTAGGTGTTAAGCTGGAATCTTTCAGATTGGAGTAGGTATCGTTCAGCGCTGGCTGTTTGGTGGTGTTGTTCCAGTAACCGCCGCTCAGTAAGGTACCATCTGTAAAGTCAATGTATACACGTTTATTAGGGTTCAGCACATTCACCACGATGTTGAATGTCTTACTGTCTGTACCACCACTACCTGAAATAGTTACGGTAACAGGATAGAAGCCTGCGTCTGCATTGGTCGGATTCACCTGGATGGTCGCTGTGTTGCTGTTAGGAACAAGCGTTGCAAAAGATGGTAATCCGCTGGCAGTCCATGTCAGTACATCTCCCTGGTTATTGTTGGTAGCGGTAATATTTACCTGGGTGCTGGAACCACCATTCAGCGTTACGTTGCTGATGTTGTTCAGTACCGGGGTGTACGTATTGGTGATTGTCAGGGTGAAGGTCTGGGTAGTAGTACCTCCGTGCTGGTCAGTTACCTTTACTTTAATGTTGGGATAAACCCCTACATCTCCGTTGGTAGGATTGAAGCTCAGCGTAGCAGTACCATTACCGTTATCAGCAAGGGTTCCGAAAGAAGGAACATTTTCGCTGGTGAAGGTCAGTACTTCTGCATCCGCATCGGTAGCAGCCATATTGATAACCAGTGGCATGCTGTAGTGGGTGGTGCGGTCGTTGAGATTCGCAGTAAATACCGGTAAGTGATTCAGCGTGGTGGTATTAGCTTCATTGCTGTAGCCGGAATTACCACCTGCATTCAATGCGCGCACCTTGTAATAATAGGTAAGGTTGGCAAAGAGGGTAGAATCTGTGTAAGTATTTACATCAGCGCCAACGGTGCCAATCAGCTTGAAGTTGCTGTTGTCTGGATTGGAGCGGTAAATTTCGAAAGTGGTTTCGTTGTTGGAATTATCATTCCAGTTCAGCGTAATCTTGTTGGTAGCTATTGCTGTGGCAACGAGATTGCTCGGTGAAACCGGAGAACCTGGGAGCGCCAGGGTGGTAGCCCTCATGTTCTTGTTGAAGAACGCAGAGTCAGGAATCAGGCGTTTGGAAATACCCGGGCCTGCATAGCTGGCAGTTAAGGTGTAGCCACCGCCGCCTTGTGCGTATCCTACCTGGAATTTATGGATGCCTGCTGTTAAATTAACAGTACCGGATCTTTCGGTAGTACCTTGCGCGAAGTTGTTGTTAACAATCTGCACGCTATCGATCAGCAGGTTACTACCATCATCAGAAGCAGTATAGAAGGTGTAGTTACCGGCTGTTGGGATATTGATGATACCCTTATAAAGGATAGCAAAATTATCTGTCCTTGTAGCTACGGAAAGCGATACCGTACTTACCAGTCCTGTTGAAGTTGGGGTAAGGCTGTTAAAGTTAGGCAGGGTACCACTTCCAGGTACGTAGTAGAATGCGTAGGCAAGTCCACCAAGGTTATCCTGGTTAAAGCCGGAACTACCATACTGGTTGATGGCCTGTATTTTATAGTAGTAAGTGGTTTGTGGTACTACTGTGGTATCTGTGAAACTGTTCGCATTGGCGCCGGTAGTATAAATGGTGTTATACACGCCGGTGGCAGTGGTAGAACGATAAATTTCAAAGCCTGTTTCGTTGGAACTGTTATCGTTCCAGGTCAGGTTGATCCGGTTGTATGCGGTTGCAGTAGCCTTGATGTTGGAAGGTGCTGCCGGCGCATTACCAGGAGAGCTGGTACCTTCTGTAAAGGCGGATGCAGGAATGGGCTGCGCAGTGGTAACACCATTGGCAGTATTCTTCCAGTAAACATTCATTGTCTGGCCTCCTCCCTGCTGGAAGAAAGTAGCGGTGAACGGATATACGCCTACTGCCAGGTTCAGGGTAGCTTCTTTGGAAACATCTCCGTGTAAACCATCGTTGTCAATGGTAGGAGTGGCAGTAGAAGAGTAAGGTACGTTGATGTAGAGGCGGCTTCCATCATCGGAGGTGATGCCGAAAGTATAGCTACCGGCAACGGTGATGTTGATGAAGCCCTGCCAGATGATACCGTAGTTTACATCAGCAGTCCTTACAGTCAGATCTACAGCAGGTGTGATACCGGATGCAACAGCGGTAAGGGCGTCGAAGTTAGGCAATACGCTGAAAGTACCGTTTACTACTTTGTAGTTGAGTCCTTTCAGGATCGCCTGTGTATTGGCCTGATTGCTGGCTGGAGAAACGTTGCCGGCCAGGTCACGGGCTTTTACAAAAAACGTATACACATTACCTTTAGTAAGGTTGTAGGCAGTGTAGGTAGTTTGTGTACCTGCCACTACGTATGATTTGACACCATTAATATAGATATCGTATTTGTCTACGCCTACATCATCTGTAGCAGCATCCCATGCCAGGCTTACGTAGTTGGAGGAAGTACCGGTAATACGTAAGTTTGGAGGTGAAGTAGGAGGCACGTTGTCTACCAGGGTCTTCGCGCTGGCCTGGTTGCTCACGGCAGCGGCGCCATTGTTGTTAACTGCCCTTACTATATAATAATAAGTGGTGTTGGCATTTAAACCATTGTCTACATAGGTTACTGCACCTGCAGCAGTGATAGCTACTAAAACGTAGCCACTTCCGCTGGTGGTAGAACGGTAAATTTCATATCCTGTTTCTGGGTAAGGTGCGTTTGGATTTCTTGTCCAATCAACTTCCAGTTGTGTTTTTGATAATGGTAATGCGGTAACGCCGGCAGCTGCTGCAGGTGCGTTGGCGCCGGTAGCACTGATCACGTTAAAAGGAGCAGAGAACGAGCTGGCGCAACCATACTGTTCCATTACTTTTACAACATAACCACCAGGAGTGCTGGCCTGGTATGAATTGGCATTACCAATTTGGGTGGCGGTATCGCTTGTTTTTCTCCAGGAATAAGTGGCAAAGGTAGGAGGTACCTGTAAGGTAACACTGGTTTTGCCTTCCGGAGTAGGGATAACGATACTCTGTAATCCGGGAATGGTAATGGTCGGAGATACTGTTGGTGTTTTTATTTTGATCACTACGGGAGCAGGGGAGTAGGGAGACCAGTCTGCGCCTGTTTTGATTCTTGCATCATAACTGCCGATAGTGGTCACCGCAAGCGTGTTGGAGGTGGCTCCAGGTATTACTACGCCGTCTTTACGCCATTCGTAGCCATCAAAACCGGCGGTGAGGCCGAGCGTAACGTTAATCGGATCATCCGGACAGAACTCAGTTCTGCCGGTGAGTGGCCATGGATTGGCTTTGTGGGCTCTCAGCAGGAAAGGGTAGAAATCCGGTTCTGCCCAGGCAGCGTCCCAGCAACCGTGACCTATGTTAGGATATACGGTTACCTTAATATTACCGCCGGCAGCTAAGATGGCATCCTGCACATTCTTGGTGGTGCCGGGATCCGGATTGGTATCCTGTCCGCCCTGGAATTGCCAGATAGGCGTCCACTTATAAGTCTGAATATCATTTTTGAATAATGTAGAAGCCGCACTGATAGGCAGTGAGGCAGCAACCTGTTTAGGGTATCTTATCATGTATTCCCAGGCGGAGGCTCCTCCACCGGACAATCCATTTACTAAAATTCGATAAGGGTCAACGTTGTTCTGAGGGATGAGATAATTGTTGATCAGTGCATTGATGTTGTCGTATTGCGGATTACCAAAGAACCCGCTCTGATTCTGGGGATATAACAGGAAACCGTCGAAGCTTCCGTTATCCACTTTGGCGGCCATGACGTCACCACCGTGATACAACTGAAACTCATTGTCATAAATGGTTCCTTTTTCTCCTACGCCATGGAAGAACACCAGCAAGGGATACTTTTTGGTGCCGCCGGGAACGTAGCTTTTGGGGAATTTCAGACGGAAAGCCATTCCGTTGTAGTAGTAGGCCTTGTAAGAACTGGTATTCCAGTTCAGTCGGGATGTTTTCACCCATACGACCAGATTGTTCCATGGAGGGGTAACGGGTACGGAATCCGCCCTGTATTCCCTCACCGGATCAGTAGGATTCATGGCACCTGTTTGTGCCCACGAGTGGCCCATGCTGACGAACAGCAAAATTAAAAGTAGGTGGTAGAATTTTTTCATAAATATATTATTGGACAACCTTAAAGAATTAATGTTTCAGGCTAAAACAATCATTGGCGGCTGCAGACAATGCAAAGGCACAACAACTGCTGTAGCAGTGATTCAAGGAAATGGCCAATAAAAATTTCACGTTTCAGGGGCAATTCTCTTTCACAAGAGCAAATGAACCTGGTGGTTCTTGATAGGAATGGAAAAATCAGTTAGTGTATTGCCGCGGTTTTCTTCTGCTCATCACTGTATCCAAAATATACGTGGCATAATAGGACGCAATTTATAAATATTTAATTTCAGATAAAGGAATATTTTGTCAACTGCTGAAAATAAGGGGTAAAGGGTCGATTTTTTAAGATAATCGCCACCCCGGTATATTCCGTTCAGTCTTAATCGATTTTTAATTTCCTTTATATTTTTATTTTTGTAGATTGCGTCGATTATATCCCCCCTAATACCCAACGATTTTCATGTTTGTAGCTAGTCAACCGATGCAGTCAGAGACCCGGACAAAGAATGTTCAGCAACGTGGTACTTATTATTATTATCTTTTTGCCTTCCTGGCACTAATGGCATTTTTTCTCTTAACTTATCCCGATAACAGGAGTGAAAATGACGATGGGTTTTCTTATGCCGCTGCGGTCCGCTTCGGTAGCTGGACCTCTCTTTTTGAGCCACGGTACCTGATGTTTCTTCCTTTTTCCAGGTCGGTGTTTCTGTTAGTGCAAAATTTTGGCGGCACTTTCTCAGATCCTTATCTTGTCATGTGCTATGTAAGTTCCGTTTGTGCGGCACTAACACTGCTCATGGTGTACCGTTTTATGCGCAAGGTGCTGGAACTGAGTGTGATCAATAGTATCTGGGGAGGTATTATTTTGCTTTGCTGCTACAGCTTCTGGCGCTATGCAGTAGAGGCGGAGGTTTATAGCATCTCCAACCTGCTTTGCATCACCGTATTGTATTTGCTGATGCGGACAAATAGTTCCAGGTTACTTCGTATTGCGGGTGCCGGTATTCTGGGGGGAATTGCCGTGCTGCTGTATAAACCTAACGTAATTCCGCTGTTCTTCTGCTTTCCTCTATTATTTGTGCTGGGGAGACGTTTTAAGGCCATGTTCCTGTACGGTGGTGCAGGCGTCATCACGGTACTGGCAGGATATTACCTGGTTTTTTCACTGGTGCATCCTCCCGCAGACAGCTTTACCGAGTTCCTGACCCGTGGAGCCAGCTATTCTCCCGGATCTCCGCTGATGTCCGTATTTGTATTGGGAAGCGACGTGGCCGCCACTAACTTTCTGTATGGTATTCCAGGGGTGAGAACGTTTATCGCACAACATTTCCCTACACATGTTATCTCTGAAGAAATTTATGCCGCATCAAGACATGGGAGAGGCAATTATATTCCATTGGCAACCTGTATCGCGCTCCTCGGCGTTATTGGCTGGATCATTGTCCGGTACCGGAAGCATATTGGTTTCAGCCGTCAGAAACCGGTAGTAGTGGTGCTGATCATCTGGCCGGTGATGTATGCTGCTATGCTGTTATTCCTGGATCCCACCTCACCGGAACCCTGGATGATGCTCGTGATGCCACTGGTTATTTTTGTAGCGTACTGGACACGTTTTTTATTCGGGAGCCGGCAAACGGGTATCGTCTGGCTGCTGGCGGGCTTGCTGCTGGTGCATAACTGGCTGGGTGGCTACCGGATTATTGCGGATGAAAAAGGCGATTATATTGCGCATAATGTTGGCTGGCTCAAAACAAATGCAAAAGAAAACGACCTGGTAGTATCTCTTAGTGCGAGTACTACACTGGCCTATATAGATTATTATACGCCTGCCACGATCACGGCGCCGGAACAGAACATGGACAGAAGTATTATGCTCATGAACGAGGCCATAAAGGAACAACGGAAAATATATTTTATGGATGATATGCTGCACCCGGATCCGGCAATCATATACAGGAATAAAGCCGCCTGCGACCGGGTCGCCTCCTTTGTGGAACGCTACCGGTCCTACCTGGTACTGGTAAATCCGGCCGACGAAAAACAGGGGAAAGTATACGAGTTCACCTATAAAGGGGCGTTACAATAACGCCCCTGCCGTAATTTTGTCTGTTTTTTTGCCTGGGCGCTCCCGCACCCCATGCAGCATTTTCCCGATAAAAGTGTACCGCACAAACCACTGATAGGTAAGCAGTGTAATGGCATTGGTCAGTATAAGTACCAGCCAGAATCGCGCCCATCCCGGAATACCTGAGTGCAGGAATAAGATCTGTAACCCCGCAATCCAGCACATATGAAAGAGGTACATCCAGTAAGAGGCGTCGGAAATATATTTCAAGGTGTGGTTCTGCCGGTTCAGGTAAGACAAAAAGAATCCCATCGCTCCAAATACAAGAAAAACAGTCTGAAAGGCCGTCAGCGTTTGTTGCACCTGCAATCCGTAAGGACGCGTGGACATATTGCCGGGATTTACCCATACGCAATAATACACCGCAGCAGTCAGCATAAAACCTGTACCCAGGTACCACCAGGTTTGTTTTCTGATATCGTCTAAAGTACCCGCATGCCGGTGTAACTGAAAACCGGCCAGGAAAAATAACCCGTAAAAACCGAAAATAACGGGGTGGGGGATGATGCCCGTGTACACCCCTATTGATGGCGTCTCAAAAAATAATACCTGTACCAACGCGATCAGCAGCGCGGTAAGCAACACCTGCCAGAAAGAACCGAAATTAACGCGGAATTTTGCCGGTAAAGGTATTCTCATCAGCACCATCATAAAAGCGTAATAAAAGAGCAGGTAATACAGAAACCAGAGATGCGCCATGCCGTTCCAGCGCAGCAGCTGATGAAAAAGCAGCGTCCATGCAGCAGATACCGTATGGGATTCCAATATGAATATACGGTAATACAGGAAGGGGAACATCGACAGGGGAAGTATGAACACCAGGCTGAAGATAAAGGGCACTCCTATACGCTTAAACCGGTGCCGGATAAAAGCGGGTTCACCTATTTTCAGACAGAGCATACGGGCAAAAAAGCCCGCTACTACGTAGAATAACGGCATCCTGAAGGAATGTATAAATTCGTATACACCTTCCAGTATCCAGCTGTGATAGGCGTTATCCACCGGCCAGCCAGGTTCTGGCGATATCTTATAGGCGATAGCCGCATGTAGCACAATACCCAGCAGCATAGCAATAGCACGTAGCGCATCCAGGCCGTAAATACGGCTGGAAGAAGATGCAGAAGTGTTTTCTGATGGCATATTTAATATTTTACTTGCGTTTCGATTTTTCCCAGCTGGAAGATTGATTGCCTTTCAGGTAACGGTAAAATCCCTGGTACACTGCGATATTCATAAACAGGAAATAAAAAGGTACCTGGAAGAAACGGTTCTTTACCTGCTTTTCCGCCTGCGAGTAGCCAATGAGGGCCATGGCGTAGAAGGCCAGTTGCGCCGCCAGGCAGGTATACCACCACGGGGATGGTGCATTGATAACCAGGATCACATTGGTGATCAGCAGGAGTAAAAGCCCCAGTGGGCTTAATGTCCAGCGGAGCACGCGGTGTGAAATATATTGAAAAGTAAGTTTTGGATGACGGAAGAAATTTAGCAGGGAAGCGAGTTTTATGATAGCCTGAAATCCGCCGGCACTGATCCGCACTTTTCGTTTATGCTCTTCCTTTATATCTGCTGATGGCGTTTCCATGGCGTAAGCATCTGGTGCATAGGCAATCCGGTAACCCCGCTGGTTAATGCGCAACGAAATAATAAAGTCATCCAGGATCACCTCTTTTTCTACCGGCTGGTAAAGAGCCGTACGGATGGAAAACAATTCGCCGGCGGCGCCTACCACGGAATAGTACTCGGCATCCAGTTTTTTAAGAAAGGATTCATATTTCCAGTAAATCCCTTCTCCCGCTGCTGCGGAGTTTTCGCGGTCGGCATAAATGATCTTCTTTTCTCCGGCTACACCGCCAATCGTTTCATCGGCGTAATGTTTCACGATATTCCGGATGGCGCTTTTATTCAGCAGGGTATTGGCGTCGCAGAAGATGACGATCGGTGTATCTACCAGCTGCATGGCCCTGTTCAGTGCGGCGGTTTTACCATTGCGGGCTGGTTCATGCAGTAGTTGAATACCGGGATGCCTGGCTACCAGGTCCGGGGTCCGGTCTGTGGAACCATCGGTAATAATAATGATACGAAACTTCTCTTTTGGATAATCCAGTTCAAAGGTGTTCCTGATTTTGGCAGCAATAAAATCTTCTTCATTATAGGCGGCAATCACCAGGGTAGCTGCCGGTTCAAAAGCGGTCACTGTATCTGTTGCAGCAGTGGTCCGGCCCTTTAATTTTACCAGGAGATACAAGATGACACCATATCCTATATAGTTATAAAATACAATTAACATGCTGATCCAGAATACTATCGTCGTTGTTTTCATATTGATGCAAAAGGAACTTTTGGGAATGTGATGCGGACAAACTTAAACAACCTTTTTTTCATTTATCCTGCATTTTGCGACGAGAAACAAGAGAAAATAATCATTTACTTTACTTTTCGTCCCGTTTACGAGAAAAAATCAACCATTTACCCAATTTAAAATCCAGCGAAAGGAATATTATTATAATTTGCGCTCAGTTTAGGATAAGTAATCATGTGGTTTGCTTGAAAGGAGTAAATTGCCGCCCCGGGAAAAAAACCGGTACACATCGATCTATTTATCAATAATTTTAACCAGCTTTAACCAGCATCTGACATCTCCTCTGAATTTCCAGTAATCTTTTTAGCCTTGACCCAGTAAAACCTTGCAATTGCTACTGTATAAGTATGTTATACGTATGCCAATCAATTGCACCCATAATTTCTGACCTGATCCTCCGGAAAATCACAACGCATGCCCCCGGGTATGTATTAGTCAAACTTGCTCCCCGTTGGGAGAAAGCTTAAACCGTGATTAACGCAAAAAGATAATTAGATGAAAAAAACTGTATTAATAATTGATGATAGCGCACCTATCAGGTATTTACTGGAGGCTATACTGGGAGCAAAGTATAAAATTGTAACAGCAATGGATGTTCCTACCGCTATGCTCTGGCTGGCTGCAGGCAATAAACCTGATCTGATCATTTCAGATATACAGATGCCTCATGTGGATGGATGGGAACTGATTAAATACCTGAACGGAAATTCACTGTACAACGATGTACCCCTGATCGTACTTTCCGGTACAGAAACCCCTGATGATACAAGAAGACAGGAATATCATTTTTCCGAATTCATTCATAAGCCTTTTGACCCTGCAGGTCTGATGAACAGTGTAGAGAGAAATCTGAATAATGCGGCGATGTCATTGTACGCCTGATACGTTTACGGGAATGCCTTGTTTCTTACTATAACCGAAATCGTAAAGCCCTGAAATTATGATTCATAATTTACCGTTACATCTGAAAGAAAATAAGCGAGAGAAACCGAATGCGAATGTGATTGTTCTGCCTGGCATCAATGCGATGTCTTATAATCTGTCTGTAGGAAATGCAAAGGTGTATAATCACCTGTCGCATGTGGAAATGATTGCTGTGACTGTCCATGATATGGCCACCTTCCGTAAGGTAGTGAAAGACAGGATCGGATTAAATGTATTGCCCGCTTATGTTGTCATCAACCTGGACGAACACCGCCAGCAGCTGCCGGCACTGATGCAATACATCAGGAGTACAGACCGTTTGTCGGCAACACCGGTATTTGTGTATGTAGGAGAAATGACCCCCGACCTGAAAGAAGAACTGGTGAAGGTGGGTGGTATCGATGGTGTAATCACCGGCGCTACTACTGTGGACACTTTCACGCAACAATTAGCTTTCGCCCGTAAAATAAAAGCCCTCAGCGCAGCCAACACACCTGCCAGCCGCCGTATACTGGCCCGCAGCGGAGTGGTGTTGAACTACGCACTGAAACGCTCTTTTGATATAGGCGTATCCGGTACGGCACTGATATTGTTAAGCCCTGTGTTTGCCGTTATCGCAGCGCTCATCCGCCTGGAATCAAAAGGAAAAGTATTTTACAGCGCTCCCCGCGCCGGCAAAATGTACCAGGTATTTCCCTTCTACAAATTCAGAACAATGGTGGCCAACGCCGATAAACTGGTGAATGAGCTCACACATCTGAATCAGTACGACGTGGAAGGCAACAAAGGCCCTGTATTTTTTAAACTGACGAACGACCCCCGTGTAACGAAATTTGGCGCCTTCCTGCGCAATACCAGCCTGGATGAATTGCCACAACTATTTAATGTACTGAAAGGAGATATGTCACTCGTGGGCAACCGTCCCTTACCACTTTACGAAGCCATTACCCTGACCACAGACGATTTTGCACAACGCTTTATCGCCCCTGCCGGTATCACCGGTTTATGGCAGGTGAAGAAAAGAGGCAGAAAGGAAATGAGCGTAGATGAAAGAATTGGCCTGGATATCGATTATGCCCGCAAACATTCTTTCTTTTACGATATGCGCATCCTGGCCAGCACACCGAAAGCACTGGTGCAGAAAGAAAATGTATAACGTAACCCGGATATTTAAATGAAACCGAATTCGACACCACTGGTATCTATTGTAGCCCTCAATTATAACTCGACTACAGTAACCTGTGAATTTCTGGAGTCAACACGACTGCTGAGTTACCGGAATTTTGAGACGATCATCGTGGATAACGGATCGAAAGAGGATCCTACGGCCCAATTGGAAGCCGGTAATTATCCAAATCTGAAAATCATTCTCAGCAAAGAAAACCTGGGCTTCACCGGCGGGAATAACCTCGGCATGAAACAGGCGAAAGGCGATTTCATTTTTATTGTTAATAATGATACAGAGGTAACCCCCGACCTTATTGAACGATTGCTGGAACCATTTGCCGGTGACCCGTTTATTGGTGTAGTATGCCCGAAGATCCGCTTCTGGTATCATCCCAATGTTATCCAATATGCCGGCTTCCGCCCAATGAACCTGCTCACCGGCAGAACCGGCGCAGTAGGCAACAGGGAGGAAGACAATGGCCAGTACGATACCCCCGGCGTCACCAACTGTGCACACGGCGCGGCCATGATGGTGAAAAGAGAGGTGATTGAAAAGGTGGGCATGTTTGCAGAAAAGTTTTTCCTCTATTACGAAGAATCAGATTGGTCGGCAAGGATTATCCGTGCCGGCTATAAAATATATTACAATGGCGCCGGACTGATCTTTCATAAAGAATCGGTGTCCATCGGAAAAGAAAGTCCGCTCAAGGTATACTATCATACCCGCAACCGGATTTTATACATGCGGAGAAATACCAACAGATTACAGCTGACTGTTTTCCTGTTGTTCTTCTCCTTTTTTACATTCCCGAAGTCGGTGCTGCGTTTTACGCTAAAGGGCCAGTTCGCTTATCTGAAGTCTTTCTTCAGAGGCATCTTCTGGAATATGACCACTTCAAGTTATTCTCAAGTCTGAAAAAATAAATAAGCTATGGCAACTATAACTTACGAATACAATCGAATGGCCGATCGCAAGCGCTTGGATTTTATTACGGATGCTATTCGCAATACTATTCCTGCCAATGGTACTATACTGGATGTAGGCTGCGGGAACGGTATCATCAGCCGTCACCTGGGTCAGTTAGGATATAATGTATTAGGAATAGATGTGAGTGAGAAGGCGATTGGCGTAGCCCGCAGTCTTACCACAGCCCCCAACGTGCGCTTTGAAGCGATCAGCGCTGAAAACCTCGTGGCACAGGGAAATACCTACGACGCCGTTGTATGCAGTGAAGTGCTGGAACACCTGGACCATCCGGAAGAACTCCTGAAGGTACTGTACCAGTCGCTCAAACAAACCGGTCGTTTAGTCGTAACCGTTCCAAACGGCAACGGACCCAGGGAAGCCCTGGTGACCAAACCCGTACTGCGGATGCGCAATAACAACACCTGGCGCTGGAGAGCACTGCTCCGCATCAAAAAAGCGTTGGGCTATCAGGGTACTACGGTGCAATCTGCCGCAGACAACCTGGATCACGTACAGTTTTTTACAAAAGAAGACCTGGAAGCTTTGTCGGCTGCACATCATTTCCGTATTGTAAAATACGGGAAAGCCAATTTCCTGGCAGATGTGTTTCCATTTTCACTGGTGGCCAACAGGGTAAAAACTATTCAGAGCCTCGATTGTAAACTGGCGGACGCATTACCGTTGAAATTTTCAACCGGATTTTTTACCATATGGGAAAAAGCCTGAACAGGTAAGCCTTCCATTAATCTATAGCAAGTGATTCAAATGCTACTCATATTGCTGATGATAGTGCAGGTCATCGTGGCCGGCTATCTGTTACAGCCTACTATTTTATTGGCTCTTTACGGGCTTAAAAGGCTCTTTACGTCCGGCAGCAGCCGGAAGTCAGGAGTGGAGGAGGGCCAACGGCAATTTAATTTTGCCGCCATTATCACCGCACATGGTCATCTCACCCTGGTGGCCCCGCTGATCGATTCCCTGCTGAAACAGACTTACGGCCGGTACCGGGTATATGTGGTGGCAGATGCCTGCGAAACGGTAGATCTTCATTACGACGATCCCCGGGTCGTGATCCTGCATCCGCAGCCAGCCCTGAACGCAAAGATTAAATCCATCGATTATGCCATCAACCACTTTGTGGAAGAACATGATGCGCTCATCATTTTCGATGCAGATAACCTTGCACACCCTACGTACCTGCAGGTGCTGAACCAGTACTTTAACCGTGGATACCGCGCCGTACAAACGAACATGCTGCCTAAGAACACCGACAGCCTGTACGCCAGATTGGATGCAGCGGGTAACCTGTATAACAACTTCAACGACCGCGTTATGCGGATGGAACTGGGACTTTCTGCGAATATCTGGGGACTCGGCATTGCGATGGAAACCTCCCTGTATAAGGAGATCGTTTACCAGAACTACCTGGGTGGATTTGATAAAAAGATCCAGGCAGATATCGTTAAAAAGATTCCCCTGCTGGCTTATGCAGCAGAAGCCATGGTATACGACGAGAAAGTAGAAACCGGTGCGTCGCTCGAAAAACAACGTACCCGCTGGATCAATGCTTACTTCAAGTATTTCCCCTATGGATGGGATGTGTTTTATACCGGTATCAAAAGAGGTAAATTCAACCTGGTCTATTTCGGACTTAATCTGTTAAGACCGCCATTGTTCCTGGTGCTGGGCGCAGCCCTGTTCCTCGGTGTACTGAACCTCCTGGTTGATCCGTTGATGAGCCTGTGGTGGCTGGGTGCTATTTCCCTGTTTGTACTTACCTTTTTTGCCATCGTGGCCCTGATGGCCAATGACAGGCGCATCTTTTTATCGCTTTTTTATCTCCCCGGTTTCTTACTGCGGCAGGTAAAAGCCCTGTTGAAAATAAAGGTGGCCAGCAAAACATTCCTCAAAACAGAGAACTCGCGCGTTATATATATAGAAGAAGTTTTAAACCGTTAAGACTTTAAGTTGTTATTTGATCCGGAAAGGTTGGCCTTCGTGCCAGCCTTTCCTTTTTATTACGGGAACCACTGGCACAGCCGCTGGTCTTTACACATTATCAGTTACATTTGTTAGCATACAAAAAAAGTTCCCCATGTCAGAAACAGTAGAAATCAGGCAATTAACAGTAGAAGATTACATGGACCTGAAAGAATCCATGGTATCTGCCTACGCAGATATGGCCGGCAGTTATTGGCGTGAGCCCACGATCCGGCGGTTAATCGGTCTTTTCCCGGAAGGACAGATAGCCGTTACCGTGAACGACAAGGTAGTAGGATGCGCCCTGTCTATTATCGTGGACTATAATAAATTCGGGGATAACCACACCTACGAACAGATCACCGGGTACTATACCTTCAGCACCCATAACCCCAAGGGAGATGTATTATATGGCATTGAGGTGTTTGTACATCCCGATTACCGGGGTAAGCGTCTGGCCCGCAGGCTGTATGACGCCCGGAAAATTCTCTGTGAACAATTGAACCTGGAAGGCATCGTGGCTGGCGGCCGTATCCCGAACTACGAAAAGTTTGCAGATAAACTAACACCGAGGGAATACATAGAGAAGGTGCAGGACCGGGAAATCTATGATCCCACCTTAACTTTCCAGTTCTCGAACGACTTCACCGTCAAGAAGATCCTGAAAAATTACCTGCCGAATGATGAGGCTTCGAAGGGCTTCGCCACCTTACTGCAATGGTTTAACATCTATTATGAACCAGACCAGGATACCATCCGGTATAATAAATCGACCGTGCGTATCGGGTTGGTACAATGGCAGATGCGGGACTACGGCGGACTCGATGGTTTTCTGCAACAGGTGGAGTATTTCATTGATGCCGTGAGCGACTACGGATCCGATTTTGTGGTGTTCCCCGAGTTGTTCAACTCGCCCCTGATGAGTGAGTTCAACCAGATGGATCCCGCCGGCGCTATCCGGGGCGTAGCCAAATACACCCAGCAACTGCGGGAAATATTCCAGCAGCACGCTGTAGCCTACAATGTAAATATCATTTCAGGCAGTATGCCTATCGTTATCGATGAGGTACTATATAATATTTCGTATCTGTGTCGCCGTGATGGTACCTACGAACAATATATCAAGATTCACCCAACGCCGGGAGAAGTATCCGCCTGGGGCATTAAAGGGGGGAGTGAAATAAAAGTATTTGATACCGACTGTGGAAAGATAGGTATCCAGATCTGTTATGATGTGGAGTTTCCGGAGCCGTCCCGTATCCTGGCACAGCAGGGAATGAAAATCCTGTTTGTACCTTTTATGACAGACACCCAGCATGCTTATAACCGTGTAAGATTTTGCGCCCAGGCCCGTGCAGTAGAAAATGAATGTTACGTGGCGATTGCCGGTAGCATCGGAAACCTGCCCAAAGTAAACAACATGGATTTACAATATGCGCAATCCAGTGTGTTCACACCTTCTGATTTTGCGTTCCCGGTTACAGGCATCAAAGCAGAGTCTACTCCCAACACGGAGATGGTGGTGATTGCCGATGTAGACCTGGTTTTATTAAAAGAATTGCATGCATTCGGTAGTGTACAAACACAGAAAGATATCCGTAATGACTTGTATGAAGTAGTACAGAAAATGCCAAAAGAAAAATAACGTATTAGGCTGATTATTATATTTTTATATCTATTTTATTGCGTGGTCACTTTAAGTGAAAGCAGGCAAAAAGGTAATAATTAAGCCGGATATGGAAAGACGAGCGGTTTTAGTTTGAAGGAATGGTTTTATCTTGATGATTTAATTTGTTTAATATCAATATTTTATGATTGTGTAAATTATTCGGTTGGGACAGGCAGTGCTGCTGATATGTAACGTTATTTGTGTTGCATATCAGCAGGAAGAAAAAACAGGAAGTATAACACCATATTGCCAAATTTTTCTATCTTACCCACCGAACTAAAGGAGAGCCCATAATATGCGATACGCCGCCCCGTTGGATGATAATTCGAAGATTGTAACAAATTTGGTTATTATTATCACGCTTGTGTTTTTATGCAGACAGATCACAGATGTTTCCCATGATGCTGTTCTTACTACCATGCTCTTATTTATATTGGTACCAGCTATTTTGGTAGCCTGGTGTCTGAGCCCCCGGTATTACATTCTCACCGCTACTTCCATACTTATCAAGCGACCGCTGAATAGCATCACCATTCAGCTGGAAGATGTAGTAAGATTGAGAAGCATTACTGAGGAAGACCTGGGTACCAGTTCCCGTTTACTGGCACTGGGTGGTATCTTCGGATACCTGGGCACCTACCGCTCCAGTGAAATTGGTAAATACCAGCGCTGGTGTACCAATCGGGAAAACCTGGTACTGATAGAATCCGATAACCGGAAATGGCTGATCAGCCCAACCGGTGCAGAAGATTTTGTAAAGCGGGTGAATGCTGCCATCAATGTGCCTGCGCAATAGGCGTATGTATGCTATAAATGATATTGGGGAGATGATCTTGGATTTGTCCGTGATCATCTCCCCAATTTTTTTGTCGTATGCAGTTAGTGGAAAAACAGATACCCCAGTAAGATAGCGCATAGCATTCCGAAGAAATCGGCAATCAACCCTGCAGCCAGCGCATACCGCGTATGTTTGATATTCACAGAGCCAAAATACACCGCCAGTACATAGAAGGTGGTTTCTGTAGTTCCCTGGATAATACTGGCCAGCTTACCTACGAAAGAATCCACCCCATGCGTTTTCAGGATATCCACCATCAATGCCCGTGCGCCACCGCCACTCAGCGGTTTCATAAAAGCAACAGGCAGGGCAGGAACAAAGTCCGTATTCATTCCCATGGCAGCAAAGAGTAGTCCGATGCCGTGCGTAATGTAATCCAGGCAACCGGTGGTCCGGAACACACTGATGGCAACCAGCATACCCACCAGGTAAGGGATAATGCGCACAGAAACCTGGAAGCCTTCTTTTGCGCCCTCAATAAACGCGTCGTATACATTAATCTTTTTAATCATTCCTGCTACCAGGAAAATGATGACAATGCTGAAAATAATGGCTCCCCCGAGGGAAGCGGTTTTTGGACCAATTTCCGCAGCGGGTAAGCTTTGTACCCAGAACCACAATCCGGCCATGATGGCGGCAAAGGTGGCCAGGAAAATCAGCACCGGTAATTTAAAAAGGTTAATTTTCTGGTAGATGGATACCACAAACATGCCCATGATAAACGCCATGAAAGTGGAAATCAGGGTAGGGATAAAGATGTCCGCCGGATTGGCGGCGCCGGCAGCCAGCCGGATGGCAATAACGGAAGTCGGAATCAATACTACCCCGGCAGTGTTCAGCACCAGGAACATGATCTGCGGATTACTGGCCTCTTCCGGCCTGGGATTGATTTCCTGCAGTTCCTTCATGGCTTTCAGGCCCATCGGCGTAGCCGCATTGTCGAGGCCCAGCATAGTGGCGGAAAAGTTCATCATCATCGATCCCATGGCTGGATGCCCTTTAGGTACTTCCGGAAACAGCTTCGAGAAAAAGGGATTTACCAGCCGGGAAAAGCGCTTAATCATGCCGGCTACCTCGCCGATCCGCATGATTCCCAGCCAAAGCGTCATGATGCCGGCCAGGCCGAGGGAGATCTCCGCACCCGTTTTGGCGCTGGCAAACATGCCGTTCATGATCTCGCCGAAAATAGAAGCGTCATGTAAAACTACCGACTTGAAAAGTGCTACAACGAATGCAATCAAAAAAAATCCCAGCCATACGTAGTTTAATGCCATTAGATTATTGGTTTTTTCAATCAACAAATAAACTAAAATAAACCTATCTTTGCGCAAATTTTAAAAAATGGCTTTGCAAGTTGGAATTGTAGGATTGCCGAATGTAGGAAAATCGACTTTGTTTAATGCGGTGAGCAACAGCGCTAAGGCGCAGGCCAGTAACTACCGCTTCTGTACTATAGAACCTAACGTTGGACAGGTAGATGTACCGGACGAACGTATGCACAAACTGGCAGAGCTGGTAAAGCCTGACCGTGTGGTGCCTACCACCATCGAGTTCGTGGATATCGCCGGCCTGGTAAAAGGCGCCAGCAAAGGAGAAGGTCTGGGTAATAAGTTCCTGGCCAATATCCGTGAGGTAGATGCTATCGTACACGTGATCCGTTGCTTCGAAGATGAAAACATCCTCCGCGAAGAAGGCGAAATCAACCCTGTCAGCGACAAGGAAATCATTGACACCGAATTACAGCTGAAAGACCTCGACAGCGTGGAACGTAAAGTAGCCCGCACCGAGAAAATGGCTAAAACCGGTGGCGATCCAAAAGCAAAAGTTGAATTCGAAATACTGAAAAGATGCCAGGAACACCTGGAAAAAGGACGCAACATCCGCGAACTGGGCCTCAGCAAAGAGGAACGCGTAGCGATCGCCGACCTGTTCCTGCTCTCCGAAAAGCCCGTACTGTACGTGGCCAACGTTGACGAAGCATCCCTTCACACCGGTAATAAATATTCCCAGGCCCTGCAGGAATCCGTGAAAGCGGAAAATGCAACCGTGATCATCATGAACAATACCATCGAAGCCCAGATCTCCGAAATGGAAGATCCGGCCGATAAAGAATTGTTCCTGGGAGAATATGGTTTGACTGAACCTGGTCTGAACCGCTTAATCCGCTCCGCTTACGACCTGCTCGAACTGATCACCTATTTCACCGCCGGTGTACAGGAAGTTCGCGCATGGACGATTCACAAAGGTTGGAAAGCCCCTCAGGCGGCCAGCGTGATCCACACAGATTTTGAGAAAGGATTTATCAAGGCGGAAGTAATTGCCTACGACGACTACGTAAAATACGGGTCAGAAGCTGCCGCCCGTGATAACGGACGTCTGCGAATTGAAGGTAAAGAATACATCGTGGCCGATGGAGATGTCATGCATTTCCGTTTCAACGTATAAGATACTTCTGGATAAGTTCCATGAAGGTTACAACAAATGACGGGTCGGAGCCTTCCGGCCCGTTGCTATATTACCCCTAACGTGTACGCATATATTATATCTTCCTATACGTACAGAATTCAAAATTCTTTTATTAGCTTAGCCCCACTATTTTAATGTTAGCTCATGCGTATTGTCAGGAACGTAAAACTTTTTTTCCGGGAAGGAAACTCGGATAAGACCTATGAAATTGATCTTTGTGAGGTAGGCCCGGAACAGTATATTGTTAACTTCCGGTACGGAAAACGCTTTGGAACCCTGAAAGATGGCACCAAAACTGTCAGCCCCGTAGCGTTGCCCGCTGCCACTACTATATTCGACGCCCTTGAAAAGGAAAAACGAAGCAAAGGTTATCTCGGCGAACAGGAAGCTGTTCAGGACTTATCATTTGTACCCGTAGATACCACCCTCGTGGAAAATGTCCGTCATCGCGCCATACTGAGACGCCTGCAGGACGCAGTAGAAGGTAAAAGCAGTTTCAAGACCGCCTGGGGCACTTCCCGTGTGATCTGGAGAGCCGGTGAAGAAAAGCTTACCGAAGCCGTTCCCTATCTCATCAAACTGGTGGAGAAGGGAGATGGACTACAACGCTACGCGGCCCTCTGGGCCATGGGCAAAATAGCCGATCCCGCCGCTATCCCGGTACTCCGGTCTTATGCCGATAACAGCTCCCGGCCCCTGAATATCAGGATGCTCGCTGCCAACGGCTTACTGCTGGTATTACCTGCAGAAGAAAAAACGGCACATGTCCGTTCCTACCTCGAACGCCTACCTGAAGTTTTCCAGCAGGCAGTAGCCAAGGGTAATACCGAAGAGCTGCTCGCATTACTGCAACAAAGAGTGGTAGTGCAGCAGGAACAGAGTTATCCGTTGCTGGAAGATCTCTATATCGTCGCCTTTGAACAGGCGCCTGTCAGGATCGCTATCGGCAACCTGCTGATGCAGCTGCCTTTCAGACCGTCCTGGTTTCAACATATCCGGCATATCCTTAAACAGGCAGAGCTACGCAGCGATCAGGGCATAGTAGCCATACTGGCCGCCAGGTTCGAAAGGGAAGATCCTATGTTTAAGAACCCGGGAGCATTTATAGATTATGAGGACAGAATTGTTGTCCCATCTACCTATATAAAAGAACTGGATCAATCGCTGCAGGCAGATAAGGAACTGAAAAGACCAACCAGTAAACTGGCTTACTCCGACAGAACCCGTAACTACCTGCATTACCGCATACTACGCAATCTTGGTAAGTTGGGCGCACTGGAAGATATGAATTACGTACGACTGGCAACCGCACTGTTGTTACAGTACGAAGAGGGGAGAGATGCCGCCAAGGAATACCAGTTACGCGAATACGGCTATGTAAATGGCCGCTATACCACCTTCTACCGCCAGTTTCCGGCCAACTCCCGCGCAGTGTATCTCAATTACATTCTCCGTGGAAATGCCGCCAATCTGCAACTCACCCCTAACCGTAAGGAATGGGTAATCAAGGATCCGGAACAGCCTAACGGCCAGGGATCTACGAAAGCAACCCTGGATGCAAATCCTGATGCCGCTAAAAACAACGATAAAGGCGGGTTGATGAAAAAACTCTTCGGCTGGCTCGGTGGCGACAAAGGTAATATCACACCTGCCGTACCGCCCGAATACCAGGCGAATACGCCCGCTCCTGCAAAACCGGTGAGCGACGTACCGTTTCTCCAGCTGTGGCAACAACTGCCACAGGCATTCATTCAACTGCTGATTTCCGGTAAAATGGAAGCAGTACATGCCTTTGCCATGGAGCAACTGAAAGCCCATCCTGAATACGACGCGCTGAAAGCTAAAATGGACGAAGGCGTCATCGCCGGACTCCTCTCCAATACCTTTTCCATCCCTTCCATGTTCGGACTGGAACTGGCCCGGGAAAGATATAACCCGGCCAAACCGGAACTGGGACTGTTTTACGTGCTGGTGATGAGTCCACTCGACCTCGCACGGCTCCAGGGGCTGCAATGGATCCATGATAATGAAGCTTTTTGCTTCGCCGACATGGACTTTCTTATGCAATTGATCTTCTCCCCGTACAAGGAAGTGCGTGACTTCGCCCGCAAAAAACTGACGCCGGCCTATTTATCAACGGAAAAAGCAAGGGTGCTCTGTACCAAGGCGATCTCCGCTTTGCTGGCGCTGAAAGCAGCTACGCCGGAAGGCAACCAGAACCTGAACGATGCCTGCCAGATCCTGGAACAGAACTGCCACATCGTACTAACGGAAACAGGTATACCGGATATTGAAGCACTGCTTCAAAGCCCGGTAGCCGCCTGTCACGCTTTCGCAGCAAGATTACTGCTCCTGAAACAGCACCAGTTCAATTTCAGTGAGATCTCTGATGTGCTGCTGCAAAACCTCATCAGCAACGCATTCCAGCCGGTAAGAGCGGCAGGGGTACAGGTGCTGGAAGCAATGGGCACTACAGAACTGCTGAAAAGACCCGAACTGGTGCTCCATATATTATTAAGCACGTACACGGATGTACGTAACGCTATACGTCCGCTGATCGGTCGACTTGTACAGCAGGATAAACGCCTCGCCGTTTACCTGGTGAATGAAATGGTGCCACTGCTCATGCGCAAAGAAACGGCGGAAGGCATGCATGCAGATATCGAAGCCACGCTCAGCAATGAACTGGTGGAATACCTGCAGGACATAGACACTGCCACCGCCTTGCGGCTCCTGTATGCCAATTACAGGTCAGCCCAGCAGTTCGGATTACTGGTACTGGATAAATATATCCCCGCTGCAGCCTTGTCGCTGAAGCAGGTGATCGCCGCCGGTAACCATGAATTACTCAAAGTAAGGGAATGGAGCTGGCACTTCTTTTATAACAACCTGGCGCGGATCCGCTTTGAAAGAGATGCTGCCATTGGTTTGCTCGATGCAAAATGGGATGATACCCGCCAGCAGGCGATGGAGTTTTTCCGTACCCAGTTCACCGATAACGACTGGTCGCCCGAAACACTGGTAGCGGTAGCCGATAGCGTACGCACAGATATACAGGCCTTTGGCAGGGAACTGCTGATGCGTTTCTTCCGCCAGGAAGACGGTCAGACTTACCTGTTGAAACTGAGCCAGCATCCCAGTGAAGGCATGCAGTTATTTGCCACCAATTATCTGCAGCAATATGCCGCCGGTAACCTGGTATTCCTGCAGGACCTGGAACCTTACTTCCGCGTAGTACTGAGCCGGGTAAACAAAGCCCGGGCTGCGAAAGAAAGGATCTTTACCTTCCTCGAAAAAGAGGCGCTGAAATCACCGGAGGCGGCTACCTATATCGGTCATATTGTGGCACATATTTCTGCCACGGTGTCTATCGGTGACAAAGCCCGGTGTATCAGCATCATGCGTAGCATCCAGGCACAATATGATGTGGAGCTGCCTATTGAATTTGTACCAACAGTCATCAGAGTATCTTAAAAAGTAATCCATTTTATGTTATTCAACTACAGATACAGCGGAAACTCCAACGTGTTCAGCAATGCCACAGCTGCGGGCATTTCTTTTGCACCGGATACCCGTCGTGACCCTACTTATTTTGTGGGTAAGCTGCATAAAAAAATAGCTTTCCGGGAAGCCATCTCCGCCCTGCATGATGTGGTGGTATCGGATCTGCGCTTCAAACCAAAAGATAAAACGGCCTATAAAGAATGGGCTGCCCAACAGGAAACCATCTGGCTGGCTGAATTTATGAACGGCTATGATGCAAAAGCCGCCGATCTGCGCATGGAAACCCTGAAAGGGGAACTCGACGTGATCCAGCAGCAAAAGGATAAAGTGATGGCGCCGTTTTATAAAGCAAGAAAGAATTACTTCGATTATCTATACCAGAAGGATCGCGATACCTGGTTTGTACTGGATCCCGTGATCAGCGTACATCCGGATGAACTGTTCTTTGAATGTTTCAGCCAGGACGAATCCACCTACGGTAAGCTGAGCGCGAACTACAACGTATTCAAGGAAGTAAACGAGTTTGAATGCGGGACTACCAATATCGATTATTCGGCCGCGTTATACAATGAATTTCAGAAAATCAGGGACTACAAGGAAACTGATTTTAAAATAGATCCGGGGGGCTTCCAGGTACAAACTTCGCAGGAAGAACTGTACCACGAGGTAAAGATCGATCTGCCAGACAGCTGGGTAAGAGGGTTTCTGCAGGTAAGTTCTGCGATGACCTTACCAGCGGCTTCTTTCGATCTTCATCCGATGGATGTATATAACTTCTGTTCCTGGCTGCGCCGCTTTAAAGAAAAGCGTGGCCCGCGTTCTATCCGGTTTATCCTGGAACCAGGCAAACCGGTACGCGCCGTGTTTGAACCCTGGAACCACGAAATCGTATGTGCTAGATCGTTATACAAAGGCCCGCAGCAACGCGAAATCAGGATATGGGGGAGAAGAAGACTGCTGATACTGGAAAGACTCATCCCAATTGCACGCAAATTTACGGTGCATCTTACCGGTAACGGGCTGCCTTCCTTTTATGTGGCGGATCTGGGCGATATGCAGTTCACACTGGGCCTCAGCGGCTGGACGGCCAACGACTGGTCGCGCGCCGGTCAGTTCGACCTGATGGCGCCACGCGCTGCAGTAAGCGATGCAGAGAAACTTACTGTTTTTGCCGACCTGAAAACCAGGTGGATGGCCAAACCGGAAACGATTGCCTCCGCTACAGGATTGAGCAAAGCCACCGTACTCGGCGCACTGGGTATTTATACCCAAGCAGGTAAAGTGATCTTCGATCTGCACACCGGCTTTTACCGTTTACGGGAACTGAGTCGTGAACCTTTACCGCTGGATGAGTTACGTTTTGCTAATCCGCAGGAAGCCGAAGCCTCCAAACTGGTACAGGCTGGTAAAGTGGAATATACGGCAACGGATATTCCGGGGGTAGGTTTGCAACTGAAAGGAAATGTAAAAGGCGCACAACGTATATACCATCCCGTTATAACCATCGATGCGGATGAACGACTGAGTAACGCCCATTGTGATTGCAATTTTTATAGCACGAATAAATTATACAAAGGCCCCTGTGAACACATGCTGGCACTGCGTATCGCGCATTCTGAAAAATAAAATTGCAAAATAAAAGTAGGAGGTGTTTTTATTTTCCGGAATAATTTTCTACCTTGCTGACACGTTAATAAACAAAGATCTTTGTAAAGAGGAATTGATTGCACTTGCGCCCGAAAAGGGACGAATGATGTTTCGTCATTCAGGTATTCTGACTATACATGCTTCACTAAATGCAATCTTTACTTTGGGAGGGGCCTACTATACGCATATTTCCGGTAGTAGCCCCGAGGGCTGAAATATGCGTATAGTAGGCCCCTCCCTGGAGTTGATTGATTTAGTCAATGGTTTGCACGAAGGCCTTTTCCTCTTTACAGAATTTTGTTTTTCTCCCACAGCAAGGCTGTATCACCGGCCAGTTTTACCCTCCCACTGATTTTTATGTTCACCGGCAATTTTTACGTATAGTAATTACCGTAAGATAATATCCGGCAATGAAAATGAATAAATACAAACATATTTATCATGTCCTTAACCCGTCAACTACTGTACGATAGAATACGTGCATCCTCCAAAGAGGAACTTATATTGCAGGAAATGACGCGCCTGGGTTTCTGGGCCGAAAACTTAGCGCAGCCAAGCCCCGCCGCCAGCCTCATTCAGCAGGAAACGGAAGTACGCCGTCAGCTGAATGACTTGATCAACGAGCGCCAGAAATACCGCAACAAACGGATGATGCTGGAAGACATGCGCAAAGCCCGCATGGCCAAAGCCAAACTCAAAAGAGAAGAAACCAAGCAACGCCGCGAAACCGCCCGGAAAGAAAGGGCTGCTGCATGGGCTATTACCAAAGATCAACAGATTGTTTATCTCGGGGAAGAAGTGTCCGCCGGGCTGAATAAGGTTGTACCCGACCTGGTGCAATTACAAAAATTCGGATTACCCGTCTTCGCGGACGCCAACGCACTCGCTACCGCCATGGGCATCACCCTCGGTAAACTGCGGTACTTGTCGTTCAACAGGAAAGTCGGCCATCATACCCACTACCAACGTTTTCAGATTCCTAAAAAATCCGGCGGCAGCCGCACCATTTCTGCGCCTATGCCGCAACTGAAAGCGGCACAACACTGGATCCTCGAAAATATTCTCTATAAAATAAAGAACGATGTAGCTGCCCATGGCTTTGTACCCGGCAAATCCATCGTTACCAACGCCGCGCCGCATACCGGGCAGGATATCGTGATCAATATCGATCTGCGCGACTTCTTCCCATCTATCGCCTACAAACGCGTTAAAGGATTATTTTGCAAACTTGGTTATGCCGAACAGGTAGCCACCATCCTGGCGCTGATTTGTACAGAACCGGAAGTAGATGAAATACTGCTCGATGGCCGCAAATATTATGTAGCCAAAACGGCCCGGCATCTCCCGCAGGGAGCACCTACCAGCCCCGCTATTACCAACCTGATCTGCTTTAAACTGGACAGGCGTTTTACAGGTCTGGCAGAGAAATACGGTTACGCCTATACGCGGTATGCCGATGATATGACGTTTTCCGCCAAAGGCCCGGCAGCAGACAAAGCCGGCCAATTATTACGCGCCGTGAAAATGTTTGTAAAGGAAGAAGGATTCACCATCCATCCCGATAAACTCAAGGTGATGCGCAAAGGCGATAAACATGAGGTAACGGGTATTGTTGTCAATGAAAAACTGAGCCTGGACCGTACCACCCTGCGTAAATTCCGTGCGCTGTTACACCAGGTGGAAAAAACCGGCCTGGCCAATAAGAGCTGGGGCAAAGGAAAGAATATTATCAGCAGCATGGAAGGCTATGCCAACTTTGTATACATGGTAAAACCCGAACTGGGAGCTAAGCTGAAAGCTACGCTGGCAGCGCTGTTGCAAAGACCCGATATTAAATCGGAAGCAAGAGGTTTGTGGACGGGAGAAGTGAAGGAAAAGAAAGTAAGTGATACGCCGGTGGCGCCAACTGCACCTGTTAATCCACCGCCATCATCAGCATCTTCGGAGAAGCCCTGGTGGGACGTATTGTAAACTGTCATTATTATACATAAAAAGCCCCGGATCTTTTTCTGCTCAGCAGAAACAGTTATCCGGGGCTTCCTCTTTTTATAAATTATATCCTAAGGAAATATACGCCTGTGTTCCCACAGTAGGGTTACCCCATGATTGTACGTATTTCTTGTTCAGCAGATTGGCTGCCCCTACTTTAACAGTGGTTTTAGCTTTCGGGAAAAACTTGCTCACCATGGCATCCAGTGTACCATAGGCAGGAATTTCGCTCAATCCCGCAGCATTTACATTCGGGCCAACAAAGGAAGATTGCCATACGAAGGAGTCCTGCCATTTCCATAAAATGTTGAATGCAAAATTGGAGTTCGCAATATTGCGGTTGCCGAAATTCAGGCTGTAGCGCACTTTTGGTGTGTTATACATCGCGAGGAAAGAACCGAGATCCTTCTCGTTGGTCAGTTCATTAAAGGATACATTACCACCTGCTGTAAAATTCGCCGGCAGGCTGTAATCCAGTCCCAGTGCCCAACCCCATGAGTGTACTACCTGCGTGGCGCTCACCGGTACAGAGAAAATTTTATTGACGGCAGGATCGTTGGTAGGTTGCACCAGCACCTGTGTACCATTCATATTTTTGAAATCATTCTTATAGATATACGCATCGATCAACAGTTGTTTGGCGATCACCGCTTTGTATCCTATTTCATACGCCTGTATTCTCTCCGGCAGGAATTCGCGGAAAACATACTGGGTAGGTGCACCTGCCTGTACAGATTGCAGGGAGAACAGCGGTCCTTTATCCAGGCCATAACGTTCACGCAGGAACGGCAAGCCACCGATCAGGTGTGCCTGTGGCGTTACGAGGTCGATGTACTGATCCTGGTTATGTGGAATACGGAAACCGGTCTGGTAGGAAGCGCGGATATTCTGTGTGCCAAGGAAAGTATACACGGCAGATAAACGTGGGCTGAACTGACCTTTGAAGTTCATGTTCTTATCATAACGAAGGGAACCTGTCAGCTTCAGGTGATCATCTACCAGTTTTTTCATGATCTGCAGATAACCGCCGTATTCGTTGATGCGGAACTCTTTGCCGTTATCGTCTACTGCAAACAGCGTTTTCTCTGAGTTCAGTGCGTAACGGCGATAGTTACCACCCACCAGTATTTCAGCAAAATGGATCAGGTTATGGAAGTTGTACATAAACTCAGCCTGATACAGGTTTGTTTTATCTGTAAACTTCGCACCTACACCGGATGCATCCCCTGGGATGGCTTTATTTTTAACCTTGTCGGCAGCGGCATCAAATTCAGGTGTACCGGGAAGCAGGCGGCCTTTATCTGCATTCGCCCTGGCAGCACTGATGAAGTTGGCTTGCTGGGCCTGAACGGCCGCCTGGGCGGCTGCTAATGCAGCAGCAGGACCCTGACCCAGGTTGTTCTTAAAAGTGTTTTGAAACAGGGTGCCTGCAGCAATACCATAGGTGCCAAAATATTCTGTATACCATTGCTGGCTGGATTTCCAGGCTTCATTGATACCGGATGCCAGTGTACCACCTGCATAGCTGTCGCCGGATCTTTCCTGGGTAGTATATAATCTTACATAGAAGTCAGGGCTTTTTAATTCCACTTTATACTGACCCATATTGAAGTTCTTCAGGGAGTATCTGTCGGCGCCGGTGTATACCGTTGTACCCGCCCCGTAGCTGCCTTGCAGGATAGCTTCCAGGTTGCTGGTGATCCGGTAGTGAAGGGCTGCATTCAACTTGAGGTTTTTAGTGGTATAATCTACCACATCGCTTTCATTGTAGCCGGTGCGGGTAACGTTCGACATGTTTTTAGGCGGCAGAATAGCATCGTACAGTTGTTGTGCAGTAACCGCGCCGCCGAGTTGAGCTGCCAGTGCAGTCAGTTGTGGCATGAGCGTAGATTGCAGCCCGGTGTACATGTTAACGGTATTTTCATCACCATACACATTTACGCCATTGTAACCTTCATTATTGGCGCGGGTACCGTTTGCCAGCGTATGTCCGTTGGCGAGGCTCTGGTCGCGGTGATCATATGCCTGCCAGTCTTTCGCCTGAAGATAACCTACGTTCAGTTTAAACGCTACCTTATCACTGAAGGCATGCGCATAACGGACAGACGCATCGTAGTAGCCGGTGGTGGCAGTAGTACGGCCATTATCATTCAGGATCCCGGTTTTCACCTGGGCACTTAAACCCTGATACTGGAATGGGTTTTTGCTGGTCATCAGTAAAATACCATTGAGTGCATTGGGACCATAGAGGGCAGAAGCAGCGCCTGGAATCAGTTCCATGTTGTCGAGATCCAGTTCCGGAATACCCACCATGTTACCCACCGCGAAATTTAGTCCTGGCGCCTGGTTGTCCATTCCATCGTTCAGTTGTAATACGCGCGTGTTGCCGTTACTGTTAAAACCCCGGGTATTCACGGATTTAAAGGTTAAGCTCTGCGTGCTCATTTCTACGCCTTTCAGGTTGGCCAGGGCATCATAGGCAGAGGGGGCCGGGCTGGCCCTTAATGCGCGGGCATCCAGCTTTTCAATGGAAACGGGCGATTGCAGGATACTTTCCTGGGTACGGCTGGCAGCTACCACCACTTCCTGTCCGAGGATTTCAGTGGAGGCCAGCGCCAGGTCGAGCCTGTCGGTAGCAGAAGCAACTTCTTTTTCTTCAGTTTTGTAACCTACATACGAAAACACCAGTGTTAACGGGAACGCATGAGTGGTTTTAAGGGAAAAGGCGCCGCCACTACCTGTAATGGTACCGGAACTGGCGCCTTTCACGCTGACAGTTACCCCTGGCATTACGTTGCCGGAGCTTTTGTCGCGTACAGTACCATTAATAGTGGCTGCAGTTTGTGCTGAAATTACCTGGGTCAGGGATAATAAAAGCACCAGACAGCCTGTGAAGGCTTTGATTAGAATGCTTCTCATACACGATGGTTTTTATAAAGGTTTAGACTCGGTTTAACTAAATATAAAGAAAAAAAACCGTATACGACCATCGCGGAGGCACTGATTAAAATAAAAGTGCAGCGGTATTTTTCCGCTGCACTTTTTATCTTGTAAGCTATTGTAAATCAATATGCTATCCGGCCATCCATTCACGCAGGATCTTTCCGATTTTCTCAAATTCAATGAGGAAACCGTCATGCCCGTACGAAGAATCTATTTCATGATAAGTAGCGTGGGGAAGATGGGCAGCCATCAGCTGTTGTTCTTCCGGCGGACATAAAATATCGCTGCTGATACCGATGAGCAACGTAGGCTGTTGGATATGTGAAAGGGTAGTAGTAATGTCTTCATGGCGGCCACGGGCAATATTATGACTATCCATTGCCTTGGTGAGCAGCCAGTAGGATTGTGCATTAAAGCGCTTTACAAGTTTATCACCCTGGTAGTTGATATAGGAAGATGCCCTGAAATGATCGGTCTTTTCCTTGTCTTCGTCCGACTGGGCGCGTACAAAGGTCTGGTAGTTGCGGTAAGTAATCATACCGATGGCCCTGGCGGCTTTCAGTCCCCGGGAACCCGCGCTGTGCGTCTCGTCCTGCCAGGTGTAATCTGCTTCTATGGCCAGTCGCTGAGCGGTGTGAATAGCAATACCCCAGGCACTTTCAGCAGCCCCCGTACATAACAGGAAAAGGCGGTCGGTGACAGAAGGTTCCAACAATGACCATTCCAGCGCCTGGTAGCCGCCCATGGAACCACCGATCAGCAGGTGGATGTGCGGAATCTGCAGATGCCGGCGGAGCAGGATATGCGCCTGCACCATATCCCGGATGGTAACAGCCGGAAATTGATGATACCAGGGCCTGTCCGTATCCGGATTGGTGGTATGCGGACCACTGCTGCCATAGCAGGAACCAATGATATTGGCACATACAATGAAATGCCTGGAAGGATCAATTGCTTTGTCAGGGCCGATTAAGCCGGTCCACCAGTCAGCGGCGTCACTGTTGGCCGTGAGGGCATGACATACCCACACCACATTACTGCCATCCTCTTTCATCGTACCATACGTATGATACGCGATGTGTAATCCTGGTAATACCTCTCCGGACTCTAACCGGAATGCTGCTTGACTGTGAAATACCTTTGCCGACAATGCTTCTTCGAATTTGCGCAAAACTACAATATCAGAATTAAAAAGTGTAAAATATAGCCCATCATTTACGAATTAGCCCCTAATAGCGTCCGCTGCGTAATTCCTGATTGATTTATTTTATCTTTGTTGAAGTAAATTAATAATCATGAAGATAGCATTACAAAGAGTAGATGACGGATTTAATATGGAGGCGGTAGATGAAAACGGCCACAAAGTACTGATGGACTCATCTCTGGAGAATGGCGGTAAGAATAATGGCATCAGACCTATGCAGATGGTAATCATGGGACTGGGCGGTTGCTCTGCCATTGACGTGATGATGATCCTGAAGAAACAACGCCAGGAAGTAACCGATTTCCGGATAGAAATTGATGCAGAAAGAGAAAAAGGTAAAGAGCCTTCTCTCTGGGAATCAGCCCACCTGATTTTCCATCTCTCCGGTAACATCGATCCCGATAAAGCAGCACGCGCTGTGGAATTATCTATGAACAAATACTGTTCTGTAGCTGAAACCCTGCGTCAGGGCAATACCAAACTGACCTGGGAAGTGAAATTGAACGCTTAAAATGCTGTAACTACCATATTCATGAGCAAAGACAACAAAAAGCAATACCAACCGGATACCAATGCAGTAAGATTGCAGATGCCCAAAACGGATCAGATGGAACACTCCTCACCGATGTTCCTCACCTCCAGTTTCTGTTTTGACAATGCAGAAGAAATGCGCGCTACCTTCGCGGATGAAACCGACTTTAATATCTACAGCCGTTTCAGCAATCCCAACGTAGATGAATTCGTAAAGAAAATGTGTGCGCTCGAAGGAGCCGAAGCTGGATATGCTACGTCTTCCGGCATGAGCGCTATCTTTGCTGGTTTTATGGCGCTTCTCAAAACGGGCGACCATCTCTTATCGGCCCGCGCTATTTTTGGATCCACCCATACCGTGATTACGAAGTTCCTGCCCAAATGGGGTATCGAAACTTCCTATTTCGATATGACCGATACAGCCAGCATTGAAGCCATGATCAAACCCAATACCCGGATGATCTTCGTGGAAACACCGTCCAACCCGGGGCTGGAAATCATTGACCTGGAACTGCTTGCCGGTATTGCCAACAAACACAATATTATTCTCAACGTAGATAACTGCTTTGCCACACCGGTACTGCAACGTCCTATCGAATACGGTGCACATATCGTCACTCATTCGGCTACCAAGTGGATCGATGGCCAGGGACGCGTATTAGGCGGTGTTGTGGTAGGTAAGAAAGAGCTGATCAAGGAAATTCATACTTTCTGCAGAAGCACCGGCCCGGCTATGTCGCCATTCAACGCATGGGTGCTCAGCAAAAGCCTTGAAACATTGTTCGTAAGGGTAGAACGCCACGCTGGCAGCGCGCTGAAACTGGCGCAGGGACTGGAAAATAACCCACATCTGCTGTCAGTGAAATATCCGCTGCTGCCAAGTCACCCGCAATACAATATTGCCGTGAAACAAATGAGCGGCGGAGGCGGCATTGTCTGCTTCGAACTGAAAGGCGGTTTGCAACAGGGCGTCCGCTTCCTGGATGCGCTGGAACTCCTTTCACTCACCGCCAACCTGGGCGATAGCCGCAGTATTGCTTCTCATCCGGCAAGTACCACACACGCGAAACTTTCTGATGAAGAAAGAGCAATTGCCGGTATAACGCCAGGGCTTATACGAATTTCTGTAGGCCTGGAGAATATTAAAGATATCCTGGAAGATATAGAACAGGCATTGGAGAAAAGTGCTCAGTAGGGAAGAGCGCCTTCGGCGCTTTTGTCCCGGCTTAGGCTCAGGATGATTTTCCTGTTTTTTGTTGTTTGATATTTGGGGAGATAGAAGGGGAGTGATCCGCTTTTATCTCCCCAAATCACTTAAATCCATACAAAATCAAATCAGGGCAATAGGCACAATCAGTTTAATCCTGGGAAAGACAAAATTCGCATAAATCTCCTTATATTAGAATTATGAAATCATTTGCACATTTTCTCTTGATCCTTCTCCTGGCTTATGTAGCAGGTATGGTATTGCCCTGGTGGAGTGTTGCACTCGTTGCTTTTCTCGTGACGCTGCTCATGCCTCTGTCGCCCGGCAAATCATTTTTCAGCGCATTCATGGGGGTATTTGTACTGTGGCTGGTACTGGCATTTTACATGGATGTAAGAAATGATCATCTGCTGGCTAACCGGATGAGTGAAATGATTTTGAAAGTCCGCAGCGCCCCGCTGATCGGCGTAGTCAGTTCCTTTATAGGAGGCCTCGTAGCGGGCTTTGCAGCCAGTTCTGCCGCGTTTCTGCGCGCCGCTAAAAAGACCGCAGCCTGATTACTTATCCAGGCTGTTAAAATTCTGATAAAACAGTTTACATAGACAAGGTGTAAGCCATTCGCTATTACATTTGGAACATGAAGAACTACCTGTCTGCCCTGTTTTGCATTTTCATTTCCGGTTATTGTCATGCGATCGTGGTTAAAGGCCGCGTCACAGACGATAAAGATCAACCTCTTCCTTTTGCGACTGTCTTCATCAAAGGAACTACTACCGGCACTACTACCAATGCTGCCGGCCAATACCAGCTTGATCTGGCGCCAGGTCAGTATACCGTCGTCTGTCAATATATCGGGTTCAAAAGAACAGAACTTCCTCTTAACGTAAACGCCTCAACGCAGACATTGGATTTCCACCTGCAACCGGTGAACATGCAGATCAAAGAAGTAGTAGTGAAAGCTGGTGGCGAAGATCCCGCTTATGCCATCATCCGGCAGGCCATTAAGAAAAGGCACTTCTACCAGGAACAGGTAAAAGCATATACCTGCATGTCCTATATCAAAGGTACTATCGGGCTAAAGAGCGTACCTAAGAGCTTCATGGGACAGAAGATAGATAAAGCAGAAATGGGAGTGGACAGCGCCGGTAAAGGCATGGTGTTCCTCTCTGAATCTGTTACCAAAATATCTGCCCGCCAACCGGATAAAGTAAAGCTGGAAGTAATTTCCTCCCGCAAAAGTGGCGGTGGCTTTGGTTTAAGCTTTCCGGCTATCATCAGTTTCTATGATAATAATGTGGCAGCCGTTATTACGCAGATGGGACCAAGGGGCTACATTTCTCCGATCGCAGAAAACGCCCTGGCTTATTATAAATATCGCCTGGAAGGAACTTTCGTAGAAGAAGGTCATACCGTTAATAAAATAGCTGTGATTCCCCGCCGCAAACAGGAGCCGCTGTTTTCCGGCTATATCTTTATTACCGACAAGGACTGGCGCATCCACAGCACCGATCTGCTTCTCACCAAGGAGTACCAGCTGGAACTGATGGACACACTGGAGATCCGGCAAACACATGTACCCGTTACGCCGGAAGTATGGCGTGTGAAAGACCAGGTCATGTACATGTCCTTTAATAAATTTGGATTCCGCATGGGCGGCAGCTTTGTAAATGTATATTCAGATTACAACGTGCATCCCGACTTCCCACCAAAATTTTTCGACAACACTTTCCTGAAATACGATTCTGCTTTTGATAAACAGGAACATGCTTATTGGGACAGCGTCCGGCCGGTGCCACTGGAATCCGATGAAGTGAAAGACTACCACGAAAAAGATAGTATCGCCAAAGCAGCAAAGGATTCTGCCTTATCCAGCTATCATCTAGATTCACTGCAACGCAAACAAAAAGGCATCAAGATGATGGATGTCCTCTGGGGCGGGGCCAGGCATAAATATTATTTCCGGAAGGATAGCACCATTCAATATCATTCCCTGGAAGTAAAAGGCTTGTTGAAATCGCTGAAATATAATACCGTGGAAGGGCTGGCGATTGCCATAGAACCGCAGCTGACGATCTACACCGGCGAAGAAAGTAGTTTGCGCATCTCGCCGTTTTTGCGGTATGGTGTAAGTAATACTCACTTCAATGCCTATACGCAAATAGATTTCAGTAACGGCAGCAAAGTGCGTAAGCGCTACGGGCGTAACGACTGGTCACTGGCAGGAGGGAAGCGCGTTTCGCAGTTCAACCAGGACAACCCGATCGATAATATCGCGAATGAATTTTACACCCTGTTCCTGAAGGAGAATTACATGAAGCTATATGAGAACTGGTTTGGTAAACTCCGTTATACGCGGATATTCCAGACCAATGATCAGCTGTCGCTCGGCGTTACCTATGAAAGCCGTAACCCGGTAGAGAATACCACCGACTTTGTTTTCTTTAAGAACGACCGCAAACAGTTTACGCCTAACCATCCGTATGAACTGGCAAACGTACCTTTTGAGAAACACCAGGCATTGGTGCTGGATGTGAACTTTACGTTCCAGCCGGGGCAACAGTTTGTGGAATTGCCGGATAGAAAAATCCCCTTCGGCTCAAAATATCCCACGTTTAAGGTGGGGTATAGCAAGGGTATCCCCAATGTGGCCAATAGTATCGTGGATTTTGACAAGTGGAGTTTCTCCATCCAGGACAATATGAATTTCAAGTTATTGGGCGAGTTCCGCTACCATGTGGGCATTGGCGGTTTTCTGAACGACCGGAATGTACAGATTCCCGATTTCCAGCATTTCAATGGGAACCAGACTTTCTACAACATGAAGTACCTGAACAGCTTCCAGCTGGCGCCTTATTATCAATACAGTACTACGGCTCCGTTTTACACCACCGTGAATGTGGAGCATCATTTCAATGGCTTACTGACCAACAAGATTCCGTTGTTCAACCGCCTGAAGTGGAACCTGGTGGCAGGCGCCAATGCATTTTATGTAAATGGTGATAACAACTATGTAGAAGTGTTCGGGGGGATTGAAAATATTCTGAAGATGATAAGAGTCGATGTGGTGGCAGGTTATCAGAGCAAAGAAGATACCCGGATCGGAGTTCGGGTGGGATTCGGCGGGATTCTCGGTAACATCGTAAAGTTTAAAACTGACTGACAATGATGCCGGGGATTCTGTTATCACTAATGCTTGCCAGATAACAAAATCCCCGTATCTCCCTGTTCACATGTCCGTTTAGAACTTTACGGTTTTCTTCCGGCCTTTGATTTCCTTCTTTTCATCGAAGTAATAAGCCAGTAACCTGTAAATCCAGATTCCAACTACTGCATAAATAAAGTAAGTAATGTAAATACTCATAACATAACATTTTCGGGTTAAACAATATTGCTTCTCAAATCTAATTTTCAAAAAGAGTGCCAATCGGGGTCGTAACTTATCCACAAAGTTATATACAATAATTATCAAATAGTTATAAAAAGATAAATATTTTTTTGGGGTGTTGTGAACCTTTGGTTGAGTTATTTCGTTAGTAAGTTAAGTATATTTTGGACAAGCGCTGTGCACATTTTACTCACACGTTTGTGCCAAAACGGATTGTCATCTTTAACCATTCTGCTATGAGAAAAATAGCCCTTTTCGCACTGCTGGCCGGAATTATTCTCGCCGCTGCGGCCTATATCACGGAAATGAATGACCTGCCAGGTGCAGTGGAATTAAGAACCCCCGGTTTTATCGGTTATATCTTCATTATCAGCGCCATAGCCTGGTTTTCTGTACATGTGCTCTATGAATGGGGAAAGGAAGCAGACCCCTATCACCACTGATATTCCATGAATTTTGCTACCTTTGCGCCTCAAATCAATTGTTCTTTAAAGAGAAAGAGGGTTGATTGAAGTTTTGTTCACAACGCAAGTGTCCTTAAAATTTCAAGCAAACAATGGCATTACACAACAGAGTCTCCGCCGCCGAATTGAAAATACGGCTGGCCAATGAACCGTTTAAACGCGTTACTATTTCGTTCTACCAGTACGCGAAAATCCCCGATCCGCAGTTATTCCGCGATCAATTGTACGAATCGCTTTTCCAACTCAACACTTTTGGCCGTATCTACGTAGCCCACGAAGGTATTAACGCCCAGATCAGCGTGCCCGATCATCACTTTGAGGCATTAAAGCAACAGTTGTACGCCATCGACTTCCTCAATGGCATCCGGTTGAACATTGCCGTAGACGACGACGGCAAATCCTTTTTTGTGCTGAAAGTCAAGGTGCGCGATAAAATTGTGGCCGATGGAATCGAAGATCCCACGTTCGACATGGCTAACCGTGGCCGTTATGTGGATGCAGGTACGTTCAACGAACTGGCCGCCGATCCGGATACCGTAATTGTGGATATGCGCAACCACTACGAATATGAAGTGGGGCATTTTGAAGGCGCCATTGAAGTGCCTTCCGATACCTTCCGCGATCAGCTGCCCATGGCCGTGGATATGCTGGCAGACAAGAAAGACAAGAATATCATTATGTACTGCACCGGTGGTATCCGCTGTGAGAAAGCATCTGCCTATATGCTACACAACGGGTTCAAAAATGTATTCCACCTGGAAGGCGGTATCATTGAATACACCAACAAGGCCCGTCAGCAGGGCTTGCCGATGAAATTCAAAGGCAAAAACTTCGTATTCGACGATCGTCTCGGAGAACGTATCAGCGAAGATATCATCAGTCATTGCCACCAGTGCGGTGAACCCTGCGATACACACACCAACTGCCTCAACGACGGCTGTCACCTGTTGTTTATCCAGTGCGAATCCTGTGCAAAGAAGTATGATGGCTGCTGCAGTGAATCCTGCCAGACTACCCACGCATTACCCGTGGAAGAACAGGCGGAACTGCGTAAGGGCGTAGAAAAAGGGCTGATGTTTAACAAATCCAGAAGGAGAAAAATAGAATAAAAAAATCCGCCCCGCGTTGTTTCTTCTCGGCAGGGCGGAGTAGTTGACCATAAAATTGAATCGGCCGGAGTAATCCGGTCTTTTCTTTTTTATGACCATTCTATCAACCTATATGCGAACTAAACAGGTATACGTGTAACCCTTCACGTTATAAATGCAAGGGCTACACGCCATTATTTGATTACAACTGGTCTTTCTTATTTTTATAAGCCCCGTAGAAAATGATAGGGAACACCAGCAAGGTCAGTACCGTTGCGGTGATCAATCCACCAATAACTACAATGGCCAGTGGCTTCTGTGTTTCAGAACCGATACCGTGGGAAATAGCTGCCGGAATTAACCCGATAGCCGCCATCATGGCGGTCATCACCACCGGCCGGATACGGCTCTGCACTCCCAGCTTGATCGATTCATTCAGGGATAACCGCGCCTCCAGGTTTTTATGGAACACCGAAATCAGGATCACCCCGTTCTGGATACAGATCCCAAACAGTGCGATGAAGCCTACACCCGCAGAGATACCAAAGTTCATATTGGTGACATGCAGCGCGAGGATACCACCTATCAGTGCAAACGGCACGTTCATTAACACCAGTCCCGCATCTTTTACGCTGCCCAGCATAATGAACAATACCATGAAGATGGCAATGATACTGATTGGTACTACCTGTCCCAGTCGCTGGGTAGCACGTACCTGGTTTTCAAATTCACCTGTCCAGCCAATGCTGTAGCCTTTTGGCAACTTCACCACCCGGTTGATTTTCGCCTGTGCTTCTGCAATGGTACTACCTAGGTCACGGTCACGGACAGAGAATTTTACCCCGATAAACCGTTTGTTACTGTCGCGGTAAATGAATGCCGGTCCGGTAATCGTTTTGATCTCTGCAATTTCTTTCAGCGGGACCTTATTATTATTGATGGTAGGTACCATCAGGTTCGCCAGGTCGTCTTCCGTTTTACGGTAGTTTTCATCATAACGGATACGGATATCGAATTTCTTCTCGCCCTCATACAACTGCGTTGCGGTTTTACCACCAATCGCCATTTCAATCACGGCCTGTGCATCGCCGGTGGCTACGCCGTATTGCGCCATCTTGTTGTCGTCGAGATTGATACTCATTTCAGGCTGACCGATATTCCGGATCACGCCCAGATCCTTGATACCCTGCACAGTTTTTAACTGTGCAATCACCTGTTGTGATAAGGCTTCCAGCTTCACCAGGTCATCGCCGAATATCTTCACCCCGTTAGCCGCCTTGAAACCGGCTACTGCTTCAGAAACGTTGTCACTGATAGGCTGGGAAAAGTTCAGAATAATACCCGGGTATTTCTTCAACCGTTGCTCCATCTGTGAAATCAGTTCATCCTGGGAGATCTTGCGTTTCCATTCCTCTTTAGGCGCCAGATCCACCTGGTATTGGATAAAGTAGAAGCCATTGGGATCGGTTCCGTCATTCGAGCGGCCTACCTGCGACAACACCCTTTTTACTTCCGGGAAGCCACCGAGGTCCTGGCGGATATCATGCGCCATCTTGGTGCTTTCGGTAAGCGACATACTCATTGGCAATTCCGTGGTCACCCAGAGGGAGCCTTCATTCAGCTGTGGCAAAAATTCCGTACCCAGGAATTTGGCAGAGATAAAAGTGACTATCATGAAAGCCAGTGCCAGCGTAATGCTCAGGCGCTTGTTACGATAAGTCCAGCCAAACCCGCGCATCACAATGCGGTCAAAGAAATTCACCAGCGGGTTATTCTTCTCTTTTACATTTTTATTCAGGAGAAGGGAACAGAGTACGGGCACCAGTGTTAAAGTAAACAACAGGGCGCCGAGTAATGCAAATCCCAGCGTCCAGGCCAGTGGCGAGAACATTTTACCTTCTACTTTCTGGAAAGAGAAGATAGGTATAAGGGAGATGATAATAATAAGTTTCGAAAAGAAGATAGCCTTTGCCAGCTCTCCGCCGGTTTGCTTGATCCAGCCGAGCTTGGCCATCTTGTTAAACCGCTCCATGCCATACTTATGGGCCTTGTGATCGAGCATCACGAAGATACCTTCCACCATTACTACGGCGCCGTCTATGATGATACCGAAGTCAATCGCCCCCATCGACAACAGGTTGGCGCTCATTCCTTTCATGCGTAAGCACATAAAGGCGAAGAGCAGGGCCAGCGGAATAATAATGGATACGATCACGGTAGTACGCCAGTCGGCCATGAAGAGGAACACAATCACCGTTACAAAGATGATACCTTCTGCCAGGTTGTGCATCACCGTATGGGTACAGAACTCCATCAGGTTATCACGGTCATAGAAGGTTTCCATTTTGATATCGTCCGGCAGAATGGTTTCGTTCAGTTCCTTTAGTTTTTCTTTCAGACGGGCCAGTACTTCTGTGGGGTTCTCGCCTTTACGCATCACCACAATTCCTTCCACCAGGTCGTCGTTGGCTCCGATGCCCACCTGGCCCACGCGGGGGGCAGAGGCTTCGTGCACATTCGCCAGATCCTTTACCAGGAGCGGCACACCGTTAATATTTTGTATGATGATGTTATTGATATCCTGTATGCTGTTGAGCAAACCTATACCACGTACCACATAGGCCTGTCCGTTTTTCTCAATTACATCACCACCTACGTTCACATTACTTTTGGTAACGGCCTGGTATAATTCCAGGGGCGTAATATCGTATTTAGCAAGTCTTACCGGATCTGCAGAGATCTCATAGATCTTTTCCTGTCCGCCGAATGCCACAACGTCTGCTACGCCGGGTACACTGCGGATCTGCCGGTCAATCACCCAGTTCTGCCACGTAAGCAGGTCGCGGGAATCGCGCTTGGCACTTTTCAGGTAGTAACGGAATATCTCGCCGGTAGGGCCGTAGGGTGGCTGTACTTCGGGTTCTGCACCTTCCGGCAGCCCCAGGTTCTGTAGCATATTATTTACCTGTTGCCGGGCGAAGAAGTCTTCCACATCATCGTCGAACATGATCTTTACTACAGACAAACCGAACATGGTAACGGAACGCACGCTGGTTTTTTTCTGTACCGCATTCATAGATACTTCTATGGGCAGCGTTACAAAACGTTCTACTTCCTGTGCACTGCGGCCGTTCCATTTGGTTACAATCACGATCTGCGTGTTGGTAACATCCGGGAAAGCTTCAATGGGCGTATGTAAAAAGGAAAATACGCCGGCTGCGATCAGGGTCGCCACGCTGATGAAAACAAACAGTTTGTTTCTCAGCGAAAAAGCTACAATATTTCTGATGAATTTATTCATAACTCCTGTTCTTTAGAATGCCACTCTGGTCCTTAATCCGATGATGTTGACCGGTCCGCGGTCCCTGTTATAGGCAGGATGCAGCACAAACTGGTAATCAGGGCTTAAAGCAATATGTAGCCTGGTAATGTTACATTGATAGAAAACTTCGGCAATCATTTCTGGTGCGTAGCTGAGCTGACCGTCGCCGACCATAAAGCCGGTGCCGCCGGCCTCAAGGTAGTGCCGGTGATCTGCGGATAAACCGTTTACCACCATGGCTACACCGGCATTATCCTGCGCGCGGTGCCAGCCCTGGCCGTTTTGCAGCCATCCGGCGCTGATGGAGCGATCGATTTCCGTATAGGCCCAGGTTTCATTATGACCATCATTCCATGATGCCTTCAGGAAAGCACCGCCGCTATTGGTCAGCTCCTGGTCTATGTTAATGCCAAATCCGTATTTGGTACGGCCATCTTTCCGCACGGCAGTGATGTCTGGTGTATCTGTAGCGGCTTTCAACGCTTCGTTATAGTTACCCATGGGAGCCTGGTTGATAAAAGCCATTACCCGTACATTCCCTTCATGCTGATGGAGTGTATGTGTGTGCGTTACTTCCAGCACTTCTCCGTTGGATCTGCTATATTGGTAGTTCAGCTTAGGACCATTGGCCACCGTAGGTTCCAGGGATGTTGCTGCCTGTACCTGCCAGTTGTCTTTTCGGTATTGAACCGTCAGGGCCATGGTATATCCACGCACATCTGCGGGATAGTCCCATGCGGCATTGCTCATTAGCGACCAGTTCATAAACTGGGTGCGCGGATCGTGGCTGTAAGTGTTCTGGTCAAAGAAATCTGCCAGACAATATTTACCACCTATGAAACGCAGGTAATGAGTAGGCGTGGTGCCGCCCACATTATTCAGGTCATCTGCATCCACTTCGCTGTGGGTAGTTAACGGTAAGGTATACACGCCGTAGGCACGGGCGAGGTAAATTTTGGGTTTGGGATCGCCCACCCGGAAAGTTTCTCCATTGGGGAAACCCGCAATGCCGGTGGCATGGCTGAGACCTTCACCACCGGCGAGTTCCGGATTTACATATACTTCAAGGTTCTTCCACGGACGGATACCGGCATAAATGGTACTGGTGATGGAAGTCGCCCCTTTTTCATGGGTACGGAAACTGTTGGCGCCCGAATACTTCGCGGAGAAGTCCGGATGCCATTGCGTTACCAGGGTTTGCTGGAAATGGAGCGTATAGGGGATAATGCTATCCACCTTTTTGTCCTGTGCCAGCAGGCGGCCACCGCTTAACGCCAGTATTCCTATGGAGAATAATTGCTTCATCGCCCGCTTAATCTTTAAGTGCATCGTAGATGAGCAACTGATTTTTGGAGATTACTTTTTCATCTGCCGTTAAACCGGAAGAGAGATAGGTAATGTCGCCCGATGTTTTGGCTACTTCTACCTGGCGTACTGCGATATTGAATTTGTCTTTAAATACCAGCACATAATTCTTACTGTTATCAAAGATGACGGCGGCAGAAGGCACCGCTATTTTCTGATCGTTATCAGTGTATTTTACATATACTGTCGCGAACATTTCCGGTTTCAGCAGCATATTCTTGTTATCAATGCTGATGCGCACCTGCATGGTTTTGGTAGCCGGGTCCAGGAAGTTATAAATCTTATCGATCTTGCCGTGGAAGGGCTGATCAGGGTAACTCACTGTTACAATATCTGCGGCGTAGCCCTCTTTGATACGGGCAATATCTGTTTCAAAAACATTGGCCATCACCCACACATCATCCAGTTCGGAGATAGTAAAGATATTGGCGCTGTTATCGGAACGGATCTCCATGTTATTGTTGATGTTCTTCTCTATAATATAACCGGAAATAGGCGCAGTAACCAGGTAGGTGGCGCCTTTACCTTTGCGGTAAATTTTAAAGAGGTCATTGAGACGGGTAATTTCTGCATCTGATTTCTGCACTTCGCCTTTGGCATTCACTACATCCTTCTCTGTGCTCAGGCGGCTGTCGTACAGGTCCTGTGCTACTTTGAGATTCTTATCTGCTACATTACGGTCAGATTTGGCCTGTGCCAGTTGTTTTTCATAATCGGCAATCTCGGCACTATGAATCACCGCCAGTACCTGACCCTTCTGTACATAGTCGCCCAATTGCACTTTAATATCTTCCACATAGCCACTCACCAGGGGGTATACTTTTAATACCTTACCACCATTGGGGGTTACTTTACCGGAAAGGCGTACTTCATTTACCACCGGTTCCAGATGAGCGGTATCAATTCTGATGTTCTTCATCATGGTATCGCTGAGAACAAAGGTGGTCTTCTCTGAATCTTCTGCCTGGCTGTGTTTGCAACCACTCCACAGAATAGCTGCCAGCAGCGAAAAGCCGATAATAAGAATAGGCTGTTTCATGTGCTTAGTTTTTAAATAGTTCTTGTCCTGTTGCATAGTTGAGTTCTTCATACGCATTTACCCGGTTGGATAAAAACTTGTTGATATTTTTTGCGTTATCGCTGTAACTGTTGAAGTAGTCGATAAATTGAAGCAGCGAGATATTGCCTTTACTGAAGTTCTTGGCTACTTCATCAATCAGGGTATCAAATTCGCCCTGGAACTGATGAAGGTCGAATCCCTTGTAACGCTTTTCCAGTGCGAGAATGCGCTGATACGCATTTAACACTTCCGATTGCGCGATAGACTGCTGTTGCAATAACTGCTGTTGTTCCGATCCGATTTGCAGCTGTGCAGCCTTGATATTGCCCTGATTACGGTTCCAGGTAGGCAGGTCAATGCCGAGCGTCAATCCCACGAAATTCGGGATGTAGCTGCCCTGTTTATCGTATGTGGCGCCTACATGCAGGTCTGGTACCGCGAGTGATTTTTGCAGCCGGTAGTTCAGTTGGGCTGTCTGGTACTGCATATCGGCAATCCTTACATCCGGTCTGTTCTTTGTGACGCTGTCGAGTAATTCCGGCAGCTGGATTTTGTCCAGGTTATATGAAGCCAGATCTGCAGGTTGCAGCCTGGCCTCATAAAAGTCCCTGGTATGTAACAGTTGCTGTAGGTTCTTTTGTGATTCCAATTCCTGTTGTTTCAGATCGGCGTAATCATTTTCGATGCCCACCTGTAACGCCTGCAGTCTTACCAGGTCTGCATGTGCCACGCTTCCTTTTTTATCTGCGGTGACATAAGCATCTACAATCTGTTGCAGATTGCCCAGTTGTTCTTTTAATACTGTTTCCGTTTGTTGCTGGTAATAGATATTGTAGAAATTCTCGCGCAGCTGTAAGCGGAGCGTGCGTAAGAGTTCATCGAAATTAGCTTCACTCATTTTCGCCGCTGTGGCAGCCAGTTGTATCGTTTTGTTCCGTTTGCCGGCCAGTTGTATCAGCTGATCGATGGTGTATTGTGTTTCACCACCGGCGCCTACTGCAAAAGGTTTGAATTTATCCGTGCTGCCAAATCCCAATACGGTGCTAAAGTTAGGATTGCTCCACATCTTCGCCTGTCGTATCAGTGCTTTGGAAGCATCTACCTGGTAACGTTGCGCCAGTAATAAGTAATTTTTTGCAAGGAAGGAATCTTCAACTGCCTGTAGGGTCACCTGTTGAGAGGTAATTTGTGCCTGTGTGTGTTGAATATAGCCCAGGCAGGAAACGCATGCTGTTAGGAACAGCATCCTGATAGTTCGCATAATGCCAGATTTCATGACACAAAACTCCTAAAGCAGAATTAAAGGCACCTTTAACCCGCATTAAAATGACCTTAAAATAAGATTAGATATGAGGCAGGATCACCGTGAAAGTGGTGCCTTCGGCAGGAGTGGAGGTAACAGTAATATGCCCGTTATGAATTTGTACAATCTTTTTACAGATAGACAAACCAAGGCCATGGCCACGGATTTGCAGCGCATTTTGTCCGCGATAGAAAGGTTCGAAAATTTTATTGATTTCGTCTGCAGGTATACCAATGCCGGTGTCTTTGATCTGCACCATAATATACTTCGTGAAGAAATCAATGGATACCTGCGCGGTATTATTTTCTGAAAATTTACACGCGTTATCGATCAGGTTCAGGAAAAGCACTTTTAATAAATTCTCATTTCCATAGCAGGTGACAAGGGAATCGTTGTCGGGAACCTTGATGAATTGAATTTCTACTTTACTCGCTGTTTTTTGTTTGAGACGGATCAACGTAGTCATCTCCATCAATAGCTCATCTATCCGCACATTGCCCAATACAAACTCCTCCTGCCGCATTTCTGACTGTGCCAGCTGCAGCAGTCCATTGGAAAGGTCGGAGAGATTTTCGGCGTCTTCCAGTACGGAGGTGAGTAACGCGAGGTATTCTTCTTTACTGCGGTCTTTTGATAACGTTACCTGCAATTGGCTGATAATAGCTGCCAGGGGCGTGCGCAGCTCATGGGAAGCATTGCTGACAAAGCTTTTCTGCAAATGAAAAGACTCGCTCAGGCGTTGCAGCATGGTATTAAAATTGGCGCCCAGCTTGGCAATTTCATCTTTGCCTTTCACCGCCACCTGCGTGTTCTCCATGTTGTTGGCATTGATACTGTCTACCTGTTGTACCAGCTGGTCAATAGGCTGTACCATTTTACGGGCAAAGAAGTAACCAACACCCACGAGTACCACCACGGCGGTAATCAGCTCCAGGAGCAGGATCTGGCTGAGGTTTTGCAGATTCTGAAAACCATATTTATCAAAGGAAGAAACAATCACGATGACGGAAACATCTCCCTCTGTATAGTATACGCCCACTACTTCGCCACTGCCTTTATCATAGCTATACAGCTTGTTTTCCTTGATAAAGTTCAGCAGACTGGGATGCGTACGGATGGTCGTATCTTTCAGGTTGCTGTATAAGAGGTCGTAGTCGGGGTTGTATACCAGGATCGTTTCTTTATAGAGGTCCTGGAAGGTAGTTCTGTCCAGTTTTCTCAAAAGGTCAACCTTTACGTTTCCATCTTCAATAATCACATTGGCAATCGAACGGGCCCGGTATTCCAGTCTTTCCAGGTATTCTGCCTTTCTTGATTTGGCGGAGAAATAGTAGGCCAGCACGGCAAATGCAACAAGCATCAGCGTAGCCGACAGGGTATAATAAAGCGCTATTTTATATTTGATCTTCAACCGGGGGCGTTATTCTTCTGAAAGATAATATCCCATACCTGTTTTGGTGTGCAGTAATTTCTGTTCGAAATCCTTGTCTATTTTTTTACGGAGGAAGTTCATGTATACTTCGATCACGTTGGTACCGGTATCAAAGTCGATGTCCCATACCTTTTCGGCGATGGTGAGTTTGGAAATCACTTTTCCTTTGTGCATGGCCAGGAACTCCAGCAGCTGGTATTCTTTGGCGGTAAGAGCAATTTTTTTGCCGCCCCGGGTCACGTCTTTTTTCTCGCGGTCTATTTCCAGGTCGGCGATGCTGATTTTGTATTGTGTGCCATGAGTGGCGTCCGAACCGGCTCTTTTGAGGAATACACGGATACGGGCCAGCAGTTCCCGGAAGTCGAATGGTTTTACAAGGTAATCATCGGCGCCAAGTTCAAAAGCCTGCATTTTATCTTCCATACCACCGAGGGCGGTCAGCATGATTACGGGTACCCGGTTGTTTTTGTGACGGATTACTTCACAGAGTTCATACCCGTTGTGGTGGGGGAGGTTGAGGTCCAGGATCACCAGGTCGTAGTTGTTGCTGGTAGCCAGTCCTTTGCCGATGCGCCCGTCGTAGGCCACATCTACATCAAAACCGTTTTCTTCCAGTCCTTTCTTAACGGCATTGGCTACTTTTACCTCGTCTTCAACTACCAGTATTTTTTGCATACGCAGAAAGGGTTTTAAGTGTTGTTATCCAGGCATCCCGCAAAAGATACCTGGATAACAAAGTAACTAGCTGATAAGGTTCGCTTCCAGCTGCATTATTTTTTCAAATAGCTGCTCATATTGCTGATTGGCCCTGTCCAGGTATTTCTGAACATCCTGGTACTCGCTTTCCACCTGGGCAAATTTAGCTTTATCGTTATAGATGTCAGGTGAACCCAAGCTGGCTTCCAGACCGGCTTTGCGTTCCTTCAGGCTGGCCACCTGGCCTTCTACCTGTGAAAACTGCTTTTGCTGTTTCTGTAATTCGCGTTGTATATCTTTATTGATAGCGCCTTTACCTGCGTCCTGGGTGGGAGCGGCATTCTGCTGGCGGCTATCTTTTTTCGTATCTGCGTTATTGTTAGTGGCTTTGGAAGATGCCGGCTGCTGTTGGGCGGCCATTCTCTTTTTCCATTCTTCGTATTCGTTATAGGTGCCTTTGAATTCCTTGATTTCGCCGTCTACGATTTCCCAGATCTTGTTGGCGGTCTGGCTCACGAAGTAACGGTCGTGCGATACCAGCACCAGGCTGCCATCGTATTTGTTCAGGGCATCAATGAGCATCTGCACGGAGTTCATGTCCAGGTGGTTCGTGGGCTCATCCAGCATCAGGAAGTTGGCCTGGCTGATAATGGTTTTGGCCAGCGCCACACGCGCCTTTTCACCTCCGGAGAGGATCTTGATCTTTTTAAATACATCGTCGCCGGTGAACAGGAAGCAGCCCAGTAACTGGCGTAATTCCAGTTCGGTACGGCCGCTGCCAAAGTTTTTCAGCTCGTCGAGTATTTCGCTGTTCATATCCAGTGATTCCAGCTGGTGCTGTGCGTAGAAGCTGGTCACCACATTATGACCGGGTACACGCTCACCTTCCATAGGTTCCATCCCGAAAATAATACGGAGTAAGGTAGATTTACCCTTACCGTTGGCTCCGATCAGGGCTATTTTATCACCCCGGTTGATTTCAGCACTGGTACCTTTCAGGATTTCAATGTTGCCAAAGCTTTTGCTGATGTTATTCAGCGTACATAAGATCTTCCCCGGCGTTTTATCTACCGTAAAGTTGATCCTGATTTTAGAAGGACCGCTATCGGTTTGTTCCACACGCTCCAGTTTATCCAGTCTTTTGGCAATACTCTGTGCCTGTGCGGCTTTGGAAGCCTTCGCCTTAAAGCGTTCGATAAAACGTTCCTGCTGGCGGATATAATCCTGCTGGTTTTCGTAAGCACGTTGCTGCATTTCGCGGCGCAGTTCCTTTTCCACTTCATAATCGGCATAAGAGCCGGCGTAGTGGTGCAGTTGCTGCTGGTATACTTCTACGATCTTGTTTACCATGCGGTCGAGAAAGAAACGGTCATGCGATACAATGATCACAGCGCCGTTATACCCCACCAGGTATCTTTCCAGCCATTCGATGGAGGGAAGATCCAGGTGGTTCGTCGGTTCATCGAGCATCAGTACGTCCGGTTGCTGCAGAATGAGACGTGCGAGGAGCACGCGCATCCGCCAACCTCCGGAAAACTGGCTATAGGGACGGTCCAGGTCGGAAGTGGTAAAACCCAAACCCTCCAGTACCTGTGCGGTCTTATGTTTCATGTTGTAGCCATCGAGGGCTTCAAATTCATGCAGTTTATCGCTGAACTCATGTAACAATTCGTCTGTCTGGCTGTCTTCCAGCTCCTTGGTAATCCTTTCGATGTCTTTCTCCAGCTCCAGCGCTTTACCAAAGGCCATCATGCCAACAGTGAGAATAGATTCATCGGTTTCAAAGCTGAGCAGGTCCTGGTTAAAGAATCCTATGGTCAGACTTTTACTTTTATTAACACTTCCTTTGGAAATTGAATACTCCCCATTGATAATGCGCAACAGGGTTGACTTGCCGGTACCATTCAACCCGATCAGACCAACGCGGTCGCCCGGTTCTATATGCCACGAGGAATCTTCCAGGATAACCCTGGATCCAAACTCAAACGTAATGTCCTGTAATGCGATCAACATAAAAAATAAAAAAATTGGATAAAAAACGTGCAAAGTTAACGAAAAATGCGGACTTTAACCTACTCAAATTCAACCTGCCAAAGTTGGAATCCCATCATTTTATTTAGTTTTGTTGCAAAGTGTAAGATTATGAATTTTAAAGTATGCGTTCCCGTTGGGTTACTGGCGCTCAGTGCAGCCCTGTTTGCCTGCCAGCAGCCGGCGCCAAAGGAAACAAAGGAAGCCGCCAGCCCTTCTGCCGCATTGCAGGCGCCATACAGCCAGGTATTTTATGATTCACTGGGAACGGCGCTGCAGTCGTATTACCGGCTTTCCGATGCCCTCGTACAGGCCGACAGCAACGCTGCGAATGCCGCCGCCGTGACATTGAAGGCACATGTCGACAGTCTTCCGCTGAACCTCCTCCAGATGGACAGCAGCCATCTTTCCAATATTACCGGCATCACCGGCAGTGTAAGCGCCGAATTAACCGGCCTCACCGGCGAAGCTGGCCTGGAAGGCAAAAGAGCTTCTTTCCAGATGGTATCGGATATGTTGTTTGATCTTGTAAAGAATACCGGCTTGAAAGGACATACTATTTATCATCAATATTGCCCCATGGCCTTTGATGATAAAGGCGCCTACTGGCTCAGCGACAAAGCAGCGATACAGAATCCTTACTTCGGTCATAAGATGCTTACCTGTGGCGAAACAACCGATAGCCTGACGTATAAATAAATAATTGATCGTTGGATCATAAGCAGTAAATCGTAAATTACTCCTGCTTTTCGCCGCTTATGATCCAACAATTCGGTCCCTTTTTACTGCTCCTTGTATGGCTATGTACCTCTAAGGAGGCCATGGGGCAGCAATTCACCGTCAGCGGTTTCATCAAAGACAGCACCAATGGAGAGTCTCTTCCCGGCGCTACCGTGCAGGTACTGCATTCCACCAATGGTGTTCATACCAATACATACGGCTTCTATTCCATTACATTACCTGCCGGTAATTACATTTTACTATACTCGTTTCTTGGCTTTGAATCCAAAGCGGTGGCGCTTTCCCTGAATAGCAATGTCACGCAGCATCTGCAGTTGTATCCCCGTTCCTACCAGGCCCGGGAGGTGGTGATCACCGATAAGAGGAAAGATGCCAATGTAAAAAACACCGATATGGGCAGGGCGGAACTGACCGCCCTGCAGGTAAAGAAAATTCCCGCCCTGATGGGAGAAGTGGATGTGCTCAAAGCCCTGCAGCTGATGCCTGGTGTGCAGGCCGCAGGAGAGGGGAATGCCGGGTTTTATGTACGTGGCGGCGGTCCGGATCAGAATTTGATCCTGCTGGATGAAGCCCCTGTTTATAATACCGGCCATCTGTTTGGTTTCTTTTCTGTTTTTAATGCAGACGCCATCCGTAACACCACACTGATCAAAGGCGGTATGCCAGCCAATTACGGCGGACGGCTTTCTTCGGTGGTGGATATTTCCATGAAAGAAGGGAATAATAAAACCTTTCAGGGAGAAGGCGGGCTCGGTCTGATCGCATCCCGGCTCTCCTTCCAGGGCCCTATCAAAAAAGACAAAGCCTCTTTTATTGTAAGCGGCAGACGCACGTATATTGATCTCATCACAAAGCCTGTTATCAATAACACTTCGTATAAGGGTTCAGGTTATTACTTCTATGACCTGAATGTGAAAATGAATTATACCTTTTCCGATAAAGACCGTATCTACCTGAGTGGCTATCTCGGGAAAGACGTTTTTTCCTTTAGAAACAAAGACCGCACGTTTGATGTGAAAATTCCCTGGGGTAATACCACCGCTACTTTGCGCTGGAATCATGTGTTTAACCAGAAGTTATTTGCCAATACTTCCCTGATTTATAATGACTATAAATTTAAATTCAGCGCGATACAAAATAACTTTGATATCGGTTTATCTTCCGGTATCAGCGACGTAAATCTGAAAACGGATTTCGATTATTATCCGCATGTGAAACATCATATCCGCTTCGGTGGAAACTACATCCGTCATACGTTTACACCTTCTACCGTAAGTGGGCAGCAGGACTCAACCCGGTTTAACCCGGAGAATGCGTTTAAGAAATATGCCCATGAAGCAGCCCTGTACCTGATGGACGACTGGGAAATATCACCACGGCTGCAACTGAATGCAGGCGTGCGTTACAGCGGTTTTATGCAGATAGGTCCTTATACCCGCTATAACCGGGATGCTACAGGAAACAAAACAGACAGCACAGTTTATGGGCGTGGCCAGCCAGTAAAAACCTATGGTGGCATTGAGCCACGGATTATCCTGCGCTGGTCCTGGAACGATTTCAGCTCCATCAAGGCTTCTGTAACCCGCAACTACCAGTTCATTCACCTGGTCTCGAATGCCGGTACCAGTTTACCTACCGATGTATGGGTGCCCAGCACCTACCTGGTGCAGCCACAGATTGCCTGGCAGTACTCCGCCGGCTATTTCCGCAATTTCAGCAACAATGCCTATGAGGCATCTGCGGAAGTATATTACAAAAGCTTACAACACCAGATTGAATACCGGGAAGGTTACACGCCTTCACTCGATGATCCGGAAAAGGATTTTGTATTTGGAAGGGGCGAGGCATACGGGATGGAATTGTTTGTCAATAAAAAGAAAGGCCGCTTTACCGGATGGCTGGGTTATACGTTGGCATGGACCTGGCGCAGATTCCCTGACCTGAACAATGGCAACCGCTATCCAGCCAAATACGACCGCCGTCATGATCTGGCCCTGGTGGGGTCATATGATCTCAACAAACGCTGGACATTCTCCGGCGTATTTATCTATGGCACAGGTAATACCACCACTTTGCCTGAAACGTTTTATTTTATAGAAGGTACGCTGGTGCAGGGATACGGCAACATCAATGCCTACCGGATGGCGCCCTACCACCGGCTGGATCTCGCGGCTATCTATACGCCGGTGCCTAAAAGGCCCAATAAGCGTGTAAAGGGTAGCTGGACATTCTCTGTTTATAATGTGTATAGCAGGAAGAATCCCTATTTCATTTACTTTGATCAGGAGGGGAGTGCGGTGAACGGGACGTTGAAAGTCAGTGCGAAGCAAGTATCGTTATTTCCGGTGTTACCGTCAGTGACGTATAACTTTAAGTTCTGAAAAATTGAGGTGGACAAACGAAAGGGGGTGATATAGTGTTACCTGATGACGCCTGCATATCTCAGCAACGCGGCAATGCTGCCGATAAGCAGGACGTACTGCACGATAGTAGCGGAGTGCGTGTGTTTTACGAGCTTGTTTTCCAGGTCCTTTAATTCACCTTTGAACTCCACCCGGAATTTGCTGATGTCTTCTTTGAATTCCATTCTCACTTTTCCAATATCCTCTTTCAATTCTGACTTGACATTGAGCAGCTCCTCTTTGGTTGCCATCAGATCCAGCCTGCTTGCAATGGTGTGGATTTCTTCTTTCAACTCGCTTTTGACCGCCTGAAGCTCCGCTTTAGTCGCCAGTTGTTCAATTTTCGATGATGATTTCCTTTCATAATGCTCATCGAGTGCATTCACCACCTCCATTGCTTTGTCGTCGGACAAATGCAGATCCTTACGGAAGAGGTCATAGAGTTTTAAGTTACCAATCATGTTTTAAATGGTTTTATATTACGATTATAAAATTAATTTATTCTTTCTGTAGATATTTTAAGATTCACAGATATTTCTTTTAAATATATCAATAGTCGTTTGCAAGAGTTGTTATGTAATGGGAATGCTCATTTTATTGGATTAAGTATTGAAAACAGACGGTTGGAATCATAAACTCCGTAAGAGGCAGGCTTTGTGTTTGTAATAAATAAAGATTATAAATGTAATTATATGTCCTGATTCGACTGTGTTCACACCGCTGTAATAATATTTATTTTTAAAATCCTTAAGTTCAATCACATGGTTATCTAAAAGCTAACAAACTATTTCTTAACTTCGCAAACATTTTATAAAGGAAATATAGCCCATATGAAAAAGTATGGTGCTAACAGCAAAACGTATGATAAATATCACTTTTCCGGATGGCGCAGTTCGTCAGTATGAACCAGGAGTAACTGCATTGGACATTGCCAAATCCATCAGCGAAGGATTGGCACGTAAAGTATTGGCAGCAAATGTTAATGGGCAGGTAGTGGATGCTACACGCCCGATTTTGACGGATAGCACGCTGCAGCTGCTGACGTGGGTGGATAAGGATGGTAAGGCAACGATGTGGCATTCCTCTGCGCATCTCATGGCCGAAGCACTGGAAGCCCTGTACCCGGGTGTTAAACTTGGTTATGGTCCTTCCATCGAGAACGGATTCTACTATGATATTGATTTAGGCGACCGCACTATTTCAGAAGAAGATCTGAAAGCGATTGAAGCTAAAATGGTGGAACTGTCCAAACACAACAGTGAGTATGTACGCAAAGAAGTGAGTAAGGCAGACGCACTGACTTACTTCACCGAAAAAGGCGATCAGTATAAAATCGAAACAATCAACGAACTGGCAGATGGAAGTATCAGCTTCTATACCCAGGGAGGATTCACGGACCTGTGCCGTGGACCACATATTCCGAATACCAGCTTTATCAAGTCTATCAAGCTGACCAGCATTGCCGGCGCTTACTGGCGTGGTAATGAAAAAAACAAGATGCTTACCCGCATCTACGGAATCACCTTCCCTAATCAGAAGGAACTGGACGAGTACCTGACCCTGATTGAAGAAGCGAAGAAGCGCGATCACCGCAAGCTGGGTAAGGAACTGGAACTGTTTGCCTTCTCTGAAAAAGTGGGTCTTGGTTTACCAATGTGGTTACCGAAAGGCGCCATGTTGCGTGAACGCCTGCAGCGTTTCCTCCAGGAAGCACAGCTGGCCAGTGGTTACCTGCCGGTAGTAACACCACACATCGGGAATAAAAACCTGTACGTGACTTCCGGTCACTACGAAAAATATGGCAAAGACAGTTTTCAGCCAATCCATACACCTGAAGAGGGAGAGGAGTTTATGCTGAAACCGATGAACTGTCCGCATCACTGTGAACTGTATAAAGTATCGCCTAAGTCGTACAAAGACTTACCCGTTCGCTTTGCAGAATTTGGTACCGTTTACCGTTACGAGCAGCATGGTGAACTCCATGGTCTTACCCGTGTAAGAGGATTTACTCAGGATGATGCGCACCTTTTCTGCCGTCCCGACCAGGTGAAAGAAGAGTTCCAGAAAGTAATCGACCTGGTGATGTATGTATTCGAGAGCCTCAGCTTTACGGATTATACCGCACAGATTTCCCTGCGCGATAAAGAAGACCGTAGCAAGTACATAGGAACCGATGAAAACTGGGAACTGGCAGAACAGGCTATTATTGAATCCGCTGCAGAGAAAGGTCTGAAAACCGTGGTAGAGTATGGCGAAGCCGCTTTCTACGGTCCTAAGCTCGATTTCATGGTGAAAGATGCCCTGGGCCGTAAATGGCAGCTGGGTACCATCCAGGTGGATTACAACCTGCCGGAACGCTTTGAACTGGAGTATATCGGGGCAGACAACCAGAAACACCGCCCGGTAATGATTCACCGTGCGCCATTTGGTTCCCTGGAAAGATTTATCGCAGTGCTGATCGAACACTGTGCCGGCAAATTCCCGTTGTGGTTAGCGCCAACACAGGTGAAAATCCTGCCTATCAGCGATAAAAGCCAGGCCTACGCAGAAAAAGTAGCAGAATTGCTAAAAAAAGCGGAAATTCGCGCTGAAATAGATGATAGAAGCGAAAAAATCGGTAAAAAGATCCGGGAAGCAGAACTGGCAAAAATTCCATACATGCTGGTACTCGGTGAAAAAGAAGCAGCCGACAATGTAGTAGCCGTTCGTCGTCAATCTAAAGGTGATCTGGGAACTATGCAACTCGAACAGTTTACCACACTGGTAAACGATGAGGTAGTAAACCGTAAGCCAATTGAATAACATCGCAATAATGTGGAAAAAAGGTATATAAAACAATGAACATTACTATATTGAGGTATGTTTATTGCTATGATTTTCCCCGTATTTTTGTAAAGATTGTTTTTGGTCCATGGACGATATGTGGACCATGGACTAAAAGGACAATTAATTAATTAATTTTATTTTTCTTAATGCAACAAAGACCCAGACCAAGTTTTGGCGGCAACAACCGGGGAAGAAACCCCAACTTCCGCAGGGAACAACAACAAGAACATCGCACCAACAGGATGATACGCGTTCCTGAGGTAAGACTTGTAGGTGAAAATATTGAGGTAGGTGTCTACAGAACAGAGGATGCATTGCGTATGGCAGAGGAACAGGGTTTAGACCTGGTTGAGATTTCTCCGAATGCTGTGCCTCCCGTTTGTCGTATCATCGACTACAATAAATTCCTTTACGAAAAGAAGAAGAAGGAAAAGGAAATGAAGGCGAAGGCGCACAAAAGTGAAGTGAAAGAAATTCGCTTTACGCCTAACACCGACGACCATGACTTCGATTTCAAAGCGAAACATGCAGAAAGCTTCCTGAAAGACGGTAACAAGGTGAAAACCTATGTACAGTTTAAAGGCCGGGCCATCATGTTTAAGGAACGTGGCGAATTAATTCTCCTGAAATTCGCTGAAAGACTGGCGGAAGTAGGTGGTCTCGAAAGTATGCCTACCATGGAAGGTAAGCGTATGATCGCCATCTTCGCTCCAAAAGCAGCGAAAAAGAAAGAGAAGGAACCTAAGGAACCAAGAGAACCAAGGGAACCGAGAGAGCCAAGAGAACCAAAAGAAGCAAAGGCACCCGTTACGCCTCCTCCAGCTGCTGATGCAGCACCGGAAGATGCTAACGCGTAACCGATGGTTATATCACATTAAAAAAGCAGCACAGCAGGGTGTATTACCCTGTTGCGCTGCTTTTACTTTTATAGGGTAGCCAACCAGGGCCTTATTATTTCTGAGCACGCTACTGGATTTCCTTCAATACCTTCCTGGCCCTGGAACGAATGCCCGGCGTAGGATTGCTCTCCAGCTGTTCCTCAATCAGCAGGCGGATTTCATTTTTGATGTCCGGATAAGCTGTTGCCAGTTGCGCCAGTACCGTCATAGAAAAAGCCTTCACCGCCACCGTTTCCTGCGGATCTTCCAGGAAAGAAAAACAACTGTTCATTACCGGCCCATGCAGGGGCTCAGGTACACGCAGGTGTTGTAGCACCCTTAAAACATTCCGCTTTACTGCTACCGGTATTCCTGCCTGTTCCATCCTGGCTACCATGGCCGGCAGGTGAGGAGTGAGCAACGCCGGATCATGTTCTGCCACAAAACTCACCACCCAGGCTGCCCGTTGTACCACCCGGTAATCATCCTGCAAAAATAAGGTCATCAAGCCGGCAAACCGGTCGGGGCTACGGCCAATCCAGGCGGCAATCCGAAGCGATTGGGCGCGGGAATGCTCCGCTAAAATTTCAGTACGAAGATCCATAGTGCTGCAATTTAATACAGCAGATGGTAATGATCGCGAAAGTGCAGGAGGATTTTCACAAAGCGGATATAGCAGACAGTGATTCTTTTAATAAAGCAACAACCGGTTTAGTGCGTGCCATGTGCCAGCAAATAAGCCAGGGTTCTGGCGCGCATCCGCGCTACATCTTCCGGGTTAACGGCCATGTCGGTTTCCTTACCCATATCGTCCCAGATACGGAGCTGTATATATTGCTGAAATAAAGGGTCGCTACGGAACGCCAGCGCTTCTTCTTCTGTCATCGGGCCTCCCTGGTATTCCAGTGTTTGTTTGCTGGCTTCTGAAAGCGTATCGTAATAGGCGCTGTCGGACCAGGTGAGGTACCGTTTGGCATTTACATGACTGCCCACGAGTTGTGCCATGCGCGCCGGGAAGCCACATTCCAGCAGGAAGGCACTGCCCAGGTCATCATGCGCCCGGGTACCCAAACCGCCCATCTGTGGAGCGTTTTCGAAGAAGTGGCCGATATCATGCAGGAAGGCGGCAATAATCATTTCATCATCAAAACCGGTGCTTTCTGCAATCAGGGCAGCCTGCATCATATGCATCAGCATGGTAACATCTTCTCCGTATTCATGCTGCCCGTAGGTGTCGTACAGGTCAAAAATTTTATTGATCACGGATTGGGCGTGTAATTCAGTGTCGGTCATTTTCGTACGTTTATATGGGTTAGTACAGTTTTTTCATATGATAACGTGATATCGCAAATGTAATAGCTGTTAATGCTTTATGTGCCTGCCGCATGTTATGTTTTTATTAATCCCGCGACGGTTTTCAAACGCGAATAATCCTTTACCTTTGCCCTTTACCATTACACAAAACTGAACCATTGCTAAAAAAAGAACTGCGCGTCATCCTGGTGTCGCTGATTGTTAGTTTTATACTCACGGTCGCGAAATTCTCGGCGTACTTTATGACCCATTCCGTTGCCATCCTCTCGGATGCGCTGGAATCCATTATCAATGTGGTAGCTGGTGGTTTTGCCTGTTACAGTATTTACCTGGCCAGTCAGCCTAAAGACGCCAATCATCCTTACGGACATGGGAAGGTGGAGTTTTTCTCTATCGGTTTTGAAGGCGCCATGATCTTTATTGCCGGGGTACTTATCCTCGTAAAAGCAATACAATATTTTATCCTGCCACGTGAACTGCAGCAGATCGAAAACGGGTTATGGGTGCTCGGTGCCACTACAGTCGCCAACCTGCTGCTGGGTATGTACCTGGTACGATCCGGTAAACAACTTTCTTCTATTACCATCTCCGGAAATGGTCAGCATATCATGACCGATGTTTACAGCAGTGCGGGTTTGATTGCTGCATTATGCGTGATTCACTTTACCGGCTGGAGCTGGCTGGATCCCGCAGTGTCGCTGCTGATGGGTGGTTTGATCCTCACCAAAGGCTATCAGCTTATGCGCCGTTCTATCTCCGGTTTAATGGATGAAACGGATATGAAGATAGTCGACAAAGTAATTGCTATTTTATCGGCACACCGCCGTCAGAACTGGATTGATGTGCACAATATGCGGGTGCAGCAGTATGGTAATAATTATCATATCGATTGCCACATCACGCTGCCGTATTACCTGGAACTGAATGATGCGCATGATGAAATGAAACAGGTGGAGAAGCTGGTCAACAGCGAGTTTTCGGGAAGTGAAGTGGAATTTTTTATTCATATGGATCCCTGTATTCCTTCCTGTTGCCATTACTGTTTAAAAGAAGCCTGCCCGGTTAGAAGTCATGCGTTTACCGGCGAAATAATATGGACCCGGGATAACGTTTTACCCAACAGAAAGCACGGATAAGGTATACATCTCCCAATAAAAAAACCAGCATAGCTTATACAAGTTATGCTGGTTTTTTTATTGGGAGATATGTTACGCTTTTATTCTTCTCCTGCTTCTTCTCCATCACCGTGGCCTATGATATCACGCACCGGTTTTACCGCCTGGTAGATACCCCGGTTATATTTATTTCCAAGGATGATGAGGGTAGTAGAGTCCTGGATAAAACGATAAAATACGGTATTGTTACCATGCCACCAGCCGTTGTGGTAGATGATGTTTTTAGTACTGTCGGGGTACACCATGAGGCGCCATCCCAGTCCGTAGTTGCGAACACCCGGTTTCTCATGACTGTAAGGCGTATAGGCTTCCTTGAGGGTAGCTTCATTCAGGAACTGGCCGGAGTAGAGCGCCTGGTCCCATTTCAACATATCCTGTGCGCTGCTGTAGATGCCTTTGTCGCCCATGACACCATCAAAATAAGTGTCGGGTTCGAACTGCCCGTTGTATTTGTGACTCTGGGTTTGATGAGAACGGGTGGCTGATGCCGGATCATATACAAACGTACTGGACATGTGCAGCGGACCGAAAATGGTTTGTTGCATAAAGTCCGGGTACTTCTGACCACTTACTTTTTCAATGATAGACGCCAGCAGGAGGTAGTTGGTATTGCAATACTGGAAGTGTGTGCCAGGTAGATGCTGGATAGCAGGTTTGTGCTGCTCCATCAGTTTAATCACCTCATCGTTGGTGATGAAGCGGGCTTCCTCTTTCCAGAGGCTGTCACAGAAATAAAGATAATTGGGCAGGCCGCTGCGGTGACTCAGCAACATGCGTACATTGATGCCTTTGTAAGGGAATGCGGGAAAGAATTTTTGCAGGGAATCGTCCAGGTGAAGTTTCTGATTTTGCACCAGCCACATCACGGCCGCACCGGTAAAGGTTTTGGACACGGAAGCCAGCTGAAAGGAGGAGCTGTCTATCACCGGCGTTTTAGTCCGGGAGTTTTCGTAGCCATGGTACTTTTCAAAAATGACCACTCCTTTCCGGGCCACAATCATGGAGCCGTTAAATCCTGAACGGAGCAATTTACCGTTGTAAAAGGCTTCCAGCTCATGCTGCATCTGTATGGTACGCGGTGATTTAAGAATTGCTTCTTTCTCCGCTGCTGATAATCCTATGGTAAAGCGTACTGAATCTGACGCTGCTTTTCTTTTGCTTTCTTCTCTGCGTGCTGCATTACTCTGACAACTGGAGATAACTGCAATTCCCGTTATGGTTAATATGATACTTACTGCTTTCAATCGCTTCATTAGAGGAGTATGACTACTTTCTTAATTCAATTTAGACCTATAAAAATACAAAGCGCTAAATTTAGACCCAAAGGAAAAGACTGCCAAATAAAAACAGTGATTTCAGATTCTTTTAATTGGTTTTTAAGCAAAAAAGTGTGAAAAACTTTAAAAAATAGCTTCGATTCCCGTGTTTTTTTGATAAAATCGAATTTGATCACGCTGCTATTTGAATATTCCTCAACTTCGAGTAGGTTTGTGCCCTGTTTCCCCGCTATCAGCAATTATTAAGCCAATTGCAACATAGAGATACATATATAATTTAGTATAATATTATGGACCAGCAAAAGTCAACAAGTTATCCGAAAGAGAAGATCAGCATTTTATTATTGGAAAACATCAGCGATGCTGCCGTGGCAGAATTTACCACTGCAGGATACCATGTGCGCAAGCTATCGGGCGCGTTGAGTGAAGAGGATCTGATCAATGAAATCAAGGATGTTCATCTCCTGGGCATACGTTCCAAAACCAAAGTAACCCGTAAAGTACTGGAATCGGCCAGGAAACTGCAGGCCATTGGTTGTTTTTGTATAGGTACCAACCAGGTAGATCTGAAGGCAGCCACCGAGCATGGTGTAACTGTATTTAACGCTCCTTATTCCAATACCCGTTCCGTGGCAGAGCTGGTAATCGGATTGTCGATTATTCTGATCCGTCGTATTGTTGATAAAAATGCCGCCGCCCACAACGGTATCTGGCTGAAAGAAGCTACCGGCAGCTATGAACTCAGAGGTAAAACACTGGGCATCGTAGGATATGGTAACATCGGCAGCCAGGTGAGTGTGCTGGCAGAAGGGATGGGGATGAATGTCATCTATTATGATGCAGAAACCAAATTACCACTCGGTAATGCAGAACAGCAACGTACACTGAAAGAACTGTTTAATAAAGCAGATATCGTTTCCTTGCACGTACCTTCCAGCAAAACCACTGCTAACATGATCACCAAAGAAGTACTGGCAGATGCAAAACCCGGCGCTATCTTTATTAACTACGCCCGTGGGGAAGTGGTGGATCTGGACGCACTGACAGAAGCCCTGCAGAGTGGCCGCCTGTCTGGCGCCGCAATCGACGTATTCCCTGTAGAACCGGAAAAGAACGGTGCTGCATTCGCCACGCCGCTGCAGAAATTATCGAATGTGATCCTGACACCGCATATCGGTGGCAGCACAGAGGAAGCGCAACATAACATCGGACTGGATGTGAGCAGCAAAATGCTGAACTACCTGGAAAAAGGCGCCAGCTTCGGTTCACATACCGTACCAGCCATCAGCGTACCACCCATTGAAAATACACACCGTATCCTGCACATTCACAAGAACGTGCCGGGTGTATTGTCTGCCATCAACACAGCGTTATCCGCCAACAAAATCAACATCCTGGGACAATATCTCAAAACCAACGACCAGATCGGTTACGTGGTATTGGATGTAGATACCCGGTTATCACAGGAAGCATTGGCGCTGCTGAAAGAAGTGGAGCATACTATTAAAACAAGATTGCTTTATTAAAAAGCGGTTAACTTTATAAGGAAAGGAAAGCAGGGAATTATCCCTGCTTTCCTTTTTTAAATCAGCACCTTTACTTATAGCCGCTTTTTCTGCCCATTCACCGACTCTTTTTGCTCATATACATTTTTTCTTACTCTATTCTCAAAATTCTTTGTTAACCTTGTAGTGCAACTGAAAAAAATAGCACATGAAAATGAACAGGGCACTGACAACTGGAGTAGGGGTAATAGCCGGTCTTTTGTTGTATGTAAATGCTTCCGCACAGGATAGTGAACCGAATAAATGGGCGCCTGCCAATATTAAAATAGACGGACAGGCAACAGAATGGCCTAAACCCCTGCAGTTCTATAACAATGTGACCAAGTTATTTTACACGATAGCCAACGATCAGGAGAACTTATACGTAATCGTTAGTGTGCCTGATCCGCAGAGCCAGATGAAAATTATGCGTTCCGGTATCACCATTTCCATCAATCCCTCAGGAAAGAAGAAAGGTGGTGCCAGCATTACTTTTCCACTCACCTATAATGTAAACACCGGTGCGCCGGACGTGCCCGAAGAATCCAGGGCTTTAATTGCAGGCGAATTGAAGAAACAATTGCTGGCAAATGTGAAAGAGATCAAAGTGGATGGTTTTGATAGTATCCCGAATGGCAATATTCCGGTGAAGAATACGTTTGGTATTCAAACAACCTCTTCTTTCGATGCAGCCAATAATCTGGTGTGTGAACTGGCCGTTCCGCTTAAAGTGCTGGGCATACCAGCAGGCAGTGATAAACCTATTGCCTACCACTTTAAGGTGAATGCAATGAAAAGAGAAGATAAAAAGGAACTGGAAGCCAAGCGCGCGAAAGGACAACAACCCCCGATGCCAGGCGAGTATGCGGATCATTTCGCCTTGTATTATTCGGCTGATTTCTGGACCAGGCAAACACTGGCCACCCAGAAATAGACGAAGCAAAGAACTATCGTCATAACTGTTTTTATGTATAAGAAACTGTTTACTACGGGAACCAAAGCCATGCTGGCAGGAGTTATCTGTGCAGGCACCCTTATGTCCTGCCATAAAGATAAACCTGCCCCACCGCCTCCGGTGGATATTACAGATGCCCTGAAACAAGACTCCCTGAAGTACCTCATGTACCAGATCATGCAGGTAACTTACGGTGATGGTGGCCGATCAGCTGCCAAGGGACTACCTACCTACTACTGGTACAGCAGTGTACCTACCATTAATCCGTTCGACAGTAAGTACGCGAAGGCGGCTGATCTGCTCACGGAAATGAAGGGATACGCCATCAATCCGGCTACGAGTGCCCCTTACGATCACTACAGCTTCCTGGATACAGACGGCACCCTCACCAATCAGCTGATGAACGGCGTTGCTGAACAGAATGCCTCCGCCAATCCTACCAAGCTGGGTTTTGATGTAGGCTTCTCTATTCCATCCGGCGCCACAAAGGCCACCATCTATGTGAAATACGCCGATAAGAACAGTCCGGCCGGTAAGGCAGGCTTCGACCGGGGATGGGAGATCACTTCCGTTAACGGTACCACGAATTTTCCGACAGACCTGACCCAGTTGCAAACCCTTTACAATACCATTTTAACTTCGTCTAACCTGTCGCTGGGTGTGGTGAAGAACGATGGCACCAAGGCTACCATTACACTGAATGCCGCTACCTATAATATAAATCCGGTGTTGTTCGATACCGTGTATACAGTAAAAAAAGGCAGCCAGGATGTGAAAGTGGGCTATTTTGTGATGTATACCTTTTCCAGCGTGACCAATGATAAAGGAGAACCTACCTTTTCAAAAACGGCACTGGACCAGACGATCGCCAAATTTAAAGCACAAGGGATCCAACATCTGATCGTTGACTTCCGCTATAACGGCGGCGGTGCCACCACTACCGCAGAATACCTGGACAATGCGTTTGCACCTGCTTCCGCAGCCGGTAAACTGATGTATACCTATAAGTACAACGATAAGATCATGCAGAACCTGGCGGTTACCAAACTGGACGCCCAGGCTAATTTCAATGCTGCTACCGGCGGTATGGGATTGCAGAGTATCTTTTTTGTGGTATCCGGTGCCACAGCATCTGCCAGTGAGCTGACGCTCAACAACCTGAAACCTTACATGCCGGTGCAACTGATCGGGAAGAAAACATACGGGAAGCCCGTAGGGTTTATTGATTTCAATATCACCATGTATGATAACGACCACAAACCAGTATACCTGGCCGATTTGTATGCCATCAACTTTGAAACGGTGAACTCACTCGGAAACGGCGGCTATTATACCGGTATCCCTGTAGATGTGGAGGCGGTAGATTATGTAAACGTGCCATGGGGCGTTACTACCGTAGATCAGAACCTCAGACAGGCGATAAGCTATATCACCACCGGTCAATACCTGACCAACCTGCCTACCGGCAGGCTGAGCGCCGCTGCTACCAGTAACTTGAAGGAAGCAGCTCCAGGGCTCACGCCTGTAAATGGTTTCAACGGTATGGTTGATTTCAGGCTAAGTAAAAAAGTAGCTGCACTCCGATAGAACGCAGATAAGTGATAAATAAAAAAAGCAGCGGAGTAACCGCTGCTTTTTTTATTCGTGTTAATAAACAATAATTTCGTCGGCAAACATAAACCCATGTTGCTGGTTCACCGCACGTACCCTGATGTAACGGGCCTTTAACCCACCCAGGTCAAATTTAAAATCTTTGAAAGTCAATGTAGCGGTAGTAACGGGTATGTCGTTGTCTATCTTCTTTACCGGACTATATTTTTGTCCATCTTCCGAAATCAATACCTCCACTGCCGAAGGCATATAAACACCCGGACCGGTCAGTTGCATAAACGTGACGGATACACTTTTTAAAGGCATCACCGTTTCCATATCGATGCTGACATCCATATCCTTTCCTTCAAACCCTTGCCACTGGCCATCTGCATAGGTAAGTGAGCCCCGATAACCATTCACCAGCGTGGCTTCCTGTTGTGCCAGGTACTTCTTACTGTAGGGGAGCAGGTAGGTCACTTTTTTGCCAATGGCAAGATGATCATCCAGTTGCAGAAAGGCCGGTTTACCCTGGCGGAGGGTATCTTTAAAAATAGCTGCCGTAACAGGAGCGGACCCGGTTACGGTAAAAGGACCGGTATACAAGGCCGATTGTGGTCCGGGCATACTGCCGTCCAATGTATAACGGATCTGTGGCTGATATTGCTCAGAGCTGAAACTCACGGTGGTACGGTGTTGCGCGGCGTCGATCAACGGATGAATCGTTACGTTGTACGACGGCCGGTAGTAATTTACGTTTAACCGTTGCAGTAAGCGGTAATGGGCCTGCAGCCGCTGACGGAAATCTGCCAGGTTTTTCTGCGCCGTGTCCGACCACACTACTTCCGACAACGCCAGCAAACGTGGATATACCATGTACTCCAGGTGATAGGAGTTAGGAATGTATTCAGTCCAGATATTTGCCTGGGCGCCCAGTATATGTTTTGCCGCCGTTGCATCCAGTTCTTTCGGTACCGGATCATAACTGTATACTTTATCTACCGGGAGATAGCCACCGATGGCTTCCGGCTGTGTAGCAGGATCTGCCTGGTAGCTATCAAAATAGCAGTAGGCTCCCGGCGTCATCACTACATCGTGTCCTTCCCGGGCAGCTGCAATACCGCCGCTTTCACCACGCCACGACATTACCGTCGCTTCCGGCGCCAGGCCGCCTTCCAGTATTTCATCCCAGCCTAACAATTTGCGGTGATGGCTGACCAGGAATTTTTCCATCCGCCGGATGGCATAACTCTGCAACTCATTTTCATCTTTCAGGTGTTCATTACGGATGCGTTGCTGGCATTTAGGACAGCTTTTCCATGCCTTTTTATCGGCTTCATCACCACCTATATGGATATACGTAGATGGGAAAATATCCATTACCTCTGTCAGTACGTTTTCGAGAAAACCGAAAGTAGCATCGTTACCCAGGCATAGCTCCGAATTTTTATAGGGAATGCCGGAGCAGGAGTATTGCGGATATACGGCCAGTACTTCTTCAGAGTGGCCCGGCATTTCGATTTCAGGGATAACGGTAATGCCCCGCTGGGCTGCATAGGCTACTATTTCGCGGGCCTGGTCCTGTGTATAATAACCACCGTAGGCATTCGGGTCGCCCTCTTTTGAATACCGTCGGCCTTTGGTCCACCAGTCTTTCCAGTTGGCTTCATTGCGCCAGGCGGCTATCTGCGTCAGTTCCGGATAGCGTTTGATTTCAAGCCGCCAGCCGGCGCCGTCGGTCAGGTGCCAGTGGAAAGTATTCATTTTATACAGGGCCATCAGGTCTATAAAACGTTTGATATAACTGGCCGGGAAGAAATTCCGGGATACGTCGAGATGAACGCCACGATAGCCAAACCGTGGATGATCGCTGATGTCCGCGCAGGGCAGGGTAGATGGTTGTGGCTGCAGCAACAACAGCTGGAGCAATGTCTGCATCGCATTCACTGCGCCGGTTTGTGTGCGCGCCGTAATGAAAACATTGTCAGGAGTAATCTTCAGTTGATAACCGGCGGAATCGGGAATCACGGCAGCATTGGCGGTACGGAAAATAAAGCTTTTTGTTTGCCTGGTTTTCAGAAGGGCAGATTGTGGTTTCGGAAGATGTACCGCTTCTGCGAAAAGGGCTGCCACAGGTGCAAATGCGGGATAAGTAAACACTTTGCTTTCCGGGGTAATGTAGAATGTACCACTGGTGGCAACAACGGAGGTGGGTTTGGGAATGAGATCGAGGTGGGCGGCAGGCTGAGCGCAGACAATCATTCCGCAACCCGATAGCAGCCACCATAAACCGGCTATTTTCTTTAACATAATTGAATTTTCTGCCGGTGAAAATACAATAAAAAACAGGTCCGGTTATAAATACCCGGACCTGGAAAAATGATCGTTTAACGGTGGCCAAGCTTACGGATCAGGTCTTCCGACATATCTTCCGAGTAGGCGCCATAGCCGGTCATCAACACGCCTTTGGTGCCAGATCTGGTTTCAATGGCATACACTACGGCTTCATCTCCCGGGTCAGTATTACCTTCAAAACGATAGGTTTCTGTAATCTCAAAATCGGCCGGTTGAACGGTTTCCGCCGGGCATTGAATGCTGTCGAACAGCAGGTTGAAATCAGCGGTGTATCCGCGTTTGCGGAGATCTTCAAGGGCGGCTGTTACGGTATCATATACTTTCATAGCTGTAAATATTTCCGGTTTGCAAATGAACGGATAGCAAGGTAACAATTGAATGCGGGTAAAACAAAAAGCATAAAGCCTTGCGGCCTTATGCTTTTTGCTGTATGATCGGGAGCCGTTATTAACGGATCACGGTAACTTCTCCTTTCAGGACATTCGACGTACCGCCGGCAACTTTCTTGTAGTTAAGCCACCAAACGTATGTGCCTATATCCACCGGAACACCTTTGTATTTACCATCCCATCCTTTATGGTTATCGGAAGTCATAAAGATCAGTTCACCCCAGCGGTTAAAGATCCGCAGTTCGTAGTCGAACATTTGTCCTCTTACGATAGGTCTGAATACATCATTCCGTCCGTCGCCATTCGGTGAGAAGGCATTTGGCAAGGTTGGTTTTGGTTCACATTGTACAAAGTCAACGGTGATGTCGTCGGTAGCAGATCCGCAATCGTTGAATACGGTTACAGTATAAGTACCTCCGTTGGTCACGGTGAGGGTTGGTCCGGATGAACCATTATCCCAGCGTACACTTGATATACCACCGCCTTCGGCACGCAGTATCAGGGTTTCGCCTTTGCACAGGGTAGTGTCTCTTCCGAGGTTGATAACCGGTACACCGGTGATGTTTACTTTCACGCTGTCCATGAACACACGCTGACAGTATTTATCCATCACGGCGAGTTTGTATTTGCCTGCCTCTGTGATGGTTTTGATCGGGTTAGGATCGCCATCGTTCCAGAGGTAAGAAATCGCATCCGGGTTGGTACCGTCCAGGGTAATGCTGCCACCAGGGCAGATGTTTCTGTCAGGTCCCAGGTCCATTACCAACGCTGGTTTCATTCTTACATTCACCGTATCTCTTACCACACAATTGTCTCTGCTTACGGCTACCCAGTATCCACCAGGTTTGTTGACTACAATCGAGTTGCTGGTTTCACCTGTCTGCCATTTGATACGTCCGCCGTTTGAATTTACGGTGAGCATAATAGACTGGTCAGGACAGATAGAAGTATCGCGACTCAGGCTGATATCTGGTGGCGGATTCACACTCACTTTCACGGTATCGATGGTGATACATCCGGATTTCATCACTTTCACCCAGAATTGTTCCTGTGTGCCTACCAGGATGGATGGTTCGGTAGAACCGGTACTCCAGAGGTATTGCGCACCATTTACATAGGCATCCAGTTTCACGGTCTGGCCACGGCAGATGGTGGTGTCGGGGATATCAACCAGTGGCGTTGGTACCAGTCCTACGTGAATGGTATCCGTAGTTGCACACTCTCCGTTGCTCACATTCACCCAGTAGGTGCCAGCCTTGTTGATATTGATCCTTTGGGTGGTAGCACCGGTAGACCATTGAATCTGGTAAGCAAAGTTGGCGGCGCCTGCATCCAGTACCAGGTTGTTACCTCCGCAGATAGTGGTATCGTTACCGAGGTTCACCATTGGTTTCTGAATGTAGTTCATCTGATAAGTAACTGTATCGGATGAGCAACCTGTTCTGCCGTCTGTGATAATGAAGGAAGCAGAAGTGGCGCCATTCAGGTTGAACACATTATTGCTTTGTGTTCTTGGCAGGCCGGTTACCGCATTTGCCGGAGTAACCGCTACCAGGGTATAAGTAGGGAGGTATACGTTACCTACTCTGCGTAAGGCAATTCTGCCATTGTCCGAACAGTTGGATGGCAGGGTAGCGGCCAGTTGCGGTTTGTCGCAAGGCTGGATGATCACCCTTTGAATCACATCGTTGGCTTTATTACCGCAGGCATCTGTGATGCTCCATCTTCTGATAATCGTATATCCGTTACAGATATCTGCCACATAAGGATCTTCTGTATAGATCGCTCTTTTCGGGAAGCTGTTATCACAATTGTCTGTGGCGGTTAATACCGGTGCTGTCGGGATCTTATCCTGGCAGTAGAGTACGATGTCTGCAGGAGCAGGCATGATCACTGGTCTGGTAGTATCCTTTACAGTTACCACCTGTGTAATGGTGGTGGTATTGCCACAGGCGTCTTTCGCGGTCCACGTTCTGATGATGCGGTAGTTGCCTGCGCAATCGCCCGGTGTTCTTTCTGTGGTGATCCGGCGTGTTACGGTCAGACCATTTCCGAGTGCACTGCAGTTGTCAGATACCTGTACATCATTAGCAGGAGCAGGGATGTTGTCACAGCTCACGGTGGTGTCGGCAGGTGGTTTCACGGTGAATACCGGTTTAGTGGTATCCTGTACGGTGATGATCTGCTGCATGGTCGCCTTGTTGCCACAGGCATCTGTTGCGGTCCATGTTCTTATTTCCTGGTAATTGGCGGCGCAGTTGCCAGGTAATTTCACCGTTTTAGTGCCGGTAAACACCTGTACGTTACCACTACAGTTATCTGTTGCGTTGATCACTGGCCATGCAGGTACTTTATCACAATCTACCAGGGTGTCTTTTGGTGCCGGCATACTGAATACCGGTCTGGTGGTATCCTGTACGGTGATGATCTGTTGTACGGCACGTGCATTACCACATTCATCAAAGGCGGTCCACTTACGGTAAATCAGGTAGTTACTGTTACAGTTACCCGGATTATGCACGGTGGAGTCTTTCGATGCCACTGTAATTATACCCGGTGTACAGTTATCAGTTGCCGTGAGATTAAATCCTGCTGGTATCTTATCGCAATCTACTGTAGTGTCAGCAGGTGTTGCCATATTGAATACCGGTGCGGTCATGTCTTTCACGGTGATGATCTGTTTCAGGGTAACACCGGTGTTACATTCGTCTTTCGCGGTCCAGGTGCGGATCAGCAGGTAATTGTTGGAGCAGTTGCCTGGTAAATCCTGGCGAACTTCTACCACAGGGATAATCACTTCGCCTGCGCAATCGTCGATCGCTTTCAGATCTGTTTTCGCCGGTACCTTGTCACAATCTACGGTGATATCGGCAGGAGCCGGGGTGGTGAATACCGGTGCTTTGGTATCTTTCACGGTAATGGTTTGTGTAGCGGTAACGGAAAGACCACATCTGTCGGTCGCTGTCCAGGTACGGGTAATGGTACTCAGACAAGGAGATGTAACCACTGTCACATCATTATGAATAACAGACAGTTTTTCGTCATCATAAGGTGCATGACTGAACACCGGTGTTCCGAAGAGGGTGGTGTAGTCAGCGCCTTTCACACATTCAGTGGTAATGGCCGGAGGCGTGAAAGTTACAATCGGGCTGATCGTCATTACGGTGATTTTCACCACGTTGCTGATGTTATTGATACAAGCGCCGGAAGTTACCAATCTTCTGTACCAGGTATTTCTGGCGAGCAGTCCGGGTTGATAAACAGGACTGGTAGCACCATTGATATTGGTAAACGGTCCGCCTGCGCCGGTGGTGCTTTGCTGCCACTGGTAAGTGTAGGTGCCGTTACCACCGCTCAGTACATTACCGCTCAGCGACAATGGTGTTTCAGTTACACACACGGTCTGGTCGTTCTTAATGGTATTACCGGAGATGGATTTGCGGTTAATCAGTGTTACGCTGGAGGTAGAGGCATCGCAGACACCGTTACTCACCACCCAGGTCAGCTGCGCAGTTTCACCGGCAGGTACCGTAATGGTAGCATCTTTGTCGTTGATGTTGCTGATGCTGATCTTCGCAGCGTTGATGCTGGTTACTACCCACGTACCTTTCGCACCCGGAACACCCGGATCACTGGCCTTCATTTTAAAGCTTTCATCATCGCAATGTTCCTGGTTCACACCGGCGTTGGAAGCAACCGGCATTCTGTAGTTAATGAGTACCACATCGTCGGAAGTAGAGGTACATACGCCGTTGATGATTGTCCAGCGTAAAGTAACGGTATCGCCTACGTTGACATGTACTTTTGAAACAGGGCTGTTGATAGATTTGATCGTTGCATTTCCTTTAATAACGGTCCAGATACCTTTCGCACTTGGTACAGACGGGGCATCTGCTCTCATGGTAAAGTCACCCGGGTTATTACACATCGCTGTGTCAGGGCCTGCGTTGGCAGCAGCAGCTGCCTTATAATTGATCAGGGTAACGATGCTGCTGGTGCTGGTACAGGTACCATTTGCCACGGTCCATTTCAGGATCACGGTATCACCGATAGGCACGATCACATCCGTCAACGGATTGTTTTTGTCTTTAATAACCGCTTTACCTGGCACGCGGCTCACATCTGTCCAGGTACCGGTGGCACTGCTGGATCCAGGTTCGCTGGCGTTCATTTTAAACGGAAGACTGGTATTACATTTCTCCTGATCCTCACCTGCATCAGCCGTAACCGCTGCTTTGTAGTTGATGATGGTTACCCTGCTGAAGGTGGTATCACAAACGCCGTTGGCAATGGCCCACTGTAAGGTAGCAGTATCACCGATGGCAACTGTTACGCCTGTTTTTGGATTGTTGGGAGATTTGATGATGGCTTTACCTGCAATTACTGTCCAGGTACCTTTCGCGGTTGGTACACCCGGAAGATTTCCGTCCATGATAAAGTCGGACTTGTTGTTACAGATAGCCTGGTCAGGACCTGCATTGGCTTTGTTTGCCTGTGCATAGTTGGTGAGCTGCACGGTATCGGTAGATGCGGCGCAGGTACCGTTGGTGATGGTCCATACCAGTTTCACGGTTACACCGGCGGTTACTGTTACCCCTGAATTATAGGAGTTGGGTGAAAGAATTGTCACACCGGTAACATTGAATGGATTCGTCCATGTGCCTTTTACATTCAGGCCAACTGGCTGACTGCCACTCAGTGTAAAGCTGCTGTTATCACATTTTTCCTGGTCCGGACCTGCTTTTGCAGCGGCAGGTGTTTTGTAACTGGTGATCCTCACGGTGTCATAAGTGTCAGCTGCACATTTCGGATTGCTGATCTGCCAGTAGAAGAGAATGGTACTTTCTGCAGGAACCGTTACACTGGTAAGCGGATCATGTGCATTTGCGATGGTCACACTTGCAGTAGATGGTTGGAATGTCCAGGTACCTTGCGCGCCTAACTCGGTAGGAGCGGTGGCGTTCATTTTGAAGGTAGTTTGTTCACAGGCAACTTTGTTGGAGCCTGCATCACGTACTGCCGGTTTCAGGTAACTGGTAATTCTTACGGTATCGTACGTGTCAGCCGCACATTTCGGGTTGTTGATCTGCCAGTAGAAGAGGACAGAGCTGTTAGCCGGAATGGTAACGGATGTTGTGGCGCTATGCGGATTCGCAATGGTTACCGCTGCGGTAGACGGCGCAAATGTCCAGGTGCCTTGTGCCCCCAGTTCGGTAGGCGCGGTAGCATCCATGGTAAAGGTAGTCTGCTCACAGGCGGCTTTGTTGGAGCCTGCATCACGTACTACCGGTTTCAGGTAGCTGGTGATTCTCACGGTATCAAAATCACTGGCGGCACATTTCGGATTTTTAATCTGCCAGTAGAACAGGATAGTACTATTAGCCGGAATGGTCACCGATGTAGTGGCGCTGTGCGGATCTGCGATGGTCACCGCTGCACCTGATGGCATAAATGTCCAGGTACCCTGTGCACCTAATTCGGTAGGCGTGGTGGCATCCATGGTAAAGGTAGTTACCTCACAGGCCGATTTGTTGGAGCCTGCATCACGTACCACTGGTGTGAGGTAGCTGGTAATTCTTACGGTATCATAAGTGTCAGCGGCACATTTCGGATTGCTGATCTGCCAGTAGAACAGGATAGAACTATTGGCAGGAACGGTCACGGAGGTAGTGGCGCTGTGCGGATCTGTGATGGTTACCGCTGCACCTGATGGCATAAATGTCCAGGTACCTTGTGCACCCAATTCTGTCGGCTTGGTAGCATCCATCGTAAAGGTGGTTACATCGCAAGCAGCTTTGTTGGAACCAGCATCGCGTACTGCCGGTTTCAGGTAACTGGTGATTCTCACCGTATCAAAGTCACTCGCGGCACATTTCGGATTACTGATCTGCCAGTAGAACAGGATGGTGCTGTTGGCCGGAATGGTTACCGATGTGGTAGCACTGTGCGGATCAGTAATGGTTACCGCTGCGGTAGATGGCGCAAATGTCCAGGTACCTTGCGCGCCTAATTCAGTCGGCTTGGTAGCGTCCATGGTGAAGGTAGTCACTTCACAGGCAGCTTTATTGGTACCTGCGTCGCGTACTGCCGGTGTGAGGTAGCTGGTGATTCTTACGGTATCATAAGTATTTGCCGCACATTTCGGATTACTGATCTGCCAGTAGAAGAGAACAGAGCTGTTAGCCGGAATGGTCACTGATGTAGTAGCGCTGTGTGGATCTACGATGGTCACAGCAGCGGTAGACGGTGCAAATGTCCAGGTACCCTGAGCGCCCAGTTCATTAGGACTGGTGGCATTCATGGTAAATGTAGTCACTTCACAGGCGGCCTGGTTGGTACCTGCATCACGCACTTCCGGTTTCAGATAGCTGGTGATTCTCACGGTATCAAAGTTACTGGCGGCACATTCAGGATTGCTGATCTGCCAGTAGAAGAGAACAGAACTGTTGGCCGGAATAGTCACTGATGTAGTGGCGCTGTGCGGATCTGTGATCGTCACCGCAGCTGTAGATGGTGCAAATGTCCAGGTACCCCTTGCACCTAATTCGGTAGGCACTGTGGCATCCATGGTGAAGGTAGTTACCTCACAGGCGGCCTGGTTGGATCCTGCATCACGTACTACTGGTTTCAGGTAACTGGTGATGCTTACAGTATCATAGTCACTGGCGGCACATGCCGGATTACTGATCTGCCAGTAGAAGAGAATTTTGCTGTTAGCCGGGATGGTCACCGATGTAGTGGCACTGTGCGGATCTGTGATCGTAACCGCTGCGGTTGACGGCGCAAATGTCCAGGTGCCTTGTGCTCCCAGTTCAGTAGGCGCGGTGGCATCCATCGTGAAGGTAGTTACTTCACACGCGGCTTTGGTAGTACCTGCGTCACGCACTGCCGGTTTCAGATAGCTGGTGATTCTCACAGTATCATAGTCTGTAGCCGCACATTTCGGATTGCTGATCTGCCAGTAGAACAGGATGGTGCTGTTGGCCGGAATGGTCACGGAGGTGGTCGCACTGTGCGGATCTACGATGGTAACTGCAGCAGTAGACGGTGCAAATGTCCAGGTGCCTTGTGCCCCCAATTCAGTAGGTGCAGTAGCTTTCATTTTAAAGGTCGTCACTTCACAGGCGGCCTGGTTGGAGCCTGCGTCACGTACTTCCGGTGTAAGGTAACTGGTGATTCTCACCGTATCATAGTTACCGGCGGCACATTTCGGATTTGCTATTTTCCAGTAGAAGAGGATAGAGCTGTTGGCCGGAATGGTCACTGATGTAGCAGCGCTGTGCGGATCTGCGATCGTCACGGCTGCGGTAGACGGCTCAAATGTCCAGGTACCCTGTGCCCCTAATTCAGTAGGTGCAGTGGCATCCATGGTGAAGGTAGTTACATCGCAGGCGGCTTTGTTGGTACCTGCATCACGTACTACAGGTGTGTTGTAGCTGGTGATTCTTACGGTATCAAAATCGCTGGCGGCACATTTCGGATTTGCTATTTTCCAGTAGAAGAGGATAGAGCTATTGGCCGGAATGGTCACTGATGTAGTAGCGCTGTGTGGATCTGTGATCGTCACTGCCGCGCCGGATGGAGCAAACGTCCAGGTGCCCTCTGCTCCCAGTTCAGTTGGCTGGGTAGCGTTCATGGTGAACGTGGTTACGTCGCAAGCTGCCTGGTTGGTGCCTGCATCGCGTACCACCGGTGTTTTATAGCTGGTGATTCTCACGGTATCAAAGTCACTGGCGGCACACTTCGGATTGCTGATCTGCCAATAGAACAGGATAGTACTGTTGGCCGGAATGGTCACCGATGTGGTAGCGCTGTGCGGATCAACGATAGTTACCGCTGCGCCGGATGGTGCAAACGTCCAGGTACCCTGTGCTCCTAATTCTGTAGGTGCAGTAGCATCCATGGTGAAGGTGGTTACCTCACAGGCGGCTTTATTGGTGCCCGCATCACGTACTACAGGTTTTTTGTAGCTGGTGATTCTCACGGTATCATAAGTATCCGCAGCACATTTCGGGTTGCTGATCTGCCAGAAGAACAGGATAGTACTATCGGCCGGAATAGTTACCGATGTGGTAGCACTGTGCGGATCTGCAACGGTAACTGTTGCACCAACCGGGGTAAATGTCCAGGTGCCCTGTGCACCTAATTCAGCAGGTGCGGTAGCGTCCATGGTGAAGGTAGTTACATCACAGGCAGCCTTGTTGGTACCAGCGTCACGTACCAGCGGTTTTTTGTAGCTGGTGATTCTCACGGTATCAAAGTCACTGGCGGCACATTTCGGGTTGCTGATCTGCCAGAAGAACAGGATGGTACTGTTGGCCGGAATAGTCACGGAAGTAGTAGCACTGTGCGGATCTGCAATGGTGACTGCTGCGGTAGACGGTTCAAATGTCCAGGTGCCTTGCGCGCCTAATTCAGTGGGCTTGGTGGCATCCATGGTGAACGTAGTTACCTCACAGGCAGCTTTGTTGGTACCGGCATCGCGAACGATGGGGGTATTGTAGCTGGTGATTCTTACAGTGTCATAGTCACTGGCGGCACATTTCGGATTGCTGATCTGCCAGTAGAAGAGAACAGAGCTGTTAGCCGGAATAGTCACTGATGTAGTGGCGCTGTGTGGATCTGTGATCGTCACGGCAGCGGTAGATGGCGCAAACGTCCAGGTGCCCTGTGCGCCTAATTCACCAGGCTTGGTGGCGTTCATGGTAAAGGTAGTCACGTCGCAGGCAGCCTGGTTGGAGCCGGCATCACGTACTACCGGTGTATTATAACTGGTGATTCTCACGGTATCATAATCACTGGCGGCACATTTCGGATTGCTGATCTGCCAGAAGAACAGGATAGAACTATTGGCCGGTACAGTTACCGATGTGGTAGGACTATGTGGATCTACGATGGTGACAGCTGCGCCAACCGGCGTAAATGTCCAGGTACCTTGTGCGCCCAATTCGGTAGGCTTGGTAGCGTTCATCGTAAAGGTGGTCACATCGCAGGCAGCCTGGTTGGTACCTGCATCACGCACTACTGGTGTAAGGTAGCTGGTAATTCTCACGGTATCATAATTACCGGCATCACATTTCGGATTCGCTATTTTCCAGTAGAAGAGGATAGAGCTGTTAGCCGGAATGGTTACGGAAGTCGTTGCACTGTGCGGATCCACAATCGTCACTGTTGCTGCGGATGGTTCAAATGTCCAGGTACCCTGTGCACCTAATTCAACAGGCGCGGTGGCGTCCATGATAAAGGTAGTTGTTTCACAGGCTGCCTGGTTGGTACCTGCATCACGTACTACCGGTTTTTTGTAGCTGGTGATTCTCACGGTATCATAGTCACTGGCCGCACATTTCGGGTTGCTGATCTGCCAGTAGAAAAGAACAGAGCTGTTAGCCGGAATAGTCACGGCGGTAGTGGCGCTGTGCGGGTCTACGATGGTGACAGCGGCGGTAGATGGCGCAAACGTCCAGGTGCCCTGTGCACCTAACTCAGTAGGTTTGGTAGCATCCATCGTAAAGGTGGTCACATCGCAGGCAGCCTGGTTGATACCGGCATCACGTACTACCGGTGTATTATAGCTGGTGATTCTCACCGTGTCAAAGTCACTGGCGGCACATTTCGGATTACTGATCTGCCAGTAGAACAGGATAGAGCTATTGGCCGGGATAGTTACAGAAGTAGTAGCACTGTGCGGATCTGTGATCGTCACAGCTGCGGTAGACGGTGCAAATGTCCAGGTACCTTGTGCGCCTAATTCAACAGGCTTGGTGGCATCCATCGTAAAGGTGGTCACATCGCAGGCCGCCTGGTTGGTACCGGCATCACGTACCACCGGTGTTTTGTAACTGGTGATTCTCACGGTATCATAATCGGTCGCGGCACATTTCGGGTTGCTGATCTGCCAGTAGAAGAGAACAGAGCTGTTAGCCGGAATGGTTACGGAAGTAGTGGCGCTGTGCGGATCTGTGATGGTGACAGCGGCGGTAGATGGCGCAAACGTCCAGGTACCTTGTGCGCCCAATTCAGCAGGCTTGGTAGCGTCCATCGTAAAGGTGGTCACATCGCAGGCCGCCTGGTTGGCGCCGGCATCACGTACTATCGGTGTGTTATAGCTGGTGATCCTCACAGTGTCATAGTCAGTAGCCGCACATTTCGGATTACTGATCTGCCAGTAGAACAGGATGGTACTGTTGGCCGGGATAGTCACGGAGGTAGTCGCGCTATGCGGATCTGTGATCGTCACAGCAGCGGTAGACGGTGCAAACGTCCAGGTGCCTTGTGCACCTAATTCAGTTGGCTTGGTGGCATCCATGGTGTAGGTAGTCACATCGCAGGCTGCTTTGTTGGTACCGGCATCACGTACTATGGGTGTGTTATAGCTGGTAATTCTAACCGTATCATAATCGGTGGCGGCACATTTCGGGTTACTGATCTGCCAGTAGAAAAGAACAGAACTGTTAGCCGGAATGGTTACGGAAGTAGTGGCGCTGTGCGGATCTGTGATCGTCACAGCAGCGGTAGATGGTGCAAATGTCCAGTTGCCCTGTGCGCCTAATTCAGTAGGCTTGGTGGCGTTCATGGTGAAGGTGGTCACATCGCAGGCAGCCTGGTTGGTACCAGCATCACGTACTATGGGTGTATTATAATTGGTGATTCTTACGGTATCATAATCCGTAGCAGCACATTTCGGATTACTGATCTGCCAGTAGAACAGGATGGTGCTATTGGCCGGGATAGTTACGGAAGTAGTAGCACTGTGCGGATCTGTGATCGTCACAGCAGCGGTAGACGGTGCAAACGTCCAGGTGCCTTGTGCGCCTAACTCAGTAGGCTTGGTGGCATCCATGGTGTAGGTAGTCACATCGCAGGCCGCTTTGTTGGTACCGGCATCACGTACTATGGGTGTGTTATAGCTGGTGATTCTCACGGTATCATAATCGGTGGCCGCACATTTCGGGTTGTTGATCTGCCAGTAGAAGAGAACAGAGCTGTTAGCCGGAATGGTTACAGAAGTAGTGGCGCTGTGCGGATCTGTGATCGTCACAGCAGCGGTAGATGGTGCAAATGTCCAGTTGCCCTGTGCGCCTAATTCAGTAGGCTTGGTGGCATTCATGGTGAAGGTGGTCACATCGCAGGCAGCCTGGTTGGCACCGGCATCACGTACTATTGGTGTGTTGTAGCTGGTGATTCTCACGGTATCATAATCCGTAGCAGCGCATTTCGGATTACTGATCTGCCAGAAGAACAGGATAGTACTATTGGCCGGAATGGTCACGGATGTAGTCGGACTGTTCGGATCTGCAATGCTTACAGCGGCGGTAGACGGTGTAAATGTCCAGGTGCCTTGTGCGCCTAATTCAGTAGGCTTGGTGGCATCCATGGTGAAGGTAGTCACATCACAGGCCGCTTTGTTGGTACCGGCATCACGTACTATAGGTGTGTTATAGCTTGTAATTCTCACCGTATCATAATCGGTGGCCGCACATTTCGGATTGCTGATCTGCCAGTAGAAAAGAACGGAGCTGTTGGCCGGAATGGTCACAGATGTGATAGCACTGTTAGGATCTGTGATCGTAACAGCGGCAGTAGATGGTGCAAATGTCCAGGTACCCTGTGCGCCCAATTCGGTAGGCTTGGTGGCGTCCATGGTAAAGGTAGTTACATCGCAGGCCGCTTTGTTGGTACCCGCATCACGTACCACCGGTTTTTTATAGTTCGAGATGAACATCATGTCGGAACTGCTGATACAAGGTCCGTTTGAAATGGTCCATACAAGTGTGGCAGTATCTCCAACCGGTACATGCACGGTGGCATTTTGTTGGGTAGGATTGGTGATGGTAGCTCTCGGGTTGAGGGAGGTCCACTTACCATTTAATCCTGGTACACCGGTGCTATTACCATTTAACTGGAAGTCGGTAGCACGTTCACATTCTGCCTGATCTGCGTTTGCATTTGCGGTATTCGGTTGTGTAAATACGGTAATGGTAACGTCTTTACAAGCGGTTGCCGCGCATTTACTGGCGCCTTCTGCGCGTACATAAAAAGTAGTAGTGGTGGTAATGCCTTTAAATACTACTTCCGCACCATTATTAATAGAAGAGAATGGTGTAACGGGTACACTGCCTGGTAAGCCAGGGCAATTGCCGGTATACCATTTCCAGTTATTCTTATTACCCAGGGAATCAGTTCCTAAGGATCCGCCGTTTACTTTTAAGGTAACGTCACCGGAGGTACACAGTTGGTCCACGCTGGCCGTTACACTGGTGGCCGGTGTGGATGGAGTAGACACTACTATTGTGAAAGGCACCGTTACTTCGCAGCCATGCAAGGTATCTTCCTGTACTTTCAGGGAGAAGTTATAGGTACCTGCAGGAACGCCCGCTGGCATTTTCACCCGGAAACTGTCGGCAACGTGGTTGTTAGGCCATTTCACATCTTTCAGCTGTAAGAACCCTGGCATTGGAGCAGGACTTACCGCATCGAGTGTATATTTCGTGATGTTACCTTTTACCGCGCTGTAGTAAACGTTAAACGAGTCGATCGTATTACAAACTGCCGGCGCCAGAATTTTCACGCTGGGTGCATCTTTTACCGTCAGGTCGATACTGGAACTGCTGTTTGTACAAACGCCATTGGAAATAGTCCATACCAGCGTTACCTTTTTGGCCGTTGGGGAGACGAAATTTTTGATGGTCGCTATCGCGTTGTAAGCAGTGTCATGGTCTATACTTACGTCAGCTGCTGTGGTGCCCGGGCCAAAGGTCCATTTACCTTTTTCGCCTTTAGCAGGAGCATTGGCTCCTAACTGGAAGGAGGTCAGCGTACACTGTGTCATAGGTACACCGGCTACACTTACGGTAAGTGGTTTGGTATTCACAAGCGTCACACGGTTGGTATCCGTACAGGCCGGCATCGCTCCGTTGGTGATAATCCAGAAGAGATGAACCGTATCTCCGGCAGGTACGCCGCTGATAGTAGTTGCAGGTGTACTGGCATTGCCGATAGTGGCGCCGAGACTGGGACCATCAAATTTCCAGATACCATTCTGATCTGCCGGAAGCGTGCTTCTCTTAATATTAAATACGGGATTATTACACTGCCAGTAAGCAGTATCAACATCCGCTACAGGTAATGAGCGTACCTGTATCTTGATACTATCAGTTACTACGCAGGTTTTATTGGTAACCACGGCGTAGTAAGGCAGATAACCGGTGCCGGTAGGAGCATGGGTAATATCATTTACTTTACCCCTGATAGAGTCGGCGCCATATTTCCATTTCCACACAAGACTGTCAGGAGGAGCATTGGTAATGTCCAGGTGCAGATTCACCGGTGTGCCAAAGCATATTTCCATTGGCGCAGCAGTAATCTTGGTAACTGGTTTCTGGTCAACAATGATTTTGGCAAATCCGCTGTCCTTACACTGACGGGGTTGATTCGTAACTGAATTCCATCCATAGTCAGCAATACCTACGGCCCAGTAATCCCTGGATACATCGGGATAGACTGTCATTTTCGGCCCTTTGAAAACCGGGTCTACTTTCCATTCATAGGTACTATACCCACCACTTGCCGTCAGATCTACACTTTGTCCGATACAGATTCTGCCGGAGGAGATGGTCACCTTCGGCTTTGGTAAAATGGTAATCATAGTAGCGGCGGAAGGGGAAGCACAGTTGCTTTGGTTATTCCGCTCAATGATGTTTACCCGGTAATATTTATTGACGATCTGGTTGGGATCTCCTTTCAGTGCGCCATCTGCAAAATTCAGGACAGACGTACTGGTTCCGGTGATGCCATTTCCGTCTGAAAGCGGAAACCAGTCGCCCGGAACCGTTTCATTTCCTGTATTACTCCAGTACCATTGATAGATAGGATCTTTAAAGTAATCTTTATCAGGATAATAAATACCATTTTCATAACCATTGGGCGCATATTCTGCTTTAATAGTAACAGGAGCGCCTTCGCACAGGGAATCTTTCTTTAACGGGGGTTGAGACACACCATCTATATAAGAAAAGATGTCAGGACTACAATAAGAAAAGGCAATGTCATCAATGGCGATATCGTTTCCGCAATCACCCAGGCGGTCATTCACAATTTCAAGCGTTACGGTATTTACACCACCGGGTGTTTTAAAGGTACCTCCATACCGTTGCCATTGCGGCCCGGCGAGGTTCATGGACACGTCATTTGTTTTAAAGGACGCCAGTGTCACCCAGTTGGCCGGGTTCGTACTTCCTTTTTTATCAATGATTTTAAACGTTACCCCTGCGTAGTGGTAACCATCCTCATTTCCCCATGCACAACTGGCGGCATTGAAAACCTGGTATCCGTTTGTATTCAGGAACCAGGCACTGAAATTATAAAGGGAGCCAGGACATACCTGTACTCCGTCAAGTGTATAAAACGATCTTTTTTCGATAGAAGAGTTGGCAATCAGCATTCCACCTACCTGGCCATTTTTGGAGCCGGTATGGTCATTTACTTTTACCCAGTCGTTGCGTATACCGGTAGTATGGAAAATGGTATAGCTGTCATCTCCAAAAGCACCGTATGGGTTCTGTTTAAAATCGTAACCCGTAACATTTGTATTCGAACGGCCCAGCACATCTGTGCTGTTAAAATACCCGAAGTCTTCCTTAAAATCCGGCACGCCGGTATTGTTGCCACTTCCCATACACTGCTGGATGTCGCAGTTCTGTACATCCATGGTACGGGTAATAACATAGGGCGTACCTCCTCTGTATAGGGTTACTTTAACCGTGTATACCGCAACATCATTAAATTTTACGGTCAGGTAGTTTTTGTTGATGTTATAGTTGTTACTGGTACCGGTAATATTCGTCGGGTCCCTTTTCTGTCCCACCATCTTGGTGCGGTTGGAGGCATCCGAGCCATATAATACCTGGTAAGCTCCTCCGGTAATGACCCAGGTAGCAGAATCAGCATATTTGGAGGTAGTAGTCTCTTTCCAGAAGAATGCGTTCATACTGGCGAAACTGCCTCTGCAGATGGCGTCCGGAAGATTCATAAAGGGCGTCCCGGTAGCCGGTTCATCCCTTGCTATGGCCTGCTTATCCAGCAGGACGAGCCCCAGTAACAGGTACAAAAAGGTTAATAGTCGTTTCATAGGTGCAAACAGTTAAAGTAAATAATGTATCAGGACGAGCATTCGGCTGGCTCAGTCCTCATTGTACCTCAACTCGTTACGTCGGTTATTCTTGCCGGGCAAATTTTTCCGGCAGAGGGTGGTCATAGTGTAAAATGGTTTCATAGGCGTCAGGTGTTTATACATGGTATGGCTAAAATATGCAATTAAAATAAAATTAAAATTAGATATAATATAGTGAAATAAAAAAAGTGTTATTAATTGTAATATGATAGGCCGCCCGATAAGTTGGGAAAATAGGTTGACGGAAAATTGATTGTCAATTGCTTAAAGGGGGTAAAAAAATACCAGAAAAGTTATCCACATTTGGGGGAGGAGCGGATTTATTTACGGGAGACTGTGCTTTATTCAATTATTTTCCTACCTTTGCAGACCAAATTTGATGTAAGATGCCCAAAGTAAAGACACATTCCCGTGCCAAGAAAACGTTCAAGGTTGGTGGGAACGGACAGATTAAGCGGTTCATGGCCTTCAAAAGCCACTTACTGACCAAGAAATCTACGAAAAGAAAACGTAGCTTAAGAGGTAGTACACTGGTTCATGAAGCAAATCTTAACCTCGTTAAGAGAATGCTCGGAATGCGCTAGTATCTGTCAAAAGAATCGAATTTTATAACCTGAGAAAAAACAAAGCAAATGCCTCGTTCAGTTAATGCCGTAGCTTCAAGAGCCCGGAGAAAAAGGATCTTAAAGCAAGCCAAAGGCTTCTACGGTAAAAGAAAAAATGTTTACACAGTAGCGAAGAACGTTCTGGAAAAAGGACTCACTTATAGCTATGTTGGTCGTAAATTAAAGAAAAGAAACTACCGCCAGCTGTGGATCGCCCGTATCAACGCTGCTGTTAGAGCAGAAGGGTTGACCTATTCTGTGTTTATGAACAAATTAGCCGGTAAAAATATCGACCTGAACAGAAAAGTTCTGGCTGATCTGGCTATGAATGAACCAGAAACATTTAAAGCACTGGTAGCTTCTGTAAAGTAAGACTTACCTGATAGTAAATACCCGATAGCTGGCATCCCACAAGATGTCAGCTATTTTGTTTTTAGGAAAGATGCCCAACACTGCGGAGCCACTACCACTCATCGTAGCATAAACCGCACCTCCCTTATACATTTCTTCTTTTATCTCTGCCAGTACCGGATGTGCCTGAAATACCGGTGCTTCAAAATCATTCGTCATAATCCCTTTCCATGTTTCCACCGGCTGACCTATCAGTTCCCGTAACGAATAAGTGGCAGCTTTGGGTGTAAGTTGCTGAAAAGCCCAACCTGTATTTACATGAATACCCGGGTGTACCAGCAGAAAAGAATACCCCGAAAGGTCCAGCGCCACTGTTTCCATGATTTCACCCCGCCCCGTAGCATAGCAAGGCTTGTTCACGATGAAAAAAGGACAATCACTGCCCAGTCTGGCGGCATAGTCTACCAGCGCTGCTTCCCCGATGCCCAGCTGAAACTTCTGGTTGAGCAGTTGCAACATAAACGCCGCATCGGAAGAACCTCCGCCCAAACCAGCACCAATCGGAATGTTTTTCAGCAGGTGGATATTCACCAGCGGTAAAGCCGGAAAATCCTGCTGCAATAAATGAAATGCTTTTACACAAAGGTTATCGGCCGTGTTACCCGGCACCGCAATACCACTACTTTCAAATTGAAGGGCAGTGGAGTCGGAGAGTACCTCCAGCGCATCTGTAACCGGCAGGGGATAGAATACGGTTTCCAGGTCATGAAAGCCATCCGGACGCTTACGCGTAATATGTAAGCCCAGGTTTATTTTACAGTTGGGAAATACAATCATGTATTGTTCATTGCATAGCAAACCAACAGCTGAAGTCTTTACACTGCCGGCTGTTGGAAGGATAATATGAAATAGAAATTACTTGCTTTTGCGGCTGTTGATTTCATCGCGGATCGCGATGGCCCGGATATAGTCTTCCTGTTCCAGCACTTCCTGCAAAAGAGTGGTTAACTCCTCTACATTCATTGCTTTCAGGTCGTCTTCCACACCTTTCTCATGTTCAGAAATTGTTGGGGTCACCGGTTTATTGGCTTTTTTGCCGGCAGGATCATCCAATAAAATGCCTGCACTGTTGAGGATATTTTCAAAAGTGTAGATAGGACACCCAAAACGAACGGCAAGCGCAAGCGCATCTGAGGTTCTGGAGTCAATCTCTATTGTTTCGTCGTTGTTAGAACAGATAAGCTTGGAGTAAAAAATACCTTCCTGCAGATTACTGATGACCACCTCCTGCAATTCAACATTGAAGGCGTTCATGAAGTTTTTCATCAGGTCGTGTGTTAAAGGCCGGCTGGGTTGCATTTTTTCCAGAGCTACTGCAATCGCCTGCGCTTCAAAGCCACCAATCACAATAGGCAAACGGCGTAATCCGTTTACTTCTCCCAGTACCACGGCATATGAATGAGTCTGCGTAATGCTGTGCGATAAAGCAACTATTTCCAGTTCTATTTTTCTCATATCTGTCTTGCGTTGTCGCTGAATAGTTTGTAAGACCGTGAAGTTAGAAAAATATTCCTTATCTAAAAAAAATCTATAATGATAAATGTATGATATAAGAATTACAATGCAAGAATCACGGATGATGGATCAACACGATCTTAAAATTTGAAACAATCATCCGTAATTCTTGTATTGTAATCCTGCATTTCTAACTTTTCAGTTTTTTAACCGCTTCTGTCAGCTTAGGCACTACTTCAAACGCATCGCCTACGATGCCATAGTCTGCCGCTTTAAAGAAAGGCGCTTCCGGGTCCTTGTTGATCACTACGATCACCTTACTACCATTTACACCGGCGAGGTGCTGTATGGCCCCTGAAATGCCTACTGCAATATAAAGATTTGGCCGCACGGTTAAACCAGTCTGACCCACATGTTCATGATGCGGACGCCAGCCGGCATCTGCTACCGGACGGGAACTGGCAGTAGCTGCCCCCAGCGACTTAGCCAGGTCTTCCAGTATGCCCCAGTTTTCAGGTCCTTTCATACCACGGCCACCACTCACAATGATCTCTGCTTCTGTCAGTGGAATATCGCCGCTTACCGTTTCCGTACGCACCACTTTTACCTTGAAATCCGCATCGCTGATAGCCGGAGAGAAGGCCTCTACAGTAGCCGTAGCGGTGCCTGGAGCAACCGGGAACGTATTGGGGATGATAGCGATTACTTTCTTTTCAGAAGTGATATTGATATTGGCAAACGCCTTACCGGAGAATACATTTTTCTTTACCACAAAACCATTACTGGTATCGGGGTAGGAGATAGCACCCGCTACCAGACCGGCTTTCAGACGGGCAGATACTCGTGGTGCAATCGCTTTACCGTCAAAATTGTGCGGGAAAATGATCACTTTACTGCCTTCTTTTTCTGCTGCTTCCGCTATCGCTTTCGTATATACGATACTTTCTACTTCATGTAAGCGGGCATCCGCCGCATGCAATACCTTCTGTGCACCATAATTACCAAGCGCAGTCAGTTCGGCCGCATCTACCGGACCCAGTACCAGCGCAGTGGCAGTGGTACCCAGTTGTTCCGCTACTTTGGCGCCGTATTGTATTGCTTCCAGTGCCGCTTTCTTGATTTTACCCTGTGCCTGATCGGCAAATATTAATATAGACATGAATAATTTAATTAGTAGTTGAAAGATAGTTTACCCTTAGATCACCTTTGCTTCTTCATGCAGTAACTTCACCAGCTCTTCTACATTGTCGGGGCTGATGAGTTTAACACCGGCTTTCGCAGGTGGCAGTTCAAAACTGACTACTGCAGTAAGTGCATCTGCGGCAACAGGTTCTACTACTGTCAGGGGCTTGGTTCTGGCGGCCATAATACCGCGCATGTTGGGGATCCGGGCTTCTGCCATTCCCTTCTGGCAGGAAACAACCACCGGCAGCGATACTTCGCAAACTTCTTCACCACCTTCTATTTCCCGGTTAACAGTAGCCACCGTACCATTCAGGTCGAATTTGGCAGCGATAGATACATAGGGCAGTTCCAGCAGTTCCGCCACCATGCCGCCTATTCCGGAGCCATTGTAATCAATGGTTTCCTTACCGGTGAATATAATATCGTATTGTTTATCCTTCGCATGTGCAGCTATCTGCGATGCAATGTAATAACTGTCTGCACTATCCGCATTTACACGGAATGCCTCATCTCCGCCCAGCGCCAGCGCTTTACGGATAATCGGATCGCAATCTGCTCCGCCAACCGTGATCAGATGCAGATCAGCACCTATGGTTTCTTTCAGCTCCAGCGCCCTTACTAATGCATACCATTCGTCGTATGGGTTAATAATAAACTGTACCCCAGCCTCATTGAATTTCGTGTTATTGTCCGTGAAAGCTATTTTTGCAGTCGTGTCCGGAGTTTTGCTGATACATACTAAAATCTTCATGGCCTTAAACTGTTTTATTTAAAAATGCGGTAATAGCAAATATATTTAAATAATGTAAGCCAACCGCAGGTGGTGAAGATGATTTTAATCAGTCGCAATTTCCAACATATTGAACAATTAAATAATAACAAAAGGAATGGACAGAATCGAACAAATAAAGCAGTTCCTGGTAGCAACCCCTAACGACAGCTTCCTGAAACATGCGCTGGCACTGGAATACATAAAGCTGAATGACGACGCTGCTGCCCGGCAACTGTTTGAAGAACTCCTGGCCCACGAGCCCGGTTATGTCGGTTCCTATTATCACCTGGGCAAGTTACTGGAACGTGCAGGCGATAATGCCGCCGCTATCAGCACCTATGAAAAGGGGATGGAGATGGCCAAAGCAGGGAACGAAAGACACGCATACAACGAATTACAGTCGGCCTACGAAGACCTGGTGTACTGATATTATTAATCCAACCAACAACGGATGCCTCAACATTTAGTAACTGATTTTACTGCTGATATTTCCCGCCGGCAATTATTTGACCCTGCACAAAAAGTGCTGCTGGCCGTTAGTGGCGGGGTAGATTCTATCGTGATGGCCTGGCTGTTTAAACAGGCGGGTTACCGCGCCGGAATTGCGCATTGTAATTTTCAACTGCGGGGAGAAGAGTCGGAGCGCGATGAAGCATTGGTACGACAAATGGCCGCCACACTGGAGCTGCCGCTCCATGTCGTAAAATTTGATACCAACGCTTATGTCGCCGAGCACCGCGTCAGCATACAGGTGGCGGCCAGGGAACTGCGCTACCAATGGCTGGAAGAAGTGCGCACCACCGGCGGATACGCGTACATTGCTACCGCACATCATATGCAGGACAGTGTGGAAACCGCATTGATGAACTTCACCAAAGGCACCGGTATCGCCGGTTTGCACGGGATCCTCCCCAAACAGGAACAACTGATCCGCCCTTTGTTATTTACCGAAAAGGATCGCCTGGTGGCTTATGCCGCCATGAATAATATTCCCTTTGCAGAAGATAGTTCCAATATAACGGATAAGTATACACGTAACTATTTCCGGCACCAGGTGATACCCCGTTTACAGGAAGCATTTCCCGGTGCAGTAAAAAATATGGCTGCTACGATTGAGCGCATGAAAGAGGCGGAAATCCTCTACCAGGAAGCGATGGAAAGGCATCGTAAACGTCTTTTGTTTCAGGAAGGGGATACCTGGAAGGTACCCGTGTTGAAGTTACAGAAAACGATTCCGCTGCAAACCATTGCGTGGGAACTGTTTCGTCCTTTCGGTTGCACTTCTGCCCAGACCCCGCAGGTATTGGGTTTGCTGGAGAGCGAATCCGGCAGGTATGTGGATACTGCCACCCATCGTATTGTCCGTAACCGCCAGTGGTTGCTGGTAACACCGCTAACCAGTGAGGCGTCGCCACTCGTGGTGATTGAACCGGGGCAGGCACATATTCATTTTGGCGGCGGACAGTTACAGATCCGGGAACAGGAGAGGGGACAGCTCGCTATTCCCACTGCAGCTGAAATAGCCTGGCTTGATGCCGCCCAGGTAAGTTTTCCGCTGATCCTGAGAAAATGGAAACAGGGCGATTACTTCTATCCACTGGGGATGCCTAAGAAGAAAAAAGTAAGCCGCTTCCTGATCGATCAGAAATTATCGATGCCGCAAAAAGAAAATGTATGGGTACTTGAATCCAACAAACGTATTGTGTGGCTGGTGGGAATGCGGGTGGACGACCGCGTGAAAATTACGCCAAAAACAAAGACCATACTCAGTATTACTTTCTCAAAATAATAAAAGCATGCAGCTTACCAGCTGCATGCTTTAGTTGCTTTATTCCGATAATGATGCTATACAAACTGGGAACGATGGGTCAGCATATACATAAAGGCGGTACCCAGCTCCGGACGTACCAGCAGCGGAAATACAATCCCAAATAAAGCGCCCCACATATGCGCGTCATGATTCACATTGCCACCGCCTTTACGGGACATATAAGCAGAAATACCGAGGAACAACACGCCATATAATACCGCAGGAATCGGGAAGAAGAATACATAAATAGTACTCCAAGGACTTACAATGATCGCGGTAAATACAATCGCGGAGATGGCTCCTGAAGCCCCCAGGGAAGAGTAATTGGAATTATTCCGGTGTTTGATATAAGAAGGAATATTGGCGACAATAATCCCCAGCAGGTAGTATAAAATAAATATCAGCTTGCTCTGAAACAATTGCATAAACACCGCCTCGATACTTCTGCCAAAGAAATACAAAGTGATCATATTAAAAAGCAGGTGCTGGAAATCGGCATGTACAAATCCGGATGTGATAAAGCGGTAGTATTGTTTGTAGTGCTTTACCATATAAGGCTGTAAACTCATTTTATCCAGTTGGTCATAGTTCTGGAGAGCAGTATAGGATACCAGGCAGGTAATGATAATAATAACCAAACTTATTGAAAGCGTCATATAACCGGTTTATTTAGATAGTAAATGTACTTATTGATGGTGATACTTTTCCCTGTTTAATACGGTATAGGCACGATAAAGCTGTTCTGCAAAAATAAGTCGTACCAACTGATGCGGGAAGGTAAGTGGCGATAACGACATTTTCAGCTGCGCTCTTTGCAACACGGCCTCGTCGATCCCGAACGCACCGCCAATCAGGATGATCAGCTGCCGGGTGCCGGCATTGTTACGTTGTTGCAGGAAATCGGCAAACTGCACGGTGGTCATCATCTTTCCTTTTTCGTCCAGCGCCAGCAGAAAATCGGTTGGCTGCAACATGTCCAGGATAATTTTTGCTTCCTGTTTTTTCAGTTCGGGAACAGATAAACTGGCAGCCTGTTTTACGGTAGGGATCAGTTTTACCTCAAAATCCACGTAATGCTGCAATCGTTTCTGAAAAACAGCCATCCCATCCCTGATGTAGGGATCATGTTCTTTTCCTATGCTCCAGAGTTGAATTTTCACTTCTTATAATAATTAAACAATTGCTGTAAAAGTAAGTGTAAATCAGAAGATTGCGGGAGTTTTTTTGCCAGGTATTTGGTATTTTCAAAAAATCACATACCTTTGCCATCCAATCAAATATATGGCTCCGTAGCTCAATTGAATAGAGCATCTGACTACGGATCAGAAGGTTTCAGGTTTGAATCCTGACGGGGTCACAAAGGCGCAATTTACATTGCGCTTTTTTTATGTCTGCTACTTGCCATAAACGATATTTTCTTCGGCAGCTCCGGCCAGGTAGGCTGCCAACTGCTAACGCTGTGATCCGCCAGGGCCGCAGTTTTTTTTATGCCCTGTAAAAAGCATACTGATAACATATACCGCAAGACACCAGCTGTTTTTATGCGTATATCTTTTTGGGGTATCAGGAAGTGCACTGATTGTGAAGACTGTAATAATCTATAGATAACAGCTATTTTATAGTGATGGGTTATCTGGCGCTAAACTATATTTTAGATAGGGCTTAACTAGGGCTGGGCTCTCAGGAAATCTGGCGGAAAAACGTGTTTTGCTTGTCTTGATATAGATTGTTATTTATATAGATATAAAATTTATATATTGTAAATATTGCGCTGCGGCGTGTAACCCTTATACCTATACTATGATATTTTTTTATGGCCGGAGAAGTCTGCTGATGAAATCCTTTCAGTTGACGGACATCGGTATTTTCAGTGATGTACCGGACTTTGTCCGTTTTGAACTACGACAGGAATATGCACACCTTTATTGGATTCCCTTTTTCCCTCTGGGCAAAATGTGGTGTGTGCGTAAATCAGATGATAAGTTGTATGAAGTAAGTAGTGAAGTATTGCCTTTGCTGAAAGCACTGCCACATCCAACTGTTTCCTGGATGGCCTTTTTAGGCCCTATATTACTGGCGGTAGTTTTTTTGCTTTTCCAAATTGGGGTGTTTAAGTAAGTAGTTCAGACTTGAAATACAGGTCACTTTTTATATCCGGTAAACGGTCGCTGGTCCGTCGTTTGCCGGATATTTTTATTTGTGGTAAAGAGGAGAGGTGTTTACGTCTCACATCTTCCGGCAGTAAAAAAACGTATATGCTATTACGTTAGTCTTTGAGCGCATAAAAAAAGCAGGTGGTTTTTATAACCAACCTGCTTCCTGGTGACCCCGTCAGGATTCAAACCTGAAACCTTCTGATCCGTAGTCAGATGCTCTATTCAATTGAGCTACGGAGCCATCTTCCCTTTTGGGTGTGCAAATATGAAGCAACTTTTTATTTAAACAAAATAAATTTCTTCACTACGAAAAAGAGTAAGCCTGGTAAGCGGAGCGCCTGCCTTATGCTGCGGTGAAGCAACTAAAACGCATCTGTAACCGGCGTTTAACCATATAGGTTATTCCGGTAAAGAAAACGTGTAAACCTTTGTTGAGAAAGCATTTGAGCAGATGTTTAAAATAACGTATACCCGTTGGCGATAGTATCCCTCAAAAAATATTTCAACTTTTTTTTGTTTAATTTAAAACTATTCCTACATTTGCAATCCCAAACGGGGAAACGGCTTCATAGCTCAACTGAATAGAGCATTTGACTACGAATCAAAAGGTTTCTGGTTTGAATCCAGATGAGGTCACAAAAAATAGAAAATGCTGCAACTTATGCAGCATTTTCTATCAAAACAAAAAATCTGAAGAAAAGCTGTCAGATATAAAAAATTGAAAAATAATTTGTTAGAATAAAAAATTGTTCTACATTTGCAATCCGGAAACGGAAAAACGGCTTCATAGCTCAACTGAATAGAGCATTTGACTACGAATCAAAAGGTTTCTGGTTTGAATCCAGATGAGGTCACCAACTAAAGGACGAACACGAGTTACATCGGTTCGTCCTTTTTTTATGCCCGTTACGAGAGCGCCTCGATAATTTGACTTAATGGTATCCCCGTACCAGCGGCCATTCCAGGAAAATAATCCACTGCAAAGATTGTATTTTTTAATTTGCATGTCTTATATTTATAATATATAAGCCAGCTAAAGTAATTATTATGCTCCCTGACCTCGATCCTGCTTTTTCGGAGATAATGCAGACTGCCCGGGATTTCAGCCTCGGAAACGAATTATATTATATCGATAGCAGGATGCTGTTGCTTTCCATACTGGAACTTACCTCCCTGTCGTTACCACTTTCCGGAAGCGACCGGCAGGAACTGATCAGACGCGTGATGAAGGACCAATGGGAGCAAATACCAGGTGCTGTGATGCGCGACGGAAATGTGCCGCTGACAGTGGATGCAGAAGAAATGGTCAACAGTGCCACTGTACTGCAAACAAAACTAAAACACACCCATCTCTTACCGGAGCATTTACTCCTGGCACTGTTATCTGTGGCGGGTATTTGCCGGGACAAGCTGCAAAGCGTGGGCTTCATTTTTGAAGACTACCATGCCTACCTTGAGGAAACCTGGAAGTCAGGTGTGGTGTTGGAACTGTCCAGTGTAGCCATGATGCCGCAGGGGAAGCCTTTCCGGAGTAAATTACTGAACTGGTTTTACCGTTCGCCTCTCCCAAAGAAGGAAATCTCCACCTATTGGCGGCTCGCCACCTATTTTTTCAGGGTGAATCACTATCCATTTGTCCGGGAATACTGTCAGTATATACTCGATGAACAACCCGACCACACCGAAGCAATATCACTGTTGGGAGCCACCTGGATCATAGCGCTGAATTACGAGGCGGCGCTGCCATATTTCGAGAAGGCAGCCGGGCTGGTCCCCGGAGAATCTGTCTATCAACAGGACCTGGCCAGTTGCCTTATGCATACCGGACATCATGAGCGGGGGATCTCCGTTCTCAAACAGTTGCTCACAACACGACCGGGCGACGTGCCATTGCTAAATAATATTGGTTTCTCTTGCCTGGAAACAGGCGCTTATGCGGAAGCCATCGGGTATTTTGACCAGGCCATTGCAATAGATCCTGAGGCTCCTTTCCCTTACAATAACAAGGGATACGCCTTACTGCAAACCGGAAATACGGCGAAAGCGCTGGAATGTATACTGTACTCTCTTCAACTGCATAAAGGTAATGCCTACGCCTACCGGAACCTGGCATTGCTCTACCTGAAAGCGCATAAAATACCAGAAGCAAAAGAGGCTTTACTTCATGCTAGGAAATATCGCTTCACGGTTATGTACGGCCCGGAGGTAGACGAATTACTGGCAGCTGTCAACTAAACGATCAATGATGAAAACATTTTTTATCCTTCCCTTATTCCTATGGATCTCCTGCGCATGTGCAGCACAGCCCATACAGAAAGACAATCTCATCGCCATCTCTTTTCTCACCTATAGTCTCCCTGATTTCGACCGCACCCCCATTGAACAGGCCGTTGCCAGGAAATGGGGCTTTACTTTTTATACCATTGGCGACTGCCTGGTAAACCAGTCGTTGATCGATAGCGTATGTAAAGTAAACGACGCGGCCGATAAGAAAATGATGGCGAGGTATGGCAGTAACTGGCGCAGCCGCTACGAAGAAGAAGTGGATATGTTGTATGCCACTCCTGAAAGAGCCCAGCTGCTTGTAAACCAGCAATTGTACATCTGGCAGAAAGAGCAGGAATTGAAAAGTAGTAATGACAGCCTTCGCTTCGCCTGGAGTAACACCGCAAAGCCGGGTGTTTACGAGGTGGTGGTGTCCGGATCAGTAAAAAATACTATCTTTTACAAACTGTTGGTAGAATATCCGAAATATAAAGTTTCGCTGCTAACACCCTGAGATATGTTTTACCCAATCGGAAACCGGCAACTATGATACGGATTAAGAAAGAAGGCGTTCTGCTGAAACAGACAGATCTGGCATTTGAGAACGAAGGGGTGTTGAACCCTGCTACAATCAGGAATGGCAAACAGGTGCTTTTTTATTACAGGGCCGTTCAACATGGCAATCATTCCAGTATCGGATTTTGCCGGCTTAGTGATCCGCTTACCGTGGCCGAACGCTTCGATAAACCCATCCTGTTTCCGGAACACGACTACGAGTCAAAAGGACTGGAAGACCCGCGCGTAGTGCAGATCGATGGCGTGTATTATCTTACCTATACTGCATTCGATGGCGTAAGCGCCTGCGCTGCACTGGCTACTTCCCAGGACGGTATTCATTTTGAAAAACATGGATTAATAGTGGCGCAGATGGATTACGCGGAGTTTCTACAACTGGCGCAAACAAATGGAAGCCTCGATAAGCGATACCCGCTCTACAATGATTTTAATCCACGTTTGTGGGATAAGGATGTACTTTTTTTCCCGAGAAGAATAAACGGACAACTCTATTTCCTGCACCGTATCAAGCCCGATATCCAACTGGTTGCCGTTAATGAGCTGACGGATCTCACACCTGACTTCTGGAAAAATTATTACCTGCATCTTCCGGATCAGATCATCATGACGTCAAAGTTTCCGCATGAAATCAGTTATCTCGGAGGAGGATGTCCTCCCATAGAAACGCCACAGGGCTGGCTTTTCATCTATCATGGGGTGCATGAAACCGACAACGGTTATGTGTATGTAGGCTGTGCGGCGTTGCTCGACCTGGAAGATCCCCGGAAAGAAATTGCGCGTCTTCCTTACCCGATCCTGGTACCAGAGCGGGATTGGGAAATAAGGGGAGATGTAGACAACGTATGTTTTCCTACGGGTGCAGTCGTATTCGGTGATACCCTCTATATTTATTATGGCGCCGGTGATGAAGTGATTGCTACCGGAACCGTTAGTCTTACGGAATTGCTCAATGAACTGCTGGCCAATCCCAGCAAATAATTCAGACTTTGTAACAGTTCACAATCGTTTCAATCACACATTTCGTTTCCTGCGGATCACGCACCCTGATACAATCTGCCCCGGCTTGTAAGGCCGGATAATCATTGCCCCCGGGGAAGATGGCATCTCCCGCAAATAACATCTCTGCAATAGGAATAATTAAAATATCGCGCAGCTTACGGATACCATATGCCTTATCAATGCCTGGTTTGGTAATGTCAACAGAAGTGGTGCCGCCAAGGCTTACAGAAAACTCGGGAATCATGTCATTCAGCAATGCTTTCATTTTTTGCCGCTTCGCAAAATCAGGATCCCATTTTTTCTTTTCTTCCAATGGCGCTTCCTGGCCCAAAGCGGAAAAAGTGATCTGGCTACCACGGTCTTCTATCGGCGCGCCCCACAGCTGTGGCGCTTTGTAGCCTAGTTGCGTGACTACCGTTTCCAGGGCATCAGTGATTTTCTTTTTTTCCGCCGGCGTAAAATCTTCTGCATATAATTTACGCCATTGTCCGCCATTATATTCATAAAACTGTGTGCCACAGGTGGGCAGAATTGATAACCGTTCCAGGCCTTTTACGCCTGGAAGCTTGCCCAATACCTGTTGCTGAAACTGTGGCCAGGCGCCGCCGGAAATGATGGCGACCCTGGCCACGGTCAGCAGGGAATATAACAGGTTGCTCATTTCTTCATCAATAGCAGATTTACTTTCTGCCAGGGTACCATCCAGGTCGAATACCACCAGTTTTTTCATTTGTTGTAATTATTTTTTTAGCAGCGCCATTGCGTGTTCACAGATATTTTCTACGGTAAAACCGAATTCACGTAACAATACAGGACCTGGTGCAGATGCGCCGAAACGGTCGATAGAAATAATGACGCCTTTATCACCTGCATAACGGTGCCATCCCTGCGAAATGCCCGCTTCTACTACAATGCGCGCGGATACTTCGGGTGGAAGCACCTGGTCGCGATAGGCCTGTGATTGTTCCTCAAACAATTCCCAGCTCGGCATAGACACGGTGCGCACCGCGATATTGAATGATTGCAGTTTCTCCTGCGCAGCCACAATCAAGCCTACTTCAGAGCCGGTGGCAATCAGGATCAGTTCCGGTTTGGCATCGGATGTATCTGCCAGCACATAGCCACCATAACGGGCGCCAATGGCGGCGGCATACTTAGTGCGGTCGAGTGTGGGCACATTCTGCCTGGAAAGGATCAGGGCCACTGGTCTGTGTGGCAGCTGTATGGCGAGTTGCCAGGCGGTGATGGTTTCGTTGGCATCTGCCGGACGGAGTACAACCAGTTCAGGAATGGCCCGCAGGGCCGCCAGTAATTCCACGGGCTGGTGCGTAGGCCCATCTTCTCCCATTGCAATGCTGTCGTGTGTAAATACATAAATCACTTTCAACTCCGACAATGCGGCAAGGCGGATAGAGGGCCGCATATAATCAGAGAATGTGAGGAAAGTAGCGGAATAGGGGATGATACCTCCATGCGCTGCCAGTCCGTTGGAAATGGCGCCCATGGCATGTTCGCGCACCCCGTACTGGATATTCCTTCCTTCAAATCCCCATACACCGCCGGCGGCGCCTTGCAGATCGCCCTGCTTCATCAGCGGACTTTCAAAATTGCCTGCATCTTTTAATTCGGTGTTGGTGGAAGTATTCAGATCGGCAGAGCCGCCTATAAATCCCGGGAGGTTTTTGAAAAACGCCTGGATCACTTTCCCGGAAGCTGCGCGGGTAGCCAGTCCTTTCGCATCTGGCGGGAACTGCACGATATCCTTATCCCAGCCTTCCGGCAGGTGATTGTTAATCAGGGAGCGTAATTCCCTGGAAAGCTCCGCATATTTTTGTTCATAGATCAACATCTGTTCTTCCCATTTGGAAGATGATTGCCTACCTACGTCTACGGCCCTACGAAAGTGTGCCAGGGCTTCTTCCGGTACCAGGAAATCCGGTGTAACCGGCCAGCCCAGTTTTTCTTTGGTCAGCTTTACGTCTGCTTCGCCGAGGGGAGAACCATGTGCGCCGCAGGTATCCTGTTTGGGAGAGCCGAAACCGATATGCGTGCGCACCAGGATCAGGGAAGGACGGTCTGTTTCCGCCTGAGCGGCACGGATAGCCTGGTCAATGGCTTCGAGGTCGTTGCCATCGGCTACCTGTTGCGTATGCCATCCGTAGGATTCAAATCTTTTGGCGTGATCTTCCGTAAAGGTAACCGGCGTAGCAGATGCCAGTGTAATGCGGTTATCATCGTATAAATAGATCAGTTTGCCCAACCGGAGGTGTCCGGCGAGAGAGGCGGCTTCTGCAGCAACGCCTTCCATCAGGTCGCCATCACTCACAATGGCGTAGGTATAATGATCTACCACGGTATCTCCGGGCCGGTTGTACCGTGCACCAAGATAAGCTTCGGCCATGGCGATACCTACGCCGTTGGCAAATCCCTGTCCGAGCGGACCTGTAGTCACTTCTACACCCGGTACCAGTCCGCGTTCCGGATGGCCGGGTGTTTTACTGCCCCATTGGCGGAACTGTTTCAGTTCTTCCATCGGCAGATCATAGCCGGTCAGGTGCAGCAAACTATAGAGCAGCGCAGAGCCATGTCCGGCTGATAACACAAAGCGGTCGCGGTTGAACCAGTGCGGATCTGAGGGACTATGCTTCAGGAAACGGGTCCATAATACATAGGCCATGGGGGCAGCGCCCAAAGGCATGCCGGGGTGCCCGCTGTCGGCTTTCTGCACGGCATCTACCGAAAGAAAACGGATCGTATTGATACACAGCTCATCCAACGCAGCAGGTTGGAGGGCAAGGGAGGTGGTGTTGGTCATGGTATTCCTTTTTTGTGTGAAAATGATCACACATAGGTCAACAAACTTCATGCGCAGAAGGTTGCCGTAATATTTTTTAATTAGTCTACTAAAATTATAGACTTTTGGAAAAATATTGTATTATTGTACCTCGACGGCTTTCCGGGTCCACTTTAGGGGAATTCATCCACCTGTTGTCATACCCTGTTTATCTTTCAAAATTTAACTGACATGGATACATCATTACACTTAATGAGGAGAATTTGCTGCGTAGGATATACCGCAAACCGATGTTAGGACACATCAATCAAAAATAAAAAGGCCGGAACTGTTGGCGCAGTTCCGGCCGGTAATCAAGGCTGTTGGAGACATTTTACAGTGAGCGCAGTTACCTGCGTCACCGGCCTCATTTTTTCATACCAAAGTAAAGATAATGAAAATTGCTATTGCATGCAGCTGCGGGCTGCTGCTGGCGGCTACCGCGTGGTCGCAGGAGTTGCGCACACCTCATGGCGCTGACACCACCAAACCTGCCCATAAAAACGTTGTTCAGAACAACATTAATCTCTCCGGACGAATTATTGATGCCAAATCACAGCAGCCCATTGCAGGTGCTATTGTGCATATCAAAGGCACCACGCATGAAGTCCAGAGCGGAGCCAACGGGGAATTCGCCTTCCTCACCGGTCAGAAGGTACCTGTTATTTACCAGATCTCTTCCCTGGGATACAAACTCAAAGAAGTATACGCCGACAAATCCAATGCCGGCAACATTTCGCTGGAAGAACTCAGCACCCAGCTCAACGATGTGGTGGTAGTGGGGTATGGTACCCAGAGAAGGAGAGACCTTACCAGCGCCATTTCTTCTGTGAAAGGCAGTGACGTGGTAACCGTACCGGTAGCCAGTTTTGATGCACAGCTGCAGGGAAGGGCTGCCGGTGTACAAATCAACTCCAACACCGGTGTGCCCGGTGATGGCGTATTTGTAAGAGTACGTGGTACTACTTCCATCAATGCGGGCAACGATCCCCTGTATATCATCGATGGGGTATTTATGAACAACTCCAGTTTGCAGACGGTGAATACCGGCGGTCGCCTGAGTTCCCCGCTGGCAGATATCAATCCGGCTGATATAGAAAATATAGAGGTATTGAAAGATGCCAGCGCTACGGCCATCTATGGCTCCAGGGGCGCCAACGGCGTGGTGATTGTAACTACCCGTCGGGGTAGTTACAACAGCAAAGCCAAAGTAAATGTAGATGTATCGGCAGGAGCGGCCTGGGCGCCCAAAATGTGGGACCTCACTACCGGTCCGCAACATGCGGAACTGGTGAATGAGTTTTACCGCAACTCCCTCGCTGATGCCACTGCCCTCAATGATAAGGCAGGCATCACCAAATACAGCTATCTGCCTTTCCGTGCCTTAACCGATAACCCGGATAAAACACCGGCCCCAAGAGGATTACCGCAGGATCAGAAAACATATGACCGCCTCGGGGAGATCTTCCAGACCGCTCCGTTGCAGAACTACAACCTGTCGCTGTCCGGTGGTAACCGCGAAACGAAATACTATTTTGGTGGAGGCTATTCCAAACAGGAATCTATCCTGAAACCCATTTCGTTTGAAAGGGCCAGCTTTAAACTGAATATCGATCAGCGTGTGAACGATAAGGTGACTGTTGGTTCCAGTAACAGCTTCTCCCGCAGCTTCCGTTCACAGGGCCGTTCGGGTGATGGTCCGCAGGGAGGTTTGCTGCAGGCGGCTTTACATACGCCTACCTATCTCCCGGAAACAAACGCCGATGGTACACCCGCGCGCTGGGCAGGCTTCGATAACGTGAAAGTACTCATAGATAACTATGACGTACATACGACAAGTTTACGTTACATCGGTAACCTCTACCTGGATGCCCAACTGCTGCCGGATCTGAAGTTTCATAGTAACCTCAGTATTGACTACAACAACTATAACGAATCTGAATACTGGAATAACCTTACCCAGCTGGGCGCGAGCCCTACCAATGGTCTGGCTACTTCTGCCATCACGCAGAATACTTCCTGGATCAATGAACAAACACTCACCTGGCGTAAACATGCCGGAGAAAAGCATTTCTTTGGCGTGCTGGTAGGGAACACGATCCAGAGCAATACGGAAACGCTTACTTCTGCACAGGGTACTGGTTTCCCGAACAACTCCTATAAATATATTTCAGCCGCCGCCACCCGCACCGCTGCGCAAACCTGGACCCGCAGCACGTTGTCATCTTTCTTTTCCAGGATTGATTACAACTATGCCGGTAAGTATTATTTCGAAGCCAGCATCCGCGCAGATGGCTCTTCTAAATTCGGAGACAACTATAAATGGGGTTATTTCCCGTCTGTAAGTGCCTCGTGGAGACTGAAAGAAGAAAGTTTCCTGAAATCCGTGAACAGCATCAGCGACCTGAAAGTGCGTGCCAGCTATGGTATCACGGGTAACCAGTCCGGTATCAGCGACTATGCCGCCAAAGGCCTGTGGTCAGGTGGTGCAGGCTACCCGGATAACAGCAGCGGTGATCAGCCGGGAACAGCGCCACTGCAACTGCCCAACCCGGATCTGCGCTGGGAAAAAACCAGCCAGGTAAACGGTGGAGTAGACCTCGGTTTGTTCAACGGCCGTATCAATATCACTGCCGACGTATACTACAAATACACCAGCGATGTGTTGCTACAACTGCCTAAGGCAGGCGTTTCCGGCTTTAGCTCTATCTACAGTAATGCAGGAGAGATCAGTAACAAAGGATATGAAATCGGTATCAATACCACGAATATCGCTACACGTAATTTTACCTGGAACACCAGTCTGAATATCGCCGGCAACACGAACAAAATTGAGAAGCTGCCTACGCCGATCTATCAGTACAACCGCGACTGGATCATTATGCAGCAGGGTTCATCCATGTACTCCTTCTGGCTGTACAATCAGCTGGGCGTAGATCCGCAAACGGGTGATGCTATTTTCGAGGGCGCCAAAGATGGCAAGCTGCCGGTATCTGCCCGTAAAGTGATGGGCAATGCAATGCCTAAGTTTTACGGTGGGTTGAGCAATACTTTTTCTTATAAAGGATTTGACCTGAGTATTCTCTTATCATTCCAATACGGTAATGACGTATACAACCTGAATCGCTTTTTCGGAGAAGGGGGTGGAACCAGAGACGCCAACCGCGTACTGTTTGCTGATCAGCTGAACCGCTGGCAGAAGCCAGGCGATATCACCAATGTACCGCGTCTAACCGCCTACGGTCTCAACTATACCATTGATCAGAACAACCGTTTCCTGGAAGATGGTTCCTTCCTCCGGCTGAAATCACTCACTTTCGGCTACACGATTCCTAAAACGATCAGTGAAAAATTACATATCCAGTTACTGCGTGTATACTTTATCGGTAGTAACCTCTGGCTGCTTACCAAATACACCGGGCTGGATCCTGAATCAAACGTTACGGGCATACAAACCGTACAGGGACTGGATCTGGGTACACCGCCGCAACCACGCAGTGTGCAGTTTGGCTTAAACGTAACTCTTTAAACGCTTCTAATTCTTCCATATGAAAACATATCGGAAATACATATCGCTTTTCTTTTTGTCGCTGACCGCTTTGTCCTGCAAGAAATTCCTGGACGTGGAACCACGTGACTCGGTATCTGATGAACAGACCATTATTGATAAAACATCTGCCAACACGGCGTTACGTGGGGTGTATCGTCGCCTTGGCAACGACAACTACTACGGTTCCCTGTTCCAGACCTTTGGTTATCTTCCGGGAGATAATGTGCAGTGGACCGGCTCCCAGTCGATCATCCAGCAGTTTATCACGCATAAAATAAATGCGGATAATGGTAACCTGCAATCTGTCTGGAGCGGCATCTATTCTACTATCAACGGTGCTAACAACGTGATTGCAAAAGTACCTGGTTTAACCGATCCTACTTTTTCGGTAACCGATAAGAACCAGGCCGTGGGAGAGGCTTACTTTATCCGCGCACTGAGCTACTTTGATCTGGCCCGTACCTGGGGAAATGTGCAGATAACGCTTACGCCTACACTGAATGCATCCGATAAGCTGGAGGTGAATGGCAGCACACAGGCGGAAGTATACAGGCAGGTATTGAGCGATCTCAATGCCGCTGATTCACTGCTGCAACTGCCGTCACAAACAGGTGTTTCCAACCCGGTAAGGGTGAATAAGCAAACCGCCTGGGCGCTGAAAGCACGCTTTTACCTGTACCAGTCGAACTGGGCAGAAGCAGAAGCTTACGCCACCAAAGTGATCAGTGACAACAAAAACTATGTATTACAGAAACCATACAGCGCCTTCTTTTTCCCTGCCAGCGCGGTGGCTACCAAAGAATCTGTGTTTGAATTGTCGTACAGTGCTACCTACCTGAGTGGTCACCGTAACTCCTGGCAGCCACCTGCCAACGGTGGTACACGTCAGTGGGCGCCTTCCGATGCCCTCATCACCCTGATCAACGATCCTAAGATTGGCGGCAACCGCAGTGCGCTGGTCGCCAAAACATCTGCCGGGTTATGGTATGGCAACCTGTATTACAGAAGTCCTGCTACCGATCCTGCTTACGTAATCCGCATTGCAGAACTCTACCTGATCCGCGCAGAAGCGCGCGCGCAGCTGGAAAAAACAGACCTGGGCCGCATTGACCTGAACATCATCCGTGACCGCGCCGGACTGGATCCTGTCAGTGAAACCATCGACAAGCCCAGTTTACTGCTGGCCATTGAAAACGAAAGGAGAGTGGAGTTTGCACTGGAACCACACCGCTGGTTTGATCTTGTGCGCACCAAACGTGCCGGCGCTGTATTGAATGTTACCAATTCGCAATTATATCTGTTCCCAATTCCGGCCAACGAAGTAGCGTTATCGAACGGACATCTGAAACAAAACGACGGTTACTAACTTATCACCTTATAACAAATTAACCAATGAGTAATGTCACAATCGGGGAAACTCCCGCCTGGAAAGACTATGAAAAGATTGGATTCCGGGTTATCTTTATTTATTTCCTGTTACAGGCGTTGCCGCTCGACTGGAAATTCTATAGTTACCTTTTCACCGGCGCAGCGTTCCCGCTTCATTATGAAGACATTTTTAACCTGGCCAACTATACCACCCGTTTCAGCGCAGGGCCGGCCGGTTATACGGATTGGGCCATCCTGCTGGCCATTGCCATTGCCGGCGCAGCGGTATGGACGTACGCCGATCGCCAACGGGAACGTACCCACGCATTAACAACCGGCAACTCACCGTCACGCACCTACGAGGTAGCTTTTTACTGGCTGCGCGTGATCCTGCGTTACCGGCTGGCGCTGGCTTTGCTGGCGTACGGCTTCCTGAAACTGTTTGCATTGCAGGCGCCATATCCTTCGCTGAGCAGTTTGAATACGCCTTATGGCGATTTTAACCGCTGGAAATTATTTTCACTCAGCCTGGGTATTGTTCCTTCGTATGAATTGTTCCTGGGAGGAGTGGAAATCGCTTTAGCGCTGTTACTGTTGTTTCGTAAAACAGCTTCCATAGGGGCTTTTATCTTCCTTATTTTCTGTGGTAATATTTTTATTTCCAACCTGGCATACGATGGGGGCGACCAGGTATATAGTCTGCTGCTCATCAGTTACGCGTTGGTGATCCTTAGCTTCGATCTGCAAAGGATCACACGCTTGCTGATTCTGCAACAGCCCACCGCAGCCACTACGTTTAAACCCGTTTTTGAAGGGGTAAGAAGAAATGGCAGGTGGATTCTGAAAACAGCCTTCCTGGTTTTCTTTGTAGTGGTGTATGGGGTGAAAACAGGCGTGGGTGCTAAACATGACCCTTATCAGTATCCAACTACCAAAGGCTTACCGGCGATCAGCGGTTTGTATAACGTGGCTACTTTTGTATTGAATGGAGATACCCTCGCTTATTCATTAACTGATTCAACCCGCTGGCGTAATGTAGTGTTTGAAGAGTGGAACACCATCAGCATCCGCACCAACAAGCCTTCCCTGATAGATGAAAATAACCAGCACCTGGTAAGGAAGGATAACGCTGAAAGACTATACGAAATAGAAGGTACCAACGGACGTCACTACTACAGCTATGCTACCGATACAACGCAGCATCTCCTTACACTGCAAAACAGGCATCCGCAGTTATCTGCTGAAACATTATCGCTGCATTATTCCCGCCCGGATAAAAACAGTGTTATCCTCACTGGAACTACCTACGGCAAAGATTCTATTTATGTAGTACTGGAAAAAGTAAATAAGAAATACCTGTTGGAAGAAGTGGCAAAAGGTACAGGCAGAAACAGAAAATTAAAACTTTAAATCTATCACTATGGCTCATAATACCCAAACATTACCCGATGAACCCGTGATCAGGGAAACCGCTTCCGGTGTGCCGCCTTCCGTAGAGGCGCCTTTGTCGCAATTGCCGCCCTGGAAAGAGTATCAGCTCATTTTATTCCGGATCGCTTTTATCTTTTTTATTGCGCTGTCGGTTCCCAATAGTATTGAATGGTACCAGCAATTGGTGCAACTCAACTGGGCATCGCTGAATTACCGCGACCTGTATGATATTGCGCGTTTTGGCTCGGGGATCAATTTCCTGGGCAATACCATCTTTGGCAGTTCGTTGCTGGGATATGCCAACTGGATCACTACCGCGTTGATAGCTACTGCCGGTGGCCTGATCTGGACCGCGGTGGTAAAGGCGCGTAAGCTGCCCCGTAAAGAATATTATACCGCCTGGTACTGGTTGCGGGTGATTGTGCGTTACCGCGCCGGTATCGGGATCATCGGTTTTGGCTTTACGAAGCTGTTACCGGTACAGATGCCTTATCCTTCTTTCGGGGTTTTAAATACCAACTTCGGGGATCTTACCGCGCAGAAAATTTACTGGTTATCCATCGGTATTGTGCCCTGGTACCAGGTGTTTGCAGGTATCGTAGAGGTAACGGCCGGCACTTTGTTGTTCTTCCGTAAAACCACTACGCTGGGATCTGTTTTATTATTGGGTGCGCTGGGAGATATTGTATACGTAAACTTTGCCTATGATGGTGGCGTGCATGTATACAGCAGTTATTTCGTACTGCTGTCGGCGTTACTGCTGGTAAATGATGTACCAAAGATCTATCGTTTGCTGATCCAGGAGCGTTTTACTATACCGGTAAACTATTATCCTTCTTTTCCCCAGAGATGGTTCCGCTATACCCGTATAGGGCTGAAATCTGCTACCATCTTCCTTTTCCTGGGCGTGCTCTTTTATCTGCAGCTGATCAACTTTTTGTACGATCCATACAAACAACCGGCAGTAGCGGGTGTAAAGCAATTGCGCGGTAACTACCAGGTAACGGAGTTCCGTTTAAATGACCAGGTGATTCCTTATTCTCCTGTTGATACCGTACGTTGGCAGGAAGCCACTTTTGAAAACTGGTCCACTTTTACTTATCGTGTCAATAAGCCACATCCGCTGGATCTGTCTAACGGTGGCGGTGATCCGCAGCGGGATGTAAACCGGACCTTTGAAATAACTGGATTGGCCGGTGGGCAGCGTGCTTTCCATTACTATGCCGATGAAGTAAATAAAGTATTGTACCTGGAAGATAAGTATAAGGCCATTCCTGACCGTCGTAACCGCACGGCGGGTGTAGGTGGCGATGGCGGCGCTCCGGTAGATGAAGCGGCCGAGAAAGCAGCGCGTCAACAGGCAGCCAGGGCGCAGAAAGACTGGATTCCTGCTGAAGCAAAGAAAAATATTGGTGATGAGTCGCTGAAAATTGCGCCCATTGCATTAACCGCCCGCAGGGCGAAAGACTATGCATCTGCGCCTGCTTACGAGAACCGTAAACGCTTTACCGTGAGCTATGCCACCACAGATGGATCGCATGTAGTGCTCACTGGTGTGGATGAAAATAAAAACAATATTTATGTAGTACTGGACCGGGTAGATAAAAAGTATGCGCTGACCCCCAGTACACTGAATGCAGGAAATTATTAAACGACGATATGTTGATGAAACGCACCGGCTGTTACCGGGTGGCTGCTGTAATGGTGTTGGGTATGCTGGCTTGCCATACCAACACCCGGCCACCGGTATCAGACTGGCCTTCCCATTTTGGATTTGGAAAAACGGCTACCAGCCGGCAGATTGATTCACTCAATATTTCTATCGCACCGGACGGCAAGGGATTGCCGTCCGGTAGCGGTAATGCTCTTAGCGGCAAGGCGATTTATCTCGCAAAGTGTGCGGCCTGTCATGGTGAAACCGGCGCAGAGCCTACCGCCAACCGCCTTGTAGCGCCTATGGGAGATACCACCCGCGTAAAAACAATCGGTAACTACTGGCCCTATGCCACCACCGTATATGATTATATCCGCCGGGCTATGCCTTTCAATGCACCGGGTTCACTGACAAATGAAGAGGTGTATAGCCTCACAGCGTTCCTGTTGTACCGCAATGAAGTGATCGACAGTACGCTGTCGCTGAATGCCGTGAATCTCCCGAAGATTGTGATGCCGGCGAAGAAGTATTATGTAGATGACGACCGGCGGGGAGGGAATGAAGTGAGATAGCCGTAAAATGAACAACTATGACTTTAGACGATAAAGAGAACGCTGGCAAAAAGATTCCCCGCAGAACGATGCTCAGGGCAGCGGCAGTTTCCGCCGCAGCAGCGCTGATGGGCGCATCCGGTGTACAACGTGGCGGGCAACCCGCTGGTGGCGGAACAGGTAAGGTTCCCGGAGTCGACAAAGGCACGCTGCCTGACGCCAACGATTCTACGCAATTATATACTGACCCGACTAAAATAACCGGTACACTCCCCGGTAAGCTGGGTACGCGCTCTCCGTTTGAGCAGCCGGTAAAAAAGCCTTCCGATATTTCTTCCCGGACGCCTTTACAGGATCTGTATGGTATTATTACACCATCGGACCTGCATTTTGAAAGGAGCCACGCCGGCGTGCCACGCATTGATCCGGAAAAATATGAATTGCTGATTCACGGCATGGTGGAACGTCCTATGGTGTTTTCCCTGCGTGATTTAAAGCGTTTTCCGGCAGTTTCCCGTATCGCCTTTATAGAATGTTCAGGTAATTTCAGAACGGGCAAGGAAACGATGACGCCGCAGGAAATTTGTGGACTTACCAGTCAGAGTGAATGGATCGGTGTGATGCTCTCCACCCTTTTCCGGGAAGTAGGCGTGCATCCCAAGGCCACCTGGTTCCTGGCAGAAGGCTCCGATGCTGCTGTGATGACACGGAGTATTCCCGTGGAGAAGGGCTGGAAAGATGCCATGATTGCCTATGGCCAGAATGGGGAAGCGATCCGCCCGGAGCAGGGCTATCCCGCCAGGTTATTCCTGCCGGGATGGGAAGGTAATACCAATGTAAAGTGGATCCGGCGCATAGAATTGTCGGATCAGCCCTTTATGACCAGGGAAGAGACTTCCAAATACACGGAAACGATCCGGGATCATAAGATCCGGCAGTTCAGTTTTGATATGGATGCGCGCTCTATTATTACCTATCCGTCTTTTCCGCAACAGGTGGAAAAAGGTTGGATAGAGATAAGAGGCATCGCCTGGAGCGGAAGAGGAAAAATAGACCGTGTGGAAATCAGCACCGACGCTGGAAAGCATTGGCAAAAGGCGGTGCTGCAGGAGCCTGTACTCGACAAGGCGCATACCTATTTCCGGCATCTCTGGTACTGGGACGGCAAACCCACAGAGATCATGAGCCTGGCGGTAGATGATACCGGTTACCGGCAGCCTACCATGAAACAACTGATCCAGGCCAGGGGCACGGATATGGGCGGATACCATGTGAACCCGGTCACCGCCTGGGTATTGAAGGGAGATGGTACCGTATTATTTAAACCGGAGAAGTGGAAATAAAGTTATTACTCAAATAAGGTAAGGTCGTCCCGCGTAACTGCATGGAAAAGATTCTGTAGCTGGTGTACATGCACAATGGGTCGCCCATAAGCCACCAGACCCTCTGCCGCATCGGTAAGCGGCTGGAAGGTGTCGTTTTCATGGCGCACATGCACGCTGTGCAGCCGGTTATATTTCAGGGAATATACATTCACATCTTCGCCATATTCGGGATCTCCCTTGATAAAACCAAACCTCGACAGCAGGTATACATCCAGCACTACCGGATTTACTTTTTCAAAGGGCAGCTTGCTGCGGGGAAGGCCGGAGTTATAGATAAAACCGGCGAGGATACCTTCCACAACGAACGCTGTTTCCTCCATGTTGTAATCAAAGTAGGATACATAGTTACCTATCCGTATGTCTGATTCGTGAATCATGAGGATTTCTTTAATAAAGCAAAATAAGCACCAGTGCAATCAACGCCGGTAATGCCTGTACGAAAAAGATCTTTTTATCGGCAGTAAGTGCGCCATAGATGCCCGCTACTGCTACGCAGCCCAGGAAAAACATCGCTACCCTTAAAGCCCATACCGGATCTGAAATACAGAAGGTCCAGGCCAGTCCGGCGGCCAGGAAACCATTATACAAACCCTGGTTAGCGGCAAGTGCTTTGGTGGGTGGAAACAGTTCTTTAGGCAATTGTTTGAATACTTTAGGACCACGGGTAGTCCAGGCAAACATCTCAAACCATAGGATATACAGATGTTCCAGCATTACAAATGCAATCAGTATTTTTATCAATAACAGCATAGTGCAGGGTTTATAAATAAATATAGGTCAAATTATTCTTTCCACAAGCCAGGCAACCGCCAGTGCAATCACGGTACCCACCGCATAACATACACAATCGCTCCACAGAAATCCGTGTCCGAGCAGGATGCCTGCAGGGGTGTTACGGAATCTGACCGCCCATTCCGCCTGGTACAGCTGCTGTACTTCGATGAGGAAACAGACCAGGTAATTGGCGATCCCTATTTTCCATAAGGGGGTAACCGGGTACAGAAAACGGATACCAAAGAAGATACAGGTGGCAGAAAATACATCGCCGCCATAGATCCGTATAATTTCCGGGAAATATTGGGGCGCCCATCTGGTGGCCAGTCCCAGGGGAATATTCAATAAAATGAGGATAAGATAAATCCAGCGCCTTTTTGCTTTCATAGGTTCAAAAAGCGATAAATATAAGAAAGAATGGGATAACAGGGACCAGTACAAACAGAAAAAGGGACCATTGGTCCCTTATACTTGCAATAACCCGCGTGACCGGTTTATTGCTGATTATCGTTGTTGGTTTCGACGTTACTTTTCTTTTTTCCACGGTTTGTGCCACCTTTCCGGCCAATAGCCGCCATGTGTTCACGGTTTCTGCTAACGGCTTCACCGCCTTTCTTACCTGCTGCACGGGCTTCTTCTGAAGTAAATTTATGGGCAACACCTTGCTGATGCGCTGCTTTTCCACCTTCTCTCGAAATGGCACGTTGCTGTTCAGGGTCCATAGAAGCAAATCCGCGTTTACTGTGCTTACTTTTCTGATCCGGATTTTTTTCAGGTGCATGTTGAACCGGCGTGGCATGTTGATATCTGATGTCTTCCATAATCCTGAGGTTTTTAGTGATAGTAGTTAAACATTTACGATATGGCGGAACAAGATATGTGCCATCACATATTATCCACGCTGGAGGCGCTCTTACGCTGAGTGTGGTAAAGTAATGGGGCAATTGATTCCACAATCCATAGAATTTTTAACACACTTTCCCTGTCAGTTCTACACTTTTTGCGTTGGAATACGTTGTTTTCCATGGCTTGTATTTTGTTTTTATAGCGCTGTTACTCTTTTTTTAAACCCATATAAATTTTTTTATCATGGCAAAATATGCTGCAAAAGCGCAAAAAAAAGTAGAAAGAAGTATGCACGAAATGCATGAAGGAAAACTAAAGAGTGGAAGAAGCAACAAGAAAGTAACGAATCCTAAGCAAGCTATCGCCATTGGCTTATCTGAAGCCAGGGCAGAGGGAGCGAAGGTACCTGAAAAAGCGGCGGCAAAGAAGAAAACAACAGCGAAAAAGGCTGCGCCTAAAAAAGCAGCGGCCAAAAAAGCAGCTCCGAAAAAAGCAGCTGCAAAAAAGGCCACGGCGAAGAAAGCGGCGCCTAAAAAAGCTGCAGCAAAGAAATCTCCCGGAAGAAAAGCAACGGCAAAAAAAGCAACGGCAAAAAAAGCAACTGCGAAGAAAGCGACTGCTAAAAAAGCAGCTCCCAAAAGAAAGTCAGCTGCACGTAAAAAATCAGCTGCTACGGCTTGATCAGCGGATATCCGGGATCATTTTTATCCTTCCAATATATACAAAAAGGCCGGTGACTACACAGCACCGGTCTTTTTTTGTGGTATATCTGTTGCAGCTGTTATTTTATGGAAAAGCACAGCGTTACTGTGATTATCAGAGGTAAACCTTATGGTTTGATCATTACGATCGACAAAGGCGCTACCGAAACCGCTTTCCAGGTGATCCCCGATGTAAGTGAACATGTATTGGATGAATATGAACCCCGCAGCAATACTTTCACCGCCGATCACAAAGATACCCTGGAAGGCAGCATCCGTACCGTGGAAACAGAGCAGATCGCCCGGATTATCTGGGAAGATATCCTCGATAAAATGAAATAACCACCCTGATAACAGCTCAAAATCAAATGTCGGTTGTACCTTCGCGGCAAAGCGAGTATGAAGAGCTATGATGGTAACCGACAAAACCTATAAGAACACTAACCGCAGGGAAAGGATGATTTTCCTGATAAAACTGCTGGTTTACCTGGGCATTGTTTATTTTAACCTGGAACACCCACCCGTCTACGATAAATTTGTATGGCTGTTTAAACTGACGAATGCACTTAGCTTTTTCCTGGGAGCCAACCTAATGATTTCCCTTGCCTGGCTGGTGATTCTCTCCTGGTATACCCGCAGGAACCGTCACAAACCTATCGAGAAAGACAATTTTATTCTCGGCATCAACCGTATCTCTTCTGTCTTAAATACGATCTTCCTGCTGCTGGCCATCACCTTCTTTTTTGGTGTGAACCCGCTGAAATTCGTCACCAGCATCACTATCGTGGCAGCAGCCCTGGCCCTGCTTACCAAAGATTATATCACCAATATGATCAATGGCCTTATCATTATGTTCTCTGACCAGTTGTCGCTCGGTGATCATGTGCGTATCGGCGATGTGAAAGGAAGAGTGCTGGATATTACACTCATCAACGTGGTGTTGCAGAACGAAGACGATGATATTGTTATTATTCCTAATTCGGTGGTGTTTACTTCTATTGTATTGAACCAGTCCAAACAGAATATCAGAAAACTGACACTCGAATTTGAACTGGATCACAAACATCCTTTTACGATCCGTGGTCTGGAAGACCGGCTCAGGGCTTCCCTAGATGCGTATGCGAAAAGTTTTGCCCCGGAAAGTTTTTCCCTGAAAACAATCGAGATCAAGAAAGACTTTGTACAATTTAAGGTACAGTTACTCATGCCACTGGCCAACCGGGAAACGGAGCGACTCATGCGCAGGGCGCTCAATACCGAAATTATGGCCATTGCAGAAGGGAAATGATCACGCCATTTCGAAGGCGCTGATAAGGCTTTCCATGAATTCATCGATCTGTGCTTTACTCACATTAGGCATACAGATAATATGCGACCACCCGTTTTCCGAAGCCAGTTGCCATTTACGGCGGATACTGACAGGAGGATCCGGGAACACCACGGTAATAGCATCGGGGTTGCGCCATGCAGGAATACCATTTTCTTTCAGCCGTTCTACAGCGTAGGCTGCTACTTCCAAACTGTGCCTGGCTCTTTCCTGTAAGCCGTCGATACCCAGGCTTTTCAAAGCATACCATAGAAACAAAGGACTATGTCCGTTTCTCGATCCTGTAATGGTGGTGTCCATACTGCCGATATAGGCCACCGACCGGGCAATGCGGTCGCGGTTCGATTTCCTGGCCACTACTACGCCACAGGGAATCGGAGAGCCAATAAATTTATGCCCGCTGATGGCGATACTATCGGCGCCGTCCACGAAGTCGAAGGCCGGCCGGGGATCCAGGAAAGCGCTGTAGCTACCGGACAGCGCACCGTCTGCATGGATATAGTGATGGTGTATCGCCAGATTTTTCAGGATACTTTTGATGCGCTTGACATCATCCCTTGCTTCCGTCATGGTGGTACCAATATTGGCCAGCATAATCACCGGCAGATGCCTGTTCATACGGATGGTATTTTCCAGGTCCTCATAATCTATTTCACCATTGGGCAGTGTACGGATAATGATACCCGGCATATTCAGGAGATGCAGGTTTTTTTGTACGCTGTAATGCGTTGCCTCTGAGTAATAAACCATGCCTTTGGGATACAGCTCACGGGCCAGGTATAAACCGTATAAATTGCCTTCGGAGCCGCCATTGGTGACGTAGCCCCACCAATCGTCTTCCGGCGCCCGGAAGAGGTTTGCAAAGAAGGATACCACGTATTTCTCCATCTCCCTGGATCCTACGGCGTAAGTAGCCGGTACAAACGGATCGCCCAGGTTGTTCAGCGGATATTGCAGAAAAGGCAGGAGGGGAGTATAATCAAAATCTTTCGATACAGGATAGCCCAGGAAATCTTTGGTGCGGGTTTGTACCTGCGCTAACAGTTCATTCAACGCAGCTGCATCCGCAGCCGCCAGCGGGTACTTTTTCATAATCGTTTTTTACAGGTGTATGATGCTGCGAAAGTAGGTATTGGTAATTGAATAGAACTGCCTGAGTGGTGTATTTAGAAAATATATACTAGTTTTATCTGAAAATCAGATATCTAGCACTGTTTAGTGCCAGCTAACTATTATTCAGCAGATAAATATAACTACCATGGATACACTGGACAGCACCGACCGTAAAATATTGGATGTATTGCAAACAGATGCGCGTCTGAATACAAAGGAAATTGCACATCGTATAGGGTTGTCTGTTACCCCTACCTATGAACGGTTAAAGAAGATCGAGAAGAGCGGGATTATCAAGCGCTATGTGACCCTGTTACATGGCGAAAAAGCCGGTAAAACGCTGGTGGCCTTCTGTAATGTATCGTTACAGCTGCATTCGCAGCCGCTCATTAAAAAGTTTGAAACGGCTATGGGGAAGATGGAAGAGGTGATGGAATGTTATCATGTGGCCGGCACGTATGATTACCTGTTGAAGGTAGTGGTAAATGATATGCGCAGTTACCAGTATTTCCTGACGAATAAACTGGCGGCCATAGAAAATATAGGGCAGGTGCACAGTTCTTTTGTGATGACGGAAATAAAGCATACCACTGCATTCCGGCTGGCCTGATTATCGTCTTAATACGCTTACGCCGCCCAGTGGATGATCCTGTACCACTACCGTATAGGCGCGGGGGTTAATTTCAGGTTCTTCCGATAAGGGAACGGTAAAAGTAAAGCTGCTGCCGCTGCCGGGCATACTGTTAAACCAGATCTGTCCGTGGTTGCGTTCCACGAAATCTTTTGACAGATGTAAGCCAAGGCCGCATCCTTTTTCATTCCGTGTGCCGGTAGTAGAGTAGTAGATGTTAGAGAAGATCCGGTGTTGATTTTCTACGGGGATACCGGTACCATTGTCTTTCACCGTGATTTCCGCCAGGTCGCTATGCTGGATGGCAGTAATCAGTACTTCTCCACCGGAGGGAGTAAACTTGATAGCATTATTGATCAGGTTGCGTAATACCAGCCGGATCATATCCGGATCAGCATATACCATAATGGCCTTGTTCAACTCATGAGAGAGTTTCACTTCTTTTTGTCTTGCCAGCGTCTGGAGCAATTCAAATTCCCGGTTTAATACCAGCGTTACATCGAAGTCATCTGCTTTTACACCGATGCCTTTCATCTGGTTGCTGGCCCATTGCAGCATATTGTCCATCATGTAGGCCGTATTTTTTACGTCTCTCCATAATTCATCGGTATAGATGCGGAACTGTACGGGATCTATTTTTTCATCTTTCAGCAAAAAGAGCAGTCCTTCCAGGATGGCCAGCGGGGAGCGGAGATCGTGGGAGATGACCGAAAATATTTTGTCTTTTACCTGGTTCAGATTTTCCAGGGTGGCGTTCTGCTCAAGGATGATGCGGTTTTGCATGGATACTTCCCGGTTCTTGTTATTCAGCTCCAGGTAGAGTTCCTGTTGCCGTTTATAAAGCCGGTACACCATCACCGTGATCAGCAGCAACGCGAGAAACAGTGCGGCAGCAGATAGCACCAGCACCCGTTGCTGTTGAATCGTAGCCAGGTGCATGTGTTGTTCTTTTTTCAGCAGGATATTTTCCCGTTGCTTTTTCTCCGATTCGTATTTTTCCTGGGATCGGGAAATCAGCCGGCCTTTTTCTGCATTAAAGAAATCGATATTGCGGCTACTGAATTCTTTGTAGCTGGCAAAGGCGGATACAAAGTCTTTCCGGGCGGAGTCCAGTTCATAACGGATCTTGAAATAGATCATTTCGTTTTTGACATTACCCAGGGTATCATTCAGGAGGCGGGCTTTTTCGAGGTTCTTCTCTGCACCTTTCAGATCACCCAGCTTCGTTTGTATCTCTGCCAGGTTCAGGCTCGACTTCACCACGCCGGGCAAATTGCCGGCATTCTTGTAATAGGTGGCAGACAATTGATGGAAACGGAGGGCATCATTGTACCGGTGTTGCAGCATCGCTACAATGCCCATGTTTTCATAGGTAAAGGCCAGGCCGCGTTGGTCGTTTAGTTCCAGTTTCAGCTTTTCTGCCTTCTCCAGGAACAGCATCGCTGAATCTGGTATTTTCAGCGCGATGTAAGCAGAACCAATATTGTTGAGTGTTTTGGCGATCTCTGTTTTTTCATTTCTTTTTAACTTGATGGCGAGCGACTTTTTCAGATAAACGAGTGCATCCCGTGGTGTATTTAGTTCTGTGAAGATGTTACCCACATCGTTGTTGAGTACGCCCAGTGTATAGGAATCGCCCAGTGTTTCTGCCAGTCGCAGCGCATTGAGGGTCAGCTGCATCTGTTGATCCAGGTGACCTTTGGTATTTTCCACCAGGGCCAGGTTACGCCAGGCCCATATTTTTCCGGGGGCATAGTGGAGGCTGTCGCTCAGGTGCAGCGCTTCTGCGCCATATTTCGCAGCGGCAGCAACGTCTGATGCAAAATGACTCCTGGCGAGCTGGTTCAGTATTTTTACTTTAGTGGTATCGTTTTTTGTATGGGAACTAAGCTGGATCTGGAGACTGTCGTTGATAGCCTGTTGCGCCGTCACCGCAGTGGACAGTAGCAGCAGGTAAAGTGGGATTAAAACGCTCTTATTCAAAGGACTGGCCGGCAGCATATATAAAGGTGTTGGCAGTGACAAGGGTGGAGCGATTCGGGGACGGTCCACTTTAACATAGGTTAAAATTAAAGATAATGTGCCACGATTCAAAGGAACTTGACAAAAAAGTAGGGCAGGAAAAAATGAATTTAGTGTTATATGGCTTTAAACCGATTCCCGTTGTATCTTTCGCTAAAGTTTATTCCCGGTCTGCCCTGATAAATTTATCATGTGTGACAGGCCTTCTTAAATCAAGGCATATGAAACCAGTTATTACGATAGAGTATTGTCCTAAATGCGGCTGGTTGCTGCGCGCCGCTTACATGGCCCAGGAGCTGCTGACTACCTTTACCGAAGATCTGGGTGGTGTTACCCTCCGTCCCAGTGAAACCGGCGGGTCTTATATCATCTGGCTCAATGAGGAAAAGATTTTTGATCGTAAAGATGCCGGTCATTTCCCGGAAATAAAGTTCCTGAAACAACTGGTACGGGACCACGTAAATCCGGAAAAAAGCCTGGGCCACTCCGACAGGCCGTGATTTCAGGGGAGCCGGTTGTAGAATGTGATCGGCTTCGCTAAAATCTTTACATTTGCAGCCTATGTGTAAAAACCTCCATATCACGGCTTTATTAATTTTATTGGCATCAGGTGTAAAGGCTCAGCAGGATAGCGTTATAAAAACAGCCCCTTCTTCACGGACAGGGATATACGATAGCGTAGGGATACGCAAACGCAGTTTTTTCCCTTTACCGGTGTTGGGGTATTCACAGGAAAAGGGACTGGAGATTGGAGCAGCTATGCTCTATTCCTTTTACACAGATAACAGTAACCCGGACCGCAGTACCCGTAATTCAACCCTGAACCTGATCCCAGCGATTACTACAGAAAACCAGTTTAAGATTGATCTCAAGGCCAATATCTGGACCCGCAGCAATACCTGGCATTTTAAAAGTAATCTCCGTTATCATAACTATCCGCTCTACTTCTTTGGCATAGGAGATACCACCCATTATGATACCCGTTCACTGGTAAACAATACCCGGTATAAAGTACAGGTAGAAGGCGAACGACGCATCACCGGGCACTTCTATGCAGGCGCGTCGGTCTTGTATCAACGAGATACCTACAGCAGTGGCGACGACAAAGGTATTTATACCACGATGCCGCTGGTAGATAAAGAGGGTGGATATGTTACCTTCCTGGGGCTGACCGGCATCTTTGATAACCGGGATAATGAGAATTTTACCCGTTATGGCTGGTGGTTCAAACTCAACCTGGCCTATGCACCGGCTTTCCTGAGCAAGCATCCGCTTTTTAAAATGGAAGCACAGGGTACCCATTTCCTTTCCATCTCCCGGAAAAGCACCCTTGGTTTTAATGGCATTTTCAACAGCCTGCAAGGCAACGATCTGCCCTTTTACCTCTTGCCTGAAATGGGCAACGACCTGATCATGCGCGGTTACTATACCGGCAGGTACCGTAACCAGAATTATCTCGCAGGACAGGCGGAATACCGCTACCTGGTAGATCCTAAAATGAGGATCCATATCTGGTTTGTAGATATCAAACCTAAATTTGCGCTGGCTGCGTTTGCCGGTGCAGGTTCGGTGTTTGCTAACCGCGATTTTAATTTCAGTGGTTTTAAACCCAGCGGTGGGGTGGGGATCCGTTATTTCTATGATGAAAATGCCAGGCTTACTATTCGTATAGACTATGCCGTAGGAGAAAAACGGAGCGGTGAGCCAAGACAAAAAGGACTCTACCTGTCCCTGGCGGAAGCTTTTTAGTTTAATAGTTGGAGTGATGGTTATGTGCTAATAATTTGTTAACTTTCAATAGATTGTTATACAACACCAAAACCATTGCATATGAAAAAACTATTCCTGTTAGGAGCAACCACGCTGCTTTTAACTGCAACTATCAGTACGCAAGCTCAGGACAATTCCAGCACCTCCTCATCTTCTCATTCTAAATTTTATCTGAAAGTAGCCGGGGGCTATTTTTTTAGCGTGTCTCCCGGACAATTTCCTAACGTTGGTCCATATCCGCCGCAGGATCTGCATACACAACTGACGCCCGGTACAGGACTTGATACCCTGGCCCGCAAAGTACTCACCGGCTCTTATGGAGAGGGTTTCAGAGCGGGACTTTCCATTGGTTACAACATCAATAAATACCTGGCCGTAGAGGGAACGTTCAATTATTTCCACAGCAAGAAAAACCTGATGACCCGCCAACTCACTACCCTGGCCGGTTCTGGTAAGGAACTCGGACATGTGGAATCGCATGGATATGTAAATGCGGTGGATTTCGCACCCAGCCTGGTAGTAAGTCCGGGATTGGAAAAAATTAATCCATATGTACGTTTTGGCGTGGTGGTACCTTTATGGGGTCGTCTGTATATTGAAACAGATGCCAGCCAGTTGTCTACTCCCGCCGGTATCCCGGTTGGCACACAGGTAGCTACCGCTATCAGCAGAAAGGAAGAAATCAAGCCTAATGTTACCATCGGCTTCCAGGGCGCGCTGGGTGTGTCTTTCAGGGCAGGTTCCCGCTTTGATATATTCGTGGAAACAGAATACCGGAATGTTCCGGTGCGCAGCAAAGAGAAAGAGATTACCCAATACAATGAAACGAATACGCTCATCAATGGTACAACAGGCGCCGTGGTACAACCGTTGCCTGGTCGTACGCTCAACGACCTGTCGGTAGCGGAAAAGAACACCGAATACCAGACTACGCTCGACAAAAACTCCAATACACCAGTGAATCAGCAGGGAAGCAAAGTCATTTATAAAGATAACAACAGCGCTTCCAATGACCTGAAATCATATATTAACATCGGTGGTTTGGGGGTGAATGCAGGATTGAAATTCCGCTTGTAAAGATACAACAGCATAAAACAAACAGGGAAGGTCTGAAAACCTTCCCTGTTTGTTTTATTTAAACCCCGAAACTATTCACTTGCTTTATCGAGTAGTGCTATCGAAGCTGCATCCAGCTGTAATTGCACGCCGTTCATCAGTTCGTGTAATTGTGCCTTACTGGTAGCGCTGGCAATAGGCGCTGCTACTGCCGGGCGTGTCAGCAACCAGGCCAGCGCCACACCAGCCGGCGTGGAATGATGCGCTGCTGCCACCTGGTCCAGTGCTGCCAGGATCCGGAGACCCTTTTCGTTCAGGTAGCTTAATGCTGTTTGCCCACGTGCGCCACTCTTACTGCTGTCGGCCTGTCGCCGGTATTTACCGGTCAGAAAGCCACTGGCCAATGAATAATAATTGATGACGCCAAGATCATTCGCTTCGCAGAGCGTCGCATACTGACTTTCATATTGTGCCCGGTCATAGAGATTATACTCCGGCTGGAACGTTTCATATCTGGGTAAGCCATTTTTTTCGCTGTACTCCAGGCTCTCTTTCAAACGGGCCGCGCTCATATTGGAAGCGCCGATAGCCCTTACTTTACCTGCTTTTATAAGTGTGTCATACGCTTCGAGCGTTTCCTGTACCGGTGTGGACTCCACATCATAATGGGTTTGATACAGGTCGATATAATCTGTCTGTAACCGCTTCAGCGAATCTTCTGCGGCTTTCAGGAGATAAGCCTTTGTGACGTTCTTACCATTGCCCATATCCGCCCCGCCTTTCGTAGCAATGATCACTTTGTCGCGGTTGCCGCGTTGGTGCATCCACTTACCGATAATCGTTTCAGATTCGCCGCCTGTATTCCCCGGAACCCAACGTGAATACACATCTGCCGTATCGACCAGGTTAAAACCGGAGGCGGTAAATTCATCCAGCAAAGAGAAAGAAGTGGATTCGTTGGCCGACCAGCCAAAAACATTGCCGCCAAAGGCGAGCGGGGCTACCAATAGCCCGGATTTTCCCAGTTTCCGTTTTTCCATAATAATTTTTTTATTGATTCTTCACACGGGTACATCCCGTATGTAATTTAACTACTTTTGCTGTTCACCGGATTAAATTTTATGCCAGAACAAATACCTGCTATTTCACGTGAAGATTTCAACTGGTTAACACAGACCTACGGAAAGGAAACCGGTTATTCGCATATAGATACCAAAGAAAGCGTGGTACACGAAATATTCATGGACAAGGTACTCATTGGTACCGCCTTCCTGAATTGTGCCTCTTATGAGCTTTCTTTCGGCAACGGACTGCATATCCGCAAGAACAGACTGGATGATTATAAGCTGCATGATAAAGCCGTGCTGATCGCCGATGACATGACCGAGGAAGATGAGGATGAACTGGAGCTTCGCTGGTCCACATTGATTCATGAATTAAAAATGCTGGATAACCTGCATAGTTTGTCCAATGCCCGTGAGCCACTGGAACAACTGTTCCTCGACATCTTCCCGGAAGAGGATGCAGAAGAACTGATCAGTAAGCTCCCGGAAATTGTGGTACCCGATGTAACCATTATCTGGTCGGAAGTTTACGCCGCATTATCTGCTACCGGCAATGTCGTAGAATTTGAATGGCAGGAGTTTGCCGACAACGGTATTTTAGCGCTTAACGAACTATTTCCCTTGCAGGTGGCGGGTGTAGAGCTGAAAGCACCGGATGCTGCCACCTTTCAGGCAATCATGGCAGAAGAGGATTTTGCCAAAGGCATCCTTGATTTTGTGAATGAACAACTGGAAGCGTACGAACTGAAAATAGTTGCCGTAGGCACCAGCCTGGATGAATACCAGTCTTTCGCCTGCTTCAATATGCAGGATTTTCGCCTGGCCAATGCCATGCTGAAAATGGAAGAACTCTGCCTGATCTGCTTTTTCTAGTGTATTAAAATCCCGTTAAAAAAGCATAGCCATAGATAGAAAAATCCAATGGATTCAATATCTTAGTAAATTCATTACAGTGTACCACATGAAATTATTCCGGCATTTATTCTTTGTATTGATCGCGGTGATGATCCTGCCACAGGCGCAGGGGCATAGTACCCTGGTACAAAAGAAAGTGCTGGCAGATATTCATGCGGCAAATAATGGGGTGACTTTCCAGGCCGCTGTAAAGTCGCCCCGTTTCCGGGCTACGGTCAACCGTTTCAAACGCCGCCCGGTAGGCATCAACGACAGTTACGGGCATGAAAAAGTATCCCCGGTTCTGCTGGATGCCGTTACCGCCTCTTTTATTTATGTAGACAAAACCATTGGTGGTTATTACTTTAACCCCTACCTCAGCGTACCTACGCCGCTAAGAAGCTGGCGAGGCCCCCCAACCGCATAGTAACCCGTTTTTACACTCTATTTATTTCATTTTCTTTTTAGCGATTTATGAACTTACATATGATCGCGAAGAAGTCGTGTTGGTGGTTGCTATGTATTTTTCCCTTCACTTCTTTGTTCGCACAATCTGCAGCGGAACGCTTTTCGCTGCAGCGGGCTATTGCGCTTACTTTGGCGCATTACCCTGCTATCAAGGCCAAACAGGCCCAGGTAAATGCCGGGCAGGCCAGTCTTACTGACGTTAAACACAATTGGTATCCGGCTATAAAACTGCATGAGCAACTGGACGCCGGCACAGATAACAGTATTTATGGTTCCTATTTTACGATGGGAATGATTCCATCTACCTCCGGTGGTATCCGTGCGGAAAACAATAATGCGTTGATGAGTGGTAATATCGCCATGGCAGCTATGCAATGGGAGATTTATAACTTTGGCGCCTATCACAGTGAACAGCAACAGGCGGCCCGCTCACTCAACGTACAACAAACCGATCTTAATAATACGGCAAACCAACTGACCGTCTCCGTGATACAAAATTACCTGGAATTACTCCGGCTCTATGCCTTGCAGCAAATCGCGGCAGATAATATCCAGCGTAATGCCGAAGTACTGAAAGCAGTTACCGCTACCGTGTTACATGGCCTGAAACCTGGTGTGGACAGTGCCGTAGCCGCTGCAGAATTATCCAAAGCGCGACTGACATGGCTGGATATAAAGAATAACTACAACCAGGTACGCATTCAGCTCAGTATTTTCACCGGGCTGGATACGCTACAGATCAGCGCGGATACCATTTCCAATCAGCGACTGCCGGTATTGCTGGGGGAAGAGATCCCTGACAGCCTCTCCGCCCATCCTATGCTGGCATACTACAACGCGGTGTATGAACAGCAACGTGCCGCCGCCGATGTGATCCGGAAATCCACGCTGCCAAAAGTAAATCTCATGGCAGCCGGATGGATGCGCGGTTCCAGCGGATCATTCAATGACGTATATGATAAGAATCTCTGGAGCGGACTGGGATACAGCCGTTACAATTACCTGCTCGGTTTAGGGATTACATATAACCTGACAGACCTGAAACGTACCCATGAAAAAGTAGCGGTACAACAATACAAATCGGTAGTGGCCGAACAACAGCTGGAAACCACCCGTACTACACTGAATGGCTTGCTGCAACAGGCGCAGGCGGATATACAGACATCCAGGGAAAAGCTCCGGGAACTGCCTTTGCAGCTGGGGGCCGCCAGGGCTGCCGCCCGGCAGAAAATGGCTTTGTACAAAGGAGGCCTTGCGAACATCATCGATGTAACGACAGCGCTGTTTGTACTTAACCGCGCGGAAACAGACCTGGTGCAAACCCGCGATGCCGCCTGGAAGGCGCTGTTTCGCGCCGCCTATGCAGGCAACACGATGTCACAACTTTTACCTGATCTGAACTAAACGCTACTATTATGTCATTTGTGTCTTCGGCATTGAAGAAGCCCATCGCGGTGGTCGTGATCACCGGCGGATTGCTGCTTTTTTCCTTGCTGTCTATGTTCAATATACCCATCGACATCTTCCCCAAACTGAACCTGCCTACTATCTATGTGATAGAGCCATACGGGGGCATGTCGCCGCAACAAATGGAAGGTTTTTTTGCCACCAGGCTACAGGATCAGTTCCTGTATGTGAATGGGGTGAAAAATATTACCACTAAAAACATACAGGGGTTAACGTTATTAAAACTCACTTTTTATGAGAATACAGATATGGCGGAAGCCTCCGCCCAGGTGGCTTTACAGGTAAACCGGGCCATGAAGTTTTTTCCACCGGGTGCATTGCCGCCGCAGGTAATGCGTTTCGATGCATCGTCTTTACCGGTGGGAGAGCTGGTGTTCAGCAGTCCGAAGAAGTCTTTGAAGGAAATATATGACCTCGCTGCCACCCGTATCCGGCCTATGTTTGCCTCGGTGCCCGGCTTATCGGCACCACCGCCGTTTGGCGCCAATTCCCGTTCGGTAGTGGTGAACGTAGATCCGCAGAAACTCCGCAGCTTCAATCTTAGTGCAGACGAAGTGGTGGAAGCCATCGCGAAAAACAATGTGATGACGCCCTCCGGCAATATCCGGATCAATAACACCATGTTCGTGACCACTATTAATTCACTCGAAAAACAGGTGGCCGATTTCGGTGATATTCCTATTGTGACCAATGGCAACAATAATGTGTTTATCCGTGATGTAGCCAGGGTAGCGGATGCTACTGATGTGACAGTAGATTACGCCCTTGTAAACGGTAAACGGTCTGTATATATCCCGGTGGTGAAAACGGCGGATGCATCTACCTGGGATGTAGTAAAAACATTGAAATCAAAGATCCCGGAAATGCAAAGCCTGTTGCCCGATGATGTAAAAGTATCTTACGAATTTGATCAGTCGGTGTTTGTGATCAATGCGGTGAAAAGCCTCATTACAGAAGGGGCCCTGGGTGCATTGCTCACGGGGTTGATGGTGTTGCTGTTCCTGCGGGATCTGCGGAGTTGCCTGGTGGTAGTGGTGACTATTCCGGTGGCCGTATTATGTGCCGTGATGGGATTGAAACTAGCCGGACAAACCATCAATATCATGACACTGAGCGGGCTGGCGCTGGCCATCGGGATCCTGGTAGATCAGGCCACGGTGACCATTGAGAACATTCACCAGCACCTGGAAATGGGTAAATCCAAACGGCAGGCGATCTATGATGCCTGTGAGGAGATTGCTTTTCCGCTGCTGCTGATTTTGTTATGTATCCTGGCGGTTTTTGCACCTTCCTTTATCATGACAGGTGTACCGCGCGCCATGTTCCTGCCACTGTCGCTGTCGATCGGTTTTGCCATGATCGCTTCTTACTTTGCCGCACAAACCTTAGTACCGGTTATTGCAAACTGGTGGTTAAAGGAAGATAGATACCAGCACCACGCACATGCCAGTCTGGTGCTGGATGCGGAAGAAATAAAAGAAGTAAATGAACACCTGCAACAAGAACAGCAACATCCGGAAAAAGCCAGGGGCTTTGAGCGGTTCAAGCTCGGCTTCATGCGTATACTCGAAGGAGGGATGAAGAATTCCCGTATAGTCGTTACCGTTTATATTATTGGTTCCTTGCTGCTGGCGGGTGGTTGCTATGTGTGGATAGGGAAGGACCTGATGCCGCATGTTAATGCAGGGCAGTTCCAGCTTCGTTTACGCATGCCTGACGGTACGCGGCTGGAGCGAACTGAAACTGGTCTGCACCAGGTGCTGGCAATCGTAGACAGCACGGTAGAGGGGCATGTAGCCATCAGTTCCGCTTATGTAGGCTTGATTCCCAGCAGTTATGGCACCAGCAACCTGTATATTTTCAACAGTGGTACCCATGAAGCGGTGTTGCAGGTGAACCTGGAAGAAGATTATAAAGTAGATATTGAAAAGCTGAAAGACCAGCTAAGGAAGAATATTACGGCCAGTATTCCGGAGATGCGGGTGTCTTTTGAGCCTATCGATCTCACGGAGAAAATTATGAGCCAGGGCGCCGCTACGCCTATAGAAGTAAGGGTGGCCGGGAAGGACATGCAGCAGATTTCCGGTTATGCGCAACAGTTGGTTAGTAAGCTTAGTGACATTCCTTTTCTCCGTGATGTACAGATTGCGCAGCCACTGCATTTTCCCGTGATCAGTATTCATATCGACCGGCTTAAACTGGCCCAGATGGGATTGAATATCTACCAGGTGGCACGTTCAGTAACAGCTTCTACTTCCTCCAGCAGGTTCACCGAAAAGAATCAATGGCTGGATGAAAAAGTTGCCTATACCTACCAGGTACAGGTGCAGGTGCCGGAATACAATATGACGGCACTCAACGACCTGAAGGAAATTCCGCTGGTAAAAGGCCAGCCAAGGCCGGTGCTGGCAGATGTGGCCACATTTACCACCACAGAAATGCCGGGAGAATACGACCGCGCCGGACCACGTAGATTCGTTACCGTTAGTGCCAATATTTCGGGGAAAGATCTGGGTGCTGCTACTGCAGCAGTACAGAAAGCGATTAAGGATAACGGTACGCCGCCAAAGGGGCTGGTCACCGAACTGAAAGGGGCTTCCAGCCTGCTCGTAGAAACGCTGGGCAGTCTGCAAAACGGTCTGATGATCGCTATTGCCGTCATCTTTCTGTTGCTGGCGGCCAATTATCAGTCGTTTAAATTATCGCTGGTGGTGCTGACTACTATTCCTGCGGTAATTGCGGGCGCGCTGATTGCGTTGCTGTTAACCGGCGCCACTTTGAACCTGCAATCCTATATGGGTATGATCATGTCTACCGGTGTATCCGTGGCCAATGCGATCCTGATTGTGACCAATGCAGAAAAGCTGAGGGTAGAATACCGGGATGCCCGCAAGGCGGCTATTGTGAGTGCCGGTGTGAGATTACGTCCCATCCTTATGACGAGTCTCGCTATGATAGCCGGTATGATCCCTATGGCCAGTGGCCTCGGGGAGGCGGGCGACCAAACCGCTCCGTTGGGCCGTGCTGTGATCGGTGGCCTCATTGCCTCCACACTGGCGGCCTTACTCATTTTACCCCAGGTGTATGCGTGGATCCAGCAGAAAGCCAGTTACCAATCGCCTTCCCTGATGCCTGACGAACCCAATGAATTAAATTAAAATATAAAATTATGAAGCATTATAAATATTACTTATCCGGTTGTCTTCTTCTGAGTGCCATGGCTGCGTGTAATTCGGCGGCAATGCCGGATAAGAAAAAAGAAACAAAAGAGGCACGTCATTATACAATGGCGACGGTGGTACAACAGCCCCTGGCGGGAAATATACGGCTGCCTGGCGCGCTGGCGGCTTTCCAGAAGGTAAGCATCTATCCGAGGATCAATGGATTTGTGAAAAGTATTGCAGTGGATCGCGGTTCCAAAGTAAGAAAAGGGCAGGTGTTGCTGGTATTGGAAGCACCGGAAGTAACACAGCACTATTATGCGGCGCAGTCAAAATATTTGCAGGCTGCTGCCATGTTTGCTTCCAGTAAAGATAATTATGAGCGCACGGTTGCCACCAGTGAAGAGCCGGGAACCATTTCTGCGCATGACCTGGAACTGGCCAGGGCCCGCATGCTGGCTGACAGCGCCTTGATGAACAGTGAACAGGCAAATTTCCGGGCGCAGGAAGTGAATCGCAGCTATCTTACGGTTACTGCGCCCTTTGATGGTGTGATTACGGAACGTAATATTCATCCCGGGGCCCTGGTAGGGCCTGATACCAAAGTGGACGACAAACCTATGCTCATGCTGGAGCAGGAAGATAAGCTGAGGCTTATTCTTCAGGTACCGGAAATATATAGTGCCCAGCTGGCACAGCAATCGGTGATCAGTTTTGATGTGAATGCGATCCCGGGTGAGCATTTCCAGGGGACCATCGCCAGGCAGGCGGGTACGCTCAACGACCGGTACCGTTCAGAAGCTGTGGAAATTGATGTACAGAACGCGAAACACTTACTCAAAGCAGGGATGTATACAGAAGTGGTGCTGCCACTGAAAGGATCTGCACAGGCATTATTGGTGCCGGCTAATGCAGTGGTGATGTCTACCGAAAGGAAGTATGTGGTGGTAGTAAAAGACCATCAAACAAAATGGGTGGATATCGAGGAAGGAAACCACCACAACGATTCTACAGAAGTTTTTGGTGCGCTGCATGCAAACGACCAGGTCATTGCGCCGGCCACTGATGAAATCAGGGAAGGCCTGTTGATCCCGTAAAGACGGCAGTTTTTTTGCAGCCAGTCATTAAAACCATGACTTATGACGATCAAAAAAACTACGGAAGAAAAGCGCGACCTGAAAGAGATCAAACGTAAGAATGAGGCCGTTGCTCCCGCTAAAGGCGGTGCTAAAAAGGAAACGAACGACGATAAAAACAATGTGCTGGAAGGGTATAATGAAGATGAATATGATCAGAAGGATATCGCAGACAGCAAACGCAAAAAGAAAAGCTAAAAAAAATGGCCGTCCCGAAGAATCGGGACGGCTTTTCTGCTAACTGTTCCGTCTATATTGATTTTTTTATGTTCTTATTAAAAAAAGAGAACAAATAACATCCACCTAGTAATCAATAACGGATTTACCTGTTGTTCAACTAAAAAAAATCTTTTAAAGCGGGCAATAGTATCTCTGCACGCGCCAACGTGAAGAGTTTCTGACAGGATAAAATGGTTTTTGGATTTTGTCCGATGCGTCTGATAATCATAGCGGGTTAACGCTATGGGATGATGGCTACTTTTCGTCTTTGCTATACTTTCATTTTATGCTTACCCTAAATAATCCTTTGGTCCGCATCTGAAATAATAACACGAATCGATTTAAAATTGTTCTGAAAATTTCCGTTAAAAATTAAAAAGCTCGCGGAGGCCCAATGCGAGCATCTGAACACCGATAACGGCGAGAATAAGTCCCATCATTTTTGTAATGACCATCATTACATTGGTGCCGATAATTTTTACAATGCGCTCACCTGCAATAAAGAGAAGATAGGTGATATAACATATAAATGCATAAATGCCTATTACAATGGCAAGATGTGTTAGATCTTTTGCAGCAGAATAACTCATAGAGGTGGTAATGGCGCCAGGGCCTGCCAGCAGGGGCATTGCCAGTGGGGTAATGGCTACACTGATATTCTGGTCTGCCTTTATGGGCTGCGTACCCAGTTTGGGATTTTCTGCTTTATTTTCTTTTTCCCCCCGCACCATTTCATAACCGATCACAAACACAAGAATGCCGCCCGTTACCCGGAGCGCTGCGAGTGTGATACCAAAAACGTGGAAAATCAGTTTACCCGCCACACTAAAAACAAGAATGATACAGAAGGCAATTAATACTGACTTGGTGGCAATATTCCGTTTTGCTTTTTTATCCATATTGGAGGTGAGTTCCATAAAAACAGGAATCGCCGAAATAGGATTTACAATTGCCAGTAATCCCATGAATACCGTTGTTGCAAAAGCAATGTAGTTATCAAATAATGCCATCATATCAGCAATATAATAAATTTTATTTAGCGGCAAATAAATGTACTAGGCCCGCAAGCGAGGTAGTTGCCAGTTGTGGCGCAGACTGACCAATCGTATCGTAACTATAACGGTAACGGCTATACCCTGAGCAATGTCGCCCGAGATGCCGGTAAAATGACCGGCCACCAGGTAAAGGGTACCTCCTGCAATCGATGCAGCGGCATATATTTCCCGGGTAAAAAGAATGGGTTGTTCATCGCTGATCACATCGCGCAACAGGCCGCCAAAGGTGCCTGTAATGACGCCCAGCGCCACACAAACGGGCAGGGGAAGTCCTGCCGCCAATCCTTTGTTGATGCCGGTAATAGTAAACATGCCCAGACCGATGGCATCGAAGGTGCTGAGTAAACGGTTCAGTTTTTTTACATAGGAAAAAAACAAAGCCGCAATAATCGCGGCTACAATAATAGCAGAGTTGCTGAGTTCATCCGTCATCCAGGCCACCGGCGTGGCGCCGATCAACAGGTCGCGGATGGTTCCGCCACCAATAGCCGTTACAAAGGCCAATGCCAGTAACCCGATAACATCGTATGATTTATTAATAGCTGCTGTGGCTCCCGAAACAGCAAATGCAAATGTGCCCAGTAATTCCAATACCTGAAGGAAGGTAAGCTGCATGCGCCTTGTCTTATTTTGTGAACTAAGATAAGGATACTTTATATTACAATAACAGGAGCGATCAATTTAGTACTACTCAATAATCATCTTCATAGGCAGATTCTCCGCGAAGGGTGCGTTCAATCTGATCTCTTAAGCCATGACTGAATCCCTCTACTTCGATCTTTGGATGATGATCCAGGTAAATCAGGAAACGGCCGGCTTCTTTAGTAACCAGGTCATAAATGTCTTCCAGTAACGCACAAAGTAATCTCCGGGTGGTTTCTGCGATCTGCGCAAGGGAGGAATCTTCGAAGTGACGGTACTCACGGTTTTTATAAGATAAGGTAATCTGAATCATAACTTATGGTTTTTCTGCAGGATTGTTATAACCCGGTTTAGTCTCTAGCTAACCGGCTGGTTTTCATTATTTAATTATTAATTCTGACATAAAAATAGAAAAAAAGAAATACATTTTTTCCAACTAAAGGGTGATTTTTTATCCACGGAGCAGAAAAGGCAAAAAAATAATTTATATCTTCCTGGGTTAACCGCCCGGCACATTAACACCACCATTCCCATATTGTTCATTTTTTTTCTATCATAATTTGGCTACCATTGCAAATTATTCTTACATAATGAAGAAACTTACCGTACTTATTATTCTGATGGCGCTGTATTGCCTGCCGATGCAGGCCCAGCCCGGTAAAGGCATCCGTTGGAGCATCGATGGAAAGTCTTATTTTAAAGCAACGCCCGCAGGTATCGAAGCCTTCCCGTTATCCGGCGAAGCCGCTATTTTAAAGATTCCCGCTGCCAGCTATCATAGCCTGCCCATCAGGGATTTTTATTTTTCGGGAGATGAAAAAAAAATACTCCTTTATACCAATGCAAAAAAAGTATGGCGCTATGAAACCCGTGGCGACTACTGGGTCTTAGACATTGCCAGTGGCAAGTTACAGCAGTTGGGAAAAGATAAACCCGCTTCTTCTCTCATGTTTGCCAAACTTTCACCGGATGGCAGCAAAGCCGCTTACGTAAGCGGTCATAACATTTTTGTGGAAGACTTATCCTCCGGCGCCATCACGCCGCTCACCACTGACGGTACCCGCCGGTTTATCAATGGTACCTTCGATTGGGCATATGAAGAAGAATTCGGCTGCCGCGATGGGTTCCGCTGGAGCCCCGATGGCAAAAGCATTGCCTACTGGCAGATAGATGCCACCAGGATCCGTGACTTCCTCATGATCGACAATACCGACTCTATCTATTCCTTCACCGTACCCGTAGAATATCCCAAAGCAGGAGAGAGCCCCTCTGCCTGTCGCATCGGCGTAGCAGATATACAAACTGCTAAAACAACCTGGATGCAGGTTCCCGGTGATCAGCAACAACATTACATTCCCCGCATGGAATGGGTTCCGGGTAAAAATACCCTCATCATCCAGCAGCTGAACCGCAAACAGAACAACAGCAAAATCATGCTCTGTGAAGCCGCCAGCGGAAAAGTCCGTTCCCTTTACGAAGAAAAGGACAGCGCCTGGATCGATGTGAAATCACGCTGGGACGATGATAACATCGCCGGATGGGATTTTATCCGCAACAGCAAATCCTTTGTCTGGGTGAGTGAGCAGGATGGATGGCGTCATCTCTATAATATTTCTGCGGAAGACGGTAAAGCTACTTTGCTGACGCCAGGTAACTATGATGTGATCAGCATCGCCAAAATTGATGAGGCCAATAACGTGATCTATTTCCTGGCATCACCGGAAAACCCCACCCAGCAATACCTCTACAAGGTATCACTCAACGGTGGTAAGGCAGAACGCATCACGCCCGCCAATGAACCGGGTTCCCATGAATACAAGATTTCCCCTTACGGATCCTGGGCTATTCATGAGTTCAGCAATGCCTATACTTATCCAGTTAGCGAAAACCTGGAACTGCCAGGTCACAAAAGCAACGGCAATATTGTGCTGAATGCCATCACCAAATCTGCTGGTGCACCCAATAAACCTGAGTTTTTCCAGATAACGACCGTTGATGGCGTTACCATGAGCGGCTGGATGAGCAAACCCACCAACTTTAATCCTGCCAGGAAATATCCGGTGGTGTTTTATGTTTATGGCGAACCTGCCGGCGCCACCTCGCTGGACGCTATCGGCGCGGGCCGCAACTTTCTTTATGATGGCGATATGGCGGCAGACGGTTATGTATATGTTTCCATGGACAACCGGGGGACCCCGTTGCCCAAAGGCCGCAACTGGCGCAAATGCGTGTACCGCAAAGTAGGGTTGATCAATGCCCGTGACCAGGCCATGGCCACCAAGGCATTATTGCAGAAATATCCTTACCTGGACCCGCAGCGCACCGCTGTATGGGGATGGAGTGGCGGTGGCTCTATGACACTGAACCTGCTGTTCCAGTATCCGGAGATCTATAAAACGGGTATTGCCATTGCCGCAGTAGGCAACCAGCTGACCTATGATAACATCTACCAGGAGCGTTATATGGGGCTGCCGGAAGAAAACCGGGAAGACTTTGTAAAAGGTTCTCCCATTACCTATGCGAAAAATCTGCAAGGCAACCTGCTCTACATTCACGGCACCGGAGATGATAACGTACATTATCAGAATGCGGAGATGCTGCTGAATGAATTGATCCGTTATAATAAACAATTCCAGTTCATGGCGTATCCCAACCGTACGCATAGTATTTCTGAGGGACAAGGCACTTTTGAACATTTATCTACTTTATATACTAATTATCTGCGTACGCATTGTGAACCGGGCGCAAAATAGAGTACCTTTGCCTCCCTAAATTGAAAAGTATGTCCAGGACAGCTATTATTGGAATACTGGCAGTGTTGCTGGTAATTGTATGCGCTTTTTTCCCATGGTCTGCCGTAGACGTGGATAGCAGGCACCTGGTTTTTTCCGGCGTAAATGGTGCAGGTTCCAATTATGGAGAGCCTGGCCGCTTGTGTATCATCCTGGGGGTAATTGGTATCTGTATTTTCCTGGTGAAGAACAAATGGGTATCCAGGATCAACCTTTTTATCATAGGTTTCCTGCTGGCCTGGACTTTCAGGAACCTGTTGCTTTATTCAAGATGTGAAATGGGGGATTGTCCTCATCCGCAGCCTGCGTTGTATTTATCTTTCGCTGGTGCGCTGGTGGCTTTTTTATGTGTGTTGTTTACGCGTACACCCAAAAGCAGTCAATAATATTAATCTATAAAAAAGCGGCATCCGGATTATTTCGGATGCCGCTTTTTTATGTCGGAAAAATAATATCAGAAGATGGTTTTATGCAGTATCCAGGCGCCTGCGAGGATACCAGCTCCGAGCAACCAGTAACGCACAATTACGGGGAGCGGGCGTTGGGCAGTGACTTTTGCTTTTATAAAACTGAATACCGTTAACCCCAGGAAAACCAGCATGATACTGGTTTGTGAAGCGGCGGTAAAATTTTCGTTTGATAAATAGGGGCCCAATGACAGGGCGCCTCCCAGTAAAAAGAACAAGCCGGTCATCAGGCCGCTCTTGATAGCACGGGAACGACTAAACGTTGATTCCTTTACTTTTTCCTGCTCCAGTATCAGTTCCCAGGAATGCGCATCCTTCTCCATTTCCTCTTCAATATGTGCAATGGTGCGGGCGTTGATATCCAGTCGTTGCAGCTTTGTTCTTTCTTTGTCAGATAACAGGGCGCTGTCGTGCTGCAGATCGCCTTTATTGGCCTGGAAAGCGCTGAACATAACCAGCAGTGCGCCAATTATCCAGATACAAAGGTGAATGGTATAAAAAGTCTGGACTTCGATGGGAAATACCTGCATCACCTGCGTGGCGAAGAACAACAGGAAAAGACCATCGGGAAATCCGATTAAAAAATCTGTCTTCCATCCGGAACTACGGATGGCTTTGTGGGATGTTGTCATACAATGATTCGCTAACTGAAAGCCTGTTCGAGGCTCTTTTGTATGATCTGCACACACTCGTTGATCTGTCCGGCATTGATAGACAGGGGAGGGGCAAATCGTATTTTGTCGCCATGCGTTGGCTTGGCCAGCAGGCCGTTTTCTTTTAAAGTAAGGCAAAGGTCCCACGCGGCTTCCGGGTCATTATGCTTAATCACGATGGCATTCAGTAAGCCCTGACCGCGTACGGTGGTAATATAGGGAGATTGCAGTGCCGTAAGGCCGTTGCGGAGCAACTGACCCATCGCAGCCGCATTCTCGGCCATCTTTTCGTCTTTCAGTACCTGTAGTGACGTGATAGCTACTTTGCAGGCGAGTGGGTTGCCACCATAGGTAGAACCATGTTCGCCCGGTTTTACTGTGAGCATGATTTCATCATCCGCCAGTACTGCGCTTACCGGTAAAGTGCCGCCGGATAAGGCTTTTCCAAGAATCAGGATATCCGGACGTACCTTTTCATGATCACAGGCCAGCATTTTGCCTGTGCGGGCAAGCCCCGTCTGGATTTCATCCGCAATAAACAATACGTTGGCATCCTGGCAATACTGCCGTGCTTTGGAAAGGTAGCCTTCATCGGGTACCATTACGCCGGCTTCTCCCTGGATAGGTTCTACCAGGAAGCCTGCTACGTTTTTATCCTGTAACGCCTGTTCCAGCGCAGTAAGACTATTGTAAGGAATCACTTCATACCCGGGCATGAAAGGCCCGAAGTTGTTTCTGGCAGAAGGATCTGTACTGAAGGAGATCACATTGAGCGTACGTCCGTGGAAGTTATTGGCGCATACAATGATCTTAGCCTTGTTTTCCGGAATGCCCTTTACAATATAGGCCCAGTGACGGCAAAGTTTCAGCGCTGTTTCCACCGCTTCCACACCCGTATTCATGGGCAGTACTTTATCATAGCCGAAGTAGGAAGTAATATATTGTGCATATTCCCCGAGCAGGTCGTTATGAAAAGCGCGGGAGGTAAGGGTCAGCTTTTTAGCCTGCTCTATCAGCGTGGCAATGATTTTCGGGTGGCAATGTCCCTGGTTTACAGCAGAATAACCGGATAAAAAATCATAGTAACGGTTGCCATCCACATCCCATAAAAACACGCCTTCGCCCCGGTCCAGTACAACCGGTAACGGATGGTAGTTATGTGCACCATACTGTTCTTCGAGTGCCAGGTAATGTTGAGCCTTTTCGCTTATCGTGTAGGAAGGTATCATATCTCAAAAGTAAGGTAATTTGCGGAAAGCAAATTACCCTTTCAGTTGCTGCACCAGGTTGATGTACTCCTGCATGGCAGCGTCTTTGGTTTTACCTTTCAGCTCCGCCCAGGCCTCGTGTTTGGCTTTTGCTACAAAATCAAAAGGGTTGGACGGACCATCGCCTTCCGCATCGCCGGAAGTTCCCTGCTTGTACAAAGCATACAGCTTCAGTAAAATTTCGTTCGACGGTTTTTCGGACAGTGTTTTGCTGGCCGCTACTGCTTCTTCAAATTGCTGGTCTAATGCCATGATGTATGTTTTTTAAAATTTAACAATATGGGTGTAAGTCCCTCATTTTAACCTTATGTCTATAAAGTTGAGGTTTATCCGGTAATATATCAAAAAAAGGCGGTGCTGCGGTTTCTATCTCCCTAAAAACCAAATAACAAAACATAATTGGTAAACGCATTAACTAATGAACTAATTTCAATACCTTTGCCGGCTGAAAAGGTTTCATGCAGTACATTGCAGGGGACTACGGAACAGCAAAACATCATATGAAGAATATTCGCAATTTTTGTATCATTGCCCATATTGACCATGGTAAAAGTACCCTGGCAGACCGTTTACTGGAATTCACAAATACCATTTCTGACCGTGACATGCAGGCACAGGTGCTGGATGATATGGATCTTGAACGTGAAAAAGGTATCACTATCAAGAGCCACGCTATCCAGATGGATTACACTGCAAAGAATGGCGAAAAATATATCTTTAACCTGATCGATACTCCCGGTCACGTGGACTTCTCCTATGAAGTATCCCGTGCACTCGCTGCCTGTGAAGGCGCACTGCTCCTCGTGGATGCGGCACAGGGTATCCAGGCGCAAACTATTTCTAACCTTTACCTGGCACTGGAAAACGACCTCGAAATCATTCCCGTTATCAACAAAATTGATATGCAGGGCGCCATGATCGAGGAAGTAAAAGACCAGATCATAGAACTGATCGGTGTAAAAGACGAAGATATCCTGCTGGCATCCGGTAAAACCGGTATCGGCATCGAAGATATCCTCGAAGCCATCGTAAACCGCATTCCTGCTCCGCAAGGCAGCAACGATGCACCACTGCAGGCACTGATTTTTGACAGCGTATTCAACTCTTTCCGTGGTATTATCGCTTACTTCCGCGTGTACAACGGCTCCATTAAAAAAGGTGATAAAATCAGGTTCGTTAACAGCGGCGAAGAATACTTTGCAGACGAAGTGGGTATCCTCAAACTGGGACTGGATCCCAGGAAGGAAGTGTTTACCGGCGATGTAGGGTACATTATCACCGGTATCAAAAGCGCCAAAGAGGTAAAAGTAGGGGATACCATCACCCTGTCCAATAACCCCTGCGCAGAAGGTATCAACGGATTCCAGGAAGTAAAACCCATGGTATTCGCCGGTATTTACCCGGTAAATACGGAAGACTTCGAAGAGCTGCGCGAGTGTATGGATAAACTGCAACTCAATGACGCGTCCCTGACCTATGAGCTGGAAACCTCACAGGCACTCGGATTCGGTTTCCGTTGCGGATTCCTGGGCATGCTGCACATGGAAATCATCCAGGAACGCCTCGAAAGAGAGTTCAACCAGACCGTTATCACTACCGTTCCCAACGTAAGCTTTATTGCACATACTACCCGTGAAGGGGTGATCACCGTTAACAACCCGAGTGAAATGCCCGATCCTACCAAACTGGACAGGATCGAAGAGCCTTTCATCCGCGCACAGATCATCACCAAACCGGAATATATCGGTAACATCATGACACTGTGCCTTGGCAAACGCGGTAACCTGCTGAACCAAAGCTATCTGACCACTACCCGTGTGGAACTGATGTTTGAAATACCATTGACAGAAATCGTATTTGACTTCTATGATAAACTGAAAAGTCAGACACGTGGATATGCCTCCTTTGATTATACACCGATCGGTTTCCGTGACAGTGATATCGTGAAAATGGATATTCTCCTGAACAATGAAAAGGTGGATGCACTGAGTGCCCTGATCCACAGAAGCCGTGCGCAGGAATTCGGACGTAAACTCACCGAAAAACTGAAAGAACTGCTGCCACGCCAGCAATTCCTCATCGCTATCCAGGCCGCCATCGGCGCCAAGATAGTAGCCCGCGAAAACATCAGCGCGATGCGGAAAGACGTAACCGCGAAGTGTTATGGCGGTGATATCTCCCGTAAACGTAAGTTACTCGAGAAACAGAAAGAAGGTAAAAAACGTATGCGCCAGATCGGTAACGTAGAAATACCACAGGAAGCATTCCTGGCGGTATTGAAACTGGACGATTAATACCAGGCAATTTATTTCATAAAATGAGGGAAGATGACCGGCTGTATAGCTTTCATCTTCCCTCATCCTTTTTATGCCCTTCGATTCGCGGAAAAACTTACATTTGAAAAAAAACCAATCACCATGCGTTCTTTAGTACTCTCCCTGACACTTGTACTTTCTGCGCTTACCTTTTCCGCTGCCAATGCCCAGCAAGCGCCGCCTGCGGCCGATGCGGTAGTAAAAGACGCCTGCGCTCAGGCTGCAAAAAGCAATAAGAAAGTGATCGTTATCTTTCACGCCTCCTGGTGCGGCTGGTGCCATAGAATGGACACCGCTATGAATGATGCCAGCGTGAAGAAAGCCTTCGATAACAATTACGAAATCCGTCACATTACCGTAATGGAAAACGGCGCCAACAAAGCACTGGAAAATCCCGGTGGCAGCGATTTACTGGCGAAATACCATGGCGACCAGGAAGGTATTCCTTTCTGGCTGGTGCTGGATACCAAGGGCGACCTGCTGGCAGACAGCCGGATGAAAAGTCCGACCGGTAAACTGCAAAATGTAGGCTGTCCTGCTCAAAAAGAGGAAGTGGACTACTTCGTAGGTATCCTCGAAAAAACCTCCAAAATGAAACGTTCCGACCTGGAAGCAGTACGCACCCGGTTTGGTAAAATAGCCACTGCGGCACACTAAATCTCTTTTTAAAAAGCAGCTGTCCTGTAAAGGGCAGCTGCTTTTCTGTTGATATACCCCCTCCATTTATCCGGAAAATTCGTACTTTACCAGTCCTTTCATACACCTGCCAATCTCCCGGTAAGAAATTTCACACAACAATCTATTCATATGCACCTGACTGCGCGGGAAACCGAGAAATTATTACTGCACCTGGCCGGTGAACTGGCCGAAAAAAGAAAAGCAAGAGGACTACGCCTGAATTACCCGGAAGCTATTGCACTCATCAGCAGCCGCCTCATGGAGGCCGCCCGAGATGGCAGAACGGTGGCCGATCTCATGCATTATGGCGCTACCATCCTGACCCGTGAAGACGTGATGGACGGCATCCCCGAAATGATACACGAAGTACAGATCGAAGCCACGTTCCCTGACGGTACCAAACTCGTTACTGTACACGATCCTATCCGCTAACCATTCAATATGATCACCGTGATCCCCGGAGAATATTTTTTAAAGAAAGAAGACATCATCGCCAATGCCGGCCGTAAAACAGTCCGGATCAGCGTGGTGAATACGGGCGACAGACCCGTACAGATCGGCTCTCATTGCCACTTTTTTGAAGTGAACCGGATGATGTCTTTCCCGAGGGAAGCCGCTTTCGGTATGCGCCTCAACATTCCATCCGGCAACGCCGTGCGTTTTGAACCCGGAGAAGCCAAGGAAGTGGAGCTGGTAGCACTGGGCGGCGCTCAACGTGTTATCGGCATCAATAATCTTGTAAATGGCGACATCAACGACCCCGCTGTAAAAGCTGCAGCCATCGCAAAGGCAGCCTCCCTGCATTTTAAATCAGAACAACTATGAGCCTGCACATCAGCAAAACCAAATATGTAAACATGTATGGTCCTACCACCGGCGATCGCGTGCGGCTGGCAGACACAGACCTGATCATCGAAATAGAAAAGGATTACAACGTATACGGCGACGAAAGCAAATTTGGCGGCGGTAAAAGCGTAAGAGACGGCATGGCACAATCGGCTACCGCGCTGCGTAGTGAAGGGGTACTCGATTTTGTGATCACCAACGTGATCATCATTGATCACTGGGGCATTGTAAAGGGCGATATCGGCATCAAAGACGGCAAAATAGTAGCCGTAGGGCAGGCCGGTAACCCCGACACAATGGATGGCGTACATCCGCAGCTGATCATTGGCGCATCTACCGAAATACACAATGGCGCCAACCTCATCGCAACAGCGGGCGGCATCGACACACATATTCATTTCATCTGTCCACAGCAGGTAGACCATGCCCTGTTTAGCGGTGTCACCACCCTGATCGGCGGCGGTACTGGTCCGGCAGATGGCACCAGTGCCACTACGGTTACACCCGGCAAATGGAACATTCAGCGCATGTTACAGGCCGCCGAAGCTTATCCGGTGAACCTGGGCTTTTTCGGGAAAGGCAATTGCGCTACCACGGAACCTTTGGTAGAACAGATAGCAGCAGGGGCGCTCGGATTGAAAATACATGAAGACTGGGGCGCTACGCCTGCTGTGATAGACGCTTCCCTGAAAGTGGCGGATGAACTGGATGTGCAGATCGCCATTCACACCGACACGCTCAATGAAGCCGGCTTCCTGGAAGATACGCTCAACGCCATCAATGGACGGGTAATTCATACATTCCATACCGAAGGCGCCGGTGGGGGGCACGCACCGGATATTATCCGCGCGGCTTCCTTTCCCAACGTATTGCCGGCATCCACCAATCCTACACGGCCTTATACCGTGAACACCATCGATGAACACCTCGATATGCTGATGGTATGTCACCACCTGGATAAAAAAGTACCGGAAGACGTAGCCTTTGCGGATTCGCGCATCCGTCCTGAAACCATCGCTGCAGAAGATATCCTGCATGATATGGGTGTTTTCAGCATCATGAGTTCCGATTCACAGGCCATGGGACGTATTGGCGAAGTGATTATCCGCACCTGGCAAACCGCCGATAAAATGAAGAAACAACGCGGCGCGCTTGAAGAAGATAACAACAAGGATAACGATAACTTCCGTGTAAAGCGATACATCGCTAAATACACTATCAACCCGGCTATTGCGCATGGTATTTCCCAACACATCGGTTCCCTGGAACCCGGTAAGATGGCGGATCTCGTGCTATGGAAGCCTGCCTTTTTCGGCGTGAAACCCGAAATGATTATTAAAGGCGGTATGATCAACGCCAGCAGGATGGGAGATCCCAATGCGTCTATTCCTACGCCGCAGCCGGTGATCTATCGTCATATGTTTGGCGCTCACGGAAAAGCATTGCTGCACACCAGCGTATTATTCGTATCTGCGTTGTCGTTAGAGAAGGGCATTAAAGAGGAATATGGTTTGCAGAAGCAACTGCTGCCTGTCAGCAACTGTCGCAACATTTCTAAGAAAGACCTGATCCATAACGATAAAACGCCCGATATCACGGTGAATCCTGAAACCTACGAGGTGCGGGTAGACGGAGAAAAAATTACCTGTGAACCGTTGAAGGAGTTGTCGCTCGCGCAACGTTATTTTTTATTCTAATCCGGAAGAGATATGTTGGTAAGGGAAATCATAGGAAATACGCGCACGCATACGCGTAGCAGCAAAACAACCGACCTGTTGCCGCTGGAATGGTTTGAAACCACCCGGCGGATTCAGCGCAAATACACTACCGGCGGCCGTGAGGTAGCATTGAAGTTTACAAAGGAGGGGCAACAGCTGCAACAGGACGATATCGTTTACCAGGACGACGAGTTGGCTATCGTGGTAGACATTCTGCCTTGCGATGCGATTGTGATCCGTCCGCGTAACATGGCGGAGATGGCGAAGGTGTGCTACGAAATCGGGAATAAACACCTGCCACTGTTCCTGGAAGAAGAGGAATTGCTCATTCCCGCAGATGAGCCGCTGTTCCGCTGGTTGCAGGCTGCCGGTTACCCGGTGGCAAAGGAGCGGCGCAAGTTGCTCCATATCCTGCGTACGAATGTACAGCCACATGCGCACGGGAGTAGCAGTCCGTCGTTATTTGAAAAGATCCTGGAACTGGCGTCAAAATAAAAAGATGGAACAGCATTATCTCGGCAGTCTTTTACACCTGGCAGACAGTACACTGCCCATCGGCGGTTATACTCATTCTGCTGGTCTGGAAACCTTTGTGCAACAGGGTTTGGTAAATAGCAAAGCCAGTGCGGAAACGTTTGTCCGCAATATGCTGGAGAATAATCTCCGTTACAATGATGCGGCGTTTATGAGTCTGGCTTATGCCGCCGCCTGTGAAAATAACGTAACGGAATTATTGGAACTGCACCAGCTCTGTACTGCGGTGAAAGCACCGCGTGAACTCCGGGAAGCCAGTCATAAGCTGGGTGCCCGCCTTACCCGTATTTTCAGCCGCAGATACACCAGTGAACTCATCACGCAGTATGAAGCTGCTGCCGGTTATGGTCCGCATTACTGCCTGGTATTTGGCGTATATGCGCATCTGACGGGCATTCCACTGGAAGCGGCTTTGTTTGCCTTTTATTACAACGCGGCGATGGGGATGGTTACCAATTGCGTAAAGCTGGTGCCACTGGGGCAGATGGACGGACAGGATATCATTTTCGATCTGCAACCGTTGCTGAAAGCACTGACTGCCGCTACACTGCAACCCGATAAATCCTTACTGGGATTGTGTAATCCTGGTTTCGATATCCGCAGTATGCAGCATGAACATTTGTACAGCCGTTTGTATATGTCGTAATTCAAAACAATTCATTCAATGAGCAGAGAATACATAAAAGTAGGCGTGGCCGGACCGGTAGGTTCCGGTAAAACAGCGCTGATTGAGCGCCTGACACGACAAATGGCGAAAGATTACCAGGTGGCCGTGATCACTAACGATATCTATACAAAGGAAGACGCGGAATTCCTGACTAAGAATAGTTTGCTGCCAGCTGAGAGGATCATCGGTGTAGAAACCGGTGGTTGCCCGCATACCGCTATCCGGGAAGATGCTAGTATGAACCTGGAAGCGGTGGAAGAAATGGTGCGTCGTTTTCCCGATGTGCAGATCATTTTCATTGAAAGCGGTGGAGATAATCTCTCTGCTACCTTTAGCCCTGATCTGGCGGATGTGACCATCTTTGTGATTGATGTGGCGGAAGGGGATAAGATCCCGCGTAAAGGAGGGCCTGGTATTACCCGTTCGAACCTGCTGGTGATCAATAAAATTGATCTCGCGCCCTATGTACATGCCGATCTTGGCGTGATGGAACGCGATGCCCGCAAAATGCGGCAGGGACAACCTTTTGTATTCACAGATCTTATGAGCGGCATTGGCCTGGAAGATGTGATCAACTGGATCAAAAGATACGCATTACTGGAAGACACCGCAGCACCTAATCTCCTGACATGATCAGTGAACTGAAGATATTGACGGGTAAGAGGGAAAGTGTTACTTATCTGAAAGAATGCTATTGCACCCGACCTTTTAAAGTGGCCAACGTCCGGGAGGAACGCCAGGATCCGGTGTTGCGGTTGATGATGATGAGCTCTTCTCCCGGTATGCTGGATAATGATCATTACCGTTTACATATTACCGTAACCGCAGGCACATCGCTGCACCTGCAAACGCAGGCCTATCAGCGGCTGTTTAATATGCAGACAGGCGCGCGCCAGGAAATGGAGGTGCAACTGCAGCCGGGAAGTACGTTCACCTTTCTGCCGCATCCCATGGTGCCACATGAAAGAGCTACCTACAGCGGCTATACGAATTTGCATCTGGCGGAAAACTGCCGCCTGACCTGGGGAGAGATTATTACCTGCGGGCGGAAGCTCAATGGCGAAGTATTTCTTTTTACAAAGCTGCATAGTATTACCCAGGTGTTTGCCGGGAAACAATTGTTGCTCCGCGACAACCTGCTCATGGAGCCCGGCACTACCCGTTTTCAGGCCATGGGTTGGATGGAAGGATATACGCACCAGGCAACTTTCCTGTTTTTTGATACGCATGAAAACGCGCCGATGGTGGAAACTGCGGACAGGTTTCAACGTTATCTGGCGGAGCAACCCCGCATGCTGGCCGGCGTCACCCGCACGTCCGGCAACGGCATCCTGGTAAGGATCCTGGGGCATAGCGGCGAACAATTGATGGAATGCCAGCAGCAACTGGCCAAACTTTTAACGGTTTAAACAGGGCTTATGCCATTTATAGACAACAGTATTTTATTAACGGCAGTTACGATCAGCTGCCTGCACACGGCTTCCGGTCCGGATCATTATGTACCTTTTATCGTTTTTTCCCGCACCCGGAAATGGTCGGTGGCGAAAACCATTGGCTGGACGGCCCTCTGCGGCCTTGGGCATGTTATGAGTTCCCTTGTAATCGGTATGATCGGCGTGGTACTGGGCTGGCAATTATCCCGCTTTACAGCCATCACAGAAGTACGTGGCGGCATAGCGGGATGGGCATTGCTGATATTGGGGCTTTTTTACCTCATATGGGGATTGTATAAAGCTATCGCTAACCGTCCGCATAAACATTTTGACGTGTATGAAGATGGCGATATGTACGTTTACCAGCATCGTCACAATGAAGCCTATGTAGCGCCACAAAAGCGGATCCGCGTAACGCCCTGGATCCTCTTTGTCATCTTTGTGATGGGGCCTTCTGAACCGTTGCTCCCCCTGTTGTTTTACCCGGCCGCGCAACAGTCTGTGGCAGGTATTGTGATGCTGATCGCTACATTTACCTTTTTTACCATTCTTACCATGATCATCATGGTGCTACTCGGGTACTATGGATTTTCCCTGATGAAGCCCGTAGCTACGGAGCGTTATATGGCCGCCATCAGCGGCGCTGCTGTTACACTTTGTGGAACGGGCATGGTTTTTATGGGTTGGTGAACTGTTTAACACCTCAACTGTTATAGCAGATAAACCTTTACCACATGAAAAAATGGATCAGGATCACCCTTCTTACCGGCGGTATTTTGATAGCACTACTGGTGCTGTTGTTCCTGGGTATGACCTGGTACATACATGCCAACAAGGACAATTTCTTAAAACAGATCACAGCACAGGTAAACGACCGGCTAAGCGGCAACCTGACCATTGAAGATATGGAGCCTTCCCTGCTGAAGAGTTTTCCCAATATTTCCATCGGATTGAAAAAGGTGGTGTTGCAGGATAGTCTCTATCAGCGGCACCACCACGCTCTTCTGGATGTGAGCTATATTTACGTACGGGTAAACACGTTATCACTGTTACGCAAGCACGTAAATATCAGCGAAATCACCCTGCAGAATGGAGCGGTTTACCTTTACACAGACACTACGGGCTACTCCAACACGTATGTACTCCAGGGGCAGTCGGACCAGAAAAAGAAAAGTAAAAGCTCCAAAGACGCGAATATCAAAAAGCTGACGCTCCGTAATATCAATTTTGTAATAGACAACCAGCAGAAGTTTAAACTGTTTAACCTGGATGTCCGGCAGCTGGACGGGAAGGTGAGTGCCACCGATTCTGCCATACAGTTTACCATGGTATCGGATATCCTCTCTAAAAATTTCGCTTTTAATACCAACAAAGGCAGTTATCTGAAAGATAAAAAGCTGGAACTGAACCTGTCTGTAATCTTCAATAAACGCACAAAGATCCTCGCCCTGCCACAGCAGGAGATCCGTATAGATGGACATCCTGTGCTGATCGCCGGGCAGTTTGGTTTTGGTGAAAAGCCACCGCCTTTCCAGCTGAAAATCAATGCCAACCAGGTGTTGCTGAAAGATGCGGCTTCCTGGTTGTCTCCCAATATCACCACCAAACTGAATAGTATCTCCCTGACAAAACCGCTGGACGCAGAGGCTAACCTCAACGGTCATATGAAATACAGGGATACGCCTAATGTGGTGATCACCTGGAAAACCACCAACAATGTGCTGGTGACCACGTTGGGAGAATGGACCGATTGTAATTTTACCGGGAGATTTAATAACGAGGTGCTGCCAGGCCAGGGACATACAGACGAGAATTCTGCTGTTAATATATTCCAGCTAAGTGCTACCCTCGCCGGTGTACCGCTGAAGGCAGATACCATCCGCGTGGTAAACCTGAAGCAACCTTTGCTGCATGGTCATTTCCGCTCCAACTTTCCGCTCACCAACCTCAACGGCGCGGCAGAAGGTTCCCCCATATTGTTTAAAAACGGTAACGCCAATGTAAACCTGTTTTATACCGGTCCCATACTGGCCAATGATAACACACCTTCTTCGCTGGAAGGTATTGTGGAAGTGAAACAGGGCGCGTTCAGCTATATTCCCCGTAACTTGTCTTTTCACGATGCCAACGCCACCCTGCGTTTTACCGGTCAGGATCTCCTGATGGAAAACGTGCATATACAAACGGAGAAAAGTAACCTGCAGATGGATGGTGTGGTAAAGAACCTGCTGAACCTTTACTTTACCACCCCGGAAAAGATTGAACTGACCTGGAATATCCGCAGCCAGCTGGTAGACCTGAATGAATTCAAAAGCTTCCTGGCGCCAAGACAAAAAGCCAAACCAACCGCCAGTCAGCAGAAGGCGAAGATGGGCCGCGTATCCCGGCAACTGGATGTGGTACTGGCTTCCAGCAATGTGAATATGAATGTACAGCTGGATAAAGTCACTTACCAACGTTTTACTGCACAAAATGTAAAAGCATCACTCGAACTAACGAATTCGGATATACTTTTAAAACAGATCGCCCTGCAACATGCGGGCGGAAATATGCAACTGGCGGGCAGCTTACACCAACAGGGCAACAATAACAACTTCACCATGAACGCCACGGTGAATAATGTACACATCGGCCAGTTATTTTACGCATTCGATAATTTCGGGTTGTCGTCACTCACGTCGAATAACCTGAAAGGAAATGTTTCGGCTAAGGTTAACCTGAAAGGGAATGTATTGGATAATGGAAGTCTCGGTAAAAACTCTTTATACGGCACCATTAACTTTAACCTGAAAAACGGCGCACTTATCAACTTTGGGCCATTGGCAGATATTGGTAATTTTGCATTCCGCAAACGTCACCTTGATAGTATCACCATCGATAACCTCTCCAATACCTTCCAGGTGCAGGGCAATAAAGTATTGATTCCGCCGATGCGGATTGCCTCCAGTGCTATTAATATTGATGTGAATGGGGTATATGGGATCGACGGAGGAACGAATATCAACCTGGATATTCCATTACGTAACCCGGCAAAAGATTCTGCAATTACAGATAAAGAAGAGAAACGCAAACGCAGCCGGAAGGGGATCATTCTGCATCTGCGGGCGGTATCTGAAAAAGATGGAAAGGTGAAAATAAAACTGGGTAAAGGCGACAAAGCCGATGCCGGGGAAGAAGAATAAATATTGATGTCCGGGACCACTCCGGACATCAACATCTTTATTTATTTAAGCCACCGTATTAAAGGCCTGCTCAATATCTCCTTTAATATCGCTGATATGCTCAATACCCAGCGAAATACGCAGTACGCCTGGCGCTACACCTGCTTTTCTTTGTTCTTCTTCGCTCAGTTGCTGGTGAGTAGTTGTAGCCGGGTGAATGATCAGCGTTTTGGAATCGCCCACGTTTGCCAGGTGATATATTAACTTTAACGCCGCTACAAATTTGTCGGCGGTTTCTTTACCACCCTTTATCTTAAAGCTCAATACGCCACCAAAACCATTCTGCAGGTACTTCTGTCCCAGTGCATGGTATTTGTTGTCCGGTAAACCGGGATAGTTCACAGATTCTACCTGCGGATGCTGTTGCAGCCATTTCGCCAGTTCCAGGGCATTGTCAACGGTGCGTTGAACACGCAGGGAAAGGGTTTCGAGGCCTTGCAGGAACAGGAAAGAGTTCTGCGGTGCGAGGGCTGGTCCCCAGCTGCGTAAGCCGGCCACACGTGCCCGGATAATGTAGGCGATGTTGCCAAACGGACTATGAGAACCGAATACTTCCCAGAACTTCATGCCATGATAAGCTTCGTCGGGCTCACTGAACTGCGGGAATTTACCATTGCCCCAGTTATAGTTACCACCGTCTACGATGATACCGCCAATGCTGGTACCATGACCACCAATCCATTTAGTGGCTGCTTCTACTACCACATTAGCACCATGTTCCAGGGGACGCGCCAGGTAACCGGCAGCGCCAAAGGTATTATCTACTACCAGTGGTAAATCATGTTTCTTCGCAATAGCACTGATCTTTTCAAAATCAGGAATGGCAAAACCGGGATTACCAATGGTTTCTACATAAATGGCTTTTGTTTTGTCATCGATCAGCGCTTCAAAGCTGGCCGGGTTATCAAGATCCGCAAAACGCGCTTCCACACCAATTCTTTTAAAGCTCACTTTAAACTGGTTAAAGGTGCCCCCATACAGATAGGACGAAGTCACGAAATTATCGCCGGGTAACAGGATATTATGCAATGCAATAAACTGAGCCGCCTGACCGGATGCTACTGCCAGTGCACCTACACCACCTTCCAGTGCCGCCACGCGTTTCTCGAATACATCCGTTGTCGGGTTCATGATACGCGTGTAAATGTTACCAAACTGTTTCAGCTGAAACAGATCCGCCGCATGTTCTGCACTGTCGAAGGTATACGAAGTGGTTTGGTAGATAGGCACTGCCGCTGCATGGGTGGAGGATTCAGGCTGATAACCTGCATGTACCTGTAAAGTGTCAAAGTGTAATGGCTTATCTGGCATAACCGGAAATTTTAAAGGTTTAATGTAAGTCTACAAATATAGTAGACTAATTGTAATAACAAAATAATTTAACAAGATTCTCACAGAAGATATAGCGATTAAATGATAATTTGTTAATTAAATAAATATCTGACCTTCATGTACTTCAGAACGGTAGCTATTTTTATCCTTTTACTGATTACCACAGCGGCAAACGCACAAACGGATACTACCTTTATTTTCCGGGTCAATCCCCAGGTAATGCCGTTGCAAAATGCCGCTGACCAGCAGAAATTGCTGGAAAGTCTGCATGGTTTTCTGATCACAAAAAACAATGACCTGTATAAAAATGATTACTGGCTGGCGTCAGACTTTGTAACTTATCCAGCACCCTATAAAGATTTATATTTTATAGAGATGAGTGAGAAGTACCATGATCCCTTTTTTTACAAGCCGGTGTTAGTGGGTATTCAGTCTTTGCCCTCGGCAGATAGTTACCTTGTGAAACTTGCTTTTATCAGCTATGGAGGCAACGAGGCTCCCGTGTTGCGCGCCATTTATAGCATTGTTGCAGTAAAAACGCCTGTAGGATTCCGGTTTAAGCAGGTATTGGCTACGCGTACCGCCAGGTGGCAAAGCAAACAGCTGGGTGAAATAAAATTCGTATATCCGATGGTGTTAAGCAGGGCGCTGATGATAAGAACTTACGGCTTTAACCAGAGTATGGCCACTCGTTTTAGTGTACCTGCCATTGCTTTTACGTTTTACAAATGTTCCGACCGGGAAGAAATGTACCGCATCCAGGGATGGGACTTTGAACCCCGCATCATGGCAGATACGACGGGCGCACTGGCAGAAGCTGAACGCCGTATTATTTTTAGTGGCAACAACAGTGAATGGTATCCGCATGAAATAGTACATCTCTATCTCCATAAATATGCAGGCACACTTAATTACATCATGAGTGAGGGCCTTCCCACTTATCTTGGCGGCAGTGGCGAAAAAACGCTTGCCGAACATGCGAAATTACTGGCTGCTTTTTACGCAGCTCACCCGGAACGCAGCGTAACCGCTGATGTGGAAAGCGGCTATGATGCAGACCGGCAAAGCACTGTCAGCTATGTGGTAGGCGGTATCATTTCCCAGTTGGTAGATGAGAAATATGGTATGAAAGGAATAGAGAAATTATTGACAGCCGGTAAACAATACAACGATTTTTACAGTTCTGTAAAGGAGCTGCTGGGAGTAGACAAGAACGGCTTCAATGATTTTATCCGCCGGCAATTTGCGCTATATGACAAAAAATAATATCTTCACAGACAGATTTATAAAAAGCGTGTTTCCGAAAAGAAACACAGTTAACCGATGTTATTAACTATTACGACTAAACGTTACCCCGCCACTGATCTTGGCTACCTGCTGCACAAACATCCCGCTAAAGTACAAACCGTGGCATTGACAGCCGGTAGTGCGCACATTTTTTATCCGGAAGCAACCGACCAGTCCTGTACAGCCGCCTTATTGCTGGATGTGGATCCGGTAAGACTGGTACGAGGCAATGGCAAGGGCCATGATTTTGCGCTGGAACAGTATGTAAATGACCGTCCCTATGTGGCCTCGTCATTTATGAGTAATGCCATTTCACAGGCTTATTCTACGGCCATGAATGGCCGGTGTAAAGACAAACCGCACCTGGTAGATGAAGCTATCCCGTTTGAAATTGTATTGTCCGTTTTACCGGTCAAGGGCGGAGAGCCGCTGCTGCGACAGTTTTTTGAACCACTGGGATATGAAGTTGCTGTGCAATCGTACGCACTGGATGAACAGTACCCGGAATGGGGCCTGAGCCGCTACTTTCATGTAACGCTGCGTCATACCCTGCCGCTGAAAACAATCTTGCGACAGCTGTATATTCTCATTCCTGTGTGTGATAACGACAAACATTACTTTGTTGGAGATCACGAAATTGAGAAGCTGATGGAGAAAGGCGCCGGATGGCTGGATACGCATCCTGCCAAAGAACTGATCACCCGTCGCTATCTGCGGAACATTGCGCCACTGGCCAAACAGGCATTGGCATTGATCATGAAGGAAGAAGACCTGCCGGTAGCAGAGAAAGAATCAAAGGAGAAAGTACGGCTGCATGATCTGCGCTTACTAACGGTGAGGGATATACTCCTGGAAGAAAAAATAAGTACAGTAGTGGATCTGGGTTGTGGAGAAGGAAAGTTACTCCGCTTGCTGATGGAAAAAGCCGCCTTCAAAAAGATCCTGGGAATGGATGTGAGTTACCATGCGCTGGAAATTGCGCGGGACAAACTGAAACCGGATCGTTTGCCGGAAATGCAAAGAAACCGTATTCAGCTGATCCATGGCTCACTGACCTACCGGGATAAACGCCTGGCAGGTTTTGAAGCAGGGGTGCTGGTGGAGGTAATCGAACACCTGGACGAACCCCGCCTCGCCGCCCTGGAAAAAGTAGTGTTTGAGTACGCCCGGCCGCAAACTGTGATTATTACCACTGTTAACGCCGAATATAATGTGCGGTACGAAAAGCTTACTGCCGGGACATTCCGTCACAGCGACCACCGTTTTGAATGGACCCGGGCAGAATTTACCGCCTGGGGTAATCGTGTAGCCGAACAATTTGGCTATATTGTAACCTATCAGCCTCTGGGAGAAACAGATGAATTGTTGGGTGGACCCAGCCAGCTGGCACTTTTTAAAAGATAATTTATGCGCGACACTATTCTGCAAAAAATAAAGGAACTGGAAGAAGAACACCAGGTAAATGTATTGTATGCCTGTGAATCGGGAAGCCGGGCCTGGGGCTTTGCTTCACCCGACAGCGATTTCGACGTGCGCTATATTTATGCGCGTCACAGGGATAGCTACCTGAGTATCACGGAGCCACGGGATGTGATTGAATTACCGGTGGACGAAGTACTGGATGTCAGCGGCTGGGATATCCGTAAAGGATTGCAGCTGTTTCTTAAATCCAATGCTCCGTTATACGAATGGCTGCAATCGCCTATCGTTTATAAAGAGGAAACTGATTTCAAACAAACCCTCAACGGTTTGATGGAAAAGTATTTCTCGCCACGCTCGGGTTGTCATCATTACCTGTCCATGGCGTACAATGTTTTCACCAATGAACTGCAGGGAACAGAGATCAAGCTGAAGAAATACTTCTATGTATTACGCCCTATGCTGGCCTGTCAGTGGATCCTGGCAGGGAAAGGTGTGCCGCCTATGGAGCTGGCGCCTCTGCGTACCCTGATCACAGATCCCGCTATACAGGCTGCGATAGACAAACTGCTGGAACAGAAAGCGCAGGCCGACGAGCAAGCTGCCATTGCTCCGGTAGCTATTTTGCACGAATGGATGGCACTGACCCTGGAAGAATGTAAACTGCAGGCGGCAGAATTACCGGCCATCCGGAATGAAACCGCCGAACTGGATGCACTTTTCAGGAAATATATATCGTATGACTTTTGAATCACTGCAACAGCAAAGGGAATACCTGCTGCTGGAATGTATCAGCGGTAGTAAAGCCTATAACCTGCAGGTACCCACTTCTGATACCGATATCAAAGGTGTATTCATATTGCCCCCGTCAGAGCTGTATGGCATGACCTATACACCCCAGGTAGCCAATGAAAGCAACGACGAAGTATACTTTGAAATAAAGCGTTTCCTGGAGCTGCTGGAGAAAAATAACCCCAATATCCTGGAGTTACTGAGCACCACCGATCGCAATCTACTGTTCCGGCATCCGCTGATGGACCTGATTCAACCAGGTGATTTCCTGTCGAAGTTATGCCTGGATACCTTTGCGGGTTACGCCAAAACACAGATAAAGAAAGCAAAAGGGCTGAATAAGAAGATCAACCAGTCGCACGGTCCGGAACGGAAAGACGTATTCGAGTTTTGTTACGTGGTTGCCGGCGGCCATAGCGTTCCATTACGGGAATGGCTGCACGAAAAGCAGCTCCGGCATCAGGACTGCGGACTCGCAAAGCTCGACCACTTCCGCGATGTGTATGCTTTGTATCATACCAGCCAGTTTGAACCAGGTACTTTTTTCAGGGGCATCTTTTCCGGACCGGAGGCCAATGATGTACAATTGAGCCCCATTCCCAAAGGAGTAGCGCCGCTGACCATCATGCAGTTTAACAAAGACGGCTATACGGTGTATTGCAAAGACTTTGCAGCTTACTGGGAATGGGTGGCGCTCCGTAATGAAGCCCGCTACGAACACAATAAAGAACTGGGCGCGGACTACGACAGTAAACACATGATGCATACCTTCCGTTTGTTAACCATGGCAGAAGAAATTGCATTGTATAAAGAAGTCCGCGTATACCGCCACGACCGCGATTTCCTGCTGCGCATCCGCAATGGAGCATTCACTTACGATGAACTGCTGGAAATGGCTACCCAAAAATTATATGACATGGAACAGTTGTATGCGGCGTCAGATCTTCCGGATCATCCGGAACCTGCGTTGGCAGACTCCCTGTTAATCAGAATAAGAGAGGAATTTTATGTCCCGAAGAAATAGAAAATTATCACATATCTCCATACCGGAATTATCACTGGTGATGTTGATCGGTCCATCCGGTGCCGGTAAATCCACGTTTGCCCGTCAGTTTTTTAAACCCACGGAAATTATTTCGTCAGATGTATGTCGCGGTTTAATCAGCGATGATGAAAACAACCAGGCCGTTTCCGCCGATGCTTTTGAAGTCGTTCGTTTCATCGCGGCAAAGCGCCTGAAGCTCGGATTACTCACCGTTATAGATGCTACCAACGTACAACCGGAATCCCGTAAGGAATGGATAAAACTGGCGCGTGAATATCATGTACTGCCCGTAGCTATTGTGTTGAACATGGCGGAGAAAGTATGCCAGGAAAGGAATACTTTGCGTGCCGACCGGAACTTCGGTTCCCACGTAATTCCGCAGCAGATAGCACAACTGAGACGCGGCATCCGCTACCTGCGCGAAGAGGGCTTCCGTCATGTGTTTGAACTGCACTCCCCGGAAGACGTGGCACAGCTGGAAACCATTACCCGCACCCCTTTATACAATAATAAAAAAGACGAACACGGTCCTTTTGATATCATCGGAGATGTGCATGGGTGTTATGATGAGCTGTGCACCTTGCTGGACACACTGGGTTACCAGGTAGATAAGGAAAAGGCGACGCTCATCAGCGCCCCGGTGACAACTAACGCCGAAGGATATACGCGTTTCCGCAAACCCGTTTTTGTGGGCGACCTGGTAGATCGTGGACCCAAATCACCACAGGTATTGCGTCTGGTCATGAATATGGTGGGCAATGGGCTTGCGCTGTGCGTGCCCGGTAACCACGATGCCAAGCTGCTGCGCTATCTGAATGGAAAAAATGTACAGCTCCGGCATGGTCTGGAACAAACCGTAGCGCAACTGGCTGGTGAAACCCCGGAATTCCTGGAGTCAGTGAAACTGTTCCTGGATGGTCTCGTCAGCCATTATGTGCTCGACGATGGAAAACTGGTGGTAGCACACGCTGGCCTGAAGGAAAGTATGCAGGGCCGTGGCTCCGGTGGTGTAAGGGAGTTCTGTATGTATGGGGAAACCACGGGCGAAACAGATGAATTTGGCTTGCCGGTTCGCTACAACTGGGCGCTGGAATACAAAGGCAAGGCAATGGTGGTGTATGGCCATACGCCCGTACCGGAAGCCACCTGGTTAAATAATACCATTGATATAGATACGGGTTGTGTGTTCGGTGCATCCCTGACGGCTCTCCGCTACCCGGAGAGAGCGTTGGTATCTGTGCCTGCACTGGAACAATATGCCGTGCCCGCACGTCCTATTGGCTATAATGCCGCCAGTGTGCTGAGCATACAGCAACAATACGATCATGTACTGGACATCGAAGACTTTACCGGCAGGCAAAGACTGGAAACACGTTATGGGCATCCCATTACCATCCGTGAAGAAAACAGTATTGCTGCGCTGGAAGTGATGAGTCGTTTTGCCATCAATCCTAAATGGCTGATCTATCTGCCACCTACGATGTCGCCTGCTGAAACCAGCCAGGCGGCAGGAATGCTGGAGCATCCGGCAGAAGGGTTGCAGTATTTCAGAGAGACAGGTATTACGAAGGTTATTTGCGAAGAAAAGCACATGGGCTCCCGTGCGGTGGTAATTGTATGTAAAGATGAATCAGTGGCGGTGAACCGCTTCGGCGTTGAGGGGGAAGGTAACGGGGTGGTATATACGAGAACCGGCCGTCCTTTTTTTACAGAGAAGGAAATGGAGCAGGTTTTCATCTCCCGTATCAATAACGCCCTGATCAGCACCGGCTTTTATGATACATTCGAAACAGACTGGGTATGCCTGGATGCAGAACTGATGCCCTGGAGCGCGAAGGCGCAGGCATTACTGCAAAACCAATATGCCGCCGTAGGTACAGCAGCATCGCAGGCGTTGCCGGTAGTAGTGGATGCGCTGCAACAGGCTGTCAAACACAATGTACCGGCAGAAGCCTTATTGGAAAAATATACCCGCCGCCTGGAACAGGCAGGTAATTATGTGAAAGCATACCGCCAGTATTGCTGGCCGGTAAATTCCCTGGACGATTACAAATTGGCGCCTTTTCATATTATGGCCACGGAAGGAAGAACGTATTTCGATAAGGACCATGAATGGCATATGTCTGCCATAAAAAATATATGCGCGGGCGATGAACAATTGTTACTGGCTACGCCTTATCTGATCGTGGAAACAGGGAACGAAGCCAGTGAAAAAGAAGCGATCAGCTGGTGGGAACGTCTTACCGCAGCGGGAGGAGAGGGCATGGTCATCAAGCCGTTTCATTTCGTTTCAAAAGATGAGAAAGGCCTGGTACAGCCAGCCGTTAAGATCAGAGGTAAAGAATACCTGCGTATCATTTATGGTCCTGAATATGATGCACCGGAAAACCTGGAACGTTTACGCGGTCGTAAGCTGTCAGGGAAACGCTCCCTGGCATTGCGCGAATTCTCATTGGGCCTGGAGGGCCTGGAACGTTTTGTAAATAAAGCGCCTTTGCAGCTGGTACATCAGTGTGTATTTGGTATTTTAGCATTAGAGAGTGAGCCGGTAGATCCACGGTTGTAACAGCAATAGTGGTTTGCCGGCCAACCGGAAACTATGACAACATCTTTCTACAATAAAAAACAGCATTATGAAAGCCGTAGCCGTATCAAAGTTTAAAGACATTCCTGTGGTGATGGATCTGCCGAAACCGGCGCTGCGTCCGGGAACCGTCCTGATCAAGGTAGCCGCCGCCGGCATTAATCCATTCGACTGGAAAATGATTGATGGCATTATGGACGACGGAAAAACCAAACATAATTTTCCACTGATCATGGGCGTAGATGGCGCCGGTACGGTAGAAGAAGTAGGGGAGGGCGTTACCCGCTTTAAGGTGGGCGACAAGATCTACGGGCAGTTTATTCATTCTCCTATTGGTGAAGGATCTTATGCAGAATACGCCATTGTACCTGAGAAATCAGGCATTACCAAAGCGCCCACCAGTCTCAGTGCAGTGGAAGCTGCCGCAGTGCCTACGGCAGGTATGACGGCCCAGCAATTGCTGGATAAACTGGATCTGCAGGAAGGCGATACCTTGCTGATCAATGGCGCTACCGGCGGTGTAGGCTCCTTTGCCACACAACTTGCTACAGCGCAGGGGATCGAGGTAATTGCCACCGTATCCGACAGTGAGGGTGCCGCGCGCATGAAACAACTGGGTGCAGCCGTAACCATTAACTATAAGGATGCTCCTTTGGCAGCGCAGGTAAAAACAAAATACCCGGAAGGTATAGATGGATTGATAGACCTGGTCAGTGATGGAAAGGGATTTGTAGCCAACCTGGATTTGTTGAAACCAGGTGCAGGTGCATTGACTACCGTTTTTGTAGCTGATGAGGAAGCCATGAAAGCAAAAAATATTCGCGGAGGTAACTTTGAAACGCAGGGCAGTGCCGCATCCCTGGATACTTTAACTTTAGCGATAGATCGCGGGGCCCTCACTATTCCGGTAGAAAATAAAATAAAACTGGAAGATGTACCGGCGGCCATTGCATTGAGCCGTCAGGCAAAAGGGAAAGGGAAAACGGTGATCGTTATCTGATTGATAAAGGCTATTGTGTGGTAAGCATAGCTCACCGCACAATAGCCTGCTGTAATTATATATTTGCGGTGGCTTTAAACAATTCCGCCTCACCATCTGTGCTGATTTCATAAGTAGCACCATATGCAGTAAATGCGCACTGGCCTTTCTGTAATGCCAGGGTATCTTCCCCTTTGATAGTAGCCGTTCCGTTTATTACAATCAGGATTTCTGCAGCCTTTGCAGTGTGCTTGTACACCTGGCCGGCTTTGAGATCAATCTTGCTTACTTCAAAATCCGGTGCCGGAGAAGGATAAATTCTTTCCAGTCCGTCTGCACTCACATTACCTTTGATGATATTTGGATGAACACCTTCAAAACGGGTATGCTTTAACAATTCAGGTACGTCTACGTGCTTGGGAGTGAGTCCGCCGCGCAATACATTGTCTGAATTGGCCATCAGCTCTACGTTCTGGCCTTCCAGGTAAGCGTGGGGGATACCGGCATCCTGGAATACGGCATCGCCGGTTTGTACCTGCATGATGTTAAAGAAGTAGATAGAGAAGATGCCACGATCCAGTTTGTCGTTGCTTCCCGGATCATTCAACACTGCGCGCGCTGCCCAGAAACCGGGATCAGTTTTCGCTATTTTGTTGGCTTTATATAAAGGAATCATGCGATCGGTCAGCGGGCGCAGGATGATATTCACCAGCGACTGCGGCATTTCCATTACATTTTTGTAGAGGCCATAATAACCTTCTTTTTCGTATATGCTTACCAGTGAAGTGAATTCCGGAACGGTTTTCAGGACGTTCAGTAATTGTTCATGCGGTAAGAAGCCGTGGAGCAGGTAAAACTCGCTCAGGGCCACCATGATTTCAGGCTTGTGGTTATCGTCTTTGTAATTACGATCGGGTGCAGTTAAAGGAATGCCTGCGGCATTTTCACGTGCAAATCCTTTTTCTGCTTCACTTTTGGTAGGGTGTACCTGGATAGACAGCATATCTTTTACATCCAGGATCTTAAAAAGGAAAGGCAGCTCTTTAAATTTCTCCCAAACGGCCGGACCGGTGATGTTTGCCGGGTCCTGCTGAATCAATTGATTCAACGGCAAGGGACCGCTGGCTGTAGTAATGGTAGAAGGAGCACTAGGGTGCGCACCCATCCAGTATTCTGCACTGGGCTTGTCTGACGGCGTAATTCCCAACAGCTCAGGAATATAGTTATATCCGCCCCACGCATAATGCTGTACTTTTCCTTCCAGTCTGAATAAGTTCATATATAGTAATCTGTTTACTTGTTAAATAGCAGAGAAATGATAATTTTATACGCCTGCAAAAATAGGTGTTAAGTATAAGAATTTCATAGCACCCGGAGGTAAATTATTTCAGGCAACTGTTTGTTACCCAAACCACAAGCCATATGTTGAATCACCTGTCCCTCGGACAAAGGGGAGAATCGATTGCACAGGCGTATGTTCGCCGGCACTGTACCATCCTGCACGTGAACTGGAAATGCGGGAAACGGGAAATTGATATCATTGCCCGGAAAGCAGAAGAACTATTCTTTATAGAAGTAAAAACACGCAGCACAGATCGCTTCGGCTGGCCGGAAGAAGCTGTGAACTACCGCAAGGAAGAACATATTCGTAGTGTGGCGGAGGAATATCTTCTGCAATATGACCTGGAGCCGGTTGCTATCCGCTTTGATATTATTGCGATCACTTTCTCCGGAGAAGTATATGAACTCCTGCACCTGAAAGATGTGTTCTGAATTTGTTTTTAATGATTTTTAATAAGAAGGGAAAGAGGGGAGATCAAAAATTACTTTTCAGGGAGGTGCCAGATCGGGAATCATGATAAACAAGCTGGTAGACAGAATCCCGGAAAGACAAAATCCGCCTGCTTTTCGGCGTTTTTACATTAACTAGTTATTAACAAAAAAATGCCTGTAATTATTCCTTAATAGGTTGATATTTTATATCTTTGCGTAGCTTTTAGAACCTACCCCTGAGTTGTTACACACTCCCGGTGCCCCGGTAGTTTTCAAGCAAAATACTTCTTTCTGAAAAGCAATTGTCACGGTTTTAAAAAACCGGTGAAGGCAATCTATTGCTATCAACGAAAGAAATGAAATACCGGCGATACCAGTAACAAAAAGAAGCAGGGGAATAAGAATTAATACACAATTGACCGCGTTTGTTAAACCACGGCTGTAATGCCAGAGAAACGCATTGATCGCAGAGAATTGCTTTCGGGAGTCAACATTACAAAAAAGCTCCGTCTATAAGACGGAGCTTTTCGCTTTTTATGTTTACCACAAACCGGTGTAGTTGTGTGGTGTTATTGCTTTCAGTTCCTTTTTGAGGGCGGCACTGATTTTCAGTCCATCCACAAATTTATGCATGCTCTTCTGCGTGATCTGTTCTCCGCCACGGGTCAGCTCTTTCAGGGCTTCGTATGGTTGCGGATAATTCTCTCTGCGCAAAACGGTTTGAATGGCTTCTGCTACTACCGCCCAGTTGTTTTCCAGGTCGTCTTTCAGCTTGGCTTCATTGAGGATCAGTTTACCTAATCCTTTCTGGATGGATTTGGTAGCCAGCAGCGTATGGCCGAATGGTACGCCCAGGTTACGTAATACGGTGGAATCGGTGAGATCGCGTTGTAAACGGGATACGGGCAGTTTTGCACTCAGGTGTTCAAACAGTGCATTCGCCAGACCGAGGTTACCTTCGGCGTTTTCAAAATCAATCGGATTCACTTTATGTGGCATTGCGGAAGAACCTACTTCATTCTTCTTGATCTTCTGTTTGAAGTAATCCATGGAGATATATGTCCAGATATCACGGCAGAAGTCCAGTAAAATGGTGTTGATCCTTTTCAGTGCATCAAATTGGGCAGAGATGTTATCGTAGTGCTCAATCTGCGTGGTATATTTCATACGTTGCAGTCCCAGTGTGGTATTCACGAATTTCTCCCCGAATTTTTCCCAGTTGATCTTCGGGAAAGCTACATAGTGTGCATTGAAGTTACCGGTGGCGCCACCAAACTTCGCGGCAAAAGGAATATGCCCCAGCAGGTTTACCTGGCCTTCCAGTCTTTCTACAAACACGAGGATTTCTTTACCCAGAATGGTTGGAGAAGCCGGTTGTCCGTGGGTACGGGCCAGCATCGGCACTTTCATCCATGACTGGCCGAGTTTCTTCAGTTCCAGGATCATGTTGGCCAGAGCGGGCATGTACACGTGTTCTACCGCATCTTTCCACAGGAGGGGAGTCGCGGTATTGTTAACATCCTGGGAAGTAAGACCGAAATGCACCCATTCCAGTTTGTCTTCCAGACCGAGGTTCTTCAATTCATTCTTCAGAAAATATTCCACTGCCTTCACGTCGTGGTTGGTAATTTTTTCTGTGTCTTTGATCAGTTGCGCGTTCTCGATGGTGAATTCCTGGTAAATTTTACGCAGGGCGGCGAACTTGGTCTTGGGCAGGGCAAACAGCTTCTGCTCGGAGAGCGCAATGAAATATTCCACCTCTACCATCACACGGTAACGGATCAACGCAAATTCAGAAAAATAATTGGCCAGCTCGTCCAGTTGCTTGCGATAGCGCCCGTCCAGTGGAGAAATGGCAGTTAATGGTTGTAGTTGCATAATCTATATATTCCAGTATTACTATGAACATGTTTAAGTGGTTATCAGTTCCTTCAAACCGGGATTCCCCCGACATGAATTATTCATTTGGAACTTGTTAACCGGGATTTAATTACTTTTGCAGCTTCAAAATTACTGAAATTGGAACGGAAAGTAAAAGTTGCGGCTGTAAGTTATTTGAATACGAAGCCTTTATTGTATGGATTCAGGAATCATCCGGTGATGGAGATGATGGAATTATCGATGGATTATCCGGCTAAAATAGCCCAGCAGCTGATAGATGGAGAAGTGGATGTGGCGCTGGTACCAGTGGCCATCATCCCTAAACTGAAGGAATATCATATCATAGCAGATTATTGTATTGGCGCGGAAGGCCCTGTAGCATCGGTTTGTTTGTATAGTGATGTACCTCTGAACGAAATTAAGCGCATTTACCTCGACTATCAAAGCCGGACCTCCGTGGCCCTGCTTAAGGTGCTGGTTCGCGAATACTGGAAGCTCGACGTGGAATTTGTGAATACCAGCGGGGATTACCAGGATAAAATCAAAGGAACAGACGCTGGTCTTGTTATCGGCGACCGTGCCCTGGAACAACGGAAGGTGTCTCCATATATATATGACCTCGCGGAAAACTGGGTGCGTTTTACCAGCCTGCCATTTGTATTTGCAGCCTGGATCAGTAATAAACCGCTACCAGCGGCGTTTACAAAGGAATTCAACAACGCCACCGGTATCGGTATTCAGAACATCCCGGCTGTAGTGGCAGAGAATCCGTATGATGTGTATGACCTGACTACCTATTATATCCATAACATCAGCTATCCTTTTACACCCGCTAAAAGACAGGGGATGCAGAAGTTCCTCGGATACCTGATGGCAGAACAAGCCGTGTAATGGTTTCAAAAGTAAAAAAAGGTAATGCAGGAGCGGGTTTATGACGAATTTAAATTATTTGTTATATAGAAAGGATAAAGCATGGCTTTATCCTTTCTTCTTTTTTAAGTATCTTCATGATTCGCACCAGTCATCTCCTTAAATTAATTTACACACATGAAAATCGGTATCCTTGGAAGCGGTCCGGTCGGGCTAACTCTTGGTAAAGGGCTTATCCAGGCAGGACATCATGTTACAATCGGTACCCGCAATCCTTCCAAAGAATCGTTGCAGCAATGGATCAAAAAGCAAGGTAAACTGGCTACGGCCGGTACTTTCCGGCAAGCCTCCGAATTCGGGGAATTGTTATTGATCTGTACCAGCTGGGTGGGCACTAAAAAAGCCATTGAAGCCGCAGGGATCTGGAATTTCAAAACCAAAACGGTAGTGGATGTCACGAATCCGCTGGATGGCAAAGGCCCCGATGAAAACGGCCGCCTCACTTTCACCATCGGCCATACCAATTCTGCCGGTGAGCAGATACAGGCCTGGCTACCGCCAGATGCCAATGTGGTAAAGGCCCTGAGTTGTATCGGCCACGAAAAGATGTTGCTGCCGGATTTCAAAGATGGCGCCCCCACCATGTTCATCGCCGGTAATAATATCGAAGCCAAAGAACAGGTGACAAACCTGCTCCACGAAATAGGCTGGGAAGATGTGGCGGATATGGGAAAAATAGAAATGAGCCGCAGTATTGAACCGCTGAATATCCTGTGGGCCGCGTATGGCTTCCTGAATGATAGCACCGGACACGCATTCAAACTGCTGAAAAAATAAAAATAAAAAGGAGCCAGTTCTACGCTGGCTCCTTTTTATTTCCGGAAGATGGGAAAGTAACAGCTACTTCACCTGCTTCGTATTAATGTAGAAGTTTTTATCTACTTCAAAATTCTTCACATCGCTCAGGGTAATATTGGAACTCCGCCATAATGTGCCCGGATATATGAGCTTAAATCCATTATCACTCAGCTTTACTTTCACCGGCATGTTGAAATCCTTTACATCAGACACCCAGCGGTATTGCAGCTGTTGTCCGCTGAAACGGTACTCCAGTGTAGGAATGGTAGTATGACGGAGATACTGGTCAAACACCTTACTGAGATTCATACCCACCACCTGGCTCATATACTGCTCTATTTCCTGCGTGGTAACGGTTTGATGGTAGAACGTTTTATTCATGCCTCTCAGCAACTGACGGAAGGCCTCATCATTTTCCATGATCTGGCGGATGTTATGCAGCATGTTGGCACCTTTATAATACATATCGCCGCTTCCTTCTGCATTCACCCCATAAGGTGCAATGATAGGTACATCGTTTTTGATGTTCTTGCGGATGCCCTGTACATATTCATCGGCGGCTTTACGTCCATACTGGCATTCGGTGAAGAGGGTCTCCGAGTAATTGGTAAACGATTCATGGATCCACATATCGGCGAGATCCTTGCTGGTAATATTATTACCAAACCATTCATGGCCGCTTTCGTGGATAATGAGAAAGTCCCATTTCAGCCCCCAGCCGGTACCGGAAAGATCAGTGCCCTTATAGCCCATGCGGTAATTATTGCCATACGCCACGCCGCTCTGATGCTCCATTCCAAGGAAAGGCGCTTCAATCAGTTTGTAACTGTCTTTATAAAAAGGATACTTGCCAAACCAGTATTCAAAGCATTTCAGCATCGGTTTTACCACTTTGAAATGCTCCCTGGCTTTATCTTCGTTATAATCCAGTACCCAGAATCCGAGATCCAGTTTGCCACCTTCTCCGGACCAGGTATCTTTCATCTCTATATAATTACCTACGTTAACGGCTACATCATAATTATTGATCGGATTGCTCACATACCATACAAAGGTTTTGGTGCCATCGGGGTTGTCGATGGTCTTTTTCAACCGCCCATTGGATACATCCACCAGTTCTGAAGGCACAGTTACATGAATAGTCATGTTTTCCGGCTCATCGCTCTGGGTATCTTTGTTCGGCCACCAGATGCTGGCGCCCAAACCCTGACAGGCAGTGGCAATCCACGGACGGCCTTTTTCATCTTTGCTCCACACTACACCGCCATCCCATGGCGCATTCAGGGCTTTACGAGGTTTTCCACTGTAAAAAACGGTGATCTTTTTGGTCTTGTCCTTTCCCTGCGGGGCCACCAGCTTGATAAACCACGCGTTGCTGTCGCGCGTAAATGCCAGCGATTTTTTGTCCTGGACTACGCTGTCGATCACCATAGGTACCTGAAGATCTATCTGCATCAGGGAATCCGTTTTCAATACCTTGTAGGTAATAGTATTGAAGCCACTGAAAGTACTGTCGTCCGGATTTACCTGCACATGCAGGTCGTAACTGGTAACGTCCCACCAGGCGCGCTGCGGGGTAATGGTTCCCCTCAGCGTGTCCGCCCTGCTGAACTGTTGTGCCCCTGCAGTTAATGTTGCCATCAGGGCCATACAAAGCATCGGTATGCCGCGCATATTTATTCGTATATTTTAGCCTGAAAGATATTAATTTACTGCCAAATGAAAAGTTGTTATTGTCAGGTGGTTATAATCAGATATTGCCTTGCGGTGCTTTGCATCGGGTTGTTGTGGTCATGCGGTAGTCCGGAAGGACAGTCGCTGCGGGTATTTCGTTACAACAGCACCAATGGAATCGCCAGCCTGGATCCTGCTTTTGCCAAAAGCCAGGAAGTGATATGGGCGGTAAAACAATTGTACAATACCCTGGTAGAACCAGACAGCAACCTGGTGATCCGCCCTTCGCTGGCCAAACAATGGCGGGAGTCGGCAGATCACCGTACCTACACCTTCGACCTCAGAACGGATGTGTATTTCCAGGACAGTGATATTTTCCCTGGTGGTAGGGGGCGCCGTATGACAGCGCAGGACGTGGTGTACAGTCTGCGCAGGATTATGGATCCGGCCACAGCATCACCGGGCGCCTGGATCTTCAATGGTAAACTCAGCGCCGACAGCGGCTTCATCGCCTTAAATGATTCTACTTTCGAAATCACCCTGTTCCGGCCGTTTCACCCTATACTGGGTATTCTCAGTATGCAATACTGCTCTATTGTTCCAAAAGAAGCGATAGAGAAATACGGAAAAGATTTCCGTAATCATCCCTGCGGTACCGGGCCTTTCCGCTTTTTCCTCTGGGATGAAGGGCAGGCGCTTGTACTTCACCGTAACCCTACCTATTTCGAAAAAGACGCTGCAGGTAATCGTCTGCCTTACCTGGAAGCGGTGCAGGTAAGCTTCCTGGAAAGCAAAGCCTCAGAGTTCCTGCTGTTCCGGCAGGGACAACTGGATTTCATGAACGATATTGACGCCTCCTTTAAAGATGAAGTATTGACCAAACAAGGAAAGCTCCGGAAGGAATGGGAAGGGAAGATGGTGTTACATAAACATCCCTATCTGAATACGGAATACCTGGGTTTCCTGACAGACAGTAGTCTTGCGCTTGTAAAGGAATCGCCGTTGCGCTGGAAAAAAATACGACAGGCGATCAATTACGGGATCGACCGTACGAAAATGATGACTTACCTCCGCAATGGTATCGGTACCGCTGCCGTGGCAGGTTTTGTGCCTGCGGGGCTGCCTTCCTTCAACGCAGAAAATGTAAAAGGATATCCCTATAATCCCGGGATGACGCGCCAGTTGCTGCGGGAAGCAGGTTTCCCGGAAGGGAAGGGGCTGCCGGTGATAAAGCTCTTATCGATTCCTATTTATGCGGACCTGGCCAACTATGTGGCTAACCAGTTACAGGAGGCTGGCATCCGGATACAGGTGGAGATCATTCAGAAAAGCTTGCTGCTGGAGCAAACCGCCAAATCCCAGGCGTTGTTTTTCCGGGGCAGCTGGATCGCGGATTACCCGGATGCGGAAAGTTACCTGGCCATGTTTTACAGTAAGAATCCCGCGCCGCCCAACTATACCCGCTACCGTAACCCGGCGTTCGATCAGTTGTATGAGCAATCGCTCGAAGAAAACAATGACAGTCTCCGCTATCTCCAATATCAGCAGATGGATCAGATGATCATGGCAGACGCGGCAGTAGTGCCGCTTTTCTATGATGAAGTGATCAGATTGGTGCAACCAAATGTGCAGGGATTAAGTGGTAACGGCATGAACCTCTTAGAGTTACGTTGGGTAAGGAAAATTTAAAATTTAAAATTATTTTAACATTTCCTTCACCAACACCATACGCAGGGATGACTAAAAATCCGTTCAATTACCTTACCTTTGGCGCTTATTTGTCACTTTATAAAGTATAGAAATGACGGCGATCCTGATATTCTTTTGTGTGCATTGGTTCTTTTCCTTGTTTTTCCACACATTCTACTTACACCGTTATGCATCTCACCAGATGTATACCACCAGTAAATTCTGGGAGCGATTCTTTTATTTCAGCACCTGGTTTTTCCAGGGTTCATCATACCTGATTCCAAGAGCTTATGGCGTTATGCACCGCATGCACCATGAATTCAGCGATACCGAACACGATCCGCATTCTCCGCACTTCTTCAAAGACGTATGGGGTATGATGGTACAGACCCGCAAAATCTACAATGGTTTTGTAACCCGTACCAGCCAGGTAGATCCTAAGTTTACCAAAGATCCGTTACCGGAATGGGATGCCATGGATAAAATCGGTGACAGTAACATTACCCGTTTCCTCTGGATGGGCGCTTATGTAGCTTTCTATGTAGCATTTGTTCCTGCTGGTATGTGGTATCTTTACCTGTTGCTGCCCATCCATTTCCTGATGGGACCTGTACAGGGTGCTATTGTTAACTGGTGCGGTCACAAATATGGTTACCAGAATTTTGATAACAGCGATCATTCCCGGAATACTTCACCATGGGGCATTATCCTGATGGGCGAACTGTTCCAGAATAACCACCACAAGTTTAAAGACAGTCCTAACTTTGCCAAAAAGTGGTATGAGCTGGATCCCAGCTACCAGGTAATGAAGCTGTTGAACTTTGTAGGTATCATCAAGTTGAAACCAGCGATGGTGACTGCTCAGATGAAGAAAGCAAAAGCAGCTTAATAAGTTCGTACAATCAATCTGTTACAATAATAGAAAGTGCCTTACCGTCATGGTGAGGCATTTTTTATTAAAGGAAGTGAAGGTGGTAAAAAGTTCGGGGAGATGGAAATGGCTTTAACCATTTACATCTCCCCGATATTATCAACGTGAGCACAGTTATTGAAAAGGCCGGTAACTGGGATGTTGGGCCAGTGCCAGCATAGGGCGGTCGCCATTACTATCCCCATAGGCATAGATTACGGGAAAGTTTTCCAGGCGGTAAGCTTCCCGGATCCGCTTTACTTTCTCTTCTCCGTTACAGTTGATTCCCTGTATCTTACCCGTAAGGAGTTTATTTTTTACTTCCAGCCGGGTAGCCAGGCAAACAATGTTTTCCTTCCGGCACCAGGGCGCAACCCAGTCCTGCGCAGAAGCCGAAACCACCACTACATGATGTCCTTGTTTCTGATGATCGCGTATGGCGGCCAATGCCAGGGGGCGTATCAGTTTAGGTAATTGCTCCTGGCAGAATTTTTCGCAACCTGCGGCAAATTCTGCCGCCGGCATCTCACTAAAAAAATAGGCAAGCACCTGTTCTTTCATTTCCTGTGCAGGCAGCAGCTTGAGTTTAAACCGCAGTAATGCAGGCAGGAGTTGTACAATCCCGGCATACATAGCTGCCCTGCCCCGATGGTAGCGGATAATCTGCCAGAGGGTATCCTTCGTGGTAATAGTACCATCAAAATCAAAAAAGGCAATGGTCACAGGGAAAGTTTTTTGAAAATACCTTCCGGTATTAATTTGATAATGAGCATGATATATTTCCAATGCCACTTCACATACAACACATTCTTTTTACGTGCTACTCCTTTGAAAACGGCGGTGGCTACGGCTTCCGGTTGAGCTGTCAGCAGGGGGGGAAGTGTGAGGTGCTGGGTCATGCGGGTGTCCACAAAACCGGGTTGCACACTCATTACGTGAACGCCGCTACGAAACAGCCGGTTTCTCAGGCCGCTGAGATAAGCGGTGAAACCTGCCTTGGCACTGCCATAGATATAATTGCTCTGGCGGCCTCTTTCTCCGGCTACAGAACTGATACCTACAATAGTACCCTGTTGCTTTGCTGCATAGCTTTCAGCCACTACATTCAGCACGGATACTGCACCGGTGTAATTTGTGTTGATAATAGCGGCAGCTTCCTGCCAGTTTTCCTGTGCTTTTTCCTGTGTGCCAAGATACCCAAATACGCAGATGGTGATATCCGGTTGTACTGGGAGGCCGGCAAAAAAGCCGGCATGTGAGTTATAGTCAGTCGCATCAAAAGCATGGGAGGTGGCTTGGATACCGTATCGCAGCTGCAGGTCCTGTTGCTGGGGAACCAATGCCGCAGTATGTCTGCCTGCTAATTGAATATCATATTTTTCAGACGCAAATTTCCGGGCAATGGCTACCGCCATGTCTGAACCTGCGCCGAGTAGTAAAACGGTGGGCATGAGAGGTGTTTCGTTAATCAGGGTAAACTATTTCGTGAGTAATAAACGCTCCGACTGAAGGGATTCAAAACGGGCGTTACCGTTATATTGTTTCACAATGTCAGCGAACTTGCGCGCATTGGGATAGCTGTTCCAGAAAATTTCCTGTTTCATGCGGGCATCTTTGGAAAGGTATAAACGGCCGCCATGTTGCAGTACAATTTCATCCAGTTCATCCAGGAATTCGAACAGTCCTTTGCGGATAGGGAAATCCAATGCAAGGGTATAACCTTCCATAGGGAAAGAAATGAGGCTGTCCTGCTCGCCGAATACTTTCAGCACTGCCAGGAAAGATCCCCAGCCTTTGTCGCTGATCCGTTGAAGGATAGCGATAAGGCCATCTTTCTTATCGAGCGATACGACAAACTGGTATTGAATGAAACCGGCTTTACCATATCCCCTGTTCCAGTGCAGGATAGCGTCCAGCGGATAAAAGAAGGGTTCGTAAGGGATTACCTTATGCATTACCTTTTTATAGTTCTTCCCGTAATACAGCCAGTTGAATGCTTTTACTGTAAATGTGTTGAGCACAAAAGAGGGCAGGTTGAACGGCACACTTAGTTTTCGTTTAGCCGGAAGGGTAAGTGGCGCCTTTTTCTGCGTGTCATTCAATTCTTCGGGGGTAGCATGTTCTCCTACGATGAGGATGCTGCGTCCGAAGGAGTCGCCTTTTTGCAGGCAATCAATCCAGGCCATAGAATACGTGTAATGTTTGTATTCATCAAACAGGCGGATCACTTCTTCCAGGTTTTTTGCCTTCAGTTGTGTTTGCCGGATATAGGCCGTTTCTATTTTTTTGAGGTCAAATTTTACGCGGGTAATAATGCCGGTCAGTCCCATACCGCCGCAGGTAGCCCAAAACAGGTCTTCGTGCGTGGTAGCGTTACAGCAGATAGTTTCGCCCGAGGCAATAAGTACATCCATATCTATGATATGGCCGGAGAATGCGCCATCCACGTGATGGTTCTTTCCATGTACGTCGGAGGCAACAGCGCCGCCTACGGTGATATATTTTGTGCCGGGTGTAACCGGTAAGAACCATCCTTTGGGAACAATAATGTCCAGTATCTGATCCAGTGTTACGCCTGCCTGTACATCCATGATTCCTTTTTCGGTGTCGAAAGAAAGCATCTTATCGTACTTCAGCATGGAAATGCTATTCTTTCCAAGAGAGGCATCGCCATAGCAACGGCCATTGCCGCGGGCAATCATATGGTCGTTTGATACCACATAATGACGGAGCTGATCTTCCTGGGTAAAAGCATTTTCTTCACTGGCAACAGCGGGGTAGTTTCCCCAGTTGGCTAACCGTTTTTGCATTATTCAAAAAATGTTTTATCTGTCGGTAAATAAATTAATACATAAAAACTCAGGACCCACAGGAGGATGGTTAATTGAATAAAACGGTCTTTATATAGGATTTTGGTGGGAGAACCGGTATTGTTCTCCACGTAGGTTATTTGCAAATATCGTAATAATCCGCCAATTACAAACAGGGTAGTATAATAAAGGCGGTAGGTCTTGAACCTTACCTGTGTTTCAGGGGAGATGGTGTACATCAGGTAAGCCACAATGATAACAGCCGATACAAGCGCCAGCATAACATTGAGGAAGTCCATATTATAGCCTTTGGCAGCTTTCCGCATTTCCTTGCCGGTGTCCATTTTGATCAGGATATCATCGCGGCGTTTGGCTATAGCCATAAACAGCGCCAGCAGGAAGATCATGATATTCAGCCATTCTGAAATAGGTACTTTGGCGGTAACACCACCTGCTTTTACGCGCAACACAAAGCCGGCGGAGAGGATCATGATATCCAGAATGGAGACGTTTTTCAATCCGAGGCAGTAAAACAGGTTCAGTATGAAGTATATGCTGATCACGAACACGAGCTTTTCCCGGACGGTGTAGGCAAGGGCATAGCTGGCAAACACACAGATAATGAATAGTGCAATGGCGGCCGATTTGCTTACCTCCCCGGAGGCAAGGGGGCGTTTACATTTCACCGGGTGCATCCGGTCGGCTTCAATATCCCGGTAATCGTTTAGTATATAAATGCTGCTGGCAATTAAGCTAAAGGATAAAAAGGCAATGATCATTTGCGCCAGTTTGTCCACGTGGAATATTTCTCCTGCGAAAAACAGAGGGATGAACAGGAAGGCATTTTTTACCCAATGTTTGGGTCTGAGTAGCTTTAAATATTTCATGGGGACCTAAAGTTGATTGGTAATTTTCCAGGCTGGCAAATTACAATTTATTCGATTACTTTTGCTGCCATTCATATTACGGAATATTTAGCAATTACAGCGAATCCCAAACTACTATGTCGATATTCTCACTAAAAGGCCAACGTCCGGCCATTGTCGAAAGCTTTATTATCATAGCATTGGCGCTGGTGCCGCTATTTGTCACATTCCCTTACCGGGTCAACATTTTCCTCTCCTGGGAAGGCGCTTACCGGATCTCTTCCGGCCAGATACCTTTTAAAGATTTTGGTTCTCCGCTGGGCTATGGCTTCTGGATCTTTCCTGCCATTTTCTTTAAAATTTTCGGACCCGAAATGATCTCCCTGGTTAAGGCACAGGTATGCCTGAATATCATGGCAGGATTTGCCTTCCGGTCTATCTTGAAAAGTTTAGGGGTGCAACCCGGTGTACGGTTACTATCTGTACTGGTATTTGTGTTGTCCTATTCCTTCTTCAATTTCTGGCCCTGGTATAATCATACTGTGATCGTATTTGAGCTGGTAGGACTTGCGTTCCTGTTCCGTTCCTTCTTTTCGGATAGCCGTATCCGTAGGTATTTGCTGATGCTGGCTGCAGCCTTTTTTATTTTCCTGTCGGTTTTTACCAAACAGGATGGCGGTGGAATGGCCTTTATGTTATGCCTGCTGTTCCTGGCGTATAACAGCTTCAGCACCCGTCGCTGGCTCGACCTGCCCGTTTTTGCAGGTATGTTTTTCGTGGTGGCGCTGATTATGATCCTTCCGCTGATGCCAGGTTTCGGCTACTGGTGGAACCATGGACAGCCGCCGCATAGTTCCCGCCTGGCGTTCAACGACTTTACCGATGAAATCTTTGGCAGCTCCAGTTGGATCAAAGGCTATGTAGTATTGGTGGCATTATGTATTGCTGCCAAAATTAAGCAGGAAGGCAACTGGATCCGGCAACGTAAAGAGGTGTTGTTCGCCCTGCTTACCTTAGGCATACTCGGGGAAGCAGCCATTTTCCAGGTAACCAGCTATACGCCGCCTGATAATAATATCTTCTTCCATAGTTTCGCTTTTGCTTTCATCGCCAGTTATTTATGTGATTTACTGAAGATAAATCTCAACGCAGTGCGTCCATTGCTTGGCGCTACCTTACTCGTTGTTTTCTGGTGGTCGGGTACCTGGTGGAAATATGTAGGTCGTTTCGCAGACCGGTTGTTTCCTGCTACTGAAGTGGCCGCAACAGGTCCGGGACATGAGAACGTGGTAAACCGCCATAACTATATCCTTGATAAAGATACCACCGATGTGCCGGTATCTGCCTGGGTATTCTCCAGTCTCCGTCCTTTCCGTAAAATCTATATGCCTTCCTCAACTGCCAAAGGAATGGACCGTATAATGGCGCTTCCTGTGGTTGCTGAAAAGAAAGCGGACATCAAGGTATTGAATATGTCGGAGTTGACGCCGCTGGCAGTAGCGATGCCTTATAAACTGGAAACCGGTCCCGATTATCCTTTATGGTATCATCTCGGAGTAGGGATGTTCAACCGGCAGTTGGCCACCTTTACCCAGAAGGTAAGAGACCATCATTACGACCTGATCATTTATGAATATGCACCTGGTCTGAACAACTTTTATCCGTTCGCATTGAGGGATGAATTGAAGCAACATTATCACCAGGTGGATAGTTTTCTTGCACCCAGAAGACCAACTAATGCAATTATTGAAGTATATGTTAAATAAATTATGTATCTTACAGGAGAATAAATAAAAATCTCAGGAAATTATTATTCTCCTGTCATTAAAATACTATCAACCTGATATAGAAACAGCCCCCAAAAGGGCTGTTTTTTATTTTCATAATAAATTGATTATCATTTTTTTAATTCCTATATATTATAGTGTTACTGTAAGTTGATGAAATCCTGCTATAAGGCCTCTTTTTTATTAACCAGTAAAATAAGTTTTACTGGTTAATAAATAGTTTTACCTTTGTTGCACAGGGGAATTCACCATACCCAAAATGGTGATAATTTTGTTTTCCCGTCATTAAAATTAAAGTAACATGGCTGCACCCAAATCCATACTTTCACTCCGGCTCGACGGTGGCATGTTGTGCCTGGATATCGTGAATACGGTCGACAACCGGAAGAAAGAAATGCACCATGATTACCTCAATGGCTTCAAAGATTTGTTGCAATGGTATGGTCATACCGGTGGACTATCTCCCAAAATTATCCATACTCTCGAACGGCTGGCGAAAGATTACCCGCAAAAAGCGGCAGTTGTATTTGAAAAGTGCATTGCCTTGCGGGAACTGTTGCACCGGTTGTTTATAGCCGCCATTGCAAATAAGCCACCTGCCCCTGCAGATCAGATGCAATTCAATGCTTATATCGCAGAAGCCTACGCAAATATTGAAGTCAGCTGGAAGGCAGGAGCCAGGCAATTATTATTTAATGCCCCGGCGCTGGAACAGGTATATTGGTGGCTGGTGAAATCAGCAGTGGAATTACTGACTACAGATAAATCCCAGTCCATAAAAGAATGCCCTGCCTGTGGATGGCTGTTCCTCGATAAAAGCCGCAACGGCTCCCGCAGATGGTGCAGCATGAGCACCTGCGGTGATGTAGATAAAGTAACCCGAAACTATCAGCGTACTAAAAGAAATAAACCATGAATAAGAAGACCGGTGTATTGTCCTCCAAAATGATCCTTTGTCTCCTGGCCGTATATGTAATCTGGGGCTCTACCTACCTGGGAATGAAGATAGCCACGAAGGTAGTGCCTCCGTTTCTGCTGTCTTCCATGCGGTTTCTTCTGGCGGGAAGTCTGCTTTTACTCATTGGTTACCTCCGGGAAAAGACCTGGCCGGAGCGCAAACAGTTCCTGTCTGCCTGTTTCATAGGTGTACTCCTGATCGGGATAGGTAATACCACTGTGGCGCTGGCGGTACACTACATGCCTTCTGGTATTGTAGCACTGATTGTGGCTGCCATGCCTGCCTGGATCATGGGAATGGATTGGGCGTTCTTTAGTAGAAAGCGTCCATCCGGGATGACGATGCTGGGCATTATAGTTGGATTCTTCGGGCTGTTCCTGCTGTTTAACCCATTTGCACATCATGAAGCCCGTCAGTTTCCCTTATGGCCGGTTATCGTGATTGTAGCGGGGAATATCTGCTGGGCGGCCGGAACGCTGCTGGTACAGCGGCTGCCTATGCCCACACAGATCACCAGTACTGCTATCCAGATGTTGGCGGGTGGCGTATTCTCCCTGTTGATGAGCGTGGTGTTTGAACCAGGAGGGTTTGGTACCTTGTCTTTCATGACCACAGAGGCGTGGCAGGCTTTCATCTACCTGGTATTAATCGGCTCCCTGGTAGGATACACTTCCTATAGCTGGCTCTCGAAAAATGCGCCGCCCCGGCTTACTGCCACTTATGCTTATATTAATCCTATTGTAGCGCTGTTTCTCGGATGGGCGATTGGTCACGAAGCCATTACCTCTATGGTAGGTTTTTCCGCCGCAGTCGTGATCTGTGGAGTGGTGTTGATGACCCTGGGCCGCAAGTCTTAAGTGGAAGTGGAGATATTTCTACTTTCTTTTCCCCCTGATAATGACTATATTGCAAATTCACACATACAGGTATGGCCCTTTATCCGCTCCGGATAAACCCTGTTGATGAACCATCGCCCTAGTTGCAGCATTGTATTTATTTATATATGTAGGTTCCGCTCTTTTGGGTGCATTTTTTGTTTTGTTGGTGCTGTTCCAATTGAATGTAATTAGATAATAGATTATATAAACTGACTATGCGAAAGACCATTATTGTATCGAACAGGCTGCCAGTAAAGATTTCAGAGACGAATGGGGAATACACCCTTCAACCTAGCGAAGGAGGCCTGGCAACGGGCCTGGGGTCCATCTACCGGGAAGGAAATAATATCTGGATAGGCTGGCCGGGACAGGAGATCACAGACCAGAAAGATCAGGACAAAGTAACCAAACAGTTGCGTAAGATAAACCTGATGCCGGTATACCTGACACAGGATGAAATCAACAACTTTTATGAAGGCTTTTCCAATGAAACACTGTGGCCGGTTTTCCACTATATGGCCGTTTATGCGCACTATGAACAGAGCTATTGGGATGCCTATTACCAGGTAAACAAAAAATTCAGGGATATTATCATGAAAGTAGCAGAACCCGGAGACACTATCTGGATTCACGACTACCAGTTATTATTACTCCCTGGCATGATCCGCGCAGAAATGCCGGAGATCTCCATCGGCTTCTTCCAGCATATTCCTTTTCCTTCTTTTGAATTGTTCCGTCTCATTCCATGGAGGGCGGAGATCCTCGAAGGTATGCTCGGCGCCGACCTGATGGGTTTTCACACTTTTGATGATACCCGTCACTTCCTGAATGCCGCCAGCCGCATCCTGCCCGTGAACACCTCCGCCAACGTGGTATCGTATAACGACCGCGCTATTGTGGTGGAAACATTCCCCATGGGCATTGATTATAACAAGTACGCCGAGATGGGCAAAGACCCCGAAGTATTACAACAGGTCCAAAACCTGAGGGAAAACTTTGGCAATGACCGGCTCGTACTTTCGATCGACCGGCTCGATTACAGCAAGGGAATATTACAAAGACTACAGGCCTTTGAACTCTTATTGCAACTGCATCCTGAATATATCGGGAAAGTGGTGCTTTATATGATTGTAGTACCTTCCCGCGACCAGGTGCCGCAATACAAGGAATTGCGGGATGAAATTGACAAGCAGGTAGGAAACATCAATGCCCGTTTCCGTACGCTCGCCTGGCATCCAATTCAGTATTTCTATCGTTCGTTTCCGTTTGAAACGTTATCCGCGCTGTACAATTTCGCGGATATCTGCCTGGTAACACCCATGCGCGACGGTATGAACCTCGTGAGCAAGGAGTATGTGGCCAGCCGCAGTAATAACGATGGCGTATTGATCCTGAGTGAGATGGCCGGGGCATCTAAAGAATTAATAGATGCTATTATCGTCAACCCCAATAATATTGGCGCTATTACCCGCGCTATCGTAGACGCCCTGAACATGCCGCTTCCGGAACAGCAACGGCGGATGAAACAAATGCGTTCGGTGGTATCCAAGTTCAATATCAATCACTGGGTAAAGCTGTTCATGACCCGTCTGCAGGAAGTCAATGAAATGCAAAAGAATATGCTCGCCCGCAGGGTAAACCAGGAAACAGCGGTATTGATCCGTCAGCAATATTTCAATAGCAAGAAACGCATCATCTTCCTGGATTATGATGGTACCCTGGTTGGCTTCCAGCCTAATATAGACCAGGCCTCACCGGATCCTGATCTGTACCAGCTATTGCGTGAACTGGCCAGCATTCCGGGCAACGACCTGGTAATGATCAGCGGGAGAAATCACGAAACGCTGGGAGAGTGGTTCGGTCACTTAGACCTGGACCTCATTGCGGAACATGGCGCCTGGCAAAAAACTAAGTCCGGCGAATGGTACCAGTTGCCGGGCCTTACCGACAAGTGGAAGAAAGAATTGTTGCCTATCATGGAACTGGCCACTGACCGTACACCGGGTTCCTTTATTGAAGAGAAAAGTTACTCCCTGGTGTGGCATTACCGTAAAGTGGAATCCGGTTTGGGTGAACTGCGCGCCAATGAACTGATGAATACACTGCGTTATTACACGGTGGAGAAAGGTTTACAGGTGCTGCCCGGAGATAAGGTAATAGAAGTGAAGAACGTAGAGATCAACAAGGGAAAGGCGGCTCTCAGTTGGCTGAATCATAAAAAGTATGATTTTATTATGGCCATGGGTGATGATGTAACAGACGAGGATATCTTTAAAGCATTACCGCATAAGGCCATAACTATCAAAGTAGGCAGCCAGGTATCTGCCGCACAGTACTATTTAAGAAGTTATCATGAGGTGCGACATTTGCTGCGGACATTACGCAACAGGGAATAGTCTTTATATAATATAAGAAAAGGAGGGGAGCATAAACTCCCCTCCTTTATTTTATATACAAATCACTATAGAAAAATGGGGGTATCCAGTTTCATGGCTATCCGGTAGGCTGCGTTCATTAAGCCTACGTGACTGTAAGCCTGCGGGAAGTTGCCCCACTGACTGCCGGTTTCGGCTTCCACATCTTCACTGAACAACAATAAGTGGTTGGAATATTGAAGCAGTTTACCGAACTCCCGCTGTGCGTCGTCCAGTCGCCCTACGCAGGCGAGTGCTTCCACATACCAGAACGCACATACGAGAAACGTGGTTTTGGGTTTGCCAAAGTCATCTGAATGAAGATATCGATAAAATAGTCCTTCCGGTGTTTTCAGTTCTTTCTCCAAACCAGCCAGGTGATCCCTTGCCTTTTCGGAGGCGGGGTCCAGGTAGTTCATCATGATTAATTGAAGGGTGCTGGCATCGAGGTGCTGGCTGCCGGCGGCATTGGTATATACTTTACGCACCGGATCGTAGCAGCTTTCAATATGTGCGGCAGCGCGTTCTTTCAACGCAATGGCTTTCTGGAGCAAGTCTTCGTTACCGATAGTGCGCGCCATTTTCTCAGCAGCAGCACAACCTGCCCACTGGAACAGGTTCGTATAGCAATGAACGTTAGCCATGTTCCTGAATTCCCAGATACCTGCATCTTTTTCATCGATCGTTTTCTCTATCTTCTTGAGAAGCAGTTCAATCCAGCGGTCAGAATCCTTTCTCTCGGAAAAAATAAAACGATGATCAGTATATAATGGTAGCATGGAAATAAGCACCTGACCATAAATATCGTTCTGGATATGTTCATAGGCCTGGTTGCCTACACGCACCGGTTTATTTCCCATGTAGCCATCGAGGTGCGGCAGAATGGTTTCCGAAAGAGTCTTTTGCCCGGTAATGCCGTACAGTGGCTGATAGCGGAAATCTCCGGAGAAGGAAATATCAGTGATATACCCGAAGTAACGTTCCATTTCTTCGAAATGCCCGATGTGGTTCAGGGCGGTAATAATATAATAGGTATCCCGCATCCAGCAATAGCGGTAATCCCAGTTACGCCCGCTTTCCGGGAACTCCGGTAAACTGGTGGTGCTGGCTGCAATGATGGCGCCGGTATCTTCGTATTGATGGATCTTCAGCGCCAGCGCTGCGCGGATCACATAAGGCTGAAAGTAATTGGCGATAGAAGAATGTTTGATCCAGGTGCGCCAGTAGGTAATGGTTTCCCGGAGAAAACGTTCTGCCGTACTGGCCAGGGGCGCTTCCAGCGGATGTCCGTAAGTGAGGATCAGGTACCGGGTGTCGTTCAGTACGAAATACTCTCCGTCGATCAGGTAGCTGACAGCGATATTAGTGGTAAGACGGATGTTTTCCTCACAGCCTGTAAACTCGATATGGCTGCTGCCCCTCATTGGTCGCAGTTTTTGTGCGCCATAATCGCAGGTAGGTTCGCATTTCACCTTGATGCGGGGAGAGCCTTCTAGCGGTTCTATCTTCCGGATCAGCATCAGGGGTTTGAAAAAGCGTTCGTACTGCAGGAAGCGGGGGGCAAAGTCTGTTATCCGGTAGCTGCCTTCCGTAGTGGAGATTTCTGTACATAGTACATTGGTGTTCTCCAGGTAGTACTGATGGGAAGAATAGTCGGCCTCCGGTAAAATGGAGAATTCGCCGCCTTTCTTTTTATCCAGTAGTCCACCGAAAACAAAAGAGCTATCCATGCGGGGCCAGCAAAGCCAATCGATGTTTGTGTTCTTGTTAATGTGCGCGAGAAATGCGCAGTTGCCAATAAGTCCTGTCTGATAGGTATGTCGTTCCATGGGCCTTTGGTTTGTGATGAATTACATTTTCCTGGTAAAATTGTTCAACGCGGAACAAAAGCTATTCCAAGAATGCGGCCGGAGGCATTAATTAACAAAACATAAGGATGCTGTATTATAAATGGAAACCCTTATTTTTAAGTATAAAGTTCCACAACGATGCAAACATTGAAAAAGCAGTCCTATCTCCCGCGCTTCATAGAGCCGGAGCAGGGAGGTGACACCAAAACCTGGCTGCTGGCCGGAGATCTGGGAGGCACTAAAACCAATCTGGCGTTGTTCAGTAGCCTGAATGGAGAATTGGATCTGATCCGGGAAGAGAAATATGCTTCGCGCGACTACCAGAATTTCTCTGAGATGATAAAGCATTTTCTCAGTGAAAGCAGCGATACGCCACCTAATCGTATATGCATCGGCGTAGCCGGACCGGTAGTGAGGGGAAAAGTGGAGCTGACTAATCTGAGCCGGGAGTTGAGTGAGGACGAAATCCGACAGAGTACTGGTATTAACGCTGTAGCCCTGATCAACGACCTGGAAGCCACTGCTTATGGATTGGCCACTTTATCGCCTCATCAGCTGACCACGCTGCATCGCGGGGCGGCAGACCATACGGGGAACATCGCGATTATAGCCCCTGGTACCGGCTTGGGAATGGCCGGCCTGTATTGGGATGGCGAGCACCATCATCCGTTTCCTACGGAAGGAGGACATACCGATTTTGCTCCGAGAACAGACCTGGATATTCTGTTGCTCCGTTATTTGCAGGAAAAATATGAAGTAGTAAGCTGGGAGCGACTGATCAGTGGCCCCGGTATCAGTGATATTTATGTATTTCTGCGCGATATCAAAGGTATGGAAGAGCCGGCGGAGTTGAAAGCGGCTATGGATGCCGGAGATCCTTCTGCAGAAATCAGTAAGGCGGCGATCGCCGGAAAGGTCCCCATCTGTATGAAAACGATGGAATTATTTGTGCGTTACCTGGCGCGGGAATCCTGTAACCTGGTGCTGAAAATGAAAGCCACCGGGGGGCTGTTCCTGGGAGGAGGGATTCCGCCCAAGATTGCGTCCTTACTGGAAACAGGCGAATTCTATCATCATTACATGCAGGGCGACCGGATGGCGGAATTACTGGCCAGTGTACCTATTCATATTGTGAATAATGATAAGTCGGCCTTATGGGGCGCGGCATTTTATGCTGGATTATTAAAAGAATAAACTTATTTTTGGGAGATAACAGGAAATGGTGTCTTCCTGACCCAAACCGTCAGCCCTTGGCTGTCTGATGGCGCCTACAAATATTATCGTGGTGGCAATGCTACCACATAATGCTGCTATTTGTAGGATATGAAAAAAATAACATCTTCGCTGGAACAATTCACAGTGGCTTATCAGCTGCTGCGTTGGACTGTATTGGTAACACCGGTCGCCATGATTGTGGGATCGCTTGTTGCCTTATTTCTATGGTTACTGGATTTCGCTACGCATGTGCGTTGGCAGCATGAATGGTTGCTGTTCGGCCTTCCTGTTGCGGGTGTACTGATTTATTGGCTGTATCGCATTGGTGGCAGGGATGCTGAGAAAGGGAACAACCTGATCATGGAAGAGATCCATCAGCCGGGTGGGGGAGTGCCAGCCCGTATGGCGCCACTGGTGCTGATTACCACTATTATTACCCATTTATTTGGCGGTTCAGCCGGCAGGGAGGGCACTGCGGTGCAGATTGGCGGTAGTATGGCGGGATTGATCGGGAAAAAACTGGGTCTATCGGCGCCAGATATACGAATTTTGCTGATGACAGGGATCGCGGCTGGTTTTGGAGCTGTGTTTGGCACGCCTCTGACAGGTGCTGTTTTTGCCCTGGAGGTACTCGCGATTGGTGTAATGCGGTACGATGCGCTGGTGCCTTGCCTGATTGCAGCTGTTTTTGCAGATATTGTTTGTTCCGCCTGGGGCATTCATCACACGCACTATACTATTGGATACATAGGTAATGCCATCACGGAAAGCATTCCTTTTTTACATATGGACCTTTTACTGCTGGCTAAAGTGATTGTAGCCGGTGTTGCATTTGGCATGAGCAGTTTCCTGTTCTCGAAGCTGATGCATAATATTAAACATCTCGCTAAAACTTATATTAAAATACCCTGGTTAATTCCGGTGATAGGAGGTATCGTAATTATCGGGTTGAGTTACGTGGCGGGTACGCGTGATTATCTCGGTTTAGGGGTATCCAGCAAATCGCCGGATGGTATCAGTATCCTTGCCGCGTTTGATCCGCAGGGAAATATCAACGACTGGAGCTGGCTCTGGAAGCTGGTTTTCACGGCCATTACATTGGGCATGGGTTTCAAAGGGGGAGAAGTGACCCCGTTATTTTTTATTGGTGCTGCATTGGGCCACACGTTGGCATTACTCCTGGGCGCACCGGTGGATCTGTTTGCCGGACTGGGCTTTATTGCGGTTTTCGCGGGAGCCACCAACACGCCTATTGCCTGCACTTTGATGGGCGTAGAATTATTTGGCACCTCACATGTGTTGTATTTTGCTGTTGCCTGTTTTACGGCGTACTATTTCAGTGGTCACTCAGGCATCTATGGTGCGCAGCGCCTGGAAGTACAAAAACTACACTAACAATTTTGTCAGTACCTTTTTATTCCCTTTGCTGCCAGTACATTTGGGCATGAGTAATATTACAGGGATGCATCACATCGCCATCCAGGCGAAAGACTATAAAGCAACGATTCAATTTTACGAGGCCCTGGGACTAACGCAGTTTCACAGCTGGAGTTTACCCGAATTCAATATTGAATATGCGGCGTTACTGCAGATTCCCGGAACGGGATCTTTCATCGAAATATTTGACAAAAACGCCAACGTTGCTACACAGGGACGCAGAGCGGCAGTGGGAGAGTTGCCGGTATCAGGAGCCTTACTGCACTTTTGTTTTACTGTGAAAAACGCCACGGTGGCTTATAATGAAGCTATTGCTGCAGGTGCTGTCAGCTGCATACCGCCATCAGTGCTGTTCCTGGGAGAGCCGCCGCTTACGGTACATAATTCCCTTGTGTACGGGCTGGACGGAGAGGTCATTGAGTTTATCGAAGCATTTTAAACCGGTCAATTCGGTGTGTTTATGCGCATCTGTTATGCAATAGATAGTGTATTCTGTATCTGTTCCTGCGTGTTCATTTCCTTTTATTTTGTGAGATATAAAAATTAACCGCATGAAAAAGGATGCGGACTGATCCCCGGGTATTTCGTGGAAAGGTATACTGGTAGCTGTTTTAGTAATGGCGCTTGCAGGTAGTTCATTCATTATTTTTAAAAGCAACAACATGGCACAAGAAACATACGCACCACAATTTATAAACCCGGCCGGGTTGTATGACCCTGCTCCGAATGCATACTCTCATATCGCTGTTGTACCAGCCGGCCATACGCTCGTGTTCGTGGCCGGGCAGGGGGGAGAAGCCGCCGATGGCAGATTGGTGAATGATTTCCGTACACAATTAAAGCAGGCGTTCAGTAATCTGCAAACTGCATTGACTTCTCAAGGTTTAACCTTTAAAGATGTGGTAAAACAAACCACTTTGATTGTGGATCACAATCCTGAAAAGCTGAAAATCCTGACGGAAGAATCTTTGCAGATCTGGCCCGATAAGCAATTTCCTGTCAATACGTTGATTCCAGTGCCTGGGCTGGCACTGGAGGGGATGTTGATTGAAATTGATGTGACAGCCGTTAAGCGGTAAAGCTTTTTTATGCTGCAAACTCCGTTTTGTATGTAATTATTTGAATTTCGCAAATAAGCGATTGATATCGACAAACAACGGGGCCTTAACCCATCCTAACTTTGTGTAACAAAACACAAATAAGATGGAAAACAACAATAAAATAGCGTTGGTAACCGGTGGAGGCCGGGGTTTAGGTAAGAATATGGCGCTTAAACTCGCAGAGAAAGGGTTAAATGTGATCCTTACTTACAACAGCCGCAAGGAAGATGCCGAACAGGTGGTATCTCAGATTCAGCAAAGCGGACGGCAAGCGGCAGCCTTACAATTAAATGTTGGTGACCTGAAAAGTTTTGATTCCTTTTTTGAGCAGTTAAAAAAGTTGCTTCACGACGTCTTCAAGGCAGACAAGATTGATTTTTTAATCAACAACGGAGGTATCGGTGGACATGCGCTTATCGAGCAGGTAACAGAGGAAATGTTTGATGAGTTACTCAATATACACTACAAAGGTGTCTACTTCCTGACACAGAAAGCGATTCCTGTTTTAAATGATGGTGGCGGCATTATCAATATTTCTTCCGGACTGGCACGCTTCAGTTTACCTGGATCATCTGCCTATGCCTGTATGAAAGGAGCCATTGAAGTATTTACCAGGTATTTGGCAAAAGAACTGGCACCAAGAGGCATCCGGGCAAATACGGTGGCCCCGGGCGCAATAGCTACGGACTTCTCCGGTGGTCGTGTTCGTGACGACGAGCAAACCAACAAAATGGTCAGCAGTATCACAGCGCTGGGACGAGTAGGTTTGCCGGATGATATCGGCGGCGTAGTAGCGTTCTTATGTACGCCGGAAGCCGGATGGATGACAGCTCAGCGGATCGAGTTGTCAGGCGGCATGCTTATCTAAAAAACTATAGAGGATGTGGCTAACGTAATTACTTTTTACGTTAGCCACATCCTCTATTTTTCCATCGCGTAAAATCCCGGTTAAAGGTTAAATTTGAATACTACAAACTCATGTCATGGCAAATTCTTCCATAGATGACTTTTATCAAAAAGCGGCAGCGAAGCTTCCTGAAGGAATTACGAAGGAAATCGGGCACTTCAACGTGTTTGAAACGGCCACCTTGTTTGATAAGAAAACAGGCAACCGTATCATGCCTTATAGTCGCCGTGAGTATTATAAAATCAGCCTGATAAAAGGTCGGAACAGAGCCGAGTATGCAGACAAAATTATTGATATTCCGGAGAGCGCATTGCTATTTGCTACTCCCCGGATTCCTTATCACTGGCTCCCTCAGGATAGTAATCAGTCTGGTTTCTTCTGTATTTTTACAGCAGATTTTCTAACCAAAAGCAAAGTTGGAGTGGTACTCGATGAACTACCGATTTTCCAGCCAGGTGAATTGCCCGTGTTTCAGCTTTCCGCAGAAGAAACAACAGAGCTGGAATACATCTTCCGGAAAATGCAAAAAGAAATTGGGGGTGATTACGCCTATAAGTATGATCTGTTGCGCAACCTGGTGCTGGAGCTTATTCATTATGGACAAAAGCTTCAACCTATGCCTGCCCAGAAATCTGTTCAGAATGCTTCTGACAGAATTGCTTCCTTGTTCATCGAATTACTGGAAAGACAATTTCCTATTGAATCGCCGCAACAACAACTAGGACTTCGCTCTGCCAATGATTATGCCACCCGGTTAGCCGTTCACGTTAATCATCTTAATAAGGTATTGAAAGAAATCACCGGCCATACCACAACAGCTATCATTAGCAACCGCGTTATCCAGGAAGCCAAGATCCTTTTAAAACAAACGGACTGGAATATTTCTGAAATTGCCTACACGTTAGGTTTCGACGACCTGGCTCATTTTTCCAACTTCTTTAAGAAACAAACCTCGTTTGCACCACTGGCATTTCGGTCGTAGATATTGCGAAATTTTACCGCGGTTCCCGGAGTTACACTGAGGAATTGGCGATTGAAATGTGAGCCGTTTGTTAAACCCGAAATCCGGATTAAATAGAAATGGGAGTGAACCTTCAATTCAACAGTCGTGCACCGTTATTTTTCTTTCCTGTCAGTGAATTCCTTTAAATAAACACCGTCGGAGAATTAGAAATACGCACCACGGGTTAGATATTATATTTATACGCGATTCTCAGCGTGCTCATTATCATCAGATTTATTCGTTAAAAAGCCAAGTTGCCCCTGGAAAGCTATGGACCTTTTGGTATGGCTTTAAATTGAATCGAATATTCCTATAATTTATAGTAAAGTAAACACAGGGGGAGAATGTAAAACCTAATTATAATAGCGTGTCTGTAGCCCACTTACACATGATAAGATAGGTATATATGACTGGATAGTATTAATAATTATTAATATTTAATGTGTTTATTATCCGCCTATTTATCAAGGTGTTATGGTGAAGGTAAAAATATTGCGTCTTTATAAAAACTTTTATTTTATAACATGACCAATTTAACCCAACCCGTACCGAAGAAAAGGGAATGTATTACTGTCCGTATCAACCAGAATAGAGCACTAAATCAAATTACCCTCGATTACCGTTTAAATGAGTTCTACGAAGATTTACAGGTGGAACTAAAGGGGGACTGTGAAGATTCGATCAAACAGGCCGCCAGACTGCGGAAATTCTCAGATGATATGCAGCATAACTACTGTGTACTTATTCATCGTTTGATATGGCAGGAGGGAGCTGGCCACGCAAATAAGCGGGCTTTTATGAAATTCCTCCAATACCATGATGTGCAAGCCCAATCTGTGCATAACAGATGTATTTTCCTACCTCGTTACAAAATGCCTAATCAGCAGAAAGCTGATAGACTTGTTTTCATGGATGACGGAACAGTTACTATTATCCCTAAGCATGACAAGTTTAGTGTAAATGTCCGGTACTATGAAAGCCGTCACTTTTACAAAAAGCTGGCCCGCTACATTGGTATTCCTGATTTAGAAGTAGTACACCGTCTTTGACAACTCCCGTTAAGTAAAACGGGAGTAACTCTGCCAACAAACTTAGATCAACGCACAAAAAGGCGTTTATCTTATGAATTATGTTCATGCTATTGATTGGCTGCAAATCCACGTCAAATGCCCTGTTGCCATCCAGGCGAAAGATAATTTTACCTATCATACCGAAAAAACCGACTATCAAACCAGGCAATTCCGCGAAGTCTACGAGATTAGCGTTTTAATGCCGTCCGGTGCCTATGAACGGTGTGCAGTGCTTGCTTGCAAGCCGCACGCCGCCTTCCTGGGCGGAGATATGGGGTTACTAAAGATTGAAAACAAATTTCTCTATCAATCCGACCTCAAACAATTTGTAGTTGCCCTGTTGGAGCAATACCATTTCAAATTTCACTCTATTAGCCGCCTTGATTTGGCCCTCGATTTCACCAGCTTTAACGGCGGCCTTCCTCCGGAAGATTTAATCAAAAATTTCCTACAGGAAAAATGGCTTAAAAAGCATAAGGCAAAATTTACCGTTGTGGGGGATCATATGGAGCGCAACGCTTACGAATACCTGCGCTTTGGTGCCAAAACAAGTGAGATAAACTATTACATGTACAATAAATCCAAAGAACTCGATTTTAACAAGGATAAGCCCTGGATACGTGCAATGTGGGAACAGGCAGGTTTTCATCCGGATGCCCAGGTATGGCGTTTAGAATTCAGCATGAAAAGTTCGTGCAAAGAATTGGTAGACTATGACTTTGGAGAAGTAATACCGGTAAAGGCCTTGGCTATTATTGATGGTGATAACAGTTTTACTTTATTCCGCACCCTATTTTATAAGCATTTCACTTTCGTTCGTAATACCAATGGTAACCGGAAAGATCGGATGAACGAGGTGGATTTGTTGACCCTTGAAAAACCCAATACAGTAGTGTTGCGCCTTACGGAGAAGATGGAAAGCACCCGCATGGATAAGGTGGTAATTAAGCGCATGGAAGCTCATAACCAGTATGTCCGTACAATTGATAAAAATTACTACCTCTATGGGGCTAAAATCCTTATGGAATACCTGATTCAGAGGAATTTAATTGAATGGTATTTGCAACATTTCCCCGGAGGAAGCGCTGAACTGTCTGTGCTGGGTAGAAAAGCCGGATTGATTACAGATGAATATTTACAGCAAGGACTTTATGAATAGGTTATAAAATTCGATAGTATGACAAACATCAGCATTAAAGTATTGACCCACAAGGATTACCGCGCAATTTTTGGCATTTCAATAAAAACTGCAAAGACCTGGATTTCAGAAGATCGTAAAAAAATTGGTTCTAAGCGTATTACAGACCATCATTTAAAACACCTTTACGGGTTGTCGCTAGAGCCTGAAAGGGTAGAAATTGGGGCTAAAAGGGGCTAATGTGGCCCATATTCGTATATGCTTGTAGGTTGCTTATTGGTTCTTTGTGGAAACAAAATACAAATGAAACTATTAAGCAACTTTACAGGGAGTTCTAAGGATGATATTTACCTTCAATCTTCCGCCCATGCCGTGGGATTTTGGCTTTCAGATCCGACCGGCCTTAATTTATCTACTATCAATCTTAAGATTGATTTCTTTTCAAAAAATCGCGGTTCTAAAGAGATTTACCCGCGAATGCCTTTGTCTGTTGCGTTTGAGATGAACACTTTTGAAGAAGGTTTTTACCTCCATGATGCCAACATCGCAAAGGGTATGATTAAACTTTCTCCTGATGGTAGCCTACACCTGGAGGAAGGCGAATATATCAAAATCAGTTTTGAGGGAGCAAAGGAAACTAATGTAATGAACATTAGTTCAATCGACGCGCCTATACTCAGCGCCACTTACAAGGCGATTAGTGCGGTTACCATCACCGGGCAAACCAAAGACCTGAATGTCCAGGATAGTTCAATGTTGCATCTGCCAATTTCAAAAATTGATGAAATCGACATCGTGTATCCTACAAAGACGGTAAAGTATTCCGGTATTGAATTGGAGTACCTGGGGCGTGCAATCAATGACCTGGTAAGCGTTAACCTTGCTGGTACTGCGGTTGTTGCTGGCTTTGAAAATTATGTATCCCTGTCCTGCTATGATGCCTATAAAGTAGCCATCACTCCGAAAACTTACGATCCGTTCGTAATATTCACTGAAAAACATAAATCGTTCTAAATGTCATTTCTCGGAAATCTCTTTAAACGTAAACCTGGTGGTACTGTCCTGGGAAACATATTACGTAAAACAGGCAGTACAGTTGCGGGCATAATTCCGTTTGTCGGGGGCGTAGCATCCAAAATAGTCGGCCAGGGTGCTATGATGATTAGCCAAGAGGATGCGGATAAACGCGACCTGTCGGATGCGGATTTCATGGCAAAATATGGGGTCCAAAAGGACGGCCGACCGATACCCGTTTTCAATACAGCAGGTCAGGCAATGCTGGCTACTGCTGGCGCTGGCGCTGTTGCTGGTGCAAATGCTGCCATCACAGGTATGCAAGCAACACAATCTGACGCCTGGAAGTACCTTAAATGGTTGCCTGTTGTGGGTTTGGCGTTTCTCATTTACAAAGTTTACAATAACAAAAAAAAGCGTAGATAATGGATAAGATAAAAGAATTTTTAGCCACCACACCTGGCAAAGTATCTGCGGCACTCGCTGCCGTCCTGGTAATCGTTTATTTCATCAGAAAAAACAAACGTAGATAATGGCTTATAGCAATTACAACCGGGGCGGGTATTCCCGTGGTAGCTACGGTAGAAGATCAAATTACAGCTATGCTGGTAGACCTACACAAAAAAGAAAAAAAAGCGGCTGTAAAATGCGTAGCGGCTGGACTTCCAGGAGAACTGGCGAACGTGTAGATGATAATTTGCTGACTGGCTGGAATAAAAGTAAATCCCGTGGCTTTATCACTTTCGTTGCAATTCCGCGCAAAGAGCGTGAAACGAGTAATGCGAATTTTGAGCATTGGGTGGTTAGTGTGTCATTTTCTACCGGAAAGAAAACGTTTACAGGGTTCTATAACATTAACCGAAGGCTCTTAACCATTCCGGATTTAGGTATGGTTGCAAACCCTAACGCCCCCAATGGTGGCTATTTTGGAACCTTCAAAAAAAGCAAGTAAGCAATGAAAAGTGTTTTCAAACTATTGAAATATGCAGGGGTGATTATCATTGTCCTGGAAGCCGTTAAAACGGTAATGACAAAGGTTTCCACTGAATACCCTGAATTAATGGAATCTAAACCAGGCGATAATGCTAAGTAGTTACGAATTAAACCTATTATTAGCAGTAGAACAGCGTTTATCCTTTCCAGCACTCAGTTTAGTTAAAAGTATTGCCTTTGAAACGGGCGGTACTTTTAATCCTGCTATAAAGAATAAGCAGAGCGGTGCTACCGGGTTAATTCAATTCCTGGAAAGCACGGCAGAAGGGATTGAAAAAGGGCTATACCTGCGTTTACCGAAAATGACATTCCAGGAGCAACTGACTTACGTAGAAAAGTATTTCCTGCAATGGAAAAAAACGTTTCCCCTGCCGCCGCGAGAAGCCTTTGACGTTTACGCCTTAATGTTACACCCTGCCTTATTTAACAAACCGGATGATACTGTCTTTGCCATTTCTGGTACAAAACGCTTTGACTGGAACAGGGCATTTGACCTGGACGGTAACGGTACAATTACAAAGGGTGAGGTAAAGAAAAAGTGGACAGCCGCAACAGATAAGTTAATGACCAGTAGCCGCATACCGATTACAACGGTAACAGCAAATGGCTTTATCCTAATATCTGTTGCAGTATTCCTGGCCGCTATGTATTACATTCTAAACTTACCACGATGAGGAAAAAACAAGACTGGCAAAAGTATCTGATATATTGCGGGTTACTATTTATCGCTTACAACTTGTTTAAAGGCCTTAAGGCCGCAGGTGCTGCTGTTAGCAGCCTTGCAGAACTTGACGCCCTGGCAACTGCCAGTAATGTAAACAAGGAAAGAATAGCAGTTTGTAAAGATGTTGCTGCAAAGGTGGAAAAAGCCATTTGGAACTACCACGATCTTTTTGGCATCCTCCCAATTACAGATTGGAAATTTAACGAGGATGAACCAGCAGTAATCCAAAATCTAAACCGGTTAAACACAACAGAAGAGGCAAAACTGACCAGTCAATTTTACGCGCAAGTTGCGAGGGGAAACAGTTTGAAAGCGGATGTAAAGAAGTATCTAAATAGCGCGGAACAGGCACAAATCAACATTACAGTAATAAATTCTCTTGACTGATGCACAACAACAACTATACATTTAATGATCAATTCTTTGCTCACATACGCGCTCCAAAGTATCAACTACAGAAGGTTACAGCCGTATTGAAAGGATTATCAATTTTTCCAACTTTGGAGAATATCTATTTGTCTTTTGTTGACAGGCAATACCTGTATTACACTGCTGCAGCAAAGGGGCTTACTGTGCATAGTACTGAAATAGTAAGCAATTCAGCGGAAGATTCTTTTGTCAGAGGTGCTGTAATGATTCTAAACATTCCCGCTGAACTTCCAAACGTAATGAGGGTTAGAGGGTTGGTAGTGCCGTATTCATTAGCGGAAAAATTGAATCCGTGGGATGTAATGGGCATGGAAGGAAACATCCACCAATTAGAAACTGTCAACTACTATCAGGATGATTACGGTCAGTGTGTGCATTCCTCGGCAGACTCGCACGGAGGTGCGGGGGAGAGCCACCCCAGTGGAATTATTAGGTTTGGTGTAATGTTCCAGGAGGAACAATTGCGATCAAGTATTTTTGAAAAAGACACGTATACTTATACAGTTGACTATAAACATGTGTATGTTTCGCCGGTTCATCCTCATAATTCAGTTGTTGAAGCAATGAAAACTCAATGCTGGCCTGGTAACCTGGACGTGTCCATATTACACAGAGATGCAGGAACTTATGAAGTAGAAAAAAAAGGGGAGCATATTTTGTTTCGTGTTCTATAGTTGCTATATTCGCGTTGTCAAACAACTATCGAATACAATAACAGCCTGGTTGCCGCCCTGGAAAGATATTAAGTTCTGGGGCTTGGCATCGGGTTGCAAGTACCCGAAACCTTCGGCGCCACGGCTACGATGTTGTTTGACAGTGACCAAGCCCCTTTTGTTATGATCAACCCTAAACGATTCGGGGTTAACTAGACGGTTAACTAAATGGATACCGGGAATTGTTTTTACTCTACCCGTTTTTTTTTCACCTCTAAACAAGATTACTATAATGGAAAATTTGGAGAGAGAAATGTTTGCAGATAAGCTAAGGGTTGCAACATCAGATTATCTTATAGCATTACATAAATTGGGTGTTCCAATTCGTAATGTATCAATAGATATGTTTGTCCCGGTGGGCGACCTGCCCGCGTTTGGCACTACTGTAAACAACATCATGTTAAATAACAGACTGTATGGCAAAGTTTCAAAGCAGATTATTATCGATTTTACAAATAATAACCCCGTTATTTCTGGAATCATAACGGTCCATGAACAAACGCCGGATCATATACCAGACATGCCCCCGGGTTTCTAAAAAATTAGTTTTCTATGTAAAATACCAAACGGGGTGGCGATTCGTTCGCCGCCTTTTTTTGTGCCTGATCGGGGCAATTATTTTCCTTTCTCCAGGACACGGACGGAGGCCCGCTACAGGCTTAAGTTCTACGAGTTTTGACCAGGTTATAACGTCTGTAAATCCGCTGTGGTGGCTGATTTCAATTTTTGACTTTTCCGGTTGCCAGAAATAGTGGGATTGATAGGGAAATTTTGGATGCTATTAATTTTTCAATATCTTAGGCCTGTTATTGATTTTTCAAATAGTTGTTCTTTGATTTTGTTGGCAAAACGCAAGGCCGTGTATTTCTCCTAAAGGTGGGCTGCGCATTATAGTTTTCCTCCCCGGAAGCTGCCAAAAAGAACATTTTTTCTAACCAGTTGATTTTTACCGTTTGACATATAAACATCACTGCTTATAATGTGTTTGGCAATTTCCTATAATTTATATTATGTTAAATGGAATATTCCTATTTAGAAGTTCATTCATTAATAATCTCCTATTACATCTACTTTTTGCAAACTGGGTTGATCGAAAGACTCCAGGGCTATTTTTGCCCATTTTATTATTGTACTGTAGATCCTGCTGCCGGACTGCTTTCAATAAAAGCGATTTAGAAAGGATAATATCATGAATCCCCTATCCAGGCCATTATTCTGAGGGTCAACAGATCGGGCTGGGAATCATTCCTACACCATGATTAATAAAATTTTCTCCATTTTTTATGGTGTATACACGAATATAAATACATTTAAAGCGTCCTACGCGGATACGGCTTTTGAATTCTCCTTAGCCACAGAGCCAGGCAAATCTCCAGACATCTTACATATAGCATCAACGGCTATACGAAAATAAATTCGTATAGCCGTTGATGCTATATTACACCAGAGAAAAATCAAGCAGGAAAATGAATCCCTGTAGCCGTTTCAGCAACATCCCAGAGCCGCCTGGCCACTACCTCGTCCAAGGCATTGGGGGCTATTTCTGCCTGCGCCGGATAGCCTCGGTAACCGCCATCCTGATCCGGGCCGTACAGTGCTCCGGCGGTAACTTCATCCGATACCGCCGCATACAGTGATGGTAAAGCTCCCTGCCAGGGCTCCATCAGCTCACCGATACGTGCTACTGCTGCGTTGAATTCATCCGGATTCATATGCCGCGACAACGCCGTTTTGTTGGCGCCCGGCTGTGCTGCAATGGAACGTACGTCATCTCCCACAGCTACAATCCTGCGCTGCAGCTCAATAGAGAAAAGCAAATTCGCTAACTTACTCTGACTGTATTCACGCATCGCATCATAGGACTGCTCAGATTTCAGGTTATCGAAATCGATGCTCCCCCTGAGATAAGCCATGCTGCTCAAAGTCACGATACGCGCGCCTGCTGTGGCTTTCAACAAGGGATACAGATGCCCCGTCAATGCAAAATGTCCGATAAAGTTAACCCCGAACTGCAATTCATAACCATCAGCTGTTCTTGAGGCCGGAGGAATCATAACTCCTGCATTATTGATCAACACGTGGAGTTCGGAATGTTGTTTTTTGAATGTTTCTGCAAATGCTTCCACTGCAGCAAGACTTCCCAGGTCCAATAGTGCTGTTTCGAGGGTACCTTTGCCTTCAGACTCCGTGATCCGTACAGCTGTGTGCGCTGCGTTGTCCTGATTTCTGCAGGCCAGTACCACATGCGCTCCTGCCTTATATAAAGCCAGCGCGGTTTCAAAACCTATACCTGCGTTTGCTCCTGTAACGATCACCGTTTTTCCGGTCTGATCGGTCATGTTATTTGTTGCTGTCCACATAAAATCAATTTATTTGATAGCACAAAGTTCAGGAAAGCATTGGTCCTGCTGATACTAAAATGAAAGGGAAAACTATATAAATCAATCAATATCTGATTGTCTGAACTGATTGGGGGTTGTCTTCATCTGACTTTTAAAGAAGCTGGAAAAATGGTTAGGCTCCTGAAATCCAAGACCCCAGGCGATCTCATTCACCGTCCAGTTAGTGCTTTTTAAAAGCACTTTCGCCTCTTGCAGCACACGTTCTTTTATTAATTGTGAGGTCGTTCTTGCCGTCGTCTCCTTAAGCGCCTTATTCAAATGGTTCACATGAATATTTAACTGTCGCGCAAAGGCGGAAGGCGTATTTAATTGTATCACCTGGTTACTCAATTCAATAGGAAACTGCCGCTCCAACAGTTCTGCAAACAAAGCCGTGATCCTTTCTGCTGCATTGGATCCTGCAACGGGACTTCCAACTGCAGGACGCATTTTCTGGGCTGCATGCACCACTTCCATTACCTGGCTTCGCAACAGATCATACTTAAAGGCATACTCTCCGTGCAACTCATCAAACATCCTGGTGAACAGGGATTGGAATAATGGTACATCGTCTGCGGATAAGGGAATCACAGCCGCACCTACTGCCTGAAAGACAGGATAATCCCGAATGTTGCCGAACCGGTTAAAAAAGTCTTCTGTAAAAATACAAACAAAGCCACTTTGTTTTTCACTGATTCGTTCCCAGTGATAAGGGATCATCGGATTGGTAAATACCAGTACACTTTCCAACACTTCTATGCACTGATCTGCATAATGGATTTTGCTATGGCCTTTAACCAGGCTCATTTTAAAGAAATTCCGGCGACTGTATGTAACAGGTTTATAATCAGGTAGCTGCATATCCTCTATCCGGAAAATATTAAAGTGCCCGATTTCCGCTGATGCAGAAGTCAGATCCTGGTTGAGGATCTTATAAAAGGTCTGAAGCGCCACAAAGTCTGCCATTCCCCAAAGGTACAAAAATCAAATAATTAAAAAACCGGTGGGAATCCTCCCACCGGTCACATTCAAACGACAGACAAAAATTATTTTACGGGCGTTCCATCTGTATTAAAAAAGAGCTTCTTCAATGTACTACCCTTCTTAACAGTTACCCGGAAATAGGATTTCTTTGTGGTTTCGCTGACAAGACGGGTGTACTTATCCGATTCTATAGTATAGCCTGGATACGCCTTCTGGATGCTGGTTACAATATTATCAGGCAAAGGCACATCCTTCACTTTTACCTGTGAAGCTATCTTCTGCCCGCTTTTATTATACAACGCGTAATAAGTATCTCCGTTCTTTTCTACACTCACAGAATAATAATCGGGATTACTGCCCGGCTTTGTAGCTCCATTGGAGGTTACCAGCCAGTCCTCCTTTGTATATTGGGCAGGTACAGAAAAATACGTGGACACACTACCATCAGGAAAGTCCCGTTCTGCGGCTCCTGTTACTTGTATGGGCACCGTTTTTTTATCTACTCTCCTTAAATTAAGATTCGCCACCTGCTGGGCAAACATGGTAAAAGACATGCCCATCAGGGCACTAAAAAACAGGATCTTCTTCATACATTTAGTGATTAAAAGTTAGAAAGACAGATGCTGCTGATTTGTACTATGCCAGAGAATATATCCATAACAAGCAATCAAACGAAACAGTTTAAAAATCCCGATGTTGCCTAAACTGTTGCTGCTGCTGGCTGTTTCGCCTTTACATTGATGGTGGTCCGGTTAATGTAGGGCGCCATCACAATCAACAGCATCAGGATCAGGATCAGGATGGCCACTAATTCATAATAATCCATTGCGTATTTGAGAAAAGCCTGCTTCTGAACTGCCTTGTCCAACAATCCTGGCGCCAGTTTCGCTGCCTGATCTGCCAAAAGCCCCCGCCCCTGCAATGCCGACTGATAAGTGTGTAAACGCTCTGCCAATCCATTATCTGCCTTAGAAATCCTGTCGCTAAGCCGCATGGCGTGTGTTTTTGTATAATACAGGGAGAAATAATTAATCAACGCTGTACTCATGCCAAAAAAGGTAAACCGTATGAACACACCTGCAGTGGAAGCCGATACGCTGATGCTTTCCGGTACTGAAGAAATAATGAAAAGCACAATAGGCGTCAGTAGCATTCCCGCCCCCCATCCCTGGATGATCAATGGTAATATAAAGGTCGACTGATCCGCCTCCGATGTAAACAGAAAATACATGGAGCTGTGAAACACCAGCAACAGGAAGAATCCCACCAGCCAGATGAACTGCAACGGCCTCTTCTTAATCACCAGTCTCGCTGCGATGGTGGCACCAATTAAAATGCCTACCAGGTTATAGGAAAGCAACTCATAAGTATGCAATGGATCCATGCCCAATACGGTGGAGAAGAAACTGGTAGTTACATTGAACGATCCCCTGATAAGATACAGACATCCCAGGAGTAATATGCCAAACAGGAATCCCCTCGACTTAAATACATCCATATTGATAAACGGCCGCTTGCTATATACCTGTCGTACTACAAACGTGGCTCCCAGGAAAATAATGCCCGCAATACACCATACAATGCGCGGGTCTTCCAGCCAGTAATATTGCTGTCCGTAGATCATCACATATCCCAATAAAATAAGCATGGGAGCATACAGGAAAAAGCTGGTCCAGTCCAGCTGATAAAGTGGCATCCGCCGTACCAGGTGTACCTTGTTCATCAGCAACAGCAGCAATACTGCTCCCGGTACAAAGGCATAAATGACCATCTTATACAATACATTATATTCAAAGTCATCTACCAGCGGAGCGGTTACGAGGGAAGTGAGGGATCCCGAACACAGGATCATGCCGTAGAAAATGGCATACCCGGTTTCACGGGCATGTTCCGATTGCAACCGGCTGAACAGCAGTGTAAGACAGATACTGGTGACACCGCAGTTTAATATGCCCTGCAGAAAACGACAAATAAAAAGTACAGAGATTTCCCTGGTATGGTAACAGAAATAAGTGACAATTACCTGTAGTACCAGGCATAACAGGAAATACTCTTTGGTAGAGATACGGCTGAAAAAACGTTTCTCCAGTGGCGTGAAAGCCACCAGGGAGGCGTAGTACACCAACATGGAAAACTGTATGTCCTGTGGCTCTGCTCCGTAAAATCCCGTGGCTGCGTTCACGTTAGCTGTCGACAATGCAAAGAGCATTACCGTTGGAAATAGCACCAGTAATATAGTGAGCCGGATTAACCATTCGGGCACCCATGAACGAAATATCTGTTTACTTTGACCCATGATTACCTTCGTTCTTTTGCAATAGATACATTCACATTCATACCGGCTGAAAGTACTTTCAGGTCGTCCGGACTACCGTCAAGGCGTATACGGACTGGAATACGCTGGGCTATTTTTACAAAGTTTCCAGTCGCATTGTCGGGTGGCAGCAATGAAAAACGGCTACCAGTAGCGCCTGACAGGGACTCAATTTTACCAGTGAGTGTTTTTCCCGGGAAAGCGTCTACCACAATGCTGGCGGTCTCTCCTACTACCATATGACGGATCTGGGTTTCTTTAAAATTGGCGACTACCCATTTACCGGCTTCCCAGTCAACGATATAAGCCAATACCTGTCCTGCAGATACTAATTGCTTTGGTTGAATGGTGCGTCGGCCCATCTTTCCGTTGTATGGTGCGGTAATAATGGTATAGGAAACATTGAGATCGTTTTTGGTGACCACAGCCGCCCTCCGCTTGATCTCCGCCTCCAGCGCCGATTGTTGTACGCGGGCATCGTTGATCTTTGCCAGTGAAACCTGGTATGCATCCAGGGCGGTATTGTATTCTGAACGCGCCACGGCCAGTGCCGCCTCTACCCTTTCGAGCTGCTGTTTGGTGGCAGATTCTACGTCATACAATTTCTTATAGCGATCGTATTCCTGTTCCTGGTGCGTCAGTTTCGCTTTGGCAGCGGCAATCTGCGACTGGTATACTTTAGACGACTGGGCGGTGGTAGACACATTGCTTTCGAGTATGTTCACTTCCGCTTTTGCGTTTAACAGAGAGGCTTCCGCTTCCTGTTGTTGTGCGGCATACTCACTGTTGTCAATGATAATCAACGTATCACCTTTCTTTACTTCCTGGTTTTCTTCATACCGGATCTCTTCCACGTACCCGGTTACTTTTGCTACAACAGGATTAATATACTCGTCGATCTGCGCATCGTTTGTTTCCTCGAACTTCCATTGATGCAACAGGGTTCTGATTCCCCAGATCGCCAGAAATACTACTACCACCGTCGCAATGATGGTGGTGATACGTGAAATAAGTCTGTCCGTTCTGTTAGTAGTGGTGTTAGTGTTCGTCTTGCTCATATATTAAAGGTTGCCTGTTGCTTTCAATAATTGATAGTATTGTAACTGTGCGGTCACTTGTGCGGTGGTCAGATCAAAGCGGGATTGCAGTAACTGTGTTTCTGCATCCAACAGATCAGTCAGCAGGGATAGCTGATTGAAATAGGTGTTATTTACAATCCGGAAATTCTCCTTTGCCTGTGTGATGTTGTCATTTGCCACACCAATACGGGTAATCGCTTCCGTATAGCGCAGGTAGGCCGATTTTACGTCCTGTCGTACCTGGTCTTTGGTGTCGGCATGTTCTATTTCCTGTCGTTCCAGGTTGATTCGTGCCTCCTGTTTTTTATGTTTATTCTGGTAGAAAGCCGAAATGGGCACACCTGCTTTTACGCCTACCTGTCCTAAGCCATATAAGGCAATGGAATAGGGATAAAAGAGAATCTGCGGGTAGGTATATGCGTACTCGGCATATAGCCCAACTTTGGGCAGGACATTACTTTTAACGTCTTTCAGTTTCAGTTCACTCAGTGCGGTTTCCTTCTCTGAAATCTTAAATGCAAACGAGTGTTCATAGGCATCTGCTACATAATCTTCATAGGTACGTACCGGCAGTTGCTGTACCAGCAATGTATCCAGCGCCACCTGGTTGTTGGTACTGTCTGGCTGACCAATCATGATATTAAGGCGTTGATTAGAGATCAGGATTCCGTTTCTTATTTCGAGCAAGGTCATTTTCTGTTTGGATAACTTCAGCTCAGCTCTTAACAGGTCGCTTTTCAGCACAACACCATTGCGGTTCAGCTGACGGATCTCTTCCAGTTCCTTTTCTCTTTCGAGGATGTCCTGCAACATTACTTTTTCGTACATCCGTCCACGGTATACATCCAGGTACAGGGCTGCGGCTTTATACCGGATCTCAGTAACGGTTAGGTTCTTCTGCTCTTCCGCTAATTCAGCTTCTGTTTGTCTTACTTTGATTTCGCGGGTGGTTTTACCGCCGTTATATACATTGAGATAGGCATCTGCACCAAACTGGTAGTAGCCGTGCACAACCGGATATTGTGTGGGACTATTGAACAGGCCATCTTCATAAATGGCCAGATTCGACACGCGGGCATATACCCCATTTGCTTTTACTTCCGGTAAACGTTCGTCTTTCGCGGCTCTTGTCCGTTCATCCATACTCTGGATACGGAGATGCTGCATCTGCAATTGCCTGTTATAGGTATCTGCCTTTTTCCATACATCCGTTAACGTTAGGGGATTCTTATCAGGGTCCTGACTAATGGCTGTTTGCGTACAGAAAAGCGTTAGTATGACCGCCCCTCCAAGCCACTTATTAAGTATTGTAGACATATCTGTAGTGATGAAGATGCAAAGTTCCAACCCTATTAGTTAATTTATTTTCTATAAATTGCCATAAAATTGCTAGAACCGGCCAAATGAAAGATTTTGATCCACAGCTTGTATTGGAAGATGTAGATGCCATCCCGGAATCCGCATACATATGGCACTGGAAAACGGAACATCACTTTTCCTATCATAAGCATAACAAAGGACAGCTCACCTATGTTGAAGGGGGCGCGGCTTTTTTATACACAAAAGATAAAACCTACTTCCTGCCTGCCCGGCATTATATGTGGGTACCGGCGGGGGTAGAACACTATTTTCAGCATCGCTACCCGGCCAACTATATCCGCACCATCTACTTCTTCAGTGAGCCGGAGGATCAGGAAGATCCATTCTATACAAAAACGGGCATCTACCCTGTCAGTAACCTGTTACTGGAGATGATCCTCCATACCGCTTCCTGGGATGGCGATGTCCTCCCGGATGATAAACGCTTTGTATTTATCAAAGCCATCAAATACATGCTGCCGTCGATCAGTTCTGTGCCGCTTCCTATTACACTGCCTACTACTGATAATCCAAGATTGCAACCCGTATTGAAATACATCCAGGAGAACCTGGCGGAGCCGCTTACCCTGGAAACCGTGGGGCATGAATTCAGCTACAGTGAACGCACGCTGACAAGGCTTTTCAGATCAACCATGGATATATCGTTCTTCCAATACCTGAAACTGGCCAGAATGATCAAAGCCATGGGCTACCTGCTGGAAACAGAGAAAACGATTAACGAAATAGCATGGGATACCGGCTACAACAGCGTTTCAGCATTCAGCAATACCTTCTTTAAACTGGTGGGGCGCCGGCCGAGCGATTTTCAGCCCTGATACCCGATCCGTTCATCCGAATGTGCTTGATTATTTGGGCCAATTGCACAATCTTTAAGCACAATCAAGATCTGATCCATGAATCCAACGCGTAAACAACCATGGCTGCCGCTCCTGCTGGCAGGTGCCATCAGCCTGCAGGCCACTGCACAGCAAAGGAATGTAAAACCAATTACCAGAGAGGATGTCATTCCGCAAAGGTCTGTGACACTGAATCCGGATACCACCGTTGTTACCTATCATGATGTAACGGTAAAAGGGCAAAAGATTCCCTATAAAACAATTGCAGGCTCACAACCGGTGTGGGACCAGGATGGCAAAGTACTGGCGGGTCTGTTTTACACCTATTACGAAAGAACAGATGTGAAAGACCGTGCGGCAAGACCGCTGGTTATTTCCTTCAATGGTGGCCCGGGTACACCTTCCGTGTGGATGCAGATTGCCTATACAGGCCCCCGGCTGCTGAATATCGATGATGAAGGCTACCCGGTACAACCCTATGGCATACACGAAAATCCGGAAACCATCCTGGATATAGCGGATATCATTTACATAGATCCCGCCAACACCGGCTTTTCCCGGATCATCGGGAAAGATGTGCCCCGTGAGAAATTCTTTGGGGTCAATGCAGATATCAGGTACCTGGCAGAATGGATCAATACTTTTGTGTCACGTCAGAACAGGTGGGCATCTCCCAAATACCTGATCGGTGAAAGCTACGGTACTACCCGTGTGTCCGGCCTCGCACTTGAACTACAGAATGCACAATGGATGTACCTGAATGGGGTGATCCTCGTGTCCCCTACCGATTTGGGCATTTCCCGTAACGGCCCTGTGGACGCAGCTTTGAGGCTGCCATATTTTGCTGCAACAGCATGGTATCACAAAATGCTGCCGCCGGATCTGCAACAGAAAGACCTTACCGCCGTGTTGCCTGAGGTAGAAAACTTTACTATTCATGAACTGATCCCTGCTATCAGTCAGGGTGGCTTCCTGGAAAATCAGCAAAGAAAAAATATTGCGGCAAAGATGGCCCGCTATTCAGGTTTGTCGGAAAAAGTGATCCTGCAGCATAACCTCGATGTGCCACCAGGCTTCTTCTGGAAAGAACTCCTACGGGATAAAGGCTTCACCGTTGGCCGGCTCGATTCACGCTACCGGGGCCTCGACCGGGAAGATGCAGGCAACGGACCCGACTACAACGCCGAGCTTACTTCGTGGCTACATGCGTTTACCCCTGCCATCAACATCTACCTGAGAGAAGAACTGAAGTTTAATACAGATCTAAAATACATGATGTTTGGCCCGGTGCATCCCTGGGATAAAAACGGCGATAACACCGGCGAAAATCTCCGTGAGGCGATGGCCGCCAACCCTTACCTGCATGTCATGATCCAATCCGGTTACTATGATGGCGCCTGCGATTATTTCAATGCCAAATACAGCATGTGGCAAATGGATCCCGGTGGCCGGCTGAAAGACCGCCTTTCCTGGCATGGCTATCGCAGCGGGCATATGATGTACCTGCGGAAAGATGACCTGGCTACCGGCAATAATGATATTAGGGAATTTATCCGGGCCTCCTTACCTAAGGCAGGTCAGGCAGCGAAATACTGATTAAGGTAGATGAGCATCGCTCTGATAACGCCGCTCTCCGCTCCGATAGGCGTATAATAAAAAAGGCAGCAGTGACCGGCGTCGCTGCTGCTTTTTTTATTGACAAAGGCATTGTTATATCTTATAAGCTACACCCAGCGTCAGGTAAATATTATACATCGGAAAAGACATTCCTTTGAAATCGCCGGGAAATATCGGACGTAATCCCCAATTGAGGTTGCCGTCGATGCTCAGCCGCTTGCCTACACGGTAAGCTGCGCCTCCCTGTAATCCACAGTCAAATGAACGCACTTCCGTACCAAAATCAAAGGTCGCTTCTGTGATGATGATCTTCTCACCCAGTGAACCGCCGTTGCGGATATATCCGTCGGATACGGTACCGTAGAAGTTAGAGCTGAACAACCAGGCCACGTAACCACCGAGGTTAAAACGCCATCTGTCGTTTGGGGTAAATACAGCGCTTATCGGGAAAGATACGTACGCATTGCGCACGGTAGTCTGGTTTTTACCGGTAAAATCCCCTTCAAAACGACCACCATCATCGGTGGTAATGATGGTAGGGAAATACTGTACTTCATCTTTCGTGCCCATGCCTTTGTAGTCAAGCTTTACGGCTACAGCAGCGCCCCACTTTCTGGTGGCACGGTAAGATAATTCATATCCCAGGGAAGGAGAAAATTCCGGCCAGTAGCCGTTGATCTTACGAATGGTATTAGGTAAGCCAACCGGTGCTGTAGCACCGAAGTTGAAACCCGCCAGGATGCGATGTTCCAGCATTGGTTTGAAATCATCCGTTTTCGTTTGTCCTTGTCCGTTATCCTGTGCAAATAACTGAGTGGTAGCCATCAGCATACCCAGCATCAGTCCTGATATTTTTATATTCATGAGCTGCATTGATCTTTTATTCATTTACGATTTCAATATTATCCAGTACCAGTTTGCTTCCTACTGCGCCCCTGTAGTGGTCTCCGTCTTTACTGGAGGATGCAATGATAGCCAGCATTACCTGTTCGCCCATGTTAACCACTTTGCCCGATAGGTTCTGAAAAGGAATATCGAAATGCGTCCAATCAGCCTTTGCGGAGCCATCTGTTAATATCGCGGTAGCGATTACGCGGTCGGAAGTCAGGATATTGGTAGCATCCAGTCTGCTTGTACCGCTGTACAATACTGCATAGATAGAACACTCATCTGTTACACCTGGTACAGGTTTGCCATCTTTGCCCTGAAACTGTGCACCTGGCTGATATTTATAATAACCGGTAAAGCGTTGCGGCATACCTCTGTAAGGCTGACCGAATTGCGTACATTTCAGTGGGTTTTCGAGCAGGTAATCTGTTACGAAATTCCCCATAAATAAAGAGCCTGCAAACAGGTGGATACCCATCCAGCCTGATAAAGCGTTACCTGGCTTTGTTTCCATCACAGCTGCATACTTTCCGTCGTGTGCGTCGCTGCTGACGTGCAATGGAAAATCATTTATTTCCGTTACGCCTGTGATGGCAATACCAATATTGCCGGAGGCCCACAGATTGCGGCCGTCATCTGCCAGTGGGTTCACGTATTTCCAGGAAGCGCCTTCACTGGAAACGGTATCCCATCTTTCAAATCCAAATTTCCAGTTACCTGTTCCTACTACTCTTACGGTGTAGATTTTGCCTTTGCCACCGGTAGCAGGTGTAACGGTGTATTGGGTAGTACCGGTGCTGTCGAACCGTAGTGTATCACCGGAAGCGGGAAATACCTTTGCACCATTGCTTACGCTGATAGTGGGTACGATACCGTTCTTAAATGCACTATCGGTCAGGTATAAACGCACCTGGCGTTTTGTCTGATCAATAAAAACATCACCAGTCAACTGATTCTTTGGTACTGCGAATGTCGTAATGTCTGCTTCCGGGTTCGTGGGAGCATCTTTAATGCACGACTGTAGCAGGCCTAAGGAGGCCGCTATACAACATAGTTTCCGTAAATTCATTTTCCGTTCGATTTGTTAAAACCCTGCAAAGGTACGAAAGATGAATCCAGGATCCCGGTTTTATTGATGAATGACCTGCACACTATCCAATACCAACCTGCTGCCGATTGCACCTTTATAACTATCTCCATCCTGACTGGAAGAAGCCACTATGGCCAACATCAGCTTCTCTGCCGCCGCATATGGCCTTACCTGCGTAAATGGAATATCAAAACGCGTCCATACTGCGCGGGGGCCACCATCGGGTATACTGGCCGTAGCTACGATCCTGTCGGAGGTATGAATATTGGTAGCATCTAATCTTGTCGTGCCCCGATATAATACCGCATATATGGAACAACTGTCTTTCATGTCCGCAATGATATTACCGGCTTTATCCTGGTACTTTTCTCCAGGCTGGTATTTATAATAACCAATAAAACGCGAGGGCTTACCGGCGTAAGGCTGTCCGAATTGCGTAGCCTTCAAAGGTGCAGCCAGTGCGCTTGACGGATCAAATACGCCAACAAAGAGTGAACCTGCAAATAATTTTATACCGATAAGATTTGATAATGCAGTACCTGCACGTGTAACCAGTTCAGCGGCATATTGCCCATGATAGGCATCTGTTGACCGGCGCAGCGGATATTCCAGTGGATCTTTCTTCACACCGGATAGTGCAATGCCCGGGTTGCCGGAAGACCAGAACATGGTACCATCCTCTTCTACAGGATATTGGTATTTATCGTTATCGTTCAGTCCCCAGTTTTCAAAATCCCATTTCCAGGTACCCACACCTATCACTTCTACGGTATACGTTTTCATATTACCGCTGGCAGAGGTCACCACATACTCATTCACAATGGTAGAATCAAATAGTAGGGAATCACCAGAGGCGGGCGATACCGTAGCCCCTGCAGAAAGCGTCAGCGTAGGCACTACACCGCTGTCGAAGGCAGCAGGTGTAAGATAGAGCATGATTTTCCGGTTGGCCTGGTCAATAAATACATCTCCTGTCAGGTATCTCTTTGGTATTGTAAAGGTTTCAATATCAGCTTCCGGGTTGGCAGGTGCATCTTTGATACAGGCATATAACGAAACAATCAGCACGGTCAGATAACACAGTTTATTTATTTTCATGCAGTTTCTGGTTAAAATATTACAACAATCCCCAGCAGTCAAAAGTTCAGTAATATTTATGATGGGGCATCTTCTACAAAATAAATATCATAGTTCATATTTATCAAAATTATTATCATTGTAAAATGGTTGACAAAGCGAGAATCAGGCGCATATTGATTTACGCGGCCAAATGCGTAACAGGCGTACTCATGGTGCTGGGATTGTCCCGGCTGGTAAATTATGATGATATTATCTGGGTACTGATTTCCGTGATGCTGGTGTTATCCCCGGATGGCTCCGATGCAGTAACGTTAGCGGTTACACGGATTAAAGCAAATGCGGTAGGTGGTGTTGTTGGCTTCCTGCTGATATTGTTACATCCCAATATGATTTTCATGATGTGTACGGCAGTATTTGTGACCGTGGTCATCTGTAATTTACTCAACCTCGAAGCGGCTACGCGTACGGCATTAGCGGCTACCATTATTGTAATGACCCATGAAGCGGGGGAACATCTCTGGGATACGGCCGTGGCCAGGGTACTCTCCGTACTGGCAGGTTGCCTGCTGGGGTTGTTGATCACCTTCCTTTTTCACAACCGGTACACGAAGCAAACGGCTGAAATGATCCTTCCGCGACCTGATCGCGGCGGGGAGTAAGCGCAACAGATTCTCTTCAGAATCGGGTGATACATTTGGCATCACAAGGAGTGATGCATGAAGAAAATGATTTTCCCGGTAATAACGATATTAGGCGCCCTTACGGCTTCCTATCGTGCTGAAGCACAACATCCCGATTCTCTGCCTGTCAGCCATGATACGGTTCAATTCAGCTATCCCCCGCAAAAAAGCGGGTTATCTGCAGTGTCAGATCAACGGTTTCACACGACTGTTGCGGGTATTGCCGTTCCTGTAGCGATGATTGGCTATGGGGTGCTGGCGCTCCATAATCCTACTCTCCGTGATCTGAACAGCACTACCAGAGCGGAATTAAAGGAGGATCACCCGCAATTCCATACCCATATAGATAATTATCTGCAATATGCCCCTGTAGCCGCCGTTTATGCGCTGAATGCTTTCGGTATTCATGGTCAGCATAACCTGCGCGACCGGACCATTATTCTCGGCATTTCTGCGGTGTTGACGGCCAGTTCTGTAGAGTTGGTGAAAAGAGGGACGCACCAGGAAAGACCAGACGGCTCTGATAACCTGTCTTTCCCTTCCGGCCATACGGCCACGGCATTTGCAGCAGCTGAATTTCTTCGGCAGGAGTATAAAGATGTGTCTCCCTGGTATGGTGTAGGAGGCTATCTGGCCGCCACCACCACTGGTGCATTGAGGATGTACAATAATAAGCACTGGTTAAGTGATGTAGTGGCAGGAGCTGGCTTTGGCATCTTAAGCACAAAAGCCGCCTACTGGATGTACCCATTGATACAGCGGAAACTCTTTAAAGCGCCCGCACAACATGCTGATAAGGTGGTCATGCCATATTATAACCCTGAATTTCACAGCGCAGGACTAAGCTTTATATTCTTCCCACGTTAACATGATAAAAATATAGTATACCCTTCCCCTCAGCAACCACAACGCTGCCTGATCCGCAACGGATATCAAGAATGCATATATTAATTTATTTTTGGGAATATTAACTTAAGACAATATGGGGGTTAACCCCTAAAGTTGACCTGGCTACAAACACCTGTTTTTGGCAATGAGGCAAAGTTGCGGGTTTCTATTGAGAAATTTTGTGATTTAATTGTTAACGTGCAAAAAAAAAGTTCATTTTTGCAATATTCCACGGAAAGAGCAGACTTGTGTTCAAAAAATAGTGCTTTTATTAACATGGGATTTACATTTACCTATGCTTTACCCTTTATTTTAGCGCTGTCAATATGATAAAAGCAAAAGCCCTCTGATCTGTAGCAACTCAAAATAAAACGCGTCCCATGTTTCATCAACCCTTCCTCAAAAGCTATTAACTATGTACGTTCCGGTAATCATTTTCTTTTTCTTTATGATCTGGTACATTCATTTCAGGACCCAGAGTTATCGCGGGACTTCTTTTAAAGAGAAGAAACTGAAGCCGATGGCTGGTGAGGATGCAATACAGGCGGTGCGGATAGTGGGCGTTTCCAATAGCGTATTCAGTATTTCCAAATACCTGCGCAGTGTGAAAAACCTTTCTGATAAACGGTTTATGACAGTGGCAATAGACCAGGTAATTACAACGACAATGGGCACTACCCATCAGGCCCGTTTGATTGAAAACCTGGCGCCTGGTGAAGAACGGCGCCTCGGGCATACAGACCATGTACGGGAAGGGAAATACCAGATCTATATCGGCTATGAAATACTTTGGGCCAGGTACACCCCGGCACCGGAATGGCACAAAGAAAAGACTGCTGAGATGGCATCTCCCGCTGTACTTTATCACGAAATGCTCAAGCAACATCAGGACTCACTCATCAGGGAGATGGCCGAGAAGAAAGACCTATTGTCCTGATACCGGCGCCGTTTTCGCTTTAAAAAGGCTGATCCAGACCATTGAAAAGAAAACCCCTAAACTGGCACCGGCCGTTACATCCTCCAGAAAATGCTGGCTCATATACATCCTGGAATACCCTACCAGCAATGCCAGGCCCAGGTACAACAATGACCAGTACTTATTTTTTGTATAATAAGAGAGTACCGTCGCCGCTGTAAAGGCGCAAACACTGTGGCCGGAAGGAAAGCTCCTGAAGTTGTCCAGTACCGCTACCCCAGGTACAAAATATATATCATGCAACTGCGCCGCAAAATAACGATGCGGACGAGGGAAGCCTACCAGCGCCTTCAGACTGAAACTGATAGCTGACGTAAAAAGATAGGCGGTAGCCAGCATAGCGCCTTTACGCTTACTGATCAGCAGCAGTAGCAGGGAAATCAATACTGCCGCAGATACACTTCCCAATTGGGTGATGTAAGGGAATATCAAATCACCTGCAGGCGTGTGCAGCTTATTGATAAAGAAATAAGCCTGCTGACGCGTTACAATCATCCGTATGGAGAGCACCGTTAATACAATGACTATAAATGGCCACAGCAGCCATTTCACTTCCTGGTACACTCTTATAAATCTTTGCAGAAAAGCATTCATGTATTCACGACTGGGTTAGGCGGCGATGATAATTGATCTGGCCAAGATGATAATTGAGATGGGTGCTCAGGTGCACCAGGAAATGACCGGTAGACATTGTACCGGAAAAAACCTTCTCCGGATACAGGCTTTCCAGATCTTCCGCTGATAAACCTGCTATAACGGTCAGGATTATACGCCGTGTGGCGCTGATCAGCACCAGCAAGTCCTCCGTTGGAACATCCCGGTCGCTGAATTCCAGCTCCCTGTTGCGGATATACCCCGTTTGCCCCAGCACAGCACCTACAAAATGTTGCAGATTGCCACACAGGTGCAGGCATAACGTTCCCGCTGAATTCTTAATGCCGGGAGGTACCAGCCAGATACCCGCCCCGCTTTCGTAGGCGGCGATCTCCTCTTCCAGTTTGCTGAGATCCCGCTCAAATAAATTGATCAAAATTCCGGTAAGCATATGCTAAAGATAGGAAAAGTGGAAAGATCATCTTTTTATATTATTGTAAATATGTTCCAGTACTACCTGTGCATGCAGCAGGTCATTCCGGGAAATACCCTTCTCTGCCAGCTCTACTACAGATAACGCTAACGGATATACTTTCTCTTTGAGTTTCTTTCCACTCACTGTCAGCCAGATCCTTTTACTGCGCCTGTCGGTTTCATCAGCAATGCGTTTTACCAGGTTTCTCTTCTCCAGGTTGTCCAACAGCTTGGTCAGGCTGGCTTTATCTTTGCCTGTTTTGTCTGCCAGTTCCTGTTGCCTGCTGCCATCCTGCTCACCCCAGAGATATCGCAGGATAAAGTACATATCTGGTGTAATGTCCAGCCCGGCCTGCATAAAAACACTTAATAGCCGGAGCCGGTAAGCGGTATGAGTTTTAATAACTGCGCTCGCAACGTTCATGCGCAACTTCGCACTGATATCTGGTTTCGTCATAATATGGTTAAAGATTGAACGATTCTGGTGTATGGAGTAAACAATAAAAAATAGTTAAACGATCAACTAATTACCTGGTATTAAAGTTTTCACTAAACATAAATTAACCAATTTTTGTTTAAAGTTCATAATTCAGCAGGATGACTAACCAAACAAAGCGGAAAATGACGCCTTTCCAGGAGAAGTGGCACAACATCGTGTTTGAGGCTGATACCCCGGCAGGAAGAGCGTTTGACATCATTCTGCTGATCGCCATCCTCATCAGTGTGGTGATCGTGATGATGGAAAGTGTAGTTCCTTTACAACAGCGGTTTGGCCGTTTGTTTCACGTACTGGAATGGATTTTCACGATCATCTTCACCCTGGAATACCTGTTCCGCGTTTGGTGCAGCTATCGCCCAAGGGCCTATATGACCAGTTTTTACGGTGTTGTGGACCTGCTTTGCATTCTTCCTACCTATGTGGAAGCATTCTATGGTGGCGCACATTTTCTGCTTACCATCCGTATCCTGCGGCTGATGCGTATTTTCAGGATCTTTAAGCTGGTGCCCTTTCTCAATGAAAGTAAACAACTATCGCTTGCCCTTCAGAAAAGTCAACGGAAAATATTCGTTTTTCTTTTCTTCATTGGATTGCTCACCGTAGTACTGGGCGCTATCATGTATGTGATAGAATCTGAGCATAACTCCGGCTTTACCAGCATCCCTGTAAGTGTGTACTGGGCAGTAGTTACCCTTACCACGGTGGGTTATGGAGACATTGCTCCTATAACGCCGCTGGGACAAACCTTTTCAGCACTTATTATGATTATGGGTTATGCCATTATAGCAGTGCCTACCGGGATAGTAACGGTAGAAATGAGCAGGATACGTAACCGTGATGAAGTAGATCATAGAGTTTGTCCGCATTGCATGCGTGAAGGACACGATGTCAATGCGGACTTCTGCAAATACTGCGGCGCTAAACTCTGATGTTTAATTTACACTGAATAATGGCTGTACGTCTATCATCGCTTTCTGGTAAGCGGCGTCGAAAATCTCCCATTTACCGGTAACACCGAAACGGACCTTACGGCCGTCGATCAGGTCAAACTCAGCTATCTTCTTGTTGAAGCCGTGCTTTGTTCTTTTAAAGTCGGTGATATCAGATAACTGAAACTCCTGGGCTACCTTTTTTCTGGTGAGCAACCAGCCGATAATACCAAAAAGTAAAAACATCAACATGGGCTTTGCTTCGAAAACAATTCTTTCATTGGTGATATACAAAACACCCTGTTTTGCCGAAAAACTGTTTTTGATGTACACACCGTTTACTTTAAACAACACGGTTTCCTGTGGGTTAAGGGGCCATTTAACTTTAATCTGCTGCATGGTAACTAACAATATGGTTAATCGCAAAAATATAATTTTATTGTGAATCTAAACAGCAAATATGATCCTGACTTCACTGCTCGATAACGACTTTTACAAATTCACCATGCAACATGGTGTGATCAAATTATTTCCGAAGGCCCGTGCCCGTTATACTTTCATCAATCGCGGGCATCACTCCTTTCCACCGGGATTTGCGGAAGCATTGCGGGAAGCAGTCGACCAGATGCAGCACCTGCAGCTTACTGCAGAAGAAAAAGAATATCTCGCGGTAACCTGTCCTTATCTTGATCCCACCTATCTCGATTTCCTCCAGGGATACCGTTACAATCCCGCAGAAGTACATATCGCCCAACAGGACGACCAGCTGGAGGTACACGCCGACGGCTACTGGTACCGGACCATTTTATGGGAAGTACCTCTCATGTCGTTGATCTGTGAACTCTTTTATCAGCTGACAGGGCAACAAAGGGTGCCGGATGAAGAAGTGATCCGGATTACCCGTGGTAAGATAGAGCAATACAAAAAGATGGATATCACCATCGCCGACTTTGGTACGCGCCGCCGGCATTCGCTGGCGGTGCACAAACTGGTAGTGAAAACCCTGCGTGAATACGGGGAAGGATGTTTTATCGGCACCAGCAACGTACACCTGGCCATGCGCAACGGTGTAAAGCCGGTGGGCACACATGCACACGAATGGTTTATGTTTCATGCCGCCAAATACGGCTTTAAGATGGCCAACATGCTTGGCCTCGAAAACTGGGTACAGGTTTACCGGGGCGATCTGGGCATTGCACTTTCAGATACCTACACCACCCCTGTTTTCTTTGAGCAGTTTGATAAAAAATTCGCCAAGTTGTTTGATGGGGTACGCCACGACAGCGGCGATCCGATTTTGTTTGCAGACCGGACCATTGTACATTATAAAGGGAAAGGCGTAGATCCGCTGACAAAGACCATCATTTTCTCGGACGGACTGAATTATGAGAAGGTGGCAGACATCGCCGCCTATTGCCGGGGAAAGATAGGGATGTCTTTTGGTATCGGTACCAATTTTACGAATGATGTGGGATTAACTGCCCTGAATATTGTTATAAAGATGTATGAGGCCCTGCCGGAAGATGCGCCCAGGTGGACGCCTGTAGTAAAGTTATCTGACGAAAACGGGAAATATACCGGTGACCCTAAGATGATAGAACTGGCGAAAGAAATGCTGAATACATAATATCATACAACGCGTTTTCCGGACCGGTATTCCCCTATCCGGAAAACGCATTGCTGATCTGCCGGCTACCAGCTGCCGAGACCTAGCCCGGTATCCCCATCTGCCACATTTCCTGATTCAAAACCTTTTTTAAACCAGAACATTCTTTGTGCGGAAGTACCATGCGTAAAGGCATCCGGCACTACCTGCCCGGTGCTGGCCTGTTGCAGCCGGTCGTCTCCAACGGCGCTGGCTGCATTCAACCCGGATTCTATATCTCCCGGATCCAGGAAAGGTTTGATTTTATTGGCGCGATTCGCCCATACACCCGCGAGGAAATCGGCCTGGAGTTCCAGCATGACTGATAGTTTATTGTATTCCTTTTCGCTGAGGCGGGAACGCATTGACTGCAATTTAGCACTGATGCCCAACAGGTTCTGTACATGGTGTCCTACTTCATGTGCAATGACATAAGCCTTCGAGAAATCGCCTTTCACCCCGAACTGTTGTTCCAGTTCATTAAAAAAAGACACATCCAGGTATACTTTGTGGTCGGCCGGGCAGTAAAAAGGCCCCATGGCAGATTCTGCAAAGCCACAACCGGATTGGGTGCCTTTCTCAAAAGAAACCATGCCTGGTACTTCGTAGGTTTTATTCCGTTCCTGGAATCCCTGTTTCCATACCCGTTCTGTGCTGTGCAGCACTTTGGCGGACATGATTTCGAAGGGGCTTGCATTTTCTTTGGTGAGTTTTTCAGCGGTGCCTCCCTGTTCCTGACCGGGGCTTACCTGCTGAACGGCCTGCATAACCTGTTGCGGATCCTGTTTAAAGATCAATGCCAGCACAATAATGACAATGGTGCCAATACCGCCGCCCACACCGATCTTGCGCATTCCGCCACCGGTACGTTTCTCGACGTTTTCGCTCATTTCTTCATCATCAAGACGCATAGTAGATGTTAAATTTAAGTGGTGAAGATTCTTACCCCGAATGTACATTTTTCGCTTGTATTTACCTTCTTTTGCCCGCTGGTAAACAAAAGCATTTTCTTACCTGTTAATTGTTCATTGCCATTTCTTACCCGTTAAATACCGTTGTGTATGAAAATCAAGCAGATCCTGCTGGCTGCCCGCCCCAAGGGCCTACCTGTAGCCGAAGACTTTAAAACCGAAACAGCCACCTTACCGGAACTGCAACCAGGCGAAGTGCTGGTGAAACCGCTTTACCTTTCCGTAGATCCGTATATGCGTGGCCGTATGAATGATACCCGCTCCTATATTCCTCCGTTCCAGGTGGATGCGCCGATAGAAAGCAGCGGCGTAGCAGAAGTAACGGCTAGTAAAGCCGATCAGTTTAAACCCGGCGATAAAGTAATGAGTACAGCCCCCCGCCCCTTTTTACCCTGGGCAACGGCCGCCATCTTCCCCGCCGCCCATCTCCGGAAAGTAGACGACAGCATTCCGCTTACCCACTACCTGGGTTTGCTGGGCGTGCCTGGTCTTACTGCCTACTTCGGAATGGTAGACATAGGCAAACCTAAACCCGGTGAAACAGTAGTGGTGTCCGGCGCAGCAGGAGCAGTAGGCATCGTGGTAGGGCAGATTGCCAAAATAATGGGCTGCCGCGCCGTAGGCATTGCCGGCGGTAGTGAGAAGATCAAACTGCTGACCGATACCTTTGATTTCGATGCCGCCATCGATTATAAAGGCAACCCCGATATGGATTCCGCTGTAGCAGCCGCCTGTCCCAATGGCGTGGATGTTTATTTCGACAACGTAGGTGGCGATATTTCTGATGCAGTGGCACGACACCTCAATTTCTTCGCCCGTGTCCCCCTCTGCGGTCAGATCTCCCTGTATAATTCCACAGAAGTACCGGTAGGACCGCGTATTCAGCCTATCCTGGTAACCAGGAGCATCCTGATGCAAGGCTTTATTATCACCAATTATGCCAGCAGATTTGGCGAAGGCGTGAAACAGCTCGCTGAATGGATTAAAGCAGGCAAGATAAAATACACCGAAACAATAGAAGAAGGATTTGACCGCTTACCGGATGCTTTACTCGGATTATTTTCCGGTAAAAACAGCGGTAAGATGATAGTGAAAGTGTAATTTTGGATATGACAAATTCAGTTGTTCATACCCGCGTTAGAAAAGTAGCTGCCGAAAGTATCACTGACGCCAATGATACCCTGGCTACCGAAGATCCACTCGAAATAAGACTGGTGCATGGGCCTTCCCATAACCGCCGGCAACAGAACATATCCGTTACGATGCGTACGCCTGGTGAAGATATGGAACTGGCTGCCGGCTTCCTTTTTACAGAAGGTATTATCGCCAACCACGCTGACATCCAGGAAATTATTGTATCAGAAGATGACAACGGCAGCGTGGCCACCGTGCATCTGAAACCTGCCATAGTTGCGCAACTGGCAAACAGTCAACGGAATTTCACCGCCACCGCCGCGTGTGGTGTATGCGGCAAAACAGATCTGCAAGCTATTCATACGTCCGTTTCCGTTAGTAAATCGGGGTTACGTCTTACCACTACCCAACTCTTCGAACTTCCAGCCATCCTGCGGAAAGAGCAGTCACTTTTTGAGAGTACCGGCGGACTGCATGCCGCTGCGCTTTTCAATGAAGCAGGCGACCTGCTTTTTCTCCGGGAAGATATTGGCCGGCACAACGCCGTAGATAAACTGATTGGTGCGGCCATGCAACAACAATTGCTGCCATTACAACAATACGGGCTTTTGCTCAGTGGCCGTGCCGGTTTTGAGCTGATCCAGAAAGCAGCTATGGCTGGCATACCGGTGATCGCCGCTATCGGGGCGCCTTCCAGCATGGCGGTAAAAAAGGCTGAAGCATGGAATATCACCCTGCTGGGATTTTTAAAAGATCAACGTTTTAATATTTACAGTGGAGCAGAAAGAATTGATGTCAAATAAAATCATACCCGTCATGGATAGTGCTGAAAATCCCGTCCGTTTTACCGGGATCAAACTAGGACCGCCCAAAACAGTAGCTGCCGGTATTCCCGCCGTGGTATCCAGTATGCGTCATATCCTCGAAGAAATGAATGCTTTTCGTGGCATGAAAGCCCTGCTGGAACTCAACCAGAAAGATGGCTTCGATTGCCCGGGGTGCGCCTGGCCTGATCCGGACGATGAAAGATCCGGCATCGCCGAATACTGTGAAAACGGCGCCAAAGCCGTTGCGGAAGAAGCCACTACCAAAAAACTGACACCGGATTTCTTTGCACAATACCCTATAGCTGCGCTTGGCCAATTAACGGATTACGAGATCGGCAAGAAAGGCCGCATCGCACAACCCATGTACCTGGCCGCCGGTGAAACCCATTATAAGCCTATCGCCTGGGCAGACGCCTATAAAATTATAGCCGGTCATCTTCACCGGCTATCCTCACCCGACGAAGCTGTTTTTTATACTTCCGGAAGAACCAGTAACGAAGCCGCCTTCCTGTATCAGCTGATGGTGCGGGAATACGGCACCAACAACCTGCCCGATTGCTCCAATATGTGTCACGAGTCCAGCGGAGTAGCCCTGAGCGAATCAGTAGGGATTGGTAAAGGATCTGTTACCCTGGAAGATGTACATGAAGCGGAGGTAATCATTATCCTCGGACAAAACCCAGGCACCAACCATCCGCGTATGCTCACGGCCTTGCAAAAGGCAAAAGCCAACGGCGCTACTATTATTTCCGTAAATCCTCTGCCAGAAACGGGTTTGATGAATTTCTTAAATCCTCAGACCGTTAAAGGGATGCTCCAGATCAAAACCCACCTCACTGATATTTTCCTCCAGGTAAAAATCAATGGTGATATGGCGCTCATAAAAGCCATTGCCCTGCTGTTGTTACAGGAAGAAGAAAAAATGCCGGGCAGTGTTTTTGACCAGGACTTTATTGCCGCCAGCACACAGGGATATGAAAACTATATCGCGCACCTGAAAACACAATCGCTGCCACAACTGATGGCTGATTGCGGCGTAGCACCGGAATTAATCCGGGAAGCAGCGCAGGCACTGTTCCATAAAAAGAAAATTGTTGCTTGCTGGGCGATGGGACTTACCCAACATAAAAATGCCGTTGCCACTATACAGGAAGTAGTAAACCTCCTGTTACTGAAAGGCAGCATTGGCAAACCCGGAGCAGGCACCTGCCCGGTACGTGGGCATAGCAATGTTCAGGGCGATCGCACCATGGGTATCTATGAGCAACCCGCACCCGCATTCCTCGACAAAATTAAAACGGTATATGGTTTTGAACCACCCAGGGAACATGGATATGATGTGGTGAATGCGATAAAAGCCATGCACAGTGGCCGGGCCAGGGTGTTTATCGCCATGGGCGGCAATTTTCTCTCTGCCACACCTGATACGCTGTTCACGGCCGAGGCATTGCGGAACTGCGATCTTACCGTACATGTATCTACCAAATTAAACCGCAGCCACGTAGTACATGGAAAAGAAGCACTGATACTCCCCTGCCTGGGTCGCAGCGACAAAGATTTCCAACAACAGGAGCAACAGTTTGTGACCTGTGAAAATTCGATGGGTGTAATCCAGATGTCGAAAGGGAACCTGACGCCTGTATCTACCCACATGAAAAGCGAACCTGCCATTATCTGCGAGTTGGCGATTGCCTTGTTTGGTGAAGATACCCGGATGCCGTGGGCAAAGTATATGCAGCACTACGATCATATCCGCAACGATATCGAAAAGGTAATTCCGGGATTTGACGATTATAACAAGAGAGTACGACATCCGGGAGGTTTCTATCTGCCAAATGGCGCCAGGGAAGGCAGGTTTAATACCTACAGCGGCAAAGCCAATTTCAATATTGCTCCCGTACAAACCACCCCGCTGGCCATCGACGAATATATGATGATGACCATCCGCAGCCACGACCAGTTCAACACTACCATCTATGGCCTGGACGACCGTTACAGAGGCGTATATCATGAAAGAAGAGTGATCTTTATGCATCCCGGCGATATTGCTGCAGCGGGATTTCATCCTGGAGATATGGTGGATCTGTATAACTATCATGGAGGGAAAGAACGGGTGGCATATGGCTTCATTATTGTATCCTACCAGATACCGGAAAAGTGCACCGCTACTTATTTTCCGGAAACCAATGTATTGGTGCCGGTAGACAGTGTTGCAGATAAAAGCAATACACCTACCTCCAAGCTGGTGGTTATCAAAATAAAATCAACGATCATAAACAAATAGCTCATGCGACCCGTTATATGGCAGGCATTGAAATGGCCGGCAACTGAATACTTTACACTCCAGGAAAACGGAGCAGGAAAAATTGCCTCCGGTTGTATAAATGGAGTAAAAGAGGAACAACCTTTCTGTATTCATTATACAATTGAGCTCACTCCCGCCTGGCAGGTGTCGTCCTTTCATATCCGGCAGGAAGGACTAACGCCTACAGAACTTAAACTGACAAGTGATCTGAACGGTCATTGGTTCGACAAAGACAATAACCATATCGACGCTTTTGACAACTGCATCGACATTGATATTTCATTAACGCCTTTCACGAACACATTACCCGTTCAGCGGTTGCCTTTTGAACTACAGGAAACCAGGATGCTGGATATGTTATATATCAACCTGCCGGACTTTGAATTGCAGAAGGTATCGCAACGCTACACCAGGCTGGGATTACGTGAATATCTGTATGAGAATGTCATCACCACTTTCGCGGCTACTTTACCATTCGATGAACAAGGTTTTGTAGCAGACTATCCAGGACTATTTAAGCGTATCACTTACTAAGCGCCAACGTGGTTTCACGGACCAGCTCCGCGAAAATATCGCCCGTGCTCCAGGCACGGGCTTTCCCGGCCGCCTGACCTGCCCAGACATTAATAAACTCCGTTTTATCCAGCTCTCTGGCTACTTTCCGGATAGGTTGCGTCAACGCATCCTGGTAAGGATAATCGCTGATCGGCAACCCGGATGCTTCGATTTCCTTGAGGAGCGTATTTCTTACTCCCCGGGCCCACCGACCGGAGAAGGCGCGCGTAAGTAGTGTATCCGTGTCCGTTATGCCTGCCAATACCGCTTTATGCGCCGGCGTTGCCAGGCTTTCTTCTGCTCTCAGAAACAAGCTGCCAACCTGTACCCCTGAGGCACCCAACATCCTGGCTGCAGCCACGCCTCGTCCATCCATGATACCACCGGCAGCTATAACTGGTACGCGTACACGATCCACGACCTGCGGCACCAATGCCATTGTTCCTATACGGGGCAATTCTCCGGGAAGAAAAGAGCCACGGTGTCCGCCCGCCTCTATTCCCTGTACTACCACTACATCTGTTCCGGCAGCCACCAGCAGCGAAGCTTCCTCAATACAGGTGGCAGTGCCCATCAGTAAGGCCTGATGTTCTTTCAACAACCTGAATCCTTCCTCATCAGGCATACCAAAGGTGAAGCTGATGTGCCGGATGCCTGCTGCCAGTATCACGGGTAACTGTACCCTCCAGGAATAAAAGGGTACCTCGTCATAACTCACCGGCGTAGCAGCCAGCTGATGCGCCCCATAAAGAAATTGCAGGAATTCCTGCATGTCGTCAAATGTTTTCCGGTCGTAATGGGCCGCAGGTTCATATACAAACAGGTTCACCGCAAATGGTTGTTGCGTAAGTGCCTTCACTTCGCGGATCAGTGCCGTTATCTTTTCAGGTGGCAAGCCACCTACCGGTAAAGAGCCCAGGCCCCCACTATTGCTAACAGCTGCTACCATGGCCGGCGTAGTGATACCCAGCATGGGCGCCTGTATGATCGGATAGGTGATCCCCAGCATACGCGTCAGTTCATTTTTCCATTCCATGACTCAATATTTAGTACTATAAATTTACGGAAGTTTATTTGGGCAACCGTCAGCAGATTAACGGAAGTTAAGCACAGAAGGTGCGCGCAAAGCAGAAATATCGAAACGGAAATCAACGATGGTGGTGATTTCCAGCATCAGCTTCTTCATAGGATCCGGTGCGTTGGGATAATAATAACCGGACACTTTGATAGTGTTGAGCGACAGGTTTTCATTACGTACCCGGAAACCGCCACCCAGTCCGAGGTAAACTGGATTGCGAAACAGGTCGTCGCTGTTATTCGTAATGATAGAGGCCTGCAGGGCCGTAAAGAAATTAAATTTAAAGCCGAGGAGCTTCAACGGGCTGTAGTAAACTGTTTCTGAGCCCATATTCAGGCGTTGAAAGCCATTGAGCTTTGTATTTTTATATCCCCAGATGCCTTCATCCATGTTGATGTTGAGCGGCTTATTGAAAAACGGATTAGGACTGTTGAGATAGTCGATATTCAAAAATTGACGGAAACGGTTTTTACGGAGATTAACGAGGCGACTGTAATATTCCAAACGGGCATGTATCACACCATCTTCCCATGCGTTATTCAGCCAATACGTACTAAGGCCAAGCGTGGTATTAAAAAGGCCCTGGTTGCGGGTGAGCCAGAATTTCTGTGTTTCTACACCTGTATAGATTCTTCTCCGGCCCTTCCAGCTTTCCCAACCACTGGTAGCGCTTAAGTTATATCCCAGGGGAATATCTTCCGTACGGCCAAAACCAAAGAAGTAGTGGGCTTTAAAATAATCGATCCGGTAAGCCTGCAATTCCAGCAGGTAGAGACGGTGGTTATTATACACCGGGTCGTCTTTATATCTTAGCTGATCCGGCTTCCGCTGGAATGATAAATTATAGTGTCTGGCCAGCAGGGCAAAATTGGGTTTCTTTCCAATGGTGCCATCATGCTTGTAGTTATTGATAAAATTATAACCGATCCAGCCATCCACCACCGTGTAAGTATAATCACGGTAGATGCTATCGCCCTCTTCCGGCAGTGCGCCACGGATGTTGATAGACCAGTTTTTCGACAGGGCAAGTCCCCCTACCAGTTTAGCTGAATTGCGGTACAGCGGCCTGTTGAAATTGATGAAAACCGCTCCTTCATATGCATTGGTATCCAGCTGGGCATAATTATTCAGGGTAGTATAGCCCAGGCTCATATCTATAAAGGATCCCAGCAGGTTGTATTTTGTATAACGGACTTCAGTATTCCAGGTAGGAGAAAAATCTGACCGCCATTGCATACCTACTCTGAGGCCTTGCCCTGCCCCAAACAGATCATTGTTGGATACACTTGCTCTGATATCTTTTGCGCTGAACTGGGAGAGATCTGCGCCATATTCAAAGAGGTCTTTGGTGACCACTTCCACATCGATCGAGTCACTGTCGGCGTTTCTTATATACAAACGGGCATCCTGTATAAACGGGCGGTTACGCAGGTAACGTTCATTATCTGCCATTTCGAAAGGATCAAGTGTTTCATCTTCCCGGAAAAATAAAGATTGACGGATGACCCATTCCCTGGAATCATAATGCATACGGTTGGCCAGATGAATTAATTTCATGCTGGTGGTAAAAGTAGTATCATTAATATTTTTGGGACCGAATACCTTTACCTTTCTATAGTAGATATTTCTGATCACTTTGCCCGCAAAGGGGGTAAAATACGCCTCACTTTTGATGATCGTGCTGTCGTTATCGTTGGATTGAACGGGTTCGTCCTGCCTTGTAATGCGTTTAATCAGCGTATTCCGGTATTCTTTATTGCGCATCGAATCGCGGTACTCTCCGATTTTTCTAAAGAGACCACCATTTCTATGCGGAACGGTATCCGCTGTGGGCGGGAACTCCGGGCCTGCTGCGTATAAAAAGGCAGGGCAATGCAGGCTAATCAGCCAGCATAAGACAGTTAATGTAGGCCATATTTTGAAATAATTCGTCAATTCTAGCAGCAGGTAACAAGTATATAGAAAAAAACTGAAATTGTAACAACTGCAATTATTGTACTTAACGGAATGATAATTGTGTAAAATTGAACGGATTAACTGGTAAAGTGTTACAGATATTAATTGTTCACCTTAAAGTTTTCGTTATGTTACGCTGGGCACTCATATTTTTTATCGTGGCTATTATCGCCGCCGTATTTGGCTTTGGAGGAATTGCCTCCAGTGCAGCAGGCATCGCCAAGATCTTATTCTTTATTTTCCTGGTGTTGTTTGCAATCTCTCTGTTAACGGGAATGTTGCGGAAGTAGCAGGTGGGGTTTGGTTTTTAGCTTTTAGTACCTGCTGTGGTCAGCATCTCACTAAAAGCTAAAAACCAAATTTATTTATTTCATAATGACGGTTTCCCAACCGTCGTAATCAGCATTTACTTGTTGAGCCAGTTCCCAAAGGCTCATTACTACACTGTCGATGGCTGCCTCGCTGGCTTTATCAGAACGGGAAATACACAATTTAAAGGGGAATTCCGCGTTGTCTGTCTTTTCTTCTCTTACCAGTTCAAAACCGCTTTGCTGGATATGTTCCCAGTATGCAATTTTATCCTCTTCTGTTCTGAAGTGGATCCAGTGTTCAATGATTCGCTCTTTTTCAGACGCGTCGCCATGCTGACGAAGCATACGAAGTACTTTCCTGTTTTGAATACGTTGGAATTCGTATACATCAGGAAAGAGAAAATCAAAATATAATTCCCAGTTATTATCTTCCTTCACCCCATAATCATAACGATAATCGGGAAAATTGATCATGGCATCTGCAATGAATTTATCATGCAGCAATGTAGTACCGGAATAAAAATAAAAGTCACGCACGCCATTAGAGAAGGTGCGACCAACAAAATGCGCATCTAACCTCGTTTGCAATTGCTCTACCAGGCTGTCCTCGATTTCTCCCATGATGGCAAATTCATCGTTCTGGGGGAATCCGTCCTCACGTGGATTGTTCAGATATACGGTGATATATATGGCATTCGGCTTTTCCTTCAATGGCGCAAATCGTCTCAGATCAAGGTCAAGGCCTATTACTGCTGGACTTTCTTCAATATGGCACGTGTAAATATCCCAGTCCGGTCGGTAATCCTTATGCATATAAAAAAATTAAAATAACGCAACAGCGGGCTGTAAAGATACGTTGCTCTGCGATACAATGGAAAAGATAAACTTGTATTACCCTCTTTTTTATCCACAAAATTTAGCGTATGCTATCCATTGTCCTCCACACGGTTATGCCGGTTACAAGACAGGCTTAACACTAATTAACACTTGGGGTATTTTTTCGTCATATCTCCACAACAAGCCACCACAAACAATTCTGCGCAATTCTGTAGTTGAAACAGCGGACTGTAAAGGGTTCCACCTGACCTTTCATCCCAAAAACAGGTGATTCTTCGGGCATAAAAAGTAATTTTACAAGGCTATAAATGTTGGAAGCTATTATGAGAAAAATTGTATCGTTATTTACAGGCTGGCTATTATTGTTTTGTTTTACCGCTATGGCGCAGCAACCGGGCGGGAAAGCCGCTGCCGCCAGCACCGGCACCATCTACGGGAAACTGCTGGATGCGCAAACCGGAAAACCTATTGAGTATGCATCTGTAGCGCTCCTGCGCCCGGATTCTTCCGTACAGACCGGCATGCTATCCAAAACCAACGGGGACTTCAGTTTCGAAAATATTGCCCTCAATAAATATATCCTGAAAATTAATTTCATCGGCTACGAAACCGTTTACAAGGTCGCCACACTTTCTGCTAAAACAAGCAGTATTGATGTCGGCAATGTAAAGCTGAAAGCCAATGTAAAATCACTGGCTGCGGTGAATGTAGTGGGCGAAAAACCTGCCTTTACCATGGCAATCGACAAACGGGTATTTAACGTAGAAAAGAATCTGGCCAGCATTGGTGGCACCGCTACCGATGTATTGAAACAGGTGCCCTCGGTAAACGTGGACATAGACGGTAATGTGACCGTCCGCAATGGTACACCCACCATCTTTATTGATGGCCGCCCCTCCACCCTTACCCTGGATCAGATCCCGGCAGACGCTATCCAGAACATCGAGGTGGTAACCAACCCCTCTGCCAAATATGATGCGGAAGGCATGAGCGGCATCCTCAATATCGTACTTAAAAAGAATAAAAAAGCAGGTATCAATGGGGCTCTTAGTGCCGGCGTTACCTCCCTTGGTAGTACCAATGCGGGTATTGATTTCAACCTGAGACAGGAAAAATTCAATTTCTTTATCAACTACAATATCCGCGACCGGAAATCCCCGATGACCGGCCGTCTTTACCGTAAAAATTTAGGCGCAGATACCACTACCTACACCGAACAGCTGGAAGATGGCGACTTTTACCGCAAGTTCCAGACCGGACGTATCGGGTTCGACTGGTTTATCGATAACCGCAATACCATCACGATATCTGAAAACCTGACCGGTGGTAACTTCAATAAGTACAACAACCAAACACTGTATGAGCAGGATATGCACCAACAGAATGTTCGTTATGGTACCGGCATCAACAATACCCTCAATGGTTTCCGTAACTACACTACACAATTGGGCTACAAGCATACGTTTGCCAAAGAAGGTGAGGAATTGACGGCCGATTTTACATATAACTACGCCACAGGCGACAACAGCTCCAATTATTCGCTGCAATACTTCGATCTTGCCGGCAAACCGATCTACGATCCGAAGAAGCCGGAACTGCGGAATGGCAGCGGAGAAGGGACCACCAAGTACCTTACCGCCCAGCTGGATTACGTGAAGCCGCTGACTGAGAAATCAAAAATTGAAATGGGGTTGAGAAGCAATACCAGGGAATTTGACAACTTTACCAACACCTACGGACAAAATTATCCATCCGGTGATTTTACCCTGGATACCGCATTGTCCAACAACTATCATTACAAAGAACAGATCAATGCAGGCTATGTGAGCTACACCGGGGCCAAAGATAACTTCGGCTACCAGGTAGGCTTACGTGCAGAACAGTCGAATTATAACGGTGAAACCCGGCTGGGAGAAAAATCTTCTTATAAGATCAACTACCCTATCAGCCTGTTTCCCAGCGTTTTCCTGTCACAGAAGTTCAAAGGCGATCATGAGCTACAGCTGAATTACAGCCGCCGTATCCGTCGCCCGTGGTTCCGCGATCTGTTGCCCACCATCGACTACAGTGGTCAGAGCGCCAGTACCGGTAACCCCGATCTGAAACCGGAGTTTACGAATTCCTTTGAGTTGTCTTATCTGAAAGATATTGCGCATAAACATAACCTGCTGGTATCCGTTTACTACCGTAATACGAACAATGCGATCACTGATTTTTATGTAGATACCACCTTAAACCTGAATGGGCAGAATCAACATGTATTGCTCTCCTATCCTATCAATGCCAGCACACGTAATTCGTACGGTGCTGAATTTACGCTGAGAAGCCAGCTGACAAAAATCTGGGATCTGACCACCAACGTGAACCTTGCCCAGACAAAGATCGACGCTACTAGCAATGGCAGCAATCTTTCCAACCAGGGCATCACCTGGTTTGGCAAATTAAACAGCAATACCAAACTGCCCTGGAATCTTACCCTGCAGGTAAGTGCAGAATATGAATCCAAACAGATTATGCCACAGGGAGAAAGAGAGCCCAAATGGTCGGCCGATGCAGCGGTTAAAAAAGATATGCTGAAAAACAAGGCGCTGTCTATTTCACTGGGCATATCTGATATTTTCAATACCGACCGTAATCTGAGCTATACCTCTACCAGCTTCTCTGAGCAGGAGTATTACCGTAAACGCCTGACCCGTGAGTTGCGTCTGAACGCCACCTGGCGGTTTGGTAAAATGGATACGAATCTCTTTAAAAGGAAGAATAATAAGTCCAAAGAAAGTGGTGGAGAAATGGGTGGAGGTGATGGTTTTTAATTCGTAATTTGTCGCCCGTAAACAACGACTATGGATTCTATTTATCACACCATTACCCTGCGGTTCCTCGCAGAACCGTCGGATGTAAACTTCGGCGGAAAGGTACACGGAGGATCGGTTATGAAGTGGATTGACCAGGCGGGTTATACCTGTGCCGCCAATTGGAGCGGGCAATACGCCGTCACCGTATATGTAGGCGGTATCCGCTTTTTTAAGCCAATCTCTATCGGCGACCTGGTGGAAATCAATGCGAAGATCATTTATACCGGCAACACCAGTATGCACATCTCCATTGATGTATTTGCAGGCAACCCGCGACAACAGCAGAAATCAAAGACTACGCACTGTGTAATGGTATTTGCGGCAGTAGACGATCACGGTAAAACCGTACAGGTCCCCAAATGGGTCCCTCAAACGGATAGCGAAATCAGTATGGAAGGATACGCGAAGAAACTGATGGATCTGCGCAAAGATATTGATGAAGAAATGAGACCATACATGTAGTTTGCTCTCCGGAGATATAAAAAGAGCGGGGGAAACAAAAGCGACAATCATGGCGCCTTCGTTTCCCCCGCTCTTTTATGTTTTTATTTAACTGGCGAACTGCATGTCGCTTAAAGTGCGGTAAAGTCCATCCAGACCAATCAATTCACTGTGCGTTCCTTCTTCCACAATCTGGCCTTTGTCGAGCACAATAATTTTGTCGGCCTCGCGTACAGTAGCCAGGCGATGGGCGATCACGATGGAGGTGCGTCCTTCCATCAGTTTATCCAGGGCATCCTGTACCAGCCGCTCGGACTCGGAGTCCAGCGCTGAGGTAGCCTCATCGAGGATCAGGATGCGGGGATCCTTCAATACTGCCCTGGCGATGGCAATACGTTGCCGTTGGCCGCCCGAGAGTTGTATGCCCCGTTCACCTACCACTGTTTGAAGGCCTAACGGGAACCGCTGTATGAATTCCCAGGCATTTGCTTTTTTAGCAGCAGCTTCCATCTCTTCCAGTGTTGCATCCGGTTTGCCATAGGCAATATTTTCAGCGATGGTACCACCGAAAAGGAATACATCCTGTGGCACTACCGCCATCTGGGAGCGTAATTCCGATAAAGGGAAAGCAGTGCTTTCCTTTCCGTCAAATAAAATCTGACCATTTACAGGATCGTACAGGCGTAACAGTAAGGATACAATAGTACTCTTACCGGCGCCGCTTGGGCCCACCAGCGCTACTTTCTGGTCTGCATATACATCAAACGAAACATCGTTCATGATAGTAAGATCCGGACGGGATGGATAATGGAACGAAACATGGCGGAAACTGATCTGTCCATCAAGCTGGTTTTCCCGGGCAATAGTATTAACCGGCGTAATATCTTCTGCAGGTTCATCCAGGATTTCAAGCAGATGTTCGGTGGCACCTATACTTTTCTGCAGGTTCGTATATACTTCTGCCAGCCCCGCAATAGATCCGCCTATGAACAACGAATACAGCACAAAGGATAACAGGGAAGCTGTAGGCATCCCGATAGCTACGCCTCTCCAGATAACCGCTACCAATGCACCGAAGATACCCATGATAATAAAAGAGGAAAAGGCGCCACGGTATTTACCACCTTTCATTCCTATCCTGGCTGCTTCATTGGTACGCTGGCGGTAACGCGCCATTTCAAAGTATTCATTGGCGAAAGCCTTCACGTTCAGGATACCCTGTAAAGTTTCCTCCACCACTGTATTGGAAGCGGCTACCTGTTCCTGTACCTGTTTGGAAAAACGGCGGATAAATTTACCGAATACAACAGCGGCTACCATCATAACAGGTAAAATGGCCAGCATAAAGGCGGTGAGTTGCGGAGAGGTAATCAGCAGGATCACCACACCACCAATGATGATGATCATCTGCCGGATAAATTCCGCCAGCGTAGTAGTAAAAGTTTCCTGTAGCAGTGAAATATCAGAGGAGATACGGCTACTGAGTTCTCCTACCCTTCTTTCCAGGAAAAACTTCATTGGCAGGCGGATCAGGTGACTGTAGATGGTTTGCCGCAAAGTCGCCAGCGTCTTCTCTGTTACATTAACAAATATTACAATACGGAAGAAGGAGAAAATGGATTGACCAATCAGCACTGCGACCAGCAGTACACCAGCTCTGTTCATACCATTGATCAGAACGGTGTGACTTTTCGGATCTACGAGATTACCCAGTAATTTCGGGAAGGCCAGACCAGCAAGGCTAGAAACAAGCAGAAAAAAAAGTCCAACGGCGAACTGCGCCCAGTAAGGTTTTACGTAACGGAACAGGCGGAATGTTTTTTTCAGGGTCGCCAGCTTAATGGGTTGTTTTGGAGGGGTCGTGGTGTCGTTTTGCATTCGGATATTGTCTTTATTAATAGAGGTAGACGAAACGTATCCAAATATATTGTAAAAGCGGGACAAAAATTATAATGCCTCCGGGTAATGTTGTTCCCTTGGGAGCGCAACAAATACCCGGAGGCATTATAGACACAGCCTACGGCCGTGGTCTGTTTTTGGAGGAATCAGCGGTACCTGTTCCGAACCTGGCAGAATCTTCACCGGGATTGATGGCTCCGGGAGGCATCTGCGCTGCGGGTATGGTATCCTGTTGTATGAGACCCGCCGTATCTGAGCTATTCAAAGTAGAATCGGTATTCGTTTTATTACCGTTTCCACATGCTGCCAGCATCAAAACCGATACACCGGCCAGCATTAACATGTTTGTTACTTTCATAATAATGATGTTTAAGGGTGAGGTAAAGAGTTCGATATCGGGTAACGGACCCTCGCCTTAAACATGCTTTGTACCAACCTTTAACCAGGTTTTCACCTGAGATAGAAGTGGACTTGATGCCCTCCTATTGTATAGGCTTTGTTTTGCTGGTATCTACCGGAACTATACTGGTACTATCTACCTTTGGTATAGCCACAGCAGCAGAATCAGCTTCCTGGCTGGCTTCTTTGGCGCCGTTACAGGCAAAGAGAAATATACTGAGAATTCCGGCAAGACAGATCACCACACAGGATTTGTAGAAAAAGGGTTCCATTATAAAGTAGATTTATGGTTATTGATTGTAGTCATAACAACGTTTTAAGCAAACAGTTCAGTATCCATTCACATTTTTTATTAAGTGAAAGAATTGTGCCAACGCGTACATTTGTATATACTTATTTTTTCAGAATGAGACATGTATTGCAGATCATTGAAGAAGACCAGCTGCTGAAAGTGTTGATAGCATTGGTGATGGGCGCATTGCTGGGACTTGAAAGAGAATACAAGCGTAAGGCGGCGGGTATGCGCACCATGACCCTTATATGTATGAGCAGCACCGTATTTACCATCCTTTCCGCAGAGTTGGGATTCCCCAATTCCGCAGATCGTGTAGCCTCCAACATCCTGACTGGTGTGGGTTTCATTGGTGCGGGTGTTATTTTCAAAGGTGACTATACCATTGATGGGATTACCACAGCCGCATCCATCTGGATAGCGGCGGCGATAGGCATGGCTGTAGGGATGAGCCAGTACTGGCTGGCCGCTGCGGCCCTTGCAGGTGCGCTGGTAGTACTGATCCTGCTGGAGTTTGCAGAACGAAGAATTGCAGCCGTTAATGATAAACGGGTGTACACGATTTATTTTCATGAAGAGAAATTTCCACACATCGATGTTGAAAATATCCTACAGGAGTTTCAGCTGAAGTACCGGAAAATGCTCGTCGTCAGAAAAGAGCATATCATTGAAGTCAATTATGCGGTGCGCGGAAATCGCAGTAAAATGGAACAGCTGGATGATTTCCTGTTGAACAACAACAGTATCTTCCAGTACCAGGTGCAGTCAAACCCATTATAAATAATCAGTAATATGCCTTCATATGCAGATCTGCCTTTACACTATGGTCAGGTACCACCCTGGCTGGCAAAGCGTATGAGCCTGTTGGGCGGCGCTATTGTAGAGGCTATTGTGACCGATTATGGTAAAGGAGAAGTAATCAGACGGCTCAGCGATCCTTGCTGGTTTCAGGCGCTGGGTTGCGTGTTGGGCATGGACTGGCATTCCTCCGGGATCACCACCAGTGTGATGGGAGCGTTGAAAAAAGCCATCAATCCGCGCTCTGCGGAACTGGGTATTTATATCTGTGGCGGTAAAGGACGCCATAGTAAACAAACACCAGCGGAACTGATCGCCATCGCCAATAAAACCGGACTCCCCGGCGATCAGCTGGTATACAGCAGCAAACTCACCGCGAAAGTAGACAACACCGCCATACAGGATGGTTTCCAGCTCTATCTGCATTCCTTCATTTTATCTGATGAAGGAGAATGGGCGGTGGTGCAGCAGGGAATGAATGATGCCAGTAGCATGGCACGCCGGTATCACTGGCATTCAACCGCCTTTCAATCTTATACAGAAGCACCGCATACCTTTATCTATGGCCGGAATCAGGGCCAGATCCTCAACCTGACCGACTTACAATCGGGCAGTACAAAATCCGGAATTCTACAGCTGACCAGGGAAAAACCGGTGCATCTGTTACCTGAAATACGGAACCTGATCATGCCCGGTCATCATGAAGTAAGGGCGGAAAATGTAAACCTGAAAAGGCTCGGAAGTGTGCTGGCACTGGCGCACGATACCAACCCCACCGATTTTGAAACCCTGCTGATGCTGGAAGGCGTTGGTCCACGGACACTACAATCGCTGACCCTTGTGAGCGAGGTCATACACGGCACCCCATCACGGTTTGAAGACCCGGCCCGGTTTTCGTTTGCCCATGGAGGTAAGGATGGACATCCCTTCCCGGTACCTACCCGGATATATGATGAAACCATCCATACACTCAAAGAAGCACTGCAGAAAGCGAAGATCGGCGAATCTGATAAAAAGGATGCCATCAGAAAACTGTCGCTGCTTTCCCAACAAATTGAAAAGGACTTTGAGCCGAATACAAATTTTGATAAAGTAATAGCACAGGAGCGCCGTGATTCATGGCAATATGGCGGCAGAACCGTTTTTGGTAAAGCGGTAAAGCCTCCCGAGCCAAAAAGCGGAGATCAGTTAAGCCTTTTTTAATGCGCTGCTGATCTGGGACACAGCCATTAAACAAACCATATCCATGACAAATTACAATGAACTCACTGTTCCGGAGGCCACGTTGATTCAAAAGCAACTCCGTGACAATATCAAGGTAACCCCTTACAACGGACCGCTGAACTACATCGCAGGTGCAGATATTTCTTTTAATAAATTCAGTACCACCGTATATGCCGGCATTGTGGTCCTGGAGTTTCCATCTCTCAAACCAGTGGGTTATAGCCTGGTAAAGAAGGAAGTACTGTTTCCCTATGTTCCCGGTTTCCTGGCCTTCCGGGAGGTGCCAGCCCTGATGGATGCCTGGACACAGCTGCCGGTTAAACCCGATATACTGGTGGTAGACGGCCATGGGATTGCGCATCCACGACGTATGGGCATTGCCACTCATTTTGGTGTGCTCACGCAGCAACCAACCATTGGCAGCGCCAAGAAGAAATTATTTGGTAACTATGAAGAACCCGGACCCGAAAAGGGCAACTATAGCCCGCTAACAGACCGGCAGGGCGAATTATTGGGTTATGCGCTGCGGAGTAAGAATAAGGTAAAACCCATTTTTGTGTCACCGGGACACCTGGTAGATGTCCCTGGCAGTCTGGACATCCTGCTGCGATGTATAAAAGGCTATCGACTGCCGGAACCAACGCGACTGGCGCATAACGCCGTGAATCAGTTCCGGCTGAACGAAATTTCCGAAGGATGGACGAGCCTTCTGTAAGCGCCGCATTTAAAACCTGATCCAGGCGATATTCGCTTTCTTCTCGAGGCCTTTACGGGAAATCAGCACTGTAGCATATTGTTGCGTTTTGGCGTTATAATCAGCCGCTCCCATCATACAGGCATAGCCTTTTGTGACTTCCGGCATTCCAAAAAGATAGAGTCTTTCCATTTTCCCCTTATAGAAACGGTAACAAACGAAATTAGCATCCACAGCAAATTTCAATGGTTTACGCACTTTGTCCTGACCACCGGTATCGAGGTACTGCAGATAGTCGTTGAACAACACAAAAGAAACATCCGATCCGGGAATATAATCGTAAGACAGCCACGTATTCGTATTGAGTGCAGCTATCTTATTCCTGAACACCCATTCGCTCTTACTACGGCGTTGTAGTTGAAACGGCTCACAGATACCCGTAATCACCTGGTATTTGGAAACAGCCATGGTAGTGCTCTCCCAGCCGGCGGTATCCAGCAGAGAAATGCCAATATCGCCGAGGTTGGTATGGAGCTTATTTATCTGGGTATTCCCCTGTTTGAAAAAAGACAGGCTTTCCATCAGCAAGGTACTGCTGCCATCTTCGTTTAGCAGTAAACGTTGGGGTGTTCCTTTATAGTCTTCCTTATAGTTGAGATTCTGCTGCACATTACGGGAAAGTTCAGGGAAAGACAACAGTACATGTTTTTTGAGTTTACCGGTAGTTTCGCTGAACGTATTCATGATGATACCGCTTGTTCCCTCTTTTTGCCTGGATGGCACATACAGTAACATTCGTACCTGTGTACCCACCACATTAATTTCTCCTCCTACATTACCATAACCGGCAGTGTAGTCGAGCACCTGGTGTGCAAACGTACCGGAATCAGCAGACAGCGTAGAGAATAAGACCTTCGCCCCTGCATCTCCGTCCTTTCGTTTAGCATTAAAACCAACAGTTCCGAGATACACGTTTTCTTTTCCCTTTACCGCCATATTGATATAACTGAAATAGCTATACGAAGAATCTGTTAAATAGAACCAGCTACGATGGATGATTTCGTGTGAGGGTGAAAAATGTAATACCTGGATACGCTCGCGCACACTGTCGTTTTTCTGAATAGGCGCACCGGTAAACATCGCGATAGCGTAATAGTCACTTTCCAGGTCCTTCTCTACAAAAATATCGTGGGTGGCGAGGTTGTCCTCTACAAACACGCTACGGTGCTGGATAGTAGGCAGCTCTCCCAGTTTATCCTCGCGCAACAACTTCCCGGTTTCTCCATCCAACACAAGACGATACATCACCGGATTGTATTTTACCAATTGTTGTAAAAAGATGACTGGCTGCCCGGCTATTTCAAAGATGCCATCAATCTCGGTAGACTCCAGATCAGCAGCATTCCATAACTGCGTATGTACGGTATCTGTTGCGGTCAACTCATGCTTAGCATTATACAGATTTACCACCAGGCCCTCTTTTTTACCGAAATGCAGGTAGATGGTATTGCCGTTCTTCAGCTGCATCAGCTTATCCCAACCATCTCCCGGCTCCGTGAAATCGGGACCAAGGGTAACGACGGGCACCTGTGCCAGGGTGAAACTGCTGATCAGTAATGCGCCTATGAGGACAGGCCATCTTAAATAGTTCATCTTTTAATTAATTAATAATTTCAAATATATGAAATTATTTAAATTTTAAATAGATGGACTGGAAGTCCGGATAACTTGATTAGTGGCCGGGGTAATTTTTGAAAGAAGTGCTGCAAAACAATTATCAGGAGATTAAATAAGAAAAACGCCTTCGCTGAGTGCGTTAGTAAGACATTCAGCAAAGGCGTTTAAATGCAATGTTGCTAATGCCCCTCGTGTTCTCCGCTGTTCTTCATTTTTGCCAGCAGGTCGTAGGCTCCCTTCACCACAACTTCGTTATCCGGCGTGTTTTTGGGAAAAACGACTTCGGTATAGCCCAATTCGCTGTTCCCTTTCTGCACTTCCAGCATGTTAAAATGGAATGTGCTATCGGCGCCGGATTGCTTCATAAACACATATGCCTTGCTTTCAAAATCCACTACAGCGGCATCGGGCAAAGCTTTTACGCTGGCGGCGCCGGTTTCAATCATCGCCTGCAGATAAGTGCCAGGCAATAACTGGGTATCTTCCTCTTCAAGGTGGCAATGTACCCTTACTGTTCGATCGGCGCTGATTTCCCGGCCTATCAGATGGACTGTGGCTGTACGGGGAGCCGTTTCATTCGCCAGGGTGAAGCGCACCAGTTGTCCGATCTTTAACCTGGGAATATCTTTTTCAAAAACAGTCAGTTCTGCGTGCAGATGTTCCGTATTAACGATACGAAAAAGTATATCCGCCGGCGTTACAAACTGTCCGAGGTTTACATTTACCTGGGTTACATATCCGCTGATGGGCGCATAGATGTTGATGGTTCGTTGAATATTCCCTTTTTGGAGCGCTGCCAGGTTGATATTTAACACTGCCAGTTTTTGCTTTAATCCGTTCTCTTTTGCCAGCAAAGTTTGCCATGCGGCCTTTGCCTGTTGGAGCGTCTTCTGCGCATTTACATTTTCCTTTGCCAGTTCCTGCTGACGGTCATGCTCCTTCGTGGCGTATTCCAACTGGCTGCTCACTTCCAGGTAATCCTGTTGCAACTGGATATAGTCGAGATTCTCCAGCACGGCAATTACCTGCCCTTGTTTCACCGGCATGCCTTGCAGCAAACTGGTTTGTTTTACGAAGCCCCCCATGGGTACCGAAATGCTGACCTGTTGCTGTGGTGGTACATCCAGCAAGCCGTTTACTTTTACAGCGCCGCTGATCTGGCGGTTTTCGGGCTTTCCCAAAGTGATACCTACGGTTTTAAACTGCTCTGCAGTAAGTTCTACCACACCTGATTCATCTTCATGATCATGCGCCTCTGCAGTAGCTGCTTCCTTTTTACTTCCACAGGAAGCCAATGTGAGCATCGCGGCTAAAACAATAACGGAAAGGACTATATGTTTTTTTAAGAATTTCATGAGATCTGTTTTTATTGGACTGCCCGGCTGCGTTGTTGCCTGCCAGACGCACTTACTTATTATTTACTGTTTCCCCACCAGGAATGCCATATACAGCTCTGCCTGTTTTACATCACTCCTGGCCTGCAGATATCCCTGCCGGGCCGTAAGGCCGTGCTCCAGGTTAAGCAAATATTCAGCGTAACCGATATCACCGCTGCTATATGATTTCTCCGATTGTTTCAGCAACAGTTCTGTATTGGGTAATGAGGTATGTTCATAGAACTCCAGGCTGTTGCGGTTTTTGATGAATTGTTGTACCGCCTGTTCATACTGCGACTGCAGCTGGATTTTGTTATTATCGAATTGCAGACTGGCCGCCTGTTGCTGTTTTTCTTCCGCCCTTACTTTTGCTTTGAGAGGTCCCAGCCATAAGGGGAGCGCCAATCCAACCTGGAAACCCTGGAAACGGTTACTGCCTGTGGCTAGTGGGCTACCGCTGGCATTCAGTGGTGTACCAATGAGCGACTGGTTAAAGTAACCCACCATGATATCTGGCAGAATGGCTGCTTTCAGCACTTTCTTTTGCTTTTCGGCAATAGTGATCTGCTGTTTGAGGTACTGCAGCTGAGGATTTGCAGCAATTGCGGCAGAATCGTTGAGCAGCGACAGGTTTGCTTCCGGTATAGCCGTTTCCGTAATCGTAACCGGCGTATTGCTGCCCAGTAAGGCTTGCAGGCGGGCGGTATAGATTTTAAGATCGGCTTCATTTTGCCGTAGTGCGTTACGTACTTCATTCAGTCGCCCTTCGGCTGCTGTTTTTTCCAGCATTTTGCTTTCTCCTGTGCGATAGCGCAGGTCTGCACTACGCAAAAATCCCGTGAAGATAGTATCCTGGCGCAGGATCAGTTCTCTGACTTCCCGTAGATACAACAATTCGATGTACACCTGTTTTACCTGGTATACCAGTTCATTCCGGGTAGCAGCTTTCTGCCATACTGCTTTATCTACCTGCGCGTTGTTTAACTCCCTGCGGGCGCCAAACAACGACGGAAACGGAATTGTTTGTGTAATCGTATAGTGGTTATCGTTAGAAACATAACTGTTATATTGTCCGTATTGCAGACTGATGTCTGTTTTCGGAATCTCGCCGCTGGTGGCCACCATTTTCTGGTAGTACCCCACCGATGCATCAGCGGATTTAAGTCCTTTATTTTGCTGCAACGCCAGTTGCACGGCTGTTTCCATTGTTAAGGCCTGCGATTGCGCCATGGCTATTGCAGGAAACAGTAAGCCTATTAATATCCGGATCTTCATGATTTTTGTTTTGAAAAACCTTTTTCAAAATAGATGTATAAACAAGGCAATACCAGGAGCGTAAGTAAAGTAGACGTAATCAACCCTCCTATGACCACGGTCGCCAGCGGCCGTTGTACTTCTGCTCCGGCACTGGTGGCCAGCGCCATCGGTAAAAATCCGAGCGATGCCACAAAGGCGGTCATGAGTACAGGTCGTAATCGTGTAGCCGTTCCATTTAGTACCACGCTGTTCAGATCCTGGAGGCCTGATTGTTTTAAACGGTTAAATTCTCCTATCAGTACAATACCATTCAACACGGCCACACCAAACAGCGCGATAAATCCTACCCCAGCGGAAATACTGAAAGGCAGTCCCCGCAGCAAGAGTGCAAAAACGCCTCCTATGGCCGACATGGGAATAGCTGTAAAGATGAGCAATGATTGTTTTACCGAGTGAAACGTAAAATAAAGCAATCCAAAAATCAGTAGCAGAGCTACTGGTACGGCGATGGATAAACGCTGATTGGCTTCTTTCAGATTTTCAAATTGTCCGCCGTAGCGTATGAAATAACCAGCAGGCAGTTTCACTTCTTTGCCAATAGCTGCTTCTATTTCTTCCACAACGCTGGTGATATCGCGGCCACGTACATTGAAACCAACGATGGTACGACGTTTGGCGTCTTCTCTTTGTACCTGGTTGGGTCCTGTGGTCATTTTTACTTCCGCGATTTCCTGTAGTGGTACCTGGTTCCCTGAGGGAGTGGTGATATAGAGGTTCTGCACATCTGCCAGTTGCTGGCGGCTTTGTTGATCCAATCGCAACACCAGGTCGAAGCGCTTCTCTCCTTCGTATACCAGCCCGGCGCTTTGGCCGGCGAATGCAGTATTGATGGTCTGGTTAATAGTGGCGATGTCCAGTCCGTAACGGGCAATCTTGTCCCGGTCGGCTGTTACAACAATCTGCGGCAGTCCGCCTGTTTGTTCCACATACAGGTCTTTCGCACCTGGAGTGCGGTTTACGATGCGGCCAATTTTCTCTGCCAGTCCGGCGAGCGTAGCCAGGTCTTCTCCGAAGATCTTAATTCCCACATCCTGTCTCACACCGGAGATAAGTTCATTGAAACGCAGCTGTATAGGCTGCGAAAAGCCGAAACTTACGCCGGGTATTGCTTCCAGGGCTTCCTGCATTTTGTTGGCCAGTTCTTCCCGGTTACGGGCGCTGGTCCATTCTTTCTTTGGTTTCAGCAGGATGGTCAGGTCGCAGGCTTCCATCGGCATGGGGTCGGTGGGTATTTCAGCCGCACCGATCTTGCCGATCACTTCTTTTACTTCCGGAAACTGTTTCATGAGTATCCCGGAAGCCAGGCTCACCTTATCGATCGTTTCCGACAAAGAGCTACCGGTGAGTAACCTTGTTTCTACGGCAAAGTCTCCCTCTTCCAGGGTAGGAATAAATTCTCCCCCCATCTTGCTAAATAAAAACAACGCTATTACAAAAAGCAGTATAGCCGCTCCTGTTACCATTGCCTTTGCTCTCAGCGCCCCCCTGATAACGGGGTCGTATATACGCTGAAAGAAGCGCATCAGCCGGTCTGCGATCGTTACCTTATGATCCAGGTTCTTGCTCAGCATCAGGGCCGACATCATTGGAACGTATGTGAGCGACAGGATAAAGGCACCCAATATGGCAAAGGACACTGTTTGCGCCATGGGGCGGAACATTTTGCCCTCGATACCGGTAAGCGCCAGTATAGGCAGGTATACAATGAGAATAATGATTTCACCAAAAGCCGCAGTGCTGCGTATCTTACTGGCGGCGTCAAATACTTCGGTGTCCATTTCAGCCTGTGATAAACGTAAGAGCTTCCCGGTGGTATTTCTGCCGGCCAGGTGATGCAGGGTGGCCTCCACAATGATCACTGCACCGTCTACAATCAATCCGAAGTCGATGGCACCAAGACTCATTAAGTTACCCGACACTCCAAACAGGTACATCCCTGAGATGGCAAACAGCATCGATAAAGGAATCACAGAAGCTACAATCAGTCCTGCGCGCAGGTTACCGAGGAATAAGACCAATACAAATATGACGATGAGCGCACCTTCAATCAGGTTTTTCTGCACAGTGCCTACGGCCCGGCCTACAAATTCACTACGATCAAGGAAGGGTTCTATCACCACGCCTGGAGGTAATGTTTGCTGAATTTCAGCGATCCTCTTTTTTACGGCTTTAACCACCTCATTGGAATTCTTTCCTTTCAGCATCATCACGATGCCACCTACCGCTTCTCCTTTATCGTTGCGGGTCAGCGCACCATAACGCACCGCATCGCCCAGTTGAACCGTAGCGATGTCACGGATCAGCACCGGTAAGCCGTTGGGGGTATTTTTCACTACTATCTTTTCTATATCGGACAGACTGCCAATGAGGCCTTCGCTCCGTATAAAATAAGCATTGGGCTTTTTGTCGATATAGGCGCCACCGGTATTCTGGTTGTTTTTCTCCATGGCGTTGAAAACATCCGCGATGCTAAGCTGATAGCTGCGGAGTTTATCAGGATTCAGGGTTACCTGGTATTGTTTCAGCATGCCCCCAAAGCTGTTGACCTCCGCCACACCGGGGGTACCGAGCAACTGCCTCCTTACATACCAATCCTGTACGGTACGTAGCTCCCGGGCATCAAACTTATCTTCATAGCCTTTCTGGGGGTGCAATACATACTGGTAAACCTCTCCGAGGCCGCTCGAAATAGGCGACATCTCAGGAGAGCCAATACCCGGAGGAATAACGGTACGGGCTTCGCCCAGCTTTTCATTGACTTGCTGCCGGGCCCAGTAAATATCTACATTATCATGAAATACAATAGTCACCACCGACAGGCCAAACCGGGAAATAGAGCGTATCTCCGCCATTTCCGGTATCACTGCCATGGTTTGTTCTATAGGAAATGTAATGAGTCTTTCCACTTCCTGTGCCGCCAGGGACGGCGATTGTGTAATTACCTGCACCTGGTTGTTTGTGATATCCGGTACGGCATCTACCGGTAAACGTAGTAAAGAATAGATCCCCATTGCCGCCAGGGCAAGCGTAAATATCCCTATCATTAATTTGTTCCTCACAGAGAAACGAATGATCTTGTCCAGCATGATTGATTCAATAAGTAATAAAATGACGTACCATAGCCATATCTGCGCCGGTAAAAGGCTCAGATATGCTCATAGCAAAAACATCTGTAAAACGTATTAAACCAGCTGTGGGGGCTGCCAGATATTATCTGACAGTAAAGGAAGAGGATTTACGGGCAACAACGGATAATCAAGTATAATCCGTTGAGTGTAGAAGTAAACCGATACTACCGCGCCAGGAGTTACCTGGACATTGCAGCAACTGCAAACGCAAAGCGGAGAGCAGAAATCGGGCTGTGTTTCATGGTCATGGGGGGTGGAAAGCTGTACAGACGCAGTGTTGCTTACTGTGGCGTAATCATTGCAGGGTATGCAGGATAACAGCACAATATAGCAGCTGAGTATGTATAATAACCACTTCATCGCTACAAATGTAAAAATTAAACTGAAAACGCCGCCGGAAAAAACTGCATCGCAGTTGCGGCTGAGTTGATTTTATATTATGATTTGTACTTAAATTAGCCAAATGAATTGCCTGATAGTAGACGATAATAAACTGGCCAGAACCGCTATGAAACAGCTGGCCAGTCATGTTGAACACCTGCAAGTAGTAGGTGAATGCAATAGCGCGATGGAAGCTTATAATCTTTTACAGAAAGAAAAAGTAGATCTGCTGTTGCTGGATATAGAAATGCCTGGTATGAGCGGGCTGGAACTAACCCGCAACCTGGGAAAAAAGCGTCCGGTGATCATTTTTACTACCGTTAAAAAGGAATATGCGGTGGAAGCCTTTGAACTGAATGTAGCGGATTACCTGATCAAGCCTGTACAGCCCGCCCGTTTTATACAGGCGATAGAAAAAGCCCGGGAAATCATCGACAGCAACCAGGGTGAATTACAGGTGTCTGACACCGAGTTTGTTTTTATAAGGGATAACGGGGTGCTGAAACGGATCCGGACAGAAGACATCCTTTTCCTGGAAGCTATGGGCGACTATGTAAAATTAAACACGCCACAAAAGTTTCATGCCATCCATACTACATTGAAGGCCCTGGAAGAAAAGCTGCCGGCTGGCAGATTTATGCGCGTACACCGTTCCTATATTGTTGCGCTCGACAAAATAGAGTCCATCGAAGACGGTACCATTATCATTCACAAAAACGCCATTCCGGTGGCAGATGCTTACCGCTCTGCACTAAATAATAAATTGAATCTCCTTTAATTCAACGACACTTTCCCCTTTTTGACCGATAGCTGCTGCCTGTTGGGCCATTAGTGTCCAACTGTCCTTTTATGTGGGTGTATCTTTAGGTCGTCAAACAATTGATCACTAACTAAAATATACAGCCATGAAAAAGTTTGGTATTATCGTCGCAGCAGCAGCTATGTTATTTATGAGTGCATCATCTTTTGCACAAACACCTGCGCCTAAAAAAGAAGCATCCAAAACAGAAGCCCCAGCTAAGGCTCCTGCACATAAAGCACATTCGAAGCATCATCATGCAGCAAAACCTGCTGCTGCTCCGGCTGCACCAAAAGCAAAATAATTTAAGTCTTTCCTTTAGATGATTAGCCTCAGCGAATTATTTACGCTGAGGCTAATTATCTGATAGAAGGAATAATAAAATTGCTACTTTTATTGAACCGGCTTTCCTATATCAGCGTTTATATGTACTAAACTGTCATGCAGCCTAAAAGAATAAAATATTACCTCCTTGGCCTGTTCATTACCGGAATGATATTATTTGTTGTGCTGCAGTTCAACTCCTCCAATAACATCCACAAACTGATCAAAGGCAACGAGCAGTTACTCCAGGAACTGAATGTAAAGAATGAACTCCAGAAGTTACAAACCAATATGGCTAAAACCGACAGCAAAGTGCGCGGGGCAGTCATATCACAGGATACCCTCCATATTACCGGCATTGAAGCGGAAATAGCTATTATCAAGGCTGATCTCAAGGAGATCAATAAAATCATCAAAAACGACAGTACAGAGAAACTCCTCACCCAGCTCAATTACCTGGTAGATGAGAAGAATACCTTTAACCTGATGGTGCTGGATACCTTCTACAGTCAGGGTAAATGGGCAGCTGAACGGATGATCAATAACCAGAAAGGCAAACGGCTGGGCGAAGCCATCAATAGCATTTTACGGCAACTGGATACCACACGGCAATCGGAGGTAAACCGTACCACCCACCTGATCGATAGCAGCGGACAAAAGGCGCAGAGCTGGGGAACCATCCTGGTGTTCTTTGCCTGTTTGACCAGTCTGCTGGCTTTCCTGTATATCACCAGCCGTATTCACCGGCAGGAGCAACTCATAGACGCCCTGGATGAATCACAGCAACAGGAAAAAAAACTGGCCGCAGTAAAGGAACAGTTCCTGGCCAATATGAGTCATGAAATACGTACCCCCATGAATGCCGTGCTGGGATTCACTCACCTGCTGAAAGTGCAACCCCTGAACGATAAATCAAAAGAATATGTGGGCGCCATCGAAAGCGCGGGTCATAGTTTACTGGAAATCATAAACGATATACTGGATATCTCTAAAATAGAATCCGGTATGATGCGCATAGAAGCCACCTCTTTCAGCCTGCGAAGTGTATTGCACGGTGTGAATACCATGTTCAAACCCAAGGCAGAAGAAAAGCAATTGCAGTTATCCGTTACCATTGAAGAGGAGGTACCGGATATTTTATATGGAGATGTGATGCGACTGACCCAGGTGCTGGTAAACCTGACCAGTAATGCGGTTAAATTTACCAGTGAAGGCGAAGTACGGATCCACGTGGCTAAAATATGGGCAGAAGATAATGCCGTTCGTATATTATTCACCGTTAGTGATACCGGCATCGGCATTGATGCGGATAAACTGGGAAGTATCTTTGATCGCTTTAACCAGGCGGAAGCCTCCACCACGCGAAAATACGGTGGTACCGGTCTTGGACTCACCATTGTTAAACAGCTGATAGAACTACAAAATGGCTTCATCTCAGTAGAAAGCAAAGCCGGCGAGGGCGCCACTTTTAAAGTAGAACTGCCGTACACATTGGGAGAGTCTTTACTGGAAGAAGGAAATTCCTATTTCACAGAGAGCGATCAGCTTCCCCTTCACCCGGATGTACGACTGCTGGTAGCAGAAGATAATAAAATGAATCAGAACCTGCTGCGTCATCTGCTGAGCAGCTGGCAGCTACAGTATAAGATTGTCAACAATGGCAAAGAGGTATTGCAGGCGCTGGACCGTCAACATTTCGACCTGGTGCTGATGGATATACAAATGCCGGAAATGGACGGTTATAGTGCCGTACAGGCTATCCGGAATGAGTTGCATTCCACGATCCCTGTAATTGCCATGACCGCACATGCGATGACTGGTGAGCGGGAGAAATGTTTGCAGATGGGCATGAATGAATATATCTCTAAACCCATTATTGAAGAAGACCTGTATAAAATGATCCAGGTGTATATTGGCAAGCTGCCCCCACGGGAGTTGCCCTCTGTATACCACCTGCCGCATGAAAACGGTACGCTGCACCTGATCAATATGAATTACCTGCATGATCTTTCCAAGGGCAATGCCCATTTCGAAAAAACGATGCTGGAGCAATTCATTGCACAGTTACCGGAAGAATTATCGCTCCTTAAACAGGCAGTGGTAGCAGAAGACATTCCTGCCATCCGGGCGACGGCGCATAACCTGAAAACAACGGTATCTTTTATTGGTTTACAGCAGCATCTCTATCCTATCCTGGAACCACTGGAAAAGCTACAGGAAAACAACTATCACTCCAACGTGGTGGCCGGACAGTTCAATACGCTGAAACAGCTGTGTATACAGGCGGTACAAGAGGCCATCCATATTTTATTATAATCCGTTTATATAGATTACCGTACATTTTTCCCTGTTCAACGACACTAATTCCCTGTTCACCGAAACATCCTGCCAACGCCTCTCCCACTGATGTATTTTTACTACAGAAATAACAACAAACACATTCTTCATCTAATCATTTTAAAAAGACAATTATCATGAAAAAAAGCCTGATCGCCGCTGTAGTAGTAATGAGCATTTCTGCTGCCTCTTTCGCACAAGCACCAGCTGCTAAACCTGCAAAGAAAGCTGCTAAAACTGAAGCTAAAGCTGAAGCAAAACCTGCTGCTGATACTACTAAGAAAGCTGCTAAACACGAGCACGCTGCTCCTAAGAAAAAAGCATAATTCAACACATACAGCGTTTGAGTTAATAGTCCCGTCAGCCTCCCAGTTGACGGGATTTTTTGTGCCTGTACGGAAATAGCAGTCATCCGGTTCCGGGGAATAATGACCGTCATAAATTGCACCTTCGATTCGCATTGTAAGGCATAAAAAAAGAGTCCACTTTGCAGCGGACTCTTTTCAATTATATAGAACGGTATGCTTATTTCTGCAGGCCGTCAAGTTTCTTTTTCACTTCTTCTACTTTTGCAGTGTTATTTTTGATCGCATAGATCTTCTGCAGAGCATAGAGGCAGCTTTCGTAGGTTTGCTTATCACTTGCATCGAGGCTGCTTGCTTTAGCAGTGAAGCCAGCATCTGCTTTCTCGAAGAAAGGTAATGCCTGACCCATCAGACCTTCTACTTTACCCTGTAATTCTTTGGCTTTAGGAGAAGTCTGTTGTTTGCTATCCAGACCGTTGAGTTCTTTATTGAAAACAACAGCGCGGTTAAAGTACAGCGCACCCAGCTGGAAGTTAGCAGTAGCATCAGCAGGATTCATTTCGATGGCTTTCTTGTAAGCTGCTTCTGCTTTACCGATCAGCTCTTCGTAGTTAGCTGGTTTAGGAGCATCAGCGCCTTTGTCATCGCGGGGATTAGCGAGGTTGTCTACACGGATAGCGTAGTCCAGTACCGCAGCTTCGTCGGATGGATTGTCAGCGATTTTCTTTTCCAGCATGGAAAGTAATTCGTTGGTTTTACCGGTTTTGCTGTAGAACGCCATTTCCATATCGTTAAAGCGTTTGTCTTTAGGGAACAAAGCTTTAGCCTGTTCGATCGTTTTCAGCCAGTTAGCCTGATCACCTTTCTCTTCGTACAACTGACCCAGGATCACATAGAGTGCTGGTTCGCCTTTGAACTGCAGGTCTGCTGCTTTTTTCAGGTAGGTGAAAGCATCGTCTTTTTTGCCGGCCTGGTTAGCAGCATAGCCTACGTAGAAAGTGAGGGCAGTATCTGTAGGGATAGAGCCACCCAGGTTTTTACTGTTATAGAAGTCAGCTACTGCGAAAGCTTCTTTGAAGTTGATGAGAGATGAATCCCATTTCTGTTCGTTCAGATTTGCGTAACCAGCGTTGGCGATAGTAGCGTATACGTTGAATAAAGGCTGGTTCATTTCCAGAACGGCCTCTTTCATCTTTGGATCTATTTCCAAAGCTTTCTTGAATGCGCTGAAAGCTTCTTCAGATAGGGCCGGATTCTTTTGTTTAGTGCCCATAGCTTCCAGAATCTTACCATTTACCAGCCAGGTTTTAGCGTCGTTTTTGGTTTTATCGTTCTGTAATGCTGCGTCAATGTCCGCTTTGGCTTTTTCCAGATCTTGCTTCTTCAGGTTCTCATCCGCACTGCTAACTTTTGCCCGTTGTGCCATAACCGATACACCGGCCGTGCAAAAGAGAAGAGATACCAATAATTTTTTCATGCTTTTGTTTTTTTTAGTTGCTGATTACAATAAGAGTATGGTGCTCTAATAAATAGTAATACAACCAGTAGCATAGTTACCACTAAAAGCTGGCTGCATTTTTTATCAGGAACGGGTAACAGCCCGGGTTAAGGAGCTGTTACCTGTCTAAAGTATTTATTCTTCTGTAGTGTCAGTGGCTTCACCGTCGGTTTCTTCCGGTGCATTTTCACCTGCTTCAGGTGTTTCTTCGCTTGCTACAGGGGACGCTTCGCTACCTTCTGCGTCGTCTTCTGCATGAATGACTTCTTCTTCCTGTTCATCCAGTCGTGCTACGGCGGCAATTTCGTCGTTGTCGTCCAGGCGGATCAGGCGTACACCCTGGGTGGCACGTCCTGCTTCGCGGATATCTGCTACTGCCATGCGGATGGTGATACCGGATTTGCAGGTAATCATCAGATCGTGTTTCTCGGTGACATCGAGAATGGCGATGAGGTTACCGGTTTTTTCAGTGATGTTGATGGTTTTCACACCTTTACCACCACGGTTGGTAATACGGTATTCCTCAATATTGGTACGTTTACCGAAGCCTTTCTCAGAAACCACCAGGATGGTTTTCTGATCGTCTTCCTTATTAACACAAACCATACCAACCACTTCATCCTTGTCGCTGTCTACCTCAATTCCTCTTACACCGATGGCACCTCGACCGGTGTCACGTACGGTTACTTCAGGGAATCTGATAGCGCGGCCGCTCTGGATGGCCATCATGATCTGGCTGTCGCCGGTGGTCAGTTTAGCTTCCAGCAGTTCATCGCCTTCATTGATGGTAATGGCGTTCACACCATTCTGACGTGGGCGGGAGAATTCTTCCACCATGGTCTTCTTGATGATACCTTTCTTGGTACAGAGCACAATATAGTGACTGTTGATAAAATCTTTATCACTCAGGTCCTTGATATCGATAATGGCGCGGATCTTATCATCTGCGGGCAGTTGGATCATGTTCTGGATCGCACGTCCTTTACCGCTCTTTTCTCCGTCCGGAATTTCGTAAACTTTCAGCCAGTAACAACGGCCTTTTTCCGTGAAGAACAACATGGTATGGTGCGTGGAAGCCACGAACAGGTGCTCGATATAATCCTCGTCGCGGGTTTTGCCGCCGATGGCGCCGCGTCCGCCGCGTTTCTGCTGGCGGTAATCGTAAGCAGAGGTACGTTTGATATAACCGAGATGAGAAATGGTGATCACCACATCTTCTTCTGCGATAATATCTTCGATTCTCATTTCGCTGGCGAGGTACTGGATTTCGGTTTTACGTTCGTCACCGAATTTCTTTTTCACTTCTTCCAGTTCTTCACGGATGATCTTCATCCTTAAAGTTTCGTCATCAAGTACATCTTTCAGGTAAGCGATGAGCTTCATGATCTCGTCGTATTCTGCGCGGATTTTATCGCGTTCCATACCTGTTAAACGCTGTAAACGCAGTTCCAGGATGGCTTTCGACTGTAATTCAGACAAACCGAATTCACTCATCAGGCCTTCTTTCGCCACTTCCGGTGTAGCTGCTGCACGGATCAATGCAATCACCTGGTCGAGATGATCGAGTGCAATCAGGTAACCAGCGAGGATGTGGGCTTTTTCTTCTGCTTTACGCAGATCGAAGCGGGTTCTTCTCACCACTACTTCGTGACGGAAATCGATGAACTCTCCGATCATATCTTTCAGGTTCAGGATACGCGGACGGCCTTTTACCAGGGCCACGTTATTGATACCATAGGATGTCTGGAGTTCAGAATATTTAAATAACTGGTTGATGATCACATTAGAGATCGCTTCTCTTTTCAGATCAATTACCAGACGCATACCTTCACGGTCACTTTCGTCCCGTACATCGGAGATGCCTTCAATAATTTTATCATTTACCAGCTGAGCAATTTTCTGGTGTAATACTGCTTTGTTGATCTGGTAAGGCAGTTCGTAAATCACCAGTTTCTCACGACCGTTCTTGGCTGTTTCGGAGGTGATTTTACCTCTTACCACTACTCTGCCTCGTCCGGTTTCAAAACCTTGTTTTACGCCTTCAAAACCATAAATCACACCTCCTGTCGGGAAGTCCGGCGCCTTGATGTGTTTCACCAGGTCTTCAATAGAGATATCCTTGTTTTCGATATAGGCGATAGCACCATCCACCACTTCACTGAGGTTGTGGGGCATAATGTTGGTAGCCATACCTACGGCGATACCGGAAGCACCATTAACGAGCAGATTGGGAATACGGGTAGGCAGTACCGTAGGTTCTTCGAGGGTATCATCGAAGTTGTTGGTAAAGTCTACTGTTTCCTTTTCGATGTCTTCCAGCATGGCTTCTGCGATCTTCTGCAGTCTGATCTCGGTATAACGCATCGCTGCAGGCATGTCGCCATCTACCGAACCAAAGTTACCCTGACCATCCACCATGGGATAGCGCATGCTCCAGGGCTGCGCCAGACGTACGATGGTGTCATAAATGGAGGCATCACCGTGCGGGTGATATTTACCCATTACCTCACCCACAATACGCGCTGATTTCTTGTAGGCTTTGTTACTGTGATTACCCAGTTCATTCATTCCGAATAAAACACGGCGGTGCACAGGTTTCAAACCATCTCTCACATCGGGCAAGGCGCGGCCTACGATCACGGACATAGAGTAATCTATGTAGGCCGTTTTCATTTGCTCCTCGATATTTATCTGGACAATTCTCCCTTCCTGATGATTTTCCGTATGCTCTGTCATTTTGTGTGTTGATTTACAGTTTTTTCTGCTGAAAACAGATAAGGGCAAATATAGCCATTTCAGCCCTATTTCCGGCCTAAAAATCAAAGAATGTGAATAAAAAACGCCATAGGGATTAACGCTTATATTGCAATATCGATATATGATTGATTTAAACAATGAATGACAACCATTTATATGGCTTTTGTGTTATAGAGAAATAACCCTGATTTGAAGATATCCGCAATATGTTAACACTTTTTAATATATTAGAATATAAATATTGGCAAAGTATTTGTTTCTAATAGACTGATAATCAATAGGTCGAATCGACGGAAAACATATATATAATAAGAATAAATCCGAATTGCTTTAAAAATTCGAACATTAGTATAAAAAGTGCTGTTATTCCCCTGATTCTTAATCATATTTCTAAAGAAGACTATGAAGAACATACTGTTGTTTGGCGCCGGTAAATCGGCCACCAGTCTGATCGACTATCTGTTGGCAAATGCACCGAGACAAAAATGGCATATCACCGTCGCGGATCATGACCTTTCGCTCATCAAGTCCAAAACAGGAAAATCATATTATGCTACCCCCACTGCACTGGATATCAAAGACAGCGCAGCCAGACAAACCCTGATCCGGGAAACCGACCTCGTGATCTCTCTTCTCCCGGCTTCCCTTCATATCCTGGTGGCTAAAGACTGCCTGGAAGCAAAGAAAAACCTGCTGACAGCCTCCTACATCGATGAAGAAGTAAGAGCCTTGCAGGCAGATATCGAAAAAGCCGGTCTGCTCTTTATGTATGAAATGGGACTGGATCCCGGTATAGATCACATGTCGGCCATGAAACTGATTCATTCTATTGAAAAGAAAGGCGGACAGATTTTCTCTTTTAAGTCTTACTGCGGCGGACTCATCTCTCCCGACAGCAATGATAATCCCTGGCAGTATAAAGTATCCTGGAATGCCCGTAACATCGTAATGGCGGGAGCTTCAGGCGCTACCTACAAGGAGAAAGGCAAAGTGAAGGAGCTTACCCATGAACAGCTGTTTGATCATACCAAAACCATACAGGTGCCTGGTCTTGGCAAACTCGCCTTTTACCCCAACCGCGATTCGCTGGCCTACATGACCGCTTATAAACTGGAAGAACTGGCCACCTTTATGCGGGCTACACTCCGCTTTCCCGATTTCTGCGAAGGCTGGAATGCCCTGATTAAACTGGGCCTCACTGATGACGGGCACAAAATTGCAACCGATCATCTCACCTATAGCAACTGGGCTACCCGCCTCATTCAGGACGGCACAGGCACGCCGGAGGAGAACATGGCGCAGTTCCTGGGGGTGAGCAGCAAATCGAAAGTGATCCGCCAGCTAAAATTCCTGGGGTTATTACAGACAGAAGTCATAAATTTAGGGGAGCAAACGAATGCGGGCATCCTTCAATTCCTGGTAGAACACAAACTCAAAATGGAAGCTACCGATAAAGACATGATTGTAATGATGCACGAAATTGAGTTCGAACGCCGGAATATGGCAACCAGGATGCACAGTTATATGATCGTGCAGGGTGAAGATAACATTCATACCGCCATGGCGAAAACAGTGGGCCTGCCGCTGGGCATCATGGCTAAAATGATACTCCAGGATAAGGTAACCCTGACAGGATTGCAAATACCGGTGATGCCGGAAATATATAACCCCGTTCTGAAAGAATTAGAAGAGTACGATATCAGATTTGAAGAAAGCTTTGAATAAAGCCAAAGTCATTTTTTCCTATGATGGACTCTGATCGGGCACAAGGACTTGTGATACCTCCCCTGAGTGGGGAGGTTTTTTATTTTCATAATAAGATGTTCAAAAGCTCCTGTACACCTTCAGTGGCGGGCTTTTCAATGATGTGCAGATTGTCTGCTGCCCCTACTTCCGGAATTTTACGATCGATAATAAATATGGGCACATCCGGCCTTACATATTGCAACAGGCTTGCTGCGGGATATACCTGTAAAGACGTGCCGATCACCACAAACACATCTGCCTCCCAAACCTCCCGCGCGGCGGATTCAATCATAGGCACCGCTTCGCCAAACCAAACAATGTGCGGACGCAGCTGTCCGCCGTCTTCTGCGAGGTCTCCCATCTTTATGTCACCGATGATATCGTAGATCTTTTCTTCATCATTTACACTGCGCATTTTGAAAATTTCACCATGCAGATGCAATACCCGGGAAGATCCTCCCCTTTCATGGAGGTCATCGATGTTCTGGGTAATAATGCGCACATCATATTTTTCCTCCAGCTTTGCCAGACCAAAGTGCGCGGCGTTAGGTAACGCCGCTTTCACATCCTGTCTGCGGCCATTGTAAAAATCCTGTACCAGCGAAGGATTCTTCTGCCAGCCTTGTGGCGACGCCACTTCGTATACATCGTAGCCTTCCCAGAGACCATCTGTATCTCTGAAAGTCCGGAGACCACTTTCTGCGCTGATGCCTGCTCCGGTCAGCACCACCAATCTTGGTTTCATGATAATTCGTTTATGGGTTTACGTTAGTTGGGGCTTTACGGAGTTTACGTCTCCGTATTACTCTTTTTATAAAAATAAAGAGAAATACCATACCAACCATCAAAGGCCATCCACTTAGTATACCTATTGCAAAAGATAAAAGACCATTCCAGCCATCTGCAAACGCGAACCAGGAGCGCTGAAAGAAACCTGGTGATTGTGGATCGGTATTGGCAAACTGCTGATAATATTCCAGGTTAATGGTACTATAGGCCACATGATGATCCATATACTGAAGGCGGCCTTTGGCGGATTCAATTTCTTCACGGATACTTTTTAACTGTGCTTCCACTTCCAGTATTTCCTTTACATTTCTTGCCTGCTGCAATATCTGCACATAGCGCTGTTCTACAGCCAGGCGGGCCTTCATGCGGGCATCCAGATCGATGTATGCATCCGTGACATCTGTAGAGGTGCTGCTTTTCTCATCTACCCGGGAAGACCCACCGGTAAGGCTTTCCATACATTGTTCAAAAGCGGCGGAAGGTATTTTGACCACCATCTGGTTTTGCCAGCGCAGCCTTGTGTTTTCTTCCTTTTCACTGGCCAGGTATCCTCCATATTTTTTAACGGTATCGGTTATACGTTTTTTGGCATTTTCAAAGTCATTGGTTTCAAAACGCAGTATGCCTTCTTTAATAATTTTCTGGGAGATGGGTAACGCGGCGGTGTTGTCAGACGCTTCGCTTCCCGGGTCGGATGCCACCTCTTTTTCCAAAGCCGCAGGGGCAGCTTTTTCATCCTCCGGCAATACCAGCTGTTGCGCTATGGGGGCTGATGTGCCGTTATGCCGGCTGCACGCTGTGAGCAGGAAAGCGGTTGCACATAAAGTAAAGAGAAATGTATGCTTCATGGGTTCATATTTTCCTGATGATGAATGAAACCCGGTAATTCCATAAACGACGAAGGTTATCTTCCATCAGAAAGATAACCTTCACCTTATACAATATCTCTGTAAAAAACTTACTTCTTCATGCCGCCCATTTCCATAATAGCTTCAAACTCTTCTGGTTTTACATCACAAACAGATAAGCGTCCCTGACGGATCAGCGAGAGATTTGCCAATCGCTTTTCAGCTTTCATCTGTGCAAGGGTGACATGTTGTTTGAAGGCCTTAAGTGGTTTCAGATCTACCACTACCCAGTTTGGATCGGGCGTGGTGGGATCCTGGTAAGCTTCTTTGGCAACGGTGGCCAGGCCTACTATTTCCATGCCTTCATTGCTGTGATAGAACAATACCTGGTCGCCTTTCTTCATGCCTCTCAGGTTATTGCGTGCCTGGTAATTACGCACCCCATCCCAGAAGGTCACTTTATCTTTTACAAACTGTTCCCAGGAATATTTAAATGGTTCAGACTTCACCAGCCAGTAATTCATATTGCATTCAATTTTTGTAGTCAGAGGGTAGACGGACTACCAGCCACTGGCCAGTACATCCGCGATGTGCATCACTTTGATATTGGTACCATGTTTACGGATATAGCCATCGAGGTGCATGAGGCAGGAAAGGTCGGTGGAGATGAGATACTCTGCGCCGGCGTTTACAGCGTTGTTTACTTTCTGTTCGCCCATTCCCATGGAAATGGGTTCAAACTTTACGGAGAAAGTACCGCCAAAACCGCAGCATACTTCACAATCGTTCATCTCTTTCAGTTCCAGTCCTTTTACCTTTTCCAGCAATTTTCGTGGTCCTTCCTTGATGTGGCATTCCCGCAGGGCGCCGCATGCGTCATGATAAGTAGCCACGCCATTGAGGGTAGCGCCAAGATCTGTTACATGTAAAACATCGGTGAGAAATTCGGTAAATTCGTAGAGATTTTTCTTCAACAATTTCACATCGTTGTGTGCTGCAGAATTGTCAAACAATTTACCATAATAGTTCCGGACAAAACCTGTACAGGAACCACTTGGAGCAACAATGTAATCGAAGGTTTTGAAGTCCTTCACAAACTTGGTGGCCACAGTACGGCATTCGTCCTGATAACCGGCATTGTAGGCCGGCTGGCCGCAGCAGGTCTGTTCCGTGTTATACATCACATTACAACCCAGTTTTTCGAGTACTTTCACCATATTAAAGGCGGTTTCCGGAAACAGCTGGTCTACAAAACAAGGTATAAATAACTGTACGTTCATCTCTATAGCTTTTAGCGCTTCGCAGTTAGCTCTTCGCCAACTGTCTTTGCAGTGCAATCATCTTCAGGGCGGTGATGGCAGCTTCTTCTCCTTTGTGGCCGTGGGCCCCGCCGAGTCTGTCCAGCGCCTGTTGTTCGTTATCTACCGTCAGAATTCCAAATATAACAGGAACGGGTAACTGAAGGTTCAGTTGAAGGATACCTTCTGTTACGGCTTTACACACATAATCAAAATGTGGGGTTTCGCCACGGATCACGCAACCGAAAGCAATAATAGCGCCAGGCTGTTTGCCGGTGCCTTTGGTGGCTTCCCAATATTGTTTACAGGCGTAAGGTAATTCGAATGCACCGGGTACCAGTATTCTTTCTGACCGGTTTACATGATACTGTGTGAGGGCTTTTTCGCAGCCGGCTACCAGTTCATTCACGATGGCATCATTCCATTCGGTATATACCATAACAACACTGGCATCCTCCAGGTTGAGAATGCCAGCGTCATTTAATAAGCTCTTATTGTGCTCGGACATATTTCTATAGCTTTTGGCATTTAGCAGTTAGCTGTCAGCTAAGTACCAACAGCTAACTGCTATATACTAGTTCTTTACATCACCCAGTCTTGCCAGGTATTTGTCCATTTCACGACCTTCGTTCGTGGTAGGAAACTTCTCTTTAATTTCTTTGTAGATAACGATGGCATCCTGTGCTTTACCTGCTTTTTCCAGGGCCTGGCCGGCGCGGAACAGGTAAACGGGGGCAGTCAGTTCGTTATCGTTATAGTGACCAGCTTTTTTGTAAGATTCGATACCTTCTTCGGTTTTGTTCAGTTCCATGTAAGCGTCGCCGATCAGACCATAAGCAGTAGGTTGCAGCAGCAGATCACTGGAGCTGAAGGATTTCAGCATGTCGATACCTTTCTGGTAATCGCCCAGGCGGATGTAGCAAACGCCTGCGCTGTATTTAGCGAGGTTACCGGCTTTAGTGCTGCCGTATTTATCTGCTACCTGTAAGAAACCATAATTATTACCGTCGCCGTTCAGTGCCAGTTTGAATGAATCTACAGCAAAGTAGTTTTGTGCGTGAAACACCATTTCCTGTGCTTTGTTTTCATTCGGCTGTTTTACCAAACGGGTATAGGCGAAGAAACCGCCTACCACTACTACTACAGCAATAACTGCTATAGAAATAACGTTTTTGTTTTTATAGAAGAAATCTTCTGCCTTGTGCATGGATGTCTCCAGGTCAAAATCTTTTGTAGGTTGAGGCACGGTGGCTTTATCTTTAGTTTCTGCCATTGTAAGGTGTAATTGTGATTACTTGGTTATTAAATAGGTATTAAAGCTACTCTGGGATTTCAGCTTTTAGCCTTTAGTACCTGCAATTGGATGCATGCACTAAAGGCTAAATACTAAAAACTTACTGCTTTAGTCAACGATGAATGGATAATCTTCCTGAATGTAAACATCCTTCAGTAATTCATCATCGCTTGGCCATGGAGATTCTTCTGCAAAAGTTACGCACTCTTCAACTTCCACTTTCACGCGTTCGTTGATCGCTTCAATTTCAGCTTCAGTAGCCCATTTATTTTTCTGAATAACTCTCAGTACTTCGTTGATCGGATCTTTCTCCTTGTACTCTTCAAGTTCTTCTTTAGTACGGTATTTAGCGGGATCACTCATGGAGTGACCACGGTAACGGTAAGTTTTGATTTCCAACAAGGTTGGACCACCTTTTTCGCGGCCACGTTTTACGGCTCTTTCGATACCATCGTGAACGGCTTCACAGCTCATACCATCGATAGAATCGGCAGGCATTTCGTAGGCGTCCGCTAACTTATAGATATCCAATACGTTGGAGGTACGTTCTACGGAAGTACCCATGGCGTACATGTTATTTTCACAAATGAAAATTACCGGGAGTTTCCAGGTCATCGCCATGTTAAAGGTTTCATGCAACATACCCTGACGGGCAGCACCATCGCCAAAGAAACACAACACTACGTTGTCTGTTCCTTTGTATTGCTCTGCAAGCGCCAGTCCGGCACCTGTACCTATCTGAGCTCCAACAATACCATGGCCGCCAAAGAACCCATGCTCCTTGGAGAAAAAGTGCATACTGCCTCCCTTTCCTTTCGAACAACCGGTTGCTTTACCATACAGTTCAGCCATACAAGCTTTAGCGGAAATTCCTTTTGCGATTGCCAGCGCATGATCACGGTACGCAGTGATGAATTTATCCTCCGGCTTGGTAGCTGTCATCGCACCAGCAGCAATTGCTTCCTGTCCTATGTACAAATGACAAAAGCCACGGATTTTTTGCATCCCGTACAATTGGCCTGTCTTTTCTTCAAAGCGGCGCAGCAAAAGCATCAATTCATACCAGTACAGATATGTCTCTTTGGTGAATTTCGTCTTCACGTCTGTTTTAGTTTGCACTCTTTCTAAATTTGTTCGCAAATATAACAGGAAAATCCTAAAATATAAATATGAATTCTAATTCCCATTAAATTATGCAAATTCATCAATTTCAAACAGTTTTGCATTTATTTGCACGGGAATCCCGGGGAAGTTCCCATTAGTGCGGTTTTTTATCAGTTATACAATTGAGATTTTTCGCATATTATTATTTACGAATAATTTTTTTCTTTGCTTTATATTAATAAAATATCACTCGTTCAGTTCAAAAATTACAGCCAGGCGACCTTTTCTTTCCGGCACCGGATCGTAGGGATCACCGGCCGGAACGGCGCCGGTAAAACCAACCTGCTCGATGCGATCTATTACCTCTGCTTCACCCGCAGCTATTTTACCAACAGCGAAAGCCAGAATACCCAGTACCAGACCAACGGTTTCCGGCTCGAAGGCTATCTTGAAAAGAATAACCAGCCGGAAAAGATCATTTGCACCCTCAAAGACGGCCGTAAAGAGATCAGCCTGAACGACGATAAGTACGATCGTTTTTCCCGGCATATCGGACAGTTTCCGGCCGTTATGATCGCCCCCGATGATGCAGATATCATCCTGGGCGGCAGCGAGGAACGACGCAAATGGCTGGATAGCCTGTTATCTCAGCTCTACCCGGAATACCTCGACCACCTCATCATCTACCAGAAAATATTACTTCAAAGGAACACCCTGCTTAAAAACATGGCCACTACCGGTCAGAACCAGGACAGCCTCCTGGACGTATTTGACCTCCAGCTGGTGATGCATGGCGTTCCGGTATATGAAACCAGAAAAGCCTTCCTGCAAACCTTCATCCCCCAGGTACAACAACTGTACGATTATATTGCAGGCACCCATGAAATAGTGAATATCCAGTATCAATGCACCCTCCAGGAAGAAGACTATGCCACACAACTGCACCAGGCCAGGTACCGGGATATGCAGGTACAGCGAACTACTACCGGCATTCACCGCGATGACCTGCTCTTTCTGCTGAATGATCACCTGATGAAAAGCAGCGCTTCCCAGGGCCAGCGCAAAAGTTTCCTGTTTGCCCTCAAACTCGCACAGTTTGAAGTGATCCGTCAGCATAAAAACTTCCCCCCGCTCCTCCTGCTGGATGATGTATTTGAAAAACTGGACCAGGAAAGAGTAAGCAGGCTGATTACACTGGTAGCAGGAGAAAATTATGGCCAGGTATTTATTACAGATACCCACGCAGAACGCCTGCAACAAGCCTTTGCCGGCGCTTCTGCAGATATACAACTGATTGCTGTTTAACTTTTTGCCTGTAAAACACAGACACTAACAGCCGGGCGTCTCTCCCGTTGAAAATCAATGAACAGACTGGCCTGCATAGAATCTCTGGTGTAATCGTTATATTTGATCAAGTCTCGCTTTATGGACATAAGTAATAACATTGCAAATCCATACTTCAAATCAAAAAAGATTTCGCTGATAATTTTAGCAGCAACAGCAATCATTTGCTCCAGAACGTTTTTCTTCTTTCTGAATGACCCGGAAGGTCCGAATCTTTTAGTAGTTGCAGGTTTGGCACTGGCTATATTTTTTTGTACTTCCGCTGCCTATATCTTCATTCCTGCCAGCATCAAAGGAATTAAAAGACTTTTGGCGGCAATCTGCATTCAGATACTATTGATTATTGGTCTCTATTTTTTTTGAAGTAGTTTTTATCTATACTTTGCACCATAACCCTCAAATTTTCAAACGAGACCCTGTCAACAACTAAAAGCAAACAGGAAAGAACTAAAAAAACACTAGCTTCGCACTATGCGGCATGGAACTACCAGTATCGGAGATGCGCTCCGGGAATTTATGAACAAGAGCAGGATGAAACCCCGCCTGATGGAGGTACGCATCCAGGACAACTGGGAACAACTGATGGGAAAAACCATTGCCCGTTACACACAAAGCATCCAACTGATCGACAATAAGCTGATCGTTACTACTACGGTGGCGCCGTTAAAACAGGAATTGACTTATTCTAAAGACAAGATCATCAAGCTTGTAAATGAAATGCTCGGAGAGAGCGTGGTAAGGGAAGTGATGATCCGGTAGACAGCTGGTTAATTAGAGGCAAACTGTTGAATCAGTTCATTGATGTCGGACATTTTGAGACTGGTTTGCAGGTTGACGATCAGGAATTCATTTTCATCCTGTACCAGCATCACTACATTGCCCAATTCATCGTCCTTTCCCTTGTTGAGTATATGTACGAGGCTCCCCTTTTCTCTCACTTCCATCAACAGGTCAAAATTTTCATTCCGTTGCAGGTTACTTTTCAGATCCGCAATATCGTCCTGACTCACCGTACCGCCTTTCACGTTGGAGATGGTGTACATTTTCACACGTTGCACGTTTTTGATAGCGTGTCTGAGCGCCTTTGCATCCGAATCTGTGTTGTCGAAAGACAGGCATAAGCTACCCAGCTTAAAGGCGAAATTGCCAACTTTCAGGGTATGTACTTCTGCGCTTCCTTTGTATTTGTTGCGGAACTGGCGCAAAGATTTGTCCTGGGCCTTTACAGCGGTGGCGGATAATAACAGGCAACCGGCAGCAATGAGTAATGATTTCATGGAAGTGTTTTTTAAACGTTATTTCTTCTTCACATTTTTTAGTTTATCCATTCCCTGGATATTGATGCCATTGGCGATCTGGGATATTTCATTGAGATCCAGGGTGCCCACCAGGCTCATGGCCAGGAACTCATCCGAGCTTCCCACCAGCATTACCAGTTCGTTGATGTTGCCACGGGCGTCTTCCTTCACCAGGAATTTCAGATCGCTGTCTTTGTCCCGTACTGTCATCAGTTCCTCGAAGTCGCTGCCCAGGAAAGCCGCTGCCTCTCTGTATAAGCGGGGACCGTCTTTCGTGGTTTCCTTGGTGAGGATACGCAGTCCTTTCAGTTTCTGAATCACCTTCATCATGTTTTTGGCATCGGCATCACCGGGATCTACTTTGGCGAACATGCTGAACATCTTTGGTGTGATGGTGATGACGGTAAAGCTCCGGTCGTTTTCATACTTCTGGAAAAACCGCTCTATAACGCTCCCCTGTTGCGCGGAGAGGTGATAGCTGGCAAAGATTGCCACTAAGAATAACAAGAGTCGTTTCATCTTTCTAAATTTATATCAGGTTTTAAAATGGCCGTTAGTCTTCCTTGCCTTCCACTACTGCGGTAGCCTCATTGAAATAAGAGAGCTTCTGCATACCGGCAGTTCCTTTGTGCAGGTTTTTAGCGAGCAGCTGCAAGGCTCTTTTAGTTTGCTCCAACGCTTTCTGCGGATCATTCATATCTTCCTGCTGCATGGCTACCAGCACCTGCTGCTGCCGTTGTTCGTGCTGCTTCAGCGCGTAGCCGATACCTACGGCCACCAGGATTACGGCAGCGTATTTCATCCAGTGGCGAAGCGGTGATAATTTTACTACTTTGGCCGGCGGTGCCTCCCATACCTTTTCTGCTTCCACATGAAAATACCCGAATAATGGTGCTGCTTCCAGCAGGTCCTCCGGTAAATCGTTGTGGGGGGTACTGAAAAACTCCCTTAGCGTAGCTTCCTCTTCCAGCGTAGATTCTCCTTCCCAATACTTTTCCAGCAATGCACTGATCATTTTATAATCCATATACCTGCAGATTTTGTAGTTTCTCCCGCACCGTTTTACGGGCGCGGTGTAAATTCACTTTCACATCATTCATGTCTATATCCAGTATGTCGGCGATTTCCTGGTAGGAATGTCCGTCGATGTCCCTCAACTGAAGGATGGTACGGTACTTTTCCGGCAAGGCATTGATCGCCACATGCACTTTCTCCATCACGTCGTTCTGTTCTGTTACCGCATGCGGACTTTGCTGGTGAGTGGCGGGCATCTCTCCTGCCCTGTCCAGCTCGTCAGACATCCGGTATTTCCTGGATTTGAGCTTATCCAGCGCCAGGTTGCGGGTAATACGCATACACCAGGCTTCCATATTTTGCAGTTCTGCCATCTTTTCCTGCATACCCCAAACCTTCATAAGTGCATCCTGGGTAATATCCTGCGCATCTTCCTCATTGCCCAGCAGGCGGAATGCAAAGCGGTAAAGCTTTTGCCGGACTGGAACTACCTGAGTAAGAAATCTATCTAATGACATGCAGAATAGTGCGTTTTGAAAGAAGACGACTGTAAAAAGAAGATGTTACAAAGATGGCAATATTTTTTTTTAAGGCAGGAGATCGCCTTTGGGGTGTTACGGGAGATGTGTTCCGCGTCAGTCCAGTTTAATTCTAGGATCTATGAGCGTGTAGAGCAGATCCGCCAGAAGATTGACAATCACAAAGATTCCGGCTGTAAAGAGAATAGCCCCCATCACCACGGGGAAGTCGAATTTGTCCAGTGCATCCACGGTCACCTTGCCGATGCCTTTCCAGCCAAAGATATATTCTACAAAGAAAGCGCCGGCCAACAATTCAGCGAACCAACCGGTGATAGCAGTAATAACGGGATTAAGTGCATTGGGAAGTGCATGCCGCCAGATCACCCGCGACCTGGAAAGTCCTTTGGCATAAGCCGTGCGGATGAAATCCTGGTGCAGTACATCGAGCATAGCACTGCGGGTGAGCTGCACTATAATGGCCAGTGGACGGATACCCAATGTAATAGCCGGCAACACCAGGTTACGCAGGTTTAATATCCGGCCTTTGAAAGGGTCCACATCAAACAGGCTGCCGGTCATATGCAGGCCGGTATAGTCACTGAACACAAAACCAAAGAGATAGGCCAGCACAATACCCGCAAAAAAGGAAGGGGCAGAAATACCGGCCACACTGGCAAATACAGCGCCTGTATCCATCCAGGTGTTTTGTTTCACGGCCGACAGTACACCCAGGGCAATCCCGGTAACCGTGGCAAACAGCATCGCTGCCACTGCCAGCAGCAAAGTGCCCGGCAGTGCTTCCATTAAAATATCCCAAACCTGTTTTTTGCCCTGGTAAGAGCGACGGAGGTAAGGCGCCTTTAGTACCAGGAGTTTATTATTTGATATATGCGCTACCGTTAGATAGCGGAGATTTTCCGTCGCCTCCTCCCGGGTATGCACGGCTACAGGAGACAAATCGTTGAGATAGTAGGCAAACTGCACCCCAACCGGCTGGTCGAGATGCAGTTCCTTACGTACATTTTCCAGGGAAGCCACATCTGCCCGTTGTCCTAATGTAAGCCGGGCGGGATCCCCAGGCAGCACATTGAACAGGAAGAACACCAGCACCACTACGCCGAGCAGTACCAGCAGTCCGTATCCGGTTTTACGAAGCAGGAAGCGTATCATCATAATTACGGAATATCGTTATAATGCCATTTGCCTTTAATAGTGCCTTTATCCAGCAGGATCAGGCAGGGGTTACTTCTGCCGGCAGTTTTGATAGCCACACCATCCATCTGCACAAAAGGAAATTCCAGTCCATGCTGTTGTTTGAAGGCGGCAATCTCTTCTTTGGTAGAAGCGGTTACACCATAAACCACTATCTGCTGATCTTTCCATTTCTGTTGCAGTGCTTTTATCTTTTCATCCCAGCCGCTGCCTGCCTTCTGCACATTCAATACCAGGAAGAGGTACACCGGTTTGGTTTCAGCCAGTACGGCCTCAGTTTGATTCACACCATCAGCATCTGTGAGGATAAAGTCTTTGATAGCTGGTTCTGCATTTCCTTTTTTGATCAATTTATCTTTACGGTCTACAAACTTCCAGGTGCTGTCTGACCAGGGATAGTTGTCTGCCGTAAATTCTTTCTGCTGGCCATCTTTCTCGTAGATAAACATCATTTCATATACATCCGGCGTAGCTCCTGGGGGCAACTTCATTTTTTCGGAGATATTGTTACCTACTTTGTAGGGCAGGCAATCGAAGAAAGGCAGGTGCTTTAAAGTATACCATTGGATGCCGAAAGAAAATACAGCGGAAATCAGCAGTACGAGACCGGCGCCTTTGAAAAGTGGCTGTATACTGTTCCTGTAGAAGAAAATGACGAGGATCATGACCAGGAGGATCACATCTTTCCAGAAGGTTTCTACAGCGGTGAGTTTGATACAGTCGCCAAAGCAGCCACATTCGCGGATCGTACCGCTGAAAAGTGCGTAACCGGTGAGGAAAGTGAAGAATATAATGAGGAGTAACAGCAGTACAGAGAAAATACGCATACGGTAACCCACCAACACGGCCACACCTGCAATAATTTCAAAGGCATTCATGATAATGGAAAAGGCCAGTGAATAGGGCGACAGGAAAGTAAGGTGCAGCACTTCGAAGAACTCGTCCATCTTGTAACTGAGTCCCAGCGGATCATTGGCCTTTATCAGACCGGAGAAAATGAACAGCACCCCCACGATTATACGTAACAGGTTAAGGATAATCTTCATAAAATAGTTTAATGGTTAAGTGATCCGTGAAGATAAGGACAATCGATGTTTCACCATATTAGAAAATGATGAGCGTAATCCAGCCTGCATAAATCAGTTGCTGATTTACCCGGCTAAATCCCTAAATTCGAAAATGATTGATTTTCCTTCATAGATTTGCAGGCAAAATAAAGAAATTACGGTAAAAGGCCGGAACTATGTGAAAAATCAGGGCATTGCGCCTGCATGCTAACTTCTTAACGCGTTCAAATGACACCAGACCATATCCGGAGCAGCTCCTCACCGGCCATCAATTGCAGGGGGCAATTATTATCATTGGCTACACCCGCCGTTATGGGTATTATCAACGTAACAACAGATTCTTTTTATGAAGGTAACCGGCTGCATGAATTGCACCAGGTGATGGAAAAAGCGAAGCAGCACCTGGAAGAAGGCGCTGCCATACTGGATCTCGGAGCCCAGAGTACCAGACCAGGTGCTGATCTGATTGGGCCTGAAGAAGAGATGCACCGGCTGATTCCCGCCATACATGCCATCCTGAACAAATATCCACAGGCCATTATTTCGATAGATACCTGGTATGCAGCCGTAGCAGAGAAAGCCATACATGCGGGAGCCGCTATTATTAATGATGTCAGTGCCGGAGACCTGGACGCTGACATGATTCCGGTTGTTGGTAAGCTGCAGGTACCTTATATTGCGATGCACATGCAGGGCAAGCCAGCCACAATGCAACAAAATCCGCAGTATGAAGATGTAGTGGGAGAAGTGATCGATTACCTGAAAGAAAAGCTGGCCACCTGTCGCGCTGCCGGGATCCGCGACTTTATTGCAGATCCGGGCTTTGGTTTCGGGAAAACGATCACACATAACTATACCCTGCTGAAAAACCTGCACCTGTTTTATGATATACTGGGCGTACCTGTGCTGACAGGCATTTCCCGCAAATCGATGATCTATAAATTATTGGATATTACACCAGCGGAAGCGCTGAACGGAACAACCGTATTAAACACCATTGCCCTGCAACAGGGAACACATCTATTAAGGGTACATGACGTAAAAGCCGCTGTGGAAGCGGTTAGAATTATGAAGAAAATGAATGGGTAATTTAATCTTGCTATTTTTACAATTATGAAGGAAGTAATAGAATTTTATGGCGTTGAGTTTCGGTGGCTGGATCTTTTGGACCTGCTGATTGTTGTTTTTTTAATCATTCAATTGTATCGTTTATTAAAGGGAAGTCTTGCTTTTAATATTTTCGTAGGCCTGTTGATGGTATACGCAGCTTACTTCCTGGTACGGGCATTGAAGATGCCTATTCTCACCATTATACTGCAGAACTTTATCAATGTTGGCATCATCGCCATCATTATTATATTCCAGCCGGAGATCCGGAAGTTTTTGCTGGTATTGGGAAAGAAGACACCCTTGAGCAAGGATAGCTTTTTAACCAAATTGTTCCTGCCTGATAAGTTTAAGAGTTACAAGGAAGAAGAGAATATTATAAACGAGATCATTGTGGCAGTCAGCCGGATGCAAAGTACTTTTACCGGTGCATTGATGGTAATTGCCACCACCTATCGTTTGAAATTTGATTCCGCATCGAGTATCCCTATTGACGGGAATGTAAGTGCCAAGCTGATAGAAAGCATTTTTGAGAAGCATAGTCCGCTGCACGACGGAGCGCTGATCATTGTAGGGAATAAGATCCTGGCCGCAAAAGTGATACTGCCGGTATCAGAGAATCCGAATCTGCCCACAAGGATAGGTTTGCGTCACCGCTCGGCGGTAGGAATTACGGAGCATAGTGATAATCTGGCCATCATTGTTTCTGAAGAAAGAGGCACTGTTTCTTATGCGATCGACGGGGTACTTACCCAGGATGTATCATTGGAGGATCTGAAGGTGAAATTGTACGAGGTATTAATAGATGGCTACGCTTGATAAGTTCAAAAAACATTGGCTATAAAAAAAGCCCCTGCCGGTTGGCAGGGGCTTTTTAATAATATATGGTGACAATTATTTGCCTGGAGTAGCGAATTGAGCTGGAGCCGGAGCACCTGCTTTAATATCTACCAACTGTACGTCAAATACCAGGATAGAGTTACCAGGAATTACCGGAGGACTTCCCTGTAAGCCATAAGCCAATACAGAAGGAATTACCAGGGTAGCTTTGGAACCTTTTTTCAGACCGCTTAAACCAGCATCCCAACCTTTGATTACGAAACCGCGACCGATAGGGAATTTGATTGGCTCTAAAGGCATACCTGGGCGGAGTGTTGAATCCTGGCTGGAATCAAATACTTTACCGGAAGTCAGTTTACCAGTGTAGTGTACATAAACAGTATCACCTGGGTTAGGTGTGCTGCCGGTACCTTCCTGCGTAACCGCTACGTATACACCTTCTGCGTTCTTTGTAGCGTTGATTTTATTTTTATCCAGGTACTCTTTAATGAGTTTTTCGTCTTTTTCTTTCTGGGCGCCGGCAGAGTATTTGTTTTCTACAGCGAAAGTGATTTTCAGTTTATCACCTTTTTTACCAAATGGAGGACGCTCCTGAGCTGGTAATGAATCCCAAGGAATGATAAAAGTAGCGCTATCACCTTCGTGGAGGAGGGCGATACCTTCCATCAGATCGTACTTGTTCTGAGGTTTAGCCACCAGCACTGGGATTGCAGCACCTACCATTTTACGCGAGTCGCCCAGCAGGGAATCATTGATACGCTGGGTAACATTCACCAGGGCAGTATCGCCCAATTTCAGTTGTGCTCCGCTGCCGGATTTGTGAACGATATACTCAATACCGCCCGGTGTTTTTTTAACACCTGTACCGCAACTGGCTAAGAGAAAGCCTAAAGCCGCAGTTGCAACTAAAAACTGATTGTTTTTTTTCATTTGTTTGTATTAGTAGGTTGAATACTTTATTTAAGATTATTGTAACAGGTCCTCATTTTCTTCGACTGCTTTAATAAAGCGGTCTACCGTTTTCTCCAGTGGATCTATGCTACGACCTCCGGAAGCGTTGAAGTGACCACCGCCGTCGAAATATCTGCGGGCGAAGGTATTCACGTCAAAATCTCCTTTGGAGCGGAATGACAATTTCACTTCGGAATTCCGGTCGATGATCAAAGCCGCCATTTTGATGCCCTGAATCGATAACAGGAAATTTACCAGACCTTCGGTATCGCCTGTCTGCAGGTCGAAACGTTTTAGATCTGAGTAAGGAATAGCCAGCATAGCTGTATTGTATTCATAGAATACTTCCATGCGGTTCAGCAGACTATGTCCGAGGAAGCGCAGGCGGTTTTCCAGGAAGTTGTCATAGATCGCCTGGTGGATCACCTCATGTTTCAGTCCTCTGTCCATCAGGTCGGCTACCATGCGGTGCACGGCGGCGGAAGTAGATGCAAAGCGGAAAGAACCCGTATCTGTGACAGTGCCGGCATAGATGCACTGTGCAATTTCGAGGTTAATATACTGCTCATCTCCCAATTTATATATAGTTTCATAAACTAATTGGGCGGTGGAGCTGGCTTTTGTATCGCTGACACCGTAGTCAAAGCTGGGCTGTGGCTCCAGATGGTGATCTACCAGAATTTTGATACAATTCAGTTTTTCCAGGTGTGGCGCCAGGTTTTTGGTGCGGTAGAGGGCGTTGAAGTCCAGGCAAAACAGGAGATCAATACCTTCCAGTGCCTGAATAGCGCGGTCCATAGAGGACTCGTAATCAATGACAGTCTCTGCGCCAGGCATCCACTTCAGGAAATCCGGAAAATTGGTGGGTGAGATTACAGTTACCTGATGCCCTTTCTGTAATAGGTAGTGGTACATTGCTAAGGAAGATCCCATGGCATCCGCGTCTGGCTTCTGGTGCATCGTAATCACCACTTTCTTAGGGCTCTCCAGCAAAGGCTTAATTTCCTCGATCGGCTTCATTAAAAAACTGTAATGTTAAGAGTTGATTTCCAATCACAACTAGTGGTTGAAACAGAAAACGAAGTGCGAAGATCTTTATTTGGGGCAGAATTTCAAAATTTTTTACCACTAAAGAAAATGTAATTACTTTTGCGGCCTAATCTGTAATTCGGAATTAAACATTATATGAGCAACAGAACATTTACTATGATCAAGCCTGATGCAGTAGCAAACGGGCACATTGGCGGCATTTTAAACATGATCAACGCTGCAGGTTTCCGCATCGTAGCCATGAAAATGACGCAGTTATCTACTGCTAAAGCAGGTGAGTTTTATGCAGTACATGCGGAAAGACCTTTTTACGGTGAACTGGTAGAATTCATGAGCAGCGGCCACATCGTAGCGGCTATCCTGGAGAAAGACAACGCCGTTGAAGATTTTCGCAAACTGATCGGTGCTACCAATCCTGCTAACGCAGAAGAAGGTACTATCCGCAAAAAATACGCAGAGTCTATCGGCCGTAACGCAGTTCACGGTTCCGACTCTGACGAGAACGCTGCTATTGAAGGTAACTTCTTCTTCAGCGGACTGGAAAAGTTCTAATTATTGATTAAGCAATCAATGACAAGGCCTGCTCACTAAGAGCAGGCTTTTTTATTTGCATAACAAATTCATTAATAAACATTTGCTCGCCTTATCTAAAGTAAACATCCAATTGAAATGCCTCGGCTGACAGAAAGTCATCAACACATGTTTTATAATGAAAATATAAGCGCTGAAAAACGTACAAAAACAGCTTGAAACGACAAGGAAAATAAGTTTTTCAACATCTACCTAAAAAAATGATTTACAATAATATATGATCAACAAATAAAGGTAGCACTTTAAACAAACCGGTTTTCCTCTTTTTAGCCGGTTTTACCCCCTGTTTTGCTGATAGTATTTTATCCAAAAACGTAATTATTTCAGATAGGCGTTACCGTAGTTTTCCGAAAAGCTTTTAACTTGCCGGTTATGTGGGAATCATTCCGGAAACTATTTAAGGGCTATTTAAGATTAGAGCGATCGATGTCTGATCATTCCGTAGAGGCATATGTGCGGGATGTAGAAAAGCTGGAGCAATACCTGATGGCAAACGGCAAAGAAAAACTGCGGCCACAGGATGTTACTTTTGAAGATATGCAGGCATGTGTGCAATGGATCGCCAAACTGGGGATGACTGCCAGTTCTCAGGCCAGAACCATCTCCGGATTAAAGGCGTTTTATAAATTTCTGTTGCTGGAAGACATGGCCACCGAAGATCCTACCCAGTTACTGGAGGCGCCCAAAATACTGCGTAAGCTGCCCGATGTACTCTCCTTTGAAGAAATAGAAAAGATCATTGCCCAGATTTCACTGGACACAGCAGAAGGGCACCGGAACAAAGCCATCCTGGAAACCATGTACAGCTGTGGATTGCGGGTAAGCGAAGTCATTAATCTCCAGATTACACAACTGCATATGGATGTTGGATTTATCCGTGTAATCGGGAAAGGCAATAAGGAACGGATGGTGCCTATCGGCAAAGATGCCATGCGGCAGATTGATATTTACCGGAGAAATGTAAGAATTGAATTACCTGTAAAATACGGAGAGGAAGACACTCTCTTTCTCAACCGCCGTGGTGGCGCCCTGAGCAGAGTGATGATTTTCCTGGTGATCAAGGAACTCACCCAAAAGGCCGGGATCCAGAAGAATGTATCGCCCCATACCTTCCGGCACTCATTTGCCACGCACCTGGTAGAGGGCGGCGCAGACCTGAGGGCGGTGCAGGAAATGCTGGGCCATGAAAGTATTACCACTACGGAAATATATACCCACCTGGACCGGGAATACCTGCGGGATACGCTGATGCGTTTTCATCCCCGGTTCTAAACAGGAACAGCTACCGGGGAAGGTAGCTGTTCGCTTTCTGCTGTTAGAAGGTCACAAACAATCGGGTAGTTTTGCCATGATAAGGGAGGAATACATCAAACAACCTGTTACAATAAGCTATGGGTTAGCAAACGAAATTTATCACTCTTCTTTTTCTTTGGACCCGTCAGGGTGATGACATCACTAAACCAGTTTCCAATCTGGCTGGAAGCCCTTTTGACTCTCGAAGGCTTATATACAATATTTAAGTTGCTACAGGGGCGCAGATCCTGGCGTTCCGGCAGCCGGGCCATTTTTTCATCTTCCGCCCACAACAACTGTTCATTTCTATATACTTTAAAATACACGTCCGGTCCCAGGTAGTGGCGTCCTGCCAGCACTGTTTGCAGGGATCCTCCGGAAAGATGTTCTCTTGAAAAATGGATAGTATAACGTCCTACCTCATTGGTATGCGCATGCCCGATAAGTTGACCGGTCAGCGCATTATACGCTTCCACTTTAAGATCAGGATGCCCTGCTCCTGCCATATGTTGTTTCACCACGCCTGTAATTACCCAGGCGCCAGCGTTGGCGTATATATTATGCCAGGTGGCTGCTGGAATCACGTAGGCATAGGCGCCTACATATCCATCGCTGCTTCTTTTCCAATGCAGCACAAGTTTGCTGAGGTGGAAATTGCGGGGCTGGCGGCTACCGTTTTTACCTGGCAACTGATCCAGGCAAAGGTCCAGTTCCAACGCTTCTGTAATCAGATGTATTTCGTTCCAGGCGAGGTTAAAATTTCCTTTTTCATCCAGCGTGGCTTCCGCCAACAACCTGTCGGCCTTCATGAGTACTTCTCTGGCCGATAAAGGTTTCATGTCATTAAAGATGCCATGCTGGGGATCTGCCGATGTCTGCACTGCTGGCAGGTACACCCGGATCCGCGCATTTGCCAAAGGCTCTACGCAGTCGTTACAAATAAGTGCAGAGATGTTTCCGATTAATAGGTAACTCATAATTTTATTTTTTTTAAAGAAAAAAAAGGGGTTAACGAGCATCACCTGATGAACTGATTCTGCATTTTACTAACCAAAAAAACAAACACGGTAGAAAGGCCAATTACTATTTAACTTTTTGAGGACAATAGATTCAAAGCCGGTTGATGATACAAAGATTAGGAACTTTGGGAGAGCAGTCAAGCGTTTAACAACTGAAAAAAAGGTTTACGTATAACTACGTATAACAGCGAAGGGAATTACGGTACAGCGACTATGGCCTTTTTTAAGCACAGCAGAAAGATATGCGTATTTATACGCATTTTGCAGTGAAGAGTACGTAATTCAATTTTACAATCGCCCTGTGCTAAATCGCTCAAACTCAATGGCACATTGACTCAACCTGTGAAAAGACGCAGGTAACTCCCTTTACAGCCTTGTAAGGACACAATTGTATATGCGATTATTTATAATAATTTTACCGCAAAACTAAAACTTACCCACTATGAGCGACTTTCCCAAAAGGCCCATCCCTTCGGATACCGGCGCCTTCATTTCACTGGATGAAATGACCACACTCACAAAGAACCACGATGATGATCATGTGAATCAAAAATCATTTGGTACCCATGTTAAAGCCATGTGTTTTGGTAAGGATAAGATCATTGAATTGCTGGATCAACCGGGCGCCACTGCCCTCCGTATTTATTATGGTATTAAGATAGATACTGATGGAGATGGCATCAAGGAAAAGAAAATGATCCTGGTTGCTGTTGATGAACATGGTAACGACATACTGCCATCTGAGACACCGGCTTCAGGTCCGGAAGGAATAGTAGCGAAAGGCGCAATGGCACTTATCCTGGATTCAGGCATGCCATGCCCTGAGTATTGTTCCAAACCAAAGAAACCGGGAGATCCCGATTGAGCAACGACATTTTAAAGCCATCTCGTGCGCGTAAACTTATTTGAAAGCATATACTACTGCATGACGGGGATCGAATTTTTAGTTCTGATCCCCTTCATTCTAAATTACAAATTGCTGGACAAGGCATCCAAATGCATCTACTATTATATTATCAGTAGCTTGGTTTTTGCAGGAGGTTCCTCACTGGTGGAACACTTCATGGGTAATAACATGTGGTTTTTCAGCTTAATGCATTTTGCACAGTTTGTAATCCTTTCGGTATTCTATTGGCGTTGCATCCACAACGAGAATATGCGTACCGTCATCAAGTTTATGCCTGTCCTTATACTGGGGATATTTATATTTGACTTCTTCTGGGTAGAAGGCTTCCGGGCTTTCAACTCCATTTCATCCGGTGTGAAGCATCTTGTGTTGCTGGTATATGGACTCTACTTCTTCCTGCAAATGCTCCGGGACAGGAATCTGATCGAAAATGCGATCTACATCGACTCCCTTCCTGTTTTCTGGTATAATTCAGGCATCTTTATTTTTTCCTGTACAGAGTTCCTGTTCTGTATCAGCTACAACCACCTGCAAACCCTACAGTCTACCGGATTGACCAAAATAGGGATGACGATGGCTATCCTGAGTATCAATTATATAGTCGGAATAATATCAATGATTCTTCTGTATATTGGCTTCTCAAAGATTAAAAAAATGAAACATGCGAATTATTGATGTTATTGTAATAGGCACTACAGTAATGTTAATGCTGGGAATTATCGTGATACTGCTGGTTATGCTCCAACAAAAAATGGTTATCTCACATAAACTTGTTATTAAGGATAAAGACCTGCAGCTACAACGGGAACGCCTCATCGCAGTATTACAGGGACAGGAACAGGAACGCAAACGTATTGCGGAAGATCTGCACGATGAAGTAGGTGCACAGCTTTCTGTACTGAAGCTGAACATTGGCGGCCTTCAATCGTTACTCAAAACCGGTAATGGAGAATTGGAGCGCCTGAAAGAAACCAAAGAATTTACGGATACTATCATACAACAGCTGCGGTTCATCTCTCAAAGCCTGCACCCCCAGGCACTGGAAAATCTCGGTCTGGCTCATGCGCTGGACTCGTTCTGTAACCTGATGAACAAGAACAAGCAGGTAAAAGTAACTTTTAAAGTAGCCGGCAACGGACAGACGGTTGACCGGGAAAAATCACTGAACGCCTATCGTGTGGTGCAGGAACTGATCAACAACATTCTGAAACATGCCCAGGCCAAAGAGGTATTGATCACCTATCAGACTACTCCGTCGCTACTGACTATCACCGTTGAAGACGATGGCAACGGGGCTTTACTTGATTCACTGGCTGATTCACGCAAGAAAGCAGGAAGCCTCGGACTCAAAAATATTGAGAGCCGGCTAAATATTATCGGTGGAAATATTAACTTCACTCCCAGAACACCACAAGGTACCATTGCTACAATAAGTGTGGAGAATTATCAGTCGCCAGCACAGATATAGTTGATACTTATGTTGTTTTATTACTAAATTGCCATCCGGTTGTGTTAAACCCTCGCGTAATGACATGACTTATAGTAATTTATTCCAAATAAAATAATAGCAAATCTTCTAACTGTCCACCTATGACACACATAAAAGTGGCCATTGCGGATGATCATAAGATCTTTCGCAGTGGAGTCATAAACACGCTGATTCCTTACGAAAATATCAGCTTCATCTTTGAAGCCGATGATGGGCTGCATTTGCTGCAAATCATGGAAACACAGCAACCGGATGTTATTCTGATGGATCTGAAAATGCCTAATATGGATGGCATTGAAGCAACTATCAAGGTAAAAGAGAAATATCCGGACGTAAAAATCATTATACTCACCATGTATGAAGATGATAACTTCATTGTTCACCTGGTGGAAAACGGCGCCAATGCTTACCTGCTGAAAAATGCGGAACCTGAAGAGATTTACGAAGCCATCTGTACAACTTTTGAAAAAGGATTTTATTTCAATGAAAATGTAAACCTGGCACTGCTTAAAAAGGTACTTCATAAAAATAAACAACAATTTAAGCCGACACTAAAAAATGAAATCCAGCTCAATGACCGGGAGCAGGAAGTACTGAAGCTGATCTGCAATGAACTGACCACACAGGAAATTTCTGAACAGATTTTCCTGAGTCCTCGTACTGTAGAGGGTATCCGTCAAAAATTACTGGAAAAAATCAACGTCAAAAATAGCGTTGGTCTGGTACTGTATGCATTCCGTAACGGATTAATTGAATAGCTTTAAATACCCACCAAAATATGAGAACTATCAGAACCTTTGCCGCCACAGCTGGCGCTATGCTGCTGCTGTATGCCGGCACTACCCTGGCCCAGGGTATCAAAATGCCTGCGCCAAGTCCGACGCAAACCATTAAACAGGACTTCGCTTTATCCAATATAGAGCTGAACTACTCCCGTCCGCTGAAAAACGGCCGTGTAATCATGGGCGACCTGGTACCTTACGGTAAAGTGTGGAGAACCGGCGCTAACAGCGCTACCACTATCACTTTCGGCGACGATGTAAACTTCGGCGGCGTGGCAGTGAAAGCTGGTAAATATGGTTTACTATCTATTCCAGGCGCGCAGTCATGGACCATTATCCTGACCAGCAGCCTCGATGTAACCAGCCCTGCTGCCTACAAACAGGAAAATGATATTGCCCGTGTACAGGTAAAACCAGTAGCGTCCCCGTTTGCACAGGAAAGCTTTACCATTGAGTTCGAGAATGTACGTTCCAACTCCGTAGTACTGGCCCTCAGCTGGGATAAAACCAAAGTTCCTGTTGTAATCAAAGCTGATATCGACGACAAAATCACCGCTCAGATCAATGACGCGATGCAATCGGCCGATAAAAAACCTTACTTCCAGGCAGCCGTTTATTACTATGAAAATGGTAAAGACCTAACCAAAGCAGTAGAGTGGATCAACGAAGCGGCAGCACAAAGCCCGGAAGCATTCTGGGTTTGGTACCAGAAAGCACGCATCAACGCAAAAGCTAAAAACACAGCAGTAGCGAAAGAAGCAGCTCAGAAGTCTATCGAACTGGCCACTACCGCTAAGAACGACGACTATGTGACTTTAAACAAGAAGTTACTGGCTACGCTGAAATAAGCGAACCAACACCGATAATTTAAAAGGGGATTCAGCTGGCTGAATCCCCTTTTAAATTTATACCAATTGTTCTTTTTTGACGGGTACGAAATACTGGAAGATCCAGGCCAGCAGTAACACCAGCATACACCCGATGGCATTAAGCCAGAGGAAAGAAACGATGCCGGTCCAATAGATAATCAGCACCATGACTTCCCCGATAATAGCCGCCCAGAAAGTGGCGGTTCCCCCTACCCGCTTCATGTAAAAGGCCACCAGGAAGATCCCCAGCGTAACCCCATAAAACCAGGAGCCCAATACGTTTACTACTTCGATGAGACTACCCAGGCTTCCTGCAAATTGGGCCACCACTATACAAAACACCCCCCAGATCAGTGTCCAGAGTTTGGATATCTTAAGATAATGCTCGTCAGACGCATGCTCATTGTACAATCGTTTGTACACATCTATCACGGTGGTAGACGCCAGTGAATTAAGTGCAGCCGCAATACTGCCCCAGGCCGCCAGGAAAATGATAGCAATCAGCAAACCTACTAATCCTTTAGGCAGACTGTTAACCACGAAGTGAAGAAAAATATAGTTGGTATCGTTGGTATCCGCAGTAGGGTCTGACGCCTTGATTAGCGACAACGCTTCCGTTCTTACTCCCTGCGATTGATCATCTGTTTGTTGCAATGCTTTTTTGGCGGCGGCGATCTGCGCGCTGTTGTCTGTTTCCAGCGCTGCGGCCAACTGCTTTACCTGTTGCTGTTTCAGCGTACCCAGGTCATGGTATTTATCTTCCAGCTTTTGCAATGCAGGGCCCTGTTCTGTTTTATGTACCCGGGCCAGCTGTGCCTCATTAAAGAAGATCGGCGCACGGAAATACAGATAGAAAACAAATACCAGGGCGCCTATCAGCAAAATAAGAAATTGCATGGGCACTTTTACAAGTCCATTCATCAAGAGACCAAGACGGCTTTCTTTCACCGACTTCGCGGTGAGGTAACGCCCTACTTGCGACTGATCCGTTCCGAAGTACGACAACGCCAGGAAGAAGCCTCCGATCAACCCACTCCACACATTGTATTTATCTTTCCAATCAAATTTTGTTACAATCACGTTCAACTTATCCATTTTGCCGGATACCTGCAGGGCCTGTTTAAAGCCTACATCCTCAGGCAGCAAATGAACTACCATCCAACCTGCGAGAAACATACCGCCAAAAATGATCACCAGCTGGAAAGTCTGGGTGTAAGCCACCGCACGGGTACCACCTACTACGGTATAGATGATCAGCAAACCACCCATGATCATATTGGTCCAGTAAAGATTCCAGCCCAGCAGGGAAGATAAAATAATGGAGGGTGCGCAGATACTGATACCGGTAGATAAACCACGCTGTATAAGGAACAGGGAGGAAGTCAGTGTACGTGTTTTCAGATCAAACCGCTGTTCCAGGAATTCATAAGCCGTATATACTTTCAGTTTATGAAAAATAGGGACAAAAGTGATACAGAGTACTACCATGGCTAACGGTAATCCAAAGTAATATTGCACAAAGCGCATCCCGTCGGTATATGCCTGACCGGGCGCCGAAATAAAAGTAATAGCGCTGGCCTGGGTGCCGATAATAGACAGCAGGATAATATACCAGGGCATAGACTGGTTATCCAGGAAATAACTTTCCATGTTGCGCTGGCCACGGCTTTTCCAGACTCCGTAAAATATAATAATGGTAAGGGTACCGGTGAGTACCAACCAGTCTAAAGGACTCATGAATACGTTTTGGTGAATAAGTAGAATAGTATGATAAGTAACAGCAACCAGGCTATTACCAGCACATACCACCAGGACCACGATGGAAACAACGGTGGTTTCTCATCGTGCAATTGATTTTCTGTCATACGTTTTAATCGTTTGAGCTGCTTTTACTCCACATACTTCCTGTTAACAGGCCCAGTGCAATTCCAATGACCAATCCCACCTGTACCCTTTTGATGGAAAATCCGATCAGCAAGCCGAGGATAATACAAAAGATGGCGGCAATTCTGAGCCTGGGACGATGTTGTTGGTGTTTTTTACTCATTTTAATTCATCCCTATTTTACAGAAATCAGGTTTACAAATAACCGGTAAGCGCCTGGCACACCGGCAGGCAGTTGTCTGAAAAACGACAGGCCTGTATATACGTAGCATCCTTTACCATAATGCGCCACGAGGGTGGATCCGTCGAGCGGCGCCTCCCCTTTGTCATTCATGCGGAATGGCTTATCATATGCTTTATCCGCGTCTACGGTGTAATATAAACCTCTTTCCTGTACCCAGCCGTTGAAATCTGCTGCCGTGATCTCATTTGGATAATGTAAAACCGGATCTTTCGGATCGTTGAACTGTACCGGTGCATTTTCATCTGTTACACGGTCGCGGGATAATGCGAATGGATATGGTCCCAGATCGCTGGTCACCAGCGGTCCGTTCACGTTGTACTGGATGATCAGTTTACCGCCACTCTTTACATATTCCATCAGCCTTGGCTGCCAATACTTCATACGTGCGTTTACGTTATAGGCGCGTACACCGGTAATGATAGCGTCATATTGCTGCAGGTTGCCGCCCATGATGTCCTTCTCACCTACTTCTGTTACGTCGTAACCTACCTGGCGGAGAGAAGCCGCCACCATGTCGCCCGCACCGGAGATATATCCCAGGCGGTTGCCGTTATGCTTCAGGTTTACAGATACCAGCCTTGCCTGTGCCGGCGGGAAGAGCGTGATCAGCGGAATGTGATCATAGCGGATCTGCTGCAGACTTTGCGTATACTCCTTGCCGTTAGTGGTCATCACTACCGTAAAAGTATCTGCATGATTTTCTGCTACGCCCTTGATAGGCTTGATCTCAAACCGCAATTCTGTTTCGTCGCCTTTCTGTTTCAGGTTAAACGGCTGGCTGTTATTGACAGCCGTAAATCCTGCTGGCAGTTGCAGACGGACCGTACCCTGTGTATTATCTGCCATAGCGCGCAGTTTCACCGGAACCGACTGTGGTTTTGTATCTGTGAAGATGTATACCTGGTTGCTGAGATCTGCTACCACCGGTGGTGCAATCACCAGCGGCTGGTAAATTTCTCCTTTTACCGGGTCTGTATATTTATATTGTAAAGGTCTGGAGAGGGTGAAATCCTGGTCACCGATAGTGAGCCGGATCACGGCCTGCAGGGCCGGAATGTTTTCCGGGTTGCCTACCAGGGATGGATCAGTAATGATATACGTGCCCACCGGATGTGCCTCCGCCAGCCAATAAGGCTGTGATTCCGGTGTATTTGCGGGTACCTGGATTGTTTGAGAAAGACTGGTAAACTTATTGAATGCCAGTGGTTGTTGTCCTACGGCATCTTTCTTCCCAGGCAGATCCACCTGTTGCAGTGCTATTTTTACGGGCCCCCTGTTGATCAGTTGTACTGTTGCCTCCATATTATTGCCTGGCACCACGGTTGGCGAAGTGCTGTAAGCTTCTGCCCACAGGCCGGCGCACGCATAAATCAGTTGTTCCGTTTCCTTCAGTTTGAGATTACGCCAGTATCCGTCGGGCAGGGCCTGGATCGCGCGGCGTATTTCCAGCAGGGCCGGTACAGAGGCAGCTGGATCTTCCATGTTATAAGCGTTAAGGGCCGCATCAACAAGGGCTCCTACTTTATTACCACCTGGAATCCTTGTCCAGCTGGTATTTACGTCGTCAAGTAAACTATTTTTAGGAGTATTGCCTTTAATTGTCAGGAAATACTCCTGGGAGCTGCCACGCGAAGCGGCTACACCGAAACCCTGACTTTTATGCTGGGAGCGGCTTTCGGCGGCTATTTCCCCGAATCCTTTTCCCAGTAACGGGTTAAAGGCCCCTACATCCATTTTAAACTGGTCATCGGCGGTGGTATTTACGCTGCCAAAGTTGAACGTATTCCAGAGGATACGTTTTGCCTGCCAGGGTTTTAATACTTTCAGCTGTTCCGGGAAGCGTTTTGGATCCGCTGCGGCCGTGTAGGCTTCTTCCGCCAACATAGCGGAAGCGGTATGGTGCCCATGCCCGGCACGACTATCCGCCGGGAAACGGCAGATGATGACGTCCGGCTGAAATTTACGGATCATGTATACCACATCTCCCAGAATCTGTTCCCTGTTCCAGATGGTAAAGGTTTCCTGGGGATTCTTGGAAAAGCCGAAATCCTGGGCCCGGGTAAAGAACTGTTCCGCGCCATCGATGCGGCGCGCTGCCAGGAGTTCCTGCGTACGGATCAGCCCCAGTAGCTCGGACTGTTCATTTCCCACGAGGTTTTGCCCTCCGTCGCCACGGGTAAGCGACAGGTATCCGGTGCGATAGAGTTTTTCTTTTGCCAGGTAGCCGAGTAAACGGGTGTTCTCGTCATCGGGATGGGCGGCAATGTATAATACACTTGCAAGTGTATCTAGCTTTTTCAGTTGCAGCTTTATATCGGCGGCATTCCATACGGGGGAAGGTTGCGCCAAAGCGGGTAACCCTAAAGCTGCCAATAAAATGAGGACCAAAGCGGTAGTGCGTCTTATAAACATTTGGTGGTACGTGAATTTACAGATGGCCAAAAGTAATAATTAATTGGTGGGAGGAGAAGATAAATATGATGAGCGTAGATGAGGGGGTATTAAATAGAAAAAGTCCCGGTGAGAACCACCGGGACTTTATTTCTTCATAAGCAAAATCCAACCAGCTTGTAAGCAAAAACCAATTATTAACAAAGGCGGTTTAGATTTAATTGTAACCTTCGTTCTGCTGGTTGCGTATATTGGGGTTAGCATCCAGTTCTCTCTGTGGTATGGGCTGTATTACTTTCGTACTTGGCCACACTACCGGTATCGTTTTATCACTCGCCAGAAATTTGGTGAATGACCGTTTTGTTCTGTTCAGGTCAAATAGCCGATGTCCTTCAAAAGCCAGTTCCTTTCTTCTTTCCAACAGGATCAGGTCCAGGAGAGCTTGTCCGGTAGCTGTTACCGGCGGGGCATTATGATCAGCACGTTGTGTCACTATCTGCAGTGCAGCCTGCGCTTCCGGAGTGCGTCCAAGGTGTGCCAGCGCTTCTGCGCGGATAAGGTATACTTCCGCAAACCGCATCACTTTTATACTTTCTGTAAAAGTGCTCACATCACTGTATTTGGTGATGATGTTTGCCGGATCTTCTCCCCCGTTACCGGAGCGTTTACCCTTCTTTAAGAAATTTCTTCTTACATCCGTGGCCGCATAAATGTTATATACATCATTGGTAGCCAGCACATCCCCGTAGCCGTCCTGGCTGAACATGTAGCTTAGCCCGTCTGTATTGGGATTATCTACCGGTGTATTAACTATTTCGAAAATCGTTTCATTGTTGTTGGTGATTTTAAAATCACTCACCAGCTTTTCATTGGTCAGCAATGCATATTGCTGTGATCTGATCACATCTGCTGCATAGGCAGCAGCGCCGGTCCAGTCTTCCTTATACAGCAACACCCGGGAAAGGAGCGCTTTTGCACTATATATATTAATACGACCGGATGAAAAAGCCGTGCTTTTACTTTCTGTAAACTTCTGGATGGATGCTGTGAGATCATTGATGATCTGCGCATACGTTTCTTTGATGTTACTCCGGGAGGGCGATTGTACCGAATCCACATTTGTAATGGTGACGATCGGAATTCCCATGTGTGTAGCATCCGTTGTATAATTATACGGCTGTGCATACATACGTGCAATATCAAAGAACACTTCAGCTCTCAGTGCATAGGCTTCGGCCACAATCTGCCGGGCTTCTGTACTGTCTGAAGCCGATGGCAGCAGCGACACATAAGGCCCTTTCATAATTACCATATTGGCATTGGCAACAACGCTGTATAACTGATTCCATGAATCGGTGGTAGATACATCGTTGGCTGTAACAATATATTGATTCTGATTCGTGTACCGGTTACTGTTGATGATACTGAGAAAAGCGTTATCTGATCTCAGATCCGGCAGCAGTGGCATGGTACGGCCATAATAATCTTTATTCTGCATCAGCGAATACACGCCATTGATAGCTGCCCTCAAACCGGGCAGGTCTCTGATGGCTTTGCCGGTTTCGGTGGACTGGTCCGGTTTCTGTTCAAGGAAATCCTTGCTGCAGGCACCGAGCAGGCCAGCCAGTATTATCAAGATGCCGTATGTATATTTCTGCTGCATGAATACGTTAAAAATTTACATCCAGTCCCACCAGGAATGTTTTAAATATCGGCGGACGCTGATCATAATCACCTGTTACCGGCACTTCCGGGTCCATAGTGAGGTATTTATCTTTTACATACGTCCATAGATTATTACCGCGTACGTATACTTTTACTTCATTCAGTTTTGCCTGCTTTAACCAGTCGGATGGCAGGTTGTAAGCCAACATCACGTCTCTCAGGCGGATAAAACTGCCGTCGTAGATAAACCGGGAAGAACGCTGATTACTAAGTCCGGATTGTGTACCACCAAACACTACTTTGGGTACGTTGGTAATATCACCGGGATGCTGCCATCGTTTTTCGTAGATGAGACGCGACATTTTTGCGCCGCTGCCAAAACCGCCGCTACCATCTGATTCGGTGAACGGGCCCCAGTTGTCGAACACTTTATTTCCCCAGTTATAAAAAAACTGGAAGCTCAATTCAAATCCTTTATAGCCGAAATAGTTGGTTACACCACCATAAAACTTCGGTAATGCACTTCCCTGGTTAAAACGTTGTGCTTCTCCGTAAACATTGGTGGTAGTGGTTTTCGAAGCATCTTTATACCAAAGTGCGTCGCCTGTTTTGGGATCTGCGCCTGCAAATCCCACCAGGAAGAACTGGTAAAAATCAGTGCCTACTTCTCTTTTATAAAGGATGTCGGTAATCGGATTATCCAGCCTGGTAATTTTATTGTTCAGCGTAGAGATATTGGCATCTGTACGCCACGAGAAATCATTTTGTTTTTTTGCGATGATATTGCGGGAAGAAAGTGCTATTTCCCAGCCGCTATTTTTCATCTCTCCGTTATTCCTGAAAACAGTAGTGATACCGTTTGTAGAAGATACCGGTACATTCAGCAGTAACCTGGAAGTGGTTCTGTTATAGTATTCGATGGTACCTGACAAGCGGTTTTTCAGAACTGCGAAATCCAGTCCTATATTAAATGGCCTGTTTTGTTCCCAGGTGAGGAAAGGATTGGGGTATTGCGTAAGCACGTACCCCGGCTTCCCATCATAATCATTTGCCGGACTATACAGCGACAATGAAGCATAATTATTAATAGCCTGGTTTCCGTTGCTGCCGTAGCTAGCTCTTATTTTTAATTCGTTGATGCCTGATACATCCTGGAGGAATGGTTCCCGGTAAATATTCCAGGCCGTTCCCAGCGACCAGAATGCGGCGCTTCTTCTCTGACTGCCGAACCGGGAAGAGGCGTCTCTCCTGATAGAAGCGGTCAGGTAATATTTTTGTTTGTAATCGTAACTGGTATTAAGAAATAACCCCGTCAGCGAGTTGGCATCAGACACAGACGATACGCTTTCCGGTTTGGAGGCATCTGCCAGCTGTCGAAGGTCTGGCAGCAGGTTTGACGCTGCGGAAGTATTCCCGTTATTGACTGTTTTCTGTGCTTCGTAGCCAACAAAAGTATTGATGCCGTGGTAGCCCCATCGCCTGTTGAACCGGATAATATTGGTAGATACCCAGTTGGTCCAGAGGTTGTTTGCTACACCTACCCAGCCATTGGTATTTCTTCCATCACCAAAGCCCTGTGCCAGAAAGATATTGCTGCGGGCGTAGTTCAGGTCGAGACTGATTTTTGTTTCAAAAGAAAGATAATCTGTAAATGCATATTTGGCGGCGGCTCCTCCCAGCAGGCCATAAATAGTACCTGTGCGGGAGTTGTTATCCAATTCTGCTACCGGATTAAAAGTGTTGTTGTAGCTGAAATCGTAGCTGCCATCGTTGTTGTAAACCTTCAGCCAGGGCTGCAGGCGGACCAGCGAACGTACGGGGTTGGCCATCTTTCCTTCATCAGCCACCGCATTGGCGCGCTGGTAAGTTAAAGATAGGTTCACATCAAACGACAACCGGTTGGTAGCCTGGTTGCTCAGATTGAGTTTGCCCGTCATCCGTTTATAGTCCACCCCTTTCAGGGCTGATTTCGCGTCATAATAGCCGCCGGAAACATAAAATTTTGTTTTATTGCTTCCGCCTGCGGCAGAAAGATTGGCCTGTGTATAAGCGCCATGGCGGGTAAGTACATCGATCCAGTTGGTATTAACGGTAGTGTCAATGCCTCGTGCAAGGAGTTCCCGTTGAAAACCAGCTTCGCCGGTGCCATCTGCTTTATGTATCCATCCTTCCCGGAGCAGGGCTATCATCTCTTTTGTATTGAGCGGATAGTTTGCCTGGGGGATGGTGAGCTGATTACTGCCCCGCTGTACAGCAGCGTTGATCTTTGTTCTCCCGGCGCTACCGGTTTTGGTTGTAATAAGAATTACACCGTTGGCAGCGCGGGAGCCATAGATTGAAGCCGAAGCGGCGTCTTTCAACACAGAGATAGAAGCGATATCGGCGCTGTTGATACCCGCGAGGGTATTTACATTATAATCTGTGAGATTGTCCGTTACCACCGGTACTCCGTCCACCACATAGAGTGGCGAGCTGCCTGCAGTAATAGAACCGATACCACGTATATGAATACTGGGTATGGAACCGGGTTGACCGGAACCATTGGTAGATTGTAAGCCGGTTACATTGCCTTGTAAGCTTTCCTGGAAGCTGCTACGGGGCGCCTTATCATACAATGAGGAGCTGACCATAGTAGCTGAACCTGTCAAAGAACTTTTTGTTTGCACACCATAAGCTACTACTACCACTTCATTCAATCCTTTGGAATCATCTTTCAGCATGATGTTAAAGTGGGTATTATTATTTACCGGCACTTTTTGTTCTTCATAACCGATGAAAGAACAGATCAATGTTGCTGAAGAAGGTGCTTCCATCCGGAACATTCCTTTTTCATCTGTAGTAGTTCCCTTATTGATACCTGCAATTCTTAAACTCACTCCTGGTAATGGATGTTCAAATACATCCGTTACCGTTCCACTGATATTGATATTTCTGATCTCTTTGTCTTCCGGCGCAATAGCCACCAGATTGGCAGAAAGCTGCTTAAACGTGAGACCCGTATTTTTCAATATCTTCTTTAAAATATCTTCTGTCAGTGCATTGTTTTCATTGACAGAAATTCTGCTTTGAGCAGGTATCAGATCATTGCGATATACAAAACGGTAGCCGCTTTTCTTTTCGATCAGCTTCAACAGCTTTGTCAGTGGCAATGAATCTGCTTTGATGGAAATGCGCCGGTCCTGCTGACCGAAGGCATTTCCTGTTATATGCAAACAGGTAATAAGAATAATAAAGGACACCAGTTTCATTATCAGTACAACTTTTCCCAATGTTTTTATACGCAAAAGGATTGCATAATGTATGATTTTTTTCCATACATTTAGGTTGTAAAAGGTCATAAAACTACGACAGTACTACATTGCCAAGTGAAGCTTTCTGCCGTTTGATCTCAACAAAGGGGTAAATGTTTGCAGCATTTGCCCTCTTTTTTATATGAGAGGTATCAATTTTCTGTTGACTTTCACCCTTTTACTGGGTAATAAATACTTCATTGCTCACTATTCTGCAACGAAATGATGTTGTAACCTTCAGCGCTTCCAGCACTTCTGAAAACGATTCATTTTTAAATGTGGCGGTAAAATGGTAATTCTTTAATTTGTTACCACTGAGATGAACTTTAATGCCATACCAGCGTTCCATTTTTAACGCAATATCTTCAAAATTGTCATTGTCAAACACCAGGTAATTGTCGCACCATGCGGTTTCTGCCACCATGCTGTCCTGTGGGTTGCTATGAATATTTTCTATCTTATAACCCGCTACGAGATTGGGTTGGGTTAATGACTGATTTTCCGTTGGGTGTTGCAGGATAATTTTCTGATTAGGCAACAGTTTTACACTTTTCTCTTCGCCGTCATTCAGTGTTACTTCCACTGCACCGGTGATGAGGGTGGCTTCCGTTGTATTATCCTGGGTATAAGCTTTTACATTAAAAGAAGTACCAAGTACCCTGATATCCATTTTTGAAGTATGGATAGAAAAAGGTTTGGTTGCATTCTTCGCCACATCAAAAAAAGCTTCTCCTTCCAATGTAACCTCCCGGGCGCCCAGGTTGTTCATATCAGGATTATAGGTTAAACGGCTGCCGCCATTGAGCCACACCTCCGTTCCATCAGGCAATTGTGCCCTGGACCTGGAGCCGTCGCGGGTGTAGATAGCCGCCATAGCGGTTTTGCTACTATCCTTCTGCGGATATTTATTAATAACCAGATATATACAATATCCTCCCAGGATGACCACCAATACCGATAGCAGCGATACCAGCTTGCGGAAATTCCGCCGTTCCTTTTTTACGGGCAATTCTTCCTGGGGGAATGCTTCCTGCATTCTTTCCAGGTGTTTATCCAGCGCACTTTCCGTCCGATGGTCCCATTCCGCGCTGTTAGCTGGTTGTGGCCAGTTGCTGAGCACAGACGATTTATATCTCAGATCCGGATCTTTCTGCAATAATGCTTCCAGTTCACGCAACTCTCCCATCGTGGCTTCGCCCGATACTTTCCTTCCCATCAAAAGCCATATTCTTTCCTGTTCCATGTGTATGATACAAAAGCATGATTATATAGAAGGACAAGTAAATTGAAAGAATCTACTACTCCAACTAAAAAAAAATTTAAAATTATTTTGTGTTGATGAAAGAGAGGTTGATTACCTCACTGATTTTCTTGAGGGCCTGGGCCATGTGAACGTCAATGGTATTGACTGAAATATCCAGGATCTGGGCTACTTCCTTATATTTAAGTCCATCCTCCCGGATAAGTTTGAAGATCATTTTCCTTTTGGGCGGGAGTGCATTTACAGCGGCTTCTATTCTTTTTACCATTTCTCCGGAGATGAAAATCTGCTCGGGGGTTGCATAGCTCACACTGATATCCACAGCTACTTCATCCAGGCTGAAGTGTTGCGTACGTGCGGCTTTATTCAGATAATTAAGGGCGATATTTTTGGTAGAGACATAGAGGTATACCCGGAGATTTTCCACCTGCAGCAGGCGTTCCCGCTGCTTCCAGACATTCATGAACACGTCTGAGGCAATTTCCTCCGCAGATTCCCAGGACTTCACGATAGAAAAGGCAAACTGGCTCAATGGCTTGTAAAACAACCTGAACAAGGCTTTATAAGCCTGCTCATCCCCCAATGACGCCACCCGTTCCACCAACAGCTGTATATTAGCTTCTTCCCTCAATAATTTGGTTTTTGGTTGAAAATTGATCCCTAAAGATAATACGGATTTTTTTTAATTTGATCTTGTTTTACATCTTTTTTTATATAATATAAATTGATTCTAAAGTAAATAACATGACTGCTTTATAATTGCGTTACTTTTTAAACATGAAATAAACGGCGCCGATAAGAAAGAAAAAAGATACCAGGTAATTCCACCGCAGGGGTTCTTTCAGGAATGTAACGGCGAAGATGCTGAAAACAGTGAGGGTAATCACCTCCTGGATGGTTTTGAGCTGAAATCCGTTGAAACCTTCCTGGGCGCCATAGCGGTTAGCCGGCACCATGAAACAATATTCAAAGAAAGCGATCCCCCAACTAATAAGAATGACTTTCCAGAGGGCAGTATCCTGGTGTTTGAGGTGTCCATACCAGGCAAAGGTCATAAAAGTGTTGGAAACGATAAGCAGAAGGATGGTGCGCATGATGAGTTTTATAATTTGATGAATGCTTCTACCAATTTGTATACCATAGTGCAGGAATATTGCCTGACCAGGCGGGGCGCAAAATAACAAAAAAAAGAGGGACCGTAAGAGGTCCCCCTGCATCAAATCAAAATGGGGTTTCCATTATGAGTTGATTTTGTGTTGTTGGTTGCTATTTCATTATTAAAAAACTATTGCTCTAATTTGATTTCGCCCAGGTCGGTAGCTTTACCGTCTTCTACTTTCACATCTTTGATCACCGCATTTTTATAAGGGGTTTTACCAAGGATGGTGATGGTATAAGTTCCTGCTTTGGCGGCCGGAATGGTGAATGCACCCTGGGAGATAGCGCCTTTCAGCTTATCGGTGCCGTTATCGGCTTCTACTTCCGCAGCTCCGTCAGCAGGGCTGATTTTACCGGTGATAGAACCGCCTTCTACAGCTATTGCTTTCAGAGAATCCACTCCCTGTAAAGAGTCTACCTTCTGTAAAGAGTCAATTCCGGTTAAAGAATCTATTCGCTGTAAAGAGTCGGTTCCGGTTAAAGAATCCACTTTTTGCAGGGAATCGATGCCTGTTAAAGAATCTACCCTCTGTAAGGAATCAAATCCCTTCAAAGAATCCAGGCGTTGCAATGAATCGACGCTGAATGTTTTCAGTGAGTCGAGGCTAACAAGGGAATCTACAGCGATTGAATCCACCATTGTGGCGGTGCTGTCTACAGATTTAACCACGGCTACATCAGCACTTTTAAAAGCGGACATTCCGAGTACCATTGTTGCTAAAGCGAGCGTTCCTACAATTGATTTTTTCATGGCCTTCAATTTTTTGTATGGTTAATATTTATGATGACTGTCCCGGCGGGGATGAATGTGCATGGTTTTTGTTATATGCCCTCATCGTTGGCTGCCGTATAATAACAATACATCCAACCTTTCGCTTACCATTAGTCAAAGAAATGTTAAAGTGAAAAAAAGAATTACGAAGCAGTATAGCGGCTCGTTTCGTAATTAGTAATTTTAAAAATTATCTTCGCACTACGGAAACAAGTACAAAAGATCAAAAGCATGTTGCAATTGAGTAACGACGAAATAGTAAAAGGCATCCGGAGCAGAAACAAAGATGTATTTGAAGCTGTTTTTAAACAGTTCGCACCTTCTATGTATAATATTGCCGTTCGGTATGTGAAGGATGAAGATGACGCCAACGATATGGTACAGGATGTTTTCCTCAACTTGTGGAAAGGTGCGGAAAACCTGGACGAGAGAGCCCCTATTAATCATTATCTCGCAAGAGCTACTGTCAATACCTGTTTAAACCGCATCAAGAAAGAACAACGCAAAGAAGTGTATGCCAAGGAGCAACTCCTGACGGCTACCCCTGCTGAAAATAATCACTCTCTGCTGGAACATAAGGAACTGGAAGCCAAATACCGCTCTGCCCTCGATAAGTTACCCGATCAGTGCCGTCGTGTTTTTGAACTCAGCCGCCTAAAAGGCTTATCTCCTGCCGAAATCGCAGAACAACTCAATATCTCTATCAATACAGTATACGCCCATCTGACCACAGCTTTAAAACGATTGCGGGTAGACCTTATTAATAAGTCGTAGGATGCTCCCGAAATTTTTTTTATTATCGCTTAATGGTATAACGTTCCCTGGTTGTATTACTAATAAGAAGCCATGAATAATCAAACAGACATAGATATAGTGATCCGTTACCTGGAAGATCCGGAGAATGAGCAGCACAAAACGCAGCTCAACGAGTGGATTCAACAGGATGCTGGTAACCTGGACATCTTCCTGGATATGAAAGGCATGTGGCATGGCGATCCGCTTCCTGCCGCCTCTGCTTTCGATACCCAGGGACAATGGCAGGTACTGGATACCATGCTGGACAGAGTGCCTGTAGCTGTGCTTCCCGAAGTTGCCCAACAAAAAAGCCCCCGTGTAATTAAGATGAACCGCCGTTACTGGTGGGCAGCTGCCGCAGTGTTACTCATTGCAGGCACCTGGACCTTCATCGGCCCTGGCGGCTATAAAACCTACGCCACCAACCAGCAGCAGGATAGCATGCAACTGCCGGACGGCTCCATGCTTTACCTCAATGCCCATACCCAGGTGCGTTATGCCCGTGGATTTGGAAAAGATAACAGACACGTAAGAATAGATAAAGGCGAAGCGTTTTTTGATGTAAAACAGAATGACGCCCTTCCTTTTATTGTAAATGCACCCGAAGTGGAAGTACAGGTGCTGGGTACCGCGTTTAATGTAAAAGCCGCCAATACGGGCGTAAAAGTATTTGTACAATCCGGGAAAGTGAGCGCTGCCTATAAAGGCATCGAGAAAAAAGTGATCCTAACTCCTGGCGTGGAAGCTTCTCTCAGGCGTAATGGTCAGGAAATTGACACCCGTACCCATAAGAAGAACAACAACATACTGGCCTGGAAAACCCGGACCCTTACATTTGATGATACCCCGCTGAATGAAGTAGCGGATGCTTTGGCAGATTTTTATAATGTACAGATCAAGATCAGCAATCAGCAACTGGCTGACAAGAAATTGCTGGCTACCTTTCCCAATATGTCATTGGACGAGGTACTGGACATCATGAGAAAAACCCTTCGAATAAACATTACGCATAAAAACGACCTGGTAGACATCTACTAATACGCGCCTGACTTTTTCTTTATGCAGCAATTATTGCTACAGGCGCGTTTCTCCAATACCAGGTTTGGGTGCGTGCCTGATTTTATTTTCGTTGTTATCCTGGTATTGGCCAATGCATTAGCTATGGCCCAGCAACCTAGTGCCCCTTCACCAAAAGTTTCTCTTCAGTTTACGAACGCCAGCCTGAAAACCGTTATCCGGGAAATAGAAAAGCAAACAAAATACACCTTTGCCATTTCTTCCGGTGAACTGGAAACCCGCCAGGGCGTGAATTTACATGTTCATAATTCACCACTGCAGGAAGTATTGTCCAGGCTCTTCCCCCCTGCCCGGTATAAAGTAGAGATCAAAGACGGACAGATCATCGTCATTCCGCTCAGTGCCATCGCCGAAGATCCGACGCCTCCCCGCAACACCACTCCAAATCCTAATAAATGGACCATCACCGGCTCTGTTACTGATGGCATGCAGCCACTCAGTGGCGTATCCATCCGGGAAAAAGGCACCACTAACGGTACCGCCACTACGGAAAATGGCAACTTCAAGGTAGACCTGGCCAATGGGCAGGCTACGTTGCAGGTATCATTGATCGGTTATGAAACCAAAGAAATTGCTGTGCGGGACCGGCGGAATATCTCTGTACAGTTACAACCCGATCTCCGCAAACTCAATGAACTGGTGGTACTGGGTTACGGCCTGCAGAAACGCGCCAATATCACGGGTGCTATCGCACAGGTGGATGGCGTGCGGCTGAGAAGCCGGCCTGTGGCCAATGTAATGGCCGCCCTGCAAGGAACTGCTACCGGACTGGTAGTAACCCGCAGCAACGGGCAACCCGGCCGCGAAGGGTTTAATATCCAGGTACGCGGTGTAGGCTCATCTTCCGGTAGCAATACCCCCGTAATTGTAGACGGCGTACCCGGTTCTCTGGCAGTACTGAACCCGGACGATATTGAATCAGTCTCAATCCTGAAAGATGCAGCAGCAGCTTCCATCTATGGCGCCCGGGGCGCAGGGGGCGTAGTACTGGTAACCACCCGCACCGGTAAACCAGGTAAACTCCGGGTTGATTTCAATACCCTCGGCGGATTTGAAACTCCCATCCGTCTTCCCAACCGGCTTCCCTCCTGGCAATCTGCTGCCATGCAGAATACCGCCGCCGTAAATGCCGGTCAGCAGGCCCCCTGGGATCCACTTGAGATAGACCTGATGAAACAGGGTAATCACTATGCGATCGACTACCAGAAACCTGATTACTACAAATATTATTATAATTATGATCCCCTGCCAGTGCTGACAAAAAGCAGGACCGGCATCGAAAATTACAACCTCTCTGTAAAAGGAGGCGACAGCGCCAACCAGTTTTCTGCGTCACTTGGCTACTTCGGGCGACAGGGCTTATTTGCCGTAGGCCCGGACCGTACACACCGCGTGAACGCAAGGGTAAACCTGAACAACCGTTTCAATAAGCATTTCAGCCTGGAAACACGCCTCTCGTATGCGCAAACCAATACCTTTTCCCCCGGACAAGCAGTGGAAGGACCTCATGGCCTGCTGGCAGGCATCTACAGAGGACCAGGCAACGTACCGGTATATGTTCCTAATACCAGTAACTACGCCTACGGCGGCGCACCGGGATATGCTATCCTGCAGGATGGCGGTGAGCGCGATGAAAAGAATAATTATATTGACGCCGTATTTACCCTCAGGGCCGACAGCCTTGTAAAAGGCCTTACCCTGCGCCTGATTTACAGTCCGCAGAAACACACGCTGCAGGATAATCTCGGTCGCAATACCATCGCCTTATGGAACCGGGTAGACACGGGAGCACTGGTACAACCACAGAATATGCTGCAGAAAAGCCGGTTGGAAGCCAAAGGTGGCAACCTGCAGCTGCTTGCAGATTACGATGTTAAAAAGGATAAACACAATATTCACCTGCTCGGTGGTGCTACACAGGAAGCCTATAATACCACGCAAAATACGGCTGCGTCCTACAACATCACAACAGCGGAAATCCATAATACCCACTTCAATAACGCCCCCGACTATACGCAGTTATTGGGCGCCAGCGGTTCATTGTTCTCTGTTTTTGGGAAGATGAATTACAATTACGATAACCGCTACCTGGTGGAAGCAAACCTCATTGGCTCCCGGTTGTCGCAATACAGCACTTCCTTTGTGGGTGGAGAACAGTGGCAGGTATTTCCATCTTTCTCTGCCGGCTGGCGCGTAAATAATGAAACCTGGTTTAACCGGGCCTTGCCATTCTTCAACGAGTTCAAACTGAGGTGGTCATGGGGCAGATTGGGGAATATCAATAGCTGGAACACCATCCCGAACGATGAGCGGCTGCAAACTTTCAGCTTTAACCCGGTGCCACGGTTTTTACCTTTCGTGTATAAAAATCCGGTTATACAGGCACAGGGATGGGAGAATATTTCCACCAATAATTACGGTTGGGATGCTACTTTGTTCCGGGGACGACTCACACTGGCAGCAGACTATTTCGTGAAACATAACCGGGACATGCAGATTCCTGTGTTAACAGCTTCCACAGAAGGCGCATGGCCCATCGATTTCCACCGGGGTGAAATGAAAAGCTGGGGCTGGGAAATAAATATTGGCTGGAGAGATGATCAGGGACCTTTTACCTGGTATATCAACGGCAACCTGTTTAATAACCGGAATAAAGTACTGAAGAATGATAATGTAGCCGCACAGCCGGGATGGAACCAGGGTATCGCCGGATATCCTTACTCCTCCCTGTTCGGATACGTGTCTGAAGGTTATTTCCAGTCGGCCACAGAAGTAAGCCAGCATGCCTACCAACATGGGAATACCGGCGCGGGTGATCTGAAGTATAAAGACATCAACGGCGACCATAAAATAGACAATGCGGACCTGGTATATCTTGGTAGCACAGATCCGCAATTTTCCTACGGGATCGATGCTGGTTTTGCCTGGAAAGGATTTGATTTTTCTGTGTTTTTCCAGGGTGTGGCCAAACGGGAAGTGATGCCAGATCCCCGTTACAATATCCCATTTACCAGCTACTGGCAACAACCCTGGGATATCAACCAGGATTACTGGACGCCGGATCATCCCCATGCGCTGTTCCCCCGCCTTTACCTCAACGATGTTCAGAATACGGCGCCTTCGTCCCACTGGGTGATGAATGGCGCATACATCCGCCTGAAAAATCTCCAGGTAGGTTATACCTTACCAGCGCAATGGGCAAAGAAATTATTACTGAGTAATCTGCGTGTTTATTTCTCCGGACAGGATCTGTGGGAAACCACTCAAATGAAGATTAAGTATTATGATCCGGAACAAGCGGGAGGATATAACGGAAACGTCTATCCATTTTTCAGGTCTTATACCATGGGGTTGACTGTTGGCTTCTGATAAGCTATCAGAAACCAACAGCGGAGCTGACTACTCCGTTTTCTTACCTGCGAGAAGATACAATGCCGCCATACGTACAGCTACACCGTTTTCCACCTGGTCGAGGATGATAGACTGACCGGAATCAGCCACATCAGAATTTATTTCTACACCACGGTTAATGGGTCCGGGGTGCATGATGACGATCTCTTTATTCAGGCTGTCGAGCAGTTCGCGGTTTACACCATAAGCCAGTGAATATTCGCGCAGAGAGGAAAACAGCGGGGTGTTTTGTCTTTCCAGCTGAATACGCAATACGTTTGCTACATCGCACCATTGCAGGGCTTCGCGGATATTGTAGCTCACATTCACACCGAGTGCTGCTGCCATGTATTTCGGGATCAGCGTAGGCGGACCTACCACTGTTACTTCTGCGCCCAGTTTTTTGAGGCAGTAGATATTGGAGAGGGCAACCCTGGAATGCATGATATCGCCACAAATGGCTACCTTCTTGCCTTCTACGCTTCCGAGTCTTTCGCGGATAGAGAAGGCATCGAGCAATGCCTGGGTGGGATGTTCATTGATCCCGTCGCCCGCATTGAGGATAGGCACATTGATGTGCTTTGCCAGAAAATGCGGTGCCCCGCTGGCTGAGTGGCGCATCACCACCATATCCACTTTCATGGACAGGATGTTGTTCACCGTATCAATCAGCGTTTCCCCTTTGGATACAGAAGAGCCGGAAGCAGAAAAGTTAACCGTATCTGCACCCAGCCGCTTTTCCGCTAACTCAAAAGAGATGCGTGTGCGGGTTGAGTTCTCAAAAAATAAATTGACGATTGTTGTATCGCGAAGCGTAGGAACCTTTTTAATAGGCCTTTGTAAAACCTCCTTAAACTGGTCGGCTGTTTGAAAAATAAGCTCTATATCCTGGCGCTGCAGATCGCGAATTCCGAGTAAGTGTTTTACAGAAAGTGACATTAATGTGCAAATATAAAGGGTGAAATCTGAATTCTGAAATCCGGATTCATGTTAGTCAATCAGAACTACTTCGTCTTTACCATCTCTTTCGTTCCATAATACCCTTACTTTCTGGGAAATGAGGGCATCGATAGTACGTCCGGTATAGTCGGGCTGAATAGGCAGCTGCCTGCTGAAACGACGGTCTATCAGCGTAAGCAGCTCCACAGAAGCAGGCCGGCCGAAATCCAGCATTGCATCCAGTGCCGAACGGATAGTACGGCCGGTATACAACACATCATCTATCAACACCACCTTTTTATTCTCTATGGAAAAATCGATACTGGTTTCACTGGGCACGTGCAGCGTTTTGCTCTGGTTAAAATCGTCCCGGTAAAAGGTGATATCGAGTTTACCGTAATCGATACGCGCGCCTGGTACTAATTTCAACAAGGTCTGATGAATTCTGCCGGATAAATAAATACCCCTCGGCTGTAATCCTATCAGCACGGTTTGCTCAAACTGTAAATGATTTTCTATCAACTGATGACAAAGCCTGTCTATCGTAATAGCCATCTGCCTGCCGTTTAGTATGGTTTTCAAAACACAACGTTTTAGGGGCCAAAAATAATGATTAAATGCAACAGATAAAAAGCTGAATATTAGAAAAGATTGATAAACAATGGAATATTTGTGACTGACGCCTTTAAAATGACACTTTCCACGCCTCACCGGGTAATTTTAACAATGCCGGCTGCGCTTCTCTTCGTACTTTAGTGCTATCAATTTCTGAATTATGAAATTCATAAAGCTCATTTTCACTATGGCGGCCTTTTTACAATTATGGGGATGTAAATCTGAAGGACAGATAAAGACCGGGGATAAAATACCCGTTTTCTCCTTACAGGATCAGGATGGCAAAACTTTTGACGTTAGCACGGTACTCGGTAAACAACCACTGGTCATTTACTTTTATCCCAAAGATGAAACCAGTGTATGCACCAAAGAAGCCTGCTCTTTCCGTGATTCATACCAGGACTTTCAGAAATACGGGGCGCTGGTTATCGGCATCAGTTCAGATAACGTAGCATCACACCGCAGCTTTGCCACGCATCACAACCTACCTTTTACGTTGCTGAGTGATCCGAAAAATGAAGTCCGAAAATTATTTGGTGTGCCCAAAACCTTTGTAATACCTGGTCGGGTAACTTATATCGTGGATAAGAATGGTGTGGTGGTGCATGAATTTAATTCCATGCGCGACGGAGAGAAACATGTGACAGAATCGCTGGCCGCGTTGCAGAAACTGAAATAAACAATTGCCTTTTATAATATTCCCGTAGCCGTTATACGCTACGGGATTTTTTATGCCGTTTACTACTATAATCTCCTTAGATCCTTAAAAGTCGATATCTCTTCTTTCAGGGCAAACAACTGCATGCCCCAGATAATGCCACGTACCAGTGCAAAGGCTACCAATGCGAGCGATAAAGATACCTGCATAAAACTACCTTCCTCGCGGTTGGTGAGCGTAATCACACGGATGAGAAAGATCAAACCAATACCAAAAAAGACGGCCGCTTTTATACCTTTTGTGCGCAACTGTTTACCGAAGTATTCATCAAAAGCGGCAGCAGCGGATACGCTGGCTTCAGGTTTTGGCGTGCCATCTGCAATGATCTGCAGTTCGAGATCTGCTACACGGAGTTGTTCGTGACGTTGTGAGAAGTATGTTTTAATAATATCTGCCTGCATAGTTCCGTATCGTGAATGAGGATGCAAGGTACAAAAAAGGCGATGGATATAGATCCACCGCCCCGATATAAATCATGAACATTTACTAAGCCTCTTTCAGGAACGAATACCGGTAATCGGTAGCCGGCACAAAGGTTTCTTTGATGCTTCTTGCACTCAGCCAGCGGTAGAGGTTCAGCATAGAACCTGCTTTATCGTTGGTTCCGGAAGCGCGGGCGCCGCCAAATGGCTGCTGTCCTACCACTGCACCGGTTGGTTTGTCGTTGATATAAAAGTTACCAGCGCTGTTTACAAGTTTGCGGGTAGCCAGTTCTACAGCATAACGGTCCTGCGCAATGATAGCACCCGTTAATGCGTATTCTGAAGTGCTGTCAACCACTTGCATAATGTCTTCAAACTTCTCTCCGTCATACACATGAATGGTCAGTACAGGTCCGAAGATTTCTTCACACATGGTGATGTATTTCGGATCAGTAGTTTCGATAACGGTAGGTTCGATGAAGTAACCTTCAGACTTGTTGTAGTTACCGCCTGCAATGATTTTAGCAGCCGGATCGTTCTTCGCGTTGTCGATGTATTTAGCGATCTTATCAAAAGAGCGTTCGTCGATCACTGCGTTGATGAAATTGCTGAAATCTTCTGTGGAGCCCATTTTCATGGTTTTCAGTTCAGCTACCAGTTTGGATTTTATATCGTCAGCAAGATTGTTTGGTATGTATGCACGGGAGGCAGCAGAACATTTCTGGCCCTGGTATTCGAAAGCGCCACGGGCTAAAGCAGTAACCGCGATATCTACATCGGCTGATTTGTGGATCAGTACGAAGTCTTTACCACCGGTTTCGCCTACGATGCGTGGGTAAGTTTTGTATTTGTGAATGTTTTCGCCGATGGTTTTCCACATGGTCTGGAATACGCCGGTGGAGCCGGTGAAGTGGATTCCTGCGAAGTGAGGATCTGCGAAGCAAACATCTCCTATTACCGGACCGTTGGCATATACCAGGTTGATAACACCGTCCGGTAAACCGGCTTCTATCATCACCTTCATGAATACCTGGGCGGCAAACACCTGTGTATTAGCTGGTTTCCATACCACTACGTTACCACACATGGCAGCAGAAGCAGGCAGGTTACCGGCAATAGCAGTAAAGTTGAATGGTGTAACGGCGAGTACAAATCCTTCCAGCGGACGGTACTCTACCCTGTTGTGGATACCGGGCGCGCATACGGGCTGCTGACGGTAAATTTCACTCAGGAAGTGTACGTTATAGCGGAGGAAGTCGATCAATTCACAGGCACTATCAATTTCAGCCTGGTAAGGGTTCTTACTCTGGCCGAGCATGGTAGCTGCGTTGATGTGGTAACGGTATTTGGTGGCCAGGAGTTCGGCAGCACGCAGGAAGATGCCGGCGCGTTGTTCCCAATCCATATTGGCCCATTTTTCACGTGCTTCCAGCGCGGCTGCGATGGCAGATTTCACATGAGAAGCGTCACCCATATGGAAATGACCTAATTTGTGTTTGATTTCGTGGGGAGGGCGCAGATCAACGGTGTTTCCGGTACGGATTTCCTTTCCACCGATGTACATCGGGATATCTGCTACTTCGCCTTTGAAGGCGGCTAATTGTTTCTTTAATGCAATTCTCTCAGCAGAACCGGGTGCATAAGATAACACAGGCTCATTAGCAGGCGCTGCGTACTCAAAGTATCCTGTATTCATTGTACCTAATTTTATATCTGTTTATTTGATTATTTGTAAGACCGGGATGATCTCCAGGCAGACAAACAATCAAATAAACAAATGACTACGTGTTTTGTTTCCGCAGCAAAATTAAGTAATACAGCGCCTACGCACTTATTGATAATTAGTCGATACTTATTAATTATTGTCCTCTTCCTTCTGCATCATGAGGTATGCCTTCACAAATCCGTTCAGGTCGCCGTCCATAACAGGTCCTACGTTACCTACTTCAAAGTCGGTGCGGTGGTCTTTAATCATTTTATACGGATGGAATACGTATGATCTGATCTGTGAACCCCACTCGATTTTTCGTTTGTTGGCGTTGGCTGCATTTTTCAGCTCTTCTCTTTTGCGGATCTCTTCTTCATACAGGCGTGATTTCAGCATGGTGAGCGCCTTTTCGCGGTTCTCTCCCTGTGTCCGTGCCTGCTGGCATTCGATGATGATACCGGATGGAATATGCTTCAGTCGTACGGCCGTTTCTACCTTGTTTACATTCTGTCCGCCCTTACCTCCTGAACGGTAGAATTCCCATTCCAGGTCTGCCGGGTTAACAGCAATCTCGATAGTATTGTCTACTAACGGATACACATATACGGAGGCAAAAGAAGTGTGTCTGCGCGCATTGGAATCAAAAGGTGAAATACGTACTAACCGGTGTACACCGCTTTCCGCTTTCAGGTGACCATAGGCGAAGTCGCCATCAAATTCCAGTGTAGCGGATTTGATACCGGCGCCATCTCCATACTGGGTATCAATTTCTGATACCTTCCACCCCTGCTTTTCACCATACATGCGGTACATACGCAGCAGCATTTCTGCCCAATCCTGGCTTTCCGTGCCGCCCGCACCGGAGTTAATGGTTAATACCGCAGGCATTTCATCTTCCGGCTGATTAAGGGTAGATTTAAATTCCAGGTCGTCCAATGCTACTACAGCAGCACTATAGGCCTGCTCTACCTCTTCTTCCGTGGCTTCTCCTTCTTTGAAGAAATCGTTCAGTACAGCGCTGTCGTCGATGGCAGCATTTACCTGATCATAAAGGTCTACCCAATACTTGTTGACCTTTATCTCTTTCAGAATTGAAGTCGCTCTGACGTTATCATCCCAGAAACCGGGCGCCAGGCTTAATTGTTTGTCGTTTTCTATTTTTGCTAATCGGTCAGGTACGTTAAAGAAAACCTCCCAGGACATATAAACGGTCCCTCATAGCTTTAAGTTGCTCAGCTGTCATAGCTGGCAAATGTATGGAAAAAACGGAGATATATACTAACGTGTAACAAACTTTGTTTTGTTTGTCCGTTTTAGCATAATTTTTGTGTTGTAACACGGGTAACCATGTCAATAATATTATAAAAAGCACCCATCCGTTATGGTGAGTCATGAAACCCTCCACTTCAAGAACAAATCCATTTTTAACACCCTCGGTTTTATTATTATGATTGCGGCAAATGCTCTCGCAGTACTGCTTCCCATTAATGGTAAAACCACTGCACAAGTGTCGGAGGAATATCCGAACCTGTTTGTGCCTGCAGGCGTTACGTTCTTGATCTGGAGTGTTATTTATCTTTCTTTACTGGGCTTTATTTTTTTCCAGTTATGGTTATCCTTTTCCAATAAACAGCCGGAGATGCTGGCATATGTAATGCAGCGGATAAAAGACTGGTTCCTCATTTCTTCCGTGGCCAATGCCTGCTGGTTGTTTGCCTGGCACTATCATCTCATTCCGGTGAGCGCGGTAATTATGCTGATGCTGCTGATTTCCCTTATCGTGATCCATCTCAACTTCGGTATCGGTACCCGCCCCGCATCCAGGCAGGAAAAACTCTTTATTCATCTTCCTTTCAGCATTTACCTTGGATGGATCTCCATTGCCACCATTGCCAACATCACCGCATTACTGGTATATGCGGGCTGGGATGGCAGTCATCAGCAGCAGATCTTCTGGACCATTGCCATGATTGCGGTGGGCACCGTACTAAGTATGATCATGATCCTGCGGCGCAACAATATCACTTATGCACTTGTTAGTGTATGGGCATTTTACGGTATCCTGCTAAAAAGACGGGCAGCCGACGTGCTCGATGAAAATTCGATTATACATGCCTGTATCATCGCTATCGGTGTTATCGCTGTAACAATTTCCTGGCAATTGTACAGGAAACAGAAATCATAAATCTAAAAGATTATTTTTGATGCGCATTTAATATATACACTACTATGTTTCCATCTACCAATCCAACAACCACCAAATCGTGGGACGCCTTAAAGAAACACGCTGAAGAAATGAAAAAGGTGCATATGCGTGCCTTGTTTATGGAAAATAAAGAACGCTTCAGTGAGTTTTCCCTGAAATTTGAAGACCTCCTTTTTGACTATTCGAAGAATATTATTACGGAAGATACCCGCGCACTGTTGCTAAGTCTGGCTGCAGAATGTGGCGTGACTGACGCCATCAAAGCGATGTTTCACGCTGAAAAGATTAACGTTACAGAAAACCGCGCCGTACTGCATACTGCCTTACGCAATACTTCCGATAAACCTGTGATGCTGGATGGCCGCGATGTAATGCCGGACGTAAAAGCGGTACTGAACAAGATGGATCACATCTGCCGCCAGATTCATTCCGGTGAGTGGAAAGGATATACGGGCAAGCCTATACGTTATATCGTAAACATCGGTATCGGTGGTTCCGATCTGGGCCCGGTAATGGTAACAGAAGCACTGAAACCTTACTGGAAACCAAACATCCAGACCTACTTTGTGTCTAATGTGGATGGTACCCATATTGCGGAAACCCTGAAAAAAATTACACCCGATGAAACCCTGTTCCTGATTGCGTCTAAAACATTCACCACACAGGAAACCATGACCAACGCCCATACAGCGCGCAACTGGTTCCTGGAACACGCAAAAGACGAGAAATTTGTTGCCAAACACTTTGCAGCATTATCTACCAACGAAAAAGCAGTGACCGCATTTGGTATCGATCCCAATAATATGTTTGAGTTCTGGGATTGGGTTGGTGGCCGTTACTCCCTCTGGTCTGCTATCGGCTTGTCTATTGCACTGACTATCGGTTATGAAAACTTCACCGAATTACTGGATGGCGCACATGCTGCCGATAACCATTTCTCCGGCACACCACTGGACCAGAATATCCCCGTGATCATGGCGCTGATCGGCCTCTGGTACGGCAACTTCTTTGGCAGCGCTACAGAAGCCATCTTACCTTACGATCAATACATGCATCGTTTCGCGGCGTACTTCCAGCAGGGAAATATGGAAAGCAACGGTAAAACGGCGGATCGTACAGGCCATCCCGTTAGTTACGAAACCGGCCCTATTGTTTGGGGCGAACCAGGTACCAACGGTCAGCATGCATTCTACCAGCTGATTCACCAGGGTACCCGTTTGATTCCCTGCGACTTTATCGCACCGGCTATCAGTCATAACCCGATCGGTGATCATCATGTGAAACTGTTATCCAATTTCTTTGCACAGACAGAAGCACTGATGAATGGTAAAACAGAAGCGGAAGTACGTGCTGAACTGGAAAAAGCCGGTACACCTGCAGAAGATGTCGCCAACATCCTGCCTTCTAAAATATTCTCCGGCAACCGCCCTACCAACTCCTTCCTGTTGAAGAAAATCACACCGCGTTCCCTGGGCTCACTGATAGCACTATACGAACATAAGATTTTTGTGCAGGGTGTGATCTGGAATATCTACAGCTTTGATCAATGGGGTGTGGAACTGGGTAAACAACTCGCCAGCAAAATACTGCCGGAACTGGAGAATAGTGATATTGTACTGAATCATGATGCCAGTACTAACGGATTAATCAACGCATGGAAAGCAATGCGCACCAACGCATAAATCGGGGCGTCTTTGTTTTAAATATTTCAGGGGAGATAAGTGCAGACAAGTCTGCATTTATCTCCCCTGCTCTTTTCCCCTTCCCTTATCTACAATAAAAAACCCCCGGAGAAATCCGGAGGTTGCCTATTATTTTTAAGTAAAAATCTTTAAGTAAAAAATCTTACCATTTGTCTACCTCATCAGAGCTATGTGAAGCCGGGGCGGCTACTGACGCCTCTACAGGAACTTCAACTTCCACTTCTACAGGGGCTGAAGCGCGAACTTCAGATCCATCTGCTTCTGTTTCGTCCTGTTCTTCCTGCACATAATCATGGTTGTAGGCATCAAAGTCGAAATCGGGCATCAACTCAGTTTTTACGTAGTTGATGGTTTCGGTCAGTGCGTTCAGGAACTTGTTGAAGTCTTCCTTGTACAGGAATACTTTGTGCCTGTCATAACCGTTGTCATTAAAACGTTTCTTACTTTCTGTTATAGTAAGAAAATAGTCGTTTCCCCGAGTGGTCTTTACATCAAAGAAGTACGTTCTTCTTTTGCCCGCTTTCAATCGTTTAGAAAAGATGCTATCATTGTTTCTTTCCTGTTGATTGTTGTTTTCGTACGCCACAGTTGATAGATTTAAGTGTTAACGAATCAAATCCTGTTACAATAAGAGACAAATATACTATTGTTTTACAAATATCAAAATATTTTTAAATGATTTTGAAAAATCATAAAAGCCGCCTGTAACGGGCTAAGACAGGGCATATACAAGGACATGATTGCTACTCAGTTACACTTTCATCCTCACCTGATTGCTGACGCGCATACAACTCTGCGTAGTAACCATTCAATGATAATAAATCATTATGTGTCCCCTGCTCTACAATCTTACCTTCATCCAGTACGATTATGCTATCGAACTCAAACAACGCGAAGATGCGATGCGTGATGATAATGGCTGTTTTATTTTTCAGATAGGCATAAAGGTTACCGATGATTTCCTTCTCGGTACGCGCATCTACGGCCGACAAACAGTCATCGAAAATCAGGATATTGGGATCCTTGATCAACGCCCTGGCAATGGAAATGCGTTGCTTCTGTCCGCCACTCAGCGTAACACCCCGTTCCCCTATGGCGGTATCAAAGCCTTCATTGAAACCCAGGATATCTTTTTCTACAGAAGCCTGCCGTGCAGCGGTTTGTACCGTCTGAATGCTGGCGCTCGGATCTCCAAACCGGATGTTGTTGGCAATACTGTCGGAAAACAGGAACACATCCTGCGGCACATAACTGATCTGGCTCCGAAGATCACTCAGTTGTAAATGACGTATATCCTGGTCATCCACCATCACCTTGCCCTCCTGCGGATCGTACATCCGGATCAGCAACTGCGCCAGCGTACTCTTCCCGGAACCGGTTCTCCCGATAATGGCTACCTTCTGTCCCGGTTTGATATGCAGGTTAAAATCGCTGATGGCAGTAATGCCTGTATGCGGATAGGTAAACGTAACATTCTCCAGGCGCACGCCACCTTCCAGTTTCACTGATCTGGCGCCGGGTTCATCCCTGATGGTTGGCGTTATTTGCAGAAATTCGTTGATACGTTGCTGTGAGGCCGCAGCACGCTGGATCATCGATGCCACCATCCCGATAGAAAAGAACGGGAACATCAGCATGTTTACATAAATCACAAACTCCGCCAGGTTACCCACTGTGATGTTTCCCTGGATCACCTGCATACCGCCAATAAAAATAGTAAGGATCACACTCAGTCCGATCATCAATGCCATGGTTGGCTGAAAGAGGGCATCTGTTTTAGCAAGACTGATAGAGCTGTTTTTATACGCTTCACTGGCTTCCTCAAAGTGACGTGTACTTGCATCTTCCTGGATATAGGATTTGATGACACGGATACCTGAGTAGGATTCCTGTGCAATGGAAGTAATATTGGATAACTGCGACTGAATTTTTTCACTTTTCTTATGAATAATCCGGTTCACATAATAAATGGTAAGTGCCAGGAAAGGCAATGGCGACAAGGTATATAGCGTAAGCAGCGGATTCACCTGCAACATCAGGTATACAATGATCACAATCAGGAACAAAGTACGGGAAGCATACATAATTGCCGGACCTACGTACATGCGTACCCGTGATACATCCTCCGTAATACGGCTCATCAGATCGCCCGTACGATGCATCTTAAAAAAGTTAAGATCCAGTTTCTGATAGTGCTGATAAATTTCATTCTTCAGATCGTACTCAATGTGCCGGCTCATCACAATCAGTGTTTGCCGTTGAAGGAACAGAAAGAATCCACTCAGCAATGCGAAGATCAGGATACTCACGCCATAGAAAGCCAATACATGGGTAAAGTCGGCCCGGAAGGCAACTTTCAGCGAAGTATTATCCAGCAGGCGGTATTCATCGATATTATGTGCCAGCAGGTCAAAGATCTGCCGTACCATGATGGGCTGAAAAACACTGAATACAATGGAGATAGCAGTAAACAACAATCCAAGGATCAATCGCCATTTATTGGAAAGAAAATATTTATTAAGTGCAGCAAGGTGTTTCAATGGTCGTCTATTTGCCCACAAAAATAAGGCATTCGCGGCACATAGCTATACAGCAAAAAGCCCCGGGCAGTGATATTATCTGCCAGGGGCTTAGAAAAATTTTATAGGTAGCTACTTTGCAGTAAAGGAGTTCAGAATTTCTTCCAGTGCCGGTTCATATTTCTGGAGATCTTTAGCCAGCGTGGTTAAGGTAACTGCGTAGGCAATATTATTCTTTACAAAGATGGTGACTTCTCCATTGAGCAGGGTACCACTTTCGCGGTGCATGTACTCGCATTTCATCCATTTCGCTTTTACATCCGTCACGGTGCGCTCGCCCTGTCCGAATTTTTTGTAATCGGTAAAGAAGGTTTCCATTTCCTTCTGGGTGCTTGCCATTACGTTGTCGAGCGTAAACCCTTTTTTCAGTTCCTGAGTAACAATATTTACATTGGCCTGAAAGCTGCTGTCTTCGCCCATAGGCGCCATCATAAACACGTATTCGATACGGCTCATAACGGTGTCGATCTTGGTCCAGCCAGCGGGCGTATTTACAGTGAAGGTGCCTTTGCCCGCATTCATTCCGGGCGCTTTTCCGGCCAGTTCCAGTACTTCCTGTGAGCTTAATTCTTTAGGGGATCTGGAGTTGTTACAGGCGGTAAAGCTTAACAAACAAACTGCGGCGGAGATCAATTGTAGTTTCATCGTGCACATAAGGGATAAAAACCGCTCCGGTGAGCACCGGAGCGGTTTAAAATGATTATAAACTTTTCAGTGCAGCTATAATTCTGGATTCTGCATCCGCAGCCGCTACTTCTTCTTTCACAAATTTCTGACCGGTGATATTTTCAAACAGCTCGATATAACGATCGCTTACGCTCTGTATAAATTCGTCTGTCATTTCCGGTACCTGCTGACCATCTTTACCCTGGAAACCATTTGCCATCAGCCATTCGCGAACAAACTCCTTGCTGAGCTGTTTCTGCTGAACACCATTTTTCTGGTTTTCTTCGTATCCTTCTGCGTAGAAATAACGGGAAGAATCCGGTGTATGAATTTCATCAATCACATAGATGGTATCGCCGATCTTACCGAATTCGTATTTGGTATCCACCAGGATCAGTCCGCGTTCAGCAGCCATTTCCTTACCTCTTTCGAATAAGGCGAGGGTGTACTTTTCGAGTTGTTCGTAGTCTTCCTTGCTTACCAGGCCCTGTGCGATGATCTCTTCGCGGGAGATATCCTCATCATGTCCTTCGTGCGCTTTGGTAGTTGGGGTGATGATCGGAGTCGGGAAGAAATCGTTTTCTTTCAGACCGTCCGGCATGGTAACACCGCACAATACGCGTTCGCCGGTTTTGTAAGTTCTCCAGGCATGACCGGTAAGGTTGCCACGAACCACCATTTCAACCGGGAAAGTTTCGCATTTCAGTCCGATGGTTACGTTTGGCAGCGGGCTGGATTTCACCCAGTTTGGAACGATGTCTTTGGAAGCTTCCAGCATAATGGCTGCTACCTGGTTCAATACCTGTCCTTTGAACGGGATCGGGCGAGGCAGTACCACATCAAATGCAGAGATACGATCACTTACTACCATTACCATCAGCCTGTCATCAATGGTGTAAACATCGCGTACTTTTCCTTTGTAGAAGGCCGTTTGACCTGGTAATTTGAAACTTGACTCTAACATGAATAAAAAAATATTAATAATTAAAGATGAAATTCACTTTTACGAGATGCAAAAGTAATCAGGAATCAGTTGATTTATTGCGATGACGCAATTTTTTTTCTTTGCGGGTATTGTCTTACCCGGGATTCGGGGTGATTATGCTGATTACCCTGATGTTGTTTTTCCGGGAGATGATAGCCGGAAACCTTGACGTACGCCTGTTTTCTGACGACTATTACCGGACGCCCGACAACTGCCTGCTGTTGCTGGCATACGGCCGGAGCAGGCTGATGATCACTTCATTTTCTGCATATGGGGTCAGGTATTCCCGGAAGTACTCCACTTCGCTGGTATTCACTTCCGCAGGAACGTAGCCCATGCCATAGAAGCGGCCCTTCTCCATCAGGATGCAGCTTTTTTCGCTGCTATTGCGGCCTTTGTCGACGATGATCACGGAGGGTTGCTGCTCCTGTAAAAAGGCCACAGCCGTTCTCATACGAGCATTATAGCTTTCCGCGTCTTCTGCTTTTTCGCAGGCGCCATTACAGGTGCCGGCCGTAATACCGGTGCAGGTGCCATTACCTTTCTGGAGGAAGCAGAGCTTCGGGCAAAGGTGAAACTCCTTTATCAGGGAGCGTAACAGCCGGTGACCATCGATCAGCAGGTTGAAGCTGTGCACCGGGTTCGAATACTTCCGTTTCTTTTCAATGGCCAGCCGGAGATACCCCTGCTGGTCTTCGAACAGGTAAAGGCCGTAACGGAACTCCACCCGTTTCTGGGCGTAGTTGAAAACTGGCCACAGCCGCTTTATTTCCACCGACTCCAGGATACATGCCATCAGGTCGGTAGCCGTTTCCTGGAAGGATATACGATGAATGGTACGCAGAAAGTTCTGCCGTTGGCGGCTGGTACTATGCCCGGTGAAGTGACTGTTGACCCGTTTACTGAGGTCTTTCGCCTTGCCCACATACACTACTTTATCTTTCTGATCGTGAAAATAATAAACGCCCGGATGGTTGGGCAGGCTCTTTACCAGTTCCGGTGGGAGATTCGGTGGAAGGAACTGTTCTTTGGATCCCACTTTTAAAGCCCCTGCTATCAGTTTCTCTTTATCTGCAGCCAACAGCATCCCGAAAAGCACGGCAGTGGCTTCTGCATCGCCGCCTGCGCGGTGGCGCCCGTTTACCGGGATCCCGAAGTGCCGGCAGATATTACCGAGACTATACGATTTCAAGCCGGGAAAAATCTTACGGCCCAATCGCACTGTACAAAGCTTTTTGCATTGCAGGTCAAACCCCGCATTGCCCAGCTGGTGTTTTATAAAAGAATAGTCGAAGTTAACGTTGTGCGCCACAAAGATCCGGTCTTTCAGCAGGTCGTATAATAAAGGAGCGATCGCCTCGAAGGGCGGTGCGTCTGCTACCATACGGTTACTGATGCCCGTGAGTGATTCTATGTAATAAGGAATGGGGATTCCGGGGTTTACCAAAGTCTGGTATTGCTGCGTAACTTCCTTCCCGTCGTACAGGAACACGGCGATTTCCGTAATGCCATTGGCGCTCGCATGGCCGCCTGTCGTTTCAATATCTACAATTGCATACATCCGTTACAAAGATATGGATTGTTGGCGCTTATACAAACGTCTTAATCCAAGCAATGCCAGCAAGGTGTAGAAGGCCGACAACGCCAGCAAATGCAGTACAGTCGCGTAATTATCTTTCAATGTACCACCGGATTGCACGATAGACTGGTATACACGCATAAACGGCGTGGTGGGCACCATAGAAGAAACCCATTGCAGCGGCAGCGGTAACGAATCATACGGCCAGGCATACCCCGCAATCAGGAAAATGGGATACGTGGAAAACACCATCATCTGTGCTGCCACCAGTTGGTTAGGAAACATGCTGCCCAACCAGAAGCCCATGGGAATAAGGGTGAAGAAAAAGAGCACAAAGAGCAGGGCCACATCTCCCGGATGCCCTCTGAATGGCACCTCCAGGGTGGAAAAATTGACCGTCAGAAAGAAAAACGCATAACAAAGGAATAGCAACATATAAAAAAGACCTTTGCCCCAGAGGGTCACCGACAGGCTCCCCCCTCCCATTTGCACCACCAGCGGCACATTGCCGGTTTCTTTCTCATAAGCCACGCTTTCACAGGTACCAATCAGGAGGATCTGTTGCAGAATCAGCGCCAGGATACCGGGTAAAAGAAAGGCGCCATAACTCAGGCGGGTATTGTATAACGGACGGTAATCCAGGTTTACCGGCTGTGTTTCCTGCATGGCCATTTTTGTATTAAGCCCCTGCGCTTCGTTGTATTTAAGTCTCACTCCCGCGCCTACCGTGAGGGCCAGTGTAGTCAGCGATCCTGCCAACTCACTGGAAGGCAGAAAGCGCGCCCCGTTTACCGCCAGCACAATATCCCCCTGCTGCAATGCCAGGATCTTTTTTTGTAACCCGGCAGGCAGGTAGATATAGCCCATACAATGGCCATAGTACATTTTTTCCTGTGCATCCGGCAAATCGCCCGCCATTTCTACGCTCACCGTTTGCAGGTGATTCATCTGCTGAATAAAGGCCCGTGACAATTCGCTTTTATCATCATCAGCCACGGCCAGCAACACCTTCTCCTCTACTTTATATTGATAAATACTCCCATAGAAAAAAGCATATACCACCGGCGCCAGCAGCAACGTGAGCAGCAGACTGTGGTTAGTAGCCACCAGCTTCACTTCCCGAAGGAACAACCTACCTATCTGACGAAAAAAATCACGCATGTTGCAATCTGGGTTTATTCAGTTTATGCTGGAGGAAAAACAGTGCAATGGGAAAAGTAACCACGATATAGAGCAGCAATTGCGCCAGCTCCCTATACGCATAATGCAAAGGCAATTCCATGAAATACGTTTTGTAAAACCCTTCTATAAAAGGCGTAAAAGGCATCAGCCATGCATAGTACTGGTCGTACCAGGGCATGGCCCATCGGGGAAAGGTAAACCCACTGAATACAAAAGTCGGCGAAGTATAGAACAGGCCTACATCACAGGCCACCATCACATCATTCAGAATGGCCGACACCATCATACCGATGCTGATACAGGCCATAATCAGTACGGAAAACAGGATAAACAATGCAAACGAGCCGCCGATATGTCCCTGCGCAAAAAACGGATACACGATACAGGTAGCCAGGATATAATGCAGCCAGCCCACGCTCAGGTAGGCCAGGCCTTTTCCCAGCAGGATATTGGAAGCCGAGTTGCCGGCCAGTTCCTGCAATTCGTAAAACGTGCCTTTCTTTATTTCCAGGTTGAGCGCCAGTATGGTGGCCATAATGATCATCATCTGCAAGCCCACTGCAATCAGCCCCGGCACCAGGTATTTCTGGTAATTGTATTGCGGATTGTACAGGATATAGGTATCCAGTTTGATAGGCTGTACCAGCGCCATGGCTTTACCGGAAGGCATGCCCGTCTTTACCAGCTTCTGAAGAATTACGCCGGAACCGGCAGTGATCAATACTTTGGCAGCATCGCGGTAAATCAGTTTGGCCGTTACCATGGAGGCCGCATTAGTGTAAAGGGTAATGTACACGGGTTGCCGGCTTTTGATATGCGCATCCATATCCTTCGGAAAATGAACTGCCGCCTGTATCTTACCTTGTTGAATCAGTTTTTGCAGCGTCACCTCGTTATCTACCTGGGTCGTAATATGAATACTTTCTGTTTCTTCCAGCAGGAAGGTAAACTGCCTGGACAGCGGGGAACGGGCTTCGTCCCAGATAGCAACCGGTTGATCACTGGCCATCTGCTTGTCATACATAAACCCATACAAAAAGCTAATGGCCGGTGGTAGCACCAGCAGCACCAGGTAATACTCCGGGAGGCTCACGATACGTTTCCACTCCCTGATAGCGATATGAATAATGGTACGCATTATGGCAGGTTCATGGAGGCGGTCATACCAGGACGGAGTCCTTTGATACCGGTCTCGTTTACAGGTTTAAGTTCCACGGTAAAGGTGCGCAGTTCAAATTTCCCCTGTTCTTTTACAGGCACCCAGTTGGCGAAAGTAAGGGATGGCGATACTTTGCTGACTACCACCTCAAAATTTTCCGGATCACAACCCGGAACCGTCACTTGTTTTTTGGACCCTAACGGGAAATCATTCATGTTATCCTGCCGGATGTTATAAGTAATATGATAGGTAGATGGTTTCTGGATGGTCATTAACGGATAACCGATGGCCACCACTTCTCCCTCCTGGATTACCATGGAGCTGATCACGCCATCTGCAGGGGCATGGATATACGTGTTATCCGATAAGGCTTTGGTGAGTTCGTAACCTTGTTCTGCCTGTCGTACTATAGCGGAGGCGGTAGTAATCAGTTCGGGCCGGCTGCCTTGTTGCAGCATATCCATATTGAGTTTCGCCGTTTCCATTTCTTTTTTGGCTGCCTGCAATTTAAAGTACACAAGGTCTTTTTCCTGGCCGGAAATCACATCATCATTAAAGAGGTTCTGCATGCGCTGATAGGTTTTCTGCATCAGCTCATATTGTTGCTGGGTGATATTGTAGAGATTATCGGCGGCCTTGATGGCTTCCGGTCTGGCGCCTTTCTGCAAGAGGGTAAGCTGCCCTTTCGCGGCGTCGATGGCGGCTTCGGCCTGATTACGGATAGCATTTATTTCGGTAGAACGGAGCACGCCGAGTAACTGTCCACGGCGGATGGTGTCGCCTTGTTTCACGAGCAGGCTGTCCAGCCGGCCGGGAAATTCAGCTGCCACATCCACGTAGTCTGCATCCACCATGCCTATCACTGATTTATCCGTTGCTGATGGTTTCCTGATAAAAAAGAACAGCGCAATGATCAGAATAACGATGGGGATCAGCAGGGCCCAATAATTTTTTAATACAGCTCTCATGAAAAATATCTGTTTATCTGTCAACGTATTCAGCGAATTGTTCCGGTGTACCTATTACATTCCAGTATTGCGCCAGTGCCAGGTAGTAACCCATTACGGCGGTATAATAGATCTTCTGCATTTCCTCTTCCTGGAGCAGGGCGTCGTTTACATCCTTTACAGATGACAACTGGTTTTGCATACGGTCTGTTACCAGGGTGGTGGTAAGATGTGCCTGTTGCCGGGCGCTATCAAGGGAAGCCACATCATTCTGCAATGCCTTCATTTTATTCATAGCTACCCGTAGTTGCAGTTCCAGGGAGGTTTTGGTATTGAGTGCGGCCATCTGGGCTTCCTCTACCAACATTTTGCTGGCTTTGGTCCGTTTATATTTCTGGAAGCCGTCGAAGAGGTTCCATTGCATTTCCACACCAATCAGCCATGGCGGTATAGTTACCGGCAAGTCTTTCTGATAGAGGTTCAGGCTACCAATAGCAAAGATATTAGGAAGTGCCAGGGAGCGCGACGCCTTTACGGCTACATTGGCCAGGTCTGTTTTATTTTCCACCAGCCGATAGGTTGGATTATTCCGCATTAGTTCCATCTCGCCGGTTGCTGTAACTGGCTTCAGTTCATATTGCAGGGTATCATTGATTTCGATGGGTGTTTCTATGGGTTGGCCCAACAGGTCGTTAAGTTCCAGCAGGGCATTTTCTTTTTCCAGTTCCAGGTTACTGTACCGGTTGGTGGCCTGTACAAGAGACACCCTGGCCCAATTGAGCAGGTAAGGTGGCAGGATCTGGTTATCTTTCAGAGAAGTGGCGTAGTCCCGGTTCTTTTTAAAAGATTCAACAATAACAGCTTCGTGGGCAAGAATGGTATTAAGATAGAGGATGCGGAGGTATTGGGCGCTGATGGCAAAATAAAGTCCCTTTTCCACCACCTGTTGATTGAACTGCCCGGCGGTCACCTGTGTTTTGGCTAGTTGCTGGGCAGCAGTAATCTTTCCTCCAAGATAAATGGGTTGCCGGAGTGCCAGGGCTGCAGTGAAATAAGATTGCTTGGCCAGTGCCGGATTGTAATCAGGATAAAAGGTATTCAACAAACCTTTTGTTGCGTTATAGATCACATCCTGTACATTCTGCGGGAGTGGCTGCCCGGTGATCTGCTGATATACGGTATTAGCCGTATTGACGCTTTGCGCAGACGAGCCGTTTACCACCCCGTCTTTTACCTGTTGCAGGTTTATTTCCAGCGGTTTTCCGAGATAGTTATAACCAGCCAGGAGATCTACTTTCGGGTAATAAGAGCGGTTTTCCGCCTGGAGGTTATATTCCCTGGCTTTCAGCGATCGTTGCGCCTGCTGCACCAGCGTGTTGCCCTGTTTTGCAAGTTGGTAACATTCCTTTAAAGTTAGCGGTTTCCCGTTTTGCTGGCCCTGTGCATACAATACTGGCAATAACGGAACTAAAAGCAAGTAATATCTCATACGGTTTTCTTTTCATCAGGAAGGTCACCCGTTTGACCCTAACACCTCAAAACAATATTTCATGAATAATGTTTGAAGTATTTGAAAAAAATTATACATCATTTGATAACAAAGGGGTTATCGTTATATTTATTATCTTTAAGAAGAGACACAAAAAGTACATCATTATGAGTATTTGATCCATTTGAACCCAACTGTCAGCACCCGATCTTTGTGTAGGAAAAGATTAAACAATATGTGATTGATCTTGTTTAAATATAGACCTGCAGCGGTTTTCGCAGCATCCTAATTTCATTGATTCATTATAAAACTACATTTACTTATGGCAAAACAACAATGGGTCGCCGACGCCAGTCACAGTGAACTCGGATTTAAAATCCGTCACCTGATGATCACCAACATCAATGGTAAGTTTAACAACTTCACGGTAGATGCGGAAACAGAAGAAGAGGATTTCATGACTGCAAAAGTGAGAGTAGCAGTAGATATAGATTCTATTTCAACGGGTAGTGCTGACCGCGACAAGCACCTTCGTTCCCCTGATTTCTTTGATGTAAACGCCTATAAAGATATCGTCTTCGTTGCCACCAAATATGAGAATGTAGACAACGATGGTTCTTATGAACTGTACGGTGATCTGACCATCCGTGGGGTGACTAAAAACATCAAACTGGCGGTAGAATTCGGAGGAGTGGTAAAAGATCCCTGGGGCAATACCAAAGCGGGTTTCACCATCAACGGCAAAATCAACCGGAAGGACTTTGGCCTTAACTGGAACGCAGCTACGGAAACCGGTGGTGTGCTGGTGGGTGACGAAGTAAAAATAAACGGTGAAGTACAATTGATCAAGAAGCAGTAAGAAGATTGTAAATGCAGTGGGATAACCTTCCACTGCATTTACCAGACACACGCTTAAATAAAGGAACTATGGACAAGATTACAGGCCTGCATCATATCACGGCCATTTCAGGCAATGCTAAAAAGAACTATGATTTTTATACCCGTGTGATGGGATTACGTTTTGTAAAGAAGACGGTCAATTTTGATGACCCGCACACCTATCACTTTTACTATGGCGATGAAACCGGCACTCCCGGCACCATCCTGACATTCTTCCCCTGGGAAGACATATCAGCCGGCCGCAGAGGTACGCATATGGCGACCGAGGTAGGCTATAGCATACCGGAAGGCAGCATTGACTTCTGGTTAAAAAGATTGGAAAAAGAAAATATTATCTATAATAAACCTTCTTCCAAATTTGGGGAAGTGTACCTGACCTTTATTGATCCCGATGGTTTAAAAGTGGAACTGACCGTACCGGACAAGCCAGATCCAAGAACACCGTGGACAACAAAGGAAGTAACAGAAGAATATGCCACACGCGGCTTTCATCATGTTACACTCACCCTGGAAGAAGTGCAGCCTACCGCTGATCTGCTGGTATCCGTTTTCGGTTATCAACTGGTGAAACATCATACCAACCGTTACCGCTTTGCCAGTCCGGCCGGCGAAACCGCCAACTTCATTGACCTGGTGGAAGCCAAAGGAGAACCCCGTGGACATGTAGCCGGTGGCAGCGTACATCATATTGCCTTCCGGATGAAAGACGATGCGATGCAGCAGCACTACCGCCAGTTGCTGGAAGACCGTGGCTTAAACGCTACGCCACAACTGGACCGTAAATATTTCCGGTCTGTTTATTTCAGAGAGCCAGGCGGCGTGTTGTTTGAACTGGCCACCGATACACCCGGATTTACGGTAGATGAACCGGCAGCAGAACTGGGTACACACCTGATGTTACCACCCCAGTTTGAACCACAGCGGGAAGAGATTATAAAGAAACTGATTAAACTGGACTAATATGGATTTCAGACCAATGCAATATGTATACGAGCCGGTGGGAAACCCCACCGCCTATACGTTATTGCTGTTGCATGGCACGGGAGGCGACGAACGGGATTTATTACCTCTGGCCCGGTCACTGGGCAAGGGCTACAATATACTGAGCCTGAGAGGCAATGTCCAGGAACATGGCATGCCAAGGTTCTTCCGTCGTTTAGGCATGGGCGTATTTGACGAAGAAGACGTACATTTCAGAACGCACGAAATGGTGCATTTTATTAAAGAACTGGCCACCATCGAAGGCTTTGATGTTAATAAACTGATTGCAGTGGGTTATTCCAACGGCGCCAATATTGCCGGCGCTACGCTGATCCTCTACCCGGAATTGCTGGCAGGAGCGGTATTGTTCCGGCCCATGCAGCCTCTCGGCGGAATTGAAGATCCGTTTGAAACGCAGCGGCAGCAACCGGTGTTTATGAGTTCCGGCACTGCAGACGGTACAGTGAATCCTGCAGCTACAGCGGCTTATGCGGCGCTGTTGAGCGGCAATGGCTTTAAAGTAAGTACCTTCGATCTGCCCACCGGTCATAACCTGGTGCAACAGGATGTTACGCTGGCAGCACAATGGATCAAAGAAAATTTTCAGTAAACATATCACATGGATCAGGAAGTAAAAGTAAGTTTATCCGGTCACCCTTACCAGGTATCTATTGAAGCCAGAGACCACCGCTGGCTGGCAGACGAACCCACCGCAGCAGGTGGCGACGACACCGGTCCTCAGCCAGGGGAACTGCTCCTCAGCAGCCTTGCCGCCTGCACCGCTATTACGGTAAAGATGTATGCCGACCGGAAGAAGTGGCCGGTGGAGAATATAGAAATTGAACTCCGGTTTAATGCCGCCGCCAAGCCGGATCCACTTACCACCGTCATTGATATGGAGATTCATTTTACCGGAGACCTCAGCGCCGAACAACTGGACAAACTGCAACAGATATCGCAGTCCTGCCCTATCCATAAAGTGCTGAGCAACCCGATCATCATGAACACAAAAGTTGTATAACCATGAAAGACATCACCAAACACTACAGCAATGGCGCCGTGACCATTGTATGGAAACCCAATGTATGTATCCATTCGGAGATGTGCTTTCACGGTCTTCCGGAGGTATTCAATCCCAACCAGAAGCCGTGGATTCACGCGGAAGCCGCCACTACGGAAGCAATTGTATCGCAGGTAAAACAATGCCCTTCGGGCGCTCTCACCTACTTCATGAATGCAGACGTAGCGGCGCAGGGCGGTGTGGAACCACAGATCTCCGCTGAAAGCATTGTGGAGCCTACACCCAACGGACCGTTGCTGGTATACGGCAATATCATTGTACGCGATGCTGCCGGTCATGAAACGCATAAGAATAAAGTAACGGCCTTCTGCCGCTGCGGTGCGTCTTCCAACAAACCCTACTGCGACGGTACCCATACAAAAATCAACTTCTCTGATAAAGCCTAATCATTTGCTATATGGAACTCACCATCAGAAATAATGAAGCCAAACATCAGTTTGAAACCGTGGTCGATGGCCATACTTCACTGATCGCCTATACGCTGTTCCCGGGTGGTATCGCCTTTGTGCATACCGAAGTGCCACCCGAACTGGAAGGCAAAGGCATCGCAGGTCAACTGGCAAAATATGTACTGGAATATGCGCGGGAACACCACCTGAAAGTAAAACCCTACTGCCCTTACGTGAATGCCTATATGAAAAGACATCCCGAATACAATGATCTTTTATAAGTCTTTTATATATTCCTAAATTCCTTTTCTATGCAACTTTTAAAATTCATACAGCAGCCCTGGCACTGGTCCGTGTCGGGGTTACTGATTGGCCTCACGGTCCCGGTGCTGCTCCTGCTGGGTAATAAGGCCTTTGGTATTTCCTCTTCGCTGCGGCATATCTGCGCGGCCTGCTTCCCGGCAGATATCACCTTCTTTAAATACGACTGGAAAAAAGAGTCCTGGAACCTCTTTTTTGTAGGCGGTATTGTAATCGGCGGTTTCCTGGCCGGGCATTTCCTGCAGGATGGGAACGACATACAGGTAGCAGCTGCCACTCAGGAACGACTGGCCAACTACGGCGTACATGATTATTCCGCATTATTGCCTCCGGAAATATTCAGCTGGTCAAATCTTTTTACCTGGAAAGGAGGAATCTTTTTTGTGCTGGGAGGATTCCTTGTAGGCTTTGGTACCCGCTATGCGGGCGGTTGCACGTCCGGTCATTCTATTATGGGGTTGTCAAACCTGCAATGGCCTTCACTCGTAGCAACCTGCTGTTTTATGGCGGGTGGTTTCTTTAGTGCCAATCTCCTGATCCCTTACTTCTTTAAATGGTTTAACTAAGATGAAAAATATAAAGTTCCTGGTAGCAGGTATTTTCTTTGGTATTGTGCTGGTAAAAGCACAGGTGATCAGCTGGTTCCGGATCCAGGAAATGTTTCAGCTGACGTCCTTTCACATGTACGGCGTAATAGGTACGGCGGTAGTCACCGGCATTATCTCACTGCAACTCATCAAACGGTTTAATATGAAAACCATTGCAGGTGAACCCATATCGGTAACACCCAAAAAATTTGACAAGGGACAGATCTTCGGCGGATTAATTTTCGGATTGGGATGGGCCATCACAGGCGCTTGTCCTGGACCGCTTTTCGCACAGATAGGAACCGGTTTTACCGTAGTAGGTATTACCTTATTAAGTGCTATTGCAGGCACCTGGGTATATGGTGCGGTGCAATCCAGACTCCCTCACTAAAAAAGCAAAGCTTCAAGGTGCTGGCCCTTGAAGCTATCATTGCTATTCTCTGGATTCACTGATAATCCTTTGCTTATTTCTTTAAGCCGTCTTTAATGGCTTTCGCAGAATCCTGGTGCGCCTTTAAAGTAGGCAATGTATTACGGGCCCATGTTTTCAGACCTTCATCGGTTACGTTGTCGGAAGCTTTTTCAAATTCACTTACAACTTTATCGTGACCGTCTACCATCATATCGATATAATGTTTATCGAAGTCCTTGCCTGTTTTCTTAGACATATCTTCGATATGCTTTTTATCTTCTGTAGATAATTCACCGGGCAGGGTTATGTTTTCTTTCAGTGCCAGTGCTTTCAGTTCATCACCTGCTTTTGTATGGTCGTTTACCATTAACGTACCAAAGGCTTTTACTCTTTCACTCTGCCCTTTTTCCTGTGCCAGTTTACCTAAAGCTACTTCCTTCATACCTGCATTGGCTGCGTCAACAGCGAACTGAGATGATTTCTCATCTACCGGTTTAACGGTTTCGTTGATATTCTGGGCGCTGTCTACCGGTTTTTCTGACTGTGGGTTTTTCGCACTGTCACCGCAGGATTGTGCCATCCATACGGCTAAAAATGTTGCTGATACGATTAATAACTTTTTCATATTGTGTGTTGTTTTGGGTTTTGTAATCGGTATGCCTGTTTACGCTGTCAACTTTGCAAAAACGGTACCCTTAAACCCAACAACAATGAAAACCCTTTGTAGCAAAGGGTTTTATAGGAAGATATGAAGCGGACTGACTATAAAATGATGTAGACTGTTTTCCCCAGAGCGCGCAAAAAAAATGGTTATTGCGTGGTTGAAGACACAATAACCATCATATATAACTAGTTCTATTTATTGAGACTGGGCAATCGCGTACAAAACAAAGATACCGAAGATGATCCCCAGAATAAGGCCTACGATCTTCATCCAACTGTAGGGTCGATCACCGGTTACTTCACCGGTGCAGGCATTCACCACGAAATGATAGAGTTTATTTTTATAGCGGTAGGCGCTGATCCAGACAGGCAGCAACAGGTATTTTACGCCGAGGCTATTATAATCCACGTCGTAGTTATCTATTCGCTGTGTATCCCCGCCGATATCGTTGCAGATTTCGCTTTCGATAGCGGGTACCATCCTTTTTTTGGCAATTACCAGTGCCTGTTGGGCGTCGGTCTGGTATATTTCCGCCCGGAAGCCACTCAGGTAACGGCCATCATACTTCTTCAACTGGTCCAGCAGCCAGGGTTCCAGTATCTCCGCCATTTTGCGTGGCAGCGAGGGACTGGCAGACACCAGTATATCCCGGAAGTTGTTCTCTACCCGGCCGGAAGCCGGATACCATGCAGTATGTCTTACCTCCCGGGTGCGGGTTTCTGTTTTGCCGTTTACTTCTACGGTATACGTTTCGGTAGTATAATAATACTCGCCCCGCGAGCCGCTATACTGTGTATCCGTATCAGTGTCATAACTCCAGTGGGGAATATAGATACCTTTCAATTGCTGAGAAGAGCCATCTTTCACACGCTTTACCAGGTCCGATGGTGCAAACCAGAGTTTTCCCATCCAGGTCTGGAAATGGCTGACAGCCTGTTTATCCGTGACCACAAAAGGCAGTACATAATGTGGTTGCAGGATACTGGTGGTCTGAACTGTATCTATCACCAGCGGCGAAGCACAGAACGGACAGGAGTCGGCGGTGACATTGGGCAGCATGGTAGTAGAAGCGCCGCAACTGACACATTTCACCACAACAGCCTGTTGGGTGGCTTCTGTATGATTTTGTTGGGAGGCGATAAAGTCGTCGTAGTCAACAGGGCGAATAGCAGCAGACAGTGTATCATCTTCGATCTGATTCACGGTACCACAGTATTCGCATTTCAGGCTGTTGGTACCCGGGGCATAATGCAATATGGCGCCACAGTTCTGGCATTTCAGCGAGTTAACTGTTTCACTTGTTTTTTCCTCGAAAGACATAGGAACTATATGGTGGATATGATAGTGCAACCGGCTGCCCGTGGCTGCCGGTTGCACTATCAAATTAAGGTAATGGTGGTGGTACGGTCGCTAACACAGGTGCCAGATCAGGTACGGTACTGGCGGCAGCCCATGCAGCCATGCCGGTTTTCCATACAAGGGTATTAGCGCTCAGGCTTCCTGCTGCAGCCAGTTGCCGGAGTTGTTCCATATCAAAAGGACCGCCTTGTTTACCATCTATGGCCACAAAAAAGGGCGTAGCACCTGGTAATGGCGGCGGCGCTCCTGCACCGGTATTAGCAGCTTGCTGGTTATTATTCTGGAAGATATTACCTACCTGTCCCATCATGGCGGCGCCCATGCCCGCACCCAGGCCGGCTGCTGCGAGGCCTCCGCCGGAAGGGTTTTCCGCTGCTTTCTCCATGGAGTTGGCTGCCTGGAATTGTGCATATGCACCCAGATTTCCAACAATACCCATGCTGCTGCGTTTGTCCAGTGCGGTTTCCACTTCTGGTGGCAGGGAAATATTTTCTATCAGGAACTTTGTCAGTTCCAACCCAAGTTCATTGAATTCTGTTCCGATTTTACCGGTGATATGCGCAGATACTTCTTCGTAATTGGCTGCGAGATCAAGTACAGGAATCTTTGCTTCTGCAACAGCTTCCATACCACGGGAAACTGCGAGATTACGCAGTTGCTCGTTGATGCCTTCTACAGTGAATTCCGGGTTGGTGGCAGCTACTTCCTTCAGGAAGCCGGCAGCATCTTTTACACGGAAAGCATAACTACCGAAAGCACGGAGGCGGACAGGCCCAAACTCTGCATCACGCAGCATGACCGGGTTTTTAGTACCCCATTTCTGGTTGGTAAACTGCCGCATGCTCACGAAGAACACATCTGCTTTAAAGGGGCTGTTGAAGCCATATTTCCATCCCTGTAAAGTACTCAGTATGGGCATATTCTGTGTAGTCAGCGTATACATACCGGGTTGAAATACATCAGCGATTTTACCTTCATTCATAAAAACAGCCACCTGTGATTCACGTACGGTGAGCTTGGCGTTCATTTTTATTTCATTCTGGTAACGGGGAAACTTCCACACAATGGTGTCTGTAGACGCATCCGTCCACTCAATAATGTCAATAAATTCATTCCTGAGTTTATCAAAAATTCCCATAATAACAGGTTTTATAGTGCGTCAAATTTAGCCAAATATTCACACGAAAGGCCACTAATGAGAAGTTATAATTTAAGGAAGATTACTTCGCTGCAGTTTTCAGCCATTTCTCCATGAGGGCGGGCCATGCTTCTCCTGCGGTGTTACCGTTTCGCAAGCCGTATCCATGACCGCCATTGGCGTAAAAATGGAGTTCCACCGGCACTTTCGCGTCGCGGAGTGCGCCCGCCATCACCAGGGCGCTGTTACCATAGGGATCATCGGCTGTAGCAAAAAGGAATAACGGAGGTGTGGCGCTGTTTACTTTCAGTTCGGGGGTAAGCGTTCTGTTTTCGCCTTTATCAAGATAAGCAGGATAAATGAGTGCGCCAAATGCAGGACGGGCCGGCAAAGAATCGGCCTTATCAACTGGCGTATAGGTATTCACGTTATAAAGCGTGGCAGCTCTGGCAGTAAGACTCCCGCCTGCGGAAAAGCCCATGATACCTACCTTTTCCGGCTGAAGGTTCCATTCTGCTGCACGGCTGCGTACCAGGCGGATAGCGCGTTGTGCATCCTGCAAAGCGCCTGCTTCTTTCTTTGGTACACGGTACTGCAGCACAAAAGCGGTATAACCCAGTTTATTGAGCCAGGCAGCTACTTCGTACCCCTCCAGGTTAATAGCCAGAATGCTATAGCCACCACCCGGGCAGATAATAACCCCTACCCCATTACTGTTGCCCGCAGGCGCCGGAAATACTTCAAGGATGGGATCTGTTACATCCGTGAGACGGGTAACATTATTGCTGCCATCTGCTGTTGTTTTTGCCGCCTGTTTCGCAGCCGTTTCCCCCGGCACTGCCGCAGGCCAGAGATGAATGGTGCGCTGCTGCGCGAAGATTGCTGTATTTACTCCTAACATCATCAGTAAGATACCTATTTGTTTCATAACCGGAATTTCAGATTTTCATGTAATGAAACAAATGTAATAAAAGAAAGGAGCAGATAAAAGAACAGCCTCCCGGAAGGGAAGCTGTGATTCCTCACTAACCGGCAGGATATGCAGATCCTGCGGAGTTTATGCTAATGAAAACAGCACTGTTGCAAACATCAAAAATTCAGACCTGGTTGATTAAATAGCTTCGCAGGTAACTACCATTGTGCGGATCACCGTATCATCACTGATTTTGCCGGTACCCGTAATGGTAAAGGAGGTGGCACTTTTCTTTACCGCTTTCCAGGTGCCAATGAAATCGTCGTCTACCGGCTGGTCTAACGTTCCGTCTGCGCTCAGCTTCCATATAAAGCTGCGCTGCTGGGGCAGATTTTCATCGCATTTAGTAGGCCCCTCGTCTTCACTGCCCGTACCATCAGCATAGTACACCACATAGTCATCTTTCGAACAGCCGGCCATTCCCTTATAAATATCCGTTACCGTTTCGCCTCCAAATCCAGGGGTAATTGTCATCGCTTTGATCTGCCATTTCTTTCCTACCAGGAAATTGGCGTTCATCACGTCCTGGGCAGGTTTGTTCTTGTCTTTTTTGCATTGTGTAAAAAACAGCACACTCAGAAAGGCCACCAAAAACAGGATAGCATCCTTCCGATAACATCTCAATAATTTTCTCATGATAAAAATATAACTTGTTAAACAAAGGGGTTAATGGGTGCAAAGCTAGTAGGCACGCGCATTTCATCTCTCAGTAGAAGTACTTAAAACAAAAAATGAGGGTAAGGGCGGAGGGGGAACAATGCTTCTCAGGGGAATGCAGGAAGTACAATATAAAGACAACTCATCAGTATCTGACAGGTAGAGGCTCTTCCCATGTTGGGCTTCGGGATAAAATAAAAGCTGACCGAGCAGTACGCCGGTCAGCTTTCACAATCATTTATTTTACGCATTGCAGCCAGGCTTCTGCCATCAGTTGGGCGCCCGCTACGCTGGGATGTACTCCGTCGCCAGTCCAGTAAGAACCTGGCGCTGATTTCTGTGCTTTGTCAAAAACAGACTGGTAAGGAATGAAGGTAGCCTGGTATTTCTCCGCTATTTCACGAGCGGCCACCCGGTATTCATCAAAGGCCGGGTACCACTTTTCATCCACGGCTTTCACGCCTTTTACGGCGAAAGGCTCTCCAATGATCAGTTGTACATCGGGCAATTGTTGTTTGGTATTGGCCAGCAGTTTCTCATAATCTTCCCGGTAATTTTTGATGGTGCCTTTATAATTACCGTTCAGGGTATGCCAGAAATCATTTACGCCAACAAGGATGCTGAGTACATCCGGTTTGATAACCAAACAGTCAATATCCCAGCGCTCCGCCAGTTGAAATACTTTATTACCACTGATCCCCTTATTATATATTTTGAGGTTTTTGCCGGCATTCTTCAGGAGTAAAGTAGATGCCGCCATCAGGGCGTAACCGCCTCCCAGCGCACCACCGGCATTAGGCTGATCGTTGTCGCGTTTACGGCCGGCATCTGTGATGGAATCGCCCTGGAACAAAACCACACTTTCATTTTTCAGTGTTATCTTTTTTGGCTTTTCAGTCACGATAGCAGCTGCCACAATATCTGGTATACTGAGTGCTGCAAAGGTTCCCAGGGAAACATTCCTGAGAAAGTTACGTCTGTTCGAAGAAGTCATATCGGGTCCGGATTAAATGTTAGTTGCGGCATAGTCCACAATGAGGCATTTAAACTATAAAAAAGATCTGATATTTTATACAAATGCACTGAATCCAGTAATAGCGCGGCCCACAATAAGTGAATTGATCTCCTTGGTACCTTCATAGGAATAGATGGCTTCCGCATCTGCTACAAAGCGGGCTACATTGTATTCCAGCAGAATACCATTGCCGCCCATCACTTCCCGGGCCCTGCTCACTACATCGCGGGTACGGAGCGTACAGAACACCTTGGCCAGCGAAGCGTGCTCGTCTTTCAGGTTACCGGCATCCTGTATTTCAGACAAGCGGAATACCATGGTTTGCATGGCCGTAAGATTCGACAGCATTTCCACCAGGTGTCCCTGGATCAGTTGGAAAGCCGCGATAGGCTTACCGAACTGTTTACGCGAACGGGTATACGCCAATGCATTTTCATAGGCGCCACGTGCACAGCCAACAGCTTCCCAGGCTACGCCTGCGCGGGTCATGCGCAATACTTTGGCCGTATCCTTAAACGACGATGCGTTTTGCAAACGGTCCGACTCAGCGATCCGGCAGTCTTTCAGGGTAATCAGGCCGTTCTGCACAATGCGCAGGGCCATTTTATCATGAATCTTTTCCACGCTGAAACCGGGGGTGTCCTTTCTCAGCAGAAATCCTTTCACCTGATTATCGTCCAGGTCCCGCGCCCAGATGATGATCACGTCGGCAAAGGTGGCGTTACCAATCCATTTCTTCTGTCCATTCAGTACCCAGGTATCTCCTTCCCGTTTAGCCGTAGTAGTTAGACCACCGGCTGTGCCCGATCCTACTTCCGGTTCCGTTAATCCAAAGGCGCCGATAATGTTCAGTTGTTGCATGCCCGGCAGCCACTCCTGCTTTTGTGCTTCAGAGCCCAGCATATAAATAGAGCCCATAGCAAGACCACTCTGTACACCAAAGAAAGTAGCCACAGAAGCGTCTATCCGCGCCATTTCCATCGCTATAATCCCTTCCATAAGAAAGGAACGGTTAGGGCACCCGTAGCCTTCGTAGGTAACGCCGCAGATATTCAGTTCCCGGAATTTGGCAATGATTTCAAAAGGGAATTCGGCTTTCAGCCAATATTCATTGACGATAGGCTGGATTTCCTTCTCCATAAAAGCCCGTACTTTCAGCTGCAGTGCCCGGTCTTCCGCATTAAGCCGGCTGCTGATGTCGTAGAAGTCGCCCTCTATCGGTGGCAACTCCTTCTTTTTGCCACGGCTGCTCAGCATCTTCATTAATCCGTTCAGTTGTGTTTCATCCATTTTAGCTACCGACTCCATGACTTTGGGCAGGTCTACCTTTTCTGAAAGTTTGGCCAGCATGGCAAAGTCAATGCTCTTCAGCAAGTGGTATGCGTTCTTCAGTTTTGAGAAAGTTCCGGACATCTTACATGGTTTTACTTAAAAATACGGAATAAAAACGAAGGGGGAAGACCAGCGGCCTTCCCCCCTTTCTATGCACACCGGGCATCATTTATTCTATAACGAAACCTTTTTTCAGTTTAATATCTTCTGAAGAAGCGCCTACCAGCACTTCAAATTCGCCGGGTTCCACGGTCCAGTTCATATTGCGGTCCAGGAGAGCCAGGTCATCCGGATGAAGCACAAAATGAAGCGTCTTCTTTTCTCCCGGTTCCAGGGAAATACGCTCAAAGCCACGCAGTTGCATCACGTAGGTGGTAACACTGCTTATTTTATCTTTCAGGTAGAGTTGTACTACCTCATCGCCTTTACGTTTACCCGTGTTCGTGATATCCACGCTGACCTGTATATCGCCCTGACTGGCTTGTTTCTCCGGTGTTACCACGAGATTGCTGTAGGCGAACGACGTGTAACTGAGACCGAATCCGAACGGATACAGGGCGCCGTTTACACTCGTACGACCGTAACCGTTATTACCTGAAGATGGTTGTCCGGCGTGTGATCCGGGCTTGAATGGGAAGTTCAGCTCTATTTGTCCCATTGTTTTAGGGAAGGTAACTGAGAGACGCCCACCGGGATTGTAATCACCGAAGAGTGTTTCTGCGATGGCTGTCCCACCTTGCGGGCCAGGAAACCAGGCTTCCAGTATGGCCGGGAGGTTTTGTTGTTCCCAGTTGATAGTAAGCGGTTGTCCGTTGATGAGTACGGCGATCACCGGTTTTCCGGTGGCATGCAATGCCTGCAGCAGCTGGAGCTGGCGGCCCGGCAGCGAAAGATCAGTGCGTGACAGGCTTTCTCCTACCCGCTTTTCATCTTCTCCGACTACGGCGATGATCACATCGGCAGCTTTGGCCTTACTAACGGCCTCGGCTATACTGGCTTGTTCTGTGGCGTCCAGTGGCGTGGGCACCAGTTCGGTGCCAGGCCAGCCGGGGTTGACGATATCACAGCCGGGTGTATACTGTATGTCTATGTCTTTGCCGGCATATTGACGGATTCCTTCCAGAACGGATACCACCTTATTATTGGAGGGGCCATAGCGGCTTACCGCATGGGTGGTGGCGTCAGCCAGCGGCCCTGTTACCAGGATATGTTTTACCTGTTGTTTATTCAGTGGCAGCATTTCTTTATCATTCTTCAGCAATACCAGTGATTCACGATTGAGTTGCAGGGCGAATGCTTCGTCTTCCGGCGTATGCACGCCTTTATCGGCCAGTTTTGGATTAGTGTAAGGCTGGTCAAAGAGTCCAAGGCGGAATTTCACGCGCAATACATCCGCTACGCGGCTGTCGATGGTTTTCATGGATACCTTGCCTTCTTTTACCAACTCGCGCAGCGGCATAATAAACTGTTCCGGTGGTGTGAAGTTGGTGCGTACGTTTAAACCAGCTTCCACCACCTGCCGCACCGCTTCTTTATAATCTGCGGCAACATGGTGTTTACTGAAAAGATATTCTACGGCTTCGCTGTCAGATACTACATAGCCGGTGAAGCCGTATGCCTGGCGGAGCAATTGTGTTAAGAAATAATAGCTACCGGTAATGGGTACACCGTCGTAATCGTTGTAGCTGCTCATTACGCCCATGGGATGCGCTTCCATAATAACGCGGCGGAACGGGTACAGGTAGATCTGGTGCATTTCTCTCGGGGCCACATGTGGATCTGTGCGGGCATCTCCATCGCGGCCGCCTTTGGGAACGCTGTAAACGGCGAAGTGTTTCAGGGTGGCAGCTACGCCTTCGTCCTGTACTCCGAGCGTCATTTGCTTGCCCAGTTCAGCTACGAGAAAGGGATCTTCTCCGTAACATTCCACTACCCTTCCCCAACGTGGATCTCTGGCTGGGTCGAGGATGGGTACATATACATTCGTATAGCCGAGCAGTTTAGCCTCGCGGCCTACGATATGCCCGGCGCGGCTTACCAGTGCCTTGTTCCACGTACTGCCAATGCCGATGGGCGCACAGAGTGGTGTGGCCCTGTCCTGGCACAGCCCGTGAATACCTTCATTGGTAAAATCTACCGGGATGCCCAGGCGTGTTTGCTCCACAAACCAGCGTTGTACTGTATTAATAGCCGTAGCATGTTTGCTGAAGGGATACGAATACTCCGTTTGTGCTTTCCTGTTATAAGGCAGACTATTAAGTTCTTCGTCAATGTTGGCGATACCGTCTTTCCATACCTGGTCTTTCCAGCCGGCATTCGGCATTTCATCTTTTAATACACGTCCGTACCCGTAAAGGGTAGCCATCTGGCAGGTTTTCTCCTCCAGGGTCATCTGTGAAAGGAGGTCCTGAATCCGTTTGTCTACCGGCTGACGGGGATCTTCAAAAATATCTTTGCGGTTATTTTTGTTGAAGTCTATCCATCCGTCCTGGTAGATATTATTTTTTTGCTGAGCGTTGGCCATCTGGGTGGTAAGAGCCACCAGTAATATGCCCGTGGAAATTTGTTTCGTCCAATGTAGTTGCATTCCAGAGGGTGTTTTAGGTAATCCGGGAGCCAATTTACAGGCCATTGCAATGGATTGCAAAAAATCGTTAAAACAGCATTATAATCTGATAAAATAATATTGTACAGGCTAATAAGGACAACAAAACAAGTGGAAGGGTATGGATATAAGATGCCCTTGATAAGGACATCTTAGTGGTAAATCCGGATTGGTCAAAAATACTACAAGGGGAGGTAGAAAAGAAGGGTTGCACAAAACCTATGCAACCCCGGTTTTAAAAACACAACTAAAAAAAACTAGAACATTCAAAAAACATATAGGGATAGCTGTTATATTGCTGACGCAGAGAATTTCATTTCCCTCTATCCCTTCTGAAAAAAATAATATTCATTATGTTCAAATGGTGGTTGTTTTCAAAAAGATGGTTACATTCGCAACGATCATTTCATATACTTAAACTTATTGAAGGTTAAATGATTACATCACCTTCTTACCAGGCATATAAAGAGTTATTTCACTCGCAGTACAACGATCTATGTAACTATGCCTATAGTTTTCTGAAAGATGATGCAGCGGCAGAGGATGTGGTGCAGGAAACTTTTATCCGTCTTTGGGAAAAGCATCAGCAATTGATAGACATTCCAAATATTAAGGCTTATCTTTTCCGGGCGGTCCGTAATAATTCAATTTCTGTATTGCGCAAACAGAATACAGAAGATGCAGGGAATAAAGGATTTGAGTGGACATTGGAAACAGCGGAAGATCCGCAGGCGAAGGAAGTAGAAAATGCCAAGCCTTACTATGAGCAACTGATATACGAAGCGATTGCCAACCTCCCACCACAATGCAGGGAAGTTTTTAACTGTTGCCGGATACAGGGGATGACCCACCAGCAGACAGCGGCCAAATTGGGACTTTCGGCCAAAACCGTTGAAAACTATATGGGACGGGCTTTAAAACTGTTACGCAAGTATTTGCAGCAATACGGTTTACCGGTAGGGATCCTTTTTATGTTAAAAATATTTATACCCTGATAGAGGGTTCGCTGATGATGTAACGTTATATAGAAGAGCACACACTGTATTATGGAGCAATTTGACACCTATCTGCATGAAATAATCGCAAAGAATCTGTCCGGTCAATGTACCACAGCTGAAACAGCTGCGTTGCAAAGATGGCTGGAGGCATCTCCCGAAAACAGGACAGAATATGCGATCCTTGCAAAATTATGGCAAGACAGCCCTGCTGTTGCCGGTTCACAACGGCAATACAATACTGCGGCGGCCTGGCAAAAAACGGACGCGGCCATCCAGCCGACACCATCCAGGGTTAGAATACTTTATACAAAATATGCTGCGGCAGCCGCTATTATCATGCTGCTGACAGCCGGTGCATGGTGGCTGGAAACCCGGTCTACCCTCAAAAAACATGAACTTTCTGCCAACGATGGCAAAATAAAAAGCCTGGAATTACCAGACAAATCAATGGTTACCCTGCGTCAGGGTGCCAAAATCCGCTATATCAACGGTTATCATCACGACCAGCGTATCGTGGAACTGGAGGGAGAAGCCTTCTTCGAAGTGGCCAGCGATCCCGGACATCCGTTTCTCATAAAAACTCCCAATAAATCCGTAGTGGAAGTACTTGGTACCTCTTTTACTGTGCAAACCGGGAAAGACAGCACTGCTGTTATCGTTGCTTCTGGTAGCGTAAAACTGGGTACAGAGGGCGATACCACCGCTGTTATCCTTAATGGTGGCCAGCGTGGCGTATGGGGCAACGGGCAATTATACGCCCGGGACAACAGCAATCTTAACTTTATAGCCTGGAAAACCGGGATTTTGCAATTTAATGACCAGAGCTTGTTTGAAATATTGCCACAATTAGCCGACTTTTACGCAAAAGATATCAGGATTGATGAAAAATACAGGGAAACTGCATCGCAGCAAAAAGCTACGATCACCTTCCGGAATCAGTCCTGTGATGATGTTTTGCATGAATTACAACTATTGCTTGGTTTCCATTATCAAGAAAATGGCGATTCGATCGTCATCAGTCAGTAGACAACCAAAACCATTTTTCCTTATATTTTTTATTTTCCTGTTACTGTTGCCTACACAATTCCTGCTGGCACAGAATGGGGAAAAGGACATACTGCAACAAAGTTATACCCCGCCATCCAGGCAGGGAACTATTCTCTTCTACATCCAGGATCTGCAGAAGGCCACCGGGATCAATGTATCCTATAGTTCCAGTTTTCTTCACCTGAATAAAAAAGTACAGCTAAGTGGTACCGAACACACCACCGGCGCAGTATTGAACGCCATCCTCCAAGGCACCGGCATCCAGGCTGCGGCCCTGAACGGGAAAATTTTCCTGCTCAGGGAAAGTTCACAGGTACAATATTATACCATCAGCGGTTTCGTAAAGGAGATGAACAGTAATGAACTGATCATCGGCGCCTCCGTCTATGACCCGGTTACCAGGAAAGGGACAGAAACCAATGCCTTCGGATTTTATAGCTTACAGGTACCAGATACCTGTCAGGGAGTGGTTTTTTCACACATCAGCTATAAACCCTTATTTCAACGCCTGCCCCCACCCGACGACGGACAACTGGACATCCACCTGGAAACCCGTGGCATGTTACAGACGGTGGTGGTGAATGGCGAAAAGGAAGATGTCAATGCCCAGGCAGGTTACATCAACATGCCGGTGGGCTACGTATCCAACTTTCCTGCCTTGCTGGGCGAAAAGGACGTACTGAAATCATTACAGCTCTACCCCGGAGCCAGCAGCTCCCTCGAAAGCAGCAGTAACCTGCTGATCAGGGGTGGCGGCGCCGACCAGAACCTCTACCTGCTCGATGGCGTGCCCCTCTATCATACCGGCCATCTGTTCGGATTATTCTCCATCTTCAATGGAGATGCCGTTAAAGATGTGTCTTTGTATAAAGATGCATTCCCCGCCCGCTATGGCGGACGTCTTTCCTCTGTAGTGGATATCCGGACCAAAGACGGTAACATGAAGGAATGGCATGGCAGCACCACCGTTAGCCCCGTTTCCGCCAGCATTTTACTGGAAGGCCCGATCGTGAAAAACAAAAGCTCCGTTTCCCTTTCCGTAAGAAGATCCCTGGTAGATGTACTGTATGGCAGTACACTCCTCAATGACTATGGTAAATACTACCTCTACGACGTGAACTTTAAGCTCAACCAGATCATCGATAACAAAAACCGAATCTATGTGAGTTTCTACAAGGGACAGGATAAGATGTTTATCAGAAGCGAAAACCCGATCATCCAGCTGTTTGATGATTACAACTTTGACTGGACCAATATCACTGCGGCCGTAAAATGGACGAGGGTGATTAATCCAAAAATATTCTCGAATACTACCGCCACCTATAGCCGTTTCTATAACCTGTTTACACAAAACTCTGTAATCCCCCTCTCCTTTTACGACTCCCTGTTTGTAAGAGGAAAAGGTATTTCCAGGATCCGGGATATTGCCCTCCGGAATGAAACAGAATACGCAGTAAATAACAATCATCATATTTCCTTCGGAGGCAGCTATACGTATCATAACTTTGCACCCACCGCATACCATAACAATATTTCAGCCGGGGAAGCCATGCAGCGGAAAGCACCCATTTACTATATGTCCGAGTTTTCCGCCTATGCGGAAGATGAACTCAGCCTGCTGAACGACCGGCTGATTGTGCGGCCGGGACTACATTTCGGCGCACTGGCCCAACAAACTTCTTTTTATGCCAGCGCACAGCCAAGGATCATGGTACGCTGGAAACTACCTCGCTCCCAATATATTCAGGCTTCGTTTTCGAAAATGACGCAGTTTGTACACCAGCTGACAACGCCGGTGATCAACCTGCCCACCGATCTCTGGGTACCCAGTACCGAAAATATCAAACCAGAACATGCCTTCTCCTACAGCCTGGCCTACCAGCGGCAATGGAGCAACCAATGGCGGTTTAATGTAAACCTCTATTACAAACAACTGAAAGATATTGTTACCACCAATACAGTACTGAACATCTTCGATAACTCGGATCTCTGGGAGAAAAAAGTAATCGCCGGCAATGGTTATAACTATGGCAGTGAGGTATTGGTAGAAAAAACACAGGGAAAACTCACCGGTATTTTTTCCTATACCTTATCCTGGGCCTGGCGGCAGTTTGATAAGCTGAATGCCGGTAAGATGTTCCCTTACAAAGAAGACCGGCGTCACAATCTTTCGCTGGCGCTTAAATACCGGTTCAATGAGAAATGGAGCCTGTCTACTTCCTGGAAGTACGCTTCCGGTGCTCCATTCACACTGCCGGTACAGATATTCCCGGACTTCGACTGGGGCAGGAATATCAAAGGATACCTGGATGAGCGCTATTCTCCGTTCTCCACCTATCAGGTGAACTATCTCCCTTATATTGCCCGGCTGAATAATTATCGTTTGCATGCTGTACATCACCTGGATATCGGTGCCACGCTGAACCTGGGCGCAGAAAAACGCTTTCATCATGTGATCTCCGGCGGATTGTACAATATTTATAACCGCAGCAATCCTTTTATTGTGAGCTTTGACCAGTTCTCTTATTTTGACAATTCGGACGTTTACCCGTTACAGTTATATCAGTATAGTCTATTCAGAACATTGCCATACCTGAGTTATACTTTTAAATTTTAGTCATGAAGTACCTGTTTATATTGTTACCAGTGTTGTGTGGTTTGTTGATGACCGGATGTGAGCAGGAATTACCACTGCCCGGCAACAACGCTATTCCGAGAGAAGTGGTGTATAGCGAGCTGGTCGCCAACAACGTGCCGGAAGTAAGGGTCGGTAAAAGTAAGCCCGTAGGACCCGGGATCAATACCGGTTTCGAGTTGGTGGAAAATGCCGATGTGCAACTCATGGACAAGAACGGTCAGTTGCTGGAAACCTTGAGCTATGTCCGTGACTCCAGTAATGCGGTGAGTCTTTATCGCGGCAAAAATTCACTGGATGCCGGCAGAAACTACAAGCTCCAGGTAATGGTGCCCGGTATGAAAACAGTGTCGGCCATGGCTACTATTCCTCCGCCGTTTAAAGTAGAACTGTTGGATACCGTACGTACCCTGCTCAACGGCCGGCCGGTATTGCGTTTTCATTTTACGGTGAGCCCTATTCCCGGCGTAAAGCAATACGTAGTGATGGAAGCCCTGAAACAAAGTGTAACTGTAGATACGTCCTTTACCTACCAGGGCGTGCGTTACCGGAAAAGTGAAAACGAAGACCTCTACCAGATAGCAAAAAACCTCCCCGGTTGCAATCCGAAAAAAGATAGTATCTATATGAACGACTATCTCCGGATTCCCTGCTATACCCAGGATGAAACCGCAGACAACAACCAGATCGGCGGTTTGAATGAAAACTATAACAGCATCCTTTTCACACAGCAGGGAAAACCGCTGACCACCAATTTTTATCTCAATGCAACTGCACTCAGCTCCAGTCCGGCGGAAGCCATTGCGCCGGTGGGCCGGGTGCTGGTGTATGTAAAATCCGTTTCGAAAGAGTATTATGACTTCCTGCTCACCTACGAGAAAGTGAAGCGTAATCCCGGGCTGAACAGCCTTATTCAGGCTATCCAGCTAAAAAGCAATACCCAGGGCGGCCTGGGTATTGTAGGTGGTAGTTACCAGAAATTGTATTCGCTCTATTACGATGTGCTGTAAGCGATCGCATTTTATTTTACTTCGTACACATTATCGTGTTTGTCTACATCCGCTACCCAGGTACTTCCCAGGGTTACTTTCTTAATTTTTTTTGGGGAGGAAAACGTAAGAGATACTGTTTTATTTCCCTTTTCCCAGCAGGCAATACTACGATGTAATTTAGTGGAGCTGTTATCATCGAAAAAGACAGTAACATCCACCGGAACGGGCTTGGTGCCTATAGAAGTAATTTCAATATTAGCCTCCTTTCCTTTCTGTGACACGCGGGTAATACCCAGATCCGGGTACCCGTTATCAAAGAACCAGCTTTTCCAGAACCAGTCCATATTTCTGCCGGCGCCGGTATTCATGCAGTAAAAGAAATCGTAGGGTTGCGGGTGCTTTCCATGCCACTGCGCAATATAATGATGAAGGGCCTTGAGAAACAGGCTATCTCCCAGCATATCTTTTACATAGAGATACCCCAATGCAGGCTTGGGATAGGAATTGGTCACATACGCATCTGTTGTCTGGTTGGAAGGCGTCATGATGGGCAGGTCCTGTTGCTTGCCAGCGATATAGTTGTAAGGCAACATGCCGTAGTCGTCTACAATAGAGCTATCAATCAACGGAGAAATAATCCATTCACCTATGGTTGCCCATCCTTCATCCATCCAGGCATACTGCGTTTCGTTGGTCCCCATATAAAACGGGAACATGGTATGAAACACCTCATGGTCGGTCAGTTCAATGGCCTGTGTCTTATCAGACAGCGGGTTATCGTTGACCATCATAGGGTATTCCATCTGGTCCAGTCCGTCGAATACGGTTTCGTGGGGATATGGAAAGGGCCATGCCGGAAAATGATGACTCATTTTGTCGACCGTAACACGGGCATAATGTACCACATCAAAGAAATCGGCATGTGCAGCATTAAAGGCCACGTCTACGCGGGTACGTCTTTTTGTGGTATGGTCTACTTCCACGCTGGTAGCATTCCACTGGTAATGATTGGCCAGGGCAAAGGCAAAGTCTGGTACGTTGACCGCTTCAAACTGCCAGGTGTTGCTATCGCTGCGTTGGGTGATGTAGCCTTCTTTTACATCGTTGCTGTCTATCACGGCAATTACCTCATTACTTTTTTCAGCGGCGGCAATGCGCTGTACGTATTTATCTTTATAAACGGCAGCCGTATTTTTCAGATCTCCGGTAGCCCATACCTGGTAACTGCCGGGTACTGTAATGGCTACACGAAAATCGCTGAAGTCGTTGTAGAATTCCTGCATACCCAGATAAGGGATCTGGTCCCACCCATTGATATCATCATACACGGCAATACGGGGAAAGAAATAAGCGATGAAATAGGCGCCGGTATCTACGGAACCGGTCCTGATATGGGTATTCTCATTCAGGATATAAGCGAAGTTCAGTTCAAATTGTGCCGTCTGTCCCGGGTATAAATCCGGGATGGCGATGTTCATGTTAGTCCCTTTCACAGTTGTGGGCAAGGGTTTGGCTACGCCGTTTACCTTGAGGTTTTTCAGCGACACGCCATCTGTGAGATCTTCTGCTGATACTGCCATATTCCGGACAGCCCCTTTCTGGAAAAGATTGGGAAAAAGTTTGACATTCACCGCTCTCAGGGTGTCGGGGCTGTTATTGACATACCGGATCTGCTCCGAGCCGGATACCCCGTTGGTAACGGGGTCAAAGGTCACCCTGATATCGTAGTCTGCTTTGTTCTGCCAGTACCGGGCACCGGGGGCGCCGTTATAGCTGCGGGTCTGACGTTCATATGCCTTCTTAATGGTTAGTGGCATATATAAAGGGGACTGGGCAAAGGCCTGCTGAAACAGGATCAGCACCAGTGGTAGCATGCAATATTTCCTCATAAGCTAAATAAAAAGCGATCACATCAAAAATAGGGAATTACCCGGAACCGGGAACACAGGGTGTAGCCCATTGGAATAAGTTTAACATACCCGGTGGGGAGTACCGACCCGGAAACACATGACAGCCGTAGTAATTGAAGATGAAAGACGGCGCCGGGTATTTATGCAGTATAGTGTTCTTTAAGGCAGGTGTGCGGTATCCGCCGGCGGCGCCTGGGTGGAATCTGCCAGGGGAATACGCGTAGAATCAGATGCTGCACGCAGGCTATCAGCCGGCGTATTCGTACTGTCTTTCCCGTTGGCTCCCTTGCCCGGCAGCGGAATAGTAGGTGCGGTATTATGCCGTTTGGATGAGTAAGAAGATACCGCGCCCTGCTTTTGCATATCTTTCATCGTTTTTTTATCAAAGAGATATTTAGGATGCTTCTCCGGCCGGAGGCCCCGGTCGAACTGCGCCTCCGCTCCTACGGCGGGCGCCTGGTAAACCTTCTGTGAAGAGTGGCAGGCCAGCAAACATACTCCCGCAGCCAACACGATATATCTCATATCAATGAAAATAAAGGTGAGTACAGGTAAGGGCGGACCTTTCTAAAACGGTAAAGCAGGTGGTTTATTATCGGGAGGAGTGGTTTGCGCAGCCGATCAGGCTGATAGCGGTCGGAAAATAAAAGGTAAGGCAGCTTTTGAAATGTAAAAGGGCTGTATTAAATTTAGCATAAATTCACTGGTTGTCATCCCCTTGTTCTATTATTTTATATCTTTAACCGCTATTTCAATCCCGATGAAAACCCTCCTGCATGGAGAGTCACGGCTTACATTCGTTATTATTAACAAAGCACTATGAAAGTATCTACAACCAGCTTCCCAAGCGTTTTTGAAACCGCATTCGGAAACACAGAAAATTCGAGTAAGGATTTGCTCAATGGATTAAAAATTAAAAAGGATGAAGCCTGGTACCTGGTCGGCAACCTGGCCAAAAGGGGTGGTATCAATCCAGGTCGGGTAACCAACGCGTCGCCCACCGAGGAGGATTATGAAATACTGTTCAAAGCTGCTTTGCTGAACACCATTGATAAAGTACAACAACCTATTGCCCTGACTGTTGGATTTCCATTTTCCACTTACAATATTTACAAAAACGCGGCGGAGCAGTTTTTGAGTAAAAGACATTTCCTGATCGATTACGATACACAAACCTACAATACCAAAGGATCCTTCAAGAAAGCGATGTTTGATATTGAGAAGTACGAGGTGATCCCGGAAATTGTTGGTGGTATCATTGGTTTAAAGAAAACCATCGACGAACCGCAGCTGGATAACTTCATCGCTATCAGCTTCGGATTCGGAACCATTGAAGGCGGCATGGCCACCGGCGATGGACTGGTACACCGTACCTGCTTCAGTTCTCACGGCATCCGTTATGCCATCAATAACCTGACCCGTGAACTGAACCAGAAGCATTACCTGGAGATGAAAAACGAACACCAGGTAGATGATGCGTTCATGAAAGGCTCTATTTTCACCAACCGTAAACGCATCGATCTGCGTGATATGCGTAAAGGTGTACTGACCCAATACTATCGCGAAGTAGTATCTCCCCTGATGCGTAGTTACTTCACTGATCTGGATTTTGAAACCTGTGAAAAGATCTACCTGATGGGCGGTGGCGCTCACTATCGTGAACTGACAGATGCTTTTGTAGAAGAATTCCGTGATTTTATTCCGGTAGAAGTTGCCCCGGAACCAGAAAAACTCATGAGTATCGGTTATCTTTACAATTCATTGAGAATTTCAGATAACAAACCTCAAAGAAGCGTAGGGCTGGATCTGGGTAATTCCAGTTCCATTGTGTCTACTTTTGAAGACCAGGCGCAACATACCCCTACCGTAACACCTAATCCCATCACCCTCTAATTTGTACTTGTGATCAATGTCAGACATATTTTCCGCAATATAATTGTTCCCGGAGCCTTTCGTATCCCTAAAACAGTTTCCGTAAATGGTAGTATAGACGCCTCCGTGTCCGGTCGGATCGACGGGAATGTAAGAGGTGATGTAAAGACCAGTGGCAAACTGGTAGTCAGTGAAACGGCAAGCATCCGTGGCCATATATATGCTACCGACCTGGTAGTACACGGAAAAGTGTATGGCGATGTTTACATTACCAACAAGGCCCATATCAGCAACAAAGCCCTTGTAAAGGGAGATGTGAATGCCATGGTACTGGAAATAGAAGAAGGTGCGGTGGTAGAAGGCGCCATCCGTAAAAACGTATTGCCGGTTCCGAAAACAGATCCTGCCCACCCTGCGGTGGTGACGGAAGAAATCCGGGTATCTGCTCCGGCAGAAGCCACCACCCGGGCTGTTGACGAAGAAGAACAGAATACCAGCTGGTTCTGATAAATAACACTGCCAATTTTATATCTTATTAAAACGGCTGGCTCCTTAAGGGAACCAGCCGTTTTTTATTTTTCCAGAAAGATTATTTTATCTTCTTTTCTTCAATGGATCCAGGAGTTGGGTGAGGCCATTCATCTTTATTACCAGCATCGTTTCCAGCAACATCCCCAGTTTCCCCTTTGGAAAACCTTTCCGCTGAAACCATTCCAGGTAGCTCACCGGCAGATCACAAAGGACCACATCTTTATACTTGCCGAAAGGCATTTTCATTACCACCAGCGTTTGCAGCATTTCCGGATCGGGCTGACTCATCTCCATAAAACCTGATTTACAGTTAAGGAGGCAATTTATAAATTATAAATTCATTTTCACGGGCTTCTTCGTATTTTGTAGAGACTCAAAATAGATACTGCATGAAAATTTTGCCGATAATTTTACTTGTTTTTCTGTTTGCCGCCTGTGTGCAACCCGGTGCTAAAAGTAGCCTGGCCAATGCCAACGTACAAGTTGTGAAAGAACTCTTTGAGGCCTTCAACGATCACAACTGGACAAAGCTGGCCGATTGTTATAAAGACACTGCCACCTTCCTGGATCCCTCACTGGGTAAAACGCCCGTACTGCAAACCCGGGCACAAACGGCACAGAAGTACGCTGACCTGCAAAAGATGTTTCCCGATGTAAAGGACTCTGTCCTGAATATTTACGGCGACAAAAACCATATCACCGTAGAATTTATTTCTACTGCTACCGGCCCTGACGGCGTAAAATGGCAGCTTCCTATCTGCACCGTATTTACCGTAGAAGAGGGAAAAATTGTAAGAGACAACACCTATTACGACAACAGCCACTGATTACTTTTTCAGTAATCCCGCGTTTTGCAATGCGTCCGATACCTGCCCTGCAAAGGATTTGGCAAACGACTCCAGGCTGCCGGGATTATAGGTTTCTGACTGACCAGACCAAACCAGCTTACCATCCTGTTTCAAATCATACAGGTTGCTTTCCAGGAAATATGTTTTATCTGTAGTGTAGTAACCAGGAGAATAAACCGAGCCGTACATGTAGCCATAGTATCCCCAGAAGCGACCGTACCAGCCATATGCCGGATAAGGTGCATAAGAAATGGTGCCAGGCACATACCTCGTCTGGGATTCCCGGTTAATAAGAGAAGTGGTTAATACAGCGGTATACCCCGCATCGAGCAATTTACGGGTAGCGGTATTCTTGTCCTCTTCCGTCACCGGATTGAATTTAGGCGGGAACAGGTCTAGCCCCTTGCCGGCAGTTACTCCCCTTTTTTGTAGCGCAGCAGCCATCTGTGTTTCTACGACCTGTTGCGCCGTGATGTTGGAAGTAAGCGAGGCGACAAGGATATTATGGAACCCTTCCGGTGGCGCTTCCGGGGCTTTCCAGGTGCCGGTCATATGAACGGTGGTACCGCACGCACCTGCTATGATCACAGTGCAAAACAGCACTGTTCTGATGATTGCTTTCATGATATTTGTTTTATTGAACCTACAGATTGCAATAGAACAACAAGACACCGGGGGAAAAGTTCAGCTAAAAAAATGACAATTCCCCTTTAACCTTCTCATCCATATAATTGTAATTAGATGTACATTTACACTCTTGCATGATATGAATATGAACGCAAACATTAACCGGGACATAGCAACCCTGTTACTGGTGGACGATGATCCTGACGACCAGGAATTTTTCAAGCTCGCGCTCCAAACCATCAGGGGCGAAATTACCTTTGCCGCAGCAGGTAATGGGCAGGAAGCGTTTGATCTGCTACGTACACAGGCTTGTCTACCCGACCTTATATTCCTCGATATGAATATGCCGTTAATGAACGGCCTGACTTTCCTAGAAAAAATTAAGGCAACCACGGACCTGAAACATATCCCGGTGATTATTTATACTACCAGTGATGAAAAGCAGGAAATGATCCTGGCAAAATCGTTGGGAGCTGTAGATTTTGTCACCAAGCCTACCAGGTTTGACGACTTATGCCAGTTGTTGCAGGAGAAACTGTATTTACATGTAAATGCTTAAAAGTAGCACCCGTTATTCTGCTGTGCGTTCCGCACAGGCTACCCTATAAAATTCATATCCTTTTTCTGTTCTTGCGGGCAAATATTGTTCGCGGTATTCACTTGCGCCCAGATCTTCGAGTAATTGAAAATTAAACTGGCGCAGGTAGGCGGGTAATGCGGCCGGATCAAATCCGAATGTCCATTTTTCTTCCAGGTCTGCTACATCTTTCAACAGTTTTTCACCGCCATAAAAAGCGGCAGGATTATCCAGTACTGCCTGGTGCACATACGTGAAAATGACTCTGGAACCGGGTTCAAAGCGTTGCAGAAAAGCAAAGGTACTGTCAATCGCGTCTTTATTGAGATAATTGGTAACGCCCTCCCAGATAATAGCAGTGGGCAGCGTAAAATCGAAGTTGTTCAGGGCGCTTAGCTGATCAAGACTTTGCTTATTAAAATCTATCTGGTAATAATATACTTTGGCGGGCAACTTATGTGCACGCAGTTTGGCGAGTTTATAGGCAGCGGTATTGGGATGATCGATCTCCACAACTTTTAATGAACGCAGAAAAGGAAGCCGCAGACCACGGGTGTCAAAGCCGGCACCCAATATATATACCTGTTGTGCACCGTGTGCTACCGCCTGTTGCAAAAGATCATCAATATATTTCGTACGTGCGATACCGGAGGATAAAGCCCCGGGTATTTTCTTCCGGATAATCCATTCGGCAAATGACCGCCATCCGGGTATATGGCACAGCCACACCCCTACTTTCAGCTGCCGGTCCAGGAACCAGCTGGCAAATTTATCAGTAAAAAGTCGCCGGTCTTTTGAACGGGTGGTTTCCAGGGCCCTGAATAAGGCCATATATTGCGCGGTTCTACTCGTGACGTCAGCTTTCATGGATGATAATTTACCAGGGATAAATAATCGGTACTTTAATTTAGGCAAAAAAAAGGAATCTCTCCGGCTGTCATCTCCCGGAGGGCGGGCGACGGCAAGATTATTTATCATCATTTTTGCGATTATCTCAAAAAAATACCTATTTTTAGAAAATATTCTAAATAGCGTTGCTAAAATGAGCCACCCATTAAATATTGACAAATTAGACTTACAGATCATTTCGGAAATGTCAACCGATGCCGGTATCTCTTATGCAGAGTTGGGTAAGAAACTCTTTGTATCCGGCGGCACCATCCACGTACGTATCAAGAAACTCCACGAAATGGGTGTGATCAAAGGCACCCGCTTACAGGTAAACCTGCGGGCCATTGGTTATGATGTATTGGCCTTTATTGGTATTTACCTGGAGAAAAGTTCCCTGTATGAAAGTGTTGCCAAACAGTTGCTGAAGATTCCACAGATTGTAAGACTGAACTACACCACCGGTTCCTACAGTATGTTTGCGGAGATTATCTGCAAAGACAGTGGCGAATTACGTAAGATATTGCAGGACGACCTGCAGCATATTAAAGGCATTGAAAGAACAGAAACGATTATTTCACTGGAAGAGAGTTTTTCCAGGCCGATCAATGTCAGTGAAGTGATTTAAGGCGGAAATTCGTTGTTTATTGAAAGGCTGTTTCCATGATGGAAGCAGCTTTTTTTATAAGGGAATTCCGGCAGGAAAATTTCCCCTGCCGGAACGATCATTTATAACTTACGGGCATCGCGGGTACCGGCATACAGTTCGTATTCCAGCAGGCGGCAGTCGATCGTACTGTTGTAGAATTCAATCCTGCGTTTGGCTTTCAGTCCTATTTTCTTTGCGAGATCCAGGTTTCCGGTGAATACATATCCGAAATAGCCCCCACATTGCTGTTTCATGAAATCGCCGATACGGCCATAGGTTTCTTCCAGTTCTTCAATTTCTCCGAGACGCAGGCCATATTCGGGGTTCATATACACCACACCGGCGCCCCCTTCAGGAACTTCCGTACTGGCGAAGTCGCATACACGGAATTCGATCATATCTTCCACACCCGCAGCTTTGGCATTTTTGCGTGCATTCACAATGGCCATGTCACTGAGGTCAGTAGCGATGATACGCAGACCGGGCACTTCCACGATCTGTTTTTCCAGCAGTCCTCTTTCTTCGAGGTATACATTTTCATCGAAACCCTGCAGGTGCATAAAGGCATAGTTATCGCGGAACAGACCGGGGCGGCTGTTTGTGGCTATCAGCGCGGCTTCTATGGCTACGGTACCGGAACCGCACATCGGGTTGATGAACGGAGATTTGCGGTCCCACCGCGATGCGAGGATCGTAGAGGCAGCCAACGCTTCCAGCATGGGCGCACGACCGGGTATTTTACGGTAACCATGCCGGGCGAGTGAATCGCCGGTGGTATCTACAAATATTTCTGCATTTTCATTTTTCCAGAACAGGTGAATAACGGCGCCGCTCAGTTCTGCACCGGTAGACGGACGTTTACCCGTTTTTGCGCGCATACGGTCCACCACCGCATCTTTCACCCTTAAATTGGCGAACATGCTGTTGTTGATGGAATCATTCTGCACATTGCTCGTAATGGAGAAATAGCCATCAGCCGGAAGAATAGTTTCCCAGGGATAATCTTTCAGTTGCTGGTAAATTTCATCTCCGTCTATTGCTTCAAATTGTTTCAGGCTATAGAGCACCTGGCTGCCGCAACGCAGGTTCAGGTTGAGGCGGATACACTCATTCAGCGAAGCATTCAACCGTACACCGGTCACGAATGTTTCTTCCACAGTAAATCCCAGATCTTTTACTTCCTGCTCCAGGTATGGTGTCAGGCGTTTGTTACAGGTGATAGTAACGGTTCCCTTTGTTGTATATAATGACATAAGGCGGCAAATTTACCAATCTTTATGATAATCCCCCTGCATTCCTTATTTTAACAACTCACTTATACCACGTTGAACATGAAAATGTACCTTTCCCTATTTTTGTCGGCCGCCCTGTATTTGCCGGCATCTGCACAAACAAAGGCATTGGCCGTTCGCAGTGCGCTGATTGCGCCCGTACCTGTAACACGCACCAGTCACGCTTCCACGATTGTATCACTCGCTTCCGGAGAACTGATGAGCGCCTGGTTTGGCGGTGATGATGAAGGTAGTAAGAATGTAGAGATCTGGTCTTCGCGCTTTAACCACAACAAATGGCAGCCACCCGTGAAATTAGCCGATGGAGTGATCAACGACAACCTCCGCTACCCTTGCTGGAACCCGGTATTATTCCGCACCAGGGCCGGATTGCTTTGTCTCTTTTATAAAGTAGGACCCAGCCCGAGGGAATGGTGGGGTATGGCCCGCTACAGCACTGATGACGGCCACACCTGGTCATCTCCCGAAAAGCTACCGGATGGCTTCCTGGGACCCGTTAGAAATAAATGCATACAGCTGTCAGATGGACGCCTGCTGCATCCTTCCAGTACAGAGAGCGTGAAAGACAATATTTGGGTGTCGCATATGGAGATCAGCGACAGTACCGGTCATCACTGGCAACAGGTGCCGCTCGACTGCGACACATTCGGGGTAATACAACCTACCATCCTCACGCATCCGGACGGAAGACTGCAAATACTGATGCGTAGCCGCCAACAGGTAATTGCAGAGAGCTGGTCGTCCGACAATGGCGCCAGCTGGACAAAGGTAAGCCCTGCTACCCTGCCCAATCCAAATTCAGGCATCGATGCGGTAAATCTGCCCAAAGGCGGTATGGCATTGGTTTATAACCCTACCCGTGGGGGCAGTAAATGGTCGGATGGCCGTAATGAGCTGCGGGTGGCTGTTTCAAAAGATGGTGTACACTGGAACGATGTGTATGAGCTGGAGAAGAGAAAAGGCGGCGAATATAGCTATCCTGCTATAATCGCCACCGCAGATGGTTTGGTGCATATTACCTACACAGACAACCGGAAAAACATCCGTGCCGTGACCCTGCAACTGAAATAATCAGTTCCAGATCTCATTGGCAGCTGTCAATATCACGGGGGCCTGGTCGGTTACTACAATAGTATGTTCATGCTGTGCCACAAAGCCGCCTTTATTGCCTACCAGGGTCCAGCCGTCATTGCTCTGGTTGGCAAAAGAGGACGCAGTAGAGATAAACGTTTCAATCGCCACCACCGAGTTTTTCCTGAAACGGGTACGGTTGAAACGCACATAGCAGTTCAGGATATCGTCCGGGGCCTCGTGTAAACTTCTGCCTACGCCATGTCCGGCGAGGTTGCGGATCACGGTATAACCGGATTTGCGGGCTTCTGTTTCAATGAGCTTGCCTACATCTGCCACGCGGATACCGCCTTTAATGTATTGAATAGCTTTAAAGAGAATGGCTTTGGAAGTATCTACCAATGCCTGGTGCTGATGAATATCTTCACCGAGTACAAAAGAGCCGCCATTGTCGGACCAGTAACCACCGAGTTCTGCGGATACATCGATATTTACCAGGTCGCCTTCCTTTAATATTTTCTTGTCGGACGGAATACCATGTGCAATTTCATTATTCACACTGATACAGGTCCATCCAGGGAAGCCATAAGTAAGTTTGGGAGCAGATTTAGCGCCAAGGGCATTTAAGATCTCCCCACCGTATTCATCGATTTCTTTGGCGGTCATGCCTGGTTTGGCATACTGCCTCATTTCTTTCAATGTCACGGCTACGGCTTCACTCACTTTCTTCATGCCATCGAGTTCTGCTTCTGTAGTTATCGACATAATTTTTTCTTTAAAAGTACATATAAAAAAACAAAGAAATTATCCGATGTACTCCGGCGGCACTTCATCGGTGAGCCATACGCCGTTGTCTGAACGGTAAAAGAGGAATCCGTTGCGGTGCATGTCGCCGCTGCGGATCGTGAGGATATGCGGTATTCCTCTCCTGCTGCCTACGTTCCGGGCGGTATCCAGATCATCAGACAGGTGCAGGTGTTGCCGGCTCATTTTCTGTAAACCGGTTTTCCTGATGTTTGCCAGGAACTTCGGTACTGTGCCATGATAAAGAAATTCCGGCGGTGTTACCGGCGGAAGATCCAGTGAAATGTTTACTGAATGCCCCTGGCTGGCGCGGATCCTGGTTTTATCTTCATTAAATGCAAAGCGTTGCTTATCGTTTTCTGCGACGGTTGTTTCCAGTTCCGCGCGGGTAAAATGATGCCCGTTCACCTGGCATTGATGCAGGAGTGTATTTACATCCGCCCAGCCATTGGCATCGAGCGGCAGTTGTATGGTTTCCGGGCTATGCCGGAGTATAAAGCTCAGTAGTTTACTGATAGATTTTGTGTTCATGTTGTTTGTAATTGATCCCTGACGGTCATGAGTGCATAGCCCAGCAGGTTATGTCCACGCCACTGCAGGGGGTTATGGACCTTTTCGTTGGTGGCTGCCATACCGATTCCCCAGATACGGTCCATCGGGCTGGCTTCTACCAATACACGATCCTGTGTGTTGAGTAAAAATGTTTGCAATGCGGGGTGCTGGGAAAACTTATGATAGTTTCCCTGTACCACCAGTTCAAATTTATGTGCATCCCAGGTAGCAGGATCAAAGTTCTTCACCTGTCTTCCTAGTTTTTTGGCCTGATCCGGTGTATCTGCCAGGAGTATTTTCCGGAAGATATCTTCATCGTTGAAAATCCTTGCCTTACCAGCCATCATCCAGTGTTCTGCTGTTTTGTAAGTAATGTCTTCAACAGTAAAAGGCGCTTCCCACCACTGACTGAAACAGCTTTGTGTAACGCTGCCATCTGCTGAAGGGCGATGCCCCCAGAAGAAGAGGAATTTTATTTTTTCATTGGCCTGATACTTTGTGATCAGCCAGTTATTATCGTACAACATATGGTGCAAATTTTTGGTCAAATGCTTTCCGGTTTACCTGTTTATCGGAGCTATCGTATACCGCAAACACGATATGCCGGAACGCGTTTTTAAAAATGTCATTGTGTAGGAGTTGCTGTGCAAACCAATCCGCTACGTCGTTAGGATCATTTCGGAAAACGCCGCAACCCCAGGCGCCGAGTATCAGTGTCGTCTGGCCTTGTATCACGGCCACGGACAACAGCTTTTCTATTCTGGCCAGCATTACTGCCGGCATATCTTTCACCCGTTCCGGATCATTATTGCGGAGGGCGCCGGCATTTACTGCCGGTGAAGTCAGTATGGATACGTAATAAGGAATGTCCAGCAAATGATCATGGTCATCCCGGAACACGGGTACCCGTGGCGAGAAAATCATCTGATCGGTATAAAGCAGGTTGCTGTGCTGCCGGTTGAAGTCGTACATCTCCTGTTTTGTTTTCAGGCTGGCATACAATCCACTGGCTCTTGCAAGTGCTTCTTCCTGTGCCTGGGCGCCTCCGAGAAAGCCGCCACCGGGATTTTTAGCGGAAGCAAAATTCAGGCAGCATACATCCTTGATACCTTCTTTTACTATCAACCGGTGGGCAGCAGCAAAAGTCGTTTCACCCGTAACACTGATCTGTGGCGGTTCACCGGTGAATGATGACAGTAACTTGTCACGTTGGCTGAACACGGCGGTAAAGTCATCCGGTTTATATAATACTGTATTGGCAACGGACGATTGCAGGTCATCGCCTAAATGTACCGTTTCCCGGTGTTGATTCAGGTATTGTCCTGTTTCCAGTATATCGAGTGTTTCGTAAGCGATGGCGATTCTTTTATTTCTGTTCATCTTAGTTCGTTTTCGGCGGGTACGGGAATTGGCGGGGTTAACTGCTCTATTATATCCGTACAGGGTTCAAAATACGTTTACGTCATTATGACGCAAAGTAAAGCAATAAATATTAAATGACCAAGCGGGATTTAAAAAAGAAGGAGAAAAACAATAATAAAATGATGGGGAAATCTCAAAAGTAAAAAGAAGGCAATAAGAAGCGCGTAAATGAAAAATGTCGCCATCAGGCGCCTGAATTAAAAGGGGGCTGTCTTGAAATTTTGGACAGCCCTATTCTTTATTACGAAGAGAGTCATCTCATCCAGGCCTGCACGCAGCTATCAGAATACAGATAAACGGGGGCTATCACAACCACACTTATATGAAGTGGGTTTTGGCCACCTGGCGCTTGCCGGGGCGTCCATCTCCCAGCGATCCTTTACGGCCTCCTCCAACATTTCCCGTTCGATGGCAGCCGGATCTCCGGCCAGTTCACGAATAGCTTTTTCATATGCTCCGGGAGAGGATAGCTGTGGTTTAAGCTGCAATGTTTGCCTGATGCCTGTTTTAAAACCCGCTGAATCAAACAGGAGGCGGCCCGGCTGATCATCTACGACCATCACCCAGGCATCTTTGTCTGGAGGAAGATAGCCATTACCATCCCTGCGGAAGAAGCCATATTCATCTTTTGTTCCTTTGAGTAAGCCACCACGTAAAAAGACACCTTCATTGGGAATTACCAGGAACACCTGGGTGGTGTTACTAACGGGACCGGTTACACGCACACTGAGATAACTTTTTTGGGAAGCGGGATTGTCTTCCATTAGCCTGTCTGCATTCCACCAACCGAAAGCATTCACCATAAAATCATAGTGCTGATCAAGGGCCCGGTTTTTCAGCACAATATCCACTATAGGAGATTTCGCCTGCATCAGCAGTGGATTGGATACTATAAGATACAACTCACAGCTGTCCCTTTTTTTGAGTGTGAGCTCGTAGCCTGCAGGGTCTATGCGCTTACTCTCACTTTCCAGCCAGGTCAGGAGCTGATCCATTTCTTTGGAGGTTGTGTTTGGGTATAATGGCATGGCGGCCTTATTATATTCCTGGTAAATGGTCCTGGCGTAGCAATCCTCACTGGCAAGCACTTCAGCATTATTACGGATAAAACCTTCCAGCCATTCCCGGGAATGTTTTGCGGTGACATGCAATAAAGGAGGGCCGGTGAACTTTTTGTTTACGTCGTGGCAGGACTTACAGTTTACTTCGAAAAACTGCTTACCTGCTGCCAGGTCTTCATTTGGAGGAATCACCTGAACAGGTGCCGGTTCCGTCCAGTTAATAATACTGTCCTTCCCGACAACACCTTTATACAGCAGCATGCCCGGTAATACTTTATTGGTATGCAGTTTTACGGTGAGGGGTTTCAGGATGGCAGCTGAAGGGTCATCTGCCGGCTGAATGAATATCATACCTCCGCTGCTGAGCGGCTGGTCGTTGCTTTGTGTGATAAGACCATTCAAAACAACATCTGCTGTGTAAAGGGCTTCCTTTACTTCCAGACGGAAGGCCTTCTCCTTTGCTGCCTGTATGGCCCCCGCCGGTACAAAGATACTGGTCCCCGTTGGCGTTTGCAGCAGGGTGTCTTTACGGGTATCAATAGTGAAATAAGTAGACGGCAAAGAGCCGGGGCTGTAGATTTTTTCAGGAAGTTCATTATTACAGGCGATACCGGCAATAACGATTAACAAGCTACCGATCAGAATTTTCTTCATGGGGATGAAATTGAAACAAAGATAGTATGCTACCGGTTTCTATCTCCCTAAAATATTGATCCTGATAAAATTAATGGCAGATCTCAAAAATAAATTTGGAATTCAATTGCACACAATTTAATTTTACACAATAAACATAATCACACATGGAAAAGATCGAAAAGTTATACACGGCACATGCTACTGCCACCGGCGGCAGAAACGGACACGTTAAATCTTCTGATGGCGTACTCGACCTGGAAGTAAGAATTCCAAAAGAAATGGGTGGTAGCGGCGGCGCTTACAGCAACCCGGAACAATTGTTTGCAGCCGGTTATGCTGCCTGTTTCGACAGCGCACTGAACCTGGTAATCAGAACACAGAAAGTAACCGCAGGAACCACCACCGTAAATGCAGAAGTAAGCATCGGTAAAAACAATAACGGCGGTTTTGGGTTATCTGTAAAGTTACAGGTAGCAATTCCGGATGTAGCGCCCGAACTGGCACAGGAACTGGTGGAAAAAGCACACCAGGTTTGCCCCTACTCCAATGCTACCCGTGGTAACGTTGAAGTTGAATTAGCTTTGATCTAAACTCCATCTCATGAAAGTATTAATCGTACTGACCTCGCACGACCAACTCGGGAACACCGGTCATAAAACCGGTTTCTGGGTGGAAGAGTTTGCAGCGCCCTACTACGTGCTGGCAGATGCAGGCGCTGAAGTAACGCTGGCTTCTCCGAAAGGTGGCCAGCCACCCATTGATCCGAAAAGTGAGCTGCCTGAATTCCAGACGGAAGCCACCAACCGCTTCAAAAGGGATGAAGCCTTACAACAGAAACTGGCGCATACCATGAAGCTGGCCGATGCTGAAGCATCAGACTACGATGCCGTATTCTATCCCGGCGGCCACGGCCCCCTCTGGGACCTGGCCAACGATCCCAACTCTGTTACACTGATTGAAAACTTCTATCAGCAACATAAACCGGTAGCCTTTGTATGCCATGCCCCTGCGGCATTGCTCAAAGTAAAAGGCCCGGATGGACAATCACTGGTAAAAGGGAAAGAAGTCACCGGTTTCAGTAATACAGAAGAAGAAGCCGTACAACTCACCCACGTTGTGCCGTTCCTGTTAGAAGATGAATTAAAGAAACTGGGTGGCATTTATAGCAAGGGAAACGACTGGCATTCCTATGCGTTGAAAGACGGCTTACTGATCACTGGTCAGAATCCCGGCTCCTCCACAGCGGTTGCCCAGATATTAATGGAAACATTCCCTTAATTTTGGATCGTTAAATATGCCGCTTTGAAACAACTGAAATTATCGAATCAACTTTGTTTTTCATTTTATGCCTTGTCAAGGCTGGTAACTTCACATTACCAGCCTTTACTGGCTCCCCTCGATCTCACCTATCCGCAATACCTCGTAATGCTCGCCCTCTGGGGAGAGGATGCCCTGTCTGTAAAAGCACTGGGACAACGACTCATGCTGGATTCTGGTACGTTAACACCCCTACTGAAAAGGCTGGAAGCCAAGAAACTCATAAAACGTGTACGCAGCAAAGAAGATGAACGTGTAGTGCATATCCACCTGTCGGCCGCCGGCAAACAATTACAGCAACAGGCGGCGGATATCCCTGAAAAAATGAGTTGCAGCATGGGTTTCACTGAAACTGAATACAATACTTTGAAGCCCATGATCGACCAGATCCTGAAAAGGCACGCCAACGAATAAACGTTGTTTCCTCCCTGTCTCCTTAAAAAGGCAAAAGGGCTTCCCGCATTACGCAGGAAACCCTTTTACCAACACCGTTCACTGTACGGTTGGTTTATCGTGCCTTATAAGCTTCATTCTGTTCCATATTCACATTCGCATTCATTTCTGATTGCGGAATAGGTAAAATGGTGCGCTTATCTGTTTTATCGATCGTAATCGTTTTGTTGGTCAGGTATTTGGTAAACCCGAGTTTATTGCGGGTCAGATCAAATAACCGGTGGCCTTCAAACGCAAACTCCTTGCGGTTTTCATTGAGGATGATTGCCTGCAGCGCATCGCCGGTGGCCGTAACCGGCACCCAGGTAGCATCCGCACGCCCCGCCACGGTGTTCACATCAGCAGCAGCCAGGCCATCCAGTCCTTCATGCGCGCGGGCTTCTGCGCGGATCAGGTACATTTCCGCCAGGCGTATTACCCTGGAAGGCTCTTCGTAACTGGTGGTATTGGTATACTTCGTAATGAGGTAAGCCGGGTTTTCTCCGTTTTTACGCACGCCTTTGGTAACAAAACCACGTCTTACATCCGTAGATGCGTAAGCGTTATAGAGATCTTCCGTTGCCAGCCCGTCGCCATAGCTACCGGATTGCCAGAGGAAATTCACCAGTGCATCGCTACCCAGGTTATCCAGGATGTTGTACTGGATTTCAAAAATCGCTTCTGTGCTGTTCTGCTTGCGCGATTCTTCGATGAGGGAAGCACGCGGCAACAACGTAAATCCACCTTTGGAAATAACGCTGGTAGCCAGTGAATCCGCTGCTGCCCAATCGCCCCTGTAAAGTTGTACCCTGGCCAGTAATGCTTTGGCTGCATAGTGGCTGATACGTCCCCTCAGAGATGATTTGAAGCCTACCGGCGAAGTGGGCATCGTGTTGATCGCCGTGTTGAAATCGGCCACAATCTGCGTATATACTTCTTTCGCGGTATTTCTTTTGGGACTGATAATATTGGTGTTATCGGTCCCGCTTTTGATCACCAGGGGAACGCCCAGGTGTGAGCCATCTGCGGTAGCATTATATGGTAATGCGAAAAAACGCATCAGGTCAAAATAAGCCAGGGCACGCAGTGCATAAGCTTCTCCTATGATGAACTGCGCTTCTGCTTTATCGGCGTCCGGGTACTCATTGGCGGATGCTTTCTCTATCAGCAGGTTGGCGTTTACAATCACCTTGTACATCTGCCGCCACATATCGCTGGAAGTACCGTCGGTAGTGATAGTGATGTATTGATCCAACGGCAGGTAACGTTTCTGGTTGACGGAGCTGATGAAAATATTATCGCTCATCAGGTCGGGTACTATTATGGCATGACGGCCGTAATAAGCCACCGGTTGCATCAGGTTATAAGCGCCGGTGATGGCTGCGCGGGCGCCAGGCAAGTCTTTGATCACCATGTTGGCGTCCTGCTGTTGCTTCGGATCCAGTTCCAGGAAGCTTTTTTTGCAGGATGCCGACAAGAGCAATCCCACTGCGCCACATATATATATCAGTTGTTTCATGTGCTTTTAATTTGACGGTTAGAATTTGATATCAAGACCCAGTACCACTGTTCTGTAAATCGGTGCGTTCTGATCCGCTTTACCATCGATACCTACTTCCGGGTCGAAGTTGATCCGTTTGTCTTCAATATGTGTAAACAGGTTACTGGCCCTTGTATATACTCTTACTCCGCCCATGTGTGCTGCTTTCATCAGGTAGGCAGGCAGGTCATACGATAAGGAAACATCTCTTAAACGGATGTAGTTACCGCTATACAGGAATCGGGTCGAAGAATAGCCACCGGACTGGGTTCCACCATATACAAACTTTGGTGCATCGGTAATATCACCTTGTTGTTTCCAGTGATTATCGTAGAAATACCTCGGAATACTGGAAGTACCACCGATCGCAGACGCACCGTCGCCATTGGCATTGGAGCCCCAGTTGTCATATACTTTATTACCATAGTTAAAGTAGAGAAGGGCGCTCAGCGTGAAACCTTTGTAACTGAAAGTGTTGGTCAGACCACCAAAGAACTTCGGCAATACGCTTCCCTGGTCATACTGTACCGCATTTCCATATACATTGGTAGTTTTTGTTTTGGTACCATCGGTATACCACAGGGATTCACCATTATCCGGGTTCACACCTGCATAGCCTTTCAGGTACAACTGGTAAAAGTCGCCACCCACATGACGATCGTATACATCCGTAAGAATAGGACTGGTCAGCGACAGGATCTCATTCTTTAAAGTAGAAATATTGAAGCTGGTATTCCAGGCAAAACCGTTGTTACGGGAAATGATGTTCTGAGAATTGATCTGGAATTCCCAACCACTGTTCTTCATACCTCCCACATTGGATAACAGGCTGCTGGCGCCATTGGTAGCCGAAATAGGCATATCCAGCAACAGGTCCGTTGTTTTACGGGTATAGTATTCAACAGTACCGGTAATACGATTTCTCAGTACACCAAAATCTACCCCCACGTTGAATGGTTTGTTCTTTTCCCAGGTGAGATAAGCGTTACCAAATTTGGAGAAATAGTAACCGGCGGCCTGATTGTAATCTCCTGTACTATACAACGCATTGGAAGCATAGTTACCGATATCCTGGTTACCGTTTACACCATAGCTGGCGCGGAGACGCAGTTCAGACACGGCACGCAGGGATTTCATAAATTCCTCTTCTGCCAGGTTCCAGGAAGCTCCTACTGACCAGAAATTACCAAACCGGGTTTCCTTACCGAAACGGGAGGAACCATCTCTGCGTACTGAAGCACTGAGATAATAACGGGAACGGTAGTTATAGGCGGCATTGGCAAATACAGAGTTAAGGGAGTTTTCCGCCTGGCTGGAACCCGCATTGGTGGCAATAGCCGCGTTATCCATGGTATAGGTACCCGGCAGGAAATTCTGTACACCGGCGCTGTTACCGGAGCCACTTACTTTCTGGGCTTCGTAACCAATATATGCGTTGATGCCATGCTGACCGAAATCTTTATTATAACGGAGAATGCTTGTATTTACCCAGTTGAGCGTTCTGTAAGTATAGTAATACGCTTCTCCCCCGTTGGTACGTGCAGTACCGATACCGCTTTTATAGAAAACCTGCTGATCATTGTAATTAAAGTCAATGCTGGCTTGATTTTCAATGCTCAGTGATTTACTGAATTCATACTTTGCGCTGGCATTACCCAATGCGCCGTAGTCGGATACAATGTTCCAGTTTTCCTTTACCACTGCCAGCGGATTATATTTATTCTGATAGCTCAGGTCGTAGAAACCATCGGCGCCGTATACACGCAGCCAGGGCATGTAACGTTTGTACATACGCACCGGGTTACCATTGGAGCCTTCATCCGGCTGCTGGTTTTTCTGGCGGTAATTCAGCTGCATACCAATACGGAACGATAGCTTGTCAGTAGCCTGGTTATTGAATTTCAGGTTACCGGTAGCGCGTTTGAACTGACTGCCTTCCAGTGCGGCCTTGGTGGTATAATAACTACCGGATGCATAGAAGTTGCTTTTTTCTGTTCCGCCGCTGGCAGAGAGATCGTATTGCTGGTACTGGCCGTTGCGGGTCAGTACGTCAAACCAGTCTGTGTTAACCGTAGTGTCGATATTGGCATTTTTCAGCTGGGTTTGCAGGTAGGCTTCATCCTTACCGGCATTCTTCACACCTTCTCTCAGGAGCGACAGCATTTCCGTGGTATTCAGCGGACGCTGGTTGTTGTCCATGGCAATCTGGTTGAAACCAAACTGAGTAGAAGCGTTGAATTTCGTTTTACCGCTTTTTCCCTTTTTAGTCGTGATCATGATCACGCCATTGGCTGCACGGGAGCCATAGATAGATGCGGCAGACGCATCTTTCAGCACCGTGAAGCTTTCGATATCGGCGTTATTCAGGCTGGTGGCGGCCAATGGCACACCATCTACCACGTATAACGGCGAGCTGCCGGCATTCACAGAACCAATACCACGGATACGGATATCGGGAGATGCGCCTGGCTGGCCACTACCGTTGCTGGCAATCACGCCCGCAACATTCCCCTGGAGATTTTCTTCCACGGAAACACGGCTGGAACCCTGGAAGGCTTCCGCTTTCAGGGTAGCGGCGGAACCGGTAAAGCTGGAACGCTTCTGGGTACCGTAAGCTACTACCACAATTTCATTAAGTGGATTGAGTCCGTCCGGCAGAGAAATGTTCAGGAGTGTTTCCTTATCGCCTACGGTAACGGTTTTCGATACTTTTTCAAAACCCACCGAAGACGCTACGATGGTATAGTTCCCATGTTTTAATCCTTTGATGATGTACACGCCTTCTGTATTTGAAGTAGCGCCCTGGCTGGTGCCCGATACATGTACCGTGGCGCCTACTACCGGATCTCCTTTCGCATCAGTCACCTTACCCCGGATAATGCCGTCGTCTTTCACCACGGCAGAAGTAGCTGCCGGGGTAGTTTCTGCCGCCGGGTTATAGATAATGATATGATCATTCACTACGCGGTAGCGCAGCGGTGTTTCCGCCAACAGCAGGTCCAGTTGTGCAGATACAGAGCGGGTACCTTTCGGAATGCTCACATTGTTAAAGGCAGCCACTTGCTCCTGGCTGTAGATAAAACGTACGGCTGCGAGGCGTTCTATGCGCAACAAGGCATCATTGAGTGACTCGTGCTGTATGTTTAGCGTAACAGCCGTTTTGGCCATTTCCTGTCCCTTACCGGTGGATGCCATCAGCAGTTGAGTGCTGGAAAAGGTAATAACAGCTGCGATTACATTTAATCTCATAAACAGATTCAGCGTTCGTTGGTTGATAACCACTTTCCGGGGCGGATACGGGGCACGACCCTGTATATCTGCGCCGGGCAGAAGAGTAAATTTTTGCATAAATTGCAATTGGTTTTAAGTGTTCTACATCAATGTTTAAGACCTCTAAAGCAATCCTGGTTGCACCCGGGGTTGCTTTTTTTTGTGTATAGGCGCTATGGTGGCATATCTTATCCTTTAATTCGTTTATTGGCAGTTTCCTCCGCTGATGGTGACAGTACTATCTTTGATACTATAGCTCGATTGGTTGAAGGCGCAAAGCACCGTCAGTATATCTTCCAGTGACGATTGATTTTTGAACGACGTAGTGAAACGGCAGTTTTGCAGGTGCGTGTTCCGGAACTCGATCCGGATACCATATTGCTGCATCAGTACCTGCGCGGCCTCTTCGTAGGTGGTATTATCAAACACCAGGTCTTGCTTCACCCAGTGTACTACCGGGTCTACATTGACTGAATCGTTTTTAAGATAGCGGACATCCACTTTGCTGACAGACAACTGCTGATTGGAAGCCACTATTCCCAATGGTTTGCCATCAGCCTCCACTTTTACCTTTCCTTTTTCCACGGTCACTGTCACATCTTCCTCGCCCGGCAGGGCTTTGATGTTGAATACCGTTCCGAGAACGGTGGTGGCCACTTTACCGGTATGCACCACAAATGGCTGGTGGTTACTGGCCACAATATCGAAATAGGCTTCCCCGCTGAGATACACTTCGCGGGCAGCTCCGGAGAAACTGGCCGGGTATTTTAATTCACTGCGATCATTCAGCAACACCGTACTTCCGTCCGGCAGTTTGATAAAGCGTTTCTTTGCTTTCTCTGTCTGACGGGCGACGGCTTTTTCACTGGCCGGCGCCATTTGCCGTGGCTGTAAGAAGAACCAGGCAGCAGCGCCGCAAAGCAGCAATATGGCTGCCGCCGCTGCCCACCTGCGATAACGGAATGGTTGTGTACCGATCACCGGTATCTCTTTTACCTGTCCTAATACCTGCTGGTACAGCGCATCATAGGCAGGCTGCATCTCGCTTTGGGCGGGCAGCTGATCCTCTTCCGCGTCGAAGTCCTGGTAGAACTTTTCTATGATGATACGCTCCTCTTCCGTACACTGGCCATCCTGGTACTTTTGCAGGAGTTCGGCCAATTTTTTTGCGTTCATAAGGTGGATGTCTTTCTATGTAAACACATAACCGGAAGTTTACCGCCATTCCAACATGAAAAAAAATTTTTCCGGGGAAATAAAGGGCTCTTGATAACTATTCTCCCGATTCTCAATTTTTTTAAATACTTTTCGTGCGTGAACCTGTAATCTGACCGTGATGATGTCTGAACCGACTGATAAATATATTGCCTTACCTGATGAACACCTGCTGCGTGCCATGAAGCAGGACGATGAATCCGCCTTCAAAACACTATATCAGCGTTACATCGATGTACTGTACCGGGCTGCCTACAAGCGCCTGGGGTCGCGGGCTGCGGCAGATGACGCCGTGCAGGAGGTATTTGTGCGTTTTTATGAACGCAGGCATGTGATGGATCAGCGGCTGCCGGTGAAGCCTTACCTGCTGACAAGCCTGAAGAACAGGATCCTGAATGATTTCCGTAACCGGTTGATCCATGAGGCACATCATGAACAGATAGCCGCTACCCAGGCTACCCAACATATCCTCCAACCCAACATCGACGGCAAAGCGCTGGAACAGCGTTTCCGCCAAACCCTCACGCAGATGCCGGAAAAATGCCGCGAGGTATTTGAGCTCAGCCGGTTTGAACAGCTCTCCAATAAAGGCATAGCAGAACGATTAGGCATTTCCGTGAATACGGTGGAAAAGCATATCGGCAAAGCGCTGGCCATTCTCCGCAAAGAATTCAACGGCCAGGAACTGGTCCTGATTATATTATATACGGGCTATAATTTCTTCTCCTGAATTATTATCTTTCTCCTCTATAGTACTGTAAACCTTATTTAATTATTCCACGCTATGGAGAATTTCAACATTAACCGTCGCCGTTTCCTGAAGGGGGCCACGGCTACCCTGGCGCTTTCAGCTATCGGCGCCAGTGCCCTGGATTTTATCAATCCCGCCAAACCCTTGCGCGTAGCGCTGATCGGAACCGGCTGGTATGGCAAAAGCGATTTATTCCGTTTGATACAGGTGGCCCCTGTAAAAGTGGTGGCCCTTTGTGACGTGGATAAAAATATGCTCCAGGGCGCCGCCGACATGGTGCGCAAACGGCAGGCCTCCGGGGAAACACCCCGCCTGTACAGCGATTACCGCAAACTGCTGTCTGAAAACGAGCTGGACATAGTACTGATCGGCACACCCGATCACTGGCATGCACTGCAAACCATCGAGGCACTCAAAGCCGGCGCCAATGTATATGTACAGAAGCCCATCAGCGTTGATGTAATAGAAGGAGAAGCCATGGTGGCTGCGGCACGCAGATACAACAAAGTAGTGCAGGTAGGTACCCAGCGCAAAAGCACACCCCATCTGATTGATGCCAAAAAGAATATTGTAGACGCAGGACTGCTCGGCAAAATATCACATGTGGAAATGTGTTGCTACTATCATATGCGCAACAACGGTAATCCACCAGTGCAGGCAGTTCCGGACTTCCTGGACTATGAAATGTGGACCGGCCCCGCTCCCCTGCGCCCTTACGATGGTATTCCACACGTGCGCTGGTGGCGCACTTTCATGGAATATGGCAACGGTATTATGGGAGACATGTGTATCCATATGTTTGATACCGTACGCTGGATGCTCCAACTGGGCTGGCCCAAACGGATCAGCTCCACCGGCGGGATTTACGTACAAAAAGAAGGCAAGTCAAATATCTCGGATACGCAATCGGCTATTTTTGAATATGACGGGTTAAACTGCGTATGGCAACACCGCACCTGGGGTACACCGGCCGATCCCAAGTATCCCTGGTCTTTTAAGTTATATGGAGAGAAGGGAACACTGTGTGCCAGCACCATGTCGTACGACTTTATCCCCGAAGGCAATGGTACGCCCATTCACAAGGATGTAGTATATGAAAAGGAAAAGTACCCGGAAGACCTTACAGAACCCGCTATTGAGCTGAATGCCGCACCAGCCACCCGTTTGCATATGCTCGATTTCCTCGGCGCCATCAAAAACGGCGGCCGCCCGGTAGCAGATATAGAAGAAGGACATATTTCCACGGCCAGCTGCATTCTTGCCAACATTTCCCTGCAAACAGGACGCCCGGTGGTATACGACCCGCAAAAACGGATCATTACCGGCGATCCGGCCGCCACTGCCCTGCTGCAAAGGCCTTACAGAAGCCCCTGGATACATCCGGCGGTATAAACATTCAAACAACTTTACTGCACCTCCGCATAGCGCCGGAGGCATCGATAAATTGAACGGCTCCCATGAGGAGCCGTTTCCTTTTTCATCTCTCCCGAAAAAATAAACTTGCTTATTATAAGTACACTTATTATATTTACACTTATAAAATAATTATTCATCCCAAAAACAATATTTTATGTGGTCAAAATCTCACTCCATCATCACCCGGAAAGCTACTAAAGAACAGATGTGGAAACTGTTTGCAGACGTCAACAACTGGCATACCTGGGACCAGGGTATTGAATATGCAAGGCTGGACGGCAACTTCGAAAAAGGAAATACCTTTCTGTTAAAACCCAAAGGCGGCCCCAAAGTAAAAATTGAATTATTTGAAATTATTCCTAACAAAAGATTCACCGACCTCACCAGATTTCCGTTGGCTAAAATGTACGGGGATCATACCTTTGAAGAAACACCGGAAGGCCTGAAGATTACCGTTACCATGACCGTTTCCGGTGTACTGGGATTTTTATGGAAAAAGATTGTTGCCCAGGATATCGTCAATAAATTGCCTGAAGAAATGCGGAACCAGGTAAGCGTAGCCAGTAAATTATAACGTATGAAGAAAGATGACAACGCCTTTGGCGTAGAAGAAGCCGCCGACAGCCCTGGTTTCCTCTTGTGGCAGGTAACCAGCCTGTGGCAGCGGGAAATCAGGAAGGCCCTCGAGAAATATGATCTTACCCACTCACAGTTTGTATTGCTGGCCAGTACCATGTGGCTGATGCAACAGGGCGAACCTGTTACACAGATTCTGCTTTCGGCCCATTCCAAAATAGATCCCATGACTACGTCTACGGTACTACGTACTTTACAGACGAAGGGATTACTGGAAAGAAAAGAGCACACTACAGACACACGGGCTAAAACAGTAGCACTCACCACTACCGGTGAAAAGCTGGCCAGACAGGCCATCAAAACGGTGGAGCAATTTGACACGGACTTCTTCCAGGCACTTGGCAGCAAGCTGGGCGACTTCAACAAGAAGCTGCGGTTGCTACTGCAACAATAAAAAAAGCAGCCCGGTAAAAACCGGACTGCCTGATTCAACAATGATGATAAAATACTATTCCCTGATAATCTTCACCTGGGCAGGAGCTTTGATATCAGATTGTATTTTTCCGTTTGCCAGCTTTGTATGCTTTACTTTTACAAGTCCGTATGGTGTAGGAAAAGTACCTTCGGCAAATTGCAGATCTCCCAGGTGCGGTACTACCCTGATCACTTTACATCCCGGCGCTGCCACTGAAATGCCCAATACATGTTCCGTTAACCACGGCGTAGGCCCTGAAGCCCAGCCATGACACAAACTATGGCGGAACCCTTTGTAACAGTAAGCGCCATAGTCACCATGAATATCTTTCTGACCCGGCGCTACCAAGGCATCTATACGGGAAGCATTGGGTAACCAGTCCATATTAAAATCTTCCCAGAAGGTAGTGGCGCCCAGTTTCAGCATGGCGCCCCAATAACTGCGGATATCGTTTAGCCCTCCCTGGTAGTCGCCCGCTTTCGCTTTTGCCTGCAACATATAATAGCCGTAGAAAGTGGAGTAATCCTTTACGCCACCTACAGAAAGAATATCATCGTTGATCTGTTTTGCCGGTACCAGGCCCGACAGCGCCATCAGTGCAGCGGCCTGTTTGGAGCCATTTGCATCCGGTATATTCTTCTTTAACTTCGCAATAGCGTCGTTGCATTTTTTTACCGTGGCTTCATCATTCAGCACTTTGCTGAGTGCGGCGCCTGCATCGAGCGTCATGATCATCATGGCCTGCAAACCCGCATGGATACCGGGTTTATTTTCGCTCGACGGCCAGTCGAGGAAACGGGTACCATCCTGCAGGTCTTCACTGTTGTTGGCATCGATCTTCTTCGACAGATGATCCAGCAAGCCTTTCAGATAGGCAGCCTGCTGTTTCAGGTAAGCAAGATTACCGGTATGCTGGTACCAGTCGCGCTGAATCAGCACCCACCACATAGAATACGATACCATCCCATTCATATACTGTGGCAACGGCGTAATATCGCGGGAAAGATCCAGGCTTTTCGGCACCACTTCGTTATAACCAAATACCGCGCTGATGGTAGAGGTTTCCGGATGCATGTCGCCGATCCATACGAGGCGGTCGCGTTTAATACCATCCCAGAGGTAATCCTGCATATTCAGGTGTACGGTATAAGCGCCGGTCATCCAGATCTGGTTCAGCAGTTCATCACTGCATTTAAAGGAACCCAGATAAGGTATATCGCGGTACACAAAAATGGCCCGGACTTCTTTCAGTTGTAATTCTGCATTATCGTCCAGCAGATCGATCCGCACAAAGCGGAAGCCGGTATTCCCTACTTCCAGTTTGCCCAGCCAGGGTACTTCTACAATCATATCACGCACAGCGTGATCATTGGTTGCGTTCTTACCGGGTTCAATATCGCTCATCGCTTCGCTCACCGACTCCCCGAAGCGGACCCGGAGCTTCACCGGTTTGCCGCTTTTATACATACCTGTTACCAGTTGCAGGCCGCCATGTAATTCCTTGCCAAAATCGAAGAGCAGGCCAGGATGCAGAGTGGAGGTGCTTTTCAGCACACACATGTTCTGATTGGCTAAGTCTGCCTGTCCATTCCCCGGCAGTAAAAACCTTGCTGCATTATGGATATGATCGCCGGCATCCGGTGTTTGCCATATAATTTTTTCGGGAGACAGGTACCGCCGCACGGTAGGCGTAGTCTGGACCGTGGCCATACGACTACTGTCGAATACCGGTGGCAACTGCGCCCGGGAAGAAATGCTACTTAGCAGTATAGCCGTTACCGTTACAAGCTGCTGATATATTTTCATGTGTTCAGATTCTGTATGATGAGTTTAGTATTTAACAGCGGTGAGGCGCACCGGGCCGATCAGCCCCGCTGACTGATAGCCTGATTCCGGCGTATATGGATTCACGTTACTCCATGTTTTTCTTTCTGCCGGTGGGAGTTTGCTGTCGCCAATGAGACGATTAACCCAGGTGTTCACTACCTCCACTTCCAGTTTATTGGTTCCCTGCTTTAATGCGTCTTTTACATTTACCTGGTAAGGAGCTGTCCACACCGTGCCGAGGTCTGTACCATTCAGTTTTACTTTCGCCATTACGCTTACCTTACCCAGATCCAGGTACAATGCGGAGCCCTGCACCTTATCGGCGGTGAAAGTAGTTTCATACACGGCGGTACCTGAATAGTTACGAATCTGTTCATTGGTACTGGCGCTCCAGTCGCTTAGCTGATCAAACACTACCGGTTGTGCGGGGCCACGTTTTGCTGCATCGAAAGTAACCGTCCAGGGCTGGCGTAATTCCACCAGCAGAGTGCCTTCCGGGAAGTTGGCATGCTGGCCGGTTTGAGCGGCAGCCTTCTTACGGAACATCACAAAACCACTCTGGTACGGCGCTAACGTTAACGGCACTACGGTGTGCTCGTCTTGTACAGAGAACTGCGGCAAATCACGGGTTTCACCGGAAACGGCATCCCACCATTCGGGTTGCTTACCGCTGATACGGAAAGCGGGCGACAGGCTGACTGTCTGATCCGCCTGGTTGGTGATGAAGTAGATATCTCCGTCCGCCGTATGGCGATGTGTGTACAGCACCTTTTCGGGCAACTGCGCCACATCCGCTCGCAGCCGGATGATATCCAGCGCGGGTTGCATCTCCATATTGCATAACACCAGTCCTTTGCCATACTTTCTTTGTGATTCATGGCTGTTACTCCAAAGCTCCGTAGCCAGTTGTTGCACTTTATTATCGGCCGCCGGATAATTCTGCAAGCTGGGAGAACGTTTGGGCGCGGGTCCCAAAATAACGGCACCCTGCTTTACCAGCTGCGCAATTTTCTCCAGGAGTTCCGGCCGCATGGTTTCCAGCTGTGGCAGTACCAGCAGACGATAGCTCATACCATCCGGCAGTACCAGCTTACCATCCTTTACGGCTACACGCTGCATAATCACTTCTGCATTGATATAATCGTACGAATAACCTTTAGGTAACTCCGGGTTGCGTATGCCGGTCATTTTCGGCGCATCTTCCCCTATGAAATAGGCCACGTCGTTCACAGCTTTGCCCTGCTGCAACAGGTAGTTACATCTCCGGATATAATCTACAAAAGCTTTTCCCTGGAAAAACCAGGTGTTCTTACGGTTAAACTCGGTGCCGAAACCTGCGTTCACACCGGGTTCCCGGTCTTCATACGGTTGCTCTATGAATACGTGCAGCAGTGTATGATTGATGCCTTCTGTAAAGGACCAGTCGCCACGACGCTTCAGCAGCGCGGGAAAGCGGCCGTATGCATTCCCACCGGCGGTAAAGGATTCTGCCGCCACGCGGGTTTTGCCATAAATATGCGCCGCAGAAGAGGCGGCCCGGCATTCAATATCTCCCAAAGTACCTTCATTCCAGAACTCGCCTGCCACTTCATCGGACTGCCCGCCATATTTGAGGAATTCTGATGGGAAACCCCAGTGCCCATAGTTTTCAAGCCATAACTTCATCCCATCTTTATGACTGGCTTTACGTAACCCTGCCACATATTTATATGCTACGCGATCGGCCACCAGGCGGCGCAGATCCCAGAGGAAACGATCTGACCGGTCGGGACTGCCCACTACCCTGCCGGACAATACCGGTAGCCAGGGCAAAGGATCATAGCCATATTGTTGCTGAAAATCTTTCGCCATATCATCTGTCCAGTTCTGGGAGCCGGTTTCATAGCTGTCGGCCACTACCCATTTCAGGGCTTTGCGCTCTGCCGCAGGAATGCTGTTGCGGATTTTACCGATAAAAGAATCGTAATGATGTTGCGACCAGGTATCGCTGATCTTATCTATTTCCAGTCCCATGCCTTCCGGAGAAGCGGGTCCGTTGGTGACACCGGTAGGCAGCATGCCGAAGCGCACTACGACCCAGTCGCCCGCCGGCACATTCCAGCTCAGCGTGCCATTGGCGGATAAATTTTTTGTAAGATTAACCGCTTTAGCCGGATCAATGATCAGACCGGCGCCGGTTACTTCCGGCTCCTGTGGCCACTGGTATTCATTCCAGAGCGGTAACGGTGTCTGGAACATTTTGGCCAGTTGCTTTTCTTCATACCGTTCAATGCGCGGTGCACTGAGTAATTTTATTTCTGCGAGTGCAGGATTTCCATCGCTGATCACCAGGCGGAATTGCTTACCGGTGGTGGCATTGAACGACACTGCCACCGGCGCATAAGGCTTAAATCCCACATTGGGCGCAGGATTGCTGCGATCAAATTCAAAACTTTTAATGGTGCGCCAGTTGCTGCCGTCCTTTGCCTGCAACTCAAACTGCGCTTTAAAAGGCCTTGTGTCCGGGTAAATAACCAGGCTCCTGGCCGTGAAATCATTGGCTACTTCAAAGTTTATTTCTGCCGGCTTTTTAGCAGGGGTTTTGATGCTGGCGGCAGCGGTGGTATTGCCATCCGTGAGTTGCGCGATATCCGAAAACACCACATTGGAGGTAATGCGGGGCTGGTGTTTACCAATATCATCCCCGTCTGCCTGTGGCGCAGGAAAAGCCATCACGGCTACTGTCTGAAAGTCTGTGGCGGGAGCAGGTAATTGTTGCGCGTATTGCTGCGGACCATGGATCAGGATTTCCTCTCCGGCCAGGTAGCGCATGGACTGTGAAGGTTTGATCCAGGGGCCGCCACTCTGGCTCCATCCGGGGCTATTGAACATACCGATATCTACCCCTTTTTCGGACGCTGTGCGGATAGCCGTTCGCGTGATCTTCCACCATTCATCGGAAAACAACTTCACTTTTCCATAGGGTACTTCTTCTTTCGGATAACCGATATTACCGATAAAAGCACGGCCTATGCCCACTTTCACCATGGCTTCAATGTCTTTCTTTACACCTTCCTCAGATACATTATCGCTCATCCAGTACCAGTATACACTCGGTTTCACACTATCCGGCGGGGTTATAAATCCTTTCTGCAACGATGCGTTTTGCGCGCTGGCAGCCGAAACTACCGACAGCAGACACATGGAAGCAATTGTTTTCTTTAACATAAGATGATTATTTTAATCAAATACGTGCAATTCGTTTATGCGTAAAAGTGATGACAGCAGTTTTCCCGGACACCGGGGCAGCCATGCTGCCGGCGCCTCTACAGGCATTACCAAAATAGAGAAAAGAATCAGTATAACTGTCCTGTACCACCCTGTAGCAAAGGATTGCCCGGGTTGAGCATCCCCATGCGGCCCATCCATTTAAGGGTCGTCTGCATCCATACTTCTACCGGCAGCTTTAATACAAAGCCATGATTACCTTCCGGGTAGATATGCATTTCTGCGGGTACGTGCTGGTGGCGCAAGGCCTGGTAAAACAGGAAACTGTTATCTACATCAACAACGGTATCGTCGCCGGTGTGGAACAAAATGGTGGGCGGTGTTTGTGGTGTCACCTGCCGGTCGTTGGAATAATTTTTTATGCGCAGTTCATCCGGTTGATTGCCCAGCAACCGCTGACGGGAACCGGGATGGGTCAGGTTCTTTTCCATACTGATCACCGGGTATACCAGGATCATAAAATCGGGACGCAGGTTGAGGCCTGCGTTGGCAGCCAGTACCGGCCGGTCGAAATGTGTGCCGACAGTGGAAGCCAGGTGTCCTCCCGCAGAGAAGCCCATGATCCCGACCCTTTTGGTATCAATGTTCCATTCAGTGGCGCGGGAACGGATGATCTTCATGGCTTCCTGTGCATCCTGCAACGGGCCACTGCTCTTATCCTGCATGATCTTATCATCGGGTAAACGATATTTCAGCACAAAGGCGGCAATTCCCTGCTGCTGAAAATATGCCGCGATATCCAATCCCTCTTTCTGCAATACCACCCAGGTGTAGGCACCGCCCGGACAGATCAGTACCGCTGTACCGGTCGCCTTTTCCTTCGACGGCAGATAGGCCGTCAGTGTGGGTACGCTGGTCAAAGCCCGGTTATTTTCCTTATCGGTGATTTCTTCATCCGGACCGGCAATACCGCCGGGAGGAAGACCGGTATATAAAGGCATTACGGTTTGTGCGTTGGCAGCAAAGGCAACAAAGCTGAAGAGGGAAATCAGGAGGGAACGCATAGTATTATTTATTGGTCGTAATGATAATCAAAACTTCATAAAGTAGCATCATGCGTCACCGAATAATATTTCAGTTCTATCAGGTCGTTGGGCATTTTCTTGCTGTTCCACGCATGGTGAATGGCCAGTGCTGCTCCCATAGCAGTAGCCTGCGCCATAGACGCAGCAAATATTTCAATATCCGGAAACAGGGCTGCCAGCAGGTTCATGTAAATAACGTTTTTGCTGAAGCCACCGTCAACGAATATACGTTTTACTGCGGCGCCTTTCAGCACCCGGCTGGTGGCGATATATTGCTGGTTGGCAATGTCCAGTACCAACTGATGATACGCTTCAATATCCGATGCAAAGCTATCCAGGTTGCGCTGCCCGAACAACGACACCTGCAACGTGCCTTTTTCTGCGGCTGGCGGCGGTGTATCCTGTTTATTTCTTTCTCTCAGTAAACGGATGATGTTGCCATCGTATTCCACGCTGCGATAGCGGCCGGTATGCTGGTTGAAATGCGCTGCAATGCGTTTCACCTGCTGCTCGTGTTCATACCCGGCAAACAGGCGGGAAGCCTTCACCGGCTTGCCCTGGAACGACAGGTAGCATAAGCAGTCGGCAGCCAGTTCTTCCGGCGTAAGCGGTGTATCGTTAAACGGATTAAGACTGATACACCAGGTGCCGGTAGAGATCAGCACAAATGGCTCATGAAAGTTCACCAGGTACGGAATCAGGGCGGCAGAACTGTCGTGCAGTCCGGTGCCAACGGCATAGTTATTTCCCGGAAAGGCGGCGGGCATTACATCTCCGGAGGAGTACAATGGCGCCAGCTTTTCCAGCACGCCTTCTTTTATCACCCATGGATGATAGTTGTTCTGCTTAAAATCCCAGAAATTGGTATGGCAACCGATGCTCGTCATATCAGAGCAGGGAACGCCCGACAGCAGGTAGCTCATGTATTGCGGCAGATGCAATGCATATTTTATCTGCGCGAATATTTCCGGTTTTTCATACTTCAGGCGGTACAACTGCATCCCGGAATTAAGGCTGCCCAACACGGGGGAAGCGGTCTGCACAGAAAATGCAGCCTCTCCCCCATAGTTGTGATAGAACTGCTCGCTTAATGCAGCAGGATATTCTTTCAGGTAATTATACAGCGGAGTTAATGGGCGCCCTTCTTCATCAATGTAAACGAGGCTTGCACCATAGGTAGAGAAATTGATGGCTTTGATCACCACATCTTTTCTACTGAATACTTCCCTCAGGGAGTCAAATACAGAAAGCCGGAGGCTTTCCAGGTTTTCACAGGGCGCGCCATCTTCATCCATGGTTTCCGTGAAACGGGCGGTCCGCTCAAAGATAATCCGGTACTGTTCATCAAAAAGAAACAGTTTCTTGTTGGTTTTTCCAACATCAAAGATGGCAATAACGGGAATTTCGTTCATAAACACATTTAAATTACAAACCAGTCGCCATAGTTTTAGCGCCTCTTTCACGGATCAGGTGTTCTCTCACTTTCTCTGAACGATAGAGTGCCAGCGGGTTTAATGCACCGCCGGATTGCATTCTGGCAGCAGCCACCAGGGATCTTACATCTGTGCGGAACGCCTGTTGCAGTATTTCCTGCGCGGTTACCACATCATTATTTTGTTGTGCAGCCAGCAACTTCTTACGGTCTACCAGCAATGCCTGTGCATAGGTGATCATGATCGCTTCTACTGATTGCAGCAGGTCTTCCAGCGGATCTTTCACATTATGGGAAGCATCAATCATCCAGCCGAGATCGGTGGTATGGTTCATGCCACGGGCATCCATACCTTCCACCAGTTCATTAAAGATCAGGAAGAGCTGGTAAGGTTTGATGCTTCCTACGGTAAGATCATCATCCCCGTATTTGGAATCATTGAAATGGAAGCCACCCAGCTTGCCTTCCATCAGCAGCAGGGACACGATCTGTTCAATGTTGGCATTGGGCAGATGATGACCAAGATCTACCAGTGTATAGGCTTTAGGGCCGAGTTTATTGGCGTAGAGGAGCGACTGTCCCCAGTCGCCCACCGTAGTGGAATAAAAATTAGGCTCGGCTGCTTTGTATTCTACAAATATTTTCCAGTGATCCGGCAGGGCCGCATAAATTTCCCGGAGGCCTTCCAGGGTATTCTGGAAAGCATGGCGGAAATTCAGCTGACCGGGAAAGCAGGAACCATCCGACAACCACACCGTGAGGGCTTCAGAACCCAGTTCTATACCATGACGGATCACTTCTATGTTATGCTCAATCGCCTGTTTACGGACGTCTTTATTGACATGTTGCAGCGAGCCGAATTTATAGCTATGCTCCTGTCCCGGCTGATCCTGGAAGGTATTTGAATTCATGGCATCGAAGCGCAGTCCGTGCTGGGCGGCCATGGTTTTGATATGCGTCGGATTAGAAGGAATATCCCATGGAATATGCAGGGATATGGCGCCACTGGACTGGTTCAACTGATGTATCAAGCCAATGTCTTCTATCTTTTCTTCCAGGTTGCGTGGTTCGCCACCACCGGGGAACCTGCCGAAGCGGGTACCACCGGTGCCAAGGGCCCAGCTGGGAATACCCACCTGGAAGGCCATCAACTGCTGCAATATTTCCGGTACATTTTTTATTTCTCCCGAAAGATAATCAAATGCACGCTGCTGGGCCGCCATACCAGCCTGGTTATGTTCCTGTATTTTATATTGTTCAATTTTCATGGTGATCGTTTAAACGCAGATAAAATAATGTTTTTATCTCACAAATGCCATAGCCACTCCCCCATCTACGTTGAGTACGTTGCCGGTAGCTTTGTTGAGCAGGCCTCCCACAAAAGCATAGCAGGCATTGGCGATATCTTCCGGCACAATGATTTCATTGAGCAGGGTACGTTTAGCATAGAATGCAGGCAGTTCTTCCACCTTTACACCATAAGCTTTGGCGCGGCCTTCTGCCCATGCACCTGCCCATATCTTGCTATCGGAAATAACTGCATCCGGGTTTACTACGTTTACGCGTATACGATCTTTACCCAGTTCTGCCGCATTCAACCGGCTCAGGTGCAATTGGGCTGCTTTTGCGGAACCATAGGCCGCATTGTTAGGACCCGATACCAACGCATTTTTACTCACGATATTCAGCACATCGCCGCCAGTATCCTGTTTGCGCATGATCTCTACACCGGTTTGCGTTACTAAAAACTGTCCTTTTACCAGTACATCATACAACAGGTCCCAGTCCTTTTCCGTATGTTCTTCCAATGGTTTGGAGATAGACAGACCAGCGCAGTTTACGATGATATCTACGCCACCGAAGGCCAGTACGGCGGTGTTGTATGTTTTATGGATAGAAGCGGCATCGGTAACATCCAGCAGGTCTGCTGCAAATACATCTTTACCGTACAGTTTATTGAATTCTTCTGTGGCAGATGCCAGTCGTTGTGCATCGTTGTCATTGATCACCACTACGGCGCCTTCTTCGGCAAACTTCCTGGCAATTGCTTTACCGATACCGCCGGCGCTACCGGTTACCAATGCAATTCTGCCGGTAAGGGCTTTCGGTTTGGGCATGCGTTGCAGCTTCGCTTCTTCCAGCAACCAGTATTCAATATTGAATGCTTCCTGGCGGGGCAGTGAAGTATATTCAGAAATCGCTTCCGCGCCTTTCATCACGTTGATGGCGTTGATATAGAATTCAGCAGCTACGCGGGCGGTTTGTTTATCTTTTGCAAAGGTGAACATACCTACGCCGGGATACAGGATCACCACAGGATTGGGATCGCGCATGGCCGGGCTGTTGGGATGTTTGCAGGTATTGTAATACGCGGCATACATTTCCCGGTAGTCGGCAAACAACGGTGCAAGGCCTGCTTTGATGGTAGCTACTTCTGAGAGATTGGCATCCGGAGCGATATTCAGTACCAGCGGGCTGATCTTGGTACGCAGGAAGTGATCCGGGCAACTGGTACCGAGTGGGGCCAGTCTGTCGAGATCATTGGAGTTGATAAATTCCAGTACCCTGGCATCATCGGTAAAATGACCTACCATTTTCTGCTGAGAAGAGCAGTATCCACGCAATACCGGCGCCAGTGCGGCGGCCTGGGCTTTGCGCTGATCAGCGGAAAGGGACTGTATTTTCGCACCACCAAAAACGGGTTTGTTAACACCGGTATGTTCCTGGAGGTATTCAGCGCAACGCTCAATCACCTCCAGCGTGTTGATATAGCTTTCATAAGCGGTATCGCCCCAGGTGAAGAGACCGTGTGAGCCGAGCATGATACCACGGATTCCCGGGTTTTCATCAAGGCACTGTTTCAGCTGCAATCCGAGGTCAAATCCGGGCTTCTGCCAGGGTACCCAGCCAATAGTGCCGTTGAACAGCTCCTGCGTGATTTTCTGGCCGTCTTTTGCCGCTGCAATTGCAATGGCAGCATCCGGATGGAGGTGGTCAATATGTTTGAACGGGAGAAATCCATGGAGGGGGGTATCAATGGAAGGTGCCTTGGAGCTGAGATCGTAGATGCAATGGTTGAACAGTTCCACCATCTCATCTTCATGTGTAATACCCCTGTAAATATGTTGCAGGCTGCGAAGACGATCCACATACAAAGCGGCGAGGCCACTTTTTTTGAGTGTGCCCAGGTCTCCGCCGGAACCCTTTACCCACATTACTTCTACCGGTTCTCCTGTTAATGGATCCTTGGCCATGGCTTTGCAGGAAGTATTACCACCGCCGTAGTTGGTCAACCGGAGATCTGCACCGAGTAAATTGGAACGATAGATCAGCAAGGCAACTTCATCACCAGCCATGGAGGCGGCTGTTGCTTCATCCCATAAATAGCTGACATGCCTGAATTGCGTAGTGGTTCCATCTAAAGACATACTCTATAATTTTTAACGTTTTTAATTGCGATAATGCTGCGGGTTAATTTTCAAGTGAATTACCATATCCCACAAGGACAACGGATAGAATGATAGTGAATATACCGAGTGAAATAGCGATGAATGTTTTTCTGCTGGCGTTCTTCCATTCCTTCAGCACAAAACCCCACATACCGGAAATGAGGATAATAAAGGCCATATGCAGGATCCAGGAGCTGGCGTCGTTACCGAGTTTACTTTCTCCCATACCATAGAAAAAGAATTGCAGGAACCAGGTAGTGCCCGCGATGGCTGCGAACAGATAGTTCTTTACCAACGGGGTACCTTTGTTCGTATAATCGTTAAAGGAGCGGTTACGTTTATTCAGCAGCATACACCAGATAAAATTGGTAGTGAGGCCGCCCAGCATAATTACTACAAAAATAACATTGTTCCGGAACAGCGGATTGGCATTATTTGCTTCTGCCGCCTTTCCCATGCTGTTACCCGCTGTGATCGCAAAACTCATACAGGCACTCAGAATACCGGAAACAATGGCTACTGCCAGCCCTTTGCGTAGATTGAATTCCTGGATGCTCTCAGTTTTCTGTTCACCGGTGAGTTCCCTTTCCTTCAGCATCCCCGCCCTTCCGCAGATCGCAATACCTACCAGGCAAACCACTACGCCGGATAATACATATAAACCTCTGCTGCTGTGCAACATAGCGCCAAAAGTATTGGGATCATCTGTAAATAAACCCCGGTAAATAGGTGGAATCAGCGCGCCAAAGGCAGAACAGAAGCCCAGGGCCACTGCCATACCCAGCGACATGCCCAGGTAACGCATAGACAAACCGAAGGTTAACCCGCCAATTCCCCATAAAACACCCAGGAAATAAGTCCAGAAAAGTACACTGCCTTCTGCCTGACTGATGATATCGATGAAACCCGGCACCGTAAGCCAGGCCGCCAGTAATGGTACCACAAGCCAGGAAAAGATACCGCCCACAATCCAGTAACTCTCCCAACTCCATCCCTTTACTTTTTTGTAGGGGATATAAAAACTTCCGGACGCAAATCCACCTATAAAGTGGAATAAAACTCCCAATAAAGCCTGCATAATGATGTAGTAATTTGTAACGTGGAAAACTAATGTTCCATAAAAATAAAACATGTAACTTTTAGAACTGTCATGGACTGTCATGGTTCCGGCATCCGGTAGTAATTGTAGAATTAAATCACTATCATTGCCGGGAAAACAGCCATGTAAGCACCTGGTAGCTTATTCCACGGGATCAAATACTGATGAACCATGAAACAACATCCGATTTTTAAATACCTGTTCATTGACGATTTCTCTGCCACGCCTAAATATTATCAGCTGGCCAACTCTATCATCAAGGCCATTGTTGATAAAAAGGTGCAGCAGGATGATATCCTCCCTTCTATCAATGAAGTCAGTTATGCGTTTGAAATATCCAGGGATACCGCAGAAAAAGCGTACAAATACCTGAAAGGCCTGGGGATCCTGGGGTCTGTGCCTGGCAAGGGGTACTACGTACAGCAAACCAACCTTGATCAGCAATACAAGATACTTTTACTGTTCAACAAACTGAGCGAACACAAAAAAATAATTTACGATTCCTTTGCAGATAAGCTGGGAGAGCAGGCCAATATTGATTTCTATATCTATAACAGCGACTTTAGTTTATTCAAAAAACTATTGTCACAGAATATTAATGAATATACCCATATCGTGATCCTCCCTCATTTCCGGGAGCGCTGGGAACATGTGGATGAAGTGATCAATACCATCCCGAAAGAGAAACTGATCCTGCTGGATAAAAAGCTGAAAGGCGTAACCGGCGAATATGGCGCGGTGTATGAAAATTTCCAGGAAGATATTTATGGTGCGCTCGAACAGGCCAGGGACAAGCTCCAACAGTATCACACCATGAAAATTATTTACCCGGAAAACACCTACTACCCGGAAGAAATTTATGAAGGCTTTATGCAGTTCTGCCAGAACTATGCCTTTAACAGTAAAAAAGTAAATGATATTTCGGAAGAAGATATTCAACCGGGAGACGTTTATATCAACCTGCGGGAAAACGACCTCGTATCGCTGATGGAAAGAATCCTTTCCCTGAACCTCCGGATAGGCAAGGATGTAGGGATTATTTCGTACAATGAAACGCCGCTGAAAAAATTCATCCTCGATGGCATCACCACTATTTCTACGGACTTTAAGTCGATGGGAGAAATGGCGGCACAACTGATACTGGATAATTCCCGGGCGCAGATTGAAGTGCCCTTTCATGTGACCATGCGGGCATCTTTATAGATATGCTTATCTTTGAGGCACTAAAACGGTACAACATGCAAACACCAGGCGCTTCCAATGATCCATTGCACGGACTTACACTAGAGAAAATAGTGACACATCTTTATGAGAGCTATGGCTGGGAAGAACTGGGCTACCAGGTAAGAATTAATTGCTTTATCAGCAATCCATCGGTACAGAGCAGTTTGAAGTTTTTACGCAAAACTCCCTGGGCGCGTAAAAAAGTGGAAGACTTTTACGTGTATTCCTTAAGAAAAAAATTATTAAAATAATGTCCGGAAACGGACATTTATTTTTTCAAAACTGGACACTTTAAGGCTCCTTCTCTCCTTTTTAAGCTGATAATCAGCGATTTAATAAATGGCATTTGCTTCGCGCGGGTGTAAGTCCACGTAAAACCCAGCTTATGTTCATCAGTTACCTGAAAATAGCCTTCAGAACCATCAGGCGAAATATATCCTATACCTTCCTCAATGTTACCGGCTTAACCATAAGCATTGCGGCCTGCCTGCTTATTTTCCTGATTGTAAAGGATGAACTGAATTACGACGACTTTAAAAAGGCAGACCGGACTTACCGCATCACATTAAACGCGCTGGACTTTAATCCCAGCACGTCTATGGCCGTAGTACCCGCCCTCCGCAATGATTTCCCGGAGCTGGAGCAGGTATCGCAATATCTTTACCAACAGAACGGGCAGGTAAAAGCCGGAGACGTTACCTACCTCGAAAAAGGATTTGCCTTTGCTGATAACTCCTTCTTTAAGATATTTGACTACCCCTGGATGGCCGGGGATCCCAATACAGCACTGGCCGGACCCAACCAGGTAGTATTGACCCAAAGTATCGCCCACAAATATTTTGGTGACAAAGATCCGATGGGCCAGATTATTCAGCTGGAAGATCATTTCAACCTCCGGGTAACCGGCGTAATAAAAGCCGTGCCTCCCAATACCAGTCAACCTTTCCTCTTCATGGTATCTTATGAAACCATCAAAGATAAAGACGTAGCACATCGCCCCTTTTTTAATATCCAGGGAGGTATCACCTATGTAGTGCTGCCGGAGCATTACCGCGCAGCACAACTGCAGGACAGGATGCAGGGTTTTATTGCAAAAAACTGGGGCGCCGACATTGCCGGCAAAGCGAAGTTGCTGGTACAACCGTTGAAAGAAATTCATTTTGACCAGCGCTACCTGGGAAACCCCGCCAGTCCTACCACCAGCCGCTCTATTTACTGGGGACTGGCCATAGTAGCATTATTCATTATTCTCACCGCCTGCATCAATTTTATCAATATGGCAACGGCGCAGGCCATCAGCCGCGCCAAAGAAGTAGGTGTACGCAAGGTGCTGGGTGCTTACCGCGTTCAGCTGATCCGGCAATTTCTTGCGGAAACCGGTCTGCTGGTGGTAACCGCCGTGGTCCTGGGCTTTGTTGCAGCCGTATTGTTGCTGCCTTACCTCTCGTCCTGGATGAACCTGAAAATAGAGGTATCGCAGCTGATGCAACCTGTTATACTCGGAGTTGTAGCAGGTATAACGGTAACGGTTATACTTTTAGCCGGATTGTATCCTGCATTCGTGCAATCGGCGTTCCAACCCGTAGCAGCACTCAAAAGCAATACGGGTGTAACATTCAGAGGACTGGCTTTAAGAAAGATACTGGTATCCACGCAGTTTGGTATTTCGCAGTTGTTGATTGTGGGTACCCTGATAGTAGGCTACCAGATGGACTTTCTGCAAAACAAGGATCTTGGATTCAATAAAACAGCCGTGATCTCTGTTGGCATTCCGGACGACAAAAAACAGGATCTCCTGCGCGAAGAATTACTGGCCATGCCGGATGTACAGGAGGTAAGCCTGTCGGCCGGCCCAATGGTAGGCGGTAGCCGCTTTACGGCCTTCCGTTACCCGGAAGGCGGCATTGTTGATGACGATGTAACGGAATTCAAAGCGGTAGATGACCAATATATGAAGATGTATTCCCTGCAGCTACTGGCGGGTGACAGTATCCGCAAGCGCATGGACAATGATACTGTTTTACGGGTGCTGGTCAATGAAACAATGACGCATAAACTAGGCATCCACGAGCCGGAAAAGGCGATCGGAAAGCGTTTCCTGGTAAATGGCGGGTACGCATTCATTTCAGGTGTGGTAAAAGATTTCCAGAGTGAATCACGTTATAAGAAGAGAAGGCCATGTGTATTGTTTTACGATGCCAGCGACTTCTTTACCGCGAGTATCCGGATCAAGCCAACTGATATGCGCAAAACAATTGCCGGCGTTGATAAATTATGGTCATCCCTTTTCACCGGAAAGCAGTTCCAATACCAGTTCCTGGACGATCGTATTGCCGGGCTGTACGAACAGGATCAAAAATTATATACCGCCTTCAAATTGTTTTCATCGCTGGCTATCGCCATTGGTTGTCTTGGTTTATACGGACTGGTAGCATTTGCGGCGGTGCAACGCACCAAAGAAGTAAGTATCCGCAAAGTGCTGGGCGCCTCGCTATTTAGTATTATAGGCCTGTTTGCAAAAGAGTTCATTGTGCTGATCATCGTGTCTTTCTCCATTGCGGGGCCACTGGCCTGGTGGGTGATGAATCAATGGCTGGATCATTTCGCCTATCAGACGCAGATCAGCGGAGGCACCTTTGTGATCGCCATCAGCATCTCCGTTGTAATTGCGGGTGTCACTATCGCTTACCAGTCTGTCAAAGCAGGGCTGGTAAATCCGGTAAAAAGCTTACGCAGCTAACTCAGTTTAATTTTCAGCCCCATGGTCCGTTTCATGGTGAGCAGCGCTTCTGCATTACCTTTTGCATCATCTACCGGGTGATGGGTGTGCGCGGTTTTCCGCAGATGTTTGAAAGTTTGAAACGTGTCTTTGGTAATACCCTTGTACAAGCTGCCCAGGTTCTGGGAACTGAATCCGAAAGGATTTTCTCCCAGGAAATGATGAAAATACCAGCAGATAAACATCCAGTCGAAACCGTTATTGTCACTGATAAAAATGGGCCGGTCCTTACTCACGGAGCTGATCCATATTTTAAATGCCTGCATTACCTGCTGCGGATCATCAAAGCCCATTGTTTCTTCGCGGGTATGCGTGGACACGGCCAACGCCTGCGGAATAAACTTATCGGAAATGGGTTTAAGCTGACCATAGAACGACTGGTCCAGTTGTTCATTTACGAGTACGGCGCCAAAGGAAATCATAGAGTAATCGCCGGGGATGGGACCGTCTGTTTCGACGTCCACCATAATAAAAGCCATGTGTTAAAGATTGTTGATTTGGGTTAAACAATTTGTTCACTATCTCACGAAATTATAAAATAATATTATATACACAAAGAAAAAGGCATCCCGGCTATGCCAGGATGCCTTTAACGCCAAAGCGTTAACAGATTCTTTTATGGAGCCGCCTGTGGTTAAACTAAATTAACCTTAGGTGTCCATGAATATTCTGTAGATAGCATGAATACCTCCTTTTCTTTGGTGAGTAATGAAACTACAAAAAAAATTCTGAATCAGAAAGCTTTACAACAAAAAAATAACATATCACCGCAGTGAAATTATATAACCAGTTGTTATTGCTGCTTTATTACGGTTGGCAATAATATTTCGCGGAGACTCCTTTCAAAGAAATAGGCCCGGGAAATATCTGTTGGCTGGTAAGCTACATTCTCCATTACGATCAAACTGGTACGGGTAGCGGGATAATAAAGATTCACCAGCGTAAACCCCATTTGTGGCATATAACCGGTATGCCCCAGTTCCCGGCCATCATCAGCCACCACAATGCCATAACCGGTGCCCATGCGGCCATACACGGTATGCTGCGTATGTTCCCATACATGCGTCATTTGCCGGTAACTGCTATCTGTAAGCAGTTTGCCGCCGTGTAATAATCCGTTCCAGCGCGCCAGGTCGGCGGCAGTAGATACCACACCGGCGCCACCGAGGTGCCAGTCCGGAATGGAATCGTGGGAAACCTGGAGATGTCCGGTACTGTCTTCCACAAAACCCTGCACTGCCGGCAGCTGCCCGGCAATACCGGAATGCTTCATACCTGCCTTTTTAAATAAGGCGTTCGCCAACTGCGTATAGGTTTTACCGGTAGTACGTTCCAATACTGATTTCAGCAGGGAATAACCAAAATTTGAATACGCATACTTAGTACCCGGCGTATATGCCAGCGGCTCATCGAACCAAACTACACCGGCCGTGTGGCTCAGTAACTGGTGAATAGTGATACTGTCGGCCCATTTATCCGTGATTTCCGGAAGATAGGTATGCAGGGTTTGCTGCAATTGTATGTGTCCTTTTTCCACTTCCTGTAATATCATTACTGCTGTCATTTGTTTGGTGACAGACATAATAATAAAAGGACTGTTATTCCGGAGTGGTTGTTTTTTTTCCCGGTTGGCATCCCCCTGACTTTTCGCATACCAGGTTTTACCCTGCTTTGTGATGAGTACCACACCATTGAATGCACGTACATTTTTTGTGTTCAGCAGGGAATCTATGCGGGTGGTAATTGCCTGCTGTGCGGTAGCCACACTACCTGTCAGCGCCAGCAAACCGGTCAGAATATATAAGCGGATTTTCAATCTATTTCTTTTTTAATGCTGCTGCAATCGCTTTTTCCGCCAGTGGTCCCATTACAAGATATCCTGCTTTGTTAGGATGAACGCCATCATAGGTCAGTTCTGCTTTCAGTCCTTTCTTTTCATCTGCCATGGCGGTGTAATAATCCAGGTAGACGCAATTATTCTTCGCCGCATAATCTTTCAGCCGTTGGTTGAGGTCCGCAATTTTTGGTACGGGCTCCAATCCTTTACGCCATGGGTAGTCGAAGGCGGGAATCACGGAAGACAGCACCACCCGGATGCCATTGGCTTTAGCCAGTTCCGCCATGGATACAATATTACCAAAGATGGTTTCCACAGGCGTGTAACCCGTATTACCGGCAATATCGTTGGTTCCGGCCAGGATCACCACCACTTTAGGTTTCAGGTTGATGACATCGGGGCGGAAACGGATCAGCATCTGTGGGGTCGTCTGACCGCTGATACCACGGTTGATATATGGTTTGCCTTCAAAGAATTCCGGATTCAGGTTGCTCCAGCCGATGGTGATGGAGTTACCCATGAATACGACCCTTTGTTCACCTGCTTTGGGGGCAGTCACCTGGCTGTTGGCTTCCTGGAAACATTTCAGACAGGCCCAGTCCTGTTTCATCAGTTCTTCCCGTTGTTTTTTCTCTTTGGCAACGGCATCTACTGAGGTGGCGTCCTGTGCAAAAGCAGCGGTACCTAACAGAACGGAGGCTAATAGTGTAAGGCAGAATTTATTTCTTTTCATGAAAAGGCTTTTAAAGGCTTGCCGGAGGGCAGTTAATTAATGAAGCACCAAATAACAATATTTTCCGCATATTTTTCAATCCCCTATTCATTTTGACGGTATAAAAACGAGAAACAAACACCGGAAAAAACCACCTCCTTCCACCCGCCGATACAGGACAGTACAGGACAGTACAGGACGCAACAGGACAGGAATCTATGATTCTTCTACTAAATTTATTTCCGTAAAGAAATGCCGTTTTATCACACCTAATTCCACTTGTTATGATCAAAGTTTCCACCCTTTATCATAAAAGTTCTTCCTTAATGCTACGTTTTGGAGTTACTTTTTCTTTCTTGTTATCCGTGAGCTCCTATGGCTATGCGCAAAAGAATAACATCGGCGGCCAGGTCACAGATGCCGGCTCCGGCTCTCCCCTTCCCAGCGTTACGATTGGCGTAAAGGGCACCAGTCAGGGCGCATTCACAGACGCCAACGGCCGATACACCATTGCTGCCAGTGCTACAGATTCCCTGGTCTTCAGTATGATCGGTTATGTCTCCAAAACCTACCTGGTAGGCGCCCGTAATAAAATCAGTGTACAGCTGGAACCCAGCAATAAAGTACTCAACCAGGTAGTGGTAGTAGGATATGGTACACAACAGAAAAAAGATGTGACCGGCTCCGTGGGTATCGTTTCCATGAAAAACGTAAAAGACATGCCGGTAGCAGGTCCGGATCAGGCTTTAGCCGGACAGATCGCCGGTATTCAGGTGAGCACTTCCAACGGTATTCCCGGTGGAGGCCCACAGGTACAGGTACGCGGTATCGGTGCTGTAGGCGCCGGCAGCCAGCCACTTTATGTGGTAGATGGCTATCCGCTGGCTTCTTCCTCCGACCAGGTATCCAACCCGATGAATGCCATTAATCCGCAGGATATTGAATCGATGGCAGTACTGAAAGATGCGTCTGCCACCGCTATCTATGGTTCAAGAGGCGCCAACGGCGTAGTATTGATCACTACCAAACGAGGCAACTCCGGTATCCCCGCCATTCAACTTTCTGCTAACTATGGCCGTCAGACTATTCCTCAGAAAGGCCGTCCCAACCTGATGAACGGACAGGAATTCGCGCAGTTCAGAAAGGAAGCGATCGGAGATAATATCCGTTTTACCGAAAACAGGGAACCAACTGATGCCGATATACCGGAAGTATACCGCCACCCGGAACTGATCGGCGAAGGCACCAACTGGTTCGACGCCATCACCCGCGTAGCGCCTATGCAGGATATCAACCTGAGTGTAAGCGGTGGTACCGATAAAATAAGAACTTACGTATCTGCCGGTTATTACAACCAGGATGGTGTGATCATCAATTCCGGCTACCAGCGCTTCTCTGTAAGAGCTAACGTAGACGCAAATCTCACTGACCGTTTCAAAGTAGGCTTCAACGTGGCGCCTTCCTATACCACCCGCAAAGGCAACACCAACGGGGAAGGAAGAGAAGGCTTCTTTGGTATTGCCAGCCCGATAGAACCTATCTACAAACCAGATGGCAGTTATAATGAATATATACAGAGCCCCGGTACCTTTGGTTTACCTAACCCGGTAATGGCGCTGAATGAAATCACCAACCGCTCAAAAAGTACCCGTATCCTCTTCAACACTTATGGAGAATATGAAATTATCAAAAACCTGAAATTCAAATCTACCTTCAACGTAGATTACCAGGAAGGCAGCAGCGATTTTTTCAGACCTTCTACCATTGGTAATACAAACGCAGCACCGCCAAGCATTCCGTCCGGTTTATATACTTCCGGCAACTACCTGAACTGGCTGAACGAAAATACACTGACTTACCAGTACAATACCAGCAACGGACACGCTTTCACAGGCTTACTCGGCTACAGTGTGCAGTCGCAGAAAGAAGAAAGAACCGGTATCAATGCGGCTAACTTCCCCGATGATGATATCAAAACCATTAACGGCGCTGCTACCCTCACCAACAACGGCGATATTACCAATAAAACCGAATGGGCGTTAATATCTTACCTGGCAAGGATCAACTATGCCTACAAAGATAAATACCTGGTAACGGCTACTGTAAGAAGTGATGGTTCCTCCCGCTTTGGTCCCAATAACAGATGGGGTACCTTCCCCTCTGTAGCACTGGGCTGGCGTATATCGCAGGAAGATTTCATGAAATCCTCCCGCGTATTCAGCGACCTGAAACTGAGAGCCTCCTATGGTTTCTCCGGTAACTTCAACATCGGCGACTATCCCTACATGAGCAACATCGGTACCAGCGACTATGTACTGGGTGGCGCACTGGCCGGTGGCCGTGTAATGAACTCCCTCGGTAATCCAAACCTGGGATGGGAAAAAATGAAAGAATTAAATATAGGCGTTGACGTTGGATTGCTGAAAGACCGCATCTACCTGACCATCGATGCTTATAAGAGAAATACACAAGACCTGCTTTTACAGGTAGAAGTACCACAGTCCAGCGGATTCACCACCGTTACCCAGAACAAAGGGGATATGGAAAACAAAGGACTGGAAATCGGTATCTCCTCCCGTAACATCGAAAACAAAAACTTCAGCTGGACCACCAATTTCAATATTTCCTTCAACCGCAATAAAGTGCTGGCACTGGGTACAGACAATGCACCCATCTATTCCGGTAACAGTAGCGAGGGAAATCCTACAAACGTGAGCATGGTGGGTAAACCACTGGCCATGCTGTACGGCTATGTTTTTGATGGTATCTATCAGAACCAGGGTGAAGTAGATAAAGGCCCTGCGTTCCCGGGTGCTATTCCAGGCAACATCCGCTTCAAGGATATCAATGGCAATGGTGTGATCAATCCGCGTGAAGACTTTGCCATCATCGGTAATCCTTATCCGGACTTCAACTGGGGCATGACCAACACCTTTAACTACAAAAAGTTTGATCTGCGCATCCTCGTTGTGGGCTCTATGGGCGCCGACCGCTTACATGCCACCAACGATTACAATGGTAACATCGATGGCGTATTCAACGTAAGAAAAGATGTAGCCAACCGCTGGAGATCAGAAGCAAATCCAGGCAACGGCAAAGTACCTACTACCAATGGTTCCGGCCGTGGCAGGGTGATGTACCGCGATGTAAGCTCCCTGACTATCGAAAAGAATGACTACGCCTGGGTGAAAAACATTACCCTCGGTTATGCCATTCCGAAATTTGCCTTCGTGCAGAGTGCCAGGGTATATGCCAGCATACAGAATGCATTCCTCATCACCAACTACAGCGGCAACCCGGAAGTGACCAACTACATGGGTAAAGGCGGTAGCGGTGCACTGGTACCAGGTATCGATTATTCCAGCTACCCTGTTCCGAGAATTTTCTCCCTGGGTGCTAATCTTACTTTTTAATTCAGTTACCAAAAGACTTGCAACATGAAAACTAAAATATCATATATCGCGCTGTTGGCGTTCGCACTGAATAGTTGTAACAGTATGCTGGATGTAAAGCCAAACTCTTTTTCCAGCGGATCAAATTACTACAAGGATGAGGCACAGGTAATGCGTGCCGTAAATGGCTGCTATGGTGTATTACAGAACCTGTACACCAGTGATTTCTGGGCACTCACGGAAATGCGGGCCGACAATACCAATTACCAGTATGATGAAAGTGACCGGGGTGCGCAGCAAAGAGAAGAAATTGACGAATTCCTGATCACACCCACCAATAACTACGTAAACAATGCCTGGTCACAGATCTATAGAAACATACAGCAATCCAATGTGATCATCACCCGCATAGATGCCGTAAAGTTCGCCAGCGACGCCACTAAACAACAATACCTCGGTGAAGCCAAATTTCTCCGGGCCTTATACTATTTCCACCTCGTGCGCCTTTTTGGCGGCGTGCCACTGCTGGTGAAAGAAGTTGCCAGCCCGGAAGAGGCGCTAACACCAAAGAAAGCGACCGTAGAAGAAGTGTATGCACAGATCATTAAAGATGCCACGGAAGCTGCCGCAGGTTTACCGGTTTCCTACACCGGAGGCGATATTGGCCGCGCTACCAAAGGCGCCGCACTCACCCTGCTGGGCGAAGTATACATGACCATGAAGGATTTCCCGAAAGCGGTAACCACACTCCAGGAAGTGACCAAACTGAACTATTCTCTGGTGGATAATTATGCAGATAATTTTGATCCGGCCAGGAAAAATAATTCAGAATCTATTTTCGCAGTACAGTACAATTCCGGTATCGAAACAGAAAGCAGCAATTTCATTTTCACGTTCGGTCCGCGCAATGGTAAAAAAGACCTGACGGGTTACAACGGTAACCTCGGTGGTACCAATATTCCAACACCAAGCATCGTGAATGCCTATGAGGCAAAAGACAAACGGAAAGATGCTTCTGTTTATATGTACGATAGTCCTACGAATGCTGCCTATGCAGAATCCGTAGCCTTCGGCGGCAAGTTACCGCTCATCAAAAAATTCTACCATCCACCATATGCACTCGACGGACGCGCCAACGAAAACTGGCCGGTATACCGCTACTCACAGGTGTTGCTGATGCTGGCAGAAGCAGTGAATGAAACCGGGACCGGTGATCCGTTACAGTACATCAACCCGGTGCGTCAGCGCGCTGGCCTGGACCCTGTTCCTGCATTAAGCAAAGATGCATTCCGTGATACTGTGTATCATGAAACCCGCGTGGAACTTGCGTTTGAAGACAACCGCTGGTATCAGTTATTACGCACCGGCAAAGCCATTTCTGTCATGACCGCACATGGTATTGAAGAAAAGAAAAGATTGTCCAGGCTCAGCCCGGCGTCCTATAACATACAGGCATACCAGTTACTGTTCCCGATTCCGGAAAGAGAAATCAGGCTCAATGGATTCGCACAGAATACCGGCTGGTAAAAAAAGTTATAAAAAAGGGAAAACGTTTACTATATTACTAACAGCTATAGTGAACATCAACCCATACCGATCCAGGAACTTATTCAAGATTATATTATGACCACGTTACGCAAAAGATCCTTCCGGCTGCTGCTGCTTGTTTCCGCCGTTATCACGACCGGAATAGCCTGCAATAACGGAAACGACTCAACGTCAGAGAAAAAGAAAGGAACCGGCAATCCGAAAATCGATGCATTAAAATTACCTGATAATTTTACGGCAGAGCGGTTGTACAGTCCCGGTGACAACAAACAGGGATCCTGGGTATCCATGGCCTTCGACGACAAAGGCCGTATGATCGTGTCCGATCAGTACGGTTATCTTTACCGGTTGCAGCTGCCCGCTGTAGGTGAAGATTCCTCCAAACTCAAAATTGAACAGCTGCGCATCGGCAACGATACGTCCACGCAGAAAGTATCAATGGGATATGCCCAGGGATTACTATATGCGTTCAACAGCCTGTACGTAATGGTGAATCACAACAGTGACGACCGTTTCGACAAAGGCAGCGGATTGTATCGCCTGCAGGATACCAACGGCGATGATCAGTTTGATAAAATTACCCTGCTGAAAAAACTCGATGGTGAGGGAGAGCACGGCCCGCACAGTATTGTGCTGTCGCCCGACAAAAAATCCATCTACGTGATCGCGGGTAACTTTACCAAAATTCCGGAGATGAACAGCTACAAAGCACCTCCATCCTGGAACATCGATAATATCTTACCTTTTATCAAGGATCCTAACGGTCACGATAATACGGTAAACACCCATGGCGGATGGATTGCCCACCTGGATTCTACCGGTACCAACTGGGAACTGATCAGTTCCGGCTTCCGTAATCCGTTTGACATGGCCTTCAATGATGCCGGTGATCTGTTTACCTACGACTCAGATATGGAGTGGGATTTTGGCACCCCCTGGTACCGTCCTACCCGCATCTGCCAGGTAACCAGTGGTAGTGAATACGGCTGGCGTCCGGGTACGGAGAAATGGTCTCCGGCCTATCCGGATAACCTGCCTCCCCTGCTGAATATCGGCCAGGGCTGCCCTACCAACCTGATCTATGGCGGTAACGCACGCTTCCCGGAGAAATACCGTAAGTCGCTGTTTGCGTTCGACTGGAGCTTTGGTATCATCTATTCCGTAAGCCTGCAACCCGATGGCGCCTCTTACAAATCTACCGCAGAAGAATTCCTCTCAGGTTCCCCGCTGCCATTAACAGATGGTATGATCGGTCCTGACGGTGCATTGTATTTCCTGACCGGTGGCCGCAGACTGGAATCTGATCTGTATCGTGTATACTACAAAGACAATAAAGAAAGCAATGAACCACTGGCAGTAACTGCCCCTACCGCAGAAGCAGGCATCCGCAAACAGCTGGAAACCTACCATGGCGGTGCAAAAGCAGGCGCCGTTGATTTCGCATGGCCTTATCTGAAACACAGCGATCGTTTTATCCGCTTTGCTGCCAGGATCGCTATCGAAAACCAACCAGTGAGCCAGTGGCAGAATAAACTGCTGCAGGAAAAAGATCCTGAAACATTGATCCAGGGCACCATTGCATTGGCGCGTCAGGGCAAGGAAGATGTAAAGAAAGTTCTCCTTCCGCAACTCATGACCATCAATTACGCTCAGTTATCACCTTCCCAGCAGATCGATCTGCTACGCGCCTTTGAACTGGTGTTTGTACGCATGGGTAAACCCGATGCCGCACAAGCTGCACAGATCGCCGCTTACTTTGATCCGGCGTATCCCGCTTCTACAAATGATCTGAACAGATCCCTGAGTAAAGTGCTGGTATACCTGAACGCACCAAAGTCGGTAGAAAAAACCATGGCATTATTAGCCAGTGCGAAAGACGATACCGCTGCAGAAAAAACAGCGATGCAATCTGCCGATCTGATCATGCGTAACCCGCAATACGGACTGGACATTGCAGGTATGTTATCCAAAATGCCGCCTTTACAGCAAACCTGGTATGCTACTGTGTTAAGCCAGGCGAAACAAGGCTGGACACCGGAACTGCAGGATCAATATTTCAAATGGTTCTACAATGCCTTTACTTTCAAAGGCGGACATAGCTTTGTTGGTTTCATTAATACCGCGCGCAAAAATGCACTGGCCAATGTGCCTAAAAGTGAGTTTGCCCATTTCAATACCATCTCCGGAGATTCCCTGTTAAACAACGGTGGTAATCTCGCTCAGGGATTTGCACAACCAAAAGGTCCGGGCAGAAACTGGAACCTGGAAGAAGCATTGAAAGTGGTAGACAGTGCTACCGGCAAACGTGATTTCGAACAGGGCAGAGCGTTGTTTAATACCTCTCTTTGCAGTGCCTGTCATGGTATGCGCGGCGAAGGCGGCGTAGCTGGTCCGGATCTGACCCAGCTGGGCACCCGTTTCTCCAGCAAAGACATTCTTGAAGCGATCATTGAACCCAGCAAAACCATCTCTGACCAATATGAAGCCACTGTATTCTCGTTGAAAAATGGTAGCTCTGTAGTAGGTCGTATGGTGAGCCAGGACAAAGACAAATATGTGATTTCACAGAATCCTTTTGCTACACAGGATCAACGTGAGTTGCTGAAGAAAGATGTGACCGGCACCAAGGCGTCTACGGTTTCCGTGATGCTGCCAGGACTGATCAACCGGCTGAATCCGGACGAACTGCGGGACCTGATGGCTTACCTGAAAGCCGGTGGTAATAAAGAAGATTCTGTTTACAAAGCTGGTAAACAACTGGGTAGTAAATAATTTTTCCGAAAGATAAATCACGCGCGGATGGCATTAAAAAACGAAGCATGGCAACATAAGCTGTCGAATCATGCACAACTGGGCGGTATTGAAACGGCGGTGCTGGACAATGGCCCCGGCAGGGGCACCCGCATCGCCTGGATCAATACCGGTACCGGGTTACGTTATAAAGTGGTCATAGACCGGGCCATGGATATTGCAGATGCTTTTTATCATCAGCATAGCCTGGCCTGGTTAAGTCATGGTGGCATCACTGCACCCAATCACGCTGCTGACAAAGGTTTGGACTGGCTCCAAACCTTTGGTGGTGGATTGATGACCACCTGCGGCCTGATGCATGTAGGCGGTCCGGAAACAGACGACTTTGGTGAACGTGGCCTGCATGGCCCTATCAGTAACACATCTGCCGAAATTATTTCTATTATACAACCCGATCCGGCAGCGGGCCAGATGGAGATGAGCATTACCGGTATCATGCGGCAGGTAAGCGTATTAGGCGCCAAACTCACTTTAAAACGGACCATTTCGGGCACGCTGGGTAAAGCGGAGATCCGGGTACATGATGAAGTGACAAACCGTGGCAATACCACCGCCCCACATATGCTGTTGTATCATTTCAACTTCGGCTGGCCGCTGGTAGATGAAGGCGCAGCTATCTGCTGGAAAGGCGACTGGGTATCCCGCGAGGGCAACCCGGATCATCTGTTCAATGCCACACACGATTATAAAAAGTGCATGGCGCCGATGGATAGTCACGCCGGCAGCGGCGAAGAAGCCGCCATCATTGACCCGGTAGCCGATGCGGCAGGCTGGTGTACCTGCGGGGTACACAACGCTGCATTGCAGCTGGCATTTTCCCTCCGCTTCAAAAAAGAACAATTACCCGTGCTCACCAACTGGCAGCACTGGGGCAAAGGCGAATATGTAATGGGACTGGAACCCGGCACCCATCCGCCCACCGGGCAGGCCAAAGCCAGACGCGACGGCACCCTGCTATTTTTAGATCCCGGTGAAAGCCGGCAGTATGAAATGCAGATCGACTTACTGCATACGGAAACAAGCATCAACTCATTTCTCACAGATACATCATTTTAAAGCCCATGGAAAAAATAAGCTTAGCGCAAAAAGCACTCGAACAGGGACAAGGAATCCTCCGACTGGCACCAAACTGGGTTCCCAGATCATTTTGTGTGCCAGGCCGGCGGATCAAATTACACCCGGACGATTATTACGTCCTGGGAGGCGAACGTGGCGGCATCGATGAGCGTTGGCTGTCGTCTACCACCCCGGCAAAAAACGGCCCTTTAACGGGCCAAAATGAGGGTTTAAGCATGGTGGTAGTGAATGATGGCGACAGCACACAGCAGGTGCTGCTGAAAGATGCCATCAGCGAACTGAAAGATAAAGTGATCGGCAAAAGATTGTGGGATACCTATGGCGCATGGCCGATGTATTCCAAGTTCTTCGATAATATGGGACCACTCCCCCACCATATTCACCATAATGATGAAAAAGCAGCGCTGATCGGACAGGCCGGCAAACCCGAAGCCTATTACTTTCCACCGCAGCTGAATAATCATGGCGGCGATTTCCCGTATACGTTTATGGGTATTGCCCCCGGTACTACCCGCGAACAGATCAAAGAATGCCTCGTGAACTTCACCAAGGGCGATAACAAAATCACCAACTACTCCCAGGCTTACCGGCTGGAACCCGGCACCGGCTGGGATGTACCACCAGGATTGCTGCATGCACCGGGTAGTCTCTGTACCTACGAGCCACAAAAAGCATCCGATGTATTCGCGATGTACCAGTCGCTCGTAAACGAAGCCATTGTTCCTGAAGTATTACTCTGGAACGGTACGCCTAAAGAAAGCATCGGTGATTTTGATGCGCTGATGGATGTCATCGACTGGGACCTGAACGTAGATCCCAACCAGTTCCAGAACCGCTTCATGCCGCCCATTCCGGCTGCTAACGGAGAAGGTTACACGGAAAACTGGGTATGCTATAAATCAGATGCGTTCAGCGCAAAAGAACTGACCGTGGCACCCGGCGCTACCGTGGTGATCAAAGATGCCGCTGCCTATGGCCTCATCCTGATGCAGGGACATGGCAAAATGGGTGTATGGGATATTGATACCCCGGCGCTGATCCGCTACGGCCAACTCACCAGTGATGAATTCTTCGTAACAGAAGAAGCCGCCGTGGCTGGTGTAACGATCGTAAACCGCTCTTCCACCGATCCGATTGTAATGCTGAAACATTTTGGTCCAGGTAACCCGGATCTCGTGTTGTAATCCATTAAAAACGCTACGTTATGAAAGAAAATAATTATCCAAAACTACACAATGCCACCTGGCCTGGCATCGTGGGCAAAGGAGATGGTTCAGAACCCATCATTCCGTTTGATACCTTACTGGAAATGACTGCAGCAGCGGAAGTGAATGGCGTAAAATTCGACGGCATTGATATCGGGTTATTTGACCCGCATGTACCGGTAGACAGTTCAGACGATGACCTGAAAAGACTGGTAGAAAAAGTAGCTTCCTATAACCTGGAAATAGGCAGCCTGGTAGCGCCTATATGGCCTCCCAGCGGCGGTTCTGCCATGGGCAGCAAAGAAGACCGCGCCCGTTTTGTAGAACAGGTACGCAAATCCTGTTCCGTAGGCAAGCGTCTCCGCGACCTGGGTATCCGTCCTAATGGCGTGGTGCGTATCGACTCTGCCTGTAGTCCGGAAGACTGGGCCAAAGACCCGGCCGGCAATACCAAACTGATTGCACAAACCTTCCGTGAAGCCTGCGACGTAGCGGCTGATTACGGTGAAAAACTGGCAGCAGAAGGAGAAATATGCTGGGGTGGTATGCACAGCTGGAAAGCCATGCTGGATACCCTCGAAGCAACAGACCGTCCGAATATCGGCTTCCAGGCAGATATGTCGCATACCTTCCTGTACCTGCTGGGATATAACAGCCCGGAAGACAGGATCCTGCCGGCTGATTTTGACTGGAAAGACCGGGAAGCTTTGACCGCAGGTTTGCGTAAACTCACGGCTGCCCTTCGTCCATGGACCATCGATTTCCATGTGGCACAGAATGACGGCACCGTACACGGCAGCGGCTCGCACGATAAAACCGGCAGGCATTGCCTGGCTTCCGATCCAAACGGCAAGCTGGACATCGCCACAGATGCCGGTTTCTGGCTGCGCGACGAAAAAGGCGAACTGACCAAAGCATTCCGGCATATCTGCTGGGATGGTTGCATGTTCCCCAATGCAGTGATGACCCAGCCTAAAACCTGGAATGATATACTGGCCGCTATGATCGCTGTAAGACAGCAACATGGCTGGCAGGAGTAGTTTTTACCTGATACAATAGTCAACTATGAGCACAAAGAAACAATTAAGGATAGGACTCATCGGATGCGGTTTCATGGGCCGCACCCATTCCAATGGTTACCTGCGGGTGAAAAACTTCTTTCCGGACCTGGCTTACCAGCCGGTATTGAAAGCGGTATGCTCCCGCACCGAAAGTAAAGCACGCGCCTTCGCAGAACAATGGGGATACGAATCGGTAGAAACAGATTGGAAAGCATTGATTGCCCGCAACGACATTGATGCAGTAGACATCTGTACGCCTAACGATATGCACGCAGAAATAGCGATTGCAGCAGCTGCCGCCGGTAAAATGATCCTCTGTGAGAAACCACTGGCACGCACACTGAAGGAATCAGAGGGCATGGTAGATGCCATTGAAAAAGCCGGCGTGGCCAACACCGTATGGTATAACTACCGCCGTTTACCGGCTGTTACACTGGCCAAACAGATTATTGACTCCGGTAAACTGGGTCGCATTTTTCACTATCGCGCCAATTTCCTGCAGGACTGGACCATCAATGCAGACCTGCCCCAGGGCGGCGCCGCCCTCTGGCGCATGGATGCTGACGTAGCCGGTTCCGGTGTGGTTGGCGATCTGCTTTCCCATTGTATCGACACGGCGCTGTGGCTGAATGGCAGCATCACCAACGTGACTGCCATGACAGAAACCTTTGTAAAAGAACGCATGCATCAGCTGACCGGCAAAGTGGAAAAGGTAAATATCGACGATGCCTGCTCCTTCCTTTGCCGCTTTAGCAACGGATCACTGGGATTGTTTGAATCCACCCGGTACGCACGCGGACACAAAGCATTGTACACGTTTGAAATCAACGGGGAAAATGCTTCCATCCGCTGGGATCTGCACGACCTGAACCGGCTGGAGTATTTCGATAACGCAGACGACTCTACGCTGCGCGGCTGGCGCTCCATCCATGTAACAGATGGCGATCAGCCTTATATGGATAAATGGTGGGTACCCGGATTGGGCATCGGTTACGAACATTCGTTTGTACACCAGGCCGCAGATTTCCTGAAAAGCCTGGAAACTGGCGCCCCCTGTTCTCCTACCTTTAAAGAAGCGCTGGAAACACAGAAGGTATGCCAGGCCGTCCTGGATTCCGCTGCATCCGGCGCCTGGAAAGATACAGAGGCCCTTTAAAACGCTTACTATCTCCCTGGGATATACGAAAAAATAAAACCTTATAAAATATCAACTATGCTGAAAAGAACCAGTGCACTGTTAATGCCGTTTGCCGCCATAGGGCTGCTGTTTACCGGTGGCAGCTGTCAGTCCGGAACCGCTCCGGCCGGCGACAGCACTACTGCCGATAAAGGCTTCGTGCAGATCTTTGATGGTAAAACACTAAAGGGCTGGGAAGGCGACTCCATCCACTGGCGCGCGGAAAACGGGCACCTGGTAGGAGAAGTAACACCTGAAACATTGCTTAAAACCAATACCTTCCTTATCTGGCAGGGCGATCAGCCGGCTGATTTTGAACTCACCTGCGAATTCAAAATCACCAGCGGCGGCAACAGCGGTATCAACTACCGCAGCGTGATGGTAGAGAATGTACCACACGCCCTGAAAGGCTACCAGGCCGATATTGACGGCGCCAACAATTACACCGGTCAGAACTACGAAGAAAGAGGCCGTACTACCCTCGCCTATCGCGGACAGATCACCACTATTCCGCAAGCCACAGATTCTTTGCAGAACGGTGTGAAGAACAACGCCTGGAGCCCGGCCGTTGTAAACGGTTCCCTGGGCAGTTCCGACTCCCTGAAAGCACTGATTAAAAGCGAAGACTGGAATAAATGCCGCCTCGTAGTGAAAGGAAATCACCTCCAGCATTACGTAAACGGTGTGCTGATGAGCGACGTGACCGACAACGACACGAAGAACGGTAAAGCCAAAGGCTTACTGGGTGTGCAGGTACACGTAGGACCACCCATGAAAGTAGAATACCGCGATATTATGCTGAAAAGTCTGTAGTTGCGCTACAGGACCAGCAAAGGATACCAATTTTGATTGTGTTGTTTTGAGTTTTTTTTTATTTTTTAGGCCGATAACCGGGGAGATATGAAGCGCATCCGCTTTTGTCTCCCCGTTATCATTCCACCCCAACAGGCATAACCCGTTTCTTCTCCATAAAACACAAAAAGCACCGAAAGCACGCTCTCCACATTTTCATTATATTAGCTACACAAAAAACAGGAAACAATGCAACTATCTATTGCCATCGACATGGACGAAACCATTGCAGACCCAATCAAAAAGGCCAGGGAATGGTATTTCAGAGATTTTGGAAGAACATTTACCACCGAGGAACTACATGGTAAAACATTATCAGATATTCTTCCGGAAGAACATAAAGCAAAGATCAAGGAATACCTGAATACACCGGGCTTCTTCCGCGACCTGGAGATTTTTCCCAATGCAGTAGAAGTGCTGAAAGAACTGAATAAAAAATATAAGCTATATATCGTATCTGCTGCGATGGAATTTCCCACCTCGCTGATAGATAAATACGACTGGCTGCAGGAGCATTTTTCGTTCCTCAACTGGCGCCAGTATTGCCTCTGCGGCGATAAATCTATTGTACAGACCGACATCATGATCGATGACCTGACCCGCAATTTCACCAACTTCAAAGGAAAGCCTTACCTGTATCATGGTCATCATAATGTGCATGAACAAGGCTATGAGCGGATCCTGAACTGGGAAGATGCCGCGAAGAAACTGTTATAATTACTGACGGATAATCCGGCCATCTTCCATTTCAATAATACGGTTGGTATTTTCTGCAAACTCCGGGTCGTGTGTGACAATAAGCAGGGTTTGCTGGTATTTTAAAGACAGCTCCTTAAAGATGTCAAACACGATCTGGCCATTTTTCTTGTCGAGGTTACCGGTAGGCTCATCTCCCATAATAATAGCAGGATCATTGATCAGCGCCCGGGCAATAGCTACCCGTTGTTTTTGTCCGCCCGACAACTGGTTGGCACTCTTCAGTGCAAGATCATCGATATGCAGCATTTTAAGCCGCTCCATGGCCCTGTGTTCTATTTCCTGCTCTCCGTACTTATTGAGCTTTAATCCGGGCAGCATCACGTTCCTGAGTACACTGAATTCGTTCAGGAGATAATGGAACTGGAACACAAACCCGATCTTTTCATTCCGGATACGCGCCAGCTGCTTTTCTTTCTGGTTGGTGACCAGTTGCTGATCAATCCACAACTGCCCTTCATAATCCGTATCCATGGTAGACAGGATATAGAGCAAGGTAGATTTGCCGCAGCCGGACTTCCCGACTACCGAAACAAACTCCCCTTTATTGATAGACAGACTCAGGTCATTCAGCACCGGTATCGTCACCGGATCATGAAATGATTTACTGATATGACTGGCTTGCAGAATAACCTCACTCATCTTTATTTTCCTCTTATGATGATCACGGGATCTACCTTGCTGGCCTTCCGCGCAGGGAAATAGCCGGCGAAGTAGGTAGTCACCAGTGAAAAGATTGCACCTATAAAATAAAATGCCGGGTTATAATTCACCGGAAACGTAGTAATAGTGGGCAACGCTGCCGTTCTGAAAGGAATATTGTCGATCACCACCGACAAACCAAAACCCAGGAACAACCCGATCACACCGCCGAAAAAGCCGATGCTCAGGGCAATCACGATGAAAATCCGGTTCACATCACTCCCCGAAAAACCAGTGGCTTTCATAATGGCAATGGCATCCATTTTCTCGTAGATCATCATGTTCAGGATATTATAAATCCCGAAACCCGCTACAATCAACAGCGTAATACCTACGGAATAAGAAATCAGCGTCCTGATAAAACTACCCGTTTCAAACTGTGAATTGGCCGTCTGGATATCTTCCGTATCTGCCTGAAACAACGCGCCATACTCTTTTGCCACTACGGGCGCCTGGTTCAGGTCTGTCAGCTTCACCTGGATATCGGTGAGGTAATTATTCGGTTTCCCCAATAACTTCTGCGCCGTATTGATAGACGTATAACATTGCACTTTATCAAAATCCTGCAGGCCCGACTGGAAATAACCCACTACTTTCAACGGCATGATATCACCCTGTGAAGTGGTCACCTGCAGTACGTCTCCGGGATCTGCCAGTAATTTATCGGCCACGCCTTTGCCCAGGATAATACTGTTGGGTACATTTTTCAGATCAATGGCCTTGCCGGTAATGATATAATCGTTGAAATGAAACAACGCACTTTCCGACTGCACATCGATGCCGTTGATAACACCGGTAATATCGATGGTTCCGGCATTAAAAAACACCGGGGCAATGATCTTAGGCGCAATGCCCACTACCCGGTTATCATTTTTTAACAGTTGCAGAATGGCAGCGCTGTTATAGATCTCCTGCCGTCCGCTGGCGGATTTTACGGACTTGATAAAGTTGTAAGATTGTTTGTATTCGCCGGAAAGGTTAACCGGCTGATGTTTACTGGGTTTAATATCATTGTAGATACGCACATGCGGCGTTCTGTTCAGTACCAGCCCGTCGAGCAAACCATTCAGCCCCGTCATGAAGCTGAGCAATGCAATAAACATGGTGATGCTGAAAGTTACGCCCACCGCTGCAATCAGCGTTTGCTTCCAGCGCGCCTTCATCAGCGACCATGATATGCTGAAGATCAGTTTGTGGTTCATGGCGCAGGTTTCATGATGACATCCGCAGGAGTGAGTCCGCTGAGGATTTCTACTTTCTGATAATCTTTCAGTCCTGTTACTACTTTCTTCTTCTCTTTATTCTCCAGCAATACCTGGTCATCATCCAGTAAATAATTACGGGGGATGGTGAGCGCTTTATCTTTCTGTTGAATAACGATATTGGCCTCCAGGGTCATGTTGGGATAAATGACCGGCGGTTGTTTAACGAAGTGTGCATCGATGGTGAAAGACCGGGAGCGTTCATTCATTATCGGGTAGATCTTTTCCACGCTGGCCTCAAAAGCCTGTCCCTTATAGCTGTCCAGCGTGATAAACACTTTTTGTCCCAGCTGGATGCGGGCAATATCGTATTCATCGGCCTGGAGTTCGAGGTAAAAATCGCGGGCATCACCGATGATGGCCACAGGATTTTGTGTAGTGGCCATTTCCCCTGCCTTCTTCGGTAAACTATATACTCTGCCGTTGATGTCGCTCCTCACAATGTAATCATCGCTTTGTGTATGGCTGATCTCCAGGTTTTTACCGGATTGTTTTGCTGCAAAATCCAGTTGCTTCTGCAGGTCATTGTATTTAAGCAGGGCAATATCATAAGAGGTCCGGGAACTTTTATACGCCAGTTCGGCTTGTTCTAACTGATGCTGGCTGCCGATCTGTTGTTGCCAGAGACGGCGTTGCCGTTCGAGCAGCAGGGAATCGTTGCTGAGCTTTATCCTGGCAAGATCGATATTGACCTTTAGTTCGTTGAGTTTCTGAGTATTGGCGCCTACGGCGGAATAGGCGGCAGCGAGTGCAGCATTTTCCGTGTTCAGTTTCGCGGTTTCATTGAGAATGCGAAGGATGGCATCTCCCTTTTTCACCGTATCCCCTTCGGTAACAGGAATATCGACGATCAATCCGTTGACCTTGGAGAACACCTGGTATTGATGCCTGCTTTTAATAACACCGGAAGCGTACACAGATTCCGTAATGCTTTCTTCCACCGGATGTGTCTTTTCCCATTTGCTTTTGCAGGAGGATAGTACGCAGAGGAGCAATAATATGTTGACAGCCTTCATGTAGTATATTTTTCCTGCCAGGCGATACTGGCAGTGCTTCATTGGTACTTTGTGATCCTCAAATGTACGGCATCTGTCCCTAAAAAAATGCGTATCTTTAACGGATCATTCCCCTTAAATGCTGCTTTTTATGGGAAAGTTTTTTGATGAGATCAAGTCAACGCACCAGGACTTCATTGCTGCACAGAAAATGTTCTTTGTAGCGTCTGCCCCGCTCAGTGAAAGCGGCCATGTTAATCTTTCGCCCAAAGGGCTCGACAGTTTCCGCGTGCTTTCTGCGACCCGGGTTGCCTACCTCGATATAGTGGGCAGTGGTAATGAAACCTCTGCACATCTGCTCGAAAACGGGCGCATTACCTTTATGTTTTGTGCTTTCGACGGACCGCCCAATATTCTCCGTTTATACGGTAAGGGCTATACGGTATTGCCGGACGATCCGGAGTGGCCTTCCCTGTCTGAAATGTTCCACCTGTTGCCGGCCACCCGGCAGATCATTGTGGCCGATATACATAAGGTGCAAACCTCCTGCGGTTTCGGCGTGCCATTATACGATTATACCGGTGAGCGGGATCATGCCGCCAAATGGGCTGCCAATAAGGGGCCTGAAGGACTGGAGATTTACAAGGCGGAGAAAAACCTGGTGAGCATGGACGGTTTGCCCACCCAACTCGGCAGCTAATGGATTTGTCGTCCGGATTTGTATCTTTAGATACATTTCCACGTTATGAGTAAACGTTTACTGTTTGTATCCGGGTCCCTGCTAACTTGTATTATCCTTCTTTCACAGTGTATCAGCCGGCCCTCCCGTAAAGAAGATCTCAGAGGCCAGGCCTTTGCCGGCGCCGCCACCTGCATGGGCTGCCACAAAAATGTATATGACGCCTGGCTTGCTTCGGCGCATCATCATACCTCTTCCCCTGCTTCTGCCACCACGGTTAAAGGATCCTTTCTTTCTCCCGATAATATTTTCAGATACGCAAATGGGGAGGTCCTGAAGATGGAAACGCTGGATAGTGCCCTCTATCAGTCGGCCTACCGGAACGACACCCTCCGGGAGCGTCATCGATTTGATATTGCCATTGGTTCCGGCACAAAGGCACAGACCTATCTTTACTGGGAAGCAGATAAATATTTCCAGTTGCCGCTATCTTACCTGGTACCGGCGGCCAGCTGGGCCAACAGTCCGGGTTTTCCGGCAGATCATCCCCGGTTTAACCGGGTAATCCCCAGCACCTGTTTTGGCTGTCATAGTTCTGCAGTGGGCATTAAAGACAGCAAAATCGAAGGCGTGCAACTGACCGAAACATTTGAAAAGAATGAGCTGGTATATGGCATCGACTGTGAACGCTGCCATGGCGCCGCAGCTGCGCATGTGGAGTTCCAGACCGCGCATCCGGAAGAAAAACAGCCAAAGTATATCACCACTTTTTCCTCGCTGAATAATCAGCAACGGCTGGATATGTGCGGCCTTTGTCATTCAGGATTGAAAGCGCCACAGAAACCTGCCTTTACCTATAAACCTGGAGATCCGCTCTCCGATTATTTTTTTCCGGCAACGGGCAAGCCAGCCAAACCTACGGAAATGGATGTTCACGGCACGCAATACCAGCTGTTCACGGCCAGTCAGTGTGCGATCCGCAGTACAGATATGAATTGCTCTTCCTGCCATCAGCCGCATACAAAAGAAACAAATGATGTGGCCACGTTTTCACAGCGCTGTATGAACTGCCATACCACTGAGAAGCATAATTTCTGCTCTAATAAGGATATGCCTGCCGCTTTACTGGCAGCGAACTGCATCGACTGTCATATGCCGGCATTGCCCTCCCGGGGCATTACCCTTCTCACTGACGGGCAAAGCAAGCCGGTACCGGATTTCATCCGTACACATCTGATCAGTATTTACCCGGAGGAAACAAAGAAGGTATTGGCGAAGTGGCAGGAACGGGAGAAAAAATAAAGACGTTACTACTTCAATAAAGGAACAATGTACTTTCCGATCAGCTCAATGGCGTTCATCAGCTTCTCGTGTGATAACCCTGCATTGTCCATCTGGAAGGTAATCCGGGAGATACCGCCCAATGCTTCGCTATGACGGAGGATCTTCGCGGCTACTTCTTCGGGATCACCTACCAGCAAAGCGCCAGTAGGACCAGTTTGCGCATCGAACTGTTGCCGGGTGACCGGTCCCCATCCTCTTTCCTTTCCAATTTTGGTGAATGTTTTCGCATAACCGGGGAAATAGTCATTAATAGCCTGTTCGCGATCTCCGGCAACATATCCCAGGGAATGTATCCCGACTTTGAGCTTTTCGGGGCCATGTCCGGCTTTGCGGCCAGCTTCCCGGTATAGATCTATCAACGGGCGGAAACGGTGCGTTTCGCCACCTATAATGGCCACCATGAGCGGCAACCCAAGCGTGCCTGCACGGGCAAAAGATTGTGGCGTGCCACCCACTCCCAGCCATACCGGCAAGGGGTCCTGGATGGGACGCGGATAAATGGGAATATTATTGATAGGCGCCCTGAACTTTCCTTTCCAGTTCACCACTTCATGACTCCTGATATTAAGCAACAGGTCCAGTTTCTCCACAAAAAGGGCATCATAGTCCTGTAAACTATAGCCAAACAGCGGATAAGCTTCTATAAAGGAACCACGACCAACCACAATTTCGGCGCGGCCACGGGAAATAATATCGAGGGTAGCGAAGTTCTGGAACACCCTTACCGGATCAGCTGCACTTAACACCGTAACAGCACTGGCCAACCGGATCCTTTTGGTACGTGCAGCCGCAGCAGCCAATATAACGGTATGCGCAGAATCAAGAAACTCTTTCCGGTGATGCTCTCCAATACCAAATACATCCAGCCCGGCGTGATCTGCCAGTACAATTCTGTCCAGCAGATCTGACATTTCATCCATACTGCTTTCCGCCAATGATTTGTTGTGTAAACCACTGGTAGCGGCAAAGCTATCTATTCCTACTTCCATTACTGATATGTTTAGCGAGGTTAAATATACACGTTTAAGTGCAACAAAAAAGCCACCCATGGTGGCTTTGCTCTATTCAACACCTGAATAAAGGATTAGTTCAGTACATAGTGCGCGAGTACTTTCTGTACTTCGTATACATCCACCGATTTACTAAACTGTTTCTTTACACTGGGATTGATTTCACCGGAGACCCAGATCTTCAGTTCCGCGTCCAGGTCGAAGGTACCTGCTGTTTCAATACTGAACCTGGAAATGCTTTTATAGGTGATGCTCCGGTACTCTGTTTTACTGCCGGTAAGTCCCTGCTTATCTATCAGAATGAGACGTTTGTTGGTAAAAATGAAAGTATCCCGGATCAGTTTAAAGCCGAGTTCCACATGCTCTGAATCGATCAAAAGCTTGCCATAATCTTTGATAATCTGCTCCTGGCTAACATTAGCGGCGTTGCCCAGGAGACCTGAAAAAAATCCCATATCGGAAATAGGTTTGAGTGTGTAAGTTTTGCTACAAGATAGAGAAGATAAATGAATTTAAGAGACGGGCTATGCCTCGTCCTTTGTATTCTTTACCAGACCTATACCCGATACAAAAAATACGAGGCCTATCACTGCCGCCACCAGTAGCTCCCGCCACTGCATGTTTTGTTTGATAAAACCATAACCTGCATAAATGAGGCCGATGATACCCAGGATAGTGAGGATGCTGCCAAAGAGCCGTTTTACATTCATGATATCTGTTGTTTGGATTAAACCACAAACAATATCTGTGCCGCGTACCGGTATGCGTCTGGTCAGCAGCCAACTGCAGTATGCCTGGCAGTTACTTTCAGCAGATGTCCGGCTTCTGCAGGCTTCGACAGGTATAGCGTAGGTGCGGTCACATTGTAATGCCAGGAGCCGTCCAGCAACAGATCTGGCTTGCCATCGCCGTCTATATCGCCGGCAAACAGGATCCGGATCATATTATCATCAAAATTGGGCTGCGCCGCCAGTAGTTCTGTAGTGCGATGTCCGTCTTTCTCAACAGAAAGAAACAGTTTATAGTCTTCTACCTGGTAATCCCCGTCTCTTTTGACACGATTACCGGAGGCATGCAATACGTAGTTAACCCCTGAAAAACGGAATGGAAGACTATCGCCGGGTTGCAGTTGGTCCTTTGATAAAGCAATCCGGGTAAGAGGCCCTTCCCGAAGAAGATCAAGTCCGGCTATCAACAATACAACGCTATCTTTATGATCCGTTTTTACTTCCCAACCTGTCATCTGTCCTTCTTCATCAACCACCGCATCGTTAACGCGTTTCAGTTTTACATTGGCGGGGGCCAGATAATAACCGGTATCATTGCTGAAAATACCTATCCAGTTTTTTTTCGCATCGCTTTCTTTTACTTCATCATCATGAAACTCACCCGTAGTAAGAATGCTTCCGGCATAGCCGCTATCGCCCGGATAACGGGCCGCTTCCTCATTTTCAGCAACCGGTGGTACAGCAACAGCTACCGGTAAGGTGGTATCCGTTTTTGAAGTATCAGTTGTTTTCTCCACCCGCTCCTGGCAAGCAATAAAAAAAGCGAAAAATAAAACAGGTACAATCTTTTTCATAGTCCTAAATTGGTGCGCAAATTATACATATTTCAGTATATTTGGTGATGAAAAAAAGCCCCCCATTCCTCCCCTACTTATTTCCGTTTTTATTTGTGTTAAGTTGTAAAGAAGAGAAAGATCTTCCTACGGTCAATGCCTTACTACGAAAACATCATTGGAAACTACAATCCTGGACATCCAGCCCTGCGTTTCCTTATGATTTCACCAACGAAACAAGATATTTTACGGATATTTTCGAACTGTACACCAGTATCAACCAGAACTGTTACACCGACCAGGAAATGATTTTTGGAAATAGTGAGGCTGATACCAGTCATTCTTACCAATATTATATTGGCAGAAATTTTTGCGGCAAAACACAGGCAGCTGATAAAGGCTTCTGGATGCTGGAAGATCAGAATAAAATCTATCTCTACATGATGAATGCGCCCTACACATTAGACAGCGTTAATCAGATTAATCAACTCATGTTGGTAGAAGAACTGACAGAAGACAGGTTGATCGTTACACAGAAAGCCGCAGCAGCGGGCTCTGCTTCCACCTATAGCTGGAAAAAAGTATTTGTACCAGCAGATAAATAAGAGTGGTTATATTTTGTTACCATTCTTCCATCTGCCCCATAGCCGCAGCGCTACATCAACTCCAAAGCTGTAATGGCCTGTTTTCACTTCCTGGAATGGTTTGAAGTACTTACCATCTACGATTATCTGGTAGTCGTTGTAAAGCAACGGGCTAAACTGATACGCCGCCCAAAAACTATACCTGAGCATTCCTGATTCGCATCCGATTTCCAGCATCCCTTTGTGAATGGTCTGGGGATAACTTATTACAGGGCGGCTTTGGGGATCCTCCTGACCAATAGATGCCGTATAAGAGGTTATTTTTTGAATCCCTCCTACGTATCCGATGGCATAAAAATAGTTGCCATCCGGATACCTGTTGGTCAATGCCAGCATCACCGGTACTTCATAGGAAGTTGCTTTGATACTGGTGACCTTAAATGAAGTATTTGCCTCATTCTGATAATCGCCCAGGCCCACTTCGAAAATGTTGTAGCGGGGCTTTAGTGTAAATCCCAGTCCCTTGCTATCGGGGCGGATATGAATATTGGCACCAAAGCCATACCCCATCTTCAGGTCGATGCCTGAAGAGTTATTCATTCTAAGCGAACCAGCACCCAGGTTGCCGCCCAAACTAACAGCAATCAGGTAATCCCGATCCCGCCGTTCATTTCTCCTTTCAAGTCTGCTAAGTTTGTCTATGCGGTCTTTTTCCGCCTGTTTTCTTTTATCGTTATTAAGAACATCCAGGGCGAGTTGTTCGCAGGGAGTGCGCTGCTGTCCTTCCTCTATAAGATTAAAGTACTTACATTCGTATCTGCCTGCTACCCTCGCCAGTTTATTCCGGATCTCCATCATATCGAGTACAGAGAAGGATCTTTGCTGCTGATTTTCGGCAGCAACCCCAATCAATATCCCATTTGAGTCTACCACCGGCAAGCCATTACGCGCCAGGGCAAAGTCCTGTCTGTCCAGCATAAAGCCATATTGCTTTGAACCATTCGCTTTCACTTCCGGTTTACTGATTTTATGTTTGCTCAGAAATGCGTAAAAGTTATTGAGTTCATCATTACGGTCATCATAAATCTTATATCCATCTGTTACTTTGGGATTAATGGCAGCAAAGAAAGGTTTTGCGATCTGATGACGTGTAGCTGCTGCATACAGTGCAATTACGTATTCGCCTATCTCAATATGGTTATTCCGCTCGACGCCTATGCCTTTGGCGCTGTTATCTTTTTTCGTTGCGCTTTTTTCGGTACTGAATAATACATTGACTTCTTTCTTTAAGCTATTCCGCTGTTTTTTGGAATAGATCAGGATGAAATACAAGGTATCACTTGTTTCTTTATTACTTCCTACTACGAGGCCATATTTTGGATCCTCTTTATTGGTGCCGGCAGTCCCGGTAACCTTAACAATATTATCCTGCAGGGTTCTGCTCACTTTAGTTTGCGCGGCAACAGCCGTGGTTAAAAGGAAGAAAAAGCTAACTGCTACACCACTTTTCATCATATCAATATTGTTTTAATTGCCAGTGACTATTGAATTTATCCTGTATGAGCATCCGGATCCGCTCGATCTGCATGAGTATTGCCGGATAGCCACCCTCTAAAACGACTCCAATGATACAATTGGTAGCAGCATTGAACACCGGGCCACCTGAATGTCCTCCGCTAAGCCCCCTCAGGTAAACCTGGTACCTGTATTTCTCATCATTGGCACATTTAAAGGAGGCATTAAAATCCAACGGGAGCGTATCTTTCGCTCCAAAAGTCTCGATATAGAACAGGTCTGCATTAAAATCCGGACGCTCCTCAATGGAAAGCGGCGTAAAATTGAACGCTGGCTGATAAGCCGCCAATAGTGCCACATCATCATCTCCTTCGCCGGTATACACCACCTGGCCGCCAATGATATCCTTTTCGTTTCCGCCGAAATCGAGCGGTATATGGTTTTTATCTTTTACTGTCTCTGTTACATGCCGTGCCGTAACAATATAGATAGAGTCGCCTGTTTTACCCACTACAAAACCATTTCCATTTGCTTCTTCCGTGACGATGCGGACCAACATAGGCCTCAATGAAATAGCAGATTCCTTTCTTTGTGCCACCGCCAGAGAAACCAATAGTAATAAAGAAGGTAAACAGTAAAGTATCCTCATAACGCCTTCCGTTGTCTGAAAAACAATGCTAAAATCAATGGTATAGCACCTGCAAGTACCGCCCCCAGGTAGGGTGCCCCTTCATTCCATACTTTCAACTGCGTTGGCATCCGGTTATCGCCTTTACCATCTTGTCCGTGACCACAAACAATCTCCGTTGCTTCTCCCTCCATGTGTACGAATAATCCTTCGCTATTATTCTTCAGGGATAATTCAACCGGATTTTTAAATACCAGTTTTACCTCATCCTTTGTATTTAATTGAATGGGAGGATCATTTATTTCGGGTAACAACAACTTGCCAGATATAATAGACGACACCACAGGCTCACCGGCATTCCTGGCCATATGAAATACCGGATGACTGGTAAAAAAAATTTGTTCTGCATACCAATCTTCAGGATCACTTAATGATAACCGGTACCATTTAAGATCTGTCAATGATTTTTCGAAACTTAGTTTCTGCAGGGTAATGCCATCTCCCACCGGATTCGTATCATGGCTGTGAACAATGTTCTTCTCTTTGAATTCGAGACTAAAGCCAAAAACTGAATCCAACGGGTTACCCTGCCCCCTGGCCACCCAAATGGACAACGACTTTGGGTCGTCTCTGTATACTGCCAATTTGCTGTTATCAGGGAAACGGATATACTTAAGATAAATGGGATTGGGTGTATCACTCCGGCATAACATCATGGACACGGTACCCGGATACGTATGCGAACCAGTATTTTCTGTGACATGTGCCGGCGGTATGTAAAGACGGGCCGTATCATTGGAAACCATATTCAGATGAATTATTTCTGCGGATGCATGATTTCGGGCACTGGTTTCCCAACTTACACCCGCCACCTGCAAATCAGCCACCAACCTGGTATGTGGAACCTTCAAAAGTGCATACCAGCCCATCCCCATGAATACAGGAATCAGCCAGTTGATCAGGTATCCCAGGTTAATAGAAAATAACTCATCTATGTCCTGGATATCTTTCCGGCTTTTAAGATAGGTGCTATCGAAGGGGCCCTTATCCCAGTAGATCCTGTTAGCCCTCCTGATAGCCCTGTTATGCCTGAAAAACAGAATAAAAGCAGTAAAAAAACTTCCGCAAACACTGTTTTTCCTGGCCATATTTGCCTTCCAACTTCTGCGTACTGGCATTTTTTTTCTCCTGGAATATCCGTTAATGAATAATTAAAATCTTAAACGTTTTCATTGACAACGGCGCACTTCTTCCTTTCACCTGGAACTGCATATCAACACATATCTCCTCCCCGGTATCCACTTCGCTTCCTATTTCCAGTGGTATGTTAATGCCCTCGTGCTGCGGAAAAAAATCATTGACTACCTTCCAGTTTCCATACCCTTCACAAACACCATTTCTGGCTTTGGCATATCTCCACATCACTTTCTCCACATCTTCTGCGGCCACAATTGTTACGGAAATATCGCCCTGCTTTCCGGGATCAATGTTTACCGGGATAAACAGTTCAGGCGATTCCGGATCTCCTACATAGCCATAAATACCCAGATTAGATGCATAGATGTGCTGGGGTTGTAAGACCGACTTAACCGGAACCACTTTGCGCTCATTCCGGTTCACGATCAGATCCAGATGATAGTTGATATCGAGCCCATAACTTTCCCCTATGATACCAATGCGATCGTATTTTATTTTAGCAGGAAACTGAAATACCAGGTTGGCATTATCTGCAAGTTCGTAGGAAAAGTCGCCCCTCAATACAGCCACCAATTTAAACCGTTCCCCTACAAAGTCTGGATTAAACAGGCCTTCATAACGTTCATCCTTTGAACGAAACTGATAGCCTGAATTTCCGGTTACACGACGATCGTATACCCACTTGCTGTAATCACGCTGTGCAACTACGTGAAGGATTATACTCATACACATTAATAACTGCAAGAAAAATTTTCCGGAAGACATATCATTCAAATTATTAAGCATGACAGGTAACATGGGTTTATGCCGTATCTCTGTAAAGAAGACATACGACAACCTGAACAGCCACTTTTAAGGCGTTCAACAAAACTTAACAACCACTCACCTGAATATTCATTTTAAACAAATAATGGGATCAAAAAATATAGGTCAATCATGTGGAAAATGGGTAAAATATAGGGGCAATTGGGTTTAACTTCCCTTCCCTGAAAATGTCTCCGGTTATGCTGCAGTTAGCAGATGCTCATAAAATATATAGTCGGGTATTGATACATCCATAGACATTCTTTTTATCTTTAATAAGTATATAAAAAAGCATTCCCTGCAATTCCACACTATATAATACACTCCCTTCCTTATAAGGTACCATTCGCTTACTAAAAAAATTTATTCCCCCTGCAGGTAAAATGACCACTGCAACCTGTCCCGGATATTTCAACAAACTTCTCTTCACAAACGCTTAACATCTTTTTTTGCAAAACATTTTGCCAGTAAGTAAATGTTCATTTACTTTGTATCAGCAGGAAGATATCCCCCTTCCGGATGATAATATGAGACCTAAAGATTTAGACAAGGAAGCCGCTATCCGTAACATTGCGTTACAGATTATTTCGGAAGAAGGCCTGGAGAACCTGAGTATGCAGAAGCTGGCTAAAGCGGCGAATGTATCTCCCCGTACTATTTATATAAAATATGAGAATAAGGAAGACCTTCTGATCAAGCTTTTTATAGAAGAAGTACTGGGCAACTATGAAACCGCCATGCTTGATGGTTTCAGCGATACAATGGATTTTCAAACCGGTATGAGAAAGCTCTGGCTGAATATCTTCCATTACTTCCGGCAGCACCAACCGGCCTTCCGGCTGATGCAGTACGGGAAATCCTCTCCCCTTTTGAACAAAGCGTTCCAGCAACGGAATATCAGAGAAGGACAGTATTTCGCACCAATTCTCCGCTTTTTTGAATCGCAGGCAGCTGCCCGTATCATCAAACATTACCCGCATGAAATATACCTGGCATTACTGTTTTCCCCGGTTTTTGAGCTGATGAATGAGTATTTCGATTACCAGCAGCGGCCCAAACAAATCATCAGCGAAACTGTAATATTGGAATGCTGCGACAGCGTGATCAAAAGTATTTTATTATAACATAATCACTATTAATATGCACCTTCTGAACAACAAAAAAATAGCTATCGTGGGCGGTGGCCCGGGTGGACTTACCCTGGCGAGACTGCTACAAATAAGTGGGGCAGATGTACACGTGTACGAAAGGGATCTCAACAAAGATGTACGTGTACAAGGCGCTACCCTCGACCTTCATGACGACTCCGGGTTGAAAGCATTACGAAAAGCGGGGCTGATGGAAGCTTTCCAGGCGAATTACCGCCCCGGCGCCGATAAGCTGCGTATCATGGATAAACATGCGCACATCGTGATGGACGAAGACGAGAGAGAAAATGAACCCGAAAGTGGCGAATATTTCCGTCCGGAAATTGACCGTGGTCCGCTGAGAAAAATTATGCTGGAATCATTGCAACCAGGTACGGTGATATGGGACAGTCAGTTTGTTACGATGAGCAGCGACGGCGAAGGCTGGCAGCTCGTATTTCAAAACGGCCACACCGCCTATGCCGACATCGTTATTGCCTCAGATGGCGCCAACTCCAAAATACGGCCATTCCTCACCCCTATCCGTCCGTTCTATTCTGGTGTAACCATGGTAGAAGGGGTGGTATATGATTCCGCTACTGTTGCGCCTACCTTGCATCAGCTGGTGAATGGCGGCAAAATCTTCGCTATGGGAGATGAAAAAACACTCATTTTCAGCGCCAAAGGAGATGGTAGTCTTGTGTTCTATACCGGCGTCAAAACCGATGAACACTGGTACCGCGATAACGGCATTGATTTCAGCGATAAAGCGCAGGTACTGGCCTGGTTTAAAGATACCTATGCCGGATGGGATGCTTCCTGGCTGGAAATATTTGATCAGGGCCTGCCGAAATTTATCGTACGGCCGCAATACTGCATGCCGCTGGATCAGCAATGGGAAGCACAATCCAATCTTACCATGCTGGGCGATGCCGCACACCTGATGCCTCCCTTTGCCGGTGAAGGTGTAAACATGGCCATGCTCGATGCACTGGAATTAAGTGAATGGCTCACCAGCGAAACAGTATCAGACCTTCGCAGCGCTATTGCCGGCTATGAGCAGCAGATGCGCACCCGTGCTTCCGCCATTGCAAAAATGACGATGGAACAAACCGAAGCGCTGCATTCAGCAGGCGCCATCGATCATATGGTCAGTATGTTCCGTCAAAGCGACTCTCCGAATAACTGATTGAGCGCTGCATATGGCTTCGCTGATTCAGCATAAGTGAATGTTCCCTGCTGCAGAATTTCTTCCGCTGCCCTGAACATCCCGCCAAAAGCCGCTCTCACCAGGGAAGAGCCCAGGCTCACCCTTTTCACACCGATATTTTGCAAACCTTCCAGCGAGAAATTGCCGCCGGAAAGTCCCATGACTACGTTCACGGGCCGGGGTGCTACTGCCTTTACCACCGCAGCTATTTCCTCGTAGGTTTTCAGTCCTGGTGCAAACAATACATCTGCACCTGCATCTGCAAAGGCTTCCAGGCGGCGGATCGTGTCTTTCAGGTCGGGCCTGCCGTAGATGAGGTTTTCAGCCCTCGCCGTGAGCGTAAAGGGATGTGCTAAACTCTTCGCCGCAGCAACGGCAGCCTTTACTCTTTCCAATGCCAGTTCAAACGGATAAATCGGATCTCCGGGGCGGCCGGTGGCATCTTCTATAGAGCCGCCGGCGAGTCCTGCTTTGGCTGCCAGCAGAATCGTTTCCGCACAGGTGGCAGGATCATCGCCATATCCGTTTTCCAGATCAGCAGATACCGGCAAGGGTGTAGCATCCAGGATGTGCTGTACATTCAACAGGGTTTCTTCCCGCGTGATAGATGCGTGACCATCCGTTTTTCCGAGAGAAAAGGCCAATCCGGCGCTGGTCGTTGCCAGTGCTTTGTAACCCAGTGCAGCCAGTACCTTGGCGGAACCGGCATCCCATGGGTTGGCCACTACGAAAATATCCGGTTGCTCATGGAGCGCACGGAAGGCTGCTGCGCGGTTAGCTGATGTTGTGTTCATATTAAAAAAGATTTACCAGACATGTGAGATAAAACGGACTAACGGTTGCGGATAAACGGACTTTTACCAGATTACATCTTCCGTAAAAGGTTGATGAAAGTAATCTGTAAAAGGTTTTATTTTTTTTGTTGTGAGGGTATTGGTATCGATTTCCCACACTGCGGCGTCTACACTCCAGGGATCGGTTAAACAATGTACTTTCTGTTCCGTGAGCTGACGCATATCAACCACCACTTTCAGATCAATGTCCGATATCACTCCCTGCTTCCAGATGATCAGTTGCTCCGTCCCCCCATCAACGCCCAGGTATTGTCACCTGCAATAAGCCCGCACAAAGGATTGCCGTAAAACCAACCCAACGAAAACACCTCCCTCGTATGTTCGTTCAGCAGATATCCCTCTTCATGCACCCCACCCAGTAAAAGCATTTCGTTCGCTGCATAAAGAACAAAACAATTATTATCCCGTATTCTGCTGTATGCATCTTTCATATCCTCACAAAAGTAACATTCCCATTACTTTTTCTCTCTGCTAAAATAAAAAGCTGACTCGCCCGTCTACACTACAGGCAACCGCTAAAAAAGCCATTGCTCCACCATCATTTAATAAAACTTATATGTCAAAAGTGCTCTTTCTGGGTCTGCCTTCTCATGGGCATGTTAACCCAACCTTAGGACTGGTCAGCGAATTAGTAAAACAGGGAGAGGAAATATTTTACTTTTCTTCCCTGGAATTTAAAGAGAAAATAGAGGCGGCCGGCGCTACTTTTGCCGCCTATGCAGAGGACCTCAATATCTTTAAACCAGACAGCGGCGATGGCAGCGATGATCCGATGGTCCGCGTGATCACATCTGCCGATAAAATTATAGCTGATATCCTGTACCAGATTAAAGATCATTCATTCGATTATATTATCCACTCTGCTGCATTTCCTTTTACAAAAGTGTTGGCGCCATTGTTAAAAATCCCGACCGTATCATCACTGGCGGTATTTGCAGGATTGCGGGATTTCTTTGAAGCATCGGATACAGCGGAAGATCCGTTTTTTCCGGGTATGCAGGAAATGATAGATGCCTACCAGCAAACATCACAACGCATTAATGATACTTACGGTGTACAGCTGCCGGAAAACTTCTTTCAACTGATCCTGAATACCGGGGATATCAATCTCGTGTATACTTCCAGGTATTTTGCACCCGACGAAGCATACTTCGACGATCGCTATAAATTTGTGGGGCCGCCCGTATTTGAACGCAAAGAAAATATGGATTTTCCTTTTGAGTTGCTGGAAAATAAGAAAGTCATTTACATCTCACTGGGAACTATATTCAGTAATCACAATCATGAACTGTATAACATCTTCTTCAGGACTTTTGCAGACCAGGATGTAGTGGTAGTAATGGCGGCCTACGAAGTGGATCTTTCCGGGTTTGATATTCCTGCGAATTTTATCGTGAGAAATTATGTGCCGCAGTCGGCCGTTCTGCCCTATACTGCTGCCGCGATCACACATGCCGGCATGAACAGTATCAGTGACCTGGTGTATAACGACATTCCTTTTGTAGCCCTTCCACTAGGCGCGGATCAGCCACTGCTGGCTAAGAGAGCGGAAGAACTGGGTGCAGCCATTTCCCTGAATGCGGACACGCTTACCCCGGAAACATTGCGCCTGGCGGTAGAGAAAGTGATCGATGAACCAGGCTACCTGGAAAATATCAAAAAGATCAGTGCCTCCTTCCGGGAAGCTGGCGGTTATAAAAAAGCGGTGGAAGAGATTTTCACCTACCTGGGCAAGGATAAACTACAGGATAACAAGTAATGACATGCCTGTTCAGGGCAACCACATAAGGTACAGATCACCTTAATAAAATAAAGTTGAGCGCCATATAACCCGTATCTAACAAATACCGGTTATATGGCACTGGGATAGGGCTTATCAGGGGCTGAACAGGGACTGAGCCCATCTTTTTAATGGCGGGACCCCATAAGTGATCCTTACAAATCCGGTAAAACTATCTTTTCATGAGCCGGGTAATGCTGATGTTCGAGGAAATAGCAATACTTCCTGAGGTCGGTTTCCGCATCCGTCCGGAGATATTCGAGGTACATTTTTTCCCGGCCGCCGTTTACTTCACATAAACCTGCTTGATTCAGTTCATGTATCAGCGATGCTTTGTTGCTCCACCAGGCTTTGCATTCCTGATAAGTCCATAATTCATTGCCGTCGCTGGAATAACTATCGAATACTTCCACTGCAGCCGCCTCCAGCACACATACCAGTTCTGCATAATTCCGGGGTTGCCTGAAAACATACTCCTGCGCGCAGTCGTCATACAATACGTTTAAAGGAGCCGCACCGTCACCGGTTCCGCAACTGTCGGATTCACCCGTGTAAAATGGACCCGGGAAATTAAACGGATGCTTCTTCTCCCAATGATTATTATCGAGGCAATCATATGTGTTGTTTATATCCCATAGTCTTTGCAGTACCTTTGTGCGGATCGTATGATCAAGGTCCGGTGAATATAAAAAGGCGTAGAAGTCCTGCCCATAAGCCTCCTCCAGCCAGGGGGTCTGGGCTTCGGCCCATACCAGTCGTTTATTCACCCGCTTGTTCAACTCTTTGAGCCAGTTCCGTTCATCCCTGATTTTATTGTCTCTTTCGGGAGGGATTTCTACAGCAGCATCGCTTTTTTTTCTGAAGATGGCTTTAACAGCATTAAAAATATTCATGATTCATGAGGCTTAGGCTGGTTGAAGATAGCTATAATACCCATCCCCTTCACCTGCCCGGATTGTTGTATGTTTGACCTATTATGAAACAAAGCGCCGGTATACTCCTGATCCGCTATGTACATGATACACCGGAATTTTTCCTGGTTCATCCGGGCGGTCCCTTTTTTGCCCGCAAAGATGCAGGCTGGTGGACGGTTCCCAAAGGAGAACTGATGCCCGGCGAAGAGCCGCTGGCAGCGGCTATCAGGGAATTTGAAGAAGAAACAGGCTACCAGCCGGTGGGCCCTTTTACGCCGCTCACACCGGTGGTACAGAAAGGCGGCAAGCAGGTACTTTGCTGGGCTGCCACAGGAGCGCCGGACCCGGAAAAAATTACCAGTAATACCTTTGAAATAGAATGGCCGCCCAAATCAGGCAAACGCAAAACTTATCCTGAGGTGGATAAAGCCGGCTGGTTTACCTATGACGCCGCAAAATTACTGCTCAACCAAAAACAGGTCGCCTTTCTGGACGAAGCGCTTCAACTGCACCGTGCAACATGACGCAACATCCGGATGTAAGCAGGCCTGTGGGCGTTCTACATCTCCCGGTAGCATCATTTTTTACAGCAATATTCCACAGGAGTAGCGGAAATACTGAATGTTCCATGTATCTTGTCGCGCATTTCAGGACATATGAATGTCCTGCAGACATTAAAAGGAACGATGAACATGAACAAATTAAGCCCGGGCCTGCTGGGAACGAAACAACATTTTGACATCCTTGATGGCCTCAGGGGAATTGCAGCCATCACCGTAGTAGTTTTCCATTTTATGGAAATTGTGTACTCCGATTACAGTAAAAACTTTGTGGGACATGGCTTTCTGGCGGTAGACTTCTTCTTCTGTTTATCCGGTTTTGTGATCGGGTATGCGTACGACAACCGGATTGAAAAAATGGGCGTGCTGGAATTTTTTAAATCCAGGATCATCCGGCTGCATCCGCTGGTAATACTTGGCTCTGTGCTGGGCTTACTGGGCTTCTTCCTCGACCCGTTTGGCGGCCCTCCGGCTACTTACAGTCTTGCTAAAATAGGATTGATATTCCTCAGTTCCGTTTTGCTGATTCCTTACCCTGTCATGCCTGACCGTTGGTTTAACCTGTTTAGCTTTAACGCACCGGCCTGGTCGCTGTTCTGGGAGTATGTAGCCAATATCGTTTACGCTTTTGTTCTGTGCAGGTTAAGCCGTGGATGGTTGATTGTGCTGGCCATTCTCTCCGCAGCAGGGCTCACTTATGTGGGTTATCATGCAGGAAATGTAATGGGAGGATGGGGTAAAGATACGTTCTGGCATGGCGCTGCGCGTATTTCGTATTCTTTCTTAGCCGGATTGCTCATTTTCCGCTTCCAGCTGATCATCAAAAACCGCCTGGGTTTTGTAGGTTTAACGATACTCCTGCTGGCAGCGCTGATGATGCCTCATTTCAAATGGAACTGGCTGGCCGAAGTGCTGGTGGTATTGGTATATTTCCCTTTACTGATTGCATTGGGAGCTGGCGCTGTCTTATCACCTGCATTAAAAAAGATCTGTGTGTTTTCCGGAAATATCTCCTACCCGCTCTATATGACTCACTATGTAGCCATGTGGATCTTTGCCGGTTATTACAATACCTATAAACCGGGCAACGCCCAGTTAACTTTAGTGGTGATCGTTGGTACGTTGATATTACTCGGCTTTGCCTGGCTGGCGATGGTGCTGTATGATATTCCTGTGAGGAATTACCTGAACGCCAGAAGGAAAAAGTAACTACCAGTTGGGCGTCACAAACACACCGTCAACGGGCACATAACGATAGAGCGCCTCATAGTTGCCGGTGTAATGCCTGGCCTTTATAGTCCCTTTTCCCTGCAACGTACTGCTCACCTGGATAATACTGTCCGGTGTGAGGCGGAAATAGCTGTAATAAAACTGCGCACGGGGAGTAGACATCTGTTGTATAACGAGTTTATTCCCCGTTACTTTATAATACCCCTGAAACAGAGTACGTCCTGCCGGCCTTTTATTAAAGGCATCCCGGTAATCATCCGCAGATTCCAGCGAATCATAGCGGTTCAATACCAGGTTTACCTGTCCGCCGGGATAGAACTTATAAATTTGCCGGTCAGCGCTGGCAATGGTTCTTGCAGTATCTCCGGTGCGGATCACATCCAGCACATACACCCCATCTGTGCGAAGCAGCGCAGTATCCGGCAACGGGAAGTTTTTCTGATAAAAGGAGTACTCTTCCTGCCGGTAGAAATGCTGCGTTTTACAGGCTGTAGCAGTCAGTATGAATAACAGGAAAGTTACAAAGTATAGCTGCTTCAATGTTTCTTTTTGAGGATATACAATTCATTCGGCTGGAACCGGGGCGTATAGACCAGAAATGCCACATCCGGCTGGTTGGCATCGGCAGGCAGTTTATAAAACGATAATCCCGTATTATATTCATATTCTTCCGGGATCAATATGCCTTCCCGGCGACAGGGAATTTTCACCTTGAGCAACTCATTGTTCATCCGGATCACATAATACCCGGTGCCAGACCAGGCGTAACATACGCCGCTACCATTGGGATTGCCGAAGCCGCGAAGAGGGTTCAGACAATTACTGTTGAAATTGTCCATGGAAAAATGCCGGAGAGATACTTCCTCGTTTTTATCATTCCAGTGATGAAACGTTTTTATATGATCCTTTAAAACAATGGCGTGCTGAAAAGCGGTGCTATCCTGTAGATAAAGCCCCTTCTTATCTGCCGTAATATTTCCATCCAGATCAATATTGACAAAGTGAACGAGTCTATCGGGGCTACCACCTTCTTCCTCGGATAGTACATACTCTTCCGTTTCCATGACGAGTTGCTTTTTAACAACATCGTAGCACAGGTATCCTTCTGCCGGATCTTTCTCTTCCAGGCGCGGATCTCCCTCGGGTGCAAATCTCGACGCAAAGGTATACTGGAAGGTATTGCCCGGCACCTTTACTTTTACGAGCGTATAGTTATCGGAAGATACCGTTTCCCTGATGTCTTTAAAAGACCGGTTATAAGACAGGCTGATAAGCTTGTTAACAAGCAACACTACAAACGGCAGTGCTACCACAATGAGCAGGATGATGATAAACAACTTTCTGGGTTTAAACATAAGTAATGGCTACATTTCAGACAACCGGAAAGATAAGGGAATTTTTGCAATGATACGTGTACGCCTATACTAAAAAACGCCTTGCAACCAACAGGTTACAAGGCGTTTTTAATATAGATAACAATGGGGTCAGTTCATTTGCAGGTCCAGGTAATGCCGGCCTTCATACTTGATTTCGATAGTCCGGGAAAACCATCCCACGCTTCCTTTCATGGTACCTTTGAAGGAAATACACACAGAATCGTTCAGATTGATGCCCGTTTGACCCAGTTTATTAAAATCGGGCTGAAGTACTACCGGTATGGTGAATAATGCATGGGCAGGCACCCTAATGATAGTGTCGAGATGCACGTGTCCGAGGTAAAACGTATCCAGCATCAGGTCCAGATCACCACTTTTAAAGGTAAATCCAAAGCTGTTCGGGTTGTAGTATATGCCTTCTACTTTCATGGCGGCCCTTTCCGGTGTGATATTAAAAATCCTGACGCCGAGTTTTTTGGGTAGTCGTGCTTCAGGTGTTTTAAACAGGGTACAACCGGAAAAAAATATGGTCATGATAAGTCCTGCAGCAAAAATGCGGGTGATTTTTTTCATATCTTATTTTATTGCAACAGCCTGATCAGCTCTTTTTCCAATTGATCTTTCTTGTAGAAGTCCAGCCATGCCGCAATCCGGCCATCTTTCCCTACAATCACCACATGTGGAATGCTGCTGATATTAAGTGCTTCCTGTACGCCGCCCCCTGCTTTAAAGCCGCCTGCAGCAAGGGCCTGCAGCCATTCCATGTTAGTTTCGGCCATTGCTTCCTTCCATTTCTCTTTGTTGTCATCTACCGATACGGCCATAAATACCACCCCTTTATCTTTGAACTTATTATAATGTTCACGCATGGTGGGAATGTAGGCGCGACAGGGCGCACACCAGGATGCCCAGAAATCAAGTACTACAATTTTGCCGGTCATTGCCTGGAGCGAAATCGGTTTATTGTCCGGGGCAGTGAGTTGCAGATCGGGCATAGCGGCGCCTGCACCGGTGTTTTTAAACGCGTTGATCTTTTCCAGGATGGCTTTCCCTTCCCAGGTATTCCTGTTATCAGGACTGAGGAGTTGATACACTTCGGTGGCCTTTTCCAGTGTGCTTGTATATTTCATGGCAAACCAGGCAGAGAGTTCCTGTGCGGGGTTGGCCTTTATATAATCCAGCGGAGGCAGGTGACTTTCATTGAAGGCGTTCATCTGGTTGTTTAATGTACCGCCTTTAATAGCATTGGCATTCAGCGAATCCAGGCTGCAATCTATCGTATAGGTGGTATTCTCCAGGAAGACTCTTATATTCTTTGTGCTGATTTTCAGATCCAGGAGGGCAGAATGATCGAGCTGGCCGCTATAGGTAAATTCGCCATTGACGATACGGACTTTAGGCGGCAGCTGTATCTTACCTGCCGGATCTGTTACGGATACATATCCGCTGATAATCCCGCTTACTTTTCCTTTGATCACAAATCCCTCTTCCGCGAGGCTATACAGGGGAAGCAGCAGGCAAACGATAATTTTAAAGATGGAACGCATAAAAACAAGACCTGTTTTAGTGAAGAAAAAAGGGCAACAGCACATTCATAGTGCCATTGCCCCTGGCGGAAAGAACGCTGATTATTTTTGGGGAATGGCGGTCAACGCTGCCTGTGGCATTAGTTCCGACAATTTCTTATCTACCTCTTCTCCATATAAATTTCTCGCCACAATGTTTCCATCAGGTCCGATCAATACATTGAAAGGGATGTAACTGGCGCCGTAGGCGGATGCGGTAGCATCGCCCCAACCTTTCAGGCTGGAGAGGTTCAGCCAGTTCAGTTCGTGTTTGGCGACTGCTTTTACCCAGGCTTCTTTTTTTGAATCCAAAGAGATACCTAACATCACGAAGTTGCTATTTTTGAATTTATCATTCGCCGCTTTCAGGAAAGGAATCTGTGGTTTGCAGGGGCCGCACCAGCTGGCCCAGAAATCTACAAATACGTATTTCCCTTTGAAATCTGCCAGCGATACCATTTTACCATCCATGTCCGGGATACTGAATGCCGGCGCAGGACCGCCTATTTTCACGCTGCCCGGCGTACCTGGGGCTTCCCCTTCTGCCCCCACCTTCACGTTAACAATAGAGGGATCTACCTTACCCGGATTTTTCCAGCGTTGCAGAATCCTGGATGCTTTTGCATGTTCACCCAATCCTGCATAGAGGGAATCCATTTCTCGCTGGGTATTGAAATAGATGGTCATTACATAGCCCGTTACACCGGAATTACGGTGCTCCTGCATCCATTTACCCAGTACGTCCTTTTGTTTTTTCTGAAGGATGGCTCCCTGCTTATTATATTCTTCCGCGGCATCTTCATCACCCACTTCCATGGCCTTGCGATATTTTTGTTCGAGGTCGGCTAATGCTTTACCATCGCCGGCATCGGGAGCGGTCAGATTCATCACTTCCTGCCATTCCTTCACCCAGGCATCGCCGGAAAAAGTAGCATCTTTAAAGTATCCGCCTTTACCGGTGATATTCATTTTTCCTTTTTCAAGATACACCAGGGTACCTCCCAGTTCCGGATTACTGCCTATCTGCATAATATATACGCTGCCACCCTTTGCTATCGGCATCGTCATTTTGAACTGGTGGTTCTTGATAACAGCAGTAGCAGTATCACCGGAATACGGCTCATAGAGATTGACGAGGGTATCATTGGGCGATTTATCCAGCTTTGCGGTGATAATGGCAACGTCCTGTTGCTGTGCATATGCAGCCACGCTCCCCATACAAAAAGTGAGTGCAAACAGTTTTCTGATCATGATAAAGTGCTTTAAAATATTAGGCAATCCGCTTTTCAAAACGGGTGAAGCCTGTGATGAATTAATTATTATTTTTTAACCGGATTAGTCACCATATCTTCCAACACCGAAATAGTTTCGGAGAGGTAAATATCTTTACCCAGCTTATCCAGCCACTCCTGGTAGCGGGCGGCGCTCACGGCATCTGTTTTTACCATCGCAGGGTTGATGCTTCTCTCCGTGGCGGGGATCATTTTTAAAACATTTTCCCCTTTCAGTTCTTTTGCCTGCTGTATCTCTTTTTCATAACGGGCAGCCTGCTGATAGTTGGCTGCAAAAGATGACAGATCCAGTTTCGCCGGTTGCTCCTGTAATGATTTCAGCTGGCGGGTATTTGCAGTGATGGCAGCATAAGCGGGGTTATTGCGGATCCGCACCCCGGCCCGTGTTACTACTTTTTCATAATTAAAATGCCAGGCGAGCCGGTCATATGGCGGCAGGCCAACAGTATCGCAAACGAGTGCAGAAGAATAATCTTTTTCTGTGATAGCCTGCCACTGCATCCTGTCCTGGAGCACCACATCAGGCACCACGCCTTTTAATTGCGTAGACGAGCCATTGATGCGGTAGAATTTCTCCACGGTGAGCCGCATGCTGCCATAACTTACATCAGCGATTCCTTTCTGTGCATCGCCCATTTTACCAATGTTGATATTCATCTGCGCGGTTCCTTTTCCAAAAGAAGACGAAGTACCGACGATCAGCCCACGACCACGATCCTGTATGGCGGCAGCAAATATTTCAGATGCAGAAGCACTGCCCTCGTCTACCAGTACGGTCAGCGGGCCTTCGTACAACGGCGCCATATCCGGTGAAGAATACCGGTTGATATTATCCTTCTTCCTTAACCAGGTAATAGGACCTGATGGTACAAAACAATAGCCCATCGTGACTACTTCATCCAGTGAGCCGCCGCCATTGCCGCGAAGATCTACCACAATACCGTCTACTTCCTGTTCTTTCAGTTTCTCTACTTCCCGGGCCATGTCGCCGGAAGCGCCGTTGATTTTAGCGCCGGAGGGATCCATGTAAAACAGCGGCAGGTAGATGTATCCGAAACGTTTCCCGTTTTTCTCGATGATCGCGCTTTTGACTTTGTTTTCTACGTCGATCACTTCTTCCCTTTTCACCGTCACTATTCTTGATTTCTCACCGGGTTGTTGCAGGGTCAGTTTAACGGAGGTACCTTTTTCGCCCCGGATCATACCCGTTACCTCATTGGCTGGTAAACCGCTCACCGTAAGCATTTCGCCTTTCTTATCTGCAATAGCCACAATGTTGTCGTTCTCTTTCACCTGTCCGCTGCGGTAAGCGGAGCCACCAGGCAATAATCTTTTTACATAGTAATCCGATTCCCTGGTGCCCAGTTCCATTCCCAGGCCGAAGTAACGTTTATTCAGCGCCTCGTTCAATGACCTGTCTTCCGGCGCGGCATAGGTAGTATGCGGATCTATTTCAAACATGGCGGTATTGATGTACCAGGCGAATTTGTCGTCCGCTCCGCGTTTTCCGGACGACTGCCGGAAATAATCTTCGTACCATTTACGCACTTTCGTACGGGCTTTGGCTTCCAGCGCAGCGTCAACGGTCACGATGCGGGTGGTGGTATCCCCTCCTGCAGCACGCATTTCCATATAGTGACGCAGGGTATAATATTTCAACAGTTTGCGCCACAGCTCTTCCCGTTCCTGTTTATCCTTACAAAATGGCTGGTCTTTTCGTGCAGCCATTACCCTTTCTTTTTGCTTCAGGTCAAATGGAGTAGCGAGTACCTGCTGGCAGATGCGGCTGGCTTCTTCACAACGTTGCGCGTACAATGCGTAAGCAGCATCAAAGAAGGCGGTGCTGCCGGTGTTGAGCTGGTCGTCGATCTGATCTTTGTATATTGCCAGGCGGGCCACATCTTCCTGTAAAAACAGGTTGCTGTTGGGGTCCATGTTCCGGAGAAATTTCTGCCACACCGCAGCTGAATAGGCGTCGTCAATGGCTTTCGGACTGAAATGATCTTTCTTCACTTTTTTCATGACCGTTGTGATGACGGCGCTGCGATAAGCCTGCTGACCGGCAGGATCATCGGGCGACTGCGCCCTTACGGTCAGGCCGGTAAATGCAGTACAAACGCTCAATAACAGGAGTTGCGCTCCTTTACATCTTTTCATATAAAAAATATTAATGCAATGAATAGCTGATACAAGGACAAAAGGGTCCCGGAACGGAAATCACATTTCCGTTCTGCCGGGTAAAACATGCTGCTGATAAGGCGATGCGGTTAAAGTCTCCCTCCGATCGCCTGTAAGTCTATCTGGTAGTTGTTAAGAAAATGAGCAAGTACTACGGCTGATTTTTTCCGGATCAATCCATTCACATCTACCCGTTTGCTCCATAAACCGGCTTCCAGGTCGGCTTTCGACTGACTGGTCAGCAGTTCGATATATTTCAGGAAATCGGTCACCACATTCATGTTGCCGTCGTTGGGTTCCAGCATACCAAAGGAATACATGTTGGAAGCTTCCACCGGTTGATAAGAGCGCGGCGCCAGGAGTTTGAACGCATCAGGAATGGTGAGATAACCCGTACGGAAAGCACATTCCATGTAGGCGCGATGCAGCCATCCGCGTACCAGTTTTAATTCAGCAGGTGTTTTTTGTGTGAGGGTGCTGTCTACCCATCCCATCGCCAGCATACTGCTGGTAGTAGCAAATCCCGTAACAGAACGTTTCCCATTTCCACCGATCCAGGAAGCCAATAAAATTTTATACGGCATGGTTGCTTTTAAGAAAGCATCCGGGTAGGTATTGAGTATTTCTGTTCTCAGGAACTTCAGACTGGCAGCTATATACGCCGGATTGGCGCTGAATGCGCTATCCTTCCGGATCTCTGTATAGTTATAAGCGTAGTCGAGCTGTGTAAATTTATACAGGACGTAGGTATTGTATTGTTTGTACCAGGCTACAATCGTATCATCATACACCTGATTACCCTGAGGTAGTGTATACATCGGCATTACAGGGTCGGGCGTCAATGCTGCTTCTTTGCCACAGGCCGTCAGCAGGAAGGGTATGATAAGCAGATAATATAATCTCATATATCGTCTTTTGATAGTTGGAAAGAAGTTATTCTGGTAAGCGTTTACCGTTAAACTGCGGATTTTGAACCAATGCCGGATTACGCGACAATACCTCATCCGGGATAGGCATCACATATTGCGGATCGCGGGCAGCGAGGCGGTATATCTCTGCGGTTGTAGGGCTGGTAGGAAATACATGTTTGATAGATGGCATACCATAGCGTCTCAGATCGAACCAGCGGTGCATTTCTTCGCGGAACAGTTCGCGGCGGCGTTCTGTTCTGCACATCTGCAGCAGTTTATCGCCCGGTTGTAATGTCCAGGGGGTGAAGGAAGCTTTATCCAACCGGTTGGCACGGAGTGTATTCAGGTCCAGCAATGCCTGCGTAGCGCCATTTACATCGCCACTTTTCCTGTATTTCTGGATATAGGCTTCTGCACGGTTCAGATATGCTTCCGCACTTCTCCAGGAGTTATTGAGTTGTCCATTACCGGAGTTCACGTTGCTGGTATTTTTCATTTGTGAATAATCCTGGTTGATAATATCTTTCAGAAAATCCGGTGTATAAAGAAAAGCTATTTGCTGGCGCAGGTCATTTTCTTCAAAACAGTCGGCCAGGTCATGTGATACATTATACGTTTCATCATAACTAACCGGTAACTGTTCAACAGAATTTCCGTAGCTCCAGATACTTTCCACATTCGCAGCACCTACCAGCAGCTTGTGATCCAGGTCGGGTTCTCCGCCCCATGTATTCAGGTCCATTAGTTGCGGATGATACTTCAACACTTCGTCGGCGTGGCTGATGGCTTTATCCCAGTCCTCCATGTACAGGTAAATCCTGCTGGCCAGCAAATGCGCGGCTACATGGGAGATCCGGTAAGGCACCTGTTCTGTTTTCTGTTTATCGAGCAAATACATGCCGCTATCGAGGTCGCTCACAATCTGGGTATATACTTCTTTCACTGTATTCCTGGTAAGCAGGTCATTGGAGAAGTCGGCTGATTTCCTGATAGGTATTCCCGGATTTTTATCGGGCGTGCTTAACGAATCATTGTAGGGCTTTGCATAAATATTCACCAGCATAAAATGGTAGAATGCCCTCAGCGTATAGGCTTCTCCTTTGAATTGGTCCTTATCCGATTGCCGGCCGGTGGAATTATCCAGGTATTGAAGCGCCACATTCACTCCTAACAGCAGCTGGTAGTAGGTGCCCCAGGTATTGAAATTCATATTAAAACCGGCTGCATTGCTGCTGGCTACAAAGTCGGGCTGCCATTGATAAATAGGCGCCGCCGGATATTGCAGTTTTAAATTGGCATAAAGCGGGCCGTTGTATCCCTGGGTGTCATCATCTAAAAATGCCATCCATGATTGCAGCGTTACATTGACGGTGGGGTATCCGTCGTAATAAAGGATCTCTCCAAAATCAGTGGTCGATTTAGGTGTTACGTCTGTTGGTGAATACTCCTGCAGGAACTTCTTACAGGATATCAGACACATGGCCCCTATGATGAATAACAACAATTTTTTCATGCTGGATAATTGATATGAAATATTTTAAAAACTGGCGTTCAGGCTGCAGGCATATTGCCGGGTAAGGGGCAGCGCATTTTTTCCTGCACCATCAATTTCCGGATCCTGGCCTTTCAGCTGCGGATTGGCGATGGTAAAAACATTATTGACCGTAACGCCTATGCTTAAATTTTTAATTCCTGTACCTGTAAGTCTGGTGGAAGGAATGTTGTAATTCAAATTCAGGAAATTACACCGGAGATAATTATTGCGGATGGTTCTGAAATCAGATGAATTATAAGCTACCATCGGATCTACGAGTATCGTGGTGGTGGTACCGATATTGTTGGTACCAGGTACCCTGTAAGGGATCTTCAACTTATTTTCACTGGCCGGATAATCAGTCATGGCCGGAATATCTGTTTTTAACTCGTCTCCTGGTTTTCTCCAGCGACCGAAATAGTCCCTGCCCAGATTGGTGAAAGGCGCCGGGGTACCGTTACCATCGGATGTTTGCAGGAAAGGGTCATTGAGTCGTTTGCTGCTACCCAGACTTACATACACCGACATTACCGCTGAAAAGGATTTATACCGGAAAGTGGGTTGAATGCTACCGGTAAAAAGCGGTTGCATTTGCCCGGAGTATACCAGAAAATCATCGGGGTTGGTGGTTTGCTCTTTCAGGTTCAGGTTTTTGAAAGTAGGCAAGCCTTTGTCGTGGCTCAACCCATTGTAAATATAGGAGTAAAACCCGCTGACAGGCCTTCCTGGCAGATGTCCGCTACCATTAAAAAATGAGGAATAGTTATACGGAACCAGCTGATCGGACACCCGGTTGATATTTTTGCTGGCAGTGAAAAGAAAGGAAAGCAACGTGTTCTTTGATCTGATGACGTCTATGTTGATACGGGTTTCCAGTCCTCCGTTAAACAAGGTACTTCCGTTTCTGTACATTCCGTTCATACCGTATTCGAAGGGAATATTGATCATATCCAGTACATCTACCGTTTTCTTGGAATAGTAGTCCACGTTTACAGAGAAGCGGTTGTCGAACATAGCTATCTGTGTACCGATATTCCATTGATATGTTTTCTCCCAGCGGAGGTCCGGGTAAGGCATGGATTTGATATGCATATATGGTTTTCCGGTAACACTGCTTACGGTACCAGGATTGGCATAGGTAGCGATAAGGTTAGGGCCTACCACGTCGATCACATTTCCCTGTGTACCATAAGATGATCGGAACTGCAGATCGCTGATGAGGGAAGTAGCAGGAAACCAGTTTTCGGAAGTTACATTCCAGCGTGCCGCTATACTGTAATTGGGCAGGAACCTGGAGTTGGCGTATTGTCCGAACCTGTTGGAACCATCTGTTCTGACGTTACCACTCAATACATACCGGTTCATCATACTGTAGGTGGCGGAACTATAAAAAGAAAGGGAATTGTTGATAGCGCCGGTAATAGTTTCCGAGCTAAACCGCTGCCGGCCTCCTGTTGTAGGGGCAAACATTTTCCCACGGTCAGGAAAATACCCTGGTTCTACAGATATGAGGCCGTTGGAAGTTTCACTTCTCACTTCATTACCAAAGGTAAAACTGAACTGGTCGCGGTCTTTAAAGAAGCCTGTATTGTAATCTATGCTGTTTCTTAATCCGAGTGCCAGGCTTTTCTGGTTCATCATATAAGCCAGTCCGCCGTTGGGCAGATCCGTTGTCTGCAACATATCCTTTGTGGGTGTCACTTTGCTGTCCCATCCCCGGATAACAGCCATAGCCGTGGTGTTCTCGTCTGCCGCTGCTAATCCGTCGGCGCTACTGATCATAGCATTGGAGGTATTGTTAAAAGACCAGTGTTTACTGATCTTGTAAATCATGTTTAAGTTGACGCTGGTAGATTGGGTACTGCTGTTATTTTCTGAATGATTGATTTCATTCAGGATATTATAACCAAATGGCTGGTTGCGTAACTGCAATGGCTGGCTCACGGAGAGGTTATTGGGAGGGCGTACCGGGTAAAAATCATCCGGGCTGTAGATGCGGCTTGTTTGTAAAGCGTAACTCATAGGGTCTACTCCCTGGTAATACCCGGAAGATTTGATATAGTTGCTTTGCATCGACAGATCCAGGTTCAGTCGTTTACCGATCTGTGAGGTGATGCCGATATTAGCGCCGTAGGTTTTCTTTCCATCCAGCAAGGCGGCACCTTTGGCATCAGCATAGTTCACGGAAGCATAGTAAGTGGTTTTACCAACGCCACCGCTCATACTCAGGGAATGCTGCATGCTCATCTGGTTTCTGAACAATAGTTTAAACCAATCTGTATTGCGTGTCTGGATTGTGTTTACTTTCTCCCCGAATTGCGTCTCTGTGATTTGCCTGGCGTACAGCGCCCTTAGTAATCCTTCATAGGAGAACTGTTCATCAAAGCCACTCATATCTCCCCTGTAAAGGGCTCCGTCTTCAATTAATGATTTAGAGAACGCAACCCGTTCTTTGGAGTTCATCAGGTTTAAACTGCTGTAACGGGGGCGTGCCTGGAAAGAGACATTGGTGTTGTAGGAGATGGACACCGGGCCGGCCTTTCCTCTCTTGGTGGTGACCACGATCACGCCATTTGCGGCCCTGGTGCCATAAATGGAAGTGGCGCCCGCATCTCTCAGGAAAGTGATACTTTCAATATCATAGGGATTAAGGCCGCTGATGGCATTTCCCATCATATCGAAATTGGATTGGGAGGGACCGCTCAGGAGATTGTTGAGGATAGCTGATGAAACATTCACCGGGTCAGGGCGTATCATTCCATCTACTACCCATAGTGGCGCGGCATTGCCTATTAAAGTAGAAGTACCCCGGATGCGCAAGGTAGGTTTCGCATTTACGCTGCCGGAGCTGTTGATCACCATCAATCCGGGAACCTTTCCCTGCAGCATTCTGTCTACAGAAGGCTGCCCGGGTTGCAGGATATCTGCTGCGTTCAGTTTCAGCACTGATCCGGTAGCCAGGCGGGGATCAATTTTCTGATAGCCATTTATTACTACTTCCTGGATAGCCCTGGCAACGGTATCCATCTGAAAAAAAACCAGTTCTTCTTTGGTGGGTTTCGCTGTGTACAGTAAAGTTTTCATACCCACCAGGGAAAGACTGATCTGTTCCTGTTGTGTAGCAATCAGCATAAAGAATCCATCCGGTTGGGTAATGGTCATTTCGCGGGAGCTGAGGCCTTTGATGCTTACGCCTCCCAGGGGCTGGCCCTGAGGATCTGTTACCCTTCCTTTAACCACCATGGATAAACTACCAGGTTTCTGTGTAGTGGCTTCCGCTTCATAGATGATGATGCCGCCCATTTCCACGATAAACTGCAAGCCGGTATTGAGTAGTACCTGGCGGAGCAATGATTCAAGGGGAACGCCGTCCATTTTAACGGTGACCGGCGCCTGCCGGCGGATCAATTCACTGTTGTACGTAAAGCGTATATGCATTTGCGTGCGCAGATCTTTTAATACTTTGCTTAAAGGCTGTTTGTTGGCCTGGTAAGAGATCTTCCTGGTGAGTATTTCCGGCTTTTCCTGGCCTTGTGCCGGCAATCCGTTGCCGGCCAGCATCAGTAAAAGCAATAACCCGAAAGGTAACCGCATGACATAGCCCTGCGCTTCCTTCCAGCAGAAGGACAAGCCCGATAATTTTCTCATTCTGGTTTGATATTATGGTTTAAAGCGCAACCGGTGGTTGCTGACAATCTGATTGATTCCGGTTGATATTATTCACTGTTATTATTTCATGATGTATACTGTTCTGCCTTCTGTTCTGAACCGGAGTTGTCCCATACTGCGGCTGATCTGGTTCAACACATCCTGTAACGCAGGCGGGCGGCGCATATCGAGGGTAAAGCTTACTTTTTCCAGTGCCGGATCTTCAAAAATGAAAGTATAGTCGTAAGTCCGGCTGAGGTAAGTAGAGATATCGCGTAAACTGGCATCTTCAAAAAACAGATCACCTTCGGCCCAGGCAGTAAAGAGTCTTGTTTCCACGGTTCTTTTTTGCAGGGTGGTGCTCTGACTGTTATAAACAGACTGCTCACCGGGCGAAAGCAGGGTCTGTTGCTGACCGGCAGCGACGAGTAGTTTACCGCTGCTTAAGGTGGTTTGTAACTCCGGCGTGTAGGTGTTTACGTTAAAAGCAGTGCCTAATACTTTCATTGTTACCATACCTGCATGAACGGTGAATGGCCGTTGTATATCTGCGGCGACTTCGAAATACGCTTCTCCCTTTACAGCAACTTCGCGTGTGGCACCGTTAAAGGCGGCAGGATAGATCAGGGTAGTGCCGGCATTGAGCTGCACCCGTGTGCCATCCGAGAGTTGCAGGCTAAACTGTAATCCCCGGGGAACTTCCAGTGTATCCATGCCCGTTACAGCATGCTGCGTTGCAGCAGGATCATATACGGCCGAATGCTGGTCTGCTTTAATGGCTGCTATACCATTGTGGGGAATTACCTGTTTATTATCGCCGAGTGTAACGGTATGTCCGTCTGCCAATTTAAGGCGTACGCTGGCTGCGGGCATTTCATTGGCCAGTTGCGGCGCCTGTTGCCGGCGGCTGAGCATCCACCATACGGTGGCGATGGCGAGTACCAGTGTGGCGGCAGCTGCGAGTTTCACCAAAGAAAAACGACGTGCACGTTTGCGATCCCTTGCCTGCACAAAGCTTTCCCATCCAGCGTTTGCCGGAAACTTCTCCGCTCCTATCCTGGACTGCATTTCCTTTGCGGCAGCCAGCATGGCCAGTTCCTCCTCATTCAGGGAGGTATTGGCCTTGCTTCCGTCCAATTTGTCCAGCAGCTTATCCCAGTCTATTTCGTGATGATTTTCGTGCTTATTCATATTCTACGATAACAAAGGCAAACGATCATGAAAAAAGGGTGAAGGCCCTCCTTTATTTTTTCAAAAAAAACAGGAAAGTGATCAGTGACGTCATCCACCGGCATTCTTTCCGTAAGAACTGCAAGGCCAGCTTTATCTGTGTTTTTACGGTATTGATAGATATCCCGAGTGTTTCCGCGATGTCTTTATATTTTAGTCCATCGTGATTACTGAGCAGGAAAATCCTGCGCCGTTGTTCGGGTAGTCTGGCTACTGCCGCCCACAGGGCTGCATTCCGGTCTGTTTCGTCTTCATTATCTTCCAGCGGAAAATGTTGTGTCATATTTTCAATAACAGCAATTTCCTGCAAAGATGTTTTACCGGATTTTTTGAGATAATTCAGGGATGCATTGCGGATGGCGCGAACAGCATAGCTCTTGAAATCATGGGTAATACGGATGATATCCCGTTTACTCCAGCAATACAGGAAGAAATCCTGTACGATGTCCCTGGCGGCGTCTTCATCTTCTACCACGTAATAGGCCGCTGTGCACAGAAAGGTATAATGAAGCTTAAATTGCTCTTCAAAAGAAACCACTTCACCCGATTTTGGTTGATACATAAACCACTTTGTCGCTTCATTGTTATCCGCACAAAGTATAATAAAATCCGGATTTATTTCCATCATCTGTAGTACTGCGTTATGCTGTTGATGTATTTTTTTTCCGATCATGAATGACTGGTGGCTTCATTTAACTATCATTATGAGTATAGGCAACTGAAAAGAAAAAAAGGGTGAAGCAGGAATATTATTTTTTTTCGGGAGCGCAGGAGAATGATATGAAACACCGGACAAACAACGAAAGATCAACATCTTACAGGAAAAAAGAAAAAACTTACTTTTACATATTATTCATATTCAGGAATACCCAACAAGTATGATCAGGGAGAAAACATACTATGAGCTGGAAGTGGAAAAAATAGCTGCGCGGTACGGTCTGCCCGAATATCAATATATACAGGTAAGGCAGTCGAAAGCATTTATGGAAAAATGTTACGCCGAAAAAATTGAGTTAACCCAAATTGCTCAAGCAGCCTGTATGTCCCGTTTTCATTTCATCCGGCTTTTTCAGTCGGTTTACGGTGTTACGCCCCGGCAATACCTCCGCGATGTCAGGATTCACAAGGCCATGGAGCTATTCAGAAAAGGCATTCCGGTGGCCAGGGTATGTTATGAAGTGGGCTACCAGAGTACTTCTACCTTCTCCGGAGTGTTTAAAAGAGGTACCGGCCTTTCGCCAAAGGAATACCTCGCCCAACAAAATAGCAATCCGGAATAAGTAACCCGGGCCTCAAATCAGTAGCTTCGTACTCCTAAAATAAAAGATATGATCCGCATTCATGTAACCAGCGTTATGGTAGATGACCAGGAAAAGGCCCTGCAATTTTATACCGGAAAATTAGGCTTCATCAAGAAAACGGAAATTCCTATGGGCGAGCACAGGTGGCTGACGGTAGTGGGACCAAATGAACAAAATGGCGTGGAACTCCTGCTGGAACCTATGGCATTCGGGCCTGCGCGGGTTTATCAGCAGGCATTGAAAGATGCGGGGATACCACTGACATCTTTTATGGTAGATAATGTACAGCAGGAATTTGAAAGACTGACGGCCGCCGGGGTACAGTTTACCATGACGCCCAAAGTAATGGGACCGGTGATGATAGCGGTGCTGGATGATACCTGCGGGAATAATATCCAGCTGACGCAGATGTTATGATGACACATTGCGTCAATCCATCGTCATTACAACATCCACGCCATGGCGTTTCATATCGCGATAAGCCCATTCCGCCATGGCGTTGATCACCATTTCCAGCTCCCGCCCGCTTTCGGTAAGCGTATAAGTAACATAGGGCGGCACTACCGGTCTGGCTTCACGGACCAGCAGGTGATCGGTTTCCAGCTGCTTCAGGTGCTGGATCAGCATTTTCTCCGTAATATGCGGCATGGCCTTTTTTATTTCGCTGTATCGTTTGCTGCCTGACAGCAAATGATACAGGATAATCGGCTTCCAGTGGCCGCCGATCTTGTTCATGACATAGGTCACCGGGCATTCCTGCATTACGATTTCACGATTTGCGTGATAGGTGGAGTTTTCTTTAATTTTTGTCATACATACTCTCGGGTAAGTACTTGTTAAAAAGTAAGTACAAATATAGCTTTGTGGCATCAAAAAAGCAAAACATGAAATACATCATCACAGGGTCACTGGGCAATATCAGTCTTCCGGTTACACAAAACCTTATAAAAGCGGGCCATGAAGCGACCGTTATCAGCAGCAATACAGATAAAAAAGCAGCTATAGAAGCATTGGGCGCCCAGGCCGCCATCGGTTCCGTACAGGACACCGCTTTCCTGGAAGCCGCCTTCAAAGACAACGATATTGCTTACCTGATGATCCCATCCGACTTCTCCGTAGCCGACTATGCTACTTTCCAGCGCGAGGTAGCCGATAAGTATATTTCAGCTATCAAGTTGGCCGGCATAAAGAAAGTAGTACTGCTCAGCAGCATCGGCGCCCATTTACGCAAAGGAGCAGGACCAATTGACGCATTGGGTTATCTCGAAGAAGAACTGGCTGCAGTACCGGGTTTACAGGTAAAAATCCTGCGTCCCTCCTATTTCTTCAATAACCTGTTTAGCCAGATAGGCCTGATTAAGCAGGCTGGTATTACCGGTAGCAACTTTGGCGGCACCGATGAGAAAATAGTACTGGTTGATACCAATGATATCGCCGAAGTAGCCACAGCAGCGTTGCTTTCGCCGTTTAACGCAGCGGAGGAGATCATCTACATTTCCAGTGATGAACGTCGTCCTGATGAGATTGCAGCTGTTCTTGGCGCCGCTGTTGGCAGGGAAAACCTTCCATGGGTTACTTTTTCAGATGAAGATACTTACAATGCCATGTTGCAAAATGGGTTGAACGAAAGCTTTGCGGGACTTTACCGTGATATGGGCAAGGCTTTGCGTACCGGTATTATGCAGGAGGATTACTGGAAGAGCGGACAGGTGAGCCGGGGGAATGTGAAGCTGGAGGATTTTGCGAAGCGCTTTGCAGCGGCGTATGCGGGTTAAATTAATTTTGCATGGCGGGTTTGAAACCCGCCATGCAATCCCTTTATGGCTTTGTCATACCCATATTATCTTAATACTTCGAAAGTATAAATTTCCCGAAGCGCTACTGAGCGTTTTGAACTACAGATTACTGTCCGTTCAAAAATGCTGCTATTAATCTGTTGATACAATTCTTCGTTCCTTAATGCCGGGGAAATATCAAGAGATGGAAATTGAGTTTACAATATCCCCGGGAAATCGGAATGAATCTTTTTTACCAATTGACGATAGCGTTCATACGCAAATTCATTCTCCCGTCCCTTTGCAAAACTTTTCTCCGTCAGCAAATGATAATTCTTTTTCAATTGATAGAACATAGTCACCAATAGCTGCTTGAGCTTAATTTTAAAGTCTGCCACCTTTTCATACCCATTCCCCGACTGGTCTAAACAACTACCTATTTCTACAGAGAGAATATGCCGTTCAGTTTTATCTCTTGTTACGTGTATTACATTCCATCCCGGCTCATCAAACCATTTGATGATAATCTCATTTTCATTATTTAACAAGGAAAGCAACATATTAGTAATGTCATGAAATGGACTGCTAAGTACACTGGAAGCGCCAACCTGATGAATGGTCCCATTCAGGTTAACCAAAAAAGTTGTCCATCCGTGCTTGTGTAGCATTAACAAAAAATCAATGTCATCATTCATAAAATTCCGCAATTTGATTGTATGTAAATAATCGCTATGAGCAAAACCGCTTTCACAAAGAACTACCCCTCCTACGCAACCCATCTGCGCACTCAAATAAAAAATATTTTATTTTATGTAGTCAACTACGTAGTTTTGTACTATAAATCTATACAGATGAGCACAGTACCAACTATCAGAACTATTGATAATCAATATTGTCAGCAAATAATCGATATTATCCTGCCTATCCAGCAGATTGAATTCAACGTACCCATTACGATAGAAGACCAACCAGACCTGTTCGATATAGAAGCCAATTATCACCAAACTGGCGGAGGATTCTGGGGAGGATTTGTGAACGGGGAACTTGCCGGCACCATTGCGCTCATAGGCATAGGCCACAACGCAGGCGCCATCCGGAAGATGTTTGTAAAAAAGGAATTCCGTGGTAAGGAATATGGCATTGCGCAGCAACTGCTCAACGACCTGATTGCCTATTGCCAGTCGGCCGGTATCACAGACCTCTACCTCGGTACCGTCGATAAGCTCGCTGCCGCGCGCCGCTTCTACGAACGCAATCATTTTGTTGAAGTAAAAAAATCGGATCTGCCTTCGTATTTTCCCCTGATGAATGCGGACAACGTATTCTATCATTTACACCTAAACCACTAAGCGGCATGACAAATGTGATTGACGAATCGGGGATACTCGCTATTTCCACACGGCTACAGCGATTGAGTGATCAGCTGCGCAAAGACGGGCTGCAGATCTATAAGTCCAACGGAATTGACTTCGAACCTAAATGGTTTCCCGTGATCTATACCCTGCACCTGAAACCCGTACTGAGTGTGGTGGAAATTGCCGTGGAAATCGGGTACTCCCACCCTTCTACCATCAGCCTGCTGAAGGAGCTGGAAAAGCAAAAGCTGATCCGCTCAAAAAAGGACAAGGCGGATGAACGGAAAAGATTGATCCAGCTCACAGAAAAAGGGAAAGCGCTCGTTAATGACATGCAGCCGGTATGGCAAAAGATGGTAATTGCACTGACGGATTTAACAAATACTAAGAATAACCTGATGAAGGCTATTGAAGAAGTGGAGCAACAAATGAAATCCTTTGGTTTCCTGGATAGGGCGCTGCAACTGTAGCCTCAGGTCAGGAGGCCCTTCACCAATGCCTTCCATTGCAATTTGGAGATGCCGATGGCCCCGGTAGATCCCACCACGGCATTCCGGATCTTATCGCCCAGATCGGCCGTTTGTGTATTGGGCACCTCATTACGCCCATAAACAGTAGCGGTGATCTCTGTAGCGTTACGCACCAGTACAAAGGAGCTGCTGGCCTCCTTACGCAGAAAATGTGCAATACCAGCGCTCTTTTGTATCGGATGCTCCGCCGGACGGGCCCTGATAAAAAACACTTCCTGGTGCTCATTCAGCACCACATGTTCCTTCTGCTCAATTTTTACCCAGTCGAATCCCTTCCCCGCATTGGTACCCGGCCCTGGAATATCTATCCTGATATACATCCCCGTTTCCGCCACCCCGTCTGCCGGCTTCCCGGCCAGATCGGTCAACTGGAACCCCGACGACATACTCCCGCTGATCTCCGCCCATTGATTCACATTCCCCAGCCTGTCTACCGCCGCTTTAAAAAACTCCCGGGCGGCCGCCTCATGTACCAGCTCCTTCGAATGCGAGGTAGTAGTGGCTTCGCCGGTATATTGTGCCGGAATAAAAGGTGCTGCAATATTATCTGCCATAACCATAAAATTTACCGGGTAAAAAAAATTATACGGATTAACGTAAAAAAACTTGTGCCAATTTTATATTACAGTACATTTGCGGTGTAAAAAGATCGGATAATGTAATTCCATCGTACCACACGATGCTACAGAGAAGTCTTCCAGCAAATCTGACCATACAGCGGCTATATTAAGCACGCACGTCCCACAACTGTCAACACGTAAATGATTGTAACTGCTCCATGGCGATAGCATATGCTGTGCGCCAGGCTAAACAATTTGTTGATATTAAAGATACGAAAACATGAACAGCATATACGCTCTTTTATTTGCTACACTCATCAACCTGGCCTGCACCAATGCAAAGCCCAATCAAAGCCCCGGCCGCATTGCCGGCAGATGGCTCCCGGTCAGGTCGATCATCAGCTGCATAGAAGACGGCAAAAAATCCTTCGAAAAAATTGATTCCAGCTTCACCCCCATGGACATCATGGTATTTAAAGACAACGGTACCCTGGACGATGGCGGAGAAAGATATGATGCTTATACCATCGACCTGAAAACCAAAGAACTGACCCTGTCAGAGCCCAATGGCGATGGTATCACCTTTAAAATCCGGACCATGAACCAGGACGAACTGGTCATTTTCCGGGAAGACCAGGAAGTATTTAAAAAGCAAAAGCGTCAGATGAAGCTGGAAATCTACTTCCGGCGACTCTGATCACTTCAACACCGGTAAAATGATCCCCGAAGAATGCGCGGCATCATGATAAATACGGATGGTAGCCTTTACAAAATCTTTTTCGTCTGCTTCATAAATATTGATAAACTGCTGCGGATTCCGGTCAGCCAAAGGAAACCAGCTGCTCTGTACCTGGATCATGAGCCGGTGGCCTTTCTGAAAAGTATGCGCCACATCGGGCAACTGGAACTTAACAGGCGTTACCTGACCCGGTGTAAAGGGAAGCGGCTTTTCAAAACTCTCCCGGAAGCGTCCCCGGAAAATATCTCCCCTCACCAGCATCTGGTACCCTCCCAATGGATAAGGACCACCTGCATCACGGGTTTTATTGGGCGGCGGCGTATTCGGATAACGGAAATCATCCGGAAATACATCAATTACTTTCACCACAAAATCCGCGTCACTACCGCTGATGCTTACACGCAGATCCGCAGTAATGGTGCCTCCGATAGTCAGATCCTCCTTCAGCACCTCTGTTTCAAAGGTCAGCACATCCGCGCGGCGCGAAGCAAAACGCTGATCATCCGTCATATAATCCCGGGTACGGATGTAATGCACGTCCTGCGTATAAGGCACAGGATGCGCTGGATCGCTCACGTATTCACTGAAACCGGTATTCCCTTTCTGCCACGATAATCCGCCATTATCCTGCAGGAATATTTCCTTTTCTTCGGCCACCGGCGGCCAGCGGTCAAACTGACGCCATTTGTTCTCCCCACTGAAAAAGATATTCGCCTCGGCCACATCAGCCAACTGCCCCTTTCCCTTGAGATAATAATTAAAGAAAGGCACTTCTATATGCTCCTGGTACCAGGCGGAGGTATTCTCACCAAACTGTACATTGCCCAGGTGCGTGCCGTCGTTGGCCGCCCATTGACCATGATACCAGGGGCCCATCACCAGTTTATTAAAATGAGTGGCAGGGTTTTTCTGCTCTATTGCTTTGTATAAATTCCAGGCGCCATAACAATCTTCCGCATCAAACAAGCCGCCTACCACCAGCACCGCCGGCTTCAACGCGCTTACATAATTACGGGGATCCCGGGCTTTCCACCAATCATCATAGTGCGGATGCGACACAATTTCTTTCCAGAAAGCGAGACTATCGCCCGTTAACCGGGTAAAGTTTTTGATGGTACCTATCTTGAGAAATGTACTGTAATTATCTGCACAAGGCAGCTGCAACGCCTGTACAGGCGCTACCGAAACCGGCGCCGGATGAGGATAACCAAACCCTTTGGTATAAAAACCAAAACAATCCATCAGGAAAAAGGCGCCGTTATGGTGGAAGTCATCGCCATGAAACCAATCGGTCACCGGCGCCTGCGGACTCACCGCCTTCAGGGCCGGGTGTGCGCTCAATGCGGCCATGGTGGTATAAAATCCGGGATAGGAAATACCGAAAACACCCACCTTACCATTATTGCCCGCAACATTTTTCAGCAACCAGTCGATGGTATCATAGGTATCACTGGCCTCGTCAATCGCAGTGCCCTGCTTATCGGGGTTAAACGGACGGATATCCTGGAATTGTCCTTCACTCATCCAGCGTCCACGTACATCCTGTATAACGATGACATACCCCTCCGCCACATAGCGCCGCCAGTAAGTATTCCAGAGGTTAGGAGTAAATTGCTTTGCACCATAAGGCGCAGCAGAATAGGGCGTCCGGGTCATTAAAACCGGGTGCTTTTCACTTTTATCTTTTGGTGAATAGATGGTAGTAAATAAATGTATACCATCACGCATCGCGATCCGGTGCTCCTCTTTGTTGTAATGTTCCTTTATCCATACGGAATCTACGGCATGCTGCCCCCAGGCCGGGAGCACCATAAGTGCTCCCAGCATCATAAAAATAATTCGCTTCATCCTGCTCTGTTTAGTTCAAACCGCCTGCCATCATGGATTCTGAGGGAAATTGGTTGGATCGTTATGAATATCTATTTCGCTTTGCGGTATGGCAAACAATAACCTGTTCGGGGTCAACACCGGTGAAGTAAGATTGTACTCATTCTTGAGGTGTGCCTGCATAATGGCCAATCCTTTTGAATAGCGGATCAGATCAAACCAGCGGTTGTTTTCAAAGGCCAGTTCTACCCTGCGCTCTGCGAAGATGGCATCGCGGAAACTGCCCTGATCCGGGAGTTCCGTCTGTGTTTTACCAAGCAATCCTGCCCTTCTTCTTACCTGGTTCAGGAAGTCGAAAGCAGAACCCGGACCTGTAGCGGCGCTATATCCCTGCTCATTCAGTGCTTCCGCCTGCAGCAGCAATACATCTGCATATCTCAATACCGGGAAACTATTACCACCATCACCGGTAGCGCCCGGAGGATCCAGGTATTTCTTTACATAGTTACCAGGTTGTGTGGTAGTGGCGTTTTTATACGAAACGGTGTCCAGCGAGGCAATCAGCCTTTTATCACCCGTTTCATAGGCCGATACGATATCATGTGTAGGCCGGTTGTTGTTGGAACCGCCATAGGCGACACCGTTAAAGTAGAAGGAAAACGGCACCATGTCTGTAAAGAAGTAGTTACCCTCCGAAGGACTTAATCCTTTTTTAAACCGGATGGTAAACAACACTTCCGGATTAATGGCTGCAGCCGGGTTATATAACGCGGCATAATCTGTCAGCAACGTATAGCCGGTCACGTTTTTCAGCACGGTAGTCGCTGCAGCCCATTTCTTCTCCGTCACATATACTTTTCCCAGTAAGCCGTTCGCGCTGCCTGCCGTAGCACGGCCATAGTCGTTCGCGTTGGTGTATACTGCGGGAAGTGAGCTGGCAGCAGCCTGCAGGTCTTTTTCTATCTGTGCATATACTTCTGTTACGTCGTTCCGCTTGTCGTTCTGCGCTTCCGAAGTAGTTTCTGTACGGATCACCAAAGGTACTTTTCCATACAAACGCACCAGGTCGAAGTACACAAAAGCCCGCAGGAACAGTGCTTCTCCCTTGAATTGTTTTTTGGAAGAATCCGGGATAGCGGAAGCATCTATTTTGTCGAGTACGGCATTGGCCCTGGAAATGGTGAGATACGCTCCCGCATATACGTCGGTGAGGAATGGATTGGTAGTGGTTTCTGTGAAAAGATCTATCTGTGAAGCTACGCCACCCAATGCACCACGATCGAGGATATCGGTATTGTCACTGCGTACTTCCATTAGGTAGTAAGCGGATTTACCATAGCTGCGGGTATTCTGCAATCCGTCGTAGATGGCATTTACTCCCTGCTGGAAATCGGCCGTGGTTTTAAAGAAGGTGGATGTCGTTTGATTCGATACCGGCGGAAGATTGATAAAGTCTTTACTGCAGGAAGCTATGACGGTTACGAGCGACAACCCTGCTATTGCTTTTATAATATTTAACTGCATAAGTTCCTGTTTTTAGAATGAAAGATTGATACCTGCGGTGAATGTTCTTGGCAGCGGATAGGTGCCGTAATCCTCACCCTGCGACAATGGGGCATCAGGACGGGCATTCACTTCCGGGTTGTACCCGGTGTAGTCGGTCCAGGTATAAATATTCTGTCCGGACAAATACACCCGCAGGCCCTGGATCTTATTATTAAACAGTCGTTGATTAAAGGTGTAACCGATGGTCAGGTTACGTAAACGTACAAACGAACCATCTTCCACAAAGAAGGAACTGGGCTGGGTACTGTTACCCGTAGTTACCCTGTTAGGGCGCATGGTATTGCCATCACCCGGATCTGTGGGGGATTTCCAGTAACCGGTTTCTTCAATCATCTGGTTGGCGTTTCCTTCACTGTTATACAGGAAACGGCGTTGCAGGTTCATGATTTTATTACCGTTTACCGCCTGTAAAGCGATGGTGAGGTCAAAGCCTTTGTAACGGAATTCGTTGCTGAGTCCCCAGATGAATTTAGGGAAATAGCTGCCGATATCTGTGCGATCGTTCGCATCGATTTTCTTGTCATCGTTTACATCCACAAAACGGCGGTCGCCGGGCTTCGTGCTCGCATAATGCGGATAAGCGTCTATGGCAGCCTGGTCTTTGAATACACCGCCATTCACATAGCCATAGTAGCTACCGATCGGTGAGCCCACTTTGGTGATATAGAGCTGTGAGATGGTACCGTTACCACCATCAGAAATGATGGGGGCATTGTTGGCACCCAGTTGCAGTACTTCGTTTTTATTGGCCGAAATATTAAAGCTGGTGTTCCATACAAAAGGACCGGTGAAGTTGCGGGTATTTAAACCGAATTCCACGCCACTGTTGCGCACCTTACCAATGTTCTTTAATGCCTTACCAAAACCGGAACTCAGTGCCACCGGCACTTCCAGCAACAGGTTGGAGGTAGTAGCACGATAGTAATCGGCACTCAGATAAATGCGGTTGCTGAACAGGCCGATGTCTAACCCGGCATTGAGTTGTACCGTTTTTTCCCAGGTAAGATCAGGATTCGCCGGTTGTGCCAGTCCTACCCCGTTTACTGCTGTACCTGCGCCGCCGCCCAGTACATAGCCATTGGAAGCCAGCAGATCGTATGCGGCGTAGTTGGCTATCTGGAAATTACCGGAAGTACCGTAGCTCACCCTGGCTTTCAGTTCAGAGATGGCTTTTACCTTGAAGAATGATTCGTTGCTGATCAGCCATCCGCCGGATACTGCGGGGAAATAACCCCATTTGTTGTTGGCGCCGAAACGGGAAGATCCGTCGCTGCGGATGCTGGCAGATACAAAGTATTTATCGTCGTAGTTGTAGTTCACCCTTCCGAGGTAGGACAACAGCGACCATTGCGATTCTGTGGAAGTACCGCTGGTAATGGTAGCGGCATTCAGCGTTTGTACGGCATCGTTAGGGAAGCCGGTACCGTAGGTTTCGTTGGCTTTGGTGGTGTTCTTCTGGGAAGTGTACCCTGCCAGCACATCGAATTTATGTTTGCCGTGAATATCGAACTGGTAGTTGAGGGTATTCTCCCAGAGCCAGTTTACAGATAACGCAGTTTGCGCAGATCCTTTTGGAATGGTGGGAGCTGCCTGTTGTATTGGCTTGTAGCTACCCAATGTGGAAGGCCGGAAATAATTACGGCTGAAATGATTGATATCAGTACCAAAGAAAGTTTTAAACTTCAGTCCTTTGATGATCTCGTATTCGGCCCAGGCACTACCCAGGTTGCGCACGTGATCCAGTTTATCTTTGATCTGGGTGGCCAGTGCTACCGGGTTTTCACCACCGGAGTAGCCATAGGCCCAGATGTTCTGGCGATTAGTGGCAAGTGAACCGTCGGGATTATATACAGGGTATACCGGGGACGCTTTCAGGGCATTACTGAGAATGCCGTCGAATGTCCACGGACCTTCACTATTGATCAGGTCATAGTGATCTACGGTCGGGTTAACGGTAACGCCTATCTTTAAACGGGAAGTCAGTTCCGCTGTAAGATTAGCTCTCAGTCCATATCTCTTATAACCGGAGCCCAGGATAATTCCCTGTTGATCGAGATAGTTACCGGAGATATAGTACTGGAATTTTTCACTGCCGCCCGAAGCAGATAACGTATGATTCTGGATAGGTGCGGTTCTGAACAGCGCATCCTGCCAGTCTGTATTGGTAAGTCCCTGTTGTCCTGCCAGGTAAGGCAGTATTTCCGGTGGAATCTGGAAATTGGAATTGCCCCTGGTGGCGTTATCATCGGTAATGCTACCTGTTGGCTTGGAATCCAGGTACGCATTGTTTTTAGCATCGAAGCTGAATTTGGACCACTGGTAGGCATCCATCAGCTTAATCTTTTTACTGACTTCCTGGAACCCGGCATACATGCTATAACCAAAGGAAGGAAGACCGCCGGTCTTTCCCTTTTTGGTGGTAATCAGCACCACACCGTTGGATGCCCTGGAGCCATAGATAGCGGCGGAGGAAGCATCCTTCAGGATGTCTATCGACGCAATATCGTCGCTGTTCAGGGTGCTGAGGGGATCAGGAGATTTCTGGAAAGACGCCTGTCCGGTGATGTTCACCATATCCGTGGCTCCCTGTAAATTCTTCAGGTCGTTCGACAACGGTATCCCGTCTATTACATACAGCGGATCAATACCGGCGGAGATAGAGTTCAGCCCACGGATACGTACGCTGATGCTTCCGCCCGGAGCGCCTGTATTCTGCAACACCTGCACACCGGGTACTTTACCGGCAATGGCCTGTTCAAAACTGGTTACCGGCTGATCTTTCAGATCAGCAGCCCTTACAGATGCCACCGCGCCGGTGATTTCCCGGCGGCGTTGTACACCATACCCCACTACCACTACCTGGTTCAGGGAGGAAGTGGATTCTTTCAGGCGGATGCTGACAGGCGACTGCTGCCCTTCGCTCAGCGTAATACCGGCCACCAGCCCGGGTTCATAGCCGATAGAGGTAAACTGGAAGGTGTAAGGCCCGCCAACAGTCAGGTTGGGAAAGCGGAAAGTACCGCTGGCATTGGTTTGTGCAGAAACCGTGGCACCCGTCGTTTCGTTTTTGGCCACGACAGATACGCCCGGCAGGGCTTCCTGCTTTTCATTCTGCACCGTACCGGTAACGGCCGTATGCTTTTCCTGCGCCAGCAGCTGCAATGGGATTACGAATGCGAGGAATAAGATGGCGCTCCGCCATTTTTCCTTTAAAGAACGAATGTAAAAAAAGTCCATAGGTAAATTTTGAGGCCCCGCGCAGGTGGTTGCCATGTCTGCGGTAGCGTAAGCACGCGTTTTAATGCTTACCGTTATTTCCAGGGCCAGTTATAAAACTGTTGACAAATTTGATGATGGCTGAATTGTGATATTGGATTTTCAGTTTACCGCATTAAAAGTAACAACAAGTTTTTAGTCTACCAAATCAATAGACTAATAAAGGCGCGGTTATTTTGCAGTAGATAAATTCAAAGGGTTTATACGACGGCAATGTACTGCTAAAGTATGCATCATCAAAGCAGCCCTGTCCGGAAACAAACGATTTCCCCGGAAAACGGACAAGCAGGGGTTCAATTAGTTGCACTATCTATTGATTATCAGCGGGAAGAAGGTGGGTATTTTCTTAGCTCCTGTATTCACTTATCACAAAGGGAAAGCGGAAATCTGCGTTGGAAAAGAGGGCGATATCAGTAGCTGCCTCAACGCCGGCAACAGGAATAACCCTATCATCAGAACAATACTTACAAAGGCGCCATGATAGCGCCTTTATAAGTGTATATTATTTTACAAAAAATACAACGTCTTCGCCATCCGGCTCGCTGTCGGCCAGTTGCTCTTCCCAACCGGGAGGCAGCTTGAAAATTTTATCCAATCCACCGAGTAACTCCAGCCAACCGCTCATTTCATCAGATACTTCCAGTGTTTCTCCTTCCAGTGTTTTAAACGCCAGGAAAGCCGCTTCTCCCGGATACGCATATACTTTGTATCCGGCAATGTGGATCACATCTGCCCAGAAAATAGTGTTATCAATACCCTCATCATATTTTACATACAGGGTACGTTCGTCGAACTGTATATCCATATCACGAATAATTTTATTCCGCCTTAAAGATAAGGTTTACTTTAAATAAACGGCTGGATCCGGCATCGTTATCGGATACCAGGTGAAGCGTCAGTTGGTTGTCCTGTATACTTTCCACGCAGATCCCTTCTATCTTTTCCCCTTTAAAGGCGGGGTCCGTGGCTGTCAGGTTCAGCAGGCCGTCTACCGCCAGTGTGTTTTGTGATAATTTCCGGGAGATGTTACTGATCCATCCGATATAACTATCGCCGATGGCGCCGTCATCATAGGCATTGGCGGTGGCTTCGGAAGAGAAGGTGCACAGCAGCAGATCTTTCCCTGCCACATAACACAACTCAGATATGCCTGCAAATACAGGCGTTGGCGTTACTAACGTAACCGGTACTACGCTGAGCGGGAAATCTTTCTCCCAGAAGCCCGGCTTTGTCAGGATAAAATGATTCTCGGGCCAGGTATTGTTACCGCGGTTACTCAGGAGCAGGTGATCGCCGATCAGCGTGGCACCTTCGATGTTCAGCTCTTTGATAGCGCTTTGCTGCAATTGTGCGATGAATGCCGCCGGATAAGGTAATATCTCATGACTGTCGGCCGCCGGGAGCGGCACCAGGAGCAGCTGCCGACGCTTTTCTGTAGCCAGTGAGCCGGATGCCATCAGGTACGTATATCCGTACCACGGAATCAACGCAGACGCCTCGTAATCCGCCTTCACGGCCTTGGGTATCCGCTTTTCTGCGGAGGCGGCAATGGAGATCTGCTTCACTGGTTGGTAGGCGGTATCCAGCACAAGGATGCTGGTAGCATCATCGCCGATCAGGTACAGCCTTCCATCCTGGTATTCGATGGCGGATGCAGAAGGAAAATCCGGTAACAGTAACGTACAAATGAGTGTAAGCACGGCTTTCATGAGGATGCTGTTTATTTTAATTTACTCACCACCTGTTTAATGGCTTTCCCCCACAGGCTACCCAGTACTTCCGCTCCTTTGGCATTCGGGTGCAGCTGAAAAATGCCTGCGCCGCCATGTTCCTGGATGAACAGGTCCGGATGCTTCTGAAAGTAGGTGAATCCATCTTTATAGCCGATAAACACCTGGCCGGGATGTGTGGTCCGGTAGCTGGCGGCAATCGCATCCAGTACCGGGAAATAAGATTGCAGACGGGCCTGTCCTTCTGCAAGGTAGCGGGAGCTGTTTTGTGTATTCGCACTATACCAGATAGGGCGGTGTAAAATAACAATGGCGCGCGGGTAATTACTGAACAGCTTATCCAGTATAGCTTTCACATTGGTGCGGTATTGTTCCGGCGATACCGGCGATCCGTTAGGGCCTTCTATGGCGCTGTCGTTGGTACCCAGCACCATGGAAAATACCAGCGTGGCATCCGTATCGTTTTTATACACGTCGGCCGCCTTTACTACGTTGTTGAATAAACGATTGGTAGCAGGTAAAAAATCCACCGTAGTAGAACCGCTTACACCCTGGTTACTGTAATTGATCACGGTACCCGGCATGGCCTGTTTCAGCCATTCTATGGCTTTCACCGGCGGCGCTTCGGTAAGTGGATGTTCGAGGCCGCCTCCCTGTGTAATACTGTTGCCAATAAAAACAATGTCCAGTTTTTTGGTTTGTGCTACTGCGGAAATACCCGCCAGTAATATGCCGGAGCAAAGGGCAACGGATAACTTTTTCATCATGATAGTAAAGGTTCAAACTTCAAAATAACACCTTCAACGGATAAGTCAGTATTTCCTGCTTAAAAAAATATTTTTCCGTAACCAAATGGTTACATATATTTGTAACCGAAAGGTTACATAACATAAAACTTTTACCGTGAGAAGAGATGTATTTCAGGCAATAGCCGATCCCACCAGGCGACAGATCATCGGGTTACTGGCCACCAGTTCCCTTAATCTCAATGCCATCGCAGATAATTTTGATATCAGCCGGCCGGCTATTTCCAAGCATATCCGGATACTCACGGAATGCGGACTGGTCACGATCCGGCAGGATGGCCGCGAACGCCTTTGCAGCGCCGATCTCCAGCAACTAAAAGAAGTAGCTGAATGGATCGCACAATACCGTGAATTCTGGAACGGTAAACTGGATGCACTGGACAATTTCCTTACCAGGTCTCCCAGGAACCGCAGAAAAAAACAGTAGTCATTTTAATTATTCATCTATAAAAAGTTCACCATGAGTAACTCCCCACTGGTCATTGAACGTACCTTTGACGCCCCTGTAAAAGCAGTATGGGATGCTATTACAGACAACAAAAAAATAAGACAATGGTATTTCGACATTGCCGATTTCAAACCTCAGATAGGATTTGAATTCACCTTCACCGTAGAAATGAACGAGCGGCAGTTTGTACATCTCTGCAAAATCACCGATGTGATCACCGGTAAAAAACTCAGTTACACCTGGCAATACCAGGGCGTGGCAGGATCATCTGAGGTAATATGGGAACTATCGCCGGAAGGAGATAAAACAAAGCTGAAGCTAACGCATAAGGGTATACACAGTTTCCCGTATGCTACAGACCGGGCTTTTGTACCGGAAAGCTTCTCCAATGGCTGGCATCATTTCCTGGACAAGGCGCTACCCGCCTACCTGGAAAAAGAAAAAGTCACCGTATAAGACACTTCTCTTTGCGGTGGTACAGGGTGGGATCAATTCCCGCCCTGCGCCACCGTTACCAGCAATGGCGACGAAAACATACTGACCGGGGAGATAATGCGCTCCTCCAGCGGAACATGGTCGCCATAAAGGGTTTTCATGATCTTCTTCACAGCCGGACTGCTCAGGTCGAAGTCCCGCATGGTTTGCAGCTCCCCTATCTCAAGACCGGTACCTGCTTTGTAAATCTTCCATACCAGCTCCGAACAGTAAATCCGGGTATCAGACCAGGCGAAATAAGCGTCATAATCTTTCCCGTTATATTGCTTCCCTGCGGTTTTCATGCGCCCGATCACCTCAGGCGTAAGTACGGTGGCCGCGTCTTTCAGTCTTTTCAGCACAAAATGCCTGCGCTGACCCCGGTTAATCCATTGCTGCAAAGGCGTATATCTCACTGGTTGCAGCGCTTCGTATACATACCACTGATCATCTCTCTTAAAAATTATCCCGCAATGACTATATTTGGAATGTGTAGCCAACTGAATGGCCGTGCTCAGATCTGATTCGGACACCTGGAAAATAATATCCCCTTCCTGTACAGCAGGAATACCAGCGGATACTTTTTTGGTGAGATGTTTGCCCGTTAAATTATTTCGCGCTGCCAGCACAACGCCTGTGACCAGGGCCAACAATAACAATACTGATAGCAACACCTTTTTAAAACCCGACATAAACCCGACATTTTTATAAAAATAGATCCTATTATTATATAAGCCATCAAAAATGAACGAAATACTTATCGTGCCTGCTATTACCGCAGAAGTGGAATTACTGCAGCAAGTTGCCCGTCAGACCTTCCAGGAAAGCTTTGCCGCTGACAACACACCGGAAAATATGAAGCAATACATTCAGGATAATTTCAGTATTCAAAAATTGTCAGCGGAACTGAGTGAACCCGATTCTGAGTTCTATTTTGCCATGCTGAAAAACCAACCGGTAGGCTACCTGAAAGTCAATTTCCGGTCCGCCCAATCCGAATTGTACAACAGCCGCGCAGTAGAACTGGAACGGATATACGTATTAAAATCACACCAGGGACAAAAGATCGGCCAGCAACTGTTCAACCAGGCCCTGCAACTCGCCATGGAGGCCCGTGCGCCCTTCCTGTGGCTGGGTGTATGGGAACATAATACAAAAGCCATTGCTTTCTACCAGAAAAATGGTTTCGTAGAATTTGCCACCCATGCCTTTCAACTGGGCACTGAAAAACAAACCGACCTGGTGATGAGATTAAATCTGCCCCTGCACAAGTTGCAATAGACGGATGTAATTATAACGGCGCCCTTTTTAGTTCCTAAAAAGCGGCGCCCATGAATCATTACTTGTAGATCCACAACAGCATGGGTTTTGCCGATTCATCCATGTAGTGCTGCAAACCCGCAAAATAGTCCGGGTTCAAAGTAGGACAACCATCACTGCGGCAAATGCCCTGCTCCTGTACTGCAGCAGGTACGCAGGCATGACTGTGAAGCACCACGAAACGATCAAACGCTTTGCTGTTACTGCTGTCCAATCCATACAATTTATAGGCAATCCCAAACTGCCCGCTGTATTTGCCACCTATACGATACTTTCCAAGGGAAGAACAACGGCTGCCGGGTACATTGGAAAAGACGACCTTTTCTGCGCGAAAATCAGGTCCCTGGCCATGCGCCACCAAACCAGCACTAATTATTTTATGTTGTTGCAGGTCGTAGCAAATGAAGCGTTTGCCACCTGAAAACACATTGAAGTCGATTAGAAAGGCGTAATGTGTATTGAAACCATGCCTGCCTGCATATAGTGCCAATGCCTGTGCTTTCTGATGCACAAGGGCTTCATCGGGCGCCATTACCGGTTTTATTACCATAGTCACCGGGGCGGTGACATGCGAAGGACTGCTTTTTTCTTTACAGGCAGCCAGGCAAATAATTACCAACAGCCACCCGCTCCATACTTTAAAACGTCTCATGTCTTTCAGATGCAGCGGGTACTATTTTCCATATGCAGGAACCTGTTTTTTTTATTCCCAGATATCCCTGATATGAATGAGGATAGAATAACGTCCGGTAGGTGGGTAATGCCCGATATGCAGCTGTGTTTCGTCAAAAGGCAAAGGCAGTTTATCTGCATACTGGAGATACAATTCCTGCACCACCGCAATCGCTTCTTCCTTATTTTCCACCACCCATGATTTCGCGGTCTTCTGGTTATCGAACTGCTGATTAAAGGCTTTCCTGGCGGTTTCTGTCTGCTCAAAAGGTACTACTTTCAAGGTCCACACCTCTCCTATTTTTTCCGGCGCCACCGGGGTATCCAGGTTTATCTTAAACCTTTCCAATCCCGCAGGATCCAGTGCACGCATGATATCCATCGCAACTGACATAATGTAATATTTTCTGAGCGCAATATTACAACTTCCCGGAAAAATAGCCCGGTTATTCCGCTCCTTTTACGTTCATCAGTATGCGGTAAAAGCCTTTCCCGGCAGTGATGAACAGGATATTATTGTCTTTCCCGCCAAAACAGGCGTTGGCAGTCCAGCCTTCGGGCACGGCTATCTGACCGATCTTTTCGCCATTTTTATTCACCACAGTAATGCCGCTGCCACAGAGATAAAGATTGCCTTCCTGATCCAGCGCCAGGCCATCCGTGGTTTTATTGGCCATCAGATATGGGTTGGAAAGACTACCATCTTTATTCACCTGGTAGCGGAACACTTTTCCGGCCTCGATATCGGCTACATATACGAGCTTGCCATCGCGGGTACCGATGATCCCGTTTGGCTTTTTGATATCTGAAATGGCTACCACGGCTTCTTTAGCACCGGGTGCTAGGTAATAAACATTTTCTTCTTTCAGATCGGGCTGTTTACGTTCCCAGTAATCGCGCTGGTAGTAAGGATCTGTGAAATACATCCCACCATCGGGCGCTACCCATACATCATTGGGACCATTGAGCCGGTGCCCTCCGAAGTTATTGACCAGCACTTTTATTTTTCCTTTGGGAGAGATGGACCAAAGTTCATCTTTCTCATCCGCACACGCAATCAGGTTGCCTTTACCATCGAAATACATCCCGTTGGAGCGGCCCGCTTTTTCTACAAAAACAGAGAGTTGTCCTTTGGTACTGTATTTCCAGATCTTATTGTTGGGCTGATCGGTAAAAAAAACATTGCCTTTTTTATCGGCAGCAGGACCTTCTGTAAAAGCGAACTCTTTTGAAATCAGTTCCAGTTGGGCATTTGCAGCCACTGTTGGAGGAATTGTGTCGGCTACCATGGCGCCTGCATACAGGTACCCCATGCTGAGTAGTAACGTGGAATAAAGTTTAAACCGCATATCGCTCTGTCAATTTCTACAATTGTAATAAATACCGGGGAGAATATTTTCTAAAATTGAGCGCAATGGTTGATAAAAATGGTAAGGCGAAAGGTTAATACCTTGTACAGTGCAGGCAACAGTCCGTTTCCCGTCTCCGAAAAAAAGGCGGATCGGGAAGACAGAAGTCACGTAAAAAACAGCTTAATATTTTTTGGGGTAACCAACGCTGAATGACATTACCCGGCTTTAGAATGGCGTTCTGGTCAGGTATATCGGGATGTTAATCTTCATGGTGAAAGGTCGTGTACTGATTACGGAGGCAAAGTTATCGTGATTAACCACCTCATCATAGTACAAAAACGACATATTTCAGATTTACTCCATGATTTTATGCAGGCGTATCGTGGTTTTAAGTTCTTCCTCATGAATAAAGGAAGGGGTAATACCCGCAAATTTTTTGAAGTCGCGGATAAAATGCATCTGGTCATAGTAGCCGCTGTTATAGGCTATTTCCGTCCATGTTTTTTGCGGGAACTGTTCTTTCAGCTGGTAAGCTTTACAGAAGCGGATCAGGCGGGCATATTGTTTTGGCGGCATCCCGAGCCGCTCCGTGCATTTGCGTTCAAACTGGCGCAGGCTCAGACAGGCCAGGGAAGCCAGTTGTTCCATTGTTACATTTCCGCCGGTGCTTACCAGTTCGGCCATGGCCTGATCTACCGGCAGCAGAGGTTTTAACCTGGAGATCTTCTTCAGCAGGTAAAATTCAATAATACTGATCATATGGTCCCAGTCGTCTGCTTCTTTCAGGCGTTCGGTGATTTCTTCAATCTCGCTGCCAAGGAATAAACGGGTATCAAAATCCTGTTCATACATTTCAGACATCGGTACTTTCAGGAGCCGGTGCAAACCACTGGGCTGAAAAGCAACACACAGCGCCAGGTGGCGGTTACCCATATCGAGTGTAACGGCCTGGTCCTGCGGACCAATTGTTACGCAAACGGCTTTGGTGATATATGCTTCGTTTCCGGGCTTTAATACTTTGATAGGATCTTCCAGGTAAAAAATGATATATCGCTGGTAGGCAGGTACAAACCGGTAGATATTGGACAGGGACTGGGTCTTGGTAAAATCGACCCCATAGATACTTATACAGTTCACAAAATCCTGCAGCGCAGGGTGTGGCTTATATATTTTCGACTTCATTGACTTCTTCGGCTATAGGTATTCAGTACGTGAACAAATATATACAAATATTAAAAAAAGTCAACCATTGCTACTAATCAGCGTTACCTATTAGTTGATTATATTTTATATTTAAAGATGAAAATTGCGATCACGGGTGCATCCGGCTATATAGGCCAGGTGTTGGTTCCACTACTGCTTTCCGATGGACATACCCTTCGTTTGCTGACCCGGCGCGCGATCCCGGACGATGCACCTGCGGGACTCACTTTCGTACAGGGGCACCTGTTAGCGGCAGCCGCACTTCATGAACTCGTGGCCGGCGTTGATGCCGTTATCCATCTGGCAGCTATGATTTCGGTAGATGATAAACCGGATGAAAACCTCTTCCGCATCAATACCGGCGGCACCCGTCTACTGGCGGAAGCAGCACAACATGCCGGGGTAAAACGGTTCATTCATCTCAGTTCTGTTACCGCCTATAACCAGGCACCGTACGATACTATTATGACGGAAAACCGTGCTCCCGCAGTAACCACACAATACGGATACGACTACTCGAAAGCGGTATCACAGGCTATTGCACTCGAACATAACGGGCATGGTATGGAAGTCGTGGTGCTGGCGCCTACTGCCATCATGGGCCCGTTCGACCGGCAGCCCTCCCTGATCGGCAAAGCCGTTATCAATATGTACAAAGGGAAAATACCCGCCCTCTTTCCCGGTGGGGTTGATTTTGTAGATGTACGGGATGTAGCCGGCGCTATTGTAAGCGCCCTGCACCGGGGTAGCCCAGGCGCCTACCTGCTGAGCGGGGAATGGGCCTCCCTCGTTACCCTTCACAAGGAAGTAAGCCGGATAAAAGGACGGCCGGTAACGCTGCGGGTAGTACCTTTGTGGCTGGTGTTCAGTTTGCTGCCAATCGTGAGAATGCTGGCAGCCATCAGCGGCGGACCGCCTTTTTATACGCGGCGGTCGGTGTATAACCTGATTTACAGCAATAAAAAAATTGATCATTCAAAAGCAACGGCCGAACTCGATTTCCGCCCACGCCCTTTTTTGGAAACCTTACGTGATACCATTGATTGGTTCAGACAAACCGGCGCTATCAAATGATTAACTATTTACCACTACACAACTACGTGCTCTTTATCTGCTGCTGGGCAGCTACCGGCATCGGCGCCGGCATCTACCTGCTGCGTAAAGATGCCCCCTACGGCCGCTACAGCAGTGATCAATGGGGCCCCATGATCTCCAACAAACTGGGCTGGCTTTTCATGGAAGCCACAGTGCTGGTCACCTTCCTGGTATGGATCCCCGTCCGCACCTTTCCGTGGAACTCACCCTCCGGTGTAATGATCGGTCTTTTCTTTCTGCATTATATACACCGCAGTTTCGTATATCCGTTCCTGATACGCACCAAAGGCAAAAAAATGCCGGTGGTGATCATGCTCTCGGCTATGCTGTTTAATACCGTGAATGGTTCGTTGCTGGGGATCTGGTTTGCAGTGTTTGCAAATTATCCGGACAACTGGTATTTCACACCAGCATTTATTGCCGGTATCCTGCTGTTCTTCACCGGGCTTTTCATCAACTGGCGTTCCGATTACCAGCTGATCCATCTCCGGAAAAAACACGAAACCGGTTATAAAATACCTCAGGTGGGCCTTTTCAGGTATATCTCCTCTCCTAACCTGACCGGCGAGATTCTGGAATGGGGCGGTTACGCATTACTTACCTGGAGTTTACCGGCACTGGCCTTTTTCATCTGGACCTGCGCGAACCTGGTACCCCGTGCATTGGCCAATCACCGGTGGTACCAGCAACAGTTTCCGGAATACCCGGCCAACAGAAAAGCATTACTCCCTTTTATCTGGTAACAGCATATGGCAAAGAAATATAGTCAGTTGAAAGCAGCGTTGGTATTGGCAAAGGCAAGTCTGATTGCCACTTTGCGGAGTCCTACTTCCGTCGTATTCGCCCTGTTGTTCCCCATTATTTTTGTCACCGTTTTCGGCGCGATGGTAGATAATACCGCCGTGAAGGTAAAGATCGTATTATCGCCGCAAAGCGATACCAGCAGCCCGATGTATGCCGCCGTCAAAGCCATCAGCATCTTTGACCTTTCTCATGGCAGCGACTCCGCCGCTATGCTGGCCGATCTCAAAAAAGGACGGATTGCCGGCATCTTGTACCTGCACCCGCCCATTATTACCAACGGGGTGCCCCAGTTTGGCACCGACCTGCTCGGCAGCAGCGCCGTAGCAGATAAGATGCCATTGATACAGGCCGCCCTGCAGGAAGCTGCCAGTCAGGTAAACCGGAAAGTATTGCCGGATCAACCCTTACCCGCCAGTATACAGGTAATAAATATTCCCGGCAGGGTATACCGGCAGATCGATTTTATTTTACCCGGCCAGCTGGGCTTTTCCCTGCTCATGGCAGGCGTATTCAGTTCGGCTTTTTTATTATTCAACCTGCGGTACACCCTCGTACTGAAACGCATATACGTTACGCCTATCAGTCGCGCGGCATTGCTGCTGGGTGAAATGATCAGCCGCCTGCTGTTCCAGATCATCTGCTTTATCATTATCACCGCATTGGGCTACTATGCATTCCACTTCACGCTCGTAAATGGCCTGATCACCTTTTTGGAAATGTTGCTGTTGTCGGTTTTCGGGCTGGTCATTTTTATGGGCATCGGGTTTATCATCAGTGGTATCATCCGCAATGAAAGCTCTATTGCACCTGTGGCCAACACGCTTACCGTACCACAGATCCTGCTGTGCGGCCTGTTTTTTCCGATAGATAATTACCCGGTATGGCTCCGCACTTTTTGTGAAATGCTGCCCCTTACTTTTTTTGTAGACGGATTACGAAAAATTGCCTTTGAAGGATTACATATCTGGCAGATCCCGGTACAAATGGCAGGGCTGATCATCTGGGGCGCCATCATTTCCATCCTTTCCATCAAACTGTTTAAATGGGAATAGGCAGGTTGTCGCAACTGACCCTGTTATTGGCGTATATGCCCTCCTGATGATGCCCGGAAGCCACGTACCTTTAAGTCATCTTCCTAAACAAAAAAATAACATCATGGCAGCAGTGAATCCTTATTTAAATTTTAACGGCAATTGTGAAGAAGCATTCAACTTTTATAAAGACGCATTCGGCGTACCTTTTGAAGTGCTGACCCGTTTCGGCGAAATGGATAATACCTGCGCAGAAGGCGAAAAAGATAAGATCATGCACGTGTCTATTCCACTTGGCCACGGTTCCTACCTGTTCGGCAGCGACCGTCCGGCACATTTTGGTCCAGGTACCGCCGGCGATCTTTTCAATATTGCTATTGCTGCAGAGAACGAAGCAGAAGCCGATAAACTGTTTACAAACCTCTCAGCAGGCGGACAACCGATTATGCCAATGGGCAAAGCTCCCTGGGGCGCTTACTTTGGTATGCTGAACGACAAATTCGGTATTTCCTGGCTGATCAATTATGAATACCCTAAACAGGGCTGATAACCATTACAGGAACCACATACATACAGCCGGTCCACGTCCAGTGAACCGGCTTTTTCATGCACAAACCGCCACCTTCCAACCCGGTTTAACAGTGTTTAACACTGTCATAATAAACTAATGCATACCGGGTTCGTCTAACTCCCTGTTAGCCAGCTACGGAATAATTATCGCCGGTTTTTGAACAATCCATTCCGGCGGATAGTTACTCATAAGTACCTGATTGCTGTCTGTATTATTAAACGAACCGTCAAATGCTATGAGTAAGTCTACAATGGCTCTTCTTCTCCTGATTCTACTGGGCGCCTGTAAAAACAATAAAAGTGGCACGAAAGACGCCACCCCCAAGCCGTACCCGGTGATTACCCTGAAACCGCAGAACGCGGTCATCAACGCCGACTACCCCGCTACCATTATGGGCATCCAGAACATTGAGATCCGGCCTAAAATAGACGGCTATGTAGATGCCATCTATATCGACGAAGGCGCTACCGTTAAAAAAGGGCAGCTATTGTTCCGCATCAGCGCGCCCCAATATGAACAGAATGTGAACACCGCAGCGGCCAACATCAAAATAGCCGTAGCAGATGTAAACTCCGCCCAGATGCAGGTAAACAAAGTGAAACCCCTGGTAGAAAAAGATATTGTCAGCGCCTACGAACTCGAAGCCGCCGCCTACACCCTCCAGTCGAAACAAGCCGCACTGGCACAAGCCCAGGCAGCCTACAACAACGCTAAAACCAATTTAAGTTATACCACTATTTATAGTCCGGCCGATGGCGTAGTAGGCATTCTACCCTATAAGATCGGCAGCCTGGTGAGCAGTACCACCGCCAATCCGCTTACCACTGTATCCAATATCACGCAGATCTACGCCTATTTCTCCATCAACGAAAGACAGGGACTTGATTTCTTCCTGGCTTCCAAAGGCGCTACCATGCAGGATAAATTGGCTACACTGCCACCCGTTACACTGGTACTGGCCAATGGCATCACGTTACCCCGGCAGGGACGCGTGGAAACGGCCAGCGGATTGATCAATCCTTCTACCGGTGCGCTCAATATGAGGGCTACCTTTTCTAATCCGGACGGACTGGTACGCAGCGGCAGCAGCGCCATCGTACGCATTCCACAACCCATAGACACCGCCCTGCTGGTACCTCAGAAAGCAACTTTCCAGATCCAGGGAAAACTGTTTGTGTATGTAATGGACAGCGACAATAAAGTGAAATCAGTAGACATCGGCTCCAACGCCAGTGCAGCAGGACAATCGTTCGTGGTACAGCACGGCGTAAAAGCAGGCGATAAAATAGTGGTAGACGGGATCAGCAACCTGCGGGAAGATCAGCTGATCACTCCCCGCGCCGTGAACGCCGACAGCGTGTACAAAAGCCTCTGATCCATTTAAAAAAACAGTATGTTAAAAAGATTTATAGAGCGGCCGGTATTGTCCACAGTGGTGTCTATCATTATTGTCACGCTGGGTATATTGGGACTGGTATCCTTACCCATCTCCCAATATCCTGATATTGCGCCTCCCACCATCCAGGTGCAAACCTCCTACAGCGGCGCCAATGCCGATGTGGTACTGAAAAGCGTGGTGATTCCGCTGGAACAGCAGATCAATGGCGTGGAGAACATGGACTATATTACCTCTACCGCCGGCAACGATGGTTCCGCCAATATTACCGTCAGCTTTAAAATAGGCAGCGATCCCAATATGGCAGCGGTGAACGTGCAGAACGCCGTGTCCCGCGCCACGCCTTTACTTCCGCAGGAAGTTACCCGCTCCGGCGTAACCGTACAGAAAAAGCAAACCAGTAACCTGCTCATCTTTTCACTGTATAGTACCAACCCCTCCTTCGACCAGACCTTTCTCCAGAACTACACCGATATCAATATCACCCCGGTGATCAAACGTATTCCCGGTGTAGGCGATGCTTCTGCCTCCGGTAACATGGACTACTCCATGCGTATCTGGTTAAATACCCAGGCCATGGCTTCTTACGGACTGGTACCTGCGGATATTACCGCCGCCCTGGCTGAACAGAATATCCAGGCGGCCCCCGGACAGTTTGGTGAGAGCGGTGGACAGGCATTTCAATACGTCATCCAATACCCCGGCACCCTCATCGATACCACCCAGTTTGGTAATATCGTATTACGGAGCAACCTGCGCAGCCGCTTACTACGACTGAAAGACGTAGCCCGTATTGAACTGGGCGCCCTCAGCTACTTCAACAGTACCCGCACCAACGGCTACCCTGCCGTATCCGTAAGCGTGGCACAGGTAGCCGGCTCCAATGCCCGCGATGTGATCCAGCAAACGCTGAAGGTAATGGAAGACGCTTCCAAAACGTTTCCCAAAGGCGTGAAATATGTAGTGCTGCAAAACGTAGATGACTTTCTTACCGCCTCGATCGACAAAGTATTACATACCCTTGTCGAAGCATTTATACTGGTGTTTATCGTGGTGTTTATCTTCCTGCAGGATTTCCGCTCCACGCTCATACCGGCTATATCCGTTCCTGTGGCGATTATCGGCACCTTCTTTTTTCTTAAACTATTTGGTTTCACCATTAACCTGCTGACATTATTTGCCCTCATCCTGGCTATCGGGATTGTGGTAGATGATGCTATTGTAATCGTGGAAGCAGTACATGCCCGGCTCGATACCGGCTATAAATCTGCCCGCAAAGCGAGTATCGACGCACTCGATGAAATTTCCGGCGCTATTATTTCCATTACACTCGTGATGTCGGCCGTGTTTATCCCCGTGAGTTTTATCGGTGGTTCTTCGGGTATCTTCTATAAACAGTTCGGCCTTACGCTGGCTATCGCCATCGTGTTATCCGCTATTAATGCGTTGACGCTGAGCCCTGCGCTCTGCGCCATTTTCCTGCGTCCCCACGGTGAGAAGCATACGAAAATGAACCTGCTGCAACGCTTCTATCATGCGTTCAATGTGGGCTTCGAAAGACTCACAAAAAAATATACAGGTACCCTCAGCTTCTTCGGTAAGCATAAATGGATCCCGGTACTGGTGCTCGCCGCTTTCTGTGTGGGGTTATTTGTGCTCGCGCGTATGACACCTACTGCTTTTGTACCGGAAGAAGATCTTGGTACGATCAACTGTAATATCAGTCTGCCGCCCGATGCCTCTCTACAACGCACCGATATCGTGGCCCGTAAAATTGAAAAAATCGCCGGTACCATCCCGGAAATCAACAACGTGCTGGCAGTTACCGGCCGTGGACAACTATCCGGCACCGGCAGCAACTACGCCATGGTGGTAATGCGGCTGATACCCTGGAATCAGCGCAGCCGAACTATTCAGCAGATCATCAAAGAACTGAATAAGAAAACTGCGGATATGACGGAGGCTGAGATCAAGTTCTTTGCACCAGCCACCATACAGGGTTTCGGCGCTTCCAATGGTTTTGCTTTTCAATTGCAGGATAAAACCGGCGGTGATATTGCGCACTTCTATAAAGTGAGCAAAGACTTTCTGACTGTATTGAACCAACGCCCGGAGATTCAGTTTGCGACCACTTCTTTCAATCCTAATTTTCCGCAATACATGATGAATATCAACGTGCCGAAGATCAAGGATGCAGGATTGAATGTAACCGATATTACGAATGCGATGCAAGGCTACTACGGTGGTATCTACGCTTCCAACTTCAACCAGTTCGGGCAGCAATACCGCGTGATGGTGCAGGCTTCGCCGGAATTCAGGATGACGGATGAAAGTCTGAATGCGGTATTCGTTCGCACCGGCGAAGGTGTGATGGTACCTGTTACAGAGTTTGTACATCTCACGCAAACCTACGGCCCACAGGCCATCACCCGGTTTAACCTCTTTAATTCCATCAGCATCAATGGTACACCCAATGCTTCTTTCAGTTCCGGTGAAGCCATTGCGGCTATCCAGGCATCTGCGGCGGAAACATTGCCCACCGGCTTTGGATTTGAGTTCTCAGGAATCACCCGCGAAGAACTGGCTGGCAGCAGTCAGACGATCTTTATTTTCCTGCTCTGCCTCATTTTCGTATACCTGTTGCTCAGTGCGCAGTACGAAAGTTATGTATTGCCGTTTGCCATCCTGCTGGCTATTCCCGTGGGTATTTTCGGCGCCTTTCTCTTTGCGATGCTGTTTGGCGTGAGCAATAATATTTATGTACAGATCACCCTGATCATGCTCATCGGGTTGCTGGCAAAGAATGCGATATTGATTGTAGAATATGCGGCAGAAAGAAGACGCACCGGCATGAGCATTACCGAAGCTGCCGTTAGCGGCGCCCAGGCAAGGTTACGGCCTATCCTGATGACATCGTTCGCTTTCATACTCGGACTTATTCCGCTGATGCTGGCTTCCGGCGCAGGCGCCAACGGTAACCGTTCTATCGGTACCGGCGCTGTGGGCGGTATGTTGGTAGGTACCGTGTTTGGTATCTTCATCACCCCTACTTTGTTTATCATCTTCCAGACTTTACAGGAAAAAATAAAACGTGCACCGGAGAAAGAGGAGGACGAAGAAGAACAGCCACCGGCTGCTGCACCCGCACCTTAAACAATTGTCCTGCTCCGGCAGATTTCAAAACTGGTAACATGAATTGTCGACATTACATATATATCTGCTACAGCGTTCTGATCATAGGATGTATGACCGCCTGTCATATCACAAAGCCTTACCGCTCACCGGTGATCACAGACAATAACCTGTTCCGTGACGTGGCCACTTCAGACACCAACACGCTTGCCACGGTTCACTGGCAGGAAATGTTTACGGATACGCTGCTGCAACAACTCATTGCCACAGGAATCAAAAATAACCTGGATCTCCAGGTGGCTTTATCCCGGATCCGCCAGGCGGAAGCCAGCTATTCACAGAGCCGGCAGGCCTTATATCCTTCGGTAAGCGGCGATGTAAATGCGACCTATGCAGGCGCCTCCAATCAACAACGTACAGGCAAAACCGTTAGTCCGCAGGTATACAATGCGGGGCTTACTGCTACCTGGGAAGCAGACATCTGGGGAAAACTCCGCAGCAGCCGGCGCGCCAGCCTGGCATCGCTGCTACAGGCCAATGCCAACGCCAGGGCTGTACAAACAGCGCTCATCGCCAATATTGCGAATAATTATTATTCCCTCACTGCACTGGACCAGCAACTAAAAATCACGGAGCAAACCGTGGTCAACTGGAAAGCCACCGTGGAAGTGATGAAGGAACTGAAAAAAGCGGATGTAGTCACCGGCGCCGCTGTGGTACAGAGTGAAGCCAGCAGGTATGCCGCCGAAGTGACTATTCCCGATCTGAAACAATCGATCCGCGAAACAGAGAACCAGCTCAATCTCCTACTGGGACAAGTTCCCGGGCCAATTGCCCGTAGCGGCATGGACGACCAGCATCCGGTGATGCTGCTGAAAACCGGTGTACCGGCGCAGCTCCTGGCCAACCGGCCGGATGTACAGGCGGCAGAATATAACCTGCGGTATTACTTTGAACAAACCAATGTGGCGCGCGCCTATTTTTATCCGGCGCTTACCATTGGCGCCTCCGGCGGATATACCAGCTATCTGTCGCTCACCGGTCCCGGCTCCTGGATCAGTAACCTCACGGCGGGACTTACCCAGCCCATCTTTAACCAGGGCATTAACAGGACAAGGCTGAAAGTAGCGCAGGAACAACAGCAACAGGCCGCACTTGATTTTCGCACTGCAGTACTCACTGCCGGGCAGGAAGTATCCAACGCATTATTTTCTTATCAGACTGCTGCAGAGAAAGGTAATTCCAGGCGATTGCAGTTACAGAACCTGCAGTTGTCGGTCGATTACACGCAGGAACTGGTACGGTATGGGTTTGCCAATTACACGGAAGTATTGAATGCACAGCAAAGCCTGTTGTCCGCACAATTGAGCCGTATCAATGACCACCTGCAACAATTACAGGCGGTGGTGTTTTTATACCGTGCGCTGGGCGGCGGCTGGCAATAATTCCTGGCGGAACGGAAATAAAGGCAATGCAGCCGATGGGTTCAGTACTTCATCTACCAGTCCGAATGCGCGCGCTTCTTCGGCATCCATGAAGTGATCATTTTTAAACGCCTGTGCCACTTCTTCCACCGTACGACCGGATTGCAGCGAAATCACCCGGAATATTTTCTGTTGCAAACGTTCCTGCTCATTAAAAGCAATCCGCACATCTTCCGTATACCCTTTTGCGCCGCCTCCGGCGGGATGCATATGAATAGTGGCATTGGGAAGTGCATACCGTTGACCGGTAGCACCTGCCGTGAGAATAATAGTTCCCATGCTACCTGTGAAACCCACTGCCATCGTAGATACCGGTGATTTGAGCATTTTCATGGTATCATAAATCGCCATGCCGGCGTAGATCACGCCTCCCGGGCTATTGATATACATATTAATGGGGCGGTGATTTTCGCTGTCGAGGTACAGCAGCTGCGCTACAATGAGGTTTGCCACCTGGTCGTCGATCGCGGTGCCGAGGAAAATGATCCGTTCTTTCAGCAAGAGACTGTATATATCAAACGCACCGCGACTATCGCCGTCGATGACTGTTGGGATCAGAAATGCCATATTATTTAAAAATAGAAGTGATAGAATGGTGAAAAGAAGATTCTTTCATTAACCGCTCCAGTAAATCGTCGAGTTTACGGCGTTTTTCTTCCCTTGCCAGCCAGCGGATCAGCTGCAGGGTTTTACGCTGGTACCTGACTTTTTCCCGCAGCGCGGGCGCCACCAGCATCCTGGCCTGAAAGAGCAGGCGCGCTGATGCGGGCATTTCGTGGAGCAGGTATTGCTCAATTTCCTGTGTTTCAGCTAAGAGTTTCCGCATAGTCTGATTGTTTAAGCTGTTCCCGTACTTTCTCCAGGCATTTGTATTTCTGTACGCTGGCAGAATGCAGGGTTTTAAAATTAAAACCGGCCGCAATGTCCGACAGGGAATGTTGATCGTAGTAAAATGCCTGCAACAGCTGCAGACAGCGTTTTCCGGCGGATCTTATGTAGTCCAGCACCGGCCGGGCTACCGGCGGAGGTGCATAATAATCGGAAGGCACACCGATATTTTCCGTCATCTCATCAAGAGAAAGCTCCGGCCCGGATTTTTTCAACTGCCGGATACAGAGAATTCGGGCAATACCGGTAATATAAGCCTCCGCAGACACCCCGGGAGGCAGCTTTTGCGCCTGTTGTTTTTCCAGGTAGATGATAACCGCATCCTGGAACACGTCTTTGGCCATCTCCAGGTGGCCGCCCATCCGGTATACCATAGCGGCCACACGGGGCAGGGTATGCCGGTACAGGTTTTCCAACCATTGATCTTCTTGAGTACGCATATGAGCCTGGTTTTATATACTAGTGTCGTTATCCGGTTACATATCACCTAAAATTTAAGATTTTTTTTCTACCTTTGTGCTTACATGTGATAATCATCTACATATCAAACCGGGCGTCCGCCTGATACATGCCGTTCCGGCGTGTTTATTTTCCGTTTCTTACTTTTTATTTATATCTCAGTGATGCTACGGCATACGCTGCATTTTTTCATCAAAATTTACTGACATGAAAATGACTATCCTCATTTCCAGCCATGCCAACAGGGCGTTACCTGTTACACCGATTGTTACATTTAAAACGAATCCACATGCTAATCAGCGTACAAAATATCAGTTACCAGCTTCCCTCCCGGGAGATATTATTCCAGGACATCCATTTCACGCTGCAGAAAGGTGACAAAGCCGCTATTGCGGGTAATAACGGCGTGGGTAAATCTACCCTGCTGAAAATCATTGCCGGCCAGGAAAAACCAGCTACCGGTACAGTAAAGATCAACGACACTTTTTACTATGTACCGCAGCACTTCGGGCATTTTAATGGGCTCACGGTAGCGCAGGCCTGCGGTGTAGCCGAAAAACAACAGGCGCTCGACGCCATCCTGCAAGGCAGCACCGATCCGCATCTGTATGATGTGCTGGGCGACGACTGGGATATTGCTGCCCGCACCGAAGCGGCGCTTGAAAAATGGGGACTTACCAGTATCCCGCCGGATCAACTGCTGGCCAATCTCAGCGGAGGCGAAAAAACACGCGTGTTCCTCGCGGGCATCGATATCCTCGATCCTGCCGTGGTACTGCTCGACGAGCCTACCAATCACCTCGACTACAAAGCACGGGAACAGCTATACGAATGGATCGCCCATACTTCCTGCAGCTTACTGGTAGTCAGTCACGATCAGCAGCTATTGCGACTTTGCCAGCCTATCTGGGAACTGCAGCCGGATGGTATCCGGGCCTATGGCGGCAACTACGACTTCTACGCGGCACAGAAAGCGATCGAAACAGCCGCGTTGCAGCAACGAGTTGCCCACCAGGAAAAGACGCTGAAAGAGGCTAAAAAACAGCAGCAGGAAGCCATGGAGCGAAAACAACATGCCGATTCACAGGCGAGGAAACACCTCAAAAGCGCCGGACTGCCTAAAATTTTGCTGAATACGCGAAAAAATAACGCAGAAGTCTCCACCGCAAAATTAAAAGAGGTACACCAGGAAAAAGTGGCGGAACTACAGGCCGGATGGCAGGAATTGTCCGCCATGACACAGGTACAACGGATGATGAAGGGCTATTTTGAGCAATCCAACCTGCACAAGGGAAAAGTGCTGCTGGAAGCCAATGCGGTAAACTTTGGATGGGCGCCGGCAGAACAAAGTCCGGCAACTCCCCCTGCGGCAACCGGCCATAATAAAGAAATACAAAAACCGGCAGCAATGCTCTGGCAGGCCCCGCTCTCTTTTACTATCCGCAGTGGCGATCGCCTTGCTATTACGGGCAGGAACGGCAGTGGCAAATCTACATTGCTGCAATTGCTGCTCGGACAGCTCACACCGGCAACGGGTACACTTTACCGGGCGCCTCAGCGCGGACTCCTGCTGGATCAGGATTATACGCTGGTAGACCGCAGCAAAACGGTACTACAGCAGGCGCTATCTTTCAATGATACCGCCCTGGAAGTGTCTATGGTAAAAACCACCCTGGTAAATTTCCTCTTCGGACCGGATACCTGGGATAAATCCTGTGCGGTACTCAGCGGCGGAGAAATGCTGCGCCTGTCGCTTTGCAGCATGAGCCTGCAAAACAAAGCACCGGATATTATTTTCCTGGATGAGCCCACCAACAACCTGGATCTCCAGAACATCCGGATGCTGACGCAAATCTTCCAGGCCTATCCGGGCACGCTGGTGCTGATTTCGCACGACGCTGCATTTACAGAAGAAGTGGGGATCAGGGAAGTGCTGGAACTAAGCAGGTAATTACAGGCGGCTTCATACTTTCAGATGCGCCATGATCACCTCGTAAATTTCCTTCTCCCGGAAAGGCTTCATCAGCCAACCGTTGAAGCCTGCCTTCCCGAAGGCGGTTTCATCATCGGCGGAAATGTTGGCCGTTAGCGCCAACGCCACCACGGCAGCCTTTCCGGGATCTTTATCCTTCCGGATTTCTTCCAATACCTGGATGCCATCCATAACAGGCATGTGCACATCCAGTAGCACCAGGTCGTAATGATGCCCGCGAAACAGCTCTAAAGCACTCTGCCCGTCTGTAGCCATATCGAAGCGGCATTTCCAACGGGTGAGAATAAGTTTCAGCAGGAGCAGATTCATTTCCTGGTCGTCTGCAATCAATACATAACGTCCTTCCATATGCGCACCGGTAATGGTGGGGATTTCATTGGTGACTGCCGGTACCATCAGCGGTACCGTTACTTTCTCATAAGGAATACGACCGGTGAAGCGGGAACCTTTTTTCAACTCACTGCTCACTTCAATCTCTCCTCCCTGCAAATTGATTAATCGCTTCGTGATAGCCAGCCCCAAACCGGTTCCTTTCAGATGACTCTTTGATGTTCCTGCCTGGAAAAAGCGCTCAAACAGATGTGGCAAAGCTTCCGGCGCAATGCCGTCACCCGTATCTGCCACCATAAAATCGAAATACGATTGCCTATCAGATACCGGTTCCAGTGTAGCCGTTACCGTGATTGTTCCTTTCTCCGTGTATTTAATGGCATTGCTGATAAGATTTAACAGGATCTGCTTCAACCGGAAAATGTCGCCTTTCACCTGTCCGTTTTTGTCTCCTTCAAAGCTGGCATTAAATTCCAGGTTCTTTTGTACCGCCTGTATCCGCATGATGTTTACCACCTCATTGAATACCTGGTACAATACAAAAGGCTGTGGCGTTAGCGAAATATAATCACGCTCCAGTTTGGAAAAATCCAGCACATCATTGACCACCTGCACCAGCATATGGGTAGCGACCGTGATAGAGTTTACTATTTCCTGCTGGGCAGGATTGAGTGCGGTATAAGACAGTTGCTCTGTAAAACCAGCCACTGAATTCAAGGGGGTACGCATTTCGTGGCTCATATTATTTAAAAAATCGGTTCTTACCCGTGTTTGTTCTTCTGCGGCCAGTTTGCCCGCCTTCAACAACCGGTTGTTTCTGCGGATCATCCAGGTAGCACCGGCAATAGCTGCCAGCGATGCCAGCAAGGCAACTAAACCGATGATCACGATGCCAAGCATTTTTGTGGCACTCCCCCGGACAATGTGATGAGCTGCCTGTTTCTTCTCCCGGCTCTGCGCCGTGGCGTGTTCCCGAAGCGCCGTCAACAGCACTTTCAGTTCCTCCATCATCGCGATGTTGGTTCCGGCAAGTGTGGATTCCTCTTCATCCAGCTTTATCCGGTTATTCAACTGTTGTGTCAGGATGTTTTTATAATAAGTATTGATATCTTTTACAATCTTTCTCAACTGTAACGCATCATAGGTTTCCTTGTCAATGACCTTGCCTCCCTTCGTTTTGACGATAATACTGATCTGTGCGTTTACGGTATCATTCCTGTTGGCGATTGCATTACCCAGTCTTCGGAAAATCCCTTTCTTACCGGTATTGGCCTGCTGTATACTATTCAGCGTATCCATGGTTACCGGTTCTTTTTTGATCTGTTCCACGGTATATACCGGGATACTGCGGAGCAACCTGTCGACCATCTCATTTTTTATGGAATGCGTCAACATAGAATCTGTTGTCAGTTTCAGGGTAGCTATTCTGTCGGAAAGACCTTCTTTTTCTTTCATCAGACTGGTAAACGCGAAATTGGAAGACTGACCGCTCAACGACCCGCTCACAGTGTCTATCATGGATAATACCTGTCCGAGTTCTGTGGAAAAAGTCTCCAGATATTTTCGTTTATACAATACCGTATACAGCCGGAAATTATTCTCCGCGTCATTCAGCGTAAACAACGCCGAATCCATTAAATGAATGGAAGGATTCTCCAACATCAGGGTGTCTGTCGCGCGTAGTAGTTTCTGACCGCTCTGGTGATGGATCTTATAGCCGGAAAAAAACAACAGGACCAGCAATAAAAAAACCAGTGCCAGTGGCACGACAAACAATAAAAGTGACTTCCGCATATAGTTGATCTGTTACAGGTAACTACATGAGACTTTATGACAACCGGGGGGCTTTGGTACTTTGCTGTTGATTACATTCTCCTCACTAAAATAGCGCATTAATAGCAGCCCTCAAAATTTGCTATCACTCCGGAATGGCGTAAATCCCGAATGGACTAAAGGCTGTAATATCTCTTATTTCAAAAGGCAGAAACTGTCCGTCGATGGTCAGGTAACGGTAAATATCGCCATCCCGGCAAAGCAGCGGGAATGTAAATTCAACGGTAGAAGAGCCATATGTGGGCATTACATCGAGCATCACATCCTCAAAGGTTTGTTTACTCACTGCCTGTCCTGCGCCATTGAATACTGTAAACCGGCTATTCTTCTGCGCCAGGAAACCCCGTCCGTTTTTGTCTACCAGCAAACGTTCGTATACCGCTGGCACCATCACTTTCCCGTTATTATCGGTATAACCATACAACATACCATCTCCGGCGGTTTTCTTCTCTATCAACCCACCCGATTTTTTTACCACCCCCCGCTTCTCTTTTGGAGCAGGCACCACCATGCCTTTGTGGTTGTAGTAGATATCGTTCTGCTGGCCTGGTTTGGTAGTAACCCAGAGATTGCTGTCTGCCTCAGCTACATAAATACTCTCAAACTTTGCCGGAAGCAACATACGCCGGTGTGAAATATCAAAGATTCCTGTGCCGCCCGCCTCCCGTACTTTCACAAATCCGGGTGTTATATCTTCCAGCTTTTGATAGATAACAGGGAGTACTTCCTCTCCTGCCAGGTTATACAGGCCATTCCGCTCTTTATAACTTACCTCCAGCAAATCAGTGGCGGGTGAAGTCACGGAGGTTCGCTCTATTTCAAAAAAAGCAGGTTCCACTATTTTCCCATTGGCGGGGTTATAGAAACCATACAATGCTTTCTGTTTGAGTTTGAAAAGCGGCAGGGATGCTGATCTTTCAAAAGCAGTACCCATAGGCGTTATCTCACTGTATGCTTTATTCAGCAGTTGCTTTCCGGTGGTATCCAGCAAAGTATAATTGCCATCCACCTGCACAATAAAGCAATCGGCGTAGGCGGTGATATCGCCCTCATAGGCAGCCGGTAATATTACTTTGCCATCTTCCCGCAGGATACCTGTTTTACCCTTCTCCGTAACTTCGAAATACGGACCAGGATTGGATTCATTTTCGCGGATATCATCATAGCGGAAGTCGGCTACTATTTTACCGTCTTCGTCAATGAGGCCATAGTACCCGTTCTTCCGGGCCTTCAGCAGGCCGTTGCCGATGATCGACATATCCGAAAATTCCGGCGCCAGGTATTCCTTTTTCAACGCGAGATTAATTACCAGTTCCTGCCCGTTTTTCTTCAACGCCCGTATCCAGTTATCGCTGCGCATGAAACTATGTTCATGTTCGTACTCAAAAGGTAACAGTACATTGTTGTTGAAATCGATGATGCCCCATTTGCCATCTTTCTGTGCAAACAGGTAATCTCCTTTCAGGCCGCAACCACCACAGTAATCAAATCCTTCATATATGGCAGGTATGATGAGTTTTTTGGCCGGCGTGCTGTAAACGCCCCACTTACCGCCCGTTTTCACATCAAAATGATCATCATCCAGTATGCCGGCGTCCTCAAATTCCATTGGCAGCAACAGCTTACCGTAGGTATCGGCGTAGGTCATTTTACCATCACTGCGAAGCACCAACGTTGTTCTCCATTTCATTTCAATGGAATCGTATACTGCCGGCACTACCCATTTGCCGTTATTTACAATACCCTTTTTATTGCCACTCCGTACCATAATCATGTCCTGCTTTTCATCAGGAATAATCCTGGAGTGGCCGCTCCCATCCGCTGGTGTGGTGCTCACCGGATGATAAGATCCTATGATTACATCAAAAACTTTCTTCCCTGTAGTGTCTATATACCAGCCTTTATCGCCGGTATAAACATACGCAAAGCCATACTTAAACGGAGAGCCTTCCTGGGCAACTACCGTTTGTGATAGCAATAAAAAACAGCCTGTCAGTAAATGTCGTATATGCATCGCCGTAATATATTTAATCGTTATATCCCATTTTCTTCAGCGAGCGGTACTGAAATGGTTTCCCATCTCTGCCAACATAAAAGTACCACTTACCTTCTTTCACCAGCAAGGGAAAAATATTGTTGTCATATCCCCGGTTCAACTCCATTTCATCATAGATCACCGGGATAACAATCTTCCCGGAAACATCGGCCCATCCCTGTTTGCCGGCCTTTGTCAGTTCAAACAGCTGTACTTCCTTCCGGTAATTGATCTCATCATAAACGGGAGGTAGTATCACATTTCCAAGGGAATCTGTGATACCATAAAGATGATGTTGTGATACGCTATAAAAAGGCGCATCATTTACCACTGAAATATCGTCATAACTTACCGGGAAGATGATCGTGCCATTTTTCCTGATCAATCCCCGGGCGGTATCTTTCTTCACCAGCAGGTAATCGCCGAAGGCATTAAAATCGCCGGCTGTAACCGGATATACGATTTCTTTTTTTCGGTTGATGATCCCATACAACATCTGCCGCTCTCCTGTTTCTTTACCAGCTATGGCAAGGCCATTCCAGAAGTCGCCCACAAAAGTATATTCATCGAAAATCACTTCTTTCCCTGCCTCATCCAGGAACAGGTTTTCCTTCGGTGCCCCCCATACTTTCAGCAACCCGTCACGGAATTGTATCCGGCTGCTCCGACGTTCATTTTCGGGTATCAGCAGGCGGCTGGTCCGCTCGTCTTTAAAATCCCAGTATTTGTTGGTATAGAGTACGCGGCCCTCCAGATCCGAGAGCATGGTGCGCATGGTACCATCATCCTGGTATTGCGTTTCTACGATCCGGTTATTGCCGACCGACGTAAAAAATCCATATTTTTTTGCAGCACGGATGAACTTACCGGTTTTATCGGTAATGGCTGTGCTGTCGCCATTCCGGAGGAACAGGAACTCCCCGTTCTGCCACTGGATCCAGTTATACACCGGTGGTAATACTTCCTTCCCGGTAGCCATATTAAACAAGCCAAGACCTTCTCCTTTCAGTACAGGCATAAAGTCGGCCTTGTCAGCACCGGCCTCCTCTTCTACATAAGAATAATTAGAAAGATAACCGGCTGCGATACCTTCATAAACAGGAGGTACTGCTACTTTCCCATCAGGGCGCAATACGCCGGCCTTCCCATCCCTGGCGACCGCCAGAAAAGGCGTATCATAGCGGGAGAATGGTGTTACTTCGCTATAGATAAAGGGCGACAACTGCTTTCCGGCTGGATCAAACACTGCGATTTTGTCCTGTTGTTTTACGAGGAAACAAACGGTTTTGTCGGCCCCACTGGGTACAAGGTTTCTGAATGCTTCCTGACCGGCAGCGTTGATGGCCTTAATATCATCATACTGTGCGGGGATGATTTCCTTTCCTTCCGCATTTACTACGCCGTTTTTATTACCAACACTTACTTTCACGGCATCGCCCAACTCTGCTACAGCAGTGTATTGTAAAGGCAATAGCTCTTTGCCCTGCGCATTAACGAAACCTGTTTTTCCTTTTGCCACCACGCTGAACAGGTCATTGCCGGCATTCATACTGCAACGTTCATACGCAGCTGGCACAACAATCTTCCCGTTTCTGTCCATGACACCGGACTTACCGTTGACCGTAAAGCCAAAGTATCTGTCCTGGCTATTGAGATATTCAAAAGAATCATATTCTGCGGGAACGATGATAGCGCCATCTTCCGCTGCCAGTCCTACTTTCCCACCCTTCTTTATCTGTAAGGTATGTTCGCGGACATAGCTTTTATCGGCCGCTTCGTATAGGGGTGCCTGTAAGACGGCCCCGTTACTGATCGCTATCCAGCCCCAGCGGCCATCTTTCTTTACGGCCGCCACCCGGGTGGTGACTACATTCATTTCGCTGTATACAGGTTCGCTGATAATATTGCCCAGGGTATCTACGGCACCATACTTTCCATTCAGCTGTGTGATAACGAGACAATAATTCTTTGCCGTGTCTTTATCGTCTTTTTCGTTTTCTACGGAAATGCCGTCGAATTTAAAAGGTGCAATGATTTTGCCGGCGCTGTTGATAGCGCCGTAAGCATTATGCTTCACCGCTACCACGGTATTATACAGGCCAAAGTTTTCCGTTTTATCTACCATAACGGCGCCGGATATATGTAACCATTGCCGTTCCTGGTTCACCATAACAGGTGCAAACTGGCCATCAAAGCGGCCCAGGCGAAGGTTTGGAGCGGGTTGTTGTGCGGAGAGGTTAACCGTATTTAAAAGGAGTCCTGCTAATAAATATCTTTTTTTCATCTGATTTCCGGGTTATGGTAGCGCTGCAAAGATGCGGATCTTTTTTTACCGTTCACCCAAAAGCGCCCGGATTTTATTGTTTTTTTTGTTACGTTTGTCGATTCCCGTTTTGGGGTGTGAACCTAAAAAATGAAAAAAGACAGTTTATGAATGGAATAACAAAATCTATGGCGACTGTTGTCCTGAGCGCATTCACAGCGTTACAGGGACTTACGGCAGTGGCTCAGTCTAATGAGAAACCCAAGTTGATTGTTGGAATCGTAGTAGATCAGATGCGTTGGGATTATTTATACCGTTACTACGACCGCTATGAGGCCGGCGGCTTCAAACGCATGCTGGGCGAAGGTTTTTCCTGTGAAAATACTTTCATCAGTCATCTCCCTTCCTTTACCGCAGTAGGTCACAGTACTATTTATACCGGTAGTGTGCCTGCCATTCATGGCATTACCGGCAACGACTGGCCAGATCAGCTTACCGGCAGAAAATGGTACTGCACCGAAGATACCTCCGTACAATCCGTTGGCAGCAATAGTTCCGCAGGAAAAATGTCGCCACGTAACCTGCTGGCATCTACCATCACAGACGAAATAAAACTGGCCACCAACTTCCGCTCCAAAGTAGTAGGTGTGTCGCTGAAAGACCGCGCCTCTATCCTTCCCGCCGGACATACCGCCAATGGCGCATTCTGGCTGGATGACAGCAACGGTAGTTTTATTACCAGCACTTATTATATGAATGACCTGCCGGAGTGGGTTAAGCGTTTCAATGATCGCAAGGAGCCACAGCAGCTGATGTCGAAGCCGTGGGAAACCTTGTACCCTATCAACACCTATGTACAGAGCAGTGAAGATAATGTAGCCTGGGAAGGCACTTTCTCCGGTGAAAAAGCACCTGTTTTTCCTCACGCCTTAAAAGATGTTTATAAGAAAGATCCGGGCAGCCTGAGATCTACCCCCAACGGCAACACGCTGACACTGGATTTTGCGAAAGCGGCCGTGGATGGATACGACCTGGGAAATAATACCGTGACCGATTTCCTGACCATCAACTGCGCCTCTACAGATTATGTAGGCCATAAATACGGACCTAATTCCATTGAAGTAGAAGACACTTACCTGCGCCTGGATAAAGACCTGTCGGCATTCTTCAGCTATCTCGACCAGAAAGTGGGTAAAGGCAATTACCTCGTATTCCTCACAGCAGATCACGGCGCCGCTCATGCCATTAAATTCATGCAGGAACACAAACTGCCAGCAGGTCCGGTAGAAGGCAAGAAACTGATCGCCGGCCTGGATAGCACGCTGAATGTACGTTTTGGCGTCAGCAAACTGGTCACCTCCTTTATGAATTACCATGTGAGCTTCGACAAAGCAAAAATCACCGCATCCAAACTGGACTACGACGCCGTGAAAAAAGAAACCGTGAGATATTTTGAAGCACAACCAGGTATCCAGTTTGCGGCAGACCTGGACAATATCGGCGTAAATCCTTTGCCAGAGCCAATCAATACGATGGCGATCAATGGATACAACCGTAAACGTACCGGTTCCGTGATTGTGATTCCTGAGCCAGGATGGTTTGAAGGTTCTATGAGAGGAACGACCCATGGTAACTGGAATCCGTTTGATATCCATATTCCACTGGTGTTTATGGGATGGCATGTAAAACATGGCACATCCAATGAAACGGTGCATATGACAGATATCGCGGCTACACTGGCAGCTATGCTGCGTATCCAGATGCCTAGCGGCTGTGTGGGTAAACCAGTGAAAGAAATACTACAATAATATATTTCAGCGGGATTCCCGGTAAACGGAAATCCCGCTGTTGTTTAGTTATACTCTTCCCATGTAAGGATCCGAAATCCCTTCTGCACCAGTTTCCACTCTTCCTGCATATCGCTGACGGAAAGTATCAAAGCCAGCTGCCTGCACACTGAAATCGTACCAACCCCGGCTTTTCTGCAAAGGCAATACCAGTTCAAGCGTAGCTCCTGCCGCCACCTGACGTTGGATCAGTTTTCCGTTGTAGGCATTATCAGTAATGCTGAAATCACGGGCGCTACTACCGGTATTGGTTACACGTAATACCAGCTGACCGGTGGCTTTCTTCTTCAAAGTTCCCGTTGTTTCGTACCCCAGTTGCACATCCAGCTGCGGATGTTTTTCAGATCCGGCAAACTCCCGGTAAAAACCATTAGGGCCATGCAAATGCAGCTGGTAAAGACCATCGGCAAAGTCGGATGCCGGCCATTCATACGTCAGCGTATCACCTGCGGCCACTGCAAAGGCCCAGCGTCTGCCGGGTGCTTCATTTTTATAAGCCAGCGGCGTGTATACGGTAAAAGGGGCGCCGGAAGCCCGGTCGCCGAACAGTTGTTTAGCGGCCGTCATTTTCAAGGTCAGCTGCTTTGCGCCTGCGTTCCATTGACCATCGGCCAGTAACTCGTACGGGAGTGCACAAGACGGACGTGTACCTTTTTCCTGCTGCAAAATATCACTGCCGTTACGCTTTGCAAAGGCTGCCACCTCTTCATTGCTGATCTTCTTAAATCCGGCAGGCACAGATTTAAAACGGGCGTTGTAAATCGTTTCTACCACCCGATGCTGATCCAGGAAGATCTTTTTATCAGGCGTGCTGGTATTAAACGGACTGAAAGCTGCCGTGAGATCCCCGCTGATAGTGCGTCTCCACTGACTGATATTCTCCAGGTGTAATTTCTTATTGAGTTTCCTGTTGAAAAATGTTTCCAGGAACTGTAAGGTAGAGGTGTGTTCAAATACCTGGGAACATACTTTACCGCCTCTGCTCCAGGGAGAAGCAATCATCATCGGCACCCGGAAACCCAGTCCTACCGGCGCTTCACGCGCCTGTGTTTCAGGAACGCCCTGTTTCAGTTCATGTGCCAGTCGTACCTGTTCAATTTCTGTATCAATTCCTGCAGAACATTTCCCGGTACCAGGTTTATTATTATCGCAGATGGAAAACGGAACAACGTGGTCGAAGTAGCCATCATTTTCATCATAGGTAACGATGAAGATCGTTTTCTTCCATACTTCCGGTTTCTGAGTGAGAATATCCAGGATCTCGGAAATATACCAGGCGCCATACCAGGGCGCACTGGGATGATCGGAGAAGTTCTGCGGTCCTGCCAGCCAGGACACTGCCGGCAGCTTTCCTCCATTCACGTCGCTGCGGAACTGATGCAAAACATCTCCTGCGGGGACGGTCACCGTGCGTGCTGTGGCGCCATCTTTATAGTTCACCTGCGTCACATTCCGGAAATCCGGATCTTGTCTGTTCACTACAAACGCCCGCTGATAAAGCGATTGCTGCTGCGGTGTCAATTTTTCGTAACTCTCTTTATTCCACTTCAGCAATTCGCTGGTGGCATTATCCAGCGCTGCCTGTTTTTTGGAGATATCGGTGCGGATCTTTGTGGCGGCTTCCTCAGACGAAGGACTGGCTTCCTGTAACTTATTGATTTCATCCGGGAGGGTTTCCACCTGTTTCAGCATACCATTGATATAGCGGTCGGAAAACTTCACGTTGTAGGCGGCAAAGAATTCGAGCAGGTTACAGCCGAAGTTCGCCAGCCAGGCACGTTCTTCTCCTTTAAATCCGCCACCACAGCTGATATCGTTCTGATAGAATTTCCAGGCGATATTATTTTCTTCCAGCAGTTCCGGGAATGTTTTCCAGGGTAATTTTCCATAGCTGTAATCATCATTCCGGATATGCGCTTTGGGTAATCCGTCTTCTTCATGTACTATTTTTCCGGTCCAGAAAAAGGAGCGGTTAGGTGTGGTGCTGGTCATGGCGGAACAGAAATTCTGATCGCATACCGTGAAAGCATCTGCCATGGCATAGTTGAAGGGAAGATCTTCGCGCGTGTAATACCCCATTGTTAACGGCATCGCGGCGTATTCCTTGTTACCCGGCCTTTTGGCAATCAGCCATTTATCGTAGCGGCCGTTGTTGTAAGCATCTACCTGGCTGGGCCTGGAATGCGGCAGGGCGCCCATCCACGTGGCTTTGGTATCTTTGATATTGAGCCGGAAGGGAGCATAGGTATCACCTTTTTCGTTTGTCTGGAACCATACCGGCTTTGCATCCGGCAGCCATACCGCACGTGGATCATTGAAACCGCGAACACCCTGCAGTGAACCAAAGCAATGATCAAAAGAGCGGTTTTCCTGCATCAGGATAACGATATGTTCTGCATCCAGGAAAGTACTACCGGGCGCAGGATCTATCGCCAGTGCCCGTTGAATGGATGCAGGCATCATGGTCGACAAACCGGCAGCTCCTGATAACAAGAAAGATTTTTTCAGAAATTCTCTGCGTGAGTCCATTTATAACAAGATTGAGTGGGTTTTACATTGTTCCGCGAACAAAATAAAAAACATTCTCAATAATGCAAGGTTATTATTTATGACCGGAAAAACCGCCGGGGCAGCCAGGAACAGAATGCCATTCGTGTTCTGTGTTGGTCATCAGCAGCGCATTATCAAAAGACACGCTACCCTTCTGAAAGATGCGGGTATCTTCAAAAAAACTGGACGTTACATGCAGCAAATGCAATGGACTTACTTTCCATTCATAGGTTTTTAATATGAGTCCATCCAGACTATCCTGGGGATTGGGGGAATAGCCCACAGCACCGGCGGCAAAGAAAGCGGAAGCGTTTTCCAGGCTTCCAAAAACAGAATTCTCCGGGAATACTTCTGTGCGCCGGGCTTCAATGGAAATGCTGGTTTTATCTTCACTGGTGAAGCCCACATGAAAATGATCATTTTTCTCTTCCACATGAAACAGGGAATGATGATGTTTTCCAGGAAAGAACCGGCCACCTGCAAAAGCGTTCAACCGGGAAGAGGTATCCCGGCGTGGGATATATACGCCCTCTTTTGTAACACCGTTTTCCTCCCACTCCACTGCAATGCGGTGCGCCCCATTCTCTGAATTGATGCCCATAAAATCGGGCAGGCCTTTGGGTTTGATATGTTTCAGTCTTATCAGGCAGATACCTGCAATGGCTTTGCCGTTGAAAAGTTTGGGACGGAAAGGCGCCGGTAGTAATGTTTTTACAGCGGCTGGGTCTACAGCAAAATTTACGAGGATGCGGCGGTCTATATAACCGTGTATAACGGGAAGTCTCATATAGGTAAGGATATTCTTAAAGTTAAGCTATTCCTGTCATGTTTTAACACTTTTACGGTTACATGAAAAGTAACTGCATCTAATTCTCTTTCGCGTTTTCACAATAAATTATATTTACGCCGATGATATTTATAAAGCAGTATTTATTCCTATTATGACCATCGAAAAAAAACGGGGTAACAATAATAAATATATTTACCTGGGTGCGCTTATTTTAATTCTCTTCAGATTGGGTGTATATCTTTATAAGCATCCGCCCGGCGGGACTTCTGGCAAAAAGGAAGCTGATACATCCTTCCACGCCAAAGTTCCGGTGGATTCCCTCTCCAAACGTAGGCCGGGAAACGGATCAGGGTTTTCCAAATAACGATCTTCCAACCCATTATCAGTGCTTTTTATAGCGTATGCTACAAAATTGAACAATTGTTTTGAAAAGTTGTTCAATTTTGTATATTTGCATAAACAAGGAGCTTCATTATGCCGGTCAGTGATAAGAAAGTAAATATGGATGCCTCTACGGAAGAACGGATCAAAGCCGCTGCCAGGATCGTATTCACCAAAAAAGGATTCCAGGCTACCAAAGTCCGGGACATTGCGGCGCAAGCAGATATTAACCTGTCGCTCGTCAACTATTACTTCCGCAGCAAAGAAAAACTGTTTCAGCTGGTAATGGCTGAGGTGGTGGATAAATTGATCAATGCCGTGATCGGTGTGCTCAACAATGAACAGCTCACACTGCAGCAGCAGATAGAACAAGTGGCAGATCACTATATCAACCTCCTCCTGAAGAATCCGGACTTCCCGATATTTATGGTCAATGAGATTTTTGCCGGCACCGATGACCTGTTCAAAGACAATCGTAAAAACGCCATCTTCCAGTCGCATTTCTTTAAGCAGTTATTTGCTTTACAGAAAACAGGGAAACTCAGCATCCATCCACTTCATATCATGATGAACCTCATCGGGTTTGTGGTAATGCCATTCCTTGCCAGGCCACTGCTGGAAAGAAATAAGGTGATAAAAAACAATGAGTTCCAGGCACTGATGGAAGAACGGAGAAAACTGATCCCCGCATGGATTAAAGGCATGCTGAAATAGCCGCATTTTTTTTGCCCCGGAATTGAACAACTTTTCAAAACAATCATTCAAACTGAATATTACGCTATGAATGTATTAAAAGCGTTGAGCTGTTTACTTTTATGTGGCACCTTATCCGGAGCCGCATCGGGGCAAACCAGGCTTACCCTGGAAGAGTGCTATACGCTGGCGCGACAAAATTACCCGCTGATAAAACAATACGACCTGATCACCCGCAGCAGCCGTTATTCCGTAGAAAATGCCGGTAAGTTATACCTGCCGCAACTCAGCGTGAGCGGACAGGCGACGTATCAGTCGCAGACCATTAACTTCGGCGATGTGATCCCCGCCACTATTCCCGGTATCCAGATCCCGTCGCTGAGCAAAGACCAGTACAAGATCCAGGCAGAGATCTCCCAGCAGCTCTATGATGGCGGCGTCAGCAAACTACAGAAAGAAAGCAGCAGGGCGAATGCTGCGATACAGGAGCAACAGCTGGAAGTGAACCTGTATGCGATCCGCGACCGGATTACGCAACTCTACTTCGGCATTCTCCTGATGGAAGCCCAACTGAAACAAAACGGATTAAGGAGAGCAGACCTGCAAAGCGCGGCCGATAAAGCCCAGGCAGCCCTCGCCAACGGCGTTGCCTATCGCAGTAATGTAGATGAACTGAAAGCAGAGATCGTAAATACAGAAATGGCCGCCACCGAGTTCAGTACTAACCGGCAGGCCTATATGAAAATGCTGGCCGCTTTTATTCATCAGCTTTTGTCTGACAGTACCGCCCTGGCATGGCCCGCGCCCGCAACGCCACAGGAAGGTATCCATCGCCCGGAAATTACTTACTACGATATACAGAAAAAAGCATTTGATGTACAGGAAAAACAGTTGCAGTCCAACTACCTGCCCAAACTGAATGCCTTTATACAAGGCGCCTATGGCCGCCCCACCCTGAATATTGTAGATAATAAATTCGGTCCCTGGTGGATCGGCGGCGTTCGGCTGAACTGGTCGCTCGGCAGCTTGTATTCCCTGAAAAACAACCGGCAACTGCTGGACATCAACCGCCAAAACCTCGATGTCAATAAGGAAACTTTCCTGTTCAATACCAGTATGAGCCTGCAACAGCAGCACCAGGACATCGATAAATTCGGCGCCCTGATACAACAGGATGATAATGCCATTACCCTGCGCTCGTCAGTTCTCCAATCAGCGAAGGCGCAGCTGGACAACGGCGTTATCACCGTACACGAATACATTTCCCAGCTGAATGCAGAAAACCTGGCAAAACAATCGCGCATCCTTCACAGCATTCAACTGCTGCAGGCACAATACAATTATAAAAACACATCCGGCAACTGATAATTATTGTATATGAAATACAACCTGATACTTGGTATAGCTACGATAATGTTGATCAACGCCTGTGGCAAAGGCAAAAACAATTACGATGCTTCGGGCAACTTTGAAGCAGATGAAGTCATTGTATCCGCAGAACAAACCGGCCAGATCCTGTCGCTCACACTGAAAGAAGGCGATCAGCTGAACGCCGGTCAAACCGTCGGACAAATAGACGTGACCATCCCTACCCTGCAAAAAGAGCAGGTACAGGCATCTATCAATGCGTTGAAAGAAAAAACCCACGACCCGGTGCCGCAAACAGAACTGGTGAGAAAACAATTGCTGGTACAGGAAGCACAGCTGCAACAGCAATACCGGGAAAGAACGCGTACCGAAAACCTCGTTAAAAGTGATGCCGCCACCCAGAAACAACTGGACGATATCAACGCACTGATCGTGCAGCTGGAACGTCAACTCAGCGTTACCCGTCAGCAATTGAAGCTGAATGATTCTAACACCTCCACGCAGAACCGAACTATTCTCAGCGAAAAAGCGCCACTGGAAAAGTCATTGGCACAATATGCAGAGCAGATACATAAAGGAGAAATCATTAACCCGATCAAGGGAGTGGTGTTGCTGAAATACGCGCTGCAAGGCGAAATGGCCACTGTAGGCAAGCCCTTATACAAGGTAGCCAATATTGATACACTGTACCTGAAGGCCTATGTAACCGGTGTAACCCTGCCGCAAATCAAGCTGGGACAGGCAGTGACGGCGAGAATAGACCAGGGTGAAAAACAATACAAATCCTATCCCGGCGAAATTACCTGGATCTCTGATAAATCAGAATTCACACCCAAAACCATTCAGACAAAAAACGAAAGGGCCAACCTGGTATACGCTATCAAAGTAAGGGTGAAGAACGACGGCTATCTGAAAATAGGTATGTATGGCGAAATGCTGATCAATAACGCAACCAAATGAGTGCAGTAACACTGGATCATATCACCAAGACCTACGACAAAGGCAAGGTGCTGGCGGTAGACGACGTCTCCCTCCAGGTGGCCGAAGGTGAGCTGTTTGGCCTGATAGGTCCGGATGGCGCCGGTAAAACCTCCATCTTCCGCATCCTCACCACCCTGTTGCTGGCGGATAAAGGCAGCGCTGCCGTACAGGGCTACGATTGCGTAAAGGACTACCGGGAAATCCGCAGCAGGATCGGTTATATGCCAGGGCGTTTTTCCCTGTACCAGGACCTCACCGTTAAAGAAAACCTGGATTTCTTCGCCACACTTTTCGGCAGCACCATTGAAAGCAACTACGACCTGATCAAAGATATTTACGACCAGATAAAGCCTTTTAATGACCGTCGTGCCGGTAAACTCAGCGGTGGCATGAAACAGAAGCTGGCACTGTGTTGTGCGCTGATCCACAAACCAGAGGTGCTGTTCCTCGATGAGCCTACTACCGGAGTGGATGTGGTGTCCCGAAAAGAGTTCTGGGATATGCTGAAAAAGCTGAAAACACAGGGCATCACCATCGTGGTATCTACCCCTTATATGGATGAAGCGATGCTCTGTGAGCGGATTGCGTTGATACAGAATGGAAAGATCATGTCGGTGGATACACCGGAAAAAATTATTGCCGCTTACCCGGTGAAGCTCTATGCTATTAAGGCCGACAACATCTACCGCCTGCTGACAGACCTGAGGAGTATGCCGGAAGTGGATACCAGCTTTGCTTTCGGGGAGTACATCCATCTGACGCTGAAGAATGAACGGGCAGATACCACTGCTTTGCAGCAAGCCATTGAACAACGGGGACACACCCACGTAACCATTAAAGTTATTCAGCCCGGTATTGAAGATAGTTTTATCCGCTTCATGAACCAGGACTCAAAATAAGGCGCTATGGAAGAAAAAGTGATTGTATGTAAAGATCTCACCAAACGTTTCGGCGATTTTTACGCCGTCAACAAGATCTCTTTTGAGGTAAACAAAGGAGAGATCTTCGGGTTTCTGGGGGCTAACGGCGCCGGCAAAACGACGGCGATGCGTATCCTCTGCGGCCTCTCCTACCCTACTTCCGGAGAAGCTACGGTGGCGGGTTTCAATGTATATAAACAAACAGAAGCCATCAAGAAGAATATCGGTTATATGAGTCAGAAGTTCTCCCTGTATGAGAACCTGACGGTGCTGGAAAACATCGAGTTTTTTGGTGGGGTTTATGGCGTACCATCGGCTGAAATCCGCAAGCGCAGCGACAACCTGGTACAAAAACTGGGGCTGACAGCAGAAGCGAAGAAACTCGTAGGGTCGCTGCCGTTAGGCTGGAAACAGAAGCTGGCTTTTTCGGTGGCCATTTTTCACCAGCCCAGGATTGTATTCCTGGATGAACCCACCGGCGGCGTAGACCCGGTAACACGGCGGCAGTTCTGGGATATGATTTACGAGGCGGCTGCCACCGGCATCACTATTTTCGTTACCACTCACTACATGGACGAAGCGGAATATTGTAACCGCGTCACTATTATGGTAGACGGAAAAGTGGAAGCACTGGATTCTCCTGCCAACCTGAAAGCGCAGTTCAAAGCCAATAATATGGACGAAGTATTTTACCAGCTGGCCCGTGGCGCCAAACGGTCGGGCGATTAAAACATTTGTATGAAACAATTCCTTGTTTTTATCAGGAAAGAATTCTTCCATGTATTCCGCGACAGGCGGACCTTACTCATCATGTTTGGTTTGCCCGTAGCGCAGATTGTACTGTTTGGCTTCGCGCTCACCAGTGAAGTAAAAGATATTACCCTTACGGTAATTGACCAATCGGGAGATGTAAATACACAACAGCTGATCCGTAAAATAAAATCCTCTTCCTATTTCATCGTCAATGAAACATCGGTCGATTATAATGAGATAGAAGATGCGTTTAAAAAAGGTACGGCGAAAAGCGCACTGATCTTCCCGCCCAATTTCGGCAACGACCTGCAGCATGGTGGCAAAGCGCAGCTACAGTTGCTTACCGATGGCTCTGATCCCAACACCGCCAAAACGGTGATCAATTATATCACCGCTATTACTACGGCCTATCAGCAACAGATCAGTCCGGGCCCCCGGCTGCCTTACACCATTGTTACAGAATCACGAATGCTCTATAACGAAGAAGGCAACGGCTCGCTGAACTTTATTCCCGGTGTGATGGCGCTGGTACTGATGATTGTGTGTACCGCCCTCACCTCCGTATCGGTGGTACGGGAAAAAGAGCTGGGCACTATGGAGATATTGCTGGTATCTCCCTTTAAACCCTTACTGGTACTCATTGCAAAGGCGATCCCTTACCTGATATTATCGCTTGCCAATTTCATCCTGATCCTCGTACTGGCGGTGTTTGTACTGGATGTGGGTATTAAGGGCAGCATTGTATTACTGTTCCTGGAAAGCATGTTATTTATTATTACCTGTTTATCGCTTGGACTGATGATTTCCAACACCACCAATTCCCAGCAAACCGCGCTGCTGTTATCTATGATGGGTATGATGATCCCGACCATGATCTTCACCGGGTTTATGTTTCCTTTGGAAAATATGCCAAAGCCTTTCCAGATTATTTCCAATGTGATCCCTTCCAGGTGGTATTTCCTGATTGTAAAATCGGTGATGCTGAAAGGACTTGGCTTTAGTTATATCTGGAAAGAAACGCTGGTACTGCTGGGGATGACTACCGTAGCACTCACTATTGCGCTCAAAAACTTTAAAACAAGGTTATCATGATAGTGCTGGGCTATATACTGAAGAAGGAGTTCAAACAGATTTTCCGGGATAAAACCATCATCGCCATGATGTTTGCCATGCCCACTATCCAGCTGATCATCCTTCCGCTGGCCATGAACTTTGACGTAAAACACGTGAACCTGGCAGTAGTGGATCATGACCACAGTTCCTATTCCCGGCAACTCATTTCAAAGATCGGTGCATCGGGTTATTTTAATATCGTGGCCGCTGAGCCTTCTTTCCAGCAGGCTATTACCTATATAGAAAAGGAAAAAGCCGACCTGGTGCTGGAAATACCAGCCGATTTTGAAAGCAACCTGGTAAGGGAAGGCACCCAGAAACTGGGTGTAACCGTAGATGCCATCAATGGCACCAAGGCAGCGATAGGCGGTAATTACCTGCTGTCTGTGATCAATGATTTCAACCAGCAGATCCCTGTCAATGCCGGGCGTAATATGCCTTCGGGGGCTATCGATATTACCTATTCCAACTGGTTTAATCCCCTGGCGGAATACCGTTTCTACGTAGTGCCGGCAGTGTTGGTATTGCTGCTTACGCTCATTGGTGGCTTTATGTCGGCCCTCAATATTGTGCGGGAGAAAGAAGTGGGCACTATAGAGCAGATTAACGTAACGCCTATACGCAAATGGGAATTTATCCTGGGTAAACTGATCCCCTTCTGGGTAGTGGGGATGATTGTATTTACGCTGGGACTGGGGGTAGCCTGGGGCGTATACGGCATCTGGCCGGTAGGTAGCTTCGTGACCATGTATGTGTTTGCCGCTATTTACCTGGTGGCCCTGCTGGGCTTTGGTCTATTGATCTCTACCTATACCAGTAACCAGTTGCAGGCCATGTTTGTGGCTTTCTTTTTCATCATGATCTTTATGCTGATGAGTGGCCTGTTTACGGCGGTAGACAGTATGCCGCCCTGGGCGAAGCTGATTGCCAACCTGACGCCGGTCACCCATTTCATTAAAGTGATCCGGATGATTGTGCTGAAAGGCAGCGGTTTTGCCGATGTACAGAAAGAGCTGGTGTACCTGTTGCTGTTTGCAGCGGGGTTAAATGGCTGGGCTATTTTTAATTACCGAAAGACAAGCTGATGACATAAAAATTATCCATCTGTCATTTTACAGGACATTAAGCGGCGATCTTCCCTAAAAAGGTCACCGCTTTTTTCATGTTATTCCGTGCCACCGCCTGCCTCACATTACATTTTTATATGTATATATCTCCCTATGATATTAAAATAAATGCTTTCCAAGTCAGAACAATAAAAATTACAAATCACTGACTATCAGCAAAATGCACCTCAAAACAGGCTCAAACGCCCGTCCCTCCTGCTGTTTTACCACTATTTACAGGGTATCCTTAGAAAAAATATTGAAATAAAATAGATTTTATGAATAAATTTGAACAATCAAGTAGCTACTTTTAAAATTTTAAAAAATGAGCAATAAACCCGCTACCTTATTTGACAAAGTATGGGATTCACATGTTGTGAGGAAAATTGAAGATGGTCCGGATGTATTTTTTATCGACCGCCATTTTATTCATGAAGTAACCAGCCCTGTGGCTTTTCTTGGAATGGAAAACAGGGGTTTAAAGGTAATGTTTCCTGAAAAGACGTTTGCCACAGCCGATCACAATACGCCAACTATTAACCAGCATTTACCGGTACAGGACCCGCTTTCCGCCAACCAGCTGAAAGCCCTGGAAACCAATTCCAATAAATATGGTATTTCCCACTGGGGACTGGGTAATCCGAAGAACGGTATTGTGCACGTGGTAGGTCCTGAAAACGGTATTACCCTCCCGGGTATGACCATCGTATGTGGCGACTCCCACACATCCACCCACGGCGCTTTTGGAGCCATTGCATTTGGTATCGGTACCTCTGAAGTAGAAATGGTACTGAGTTCCCAGTGTATCATGCAGCCCAAACCAAAGAAAATGCGGATCAATGTAAATGGTCAGCTGGGTAAAGGTATCACCCCAAAAGATGTGACGCTCTACATCATTTCCAAACTCACTGCAGCCGGTGCTACCGGGTACTTCGTGGAATATGCCGGCGATGTATTTGAAAACATGAGCATGGAAGGTCGTATGACCGTTTGTAACATGAGTATCGAGATGGGTGCGCGCGGTGGCATTATTGCACCGGACGAAACCACCTTTAATTATATCAAAGGCCGCGAAAAAGCGCCTAAAGGAGAAGCATGGGATAAAGCCCTCGCTTACTGGAAAACACTGCGCACAGAAGAAGGCGCTGCGTTTGACCAGGAATACACCTACGACGCTGCGGATATTGAACCAATGATCACTTACGGTACCAACCCGGGTATGGGTATGGGTATCACCAAACATATTCCTGCTGCACTGGCCGGCGATAGCAAAACCAGCTACGAAAAGTCATTGCAGTACATGGGCTTCCATGAGGAAGAAGCCATGATCGGTAAAAAAGTGGATTACGTATTTATCGGCAGCTGCACCAACGGTCGTATCGAAGACTTCCGTGCCTTTGCCTCTATTGTAAAAGGAAGGAAAAAAGCAGAACACGTGACTGCCTGGATCGTTCCCGGTTCCCACATCGTAGAACAGCAGATCAAAGAAGAAGGTATCCTGGATATCCTGACAGAAGCCGGTTTCCAGCTGCGTCAGCCCGGATGTTCTGCTTGTCTGGCCATGAACGATGATAAAGTGCCCGCCGGCAAATACGCCGTGAGCACCAGTAACAGGAACTTTGAAGGCAGACAGGGACCAGGTTCCCGCACCATGCTGGCCAGTCCGCTGGTAGCCGCTGCAGCCGCAGTAACCGGTGTAGTGACTGACCCAAGAGAACTGATTGCTTAATCATTCCCCTTATTACAACATCTTTAAACGATCAACAGAAAATGGCTTACGATAAATTCACCATATTAAAGAGTACCGCAGTGCCCATGCCCATTGAAAACGTGGACACTGACCAGATCATCCCTGCACGATTCCTGAAAGCAACAGAACGTAAAGGTTTTGGCGACAACCTGTTCCGCGACTGGCGCTATGAAACAGATGGCACGCCTAAAAAAGATTTCGTATTAAACAATCCTATCTACTCCGGTAAAATACTGGTAGCGGGTAAGAACTTCGGTAGCGGCAGCAGCCGTGAACACGCGGCATGGGCTATCTACGACTACGGATTCCGTTGTGTCGTGTCCAGCTTCTTTGCCGACATCTTCAAAAACAACTCCTTAAACATCGGTATCTTACCCGTACAGGTAAGCCCCGAATTCCTCGATAAAATATTCACAGCGATAGAATCCGATCCCAAAGCGGAAGTAGAAGTGAACCTGGAAACACAGACCATCACTATCCCGGCCACCGGTGACAGCGAATCCTTTGCCATCAACAGCTACAAAAAACATAACATGATGAACGGCTTTGATGATATTGATTACTTACAAGCCATGAAGGACGAAATAAAAGTTTTCGCCGACAAGAGCATGTACTAAACATTCTATAAGTATTATGCCAGTGACCCAGCGCCACGTTGAAATAATGGACACCACACTCCGTGACGGTGAACAAACCAGCGGAGTTTCTTTTTCACCCTCTGAAAAACTAACCATTGCACAGCTTTTACTGACAGAGGTAAAAGTGGACAGAATTGAAATTGCCTCCGCCCGTGTTTCGGATGGTGAATTTGCTGCGGTAAAGGCAATTACCGGATGGGCCGCAGAAAACGGCTTTTTAAACAAGGTAGAAGTATTGACTTTTGTAGATGGCGATGTATCCGTGCAATGGATGCTGCAGGCCGGCGCTAAAGTCATGAACCTGCTCACCAAAGGCTCGCTCAATCATTTAACCCATCAGTTAAAGAAAACGCCGGAAGCACACTTTGCAGAAGTAGCCGCCGTAGTGGCCCTGGCCAATAAAGAAGGCCTCGAATGCAATGTGTACCTGGAAGACTGGAGCAACGGCATGCGCCACTCCCGCGAGTATGTTTTTCAATACCTCGATTTCCTGCAACAGGTACCTGTAAAAAGGATCATGCTGCCGGATACACTGGGCGTACTTACGCCCGACGAAGTAAAGGAATTCGTAACCGCTATTGTGGAACGCTATCCGAACAGTCATTTCGATTTTCACGCACATAACGATTACGACCTCGGCACCGCCAACGTGCTTGAAGGCGTAAAGGCAGGTGCTCATGGCATTCACCTCACCATCAACGGGATGGGTGAAAGAGCCGGTAACGCCTCCCTGGCCAGCGCCATCGCTGTGCTGAATGATTTCCTGCCCGAAGTGAAAACATCCGTCGCAGAAACCTCGCTGTATACCGTGAGTAAACTGGTGGAAACATTTTCCGGTTTCCGCATCCCGGTCAACAAACCGATTGTAGGCGAAAATGTATTTACCCAGACCGCCGGTATTCATGCAGATGGCGATAAAAAGAATAAGCTCTACTTCAGCGATCTGATGCCCGAACGTTTTGGCAGGCAACGGCAATATGCCCTGGGCAAAACCAGCGGTAAAGCCAATATAGAAAACAACCTGCAACAACTGGGCATCAAACTGTCGGACCCCGATCTGAAAAAAGTAACGCAGCGCATCATCGAACTGGGCGACCGGAAAGAAGTGCTTACGCAGGCGGATCTTCCCTATATTATCTCGGATGTACTGGACAGCAACCGGATCGAGGAAAAGGTGACTGTAGAAAACTATGTACTCACCCACTCCAAAAATCTGAACCCTTCCGTGACCGTGCAGATCTCCGTAAATGGCGAAATGTACGAGGAACACTCCCAGGGCGATGGTCAGTATGATGCTTTTATGAACGCTCTGAAAAAGGTATATAAAAAGCTGAAACAGGACCTTCCCGTCCTCACGGACTATGCCGTTCGGATACCTCCCGGTGGTAAAAGTGATGCGTTGTGTGAAACCATCATTACCTGGAGCCTGAACGACAAACAATTCAAAACCAGGGGACTGGACAGCGACCAGACGGTATCTGCGATCAAGGCCACACAAAAAATGCTGAACCTAATCTAAACTATCAATAACAACAGAATGGCAACTAAACATATTTTAATAGTTCCAGGTGATGGAATCGGACAGGAAGTAACTGCAGTCGGAAAAAAAGTATTGGACAGGATCGCTGCAAAATTCGGACATACCTTTACCTACGATGAAGCCCTGATCGGCCACGTAGCGATCGAAGCCACCGGCAATCCTTTACCGGATGAGTCGCTCGAAAAAATGCGTAACTCCGACGCCGTACTGTTCGGCGCTGTAGGTCACCCTAAATACGACAACGATCCTTCTGCCAAAGTAAGACCAGAACAGGGTTTGCTGAAAATGCGCAAGGAACTCGGTCTGTATGCCAACCTCCGTCCCATCAAATTATTTGATGAATTACTGGGTGCTTCCAGCATCAAACCTGAAATATTAAAAGGCGCGGATATCCTCTTCTTCCGTGAACTGACGGGCGACATCTACTTCGGTGAAAAAGGCCGCAAGAACGATGGCGATACCGCTTACGATATCGCGGAATACAGTCGCTACGAAGTAGAACGTATTGCCCGCAAAGCCTTTGACGCGGCCAGAACCCGCAGAAAAAAGCTTTGCTCTGTAGATAAAGCCAACGTGATCGAAACCTCCCGTCTCTGGAGAGAAGTGGTACAGAAAGTAGCACTGGAATACCCTGACGTGGAAGTAGAACACCAGTTTGTAGATGCCACCGCCATGCTGCTGATCAAAGATCCACGCCGCTTCGACGTAGTGGTAACTGCCAACCTGTTTGGCGACATCCTCACCGATGAAGCTTCCCAGATTGCCGGTTCTATGGGCATGCTCGCTTCCGCCTCTATCGGCGACGGTACTGGTGTATATGAGCCTATCCACGGTTCTGCACACGACATTACCGGTAAAGGGGTAGCGAACCCACTGGCCTCTATCTTATCTGCCGCCCTGCTGCTGGATATTTCTTTTGGCCTGAAAGCAGAATCAGAAGCGGTGATCAGTGCAGTGGATGGTGTGCTGAAAGCGGGTTTCCGTACCGGAGATATCGCTGATAAGTCTACTCCTGCTGATAAAATCCTGGGCACCGATGCCATGGGTGAAGAAGTATTGAAATTACTCTAAGTCATACTTGCAAACAGCCTTCCTGCGGGGAGGCTGTTTTTTTCATTTGCACCCTCCCTTCCCCCTGACGGAATCCCCCCTACAAATGTCTTAATTGCACCTATCAGAAACAGAATTTCTGCGGTATGTTTGCTTCATAAAACAGCACATACCATGAGAAAGATCGTTTCCTTTATGCACCTTTCCCTCGACGGCTTCGTAGCAGGACCCGCCGGAGAAATGAACTGGATCCATGTCAATGAAGAATTATTCGACTTTGCCGCTGAACGCACCAATGCCTCCGATACCGCCCTTTACGGCCGGGTTACCTATGATATGATGGAAGGCTACTGGCCCACCGCTGCCGACAAACCCAACGCCTCCAAACACGACAGAGAACATTCCGCCTGGTATAATAAAGTAAATAAAATAGTGCTGTCGCATTCCCTGAAAGGATTGCAGCGGGATAAAACCACCGTGATCGGCGATGACTTCGTGGAACAAATCAAAGCACTGAAAGCACAGCCAGGAGGAGAAATCGTGATATTTGGCAGTCCCCGCGCAACACAGTCACTCATTCAGCATGGCCTTGTAGATGAATTCTGGCTGTTTGTGAACCCGGTGATCCTGGGTGAAGGAATGCCCTATTTTAAAGGGATTAAGGAACATATAGAGCTGAAACTTGTGAAAAGCACTTCGTTGGAGAGTTCGGGTGTGGTGTGTTTGCATTATGTGAAGCAGTAAAAGAGTATAACCGGGCTGACGGACTATCAGCCCGGTTATGCTCTTTTATTGAATCTGCTGAAGTTCGTTGCTCAACTCCTGATAAACCGTATTCATTATTTTGATGATCATAGCCTCTTCGGCGCTACTGACTGCGGTTGATAATTTGCCCTCCTTATCTGGCGTATTTATCAATCTTATACGCCTATAAAAAGTAGGAATACTCCAGTTGCATTCTTCGCAAACTTTCTGCCTGAAAGATAAAGAGGTACTGGAAAGTAAAGTATGAATCTTTAATAAAACATTTTGCGCGTTATCCATAATTTTAAGGTTGAAATGATTATTAATGACAAATGAATGCAACGCGATAGAAGACTATAATTTATTTACCAACAGGCTGTTCTGAGCATTGATCAGATAAACAGCCTCAATGAGCTTTTCAATGTTCTCATAAACGACAAAAATAGATTTACTGTCGGCCTCCTCATCAGATAAAGAAGCAGCATACCAATCCTTCAGTTTCGTCCGTATTTCCGAAGGAGAATACTCCCAACAAAAAGTTGTTAATACTTCAACAGGATTTGATATTTCCTCAGGCGTCAGGCAATATGTTTGTTGATGCCACGCAGGTGTATTTACATGACCATTCATAAATAAATATTTATTGTTATTGGATGTTACAATTTCCACATCACAATAATAAACAATTTATGTCAATTTTATTATAAAAATAATCTTTTATTAATTTTTACATGTCCATTTTATTATTAAAAGAATTAAAATAGTGTTATGAATATTATATTTCTGTTTTAATCTAACTATGGCGACATCTAAAGACTCCCGATACGAAGCAGTGAGGCATTTAATTCAAACAGGCAACATCAAAAGCCTGGAAGCAGTCTTTAAAATTATACCCGTTACGGTCGTAAAAACCGATGCGCGCATCCATTATGCTACCTTGCATAGAAAGATCTATCAACCTGGCCTCTTGAAAGCTGAGGAAATCATTGTATTAGCGGATTTATTTGAGGTAACACCTCAGGAGATCATGGGTCTCATTCTGACAGATCTAAAATACAAAGCACCTCACAAATCCAAAGCCTGACCTTTCCTGATAAAAAAATAACGAATGACAGCCGGAAGAACCTCTCTTCCGGCTGTTCTTTTTACGCCCAAACCACCCTTTATACTGTCACCGAATTGTCAGGTAATCCCTATCCTAGCCCTATCTCCCCCCTATCCGGGCGCCCTATAAACCGTTCCTATAAGATAGGGCTTACAGAGGGTGGAGATTGATATAACCAACAGCCAGACTACCCCTGTTCCCACAACCCGATAAGAAGATGCTACCACTTATCCTTATTTAAAACATTCAGTAAGCAACTACCTATATCTCCTGTAAAACCCATCTGAAAACATCGCTAAAATCAGCCAATAATCTACATTAGTAGTACTAAAACCCCTCAGATGAAAAAGAAATCGCTCTTTTTTATTGCCTTGTTAATTTCCGTTACTACTTACATAAATACCTGCTTTTCGCAGGCGAAAGCATTCAATATCAACGGACAGCTGACTACCCATGAAAGCGCCTTATTAAAAGAGGTAGCTATTCAGTTGGTGCAGGCCAGCAATAAAAAGCTCGTTAAAATTGAATATGCCGATAGCCTCGGCGCCTTTTCCTTTCAGCAAATTCCGGCAGGCAGCTATGTGATTATTACGCAGAGTATGATTTTCGGGAGATATGAATCTGCCCCGTTCCTCCACCAGCAGACAACACAGCTCGGCGTTATTACACTTACGCCTGCCCCTACGGCGTTGAAAGAAGCAGCGGTAACTGCGGTAAAGCCATTCATACAGCAGCAGTACGATAAAACCGTACTCAATGTATCCGGCTCTATTTCTGCCGCAGGTGGCACCGCCCTGGAAGTGCTCGAAAAAGCACCGGGCATTACCATCGATCAGAACGATAACATTGCCATGCGCGGACGCCAGGGCGTACTGGTGATGATAGATGGCAAACAGGTACCTATGACGGGCCAGGACCTGGCGAATATGCTGAGAAATATGTCGGCCAGCCAGATCGAAACCATCGACCTGATCACCAACCCCTCCGCCAAATACGATGCGGCCGGTAATGCAGGCATTATTGATATACGGCTGAAAAAAGGGAAAACCTCCGGCACCAATGGAAACCTGTCGCTCAGCCTGAGCCAGGGAAGATATCCGAAGTTAAATCCATCTCTCAATTTCAACAGCAAACATAAAAACCTCAATATCTTTGGTTCCTATAATTACGCCTACCGGGAAGATATCAACGACCTGACCATCTACCGGCAATTTTATGATGCGGATAATAAATATACCGGCGGAAATAATTACCAGAACCTCTTCAAATACCGGAACAACAGCCATAATACACGTATCGGCGCCGATTACACTATCAATAAAAAAATGATGATAGGCATTGCTGCCAATGGTATATTCTACCAGGGTAATATCACGACCAACAGCGTAGCACAAACACTGAATGCCCAACAGGAAAATACAGGATCATTTATTACCACGGGCAACAATCAACCGCACAGGAACAACACCAGTATCAATCTCAATTATAAATACACGCTGGACACCAGCGGCAGGGAACTCACCGCTGACCTGGATTACGCAAGGTTCAATTCTGCTGAAACACAAAATTACCTGACCCGTTATTTTGATACGCAGCAATGGGAAAACAAAACACCCTACGCCCTATTTGGAGACCTGAATGGCGACCTAAGCATCCGGTCAGTGAAAATCGATTACACGCAACCATTAAAAATAATAGGCGCCGGCATGCAGGCCGGCATCAAAAGTAGCTGGGTAAAATCGGATAATGATGTACAGTTTTTTGATAGAAGCAATGGCGGGAATGTACTGGATGAAGGCAAAAGCAACCGCTTCATCTATAAAGAGAATATCAATGCCGCGTATGTAAACGTATCAAAAAAATGGAGCCACCTGAGCCTGCAACTGGGACTCCGGGCTGAAAACACGCAGACAAACGGATTCCAGGTAATCGGCGCCAAAACATTCAACCGCGACTATACGCAGCTGTTTCCCAGTGGTTACATCGGTTATGAATTCAATACTACGCACGACCTTGGTTTATCCATGAGCCGCCGCATCGACCGCCCCTCTTACCGGCAACTGAATCCGTTCAAAGTGTTCCTGGATCCGCTCACCTCAGCGGCCGGCAATCCTTTCCTGCTACCGGAAACAACCAACTCGTTTGAACTCACTCATACTTTCAGGCAACAATACACCACTAAAATAGGATATAGCCGTACCCGTGATAATATCCTCATCGTGCTATCTCCGGATACAGAACCTAATACCATTCTGCAAACAGGCAGAAACCTCGCGATGTACGATTACTACAATCTCAGTTTTGGCTTTCCGGTAACGATCCGTAAATGGCTCAGCAGCACCAATACGGCCCTCCTTTACTATGGCAACTATAAGGGCGACCTGGTAAACACCCACCTGAACGTGAGCCGCGTATCTTTTAATTTCAACTCGGTTAATACCATTACACTCCGGCCACTCACCACCATGGAAATTACCGGCAGCTATGAAAGCCGCTCTTACTATGGTTTCCTTGATGTAAACAGTTTCTGGTTCGTGTCTGCCGGGGTGCAACAACAGTTATGGCATAAAAAAGCGTCTCTCAAACTGAATCTGAGCGATATCTTTTTCACCAATCAAACCAATGCGGTAACACGTTTAACAGGATACGGGGAAACGTTTAAGCAAAAAAGGGATACCCGCGTGCTCACCCTTACTTTCAATTATAAATTTGGCGGTGGCTCCTCGTCCGGTAACAAAAGGCAGACCGGTGCGGAAGAGGAAAAGCGCAGGGCAGGCTAAAAATTTATACATTTATTGCATGAATTTAGTCACCGAACTGGAAGAACTGGCCCTGGCCACCCGCTTAAAACGATTAGGCGAACGCCTGTCGCAGGATGTTAGCCAGATCTACAAAGAATCAGACCTCGACTTTGAGGCCAAATGGTATCTCATCCTGGAATTATTAAGCCGGGAAAAAGTGATGGCCGTTACCGAAATAGCTACCTCATTGCAGCTGAGCCATGCCGCAGTGGTACAGTTCACCGAACAGATGCTGACCCATGGCCTGATAAAAACCACGGTAGATCCGAAAGATGCACGGAGACGGCTCATTTCCCTGACCCCTGCGGGTAAACAAATGCATAAAAAAATAGGACCAGTACTACTGGTAATTAAGGAGGAAAATAAAAAATGGCTGGCCGAAGCCAGCGCAGATCTTTTACAGCTGCTCTCCGAACTGGAAAAATCCCTCGATGAAAGAAGCATGTATAAACGTATCAAAATAAGCCTGGTAGAACAATCGTCCCGTTAGGGCTGCTATTCGATGCCCAGTTTGCCCAGCACACCAAACACCACTCTGTCGCAGCGCGTAAGATGAAACGGAAATACCAGGTCGTTTTTATAGTAATCGGAGATCTTGCCGCGTAGCATCAGCCGGGCCCTGATATAACGGACTTTTACGTTCACCCCTGAAATATTAAGCGCTGCCGCCGTGGCAGCGACACTTAAGCCTTCTACTTCCCGCAACAGGAAAACCAGCCGGTATTTCTCCGGAATCTGCAAGAGGGAGAGTTCGAGTACCCTGCCCAGTTCCTTATTAATAACTTTGGCCACCGGTGATTCTTTTATGCCGGCAGTATTTGCCGGATGATGATCTGTTAAAACCGCCACATCCTCGCTAACCAACCGGCCCCGTTTTTTCAGATGCTGACTGCACTCATTGATGAGTATTCTTTTCAGCCAGGTACCAAAGGCGGCTTCCTGCCGGAAGCCGGACAGGTGCTGGTAAGCATTGATATAGGTAATCTGCATCACGTCTTCCACATCCGCATCATTGTCCAGCATCGCCATGCCAATTCTGAATAAACTGGTATTATGCCTGCGCATCAACTGTTCAAACAATCGTTTTTCTCCAGCCAGTACTTTATTGATTAAATCATTGTCTATTTCTGCGTCTGTTTGCGGATGTATGGTCATGGTTCTCATTATTGGATGATCAAAGAAAATAAAAGTTACAAAAAGTTTGTAACCATCTTCATTTTTTTCACTCTAATAAACAGCGCACTCTTTTTTAACCGGTTAAGCAACTTATCCAGTATATGAAAACAAACAATATATTTCACCTCCCCGGCATTAAAATGCCGGTACTGACCCACGAAAAAATACAGGAACTAACGCAAACGCCTAAAGGAAAACTGATTTCCGGTACCCCCTTCGCTGCTTTCCCGGCTTTACTGGCAAATATGGAAAGCGCTTTATTGCAGCAACTCGCGCTGTACGACCGGCTCAAACACGCAGCAGCCGACAGCGATAGCCGGAAAATGTTATTGCTTGAAATGCTGGAAGACCACCTGTACCTGGAGCTTGCTCACTATATCCAATTCATCAAATGGCGGGAGCAACAGGTCAGTAAGGCTTCATAACATGTTTTGTATACATTTGTACACAAATGTATGGTATGGAGAACTACAGCATCGTCATCTTTATAATGGCACTTATGATCCTGTTGTCTGCAGTAGCAGACAAGATCAGGCTGCCGTACCCGGTACTGCTCATTACTGCGGGCATCGGTATCGGCTTCATTCCGGCGCTGCCCAACATAGAACTGAACCCGGAAGTAGTGTTCCTGTTGTTTCTCCCACCATTGCTGTATGACGCTGCGTTCAACATCTCCCCGGAAGAATTCAGGACCAACTTTAATACCATCGGTACACTGGCGATCGGTCTTGTGTTTCTAACGGCGGCGGCTATAGCGGTGGTTGCCCATTACCTGATACCCGGCATGACCTGGCCCCTGGCGTTTGTACTTGGCGCTATCCTGTCTGCCACGGATGCTGTGGCCGCCATGAGCATCACCAAAGGATTGGGGCTATCGCATAAAACCATTACTATCCTGGAAGGTGAAAGCCTGATCAACGATGCTTCTGCACTGGTAACCTATCACTTCGCCATTATGGCCGTTACTGGTACCGCTTTTGTATTCTGGAAAGCTTCCTTCGAATTTATCGTACTCATGGCCGGAGGCATATTCCTGGGCGCATTGATGGCGAAAATGCTGGGCGTGCTCCTGAGAATGCTCCGTAAAAATGATATGGTCGTTATCAGCCTGATGCTGCTGATGCCTTTTGTGACCTACCTGCTGGCGGAGGAAATTCATGTTTCCGGGGTGATCGCCGTAGTGGTACTGGGCCTCCGGATGGGCCGTTTAAGCGGACAGGTTTTTCCGGAGAAATTAAAGCAACAGTCCGGCGCTATCTGGGATATTATCATCTTCCTGCTCAATGGACTTATCTTCATCCTGATCGGATTACAGTTCCCTTACGTGATCAAAAATATTCCGAGTAACCTGATCTGGCCATATATCGGTTACGGTTTTCTCATCACACTTGTAGCCCTCCTCCTGCGCATGGGCAGGGTGTTTTCACAACAGCTCAACTTAGACCAGGCCTTTAAAAAAGGTAAAGGACGCATCACTGAAAACGCTCTGCTGGATTTCAAAAACAGCCTGATCATCAGCTGGTCCGGCATGCGCGGCATCGTTTCACTGGCCATTGCCATTGGCTTACCGATGACCGTGGAAAGCGACAGCCGCAATGCGATTATTTTTATTTCGGTGGTAGTGGTACTGATTACGCTGATCGGACAAGGTATTTCTCTACCGTGGATTGTAAAAGCAGTAAAACTGCCTCCGGCAGATAAAAAAGCGCAGCACTAAAAAATGCTGCGCTTTAATCATGATGATGAGGGAAAAATTATAAAGTACGCAGGCTGTATTTTCCTGCCGGTAATTCAAACAATGCAAAGCCGTTCTTCGTTCCCTTCGCTTTCATAAAACCACTCGGCTCTGTTACTCGCTGCGCCTGCTGCTGTGGCAATTCCAGTACGGCACTACAATTAGGCGGCACCGTTACCTCCAGCGACAACCCGCTACCATCGCGGCGCCAGGCCGTTTTTATTTCCCCTGCCGAAAAGGCAAAGGAAGCATGCGCCCAACTAAGCTGCGAAGCCGTCAGCAATGGCGGACGGATCACAAAATGCCGGAAACCTTTTCCTGACTGCGGATCCTGGCGGATGCCCGCTACCCCGTTGATATACCAGGCACCGGGATACAGGTAGGAACTATGCAGCAGGGAATGCCCCGGCAGATCCTTCTCCCACATTTCCCAGATAGTGGTGGCATCATTGGCCTTCATATAACCCCAACCAGGATACGTAGTTTGGGAAGTCATGCTGTAAATCAGGTCGTCTCTGCCTTCGTTGCGTAATAATTTAAACAGGATGGCGCCACCGGTGATGCCTACGTTGATGTGGCCTTTATGATTCACCAGTATCTCTTTTTCCAGTCTCGCCATCACGCTATCCCTTAAAGATGCCGGTGGCACCTCTGCCAGCAAAGCCGCTGCCAGGTTGGCCATAGAGCTATCGGAATAACTATGATCTGCCACGTTATAAAACCTATCGTTGATGGCTTTGCTGGATAAGGCTGCCTGTTGCTCCCATTGTGCGGCCTCCGTTGTTTTGCCGATCACACGCGCAATCTTCGCTGCTGTGCGCAGATTAAATACACGGTAACAATTATTCAGACAAACGGTTTGTGGCTTGTTATTATTCATTCCTTCGGCGGTAGCGCCCGGCCAGAGCCAGTCGCCCAGGAAGTCCCAGTCACCTCCGAAACGCTGAAGCAGATGATCTTTGGTCTGGGTATCCAGGAAGGACAACCAGTTTTTGATCATCTCAAAATTCCTCTCCAATACCCGGCGGTCGCCTTCCTGCTGATACAGGAACCAGGGCAGTGATACACAGATACCTCCCCAGGCCGGGCCGCCGCCACCCATATACGTAGGTGCGGTATGCGGTAGTATGCCTTTGTGAAGCGCGCGGCCGCTCATCACGCCTTTATGCGCCCAGGTAGTGTCGAACATATTGCCGACGATAGATTCTGAGCCCTGCACATCGCGCCAGTCTTCCATCCATTTCGTATAGAATGCACCGAGGTGATAATTGTACATCCCCGTTTCACAGGTGGCATGCGCATCGCCGCCATACCCGAGGCGTTCCCGCTGCGGGCAATCCACCACGTAACCACCCAGCGATAAATTTTCGTAGGTCCAGCGTACGCGGTCATAGATCCAGTTTTGCAGGGAATCGGAGCAGGCAAAGGTGCTGGCTGTTTCATAGTCCGTGCGTACCAGCCAGCCACGGATATCCTCCAGGGAGGGTTTGTATTTCAGGCCACGGATGGTGATCCAGCGGCCGGAGCTGTAATTGAAACGGTTATGGAACTCGCCTTCTCCCGAAGGGCCAATGATATACGCACTGTGCAAACTGAACGTCATATCATCTTTCGCTCTTTCGGAATACTGGAAATCAATCCGCTCGCCGGGCAGTCCTTTTACACGGACGGCAGTCCAACCCGCAAAGTTCACGCCCATGTCTACACGAAAACTTCCATCCGGTCTGGCTTCTACAGACACCGGTTTTATTTCCTTCATCACCTTATTGGGTTCTACCATCTGGGCAGATAACACCAGGTTGGGATGATAGGCGGTGGCGTTGCGCCACTTATCATCAGGCGATAATGCCTTGTCCCAGTCCGGGTTTTCGTGATTGGCATCCCAGATTTCACCCCCCATGCGGCCGAAGTCCCATACACCTGCCAGCCTGTTCGGGCTGTTCTGCGTATGCCAGGAATCATCGGTTTTAAGCAGCATTACAGGCGCCACATTGCCTTTATTATAAATAGCTGCCTGTGCTATCACGATGGGTGCTTTTGGCTTATCCGGTGTGTTATACGGCCCAAAAATGGACCAGGAAGCACCGAGCCAGAGTACCACCACATTTCTGCCCGGACGAAGCGCCGATGCAATATCATAGGCCACATACCTCGCCCTTTTGGTATGATTGGTGACTGCCGGCGCCATTACGCCGTCGCCCATCTTTTTCCCGTTTACATACAACTCATGATAGCCAACGGATGCCACAAAAATATTGGCCTTCTCCGGCGCGGCTTTCAAGTCGAACGTTTTGCGGAGCCAGGGATCAAAAATATTACACTCCTGTTTTCCGGGTTTGAAATATTCATCACTGCCAATCCAGGTAGCTTTCCAGTCGGTGGCCTGTAGCAGCCCTGTTGTCCAGGAAGCCACGTCACTCCAATCGGAGATACGGCCCTGTTCATCTTTTACGCTTACTTTCCAATAATAGGACTGATCCGACTGTAAGGGCTTTCCCTTATAGGTAATGTGCTGCATTTCATCTGAATTGACCCAGCCGGTGGACCATATGGAACCTTTATTCTCGCGCAGTTCCTGTTCTGTAACTGCCACGAGTATACGATATGCCTTCTGGCTTTGGGCATGGGCGTTGGAATCCGTGGCGGCCAGTGTCCAGCTTAAACGGGGCTGTAATTCATCAATTCCCCTGGGGTTCAGCAGGTATTCACAACGTAAACGGACCGGCAGCACGGAAGGTTTACCGGCAGCAGCAACAATGGCTGTGCCGAGTAACAGCAACAGCCAGGTGAAATACATCTTTTTCATAACTATACTATGCAGCGCTTTTTAATGAAACACTAATAGCGGCACCGGATAAACGTACAAAATGTTTTGTTACGTGCTGCCCAAAATCCGGCGCCGCCTTTCCTTTTTTGAAAATTAGTCCATCCAGCCCGGGTTCTGCCAGTTTTCGCCGGTAGACTCGAATACTTTATTGATCTCCGACTGATCGATCGGGTACAGGAGGAAACGTTCGGAGAAAGTGGCCCGGTCGGTAAACCGGAAACGTGTATACGTCAGCGTACTGCCACTCTTTGTAATACGCATACCGGTAACAAATTTATCTGTCTGATCCAGGATCTTCCAGCGGCGCACATCGAAGTAACGGTGTTCTTCAAAAGCCAGTTCCACGCTTCTTTCATTGCGGTACTTCTTTTCAAAGGCCTCTTTCGACATACCTGATGGAAATGCCGGCATACCTGCACGGGCGCGTACGGCACTCACGGCATCGCGGGCGCTCATCGAGAAATTGCCAACAGTTACAGGCGCATCGGGGCCGGCCGACTGGTACGCTGCTTCCGCAAAGTTGAGGTATAGTTCTGCCAGGCGGAACAGGCGGATAGCACCATCGGCGTCATTGTTCTGTGCGGATTTATAATTGTTGAATTTCCGGAGATAATAACCGGTACGGGTAAACGTTCTGTTCGTAGCCGATATCCCTTCTGTTCCACCAACAAACGTTTCCACTTTTTTACCATTGGGCTGATCCAGGCTACGGACAGCATTGTTATAATATATAGACGCATAGAACCGTGGATCGCGCCCTGCATAAGGATCTGCCGGGTTATAACCGGAAGCCGGGTTAATGATGGGTGATAATCTGCCCGCATCGGCATAACCGGTAACAGGTGCTTCGCCATTGGCCATCTCGTAGCGGTCTACCATCTCCTGGGTAGGACAAGGCCCCGCTTTATCCATGCCGGGTGTAGTAGGCAACCCTGCGTATTTCCAGACCTGCATTTGTCCCGCTACCTGCAGAATGGTTTCCTTATCGCGGGTACGCTGATCGTTGGAGGTGATGAAATGATAGAGCGCATAGCCATTCTGTGCAATCGTTGCCGCCGGTTTTTCATCAAATAGCTTATAGTCATTGGCCAGGCACTCCGCCAAAGCATTGGCAGTGATGGTTTTGGCCTTATCCCAGCTGTAAGTGCCGTCTGTCCACAAAGGGCTGGCAGCATAGGTCACCGCCTGTGATTGAATGGCATAGGCCACGGCTCTCGACATAATGCCATATTGGTTATCATAAATCCCCCAGGGAAAACCCACCCGGGTAGCCGGTACCATCAGTGCTGTATCGCAGTCTTTGAGAATAAAAGTGACTACTTCGCTGAAACTGGCCTTCTTATCTTTCGAAAAATTATGATCCACCAGCAGCGGCTGATCAATTAATGGTACTGCTCCGTAACGCTTGATCAGCTGCAGGTAGTACAATGCGCGCAACACATGCGCCTGTGCCACCCAGGAAGCCTTCTCTGCATCCGACGCAATCGTTTTAGATGCACCGATGTTATTAAGGAAATAATTACACTTGCGGATGCCTTCATACAGCCGGCCCCAGGGGCTTCCATCCATAGACACGTTTACATAAGTTTGTGCCGTTACACTGCCTACATACCAGTTGCTGTATTTCGAGTTGGGCGTAATGTCATCGGCATCCTGGGCCTCATCTGTATAGGACGAACGATCCATATAAGGACCCGGGCAATAGCCGTAGCAGGAATTCAGATAGCCTCTTACCCGGTCGTAATCATTAAACACCTCATTCATGGTAATGCGGCCATCACTGGGCAGATCCAGTTGCTTATTGCAGGCCGATAAACCCGCAACAGCCAATAACAGGAAGATATATTTTTTCATACCAGTAGAATTAATTTTATTAGAAACCAACGCTCACGCCTATATTATAAACTTTATAAACCGGGAAAGAAGTGTAGCCGCCACCTTCGGGGCCAAAATCATCCGATTTCATGTGGTGCCAGGTAAACAGGTTCTGTCCACTCAGCAGTACCCGGATCTTTTCCGCAGTAATGCGCCGTGCAACCGATGCCGGCAACGTATAGCCGATCTCGATATTTTTCAGCCGGATATAAGAGCGGTTGTAGCTGAAAAAGTCGTTCGCTTCCTGGCTCACAGATTTTTTCAATGACAATGCCGGATAGCTGATCGGCTCCTGGTTGGCATATCTTTCCGGAGTCCAGGCATTGGCATGCCGCGCTCCAAACACGCCATCATAGTCGGTTTCATACACACCCTGTCCGCCATAGATCGAAGAGAATTCACCGGTGCCCTGGAACAGGAAATTCAGATCAAAAGCTTTGTACCGTACACCACCACTGATAGCATATACCTGCCGTGGCAACATGCCATTTCCGATGGGCGCTTTATCCCGGTCGTCGATAATATGATCGCCATTCAGATCCTTGTAAATCAGATCTCCCACCCTGGGTTTCCCCATGCTGTAACTGAGTTTACTACTGGTAATTTCTTCCGCAGAGTTAAAGAAACCATTGCCATTGCTATAGTCTACGAGGTAACCAAATTCCTGACCGAAAGAAAAGCCTTCTTCTCTTTTGCGGTAGGCATAGTCCGCAGTTCTGTTAGCCTCGTTCCAGTTGATGATGGTATTTTTCTGGTAGCTGAACTGCCCGCACAGTGAGATATTGAGATCCCGGCTCAGGTCTTTGGTATAGTTCAGGGCAATTTCATAGCCTTTATTTTCAAAGGTGCCGGCATTCATCCGGGGATAGTTACCCAACGGAACGCCCTGGTAGAGCGGCACTTTGGACGATACGGCTACTACCATATTAGTCATCTTTTCCTTAAATACATCTACTGAAATAGTCAGCGCATGAAACAAACCGAGGTCAATACCGGCGTTGGTTTTAGTAGATACTTCCGCCTGAACATTCGGATTACCAGTCTGATTTTCTTTGATGACATATTGCAAATAGCCGATCGGGCCACCACCGCTGATCGACACATTATCCAGGTAAGCAAAACGGGCCAGGCCACTCTGGTCGTTGCCGGTTTGTCCCCAGGAAGCGCGCAGCTTCAACTGGCTGAGCCAATCCAGCGACGACATAAAATGTTCATTGGCCACTTCCCAGCCAACCGCAACTGCCGGTGTGGCAATATAGCGGGCATTCCGGGCGTATTGTTCAGAACCGGAGTAGCCTACATCCAGTTTCAGGAAGTACCGGCTATCGTAGGCATACGCGGCTTCCGCGCCTGAGCTTACCCTGTTGTAAGGCAGCAATGCCGGCGCGCCTACATCTGCTTTGGTGAGGTTCTGAAAAAACATATAGCCGAGGGCGTTAATGCTATGCTTGCCGAAGCTGCGCTGGTAGTTCAGCATTGCATTGTAGGTAAGGTGATAGTAGTAAGAATGCGATTTACCGTATGCCAGCGGGGTATTGTTTTCACTGCCTTTTCTGATAAAGGTTAATTCGTCGGGATCGTCTGTCCGCATCCAGCGTTCATAGTTCTGCGTGGTGCCCAGACTGCCTACGGAGTTGGTCTGATACGCAAAGGTACCAGTGAGACTTAACCCTTTGGTAAGAAAGCTCATGTCTACATCCAGTCCTACCTGCGAATAGATATTGGTTACGGTGTGACGGTAATACCCGGAGCGATTTAGCATGCCATACGTAGGCGCACCAACGTTTTTGGTGGTGATTACCTGTCCGCCGGGATTAATGATCTTACCGGTAGCGGGGTCTGTTACCACTGGTGTCAATGGGCCGTAGGTAGTAGGCGGCATCTGGAAGAAACTGCCATAAATGGTAGAGTTACCGGAGCCGGGAGTACGTTCCCGTTTAACGTTGCCGCTTAAACGAAGAAATGCTTTGATGTATTTGTTCAGCGTCATATCGAGGTTGGAACGGTAGTTCACCCACACGTTGTTGGCGTTGGGGTTGTATTTGGTCTGGTCTGTCTTAAACTGTCCGCCCTGGTGCATTACGTTGATATTGGAGAAGAACTGCACCTTATCACTACCCGCCGATACGTTCACGGCTACACGTTGCATCATTGCCAGATCGTTCATGTACTTTTCGTACCAGTTATTATCGGGATATAATTCTTTGTTGCTACCGTCCTTATATCCTTTCAGCTGCTCTTCAGAGAAGAGGTAGTTCTTGCCCAGTCCGTCGTTTTCTGCTGCCTGGTTTCTCATGGAGGCATAATCAAATGAATGATAGAAAGTGGGTTTGGTGGTCACTTCCTGGAACGACTGATCCATTCTTACGTTCACTTTCAGATCGCCTTTCTGTCCTCTTTTGGTGGTGACTACCAACACACCGTTGGCGCCCTGGATACCATATAAGGCCTGTGTAGAGGCATCTTTGAGTATGGAGATGGATTCAATTTCATTGGCAGAAATATATTCGAGTGTCTGGTTGCTGTTATAGGCGCACATGATGCCATCGATGATCACCAGCGGACCATTTTGCCGTGCGGAAGATATGCCCCTCACAAACAGGTTGGTATTGGCTCTGGACAGTTCTGAATACGTTTCCATGGTGGTGAGTCCGGGTAAACGGCCAGCCAACGTTTGCGTAAGATTGGCCACGGGTGATCTTTCCAGCACGTCGCCGGTTACAGTTGCCACCGCGCCGGTTACCTCCCGGCGGAGTTGCGAACTGTAGCCCAGTTGTACTACTTCATCCTGTTTATGTGCATCCGTTTGCAGGATCACCGGTGGCAGAGCGCCACCGGCCACGGACACTGACTGCCTGGCGTAACCTTTCGCATAAAAGCGCAGCTGTTCGCTGTTATCATCTACCTGTAAGGTAAAATCGCCGGCAGCATTGGTGGCTGTACCATTCCGGCCGTTCGCGGAATTAACCGTTACACCCGGCACCGGGCGGTTGTATTTATCCAGCACTTTACCCGTTACCACCACCGACACCTGTTGCGCCTGTAGCGAACCTCCCAGCAGGAAAGCGCCCATACAAATAATATAGATAGCTATTTTTGATCTCATCTGATTTGGTATTACGAAGCATTTACAAAAGGATTTCTTACCAGCCGGTGTTCTGCCAGTTAGCGCCGGTGATAGACAACAGACGGTTGGCTTCCGCCAATGGCACCGGCAACCAGAGGAAACGGTTGGTATAGTTTCTTCTTTCTGTTTCCCGGACCGGGCGGCGTTTATACGTAAACGTACCATCGGGCTTGCGGGTAATTTCCATCGCCGTTACCCATTTGCCTGTTTTGGAAAGATCACCGGTAGGTGATGTCCAGCGGCGCACATCAAAGTAGCGGTGTTCTTCCATCGCCAGCTCTACCCTTCTTTCATTGTGGATGCGCTGGATCAGCTGTGCCTTTGGCATATCAGGCAGATCGGGCATACCGGCCCTGGCGCGGATTTCATTGACTGCCGTTCTGGCTTCTCCCAGTTTATCTGCTTCTGCTGCGGCTTCTGCAAAATTGAGGATCACTTCTCCCAGCCGGAAATACTTGTAATTGGCGCCTCCTACGGGGTTATCATTACCGGAATTGGGATGTAAAAATTTGCGCTCAAAGTACCCGGTGCGCGTGGCTTTTCTCTCCGAAGGAGAAATACCGGTTTGCGGTTCTCCCAGGTAAGTAGCCACCACCCTGGTACGATTGCCGATAGGCGCAGGGTAGTTTTCGTATGACTCCTTTACTTCTGAAAAACCCCACCATGCCTTTCTTTTGCTGCCGTTGTAATAGATAGAAGCATAAAAACGGGGATCACGGTTTTCGTATGGCTTAGCCGGATTGTATTGTGTATTGGCGGTGTTATAATTAGGCTGGGTATGCTTTTCATCGAGATAAGGATTATCCGGATTCAGTATGGGCTGGCCGTTGATGGTTTCGTATGCATCTACCAGTTCCTGCGTGGGGCAGGTACCTGATTTATAACCATCCTGTGCGCCGATGCCATCAATGTTCCAGATATTGCCTTGTCCATCCCGGCTCTGGAAAATAGTTTCCTTATCTATCGGGTTATCGGCATAAGCCATTACCTGGGTGAAGTATTCATTGTATAAGGCAGTATACGGATTCTTATCCGGTCCCAGGTAAGCTTCTTCCGCGAGATAAATATGCGGCAGGTTTACCTTGTTGTACAACGCATAGCCATTGGCCCGTAAACTGGCCAGTGATGCCTTATTTACGGCGTAGGCTTCCTCCCAGTAGTTCTTCCCTTCGTTATACAAAGGACTGGCTGCAAAGAGCATCATTTTGGATTTGATGGCTTCTGCCAGTGCTTTCGTCACCCGGCCTGATTCTGCCGAGATGGTAATTCTCCAGGGCAGTTCTTCTGTAGCCAGCGCGGCATCACAATCTTCCATGATAAACTTCACCACGTTGTAGTAGCTCTCTTTTTTGAGTTTGGAGAAGTCGTCGGTGAAGTTGTGCGGCTCGCGTTCTACGGGCACTGCGGCGCCGAACCATTTCAGCAGCTCTGAATAATAATATGCCCGGAGCAGGTGGGCTTCTGCCCGCCAACGTTTGCGGTCAGTCGGGTTGCTGACGTTCGCACTATCAATGCGACTGATAAACAATGCGCAATTGCGGATAGAGGTCCAGTAACGTTCCCAGTACTTCCCGTTGCCCGCATCTGTACTGATATCCAGCGCAGGATGATTTCCGGCTGTAGCGTCGCCGTTGTACAGGCGGCCTGCCATCAATGTAGGTTCCGACTCGGCATCGGTATCCCATGCATCATCGCTCCAGGCCACGGGACCACGGCTCCAGAAAAAATAGCGGGTGCCTTTAACCGGCAGATTGGCATAACAGGTATTCAGGAAAGCGCCCACTTTCACGCTGTCTGCGAAAACATCGTTTATAGAGATCTTGCCGTCGGGCGCCATATCCAGGGCCTTTTTACACGCCCCCATAGCCAGCAGCGACAAGAGTAAACTGTATATGTATATCCTTTTCATAATTGGAATATTGTGGAATCAGAAACTAGCGTTTAAACCGAAGTTGATCATCTTTGTCACGGTATAACCAAGACTGCTGTTGGTTTCAGGGTCCAGGTGATTCATCCGTAGTTTATCCCAGGTAAAGAGATTCTGGCCGCCTACGTATACGCGGATGTTTTTCATGGCAGCCTTTTTCAGCAAGCTACCGGAGAAATTATAGGCCAGCTCTATGTTTTTGAGCCTTACAAAAGAGCGGTCCATGATAAAGAAATCATTCGGCTGATGGTTGGTAGTGGTACCGGTACTCAACCGTGGGTAGGTAATTTTATCACCATTGGCATAGCGTTCTGCGGTCCATGCGGTGCGGTGATAATCGAAATACGTGCCCTGACGCGTGTTTTCATATACACCCTGGTTGGCGTAATTACCGGAGTACTGTCCTACGCCCTGGAAGAAAACGGTGAACTCAAACCGTTTAAAGCCGGCTGATAAAGTGGCGCCATAAATCATCCCAGGGATGCTGGTATATTTAATAGGCGCCTGATCTTTATCATCCACCACGCCGTCGCCGTTCAGGTCCATGTACTTGAAATCACCTACGCGTGGGGTTCCAAAACCATAAGTAGTATGTTCGAGATATTTGTTTAACTCATCCTGTGAATTAAAGTAGCCGTTACCGTTACTATAGTCGATCCGGTATCCCCAGTTTTGTCCGAGGGCAAAACCCGTAGTGCGATAGCGGTATGCATACGATTCGCTGCTGATGGCTTCATCATTGAAGCGTACCACGTTTTTATTGTGTCCGAAGTTTCCTTTGAAATTCAATTGCCAGTTTTTACCCAGCGATTTGTTGTAATTCACTTCGATTTCATATCCTTTGTTGTCTACGATTCCCATATTGATGCGGGGAATATATTCCAGCGGAACGCCCTGCAACTGTGGCACTGTACCGCGTGTAATGAGGATATCGGAGCGGTTTTCCAGGTAGTAATCAAAGGTAATGCTCAGGTTTTTGAAGAGCTGCAGATCCAGTCCGTAGTTCTGTTTCTTCGCGGTTTCCCAGGTAATCAGCGGGTTGCCGAGCAGCTTCTGATCAACGCCTTGCCCGTTGCCCAGGCTGCCGAGCGGACCACCGCCCATGAGGATATTGCTCTGATACAGGAAACGATCAGACGTACCCATTTTGTCGTTACCTACTTCCCCATAAGAAGCTCTCAGCTTCAGATTGGTGATAACGCGGCTGTCTTTTAAAAATGCTTCATTGCTCACTGCCCAACCGGCAGATACTGCCGGAAAAAATCCGAAACGTTTGCTTGGTGCAAACTGTTCAGAGCCGTTGTATCCAAAGTTAAATTCTGCCATGTACCGGTTATCGTATGCATACGTGGCCCTGCCGGCAATACCTACTACGTTATACGGGATTTCCCCGGCAGTGGATTCCCAGTAGTCGCGCTGTGCGAGTACCATAGCACCCACGGCGTGTTTGCCCCCGAAGGTGCGGTTGTAGTTAATGCTTCCCTGCATATTGATATTATAGCGGGAGTCGGCGCCTTTCACCAGTCCTATGCGGTTTTCACCGGCGCGTTTCAATGTATAGCTCAGTTCATCAGTAGCGTAATTGATCTGTGTGAGATAAAGTTGTTCGGTTTTACTGCCCTGCATGGCCGTAGTGGATTTTGAATCGTACGACATCATTCCTTTCAGGCTGAGGCCTTTGGTGACTGTTCTGCTGAGGTCCCATTCCATTCCGAGGGTACTGTTCAGGTTAGACCGTACCTCGTTGCGGTAGCCCATCCGGTTCACCACTTCAAAAGCGGAGCGGTCGAGGTAACCTGGATCAACGATCTTACCCGGTGGCACCCCGAAACCATCGAGGGTGGTGGGGCCCGGGGTAATCGGCAAAATGGTCTGGGCCTGGTAAATGATATCGTTGATCATCCAATCGGTAGAAGAACCCGGATAAGCATTTGCCGAAGGCATGTTTACTTTTTCTATATAGGTACCGATGTTTAGAAATGCTTTGAGAGAGGGCGTCAGGCGGTAGTCGAGGTTGGATCGGAAACTATAGCGATCCATTTTAAAAGAAGGATCGTAGCCGAGTGCAGATTTGGGTTCTGTTCTCAGGTTACCGCCCTGGTGCAGGTAAGTAGCGTTGGCGAAATAGGATATTTTATCTGCACCACCGCTGAGGGCCATGTTCACGCGGGTTTGCGGCGCCGAAGGCGCTATAAAATCACGGTAATAATCATGATCGGGATACATATAATTCCGGATCATGGCCTTTCTTTCGTAGTCCGGATCTGATGGGTCCAATCCTGCCAGCGGGTTCGCATATTTGTCCATGATCGCCTGTGAAAAAGGTGGTGTGGTAATGCCATCATTTTTTGCGGCTTCATTTCTCAGCGCCATGTATTCCAGGGAATGCAGGCGGGAAGGCTCGCGGGTGAAGGAAGAGAAACTCTGATCTACACTGATATTCAGTTCTGCCCTGCCTGGCTGTCCGCGACGGGTGGTGATGAGTATCACCCCGTTTGCACCGCGCACACCGAATACGGCGGTAGCAGAGGCATCTTTGAGGATGGTCACTGTTTCCACTTCATTGGGATCGATGGTGCGGATGTTATCCCGTGGTACCCCATCAATCAGGATCAGCGGATTTTTACCATTAATGGTGCTGGCGCCGCGAAGGTACATGACGGCATCATCACGGCCTGGTTGTCCGCCGGCCGATTGTATCGATGTAAGGCCTGGTAACCGTCCCGCCAGTGCGTTGGCGATGTTTGCCGATGAGCTTTGTTTCAGCTCCCGGGCATTGACGGTTGCTACCGCGCCGGTAACAGACACCTTTTTCTGCTGACCGTAACCCACTACCACTACCTCATTCAGTTTGGCGTTGGTGGATGCCAGGCGTACGTAAATATTTGTTTTTCCATTAAGCCGGATGATGCTCCGGTTGTAGCCCAGATAGGTAACAACCAGCACGGCATCGGGGCTGGCCTGGAAGGAGAATTTTCCATCCCGGTCGGTTTGTGCGCCCTGTGTGGCGCCTTCAACTTTAATGCTGACACTGGGTAGCGGCGTGAGGTCGGCCGAATCTACCACGGTGCCTGACACAGTGATCCTGTCCTGTGCGTGGGAGTTGTAGGAACAACAAACCCCCATCAGGAGCAAACAGAGCGTTGCCCAGTGACGTTGATACATACTCTTCATAATCGTGGTCTTTTTTTAGACTTTCTGAAAGATGATTTTGGTTTGATAAAAATTTAGCTGAAGGAATTGTGCTGTTACGTGGAGTCCTATTGTTCTTCTTTAAAGAGATAGTTAAAGCGGCCGGCGGGAGCTACGTCACCATTCACGAGGAAGTCGATGATATCGCCATCCTGCTGCATATTATCCGACCATTTAAATTCAAAGTTCAGTGCATTATCCTGTGTTTGTAAGAGTTCGCGGGGAATCCGTATTTCCAGTTGGGCACCGTTATAACGGTAATCCACCTCCGCAATTTTTTCCCACTGCCATCCATTCCGGGAACGCTCTATGCTGGCCTTTTTTCCGGGGGCTGTACGGTTGATCACATAATCATATCCTTCCCATCCGGTGCGTTTATCACGGTCTGCGTCGATGAATAACCGCATCCAGCCCGGATCTGTGTGGGGTGTAAGCGGGGCGGCCGTTTGTACATAGCAGTACACGTATCTTTTATCGCGTGCAATTTTTGCAGCTACGATGTCATTGCGGCCGGTGTTGTTGGTGTAGTGTGTACCCGGGAAACCGTCCGCATCGCGGTGCAGGGTACTGCCGCGATGGGCTTTGTACAAAGGCAGTACATTGTTCCAGTCGCTAAACTTACCATCGATGAGCATATTTTTTTCGGGAGATACTTTCTCCGGCGCCGGCATGCCTTTGAACCGGCGTATATTGGCGATCAGCTGGTAGTAATAGTTATCGTGGTGACCGCCCTTCATAGGCTCAATATCGCGGCTGTTTTCGGTATCAAATTCATCGGGGAAAGCATTGGGCTGGCCTGCCCATGTTTCGTACCTGCCTGCGATCCATTCGTTCCAGCCGGTTACGAAGGCCAGTTCTACATTTTGCTGGAGCACACGGTCCCATTGTTCCTGGAAGTTGAGGCCATACTGATAAGCATCCGGCCGTGTATCATGTCCGTTCTTATCGGTATAGCTCCTGCCGAAAGCACCTTTGGCATTCATCGGATTCAGTCCGTTTGCTTTGGTCCAGTTCTGCGATACGCCTACGGTCATCTGTTCAAAGCTGCCATCCGGGTTCTTTGCAAAACCGTGCTGGGGATAAATTTCCAGCCATCCCCACTGATCATTCCGCTGTGGTCCTTTATTGTATACCGGCTGACCGGGGCGGAAAGTAAAAAACTGTTTGATGGCTTCGTTGTCGATGTTATCCGGATAAGCCATGATCAATGGTTTACCTTTCCATTGAAACCAGAGGTCTTTGTACAGGCCTGGTTTATACAGGTCGTTGTATACCTGGTTGATGGCGCTTTTGGAGCCATCGCTGGGTCCGAAGCCCATCATAAAGGCAATCTGCGGCGTACGGATACCATTTTTACGGGCTTCCGTGAATACTTCGCATAAGGTCATGTATGCCTCTTTCCATACCAGGTCGCCATTGGTACAATCAAACATGATCATGTCCACACCGGCATCTGCCAGCATTTCCGCATGTTTCCAGACTACCCATTTATCGAGATTGATATAGTATCCGAACAGGGGTTCGTTCCAGAAGTTCTGCACCTTTAATGGCCATGCCGGATGATGAAAATCGTATAATGCCTCCGGATGCAGCGCCATAAAAGCAGAGGTGTTGTGAGCGGCCAGACCCTTGCTTTGCGCGGCATGCCAGGTCCAGTAGAACATGCCTACATACCGGTCTTTTTTTTCATCACCGGTTTCGGCGTGTGTGGGAAGTTTCCGGCCTATGGCATCGGTAGCGGGCAGACCGGCAGAATAATTCACCAGTGGTTCCTGGGCAATACTCACCCCGCCTGAAAACGTCAGAAATAAAAGGAGATACCTCCAGCTTGCATATTTCATAATAGTGGAATTCTTATTTGGTTGACAGTGCCGGGTTGTTCACTTTTCACTCCGCAGATGCATAATCAATATTAAAAGTAAAATTCATCTCCCGCAACCTGCACTATCATGGCCCGTCCTGCACCATCCTGCATAAACGACGACGGAAATAACCGCTAGCATTGAGTTTCAGCGAATTGGAGCGAGCCTTACCCTAAAGGGCCTACGAAATTATCTTGTAACATCCGGCGCAGTAGTTGTATCTTTACAGGGTGACCAAACGACCGGCATCTGCATCAATAGCTGAGACATTTTTATTTCCCTGTTTATAATGTACTCCTGCATGAAAAAAGCATGGCTATTGCTATCTTGCTTCCTGTTTTTAGCATCATCCGCAAATGCACAGCAGCATTCACCTGACACCGTTCGTACAGGCATCTACGTTACCAGCATTCACGACATTGATTTTAAACAAAGCGAGTATACCATTAACCTATGGTTGTGGCTTACCTATAAAAATCCACAATTCGATTTTGCACAGAACCTGGAAGTACCACAAGCCAAAACATTTACCAAGTCCTACTCCACCATCGATTCTTCCAATGGCCGTATTTACCTGCTGATGAAACTGCAATGTGTGATGAAGGATTCGTGGAAGATCAATAACTTCCCTTTCGATCAGCAGAAACTACGCTTCTCGATTGAGAATTCACAGTTTGATTCGAAAGCCATGGTTTTCGCAGTAGATTCATCCGGAAAACACTATGATCCGCGTTTTACCTTAAGAGGATGGAACATTGACAGCTTTAAAATAGCGACTGGTATCAAGGCTTATGAAACGGCTTTTGGCGATAGCAGCCTGGCTACTCCGCACACAGAATACAGTAATTTTATGGTAAGAATTGGTATCAGCAGGGATGCCACGCAATTGTTCTGGAAGATGTTCCTGGGCATGTATGTCTCTTTCCTGATTGCCTACATCTGTTTTTATATTCATCCCGATAATATTGATTCGCGTTTTGGTCTTGGGGTGGGTTCCCTGTTTGCAGCAATTGGTAACAAGTATATCATAGATTCATCTCTCCCGGATGCTACTTCCTTTACACTGGTAGATACCCTGCATGGCATTACGCTGTTCTTTATTTTTGTAACGATTACCGCATCGGCATATTCGCTGCAACTCATCAAGGCTGGAAAGGTGAAACAGAGCAGGCGCCTGGATCTGTTGATGGCGCAGGTGGTGTTGCTGGTGTATGTTTTACTGAATGTTTTATTTGTAGCCAGGGCCTTGTATGGCAGTTGAGTTGGCAGTAGCAGTTGCAATTAGTGCTGGTAATGATTCAATCTCTCCATCCAGTTCAGCAGCTTTGTTAAAGCTCAATAATGCTGCCTCCGGCGCTCCTTTATCCAGATGATAAATACCCAAATGCAGATGTACGTATGCATGATCGGGCGTTAGCTGCAATGCGCGAAGAATATCTGCCAGGCCTTCTTCCGGCAAACCGGTTTTAACTTTTGCCAGTCCCCGTTGATTAAAGCCGTATCCGTCTTCTGGCGTCAGTTCCAGCGCTCTATCAAACAGTGGAATGGCTTCTGCATATCGCTCCAGCATATTGAAAACATATCCCAGATAAATCAGGGCGAAGACATTTTCCGGATCAAGCACCAGAGATTTCTGCAGATCGTCCAAGGCCGTGACAAAACCTTCCGTGGTTGCCAGTATAATACCACGGTTACAATAATCATCCGAGGTCAGACCACAGTAAATCTCCTTCATTTCAATGTATGACTGTCCTTTCGTATAGTCCTCCTTGTTGATACACGCAGCTACCAGGAAAGCATAAATGGTGGGGTTACCAATGCTTTTTGTACGCTGGCGTTCCAGCCGGACTATCGCTTCCTTGTAATTTCCCGCCTCGAAGAGCGCAATTCCTTCTTCTACTGCCTCATTGTATTTACGATGCCAAAGTAACTGTTTAAGGTAGTATCCATCGTTAAAAGTAATTCTTCCGTCATGCACCAAAACAGGACGATTGCCTGGTCTCAGATTAAAATAAAAGTCAAATATCGCGGAGGCAGTGAAGATTACCAGGAACAATTTTATGAAGCCATGACTATCTAACATAAAAGCCAGGTAGCTGCCCGTTACACCCAATACCAGCGAAAATAAAGGGCCACCCAACAGGAAAATGGTTCTTTGCCAGACACGCATATCTGAAGGCGAGCTCAAACAAAGACCTCCTGTAGTAAATAGATTGAAGCGGATCCATATTTCCAGCAGGCCGATCCTGAAAGATATGCTTTTACCTGTATTGCCGTATGAACCCAGGTAGATAACCGTTTTTTGACGGGTAAACAAGAGTGCCGGTAGCGCATGTCCCAGTTCATGAAACAATAAGGTAAATGGTCTTGTCAAAAACCACAGCAAAAATATCCCTAGCAAAATCAGTATAACGTCCATTAATATCAGTTAGGTAAAGGAACATTGAAAATACAACATCATTCATAAAACCGGCTGAGTAAAACGTCGAAATCCACGCGCTCCGTTGCGAGGTGGCCGGGGCCACCGTATTTCTTCAGGTACTTCCATTTCTTTTCTGCTTCAATTTCCACGGGCGTTATTTTCGGGCTCAATACATGTATCTGCCGGGACACCAGTGCAGTGTAGTCTTCCTTATAAATTTCAAAAGTCAGGCAGGGAAAACCTTTCATGCCATGTCCATTATCCCAGAGGTATAAAACGTCTCCATCGCCATAAGCGATAAGGTAAAGATCCCCTTCATCTTCAAACTCGCGGCCTACCGCAATCTGTTGTGCATGAACAAGGGTTACTTCGAGGGTATTGGTGAGGAGCAATTGATTGAGTTGCCGGAGTCGTTTCCGTGCGCGCCGGCGGTCTTTATACGCTTCGTAGGGGCCAAATATCACAAATAAAAAACAGACTACGGCAAAGGTGCCGGATACAAAGGCCATAAAGCCGGTATGAAGTACATAAGCGAGATCTGCAAAAATTAAACCGGTGAAGAGTACAAGGATAATATGCGTAGCTCCGATACCGGTGCGTTTCTTATGAATGATTTTATTTTTCAGCTTGGTTAACAGGCGTATTTCATCTGCATACAGGGGCCGGGTTATCTGGTTCATGTAAGTTGGCAGAAAGTTTAGGTCGTCAAAAGATAGGGCATTTCCTGCTTCCTGCCAATCATTTAACTTTCCGCGATGGCACAGTTTTCTTCTTCTTTCAGTTGCCGTTGCAGATCCTTCGTTGTTTGCGACTGCCCGTCGTGGCTCCATCCCGGTGCATACAAAAGATATTTCAACTTATCCAGCAGTGAATCTGTCTTCTTCATGTCCTGTGAGATGGCTATGAATTCATGAAAAATGATGTTTACTGGTCCCCTGTTTTCCAGGTCTTTCACCAGGCCGTACTTCACCTTATCTTCCGCCAGTTCTTCCTGAAAGGTACCAAACATGCGGTCCCAGAGGATCAGCAGCATACCCATATTTTTATCCAGGTAACGGTGGTTACTGGCGTGATGTACGCGGTGGTGAGAAGGCGTTACAAAAATATATTCAATAACAGGATGCAGTTTACCGATGGTTTGTGTATGTACCAGGTTACCATAAATCTGCGTTACATAATACGCCAGCAGGATATCGATGGCACTGAAGCCTAACAGGCTCAGTGGCACAAAGAAAAACAGGCGGTACAAAGGTTCAAATACACTGGATCGGAAACCGGTGGTGAGGTTGAAATGCTCGGAAGAATGGTGTGTTACATGCACGGCCCAGAACAGACGGATGTAGTGTCCCGTGGCATGCAACAGCCAGTACAGGAAGTCCTGCAACAGCACGAGCACAGTCCAGTAAAGAAATACGTTCGAAATTTCTGTAAACCGGTAGTTGTGATAGCAATAGTCAAGCAACAGGAAGGTGCCGGATTTCATGATCACATTTACCAGGAAGTTGACGCTCATCAGGTAAATGGTGGTCAGCGTGTCCCTGGATTCGTAATGTTTACGGTCGTGTATATAACTAAAGTAGCATTCCAGGATACTTAACACAATGATGGTTCCGAATAAATACGTGATAGCCAGGCTTAAATGTGTCTCTGTCATAGGTGGTGGTGGTGTATACTAAAATGTGTTTCCGCTTATAAGACGGATGTGGATATCAAAACCCCTATCCGTCATTTAAAAAACATAGAAAGTGCAAAGAAAGCTGTTTTCCCCTACTTTTACAAGGTATAATCCATGCTTATTTAAAACCCTGATCATGTCTCAAACTCCGCTTGCACATCCTGGTCAGCCTGTTCATTCCACTTCGCTGGAAAACTTCTTTCCCGGCTATTTCGCGCTGGTAATGGCTACCGGCATCGTATCCATCGGTTTGTTCCTATGGCATTACGCCTGGCTGGCAGGACTGTTCCTGGGTATGAATGTATTGTTTTATATCGGACTTTGGGTCATACTGATCATGCGGATTGTCAGGTATCCTGTGATAGTATGGAACGACCTCCATCATTCGGCCAGGGGCGTCACTTTCCTTACCCTGGTAGCAGGCAACAATGTACTGGGCAGTCAGATTGCGATTATTACAGGCCGGATGGATGTGGCACTGGTGTTGTGGGTGGCAGGCTTTATCCTGTGGGGCCTGATCCTTTATACTTTTTTTCTGGTAAATATCCTGAAAGAACCCAAGCCTACCCTCGAACAGAGCATCAACGGCGCCTGGCTACTGATTGTGGTAGCAACCGAATCTGTAGCGGTACTGGGTGCTATTATAGCCAACAGCAGCGCCTATCATTGGCTGATTGCCTTCATTTCCCTTTGTTCCTACATGATCGGCGGAATGTTCTACTTTGTGCTGATTGGGCTGATTCTTTACCGCTGGCTGTTTTTCAGTATGAAGGCAGAAACGCTGACGCCTCCCTACTGGATCAATATGGGGGCGGTGGCGATTATTACACTGGCGGGTTCCCGCCTGGTCATGTATGCAGATGCGCACGAAGTATTGAGCCAGTGGTCCGGTTTTGTAAAAGCATTTACCATGTTCTTCTGGGCTTTTGCGAGCTGGTGGATTCCTTTGTTATTCCTCATGTTTGCCTACCGGCACTTTATTGCGCGGGTACCGTTGAAATATGATCCGCAGTATTGGTCCATGGTTTTCCCATTGGGGATGTACGGCGTGTGTACATTCACGTATGCCTCCATTACGGGCTTCACATTCCTTAAACCCATTTCGGCTTTATTTGTTATATTAGCTTTAGTCACGTGGATCATTGTATTTATCGGTTTATTCATTGACCTGTTTTCAGCAGGAAAGAAACAAGGATAGTAACATTGTAAAAACTGGCGACCATGCAATTTTCTCTCAACAGAAAAGCGGCCCTGATTGCGTTTTTTGTCACACTGGCCTGTGTGGTGATTTCATTTTACGGGTCCAGGAAACTGCAGAACTTCGACCCTGCCCTGATCGCCTACCTGTTTGGGACCCTTTTCGCCTTATTCGGTGGTGTGTACCGTTATTGTGTATGGCTGCAAAGGCCTCCTACCTGGATGTACTTCAAACGTACCTGGCAATTTGTTTTCACCGGCAGCTTCTTTACCCACGCGTGGTTTATGACGGTGGATGCGGTGAAGAACCTTTTGTTCCAGCGGTTCATTTACCCCAGAGGAAAAAAGAGATGGCTCGCTCATTTTATGCTGGCCTCCGGTTGTATGGCAGCATTTGCCATCACCATTCCCCTCACGCTGGGTTGGATCAATTTTACACTGGACCCTGGCACTGCATTGGACCCCGGCGCCACCAACCTGTACTACGCCAATTTCTTTGGCTTCCGGGTGATGGGATTTAAACTGGGTTCGCCCCTGGCATTTCTCATCTTTCATGCATTAACCTGGTGCTCCTGGGCAGTAATAGCGGGTGCTGTTATTTTTTTAGTGAGAAGACTCACCAATGCGGGACTTATAGCGTCGCAGACTTTTGAAGGAGACCTGCTTCCCCTTATTTTGCTGATCATTATTTCGGTGACAGGCCTTGGACTGAATTTCAGTTATGCCTTTATGAAAGGTATTGCATATGATTTCATGTCCGTTACCCATGCCATTTCGGTAATCCTCTTCCTGGTATGGATTCCGTTTGGCAAATTCTTTCATATCATTCAACGCCCGGCACAGATCGGCGCACATATCTACAAGAAAGAAGGTCAGAAAAAAGGCATGGCGGTTTGCCCTTATACAAAACAGGCATTCACCACACAGCTGCATGTAGACGACCTCAAAACCGTTACCAAACAGGTAGGATTCGATTTCACACTGGAAGACGGCACCTCCCATCTCGATTATAGCCCGGAAGGGAAACGTGACCTGCTGGCCCTCGCGCATCTAAAAGCCAGGCAGGAAGGAGGTTCATTTTTTGGATAACTACCGGAAGCATTTCCGGGAAATAAAATACGACCAGCATGGCTAAACTACCCGCATCTCCAGAGAAGCTCATCTCGGATTTTGGTCCGCATTTAAACTATGCCCCGCAAGAAGGCTATCCCGGCCGTGATGAACCGGATGCCTCCGTGAAAACCCATTGTTGCTTCTGCGGTATGCAATGCGGGATCCAACTCCTCGTAAAAAATAATAAAGTAGTTGGCTTTGAACCCTGGATGGAATTCCCTTTCAACGAAGGACGGCTATGCCCTAAAGGCATTCAGCGGTACCTGCAGGACAATCATCCCGACCGCCTGCTGGAACCTCTGCAGCGGGTGGAAGGCGAAGGATTCAAGCCCGTATCTTGGGATAAAGCGATGGACCGCGTTACCTCGGAGATACAGCGGATCCAGGACGCCTATGGCAAAGATGCGTTTGCCGTTTTATCCGGTGTATCCCTCACCAACGAAAAAAGTTATCTCATGGGTAAATTTGCCCGTGTAGCCATCAAAACAAGTAACCTCGATTATAACGGCCGGCTCTGCATGGTGAGTGCCGGCGCCGGCAATAAAAAAGCATTCGGGCTAGACCGCACCTCCAATACCTACGCCGACCTGGAACATGCAGAAGTAATTATTGTGGCCGGCGCCAATGTCAGCGAAACTTTCCCCACACTCACGCACTGGCTCTGGCGCGCCCGCGACAACGGCGCCAAACTGATCGTCATAGATCCCAGAGTTATTCCACTCGCAAGAACGGCCGATATCCATTTACCCGTAAAGCCCGGTACCGATTCGGCGCTCTATGGCGCCATGCTGAAATACCTGGGCGACCACGATATGCTGGACCATGATTTTATCAACAACCATACTACCGGTTTTGAAGAAACCCTGTCGGCAGTACAGGATTACACACTGGAATGGGCGGCTGCCACTACCGGTATTGAAATAGAAAAAATCAGGCAGGCCGCAGAACTCTGGGGCAAAGCAAAAACAAGTTTTCTTTTACACGCACGGGGTATAGAACATCATTCCAAAGGGGTAGACAATGTACTGGGCTGCATCAACCTGGTGCTGGCTACCGGCCGCATTGGGCGGCCCTATTGCGGTTACGGCACCATTACCGGGCAGGGCAACGGGCAAGGCGGACGGGAACAGGGACATAAATGTGACCAGCTCCCCGGCAACCGCGACATTACCAATCCGGAACACCGCGCCTATGTAGCCGGTGTATGGGGCATCCCCGAATCTGAGCTACCCGGAAAAGGCCTCACCGCCTGGGAACTGATTGAAGCCATCCACCGGGGAGAGGTAAAGGGTTTGTTGTCGATCTGCTTTAACCCGCTGGTATCGTTACCCAACAATAATTACGTGCGGGAAGCACTGGAGAAACTGGAGTTCTATGTAGCGATTGATTTCTTTCTCAGTGAAACAGCCAGGCATGCCGATATTGTGCTGGCCGGCTCCCTCCACGAAGAAGAAGAAGGAACCGTGACCACCGCGGAAGGCAGAGTGGTTCGTATACGCAGGGCCGTTACCCCTCCGGGAAATGCTCGCGCAGATACGGCCATCATCCTGGAACTGGCAGCACGGCTCGGCGCAAAGGATAAGTTTACCTACGCCGATTCGGAAGCCATTTTCAACGAACTACGTGTGGCCTCCAAAGGCGGCACCGCCGATTACTTTGGCATCACCTATAAAAAGATAGAAGATAACATGGGTGTGTTCTGGCCCTGCCCCAGCGAAGATCATCCGGGCACACCCCGGCTATGGGAAGACAAAAAGTTTGCTACACCGGATGGAAAAGCACATTTCAACCCCGTGAAATTTAAAGAACCTTCCGAGGTAACAGATGCCGAATTCCCGGTAGTATTAACAACGGGACGAGTAGTTTCACAATACCTCAGCGGTTCGCAAACGCGGCGTATTGGCAAGCTAGTGAACCTGATCCCGGAACCGTTGCTGGAAATACATCCGGCATTGGCATCTACCTATAATATCCGGCAAAGGGAAATGGTGCGGGTAACCACCCGCAGGGGAACAGCAGAATTTCCGGCAAACATTGTAGAAACCATCCGGAAGGACACCGTGTTTATTCCTTATCACTGGCCCGGAAAAAAATCTGCCAATCAGCTCACCATCGGCACTTTGGACCCGATATCGAAAATACCGGAATTCAAAGTGTGCGCCTGCAGGCTAACGCCGCTGGGCGTTATCTCAACACCCGGTGAAACACACGCATTCGACAGCATCTAAAAAAGCATACAATGGAAGTAACTGCGTATAAAACAAACATGGAATTCTTCGTAGACATGCAGCGCTGCATTGGCTGTAAAGCCTGTGAAATGGCCTGCGCAGAATGCGAAACCAATGGACAGGAAAGCATGATCCATGTAAATTATGTGGAACGTGCGGTAACCATTCAAACAACCGTGCAGGTATGCATGCATTGTGATGATCCGGTATGCGCCAAGGTATGTCCGGCAGATGCTATTGCAAAAGATGATTTTGGCGTAGTACAAAGCGCCAATACCGCGCGTTGCATCGGCTGTTCCAATTGCGTGATGGCCTGTCCTTTTGGGGTACCCAAAAAAGAAGAAAAGTACGACATGATGATGAAATGCAACATGTGCTACGACCGCACCAGCGCCGGGAAAAAGCCCATGTGCGCCACCGTATGCCCCAGTCAGGCGCTCTTCTACGGCACCCGGGAAGAGATCAACCGTATGCGGCCCAACAGCACACCGGTGAATACGTTTATTTTCGGTCAGCAGGTAGTAACCACCAAAGTAAATATCATGATGCCCAAAGGCAGCACCCAATTAAAAGTACATTAAACTGAAAGATATGTCTGATCAATCAAACCAGGATCCTCACTGGAAAGAGGATTTCCCCGTTGAAAGAACAGAGGCGACAAAGGTCAGCCGCCGCGACTTTGCCAGGTTTCTCTGCCTGGTATCCGGCGGACTGGCAGTAGGCAGCGGCTATGTGGCGGTAAAGGCTAATTTCTTTCCTCCGGAGAAAGTACAGGGAGAGCATTTTATCTGTAAGGCAGATAGTGTTCCTACCGGAGGCACCCGTTCTTTTGTATTGGCCGGCAGTGATATCCCTTATATTCTTGTCAAACTGGAAACAGGTCACTGGCGCGCTTATGAGCAGAAATGTACGCATCTCTCCTGCGCTGTTTATTATAAACCCGGCAGCAGTCAGATTGTATGCCCCTGCCATGAGGGATTTTTTGACGCCATGACCGGCGAGGTAATCGCCGGCCCGCCACCCAGACCACTCCCCGCTCTGGAAGTGGTGGTAAAAGGAGAAGATATTTATGTGAGAGCCGGTGGTACTGAACTGGCTAAAAAATAAATGCGATGAGTAATTTCAAAGACGCCCAGAATAAAGCACATCCGAATAAATCCAACACGCTGATGTCGGCGCTGATTGTTATCCTTATTTTAAACGTCGGCATACAGATCTGGCTCCTGTATACCGGTTTGAACAATGCGCTGGAGGACAACAAAGATATTGCCCTGCCGGCATTCATTGCCTCTGCAGTGTTGTTCCTGATCAGCTTCTGCTGGTTGTATTTTCTACCGATGGGATACAAAAAAACGGGCAAAAAATAAACGCTGTCTTTCAACAGCGTTTATCCGTTAACGTTTATAACAATGTCTCTTATTTATAACCTTTGTTCTGTTGAATCACCCCATTGCTCTGGTTAATCACACTTCTTGGAATAGGATACAGTATTTTATCATCATCGGCCACCACAGAGCCATCGTCTTTCGCGCGTTTGATGTAAAGTCCCCACCTGATCAGGTCATCACGGCGTACGCCTTCTCCCCATAATTCAAATAAGCGCTCATCCTGGATGGCTTTCCTGAACTGAACCTGGTTCAATGAACCGGGTGTAAAGGGCGTCAGGCCGGCGCGTTGATGCACATCATTCAACAACGTATATGCTTCGGCGTTTGGAACTCCGTTCTTTTCATTGATAGCTTCTGCCAGCAATAATTCCACATCTGCATACCGGAATGCCACATAATTGATACCGCTTACAGAAGGATCTGACATAGCCGGGTCCATTCCCATTTTAACCGGTATGGCACCTATATCGCCCCTGGCGCGGGTATCTACATAGATCACATTGCCGTTATTATCTTTGCCGGTAGTATATGTTTGTAAAAGCACGCTTAAGCGGTTGTCTTTTTTATCAAACTTGTCATATGTTTTCCAGGGCATACGGTAACCACCCCAACCAGACAGCGTGATACCACGGCTTACATCATAATAATCGGATGGCAGGGCATGTGCAAGCCAGTCGTTCGAAAACTGATCACTGCTGGCAGAACAGATCACCGGCAGAATAATTTCCGTATTGCCACTTTGCGCTTTCACATTAAAATTATCCGCGTAATTATCGATCAGGCTGAATCCCATCGCTTTCACCTTTTCACCGGCCACGATGGCATCGTCCCACCTCTTTTCCTGCATGTATAATTTCAGCAGGCTGGTGTAACAGGCGGCTTTAGAAAAGCGGCCATAGTTTTCTTTATCAAATTTATCCGGCAGCACGGCAATAGCTTCGGTAAAATCTTTTATGATGCCGTTTATCATCTCCTCTTTTGAAGGACGCGGCAAAGGCGGTGTAGCGAGATTATCGATCTGGGAAGCATCCAGTCGTACCGGAACGGGACCATAGTACAGGTAAAGGATCTGGGAGAAATAGGCACGCAGGGCTTTCAGCTCCGCAATGTATCTTCCTTTCAGCGTTTCGTCCATTTTGATGCCCTGTATTTTGGACATATTCACGGTAATCTGGGAAACATACTGCATCAGCTGCGTATAATGTGATGTTACCACGGCAAAATCAGGGGTAAAATCCAGCGCATGCAACCTGGCCCAGCTACCGTTATCATCCCAGTAGCACACCATTTCATCGGTGGTTTGTGCCGCCTGTGTTCTGAAGGAGTAATTGGTAGATGCCCAGCCGCGACCACCATTCGGTGTTTCATACAGGCCCGTGTACATCGCATCCGTAGCGGCTTTAGCGTCATTGGCGGTTTTGAAGAAGTTATCGCCGGATAAACTGCCATAGGTAACATTATCGAGTTTCTTCTCACAGGAAGCCAAAGTTCCCATGGCTCCTGCTGCAAGTAGTATCGTGCACCAGTTTTTTATCCTCTTTGCATATAATATGTTCATATCGTTTTTTTTCAGGTGATTACAAGGTTACGTTTACGCCGAATACAACACTTTTACTCAATGGGTAGAAATTGTCGAGCGTCAGCTCAGGATCCAGTCCGGGGTAAGAAGTAATCGTAAATGGATTCTGTACATCCAGTGATAATCTCAATCCGGAAATGGTGTGTTGCGACTGGAAGAATGAAGCCGGGAACGAATATCCGAGGGTAATATTTCTGCAACGCAGGTAGCTGGCGTCTAAGATATAGTAGCTGGAATAGTTCTGGTAGCTGGCATAACGGGAATCAGACAAACCGGTAGGGAAATCGCCAGTGGGATTTTTGAATGTCCATCTGTCTTTGCTCACCGGCATGGTATTCCAGCCGTAGGTTTCCATGTTTGCCTGCAGGTTGGCGATCCGGTAGTAATCAGTATAGTAGGGACTTCTGGCCTTCTTTATCATGCCGGAGAAGTAGATATTCAGGTCAAAGTTTTTATAGGTGAAGGTATTGCCGAAACCGAAATTGAACTTAGGATCGAGGTTAGCCAGGAGCGTCTGATCGGCCGCAGTGAGCAAACCATCGGGGCCGGACAGGTTTCCTTTGTCATCAAAGCCATGGATATCTTTGATGATGATGCCACCGGGCAACATGCCAGGCATGAGTGCGGGTGCAGATCCAAACTGTCCTTTGAAAAGACCATCCGCTACATAGCCGTAGGCGCCGTTGAACAGTGCATTTTTACCGGAGGCATCTTTCCATTTGTCCAGCGTAGCCAGACTTTGCGGAGAGCGTTTTACCCAGTAGTTGAGGTAATGGGAGAAGTTTATATTGGAAGACCAGCTAAAGCCGCCCTTTCTCCCGATAATATTCTTTGATTGCAGGCCTATTTCGTAACCGGTAGATTTGGTGGTGCCGGAGTTACCATACACGCCGCTCACGGTAAAGTCGGAAGGGAAAGGCATCCAGGCAATGAGGTTGCGGATATTCTTATTGAAATAATCTACCGAGCCGGTAATTCTGCTGCGCAGGATACCAAAATCGACGCCTGCATTAAACTCTCCGGCTGTTTCCCAGGTAAGATTTGGATTGGCGGCCTGTTTCAGGAAAATTGCCGTAGAAGAAGCGGCGTTTTCACCAAACCAGGGATTACCTCTGGTACCATATATTTCAAAGGCGGTAGCAGGGAAATTACTGTTACCTGTTTCGCCATAACCGGCTCTCAGTTTCAGGAAGTCAACCACCGCGTTATTTTTCAGGAACTGTTCCTCAGAAATCAGCCAGCTACCGGAAATGGCGGGGAAGATGCCCCATTTTTTATTCGTTGCGAAGCGGGAAGCGCCATCACGGCGTACAGAGGCGGTGAGGGTATATTTATCGTCCAGCTGATAGATAGCACGGCCAAAGTAAGACGCCCAGATATCCTGCGTTTTGTAGGTACCTACCACAGGTTTGGCGCCGGCGCCGCTGTTCAGATCATACCAGGAAACTATGTCGGAAACAAACTGCTGGTTACCGGCATTCATATTTTCGAAATCGTTCAGCATGTACGAGTAGCCTGCCAATGCCTGCAAGGTTTGCCTTTTCCCAAAGGAATGGGTATAGTTCAGGGTATATTCCAGCAATTTGGAAGTACTCACGCTGCTGGCTACACTGGCCAGACCGCCTACTTTAGCGCCATAATAAAAAGTAGTGGGCAGGAAATTGGTTCGCTTTACATTCGACTGGTCGTAGCTGAAATTAGCTTTGGCCGTTAACCCTTTAATAATTTCCCAGGTACCGTATGCGTTCGACAACAGGCGCTGTGTTTTGGTCTGGTCTTCCACTGTTTCATACGACAATGGGTTGGGAATATTGGCATACATCGGGTTAGCTGTATAACTGCCATCCGGGCCATAGAAAGGCAGATTGGCAGGGAAATACATCGCGGCAGTAACAATACCACCTGCTTCATTCTGACCGCCGGTAATGGTATTGTTTGAAATGGAATTGGACCCGATGAGGTTCACGCCTACTTTTACTTTGTCAGAAATTACCTGGTCGAGATTTACGCGGCCATTGTATCTTTTGAATCCTGAATTCAGCAATACGCCTTTCTGATCGAAATAGTTTCCCGAAACAAAATAAGATGTTTTGCCATTGCCACCGGACATGGAGATATTGTGCTGCTGCGTATATCCCTGGCGGGTAATCGCATCCATCGCGCTCTGGTACTGCGGTGTGGTGTCTATCTGTGCCTGCGTGAAAATGGGTTTGTAAGGAGTGGCTACACTGGCGGCATCCACGGTACCATAATAGGGCGCTACTTTGTTATTTTTCATCCACACTTCCTGGTGTAACAGGTTACGCTGTTCCATGTAATCCTTTGTATTCAGCACTTCGTACATCTTAGCCACCTGTTGTGCGCCATAACTGCCGGTATACTGAATACTGGGCTTACCGCTTTTACCTCTGCGGGTGGTAACGAGGATCACACCGCCTCCTGCTCTTACGCCATAGATGGCGGCGGAGCTGGCATCTTTGAGGAACTCAATGGACTCAATATCATTGGGGTTGATGAAGTTAAGCGGCGACTGCCTGGCGCCTGCACTGCCATACCTGGCGCCGCTGAGCGCTTTCGGACCATCTACGGGTAATGCGGCATCTACCGGTACACCATCGATAACGTACAAAGCGCCCGCATTGGCAAAGGACGGATTACTCCTTAGCTGCACCGTTACATTGGCACCCGGTTGACCGGTACCCTGTATTACCTGCACGCCTGTAGCCTTTCCCTGCAAAGTTTGCTGAAAGCTGGAAGCCACGCTCATATTGAGATCGGCGGCCTTCACGGAAGCGATGGCGCCGGTTAGGTTTTTCTGTTTTACCGCACCGTAACCGATTACTACCACATCGTTCAGTTGAGTGGAGCTACTTTTGAGCTTAATGGCAACAGAGATAGTTTCGCCGCTTTTTATGGTGAAACCGGAAACCGTTTGTGGTTCAAAGCTGATCATCGACACCTGGAAGCTGTAAGAGCCATCTTCCGGTAAGTTATTAAAGTGGAACAATCCTACAGAATCGGTTTGTACGCCGGCGGTAAAGCCGGTTTTTGCATTCCTGGCCACCACTGTGGCGCCTGCCAGCACCTCTCCTTTTTCATCTCTCACCAATCCTTTTACAATACTTTTCTTTTGCGCAAAAGCAGCGACGGTAGTGCATAGCAGGAAACATAGCACCAGTAGTACATGGGCATAGCGCCGCAATTTGCCAGGGAGGCAAATAGTCGTTTTTAACATAGCGTTGTTTTGTTTATCAGGAATAAATCATCGTTCACGCATGAGTATCATCCACCTCAAACGGGTGGTGCTCATGTATGTTTGGTTGGAATTACTATTTAATTATGTAGCCGCCATTTTTCATCGGTTCCACCTTTAGATTATTCAGTTGACCTATTGTTTGTAAAATATTCTTTAATGAATCTGTTTTTTCAAATTTCCCGACAAAATAAAGATCGTTCAGTTGTGTTTTATTATAGATAACCGGTACGCCGTACATCTGCGACAACTGGTCGAATACCGTTGCCAGTGAGGCTTTATTAAACATATACCAGTTGCCCACGGCATCATTGCGCTCCCGCAGATACGTTTCGTTTACAGGTATTATTTTGCGGATCATACTGGCTGTCATCAGTTGTTTATTATACCGCAGCTCTTCACCGGGACTCAGGAAATAATTTCCTTTCAGTGTAGTGGTGCTATCGGCTGCCCTCACCACCACTTTCCCCTCCAGCAGTTTTACCCGGATGGTATTATCTGCCTGAAACGCCTCTACCCGGAAAGTGGTACCCAATACGGTGGTAGCCAATACTCCACTATATACGGTGAACGGCTTCTTATCATTTTTTGTCACCGTGAATACCGCTGCTCCTGTCAGAAAAACCGGCCGGCTGTTACCAAACGGTTCTTCGTAATCCAGCACAGATGCGGGCGACAGCGCCACCCGGGAACTATCCGGCAAAACGAGCTGCATTGCTGTTTCAGAGGTATTTTCAATACGATGATGCGTTGCCTTGTGCTCCACTATCTTTTTGTCATGGGTGGTGTTGTTTATCCATACCATATACCCCGCGCCCAACAGCAATGCAACAGATGCTGCTACTGCTGTGCGTTTGAGCCATATCAGCCTTCCTCCCGGTTGTTCCTTCCTTTGCTGGATCTCTTCCCAGGCATTATCCCAGAAAGAAGCCGGTAAGACTTTAGTGGCCCTCACCTCCTCCCATTCGGCTTCGCTGAGATACTCGTTCAGTACATCAGGATTGCTTTTCAGATAATCGCTCACCACTGCTGCTTCTGCCGGTGTACAACGTTTATCAAAAAATTTAGCTAATAGTTCGCTGGTTATATTCATGGCGTCATAATGGCCCATTACTAATAAATACGTGGCAAACACGGAAACTCCTACCCCCCTCTGAAATATTTTTCAAAAAGGCGAAAAGCCCGTCAGGAGACCAGTAACAGGCAGATAAGGGTAAAAAGAAAAAACTTTTTTAATTGTTTGAGGGCTTTGGCCAGGTGATTATCTACTGCTTTTACGGAGATGGATAACTGTTCTGCTACCTCTTTGTAAGAATAACCGTGCAAACGGTGCAATACAAACACATTTTTCCGGGTGGCCGGCATACGGGCCAGCGCCTGTTGTAAACTCTGTTGCTCTTCCACTCCCGGCAGCTGTGATGGCTCCTCAGCGCTGTCATCGGCTGTAGCAGCTACTTTCGCCAATTTCGACTGGCTCCGGAGATAATCAATAAATACTGTACGGGCAATGCTGAAAAGGTGCTGGTCCAGGTTGTACTTTTCTGAAAGGGATGTACGATACTGCCAGAGCTTCAGAAAGGTGGTTTGCAGGAGATCTTTGGCGTCTTCTTCTGATTTTGTCTTTTTCAGAAAGTAAAAATATACTTTCTCATGCCGCTGTATCCAGGCATGATTAAATGACAATTCGTCCCCGCGTTTTATGGCTGATATTAACTCCAAAGTGGTTTAAAAATACACTGTTTCACCATAGCATGCAAAATAAATCTGGACGAAAGGATGGCCCCTGATGCAGCCTGCTAGGATAATCTTACAAAATCAAACTGTTCTGCAATCAGGTAATCGTCGTCCAGCAAAAGTACTTTCAGGGCTTTTTTATCTTTCTCCGGCGAATCGGGATCCCGGTAAAGAGGTTGGAGACGCGAGGGAAGAATAGAATAATTCATCTTATGTTTCAATAAACAGGAAGCATAACTCATTAATAGTTCTTTGGGACCTTTTGCCAGCAGTCCCGAACCCACCTTCAATAATCCGGTAATGTTGTATCCTGTATTCATAAATTTTTCGAACGGATAATAATTACCAAAATTATACTTATGCACCTGATACAACGCTGCAAACAATGCAGTAGTATCGGCAGCGGTTCCGTTAAAATAAAGTTCACAGGTTATATCTGTATAAGGCCACAAGAGGGCATGCTTTTCTTCACATCGTATATCAAAATAATGAGCAAAAGAAAATGCACCGGCCAGGTAACCGGCTATTTCCAACTGCCAGGATTGTGTGAAACCATGCTCCACATAAGGGCCAACTACCTGAATCTCCAGTTGGATCAGAATATTCTCACCCACCCGCTCAGAACGGATCACCCGGTAAGTGATATCATCTTCATAGTCGGCATGCAGCTTTAATAACTCCAGTGGTAACAAGTTTTTTTTACAATAATAACATATCCTTTTATGTCCACTGCTGAAATTTATTCCGGAATATCCGATGTGGCAGGCTACATCAGTAACTCATCGTTTTCTTATCTATCTCCCTAAAAAGTACAGAATGTGATAAATTATCACTTACTTTGCAATACAAAGTACTTTCCAAATAACAAATCCGGGGTTCCTGAAGCCCCCCGGACATCTTATACCCAAAAATCCCTGATCATGTATTCCAATAAACAATGGATCGATTACTTCGCGCATAATGCACAACAGGAGCGGATCAACTGGCAGCTCCCGGCAACCCTTACCCCTTCAGAAAGAAAAAACATCCTGAAATCCCTCCAGGCATGGCAGCTCGGCGAAACCTCCGACGGCTCCCACCTTATCCGGGCGACGGAAATATATGCAAGGAAATTACAGGATCCCGACTACGTGATCCCTATCAAACAGTTTATCTGCGAAGAGCAGAAACATGGCAATAACCTCGGCAGGTACCTGGATGCTATTGGCGAAAAGAGGATTAAAAAAGACTGGGGAGATACGCTATTCAGAAAGGCACGGTATTTCAACAGCAGCCTCGAAATATGGACAATCACAGTATTGGTTGTGGAAAGTACCGCACAGGTATTTTACCAGTCGCTTAAAGACGCTACGGAATGCCAGCTGCTGCAACAGATCTGCACAGACATCCTGATTGATGAAGCGGCCCATATCCGCTTCCAGGTAGAACGGCTGGCGGCAATGCTTCAGGGGAAAAGCATTACTGCCAGGGCGTTCAGGGCATTGTTATACAAATGCTGCTTTGTTTTCACGACCAGCCTGGTATGGTTTGCACACCGGCAATTGTTCCGGGCAGGCGGTAACACATTCAGTAGTTATCTCCGGAAAATGACTTATAAATACCGGAAGATCTTCCGGCAAATTCTACCGGTTCATACTCCATTTACCACTATGGCTGCTTCTTCACCCGGTGGAAGCTGATGACGCGGCGCTGTGCAAAGCCCATGTGTTCATATAAACGGATGGCCCGTTCATTCGATAAAGCCACATGCAGGAAAGAAGTAATGCCATTACCGCCCTGCTGATGACATAACCGGGTGATCAGTTTCTGCGCGTAGCCACGACCCGTAAAATCCGGATGCGTGCAAATTGCGCTTAACTCTGTAAACCCGGTCATCCGCATCCGCTCGCCTGCCATGGCCACCAGCCGGCCTTCCTGGCGGATGCCATAATAATTCCCCAGCAGGCGCGTATCCGGCTTGTAATAACCTGGCTGAATACTGTTGATCAGTGTATACATATCGTCGGCGTCTTCCGGCCCCAATAACGATACCAGTTCCGCATCCGCCGCCGTCAAAGGCGCCGGTAATCCGGTGAGCAACATCTGTGCACAGGGCAGTTCATTTTCAACGGTCCAGCCTTCCGGTAAAACCGGTAGTTCCCCGATGATAAAAAATGATTCACCTGGTGTTATCCGGTTGTCCAATGCGGCTATGCTGCTGTTGTTGGTGGTTTCCACCGCTATAAAAGGGAGTACCTCCTGCGGGTATCTTTTTGCGGATGCAGTTCCCTGCGCAAAATGGGCATGTTCACTCGTTAACGCACCCCAGGCAGGATTGTCTAAAATGGTTTCCTTCATATGTCTAAATTATGTATTTCTTCTCAGAAATACACCGCGCTAACGCGCATGAATATACTTTTTCAGGAAGATGCCCGTCAGCGAGTTCTTATCGTTGATCAATGCTGCCGGCGTTCCTTCAAATACCACTTTACCCCCATCACGCCCGGCGCCCGGTCCCATGTCAATGATCCAGTCGGCCTGACTGATCACATCCAGGTTATGTTCTATGGCGATCACGGTACTCCCGTTGTCTACCAGCCGGTTCAGCAAAGCAATTAAATTATCTACATCTGATAAATGAAGTCCTGTAGTGGGTTCATCCAGGATATAAACATTGCCGGTGTTCTCCAGTTCAGTAGCCAGTTTGATACGTTGCCGTTCTCCGCCCGACAGCGAATCCAGTGGCTGACCAAGGGTGAGGTAATCCAACCCCACTTCATGTAACCGCTGCAACACGTTGACAATATCTTCCTCTGAAAAAAACTGTGAAGCTTCTTCCACATTTAATTTCAATACTTCATCAATACTTTTGCCACGCAGCGTATATCCCAGCACGTTGTCTTTAAACCTGCGCCCCTGGCATACTTCACAGGTGGTTACCACCGCATCCATAAAGGCCAGGTCCATGGAAGTAACACCCAGTCCCTTGCAGGCCGGGCAGGCGCCTTCCCCGTTAGAAGTAAATAACCCCGCGCTCACTTTATTGGCCCTGGCAAACAACGACCGGATCTGATCTGCAATGCCGGTATAGGTAGCCGGATTGGAGCGTACCGAACCTGCCAGTGCATGTTGATTGATACAGACTATATCCGGATACAAACGTGGCAATACGCCGTTTATCAGGCTGCTTTTCCCGGAACCTGCCACGCCGGTTACCACTGTAAACACTCCTTCCGGGATATCTACACTAACCTTTTGCAGGTTATGCAACGTGGCATTGCGGACCTTCAAACTCCCTGCCGGCTTGCGTAGCGTTTCCCGGAGGGCGGGTTGCCTTCTTAACCCTATGCCGGTCAACGTACCCGATTTCATCAATCCTTTCACGGTACCTTCGTAAACAATTTCACCGCCATGCTTACCGGCGCCGGGGCCCATATCAATAATATGATCTGCAATAGTGATCACATCCGGATCATGCTCCACTATCAACACCGTATTGCCTTTATCCCGGAGACTTTGCATCAGTACATTCAACTGATGCACATCCCGTGCATGCAATCCTGTACTGGGTTCATCGAAAATATACATCATGTCGCACAGACTGCTACCGAGGTGACGCACCATTTTTACCCGCTGTGATTCACCACCGGATAAAGTAGATGTTTCCCGGTTGAGGCTCAGATAACCCAATCCTATGCCTTCCAGGTGCGTTAACCGTTCAATGATAGCCGCCACCATAGTTTGTGCAGCAGCTTCTTTGATACGACCTATTTCCTTTATCAGATCGCTTACCTGCAAAGCGGCATTTTCCGCGATATTCTTTCCGTGAATCTTACAACTCAGCACCTTTTCATTCAACCGCGCGCCCTTACACGCCGGGCAAGGGCCTTTGGTCACTACCTGTCGCATGGCCGGCTGCAAACTCTTTTTACTATCTTCCGGATCCGTATCCAGGAAACGTTTATTAAAACGGGTTATTACGCCTTCATACTTTGCAGAAGGCCACCAACCGGCCTTCGGGCTTTTAGGCTTTATTTCCTCCTGGTACAGCAGTAATTGCCATTCCTCTTCCGTGTAGTCCTTTAATTTTTTATCGTTATCAAAATACCCGGAAAGTACAAAGCGTTTCCACAACGCCGAGCCAGGGGCAAAAGCAGGAAACAGGATCGCCCCTTCATTCAGTGATTTACTCCGGTCGAACAATTTTTTTATATCTACCGCCGTCACTGTTCCGAGGCCATCGCATACCGGACACATTCCTTCCGGATGATTAAAGGAAAAGATATTGGAATAACCGATAAACGGCTTGCCTATACGCGAATACAGCAGGCGCAGCAGGGAATAGATATCTGTAATGGTACCCACGGTAGAGCGCGCGTTACCACGGATCTGTTTCTGATCCACGATGATAGCAGGACTCAGGTTCTGCATCAGGTCAGCGTCCGGTTGCCCGTAATGTGGCAGACGATGCCGGATAAAACTGCTGAAGGTTTCATTCAGCTGACGCTGTGCCTCTGCGGCGATAGTGTCGAATACCAGGGAAGATTTTCCGGAACCGGAAACGCCCGTCAATACCGTGATTTTCTTCTTGGGTATACTTACGTTGATATTGCGTAGATTATTCTCCCGCGCGCCTTTTATTATGATCTGATCTTTTTTACCGGATTGCATACATGGATAGTATTAGATGGTTAACACGATTGCCAACCCATCAACAATAATGATGCAAAAAAAATCGGGTAACGATATTTCATATATCTTACCAAAACGTTAAAAGGGCTGGTCGTCTCCCACACAAGTTGTACCTTTGCCATACAAAAAACAGACCCTCCTGTTTATCTCCCACCGCCGCTGTAAAGGCTTACAGCCCATTGCCCCGTATTGAATCATTCAAAATAAAAATATAGCAATATGAAACGACTGGAAAACAAAGTAGCCCTTATTACGGGCGGAGCAGGAAGCATCGGACAGACGACCGCTAAATTATTTATTGAAGAAGGTGCAAAAGTAGTATTGGTTGACCTCGATGAAGCAGCACTGAAAAAAGTAACCAGCGAATTGGGTGATCAGGCCGCTTATGTAGCCGCCAATGTCACCGTAGCAGCAGATGTGGAAAGATACGCCAAAGAGGCCGTGAAGAAATTCGGTAAAATCGACATTTTCTTTAACAATGCCGGTATTGAAGGAGTAGTAAAACCCATCACTGAATTCCCGGAAGATATATTTGATAAGGTAATGGCCGTAAACGTGAAAGGTGTTTTTCTCGGCTGTAAATATGTGTTACCCGAAATGAAAGACGGCAGCAGCATGATCATTACTTCTTCTGTAGCTGGACTGGGCGCTTCGCCTAATTTTGTGGCCTACACCACCAGTAAACATGCGACCCTCGGTATCATGAAAACGGCAGCTCTTGAAGCAGCGCCGAGGAAGATCCGTGTAAACAGCATACATCCGTCACCGGTAGACAACCGTATGATGCGTTCTATCGAAGAAGGATATGAACCAGGCAAAGCAGCCGATATGCAGAAAACATTTGCCGCTGGCATTCCCCTGGGAAGATATGCGGCGCCGCTGGAAATCGCTAAACTCGTGTTGTTCCTCGGTTCTGACGACAGTCAGTTTATTACCGGTGCGCAATATGTGATCGATGGCGGTTCTTCTGCCAAATAACCCGGATAACTGATCCTACAATAAAAAAGCGGTTTCCCCTAAAAAGGAAACCGCTTTTTCATGTATGCGTGACCGTTATTTTTCCAGGTTGAGTATCTCTATCTTCCTGAAATCTACCGGCTGGCCTTCACTTTGCAAGGCGATAAAGCCTTTGGACAACAGCTTCCCGTCTATCTTGATGGCCGGATCGTAGTTGGTAACTACACCGCCGCCAATCTGTGGTTTGGAATACTGCAATACCGTATCGCCGTTAATGATATGCGTGATCAGTGAGTCTCCCAGCACAATCAGTTCTCCCCTCACCCATTGTTCGCCTTCATATGTTTTAGAGGAAGACTCTATACAATGCTGCGGATCCAGTTTGCCTTTGTACACCACATTGGTGCCCGGAGAACACATGTTACCGGTGGGTCTGGCATTTCCATCACCCAAACCCGCCAGTAGCTGCATTTCTACAGAAATAGGCCAGTCCTGCTCTTTGGGCATGGTACGCGGATCCTGGGAATGAAACATTACACCACTATTCAGCAACGTATACTCAGGAGCAGAAGGATACCATTTGCCGACAAACCGGTATTCAAATTTGAGGTGGTAATGTGAAAAAGGTTCTTTATAATACAAGTGGCCAAACTGATCATTAAAATCGCCGTACTGGTCGTACCGCACTTTAATCACGCTATCTTCCACCCGGAAAGTATTTCCGAAGTTTTCACCTACTTCATGGTGGTGAATTTTTACGATCCAGTCGTTCATATCCTTCCCATTAAACAGGGACACCCATTCGGGTTTCTTTTCCGCTTGTTTGTTTTCATTGCAGGATACGCCGGCAGCCAGCAGGGCTATGAGTAACAGTTTACGTGAAATAAAGGTCTTGTTCATATCTGTTGCTAAATTAATTTTTCATTTCGTGGTGGTATGGCGGTTAAAATAGAATAAAACAGATAGAAAAGTAAAAAAACTATTTGGCCGGTAATACATGATAGCTAGATAATGCTGCGGCGGCCTTATTTCCTGACCCTGTTCCGTTCTTCCGGCTCGGCACGTTGCTGCCGCTGGGCGCTGTTTCCAAAGGATTTTGTCCAGGTAAGTTTAAAGATCTGTGCTTTCCCCGGCTCCGGATGAAAGGTCACCTTGCTATTCAGATTGAACGCTTCTTTGGTGAGTGTCCCGAAATAACTATCGATCGCCGTAGTACGAAATATATCCGTTACCGTTAGTTGCAGACTGCCGCCGTTCTTTTTTAATGTCTTTTTGACACCCATATTCACCGCACCAAATCCATCCACTTCCCGGGAGCCATCATAGGAAGCGCTGTTGTACCAGCCGGACAATTCCAGTGAGAAACGGGCGGGCAGCCGGAAAGTAGTGCTGAAATTAGCGTTGTAGGCAATATAGGCTTTCTCCACCGGCAGCACGGTATAGTCCAGCTTAAACCGCCGCCAGCTGCCGGTAAGCCCGAAACTCATCTCCCACCATTCCTTTACTTTCCAGGGGGCCAGCAATTGCAGTGATACATTATCCTGGAAGATCAGGTTTTGTGGCGACACCACAATCACCTCGCCCGTGGGATTGGCGGTGATCTGGTACCGGGCCATGGGATACTGGTCCCTGCTAAACAGCAGGGAAGCTGCATATCCTTTATACTGATAACCCAGTTTCAGGTTATTGGTGATGGTGGGTTTCAGCATCGGGTTGCCTGTTTCCACAGAAGTAGGCCCTGTGTACAACACGAAAGAAGCCAGGTCATTATAGGCCGGACGGCTGATCCGTTTGGTGTAAGACAGCTGCCATTCTGATATGGTATTCACTTTCCACGAAAGGAATATACCTGGGAAAAAGGCACTCAGCGGGCGGTCGGTGATAAGCTGTTTCTTTCCGGGATCCGTCATCTGCGTATGGGAATATTCATACCTCACACCGGCTACCAGTTGCAGCGACGGGCGTATTTGCGCTTCCAATGAACCATACACCGCCCCGATACCTTCTTTCAACAGCATATCTGTGGCGGCAGCGGAGCTAACCACCCAGGTACTGTCCAGGAAGCTTTCTATCCGCGAGGCACTGCCGGTGCGGGTGTAGGTACCTTTTATACCGCCTTCTATTTTTATTTTGGGAGATAACTGCCGGCTATAGTCCATTTTTAATACGCCTACCTGGATCATGGTGTTGGAAAAGCTCCGCTGCAGTGGAGAAAAAAGCGTGTCATTCGTTTCCGGGGGGTGTCCCTCACTATCCAGGAAAGTGCTGTAGGCGGAGGAGGGCCGGTTATTTTTATAATACAGGTAATCCAGGTCGAACCGCAGCTGCTCCCCCTCGCGGATTTTTCTGTCGGCATAAAAAGAAACGCCGGCATTGGTCCAGCGGTTATCTCCATTGATGGTGGCGTGCTGCACATAATCCTTCCCCGTTGCTATATGATATTCGCCATAGTTCACCGTTTGCTCATTAACTGCACTGTAGTTGAAGTTCAGGTTACCGCCAATCGTTGTGCGGGGCGATAACCGTGTATCGGCGCCAACACTGAGATTATGACTGTTATTCACCGGTTTGATCACACTCAGGAAATACGAGGAAGCATGGCCACCGAGCAAGGGCACTTCATCTGTAGCCGGGGAAGACCAGTCGTAGTAAGTTCTGTCGTGAGAAAATGAATAATTACCATACAGGCCTGTATTGCCGATGGTACGTGCCAGATTCGCGCTGGCGGCGGCTTTCTCTCCATACCCATAGCCACCGGTCACCGAAAAGTTACCGGGGTCCCGGTTTCGCTTTATCACGATATTGATCATACCGGCATTACCCGCTGCTTCATATTTGGCGGGTGGTGTACTCAGCAATTCTATTTTCTCAATGTCATTGGCGGTCATTCCCTGCAGATAAATCATCAGCTGATCGGCCGACATCCGCAGCAGTTTGCCGTTGAGCATCACCGTCACCCCGCTTTTTCCATTCAGCGCAATACCGTTGTTCCGCCGGTCCACATACACACCGGGGGAGCGTTCCAGCAACTCCAGGGCAGAACTGCCTTTCGTAAGGATACTGTTTTCTACGTTGATGACGGTACCGAATACCTGTTGCTGAAAAAGCGGCTTCTCTGCACGCACCACTACTTCACCCAATTGCTGTGTATTGCGGAGCAGTACCTGGTTAGCAAAGGTGGTATCGGCAGATGTGGGACTAACTTCGAACGCCGGTGTTTCTGCGTTTTCATAGCCGATGCTGCCAAACCGCAACCGGTAATTACCCGGAAGAATGCCGCTGATGCGGTATCTGCCATCTTCACCCGTCAATACAGCTTTTACCAGCGAAGTATCGGACTGCCGCAATAACAGCACATTGGCAAATGGAACCGGCGTTCCGGCGGCTGTTACCAGTTTACCGCTTACCTGGGCACCTGCATCAGAGAGAAAAGCAAAGAGCCAGAAGGCCAGAAATAATAAGTAGTTCATATGCAAGGATTACTCCGGCAAAGAAAGGCCGGGCAGCCTGCCGGGAAAAACCGGAATGACGTCCGGCGGCAGAAAATTGATGAAGTACCCAAAAGAAGCGCTATTCGTTCAAAAACCGCTGTAATGGGCGCAATCCACCTTTCAGCAACCGGCAGATGCAGGTGGTCAGTTATTTCGGACCGTTGGTATAGTACGCCAGCAGAATCGGCAAAATCTGCCTATCTTTAGTTACAGGTAATTTATTATATCTTGAATACAATATCTGGCCGCAACTGGCTGCTAAAATATAAACTTTACCACATCCCCTTCTGGTGTATTTACCATTACCTCTGGTGGGTAGTGGCAATGGGAAACCCTGTGAAGGCGGCCAACAACATTATCCTTTTCCCTTATACCATCAAGTTTGCTTTCTATGTTATCTTTCAGGCAACCGCAGTATATTTCAATCTTTATTACCTGATTCCCAAATACCTCGAAAGAGGCAGGTATACGCTTTATTTCGCAGTGCTGCTGCTGACAACCATCAGCACTGCTTCCATAATTGTTGGAGGGTATTACCTCAGTTCAGCCGTGTCAGGCAAAACATTTGAACAACTCTTCGGGACCGGAACGGACAACTATTGCTTCTTCCACTTCTTTGGGAGCGCGCTCCCCTCTACCCTGGCCAGCATGACACTGGGCATGAGTATTAAACTTACCCGCGACTGGCTCCAGACAAAAAGAAGGCAACAGCTGCTGGAAAAAGAAAAACTGGAAACGGAACTGAATTTTCTGAAGAATCAGTTTAACCCGCATTTCCTTTTCAACACCATCAATTCCATCTTTTTCCTGATCCATAAAAACCCCGACATGGCTTCCGCTTCGCTGGCGAAATTCTCGGAACTACTGCGGTACCAGCTATATGAGTGCAACGACAAACAGATTGCGCTGAATAAAGAAATCGGCTACCTGGAAAACTCCATCGAACTGGAAAAACTCCGGCTGAACAACAATGTAAAGGTCAGTTTTGATTACCAGCGGCAACCCATGGCGCACCTGAGTATTGCCCCTTTTATATTGATGACTTTTGTAGAAAACGCTTTCAAACACGTGTCCAAACATGCGGATGAACCCAACTGGATCAGGATTCAACTTGTGCTGGAAGAGCAACAGCTGCTGTTTACCGTTGCCAACAGCACGGCTGCTGATGAGTATCAGCCACCGCTGATAGACTACGGCGGCATCGGGCTGAAAAATGTGCAGCGGAGGCTGGATCTCGTATATCCGGGACAGTATGACCTGGATATCAGGCGGGAAAACAACTGCTTTGAGGTGATCCTGCAACTGCAATTAATGGAACAGGTAGTACCACAATTGATCTCCACCTAAAAATGCCGTTATTATGATAAAGTGTATCATCACAGACGACGAACCATTGGCGCGGGAAGGCATTGCCAGCTACGTGAAAGAAGTGGATTTCCTTCACCTGACGGGCATCTGCGAAAACCCTGTTGAACTGGTGAACCTGCTCAAGCAACATCCGGCGGATCTCCTTTTCCTCGATATACAGATGCCAAAACTGAGCGGCATAGATTTTCTGAAAATGGTACAACATCCGCCCATGGTGGTGATCACTACGGCTTTCCCGGAATATGCACTGGAAGGATTTCAACTCAATGTACTGGACTACCTGCTAAAACCGGTTACTTTCGACCGGTTCTTCAAAGCCGCTACCAAGGCCCGGGATTATCATCAGCTGATGAACCCCGCCGCAAAAGCGGAAGCGCCGCCGCCTGACCCGGAAGCTGATTATTTCTTTATCAAATGCGGTACCCGGTATGAAAAAATACAGGTAGAAGATATCCTGTTTGTGGAAGGTATGCAGAACTATAGCAGCATTTATACGAAAAAGGGAAAGTACATGACCCTGTTGTACCTGAAAAACCTGGAACAGCAACTACCGGCGCAATCCTTTATCCGCGTTCATAAATCTTACATCGTAGCGGTCAATAAAATAGACAGCATCCAGGGAAATGAGATCTGTATACAATCCCATCAGATCCCGATCAGCCGTAATTACAGGGAATCTGTTATTCAGCAGGTGGTGATGCGTAAATTATGGGATAAGGTGAGCCGGCCGCCATTGCCGTGAACAACCGGGCATTATCATCTCTCTATACACATAACAAAAAGCCCCCGGATCTCTACGATCAGGAGGCTATCTATATCGGGATTACTATATTAGAAATTGTAGGAAGCATGTCCGGAAAGCACCGTACCAGCTGAGGTACCTTCTGCTTTCACCTGACCGTCTACCAGGATCTGCACTTTGAGGGTAGCAGATGAATTAGCGGAAGTACCGGTAACACCTGCATTCAAGGTCAGTGTACCAGCAGGCACCGTTACTTCAGGGCTGGTCCAGGTGGACCCACTGAGGTTGGATAAAGTGGTGATCTGGGTATCATAACCATAAACAGCTACAGATAATACTGCATCTGAAGAACCGATCGCTTTAAAAACTACCTTGTGAGAAGTAGAGGATGGTCCGTCGTTTTTGTCATCTTTCTTGCAGGCTGCAAACAATGTGGCTATCATCAAAGCCGGGAACAAAATTTTTCTGAGTATTTTCATAATTCCAAATTAAAATGCCTACTCTTAAATGCACAGTTTTCGGCTTCCCTGTATTGCTACTTAATATAGGTGGTTAAAATTTAAACGGCATTGCCGCAAAATTACCGCTGGTTAAGTCTCCTCACAATACCTGCAATTCATGATTTATTTCTACCTGTTTTCAGGTATTTTTGCCTCCGTATAACCCGGTATCCGGATTTGTTTTATATTTTTCCATCATGAAAAGATTACCTGTTCTGTTATTGTTGCTGATAACCGGCAGCTGGTGTGCCGCGCAAAACATGTCAGTGAATGAAAAAAATTTTACGGATAGCCTGGAAAGCGTATTACGGTATGCAGCATCCGACAGTATCCGCGCCAGGGCGCACTTCTCGCTATCGGAATACTGGTCTGTAAAGGATACTGTGAAGTCTGTACAAAACCTGGAAAAAGGCAAACAATACATTCATAATAACCCGTTCCTGCTGGCACTTTCTTATTTCTATGAGGCGCGTACACTCGCGAAATCGCACCCGGAAAAAAGCCAGGCAGACTTTATGAAAGCGGATACTTTGCTAAGTCCGTTTAAAACACGCGAAGCCTATACCTACCGCGCGAGGGCCTGGTACAGCTATGGCGCCATCGGGCAGGGAAAGGATGAGAATAAAGCTTTTGCAGATATCATCCTGAACAAGGCCATTCCGCTGGCACAGCAATCGGGCGATCAGACCGAGGTGGGAAAAAACTTCCTGGCATTAGCACTGGTATTTAAGAACGCTGCGCAATATGATAAAGCCACCACTTATCTGCTGGAGGCGATTGAAACTTTCAGAAACGGTCATTCCCCCGATCTGGAGCTGGGCACAGCCTGGCATACCCTGGCAGAGAATTATTCCTTGTCAGGTCAGAATGCGAAAGCCCGTCCCGCATTAGACAGTGCGTGGAAATTCCTGGCTGCTTATCCGGACTCAGAACCGGTACTCGATTATTACGCCGCAGAAGGCATGTATTTTACGTTGGAAGGGAAGTACAAAAACGCCTTATCCAGCCTTGACAAAGGCATTCAACTGGCCCGCAAAAAAGGATTACGGTATGATGAACAACGCCTGCAGATGCAGCAATTCTATGCTTACTTCAACGACAATAATTTTGTAAAAGCAAAAGAAATGGCCACACTGCTGATGCAGCAGGAAGAAATGATGCGGCTTGCCGGCAACCGCGTGCAACTGTTCTACGGCATGGCCCTCACCTGTGAAAACCTACACGAGATGGGCCCCGCGTATCAGTGGATGAAACGCTACAGCGAACTGAGCGACAGTATTTCCCAGAGCAGGCTGAAAAACGATGTACACGCCATGGAAATAAAATATCGCAACGCTGAAAAGCAACAGGAAATAAATGCACTCAAAGCAAAAAATACACAGGAAACCCTTTCCGCCAGAAATGCCCGGCTGGTGAACTGGTTACTGGGAGCCGCAATCCTCATCCTGGCCGTGATACTCCTGTTCGCCCTGTTTGTTTACCGCAGCAAAAAGAAGCTGCTGGCACAAAAAGAACTGAGCCACCGTCAACAGCTTCACGAAATTGAGCAACAGCAACAATTGCAATTCAGCCAGGCAGTAATACAAGGAGAAGAGCAGGAAAGACGGCGCCTCGCGCGGGATCTGCACGATGGCCTGGGCGGAATGCTGGCCGGCGCGAAAATCAATCTCTCCGCACAAATGGAAGAAACCTCCTCTCCTGATCAACGCCTCGAACTGGAAAAAGTGACCCGCCAACTGGATCATTCTGTTACAGAACTACGCCGCATTGCACACAACATGATGCCCGTCAATCTGCTGAAATTCGGATTAAAAACCGCGCTGAAAGACCTTTGTGAATCGCTCATCAGCGATACCACCCATATCAGCTTCCAGGACCTGGGATTCGAAGAAAGCCTCCGGGAAGAAGTACAGATCCATATCTACCGCATCGTACAGGAACTGTTGTCAAATGCCGTGCGTCATGCCAATGCCACCAACATCATCCTCCAATGCAGCCAGCACGAACACATCTTTTTTATCACCCAGGAAGATAATGGCAAGGGATTTGACCTTCAGGCTGCAGCTAATAAAAAAGGCATCGGCTTAAGCAATATCCGGAACCGCGTAGGATTTCTCAAAGGGAAAATGGATATCGACTCCGTTGTCAATGAAGGCACCACCATAAATATTGAATTACATGTTGACTGATTCCGCCACACTGGCGATTGTAGACGATCATCCGATTGTACTGGAAGGGTTGCAGCGACTGCTGAGTAATGTAAAAGGCATCACCATTTCCGGTTGCTTTACAACCGGTACCGCGTTTATGTCTTTCTTAAAAGAAAATAAGGTAGATGTACTGTTACTCGACATCACACTGCCGGATGTAAACGGGATTGATCTGTGTAAGGAAGTAAAATCGTTGTCGCCCGACACCCACGTACTGGCGCTGAGTAATCACGCTGAACGCAGCATGATCCTCCAGATGATCCAGCACGGCGCTACGGGATACCTCTTAAAGAACATCTCTTCTGAAGAACTCATTGCCTGTATCCGGGAAGCGCTCAGTGGTATGATCACTTTTAGTAAGGGCGCCAGGGAAATCATGGCCCGGCCTTCTGTTACTGAATTGAAAGGAATACCGCAACTGACGCGGCGGGAGAAAGAAATACTTCACCTGATCTCAGACGGTAAAACCACCCCCGACATTGCGGCGCAACTAAATCTTAGTCCGCTTACAGTGGAAACACATCGTAAAAATCTCATCCAGAAATTCCAGGTAAAAAATATGGCGGCCCTTATAAAGATAGCCGCCCAGCAAGGTTTAATATAGCCGTTACCGGTGTAGACCCTTTTTTCGCAGGTATGCCAGCAGCTTTTCAGGATAGTTTGTCTGAATGGCGTTGGCAAAGGAAGCATCGCGACGCAGCTGATCAAAGCCGGCATCTTCCTGCACCTCTTCCAGTTTATCATATTTTCCGAGCGCATTCATCCAGATACGTGTGCCCTGGCTTGTAATTTGTTGCGCCAGTGAATCTGAATAGAAAGAAGCATCTGCATGAATAACCGGGAAAGCGCCTTGTCTTGCCGCGATCTGCTGGATCTCGGCTACTTCTGCCACGCTATGCGCACGGGGCATTACCGGGATCTTCCGGTTCCAGCCATACAGATCCGGCGCGAGATGGTGATCATAAATAAAGAAAAGCACCTGGTCTTCCATGCCCTGTGCAGCAATCTGCGAAAAAGCCTGGCGGAAGGTAGCGGCACTGTCTTCCTTAAAATCCACATCTATCATGATCCTGTTTTTCGCCAGTTGCAACACCTGGTCAAAAGTGGGAATCCTTTCTTTTGTAGGTGCTCCGTTAAACAACAGGGGGAACTGTTGCAATTCAAGGTAGGTATAATCCCTTACCTTACCGGGCTTCCCGGTAGTGCGGGTAATGGTTTCGTCGTGCATGAGTACCAGTATGCGGTCCTTTGTTTCATGCAGATCAATTTCTACGATATCAATTCCCTGCTCAATAGCTTCTTTGATGGCAGCCAGCGAGTTCTCCGGAAATTTGTTATGCGCAGCCCGGTGAGCAGCCACCATAATATGCTGCGGCTGATGATAAAATTCGTTCAGAATAGCATCTACAGGTCTCTTTTCCTGGGCCGACACCGACAGTGCGCCCGCGCATGCAATCAGTAACAATAATCGATTCATTTAGCGTTTATATTTTATAGAGAGATAACGACAATCACCTTTATTCTCTATAAGAGCCTGAAAATATTCAAATACCCTCACACTTTCGCTACTTTATAATTTACTAATGCTACAATTGCTGCCGTTTTAATTCCTTCACGGCATAATAAGTATTTTTCGCCTTTGCGTTACCGTTTATGTTGATCATACGTTAGAGATGAATGGTAACAAGGAAAATAATAAAAATTAAGCATCCGGGGGAATAATTGGTAGGGACGGTCGTCAACTATACAATAAATGATCGCCCTTCCTTGTTCATCTCTTTGCGGATGCCGTTCATCACATCGTCGAGCGTTACCTCGGCGGATTTCCGCTCCAGCGCCTTCAAGCAGGCATATTGTACCACATTGATGATATTGCCGCCGGTAATTTCGTACTTCTTTACTTTACCTGGAATATCGTCCTGCAACGTTACATTTGGTGGGAATGTTTTTTGCCAGATAGCGGCTCTCTCCCTTTCTCCCGGCACCTGGAATTGTATGATGGCATTGAAACGCCGGATAAAAGCGTCATCAATATTATTCTTCATATTGGTAGCCAGTATCACCAGGCCGTTAAAATCTTCGATACGCTGCAGCAGGTAAGATACTTCCTGGTTGGCGTATTTATCGTGCGCATCCCTCACGCTGGTACGTTTCCCAAACAAGGCATCTGCTTCATCAAAAAATATAATCCAGCCCTTGTCACTCGCTTTGGCAAAAAGGGTTTCCAGGTTCTTCTCTGTTTCCCCGATATATTTGGATACCACCATAGACAGATCAATTTTATACACATCCCTGCCGGTATATTTGCCCAGCAAGCTGGCGGTAAAGGTTTTGCCGGTACCGGGAGGACCATAAAACAGTGCGCGGTAGCCTTTTTTCAGCTTATGTTTCATGCCCCAATCATTCATCAGCTGATCGTTGTGGTGCAACCAGGTTTCCAGTTCACGGATCTGTGAGAATACACTTTCGTCCAGTACGAGGTCGTTCCAGCTGAGTTCCGTGGCGATCAGCCGGGCCGGAAAACTCATACTGAAATGGGGTTTCCCTGGTTTTCCTTTTATAAAGAGATTTACATAATCGATGTCCATCATGAGCTTCGCGCTCATCAGCGGTTCTCCTCCCTGCACATCTTCCAGCCATAATATTCTTTTGCGGGCAAATTCATGATCTGGCTCAAACAGCTCCTGAATTTCCAGGCGCCGTTGCCAGTTGGTGTCTGCCAGCAGAAACAGCACTGTTTTCCCCGTAGGTAAAAAACCCCGGAATTGCTTGCCACGCGCACCGCCCAGCTGCTGAAACTCTCCACCATTCGGCAGGAATTGAAAAACCGCCGTATCGAACAATTCAGGAAGAATGTGTGGCACCAATGCTATCAGCAGCACCGTTAGTTCATCGTCGCTCCAGCTATGCTGCTGCATGGCTTCCGGTCTTACGATCTGCCAGGTAGCACGGTCTGGCACCACCGGCGCATCGGTACTTTCTCTTCCGAAATAGCTACCCAGCCGGTAGTTGATCAGTTGCTGCAGGTAGCGGAGTTCCGGCGCCGTAGCGGTTTCCGGCCTGGCGGTTGATTCCGGGATTTCCACCACTGGCGGTTGAGCCGGGGCTTTATCTGCACGCGGAGGGATGGCAGACGTAGCCTCATTTGCAACGTTGTTGTGGTTATCCGGATTCACAGGCACCTGCTTAGCGGTAGTTTTACTGCTGCTTTTTTGTTTAGCAGTTACTTTTTTCTTTGCTGCCGTACCGTTTATTTTACTCATATTTTTGTTCCTCCTGTTTGCGTATTTTTTGTAGCCGCCCCCTGCTGTACTACATGTGTCAGTTCATGGGCGAGTAAATGTTTTCCTTTACTGGTATCCGGGTTATATTTCCCGGCGTTGAAATAAATATCGTTCTTGTGGGTAAACGCCTGTGCGCCCAGCTCTTTGTTCATTTGTACGGCATCAGCGCCGGTATGGATATTGACATGACTGAAATCTACCCCGAATTTCTGTTGCATTTCGTGTGTGGTATGTGCTCCCATACCGCTGCCTTTACCACTGCTGCCGGTTATCTGTGCCGATAGTTGTGAGGAGGCGGTACCACCGCTACCACCTGCGGCGCCTTCTGATTTCTGCACCTGGCCTTCTTCTTCTTTTTCACAGGAAGCGCATTTACGCTGGATCTCCAGCTTGGTTTGAATGTCTTTATCGCGGCGCATACGGGCATCGTTGGTACCCAGTTTTTCTTCCGCTTCGGAAGTAGCCAGTCTTTGTACGGAACTGATATCCTTCTTCTGCACCACCGGTCCGGCAGCACTGTTGCTACTCACCACCTTATCGGCCACCCCATCGGCTTCCCGTTCAAAAGCGTCGCCGGGGGTATTTACGGATAGTTTTGTCTGAAAGAAAGTACTTTCCTTCTTTTGCTGGATACCGCTGAAAAAAGGCGCTTTTGAGGAAGCGGCAGCGGGTGCGGATTGTTTACTGTCAAACATAACCAACTATTTTATTCTGCTTAAAAAATCTTCGCCCAGTCTCCGGTAATCCTTTGCACCATGTGATGTTTCGTCATAACTAAAAATATCCATCCCTGCCTCCTGGGCTTTGGCAAGCTGGATATTGCTGCGGATATAGGTATCCAGTACTTTACCGGTATATTCTGTTTCCAGTTGTTTCAATACCTGCCGGTTCATGGATTTGCGGTCATCGTACTTTGTTAACACGATGCCGAGTACCTCCAGGTGCTGGTTGAGTTTCTTTTTTATGGTCTCAAAGTGATACATAAAACTGCGAACGCCTTTCAGTGGCAGAAATTCTGCCTGTAGCGGTAGTAATACATAGTCACTGGCTACCAAAGCGTTCACCGTGAGCATACCGATGGCAGGGGGGCAATCGATCAGAATAAAATCGAATTGTGGCAACAGGGGTTTCAGCATCCAGCTGAATACCTGCTCCCTGCCGTACATGCCCACCAGCTCCAGCTCTGCACCGGCCAGATCCAGCGAGGCGGGGATCAGTGGCAGTCCGCAGGAGGAAGTAAGGATTACCTGCGACAGCAACGCTTCTTCTCCCGCAATTTCTTTTTTCAAAGCGGTATACAAATGCTGCGGCGGATCTTCTGCATAACCCAGCGCCTGTGTAAGATTGGCCTGCGGATCTGCATCCACAAGCAGTACTTTCTTCCCCGCGCGTTGTAAGGCAGCAGCAAGATTAATAGCGGTGGTGGTTTTGCCGGAACCTCCTTTCTGAATGGCCAGCGATATAACTGTCATGCGATATTTATAATGTTCCGTTGAAAAAATAAACAGCTTTCTCCCATACGATCTTTCCTATTTTCTGTCCGAGTAATTGTCCCTCCTGGTTGCCGCGTGCAAAATGAATTCCTCCATACAGGCGCGACAGGCCAGCCTGCGACGCAGCTTCTGAAAAAGTGTTCCAACTCAGTGAAATGTCCCTCACCGGGCTTTGCCCGGGCTCTATCAGTGAACCTCCTTTGGGACATAATACCGTAGCGCCAAGCCGGTCGCCACCGGTAAACTGTGTGAGGATATACGCTGCAGCACTACTAAAAGTGCTGTGACCGGAAACATGTTCTGCAAAAGGCGGTGTGATGTGCTGTGGCAACTGAAAAGGTATCCACTCTTCCCCTTTTATTTCTTTGGCGCCTTGTCCGGGGCCGCCCCAGGCCTTGATCATACGGCCCTTATAGAGATAACGCACGGCAGACAACGGGCGCACAGAATCGTAACGCCGTTTGCAATCCCAGCAGGCGATGCTGGCATCCAGGAAGGCATTGCTGAGAGCAAAAAACAGTTTGATATCCTGGTGATTGCAATGTTGATCACGTGCAGAGATATATTGCGCAATCTGGCACCAGTGGCCTGGTGGCGTCACCGTTCCTGGGCCGTCTGACCAGTATTCGGCGATGGCTTTTTGCTGATCGTTCAGACCGGCGCTCAGACCGATGATCTGATCCACCTGTTGCTGAAACTCGCTGCTACCAGGTGGATAAGGAATGGGCGGCCGGAACTGGTCGGCCCGTTGCAGTGCGAAAGGGCGTACCACCGACCAATAGGGTGTCAGGAACTCCTGTATATGAAATTGTCCGTCGCTATCAGTTATTTTCAGTGGTTGCCAGCGGGCAGGATCTTTCAGCATCGCTGGTGTGTTCACTGGTGTATATCCGGTATAATCGGACCAGGCAGGCATATGTAAAGTGCCATAGGCATTGGCACCATCGCCGGAAAAAGCTTCCAGTACAAAGCGGCCTGCCAGGTTGCCGATACCGGCCGCTTTTGTAATATCCAGGGTAGTGTTGGCAGGATCATAGTCCAGTTGCAGCATCATATCATGAAACATCTCTTTGTTCTCCGCAGGCAGGATGAGCCGGAAGAGCGCGGTGAGCACCCGGTAAGCTGCATAGCTATAAGCTTTGCGTTTATACGCAGCTTTATGTTCTTCCTTAGGTCGTTTGATATAACTACGGGTGATCGTACTGATGGCACAGGGATTATAAGCCGTCCAGGCATCGTACATGGCGGTATGCACCATAGCCAGTGCACGGGCGGCCTGTGGAGGCGGAACGGCCGAGTAGCGGATTGCATCCACTGCCAGCTGGTTCCATTGTACTACGAGTGTTGTCGGGGTTGACATATCATCTTTCATTTATAATAAAGTAGTAATCCTGACGACGGCGCCCTCCATAAAAAAAGCGAGTAACCGGTCGTTGTCTGCGGCCACAGAAAAGATGGCGCCCGGAGCGGAAAGCACCTGTCTTTCCTCAGGCGTATCTGTGTGCACACGAAATGCTTTTCCGTCAAAGTCTACTGCTATCATGTATTTTCCATCCGGGGTAATGGCGGCGTCGTTCCATTGTCCTTTCCAACGGTGAATTTCCTTTCCTGTGGCGGCATCCCACAAACCGATATGATCATATTGTAATAGCAGCAACCGCTGCTCATCTGCGGTCATATCGATTTTCACTGCGGGTAATTTCTCCGGAATCACCCTGGACGCAAAAGTGTCTTTGTCAAACAGCCGGAATTGCCTGGTACCTGCCAGGATCCATTTATCACTGACATACAGCGCCGCTACCGGCAGATCGCTGTCTTCCCAGAGTGTTTGCAGGAGCTGCCCTTCGCTGTTCAGTAACAGTACCTTTGCGGGTGGCGGTCCCGGCTGACCGGTCCACTTTACGGATACGGCGACAACAGCAGCATCCGGCGACCAGGAAAAAACCGTTGGCGTGTAACCGTCATAGTTAGTTGCAGCCTGCGATGCCAATGTGTTCCATATACCCGGAATATCCTGCCATTGCCTGGTAGTCAGGTTCATGACACCGGCACCCCAATATAACTGGTCGTTCACCAGCCTGGGGAAGCCCGGCTGGGGCTTATCAACCGTTTGCTGACACCACAGCTGCTCCTTCTTCCATACCGTTATCCGGTGCAGTTCTGCCGCCACCGCGTATTCACCGTGAAGGATCATCCTGCTGCCGCCGCCACCTGTCAATGTTTTCCAGTTACTCATTCTTTTCATCTTTTCCGGGAAGGACTACCATCGCGATCCTCTCCTGTTATTTTTTTATTTCCGGGAGATGGATACTTCGGTATTCATCTCCCATTATCATTTTCATACCGGGTATTGCTGCTATTCATTATTCCCGGGAAGCACCGTCAATACGGAGAAATTCCACGTTTTATAACAAAACCCAATTTTCCATAGAAATCAATGGCAGCCCAGGTATCTACGATGCCCGCCACCTGTATTTTTTCGCCCGGTTTCACCACACCAATCACTTTGTGTTTGGTATCCGGGCCGTTGCGCACATTCAGCGTTGTAGCAGCAGTCACCCTTGCCTTACGGTTGCTGGCCTTTATCAGCAAGGTGTTCTCCACCTCACCCGGAAGCTGGGTATTGGCAGCAGGACGGTTATCTCCCGGCACCATAGACCGTGGTGCACGACGTTCCAGCAAACCAAGAATTTCCGCCGGCTTCCGGCTGCCCAATTGAGCAGTGAGTGCAGGAGACAACGTGGGACCTGCAGCGGTATTAATAATTTCGCTTTCCAGGAATGCTTTTACCAACGCGTTGGAAGAGTCCCGCTCCAGCCACGCAATAGCCAGCCGGAGCCGGCCTATACTGCGCGGCGCAGCTGCCGCAAAGAGACTCGCATCGAGTTTACCTAATGTGAATGGGTCGAGTACTTCCATTACATCCCTGACCCTGCCGGCCGGCAAACTTTCTATATAGGTCAGGAAGGCCGCTTCCCTGCCAGGATTCAGTACCATCCAGCCCTGCTCCATGATAAGCCGTCCTATTTGTTCGGAAAGTTCAGTAGGGGCTTTCAGCACCGTTTCTGTGAGCATCTTTTTATAAATCAGCGGCGCACTCACCAGTGGATTTACCTGCTGTACAAAATGATCTGCCGTAATACCGTACTCCAGGCCAAATCCAGCCAGGAATGGGAAACGCGCTACTTCTGCCAGTTCCTGCAACCTGGCCAGGCTCACATTACCTACGCCTACCCCATCCAACGCTACTTTCACCATTCCCACCGTACAATCATTCCACCAACCCGGAGTTGCCGGAACAAATGCCAACCGGTTATTGAGCTGCGCAGTCGCATTTTTCGGATCTTTAGCCGCTATTTCCACTGCAGCACGCATCACCCCTTCTGCCTCCATACCTTCTGCTATATAAGTAAGCGCATCACCCAATGCTTTCGGATCAAAGGGATAAATAATATGCATATCGTTTGTAACAGGGTCCCTGAGTTTGGTAGCACTCAATCCTACGGATGCACGCGCTGCTTCTATCGCCACGCCTTTCTTCTGTGCCGCAATACGTTGCGCTGTAAACTCGCTCAGATTCGGATTCGCTGCCATATACGGTGCAACGCCGGCTGCCGGCGTACCCGCAGGGATCTCATGCGCCCCTACCAGGCAACCTGCAAAGATGATTCGCGCCTTAGCCGGGTTGTTGGGCAACTGCCGGATAAGCACATCCAGCAAGGCCTGTGTTCTGGCTTTCGATGCAGCATTGCTTACATCCAGGCTTTCGGTATTATAATTTACTATACCATTCTTCATACTTGGTGTGCCCGCCAGCTCCTGGCTATAGGGAGAACCATGCCCCGCAATAATCACCTGCTCAATACGGTATTTTCCGGTGGCATCTTTTTGTCCGTATGTTTTCGCCAGCTGCGGAAGCTTATTGGTAATGGTTTTCAGCGAAGCTTGTCCCTCCAGCATTAACACCAGGTTAGGTGAATTGAGGATCAGGTCTTCAAAAAGACCGGCAGAATCCTGGAAGGCGCCGGCATCGTCGCCTGTGTGCAGAATAAGATGCAGCGGGGCTTTCCTGGACCTGTTTTTAAAATTCGCTTTCAGTTTATTCAACGCAGGAATCGAAAACCGGTGCAGGTTGCGCACCTTTCCCTTTAATTCCGAAAAAGCGTCGGAAGAAGTAACCGTAAGCATATCTATTATCTTCTGAAACTCCGCTCCCCTTGCACCTGCTCCAGGCGTATACAATTGCTGTAAATGCGGCTGGAAATCTTTCCAGTAGTCTTTGAGTTTCTTCCACAGCACTTTCCAGGAAGCCACCAGGTCTATCAGTTGTTGCTCTGACACCGAATTATTGAGTACATGCCCGCCCATCAGCGCTTCCAGCTGTTGTAAGGCTACGCCCAGTTCAATACGTTTAGCCAATGGCGGGGTGCTATCCTGTATTTTCACCGTGTCCACCTGCTGACAACCACGTCCAAAAGCAGACAGCGCCTGCCATTGCGGGGGTTTCAATGCCACCAGGTCTTTTATTTTCACGTCGCCTGCACCCGGAATTAAATAATCATCTGATCTCAGCCGGTTCAGCAACGACCATAAGGCATTGCGATCGGCCGGCTTCTTCAGCGAGGGATCAATAAACCAATCGGATTGCCGCAGCGTATAGTTGCTGAACTCCTCCAGCGACATGCCTTCATTGGCAGCGGTACCATCTCCCAGCAACGTTGTTTTGTCGCTCCTGTCTACAGGAGAATTAACAAATGGCGCCAGCGGTGCACGGGCAATCACGGAGGCCGGGCGCTGCTGCACCACATGCGTCAGTTCATGCGCCAGCAGGTGTTTCCCTTCCTTGTCGCCGCTGTATTCATTCGCACCAAAAAAGATATCATTGCCATGCGTAAAAGCTTTTGCCTGCAACTGCCCGCTGAGCCGGGCCGCTCCTGCATCTTCGTGGATACGTACCGCACTGAAATCCCGGCCAAAAGCACGGCCCATATCCTGCTGCTGACGCGCAGGTAGCGGCGAGCCGCCGCCTTTACTTTGGGCAAGCTGCTGTTCTACGTCCGGTGCCACTTCCTGTGTCCCCGTATCTCCTTCCGCCTGCCGCTGAATGACGGGCTGAAAAAAAGATTCCTTCACCGGAGAGGTACCAAAAAAAGGACCTTCCCGCTGTTGAGGAGCCGTAGCTTTTAATCCCGCTGGTTGTATTTGTGCATTTGGTCTGGCCACGTGCTTCCGTTTTATTCAATTGTCTGGTTAGGAACACAAACGCCCTGACCATTATTACTTTCTGACCGTCTCACATACCGGCAGGTAGGACCTCCATAAATGGCTTCCAGGTCCAGGCCTGGCGCCATTCCCGGTTGCCAGTCGCCGATAATCGAAATCGGCGCCAGACCGCTGGTCTGCTTCTTTTTGATATCTACATTCTCCGAACCGGTCACACTCCAGAACGCATGATTCAATGGAATAAAAGCACCCATTTCGCGCACACCCAGCACCACTGCAAAATTCATCAGCCAGAAATAATGTGTGAGATGGAAAGGCCCTTTTTTTGCATCCGGGTAATGCAGGGGGAATACCGCACCCGGGCGATCCCGGAGACCTATCTTACCCTTGGTAGTACCCGGACCTGAGTTGAACATACTCAATCCATCTATAGCAAAGCCACTGGTAGCGTTTTCCAGATCTTTACAAGGTAACAGGTTGCAATTGGCGTAGTCGAGCAGCATCGTGCGACCGGCATTGTCGCTGTATTGCGCCATCAGCGTGTCGCGCGTGAGGATCTGCGTAAAACCAACACCCGTGCCACCCAGGGACGTCAGCGTGATATCGGCCGATGCGGCCATGGAAAAATGAGTGCGGGCGAAAAAGTTATCCGCCTCATTAAAAGTGGGCTTGGGCGTGGGAATTCCCTGTTGTTTTATGATCAGGTTCTGTACATCCACATCCACCCAGGGTGGCAACTTGGATACAACCGGCGTGGGCCTGAACAGGAACAGTTCCACCCGCCGGTTACGCGCCTGATTTTCCGGAGAAGTTTCCGGCGCCAGGCTTCTCGGACTGGTAGTGGAATCTATCACAATCCTGTTGGCAGGAATTTTTTTAGCGATCAGGAAATCACGGATCACCGCCGCTCTCTGTCCTGCCAGTGCTTTGTTGCTGTCTGCATTGCCGGAGGTACTGGCCGCACCTTGTAGCTTCACCTGTAAAGAGCTGTCTTTTTTTAATAACTCTACCCAACGATCGCCTACTTCGTTTAGCCTTTGGCGGTGTGCATCACGCATATCTGTTTCACCCACGCAATAATTCCAGAAAATTAATTCGTTGCTGCTGGCTTTACCGGCACTCGTATCTTCCACCCCGAAAATCTTACCTGGATTATCACTGGCCCATTTGGCTTCCGGCGTCTTGTCTGATTTACAAGCATCTGCCACTGCGGCGTTGGCGGTATCTTTGGCTTTTGTATCTGCGGGTTGCTTTTGCAGGGTACTATCAGGGGCTTTACTGAAAAAAGAATCCCCGCCCTCAGCTTTGCTGAAAAAAGGCTTATCACTTTCCGCCTGTTTATTGTTTAAGTTTTTGGGGTGCTTCTTCATATCAGACTATTTTATTCAAACAACGGTTCTTCTTTGAAATAGGCAGCCAGAGCTGCTGCATCATCTATCTTTCGCGTGCCTTCTTTTGTTTCTATCACCACCTCCATTACCTGTGTTCTCTCCACCTGCATGTTTGTAAATGGCCCGGGGTTACGCCATACGTTTTCACTGATCTGTGCATCCGACAGGGACACCGTTTCCATGCGCACCTGTTCCATTTGCGTATTCATGAGCCAGGCCGCTTCCAGAGAGGTATCTGCTAATGCTACGTCTTTCCATATGGTGCCGGTAAAATCCGCCCGCTTTCCATTGCTGTTGATCATTTCACAACGTTCAAACCGGGAATAGGACAGATTACACTTAAAGAAACTGCAATGCACAAACCGGCAATCAATGAAGGTACAGTATAGCACATCTGCAAAAGAAAAATCTACATCTTCAAAAACTACATTTTCAAAAACGCAGTACGACAACAGGCTCTCCTGCACCGACAAATGATCCAGTGTTGCATCAGCAAACCTGACATCACCCAGCCGGAGTTGGTTTCCGGCACTATTATCCCCTCCGTTATCCAGCCATTGCTCATGTTCCCGGATGGCTTCCTGTAAATTTTTGCTGTTGATCTGATCCATGCCTGTTGCTTTAATTGTTGATGATAATTACCCGCTTCGTACCATCCGGAATAGGGCTTGGCGGCCCTTTCATGATGGCATCCAGTTCTTTAAGGAAAGTAGCTTTTTCTGCCGGTGTAAGGTTACCTACATCTACTACTACTTCCACATCCCTGGTATATTTCTGTATTTTCAGACCGATGTCCTTTGCCTGCAGATCTACGCCGTAGGTCTTGCCGTTTGGCAATGTTGGCTCAACCGGTGTTTTTATTTCCACGTAGTTAATCAGTTTATTCTTCTCATCCACCATCGCGAAATCATGTGGTGCTTCTCCATTGTCAGTATCCGGTCTTCTGGCCCTTCCTTTCAGGCGGCCCGTCTGCTCTGCCTGTAACACGGCGCTGGCTTCTGCATCTTTCTTCGGACCTACCTTTCCATCTTCGATGGCGAGGTCTTTAAACCGTTGTCTGAAATTAGCGATTTCCTGTTCTACATTTTCATAAAGCGCCAATTTCTGTTGCTCGGTCAGATCCGCTCTTGCTTCGATATTCCTGAGCCGGGTTTCAAACGCATCCGGTGTACCACCACGCATGCGGTTATCCAGCTTAATTTCCTTGTCGTATTTCAATCTGATATCATCACAGGGCGAAGCGCACACCAGGCATTTACCATTTTCATCTACCTGTACCTTACGTTTCCCATCAATACTGTTGCCTTCCGCTTCAATTTTAGGCGCTTCCCCTTTCGCACCCGGCGTTTCTGTTTCTCCTTTGATCTTACCATTTTTTACTTCTCCCTTCGCTCCCATTTCTATGTACCGGAGATAGCGGGCGATAAGCATCTGCAAGTCCTTCGGCAACCAACTCACCACCTGCTTCAGGATGGCGCCGGCAATTTTACCGCCCACCCAGGCCAGGGCCAGTAAAGCCAGCATCATGGCTGTACTGATAGATCCTTCCGCAATGCGTTTGTAATAATTATCATTTTCTGCGGCCAGGGCGCCATCTTTGGCACAGGCCTCAATGCTGTTCAGGCTTAGTACACTTTTCAAAATCACCAGCAGTTCCGTGCCTATGGTAGCTGCCAGTAAACCTTCGCCGATGCTGCCTGCTGTTGCCAGTCCTGCTCCAAAGCCCGCTGCCGCTCCCGGCGCAGCTCCTACGCCACCGGCAGCAGCGCCGCCTACCAATCCCATCACGGTTTCGGAGGCAACAATCACAATAGCCACCCATCCATAGAAACGGTTGGCTATACTCAGCAAATCTTTCTGTACATAGAGGAACTGATCTGTGAACTTGCCTACATTCAGTTCTTTCAATTCATGGATCGCCAGCTTCGCATCTTTCATCAGGGTGGCGATCTCTTTACCCAATCCTTTCTGATTTTTAGGATCGGTTTCAAAAGCGGTGGTGATGCCTTCAAAAGGATAGAGCTGGTCGTGAACGGTTTCTTTGATCGTTTCCCACCAGTTATCCTTGAGATGCGATAGCATGGGCTTTAAATAGTCGTCCCAGATAATTTCCAGGTGCCGCCTGTCTGCGAAAGGCAGGGAGAAGAAATATTTCTGTACTGCCGGACCAATGGCGTCTATCTTTTGCTCTATAAATGCTTTTATTTCGGCCAGGATCTGCTCTTTATGTGCAATCACTTCCTGGATCATTTTCACCGTTGCCACAAATCCTTTCAGCATCAGCAGGGCTGCCGGCAAGCCCGGGATGGTACTGATCACCACCTGTGCCGCCGTACCGGAAGCCGCATCCAGGATCATCTCCGCTGCCTCCAACGGCGATTCCGGGATCTTGATCCCCAGCAGATCTGCCAGGTCACCCAAACCGCCTGCCACTGTACTCACCACGCTGCTGAGCAACCCTTCCCGCTGTACCATTTGCGGCATCGCGGCTGGTGTCAGCGTATTCTGCTGCAATACATGTGTGAGCTCATGGGCCAGCAGGTGTTTGCCGCTATCTGACCCGGGGTTGTATTCGCGTTGATTGAAGTAAATATCATTCCCGTGCGTGAAAGCCCGGGCTTGTAAACTATTGTTCAAACCGGCAGCATGACTGCCGGTATGGATCTGTACATTTTCAAAACTTTTCCCGAAAGCACCTTCCATATCCTGCCGCACATCCCGCGCCATCGACTGCCCTTTGCCTTTACTGCTACTAATGCCTGCTTCCACTGCCGGTGCAGCTACAGCGGCGCCTCCGGAGCCAGCCGGTTGCAGGCGGATCTCCGACGGGCCACCGGTATCAAAGATAGGTTTGCGTTGCAAACCCGGTTTTTTCTTTTCGGATTGTTCTTCTTTTTGCTCCTGTTCTTCGTGTTCACAGGCAGCACATTTCAATTGTATAGCCGGGCTTTTGCGCTGCAACGGGCTTCCCTCTACGGGCGTTGCCGGCGCCGGCTGGGCTAATCGCTGTACCACCTTATCGGCCGTGGCATCTGCTTCTTTTTCATAATGATCTCCGGGTTCTCCTACAGATAGTTTTGTCTGAACCACCGGCTGACCAGGGAAAAAGGAACCAGTACTTTTTTCATTGGAAAAAAATCCCCCTTTCCCTTTGTTGAAAAAGGGTTGACCGGCCCGATGCGGGGCGGCAGTAGCCGTGCGGGGGGTAACTGTTTTCATATTCGCGGAAAGCTGCAGTACCAGACGCTATCGCCATTGTACATGCAGCGGAATTTTCATCCAGTTTAATTTGATGATACTGATATTCCAGGGCAGATGATCCAGCAGCATATCTATCACACCAGACTCCATCTGTAACTGATGCTTGTCTTCGCCCATGGTAAGTTTTCCGGAGCGCTGAAGGAACCCTTCCCTTAGTCCATCTACCGAAGTATTCTTTAATATCTTCCAGTGTTGGATCGCATTTTCCAGCAGCCCGTCTGCTTCCTCCATCGCCGCCGGATCCGGCGTCAGCCTGGTATCCAGGGGTTGCTTCAATGGCCAGCCACAGAGCAGCTTGGGTAATACTATCTCAAATTCTTCGGCCTCCGTTTGCCCGGTGGCCATATAATGCAGCAACAGGATCGCCTTTTGCCGGGCAGCTGCATTGATAAACTGTTTGCCGTCCGTCCATTCCAGTTGCCGGAACAAGGGCGACAACCAATGATGCAGTAAGATGATGCCCGCATGCATTACATAAAAAGTATTTTTTTCGGTGGTATCTGCCTGTAGCTCAGTTTCAGCAATCGCTTTTTCATTAGGCAACACTTCCGGTATATCCGTTACCGTAGTCACTTTCTTTTGCAGCGCCGATGGATGGGTAGTAATATAATCCGATACCACACCACGTAACTTCTGCCAGTCTTTACGCCCGCATAGCGTTTGCAGGGCATCCATATCAGTAAGTAATACAGGTGCTGTTGTGATGAGTAAACGATGAAGGAAAACTACTTCACTGCTGGCAGGATCTTCCGCTGCCTGCAACAACAGCGACTGCCAGCAGTCCTGTTCAAAGGCTCCTTCCGTCAGCAATGATTCCTTTGCAAAAATAAGGCTGCCGCTGGCTTCATAGAGTTGTTGTATCAACAATTCCCAGTGTACCTGGTTCTTTGCCGTGATAGTACCCAGCAATTGCGCCAGGAAAGCCCGTGGGTGCTGGAAAACAATGCGGCGCAAATAATCGGGAGATGTTATCAACTGCTTCTTTAGATAAGCGATAGCACCATAGCTGGTTGCCAGTGTTTGCAATACCTGCTGATACCAGGCGGTATCCGGGCGACCGGCATTCCATGGAAGCGCCCCTTGTTCCATATAGTAGCACCATTGATCAAAAGCATGCTCCGGCAGGCTTTTAAAGCTGGGTCCTTTTATTTTTAAGAGAAACAGGGCTTCGCTGACTTTGGCCACCAGTAAAGCGACGTACTGATCATTCTCCAGGTCCCTGGCTTCTATCTTCCCCAGATCAATTTCGAGGCGGTCGATATAGATGACCACATCTTCCGTACTGATACTGTCGAATAGCTGCTCCAGCGCCGGGATGATTTTTTTCCAGTACAGGTCTGTTACCTGGTGTTGCCAGGTAAATACCGTTTCTTTGTTATGTACGGTCAGCAGGAGTGTTTGTTTGCGGATCCTATGTAACATCATCATCACTTATTTCATCCAGCGCAGGCATTGTGCCGCCAGATCTTCATTTTCATCAGAAATCAGTTCCTCCGGCTTCCAGTCTTTTGCCAGGGCCGACAGGTTTATTCCTTTGTCCTTCATTTTGCGTAATGTCTGTTGCAGCTGTTTCTTTTCAGGTGCTCCAATAGCCACTGGCCTGCGAAGCAACAACTGATCAAGGCACAACCAGGTAATATTGCGCAGCAGCAATGCCTGTTCGCTGGCTGCCATCTTTTTACCGGAAGGCATATGCTTTAACAGGAACTCTGACAGGGTGCTGTATTTGTGCATATTCACCGGACCACCTTCCATGAACTTCTCTGTGCGGTCATATGCTTCCGCGTCTACGATATTGTCAGGATCTACAGGAAGAATCTGTTGTTTGTACTTCGACATACGCTGACGGCCTTTTCTATCGCGAAGCAATATGTCTTCGGGGGAATTCGTCCGGTGAGTAGCGTATGCCGCATCATCGGGTGTTGCCGCCACCGGGGCTTCCGGTATATCCGTTACCGTTACCCCTGCTGCTTTTTCAGCTACTGCTGCTTCCGGTGTTGCAGTTACAGTGTCCCTCACCACACGCGTATCAGTCAGTATTCTTCCGGGTACAGCGGGAATTTCATTCGACAGGCAATCTATTTCCTCCATCTGGCAACGTTGATGGAATTTGCTGTTGATCCAGCTGCCAAAATCAGATTCCCATTTATCTTTCACCTCGAAACAGGAAGGACTCACCTGGTTACAACCGGGATCAATGGCCGTATCGGAAACCGTATCCATGGTATCTATCTGTCCAAAAAGATAGCAGATCAGGCAGCATTGGATATGTGCATCATCGCCGCACACTGGTTTACAGGCAAGGTGCTGCAACCATCTGCGATAAAGGGTTTCAAACTCACAGAAGCTGCGCGGGCGTACCCATAGTATGTTTAACAGCACATGTGCAGGGGCTTCTTTGCGCAGCAGGTGCTCCATCATGGCCCGGGTAGTATCATTCCGGAAACGCACCGGCCAGCCAGGCAGTACGATGGTGGCTACAAAAGAATAGGGATCAGCAAATGGTATAACGGTGGTGACTAAACTCGGATGATCGGGCGGTGTATCGTAGCCAACGATCTCTTCATTCCAGGGTAGTTCACACAACGGCTCCGGTTTGGCCGGTAGTAAACACTGACAATCATCATTATTCCTTGGCCGAAGCAGGATATGCTCTACCACATGCATGCCTTCATCATTGATAGCAGCGGCAGCACGATCGATGGCCGCCTGCATCGCAGGCAGGGAAGAATAACATTGCGGATTAAGTGCCAGTACATAGGTACCATCTACCAGTTCAATACCAAACGGACCACAACTTTCTCCCAGCGAAGGTTGATAATTATCTGTATTGGCCAATGCCGCACAAAACCTTTTGAATTCAAGCACAGCGGCTGCTAAACAATAGTACTGCGCAGCACTTTCCCATACAATGGCGCCCGGTTTGGCAACTGGTGGCGGTGCATCGCAATTACAACCCGTTGTTTCATCGGGCAGTTCTTCCTGCGGTGTAAAACTGCTGTTATATAAGCGAAAAGAATACGTATAGCCGTAAGCGGTTTTCTCCCTTCGTATCGGGTAATAAAGCGCCAGCTGCTGCCATTTCTTTATCCATTCGTCTTTGTCCTTATCTGATAAAACGCCGGTACCGGCAGGCTTATAATAACCGCTCAAGGTACCGTTGCCGGAAAGTTCAAAACGGGTTCCATCTTTACTGATGGCGTAATTGTTCCGGTTCCACAACAACGATAACACCTCAAACAACCAGTCTTCCTTAGCACCCGCCGCATTCGCATCGGTAGGATATTGCCGGGCGGAATACAACACCACTTCTCCGGCAGCCAGTATTTGCAGCTGAAAATAATTGCCTGCATAAAATGGGCTTACTTCCAATGTCACCTGGCAGGTACCGGATAACTGCTGACCAATTACCTGTAGCTGTTCCAGGTATTGCGTTCTATCCGATTCTGTATTGTAGGAGTAAGGATGTACGGCGAGACGATAACCTTTTTTCACCGCCTTAAAGCTGTAACAGGAGTCGTTCTTTACTTCTCCGTAATAGGCGCTGTTACCCCATCGGGTGGCATCCAGCAATAATTCCAATCCAGTATACAAACCTTGTCCGGCAGCATCTTTCCCTTCCGTTCCCCAGGCGTCGGCAATGGAATTATAATGTGCAACACTCTCCAGTAAGACTTCATTCATTACCACCTGGTAGCGGCAACTGCATTCACTCAAACGCACCCCGCTGTTACCGGCGTACCTGGCCAGAGCGAGGAATAGCTGTAACCCTTCACAGGCGGAAGGCATATCAGTAAAACACTCGCAGAGTTTCCAGATCCTTTCCTTCCGGGTAATATCGTACAGGCTAACCCGTAGCCGCTGTACATTACTCAGCCAATGATAGGGAAAGCTGCGCATAATATGCGGCACAATGGCCAGCAGGGCAGCGTTTCCGCCAAACTGTGTAATGGTGGCTGCGGGCACAATGGCCAGTGGTATGTTTTTCGGATCTGCTGCCGGCGTTCCTTCCAGGAGAATGCTGCTGCCGTAAGCAGCAGGATCTCCGGCAATATGTACCAGTTGCAGGTATTGCTGCTGAAAAGCACTGATGGCTTCTGCAGCCGAGCGGTAAGATTTATAGCTCCGCAAATATTCCGTTTCAACAGTGGGATAACCTGGCGCCTTGTAAGTTTTTTCAATACCCCGGATCACATAGTAATAGCTTATTGCCTGTGTCTGGGGATCTTTTACACAGGTCACCACATCCTCCCCTCCCATACAGATTTCGAGGTAATCGATTCCCTGCTGATCAATACTGCGCAGCGTACTCAGTTTATCCGTTGCCGTAGCTTTATCCGCAAAGGTTTTAGGATACCTTGCCATGCAACCCGTTTTATTAATGACGCGGTATACATAGGTATCCAGCTGATTACCATCGGTTCCGGTGGTGCTGGTAGCATGAATATATCCGGAGATATCAGCCGGAACGTGACCACTTCTGAGTTGCGCCATCGACAGGGCCTGTTGCAGTTTGCCGGAAGCCGCTGCGGTGGCAGTCAGTTTGGTATTCAATGCCGCATGCTGCAAAGCAGGGCGGGCGCCCTTTTCTGTTTGCAATTCCAATCCATCCAGGGAAGCTGTAAAATGATCCATGGCTGTTTGTGCCAGTTCATCGGTAGTATACTCAGTATCGCTGTTAAACGCATATGGCTTTCCTTCCATTCCCTGCAACTGCACCTTGTATTTCCAGGCAGCAGGCTGTTTCGAGTAAGATACCTGGTACAATTGTGCCTGTACAATCTGCTGAATATGCAGCACCGTATTTTCTGCCTGGAGTTCCTCATCAAACAAGCCGGGATGAGTGGCTTTTACATCGCTTCGTTCTACCAGTACTATTTCGTACCTGCCATCCGGATTTTGCCGTACCAGGTAGCTGGTGGGAGCGGCGGCCAGTTGCAACAGCAGGTGAAATTCATCAGTTGCCTGTTGCTCGCTTTTCACGAGTGTGGCAGAAGTGAACATGATAAAGGCGTCTTCTTCAATACTGATCTGCACCTGCAATTTGCCGCCTTTCTGCTGAATATTATCTGCCTGGAAAGCATCCAGGTTGATGAAGGTGGTATGTGTGGCATTAACCGGCAATAAATGAAGCGATGGCAGTTCCTGTGGGGGCGACACCTGCCAGTCGTCTTCTTTTACTTCTGCCAGCAGTGCATCAGTAGCAGCTACAGCTCCCGGCTGATCCGGATAGGCTGTATGGGAATGTAGTAGCAGCTTTCCGTCTGCACCTGTTACTTCAATAAAGTGATCATAACGGCTGATCTCTGTGGCCCCGCTGAGAGGTGGCTCCGCAAAATACGCCTGTATCTGTTGCAGGCGTTGATCCCTTTCTTCCGGCGTAGCCGCCGGGATAGCCAGGGAAGCGTACCCGGCGCTCAGGGGCACTTTTACACCGTATTCGCTTTTCACTACATCATCTGTCCGGATCAGCTTTTCCGGATGTTGCAGCTGTTGGGCCAGTTGTACCAGTGCTGCAGACGCATCCGCTGCTGTTACATAGTTCGCTGTTCTAAATAATACCTGGTCTTCCGCATCGCGGATTTCTGCGTAAAAGTAGGTTTCATAAGGTCCTACTATAAAGGGGCATAAGTAATGACGATTTCTTTTATCGATACCTGCCAGTGCGAGCACCCGTTGCTCATAACCGGAAGTATTGGAAGTATTCCATTTGTTAACGCGGTAATCGTACGCTTTCCCACGGTTGCTGCTGAACACATCGTACCCCGAAAGAAAACTCGCCTTAGCGCGCAGCCCTTTATCTGCTGCAGCCTGCCGGTCGTTGATACCATATAACACCAACGCATAATCGGTGAATGTTTCTGCAAAACGGGCCAGCAAATGATTCAGCATCGTTTCACGACGCTGCTGATACAGGGCTTTGTCTTCCACAATCTTCCGGAGGTAGCCCTGGTAATCTGCCAGGCTGAACACCACATCAAACGCATACTGATCTTTGTTGGCGGAATTCTTAAAACCAAACGGGCGCAGGTTTTCCGTGTATGCGGCCAGGAAAATGGCCGATTGTGCCGCCTCTTTTGCCTTCTGCTGTGAAGGATAATAACGGCAGCCAAGCAATACATAGTCCCTCCCCGGCGTGGCAATCACGAAACACCAGCAACTATCCCCGAACAGGTAAGTCGTAATGTTGGCGTTGTTATCACGGTTGGTCATATCCAGCATCAACTGCTCAACGGCTGTATTCCGGGCAGTGAGATAGTCGAAGCTGTAATATTTATTCCGCCAGCGCTGGATCACATCCTTTTTAACGGTAACGCCCGTATGTAGTTCATTCAGGATTTCCCGCGCTACCGGCAGCATCAGGGTATCATTTTGTTTCCAGCCCAGATCGGCATAGAAACCGCCCTGCTGAAAACGTAATAGTTTGTCGAGGTCGGGAACATCGGTGATGCCACCGCTGAAATAAGTCTGGGGAGTAGCATCCGGCGACATGGAAAAAAGATCCCGGAGGTGTTGTAATTGCCCAAGATAATCAGCCAGCAGCTGATCAAAGAACAACAGGAAGCCTTTCAGCTGCCATGCCTGCACTTTACGCAGCGGCGAAGCATCGTTGCCCAGTTCTCCGTCGCCGATCCCATATACCCTGGGAAAATCGCGTTGCAGGGAGTAATAGTTGCCGAGGTCTTCCCGGTAAAATCCAGCCGGCACCGGCTGATCCAGGTAGGCGGAAGTAGCCTCGTACCATACTTTGGTCCCATTCAGCAAAGCGCCGTTTAAATATTGCTGCAGATTATTACCATCAAAAGTAAAGGTGGCACTGCCGCGTTTAAATACAAAACGGCTGAGCGCCAGCGACAACACCGGCAGATGCCCTGTCAGCAATGGGAGAATCCAGGCTTTGCCCAGCGTGGAAGCCGACGGCGAAGTACTGCCACTCACGTAACCGGCTATACTGAGACCGGAAACAGTGGCAATTCCCGCTACGTCAAACATCACATGATATACGTCGGACACGTGTATTTCGGTGGGCCGGGTGATGGCATTCAGTTCGGTGGTGTCAATGAAACCATGACTGCCGGCAGCGTAAGCCCTGCCCGCAAAAATATCTTCCATCGCCACCTGCTTTTCCTGTAACATCTGTTGCAGGGTATAAAAGGTCACCCGGGGAGAGAAAAAGTTATAGAGCCTTAACACCAGTTCATTCAGTACTGTAGTCAGGTCTGCCCCCTCTTCCAGCTGAATTTCTGTGCACACACCTATCTCCTCGTGACACAGGATAGTAATATTGTAAAAATCTTCACACAGGTTACGGTGCGCCATCAACGCCCTGCGAATCTTTTCTTTCAGATCACTGAGCGCCTGCGCTCTCTCCTGGCTGTCTTCCGGCAGCGTTTCCGGTTCAATGAAAATATTGTATAAGCCATTTAATTCCACCAGGGTGATATCGTCCTGATACCCTTCCTGAAAGTCCTTTCCACGGCACATAAGACTATTCTCTCCTGCTGCCGACCAATGTATTTCAGGTGGTACATCGCCGGCGATTTCCAGCCATGCATTGCGCACACCATCAATATCCATCAGCAATTTTCGGTAATCGGTGATGGTGAGTGGGTTCACGGTCAGTATCCGTGCGGGAGTGAAAAAATTGTCTTCTTTCTGCGCACCACCGGGATTCATACTCAGCAGGTCTTCAAAAGGCAAACTGGTTCTGTATCCCATGTCCAGCAGCGAATAACACAGCACTTCGAGGATGGTGATGCCCGGATCATGCGCGTTATGATCTGTCCAGATCTTACCGGAAAGTTGGCCCAGGTAGCCGATGCCTTCACTCCGGAGTGTTTCAAAATCCAGCTCCGTTGGAAATGCAGGATCATTTTTTTTGATCACATTTTTTGTATTGATGTCCTCAGCCATAACAATGTAATTAGTTGATGATAGGACCTTGTGGCTCTTCAGGCGGCGCCTGTATTGCCTTACAAGGTGGTATCAGGGGTTCCGGAATGTTGCAGTCGGTTTCCTGCGGGGCTTCATAGATAGCGGCATCGCGGCAGTCCCCGGTCTTTTCTAAGCTCACGTTGATATCGCCACTTACCAGGATAGAACGGGGCGTGTGTGGTTCCATATCCGCAGCTGGCGAAGACTCCAGTTCATGCTGCATCGTCAGACAAATAACATAGTCCACATAATCCAGCTGCTCTACAAATCTCACCACATCAGCCTGGTGCACGATCTGACCAAAGGATAGTTTATCCAGCTTTCCTATCGCCCAGGGGGCGAAAAATTCCTGCAGGTCTGTTTTCAGCTTATCCGTATAGTATTTCTCGTCTTTTCCTTTATAGATTTTTATAGTGATATCCACTTTCACCTTTTCATACCTTGGATTCGTCACTTTGAGTCTTACGAACGGCGAAGAACGTTGCTTCAGATAGGTATGTATTTTCTCCAGTAAACTCAACGGCACCTTGGGTTCCATGAGATTACCCGCTGAGAGCTGCCGCAGATCAGGGATCACCGCTACTACAATATAACCGCCGGCAGCAATACAATCCCGCTGGTATTTAATCGCGCCCAACCCCAGGGTATGGTTCACACATTTTGCTTTATAAAGTTGCGGAAAAGCTTCCAGCGTAAGTCTTTCGTAATCGAACGACTGTATAGCCCGTCCCTTATGCCGCAGGTGTTCACTGACGCGGATATAAAAGTGTCCGTCTGCTTCCGGCAAACGGCCGTTGAAGCCATCATAAGGTTGCGTCACTGTTTTGATATGTGCATCCGCATCCGCGAGTTTGGTGATGCCACCGGCCTTCAATACTTCACCCAGGCGCATCACATCGTTTTCCGGCATCACACTAAAGGTGGCAAGCACCGCTTGTGTATGCACACCAATGGTTTCACAGATCGCCTGTACATTTTCCCCGATAGCGGCTTTCAACCAATACGTACCGGCAGGCATGATGGTATTGACGGTATTGATATCGCCGGGTACAGCAATATTGATGACGCCTGAACGCGTAAGTTCATCGGTATCGTCTTTAATCACCTCAAAGCCTTTACGCAATGGTTTCCAGCTATTGCTGGCCAGGTAGTACCAGTTCACCGTTGCTTTATCGGATTCGGAATCTGCGGTGGCTTCTGCCAGTTGGAACAGGAGATTCAGGTTGCCGTAGGGTTGCAGTTTACTCAACCCCACAAACAAAGTACCTTCATCACAAAATACCGGCAGCAAAGGAGGTGTCAGTTCCAGCACTTCTTCTTTGAAGGTATCTTCAAAAGGATAGAGGTGCAGCAACTGTACATCTTCCCTGATAGCAGTAGCACTGTAATCAAGGGAAATCTGGCTGATAACGGGCGTCCAGGGTTCATTGGGAATAATGGCAGACAAGGTGTCGGTATCGGTCACCGATGTTTTGATGGAATCCAGTTTCTTTTTCACGTCGTCTGCCAGCCAGGTAAGTCCTTTGAAGCCTTCAAAGAAACCATGGCGCACAGGAAAGTCGGGCGCATTCGGTCCCCTGGAAATGTAGCGGATAGTTAATGCATCCACGGCAGGCGGATGCCAGACCCAGGGCGACAAACCGTCGCCGGGGATCATGCTGTCCAGCCCACGCGCAGGATCATTGATATATTTATTCAGGCTGTCAGCATCAGTGGAGGCATCATCTACCAATTGTTTCAGCTCTTTCAAATTAAATACCACCGGCGCTCCTACTGAATTGTAATAAGCGGCGGTATCGATCCGGTTCTTTGGGTCTTTGGGATTGTCCAGCAGGCGGTTGAAGGCGGTCATTTGCCTGGCCAGCACAAATGCATAGTCCTTATGTAGAAAATCCTGGTTAGAGAGTGTTATTTTGGCAAAATAATCACGGGTATCGGCATTATATCTGGCTACTTTATCGCTTGTGAGACTGAATTCAGTTTTATAGCTCGCGTCTGCGGGCTTAGCCAGGGCTGTCGAATAACCATATACTTTACCGGGGTCACAGGTATTATCTCCAGCCGGCTGGAAAAGTGCCTCAGGTCCCGCGCTGCTTTCAAACCATTTGCCATCCTGCAAAACATATTTACGGACCTTAAAATCAGCTTCCAGCAAGCCTCCCTGTATGTAGCCACCATAGTAAGTGGCAAAATTCGACGGCTTATCCTTCCAGTTCATATTCACATTCACATGATCCCATTTCTTCCCGAATATTTCCGTAGAGCCGATGTAGAAACTCGGACCTTTAGCCAATGTCGAAAATTTCTTCTTCCCATCCAGTATCTCAAAATCAATAAGCGAAGGACGGGTACCAAAGGGATAAACAGGTGCATTTACATCCTGTACGGTTTCGTCATTTTGTACAATAATATTTTTAACTCCGCAAACATCTACTTTGATGGTAACATCGGAAATGCGGAAATCGCGGAGGAAATGATACAGTGCAATAGCGGTGGCGGTATTCTCCTGCTGCCGCTCCAGTACGCAGCGGTTACAATCCTGGCCGCCCACGTCATCAAGAAACTCATCCAGGTCCAGCTTTATCTGCTGATCTACTTCCACCCGTAATACCGGTAAGGTGGTATTATAATTTCCGTTGAGTGCTTTCTTATCATAAAAAGTCACCGCAGGAACTTCCGGTGGTAAAGTGACCACCAATGTGAGCTTATAACCAGGGGCAGTTTTTGCAATACTAATAACGGCTAGTTCCGGTGGTGCAATCCATTCCTTCTCGCCGCTAAAAAACAGCTGGAATACCTTGCGTTTTTTAAACAGCACTTTTACAGCTGCGGGTAAATTATTTATGATATTTAATTGCGTTGCATGGTCTGGATTTCCATCGATCAGCACGGCCCTGGCGCCATCTCCGGCAAATTCTGTTTTCGACAGCGTATCGCGCAATGTACCAATGCTATCGGAGTTTACACCCATTTGCTCCGCCTGTGCAATAAGGTCATCCGATAAGAAAATATAGGTATTGGAGAGCACCTTCTGCAACTCGTTCAGATAGCCGTTATCAAAGAGTAATACGCCTTCGGGAGATGTGGGGCAATTACCCGTTTCCGGAATAATAATACAATCAATGTTCACCGTAATTTTGCGGGTTCCTTCCTGTAGTAATAACACCGGGGACGCCAGCATAAAACCTAAACGGGCATAAGGATGCTGTACCGGTTGTGTTTTACCCGGGGCAATAAATTTACTGTAGCGGGAACCGGCGGTAAACCAGTTCTTCGGCGCGCCGTCCTGAAAGGGCTTACTCACACCATCCGCCATATTGGCCTGGGTAGCGATATATACTCCTTCTATAAAATCTTTTTCATAGCACAGCGTTTGCCCGTTCTGTTGCTTCTTTCTGAAGGCTGTCAGCGGGTTTACATACAGGGTGCGTAAACTGGAGATGATGGCATTGTCTACCACAATTTCATCTGCCAGCTGAAACAGCACATCAGATTTATTTTTATCCTTCCCATCGCGGAGGGAAGTACCTTTTGGCAGCAGGTATTGCGGGAAAGGTTGCTGCAGCTCAAACACCACATGCGCCTGATCCGGCGTGAGGGGTTTAGGAACCAGTCCCAGTACCCGCTGGAAGAAAAAGTCGAGATGTTTCTGGGTAAACCCGTTCAGTTGCTCCTGTGTATGACCAAAAAGATACAGGAAAGCAAAGAGCAGTCCCAGGTGCGGTGTATGTTGCTGTTTATAGGTTTCATTCAGGGGTTGCAGGCTTTCCGCAATGCTGTCCGGCGCCAGTGCGGCAATCGCGGCAACGGCATCTATAAATGGCTGAAACACGGACTGGTAAGCCTGTAACAGCAGCAGCGCCTTCTCCCGGGAGGTGGCGGCATACTGAAAACTCTCATTCCATTCCAGGTAGGAAAACACCGGATCAATGTTCCAGATGTCGTTGTTCTTTATTTCTGAAAGGTCGAGCGGGCGCACACAAAAATGCTTTACGGCGCCATTGGTAAATTGGATAAAACGGGACAAGGGTGTCCGTAACTTCTGCTGGATAATAGCTTCTATCTTACGTTCCATGGCCAGGCCGGTACCATGAAAACTCACCTGCCACTGTGCAACGGGCACAATAACATCATAATATAAAAAGTCGATCAGGAGTTGAATGGTATCTTTTACGGGGTGTGCATATACCTGTTTTACATATCCTTCAAAATCGTCGTTTAACTGGCTGGTATTTGTTTTTGCCAGTTGCGCCAGCAGGAACGGGAGGCTGTTCCGGAAAAAAGGCTGCCAGTCGCTGATCAGCGTGGCGCCCTGGTATTGATAATAATTGACCTGCGGCGCCATCTGTACAAAATAATGGAGCAGGTCGGCGAGCTTTCTCCCGTCTATCGGTGCGGAGGCTGCATCCAGGGCCGGTAGTTGCCGGTTACGCTGGCTGATGCCTGGTTCATATTGAAAAGGATGTACGATCATGATTTAACTGATTAATTGATGGCCCTGTTACCGTGGTGGCGGTCAGGGTTTTTGTGCTGCTTCCAGCAAATAGAAATCATACACATAATTGTACCTTGAATTAGTACTGGCAATCGTATAGTCGATCGAGATAGTAAACCTTCCTTCAATCAGGTCGGGGCTATCCATAGGTACTACGCCCACTTCATCTACTTTAATACGTGGTTCGTAAAAGAGGATGGCGTTTTCTACCAGGTCGCGCAGAAAGCCGATCATAGCGGCGTTCAGCGGTTCAAAAATATAGTCCTGCAAATCGCATCCATAGCGGGGTTGCATCACTCTTTCTCCCAGACTGGTAGATAACAGGATATCCAGGCTTTCTTTTATATCGGCCTCATTGCTGACCAATTCCACCGCACCACTTTGCAGATCGAATGTGGGTGGAAATTTCCAGCCGGTACCAAGAAATGAACGGGGATCATTTTGTAACATGTGTCTTGATTTTATCTGTTATCCGCCTATTATTACAGTGGGTGCTCCCATCACAATCACACCACCGTGTGCAGTCAGATCGCCCATACGCGCTGCGGGCCTTCCTCCTATCATCACCGTAGCTGATCCTTTCACAATGGTATCCGGAGGTCCTACACAGGTGCAGATATCTCCGGCCACTGCCGCCGGCATACCCGCAATCAATACGGTGGGTACGCAAGGCCCTACCACCGGACCGCCTACATGCGGCACCGGTCCTGAAAACAGGGGGCAGGTATGAAAGTCGCTGAGACGAGCTGCAGGAGGCATGAGATTAACAATTTAAATGACTTATGTTGGGGTGTATATCAGCTAATTAATTTTTACCATTGATCCGGATATCTCCGTGATACCCTGTGCCGACAGCTTGGCCAGCGCGCCTTTCAGTTCCACCGCACCATCTGCATTGGCTGAAATACTGGCCCCTCCTATGGATAAGGCGGCGCCGGCAGACAACACCAGGTTTACACCTGCTTTCAACTCCACGTTCATGGGGCTTTCCAGCTTGATACCGGAAGTATCCATCGTCACCGTGTTGTTGTTCTGATCTTTCAGCTGAATACTCGTAGAAGCTTCGTCGATGGTGATGCTGTTGCCTGCCGGCGTATCTATGATAATAGTTTTCGTACTGTCGTTGAAGTGAATACGCATTCCGCTCCTGGTCACAAATCCTTTTTCATCATTGGCATCTTTCGCAGTGATGGGAGCCGGTTTTGCGCTGCTGTTGAGCATACCGAGTACCACCGCATCACGGGGATCATCATTGATAAATCCTACGATCACTTCATCATCGATTTCAGGCCGGAAGAAAGCGCCCCGGTTGTTGCCGGCGTCGAGACTGGCCACCCTCACCCAGATACCTCTGGCTGCATTGTCGATCACCGGGATTTTCACCAGGATGCGGTGTTCCCCATCAGGATCATCCTGCAGCTGCACCACCTTGCCGATCTGCAACCCATGAATAGCAGGGAGCATTCCGGCGGCCGGAATATCAGAAATATCTTTATAGGCTTCCGCCAGCCAGTCGGGTTCCAGCCCAAACTGGATATGCGTATCCCAGGTACCCTGCGCTACTTCATGCCGCACGCCCGTTACAAAAGCATTGCCGTTATAACGGTTACCAATACCCTGTAAAGTGACCATATCGCCAGGTGTAATCCCGGAGAAGCCCAGGAACTTTGCCCTGCCACGGATCTTGGCCAGACGGCTTTTCAGCATCGCCGCGCCCACCAGCTGCTGCAGTTCTTCCGCCGGACGACGGCCGCTATGCAGCAATTCGTATTTGGATAAGCCGATCACACCAGCCAGTGTACTACCGGAAACATTGCCCTGCTCTGCATAATCTGCAGACGAACTTTCCGCTTCATACAGTTGCTGCCCGGTGTAATCCCACGCGCTGGCATGTACGTTGCTCCACTGATGACGCGCATCCATTTCGGCTTCCAGTTCCATCAGCGAGGAACCGTAGGTAAGTTGCAGTACTGCCGAAGCACTGGTATCAGGCTTCTTCACCTTTACCTTTCCCTGGTCGGCTATCACCAGTTTGCCATTGACTTCCGCCCGTAACAACAGGAAATCCCAATCGGTGCTGTGATGCTGCACCAGTTCCTTATGTTGTACATCCGTAACTTCCACATCGGCATTCAGGCCGCTGTATCGCCTGACCAGCTGCTCGATCACTTCACTGTCCTTTACTTTTTCGTAGTACCGGCTATGCCGGCCTATGGCCATTTTCACCGATTCGTCCCGGCATTCTACCGTAAGTACCGGGTTACCATCCTGGCGGAATTTGATGCCCTGGTGTACGATGATCCCTTTGAACAAAACTTTATTGGAACCATCGCGGCCAATTTTGATAGACAGCTTTGTACCCGGCAGCAGGTCGTCGGTATTGCTGATAGAAAAATTCTGATCAGCGGCGGCGCCATCACGCAACACGATTTTAGCCAGCGGTATTTTATTGACCACCTGGATCAGTGTCAGTGACAGCACCTCATACATAGCGTTCAGCGGTTGGGTACCGTTCAACAGGATGTCGTAACTCGCTACATCATGCGCAGACGTATTGGGTATTCCTGTTTCGTTCATGATACTTCGCTTTTATCGAATGGAGGGAAATAGATCTCTTTGCCAACCGGCACTCTCCGGAAAGAAGTGAGGTTGTTTTGCCTTGCCACCTGCAGCATGTATTTAGGGTCCTGGTAGATCTTGAAACTAAACAGATCGAGCCGGTCGCCCTGTTTAAACACGCGGTAATGCGTCAGATCGGGAGACGATTTACTTTGCTCCCTTTCGTTGGCTTCTTTTGCACGGTAGTTGAGAAAAGTGGCGCTGACTTTCACCCGGAGCGGACTACCATCTGCATTAAACAGCACATAGTTCAGATCCAGGTTAGACATCACGCAGGGAAAAGCAATCTGCTTGCCCCAGAACACTTTCAGAAAACGGGGGCGGTGTGTTTCTCCATCCATGTAGTACACCGTGTCCAGCAGCAGTTTTACCTGCGCCTGCACTTCCATTCCGGGATAGCCATACCCTTCAATGGTATTGGTACCATCCAGTACGAAATCAAGTTTGAGTTCCTCCGGAATGGTGGAGATAAAACGGGCTTCTGTTTTCTGACTGCCTGGCTCCCGGCGGATATCATAATCTACTTTCAGCGAACGGGTATAAGTTTCCGCATTTACCGGAACCGTAAATTTGTGACTTTTATCCAGCTGCTGCTGCAACTTATCGGAATAAGTGAGGATGTAGATCTTTTCCAGTTTCGCGTCGCTCATCTTTCATTTTTTTCTTTCAGTACCTGTAATACTTTCTCCACGCATAAAGCAATCAGCGCTTCCGTGGCATTACTGCCACCGCTGGCTGCGGATGCTGCACCGGCAGTGCCGCCGCCGGAAGAATTGTCCGGCGATACTTCCGCTTTAATGATCAGTTCACGGATTTCAATGGGCATGACTCAGCTGTTTTTAAATTCGAAACGGTTATAGTTCAGTTCCAGTGTTTCTATTAATACCTCGCTGCGTTCTGCATTCAACTCTGCCAGCTTCCAGCTGCGGGGCCATACCCAGGCCAGGTTCCAGTACATGAGGATATTATGATCTTCATCCAGCAGCGCTACCTTCACCAGTTGCAAAGGTTTGATCTGCTGCTCTTCCAGTGCTTTCCGGCACCAGGATGACAAAGAAGAATCATCCGGGCGGAGCAGCCCCCTTTTCAGGACCAGTGGCGAATAACTTCGTCTCACGGGTATGTTGTGCTCAAACCGGTTCTCCCCTCCTTCTTTTACCTGTTCTGTGTTGATACTGGCTTCCAGACCTGTAACACTCTGAAAACGGATATCGAGTTCAGTGCCCTGGTCGTTTCCACCGCTGCTTTTCGGTAATCCAAAAAAGGTGACCGAAAAGTGGAAGTTTGTCGTTTGCCAGAAGTTATCCGGCTTTATTGCCGCTTGTGCCATATTAATCGACGTTCATGATCTCCAGCCCTTCGTGTACCAGTTCCATGGTTTCAATAGCCACTTCATTGGCATCTGCCTTCAGATCCGTGGAAGTTATTTTGGAAGGCCATGCATTCAGTACTTTCCAGGTGATCACCGGGTCATGATTTTCGTTCAGCAGCTTGATGGTCACATCACGGCGGTATTTGCTACCGGCTTTGTTGCCTTCCTGGAAATAATAGGTTTCGCGCCAGGCTTTATAGAAATCATAATCACCTTCAAAAGTGCCACGTTTCAGCGTGATGTTCGCATACTTGGTAAGGCCGGGCTGTTTGCTTTTATTATATTTCTTGCTGCTGCCTTCACGGTATTCGATCACTTCTGTTTCGAAGTCAAGACCGGCTACTTCTGTGAAGCCAAGACGAACGTCTTTCCCCCATTCTACCAGGAAATGAAATTTGGGTAATGGGTATGTTCCTTTTGCAGGCATATCTTTAAATTTAAAAGAGGTGAAGAAAATGTACTATAGGCTATTTGCAGGCTTTCGCGTCCTGTGCCTGTTTGATAGCTTTGGTAAGACTATCCGTGCATGCCTGCAAGCGGTTTGCTTCCTGGCTTACTTTATCGTATTCCGGTTTAATGGCCGCCAGTCTTTCATCCGCATTTTTCAGTTGCGTCTGTGTTACGGTGAAATACGTATCTTTTGTTAACGGGAATACCGGGCATACCAGCTTGTCGGTGCAACAGATTTCCATGCTGTCGTCGCCTGATTTGATACCACCGTTAGATGCACTGCTGCTGCCATTTGGATTAAAAACGCAGCCAATGCGGGCAATGGCGGTTTTAATACCATAATCCTTTTCGCAGATAGATTCATCCAGGATGGTAGCTGCTTTGAGCGCAATCACGATATTGTTGAAAATATCGTTACCAATGGCAATCACATCCTGCAACTTCTTTCCATAATCCGCCCAGGCATCGGTGATACCACCTTTCTTCAGGACCTGGTCGTTGGAGCAGTCGATGGATTTAGAGATATTGTTATAACAGGCAGCTACCTCATCTACCTTTGTATACAGCTCTTTTGTCATGCAGAAAAGCACTTCGATAGCGGTAACGGAGAAGCCGGTGCTTTTACAGAGCTTTTCCAGGATATCGAGGATCACCTTTACTTTGCTGGTAATCGCATCTGCCTTTTCGGCGCTTTGTTGAACGCTGTCGAAATATGTTTTCACTTTATTCCGCCAGTCCTGTGCCAGGCCCAGTTCATCTTTTTTCTTGGCTGCTTCAGCGGCCTTCTGCTGGTAAGAGCTACCTTTTATTTTCAGCTCCTTTTTCCAGTCATCCACACACCCGCACTCCGAATCGTTGCCACCGGTGATGGTAGCGCAGCAGGAGTCGTCACTTTCTTTAAAAGGGTCATACGGTTTATCGCAATTCATGATGAATATTTTTTTGTGATCAGGAATTTTTTTTCCGGGAGATGATAAACGGGGCGGGACTATTCGTCGCCACAATGTCCGCCACCATTGCCATTGCTGTTGCAGTAATTATTCTGTGCCTGTTCGCAGATCGACTTGATGGTTGGAAGATCACCACAAGGCAGTGTGCAAAGGAATTCACGGATATCCTCTATTCCCTGTGTTTGTGTTCTCACAGACCACAGGGTTTCGCGGATGGTAACCTTTTGCGTTTTGGCATCACCGAGGGCGCCGTAGGTCTTTTTCTGATCGTCTTCTCCGTTCTTGATGTTGAGTAACACATCATCCCGGAATACTTTAATAGCATCGATCAGGTCTTTATGCAACAGGATCGCGTTGTCTATGCTGGTGAAGGACTGGATACCGGATACGTCCCCAACGGCACAGTGCAGCTTGTTGATGCTCACGTTATCATTTTCGCCGCAGCCACCGTCGGAGGCATACATCTGTTGAGATCCTTCCACGATATTGGTAAAGCAGGTTTCAAAGTCTTTGCTGCCGGCTTTCAGTTTCGCAAGCGCCGCGCGCTGGGCTTTGTTGCAGTTATCATCTGCTTTATTTTTCAGCTTATGGGCGGATTCGCTCAGTAACGCAAACTTCTGTTTGGCGTCCTGGATATTTTTCGCCACAATAGCCAGTGCTGCAGCTATCGCCTTGTTTACATCATTGGCTTTGCTCAGCCTGTCTTTTACCAGGTCAGCGTCTTTCTGGCTGGGGAGGGCAGCACAGAGATCCAGCGCACGATAAAAGCGCCAGGTTTCTTCTGCTTTGATAAAGAAACATTTTTTGTACCGGTATACGGGAGTATATCCTTTGAATTCGCCTTCCCGCATACGCAATACATTCAGCGAATCCGTAAAGGCGCTACAGATCCCTTTTTTGTTATTATCGATGTATTGCTGGGTTTTATTGGTAGAATCGCCGCAGCCGTTCGTAGCTGTCGACGTAGTGGAGGTCATGGTGTTCATACAGCTTTCAATTTATTTTTTGGGGAATGTAAAGACAGTTACCGGCTATGATTCCTGCAACATTTTGTGACTGAATCGCAGGATGATAAATTCAGCAGGGCGTACCACTGCCATTCCGATCTCAACGATCATCCTTCCTTCCCATACATCCAGTTCTGTCATGGTTTCACCCAGTCCTACCTTTACAAAATAGGCTTCCCTTGTGGTAGTGCCCATGAGTGCCCCCGCTTTCCATTGCTGGGTAAGATAGTTTTCTATCATAGATTTCACCCTTACCCAGGTATTGAGGTCATTGGGTTCAAACACAAACTGCTGAGTGGCGTTCTTTACAGACTCTTCTACCATGTTGAAGAAACGGCGAACAGAGATATAACGCCATTCGTTGTCGTTACCGGCGAGGGTACGTGCGCCCCATATGATAGCCGGGCCTCTTCCGGGGAAGAAACGGACCACGTTTACCGATTTACCGTCTGTTACATCCACATTCAGGTTTTCCTGTTGCAGTTTGGTAACAATTACTTCAGGGCTTACGGCATAGTCGATGCCCACGTTGGCCGGTGCTTTCCATACGCCGCGCGTATTATCTGTTTCCGCGTATTTACCCACTACTGCCGCAGAGGAAGGAAGCAGCATCCGGATCTGTGTGATTGCATTCAGCGCCTGGTAGTAAAAAGCATTATTCACACTTTTCAGGGCTGCCAGTGTACCGTTCAGGGAGCCGTCGCCACCGCTCTGCACCACGTTTACCGTAGCCTCATCATAGGCATACGACAGCTGTGTATTGAGCCGGGGGAAATAAACCGCGCCATATTTTTTGGTTTCTATTTCACCAAAGCCCGCATTTCTGAACAGGGTTACATTGTGGTCAATGATGCTCTCCGCTGGTCCGATGGCCGGATCCATCCAGATATCAAACACAGTAAAGCGGTCTTTCAGCAAACTGCACTGGTCCAGTGCAGATTTGTGCAGGGTATAATAAGAGGCTGCATCCGTGAGGTTGATGGCATCGGGGAAAAGCAGCAAGGTTACTTCATCTATTTTTTCAACGGCATTCAATCCATCTGTGAGCGACGACAATGAAATGACGCCACCGGTGCTGTAATCGCCTACAGACACAATGTAGCAGGGGCCGCCGCCATTATTGAAGAACATCTGCAACTGGTATTGCATAATGTATTTCGATGCCTTTGTGGGATCAATCACCGCTTTGATAACGGCTTGTGGTTGTGTGCTGTCGATGGTGACAACAATACTTTCTTCTTCCTGCTTCGGTCCACCGAAGATGCGGTTGTAATCGAGCATGGAAGTAATACGGGTGGGGACCAGCAACAGATCGCCGGGGGCGTTGTTCTGAGCAGATTCCGTATAGCCGATGAACGCCGGGATGGCGGTTTCAACAGAGGCTATGGAGGGGGGAAACTTGACGATCTCCTCGATATAAACGCCGGGAGTTTTATATTCTGCCATATGTTTGGGGTTTTAGCTGTTTTAAATGTTGTTTGAATGATGCTTACACCTTGCAGTTAAGGGCCTTGCGGAAATATTTTTGATAGCAGCACCACCACATCTGCGTACAGGCGCTGATCAGCATCGCTGCTGAGGGAGAGGCCACGCGGGTTTGGTAATAGCTGTTCGTAGTTGGTGATATTATTTTCCGTGACGGGGAATAAGCGGTTGTTGTAGGAAAACGGCCAGGGGTCGGTAGTAGTGCGTGCGCCATTGGCATCTGCCGCCGTGAGTAAAGTATCGGCGTGACTACTGAACACCAGCGTCTGACCGTATTGCGGAGAGTAGCGCCAGTAAGAATTTCTGCTACGGAAGCGCAGCTCATAAATGGTGTGCGGGATCCTGATGCCGTTCTGCGGAAGTTTTGTTTTCAGTGTACCATCAGCATCTAGCATGGCGAAAGCGCCGCCGGCAGTATCCACGCGAAAATCTGCTACTCCGATATAGGAGGCGTTGTACATTTCTCTCCTGCTTACATATACCAGTTGCTGTGCAGCGAAATTATTATCGCCGTTTACTTTCAGGTTATACCAGCCGTCAGCAGGCAATGAGCGATCGGGCAAGGGAGCAGAAAAATCAAGCCGCACCTGTGAAAGTACCGTATCGGAAGAAAAAGAATAAGGCAAAGACACGCTGCCATCGAGACTTTCCAGCAGCGCAGTTCCTTGTTTCACCGTAGCAGTAGCAGGGAAATTGTAGACAAAGGAAAACGGCAGTAGTAACCGGTCGCCTTCATGCGCAAAGCCGTTGCCTTTAATAGCGCGCCATTGGGAGGAATCATTGGCGGCTACATTGGGTTTGTTCAGGTATTCCGCTACATTCGCGCCTACCTTCGATAATTCGCCCTGCTCATAGGAACGGGTATTATCGTTTGCCGCTACAGGTACGGAAAGCGCCGGAAATACTTTTGTATTGGTGGTATTATCATTGGAAAAATAATAAATGGCGGGCAGACTGCGTCTCATACGCATGCTGGTAAACGCGTTAGATGCAGCATTTCGAGGTACAATAGCAAACTGGAAAGCAACAGTAGCAGGAATGGGTACAAAAGGAGTGTATGCCCAGGTAGTACCCTGCAGCTCTTTTTTCACTTCCACGGCTACTTTGAAACCCGTAGCAGTGGGGAGTAAACGCATATGATAATTCTTCATCTGCACAGCGGTAGCGGGCAGAGGTTGCACTTCCCAATCGCGTTGCAGCAGCGGATACTGGCCCAGGCGTAGTTTCTCCATCAGGAAATCTGTCCGTTGCTGGTCCGTGGCCTGTTCAAACAGCGAAATTCCTTTACTGTCTTGCAGGTAGTATTCGTGCAGCAATTGCACTTCAAATAATATCTTGTAAATAACAGACATAAAAAAATTATGCAGTAGGATGTTGGGTGTCTTCTATTTCCTCTATCAGCGGAACGACTCTCAGTACAGCGTTTTCCGTGATAGCCACGAGTCTGACCTTATACATCACAAAGGGAACCTGGCGTCCACCGAGTGATGCCCAGAGGTGATTAATCTGTTCGAATGTCAGGGTATACAATTCCAGGTTAAGATCCAGCGTGCCATCACTGCTCTTTAATGTTTTCTGCGCCTGGAAAAAACTGATCACTGCCGACAACCGATGCAGTGCTTCTTCGTAATAATCATGCGTTGCATCTCCAAAGAGTACAGCGGTAAACAATACATACAGGTTCAGGTATACCGGCGGATGCTGATACCTGGCGCGGTTATCCGGCCATGTAGTATACGCTTTGCTGTTCTTTAGCGTACTTTCTTCCTCCACATTTACAAGGGAGATAATAACGTTACCATTGAAATTATTGGCGTGCGTGGTTTCCAGCAAACCAATGTTTTCAACGATCACACTATTGGCAGGAAATCCTCTGAGCGCAAAGAATGCCTGCAAATGATCACGTATCAATGTAAGCGCATTACTTATCACGAATGACGAGGGGATTTGGGGTTCAAGAATTTGGGGGTACAATACCTATCTCTCTGATGTCTTTCAAAACGTTCTCTGAAACTAAGTTAAAGAACATTTTTTAATTGCGAAATAATTATTTTTTTAAGTTGTAATTTTCATTCAACTGTATGTACAGATAACACATCCTGAAACACACCACCAGTAAGATTCTACACGACACAAAATAAAAATATTTTTTTATTCAGATTCACCGGACCGGTAAAAGCACTGTACATCAGCATCCACAGGAATTTACGCAAACCGAAAATCAGTCAAAACCATCCATTCAATCTGCATTTTAAACCAGTTATCCGCGATTCTGTTTTTTCAGGTATGTTATGATTCCTATCTACTCTTATATCATAAATTTATCCTTTTAAAATATTTTCACATCTATATATAAGCGAATGAAAACAGTTTAACAAAAATACCGCAGTGGATTATTTCTTTTTGCGTGACCAGGCGGAGAGCAATAAGGTACCCAGGGGGGATAAACTATACCCTTCAGTATGACTGATCGTAAGCCCCAGGTTTTTCAGTTTCCGGATATTCAGTTTCAGCCACTCTTTTTCACGCCCCAGTTTACCCGCCAGCAGGATTGCTTTGCTATGGGGATACTGTTGAATGGCATTGAGCACTTCCCGGGTCCAGTCGCCTTGCTGGCTATATTGATCCAGGCGTTTCAGTTTTTCCAACAGTGCGTCCCTGTCGGCTGCCGTCAGCGAAGTTTGTTCCCGCAGTTCAATTCTTGGATCGGCCGCATAATAACGCACGCGTATTTTATATAGCGTGCCGGCGGAAATTTTTGAAAGCACCTGCTGAAGCGCTGACAGGTTTTTATATCCTGCGGCGATGGCGGCTTCCTCAGAGAGCTGTTGAACATGCCAGGGAATAATTTCGGTTATTTCAATGACACCCACGCTCGTATTGATAAGACTCCCCTCCTTTACCGCCGGCTGTTTCCATTTGCGGAAAGCCAGCGATACTTTGCCGGCAACAATTCCTTCCAGGTGATCCTGCTTAAATAGCATGTAACGGTTTTGTATAAATTTACAATTATCGGTATTAATAAAAAACGCCTTTCTGTCGTTCGACAAAAGGCGTTTGTATTTATTATCCGAAGCTTTCTCTATTCTGCCAGCAACGGGTTCCTGACTATACCATTGAATAGTATCAACCCGGTTTTCATCTCCCGGATAACAAAAATAAATGGCCTGTCTACGATAAAAACGGCGGTACCTGGTATGATAGCGGTAAGTTCCATACTTACGCTCGTAACCGCTGCTGCTTCTGTTCCGGTTTCATTCACTTCAATAAATGCCTTGTGTAATACCTCGCTGATCAACAGGCCACCCCCCTGATTGATCCGGCTAAAATCCGCGCTGTTACTGAATGGAATGGGCATCCCCAGATCGATCAACGGCGTATTCAATTTCGTTTTGAAGGCGAATTTAAATTTAGGAAAATGTAATTCCACCGTTGATGGACGCAGCCCTTTCATCCACGAGTTCCAGGTAGTCGTATCTGTGCCGTTGACCACATCCATGATACTTTTCCCCTCTTCAGGCAGCAGTAACAGCATACTGTATTTTTCATTACCATAAGGCAGTTCAGCAACACGTACCCCATTAAATACACCAGTCTTCACTGTCACCTTGCCTTGCATAAAGTCGGCCTGTATACTTTTGTTTTCATTGGTATAAAATGTTTCTTTGCGCGTTTTGTTTTTATCAAAAGGGTATTTCCAATCTGATTTAAAGTAAACGGCATTGATCAGGTACATCACTATATCACTGCCGATGTTGTCCAGGATCGTAGGGATTTTATCTTTTGTATTTTTTGCTACCCAGCCATTTATCCTGTCTTTTGCTGCCGGATTGTTGAAATCCAGTGATTCTACGGCTGCATTATAATTATTCTTATTCAGATCAATAAAGGCGGGCAACGGGGTGAATCCCTGCCGGTACCAGATGGAATTCGCCAGTTGCAGATCAGCCAGGGGGTCCAGCTGCGGCAGTTCTGTGTTCAGTTTCTTGTGGTAACTATTGATTTGTTCCTCGGTAAAAGCTTTCTGCTCCAGCACCTTCCGCATCTGTTCCAGTGTGGACCCGCTTGCGCCATTGCCCGTCATCGACAAAGCCATGCTGATACTGAGTGGAGAAAAGATAAGATTCCTGTTTAGTTTCGGATCTGCCGCCAGGTTTTTAAACATCTTAAAATTGAAGGCATTGTCGGCCAACACCTGTTGTTGTTCTTCGGCAGTCAGCACAAGATCTTTGCCTTTACCCGGTGAAGGCCTGTCATTATTCTTTTTACAGGAGATGAATACTACAGCGGCCATCATCAGGCCGTAATACAGGTGACGTGTTTTCATACATGGAGGGATTATGACGGTTAAACGTACCGGGTAAGAAAATGTTACAATGTTTTTTCTGTGCCTTATATGTCTACGTATACTCGTCACCGTTAATAGTCTTCCCTGGCCTGCAAAAAATATTTGGTAAACCGAATGGTTATATATATTTTTACTAAACCAAATGGTTATATATCATAAATACAATTGAATGAAAGCACGCAGAGACGTGTTCCAGGCGATTGCCGATCCTACCAGACGCGCTATCATAGGGCTACTGGCAAAGGAAACGCTGACCCTGAACACTGTGGCCGATAACTTTAATATGAGCCAGCCGGCTATATCAAAACACATGCGCATTCTTACAGAGTGCGGCCTGGTTGTCATTGTAAAACAGGGCCGGGAAAGACATTGCTCCGCCAGTTTTTCGGCATTACAGGAAGTAGCGCAATGGGCCGCCCAATACCGCCACTTCTGGAGTAACCGCCTGGATACATTGGAACAACTGCTGAACGAATAATGCTACCCGTTTTTAAACCCGCTATCATTAACGTTTAAAATAAAAAAATATGGAAAAGTTAGGCGAGATCATCGCACCCGGCACGATCCGTTTTGAACGCTCATTGCCAGGTCCGGTTGAAAAAGTATGGAGTTACCTCACGGATTCTGAAAAGCGGGGCAAGTGGCTCGCCAAAGGAGAGATGGAGCTCTTTGAAGGCGGCGCTGTTCACCTCCATTTTCTTCACCAGGAACTGAGCCCACTCCCTGATAACATTCCTGAAAAATACCGGGACATGAAAGACGGACATCATTTCACCGGGAGAATATTAAAAATAGCTGCGCCACATCTCTTGTCGTTCACCTGGGAAGGCGGCTCGGAAGTAACGATGGAACTCACGCCGCAGGGCGACCGGGTACTACTGGTGCTTACTCACCGCAAACTCGACGACACAGCCAAAACACGCAGCAGCGTTGGCGGTGGATGGCATACCCATCTCGATATCCTGCTGGCCAACCTGGAAGGCGCCACTCCTCCCCCGTTCTGGAATACCCACAGTCACCTGGCTACCATTTATGGAAATATTGCCTAACTGTTGATCATATATCAGCAGAAAGAAATATTTTTAGCGGTATGCTGCAAATGATCAACGTCCGGAAACTTTATCACAAACAGGTGATTCTTGACATCCCTTCCTTCCAACTGGAAAGTGGTATCTTTTGGTTAAAAGGAGCTAACGGTTCCGGCAAAACCACTTTGCTGAAAATAATAGCCGGACTCATTCCGTTCGAAGGAGATGTTATATTCCATGACGCCAGTTTGCAGCATCAGCCGCTCTCTTACCGGCAACACATCGGCTGGGCGGAAGCCGAGCCGGTGTATCCACCGTTTATGACCGGCAATGACCTGGTTTCTCTCTACCGGAATATCCGTAATACCACCGGCAATGAAATAGCCCCCTTATTGGAGGCTCTTCAACTAAACAACTATATAGATCAACCTGTGGCTACCTACTCTGCCGGCACTACGAAAAAACTATCGCTGGTATTGTCTTTTATAGGCAACCCCGCGCTCATTGTGCTGGATGAGCCCATGATCACACTCGATGCAGAAGCCTTCTCTGTGCTGTGCCGGTTTATCCCGGAAAAGCGCCGGCAAAGCGGTACTTCTTTTCTCATGAGTTCGCACCAGGCGCCCAACGCCGCCTTGTTGCAATACACCAGCATACTCACAGTACAGGCAGGCAATATTGTTTTATGAGTGTAGCTATCCAGATATTATTCCGGTCTTTTATAAAAGCCTTTTACAGGGAAAATGCAGGCGCCTTCGGCTTACTTTTCACCATGCTGTTTCTCGTGGTAGCTCCCACACATGGCGCCGGCGTAGTAGAATATCATTACTCACTGATCATCGGTTTTTTGAAAGGAAGCTATTTCCTCCTCTTAGTGTTTACAGTCTGGTTATTATATGCATGGAAGTGTGTGTCGTTTGTTACGCATATCATACAGCAGCCGGCCTGCAACTTCCTGCATATATTGAACTACCTCAGCAAAACGAAACGTTTTTTCCTATTTCTTCTGGTCGAAATTTCCCTGCTGCTCCCGGTGCTGGTTTATGCAACACTTATTGTAATAGTAGGCTGTCAGCGACATTTTTATCTTCACACAGGTCTCACTATCGTGTACCTGCTGGTGCTTTCCATCAGCGCTGCGTGTTGGCATGTGTATCTGCTGACTGATGCAGACAAGAGAAAACAACGCGGGATGCCTAAACAATTATGGCTATCAAGATTGCTCAATCACTATCCCGTTGTATTACTCCGGGTGGTGATAAAAACGCAATGGTTAAAATGGCTTGGACTGAAAATAATTACCTGTGGGCTGTTGTACGGCATCGCCAGAAATAATACGACAACCGCGTACGATGCCGCCACCATTTTCTGGATATTCAACTTCTGCATACTGGCTGGCAGTATCCTGATTTTCCGGATGCGGGAATATGAAGAGAGATATCTTTCTTTTTACCGGGGTGCGCCAGTTGCGCTATGGAAAAGGTTCTCAGCATATGCAACACTGTATGCCTGTTTAATGCTTCCTGAGTTTTATACACTGCTGGTACTGACCCCGGTTCACCTACACATTACAGACGCTATCAATTTCGGACTATGCGGTTTTAGCCTGATACTGCTCATGAACAGTATTACTTTCCTTCACCCTTTCCGCATGAAGACTTATCTTAAAATCGCATTGGGCATAGGTTGTATTCAATTTATATTCCTGCTGTTTTTATCTCTCCTGTTGCTTTACCCGCTCTTTTTCCTGCTGGCGGCAGTGATTTTCAGGAGAGGGTACTACCGGTATGAGTAAAGGCATTTACATTCTGAGCAGTGATGTTGAGTTGCTGTAAACCATGCGTCCCTCCTAGAAACCATGCACAACACACCTGGTTTTATACTTCCCCTGTTCAAACATCCAGGCAACTACATATCCCCCTGCACCGTCCGAATTGGTGGCTTCAATAAACCACCGTTCATGCTGGCGGTCGTACCAGACATGTGTCAGTTCCAGATTAGGCTGAAACAGATCATTGATGGCGCTATCCGGCGCTACTACGCACCCGTGTTGCCAATAGCAGGAAATGTGCTGGTACGCACGATCAGGCGCTCCCCCATCCGTTCCCCAGAAAGGGCGGTTATCGATGGCCGACAGATACCGCCCGCCTTCCGTTTGCTGATATTTAAACCGATGTGCCGATGGCTGAAACAACATTTGCCGGAGCACGATCATCAGGGAATCTTTCCGGAAAACAATACTGTCGCCCGCCACCCGCTGCACTGGTACAGGCTCATAGTTAGCTATCTTCCGTAAACGGGAATTGTGTATATAGCCGGTGCTATCTTGTTTGTAATCCACCTGGCTCCAGTCTTTCCCCGCTTCATAGATATAAACCAGGCTTCCACTGGTAACCCTTGCTACCACAGGCGCTGACAGCGCTCCTTCTTCACGGACATTCGTATAGCCGTCCTTGTCTTCCACCAATGCAAACTGCGCCCATAGCGGGGAACAAACAAATATCAGCAGCATACAAAAAGTAAACTTCATCGTATCGTTTTAATATTATTCCAGTACCAGCCTGATTTCATTATTTTTTTTCATGTCTGTGCTGAGGTTCAGCACCTTCGACTCACTGCCAAAGCGGATCTTCAGTTCCGCTGTATTGGGTGGAATTGATCCCAGGTTGTCAGCTGTAAATAAAAGAATATTTTCTCCGGGCTGCAAGGTAATCCGGATCTGTTGTATTTCTTTTTTTACCGGAAAGCCATTTACCACCCATTTGCCATTCAGATTCAGGGAAATACTGTCCCCATCCTGAATGCGCGTATCCCTGAGTTCCAGGATAATATCCGCCGTATGCACCGGGATGGTGGCTACGGGAACGCTGGTACGTTTAATAGGCTCCGGAGTTATTGAGCCTGCGTGATAGATATCTGCCACCAGGAAAGTAGCGTAGGCATTAGCCTGGTCGCTGAAATCAAAATCGCGGGGCTGCCCGTCGATAGTCATGCGCAACGAACCGGTATTAGGTGGCAGGCTGCCGTAGTTGTCGGCAAAAAATACAAAAATATTATGCCCCGTGTCCAGGCGTGCCTGCGGGTGCCGGTTCTGGTCATTGATCTGTTCACGGGAAAAAATGGTTCTTTCGTTTTGCAGTAAGGTGACCGTATCCTGGTCATATTTTTCCTGATCGGCAATCTGCATGGGAACGATACTATCTTTCGCCACGATAGTGGTGTAAATACCATAGTAAATATGCGGATCTTTATGATGCAGGATGCGTTGGACGCTAGAATCTGCCATGGGCCTGCTTCCTGTCTTCACCAACTTAAATTTATCCCGGTACAGGAGCTCCCGCAGATCTGCCTTGGAGGATTCATAAATTTCATCGTCACTGTACATTCCCCGCATCCAGATATTCAGTTTATCAATCCACATGCGGCTGATGCCAATGGTATCTTTCCCGTAATCGAGGGTGCCATTGAGATACCAGGTCCAGATACCGAGCTTATAGGGTGTTTCCTTGAGCGGAAATTTATTGCGGCCAATACCCAGTTGCCGCTCATTTTTTTTTGCCAGCAGCACTTCGTAGATGCCGGTAAATTCGCCGTATTGTAATTTGAGAATAGCCGGGTACAGAATACCGTGTTCCGGTGGGCCGATATGTAATTCTACCTGGATAACCGTAGATTGGGGCCAGGGTTTTACGGTCATCCGCCAAACGCCGGTCCACTTATCCGTCTGCGCCATCGCAGTGCTGGCGAGCGTGGTTAACAAAACAAATAACAGGAGGTATTTTCCTTTCAATATGGTCCGCATATGATCCACAATTTAATATTATTTGAGGGTAAAAAAAAGGTATTATTGCACCTTCAATTACAATTTTAACCAGTCATGGAATACACAAAAGAATACGTCGCAAAAGAAGAACATATCGATGTCCAGAACATTATGGATGGCCTGTATTACCCGTTCTACATGGAGTATTGCCGTCATGATTATATCCGGGAAGTGCTGGGTTTCGATTTTGAAGAACAGGCCAGAAATGGTGTACACATGGTATTGTCCGGCTACCGGATCCAGTTTCTGCGGTCGCTGAAAAAGGGTGATCAGTTTACGGTTACCTGCACCCTGTATGCTGATCCTGCCGGTCAGCCCCGTTTGCATTTTAAACAATCCATTATTTTAAACGGGAAGGTGATGACGAAGGCGGTATTTACCGGCACCTGTGTTCCCGCCTCCGGCGGACGACCTTACTTACCGGCTGCCATGGCAGAAAAAACTGCCGGCGCACCTGTGCTGGATAAATCAGAGGCATAATACTAAAATTATATACCAAATGATGGTGGCGGCATGCCACGTTATTGGCCGGAAGACAAGCACTTCCGGCTTTTTTATTTCCCGGAAGACAGGATCGCCAACCGTATGCCCCAAAAACAGGTTTTTTCGTCCTCTGGAAGCCGCCACCAACAGGCGCTCGCAGAGGTAAGCCCTATATAAGCGCCATCTCCCCCCCAGTAAAGGGCTATATAAGGACCACCTATAAGATACGGCTTATGTAGTGGTAATAAATACCTTCACTTCCACACATCCTCCGGATACCTGTATTTTATCGCATCCTGAGCGGTTATTACCAGTACTGCAGCAAGGGGAAAAAATATTGATTTTTTCAGGTAAATTGGAAGCCTGATACAGAACAGATGAACAAGTTTATTGCAACACTGGCGCTTTCTATAGCAGCCATCACCACGTATGCCCAATCTCCCCGGCATGATCTTCAATTTCAACAGCTGGCCACCCGCTGGGATGAAGCCATCCCCCTCGGCAATGGTCTGCTGGGCGCACTGATCTGGCAAAAAGAAGGTCAGCTGCGGTTCTCGCTCGACAGGGCCGATCTGTGGGATATGCGGCCCATGAAAGGACTGCACCGGAAAGAATTCAGTTATCAATGGGTGATTGACCAGGTGCACAAAAAAGACTATAAACCGGTCCAGGAATATTTCGACGCTCCCTACGACCGCGAAGCAGCCCCCTCAAAAATACCCGGTGGCGCACTGGAGTTTGATACGCGCAACTGGGGCGCCGTCAGCTCCGTGCATTTATCCCTCCAAAACGCCCTGTGCGAAGTAAAATGGGCCAATGGCGCCACGCTGAAAACTTTTGTCGATGCCCGCCAACCCGTTGGCTGGTTCCGGTTCGAACAGGTAGACGCCGGGCTGGTACCACAACTACTCGCCCCACAATACCAGGGCGCTGTTAAAAACAGCGGTGATCCGGTGGGCGGTGACGACCTGTCCCGCTTAGGCTATAAACAAGGCAGCATTGAACGGAAAGGCAACAGTATCACCTATCACCAGGAAGGATGGGGAGGTTTCACCTACGATATACAGGTGCGTTGGAAAAAAATAAACGCTACCACCATCGAAGGGGTGTGGAGTATCTCTTCCCAGTACCCCGGTAAACCTTTGAATGAACCGGTGAGCAAGATCACGGCCGGAACAGATACCGGCAATTTCAGTAAAGCCCTGGCCACGCATAGCAGCTGGTGGCAACATTTCTGGAAACAATCCGCCATCCATATACCGGATAGCCTGCTGGAAAAACAGTGGTACCTGGAGCAATACAAGTTTGGATCTGCTGCCCGGAAAGATGCCCCGCCTATTTCCCTGCAAGCGGTATGGACCGCCGATAACGGCCGCATAGCACCCTGGAAAGGCGACTATCACCACGATCTCAACACGCAGCTCAGCTACTGGCCCTCCTACAGTGCCAATCACCTGGAAGAAGCCATGGGATATATTAATCACCTGGAAGCCAACAAGGCTAACTACCAACGTTACACGAAAATGTATTTCGGTGCTCCGGGTATTGCCGTTCCCGGCGTTACTACCCTCGATGGTACAGAAATGGGCGGCTGGATTCAATACTCGTTGTCGCCTACCGTATCTTCCTGGCTGGCCCAGCACCACTACCTGCAATGGCGCTATAGCATGGACCCTGCTTTCCTGAAACAGAAAGCCTGGCCCTGGATCAAAGGCACCGCTACCTTCCTGGAAAGTATTACAGTAAAAGATGAAAAAGGCCATCGCAAACTGAAAATCAGCTCCAGCCCGGAGATCAACGACAACGACCTGCAGGCCTGGTTCTTACAGAATACCAATTACGACCTGGCATTGATGAAATTCACCTTCAGCAAAGCAGCAGAACTGGCTACCGTACTGGGATTAAAAAGCGAAGCGGCACATTGGCAGCAGTTGCTTTCCGAGTTCGACGACTTCGCCGTTACGCCCAACCATGAACTGATGTTTGCACCAACCATGGCATATAATCAGTCGCACCGCCACTTCTCGCATATGATGGCCATCCATCCCCTCGGATTGATCAAATGGGAAGACGGGCCCCTGGCACAGTCTATAATCCGCGAGACGATCCACCTCGCCGATAGCATTGGTCCGGATTACTGGTGCGGTTACTCCTACGCCTGGATGGGTAATCTCAAAGCCCGCGCAAAAGACGGTGCGGGCGCAGCTAAAGATCTGCGCACGTTTGCCACAGCGTTCTGTTCTATCAATAGCTTCCATCTGAACGGAGACCAGACCAAATCAGGATTGTCGAAGTTTCAATACCGGCCGTTCACCCTGGAAGGCAACTTTGCCTTTGCAGCAGGCATACAGGAAATGTTATTGCAGAGTTATGCCGGGTTCATTGAAATTATGCCGGCCGTTCCTGCCGACTGGGACCAGGTATCTTTTGAAGACCTGCGGGCGGAAGGTGCTTTCCTGTTAAGCGCGAAGAAAGATGGCGGACAGATTGCGGAAGTGAAGATCGTCGCAGAAAAAGGCGGCCGCACCAGCCTGAAACTGCCGTTCAAAACATTCTTTGCCGCCAGCAATAAAGGCTTCCGGATAAAGAATACCGGCAACGGATTCCTCGAGCTGACGGCCACACCGGGTGCCGTATTGCTGCTTAAAAACGGGTATGAGTAAATTCTTTTGCATACCTTTCCCGGGTATTTTAAACACATGATAACTACCCGACTCATTGAAAAAGCGATCGGTGAATCCGAAGACCAACACTTCGGATTCACCGGTCAGCTACTGGCTATTCACCAACTTGTTTACGAAAACAACCAACCTAAAGTTGAAAAAGTGGTACTGGATAACGCCAACGGAAAGGCCGTGGTATACTTCCCTATTGCAGGAGAAAAATTTCACCTGGCTATCTACCTGAAAACAACACCGGATATTTCTGTCACCTGGGTAGATACCGTGCCTTATCACCGGCTTTGCTTCAGGGCCACCTCCACTACACTCAACTATGAACAACTCTGCACCATGACCACCCTCCAACCCGGCAACGGCTGGAACAAGGGCGATCTGATGAAAAATGGCAAAGCAGCCTTCAAATTCAGTTGCATAGAATTATACGCAGTAGAAGGACCTGGGAAATTTGAAGAGAAACTGGACGCCTTACTCGATCTCCTGGAACAGGATTCAAAAGGGATTTCTGCGCTGGCTACTAACGCCAATGGCTATATCCAGGCAACCATTAGTTTTCATAACGGCAACACGATGCTGGGCGGCCCTGCTATCTGTAAAGAAAATATCCGGCGCATGAGTGCGTTGCAACTGGGTATTGACTTCGATTTATATGCAGATGGGAATTTTTATTTATGATCTGTATGCTTGTGCCGGATTGTGGTTGGCGGGTTAAGCATTAAATTTACCGTATTGTTTAACCCCCAAAATGGTGCAGATGAAAATTTCAGTTAAACCCGTCGGTCCTAAAAACTGGGAAGATTTCGAAGCCCTGTTTGAGAGTAAAGGTGGCCCCAGATATTGCTGGTGTATGGTTTGGCGTGCTACGAAAGAAGAACAGCGCCATAATACGGCTCCCAACAAGAAAAAGTATATCCATCAACGTATCTCAGATGGTACGCCGGTAGGGCTACTCGCGTATCATGAGCAAGCCCCCGTGGCCTGGTGTTCCATTGCTCCCCGGGAAACCTATCTGCGTTTAGGCGGCGACGATAGCCTGGAAAAGGTGTGGTCGCTCGCCTGCTTTTTTATAAAAAAGGAATTCCGGAGCCAGGGCATGGTGTCACAACTCATCGGGTATGCAAAAAAATACGCAAAGAAACACGGGGCCAGGCATCTTGAAGCGTACCCGGTAGATACCGATTCTCCCAGCTACAGATTTATGGGCTTTGTTCCCACCTTCGAAAAAGCCGGTTTTGCTGAGGTCAAAAAAGCGGGAACGCGGCGTCATGTAATGACCTGTAAATTATAACCGCATGCGAGGGTTGCACCTGCATGCGGTATCACTTATAAATTTGTACGCCATCACAGAGGAATAGCCATGGGGCGCACCGGCGCACCGCTGGCGCCTCTTAATTTCAGAGGAAGACCAATAAACAAAAAGTCTTTCACGCCGGCGGCAGACAATTCTTCCAGGTATAACAACTCAATAAACATCACGCCCCTTTCTGCCAACAGGTAGGTATGTCCGGGGAGCCAGTTCTTTCCATCGCCGGACGGTAGTACTTCCAGACTCAGGTTATCGGCCCCCAGTGTCATCACCTGCTTTTCTTCCACCAACCATTTAATGGCCTCCATGCTCATTCCCGGTGAGTTATTCATGAACTTCTCCTGGTCGTTATAGAAATACTTCATAAGCCCCGTCCTGATCAGTACAATATCGCCTTTATTAATCTGCAGGTGCTGCTGCGTAATGATCTGTTGTAATTCGGCCAGTGAAATCACATAGTTGCCTGGCAACACGTCTATTCCTTTGAACGCGGGTACATCAATGAGTACCGCCTTACCGATAATGGGGGGTATTTTCTCTGCACCGCTCTTATCCCAGCCACGATCACCCAGGTGTTCATCTGCCGTATAGCCGTTCCAGATATGGCCGTTTAAACCAAAGTGGGCCAACGCATCTACATGGGTGCCGGTGTGAGTGTACATAGAAAGCGCATCGCCGGTGTAGCTGACTTTCCGGTTCATCTCCTTTCCCTGTTTGGTGATGTCTCCTACTATCGTTCCGCGTGGTGTATGCGTTAGCCAGAACTGGTAAGCAGGATCGCCCAATGCCGTGAAACCAGGCATGCCCACAAAATACTCTACGCCAAGGTCATAGACTTTGCCGGTTTTAATCTTTGAAAACAGTGCCAGGTTGTTCTTGTCGCTCATCATATTCAATGTGCCGATTTCATCTGCTTTTCCCCATGGGCTTATGCCTGCCTGTTCCTGTTGCTGCGCCCTGCTGCTATTTGCGCCGGTCAGGGCAATAGCCAGCAATACCAGCCCTTTCCGGCTGATCCTGTTGATAGTATTCATGATCCTGAAATTTATTGTTTGAAAAGATAGACTGCTACCGGCTACGGTTATATGCCGGTAGACACTTACAAAATTAGTCTGCGGGAGATGGCCAGAACAGGTATAATGCGGGGATTCTGGCGTAATTCCACGGGTTTCTCATCTTATCCGTGAGGCGCCGGTCAAATGAATTTCTGACCATTTATAAAACACCCTCAATTATGCATAACATAGTACCTTGCATTATGCTAACTTCGCTCATATCAATTATATCAAACCAATTCCCCACATCATGAAAACGTATTTTCTAAACATGACCTGGCTTTTATTGCTATTCCTGGCTTTCCCCGGGCAACGGGTATCTGCCCAGGAAAATGACCAGCAACTAGCTGCGGTGATCCTCCGGCAGGATAGTCTTTTCTGGCAGGCCTATAATACCTGCGACCTCACAACCATGGTCAAATTCTTCTCGGACGATGTAGAATTCTATCATGATAAGGGTGGTATCACCAACGGCATTGATGCTTTGGTAAGCTCCTTTCAAAAGGGCGTCTGCAATAATACCGACAGCTTCCGGCTCAGAAGAGCCGTGGTAAAAGGCAGTATCAAACTGTACCCCATGCGGGAATCCGGTGTTATTTATGGTGCCATCCTGAGCGGGGAACACTTATTTTATGTACAGGATAAAGGGAAAAAAGAACGGGCAGAAGGACTGGCGAAGTTTACACATCTCTGGATATTAAAAAACGGAGCCTGGAAAATGACGCGGGTACTCAGTTATGACCATGGCCCTGCGCCATACATCAATGAAAGAACAGCCATTACTTTACCAACACAGGCGCTTCAAAAGTATGTTGGTAAATACAAAGGGCCGCAAACGGCGGAGATGAATATACAGGCGGGCAAAGGAATACTGCTAATGATCATCGGGAGTAAACAATTTGAGCTCTATCCTGAAAAAGAAGACGTCTTCTTTTCTAAAGAGCGCGACCTGACTTTCGAATTTGTGAAGCAGGGAAATGCGGTAAAAAAACTGATCATCCGGGAGCGGGATGAAATTGCAGAAACGCTGGAAGCCTCAAAGTAAAAGGGTTCAGGCGGAGAACTGTTGCAGGATGTGCATCGCAGCCACTGCGTCCTTCTGAGCTACAAAAATGTGATCGTGGTAGAATGCCGCTACCACATTACAACTGATTCCCTGTTCGGACAGGGCTTTGGAAAAGGCGGCCGTCAATCCAACTGCCTCCAGCGAGGAATGGACTGTCAGCGTAATCCAGGACATCACGGCAATATAGGAAAGTCCTAAACGGTCGGCCGTCTCTTTCTTTAAAATCAGTGTAATCCCTTCTTCTTCCACAAAGGTCATGACTGCTGATTTCAGGTCTATGTTGTCCAGGGTTGTTACTACACAAAAAACGTATGCTCCTTCCTGGCAGGAGGGTTTCATTTCCTTCAATAATTTCTGCAGATCTGTTTCGCCCGACATGTTATCCATTTTTGGAAGTGCAAAATACGGCTTTATTCTACATCATAAAACAGCTGATAACGGCCAAGCATATCTATAAAATGAAAAATGGCGTTCACCTGGCTTTTCCAGGCAAACGCCGTTTAGTACTAGTCTATCTTAATACGTGATACCTTGCCATCAAGGCCGTTGTTACGGATATACGAGACCACCACATACTCGTCTTCGTAACTTCTCTCAAAGGTATTCACGGTGTACTCCGGTGAAATACGCTTTACATTAATAATCGTGAAATCATCACTCATGGATCCATCCGGAGAATCAAACAGGGTGATAACACAACCAACTCTGACTCCATAGAGTTTACAGGACCGGATTTCATCATTCTTCACCGGACGGAAATTCTGTCCTGGTGTGTCTTCAACTGTTTGTACAATGTTCTGGGAACCATTGTTGCCTTCATAAAAAACGATAATACCCATTGGTTAAATTTTGAGGGAAATGAATAAATAAAATGAACGTATCATCCTGCAGGATATAAGTTGAGTGGCCGGTAAGGGTAAGATCAGCCACGTTTGTTTTCATCAATGAAAATAGTTGTTACATTGCTTCGGGAGAAACAACATTCACACGATATCATACGGCAATAACAACTATTCACCAACAATTAATACTGGCTATACCAGCATATGATAACAAGTAAAATTAAACGGATAATAATAAGGAAATGGGTTTCCAGGGCTTCATGCTGTGGTAATTTTATTTTGAGGTACCCGTTGACCGGATATTACGGGCATGAAAGTAAGGAGAAATTTCAAAACAACAAAATATTATTAGCATTCCTTACTAATATAAAACGTAACGGTAATGCCCCGTACATGTAAGATAGTCATAGTCCGACCGGCTGGAAAAAAGTGTCAAATTTTGCTATCATATCTCCGGAAAGCAAAAAGCAGGATGGCTCCCTGATGAACCATCCTGCTTCGTATAACCTGCACCGTTACTTACGGTTGCGAAGAATTGTGATAAAGCCTTTTTCTAACTTTCCGCCCTCTCCCAGATCCACTATATAATAATACGTATCCTGCGCCAGTACCTGGCCATTCAGCGTACCATCCCACTCATTGTTATAGCCGGACTTTGTATATATGAGTCTGCCGCTACGATCAAATATCTTCACCTGGTTATTGGGATACCTGCTGATATTTTTAATCACCCAGCGATCGTTAATACCGTCGCCATTGGGAGTGAGCACATTGGTCGCTTCAAACTTTGCCGGTACGTCTACCCTTATGGTGGTGGCGGCAGAAGCGATACATCCTTCAGAAGTAGTGCCGGTTACTATATAGGTAGTGGTTTCCATTGGCTGAACAACCAGTATGGCGGTATTTTTGCCGGATACTATACCTGGTTCATCTTTCCAAAGATAAGTAGCAGCGCCGCTGGTGGTGAGAACTGCCTGGGCGCCCTGCGGGATATCGTGTTCCGGTGTTACGATGATAGGCAATATTGGCATTGGTTTTACAGAGAGGACAAACGATTTGCTGACCCTGTCGACGCCGCCGTTTTCCGTGCCACCATTGTCCGCTATCGTGAGCGTTATCCTGACATCACCGCTGGCGCGGGCTTTCAGCTCGTAACGGATAGTAACGGTGCCATCATTATTGTTGACCACTGTCAGCGAACTAAAGAACGATTTATCAGCCACTACAGCAGCAGTGATCGCCTGGTCAGTTTCTATGCCTGCGCTTATACCTCCCACTACAATAGTATGTACCGCTACGTCTGCGCACAAACTGGCATCCGGGATATCCGCTACCGTTGGTGCCGTATTCCCTGGTTTTTGATTGTCGATGGTGTAAGTGGAGGTAAGCGGAGATGCCTCCAGTGGATTACCGGCCAGGTCTGTTGCCGCAGCCGTCTGATGGATGCTGAGAAGCAGTGTACCAGCGCCGTTTATATTATCTGCGGTGACTACAATCGAATCTGTTGCCGGGTAAGCAAGGCTTACCACCGGGGCCTGCATACTGCCGGTTTTGTTAACGCTAACATCTGCTGCTGTAAATCCTCTCACTGCCTCACTGAAGATAATTGCGTATCGCACTTTAGTGGCTTTCGTAACAGGTGGATCCAGCTGCGTAATACGTGTAACCGTGGGCGGTATACCATCTACCAGGATAGCCGTGGTAGCCGGTACATGGTTCATGGCTGTATTGATCGCGTTGCCTGTTGCATCTGCAGGTTTGCTGTCGTTCACCTGTAATACAGGGTTAATGCTGATGCCGGTTCCATCAAGATCGCCCTTTTTCACGATGTACTGGAAAGTAAGTGCGCCTGGCTCATTTCTGATGAGATAAGCTTTAAC
>NZ_FOJG01000002.1:896978-2572420 GCF_900110835.1 Chitinophaga arvensicola
AGTGTCAGTGTACCGGCGCCGCTTACATTATCTGCAGTAACTACGATCGAATCTGTTGCCGGGTAGGCAAGACTTACCACCGGTGGTTGAATACTTCCTGTTTGGCTCACGGTGATATCTGCTGCTGTAAATCCTTTCACCGCCTCACTGAAGACAATAGCGTATCGCACTTTAGTAGCTTTCGTAACAGTGGGATCCAGCTGTGTAAGGCGTGTAACCGTGGGCGGTATACCGTCTACTAAAATAGCAGTAGTAGCAGGTACACTGTCCATCGGTCCATACATCACATTGCCCATTGCATCCACTGGTTTACTATCATTCAGTTGCAATACGGGGTTAATACCGATGCCACTTCCATCAAAATCTCCCTTCTTCACGATGTATTGGAAAGTAAGAGCGCCCGGCTCATTTCTGATGAGGTATGCTTTAACGGTACCGCCTGTACGCAGCGTCAGGTCTATCGATGGGGTACCACCGGCTATAATGACCGGTTCCGGAATAATGGCCCTGATGGTAATCGGATCTCCTATCTTATAGGTTCCGGCTGCCGGGAGTTTCATATCTGCAACATAAGGCGGATAGTTATCAACGGTATACAGTTCACTCAACACGCTGTCCTGTTTCATGCTATTTCCTGCCAGATCTCTGCCGCTGTTCTTGTCGGCTTTCAACCCAACGGTACCGGCGCCAAATACCCGCACGCCTATACGATAAGCAGTATCGTTGAGCGTTTGAAGCGTTACCGGGGCAGCGTAATAAAAGTCGGCCGATTTAACCACCTTAAACCTGTACTGGCTCACGTACTGCATCTTCTCACTGAATACCACATCGAAATAAAGTGTGTCTTTATTGGATGGAGAAGCACCTACCCGTTTGAAGGATAAGATTTCAGGCAGTATGGCATCCACCTTTATATCTGCAAAGGTTTCCGAAGTAAAATTAGTCTTTGCCTGGTTATGGAATTCATCTTCGATAGCGCCTCCATTTAGTTGAATCGCTTCCACCCTCACACCATCCATATCATATAATCCTTCTTCTATCGTATAATAGAACGGGATATATGTTCCTTCCAGGGATGCCGGATCTGGTTTCGCTTCTACTGTTTTATCACCAATCTGAAGCGACATGCTTACTTCCGGCGATACTTTTACGGCATTATCAAAAAAGACGTCTACAACAAGGCGGTCGTCTTTAGCGTTCAGGCCGGGATGATAAAGTGAAACACTTGTTATCGCCGGTATTTTGGCATGAATGCGTGGGCCACGCACATTGGGATCATATGGAATCTGCAATGGCAAAGGATTACCGGCCACATCTGTGATGGTACTTCCGTTTAGTTCCAGTTGGCCATCGTAGCCTGCCCCATTCCAGTCTTCCAGCCCTTCAGGAATCACGTACCGGAACACCATGGTTTTCCCCTGCACACTGCTCATACTTACATGAACAGCCGCCTGGTTATCGATAAACAGTTGTATGGACGGTGTCCCTCCTTTTACCACCAGGTTTTCCGAAGCTGTCAGCGTATAGGTAAGTACCTGTCCAGCCAGGTAAATACTATCGGCAGGCGGTACAAAATCGCTGATAGCCGGTGGTGTCATATCTATCAGCACGGTTTCGCCGGTCAGTGCATGTTGAACAGCGGCATTGCCCGCAGCATCTGTAATGCTTACTATTGAAGGATCTACGGTTAACTGCAGGGTGCCATTGTTTCCTGTTGCTGTTACATCTACCATTACATCATTACCGCTGACGGTAAAATCTGTATGGTCTATACTGATATCGCCGGTAGTAGTAAAAGCAGGTGTGAAAGGCGTATTTACCGGCTTACTCATATGCAGCACATAGCTGACCAGCCGCTTGTTGGTAATGCGGTCAGACAGTAACGTAATGCTATCAAGGACCGGGCGAATACCATCTACTAACAGCGACGTGGGTACGCTATTGCTCAGGATAGGTTCGTTGCCGGCGAGATCGGTAACACCGCTGAGGCCACTCACCTTAACGCCTGTACCGTCTTTATCGCCGTCTTTGATGGTGTAGGCAAATCTTGCGGTAGAGGCATCTGTTAATTCTTTGAAAGGCATGTCCACATTGCTGCTGCCGATCTTCGTTTTGAGGATGGCTCCCGGCAGGGAGGTTATCTGTTCATTAAAAGTGACATCTATCCATACTTCATCTCCTATTTTCCCATAGGTAACGGGCGTGGCTATACGTGTAATCAATGGTCGGACACCATCCAGTAATACGCCATCCATCGCTGGCCCCGGGCTAAATTGCAGATCATTCCCCGCGGTATCTCTGATGCTTCCATTTAAATCTAAATGGAACCCGGCACTAAAGATGCCTCCTTCTTTTCCTTCTGGTACCACATATGCGTAGGCCAGTCTGTTTGGTGCAGATGCCGGAATCGAAGGTGCATAGTAACCAGTATCGGTGACCACCAATAATATCGATGTCTTACCATTGATAAAGATATTTTTGGAAATAGTACCTTCTATTTTGATGGAATCACCAATTTTATAGGTTTTTTTGGGGATGGGCAACCAGCCGGTAATTACCGGATCCACGCCATCAACCGAAATCCCAGCCAGCGACGGAATAGTACCAATGCTCAGCGGCATCAGATTGCCTGCCCAGTCGGTGATGGTAGTAGTGGGAAATAACGGTGCGGGACGCAAGGTATTGTTTAACTGGATAGTGTTGTAATCGAGATCACCATTTCTTACCATGTAGTCAAACGTCAGTCCATCCGGGTTAGCCTGACCGGTGGCCCATACAGTGCCTCCCTGTGCCAGTGTAATTCCCAGCTGCACATAGCCCACATTGGACTTCACCGGTTCGCTGGTATTTACCACAAACCGGAGCACCTCCCCTTTTTTATAGATCCGGTTAGCAGGCAATGTCATCCCGGTAATACGCGGGGCCTGTTCATCAATATGATAGGGTGGCGTGGTATTGGACAAGGTGACCGGGTTTCCCCCCAGGTCAGTGAAAGGCACCGGCCCGGGGATGGTCAGCGACACCGGCAGCACGGTATCAGGTACGCCCGTTACATCCAGCTCTATCGCAAAACTGGAGGATCCGGTTTGCGTCACTGTTTTTGAATTGACAGTGACGTCTGTGTTCACGGAAACCAGATTTTGTAAATCTGCACTGATGACCGGCTCTGATGTGTATATTTCGAAATGTATCCTACCGGATTTCACTGTAAAGGAGGGATCTGTAAGAAGCATATTGGTGACTGCCGGCGGCACGCCATCGAGGTGGGCGCCGGTAAGCCAGGCAATTATCCGGGGCAGCAAATTATAATCGTTGCCGGCCAGATCGGTAATGGTGCCTCCGTTCAGCGTAATCTGCTGATCATAATACAATGGGGCCGATATATCTACGCCGGCAGGTACAGCCACTTCAAAACGAAGGATATTGGTACCGGCGCCTCCTGCATATTTGTAGTCTCCGAAGAATTCATTGGTACCCGCCATTATAGAAGGAATGCCTGTTACATTGACTGCTTCATCGAACTGAACACTAATGGTGACCATCTTCCCGATACCAAAATGACCGGGGGATATTGAAAAGCCGGTGATGGAAGGCTTCTTATTATCCAGTTTAATCTGGTTATGCCATTGTGCGGGATTGATGGCCGGATCCAGGGTGAGAAAGTTCTCATCGATGATCGCCTGGTAGGTAACAAACTGCTGAATTTCAATACCGTCCATATCGTTGTCAGCTGCCGTAACCGTGTATTTGAACGTCATGCTGGTGTTATCCAGGCTGACCGCTTCTAATTGCCGTGTAGTGGTTCCCGTTACAATGTACAGAAAGTTTCCAATCAGCGGCGAACTGGCAGTGTGAACGGTTACCGGAACAGAGAAATTCACTTTAAAAGTAAGTTCTGCCCCTACCCGGTAATTACCATCGGCCGGTAAGGTGATGCTGGCAATGGCAGGAGGTACGGCAACGGCTGTACGTTTTCGATCAGCAGGTCCGGATTTAGCGGTTGATGGTAACAGAAACAGGCATACCAATATTGGCAGCATTGACAGGTACAGGGCGTAAAATTTCTTCATCATGAGGATATTGGCATACAGAACATCCCTGCGCTTTTCAGATCAGGCGCAGACTGTTCCCACCAAAAATATACAGAAAATAGCGTAGACCAAAGCGCCCGCGCACGAAATATAGTACAGCGGGCAGTTGTTACACGATAAAAGTTACTAACAACAAAATGATAATCACCTCTTTAAATGCGGATTCTATCTCCCGGTAATTTTTAAAAAGAATGCGGGATGTATACATTTTGTATACATATAGTATGGCTATAACTGGCACGACTACTCGCGGTAACAGGTATCCAGGCTGCCATCCGGATGGAAACTGATAAAGTAACGTTCCCTGCTTCCGCTGATGGTGCGGGGATACCAGCTCACCTTATTATCTCTCAACATCGCGTATAGGTAGGTGGGCGGAACGGCGCCTTCTATCCTGTCAGATTTATCGCGGTAGTTCCGGTAAACGGAGGCCACCTGTTTAAAATGGAGGTCGTCCAGCTTTACCAGGGCTATTTTAATATTATCATGAACAGAGAGCTGCACCGGTTTGGGACCGCTCCATGCGCCATCGTTATACTCATAGGCATCTATGTATTCCGGGTTACCGGGATGTTGCACATTGATCACAATTCTGCCCTGGTCATAGAAATGTACAAAACCATACAGGTAGATATCTTTGCCGGATAACGCCGGTATAGTCCGGAGCGCATGTTCTGCGGCTTCGAGTTGTACTTCATTTCCCAGGAATCCGCTCCGGGAGGCAGTTGTGGTGCGGGTGCTATGCTCCGTTACTGTAGTAGTAGTGGTACTGCTGGTAACGGTATGCGAACTGCTGCTGTTACCGGCATCCTGGCGCCCTTTGGTTTTATAACTGCTGTCGGTATCACTGCCGTAAAGCGTATCATGAATAGAATTACGGAATGGGTTGCAGGCGGCCAGTGTTGTGAGCGCAAGTACCACCGCCATCTTTGACAAGTATCTCTTCATGATAATTTTGTTTCAGTTTCCAGGTCGCTGGCAAATATCACCTGCGTTGGTTTGTCTTTCAGATAAAAAATGGGAACGGATACCTGTTTGGTGCTGTCCAGATCGAGCAGCGACACTATTTTTTTCAATGAAGTAACATGGGTTTTACCGCTATTATCCTGGAAGCTCAGTTCAAACTTTATCTGCGGTTGTTCATTGATATAGGTACCGGTCTGACTGGCAGAAATGATAGCTGCATCAGTGCGTATTCCATAATACTTCAGCTGCAGGTCCTTTTCAGGCGATCCGATCATCATGTTTAACAGCAGGCGTAATCCACCTGCAGATAAAAGAATGATCAGCGGACATAATACCAGCGGGTGATAAAACTTCAAAAAGCGCCATCCCCTGCCGCTGTTTTCCAATTCATAAGAGAAGCCGAAATACCATACCACGGCGGCAGTTACCACCAGCCATACCAGGAACAGCAGGATCATTCTGCCTATTTTCAGATCTACTTCCACACCATCAGGAACCAGGTAAGGAATGGTTTTGAGTTGCTGATCGATCCTGAGGGAAAAAGTTTTCCCTGTTTCATAGCGCCTTAGTGCAGGTTTACTATCGTTCACGGTTAACCGTTCGGTGATCTCTGTGCCGGAAAAATTACGCAACGACACCAGGAGGTCTTTTGTGATTATTTCCGGTGTAGCGGCGAGTTCTTTACTTTGTATAACTCGGGCATCTTTGAGGATGCCTTCTTTTAAAAGGCGCAGGATATTCTTTCTCATCAGGAAAGGCATCAACACCCACTTCCGGAGCCAGCGCTGTATCAGCAGGATCCATAGTATCGCTGCCAGTGCCAGATAAGTCAATGCGAGCCAGGGAGCGGTGCCTCCGTCGTATTCCATTTCGCGATATGCAGTGTTGTAATAAAGCAACATGGGGAATGGAATCGCGAAAAAAAGCAGGTAAACAATGCCGAAGTAACTCCAAAATCCTTTCATCAGGCTAATTTAAATATTAAAAACGGCCATCCGTAAGTACGGGCGGGCTTTAACAGGAAAATAATGTCTTCCATATTTTGTGCCGGTTTCCGTGGGCCAAACAATTATCCCGGTTGCTACAGTGGGATGATGCTTCAAGATAAATCTTTCCCGGTTATCGGGCAAGTCGGGTTTCATCCGCTGTGAAAAACGCCCAGTTTGTAGGTGTGCTGATCAATGGGAGAAATGCAACGCAGCCAGTGTTGCGACGCCACATGTGTTGTACAGGGACCATAAGTGATGATTTTAATCCTTCTCTGCAGCGATTCTTTCCGGAGCATATCGAGGACATCCTGCAGGATCTCGCCTGTAAAAGGCGTGAACATAAAGAAAACGGTTCCTTCGGAATAGTCGGCCTTTCGCGCATCGGTATTAATAAACGTAACCGCCGGTAAATTCAGCGCCGCAGCAGCCTGCCGGGCATAGTGGCAAAAAGCAGGTTCAAACTCCACGCCTATAGTCCGGATGCCTGCCAGGAGATGTACCAGGATAGCCACCTGTCCCAGGCCGGCGCCCAGGTCAAAGAAAACGTCTTCTTTTACAAACCGGACCTGATCCACCAATTCAAAAACGATCCTCGCTGGTGTTTTTTGAAAATAAACCATCTCCGGTTCCAGGTCTTTTGTAGGCTCCGGCATAGTTTGTAAAGGAGATAATCCGTTAAGGAACAGGTCAAGGTTATCGTAACCGGGCGCTGCTGCATCTTCGCCGGGTGTTGCTTTAATATCGAAGTATCCGCCGACCAGTTTTTTGAAAGCAGGACCGGTGCATCCGGTGTTTCGGATGGTATGACGGAGGTGTTGAAACAATTGCCGGTCGATAGCTTCCAACCCGGCTTTCATTTTCTCCGCGCGGTTCCGGAGCGCCAGCAACTGACCCGCGTCAGCGGTATCGTGCAGGAGTGCTGTCAGACAGTCCAACAGCTGAAAACCGATAAAGTCGATGACCTCCATGCGCTGATCGAATGCTGTCTCTTTATAAAGCGAAGTTTGCCGCTCAACCGCATCTATGTAAGAAGTTATTGCTGAAATGTTCATTGTAGGCGCAACACTGCATTAATGCGTTTAAGATAGCGATAATTTTATTTAAATACCGCGCACAAAAAAGCCGCGTATCTCTTTCGATATACGCGGCTTTATTATATTGTTTCTTTTATACCTTCAGAAATACTTTCTTCTGGTACATAAAATACAGGAACAACCATTTTATAAATACAAAGGAGATACTCAGTGCCACAGCGCCAAACGGCTCTCCAACCAATTGCCCGAGCCATTTAAAGAATGCGTTGTTGGTATAACCAAAGTCGATAAAATGACCGGAGATGTAGATCAGGATAGAGTTCATACCAATCACCCGGAAAAAGAACGCCCATTTTTTGTAGCCGGCAATATCGATCACATAATAGAACAGTGCGAGCAACAACAGGCTGATGCCACCTACCTGCAATACAAAGGAGCTGGTCCACAGATTTTTGTTGATGGGAAAATCCAGGTTCCAGAGTTGTGCCAGGATCAGGAAAATAACGCCTGTGAGTGCCATCACGCCTACTTTCTTTACCGGCGCCAGGCTGCTGTTCTTTAATAAATTTCCTGTGAGAATACCCAGCATAGCGGTGCTGATGGCCGGGAAGGTTGAGGCGAGTCCTTCGGGATCATGGATCCCCAGGTATAATTTACCCGGCATCAGGCAGCGATCAATGTAGGATGCGAAATTGCCTTCCATTGTCAGATCTCCGGGAGCAAATCCCGGTGCCGCTGTAAATTTCAGTAATAACCAATACACAATAAGGATACCGGCAAACCAGATCATCTGTGCGCGTTCTTTGGTATAGAGGTAAATGATATTGGCGAACATATAGGCCAGCCCGATGCGGCCTAACACGCTACCAAAACGTATCTGCGAAATAGGCTGTAGTTGCAGGCCATTGTTATAGATAATGCCCAGTAATACCAGGACCAACCCTCTTTTGATTACCCGCAATAACAGTTTGTTACGGCTTTTTCCTTTTTCCAGCTCCCGTCCTACCGAATAGGGCGTTGATACGCCGGCCATGAACAGGAAGAGGGGGAAAATCAGGTCATAGAAATGGAAACCATTCCAGTCCGGGTGTTCGAGCTGAACTGCTACAGCTGCCCAGAAAGGGGAACCTGTTGCTTTATCCAGCGCGTGGAAGATGGACCCTCCGCCCATAATCCAGAACATATCAAATCCCCGAAGGGCATCCAATGAGTATAGGCGGCCTTTCTTTTCACCGTCACTGGCTGCTGGTGCAGACACTTCTCCGGATTGCACCGGAAATGTAGTTAATGTGGTCATTAATGATTCGTGATTGAAGAGATCAAACGATAAATTTATAAACGCAAAACGATTTTGGTGACTTCCGGATACAAGCTAAGAAAAATGAAATTAATTTTTTTTAAAAATTACGGGATTGTTAAAAACCAGGGGCATTGAGGATAAACAGCATTGGCTATCAACACCTTTCAAATAATCTATTTTTTCAGATCTTCTCCCGGAAACCCTCTCCCCAACTGAGGAAGATCGTACTTTTATCCCTAAAAAAGAGTAGCGGACCCTCCTTGTTCCAAACAATATTATTTAATATGGCAGTTCCACCAGCCCGGGTACTTTTCCCATACAATTGACCTATTTTTATACAGAAAGCATTGACGATGGAATTTCACGACCTATATAAAATTGCCTGTGAGACGTTGCGTCCCAGGCAGATCTCCAAAAACAGTTCCGCCGGATCTGTAGCAGCGGCCATACTGACGGATAACGGCCATGTATATACGGGCGTTTGCATCGACACGCCCTGCTCCATGGGATTTTGCGCCGAACATGCTGCCATCGCCGCCATGATCACCGCAGGAGAAAGCAGGATCCTGAAAGTAGTGGCAGTAACGGAAGGCAACATGGTGGTGAGTCCGTGTGGCAGATGCCGGGAATTTATCTGCCAGGTACATGACGACAATGATCAATGTGAAGTAATGCTGGCAGATGATACTATAATGACGGTGCGTGAACTTATTCCTCACAGGTGGCAGTAGCCGCTATATTTACATACATTGAAAGCAACCAATGCAATACTTTATTCTTGAAAAAAGCCTGCGGGAGGGATCACCCATTTTTAAATAATCGCAACACCCTACCTCCATCAGGCAGTTTTCCTCAGGATAAATTTTGTATCCGGTTGGCAAAGCTGCCTGATGGTTACACTCCCGTCGGCCTGTATTTTCACCGTCCGCGAAACACCGTTTATGCTTAACCGGTAGACTGTGCCGGGAGATAATCCTTTCAACGTAAAGGTATAATTATCCTGCGAAGCAACCGTCCATGTTGCGGTGCTACCGCTCCAATCCATGCCATTAATGGCAATGGGCTTACCCGAACCGGCATTGATGGTGAGCGTGGTACTATCCTGGTTTCCCGGATAGAAAATAAGGGAATTTCCTGTTTTACTGGCGCCGAATGCTTTGCTGCTGCTCACCGAGAATCCTTGCGTACTCATCACGTAATCATTCACACGCAGCGTTAACCGGTACACGGTATCGCGTAGTGTATAAGAAAACGTGGTACCATTCAACGCGGGTGTCATATTAGGTTCAATACCCATCCGGTTCCATTTTGGCCGGATCCCGTAGATATCCCTGTACAGTGCGGTAATACTGGTGCAAATGCCTGCCAGGATATCATCGCCAAGACCCAGCTGAGTAGTTCTGCTATATCTTTGAGAAGAAAGACCATCCTTTTTATACTGCTGCAACAAATGATCGATATATTTCAGCGCGATGGCTTTATCATACCCTACATAGGCTCTAACTCCCAGGTAGCCCCAGGTGGGGAAGATATCACCGTTCTCATATCTGGGAAATGGCCAGTTGCCTTCCTGTACTTCTGCCTGTTTAAAACTATCAAAACAGAGGGGCCAGTGAAATAAATTTTCGGCGGTTGTGCGGTGTTCTATCTGGTCCAGTATCAAAGCAATCCTTTTCGGATCATCACAAAGACCGAATGCGATGGCCGCAAAATTAACAGGTGTAACGAGATTATCACCATGGACAGTACCATCTTTATCCCGCCAGTAAACATATTGATTTTTCTCCGCCGACCAGAAGCCGCCCTCATCGAGGTTCTTATTAAAAGCTGTTTTCAGTGTTGCCGCTATCTGCAGGTATCTGGCTGCCTGTGACTGATTGCCCAATACTTTTTCGCAGTTGCCCCAGAGCGTCAGCGCCTCGTACAACTGGGCATTCACAAAAGCGTTTTCATAGCTGGCCCAGACAATATCCAGCCAATCGCTGCATTTTTTGTCAGCGATGTTATTATTGACCATTTCAAAGATACCGTTATGGTTTTCATCCCGCCGGATCAGCCAGTCGAGCGCCTTTTCACAGGCTACCTGGTGAGCGCGCAGCCAGTGAAGATCTCCGTTCAGATCAAACTGTTCACTGGTATTGATCACATACCCGGTTTGCGAATCAATGGTATAGCCCCACATCGCTTCGTAGTAGCCTGTTTCGCGATTATACGTGCCGGGTATTTCATCACCGGGGGCATTGTGCCAGCGCGACAACACGCGGCCATCTTTCCCCATCGCCTGATCCCGTTCCTGGTCCAGTGTTGCGGAGAAGTTTTTTGTATAGTGGGAGTCATTCAATGCCATCCCGATCTGTGCAAAAAACGGTTCATGCAGGCATTTCCAGTTCGTAAGCCAGCCATTGGCGCCTATGATATTGTTATCTACCACACCATAGCGACCGGTGGTGTTGAGCAGTTCCCGGACTGCGTCCACATCGATGCCTGGCAATGTTCCCCGGGAGTACTCCTGGAAATAATCAATATACTGTAATTCGTATTGCACGCTGGTACGGCCCTTTTTCACTTTAAAGGGGGCAAACACATTTTCCTTGCCGGATACAAACCTGCTTAAATCGTACCGCTGGCGCAAAGGCTGCTCCGTAACCAGTTGAGTACTCACAAACTCATTATTGGGTGCATGTGTGTATTTTGACGCGATCACGCTATTGTTTTCCGGCCGGGTACTGATGCGCAGGGCATTTCCAGACACCGCATTCCAGAACGTTACCCCACCGGTATGTACACCGTAGGTATCTCCTTCCTGTTTCAGGTATTTACACCATACCATACCGCCATTATCCAGGATGCCGCCCTTCCATACCGACAGATCCGCAAAATGCCATCCGGGAAAAGCCATGTCCTCCAGTTCGGCGTCCTGTTTATATTCCCGCTCGATACGCCATGTTATTTTCCGGGCTACTCTTTTGAAGTGCCATTGTTCTTCTACCATCAGGACTGTGTTGCCATAACGGATACCACTAATCGTTATCTCATTTTTGGTTGTCGTTACGGCTACTTTACCCTGGCTCTTAGCCGCAGAAAAGATCCCGTCTGACGTGCGGATACCGGTGTAAACTCCGGCAGAGGATAACACATTTTGTCCTTTTATCATTAACTGCCTGATAACACAGCCGGTTGAATAGTCAATTACCAGTGACATTGACCGGTCCGGAACGGATATGGTAATGGTTCTATCAGCGGGATTCTCCGTAATGTACGGATCTGTAGAAACAGCAGCAAAACATACCTGCTGGCAAAGGAGTAACACTAAAATATAAATGAAGGATGGACGATTCATATGCTTTATCATTGGCAACATTTTCCGGCATGGCAAATGTTATTCCGCAGTAAGGTATAAAATTATCCGGTTCCATGCCTGTTGGTACAGGATAGTATTTTTAAGGAAATATCCTATCTTTAAATGATCCTCGTCAATTTCCACTTGCCTATTGTTAAATACCGTCTTTAAACAAATAATCGCATGCCAAAAACAATACATGTCTATCTGACACTATTTATTCTTACCTGCTTTGCTTCCACTGCCACGCCGGCCTTTGCCCAGGAGAAGCCCAACTACGACGAAGCCAAAGTGGGTGTATACCAACTCCCGGATCCCTTGCTGAATAGCCATCAAAAAAAAGTACGGACGGCAGCCGACTGGGAAGGCAGTCGCAGGAAAGAAGTATTACAGTTATTTAAGCAGCATGTATTCGGGCAGTTTCCGGGGCAGGCAAAGGATATTCATTTTGTGACACAGCGGATCGACAGTAGCGCCGTAGAAGGACTGGCTATTGCCAAACAGGTGCGTATCTACTTAACTGCCGGTAAAAAAGGACCGTTTATTGACCTGCTGTTGTATGTGCCGGCGCATACCAGCGAGCGGGTTCCGGTATTTGCCGGGTGGAATTTTAACGGGAATCATAACGTCAGTACAGATGAACAGATCCTCATCTCCCAAAATTATCTTGACCTGCTCACGCTTCAAAAAAAGAATGCAGCCCCCACCAGGGGGAACCAGGAAAAAAACTGGCCGGTAAAAACCTTGCTGCAACATGGTTATGGAGTAGCCACTGCCTACTATGGCGATGTAGAGCCGGATCATCCCCAGGGATGGAAAACCGGCATCAGGAGTAGTCTGGCTAAGTCACTCCAGTTAAAATATTCAGACTGGTGTGCCATTGGCGCCTGGGCATGGGGCCTTAGCCGCATGCTGGATTATCTTCAAACAGATAACAACGTAGATGCCGGCAAGGTGATAGTGCTGGGACATTCCCGTCTTGGCAAAGCGGCGCTATGGGCGGCAGCCAACGATACCCGTTTCGCAGGTGTTATCTCCAATAATTCCGGCGAGGGCGGCGCTGCCATTGCCCGGAGAAATTATGGCGAAACACTGCAATTCATCACAACGACCTTTCCGCATTGGTTTATTGAAAAGTATAAAAGCTACGCAGCTGATGTAAACAAGCTTCCTGTAGATGCGCATCTGCTGCTGGCGCTGGCGGCACCACGCCCCTTGTATGTGGCCAGTGCTACCGATGACCAGTGGGCGGATCCTCATGGAGAATTCCTGGCAGCGAAAAATGCGGAACCGGTGTATGCGCTTTATGGCAAAAAAGGACTGGGTATAACGCAGATGCCCGCGCCGGATACCTCCATTGGGAATACCATTCGGTATCATATTCGTACAGGCGTACACGATATACTGTTGTTTGACTGGATGCAATACATCCGGTTTGCGGATGAGTTAGTACGTTAACTGCTTATTCATCTGCGGGGCGCAGCCTAATATTGGGATGATCTGCAATGATTTCGAGGAGTATATCAAAATAGGTTTGCCCTTCTCCCCTGTCCAGTTCATCCAGTTTTTCGCGGAAGTGTTCTTTATTGAAGGGAGATTCCGGCAGCAATTTCTCTTCATAATATTGCCGGGTGGCGGCATGCCCCAGGGCCTGTCTGCTTTTATCCATGTTATGCCATAATAACGTAACCGGTTCGTCGCTCTTTATAGCGCCAAATCCGCCATAAAGCAGGTCGTTAAAGGCATCCAGGCTATTACCCAGCTGCCAGTCTTCACCAGTCATAAATACACGGTTTATTTCTTCATAAAAAGAAGTAATACTGGTGATGCGGTTTCCGTCGATTGTGATTTGTTTCTCCATGAATGCCCTATTTCGTGTATCTGCGACGTACTTTTTTAAATCCGCATAACACCTGCACACCGAAGATGAGAATTTCTAAAAGAGCCAGCATAATAATACAAGATTAGATGATTATCATAAGATACAACTTTTCCGGGAAATATGCAGCCGGAAAGTAGCTCCGGCTGCACATCCTTTTAATCCTGTTTTCCCAACACCACAAACTTCTTCACCACATTACTACCGCGCACGCCTATATGCAAAAAGTAAATACCGGGTGTAAGTTCTCCGGTTTGCACGCGGATGCTATTATTTCCTTTTCTTAATGAAACACCTGATTTCGTCAGCATCTCCCGCCCTTTCAGGTCATATATTTTCAATGTAGTCTGCACTGCTGCCGGCGCAGAGAGAGAAACGGTAAGTTCCGTTCCGGTTAACGGATTGGGATATACGTTGCAGGATAACACCTTGCCGTCTTTTACAGATGCCGGTTCAAAAGCGGTGGTGTTTTCAACAGCAGCAGCAGTACGGGCCTGCAATGGCGCGACCGGGAAGTTACCCATTACCTGCACTTCGGCCAGGCTTAAAGGTACGTTGGTGCTTTGCAGTTGTATTCTCACGTAACGGCCGCTGTTATTAATGCTGATAACAGATGGACTACCGGCCGTAGCGGTCTGAAAATAATCCTGCACACCTGCCTGTGCCTGTGTACCTGCTACAGTGGACGATGTAAAAGGAACATCCGAAATAAAAATGTGATAATTGGCCAGCCGGCTGCCACAGCAATCCGTGCGGTTATAGATATTGATCGTCTGGATATTGGCGGATGCGCCAAGATCAACCTGCCACCAGGGTTGATTGGTGAGGGCATCTGCAGTAGAAGTAACGGAACTGCTGAAATAGTCGCCATTGGTATTGCCATCCACCGCTAAAGATGCCAGGCCGGTGGTGCTGCTATGATCGCTCGATTGCGTAGCTGTTTTGTTCAAAGCCAGGTTAGCCGCGGGTACCACTACTGTGCCTGCATTTTTCCAATAGAACAGATCTGCCAGGCCTCCGTCCAGTGTATCATTATAAACATATTTCTTACCGCTCACCAGCGTCAGGTTTACTTTTTCCACCACTCCGTCTTTTCTCCTTACCCGGAATAATGTATCCACCGGGTAAGTACCGAAATTGATATTCAGCGTAATTTTCTGGGTGGCCAGGTTGGCTTTCCCCTGGATGGTATCTGTCAGGATACCTGTTGTGCCGGGTGCATTACAACAACCGTTCGACACTGCCAGACCGTTCATGATCATAAAATAGGCGGTACTTGCGCTGGGAACAGGCGCCATAGTGATACCACTGGTACTGTTAATACCCGGTACCGGTTTGAAATAGCCAACTACCACATCTCCTTTTAACCCGTTATTGGTGGCGCTCACCAGGTTAGTAGCGCTGATACTACTGATATAGGGTCCGGCGGTGGAATCCCAGGCAGCGATGCTGGCAGGACCTGCATTATTTACAGGTGAAGTGCCGGAGATATGCTGACCTGCAATAAAGCGTACGTCTTTTGTGCGAAGGCGGGATAAATGCGGTGACAGATGCAGTACTTCTGCACCAAGTCGTGCATTCTGCCAGTACTGTGCGGTGGGAGTTCCGTTCTGATCCGTCCAGAAAAAAGTGTTGTTGCCACCGATGTAACGGAAGCTGTTCATCCATTTCGCGCCCATGATAAGGAACGAATATACGCCGATATTAAACTCAGATTCGGAGGGATAGTAATTATAGGAACCACCATTCCGGCTGCCTTTGTAACCCTGTAAATAGGCGCCAAATGCAATGGGGGAAGCACCGCTTCCGTCATACCCTTCCAGCGCCAGTTTGCGGTAGGTATACATGTCCTGCAGGATGGCTGCCTGGGAGCCACCGGCGCCGGGATTTCTGTTTACAAAGAAATAGTAATAGTCGTAAGTGAGCAGATCCGGCTTTGCCGTTTGAAGATAGGTTCTGAGATTTGCTTCAGACCACTGACCGGTATACTGATTATTATGCACCAGCACATTCGGATATTTACTGCGGGATACGGCAAACCAGTCGCGCATATAATTCTGCAGCGTAGTACTATAGCCTTCTTCATCACCAAAGCAGATGCTCGACAACAGGTTACTATCAGCCGCCTGGAGCGAATTCAGAAACCCGTTCGAGGTTTCGAATACACTGGGGCCGCGATCTACATGCAAACCAAAAGGTCCTTTTACCAGTCCCCATTGTACCGTGGGGTTCTGCTGATGGATCGCATAGTTATACATCGGTCTTTCATAATAGGTAGGTGCAAAGTGGCTGTTGGCCAGCTCATTTCCGCTGGGGTAGTGATCTGCGCCGGGCTGCATGTAATAACTCACACCGCTTTGTGCAAAGGTGCTGACCAGTGAATTATTGGTAAATGCTGCGTTGGAAACAAACAGATAAAACCCTTTGAGACGCTGATCGCAGCAGTCGGTCCGGTTCCAGATCCGGATGGAGTCGATGGTCACGATGCTGCCAAGATCCACCTGCCACCAGGGTTCTATGGCGGCGTAGCCGTCGATGGTATGGGTTACTGATCCAACAGAATAGTTACCGTTGGTGTTGCCATCCACTGCCCTGCTGCTTGTGGCACCTCCCAGGTCGGACGATTGCTGTGTGGTTTTTCCTTGTGCCACATTCACGCCTGCGCTGAATACCTGTACTTCTGCCAGGCTCAGCGGATCGGTACCGGAGAGTTGAATTTTTACATAGCGGCCGGTCCTGCTGATGTTGAGGGTAGTCGTCACCGGCACGGGATTATCTTCGGAAGCGCCATCTACCCGGATCCAGCTTTGGTATTGAATACCTTTCTGAATGAATAGTTTGTCCTGCCGGGTCATGGTTTGCGCCCGGGAAACGCCTGCGAGCAATAGCAGCAGGAAAGTACCCCATCGCTGCGCGCTGTCTTTTTTAAAATTCAGTTGCATACAATTGTATTTTTGAATAAGAAAAAAAAGTACTGCGCCCGAGCGGCTGGCAGTGTATACGTTGCAATAGCCGTAACGGCTATTTTTTTTGGTTGAATTACGGGGTACTGCACGATAGATGCAGCCGTCACGGTTCACGGGATACGGGTTTTCACAATGGGAAATGATCGGTTATATCTTCCCTCTCATATAGTGGGTTGAATACAGGACTTACCCTTATTTCAAGCGGATATTTTTTTTTCCATACAGTTATTAGTGTTATTTTATCTCTTTTAACTGGTATTTTAGCCTATGCTCTTTCCGGGGATGTTTTTTAGCCTGCCGCAATTTGCCGTTTGAAAAAAAAGACTTTTATTTGGCTACACGTATGTGTCACGTAATGAACCGTAATTCCGGTGACAATGGAAAAATACACTGATGAAGAACTGTTGCAATTGTTGATGCAGAATGATGAACCTGCATTCCGTCAACTTTATAAAAGATATTGGAAGAAATTACTGACGAAAGCCTACACACAACTGCAATCCCATGCAGATGCGGAGGAATTGGTACAGGATGTATTTATAAACATCTGGCACCGGCGTCATTCCCTGCAAATCAAATACAGTTTTCATACTTACATTGCTGCAGTTACCCGCTATAAAATATTTGAGAAACTGGCGGGCAAAAAACGTTTGCCCGTTACGGAAGATGCGGCCGACTGCATTGTGGCAGACAGGTCTACCGAGTTATGGCTGGATGGCGAATCACTGAAAGCCGAAATAGAAAGCGTAGTTGGTACACTTCCTGAAAAATGTCAGCTGGTATTCCGCTTAAGCCGGGAACAGGGCCTCACCGAAAAGCAAATTGCACATACCTTACAGATATCTCATAAAACAGTGGAGTCACATATGAGCAAAGCCCTTCGCATATTACGCGGCGCTGTCGGGCATCTTCGCTGTCTTTTCTGCTCGCTCTGATTTTTTTTATTCCTCACTAAGGGTAAGCCTTCTATTTCACCCACTATATAAATATGCAGCCACAAATACCAGATCATATCAGGCAACTGGCCGATAAATGGATTGCGGGAACGATTACCGCTTCTGAACGTGATGTTTTGCTGGAATGGTATAGCCGGCAGGTACCTGCGGAAATTCCATGGGAATCTGCAGATGCACATGAAACCGCCATGGAAGAACGATTGTACGCCGATCTGCAACATAAATTGCAGCCATCGGTGATACCTGTGAAAAAGAACAACTGGAAACGTTTAGCGCAGGCCGCCGCCGTACTGTTACTGATCGCTGCCGGCTGGGCAGGCATCAGCAAATGGCAGCAAGTGAAGCCTATTGTCATTACAGCAGATGGCAGTATCAAAAAAATGATCCTGCCCGACAGCAGCATTGTATGGCTGAAAGGCAACAGTTCCCTCTCCTATCAGCAGGATTTTGGAAAAAAAACACGGCAGGTAGTCTTAAAAGGAGAAGGTTTATTTGAGATCAAGAAAGATGCGGCACATCCTTTTATTGTGGAAAGCGGACAATACACTACACGGGTACTGGGCACCAGTTTTAATATAAAAGAACAAACAGGGAACAATACCTTCTCCCTGCTGGTATTAACGGGCAAAGTGCAGGTGGAAAAGAAAAGCAGCAAAGATAATGTTCAGCCACTCCTCATTACCCCGGACTACCAGTTTACCGGCAACAGCCGGGAATCGTCTGTGAGCAAAGCCAGCAGCGCCGACAGGGAACAATCAACCAATGGCACAGAATACGATATGAACTTTAACCGCACGGCATTCCCGGACATCGTTCAACGGATCGAGCAAAAATTTGATATAAAAATCAACGCCAATTACCAACAATTTGAAAATTGCCGCATTACGGCCGACATCACCGATCAATCATTATCTAATTCCTTAAAACTGATTACCATGGCCATCAGTGCTACCTATAGCATCAGCGATGGCACCATTGTCATTACCGGAAACGGATGCAGATAAAACAATAAAAAAACAGGGATGCGCGAACACCCCTGTATAATAAGTCCAAACAACAAACACCAATTTATTATTTAAACTCAACCAAAGTTACATGAAAAAATGTAAAGGGGAATGTCATGTCTTTTCCTTTCGGGGCAAGGTATTCCAGAACAATGAAAAGCCGGATCCAACCCCCGGTAAGTTATCATTCATCAAAGTAATTATGCGTTTTGCACTACTCCAATTATTACTGGTATCTATTACCGCCTCCCTTTGCTGGGCTTCGCCGGCATCGGCTCAAGGCGCGCTGGAGAAAAAAGTAAGCGCCAGTTTTAATGCACAGCCATTGGCTGCCGTGTTACAACAGCTGGGAAAAAAAACAGGCGTACGCTTTGTGTACAACGATCAGATCCTGGAGAAAAGTAAGCCCGTAACCGCCAGCTTCCGGGCTTCTACGCTCAAACAGGTGCTTGCTACACTGCTGCCCGCTGATCAGATCAGTTTTGAACTGGTAGATGATAAATTCATCATCCTGAAAGTAAAGCCGGTTGCGGGCATCGTTCTCACTGCGCCGGATATTGCTCCCGCAGCACCGGTAATAGCCGCCGTGGTGGCCGATACGTTTACGGTAAAAGGAACAGTAGTGGATAAAGATGGTAACCCTTTACCGGGAGCGACGGTAGGTGTGAGAAAAACCACCCGTGGTACTACTACCGATGCACAAGGTCGTTTTTCCATCCGCCTCAATGATGGCGAAACACTGGAATACCGCATGGTGGGCTACCAGTCGGGCAGCATACAGCCAACAGCCGGCAGCCCGGTGAAGATTACCCTGGAATCAGCGGTATCCAACCTGGAAGATGTAGTTGTTCTGGGCTATGGCACCAGCCGTAAAAAAGACCTGACCGGCGCCATTACCACCGTGAAAAGCGATGTATTGAAAAATGTACCGGTTACCCGTGTAGACCAGATGCTCCAGGGTAAAGCTGCCGGCGTGCAGATTACTTCCATCAGCGGCGCGCCGGGTACGGGAACGTCTATACGTATCCGTGGGGGCAACTCTGTGAATGCAGATAACGAACCGCTGTATGTGATAGATGGATTGATCGGTGCAGGTGACCTGAACCTTATTAACCCGGAAGATATTGAATCCATACAGATCCTGAAAGATGCTTCTGCTACAGCTATCTACGGTGCACGTGGCGCCAACGGCGTCATCATCGTTACCACAAAAACAGGTAAAACCGGCGAAGATAAAATCAATGTAAACATTTACAACGGCTGGCAACAGGTACCCAAATATATTGACATGATGGGGGCGGCGGATTTTGCAAAGCTGGCCAACGAAAGTTCTAAAGACTACGGCGGGCCTGTACTTTACAGCAACCCGGATTCATTGGGCCGTGGAACCGACTGGCAACGGGAAGTTTCGCGGGTAGCACCTATGCAGAATATAACGTTGAGCACCAGCGGCGGAAAAGATAACTATCACTATTTTTTATCTGCCAACTACCTGAACCAGGATGGTATCATCATCAATTCCGGCTTTAAGCGTTACCAGTTAAGGGTGAACCTCGACAAATACGTAAAAAAGAATGTGAAAGTGGGCACCATCCTGAACATCGGCCGCTCTGAAATCAAGAATAATACGGTTTCTCTCGGCGGACAAAACTACGGGCAATCTGCCTTGTCGTATAACCCCGCCTCTACGGTGTACAACCCGGACGGCTCCTTTACCAGTAAAAAGCCAAACGATCAGATGGTGTACGAGAACCCCGTAGCGCAAGGTACTTTACCGGTAGACAATACCACCAGCAATAATATCATCGGCAACCTGTATGTACAGTGGGACATCATTCCCGGTCTTACTTTCAAATCGCTCTTTGGTTCCGAACTGAATTTTATAAAGAACAATACCTACTCACCAGGCAGTCTGCCAACAAGGACATCAGACAGCAAAGGAGGATTGGCCACCAGCGGCGTCGGCAACAGGCTGATGTGGCTGAGTGAAAATACGGTGACCTACGATAAACAGATCGGCAAAGATCACCATATCAATATCCTGGCCGGTACCACCTATCAAACCTCCAACGCCGACACCATTGGCGCCACCGGAGACAAATATGCCACCGACATCTTCCAGTATAATAACCTTGGAGCCACCGACCAGACCACCTTCCGGATAGGATCCAGATATGAACAGTTTACCATTGTATCTTTCCTGGGAAGAATTAATTACAGTTATAAAGATAAATACCTGTTTACCCTCACCGGCAGATCAGACGGCGCCTCCCGCTTTGCAGAAAATCATAAGTATGCCTTTTTCCCTGCTGCGGCAGTAGCCTGGCGCATGGAAGAAGAACCTTTTATCAAACAACTCAACGTGTTTGACAACCTGAAATTACGCGCCAGTTATGGTTACAATGGTAACCAGGCTATTCAGACCTACTCTTCTCTCGCCGCACTCAGCTCTGTCAGCGGATATATGATCGGCGGCAAACAGATCCTCGGTTATGTACAATCGCAGTTGCCCAATCCCGATCTGAAATGGGAAACAACCCGTCAGTTTGATATGGGCCTGGAAGCGGGTTTCCTGAAAGGTAAGATCAGCGTGGAAGTGGATTACTATAATAAACGTACCAAAGACCTGTTGCTCAGTCAGCAGCTACCCACACAAACCGGTTTCACCAGCAAGATTACCAATATCGGTATAGTAGAAAATAAAGGGGTGGAATTGCTCATCAACACCCAGAATATTTCCCGTAAAAACTTCAGTTGGGAAACCTCTTTCAACATCTCCGGCAACCGCAGTAATGTGGTAGACCTGGGCGGCGTAGAAAGTTTCAACCTGGCAGGGATTGATTTCGGCGGTTACAGCACTGTGAGCAAATTACAGGTGGGCCACCCGGTAGGCACCTTCTGGGGCGCAACCTACTATGGCGTACGTAAAACGAATGATGTACCAAAAGGCGCCGTGGATCCCAGCGCCAATCCAAAATTAGGCGATCCTTTATATGTAGACCGTAACGGCGATGGTAAATTCGGAGAAGAAGATTTTAGCGAGATTGGTAACGGTAACCCCAAATTCTTTGGTGGAATCGGTAACACGTTCCGTTATAAAAATTTATCGCTGAACATCTACTTCCAGGGATCCTTTGGTAACGACGTGATGAACCTGGCGGATGATTTCTACAAAACAGGAGAGCCACTGACCAACCAGTACGCCATGATCAAAGACCGCTGGTCGCCATCCAATCCCAACTCCGATATTCCGCGTGTTAACTCCCGGAACTATATCCCTTCTACCATGTGGGTATACAAAGGTTCTTTCCTGCGGCTGAAATCTGTGAACCTGGGCTATAACCTCAGCGGCGCCCAAATGCATAGCAAATGGATCAATAACCTGAATGTATATATTACAGCTACCAATCTTTTCAATATCACCAACTACCCTTACTACGATCCTGAAACCAACTCCTACGGTACCAGTTCTACCCTGCGCGGCTTTGACAACACCAACTATCCGCAGAACAGAACCTATGCCGTTGGCGTGAACCTGACATTATAATAAAGCGGTCGATTGATGATATTTTAAACAAACAATCATGAAGAAAATAATTTTAATAGCCATAGCATTTGCCTCTTTTACTTCCTGCCAGCAATCGCTGACGGAAGAACCTAAGAGTTTCCTTTCTCCTGAACAGTTCTTTAAATCCGACCAGGACGCCATACAGGGCGTAAACGGCGCTTATTACTGGCTGGTGGGCAGCTATCCCAACCGGCTCTTTCAACAGGAATTATGGTCTGTATTAGACGAGAATTGTGATGTGATCAGATCTCCGCATCCGGGGCCCCTGAATCTCACTGCCGGATCGCCGGGCTCCGCACCGGTCATGTACAGCGGTCTTTATAAAGGCATCTATGCTGCCAACCTGGTGATCGACAAGGTGACTAAATCGCCGGGGATTTCCCCCGAAACAAAAAAGCGGGTACTGGGAGAAGCCAAATTCCTGCGGGCACTTTTCTACTATTACCTTACAGGCTTATTCGGCGATGCCGTACTGTATACGGAAAGCAACTATGCCAATATCGATGCATCGAAAACATTCCCGAGAACACCGGTAGCGGATATACGTAAACAGATGATTGCCGATCTTACCGAAGCGGCAGCGGGTTTACCGGCCACCTATACTATTGCTGACAAAGGACGCGCCACCAGCGGCGCCGCCCTGGCCCTGCTCACCAAAGTATATTTATGGACAAAGGATTTTCCAAAGGCAGAAGAAACCGCGTTGAAAATAAAGACAGCCGGCAATTACATCCTGTTGGACGATTACGCATCGGTATTCAGCGCCAGCAATGAATTCAACAAAGAATCCATTTTTGAAATAGATTTCCAGACAGATCTGCTAAACAGCTACCAGCATGCTTTTTACTCTCCCAACAATACCGTTGGCGTAGAGCCTTTCAAAAGCAAGCCCTGGTACCGCAGCTATGTGCCGTATCATACTTTTGCCAATAGCTTTGATCCGAAAGACAAAAGAAAAGCCGCCATTATAGCCACCGGTTATAACGGGCAGGCCTTTGCACCAGACGCCACCAACAAGGTAGATGTATGGTTCGGCCCGAAATGGTGGCGCCTCGATGCCGGCGAACGTAACAGCGGCCTGGATATTTATTTGCTGAGATATGCCGACGTATTGCTCATGCTGGCAGAAGCAGCCAATGAAAACGGGCATAATGATGTGGCTTTCGGCGCCCTGAATGAAGTAAGGAAGAGAGCCGGACTGGATGATGCTGCCGGTCTTTCGCAGGACCAGTTCAGGAATGAAATATACCAGGAGCGTGCCTGGGAACTCTGCGGAGAAGGGCACCGCCGCTTTGATCTGGCCAGGTGGGGCAAATATCCGCAGGCAGCTGTAACGGCCTCCGCTACAGAAGAACCGGAGTTATCGGCCTCTTACAAGCCTTATTATGTACTGTTACCCATTCCGGCAACGGAAGTGCAGAAGAATCCTGCACTGGGGCAGAATACAGGATACTAAAAAAAATGGCGTCTCAAAAATATTGAGACGCCATTTTTTTTATTGGTGATCTTGTTATTTTTTTGAGATCCGGTACAGTTTACCCATATCCGTTATAGCATACAGGGCGCCGTCTTTTCCTTCTGTAATATCACGGAAGCGTTGTCCTTCTCCGGCGAGTAAACGCTCTTCTCCCACTACCTTGTTATTTTCAATAACCAGCCGCGCAATATGCGTTCTGCTCAGGCTGGCAATGAACAGGTTATTCTTCCATTCAGGCAGGCCATTACCGCTATAAAAAGTAATACCGCTTGGTGAAATAACCGGGTCCCAGTAGTAAACGGGTTGTTCCAGTCCTTCTTTCTGCTGCAGGCTATCTCCTACTTTTTCGCCGCTATATTCGATACCGTAGGTAATAATGGGCCAGCCATAGTTTTTACCTGGTTCGATACGATTCAGCTCATCGCCTCCTCTCGGACCGAATTCTGTTTCCCACAGATCGCCGGTGGCCGGGTTAAAGGCCAGCCCCTGTACGTTGCGGTGGCCATAGGAGTAGATCTCCGGCCTGATACCCGTTTTTCCAAGAAAAGGATTGCCGGCTGCAGGTTGCCCGTCTTTGGTAATCCTTACCACTTTACCTAATCCGGAGTTCAGGTCCTGCGCCTGTGGCCTGGTTTCGAGATCAGAACGTTCGCCGGTGCTTACCAGCAGGTTACCGTCTTTGTCAAACACAATCCGGCCGCCATAATGCAGGTCGCTTTTATGCGCCGGCGTGGCGCGATATATAACGGCGGCATTTTCTATTTTCTTTTCATCTGCCGATAATTTTCCTTTTGCCACGGCAGTAAGTGTGCCTTCGGGTCTTTCTTCAGAAAACACCCAGTACACCATCCGGTTGCTTCCGAAATCAGGATCCACACGGATACCCAGTAAACCGCCCTGTCCGGCGAACTTTACCGGAAGGATACCGGTGATCGGCTCACTTAATTTTCCGTCGGTAGATGCGATACGCAATACGCCGCTTTTCTCGGTGATGATTAAACGACCATCCGGGAGATTGGTAATTCCCCAGGGAGATTTAAGCGTGCTATCCAGCACTTTATAATCATATGGTGTCACGGTTTTCACGCTGCCAATCCGGGTTTGTCCTGCGAACGCAGGTTTGTAATCAGAGTTGGCTTTGGTGTTTTCTACCGGTGCGCCGGTGCTGTCTGTTTTCACTACGGGCGACTTTGGTGTGCCTTCTCCGCAGGATACCAGAGCGGATACCCCGCCAATACAGATCATGGTTAAATAGTGATGCTTCAAATGCTTGTACATATACTTCCTTCAGTTATTTACTTTAAAATCTTCTTAAATATAATATAAGTTCACTTAAAAGCAACAGGTAAACAGGAGCAGCGGGCAGCTGCACTTTATGAACGGCAATGTTTAATTCCCTGCTTTGCCTTATTTTCGCAATTTGGCGGTAGCGGCTGATATCGTTTTACCGCGATATAATTTTTATCATTTGGCCTATATGAAGAAGTCGAGCAATCATCCAACAGCATTGCCCTTCCTGTTTCTGTCCGAAATGTGGGAGCGGTTTGGTTTTTACCTGATCCTGGGAATTTTCCAGCTATACCTGACAGACACGGCGAAAGGCGGATGGGGCATGGATCGTGCAACAGCTGCAGATATCTTTGGTACCTTTATCGCTTTTGTATACCTCACTCCTTTTCTTGGTGGCCTGATCGCCGACCGTAAACTCGGATACAGCAAATCTATTATTATCGGGGGCATATTAATGGGCATCGGGTACATAGGCCTGGCAGTACACCACCTGACCGTTTTTTATCTTTCGCTGGCACTGATCTGTATCGGGAATGGCTTTTTCAAACCCAATATCTCCACTTTACTGGGGAATGTATATAACGATGAAAAGTACCGTAGCCGTAAGGATACGGGGTATAATATCTTTTACATGGGTATTAATATCGGTGCTTTTATCTGTAACTTCTTTGCAGCTTTTCTTCGCAATACCATCGGCTGGGGCGCCGCTTTCATCGCTGCCGGCATCGGCATGTTCCTCGGTGTACTGATTTTTGCGATCGGGATGAAACACTATCGCCATGCGGATGTGCGCAAACCGGAACAGCCAGGCGATATGCCGCTGAGCAGGATTTTCTCCGTGGTATTCCTGCCTGCTATTGTGGTTGGACTGGGCGCCTGGTTTATTCCCGGCAATATCTTCGGATCTGATTCCACGGATGCTTTCATCTTTGCCTGTATCCCGATATTATTCTTCTTTGTATCTCTCCTGATAAAGGCAGATGCCAAAGACCGCAAACCAATATCCGCACTGCTGGCGATCTTCGCCGTATCTATTGTATTCTGGGCCGTATTCAAACAGAATGGTACCGCGCTCACTACCTGGGCGCAATACTATACCGACCGCGAAATTCCTGCTGCCATAGAGCAACCGGCACAACGCCTGTACCTTGTAGAAACCATTCAGAACAAGCCCGATTCCGTAACCGCCTTTGATGATGAGTTCCGGGTGATACGTGATGCTGCAGGCAAACCGGAAAAAGTATGGGGCAAGGTGCCTTATTTCAAAAACGTAGCGCCGGAGAAAATGCCGGTAGAAGGAAAAAGCGTGAGTTTGTATAATACTGAATTGTTTCAATCTATCAATCCATTCTTCGTTATTACGCTGACGCCCCTGATCGTCGCGTTCTTTGCCTTGCTGCGCAGGCGTAACAAAGAACCGTCTACCCCGTCGAAAATAGCGTGGGGCCTGCTCATATCGGCATTATCCACACTGATGATGGTAGGCGCGGTATATGTGTGCAGCAATGGCGCTATCAAAGCGTCGCCCTGGTGGCTGATAGGTTGTTATGGCGTTATCACGGTGGGAGAACTGTTCCTCAGCCCGATGGGATTGTCGCTCGTATCAAAACTAAGTCCTGTGCGCATTACTTCCCTGATGATGGGAGGCTGGTTCCTGGCTACTTCTATCGGGAATAAACTCTCGGGAATTCTGGCTACCTTGTGGGATACCTATGATAATAAAGCAAATTATTTCCTGGTGAACTTCCTGCTACTCGGCGGAGCTGCGGCGGTGATTTTTATGATGCTGGGCTGGCTGAACAGGATTTTCAAGGAGCATGTAAAATAACTTTATCAATGCACCCATCATATGAAAAGCACTAAAAAGAAATTGTCCGCCGAACAAAGCCAGTCGCTGCTCAGCGTACTGGCTACGCGCTTTGAGAAAAACAAAAACCGTCATAAAGGCCTGGAGTGGGCGAAAGTACAAGCCAGGCTGGAAGCCCATCCGGAGAAGCTGTGGTCGATCGATGAGATGGAAATTACCGGTGGAGAACCGGATGTGGTGGGTTTTGATAAGAAAACAGGGGAATTTATATTTTACGATTGCTCCGCCGAAACGCCCAAAGGCCGTAGAAGTATCTGTTATGATCATGAGGCGCTGGAAGCAAGAAAGGAACATAAACCAGCCAACAGCGCGGTAGAAATGGCCGCTGATATGGGTATTACGCTCTTAACCGAAGAGCAGTACCGCGAATTACAGCAGTTGGGCAACTTCGATACCAAAACATCCAGCTGGATTGCAACACCTCCCGCGATCAGAAAACTTAACGGCGCACTCTTTATGGATCGCCGGTACGATCATGTTTTCCTATATCATAACGGGGCGGAATCTTACTATGCAGCCCGGGGCTTCCGTGGCGCGTTGCGGGTATAACCTCCTTCAGCATCAGGGTCTGGCCATCTCCGGCAGGCCCTGACATCCTTCTTTCTCTCTGCTGTCAATGCTTTTACGGCATCTCCCTATATAAAAAAACCGGTCGCTGACCGGCATTTAAACGGGCTTGCAAACCCCTCTATTTTGTAAGATAACGCCCTCACTTATAGCATTATTGTGCACAAAAAAATATAGTTATAAAACCGTGTTTTGCTGCGTCAGACCGTATACTTTTGGTCCTTCATCTCTCCCAAAAAATCATCAAAAAGAAAAGAATGAGCAACTATGTAGTCCGTTTTCAGGAGACCGGCAAATCCGATGTAACAACAGTGGGCGGTAAGGGCGCCAACCTCGGCGAACTATCGCGGATCGAAGGGATACGCGTGCCGGAAGGCTTTTGTGTTACCACCGCAGCATACAAAATGATTACCGGAAACCATCCCGGGCTACATGCACTCCTGGAGGAACTGGCAGATCTGCAAATTGTTGAACGGGAAAGGATCAGCGTCGTCAGCGCAAAAATCCGGGCTATCATTGAAAATATTCCTATTGCCGGTGATATTGCAGCAGCCATCACCGGCCAACTGCATCAATCGGGCGTAAACGAAGCTTATGCGGTGCGATCCAGTGCAACGGCCGAAGATCTTCCAACAGCCTCTTTTGCAGGTCAACAGGATACTTATCTGAATATCACCGGCCTCCCCTCCATCTTACATCATATCAGCAGATGCTGGGCATCGCTCTTTACCGACAGGGCCGTCACCTATCGCATCCAGCAAGGTATTGACCACCGTAAAGTACAGCTGTGCGTGGTAGTACAGTGCATGGTATTCCCGGAGGCAGCGGGCATATTGTTTACCGCTGATCCCATAACGGGCCACCGGAAAGTATTGTCCATCGACGCCGGCTTCGGACTTGGAGAAGCAATGGTGTCGGGCCTGGTTACAGCGGATCTCTACAAAGTGCATCATGATCAAGTCATTGAAAAGAAGATTGCTGCAAAGCAACTCGCGATCTATGCGTTGAAAGAAGGAGGCACCAGGGAGCAGGTGCTTACACCCGAACAGCAAACCAGCCAGGTATTGACAGACAAACAGATTTTAGCCCTGGCGCATACAGGCCGGAAAATCGAAAGTCATTTCGGCACGCCGCAGGATATAGAATGGTGCCTGGCGGGAGATGAATTTTATATTGTCCAGAGCCGCCCCATCACCACCCTATACCCGGTTCCGGAAGCGAATGACAACGGTAATCACGTGTATGTATCTGTTGGACATAACCAGATGATGACCGATGCCATGAAACCATTGGGATTGTCGTTCTTCCTGCTGGTTAGCCGCGCACCCATGCGCACGGCCGGTGGAAGAATATTTATTGATATCACCGCGATGCTGTCTTCTCCTTCCGGCAGGGAAAAAGTGATCAGCGACCTGGGCAAATCAGATCCGCTCATAAAAGATGCACTGCTGGCGGTTACAGCGCGGGAAGACTTTATAAAAATATTACCACCGGATCAGCAACCACCCACACATGGAAAAAGCCTTTCGGATATAGAAATCCCCGCAACTCTGGATCCTGCGGTGGTGCATGATCTGATCAGGAACAGCCAGGCATCGCTAGCCACCCTGAAAACAAATATCCAAACCAAATCGGGAGCTGAATTATTTGATTTTATCCGGGAAGATATCCCGCGACTGCAGCAGGTGTTGTTTGAGCCCAGGAATATGCAGGCACTGCTGGCCGGTATCAATGCTTCGTCCTGGATCAATGAAAAAATGTACGAATGGCTGGGAGAAAAAGGAGTAGCTGATACCCTTTCCCAATCCGTCCCCAACAATATCACCTCGGAAATGGGCCTTGCATTGTTGGATGTGGCAGATGTGATCCGGCCTTATCCGGCCATCATTGCCTATTTACAACAGGTAAAAGACGATCAGTTCCTGGATGCGTTGATTCAATTTGATGGTGGGCAGGAAGTAACAGATGCCATCCATACATTCCTCCACAAATACGGCATGCGCTGCAGCGGAGAAATCGATATCAGCAAAACCCGCTGGGCAGAAAAACCTGCTATCCTCATTCCTATGATACTCAGTAATATCAGGAACTTCCGGCCCAATGCCGGCACGAAGAAATTTGAAGAAGGCTTACAGGAAGCATTGAGAAAAGAAGAGGAAATAATGGATCGCCTGCAGCAACTACCGGATGGCGCTCAAAAAGCAAAAGAAACAAAGCAGCAGATCGACCAGCTCCGGCATTTCATTGGCTACCGTGAATATCCAAAATACGGTATTGTAAGTCACTATTTCGTTTACAAGCAGGCAATACTAAAAGAAGCTGAACGCCTGTTACAGGCGAATGTGATCCGAGAAAAAGAAGATATCTACTATCTCACCTTTGAGGAACTCCGGGAACTCGTCCGCACTCACAAAGCAAACGACCAGTTGATCATCCAACGAAAAGAAGCATACCGGCTATACGAAAAAATGACACCTCCGCGTGTAATCACCTCTGATGGGGAAATCATCACGGGTCGATACAAACACGATCATCTACCCGCTAATGCAATTGCCGGGCTGGCAGTATCTTCCGGGATCATTGAAGGTCGTGCACGCGTGATTCTCCGCATGGAAGAAGCCAACCTGGAAGAAGGCGATATATTGGTTACACCGTTTACAGACCCCAGCTGGACAGCACTGTTTGTGGCCATAAAAGGCCTGGTGACCGAAGTAGGCGGACTGATGACCCATGGAGCCGTTATTGCGCGTGAATACGGTTTGCCGGCAGTTGTTGGGGTAGAACATGCGACCCGGTTGATCAGAGACGGACAGCGGATCCGGGTGAATGGTACCGATGGATTTGTAGAAATACTTTAAGCGGGGTTGATCAGGATAACATCATACGGCCTTCATGTTTATTCTTTATCTTAGATTTACATTATACCTATACTTATCGCCCGAAAATCGCATTCATGATCAAATCTCTCCTGATATTATTTTTCATCGTGGTTTCAAGTCTGTATGCAATCGGACAAAATTCCAGGGAAAATATAATTTATATAGTAGATTCCATACCGGTAATTGATGATCCGGAAGAAGAAAATCAATTACTACCCGAAGACATAGCGGATGTCACTGTTATAAAAAATAAAGACACCTTAAAAATACTGGGTTACGACAAATTCGACGGCGCCATCTACCTGTTTACGATAGCATACCGGAAAAGAGCTGATGACATCAAAAGTATTCCTTCTTCAAAGCAAATGGAGAGAAAAAACGGTATCTGGCATTTCAACGGTAGCCCCTACAGTGGCTTATTTATAGACTATTATTACAGCGGAAGGAAACAGGGTGAGGGTACTTTTCAAAATGGAACCTTAAGTGGGAAACGAACTATGTATTATCAAAATGGCAAGATAGCTACAGAAAGATACTATCGGGATGGTATTGAAAATGGGATGGAGAAAGAATATTATGAAGACGGCTCACTAAAACAAAAAGGAGTATTCCTCAATGGTAAAGAAACCGGCCTTTGGGAAATGTACTTCCCAAATGGACAGGTAAAACAACGAAATAATTTCCAGGATGGCAATATGGAGGGGGAAGTAACCATTTACTATTCGACGGGGAAGATACTGGCGGTGGAAGTAGCTAAAAACGGGAAAATAACCCCAGATAAACGTCTTGAAAAGGTAGAAGCAATAATAAAAAAAGGATACGCTAATAGTAAAGAAGGAGATTATAAATCAGCCATTAAAAACTATTCAAAAGCGATTGCCATTGACAGCGCAAATGCGGAAGCCTTCTTTGCAAGAGGCACCGACAAGCTAAATGACTTTCAATTCGATGAGGCAATTCTCGACTTTAATAAGGCATTGGAAATTGAACCCTACTACAAAAAAGCTTTATCCAACAGGGCTTTTGCAAGGATCAGGAAATACCAGTACGGCTCCGGCAGAAAATTATCAGAGAATCACGGTGTAACCGTTATTGCCTCAAAAGATAAGCCCGACATTCCGGCAAATGAGCTGGCGATCATCTGCGCCGACTTAAAACAGGCCATCTTCCTGGGTGATAGAGGGTCGATGATCATCAACGCGGCGGAAGAATTCTGCAGAACAAACAGCCCCAAATAGCTAAAAATGGGAACAGATATCCTTCCTGTTAAATGTAGAAACACTATCTTACCTCCAAATTTACAGATATGAAACCGCTGCTTATTTTATCTTTTTGCCTGATCAGCCTGGCGAGCAAGGCTCAAACCGCCAAAGAACTGATAGGGAAATGGAAACTGGTCAAAGAAACGAAGGATGGTGTTGTAAAAGCGCCCAGAGAAGCTTGCCAGATATTCAAAGACGGGGGCGAGTTTAAAGGAGTGAATGGGAATAATTCCCGTAATGGAAAGTGGAAGCTTTCTGATGATAACAAAGAACTTACCATTAAGATCAGTATCATCTCCCTGACTTTCAGCGTAGATTACTTTGACGCCAGGAAAAGGGTGATCACCAATGATAAAACCGGCACACTGGAATATGAAAAAGTAGACAACTAAATGTTGAATAATAGCGGGGGGCTAATTACTGCTCCCTGCTTACAATTTACCTGTACTCTTAAAATAGATTAATAACACCAGGTAGATGAGAAAGAACAATCCCAAAATGCCCAACACAATCATCCAAACCATTTTCACCAACGACTTCCTGTTTGCCGGTGCAGGGCGCTTGTAGTTCCTGAATAAATAAGCTATCAGCCCCACACCACCAATAACGGCTATCATAAACAGTATCCCTGAACAGAAGTTCTTCATTATACTACCACTCCAATAAAACAAGGCCTGGCCGGCAAAGAACCGGCTCCGCTCGGGCTGTGCGTCATTTACGAGAATCACATAGCTTCTCTCCTGCTGTATCTCATTGAACTGATCCTTCACGCGCGCTTTTAAATAATCTCCTTTGGTATTTGAAAATATAGGGAAAGAGTAAAACCGGAGTGCTGCCTTTTGTTGCTGTTGGATGTAGTGGTCGGCTACATGATAGCGATAACTGATATCAACGTAACCGTATAAATTGCCTTTTTGCCGGTATACCCCATACGCAGCATCGGAAATTTCGCCTTCTACGCTATGATAGGCCGGATGTGTCCATTGAAATTCCTTTACGCGCAGATAGGGGGAAACGGAGTATAAAAGCAGTATCAGCAGATAGGTGAATCCCGCATAAGTAAGATATCCTTCCAGGTTGCTACGGTTCAACCGTTGCTTTTCTGGTCGCCGAATGTTGTATACAACATACAGTAACAATCCAGTTAAAAGGCTGTAAATAGCCAGCTGAAAAGGGTTCCAGACAAACACAAAAAAGAAGCTGATAACTGCCAGTACAATATATCCGAAAATGTTTTTCGCAAGGCTTTTCTTATCCATTTAAACGATTTGGGCTGCCTAAAGATATAAAATAAAGGATGGCTTTCGCCGATACCTGCCAGGCAAATGCCAAAACGATATATCAGGCATATATACAACATGCTATGCTATCTCCGAATAGGCCTAAAAAAACCGCATACACGGATGTATGCGGCCCCCATTAACTTATTTATACTCAGGCGTGGGTTTTCTTTAGCTTCACTTCCACTTTTTCGCCGGGCTTGCTCACCTTCACCACCTTTTTTACAACGGCGCCACTGCCTACGCTGTAGCTCCTGTCGACCGTATTGGTACTGGAGCCCTGGAACATACCATTGATGTAGTGATCTGTATAACCCACCACTTCTGCCTGTGTGTAGGAATGGTCGAATCCGAACTCCGTATATAACAGGTATTCACCGGGCATAAGGTTTACAAATTCGAAATGTCCCTGATCATCATACACATTTGTTGCTTTTATACACTGCGCGGCATCATCTGACAATGCGATTCCTTCCCGGCCTTTCTTGCGCTGCGACTCATTTACCGAAATCCATTCTTTAAAGTATTCATTATAGGGAATGAGAATTACCTGCGTACCACGCGGAGCTACCTGCTTGGCCTTGATGTTCACTACCTGCATTTTGGCGAAGACGGTACCATTGTCGTTGAAGTCGCGCGCAAATACCTGCCCGTAAATAATGGATTTTCCACCTTTCACCATTTTCATGGTAGCGTCTTTGTCAAACGCCGCTTTGATGGAGTTGAAATCGTTTTCCGTATCCACCATCCTGATCTGCTGCCCGTCGCTCCAGGAGTCTATCTGCCATAGCCGCCGGGTTTTCTTATCGATGTAGGAAACCGATTTCTCATTCGTGGCAGGTTCCACCACCGTCACTTCCCACACATCATGTTTGCCGGTATATTTACTCACCCAGGTACTGTTCTTTACTTCCTCTACCACTGCCTTTTTCAGGTTATCATTGTTAGCGGGCTTATATTCGTATACGGGCAAATCAGTACTATAGCCGGAAGACAGTGGCAGCAGCGACAAGAGAAACGGATAGGTATAACTATCTATAAAATACCCGTTACCTGCTTCCTGTATCTGGGTTTTCTTCCCCGTTTTCTTATCTACGTAATAACCCGTTACATTATTCCCGAAATGGAGTACCATATCTTTCAGGGTGCTGTGTGATGCCCGGTAAACAGGTTTGAAGCTGCTCAGGTCAGATATGGCAGTGTCTTTCCACTCTTCGAGTCCGGCAAGCGCAGTGATGGTAGTAAGCGCCAGTTTATCGCCGGAAGTGTTGATACCGATAGTAAAGGTACCTATCTCTGATTCACTGCCATTGTTTACGGTGTAACAGGCCAGTGTATATTTGCCATTCTTCAGCAGTTTGCTGTCGAATTTATCCTGTGCCAAAGCACTGTTACCCATAGCGGTAAGAAATAGTAGTGCAGCCGGAAAAAGGATCGATGGACGGAATTGAGGAAACATATTTTTGATAGTTTTTCAGACACTACAAAAATAAGTAATTGAACCGCCCCGGTATATACCGGCACAAAGGGATACTACCATACCTGTTTACAGGTAGATGCAGCTATATACCCTTCTCTCTTAGTAACATTCAGTGACAACAATCATTTGAATTTTTCTCTTGCTGATATTCGTCGTGGCGGCGCATCCAGAACCCATTTTCGTTGCGTCCCAGCGGAGCCCTGTCCAGCCACTGATAAATATTCCACAGGCCATCCAGCCCACGGGCATAGGCAGAATAGGTATGATAAACGACACCATCGGCCAGCACAAAAGCGCTCATGCCGGGAGCTTCCAGCGCATAGGTGCTCCAATCAGTACCCGTGTCGGATGCCAGTTTTTCTCCTTCCTCAGAGGTGGTATCGGTTGGCGCAATATCGCTTTGACGCGAGGTAACATTACCCTTTGCATAATTGTATCCTATGCTGCCGGCTTGTTGTTGCTCTCTGGTAAATGACACCTGGAAGTCGTAGTTAAAGTCACTGTCATAAGACGAGGCCCAGGGGAATGACCATCCCATCCGCTGTTTGTATGCCTGCAGTTTTTGCAGTGGTGCACGCGATACCGCCCAGAAAGCCACATCATGATGAAACAGGTGATCCCGGATCCCGTTAAAACCATCCGCTATGGCAGAACAATGCGGACATCCAGCTTTGTAATCCGGCCCGAACATGAAGTGATAGATGAGTAATTGCGAGCGTCCGTTGAAAAGGTCGATGAGTTTTACTTTTCCGTTGTCCGTATCCAACTGGTATTCCTTGTCCATTTTAACCCAGGGCAATTCCTGGCGTTTCTGTGCTACCTGATCGCTCAGTTTCGTTAATTCCTTTTCAGCTGCGAGCAGCTCTAACCTGGCAGTCAGCCATTCTTCCGGAGATACCACCTGGTGGTCGCGGATACCGTGTACAGTTTCGATTTTCGTCATAATGTCCTCCTTTATTTACTAACCTGATAAATAAAATGGCGTCCATACGCTTTTGTTCAGCGATATAGCAGACGGTGAAAGTTGTCACCTACCAAAAGTATCACCTAAAAAGCAATTATACAGGGTGCAAAATGGACTTTCTAACGGGTAGATCCGGACATACTGATGGCGTTTCTGCCCTTAAATAATGCCTGTTGAAAACACCGGCATTAACATTCAGCGCTACAGCAACGAACGGGTCCATATGATAACGCTTTGAGTGTAAAGGGTCTGCAACTTTGATCGGATTTTGCACCTGCTTTGTTCCCACTTTTTTGGTGTTTCAATTTGCCTCCGCCAATGGCCCATAATACTTTCGCCCCACAAACCGGGCCGGTTCATCTCACGATTCCACTTTAAACATTCCACACATGAAAAAAATGAAGACTGTCCTTTCATTGCCAGGAGTGCTCCTCCTGCAAATGGTATTACTATGTTCCTGTTACAAAGTGCTGGTGAATCCATCCTACCCGCATGGAGCCGGCCTGGTCACCACCACGCGGTATTATGTGGACAATAACGGGTCCGATACCAGCAATGGTCTCACCCCTGCCACTGCCTGGAAAACCCTTGGCAAAGTGAATTCCATGACCTTTCAGCCCGGCGATTCCGTACTTTTCAAAAGAGGTAACTCCTGGACCGGTTCACTGATCATTAAAAGCGCCGGTACTTCCAGCGCCAGGATTACCTTCAGCGCTTATGGTTCCGGAGATAAACCCCGCATCGTTGGCAACAACAGCACGCTATCAGCGGTACTCATCCAGGATGCCAGGTATCTTACCTTTGAAAACTTTGATGTCAGTCATCCCAGAGCGGTACGCCCTCCGGACATTTCCCTCTGCGGCATTTATGTTGCCCTGGCTACCAACGGCATCTACCCGGGCATCATCATCAAAAACAATCATATCCACGATGTGGAAGGCATGCCCATTACCAACCGGCATCTCCAGGCAGGCATATTCGTCCGTTCCAATGCAGCGCAGGCCTACCTCGATAGTCTGCTCATCGAAGGAAACACGCTTTCACGCTGCTCTTCCAGGGGCATTATGATGGGCGACGGCAGCAACAAAGACACGGCTTTTTACAATAACAACGTTGTCATCCGCCAGAATGTGATCGACAGCACCGCCCTGGAAGGCATCATTGTTTATACCGCTAAAAATGTGCTGATAGAACATAACAGGGTGTTGAACGCCGGCGCCTACACGCTGGGCGTACCGATGAACAGCATTGTACTGGCAGGCTTATGGGGCCGTGGCAAAAATACAACGATCCGGTATAACGAGGTCGCCTACACGCGACTGACCAACCCGGTCCCCTATTCTTCCATGGACTCAGAAGCTTTTGACATCGACCTCAGTACACCGGGATATACCATTATCGAATACAACTACTCCCACGACAATGAAGGCGGTTTCTTTTTGCATATGGGCGATCCCGGACCGGCGTTCACTTATGGAATTGTTCGCTACAACATCAGCCAGAATGATGGCAATGGCTTCGGTAACCGGGTATTTGAATTACATGAACATCCCGGCGGAAAGGTAGTTCCGATCTACGTCTACAACAATACTTTCTACAATACCACCAAAATCGGTGTGCTGGACAGAGCCGGTGGAGCAGGTATTCACCCCGGACTGGAATTCCGGAATAATATCTTCTACGCGCCGGCATTTCAGCTCGATGATCAAACCCATATGATATACGACCATAATGCCTATTACCAGGGACTTAAAGCGGCCAGCGACAGTAACGCCATCACCGCTAATCCATTGCTGGTAGCCCCGGGCACAGGTGGCAATGGTATCAATACCGTGAATGGGTATAAATTATCGCCCGGCTCACCGGCAACAGGAACCGGATTGCTGATCAGTAATAATGGTGGCAAAGATTTCTTTGGCGCCCCGGTGTCTGCAACAATGGCGCCGGCTATTGGTGCAGCCGAATAGACTGGTAAAACAAAAAAGATAGCCCCGGAAAGGCCAATGCTTTCCGGGGCTATTCATCAGATGCCAATACAGCAAACTACGCAGGTATCACAAAACTAAACGTGGCTCCCTTACCCGGCTCACTGATAACATCAATAGAAGTATGATGTAGTTCCAATATTTTTTTCACAATGGCCAAACCTATACCCATCCCTTTTTTAGGAGACACTTCATTGTGCAGTTGTTTATACCGTTCAAAAATATATGCCTGTTCTTCCGGCGCAATTCCCGCCCCGGTATCGGCTACCTGCACCTTTACACCTGTTTTTTCTGCGGAAAGAATAACCCTGATACTACCTCCATCAGGCGTAAATTTAAAAGCGTTGTCTAAAAGATTCTGAAACACTCTTTCTGTAAGGGCGATATCCGCAAATACGCGGGGTAAACGGGGTGTAGCATCCAGGTGAAGAAGAATAGCGCGATCAGCCGCCTTCAACTGGTACGACATTAAAATATCCGAAGCAAGTTCATTGATAAGGAACGGTTCTTTTTCCGGAGTCACCAGGTTGGCTTCCAGCTTTGCATATTGAAAAAGTTGTTCTACCAAACCCGAGAGCTTCTGAGCGCTTCCATGTACCACAGACAGGTATCGCTCTTTGTCGGTTCCGGACAGTTCTTCTTTTTTGATCATCATTGTTTCAATATATCCCAGCATAATAGACAGCGGTGTACGCAGATCATGCGACACATTGGCGATCAACTCCTGCCTGAATTTATCGGTCGCCGTTATTTTATCAAAATTGCTTACGATCACATCTGCCATCTCATTAAATGTAGTAGTAAGTGTAGCCAGATCGCCTTTGGCATTTTCCGGTATCCTGGCGGAATAATCGCCTTCCTTAAAACGCTGCACCACATTGGCTATCTTCCTGATACTGTCTGTTATCAGGAAGAAGGTAATGATACCAACAATAAAAGCAACGGCCAATGCTACAAAGAAAATGTAAGCGCTAAGGCGGATATACAAATGGCTGTTTAATGCGGCTAATACCTGCCGTTGCTTTTCACTTGCCAGAACGGCGTACACATAACCAGACAATCGGCCGTTTTCATAAACCGGAGCTGCCGAAAAAATAGCCGGTTCACCAGGTACCTTCGGATTGTCGCCCATAGGGCGCTCTCCTTCCTTTGTTGCCAGCCACGCTTTTACAATAGCCAGATCTACCCGTCTGAGTTGTACCGTCGTATCAGGTACCACAAAATCTGTTATATTTCCGGCCGTATCCAGTAAATACACCTCCACGCTGGGATTGGCCACCATAGTAGAATGAATGATATCGTGCGTAACAGTGGTATCCGGTTTACCATTCCTGATGGGTTGTGTAAAGGTGGCCAGGTGTTTGGCGATATCGCCATACAATTCCTGGTGTGCGGTTGTATAATACGAGGTAGAAAACTTTGAAGCGATCAGTACAAACACCAATCCCAGCACCACCAATACGCCGGTAAATACCGCTGCAATTTTCCAGAACAGCCGGTTACCTTTTATAGACCTTCTCTTTGTCATCATAACTCCTCATTAAACCTGTAACCGATGCCCCAGGTAGTTAAAATATATTTAGGTACAGATACATCGGCCTCTATTTTCCCACGCAAACGGTTGATGTGGCTGTTTACCGTATGCTCATATCCTTCAAAATCATATCCCCATACCAGGTTCAGCAAACGCTTACGGCTATAACTTTTACCGGGATTCGACGCCAGTAATACCAGCAGCTCAAACTCTTTCGGGGAAAGATCCACGCGAAGTTCGCCCAGGGTTACTTTCCGCTTATCCAGGTCTATTTCCAATCCGTCATACCTGATGACAGAAGTGGTTTCTTTGAGAAATTCCGGAGACCCATTATCTTCGTTTCTCCGGAAAATAACTTTTACACGGGCAATAAATTCTCTGATACTGAAAGGTTTTGTGAGGTAATCATCTGCCCCTGTTTCAAGTCCCATTACCTTATCAATTTCCTCTGATAAGGCAGTCAGCATCAGAATGGGCGTACGCCGGTCCGACTGCCTGATTTTTCTGCACACTTCCATTCCGCTGATGCCCGGTAACATGATATCGAGAATAATAAGATCAAACCGATTCTCCTTCGCCGCAAGCAGTCCTTCCGCCCCATTATCAACAGCTGACACCTCGCAGCCCAGATCTTTCAAATGAATATCGAGCAATTCAATAATTTCCCGGTCGTCTTCGATGATAAGTACTTTTTGCATGTTGATGGATAACTGATCTGCACAAATCTCGGCAAAAAACAACTCAAAATACCGCTGTGATACTTTTGTTATAACTCTGTTACGCATTTGGGATATCAAGATTGTTGTTTTGTGTTCTAAAAAAGAACCAGACATGAAAAGGAACGTATTCTATTCCATTGCTATCTTATCTGTCGCCGGACTGCTGGCGTCCTGTCACAAAGACAATGATATGCCCCCTGTGCAGTCGGGCACTATCACGATTGAAAATATACTGGACAGCAAACCTTTGGTCGAATCCGGCACTTTCAAGGGAGAAGGCACTCCTCCGGTTATCCTGCCCGGGCAGTCCGTATCCTTTTCTTTCTCGGCGGCTAAAAATCAGCGCCTCACGTTTGCCACCATGTATGGCTGGAGCAACGACCTGTTTTTTGCACCGGACAACCCCGGCATCAAATTGTATAATGATGATGGCAGCCCCATTACCGGGGATGTATCTGCCCAGGTAAAACTCTGGGACAATGGCACCCGGATCAACCAGGCGCCGGGAGCCGCCGTTATGCATCCGGGAACACCGGAAGCCACGCCAAAAAGTATTAAGGAAGTGAGTGGTAAAGATGATTTTGGCAATAACTACCTGCCGGCATCAAAGCTCATGAACATTGCCTTGAAATACGATGGTAATTCTACTTTTACCGTTACTATAAAAAATATTTCCGGTGGCACTGCCAACGAAACGCCTTTCAGTCCGGGCGTATGGGCTATTTCCTATACTGCGGGCGGTAACCTGCTGCTACCGGAACCTATCTATTCAGCAGGAAAGCCTACTGCAAATGGTCTTACCAATATCGCAGAAATGGGCGATAATTCAGCACTGAATACGTATCTCAGCAACAACACCGGCATCTTTACGCCGTTGTCTCCCGTGTTGGTAGTGGTGTATAACGGCGACAGCAATCCTTTCTTCAAAACTGGTGAAAATGACCGGGGAGAAGGACTAAAAGACCTGGCACAGAAAGGAAACGCGGATATCCTCGCAGCGGCGTTGAAAGGGAAAGCCGGTATTAAAAATGTATACATCCTGAAGGATCCGGCCAACACAGTGCTGCTTCCAAAAATCAACGGGGCGGCAGGAGGTAAAGTATCACAGGCATTATCCCTGCAGCAGGGCGATAAAATCGCCATCGCCACCATGTATGGATTTTCCAACGACTGGTTCTTTGCTACCAGTGGAAGCGATATCAGTGCCACCCAGAAGGGCGATGTATCCGGATCGATCGGGCTATTTGACAATGGTACTGCCGTCAATCAATTCCCCGGCGCCGGTGTTACCCAGGCCAACCTGGCAGGTACTCCCCTGCAGGAAAGCAAGCCCATTCAGGCGGTCCCCAATCCTAACCAGTTTACTACCTTACCAGCACTTACAAGTATCATTAAAATAACCCTGCAATAAAAAACACCATGACACAATATCTTTTTTCAATGAATACACCGATCCGTAAAACATTTCAGCGCCATACACCATTGAAGCGTTTAACCGGCTTCGTGCTGGTATGCCTGCTCACTGCTATGCAGTTCAATGCTGCGGCTCAGAAGGTAATGAACCAACCAGCTACCACTAATACCCCTCCGGCTATGCCGGAGGACATTAGTCCCTTACTGATCGGAGAACAGATCCCTGCTATGGTGCTTCCGGATAAAGATGGGAACCTGTTCAATGTAAATAAAGCAGTCATGGAAAAACCCACCATACTTGTGTTTTACCGGGGCGGATGGTGTCCTTTCTGCACAAAGCAGCTTTCCGGCCTGCAAGACATCAACACCGATCTTAATAAAAAAGGGTTTCAGGTCATTGCCGTTTCTACAGATGCACCAGAGATGCTGAAAAACGCTGCTACCAAAGAAAAGCTGGAATACACACTGCTCTCAGACGCCGATCTGAACCTGGCGCAAAAATTCGGTATTGCGTTTAAAGCGCCGGAATCATATGCTTCTCTCCTTACTAAGAACTCCGGGGGAAAAGACAAAGACCTGCTTCTTCCTGTACCATCTGTGTTTATCCTGGATAAAAAAGGCGCTATCCGCTTTGAATATATTAACCCGGATTTTAAGCAACGAATCAGTTCGTCATTGCTCCTGGCCGCGGCGCAGGCCCTGTATGATGAGCTTTAACGGATGCCTGTTAAACTTCGGGCTGCCGATGTCGTCCAATAGATGGACCAGGTATATCAAACTATGAAAAGAGCAATCATTATCCTGTTACTGCTGATCGCAGTGGCAGGAACGGGATCTACAGCATATGCACAGGTAAGTGTTGGCGTATCCATCCATATAGCGCCTCCTCCGTTGCCGGTTTACACGCAACCGCCTTGTCCGTACGACGGATACATCTGGACACCCGGATACTGGGCCTATGGTCCTGCGGGTTATTACTGGATACCGGGCATCTGGGTACGTCCTCCGCGCTTCGGTGTGCTATGGACGCCAGGGTACTGGGGATTTGTGGGAGGCATCTATAGCTGGCATGCCGGTTACTGGGGCCCTCATGTCGGATTCTATGGTGGCGTTAATTACGGTTACGGTTACACGGGATCCGGTTTCTACGGTGGTATGTGGCGCGGTAATGTATATCACTACAATACCGCCTACTCCAATATCAATACCCGCGTAGTCCATAATACCTACATCAACAATACCACGATTGTCAATAACAACACCGTGGTGAATAATCGCAGCAGCTTTAACGGCGCCGGCGGCATTAATGCCCGCCCCGGCCGGGAAGAGCAACTGGCGGCACGTGACCAGCATATAGGCGCTACCTCAGACCAGGCAGCGCATGAACGAACTTCCCGCGAAGACCGGAATCAGCTGGCATCTGTCAATCACGGCAACCCGGCAGGATCATTTCATAATAACGGGGACCGGCAGCAAAATGGCCAGCACTTTGCCAGCGTCAACAAACCAGGCACAGCGCAAAATCATGGCGATAACAACGTAAGAGAAGGACATTTCAATAACAACGGTGGCCAACAGCCGCATGCAGGTCCAGCACATTTTGACAACGCCGGCAGGCAACAACAGCATTTCAATAATGCGGCTGCTGAAAATCATATCAATAATCGTGGAGGCATGGAGCACCGGCAAATGGCCATGCGTCAGCAACACTTTTCACAGCCACATATGTCATCAGGACAAGGTCATGCTCCACATGGTGGTGGTCATGGCAGACATTAATCTTTTTTTCATCCGGATCCCGAAAAAAGCAGCAGGATATTTATTCCTGCTGCTTTTTTTTGCCAGTTGCTACCATCAATGCTCCTCCGTTAAAGCCATCATAAACTCCCCTGCTTTCCGGATCGCATCCTTACCTTCCGGCAACAACGAATGCCACAATGGAAAATTATGGATCATCTGCGGCCATACTTCCAGTCGCACGTGAACACCTGCCATTGCCGCATTCCGCGTAAATACCAACGCTTCACTCAGCATGCCTTCCGCCTCACCCACCACTACATACACCGGCGGCATGCCATGCACATCCGCATATACCGGCGATGCTACCGGAAGACGGGGATCAGCACCACCCAGATAGGCGGCTGCCTGGGCTTTGATCGCTTTCAGGCTTACAATAGGATCTCTTCCTTCCCTTGTCTGATAGGTTTCACCCGTTTGCGCCAGGTCAATCCAAGGAGAGATCACAACGCCGCCTGCCGGCATCGGCACGCCCCTGTCGCGGGCAAAAAGCAATAAATTAATCGTGGCATTCCCACCGGCAGAGTCGCCGCTGATGATGATATTCTTTGGATCGTATCCCTGATCGAGTAACCAGAGATACCCGTCAAAAATATCTTCCAGGGGTTGCGGAAAAGGATGTTCCGGTGCAAGGCGATAGTCAGGGGCAAATGTTTTCATCCTCCCAGCTCTGCCCAGTTCACTGATCTCTCCCCGATGGGTAGCCGGACTACCGATCAGGAACGCACCACCGTGTATATAATATAAAACGTGGGTATCTCTGGCCTGCGGAGAAGTAGTCCACTCCCCTTGCAAATTCCCGATAGATACGGTTTCGTAAACAATGTCTGCTGCTACAGGCAACGTAGCATACATTTTATCTGCTGCAATACGCAACTCAGGTATGGGCGCGCTAAGGTCCAGGTAATTTTTAAAGTAGTCCCGGGCAACTTTCAGTTCTCTTTTCATGCTGTTATCATTAAAATATTATAACAGCAAATGTCGGATGAGATCCTGCCAGCCTGTTAGAAGATAACAGCCCGATATTGGTACTTTCCGTTCCAAATAGTGAACTATCACTTATTGAACCGCATACTTCCTATACATCTGCTTACGGTACTCCGCAGGAGACATGCCCTCCTGCTTTTTAAACTGACGGGAGAAATAAGAGAAATCCTTAAATCCAAGCTGATCACTGATGTCGCCGATCGGAAGATTACAATACACCAACATCCGCTTTGCCTCTGCCAGCCCACGATCGCGGATCATGCCCCCCGCTGTATTGCCGGTTAGGTTTTTAACGATTTTATTGAGATAGTTGGCAGAGATATTCAATTTGCCGGCATAAAATGCCAGGTCAGTTTCCTCCCGGTAATTTTCTTCGATGAGCTTTTTAAACCTTTTATGTGTCAGCACCTGGAAAGAATCTTTTATCTCCGGTTGTGTTTTCGACATCAGGCGCTGAATACGATTCAGCAACACCAGCAGCAATCCGTTGATGATTAAAGGCACCTTCTCCCGCCGGTTCATCTCTGCTATCAGCGGGTCTATAATCGCTTTAAGCTCCTGCTGCCCGTTTTCGTCCAGGCATAAATAAGGCCTCGTAAAACTATCCTCCAGGAATGTCAGTTCAAAAATAGATTCCTGCGTCTGATGCGTAAGCAGGAATTGTTCGGTGAAAGCGATACTATACCCTTTCACTTTTTCCGGTGTTGGCAGCAAATGAATCTGGCCGGGAGATGTGATCAGCAGCGTATCCGTCTGTATAAAAATGTCGTGATAATCTATCGTATGTGTGAAGGTACCTTCTGTGATCCAGATTATTTCGTAGAAATCGTGTTTGTTGGGCCAGGTCAGCTGCTTTGGCCACGATAACTCTCCGAATCGCTCCAGTTTAAAAGAGTGCTCCAATGTCTTGTCTGACACAAAATCTTCGATCTTATAGATTGGAATCATCGCATGAATAAAATAGTGCGGCAAAATTAACCTTTTTTGAAACGTCATTACCTTTTGAGGAGATATATCCCTACCTCTCTTCTCTGATAACGGATACAAAATCCGTGGAGCCTGATACCCGTTCCCAGCGCTCCAATTCCCCACTCAACTGTGCTATCCTGCTTTTTGCACGCGATACGGCATCACTTCCCAGGAACAGATTCTCTGGCGGGTTTTCACTGGATACCAGCTCCAGGAATGCGCCGGCAATTTTACCGGGATCACCAGGTTGAGCGCCATCCATCGTGTTCATTTTTTTATGATACTCCCGCAGGTATGCATAATCCGCCAACTGTTTTTTACTGTACGCAATGGAATCCGGTTTGGCAAAATTTGTCCGGAACCATCCGGGCAGCACGTTGGTCACCTTTATGCCCAACGGCCGGAGATCATTTGCCAGCGCATCAGAAAGGCCGCTCACCGCAAATTTGGCGGCACAATACATAGACCACCCTACACCGGGCGCAAAGCCCGCAATAGAAGAAATATTGATGATATGCCCAGCCTGTTGTTTTCTGAAATAAGGGAGCGCCTGCTGTACTACGCGGACAACAGCAAAAAAGTTCACTTCAAAATTTTCATGGATTTCTTCGCTGCTCAATTCTTCCAATGCGCCGCCAAGACCGTATCCTGCGTTATTGACAACAACATCCAGCCGGCCAAATGTTGCCACTGTCCGTTTGAGTGAATCCGCGACAGATAACTCACTTTTTAGATCTACTTCTAACGGTAAAAATTTCTCCGATACACCTTTCAGCTGTTCAAATGCAGCAATGGTTCTGGAGGTGGCGGCAACATAGTGGCCCTGAGCCAGCAATTCTTTTACGAGAGACCATCCCATGCCTTTGGAGGCGCCGGTAATGTACCAGACTTTAGTATTGTTCATTTTTTTATACAAAGCTACCTCCTTCCGGCCCTGCTGCCTTGCCGGAAACAAACCATTATTTGTCAGATTCAAACCTTACGAAAAGCAGAGGGGTTCTTTTTGGTCTGCTTTTTAAAGAAGTTATTAAAATGGGCCTGGTCTTCAAATCCAAGCACATAACTGATTTCGGCGATGTTCCAGTTCGTATGTTTAAGCAGGGCTTTTGCTTCTGCAGTAACACGCTCGAAGATATGATAGGTGGTGGTGTGTCCTGTAGTCTTTTTTATGGCCCTGTTCAGGTAATTGACATGCACGGACAGCTTATCTGCAAAGGCCTGCGGGGAACGGAATTCAAAACGCTGGGCGGTGGTTTGAATGGGAAACTGGCGTTCGAGCAGTTCATTAAATACGGCAGTAATACGGGAGCCGGCATCCGGATGTTTAAACAACTGCTCTGATGGCTGGAGCTTCATCGCCAGGTAAATCAGCTCACTCACATAGTTTTTGATCAGTTCATATCTGTAGATGTAATCAGTGGCCAGTTCCTTCATCATCTTTCTGAAAATAATCATTACCTCCCCGGTATCTTCCTCATTCAGGCGGAATACCGGCTGTGCGGAAGAAGCAAACAATGGTAGTTCGAGGAGATTCAGGCGGAGACTTTCATGAAAAAATTCGCTCTTAAATACGCAAAAAAAGCCTTTGGTATCCCGATGCAGCGGTTCGTAAGTATAGGGAACCTGCGGATTAAAGAAAAGCAACGTATTACCGTTTACGGGAATGCTCTTATCCCCATAATGAAAGATATTGCTTCCCTGGAAGAACATTATCTTAAAGAAATCCCGCCGTATGTACGTAGGAGAAGTAGTACCTGAAATGAGCCGGTCTTCTATGCAAAAAACATTGAACTGACCGATATCCCGTTTCAGGTTTTCGGAAAGACCATTCAACTTATGCCGGTAAAACTCCTCCAGTGTTTCTGTTGCTTTTGCCATCACTTGCTTCTCCTCCTTGTAAAATTGAAACTTTTTACACGAAGTACCAAATCCGCTATTTGTCCGGGTGCAGGTGCAAGGTAAGCGGTATGCTCACGTATACCGGAGGATACCCCTTGGGCAATTTGGTTTTGAAATCGGGATGCAGCCAGTTTACCGTAAATGTGCCCACAATATCATTGCCCGCCACAGTACCCGTAAAAGCGCCGTTGTCGAATTCAATGTGCAATGATTGCCCGTCAAAATCTATCTTCTTCGCCACATTGCTGGCAAATTTACGGGAGCTATAGCCGGGGGTGTTTACGAAGTTCATCCCGGCCTCAAACTCCGCTGTGAGATTATCATTTTTAAACAGCAGGTAAGCATATCCGAGGTACAGACTGGAACGAATACCGCTGGGATTAGCCGGCAGCCCGTTTGCGGCTTCCAGCTCCAGGTAGGTAACAGATGATCCGCCGTCCGAAAATCCATCATATTGCAGGTTACATTTAAATATATTATTCCCCCTTGCGATCAGGCATGTATCGAAAAACGGATTGGCCCTGTTCCACTGTACCGCATAAAAACAGATATTGGCGGTCGACATGGTTGCTTTAAACAAAATAGACTTATCTACAAAAGTAAAGTAGTTGCTTTGGATCACCTTGAAGGAGACTTCCTGCAGCGGGTCCACTATGATACAATTCTTTACGCCATCTGCAAATTCCTTACTATTAATTTTGCTCCTTAGCCCTGCCGCATCACCGGCTTTCACCATTGCAAATGTTTCTTTGGTAAACAGCGTAGAATTCTCGGCGCAGCTAATATATTTCCTGTCTACCGTAGGTACAAAAATATTCAGGAGATATGCCGTTAAAGAAAACGCGTTTATCCGGTCGGCGCTGGCATATTCTGCGCTTCCATCATCTTCTCCCAGACCCGTTCTCATTTTAATATCAAACTTGCCATCACCCTGTAAAGTGTAGGACTCACTTTCTGTGCTTCTGCCAGTATAAACCATTCCTATCCCGTTCATCACATCGCTGATAGATCCCGGAAACACCTGGTGTCCATTCACCGGAAACTTTCCTGTATACTGTCCGTCTTTATACACCCCAATCACGGTATGAAAAATATTGTCATCGCTGTAAAAGTTCAACACCCTGCCTTCCCTGGTAAAGTTCACGGGCATATGCTTCCGCGATAACTTCGCCGTAGACGCAGTTTGAATAACAGCATCCAATCGGCTCACCAATTCCAGGTTGGTAGTGTCCAGGATGTTTTTTCCTGCCAGCACCAGTTTGTTTATTTCCGCTACCAGCGCCGGAAAATCCTTGTTCTTTTTAAACTGTGGAATGAGGGCTTTTTTTCCACTATCTGAAATGGACCGCACCAGGTCTGTATTCATTAACAGCATCACCGCTGTTGAGGTAACATTAATTTCCTTATCCGTAGCCTGATCGGCCGTATATCCGGCCAATATCAGCTTACCACCGGGATCTGTCACAAAAGTGGGCGTGTAATTAATGGAGCTGTCTCCCAGGTCAAACCGGTTATCTTTTACAGCAGCTACTTTATAGGGAGCTACCACGGACAATGTGCTGGTATTGATGGTACTTCCCGCAGGTAGTACAATTGTTCCTGTTACCTTTCCGGGTGGATCTGTTTGTCCGCCTGATTGGTCAGGATTCTTTTTACACGAAATAATACAGGTGAATAATGCCAGGAAGGCAGAGAGGAATCGGGGTTTCATAGTGGATTATTTATACCATTGTAAGGTACAGTAATCCGGTTTGTTACGACATTGAATAACAAATGAATAACATTTTTGAAACCACTATAGCACTGAAACTATACCGGCTTAATACCGATCAGGTAATTGGAATAATCGATGATAAAATTATTATTTATAAAAAACCACAATCCCCAGACGGATCTCTTCAGCCTGTCTGTATTATTCGGTACCATTGTAATTTTCCGGTTCTTTTTGTCCGCTACAAAGCTGTAACGGAATCCTTCCCTGGCGGTGAAACTCACCTGCGTCTGATCATCCAGCACATAGGAATTATCTGAAAAGCTGTTCATATCGGCAATACTTCCACCCCGTTTGGTACCGCTGTCGAACAGGATATCGCCTGTGGTTTCCATCCCGTTGATCCGTAGTTTGCCCACCACCATGGGCGATAGTACATGGCTGTTGTTCTTCATTTTCTTTTGCTGTAGAATATAGCCATCTTCCATACTATTCGTAAGTCCTACCTGCAATAAAGGTGCGGCACAGATCACCCGGTTATTATGCTGACTCACCACTTGCGGATGATCCGCGCTGCCGGTCGCTGATAGCTGGATTCCTGCATATACACCTCTTCGGTAATTAAGATAAGCAAACGGGCTTTTCATATATTTCCTGGCAGTTGCCACTTCTTCGCTCAACGGATGCACATTCTCGACGCCACAGATACCATTTACAATAGAATCGTGATCGATGGCCGCTTCTTCGCCGGTAAGCAACTTCACACCCCTGTAAATGAGAAATACAGGCATTTGCCGGGTCGTTACCTCGTGGGTGTTATCACCTAACGTAACAGTGGTATAAGCAATCTGCCCATAGTACATTCTGTTATTGGGTGCGTCTCCATAGCTGGTAGAATCCTTGATAGCGGTAATAGTGATACCATCCAGCGTCATTACCCGCCGGCCTCTCAGGTCAATTCCATCAGGTGTTACCATTTCCCCCGGCAATACCGCCTTCGCATCCAGCACCAGGCCTTCAGAACCGGTATCAAAAACCGTTTTCAATTCCACTTTTTTCAAACCCAACTGCGTAATGCCTAACAACAGCCGGTCGGTATAGCCTCCATCTTTTACCATCAACAGATTGAGCGGGGTGGGTTGGCTTATCTCAGGACCACCTGGAGGAATAGCAGATACAGAAAAGAATGTCAAAATAATAGCCACCGAAAATAAGCACTTAAAACTCATCTCAACTTTTCTCATTGGAAAGGCATTAAAAATTGTTGCAGGTATCAAGGTTCAAAAGTAAATGAATGGCTAATAGACTATTACCCGCTATCAAGGTTTAATACATGAGTACGTAAATGATGTAAAGACTTCCTCCCCCAAAGTTTTACTGTTTATCGTTCTTTTTTAAAATGATAGGCTGCCATAAAAGCTCCCACAAAAGCCACTATTCCAAATAGCCTGAATGCCTTATGCAGTCCTATATTTACGATCAGGCTAAAGACGAGGCTTCCGAATCCATAGCCCATAAAAAGAAAAAAGGCAAACAAGCCTGTCGCAGCGCCCTTTTTCGGAGATAGTGTAGTTATAATGGCCGCAAATAAAGGGTGGGTTAACTCAAAGCCAAATGATAACGTCACAATAAAAATGCAGGAGGCCGCCAATGAATAATTCATGCTCAGCAGAATAGCCGATACGGCGCCGATCAGTATGCCGATCGGGATAATTCTGTTGCGACCATACTTATCGGCCAGTTTCCCCAGCAACGGCCCTAGCAGCAATCCTGGTATCCCATAGCCGAGCAGTGCAAAACCTACTCCCTGCTCATCCAGCTGATAATTTTTAAAGAAGAAGTAGCCGGTCCAGGCGAACACCCCGCTATGAAACATCCCATTAAATAACACGAAGAGATACGTTCTCCGGCCACGGGGCAGCAGCTATATCTCTTTCATGGATCTGTACAGGGTCATAAAACCCGCAGCAGTTTGTACGCTGCGCTGCCTGAAATTCCGGCGATACAACATCAGCAACAGCAAGATCAGAATACCAACAGCTGCCACTGCCCAGAACAACATCTGCCAGCCTAGCTTAGCGGCAAACAAGGCGCCCACGCTGGAGCCAAAGGCAGTCCCCCCTGCCATACAACCGAAAAAAATGCCGAGAGCATGGCCACGTTTTTCATAAGGAAATTTATCACCAATCCACCCGATGGTGATAGGCGCAACCCCACCGGCTCCTATTCCTGTCAATAACCGGAGTACAATCATCTGCGTAATAGAACTGCAAAAACCAGTACAGGCCGTCAATACAATAAAGCAGATCAACGAGAACAAAATGACCGGAAACCGGCCGTACTTGTCCGACAGCGGCCCATAAACAAGGGTGGCGGCACCGTAGCCCAACAGATAGGCAGGCTCAATAAAACTCACGTGCCGGACAGACACACCAAAATCCGTGGATAACCCCGGTAATATCGGCGCCACCATAAATCCCTGAAAGAAGATAATAAAAGTTCCCAGCGATAAGATAGTGACAAGGAACATAGGTGGCTCCAAAGTGGCCGGAAGCGCCTGTGCGAAGGTACTTTGCTGTTGATTCGATTTCATTGGGCATTTACTTTTTATGCAATTAATGATGACAATAAGAGAGCGGCTCCGGTCAGCATCAAAAGAGCATCCAATCCCTGATCTGTTACTACTGTTAATGTGATGACGATACGCATGTCCCGTGTAAAATGTACAGGGCAAAATTATAAGCATTGATAAAATGAGGGACTGTACACAGTAGGTAATTATGACCGGTACAGATGTATGGTGAGCTGTATCAAGGAGATGATAATCACAGCACATTAAAAGGCCCGCAGGCAACTGCCTGCGGGCCTTTTTTCATTGTTCCCTGCCTGATATACATTTACTTCTTTACCTCATCAAACATTTTAATAGCGGTGTACAAAACACCTGCCTCTCCCCTGAAGGTACCGGATCCTCTTGGTTTGTTATCAACGGAATACCACTCATAAAATCCGTTATTATCTTTCACACGTTTTACCATGGGCAGCACCTGTTCGTAGGCTTCCTTTATAAATCCGTATTTAATCAGCTGTTGAATCATCCTGCCACCAAACCAGGTCCAGTCGCCGCCATTCTGATAGCTATATACCGGGTTCATGATCTTATTCACGAAATAGCCTTCCGGATAAGGAGGATACAATGTTAACCCGATGGAAGGCGCGCCTGCCTGTTTCACCCTTTTCACCATTTCATTCAGCGAAAGCTTCACTTCCTGTTTGGTTAACAAACCGGCTTCAATGGCAATAGTAGTACCTCCGAAATAATAGATCTCATTCTCCTTAAAACCGGCAGGAAAAGGAGAGCCTTTCAGGTAAATATGCGGAATAAACTTCTGGTTCTTTTTATCCCAGAGGTATTTCCTGCAATTAGCCGCCACGCTATTTTTTATGGGTTCCCATTGCTGACGGGTAGCAGGTAGCATTTCCATCAGGTTATTCATGGCTATAATAAACATGGCATTGTCGTAGATGTCAATAGCAGGATGCGTGTTATTGTCCAGGTCTACGCCCCATCCATGTTCTGGCTGCACATCTCCCCAGTCGGCCGTAGTAGCGCCGGTAATCAGGCCATATTGCTGGTTGAATTTATTTTTCATGAGAAAATCCATGCAATATTCCAGGCGTGCGGCTACGGTTTTATCGCCAATCTTTTCCTGTAGTATACTGCTGTCACCGGTTACCTGGATGTATTTATACACCGCCTGTACCAATGAACTTTCCTGGTCTGTTTCTACGGTGTTCTTATGACCGGCATAGCGTGGTTCCAGTTTGGAATAGCTAAAATCGGTTTCGCCTTTGCCAATTTTCTCTGCGGGCGTAAATCCGTCGATGATATTGCCGTCATCGCCCTGCATTCTGAAAAACACCAGCAGGTTTTCTTTCAACACGTCGGGGGTATTTACCTGGGCAGCGAGCTCGATAAAGGTATTGTAGTCACGGATCCATACCTCGCGGTAGCCATCTCCCGCATTAAACCCGGCTTTCATCACTTCCAGGGCTTTCGATTTCACAAAGGGAAAGTAGGCCATTGCTTTCTTTTCTGCAGACGTTTCGTCTGTGGTACGTTTAACCTGTGCCGTGCCTGTAACAGCAAAGAGCATCAGGCCCCATACGAATGAAGATTGTATTTTCATGCTATAACTATTAATCTGTATGCCTTTGTTCCCCCGACAATAACCGGGCGTCATATCGCATAAATCTTTGAATGTATAAACATACTATTTTTCCGGATGATGGCAAATTTTAATTGCACAACGCGGGATCATTTTTTCTCAGACACCACAACTAACCTTATTATAGCTATTATAACAGGTAAAAAAGAAGCCTGCCGGGTACCGGTCAAAACTTTTTTGGAAAATCGGCCATTTCGATATATGTTTGTACATACATACATATTATTATTGAATGATTAATACTGTAAAAACTTCCTTTTTCTTCCAACAGAAGAAAAGGATTTTATAGTATTGATCCAGCTGTTGCACGACAACGATAAATCATCAGACAATGAGAAAAACTTCACAGGCGCTATTACCTCTAAATACACCCGCAACAGATACAGCAGTATATAATATTTACCCCTTTTTTATTTCCGGTGAAAAAGTTGATACCGGATTCGCTACGCTGGCAGCCGCTATCGCCAACGAAAAAGTAATTATCATCGATGGTTATGGTGGTGTGTTATGGGAAAAACTCAGGGAGCACCTGCAAGCAGCGCTGAATAAAGAAAATAAAACTATCGCCTGGTATAACATCAGCAATTGCTTAAAACCTGCCGCAGAAATAGCTGGCATGATCGCCCCGAGCATGAACGGAGACGATCCGGTATTCGGAAAAAAATATACGGGCGACCTGGTAGATTTCTTTGATGTGCAACAGTTGAAAGGGATTCACCCCGATCCAACGGCGGATCTTTTCATTGTGTACGGTACAGGCGCTGCCCTCGCAGGCGTGAACGGAAAACTGCTGTATGCAGATGTACCAAAGAATGAAATTCAGTACCGTATGCGGGCGGATGCTATCACCAATCTTGGCGCCGGTGAAACAGCAGCGCATTCCCAGATGTACAAGCGTTTCTATTTTGTTGACTGGCCGGTACTGAGCAAACATAAAGCAAAATTACTTCCTCATATAGATTACATTATCGATGAGCAACGTGTACAGGACATTACCTGGATGAGCGGAGAAGCTTTCCGGAATACACTGCAACACATGCTTAAACAACCGTTCCGGGCAAGACCCTGGTTTGAAGCCGGCGTATGGGGCGGCGACTGGATGAAAAAACACATTCCCCAGCTCAACCAGGACGAAGTGAATTATGCATGGTCCTTCGAACTGATTACCCCTGAAAACGGGATTGTGATTGCAGGCGACCATCACTTACTGGAGGTATCTTTCGATTACCTGCTTTTTGCAGATAATCAAAAACTACTTGGCAAAGCCGCTGAAAGATTCGGGACAGAGTTTCCTATCCGCTTTGATTTCCTCGACACGTACGATGGCGGTAATCTCTCTATCCAGTGTCATCCGAGAACGGCCTATGCGAAGGCTTATTTCGGGGAGAATTTCACGCAGGACGAAACGTATTACATACTTGACTGTGAACCCGATGCCAATGTGTACCTGGGTTTCCACGAAAAGATCAACCCTGAGCAGTTCAGAACTGCGTTAATAGCTGCACAGGAAAAGGGTACTGAGCTGGAAGTGGAAAAATATATACAGAAATTCCAGGCACATAAACACGACTTATTCCTCATTCCCAACGGCACAGTGCATGCCTCCGGGAAAAACAACATGGTACTCGAAATCAGCAGCACGCCTTATATTTTCACGTTCAAAATGTACGATTGGCTACGACTGGGTCTTAACGGACAACCACGCCCTATCAATATTGACCATGCCATGAACAACCTTTACTTCGACCGGAAAGGTGATTATGTAACCGAAAAATTAATATCGCAGCCTGTAGTGGAAGAAGAATGGGAAGGTGGCCGTAAAGTAAAGTTGCCTACCCATGAAGAGCATTTTTACAACGTTTACCGCTACGAATTTACCGGCAGCATCACTATCGCCACCAACAATCAATGCCATCTGTGTATGCTGGTAGAAGGAGAAAAAATATCCGTTGAGAGTGACGGTAATTCATCTATCTTCCATTATGCAGAAACATTTGTGGTACCTGCAGCGGCCGGAAGCTATACTATTACCAATACCGGCAAAGGAAAAGCCTTTGTAGTAATGTCGCACGTGAAAGATGACCATTGCTGAGCGGGCTTTTGAAAACATCTAATTATACCTGAACTTATGATCCACGGAAAAACAAACCAGTTTATCATTTTCATCACGCTGATTGCAGCATTGGGAGGCTTCCTGTTTGGCTTTGATATGGCTGTTGTAAGCGGTATTATTGAGCCGGTTAAATTACAGTACGGACTGTCGGCTTCACAGGAAGGACTGTTTGTTTCCTGCGCACTGCTGGGTTGTATTGCCGGCGTAGCATTCTCCGGGTATCTGAGTGATAAAATAGGCCGGAGAAAGGTATTATTCATTGCCGCCTTTCTCTTTCTCATCAGCGCTGTAGGATTTGCTTTTGCAAAAGCCTATGCTGTATTGATATTCTTCCGCGTACTGGCCGGTATGGGTGTAGGTGTGGCCTCCAATATCTCTCCGCTCTATATTTCGGAAATTGCACCCGGGAAGAAACGCGGCGCATTGGTTACCTTCTACCAGCTTGCCATCACTATCGGCATCCTATCCGCTTACCTGAGTAATCTTTTTTTACAAAGAAATGCTGCCGCTCATGCGGGTGGTGGCAATGGCTTATTATACTGGCTGTTTATTGACAATGTATGGCGGGGTATGTTCCTCGTGGCCGTAATTCCCGCTGCCATATTTGCCCTCTTACTGCTGATCGTACCGGAAAGTCCACGCTGGCTGGTGCAATACGGAAAACCGGAGGAAGCACTGACCGTACTAAGAAAAATCTCCGGTGAAGAGGACGCATTAGCTGAACTAAAATCCATCCGGGAAGCAGCTGCACAACCAAGGGGCGGTTTGTCTGAATTGCTGCGTTTACCCTTGCGTAAACTACTGGCGCTGGCGGTGGTACTTACTGCATTGTCGCAACTCAGTGGTATCAATGGTATTATCTTCTATGGTCCCACTATCATGAAATCGGCGGGTATCATCACCAACGACGCCCTGCTTTACCAGGTGATTCTCGGCGTGGCCAACGCGGTTTTCACTATCGTGGCTATTCTTAAAGTAGATAGCTGGGGCCGTCGCCCGTTGTATTTATATGGCTCCATGTGCGCGGCGCTGGCATTGATGTTAACCGGATTTTGCTTTCTGCTGGGTATTACCGGCTGGCTGATGCTGGGGGCCATCATCCTCTTCCTGTTATTCTTCGCACTGTCACTGGGACCTTTAAAATTTGTGATCTCTACTGAAATATTCCCCACGCATATACGTGGAACGGCTGTATCGGTTTGCATTATGACCATGTGGGTAGCCGACTGGGTGGTAAACCTGCTGTTTCCGCTTATGAGAGATGGCTTAGGCATAGCGGTAACGTTCTTCATCTTCGCTTTTTTCTGTTTGCTGTCATTTTTCTATGCTAAAAGCAAACTGATGGAAACGAAAGGCAAAAGTCTGGAAGAGATTGAGAAAATGCTGACCTGAGATGGCCAGCATTTTCTTAACATTCACTCAACCTAAGTATTTCGCACTATCCGTATCCAGAAAAACAACAACGCCTTCATGTGTTCTTAAAACAGTCGACGGAAAATCCGTACATATAGGTTTCCTCACGGTATTGAGCACCGCCTGAGCCTTGGTACTACCGGGTACTACACAATTGATAACTTTTGCCCGCATCAGCGCCGGAATGGTGAGCGTTAATGCTTCGGTTGGCACCAGATCCAGGCTGGCAAAACAACCATCGTTTACCTGCTGCTGGCGGCAGGCAGGATCCAATTCCACTACCTTTACCTGTGCCGGGTCGTTAAAGTCAGCCACAGGCGGATCGTTAAAGGCCAGATGCCCGTTCTCCCCTATCCCCATACATACCATGTCAACGGGATAATTTTCGAGCAACCGGGTATACCTCGCACATTCATCTTCCGGATGCCCCACATTTCCATCCAGGTAATGAACAGATTTGAAATTCACTTTTCCAAAGAGCCTGTCTTTTAAAAAATTACCGAAACGCTGTGGGGCTGCATCATCCAGGCCAATATATTCATCCATATGAAATGCGTTGATCTGCTGCCATTGAACATCCCGCTGCAGCAATGCACGAAGGAATTCTTGCTGTGAAGGTGCCGCAGCAAAAATAATATTCACTTCTTCCTTTACTTTCAATACCGCTTCAACGGCCGCCACAAAGCGATCGGCAGCGGCTTCTCCCATCAGTTCCCTGGACAGATAGATCTGCACCCGGGAAGAAAAATCGTTTTTTTCAGTTGTCATTTGATATAAATTTAAAGGGAATTATGATAAATCTGCATCACCGGTGAAAATACCAGGTTTCCAAAGAAATCCTTCTGATGAAAATCAGGAGATGCGGCGTCAATCATATTCCAGCAGAGGTAATGTGGCTCCGGAAGACTATCACCACACTTATAAAAATTGCCGGTGGCATGGAGATCCCGGAACCGGAGATGCTGGTTTAAAAAGAAAATATCCTGATGGATCACCAGCGTAAGCTCCCAGTTGTACATCCTTTTTGAATTTTCAAAAAAGGTATCAATAGTGGTGAGTGACCGGATCTTCGCGATCTTTTCATCATCGATGAGTTGTCGCTGATCCCGCTTTTTCCCATAGCCTATCTTTGAAACACCTAAACAATTAAACTCCATATTGTAGTAGTTGCCGCTATTATCCAGGGCCAGGAAAAACTCCACGCAGCTGTCTTTATGGATGTCGCCATTGATCGTTGAACTGGCCGTTAAATATGGTTCCGCCACCTTGTATTGAAGAAAGATAGCCGTATCACTGTAAGCGATACGGCAACTGGCTTTCACCCTGGCCGAGTACTGAGGCCAGGGGTTCTTGCTGATCTCTATTCCCGGAAGCCTTCTTAAATAGTTTGCCAGGTAATTGATACCGGCATCCTCCCGCAGTTCGAAATAAGGTACTTCGATTGTTTTCAATGATGATAAATTTTGACCCGATAATGGATGAGATTAAGACTTCCTGTGATAAACGACATTGCCACCGACAATCGTCATGTCAATATTGATATTGTTATCGAAGAGAATGATATCGGCGTCTGCACCTTTTATCAAAGCACCTTTCCGTTCGCTGATACCGAGTATGGAAGCGGGTGTATGACTAGCCATCCTGACCGCATCGCTCAACGGAACATCCGCCAGGTTAATCATGTTGCGGACCAGCTGATCGGCTGTAGCCACACTTCCCGCAAAGGAAGACCGGTCTGGTAATTTTGCAACACCATCTTCTACGATTACCGGCAAACCGTTATGTAAACTTCCCAATATGCTTTCCCCATCCGGCATATTGGCGGCCCGCATGGCATCGGTGATCAGGGCGGTATGTTCAGGGCCTTTGATTTTGTACACCAGCTTTAGCAGGGCCGCCGGTAAATGGGAACCATCGGCTATAATTTCCACTGTCATATCGTCGATAAGATAGGCGCTTTCTATAACCCCTGCATAGCGATAGGCAGCGCGCCGCGATACCCCCGACATACAGGAATAGAAATGCGTGGCATGAGTAAAGCCTCTTTCATAGGCCAGCACCACTTCTTCATAAATAGCGTCGGTATGTGCAATGGCCGGCAGGATCTGCTTACTGCGTAAATAATCTCCCAACTCCAACGCGCCGCTCAGCTCGGGAGCAGCGCTCCATCTCTTAATGAAGTTGGCTCCTTCTACCAGCTCCCGGTATTCCTGCGGGTCCGGATCGCGGATATACCGGGGATCCTGGGCGCCTTTCTGCTTCATACTAAAGTAAGGCCCTTCAATATGTAAACCAATAAAGGAAGCACCCTTCACATTCTGCTCATCGGCCACCCGGTAGGTGGCCAATGTATCCAGCAGGTCCTGATTTTCACAGCTTAAAGTGGTGGGCATTAATGCAGTAGTACCAAATAAGGCGTGGGTTTGCGCTATACCTAAAAACGCTTCCGGTGTGTTGTCCATAAAGTCAAACCCACCGCCGCCATGCACATGCATATCAATAAAGCCCGGTGAGATATATTTCCCACCGGCATCAATGTTCACTGCCCCTTCCAGGTCTATGTTGCCCGGACTTACTTCCAGGATCTTTCCGTTGCCCACAAGGATACAACCGTTCTTGATGGTGCCTTGCGGGCTCAGGATATTGCCGTTAAATATCTTTAAGTAGTTCATAAGTACATCTTCTAATAGCCAGGGTTCTGTTCCAGCACGGCATCTTTATTCAGATCAATTTCCGATTGCGGAATAGGCAGCAGCAGGTTGGTGGCGGAGATACCGGTGATCTTCTGACCTCTGTTTACCACTCTTTGCAATAAGGTACCGGTACGCATTAAAGTCATACGGCGGTTTTCTTCTGCGATCAGTTCCCTCGCCCTTTCATCCAGGATAAAGTCCATCGTAATCATTGCTTCGGTTACTTCAGGTGCTTTTGCCCGCTTTCTCAGCACATTGATACTTTCGGCAGCGCCGCTTTTATTCCCTTGTTTAAAGCGGGCCTCTGCAAGCAAGAGATAAGTTTCGCCTAACCGCATAATGATAAAATCCTTGATCATACTGCTGCCAAATGTATCGTTCGGATCAAACTGGTCCCATTTATTGGTTTTAGGCACAATGTTCCGGTTGGTGTCTACACCCGGACCAGCCACCAGTTGACCATAATTGGGGGAAGACGGATTGTTGTAATAGTATTTCCTCCGCAGGTTGTATTGGGAATTACGCATGTCGCCGGCGGGGTATAAGTTCAGCACGAAGTAAGTTAAAGCGATACGGCTGATCCCGCGCCCACCAAGACTATCACATAAAAGCATACCGGGCGTATTGTAATAGCGGCTGCCCCACACCCTGCGATGCTGTGATCCTGTAAAATGATAATCCGGGAAGCGGCCGTCTACATCCGGCCCGGCGCCATTGGGTACAGATGCCGGGTTTTCTGTTTCCTCTACCCAGATGGCTTCTGTATTCCCCTGCACCCGCCGTTGGTTACCGAAAATAAACATATCCGCATAAGGATCGCCGGGTTGGGAGGCCTTTACGCCGTAACGGTTTTGAATCAGGCTAAAATCACCGCTGCTGATGATGGTATTGCATTCGGCTTCTGCTTCGGCATCCTTGCCGCCTATACGCAGATAGGCTTCTGCCAGGAGTTGGGAGGCCATGGCTTTATTTGGGAGCGACTTCGACACCAGGTCATCAATCGAAGGAAGATTCACTTTGGCAAAATTCAGGTCACTTACAATCAGGTCATTTACGTCTTTCAATGGCGCCCTTACAAAATCCGTCTTTGGTGCTGTCAGTGGCGCTATGGTGATAGGCACCCCTCCAAAAAGAGTAGCCAGGTAATTATAGGCCAGGGCCCTGTAAAACATGCCCTGCGCTTTAATACGGCTGCGGAAAGAGTTGCCCAGCGGAATGGAGGGCTTATCAATATTCGCAATCACCACATTGGCGTTGTTGATGATATTATATGCCCATTTCCACACAAACTCCGCTGAAATATCTCTTGAAGTCAGCTTCTCATAGTTGGTATAAGGAATGGCAACGGGGTCGATGTCATCGGGCGCTTTGTTATACGCTACATCTGTTCCCATCTGCCATACGGCCAGGAAGCCCTGGTTACCGTTGCGGTCCTCGTTCATGGTATTCCACAAGGAATACTGGCTTTGCAAACCTACAATGCTGGCCTCAAAAGCAAGCGAGTCGTTCAGCGCTTCGGGCGTAAACTTCGTATAAACTTTCTCATTGAGAAAACTCTTTTTACAAGCCGGCAGTACCAACACTGCTGCTGAAAATATCGCGATAGCTATTTTTATCGTTTTCATATCCGTATTATTAGCGTAATGTGATGTTAGCACCTATGATGAATGTCCGTACCAGCGGATAGTTATCCTGCGTATCCCCGCTAGCGCCGTAGCCAGCCTCCGGATCCCAGCCAAACCAACTGGTAAAGGTGGCGAGATTTCTGCCGCTCACGTAGGCACTCAGGCCGCCCAGATGCCATCTCTCCACCAGGTTCTTTGGAAACAGATAGCTCAGTGTAACATCTTTGATGCGGGTATAGCTGGCGTCTTCTGCATACCCGTAGTGACGGTAATTCACATAGGTCAGTTTAGGCCGGACGTTGCTTTTGTTGGCGGCTGTCCAGTAACCTAAGCCACTGGGCAGGTTTTGTCTTCCACCAAAATCCTTAAAATCTATCGCATTATTGTTGGTGGTAATACCCTGTGCTGTTTGTATGAAGATATTGAGCGTAAAATTCCTGTAGTGGAAGGTATTCGTGATCCCACCCGTCCATTTGGGAATGGTTTGCCCGATCACCCGCTGGTCCTTTCCGTCGGAGCTGATGGTTTTGTTACCATCAAGATCTGCGAATTTAAGATCGCCGGGTGTAGCGCCGGGGTCCTGGCTGGAAGGATCTTCGCCCTCCTGCCAGATACCCTGTAATACGTAATCATAAATCACGTTCACCGGTTGCCCGATAAATAAGCGGTTGCCCCTGTCGTCTTTTTTATCACCATACAGGTCAACGATCTTATTCCTGTTGGTAGAGAAGTTCAGGTTCGTTTCCCATTTAAAAGCAGCATTGGTAATGTTCTGTGTCCGGAGTGTTATTTCCAGTCCCCTGTTGGCCACTTTCCCGATGTTTGATACTACTTCCGTATAGCCGGTAACCGTTGGTAAGGCGCGGTACAGCACCAGGTCTTTTGTGCGGGTATTGTAAGTTTCGATGGTACCGCCCACCCGGTTGTCGAACAGCGAGAAATCGATCCCGATATTTCCGCCATAGGTACTCTCCCATTTCAGATCCTGGTTGCCCAGCAGATCAGCAATAACGCCGGTAGCAGGTTTTCCGTTCAACGGAATAGAGGTAGTTTTAAAAGTAGAAATAGTAGAAGTCGGGATCACGGCCGACTGGTTCCCGGAAATACCATAGGAACCGCGCAGTTTTAAGTTGTTGATGAATTTCAGGTTTTGCATAAATGGCTCATTGCTGATATTCCAGCCTAAGGCAACGGAAGGAAACAAACCATATTTATTGGTGCTGGCGCCAAAAGGCGAATAGCCGTCGCGGCGCGCGGTGGCGGTAAACAGGTACTTGCTGTTGTACGTATAGTTCACCCGCAGCATCTGCGACACCATATTGGTTTTTATCGCCTCAGAAGATCCTGATACGGTGGAAGCACCCTGCAGGTTATCAAAGCCCAGCACATCGTTGATAAAACCCGAAGCAGTAGTGGAGGAAGAGAAATATTTATCTTCCTGGGCACTGTAAAGTCCGGTCACATCCAGATGGCTTTGGGTCCAGTCTTTCTGATACGTCAGTATATTTTCTACTATCCATTTCTTACGGTCTGAGTTTGCCACATTGGCTGTTCCGCCAACCGTATTGCCGGCCAGGCGTCCTTCGTAATTCTGGAACTGTGTGGGTGTATAGGTATAAGCGGCGTTTACCCGGTATTTCAGGCCTTTAAATGGCTTCAGCTCCACGTATACGTTACTGATAATATTCTGCCGGCGTTCATTGCGGATATTGAGCGTGGAAAGCATCGGACTCTGGATGGCCTGTTCGCCTTCCATGGGGAAGATGGCGTAAGTGCCATCCGGATTGGTGAACCGGCCATAAGGACTTACCTCTGATGCCTGTTTTAAATTGGCGCGGCCACCGTCGGAATTGTTAGCCGTCAGATAGAGATTAACGCCGGCACTTAAATAATCCGTGAGGGTGGCATCGATATTGGAACGTATGCTGGCGCGTTTATTCTGATAGCCTTTGATAACACCTTTCTGGCTGAAATAGTCGCCGGACACATAGTACTTTACATCCTGGTTACCGCCGGAGATACTTAACGTATGGTCCTGTATAAAGCCTTCCTGCGATATTTTATCCAGCCAGTTGGTGGTAGTACCGGTGGCATAATTCTGCTGTTCATAGAGATTCGGGACTTTGAAATTATTGTCTACTCCAGCCTGTTCCTTATAGTCCGCATATTTCTGTACATATTCATCAGGTCCCATGGGCTTTAACTTATGGGCGAAGTCTTCATAACCGGCGTAAGTATTAAAAGTGATAGCCGCCTTCCCTGTTTTACCTCTTTTCGTAGTGATCAGAATAACGCCATTGGCGCCCCTGGTACCGTAAATGGCTACGGCGGATACATCTTTCAGGATATCTACAGATGCGATATCGGAGGGCGCAATATCGCTTAAAGAGCCGTTTTCAAACGGAATGCCATCGATAACGATGAGCGGGTCTGTTTGCCCGTTAATGGTATTTACGCCTCTTACCAGTACACCGGGCGATTTACCGGGTACGTTGGTGCTGGTAGAAATATTGATCCCCGCTACCGCACCCTGGATGGCCGACATCACGTTGCCTACCGGCAGCTGCGACAACCGGTCTTTGGGTACGGATGCTACCGAACCGGTAATATCGGATCGCTTTGCGGTACCATATCCCACTACCACTACTTCAGACAACGCCTTGTTGATAGCGCTCATGCTTATCTGCAGCCATTCTCCGGGAATGGCTTTCACTTCCTGCGCCTTGTATCCAAGACTGGTAATTTCCAGCACCACGTCGCCGGGAACTTCCAGTTTAAAGATGCCCTGCGCATCAGAAACGGTGCCGGTAGCCGAATTTTTAACTTTTACGGAGGCGCCTATGACAGCCTCTTTTGTGTCCGTGTCTGTTATCTTCCCCGTGAGGAGTTTGTGCTGTGCATCAACAGTGATGAATGCGGCCGGCAGCAGCAAGAGCATGGACACCATCCTTTTTAGTGGCATCAGGTAAAGGTTCATGTCTGATAAATTTAATTTTGGTTAATAAATGTCGGTCACACCGTTAACGTACACGGAATAAGGTCAAAATAAAATCCCGGTGGTGGGATTCAGGAAAATCAGGAACGTTGACGGGAATTACCCTGGTATTTTTTTTCAGCTATTGATCATTCCATCGACAATCGTTTTGTACTTCGCCACGACTTCAGCTTATACCCATAAAGTGCATAGAAGCACAGGTACATATAGCAGGGCAATAATACCCAGTAGGCGCCACGTACATTGTAGCGATCGGCCAGGTAGCCATAGATCAGTGGCAGTACGGCGTTTCCGCTCAGGCCCATGATGAGGATGGAAGCGCCTATTTTAATGAATCGTCCGAGTCCGTCCATCGCCAGCGGCCATATACCCGCCCAGATCATCGAATTGGCAAAGCCCAGCAGCACGACAAACCAGATAGAGATATGCGTATGATGTCCGAATAAAACCACGTTCCCGTTTGTATAAATGATCAGGAAAGTAAGTACCACACCCGCAAAAGTGCAGATCCGGAGGGCGAGCAGCTGGCTCAGGTATTTTGGAATCAGCGAAATGCCCAGCACATAACCGATCATCGTTGCAGCAAGGGTATAAGACGGAAATGCCTTTGCCTCCGGTAGCGAAATTCCCATAGAATGCGCATAACCAATCACGGTATCCACCGCAAGCACCTGGGAACCGACATGTAAAAAAATGGCGATCGCCCCCAGCACCAGGTGCGGAAACTCAAGGATATGTTTCTTTCCGGAGGTGATGGCGGCCACCTCCGCGCTTTCCTGATCCGTATCAATTTCCGGTAAAGAGGAGAAGCGTACAAAGAAACCCAATACACCTAAAATAATTCCTACTACGGTATACGGCACGACTACACGCTGCGCCAGCCCATCCAGCACCAGCGCCCTGGCAGACGACGACATCCCTCCGAGTTCTTTAAACAGCTGTGTATCCGTGGGCCGGAGTATCACCGCCGCAAATAATAAGGGAGCAATAATGCCAGCCAGTTTATTACAGATGCCCATGATGCTGAACCTTCTGGCGGCGCTTTCCTTTGGCCCCAATATGGTGATGTAGGGATTGGCCGCCGTTTGCAGAATAGCCAGACCGGCGCCAAGGGTGAATAGTCCCAGCAGAAACAGTTCGTACGTGCGGGTATAGGCAGCCGGTACAAAAATAAACGCGCCCGCTGCCATGATCCAGAACCCGGTCATCATACCTCTTTTAAAACCCACTCTTTCCAGCAGCATAAAGGAAGGCACCGCAAACACCAGGTAGGAAATATAAAAAGCAAATGCCACCAGGTAAGATTGCAGGTTATTCAACTCGCAGGCAATCTTAAAGTACGGGATCAGGATGGCATTGATCCAGGTGACAAATCCGAAAACAAAGAATAACCCCGCAATGATGGCGATCGGGCCCCATCCGCTGTTTGCCTGTAAAGGAATTGTTTTTTGTTGCCCCATAGTGTTATCGGTTGGAAGAAAGGGTTTCGTACAGCGCCTTTATTTTCTCGTTCCTCAGCTTATTCTCTTCTTTTAATTCCGGGAGATAGTAACTATCCTGGTTGAGCCGGATGAAACGCTCATCAATGCCATCTGTATCGAGTGCTTTCAGCTCTTTTAGTAAACCCGGTATCATGGCGGCATTAAAGCTATCCGCATTAAAAGCCATTTCTACTTTCATGTATTTCAGGTATTGCAGCCTGATATCCGACATTAAACGGTAATGCTCAAATTCAGGGATATTTTTTACAGGTTTCAACGTTTTGAAGATCTCCGCTACCTGTGCGGCTGAATCCACTAATTGAGAAATACTGAGCGGACTATCCATAATTTTTCCCTGCACAATTTCCACCGGTTTTACCGTTAGCGCAGTGCGGAATAATTTTGCATCGGTTCCATTCAATCCATATTGCGTGGTAGCATAGCGTTCAATAAATTCACGGGGATTTAACTGCAGCCCATGGTTCAGGCTATACAGGTAGGCATCTGCCAATATATTAAACCCGGTTAAGGGATATACATGCCGGATGGCATGCAGGTAATAGATATCCCGATCGGTTTCAAAAACCGGGGAATACACGCCGGAGGTAGACCAGGAGGTCATTACCATGCCTTTATAACCCAGCTTTGCAGATTGCGGAATAAAATCGGCGATATTTTTAAAATGCTTACTCCAGTCGGTCAGGAAATAATTATCCGGATGACTCCTCAATGCCGGGGCGCCCCAGATCTCAAATCCATAGGACATCAGTTTTTGATGGTCGCCAAAGCGATTGAGGTCCCAGCCATAGTTCCAGTCCACCAATATCGTTTCCTTTGGCAATAGCTTCAAAGCCTCCGGATATTTCATCGCAATATCCGCCCATAACACCGGCCGCTTGCCGAGGCTCACTACAATGTTGCAGATCATGCCGATGTAATCTCCATATAAACGGGCCATGCCCACTTTCTTTACCTTTTCCCGGGAAGCCTCCGAATGTCCTAACAGGTACGTTTCATCTCCCCCGATATGGATATAGGGAGAAGCATGTGTACTGATCATCTCTTTGAAAAGATCCGTAAACAAGGCCTTTGCTTCTTCTTCCTTTAGCGGATTTATCTGCGAATAATCTTTCTGATCTTCTCTTAAATCCGCGTAGCGATAATGTTTCAGGATATACTCCACATGCCCGAAACTCTGCTGCAACGGTATCACATCGATGCCGATACTGCTGCAATAACTGACAAATGATCTGACTTCCTCCTGCGTGTAATGATAACGGCCGGAAATAACGGCATGTTTCACAAAAGGGTAATTGGCCTCCCATTCCATGATGATGGTATTGATGCCCCCCTTACTTAATTTCAGGGCGAAAGCCTTGAGGGCAGACATTTTCATCACCTGGATACGCAGATCAATATGAAACGCACGTACCGGGAATTCGTTTTGCGCATTACCGGAACTGTAAAAGGCGATCATGAAGAAAAACGTCATGATCGTAAAGCGTTTTTTCAGCACGGAAATAAAATGATAGTTCAACATAATTTCGTGGTGGTTGATGCCATTTACTGGCTATACCTTTATATAAATTCTTTTTTGATCCATGATATAAGCCAGCACCCAGATAAACAACATATAGGTGACCGCGTATAAAAGAGAGGCATTATAAGGATTGAGCCAGGACGAGAAAATGACTTCGTAATTAAAACGGGATAATGACATACCCTCCACGCGCACAAAATTGGACATGCTTCCGATGGTCCAGGCTAATATATAAATGAACAGGGCATTCTTCCCGAAAACTACAAAAAACTTTGTCCATTTATCTGCTTTCCACTGATCGATGACTAACACCAGGAAAGCCAGCAGGAGTAGGTCCAGCCCTACGGTGAGCAACACATAGCTACTGGTCCACAGGGGTTTGTTGATGGGAAATATCAAATGCCACAAACATGCGATCAATACAGCTGATGCGCCAGTGATCATTAAATACTTTACCGTTCCCGGCTTATTTTCAAGCAGTGCTTTACCGGCGAAATAGCCCGCCAGCACATTTACTACTGCCGGAAAGTTACTCAGCACCGCTTCCGGCTCAAAGGGCTGTCCGAAGCCATGGTAAAGATTCTTCGGAGAAAATAACAGCAGGTCAAATTTAAGTGCCGCGTTCCCCGCCAGGCCATAGGGATCAGCGGGATCACCGCCATAATACAGGCAGGCCCAATATCCCAGCAGGATCACACCCGATAAGATCAGATTCATTCTTTTAGAGAAATAGAAAATCATCAGGGAGGCGATACAGTAGCAGATGGCAATACGTTGCAGTACACCAAAAATCCGTACACTGTCCCAGGGCTTTGCGATCCAGCGTCCCTCCCTGAATACAATAAAAGGAAACTGGTTGAGTAATAATCCGATTAAGAAAATAATAATAGTACGCTTGAAAACCTTTAGCAGGAAAGCTTGCTGCTGACCGGGACCTTCATATCTTTTCATGCTGAAAGCCAGGGCATTTCCCACTACAAATAAGAAAGTAGGAAATACCAGGTCGGTTAATGTAAACCCATGCCAGGGCGAATGTGCCAATGGCGCATACACGGCATTCCATGATCCTGGCGAGTTCACCACAATCATCAGCGCGATGGTCAGGCCTCTTAATACATCGAGCGATAAATACCTGGCTGGATTGGCAATAGTTGTTTTGTTCATACTTGATTGGTTGATAATCGCGGACACTACATTACTAACCCACTTTTTGCAGCAGATTTCTTAAACTCCGTTTACGTACACGTAAAATGATTACAGTTTGGTTCGTTCTTCCGTGAAATTACCTGAATTCGTAGCTTTTTTATTTTCCGGTAACGTACACGAATTTAAAGATTAATTTCACTTTATCAAATTTATTTTGAAATAAAGCAGACCTGGAATAAGGTGATTAATTATTATAGAAGAGATAATTTTCGCGGGTAATAATATCAATCGGCATATAATAAGCCTTATCGAAACTGGCGGCATGCACCAGGTGATTGTATAACACCATGATGCCCCGGTAGCCCTGCTCCTTTGGTTTCTGGCTGATCAGGAACTCTATGTAGCCATCTTTCAGGTAATTGATATTATCATCCAGGAAATCGTAGCCGATCAATTTAATATCCTTCCTGCCGGATTCTTTCAGGTATCTCGCCACAGACGATACGCGGGAATTTGATACATAAATGGCTTTCACTGCCTGGTTATCCAGTTCTTTAGCCAGCTCCTTTTTCACCGCAGCATAATTGGTAGTGCGGATATCCTTTTTCAGGATCTGGTTGTGCAGCTTATTCTTTTTGAAATATGCCCTGAAGCCCTCTTCCTTACGAAGCAAATGGTGCAGGCTATCCATCTCTTTTGAAATATTGACAATCAGTATCTGGTCGCCCTTCGTTACGAGATAGCTCATCAGATGCGCTCCTAAAGAACCGCTGTGGAACAGGTCCGGCCCGATATAACACAGGCTGTTATGATTGGGGATATCGGAGTTAATGAATACATAAGGAATGCCCAGCTTTTTACAGTTGTCCGCAAATGTTTCAGACTCCTTCATAAACATGGGCGCCAGCAACACTGCATCCGCCTTGTTGGCCAATATAGCGGCAGCCTGTTTCACAAAAGTGTTTTTATCATTCTGATCAAAAAAATACTGCTCTATCGTTATGCCGTATGGCTTTACCTCTACCCCAGCCTCCAGGATGCCGTTTAATGGCGCTTTCCAGTACTGGGTTTCCGCCGATACCGATGGGATCAGCACCGCTATTTTAAGCAGCTTTTTTGAGGCCAGTCGCCTCGCCAGTATATTCGGCTGATACTCCAGTTCTTCTACAATCGCCAGCACCTTATCCCTGGTTTTCTGTGAAACCCCGGTCCGGTTATGCAATACCCGGTCTACCGTTCCGATGGACACTTTCGCACGTCTCGCAATTTCCTTTACACCAACTAGTTCTTTATCTTCTTTCATGAATGGACCCTGTTTTGAGTTTTGAGGAGCACATATTTTGGTATTCGCCTGATGCAAAGATGCTATATCGTTTAAATATAACCTAGTTTATACAGATTTCAGCTGTTTTTAGCGCCTGGTCCCGGCAACTGCGGTGAATGATGCCATCAATACGAATTTACCATTTTGCCTATCCAAAGGTTTATTTGTAACTTATGCCGCAAGGACTGCCATCTGACCAGTCACAAAAAAACGGGGTATGCACACCAAAATTCTGAATTTATTCAAGATAAAAGTACTTTCTGAAGTATGCAAAACAAACAGCTATAAAACCGCGTCCAAACATCTCTTTATCACACCTTCTGCTGTCAGCAAAATTATTAAAAGCCTGGAATCCGAATGGAACCTTCAATTGGTTACCTCCACCGGCAACAACATCAAGGCTACTGCACAGGCAGCACAACTGGCCGGACTGGCAGAGAAACTGCTGCAGGCAAATGATGAATTTACAGACCTGCTAGCACTACTGCGCGCACCGCATACTGCTGCTGTATTACAGATAGGTTCGGGCGGAGCCCACTCGAAACTGGTAATGAACAGACTGCTCGATTCCCTGACACAGTCCTTCCCGGAACTGAAATATGACGTAGTCACCAACAACTCCGCGGAAGTATTAAACGCAGTAGACCAGGGAGAACTGGATTGTGGCATTGTATCCGGAATGATCCCCGATCACATCAGCAAAGAATTGATTTTCCGGGACAACATCTCCTTATATGCCCTCCATGATCACCCCTTAGCAAATAATACCGTGTCCCTGAAAGACATTCCTTACCTGTTTTGCCTCCGGGAAAAAGGCTCTTCTACCAGGGCCGCCGTAGAACAATTTCTTTCAGAACATCACTTGAAGCTGCAGAATGTAAAACAAACGGGGAAGAATGATGAGTTAACCGATCAGCTATGCAAAACGCAGCATGCGCTGCAATTTATCTCCGATTTTTATTATCACAATAGCTCCTGGAGCAAAACATATGTAAAAATCAATTGCCCGGAGCTACAGATCCCCATTGCAGTGTATTTCATTACCAGGAATAATTTCCCTTTCCTGGAATTAAGGAAACATATCCGGAAGAAACTATCCGGCACGAAATTCTGGCATACTCCATAACTTTTTTTCGCTTTGCCTGGGCCCCTTCCCTGCCTAGCTTTGCAGCATAAATTAAATCTCTCTGCAAGATGAAAAACAGTTTCCTTCTTGGCGCCTTTGCTTCCCTGCTGGCGAATGCGCCCCTGTTACATGCCCAAAACATATTTGCCCGGCAGCGTGTCATTATTATTATGATGGACGGCTTTGGCGAACAATACTACAGAAATGCCGCCATGCCCTTCCTGCAACAAATGGAACAACAGGGGATCTACAAGATCGTTCCTTCCCTGATGCCTGCGGTAACGAACGTCAACAATATCTCTATTGCCACCGGCAGCACTCCTGCGCAAAATGGCATTACCGGAAACGTATTCTTTAATGAGCGGCAAGAGGCAGAAGAATATATTGAAGATCCCTCACTTATACTGACGCCATCGGTGTTTGAGCGCGCGCATCGTCTTGGTATTCCCTCCGCCTTGCTCTCTGTAAAACAAAAAACGATCGACCTGCTGGGGAAATATGCCGACTATACCCTGTGCCCGGAAGGGATTGCCGGCGGACAAGTGAAATGGGAGCATCCCCCTGCCCTGTCGGGTGTTTACAGCAGGGAAATCAACTATGAGCTAATGGATGCTGCCAACAACCTGCTAAAAAATAAGCCCGAAGTAAAACTCGTTTATATCCATACGACTGATTATCCCATGCACATGTGGCCTCCGGACAATGATAGCGTTAAAACTTTCCTGTCGGAGATAGACCGCCGCATTGCCCAACTTCATCAAACAGCGCCGGATGCCGCTATCCTGCTTACCGCTGATCATGGGATGAACCACAAAACACAGGCCTGGGACCTGCAAAAAGTCTGCGCAGAAAAGCAGACACCTGTTAAGATCGTGATCAGCCCGGAAAAAGACAAATATGTAAAACACCACAAAGGCCTTGGTGGCGCTGCCTATGTTTACCTGCTAAAAAGCAGTGACTCAGCCGGTGTCCGCAGCACATTGTCGGCCCTCAAAGGTGTAGACGCTGTATTAACCAAATCCGAAGCCGCAACGCGGTTTCACCTGCTGCCCGGAAGAATAGGTGACTTCATGGTATTAGGCGATATTAATACAGTATTTGGCGAGCTAAATGGCCACGCCTATGAACAACTGCCCGATACCTACCGCAGTCACGGTTCCACCTACGAAGCCCAGGTACCCTTATTCGTTTACAACGTACAGCAGGCGCCACCGGCCGCTTATTTCGACTGGAACTACAAACTGGCTGCCTGGCTGTTTAGCGGTAAATAAACGATCCTTATAGTACACAGATGCCGGTAGTCACTACACCTACCGGCATCTCCCCTTCCTGAATATTCCTTGCGGAGAAGCCCCGCTTTTGTTATACCTTAATACGGTAAATCCCGGTAGTAACACCCTGCTGTTTGAAAAGTCCCGGGCATTACACTATCTCAGATTTAAATACATTATTATGAAGGCAATAGGATTCAAAACCTCGCTCCCCCTCAGCGAAAAAGATAGTTTTATCGCATTTGAAACGGAAGTACCTGCACCCACAGGCAGAGATCTCCTGGTAAAAATAAAAGCGATCAGCATCAACCCGGTAGATTTTAAGATACGCCAGAACTCTACAAAAGACAAAGTACTGGATACCCCCAAAATTATCGGGTGGGACGCCGTAGGCGTGGTAGAAGAAGTGGGTAACGAGGTATCGCTTTTTAAAAAAGGCGATGAGGTGTTCTATGCCGGCGACATCACCAGGAGCGGCTGCAATGCCGAATATCAACTGGTTGATGAGAGAATTGTGGGTAGCAAACCTCGTTCTTTGTCTGCCGCAGCAGCTGCCGCTATGCCCTTAACCGCTTTAACCGCATGGGAAATACTATTCGACAGGATAAGAATCAATGAAAAAGATAAAGGAAAATCTATCCTGATCATAGGAGGCGCCGGTGGCGTTGGCTCTATTGCCATACAGATCGCCAAAAAAGTGGCGGGCCTGAAAGTAATTGCCACCGCCTCCCGCCCGGAAAGTGTGGAATGGTGTAAAAAACAAGGTGCAGATGTGGTGGTAAACCATAAAGATCTCGTGAACGAAGTCAGGAATGCCGGTTTTCAGCAGGTAGATTTTATCCTGGATTTTGTAGATCTGAATCAATACTGGAACGCATTTGCTGAACTCATAAAGCCTCAGGGCAGCATTGGCTCTATCAGCGATCCAACGGAACCGGTAAACCTCCGTCAGCTAAAAAGCAAAAGCGTCAGTTTTCATTGGGAACTGATGTTTACCCGCGCTATGTTTCAAACCGATGATATATCCGAACAACATTATATCCTGGATAATATTGCGACGTTATTGGACAACGGCACTTTAACTTCTACCCTCAACACCACCATTGACGGGTTTACAGTAGAAAACTTAAAACAGGCGCACCAGTTACTGGAAAGCGGTAAAACGATCGGAAAAGTAGTACTGACGTACTAACTCACACCAGCATAGGTCAGTGCCCGCTTAATAAATAGTTGTTTTGCCTCTTCTCACAGGGCAAACCTTTCCGCATGGATTTTGTTCGGGATAACATGGACTTTTATCTGATTGTGATACTTTTATTGAAGTATTATTTTACATTTCAGGTTAATATAACATGCAATACCGTAGCAAATCTAAATTGCATGCAACCTGATTCCGCGTTATAAAATTTTAAAGACGGCAACCAATGTTAAAAAAAATGGACGGCTTCACCGGGCAAAAAGCTATTGTTATTCCAAAGAAAATTCTTCGTCTGCAATGTGAAAGCAGTCCATTAATTGCAGACATCCACATTACCCATATAGGTTACTATCCAAGAGCTGAATTCCACTACCGGAAAAGGAATCAGGGCGCAGAACAACATATTCTGATCTATTGCCTGGATGGAAAAGGCCATGTAAAGGTAAAAGGAGAAGAGTATGAAATTTTACCGGGAGATTTTTTTATTGTACCACAGAATGAACAACACATCTATGGGGCCAACCCGGCAACCCCATGGACTATTTACTGGATCCATTTCGCAGGTACGGCAGCCGATGAGATCATAAATATGATGATGCAAAAATTCGGTATATTAAAAGGATCTGTTGGTTACTCCCTGCAACGTACAGATATCTTCGATGCTATTTTCCGGCAACTCGAACGCGGTTACGACAAAGAGAATTTCCTTTTTGCCAACATGAGCCTGAAACACTTCCTGGCATCTTTCCTGTTTGCAGATAAATTCAAATCTGACCCTGTTTCCTCCGGAACAGATGTAGTGAACAGATCAATTGACTTTATGCAACAACATATTCATAATATGCTTACCCTGGCTGATATGGCCCGGCATGTAAACTTATCACCCTCGCATTTCTCCTTTCTCTTCAAGCAAAAAACCGGCTTCTCTCCTATTGAGTATTTCAACTATTTAAAAGTACAACGGGCATGTGAATACCTGGAGTTCACAGATATGAGAATAAAAGAAATCGCCATTAACCTGGGGATTGAAGACCCCTACTACTTTTCCCGCTTCTTCTCAAAAGCCATGGGATTATCTCCCGCTGACTACAGGAAGAAAAAAATCTGGTCGTAAACTAGTTTCGCGGAACAATTAACAACCTGTACCAACTTTCCGTCTATCATAAGAAAATCCATCTTTTCCCCGATTTTCTTCATTGGATATCGCAACAGAACATCCCACTTTTGTAAGAAGCAGCAAACCAAAATAAACAGCCACTTTGAAAAATTACTCCTACAATTATTCATATATAACAGCCATTTCCATTGTAGCGGCACTGGGCGGTTACTTGTTTGGATTTGATTTCGCGGTAATAGCAGGCGGATTACCCTTCCTGCAAAAATACTTTGGATTGAATACCTACTGGGAGGGCCTGGCTACGGGCAGTATGGCTTTAGGAGCCATCACCGGTTGTCTGATTGCCGGCATACTGGCGGATAAAATCGGGCGGAAATCGGGGCTATTGGTCGCTGCAGCCGTATTCCTGTTGTCTTCCCTTGCTATGGGGTTAGCGCCTTCCGCCAATATCTTCATCGCATCAAGGTATGCTGCCGGGATCGGTGTTGGAATGGCCTCCATGCTTTCTCCGCTATATATAGCAGAAATAGCTCCTGCAGCTTACAGAGGGCGACTCATGGCCATCAATCAGCTGACGATGGTACTGGGCATTTTCATTACCAATCTTGTTAATTACTCCCTTCGAAACATCGGCCCCGATGCCTGGCGCTGGATGTTCGGACTGGGCGCAGTACCTTCTTTGGTTTTCCTTATCGGGGTATTTATATTACCTGAAAGCCCGAGATGGTTACTCCTGAAAAACCGCCATGCACGGGCGGCCGCTGTATATACCAAAATTGGCAATACCAGCTATGCCAGGGATATGATACACCTTTTCCAGGCACCGGCTGCCACGTCTTCTTCATTAAGTCTTCTCCTCAACAAAAAAGTATGGCCGGTACTGTTTACCGGAATTACACTGGCAGTTTTTCAACAGTTTTGTGGCATCAACACTGTTTTTAACTATACCCCCAAACTATTCGAACGTATCGGTGCTTCTGCCGATTCACAACTGCTTCAAACGGTTTTCATCGGAGTGGTCAACTTAGCATTTACCATCATTGCCATGCTCCTGGTAGACAAAGTGGGACGTAAACCCCTGATGCTGTTTGGCGCCGCCGCCCTCTCCATCGTGTACCTGTTCATTGTGCAGCTGCTCGGCGCAAAAAATCCTGATGTAGCCTGGCTGCTACTCGCGGCTATCGGGATCTATGCCATGACACTTGCACCCGTTACCTGGATACTCATCGCCGAAATATTTCCTGATAACATCCGTACCACGGCCACCACTATCGCCATCCTTTTTCTCTGGACAGCCTACTTTATACTGGTGGTTTCATTCCCGGTATTATTTCAGCAGTTGGGCGACAAAACATTCTACCTGTACGGCTTTATCTGCCTCCTGGGGGCTCTTTTTATTCTAAAATTTGTAAGAGAAACAAAAGGCAAATTACTGGGCGGAGACAGCAACGCTGCCGTAATGCACTAAACACGAAAGAAACTATAGCATCATGACCAATAAAGTGAAGGCCTGGAAAGAGAATATTATTATTCCTACTTATCGTACCGGTGAACCGAATAAATATCCCATGTTTCTCGAAAAACGGATATACCAGGGAAGTAGCGGCGTGGTATACCCCCATGCCGTCATCGATAAGGTATACGATGAAAAAACAGACAAAGAATACATAGCACTATTCCTGGAAAACGACTATCTGAAAGTAATGATCCTTCCTGAACTGGGAGGACGCATACAGATGGCCTATGATAAAACCAACGACTACCATTTCATCTATTATAACCAGGTGATCAAACCTGCTCTGGTAGGCCTCGCCGGCCCGTGGATCAGCGGAGGCATCGAATTCAACTGGCCACAACATCACCGGCCATCTACATTTGATCCCGTAGATTTCAGTATTCAATCGAACGAAGATGGCAGTCAGACCATCTGGGTGAATGAATATGAAAAGATGTTCCGCACAAAATGCGCGCTCGGCTTCACACTATATCCCGGTAAAGCTTACATTGAATTACATGCAAAACTTCACAACAAAACACCATTTCCTCAAACTTTCCTCTGGTGGGCTAACCCGGCAGTATCAGTAAACGATCAATATCAAAGCGTATTTCCTCCCGATGTATATGCCGTATATGACCATGGCAAAAGGGATGTGAGCAGTTTTCCCATCGCCACCGGCACTTATTACAAGGTGGATTATTCACCGGGTACCGACATTTCACGATATCAGAACATCCCGGTACCAACGTCCTATATGGCGGTAAACAGCCAGTTTAACTTCGTAGGGGGATATGATCATGGGAAAAAGGCCGGTATGATGCATGTGGCGGATCATCACATCAGCCCCGGAAAGAAACAATGGACCTGGGGTTCAGGAGATTTTGGAAAAAAATGGGATCAACAGCTCACAGATGAAGACGGACCTTATTTCGAACTGATGTGTGGCGTATACACCGACAATCAGCCCGATTTCAGCTGGATCATGCCAAATGAAACAAGAGAATTCCGGCAGTATTTCATGCCTTACAAAAACATCGGGTATGCAAAAAATGCCGGCATAGATGCCATCGTCAATTTTGAGCTGGACAACAATACCGCTGTGATGCAGGTATACCTCACGAAAGCGGATGTGGTAACCGTAGAGCTCTGGCATAAAGAACAGCTGTTGTTTAAAGAAGCAACCAACCTGTCCCCTTCACTGACCTACCATAAAACCATACCGCTCAACAACCAGGCAACTCCGGATACAGCACTCCGCATGGTAGTACGCGATACCGCCGGCCGGGAACTGATCAGCTACTCGCCCATAAAAAAAACGGAACAGGAAATACCTTCACCGGCTACTCCTATCCCGGCACCGGCCGATCTGTCCTCCAACGAATCGCTGTACCTGGCCGGGCTTCACCTGGAACAATACCGCCATGCCACGTTTTCACCGACCGATTACTACCAGGAAGCCCTGAACCGCGATAGTGGCGACATGCGCTGTAATAACGCAATGGGACTATGGCTGCTTCGCAGAGGTCAGTTTGAAACCAGTGAGGCCTACTTTCGTAAAGCGATCGGGCGTCAGCAATTACACAATCCCAACCCACCTGATGGTGAACCGCTCTATAACCTGGGCTTGTCACTTTTCTTCCAGGGAAATAAGGATGCCGCCTACCCCTACTTTTATAAAGCAGCCTGGAATGCTGCCTGGCAGGATAACGCCTATCTGAAATTAGCGACCATTGCCTGTAGCCGGCAGCACTGGCAGGATGCCCTGGCATTTGCAGAAAAATCACTGGCAAAAAATATCAACAGTCTCCAGGCAAAACTCATCCAGGCCGCCGCCCTTCGAAAAACTGGTCACCTGGAACAGGCGCTTTTGCTGGTAACGGGAAATATAACATACGATGAATTTGACTATGGCAGCGGGTTTGAGAGATATCTACTCCTGGATGCACAAGGAAAAACAGCCGAAGCAACGGAGGTGAAGAAACAGCTGATTGAATTAATGAGAAATGAAGCTCATAATTATATTGAATTGGCCATCGACTACTATCATGCAGGCATGATCCCGGAAGCCATATCGCTGCTGGAATGGATTGCCGGTACAGATACCCATCCGGTTACCTTCTATTATCTCGCCTTTTTCTGCTCATTGCTGGGATGGCAGGAAAAATGTCAGGAATATCTTGGCAAAGGATTCGCCCAATCACCGGATGCCGTTTTCCCCAATCGCCTCGAAGATATCATTGTACTCCGAAAAATTACTACGCTCCATCCAAAAGACTATAAAGCATGGTACTACCTGGGAAACCTTTTCTACGACAAACGTCAGTATGAAGATGCCAAAACCTGCTGGGAAAATTCCTTGCAGATCTTTGATCAGTTTCCTGGCGTACACCGGAACCTCGGACTAGCCTATTATAATAAATTCAATCTGAAAGAAAAAGCTGTTGAGCACTACCAGAAAGCATTTGAGCTCGACAAAACCGATGCGCGGATACTGCTGGAACTGGATCAGTTACAAAAAAAGATGCGGGTAACGCCAGACAGCCGTCTCCGCCTGCTCACCACTCACAAAGACCTGGTACATCAACGGGACGATCTTTTCCTGGAATTTATTACCCTGCATCACCTGTCGGGCCACCACGAACTGGCCATGGAACTTTTACTTGGTCATCACTTTCATCCATGGGAAGGCGGAGAAGGAAAAGTATCTACCCAATACATTCAACTGAAAATCGGGCTGGCAAAAAAGCAGATAGCGGAATCCCAATACCACAAGGCGCTTTGCTTGCTAGAGGAGGCAAAGGTATATCCTCCAAATATCGGAGAAGGCAAATTATATGGCGCCAGGGAAAACGATATTGATTACCTGATCGGCTATACGTATTATAAACTGCAGGATATACCGGCAGCTGCCTCCGCCTGGGAGCAGGCCGCTACCGGATCTGCGGAGCCGTCGCAAGCAATTTTTTATAATGACCAGCAGCCCGATAAAATTTTTTACCAGGGATTGGCCCTGCAACAGTTAGGCCGCAACGAAGAAGCTGTGAACATCTTCCAAAACCTCATCGCTTATGGGCAAACACATTTATCTGATACCGTAAAGATGGATTACTTTGCCGTTTCCTTCCCTGAGCTGGAAATCTTTGACCTGGACTTACAACTACTCCACGAGTTAAATTGCCATTATCTCATGGGATTAGGATGGCTGGGACTGGAACAATATGAAAAAGCGCTGGCAGGCTTTGATCTGGTGCTTCAACTGGATCCCGCTCACATCGGAGCGTCCACGCACCGGCTATTGTGCAAAGTATAGCAACAATTAACAATCATCATCTTTTATTCATCGCATATGAAAAAGACTTTTCCACCAACAGTACTATCTCTTTTACTGGCGTCCGTCTTACTTTCTCCGGCAGCGGCACAACAAAAAAGTGAGCAACGGATCGACCTTTCAGGCACCTGGGCTTTTCAGACAGATTCGTCCGACAAAGGAATTACCGATGAATGGTTTAATCATGGGTTAAAAGATCACATTCGTCTTCCCGGATCAATGACAACGAACGGAAAGGGCGACAATATCACCGTAAATACGCCCTGGACGGGCAACGTGGTTGACAAGTCCTGGTTTACAGATGCCGGATATGCCAGATACAGACAGCCCGGAAATATAAAGGTCCCGTTCTGGCTGCAACCGGAAAAATATTACAAGGGCGCCGCCTGGTATCAAAAAACAATTACCATCCCCGCTTCCTGGAACCGAAAAAATATTCAGCTGTTTATAGAGAGAAGCCATTGGGAAACTACTGTATGGATAGATGATGTGAAGATAGGTATGGACAACAGCCTTGGCACCCCACAACTGTTTGACCTGGGTGATAAATTACTACCCGGTACTCACCGTTTAACCATCCGGGTCGACAACCGCGTCAAAGACATCAAAATGGGCAACGATGCCCATAGCGTGTCCGATCAGACACAAGGCAACTGGAACGGCATGGTGGGTGAATTAAGTCTCACAGCAAGGCCACAGGTTTTCCTGGCCGACGTGCAACTTTATCCCGATATTAAGAACAAACGCGTACTCGCAAAAATCCAGGTAAAAAATACATCCGGCACCCGGAAAGTAGTGACGCTAGACCTGGCCGCAACACCCGGTAAACCGGGCGCAGTGAAGCCCAAACCCCTGACGCAGGAAATAACGCTCCCTGAAAAAGACAGCACAATAGCAATTACCTATCCTATGGGTAACAACCCACTACTATGGAACGAGTTTCATCCGGACCTGTACGACATGCAGGTAACCCTCAGTGAGCAAAAACAAAACAATACAGATCGTCAGAAAATATCCTTTGGGATGCGTGAATTTAAAGCCAGCGGCACCCAGTTTACCATAAATGACACGCTTACATTTTTACGCGGCACATTGGATTGCGCCTCGTTCCCCAAAACAGGTTATCCGCCAACCGATGTGGCCAGCTGGATGAAGAACTTTAAGACGATCAAAGCTTATGGCATGAACCACATCAGGTTTCACTCCTGGTGCCCTCCGGAAGCGGCGTTTACGGCAGCAGACAGGCTCGGTATATTTTTACAGGTGGAATGTTCCGCATGGGCCAGCGAAGCAAGCGGCAGCACCACTGTTATTGGTGATGGCTATCCTTTAGATAAATATGTTTATGAAGAAGGCGATAAAATGATGAAAGCATACGGAAATCACCCCTCCTTTGTAATGATGACCTATGGCAATGAACCGAGCGGAAAAAATCAGGTGAAATACCTGGTTGACCTGGTCAATTACTGGAAGGCAAAAGATGCCAGGAGAATGTATACTACCGCTGCCGGCTGGCCGGTAGAGGAAGCCAGTAACTATCACAACACACCCGACCCAAGGGTTCAGGGATGGGGACAGGGCTTATCCAGTATCATCAACAAAGAAGCTCCCAGAACAGATTATGACTGGACTAATATTATTTCAAAATGGAATCGTCCGGTTGTCAGCCATGAAGTGGGCCAGTGGTGCGTATACCCGAATTTCAAAGAGATAAAAAAATATGATGGAGTATTAAAACCGAAAAACTTTGACATTTTCAGAGACAAACTTCAGGAAAATGGCCTGCTCAGTTTAGCTGACAGCTTCTTTATGGCCTCCGGAAAGCTACAGGCACTTTGTTACAAAGCAGATGTGGAAGCCGCACTGCGTACCCCCGGATTCGCCGGCTTTCAGCTACTGAGCCTGAGCGATTTCCCTGGCCAGGGAACAGCACTGATAGGTGTATTAGATCCATTCTGGGAACCCAAACCTTATATTAATGCCACCGGCTTTAGCCAGTTCTGCGCTCCGGTAGTGCCTTTGGCAAGACTACCAAAAATGGTTTACACCAACAACGAAGAATTGATTGTTCCCCTGGAAGTGGCCAATTTCAGCAACGCTCCAATTAATAATGCACTCATTACCTGGAATATTACATCTGAAAACGGAGCGCAGTTATTTAGCGGCAGCTTTAAAAAAGAGACTGTTGAAATAGGAAACGGCATTAAGCTGGGCACTATCAGACAAACGCTGGCAACCGTAAAGAAAGCACAACGTCTTGTTTTAAAGACAAAAATAGGTACACGTACCAATGAATGGGATATATTCGTTTACCCGCAGGCGTTACCGCAAACACCCGGGGAAATATTACTAACCCAGACATTAGATGCCAATGCCATCGAAAAATTAAATCAGGGAGGAAAAGTATTGCTGACATTGAAAAAAGGAACTGTCAAACCTGCAATGGGTGGCGATATCAGTATCGGGTTCTCTTCTATATTCTGGAATACCGCATGGACAAACAAACAACCGCCTACTACCCTGGGTATTTTATGTAATCCTGCACACCCTGCATTGGCAGACTTCCCTACACAGTATTACAGCAACTGGCAATGGTGGGATGCGATGAGTCATTCAAGTGCTATTAAACTGGACGCGTTGGAGAAGGAATTGCCGCCCATTGTAAGAGTGATTGATGATTGGGTAACCGCCCGTTCCCTGGGTTTAATCTTTGAATGTAGTGTAGGAAAAGGTAAACTCCTGGTTTCAGGAATAGATTTGCTCACTGATCAGGATACACGTCCGGAAGCCCGTCAGCTACGTTACAGCCTGGAGAAATATATGATTGGAACACATTTCAATCCTACCCACACTATGGCATTAGACAAAATACAACAGTTATATAACTGAAGCGGATCGTAGAACATTCTGTAAAAAAACATTGGCGGAAACTTAAAGTTATCCGCCAATGTTTTTTTTGCCAAGGCCTTTGTGGAACATGCTGATGCTCCGGCCAGTCAACGATCAGTAGTTAAAAGCCAATTGGTGGCTTATTGGCTTCTATCGGCCAACCCGGATTCTGATAAATAGGAGAAGTATTCACATCGTTGTCTTGAGATGTAATCAGGAAATGCTGTACGGCAATGGGACTGAAATAATGTGCCAGTGTCCATTTGTAACCATTGTAGGCGAGTACCGACGGCGTTTTCTGATAAATACGCAGATAAGGGCTCAACGCCGGATCTGATACCGTGCTCCTATCGCCTATGTTGTAGGTAAGCGCCGCAGCATTGTACCAATTTTTCATAGGTCCCCAAAGCTTGAATCCTTCTATGAAATACGGTTTAGTGATCATCTGGTCCATGGCGCGCCAACGGCGCAGATCCATATACCGGAATCCTTCGCCCATCAGCTCACAACTCCGCTCCCGGCGTATATTGTAAAGCGTTCTGTCTACCATCACACCGGCGGAATATACCCCCCAGTCATTCGCTGCTTCTTTTACAAGATCAGTGGCCGCAATCGTTTTCTGGATATCGGCATCCACCCCTGCTCTTTCCCGGATGGCCTTCCAGTATGCAGTAGCAATACCATCTAGCGTACCCGTTTTTTCGTAGGAGGCTTCCATGTAATTGAAATAGGCTTCTGTTCCCCTGAATACGATGCTGCCTACATCACCCCGGCCGTTGCCAAGCTGTGCGCCATCATATACATTCCCTTTACGGCTCATATAACCGGTGGAGTTATCATGGTTACCGATCAGGTTCATAATATCCGGATACTCTACTACCGGCGTGGCATGTGTGCCCAGCGACGATGGTTTCAGAATGTTGATCTGACCTGGTTGCGCCAGGAACAGCCAGAGACGGCCATCGCGATTCTGGCGCACCAGCTGTATGGAATCATCACCGGCATAACCGGAACCTGTGGCATAAATAGGTAACCCGTTCGACATTAGGAAACGGTCTACATATCCCCGTGTGAAACCCCAGCCATGCGCCGCTTGTATCGTGTTGGGAATACCGTTGGAAACACCCAGTCCGAGGTCGTAATCGCGCCAGAGCAACACCTCGCTGAAACCGGAAAGATCTGTTGAATTATACATCCGGCAATATGGATTGGCTTCACTGGCCACCGCAAAATCCTGGTTACTCGTTTCCAGCCGCTTCGTCATGCTGTTTGGAACAAGTGGTACTGCATCTGCAACAGTCTTCGCGGCCTCCATAGCCTGCGTCAGAAAAAAGTCGATCTCCCCTTCAATGCTACCGGATTTAAACTGATAGGCCGCGTTATAGCTCTTATTTTTACCCGGCCATTGCGGACCATTGGGTACATAGGCAGTGTTCTTAAAGTACTTCAAAAATGTACCTTCATATAACCCCACCCGTGATTTCAACAGCTGTGCACATATTTTGGATAACCTGTTCTTACCACCGGAAGGTGCAGTGGGGCTCATCAGGAGAATAGCCGAATCAAGATCAGATATAATAAATCTTGCTACTTCTGTTTGAGGCGCACGTTTGCTGGCTTCAATCAGGGAAGCTTTATCCTCCTTCAGCGTATTGGTGATAATAGGAAAATCACCCAATGCCTGCAATTTGCCCCAATAGGTAAAAGCACGCATGAAGTACATTTCTCCGATGTAGTGCCTGATATTGACATCGTTCCCGCTGATTTTACCTGCTGCAAGACGAGGCAGCACCGTTTCAAGAAAGTAGTTACACTGATAGATATTGGTAAACGACCAATCTCCCTCCGTTTGCCCTACCATCCACTGGCCAGGCACATAACGGTTATCAAATCCACGGCGCGCTGCCACATCGGTATGGGCATCGCCGTCGAATGTGCCGAAAATAGGCAGCGTTTCATATTGCTTGATGACATAAGTAGCCAGTTGTGATTCTTCCTGCAGATAGTTTTCCGGCGTTATCCGCGACGGCGGCGTAATTTCCAGTAAATCCCTGTTACAGGCAGGTAGCGAAAAAGCCGCCCCCGCTACTAAGCATATATAGAGTATCTGTTTCATAATGTTGGGTTTGTCTGATCAAAAGATAACATTCAGGCCTGCTGCATATACTTTAAATAAAGGATACGCACTACCGCCGGAGCCGCCATCCACTGTTTCAGGATCGAACATGGTGGCCATTTTTGTAATGGTAAGCAGGTTTTCACCGGAAACATATATCCTGAACTTCTGTATGCCGGCACGCCGAGTCAGACTGGCCGGCAGCGTATAGCCTACCTGCAGATTTTTCAATCGTAAGTAAGCGGCGTTTTGCAGATAGCGCGTTTGTACCACCTGGTTCTTTCCGTTGATAAGCGGCCGTGGGTAATAGGCATCGAGGTTAAGACCCAATACATGGTTAGGATCATCCCGGAAATAATCGGTATGTTCTTTTAAACCAGCGGAGGAATAGATGCCGTTGGATGCACCCCAGAACTGGTAACTGTTCTGAAAGTATTGACGCTTCAACACACCCTGGAAAAAAGCCCTGAAATCAATGCCTTTCCAGTCTGCCCCAAATTCTGCGCCCACCACAAAACGCGGTGTGTTATTGCCGATCAGGATAAGATCTCCATGATCACCCTCCGTATTGGAGCCGTTGGATATTTTACCATCGCCATTAACATCGGCAAACATAATGTCGCCCGCTTTCCAGTTATTACCCAGCGCATTCTGTCCTCCCTTAGGTAATGAACTGAGATGATCGTCCATCTGCTGCTGGGTTTTAGCAATGCCTATCGTCTGATAGCCCCATATTTCTCCCATCATGTGGCCAGCAATGAACGTACTTAAACTACCGGTGGGATTGGGATAACGCGTAATTTTGGTCCGGGAATCAGCCATCGTGAAACGCAGGTTGTAACCCAGTCCATTCTTCAACTGATCTCTCCAGCTCAGTTCTACTTCCCATCCCTTGGTCTGTAAATCCGTATTGTTTGCTTTCGGCACGTCTGTTCCCAATATTACAGGCAACTCAGGCGCGGGCCCTATCATGTTCAGGGTAAGGCGGGAATAATGTTCCACTGATAATGTAAGCCTGTTACGTAAAAATGCGGCATCCATGCCGAAGTTCCAGGTGCGTACTTTTTCCCAGGAAAGGCTCGATGTAATGAGGCCTGGTGCTGAGGCGGTATTAGGCCGCTGTCCGTTTATCAGCCAGGAACCATCGGCACTGCCGGTAGGAAGGGAAAGGTAGGTCGGATACCAGTCGGTCGTATTCTGATTACCCAACTCGCCCACTGATGCTCTCAGTTTTAGCTGGCCGATATATTTGGCGATTCCTCCCCAGAACTGTTCCCTGTCGAGGTTCCAGCCCGCAGAAACCGAAGGGGAATACATCCAGCGCATATCGGAGCGGAAGCGGGAAGATCCGTCGTAACGGAGATTGGCTTCCAGCAAGTACTTGCCATTGTAGTCGTAGTTGAGTCTGCCGAAATAGCCCTGCGTAGCCCATTTATTGGTATTACCACCTACCGTAGGTGGAACCGGTTTGCCATTCGGATCGTTACCGGAAGTAAGGTCCAGTACCGGCAACTGCGGTACAATAAGACCATTCCGCTGTGCAGAGAACCACCTGGTTTTGGTTTCTTCCGTCTGCATACCAACCAGCAGTTTTAAATTGTGCTGACCAAATTTTTTGAAATATTCTGTGTACAGATTCGTATTGAGGTAATTGGTACGACCCGCTTCTTCATGCACATGATTTTCGGTTCTGTACACATAGGGATTACCCGCTACATCGTGATTAAACACCGGTTGCAACTCCCAATGATAAAACTGGTTGTCTGTACGGTAATTGAGGTCAGCGAATATTTTCCAGTCACGCAGCGGCGTAATGGTCAGCTTTAGTTGCTGGGAATTGGCATCATATTGTTTATCGCTGGTGCCTCCGTCTCTCATCTGCAGCGCAGGTGAAGGAGAATCGTACAAAAAGCCGTTGTTATCATACAGCGGCAGCATGGGCCATCCCTGCCGGGCGATGATATCATTCAGGGTATTGGTCATATAGCTTGGTCTTGCAAACTCTTCACGGCTAAAGCGTTGGATAAAAGATAGCGATGCCCATTCTGTCAGTTTTGCATTAATGCGTGCAGTAACATTATAACGCTTGAATTTATCGCTGCCAAAACGCATAAAACCGGTTTGGTCAAGAAAGCCGGCGGAAAGAAAGTAAGTAATGTTTTCTTTGCCACCGCTGGCGCTCAGGGAATATTCCTGCGAAGGGGAAGTGGGCTTGTAAAGGGCATTGTACCAATCCACGTTATCATTGCCCTCATAATAGCCGTCTGCCCAGATGTTGGGTTGTCCGGGACGTGGGATGATAGTGGTTTTGATCTTTCCATCCATAAAATCACGGATCCGTTGCATGCGGGCAGGTGTAAAATACACGCCCTGTCCGGAGTTCACACTGGCATCATTAAAATAAGTGGCAAAGGTATAGGAGTCCATCGTATGTGGTAACAGCACCGGTCTGCTGGAGCGGTAATTGGTACCCAGGTTGATAGTAGTGATACCTGCCTTTCCCTGCTTGGTAGTGATCAGGATAACACCAAAAGGTGCACGCGCACCATAAATCGACGAAGCGGCAGCATCTTTCAACACGGAGATGTTGTCAATGTCCTGTGGATTCACCGCATTGATATCGCCTTCCATCCCATCGATCAGGATCAGGGGCGCCGCACTGGAACCTTGTCCGATGGTACCTACACCACGGATATTGATAGCCGGCCTGTTTTCCAGGCTGCCACCCATTTCTCCGCTCTGGGTGATGTTGAGTCCGGGTGATACACCTTGCAGCGCCTGTGCTACATTGGATACCGGTCTTGTTTCCAGCACTTTTGAACTGATCGTGGACACTGCACCTGTCAGGTTTGCTTTTTTCTGGGTGCCATAACCAACGACAACAGCGGCTTCCAGATTTTGCGTGGAAGCCACCATCGTCACATTGATCACTGTCCGGTTTTTTAGTTCAACTTCCTGCGGCTGCATGCCCAGGAATTTAAAGACCAACACTTTTGTTCCTTCCGGCATTTTTAACTGGTACTCTCCTGCTGCGTTGGTAGTAGCTCCGGCAGAAGTTCCTTTTGCTACAACGGTAACTCCGGGTAGTGGCTGACCATTTTCATCAATCACCCGGCCCTTTATGAGCACAAAATCGGCAGCCGTTGCAGACGTAAAAACCGCAGGTAAAAGCAGCATTGTAAAAATAAATAGTATACCGACAAATGATGGAAGTCCTGGCCGCACAGTTGCGCGCCATCCATTTCGGGAAGGTGTAGAAAATTTCATTTTTTTCTAAATTAACAGTGATGCATATACGTGGTAAAATGAACGTGCTGAGAGAATGACATAGCATTCGCTTTCCCACAGCTACATCTTCATAACGGATAATGAAGATGCCATTGGAATAAGTACTGGCTTCGGTACGAATAAAAGCGATGCGGCGTTTCCGGCGCCGTTGGAAATAGTGGAATTAATTGATTTATGGTTGATAAAGTAATAGGGCGAAATTATTATTACGCCTATCCATTTCCAATGGATAAAACCGTTAAAAAAATGGACAATACTATGATTGGCGTCTACAGAACGGATACCTGCATCTTAAAAAAAAAGCTACGCGGTTTGCGTAGCTTCTTTCTATTCCTGGTCATGCTGCGGCGCCCGGTAAGGCTGCTTATCTACTTTCCGGTAAGCCCATCCAAAGATGAGCGGGAATACCCAGAGTGAGAACAACATCGCACAAAGGATACCACCAATCACCACCCTGGCCAACGGCCTGGAACTTTCCGAGCCAATACCATGGGATATGGCGGCAGGGAAAAGCCCTATTGCCGCCATCAGGGCGGTCATCATCACCGGCCTTATCCTGGCGTTTACCCCCAGCTTAATAGAGTTATATAACCTGCTTTCTCCCCTGACGGAAGAGAGGTTCTCTTTAAATTTTGTGATCAGGATAATACCATCCTGTATACAGATCCCGAACAGTGCAATAAAACCGATACCTGCAGATATACTGAAATTGGTGCCCGTAACATGAAGCGCCATAATACCACCTACCAGTGCAAAAGGTACATTGGTAAATACCAGCAACGCATCTTTGAAGTTCCCGAACATGCTGATCAGCAACAGGAATATCAACGCAAGACTTATCGGCACTACCAGCGCCAGTCTTTTTTCTGCGCGCTGCTGGTTTTCAAAATCCCCCTGGAATGCCATAGAATAGCCTCTGTCCAGCTTCACCTTTTCATTTACCTTCTCCATTGCTTCTGCAATAGTACTGCCCATATCACGTCCCCTGACGGAAAATTTGAGGGCAGCATATCTTCTGTTATCATCCCGGAAAACCAATGCAGCACCAGTTTTCTGGGTGATGGTCGCAATTTCCTTGATCGGTACTTTGCTGCCATTCTGTGTTGGCACCAACAACTCCCCGATCTGTGCAGGTGTTTTCCTGAACTCTTCCGGCAAACGTACACGGATATCAAAAATCTTAATCCCTTCATACAACTGGCTTGCCGGCGTACCACCCGCTCCCAGGCCGGTCATGGCCATACTGATAACAGCATTCGCCTGCGTAGCTGCCACACCATATAATGCCATCTTCTGCTGACTGAGATTGATATCCAGTTCCGGCTGCCCTATATTATGCATAACACCCAGATCTTCTATCCCGCGAACATTCTTCAACACCTTGAAATACTCGTCCATCTTACCTTCCATGTAGTTGAGTGAGTCGCCATAGATCTTCAGCACAATACTTCCTTTAACGCCCGACACCGCCTCTTCCACATTGTCCATGATGGGCTGCGAAAAGTTCAGATTCACCCCCGGAATAACAGACAAGGCGGTATTCATCCGGCTGATCAGTTCTTCCTTACTGATTTTGGGATTCCAATCCGACTCCGGAAACATCAGTATATCAAACTCGTTATTATAATAACCGGTAACATCTGTTCCGTCATCCGGGCGCCCGGTCTGCGACACACAATACTGCACCTGTGGGAACTGCATAATAATGTCCCTCGCCTGTTTAGATAATTCTACTGATTTATTCAGGTCTATGCTGTAGTTGGCCTGTATACGCAGCCAGATACTACCTTCATTTAACTCCGGCAGGAATTCCGAACCCAGGAATCTGAAAGAATAGATGCCTGCTACCATGGCAATAAGCGATAAGGTTACCACAATTTCTTTCCGTTTAAAAGACCTGATGAATCCCATCAACATAAATCCCATCATTTTATGCACAACAGGATTATGCTTCTCCCGCACATTCCTGCGCATCAGCATACTGATAAGCACCGGCACCAGCGTGAGCGTTGTTATCAGTGAGCCCAGCAATGCAAATGACAACGTATTGGCCAGAGGCGAAAACATTTTACCCTCTACTTTCTGAAAAGCAAAGATGGGTAACAGCGCAGTGATAATGATTACGTTGAGATAAAAAGGCCGCTTCCCGATATCTGCCGCATTCTTCCGGATCAGTCCCAACTTACTTAGCTTGTTGAACCGTTCCATTCCCACTTCCTTCGCCTTATGATCAAGCACCACAAAAATCCCCTCCACCATCACAATGGTACCATCGAGGATGATCCCAAAGTCAACTGCACCCAGCGACAACAAATTAGCACTCATGCCCATCAGATGCAGACAGATGAAGGCAAATAATAAAGAGATCGGTATAATACAGGCTACAATAAAAGTGGCTCTCCAATCAAACAGGAAAAGCGAAATCAGGATCACCACCAGTAAAATACCCTCTATCAGGTTGTGCAAAACGGTATGCGTGGCATACTCAATCAGATTGGAACGATCATAGTAAGGAACTATTTTAGTATCGGCCGGAAGTACCGAGTTATTGAGATAGGTAATCTTCTCCTTCAGCTTCTTCACTACTTCGGATGGATTCTCCCCTTTCCGCATCACAATAATAGCCTCCACCACATCTGCCTGATCGGTCACCCTGCTCTTTCCGTCCTTGTCAATAATCCTGTCACTTCTTCCCACCCAACCCAACCGGGGGATATTCGATATATCCACCGCAGCTACATCTTTCACCAACAAGGGTACCCCATTGTTATTCTGGATAACGATATTTTTTATTTCCTCGATATCATTCAGTAAGCCGATGCCTCTCACCACAAATGCCTGGTTATTCTGAAATATCATATCTCCCCCAACGTTGATGTTGGTGTTTTGTACGGCAGTAAAAACATCGAGCGGGGTAAGGCCTATATTGGCCAGCTTTCCTGGGTCTACTTTTATTTCATAGGCTTTTGTTTTGCCACCGAAGCCATTGATATCCGCCACGCCGGGAACACTCCTCAGTTGCCGGTCGATGACCCAGTCCTGCATCGTTTTCAATTCCCGTACGTCCCGGAAAGTACTGGTAATGGAATACCTGAAAATTTCGCCCGTAGGCCCTGTAGGCGGTTGTACGGATGGCAGCAAACCTGCAGGTAAAGTGGCATTGGGTAACAGGTTCATCACCTGTTGCCTTGCCTCTCCATCTTTCACCCCATCATCAAATATTATTTTTACATAAGACAAGCCAAAAATGCTGGTGGAACGGAGACTTGTTTTCTTCTGTACCGGGTTCATCGCCACCTCTATGGGAATAGTCACGAATTTTTCTACTTCCTCCGCACTACGGCCGGGCCATTGGGTAATTATGGTAATTTCTGTATTCGTTACATCCGGGAATGCCTCAATAGGCATGTTCATAAAAGTAACTACACCGGACACGATCAGCAGGAATGTCAGGAAGAGGATGAAGAATTTATTCTTTAACGAAAATCCAATGATCCAACTTAATATTTTAGTCATTTTCTTGTATTAAAAGAGGTCAGGCATTTTTGCGATGCCTTTTTTTAACCGTTCTATAGGGTATCCGCAGGATCAACTGTTCAAAGCCTGATAGATAAGGATTACATCATAGGCAATCACCTTATCCCCTTCTTTCAGTCCGGCAGATATATACGTTTCATTGCCATTGGCGCCCAACACCTGTACAGGTGTAATTCTGACATCGCTGTTGCTGTTATACAACAGCACATAGTATTGACTGTGATCAAATATCAGCGCATGAGAGGAGATGGTAATCGCCTTCTGGTTCAGCGGATTGAGTACATTCACATTGGCAAACATCTGCGGCTTCAGGAGATAGTCTTCATTGGGCAGTTCTATACGCACCTTCATCACTTTACTGGACGGATCAAGCACATTCAATGTTTTACCGACCTTTCCTTTAAACACTTTATCAGGATACGATAAGGTAGTCACATCCACATTATCGCCAACGTGTACCCTGCTTACATTTGATTCATAGACATTCGCCTGCACCCATACGTTTTTAAGGTCAGAAATTGTAAACAGGTTGTTGCCGTTATCAGTACGTATAACCGTGTTGTTGGTAATATTCTTTTGTACAATAAATCCGTTAATCGGGGATTTTACTTCGTATACCCCCTGCCTGTTATTCCCGTTTATTTTCAGGACACGCTGCACCATCTGTAATTGTGCTACTGCCTGATCGTAGGCGGTCTGGGCATTGACCATATCCAGCTGGGACGACAACCCATTTTTAAACAGGTCTTTTGTCGCCTCCAGTTGCTTTCTGGTACTGGTTACATTTGTTTCTGCGGCCACCATGTTATTTTCATAACCGGCCATCTCGCTGCTTCTTACGACGGCCAGTACCTGCCCCTGTTTCACCACATCTCCCAGCTGGGCGGTTACACCCTGTACAATACCACTTACCGGCGGAAAGATGCTCACCTGGTTATCCTGGTTGAAGTCGACCATACCCGTGAGAGTAATAGCATCCACCATGGGCGTCATCCGGGCGGTATCGATCTTTAATACTTTCATGATGGAATCAGGAATCACGTAGGCCGTCCTTTCCTCTTCTTTTTTGTCGTGCTTATCGCCACAGGCGGCTAATGTTGCCATTGTCATGATCAACAGCAATCTTAATACATGGCTTATGTTTAATAGTTGTCGCATGGGGACCTGTCTTTATTAATTAAAAAAATTGAAGCCGGTGTAGAAGTTGATACTTTCCAGCGCATTCAATTTGTTCAGTTGTATGCCGTTTATCTGAAGCGTATTCTGTTTATAGGAATCATAGAAGTCCAGGAAATCGAGTAATCCTATTGTTCTTTTCTTATAGGCGTCCAATGCCGAGCCTATCAACCTGCTGTAGTCATTTTTGAAGCTGGGATCTACCTTACGGTAAAGCTTATCGGCGTCTATCGACTCCTGTAATGCGCGGTATACATTTTCTTCTACCGTTTTTTCGATACTCTGCTCGGTCATTTCATTCATCTTGATCATGAATTTCGCCGATCTGATATTTCCCTGGTTCCGGTTGAAGGCCGGCAGGTCAATAGCGACACCGCCCATGAACAGATCGCGGATATAACTGCCTTGTTTATCATAGTTTACATTCAGGGAGGGATCGGGAACGGCCATTGCTTTCTGATAGCTGAAATTCAACCGGCTGATTTCCGTATTCGTCTGCGCTATTTTGAGGTCTGTGCGACGTTTGTAAGCCGAATCAACGAGTTCCGGTAACGGATATTTAAGGGGGTTGGCAGATGCCGCCAACGACGTGTCTACCTGTGGTACCAGGTGGGTAAGCGGTTTCACCTGCAAAAGCAGCCTTAACTCGCTCTGGGTATTATTGATCTGGTCTACCAGGTCCTGGTATTCACTCTGCAAACTGTATAACTGTGCTTTAACGCGTACGATCTCCTTTTCCGACACCCAGAATTTTCCTTCTTTCAGCAATTGATTATAGGCATCCACCACGGTTTGCAGGCCGTCTATCTCTTCTTTATACACTTTTCCGCTTTCCAGTAAATAATAGATGGTAAAAAAATCTGTGCGGAGTGTATACTTCAACGTACGCAAAAGATCATAGAACTGATATTCCGCCAGCCTGGTATTGGATTTTGCCAGTTTAATGGCTTTATTCCTTTTTCCGGCAATAACGATCTCCTGGCTGATACTGGCAGAAGCCTCCCCTGCATTGGAAAAAGGGGAAGGAAACGGCTTGTTGGAAGAAGGGGGCTGCAGATTGGGATCATGTCCCGCCAATGCTGTAGCAACCGATACGTTGGGATTGGGATAAAGTTTTGCCTGGATTTCCAGTGCCTGCTGCGCATTGATGTTATAATGCTGAGCCAATAGTAAAAGGTTGTTTCTCAAAAAGATGTGTTCTGCACTATCCAATTGTAGATTTAAAGTATCCGCAACAGGTAAGGAGTAATTCTGTTGAGCACTTACAAAAACGACACTCATGCATAGCATAAGCGTCAGACGCAACACTCTCGTGTACTGCATAAAGGATTAATTAAAGACCAAAACTACTAAAGAGAAAATACAAGCCGAATTAGAATTTTCTAATGTGCATATGCTCCCGGGGTGCTACTTCTGTTATGCCAACACATGCTACATTTTACGTATTCTTCAAATGATTCATCTGCTTATTGCCATTAATAAACTCATGCGATAAAGTTTTTCCTAGCCAGAAAAATGTATGCGTAACAGTTAGTACCGGAACAGGTAACCGGTTAAATTCATTTCTACAGCACTTCGTATACAACTATATACGAAAAATGGTTGCACATTGTTCAAAAATAAATGGACTATTTAATCATAGGTTTCTCTTTTGTATGTGATAGTGTACTCCAAAAGGCTGGCGCCCGGATAAAACAAAGGCCGTTCCGGCAATACCGGAACGGCCTTCATGATATGAACGAGCGGCTATTTGTTAAACTACGCCACTTTTAACGGGTATGTTCTTTGTTATTAACTACAGGAGACGCACCTTCCAGGTCTATCTCAAACAGGCTCACGGTAGCATTATCATAATGCGCGGGAAGTCCGGCTGTACTTTTAAGTTTCAGCAACCCTAAAAAGTCGAAACCACATTTTGTGTAGTAAGCAATGAGGCCGGGATTATTCCCTACTGTATCCAGGCGCACAAATCTCTTCTGATGGAGACGGGCATATTCCTTCGCGCTCTCCACAATGCGCTCCACCAGGCTATTACCCCTGAACACAGGATTGGTAGCAATACGATGGATATACACAGCCGGATCGGCATTTTTTTCTTCCCAGATCTGCGGATCATCGAATGTGGTTGCCCACACACACGCTACCTGGTTATCGATGATAATTTTCCATTGCCGCTTTTCCGCAATCTCTGTTTCCACCATTGTCCGGTCAAACTCCGGCCAATGAACGGTGAACCTTGTTTTCTGAAATTCCGTAGCGAGCCTGTATAGTCTGAATATTTCTTCTATATCCTGACTGGTGCTGTTTTCTATTTTCATAGTCTGGTCTGGCTTTTTCATACCACAAAGGTAACCGTTGGATTACGCCCAACACAGATACAGTTTTTGTAAATATTTATGTAACAGATGCTTCAAAAGACTGTCCTTACTGGTTTATACCTATCTTTAACAGATCTAATTTCTATACTTTTCACTATAACAGATCAGGTATCATGAAAGAACCGGCTTACATCAGCATCGCCAACAAATTCGCAAAGATGATAGATGACGGCATCTATAAGCCGGGGGAAAAACTACCATCCATCAGGAGTATGCATAAGAAAAGTGGGGTTAGCATTGGTACCATATTGCAATCGTTCAATTACCTGATGGACAAAGACATCGTAGTATCCCGGGAGAAATCGGGTTATTATGTGAACGACAACCTGGCTAAAAGTCTCCCTGTACCGGAAGTGTTACCAGTTTCCCTTTCAGAAAGAACTGTGCATATTGATCAGTTGCTGCAAAAGATGCCGGTGGACCGTACCGGAAAAGACTTTGTCTCTTTTGGCAATGCCGTTCCGGACAACCGGCTGTTGCCCTTTAACAGCATCAAGCGGGCTATCCAGCAAACGTCGAGGGATGTAAGCGGCAGTTACCTCAGCCTGGAAACCCGATACGGCAACAAGCAATTGTGTGAAGCCATTGCCAAACGATCGATGCACTGGCAGGGACCTGTGCACGCCAATGAGTTAGTTATTACCAATGGCGCCGCAGAAGCGATGGTATGCTGCTTAAAAGCCGTTACACAGCCCGGCGACACCGTGTTGGTACAAGAACCCTGCTTCTTTGGCATCATGCAGATCCTGGAGCTGTTAGGCCTCAAAATGGCCACTATTCCCTCTCACCCTACTACCGGTATTTCGGTGGAGAATATCAAAGCCGCCTGCCGGAAACTCGCCATTAAAGCATGTGTCTTTGTGAGCAACTTCAACAACCCGGATGGCGCGAGTATCAGCACGGACCAGAAAAAACAAATTGCCGGTTTAGCTAATACCCTGCAAATGCCCATTATAGAAGACGATATCTACGGGGACCTTTTCTTCAAAGGCGGCCGTCGTGATACCATTAAAGCCTATGATAAAGATGGCTGGGTCATGTATTGCAGCTCCTTTACCAAAACCCTGGCGCCCGGACTCAGGATCGGCTGGACTGCCGCCGGGCGGTTTACTTACGATGTAGCACGCATCAAAGCCATGATGAACCACTCTACCTCCTGCTTTAGCCAGCGGGTAATACTGCAATTGCTCACCACAGGCGTACTGGAAAAGCACCTGCAGAAATTCAGGCTGGAAATGCAGATGAACCAGCATCGTTATATTGCTGTCATCGAAAAGCACTTTCCTGCCGGCACAAAAGTAACGCAGCCCGGTGGAGGGATCTATCTCTGGGTAGAATTGCCGGACGCAGTGAATACGTCTGTCTTCCTGGAAAAAGCATTTGAACACAATATCTCCTATGCACCTGGTGAAATTTTCTCCTCGAAAGGCAAGTACCTGCATTACATCCGGCTAAGCTATTCGGGGCTTTGGGAGAAGAAGGCGGAGAAAGCGTTGATTAAACTAGGTAAGTTGCTCGGTGAGCACATAGAAAAAAGATAAACATCTTTCTTTAATTAATTATTTATCGCATCTTTCGGTGCGTTGAATGATAGTGGGCGCCGTTGGAACGGCTGAAAATACAAACAGAACAATCACACGTATGATCAAGTACATGATATGCCTGGCTTTTGTGTTATCCGGTATCAATAATCCGTCCTTCTCACAGGGAACCCACCCCGATATAGATAAGCTGGCAGGTGAGCCCGGCTCAATTACACAGACTTCTCTTTACCTCAGCACCAGCAAGGATATATATGTGAGCGGGGAAGATCTCTGGTTCAATGCTTTTATATTAAATGCGACCGATTTCACGCTGTCATCCCTTGACAATACGTTGTACCTCCAGTTACAAGAACAAGATACAGACAGTATCGTCTGGCAGGAAATGTATCCCATCAGTAACGGGTTGTCTGCCGGTCATGTATACCTGCCTCCCACCTTAACCAGAGGAACGTATTTGCTGAAAGGCTATACTGCACATTCTTTTTTTACCGGCCAACCCTGGTTCTATGCCGCCGCCCGTATCCAGGTGGTGAACGACCCGCAGGAAATAAGAACCTGGAAAAAACAACAACAGCCAGGTACTTTGGCGAAAGAAGGTATTCAGTTCCATGTCTTTCCTGAAGGAGGCAACCTGGTGGCGGATGCGCTCAATCGTGTTGCCTTTAAGGCTGTCGATAAGGACGGACAACCGGTCGCTGTAAAAGGTACCCTGCTAAAGGGCAACACGCCGTTGCTGGATTTCAACACCGTGCATGACGGAATGGGCAGTTTCTTGTTCACACCGGAAAAAAATACCGCCTATCATATCAGGCTGGCAGCGCGCAAGGATAGCGTATACCCGCTGCCAATAGCGTCAGGAAGCAGTACCGGAATGCGCCTGGTGAAGAAGGAAGGCGACAGTCTCACTTTTAGAATCATCACACCACATACAACCGTCCCACAGAAGTTCTACCTGCGGCTACAGGTTAGAGGTGCAGTGCAGTCGATAGCTGCCGGCAGACTTAACGACAGCGTGAACGTAAAAATTCCGGTTCAAAACTCCCCGCAGGGAATAGGTGAAGTCACGTTATTCAATGAGCAGTTACAGCCCATAGCAGAGCGACTGGTATACCTGCATCCGGAGCAGCAGTTCAGCATCCGGTTCAGTATGTTAAAAGAACAATACAACCGGAAAGAAAAGGTATCTGTAAAAATCAACACCACAGATGCAAATGGTAGCCCGGTTGCTGCTGTATTGAGTCTGCGCGTATATGACGATCTGTTCCATCATACGCAAAACACGGATATCGTCAGTTATTATTATCTCTCTACACAAATACGCGGCAGGATCAATGACCCCGGTTATTATTTTGACAGCACCCATGCAAACCGCCACGAAGCAATGGACCTGCTGCTGCTTACGCAGGGCTGGCGCCGCTACGTATGGGATAGTATAAAACCGGTTTTATCAGACAGCTTGCCGGCAAGGATCACCGCAAAAAAAGCCGGGAAAGAAAAACAACCGCCATCGCTTTTCCTTTTCAACTATAACAAAACGAATACCCGGATAACTTTACCCGACAATGCCGGCAGGTTTTACCTCACCCCGGAATATCTTGCCCTTGGCCCCCGCTTCTTCGTTAAATACTTTTCCGACAAAGAATATATTATCCATGTAGATGATCCGTTTGAGGCCATCCGGAAAGCGCAGGCAACACATCCCCCGACCTTGCTACTCCCGGAAAAAAGCGTGGTTAAAGCGGTAACAGATACCGCCTATATCCCCTATGGCAAAACATTGAAAGAGATTACCGTTGCGGCTAAAGGGCCGGCTTTTTCAGACCGGTACTTCGGCTACCTGGACAGCATCGCAAAATATGAAGGCAATACAGACTATGTAGGCGCCTGCGGCTGGCTGAATTGCCCGGATGGACGCACCGATATAAAACCTGTTGAAGGGAAAACCTACCATATGTTTTCCAGCAGTGTCACGTCACATCAGCATGTTATCCTGACCGCCGATAATAATAAAGAAGTGGTTTATCATTATCCAAAGTATACGGAACAAGAGCTATTAAAAAAATTCAAAATGACCATAACAAAAGGTTACTACCAGAGCAGGGAGTTTTACGAGCCGGATTATGACAAGGAAACCAGTACCGTCAGTGATACACGGAATACCCTGCTATGGAAACCAACAATTGTGACGGATAAAAATGGCGAGGCCACTGTTGAATTCTTCTCTTCCGATGTAACCCGGCCATTTATCGGCATAGCCGAAGGCGTTACCGGTGCCGGGGTGCTGGGAGTAAATAAGTTTAGTTTCAGGATCAGGTAAGGAAAAGCTGTCGCGTGCTCAGCAGCTTTTTAAATAAATTCATTCCCTACAGGGTACCCGTTTCATAACGATAGGAGCAATACTTCTTTCATACCCATGAAAGAAGAAGTTAGTTTGAATGAATTCCACCAAAAGGATCCATAAAAAACATACTCCATAATGACAAGCTATCTAAACGGCCAGATAAATTCCTACTTTTGGCCTGGAAATACCTTTCGTAACGGATATCATACAGCACATGCAAACAGGCCAGAACAATATATTTACCGGTTGCAGGCAACTGCAACTTACCGATAATGACAATAACATTTCGTTCCCGGTACTGGTGCAATACCCGACCTACACACCGGCTGTGCCTACGGGTTTTGGTCCGTATCAGATGGAGGTAAGCATGAATGCAGACATCATACCCGGACAACAGTTTCCGCTGGTTGTGATTTCACATGGTAACAACGGTTCCCATCTCCTTTACAGAACGATCAGCACTTACCTGGCTAAAAACGGTTTCATTGTTGCCATGCCCGAACATTATGGCAACAACCGCAACAACACCAGCCTGGAAAACACCGTGGAAAATTTGCAGTTAAGACCCAGGCATGTAAGTCTTACTATTGACCATCTGTTAACGGCACCCTTTTTATCCGGCGCTGCTGATGCAAATAAAATAGCCGTTATCGGTCATTCTATGGGTGGCTACACCGCACTTGCCCTGGCTGGTGGCCGTCCTATCACAAAAGAAGGTGAGCACGTAGAAGTGCCGCACGACAACAGGGTAAAAGCAATCGTGCTGATGGCGCCGGGGGCCGGATGGTTCAATCATCCGGACAATCATATCTCTTGTCCTGTATTACTACTTACAGCCGAACATGATAACATTACACCGGGTTGGAATGCGCAGGTGGTTCAAAAAATAGCCACTGATCCATCTCTGGTGAGCTTCACCGAAGTAAAAAATGCAGGGCACTTTGCTTTTATCAGCCCTTTCCCGGCGGCCATGACAAACCCCGGTTTCCCTCCCTCCTCCGATCCGGCAGGTTTCGATAGAGTAGCCTTTCACCAGCAATTGCCGATTGATATTCTTGATTTTTTAACGGCGAAATTAAACGTGGGGGCCAGATCAGCAGCGATACCTGGTTAATTACGGGGACTTTGCGAGACGATTAAAATCAAGGCATAAATTTATCCAGCGTTCAAAATTCCCCTTACTTTTAAACCCGATTGGTTCAACATAACAATAGCCTTTATATTCCTTTCCTTTCATGATCATGGGCAGGTAGCCTCTTTTTTTGGAAAGCTGCGCTGTTTGTTCAGGGTCAAACCGGCACATCAACCTGTTGCCGCTCACATTGATGCACATCTTACCATTGACCATAAAAGCAAGACCGCCAAACATTTTTTTCTCTTCCGTTTCAATGCCTGGAACGCCCGCTAAATGGGTTCTTACCCTTTCCGCAAGATCCTGATCGTAAGCCATCTGCTATTTTAAATTGCTCATAAATGTCAAGGTATCAAAGTACAAGGTCAGCGAGCTGAGTTTACCATCCTTTACCCTCCAGCATTCTGCCACGTTCCCGTTTATCTTTACGCCATTGGGAAACACAAAATCATAATTGCCTATCACAGTGGCATTGTCCCCATCTACAACCATCTGCTGCACCCGCATGGCTTCAAAACGTTGCGAAAAGCGTTTGATGATGTCTATATAGGCTTGCTTACCAATCACAGGGTTAGTGTTGTTCATATCACCACCTGTATACCGGAAATCCTCCGCAATAACACTTTCCCAGTTTGCTTTCTCCGCAAACCCTTTGTAATAGAAATCTAACAATTTCCTGGTTTCTTGTGATTTTTCCATCGTTTTCAGGTTTAAAATTTATAAATTTGTGCTTGCACTTTGCAAGTACTAATATACAAAGTAATTGCAAAATGCAATAACTAATTTTTCATAGTATGGAAAAAATGAGATCCGATTGCCCGATAAGTTGCTCGCTGGATGTATTTGGCGATAAATGGTCGCTGCTTATCATCAGGGATATAATGCTGAGAGAAAAAGTATCTTACAGTGAGTTTCTTCAGTCAGAAGAGAAAATTGCCACCAACATTCTCGTTAACAGGCTGAATGTGCTGGAAGCCGAAAAAATCCTGATCAAGGAAGTTTCAGAGAAGAATAAATCAAAATTCGTATACAGCCTCACACAAAAAGGAGCCGACCTGCTGCCGATAATAATTGAAATCATGGACTGGGGCGCAAAGTACAATGAAAACTGCCCGAGAAAAGAACTGGGGAAGAAAATAAAAGCAGATAAAGCGGGGGCTATAGAAGAGTTGTCTAAAGAATTGAAAAAGAAAGTCCGTAAAAAAGCAATCTGATCAACGGAGATAATTGCGGGCGACTACAGGCAGGGCGACTGAGAAACCCAGTCGGCTGCCACATTTGCCTTCAACCGGAGCAGCAAATTCAATTGACCTGTATGATGCTGCAGATGTCTCAAGTTATAAAGCAAAATTTCCAGCCGGCTATAGTGCGAAACCAAAGGTGGGCAAAGCCCATGCATGTCCACTTCATTGTCCGTTATCCATCTTTCCAATAGTTTTTCTCCGGTCATTTGCCGGAATTGCGTTTCACATTTCCCCCTTGTTTCTCTCAGAAAAGTAAGTAACTCATCTTTGGTATAAATGCGATCCGGCAGCACATCGTCTACCGCCTCTGCTGGCAGAACATCTGCATGATGGATGGTGTAAGACAGTTTCGGGTGAAAATCCCTTACCGGATCTGACAAATAGTAATCAAGAAAAATTAATGAATGATATGCCATATAAAAGAACCTGCGATCCTTCTCCAACAATTCTTCCGGAGCAAGCACAAGCACCTGGTGAGCCATATCAATGGCCGCCAGAAAATTCCTGCATAAAGTAGCAATAATAACGTTCGACATACAAGCAAATTGAGTATAAAACAGCAGTCTGCATTCTCTATGAAGATAAAATTTTATTAGCTTATCTTGTTTCCGGAAGATATATTTATTCAATGGCGAACCATTTCGCTTTGTTCAAACGGCAGATGCAGACAATTATCCAGGTCAGCATTATTATTTAACCCGAAAAACAAAAGATTGATATGAAACGCTCTTCAAAAGCAGCAGATATCCTGGCTCAAATCGATACTAAAACGAAGCTGGGCGACTTACGGAATATTGCAAAGGATATTAAAAAAGATCATGAACTGGCAATGGAATTATGGTCCACCGGGAAGTTTTTGCCCCGGCAACTGGCCATCCTGATTATGGATAACAAACTGCTGTCCCAGGAGGTAATTAATAAACTGGATCAGGATATGCAGACTCACCCATTGGAGGAACAAAACCAGTTAACCGATTGGCTCATGGCCAATCAGCTCACCAAAAACAAAAACACCATTACACTGATCCAATCCTGGGAAAATAGTCCATCTTCCGTTCAGAGGCGGATCTTCTGGTACTATCAGGGGCGTCTGCGCTGGATGGGGCAAACGCCTCCCTCCGACAATGAAGCGTTATTATCTAAAATTGAAAACCAGATCCAACAGGAAGAACCGGAAGTTCAATGGGCCATGAACTTCACAGCAGGCTGGATTGGCATTTACGACAAAAAGTATCGCAATCGTTGTATTACACTTGGAGAAAAAACAGGTCTTTACAAAGGTCAGATGGTATCCAAAGGATGTACACCGGATTATTTACCCGAGTTCATTACCATTGAAAGCAACAAGCGAAATTTATGATTCTGTAGCCGCCAACCGGACGACCAACATACGCATACCCGCTGCCGGAGGGCCTGATACCAGCCCCCAATAGCACCAACACAAATATCCGGCTCTTAAATATTCCCCCAGCCCTCACAAGATAATCTACCGGCCTGCTGTCCTCCTAATTCCCTGCCTGAATGCGGTGGCTTAAACCAGTTTACGATTTCCCGGGCATCATCATTGCGCCGCAATCCGTTGGTCATCCATCCCGGATAACCGCATTTTTTTGCAGTCAGCGATGATCTTAAGCAACGGGATTCTCAGGCCCATGGCTCTATTTACAATAATTTACAAAGTTTACATTTCAATTTACAACCCGGATCCCTTCCAACTGAAAGGATCAAAGTAGTTTCGCTGTATCAAACTTTAATAGGTTATGAAAAATAAAAGAGATGCCTTAAGCGGATATAATTTATCAGGAGACAGATCTATGTTAATTAAAACTACAAAAAACATGAAAAAAGTTATTTATGCACTGATCTTACCGCTGGTGGTGGTAGGCGGACTAGTATTCGCTAATCGCGAAATCAAAAATGAAAATGCTAAAAAAACAATCCCAAAACCTCTTTCTGCGGCAGAAATGAAAGCTGAAAGGGAAAAATGGGAGGCTACCCCTGCAGGTATCATGTTCAAAAACTGGGAAGTGTCTCCCGAAGGTAGAAAAGTGCTTGCCCGCGCTGCTAATATAAGCAAGCCTGTAAGAGATTTTACCAATATGGAGGCTGTTGTAACGGATCTTTCCCTGCCGCCGGGCTCAAGATTAGGTTTCGGAGTGATGGCCAGGATTAATGGCGAAGATTATATTCTCAGCTTTGGGCTGGAACAATCCAATGAATTTAAGCAATTGCATAGCCTGAAAGTAAACGACAAGATAACTATAAAAAGCCGTGGCGTATCGTATGCCCCCAAGTATTCATATCCAATAGTATCGGGCGACTATGTAGAACGGGATAGTAAAATACTTTATAAACGTCCCCCTCACAAAGGTGGCTGCTAAGGCGCCTCCTGGAACATTCTCCATAAAGCCGCATATATCATCCGGGATATATGCGGTTTTATAGTATTATTCCACTTTCAGCGCTGCTTCAATCCGTTCCAGCATGACTTCGTTGCCCGGATACGAAGTAAATTGCTGTTTTAGTACACCTTGCCGGTCAAATATCAGGTAACTGGGTATGCCGTTGAACTTAAAGTTCTCCAGCAGATGCCTCCACTCTCCCTCCGTCACATAATACTGTTGCCCTCCGATACCCTGAATATACTTTTCCCATAGTTTTTTAGGTGATGAAGGACTACTGATGTAAATAAATACCACCTCCTTATCTGTAAGCTGCTTTTTCAAATTCCTGGATGCTTTAAAGGCTTCCAGACAAGGCACACACCAGGTAGCCCAGAAGTCAACAATAACAGCCTTTCCTTTATATCTGGACACAATAGCGCTCATCAGTTTTTCGGGAGATACCTCCGGCGTACTGTTAACCACCATTGTCTCTTTTAATTGGGACACTTCGATGATGTCCTGGTTTCTTGCGGAAGTATCTTCTCTAAATCCCCGCCTTTACAATAATCCTTGATATTTCTGATCTGCTTTGCCGTTAATGCTGCTAGTTCCAGTTCAAATTGCATCGCGTACGCATTGCTGATAAGCATATCATAGAACAATCCCTGATCTGATCCCATCAGCTGCCCCAGTATGCCTTTTATCGTTTTCGTCCATTCACGGACCGGCGTATCCCCGATACGCGGGATATTTAACACACTATTTCTTAATAACTCCTGCGTAAATGTCGGGTAAGAAAAGCAATACAGGTATAAAGGATTATTCAGGTCCAGGTCCTTCAGGAAGGAATAATCACCGCGAACAGGGTGCTTTATGACTGCACTATCCGGCATCTTATGATTATTCGTATTCCTGTAATTCAACACCATTTCAGTGCGGTAATCGAATACATGATTATAATACACCGCCAGCCAATAATCCTTGAATACGATGTCTTTCATCCTCTCAGATAAAAGAGGTGGCTGATTCAGCAAGCCACGTTTCCGATCCAAAACATGATTTGTATGATCTATAAATGCGCTATAATCTTTGTTATATAAGGGAGATACCGGCTTATTGGATCTCTCATTGATCATATCATTAAACTTGTCCAGACTCGTGATAAGTTCTTCCTCAGTAAATCCGGCATTATCACTGGTCGTTATTTTATTAATCACACCATCATTACCATATTTGAATGAGATGTTGTTTTCCCGGCCGTTTTTCAGGAAAACAATCACCTGGTTATTAATATCTATATCGGTGCTGACAGCACATCTGTTGACATTTACTTCTGTGTTTACCTTTAATACAAAATGCCCGCTGGTATCGAGCAATGTCTTATACAAAGCAACTTCGCCTGTAAAAGGGTACGGAACTTTCAAAAACAACCATACACTGTCTTTCTTAATTGCTACCGGAATAGTTACTTCGCCACTTACGCGGACTGTACCAGCCTGCAGAACAGGCCCGCCGGATTGGGCGACAACAGCAAAAGGCCATAGAAGTAACAAAATAGTGCAGTACAGCTTCATTTGAGTAATGACATGATGATAGTTAAAATAGGAATAAATATCCAAACTTATTGAAGACGAAAAATATGATCTCCAATAAATTCTCAGTATTTGATTTAAATCCAAACAGTGCCAGTTGTAATCGGGTGTATATGCCCGGCATAACAACATTCTCAATTCCTATATGGCCTTTTACCCTAATAGCAGGTTAGCCATCAACTTAGAATTACTATTCAACATGCTGCTTTAAACTCAACCCATCTAAATTCCTGGCGTAAAATAAATCCCTTACTGAATCACCCTCGAAGCGAATGGTTGTAGAATCATCTATTCTCCATCCTGACAATTTATTCATCTAAATGCCGGTAAAAGAAGAAGTCATAAGAAAAAAGACCAATAGATACAATATTATCCGCATAAACTCCCAATTTAAGTGTTTTGCCTTTTCCGATGCTGTTCTAAAACGCCTAAAACATAATATCCTGGAAAACCTTTAGATTTTAACCATTCTACAGCTGCTTTATCATAAAGCAAAATTTGGTCGGCCAGATATTCGGCTATCCCGTCACCCAGACTAAAACGATAAGCCCATTCAAACAAAACATTGCTTTTTTCTTTTTCAAAAGCGCTTTTCTGCATTTGAAAAGCCAGTCTTTTTTCAATAGGCTTTAAATCATCATCAACGCCAAAATACCACTCAGCAATATGAAGAATTTTACCTGCAAAAAAGAGGTACTCCGCATTATCAGAAAACTTCTTATAAGATTTCTCAAAATAATATCCTAATACTTTTGCAAAGTAATCGTGATCCGATTCAGGATAGTCTTCCTCCACCAAAATATTATGCAGCAAATAAATTATACTTATGTAAACTTCGGCCTGATCCGGATTGTCATCAATAACTTGCTGCATGAAAACAGTAGCCGATTTCCAGTCTTTGTTCCGCTCTAATTGTTCCAAATGCACTTTCCAATTCATATAATTATATATTAAGGGATAAACATTGTACTCAACACCCTATCTCATGAACACGGAGTTTGTCTGCTAAGAAAGCTAAATTATTGATTGAATGTGAAGATGTGAAATACTTAACTCTGGATCGTACATCACAAGCCACACCGCATCATGAATAAAAGAGGCGAAGTTAAATGAACTTTTACGTCAAAAACAAAAGGGCGCCTCCATCATTATAGAGGCGCCCTTCCTATTTCAGCTACTACATCTAACACTATTCCTTTTCAAAACGGACCTCCGCCAGTTTCGACAGGTTGCCCGATACTGCTTTCACCACCAGCACACCCGCTTTAGGTTTGCCACCGGCTTTTATATTAATGGTTCTGCCATTCAACGTGGCGGTAAAACCCGAAGGAACGGTTAAGATCTCCAGAGAAGCGTTACCGGAAGCACGCACCTGTACCTGATAGCTGCTCCCTGCTACATAATTCACCATATCTTTTTCCACACCTAGATAGAGTCCCTGCTGTTTGTTCAATGGGTTATCCCGCATAAAGCCCCACATCAGCGGGAGGATGGTGCCCCAGTGAATCCCATGCCCCGCCTGCTTAATGGCATACATTTCAATATTGCCGTTACCACCTTCCCAAACGGTAGGATAAGCAGTGTATTTATTATTCCTGATGGAGATGCTATCCAGGTTCCGCGTGCTGTCTTTTACATAATAGCCGCCCACTTTGTCTGCCCAGGCGCGGATATTCTGTACTGCCGCACCAAAGTTAACGGTAGCATCCAGTATGCCGTTGAAACAGCGCACCGGCACTATCCGTGCAGGCGCAGTACCAAAATTCGCAAGCGTGTACTGCCCCGAAACCGGGCAAACAGCCGCAAATACATCACTCATCGCCAACGCCAGCCGGAAAGAGAAAATAGCCCCGCTGGAATGTCCGCAGGCATAAATCCTGTTTTTATCAATTTCAGGTTTGGCAGTTTCAAAAAACGCCAGCATACCTTTTACAAACTGTACGTTGCGCGCACTGTCCTGCCAGTTTGCTTCTGTACCCGATTTTAATCCCACTGGAAACACGGCGATGAAGTTGGCTGTATCTGCCACCTGGTTCAGGAAATCATTTTCATAGATATGCATCAGCGAATCGGGCATCGGGTCCGGACCGGTGTAATTAATCGCCCCGTGGAAATTAAAGACCAGCGACACCGGCCGCGCAGTGGTCAGTGCCGATGGCATATAGTACAGGAAATAACGGTATCCCCGCTTTCCGTCTGCATAATTCACCATAATACTATCCTTATGCAACCCTGTTTTTACAGCGGGTACCGGTTTTTCTACCGGGGTAATATCAGGAATACCGTCCAGGTCATTCTTACGCTTGGTACATCCGGTTAACAGGATGCCCGCACATAACCATATCAATATATTTTTCATGTTGATGAAGTAATGTTAAAAAATCATGTTGTTGAAGATGGACTTACAGCTTTTCCAGTTCGCTGATCGTCTTTTTTACATTTGCTTCCACCTTGGTAGTTTCTGCCAGCGACAATGCCTTTTGCGCAGCTGCCATGCCCTCTTCCTTTTTGCGGAGCGACACACATATCTGCGACAGCGTGCTTTGTGTACTATAATCATCCGGACTGATGGCTACCGCCTGCCTGGCCAGCTGATAGGCCGCTTCCCAGGTGGCCGGATCTCCCATACCGCGCCGATGCGCTGCACGCGCCAGGAACGACAGTTTTTCTGCATCATACCGGAGCAAGCCGGTACGTGCTTTGGCTGCCAGCGTCACATACTCCGCGTACTGTTTTTTGTACAGGTAATACTCCACTTCCGACATCACTGCCTGCTTCTGCATGCCCGTATCTGCGGAGGTTTTAAAATAATTCAGTCTTTCCCGGAAACCTTTATCATCACCCGACCGCATAGTGGCATACAACTTATACTGGAGCATACGTTGCTTCAGGGAATCGAGTTTGCCTGCACTGGCCACCCCTTTAAATAAGCCGGTATTTTGCAGGAAGTATTTTCCCAGTCGATCATCTTCACTGTGTCCCAGTTCACTGATTACTTTTAAACCCAGGGCAGTAGCCAGTTGCGACTCCGGCATATCACGTACCAACCCCTCGCCTATTTCATCGGCGAGCCGTGCATCAGTATTCTTTAAGCCCAGGTAGTAATTCATGAGGAAAGGAAGATCGCGGCGCCCTGCCGCATATTCCTTTTGCATGTTAGGAAAACTCAGCTTCGGATCTGCTGCCCGTTGTGCTTCGGCTATAAAATTATCCGCTTCCATACGGCCGCCGGAACGGTGAATAATAACCCCTTTTTCATCTATAAAAAGATAGGTGGGAAAGGAAGTCACCTTATATTCATTCCTGATGGCAACGCCCTCCCCTTTTTCCATATCAAAGCGCGCATTGATAAAATGCCCGTTGTAAAAGGTGGCTACTTTAGGATCTACAAACACGTTTTTATCCATCCACCTGCAGGGACCACACCAACTGGTGAAGCAATCGATAAATACCGGCTTCTTTTCCTTTGCGGCCAGCGCTTTCAGTTCGCTTAACGCCAGCGGGCGGAAGGCTATTTCATTTTGTGCGGCTGCGTGTAAGGGCAACAGCAGGGCAAAACAAGCTCCTATTATGCTAAAAATATTTTTCATCTGTAATGTTTTATCGGGTGACAATTACCGCTCATACACCGGCATGGTGGCGTTAAGTTCCAGTACCTTTGGCGGCACCGGCAGAATATATCTTTTATCATTTGGCGGCAAACTGAATGTCTCCGTGCCTTGCTTATGCACAATCGTTCTGGCAAAACGCGGTTCTTTGTTCAGCCGCTTCAGATCGATGAGACGTGTGTTGTCGCTGTAGCATAACTCCCGCTGCCTTTCGTCGAGCGCTATTACCAGCGCTTCGTCAGCTGTAGCAGCGGTTAAATCCACGTGATTCCGGATCCGTTTACTACGCAGGGCATTGATATAGTTCAGCGCCGCATCCTTCTGACCCAGTCGTGCTTCGCACTCACCGGCAATCAGGTAAAGTTCAGGCGTACCGAGGCCGATGTTAAAGTCGATATACGGTGCATACAATACCCGGCCCGGAAACTGGATTTCCCTGGTAGAAAAGTTGGCTTTCCCGTTGCAGAAAAACAATTCCATTCGTTTATCCACTGCCGTAGCCGGCAGATTTTTTTCAAATACGGATAGTATTTCCGGAGAAGCATACACTTCCGCATTCACGCTGCCCATAGACATACCGGCCAATCGTACCCAGATATCTTCCGGATGATCCTGCGGAGCAGGGAATACTACTGTATTATCCGACGCCAGGCACACACGGCCATAGGTGGTGCCGGTTTTGGTGGTGTACAGGTTATAATCCAGCAGCGTATTCTTCAGGTTGAGCGCTTCCTTTGCATTTTTCAGGGCATTGGCATAATCTCCCATATATAGGTACATGCGGCTCAGAAAAGCAAAGCCGATGCTCTTGCTCGGATAGAAAACATGTCTCGCTTTTTCAGGCAGATCGGGCAGGCTCTCTTCCAGGTCTTTCCGGATCTGGTCATATACTTCCGCTACCGTATTGCGTTTATAGGTTTCATTGATATCCCCTTCCTTGACGATGGGTACACCCAGGTCATTTTTGGCGGTTTGCGGATCGTAATGCGCTGCATAGGCATTCACCAGCGTCAGCAGCTCATAGGCACGTCCGAGTAAAGCCACTGCTTTCAGTTCACGTTTATCCTTGTCCGTAGCATCCGGTACCTTCATCACGTTATTGATCACTACGTTGTAGGTAAACATATGAGAATAGGCGGTTTCCCATATTACATCCGATTCGCCGGGCAGAAAAATGGCCCCGCCCTGAAATGAGTACAGATTTTTCTTCACTGCCGGCAGCCGGGAGTATTCGGCCCCTTTAACAGGATCGCCCTTCACACCGATCGACACTTCATCCGTTAAGTAAGCCGGATAGGCCGAGGAAACCCTGATGAGGTACTGGTCGTTCAACAGCTTTGCGTAATCTTCATAAAACTCAGGAATGGAATATCCTTTTGGCTTTATATCCAGGAATTTATTGCAGGAAGTAAACAGGAGTACTGCCACACTTATCAATGAGATCGTTATTTTTTTCATACCTGTAAGTTTAGAGTTGGATGTTTAAACCAATGGTGTAGTTGGGCGGAGGTAAAATGCCCCTGCCGGTAGATAAGGTAGTACCACTCCATACTTCCGGATCAAGCCCCTGGCTGTTGGCAGCCCAGCGCCATGCGTTCTGTACCTGGAGACTGAGTCTTGCGCCACTGATACCTGCCCGGCCAATCAGCCCGGATGGCAGTTCATAGCCCAGCGTGATATCACGCAGCTTGATAAAATCGGCCTTCTGCATATGCATATCGGCTGCATCCCAGATATTGGTCAGCACGGCATCAGCACCCTGCTGATAGGCCGGGGCCATACTGCGGTCAGCCTCATCACCTGGTTTACGCCAGCGCACCAGGTTGAGCTTATCCATATTACTGGTGTAATTCAACTCCGGATAAAGATTCAGGTAAGTAGCTTTTGCACCACGCATGACGTGACCACCGTAGTAAATAAACATGAAATACAAACTGATCCCCTTATACGAAAATGTATTTTGCAGGGAGGCGGAATAAGGTGGCGTAGCCGTTCCTTCATATACCAGATCGGCAATGGTCAACGCCTGGGTGGTATTCACCAACTTGCCGCCAGCAGTGTAGGCCTGAGGGCGTCCCTGCGCATCCAGTCCTGCGTAACGGATACTGTACAGCGATTGCAACGGCCTGCCCACGCGGGTTTGCCCGGAAACCAGGTAACTGTATACTTCGTTGGAAGGATTCTCCAGGTTCAGCAACTCATTTTTATTGTAGTTGAAATTCAGGGTACTCTGCCAGTTGAAGTCCTTACTTTCCACGTTGATGCTGGTAAGGGTGATATCAATACCACGATTACGCATGCTGCCATAATTCAGCATCACAGAGCCCCAGCCGGTGGTGGGATCAGCGTTGCGGTCACCCAGTAAATCCACGGTATGTTTATTATACACTTCAATGGAACCCTGCATTCTTCTTTTAAACAGATCGAAATCCACCCCGAAGTTGGTCACCTGCGTTTTTTCCCAGCGCAGTCCTGAGTTAGGGGGACTCACAATAGAACTCTGGAATTCATTGGTGAGATAATTGGTGCTGCTGGCATCTTTCGCGATCAGGTAAGGACCACTCTGTTTGGCAATATTACCATTGAGACCATAGGTAGCGCGCACCGCCGCCCTGTCGAGCCAACCGAATTTATTACGTGCTATTTCATACAATAAACCGGCAGACCACAAAGGCTTGTACTGATAGCGGGGATCGGTACCGAACAGGTTTGACTGATCCACACGGATGCTACCAGTGGCAGTTAGCTTCTGGTTAAAGGTATAGGAGCCATTTCCGTAAAACGACAAAAAGCGATCTTCTGTGTAGGTAAAACCTTTCTCCTTACTGGCAAACGAAAACTGGTTAAATACACTCTGCGTATTATTGATGTATTGGCGAAGCATCAGTTCATCGATCGGCTTATAGGTAAGACTGAAATCATCGTATCCATATTTATACAAGTTCGTGCCTGATCTCACAATTCTCCTTTTCTCTGCACCGGCGATAATATTTACCTGGTGTTTACGGGTAAACGAACGCTGGAAGTTCAACTGCGCACGCATGGTGTAGGAGTTCTGATCGTTGCGGGTTTCACTCACCTGTCCGCCCTGGGGGATGTAGTTGGTCACCACACCGGTTGCAGGATTGATCACGGTGGCATCATTGATCTGCGTTTTCACCGCATTGGCACTTTTGTGATAGAACTGTTTGTCAAACCCCTCTGTACGCTCGTTCTGGTAGCGTATATCCAGCGAAAGCCCTTTTATCAGTTTAAACTTTGCGCCGATATTGGCATTGGTATATTTACTGGTGCTGGTGGCGTGTTGTTTACCGATTTCATTCAGTGGCTGGTAGGTTTCATCCTGCAGGCCCAGGGCATTCAGACGGTCAATTTCAAACTGCGATTTGGAGATCAGCCATTGTGCTGGCGTGCCATCTTCATTGCGCAGCATATAATAGGAAGCCTTTCCGCCGTTGAGATTGGAGAATCCGCTGAACCCATTGTCATAATCATCTTTTACAACGCTCCCCAGCAAAGTCACATCTGCCTGGACCCATTTGGCCAGGTTGAACGCATTTTTCAGGTTGTAGCCGTAGCGGTTAGTGGTACCGCGACTTTTATCATAGTTATTATTACCGGTATAATTGGCGGAGAGATTATATTTATAGAAGTCGCTGCCACCGGAAAAGCTCAGGTTATGTTGCTGTATCATTTTGGCATCACGCACCAGCTCATCGAGCACCTGGTTGTAACGGTCGCGCTTCCGGTATACATTCAGCTGTTGTTGCAGTTCTGCTTCAGAAATGTTGCCGGCTTTTCTTTCATACAGCCATGCATACACGTCGTTCATGGATTTACGGGCATCCAATGAATTATAATCGCCGGAGGCGGCTGCGAACAACTGCTGCTGGAAATCTACCAGCTCATTACTCGACATGAGGTTGGCATATTCCCAGTCGGGCAGCGGTGTCAGCTTCATGGTACCACTGTAACTGATACGGGGCTTTCCTGCCACGCCGCTGCGGGTAACAATAACAATCACGCCGTTGGCAGCTCTGGCGCCGTAAATGGAAGCTGCGCTGGCATCTTTCAAAATGGTAATGCTGCTTATTTCAGCCGGATTCAGTGCCGCCAGTGCACCTTCATATACGATACCATCTACCACATACAGCGGTGCTTTGTTACCATTCACTGTAGATACGCCACGGATCTGGATACTTCCCTGTGAGGTGAGGCCGGCCACCATGCCTTCCATGCGCTCCATGATATTTGTTTGCAGCTTACCTTTCATATCATCGGCGGTAATGGTGGAATAGGAACCTGCGGCCCTTTCCCTTGAAATGGTCTGGTAACCGGTGTTTACCACCGCTACTTCCTTTATCTGTGAAGCAATACGGGCCAAACGTATATACAGCCCCGTAGTATTCTCCGTAAGCACTACTACTTTAGGACTGTAGCCCAGGAAAGAAACAACGAGCGTAGATCCGGGTTCGCCCTCCAGGGTAAATTGCCCGTTGGCATCCGCAATGGCGGTCTGCATCTTTGCTTTCTTTACCGTGATACTCGCGCCGGGAAGCGGATTTCCCTGTTCATCAGTGACGGTACCGGTAACGACCTGAAAAACCGCTGCGGCGGCGGTAGTAACGGGTGATGCCACCGGTTGCTCCCCGGAAAGGATAATGGATTCTCCTTCTATCAGAAAGGTGATCCGTTCTTTTTTAAACACTTTCACCAGCAGTTCATCCAACGGCATCTGGCTGGCTTTCTCCGTCACGATGCTGTTAAGATTTACATCTTCCTTATTATAAAAGAAAGAGTAACTGGTTTGTTTTTTGATTTCTTCAAAAAAATGCTTCATGCTGATGGCCTTACCGCTCAGCGTTACACGCTGCGCCAGACTTTTAGCACTGAGTTGCAGGAAGCATAAGAGAAGCAGACCGGATGTCAGTTTCATTGTTCGCAATAATTGTTTCCCATCCGCTGGCAGCCATTTTTGTTTTAGCCGGTTGACGGTGGCTGTTAAAGATGCCGGTGTAATACATACATCCGGGGCTTTTTTGATTTTGGTTGGAACTGGATGTGGCGCATGGCTATAGTGCCCTGGAAACAGGGATATAGCGGCCCGCCACCGAGATGCAGTTTTTTGCATACCTTTGTCAGGAGTTTGGTTGTTAAAAAATGGGCTACCCGCCTTTTTTTGAAACCTGCTTTCCGCCGCTGCGGGGCCTAATCCGCAGTGGCTTTTTACAGCCTTCAATATATTGCCTGAATCATCAGGGTGTTACAATTACTTTATTGCCATTTTCAATTCTAAAGTGGACTTTCGTTTTACGCAAAGCATTTAATACGCCCTGCAATGAAATTTTCATGCTCAGTTCTCCGCCAAAATTTATATCCGGTACTCCCCTTTCATACACCACTTTTACATCATACCACCGTTCCAGGGTGCGCATTACTTCCTGCAGTGAAGCATCCTGGAAATTGAAGAATCCCCTTTTCCAGGCAGTTATTTTATCCATGTCGGGTACCTCCAGTACCTGTATATTATTATTGCCGGTGTGGCTCAACCGGGCCTGCTGGCCGGGCTTCAGCAATACCGGCGCCTCCTTTTCCACCCGGGTAGCAATGACACCTTTTACCAGGGTGGTTTGAATATAGGGTTCATTGTCGTACGCATTAATATTGAAGTGCGTACCCAACACTTTTACTTCTGCACGGTTGCCAATGTTCACGATAAAAGTGCGCCGTGAATCTGCTGCAATTTCAAAATAGGCTTCCCCGGTTACCGTTACCCGCCGCACCTTGTCTGTAAATGCTACCGGGTACCGCAGACTGCTGCCTGCATTGAGCCATACGCGCGAACCATCCGGCAGCACCAGGTTAAACTGACGGCCTACCGGTGTAGATACGCTGTTAAATATTTCTTCCGGCGCCGTATTGCCAGTGGCCTCATAGCGCAATTGTCCTTTATTCATCGATACGGTGGTACCGCTTTCTCTGGCTATTTCTGCATTACTCATACTATCCAGCAGTACCTGCCGGCCATTGGCCAGGGTGAGCACAGCGCCCTGCCTTCCTGGCTTAATTTCAGGTACTTTGGTAGTGATAGAGAGATCTGTTTTAGGCCGTGGCGTATAATATATATAATAGCCACCGGCACTCAGCAGCACGGCAATAGCCGCCGCCCAGCCCCAGCGCAGGAGGCCGATGCGCCGCACTGGCGCTTCAATCACTGGTTGCAGGGAGGCACTAAGTCCGTCGGCTTCCTGCAACAGCAGCTGCCAGGTAAGTTCTTCCTGGTGCGAATCCGGCGCCAGGAACGGACCATCCCCGGCAGCAGCCACCTGCACGGCCTCCGTGTGAACGGCTTCCTGTGCGGGATCGCTCAGTAACCGGAACAGCTCCTGGAGCTGCTCCGCAGTAGCCTGGCCCGATACATACAGGCGCCAGAGATCTTCGATATGTTGCTTACCTTTGTTCATGCAGATATTAGTAAAGACACCTTGCTCAACAGGCAGGACTAGTACCCAATAAAAAAATCAGAAAAGGAACCATACACTGAATAACAACAGGTAGAAGTCGCCATACTGCTGCAGGTATTGCCGGATACTTTTGAGCGTTTGCACCATATGGTTACGCACGGTATTTTTGCTGATACCCAGCCGGGAGGCTATTTCCTGGTAACTCAGTCCCTCTTCCTGCTGCAGGCGGAAAATGCGCTGCTGCTGTGCGGGCAGGCGCCCGGTAGCTTCGGTAATCAACTTTTCAAGTTTACGGTAACCGGATAAGTCGTCATGATGACTATCATGCAATGCCTGGCTAACGAAGTACTGCATCCTGGATTCCAGCTCCTGGCGGCGCAGACGGTTGAGGCAACGGTTGGCCGTAACCCTGTACAGGTAAGCAGCGGGCTGGTCTATCTCCACCAGCGTTTTCCGTTCTGCCCATACATATAAAAAAACTTCCTGCACCACTTCTTCCGCCCAGAATGCTGATTTCATGAGCTTATAGGCATTGGCACGCAACGGCTCATAATATTGGCGGAACAACTGCGCAAACGCATGCCCATCTCCATCTGCAATGGACACGAAAAGCAATTGATCGGTATGAAGATCTTTTTCCGGCAATTTATTATGGTTAGCGACGCTGCTTTTACAGCAACGTCCTGCAATAGTGGCTATGGCATAAAAAAACCATCTTCCGGTGGCGAAGATGGAATAAACTTATAATGTTCCCTGGCTGTATTTCTTACTCGTCCAAACTGCTACATCTATCATAAAGGTGCAAATATTGTTCAATTCCTTTTAACGGATGCGTGCAAAATTAGTTTTTTTTAATTGATTATTGAGTAATTCGGTTCTTCAGCGCATTCAAACTGCTCCCCGCCATCGCCAACCCAAACAGATAATAGTAAGTCTCCCCCGGCAAATGTTACATCTTTATTTCTCCGAAGAAATTTTAGTATAACTGAAAGCTTCAAAAAATCCACAAAAATCATAGTGTTTGGCTTCTTTCGGAAAATTGTTCTTTATAATTTTCAATATTCCATATAGATTTGTGTCAGAAACATTTTCACTTTTAACTAAATTATCCAATTTTAATGTGTATTTAAAAGAGTCATGGGAGAGCTTTTTATTATCATTCTTTAATAAAGGAATATTTATCAATAAGCTATCAACATGTCTTTTGTCATCACTTGTAAGATGAAATGCTATCAACTTTATAAGTGAATCATTCTTCTGTATAGAATAGTTTATAGTATCACGCTTCTCAAAGCAAAAGCCAACAATTCCTTCTCCTTGATAGTTAAAACTGATAGAATAGTATGATGTATTGTTGGGGCATTCTATTAAAAGGCTACAAGTTTTGTAAATTAAATTATTGCTTCCCTCCTTACGAGATTGGCGCTCAGAGCAACTGATCAAACATAAAATTGTACAGAAAAGTTTCAATAACCTCATTTTAAACATAGGATCGGTTTTATCTATTCAGAAAATAATACGCCGGATTTTAGTCATAGCCCTCCATCATTAGAAGAGAGGTAACCAATTCTTGACCTAATACAACATATTCAGATTGTTTTTCAGTCTGAGTTTGGTTAGAAGTAAAGGTTAAAACCGAATCCGCACCAGTACCATTTTGAGATACGTTTTCATTTGCGGCATCAGGCCTGAGTAATGCGTCTCCTCCAATAGGTGAACCCAAATGGATCATCATATTTCTCCTCCGGTTAATTCGAAATCGTTTCCTCCACTGCTCCGTACCAGGCGTATTTTTTTGTATTAAAGTGGAAGGAGTCTTGAATACGCCCGGTTTTACGGGCCACCCTCAGACATTTCTCATAAACACTATAATAATCAATAATAAAATCTATACAATCATTGATCTCTTTTTTACTTTTCCAGTCTATTACTACAGGAAAACATGAATACATGCTGATGCCCTCCGGATGAACTATCTTATTTATCATATATAAAGCATCAATTTGCATATTATAATATTGCGTCTTAGGCTTTCCGACACATGTCCGCTCTATCCCTTCATTAAAAAATTTATTCACCTTTCTACAGCACAATGAGGTATCTCCTTTAAACTTCAAAAGCATTTCAACAATGACGAGTTTTATGCTATCTGAAAGCTTAAGAACCGCATCAAGATCATAAAAATCTGTTGGTGTTTTTATAATGGTATCTCCCAAATTTACAGATATTACTAACTTATATCCATCCATTTGATCTGCATAATGTCGACACGCTACCTTATCTACAGAAATACATTTCACCTGGGCGAACGTAATTTCAGATAATAATAGAAACACAAACACTATACAAAAAAATCTTTTAGTCATTATAATCAGTTCCATCCAATACTTTTTTTTAATGCCTGCTGCTTATTTACATCTATAAACGCTATCTGGATTAATCAATTCCACTAACTGTTTTAACAGGCTCTAATAATGCAGGCAAACAGATATTACCAATCATTAGCGATTTAAGGGTATCCTTTGATAAAATATAAGCGGCATTTTTAAACCCATATTCATTGGGCAAAGGGGCATATACTGTTAACAGGATAGTATCATTCCTGTTTACCCAGGTACCTAAAAAATCTGATTCTGTTCTTTTCCTGTAACGGGTATCTTCCTTACTAAACTTGAGGCTAAATGTTCCATGCTCCTTCAAATTCAGGTTCCATTTCTTTGTCGTAGTATACCATACGGAACATTCAGTTGCCGTATGAGCGTACAATGCATGCTGAGATGCCGGATTGAACCGCATTATAAAATACAAAAGTAGAATATTCATAATATTGACTAATACGCTGAAATCGCCCTTACTTGTTTGATTGGATTTGGGGCAATTAAGTATCCCCCACGCTCTCCTCGACTAACATCGAACGGTCAACAGTTTGTTTTGCTTAGAACGAAAAGGTAAATAATTTATTCCACTATTGTCCGTCGCTAATTTAAAATGATCGTCGAACAATACAAAATTAAGATGTGTTTTCTGCCTGTCAGGATTGACTTGATAGATTCTTTCTCTTTCAGTCACCGGTAGTCATTGCTAAAAAATGCTATTGAACAGGGTCTGTTGATTCGCACTGGTTAATCCATACGCGCCTTCATATGTTGCCCCACTGCCATTAAAAGCATGCACCGATCGGTGAGCATATTTTCAACAGAAGGAGCTTTGTCATTTCTCCTTAGGCTCATTTGACTCATAAAAAGCCTCGGCGCTCAGGGATATGGCATCACTTGCCATTCATACGCCATATCGGGTTTGCTACTGCATTTTTTGAAATAATGACCCTCATTAGAAATGATTTTACAATAAAAGATGGCCCAGGGCACTCGATTTTGTTTTACAAATTCTATGTAACTTTGGCTGAAAATTAAGCTCCTTACTATTCTTATCCTGTAGCTATGCGCAATTCCTATATGTCAATTGTACTTGCACTGCTCCAACTTTTCTGTTTTGGGATGATGGGAGATATGGAATGAAAATTAAGGATGGATTTGCCGTTACAGGCTCCGTATCTACAGTAGAATATACCATTACACGAATAGGTAAAAGAGATTTTGATGCAGTATATTCCGGTAAAACCTGGAACGAAGGTGACCGGGATAGCTTGAGTATAAACAATGGAATGCTATTTAACGCAAAGCTACCAATTGTTCGATAGTGTAATCGCGTGCGGTTATATTAAAGAATCTGAACTTTGAAATGATTTATGGGCCGGTGGAATTTTCGTAATATCAGTTCTAGCAAAATATCAATAGCTATGAGAATTAAGTCCTTTCAGGAAATGCTTTTGGAATATAATATTTCAGAACTTGAGCCAGATGACAACACAGAGAGAAAAGAAATGCTATCTAAATACGATAATTCAGTTATCCTTGAAGGTGGCTTTATGGAATTTGAAAATTTGGATAAGTGGATTAGAATTACATTGGGAAAAAACAATATCATGTATATTTTTTATGGAAAGACCGGATATGATTACGGCTTTGCAGAATATTTCTTTGATGATGCCAGAGAGGCGCAGGAAGTAACCAGGGCTATTCCTAATATTTATACATTATATCCTAAGTCTTATAAGCCAAATCATATTTGTAAAAGTGATGGATATGATGAAGAAGTAGCGTATGACCCCGAAAATAAAGATGCTATTTTCCTGGGAGATATCTAAATAAGCCCAATAATCTATCTATCTATAATTCTTACATTGTCATATCTATCTCAAATACGCTAAAGATGCTGTTATTTGACTAGCCATCTCCAAAAAAGTATTCCGATTAGTTTTATGATGCAATTCCAAAACGCCAATTTTATGTTCTTGATAAAAAATCAGGAATCTTGAATAATCCAGTCTATTAGCATCCTTTGTTATAAAGTCAAAAAAGGCTATAACCTCTCCGGATGATCTTTCACTCACATACTTATTTAAATTACCATTCCAGTCCACTAGTATTCCCAAACTCCCTACTTTGCAATTCCTTCCCGTTATACTTCATCCCATTCTCCGGACAATTGCTTCACTCCAGTGGATCAGATGAAATCCCCGCCATCGTCAGTCCAAACAGATAATAATGCGCCTCTTTCTGCAGTGGGGAATTGTCAAGGTATCAAGGGAGCCCTATCAAAAAGTATCGTATCATTTAACAAGGTATTTGTAAAGGCATTGAGGGAAATTGCTTTATTACCGTTGTACTTTATACTTAATAATCTCCATCTAAAGAAGTCCTTTCCTTTTTTCCTGAAAAATTTATAAATTACTCCGTACTTCTTTGTATAGAGAATAAAACTTGAGAAATCGCCGTACTCAGTATTTTCTTTGTTCCAATAAATTTTGTGTACATCTATACTATCGTTTAGGAAAAAGTAGTTTCTGGAAACCGCTTTTTTAAACACGATTTTGTTCACGATAAATGATTGATTGTTGATGCTATCAGAAAGACTATTAATGGCTGAATCAAGAAAACATTTTTCCACGCATATCGAATCTGCCAAACTCAAATTGGGTGCCGAGAACGCATCTACAAAATCATATTCTGTTTTCTTATGAGTTGTACCCACGCTCCACAGTTTAGTACATGTATCATTTGCTATTGAACCGATACATCCCAATAAAATAATCGCTATTAAGTATGATTTCATAAATTTACTTTTCAATATCAGACCTTGGCTCTTCTTCTATTCCTGGTAATATAATGATCCCAATAATCTAAAGATGCTATTATCGAATTAGCCCTATTCTACAGGCAATTCAGGAGTAAGTTCCATCGCCAATCCAAACGGATAATAATGTGTCTGAAATTTGCCGAAACAACAATATCATTTTCTATTTAATAGGAAAATACCATTTTGAAATTTCATTATTAATATAGTAGACGCCTCGACTTTCCTCAAATAGCTTAATAAAATAGGGTTGTTTCATACATTCTCCATCTCGCAGAAGATAGCTCAGTATTGTATCATCTCCTGCCGTTCGTTCCCATTGCGCAAATTCCAGATTACCATCTTTATTAAAATCCCCGATACAAAAGGGAGGCTGAAAGCTTCCATCATCGTTATTCAATGTAATAAGCGGATATATCCCGACCTCATTTTTTTTCGTGACATCACATAACAAGATATACCATCCTTGTGGAGATGTGCCGTTAAGGTCCGCTTTTTCAAATTGAACAGTTATATACTTTCGTTTACCATATTCAAATTTATACATGGCAGTCACATCCAGCCTCAAGGGCTTTTCGCCAACAGGCTAGCGAAATAACGAATCAAGATTATACTTTTTTTTATTACATATCGTTATTGATTCTTGTTCTATCAGTCCTTTCTCTTCAAACCAATTAATCGAATACTTATACAACCGGATTTTTAAAGGCATGCTTTTCTCTTCCAATATGCTCAACGAATTGGGTATATCGGAATAAGGTCTGATATTTTTAATACCAACCATTTTAAAATGTGGACCGCTTATGCGTTTAAATGGCAAAACTTCTCTTTGCAGCGCAGCATAAGAAATCAATACAGTATCTCTATTATCAAAATTACGGGCACTCACTAAGGGAATAAAACAACCGGTTGTACAAGTGGCCATAATAGTCAAGCATCTAATTAGTTTTGGCACAACGAAATGGTATCCTTCTGCATCCGATAAAAGCGACTTATTAGCAGGATCTCCTGTATCAGCAGATATGACGGTGGCAGGAGTGCCTTTTCATCTGGGATAGGTACCTGGCCCACCTTCTTCATATATTAAATTGTTTCAACTCGGCAAATCAGTGTTTGATAAAGTTCGTTATTCTAAAACGGCTTCCCATTATACTCCATTCTGCTCTCCGGATACTTCGCTCTCTCAATGCATTAGAACCAATCCCGGATATGGTCAATCAAAACGGATAGCAATGAGCCTCTTCAATGTGACATCTTTAATCTATTTGTTGTCAATCAAAAAAATCTTACAATACTTACACTATTAACTGCGGTGTTTGAAGACAATACATAGTTACAGATCCGAACCTTATCTCCGAATTCATTTGCCTCCACAACGTAAACTTTGCCATCACAATTGTGATAGTAAGAGTTAAGGGCGCGTAAGAAAAAATAACGTATTGATCTAAGATTAACCGTCGCTACATTTTCAATCTCTATATAGTTTTAAAATGCTGAATCCTGATTCAAATAAAGCACCTTTAGCAAACCATTTGGAGCTGCATTTAACTGATTTTCTATAGACTGAATCGCGCTCCTATTCCATTCAATAAATAATGAATATGTATTTCATAACCTTACATTCTGAGCAATCAGAATAACCGGAAGAATAAGGATAAACATTATACAGATAAATATCTTACAGCTCACTTCATTTCTTATTTTTCTGGTTTTCCATATAAGGGTCCATTATCGCTAAACGTTATGTTAACCCAATTACTGAATCATTAAATATGCTAAATATGCATCCCGCTACCCAAATATACAAGATCTGTCCTGACCTCACTTTACTTATTGTTTTCCTTCCAACGCTTTTAGCCGATCATTAAGTTCCTTTAACAGTAGCTTTATGGCTAAATATAAGCTAACCTAATACCTTCTATTATACCCATCTTTGTCATTTACTTTATACATTCAAAACCGAGCGTTATGGTTTGCTTGCGGCAAATGCAAACAAAATCAAGGGTAATACAAAGAATACTACACTCATAACACCCCAAAAAATTCGTTTCCATCTTGGTAATTCATCAAAGGTCTTTGATAAACTGCTTATTCTTTCTTTCGAATAATATCTATATATAATTGCCATCCATCCAAACATAATTGGTAGTGCAACAAATTTGCTTGGTACATATCTGGTAAAATCCCATATCATGTACCGTTTTAAGAGTGTCAATATTAAAACCACACATGTAAATTGACTTACGGTAACTACCGCAGCAGCACTAAACCTAGGAGTTTCATTTCTGAATTTTGAATAATATTTATATGTACTCACAAAAATCCACTTATACATCAGATACTTTTATTGATTACGCTCATCTATAGCCTTTTGAATATTTTCAGATATACTTCTACCTGTTGTAGCAGTAGATATTATATTCCCAGCGAACCATGCAATTCCGATCGCTGTGCCTGCCCCTGGAACAAATCCAACAGCCCCATGGTCAAGTCAATAGCATGCTTAGTTGTAAAGCCTCTCTCACTTGTTGCGGCATCAAGTACAGTTAAACCAATTCCAGCAGCCCCTAGAACTTTTCCTGCAATACCCGCCACTTTTGATGCCATCGCTACATCACTTAACTCTGCGGCTGTCGCGCCTGCTCCCGAAAGAATCCTACCCGCTGTACTAAATCCAGCTTCAGCTACAGGAACAATTGTGTTTGATGTTACATCAGCAACAGTAGATACAGCCGAAATCGTAGAATTTGACTGCAACTCATGAAACTTTCCTCCTTTACCTAAAGCCCACGTTTGGCTTCCATTGGTATTTGAATACCAAATACTTTGTTGGCCCAAGTCTTTAGCTTCTTTTCCATATAATGCAACAGCACTTTTTTGATCCGTCACAGACTTATCCCACGTAACGCTTATCTGTCCACTTTCATTTACATACCGAACCCAGTCCGTCGGGGCTCGTCCATCACGATCAATAAATCGGAGTGGGTTATCAAATGCATAGTTATAGGGTGAAAATCTTCTCATTGAGTCACTTAATGGATCAACCACATGCCATCTTCCTATCTGTTGATCATACATCCTCGACCCATAATCATACCACTCCAATCCCGAACCATCTCCGAACTCTTTGGACTGCAACTCCTTTCCATTATACTTTAACCTATTTTCCGGATAATTCACTCCCTTCAACGCATTCGAACTTATCCCCGCCATCGTCAGCCCAAACGGGTAATAATGCATCTCCTCCGGTTACAATATACATCCTATGCTATAACATCTCATGCTTGAATTTCTCACAAAGCTGATAACGATTCAAGAAATAATTAGATTTAAACCAATGTGAAAAAACTTTTAAATCGATTTTATTAATTATATATTCAATAGCACTTGGACTTCGTGGTATTCTTTTCTCACTACCGCAAGCACTCATAATATATGCATATATAAGCACTTTGGCCCCATCTTCATTACTAAAACCAAACTCCCACTTCCTCACATTTGACGAATGTGGATCCGGAGAATATATCCATGCACATCTTGATGAATCACCTGAAAACTGCAAAAGTTGCTCAATAATAGCACTGTCAGTTTTAAAAAATGATGATTCTGCAGCATAGTATCTTATGCTATCAAATCTAAAATCAATCGGTGACTTTTTATAAAACTTCAATAGACTGGTGTCCTCCGAATTTTCTACATTCTTAACATATGAATATTCTAAACTATCCAACAAGGCCAAAATAGATCCTTTAACGCGATGATCAGACGTGTCCGCGATTACCTTTCTATATTTACTATCTGGGCGCCCTTGACAGCTTATTAAAATTACAAATAGCAGGTAGCCTAGTATGATTCGCATAGTCAACTATTTAATTGGTTTAATCGTATAAGTTGGTGTTTTTATAGTTTGTATCGCTGGAGCTCTATCAATTATATGCCTTGTATTGTCAGATGCCGGCTTCATCGCTTTCTGTGTAATTGGATCATTTCGAAATGCTTTTGCTGGATCATATCTAAAATACACTCTGGCTTCATAAGTCTTCCCATTTGATTCAAATGTTGGATTGGATCCAGGAGAGTTATAACCCGCGGGAACGTCTCGTGGATGATGGGTATAAACACCATCCTGCCCCCATTTACTTTGCACTTAAGTCGTATTTCCGTTCTCATCAACTTTTGTAACAACTGCCGAGTGAGCTGCCGTTACGTTACCTTTGTCATCCTCATTAAAATACACTCCATTTGTCGTCAATCAGAAAAACCTTACAATATTTGAGTTTATGATTGATCTATTGATAAAAGCTTAATTTCTCCTTTAATCTTTTATAAACTTCTTTTAAAGAAAAAAACAAAACATCAACGTTTACCGATATTTTAAAAGACGTACTTTCAGACCAGGTAAAATAACCGGCGAGGTCACCTTTAAATTGTAATAAAATGTCATCATCCAAAAGAGTACGTAATCTTTCATCACCGATTTGAACTGAATAATCCTTCACAATTCCCAATGTATCATAAATAGATTTAAACAATTCAACATCACTTAAATCAAAAATATTCTTTGTTAAAACGTCGAAACTGATTACAGTATATGGTTCTTTAATACCATTAATTTCTCCAGCCCACTCTTGCAATACGCTATTATCAAAAAAAGAACTACTCTTTAGAATTAAAGATAACAAATCCGCCGGCATAGAGAAGAGAAGTATATTACCATCTACATCAACCAATAACTTATCTGTTTCCTTATCTGAAAGATCTGCACCAAAGACTGTGTAATACTTCTGTTCTGCAAATATGATCTCTAATAAATACTTTCTATATTTTTCTGAGATATAATTAGTCCCTTTCATGTTTCTACTTATTTAGCCCGTTTATTTCTAAACCATTTTTTCATGAAATGATGACGCATTGTAGTACCGCCAGCAACTCCCGGATCAGATAAATGTAATTACGTATTTGCAAGACTAGCAAGCAGTATTACAATGAAGCAAAGAATTGGCCAGCCAAATATGTATATGGAAACACGCCAGCGGCCTTTTATTTTTTTCCCAGGTGCTTCATCTTTAAATTCTTCCATAATACCATTCCACTTTTCCTTGTTATAAAAGATAAAATAGTGACCTACAAGCATACAAAGACAAAAAACAAAAACGACTCCTTTAGTTTCTGTAAATAAAGGCACACCCGGTATTAGCCAGAGCAGCAAAGCATAGATAGTAGCTATCTGAGTCATATGTACAAACGCGATCGTCCATATAACATCCAAGACTGGATAAAGTGATCTCTTATCCAGCGCTGAGCTGTAAAGTCTGTAAATAATATACTTATAAAATTGTAGCATATACTAATCCTTTAATGACCTAACTTTTCTATTTCTATTCGGCACCAGGTTCCTTTATCGCTAACCCAATTACTGAGTAATTAAATAAATATGCTAAATAACATCCCGCTATCCAAACATACAAGATCAGCCCCGACCTCACTTTACTTAGATGACTTTCCTTCCAACGCTTTTAGCCGGTCATTAAGCTGCGATAACAGTTGCTCCTGCTTTAATATCAATTGCTGCTGCTTTTCCAATTTCTTGTTCTGAGCAATCAGGTACAGGGTCAATTCCTCAATTTTCTGCATTTGCTTTTGTTGCATCTCCCCCATATCCAAACCTTCTTTGATAATTTCAGCTTCAGCAGGTATATCGGGAAGGTGTTTATTACCGGCAATATACCTTTCTAATTCAGATAATGAAGGCAGCACATACCCCGGATCAAATACATAATCAGCCCAACCGGTTAACGTTACTTTCACCTTCTGAGCCGTAACTGTTCCTGCTACTGACAATAATGACTGAGGCTTTGATGTGCCGATCCCCACATTTCCGTTATCCATTAAAGTGAGCCTTGGATTGCACAATCCACCGCCACACCCCTGATTGTCATATGCCCAGAATTGCAGACTGTTACCATAAGTACCGGACATATTGAAGATACTCCAGCGGCTGGCTGCTCCAACTGCTGTTTTAGCCGGGTTCAGCAGGGAAATAACACCTCCGATATCAGCATTTGTGACACTACTCACTATCATTCCATTTACTTCCAGCTTTTGAGAGGGATTGGGAACACCAATACCAACATTACCTGTTGAGTTAATACGCATACGTTCTGTTCCATAGGTTCCAAAAACTATATTCATATACATGTCAGGTACGGTCGAATAGCCACTCAGATCGATATATGACTTCATATTGGCATTGAGGCCGCCACCAGCACTCAGCCTCAAAAAGCCGTCATCCGCATAATAGGAAGTATTACTCTGTCCCCGGATATCAAATGACGTACCACTGGCAAGAGCAGGGCGATTGCTGGCATTACTCAGGCCAGCGTTTAAAGATATGCCTCCTGCCACCTGAAGCTTACTAAACCCATCATCCAGGGGACCCAATACGAGACGGTTGGTAGTCTTATTCCCATTTGTAGTTACGGTTTGCAAATCCTGCGCATGAACGCCTGCAATTATAAAACCGAGGGCGATGGTAAACAAACATTTTTTCATAGGTATCTTAAAAATTTCTGGCTTTAAAAGTAATTTATTTTTTTAACTATATATTGGTTAACACTAAAAAATCGAGGCCACTTCAGAACCTCGATTTTATATGTTTATACCGTTTTTGAGAGAGCGTCTGTATTTTCTTTGACAGCATCATTCAAAATAGATCAAATATATTTTTTGTGGTGGTTTAAATTTACCTGATAGTTTCTGTGGAAGTGCATTACCAACATACAGATACAGCACGATTAAGTTGAATCTACCTCTAAACACTAGATAATTTAAAAACCTGACGCTATTTCTTCATTTGAACCCATTTGAAGATATCCCACTCATCGTCAGTCCAAACGGATAATAATGAGCCTCTTCCTTTCTCATCATCAAACGAGTCATTAATTACTGCTATCATAAGCATCTAAAGCTGTTTTATCCCACTATCCCAAGATAGTGTAGTATGCAAATAATACTCAGAAGTTATCTTTATCATATCATTCATATCATACACAAAATGACTTATTATTACATCATCTTTATTAAAACCTTTTTTCAAATTTACAAGAAGATTACTTAATGGCTCTCGAAGCCTGTGAGATGTGATCTTAATTACTTTATTCTGATACCAACCTTCAAGTAAATAAGTATATAATTCTACAAAGTAGCAAGTAGAATTTTCTTTATAAATCAGTAGGATCCTGTAGATATTTTTAGCGCCTGTAATATTATTCTCTATAATGAAAAAATCCTTCCTCCTATTCTTTGTAATTAATTTATTGCAAAAAAGGCCCCTTAAGGAAATATCATTTGACCGTCCAGTATCTTCATTACCAACAAGCATTTTAAACGCAAGTAGCCGCTGATTGTAATAATCCTTTACATTATCGTCTTTTGACATAACTTTTTGCCTTTCCAGGGAAGCTATCGTTGCCTGATTCCATTTAACAACTAAAGAATCTATCTTCTTAAACGAAACTTGTTGTTGTGCCTGCAGGCTATGCATAGCAGCAAAAAAAATCAATATAAAAAACATCTTCATATTTTAAGGCTTTTACGGTATGTCCGTGGGTCCCATTCCGTCTGGATCAATAAATCTTATCTGATTATGATAGGCATAGTCGCTAGCACACCTGTTTTATTATAGATAAAATGGAACCTTCCTTCAGTTCATTGTAAAAATCTTCTGGCACATCTCCTAAAAAATCATTATACCTGATCAGGTTATCATAGTTAGACGCATATGTCGACCAGGCCTCCATATTTTCAATCTTCGGATCTATCTGGTTCCACCTTCCTATTTGCGGATCAAGATTCCTTGATTGAATATGTTAACCAACTGCGATCTAATTTCAGTTCCGGAAATTACATTTATACAGAAGTCACAACTCTATCAATAATTGGCGGACCACTACTATCCGATGAAAAAGGGGTATTGAACGATTGTGAATAAAAACACCTGTTTAGCCTAAGCATCATCATCTGTTAAAATACAACAAAATGCCAATTATCCCTCAGCGTCTAATACCGGAAATTTACAAGGATAAAGTTATTCAAAAACATATTTGGATAGGGCTAATCCTAATGATTACACAAATCACCGTATTCAAACTCTTCTATCCTTTTGCGGATTTTTTTTCAGATTCCTACAGTTATATTTATGCCGCTATCACTGGCCTGAACGTAAACCTATGGCCAATTGGGTACACGAAATTTATCTGGCTCTTTCACCATATAACCCATTCTGATACTGCACTGGTTGTATTTCAATACCTCTTGATACAGGGGGCGACACTATACTTGCTGTTTACGGTATTTTACTACTACCAGCCTGGAAAGACTGTAAAGCTGGTTGTGTATTATATCCTCATGCTCAACCCCCTGAGCCTATACCTGAGTAACTATATCTCCAGTGACGGGCTGTTTTTGGCCTTAAGCCTCCTATGGGCAGGACAACTCATCAGGATCATGCACAGGCCTACCATACTGCTAATGATGCTACATTCCCTACTGATAGTGATCGCCTTTACCGTGCGCTATAATGCCGTTTTCTACCCGGTTATAAGTGCCATTGCCTACCTGTTAACAAGTAAAAAACTGGCCTATAAGGCAACGGGAATACTATTACCAGTACTCCTGGTGGCCCTGTTCATCTCCTATACCAGGAACGAAACGCAGAAATATACCGGAACAAAGGAGTTTTCCGTTTTCGGTGGCTGGCAGCTGGCCAATAACGCACTATACATGTACCCTTTTATTGAGCTGCACGATGCACCACCAGCGCAGTGTGCAGGATTCCATCAAACAGTAATTAAATTTTTTGAGAAAGCGGGTGATCAAATGAAAAGCCTGAGCCCTGCAGATGGGGCCTTTTATCTCCGGGACCAAAGAGCACCACTGAAAGTATACCTGGCAGAAAGAATGGGCAACAAGGAAGACAGTACAGGTGGCATACAATCCTGGGGATCGGTCTCTCCCATATATTCAGCCTACGGATCTTTCCTGATCAGCGGTTATCCCTTCTCCTTCACACGTCATTTCATCTTTCCGAATTTTGGGAATTACTGGGTCCCCCCTTTAGAAAAACTCGAGGTGTACAATTTAGGCAGTAACAAAGTTTCTTCCATTGCCGGGTATTGGTTTGATTATCCCAGTAGCAATGTGAGAGTAGGTTCAGCAACTGTTCAAAAAGTAATTTTAGGTCTATTCCCGGTGCTATTTGGCGGCCTGAACTTTTTATACCTGATAACACTGATAGGTGTGATCAGAACTGGTAAACTTAAAACCACCTCACAATCCCTAAAGCTCGGAATTTTGCTGTTCACCTGTTTATTGATCGCAAACGCAGCATTTGGGATCCTGGCCTCTCCTATCGTATTCAGGTATATGGCCTTTCCTATGGTCATACTGATCATTTTTTCCGGTGTGTTGATGGAAAAATTAGACCTGAATGAAAAATAGCTGGAAAATGGATAACACTGTTTAGCCAGGATGAATGATATTTGCCGGATGAAGCGCAGATCGGGTAAGAAGAGAAGGCAAATATCATTTACCAAACACCAGCACCACGATGAAAATAATTAACCGGCTACTATGGATTGTTTTTGTAATCCCTTTTTTATCAGCAAACAGTCAGAACAGCTGGCCAAAAGAAAAGGCTGATGCCTGGTATAAAAAACAGGGATGGCTGATCGGCGCCAACTTTATACCTTCTACGGCTGTGAACCAGCTGGAAATGTGGCAAACGGAAACTTTCGACCTTCCAACCATCGATCGGGAACTTGGCTATGCAGAGAGCATAGGTTTTAACATCATGCGGGTATATTTACACCATGTTGCCTGGATACAGGACCCCAAAGGATTTAAAAAACGGATTAATGAATACCTAAAGATCGCTGACAAGCACCACATCAAAACAATGTTCGTTTTTTTCGATGACTGCTGGAAGGACAAATACCAGGGTGGTACCCAACCGCCACCTGTGCCCGGTGTCCATAACAGTGGCTGGCTGAAAGATCCTGGCAGCCGGATCGACTCAATGCCCCAGCTAATGGACACACTAGCTACGTTAAAGACATTTTAAAAACCTACCGGAAAGATCAGCGTGTGGCTGTATGGGATCTGTATAATGAACCCGGACACTTCGGACACGGCGAAAAAAGCTGGCCATTACTCAAAAACGTGGTAACATGGGCCAGATCAGTCAAACTCCGGCAACCCATTACTATTGGCGTCTGGAACAAGGATTTTACGGCTTTCAACAAATTCCAGATCGAGAATTCAGATGTGATCAGCTTTCACAATTATAGGGATAGCATATCTATGCAGGAGGCGATTGACAGCCTCCAACTTCGGGGCAAACCCCTGATCTGCTCCGAATACATGAAACGGGTTAACCAGAGCACATTTGAGGCGATAACGCCTATCCTGAAAAGGGAAAACGTAAGCGCTATCAACTGGGGGCTGGTAGCCGGCAAAACGCAAACTAACTATCCACAGGGTAACAAGGGCGGCGAGCCGGAACCTGCCGTATGGTACCACGACATATTCAAAAAGGACGGCAGCCCTTTTGCCCCTAAAGAAACCGCATTGATTAAAGAATTAACCGCCAGGTAATGAACGGTATACAGAAAGCATTAACTGTCCTGTGCGCACAATTGCTACCCATCATGCACGCAGCAGCTCAGAGCCAGGTAGCTATAAATGATGGCCCCTACCTCTTCTACGAAACAGGAAAACCCATTTTAAAAACCATCCGGGATAACCAGGTAGTCACATTTGCCAATCCCGATAATGTCGAAATCACCTTTAAAGACCATCCGGACTGGAATTTCGTTGTAGCTATAAAAGGCCAGCTGGACATTGAGCCGTCGGAATGGAAAAAGCCAGATGATAAACTATTGGTGATCTCCGATATTGAAGGAGAGTTTGAGGTGTTCAGGGCGCTCCTGCTTGCGAATAAGGTAGTAGACTCACAGTATAATTGGATCTACGGCAAGGGGCAGCTGGTCATTGATGGAGATCTTTTTGATCGCGGGTCACATGTAACGGAGTATTTGTGGTTGCTCTATAAGCTTGAACAGGATGCAACATCCAAAGGTGGTTACGTACATACGATTTTAGGAAACCATGATATCATGAATCTTAGCGGAGATCTCCGGTATGTATTACCAAAATACAAGGAAAGTGCACAGCTTATGGGAGTCGACTATATGCGGCTTTATGATGAAAATACTGAATTGGGCAGATGGCTTCGGACAAAGAATGTGATGGAGCGAATAGGCGATCAGCTGTTCATGCACGCCGGATTATCCCCCGAAATTCTCAAACTGCATTTATCCGTCCCTGAAATCAACGAAAAATGCAGGCCATTTCTAGCCACGCCCAAAAAGTCGCTACCGGATACAATGAAAGTATTCTTCGGCAAAGACTCGCCCTTCTGGTACAGGGGATATTTTATGGCACCCAGAGCTACCCTCACAGACGTTGACCTCAGTCTGAACTATTATCAATGCAAAAGAATCATCGTAGGACACACTATCCTGGACCGGAATATTGCACTGTACTACCGGGGCAAAGTACTGGGAATTGATGTTGATGCGCATAGTGGAAAATGCTCCGGAGCCTTGTTTAAGCATAACAGATGGTATATTATTAACGACAAAGGAATAGAAAAAAAACTCCGGTACAAAAAGGGAAATGATATCATTAAGGACAGTGATGTGTTATAACCAGCGAAGCTTCAGTAATTGAAACTGACACCTTCCTCTCCTCTTTATAAATCGAAAAAAAATCACTATTTCTTTTTCAACTGAGAATAAATTGCAGTGATCTTTTTTAGTTTTACATCATCGGGAAACGCCGACAGAGAAACTCAAAATAACTAAAAAGAAAAAGGAAACCTTCAAGAGAACATATTATAAAGTTCACCGCCAAATTTCCCATATGAAGTGGTTCAAAATTGCCATGCTTGTAAGTGCGCGCCTACTGGGTTATCTTGAGTATTATACTAAAAGTAACAGCGTAGTCTACTTTTATGCAAATAAAAGTGATGGCTACATCAAACTATTGGGAATGTCTGAACCGAATAGCATTAATTAATGCCAACAAAAAAACTCAAAATAACCGAAAGGGAAACCAGAAACCCGTAAAGTAACACCTTGAAAAACACGACAGCCCGAAAACATACATTTATGAAATGGTTTAAAGTGATTATGCTGCTTTGCAGCGCATTTCTCGGCTTCTCAAAAGCCTTCTCAGAAGCAAATAGAGTTACATACATATATGTCAACAAATGTAACCCGTATGTTAAACTCACTGGCCCGTTTGACGCTTCCAGGTGCTCGAATCCCAGCGCCAACCCCTGTTATTACACAATAACTACTGATTTGGGCCCAACTACAACCAAGGGAGCATTGGATGCCGCAGGAGGTACGCCAAGCTCACAAAAAAAATGCTACATCTAGAACATAGTGGCAAGATATTGCTCAACTAAAAGATGTTGTATCGTGTAGTTGCTGACAAACGATTCTCATTAAACAGCCAACAATTTTTTTTGGAATGAATTATTTGCTAATGCTTTTGCTATACACTTCTAGTATAGACAGGCAGGACACGTCAAAATGTGAACGATATCTTTATTCATATGACAGACCGGCTAATGCATATCTTCTTACAAATAATAAATATAGAGGCAAATCTGCTCCTGGGGGAAGTCATCCATTGTATTACGAGTCATTTAAAAACATTGGATTTTGGGCCAGTGAGGAAGAATTAATTAAAGCCAAAGCAAAGGCTAGTTGTCAAAAAGGATATACATATTAAATACAAGTCGAAGCCAGTAATAATCAAAGCTCAATAGCATCAATCTATGTTTTCGAAAAATGATATTGTTTACCGGGTATATTCTTCTTTGCTAGACCGCCTCGAACTTGACTATGACGAGGGAGAGCATTGGCTGATTCACGGCACATCAAATCTTCAACATAATTGGGTTTTATATATCTCAGTGAAAATTCCAATGGTCGCAGATATATTAAAACGGTTAATGCCAGTAATAAAGGGTTTTAACGTTCCTTTTCGGTTAATTAAAGACGATCAGCACGCCTATGCCTTGAATACAGGTGAATTGGATTTCGATGATATTGGGAAATTTATTACAATTTATACCCAATCCACGGAACAGGCAGTAGAAATGGTAAAGGCAATTGAACCGTTAACCGAAGACTATTTAGGAGCAGAAGTACAAAACTCCCTTCGAATAAGTAAAAATATATACGGACATTGGGCAACTACGTCAATCGAGCAAATTGAACAGGAGAATACGACGTTATTATCACTTGAAGTGCCCACAAAAGCAAGCATACCTTTCATTATAAAAAGAAAATACAGCAAACCTAAAAATAAAAAATGGTACGGCTGGCTGTATTTGAAGGACAAAGTATTACGCCCCGGCCCAAAAGGAGACGTATTCCTGGCTTATAGCCTGAAGGGATTAAAAATTAAAGAAGTGGTAATCAAAGAAGGAAGATTTAGTGTCTTTGAGGATTTTGCAGGGCGCGATATTAAAGATCGATTTATGTGGCAAAAAAAGGTTCTTTCTCAAATAGGTAGTCATGTACCTACTGCGAGATACCTGGACTATTTCACAGAAAAAGAAAATCATTATCTGGTTATTGAAAATTTAAAAGGAAAGCTATTACCACATAAAGTAGCCGAATTGAAGGATGGAGTATCATGGATCTATCTTTCCACAATAATTAAGCTAAAAATCTTAGACTATTATATCCAAATTTTATCAATTGTTACTAAGCTACATGAACTTGGCTATATCCATAGAGATATCCAGGACCACAACTTTATAGTTAACTCAGAGGATAAAGTCAGTGTGATTGATTTCGAATTAAGCTTCAATCTGGAAACAAATGAGCCAGAAATACCTTTCCTATTGGGAACATTAGGTTACGTGGCGCCGGAGCAATCTAACTTAGACAGACCGACAGAAAAAGTCGACATGTACAGTTTAGGTGCATTGCTTGCGTATCTAATTGTGGGTGAACATCCCTCCACGCTAATTCCAAAGGAGTACCCGGAAGTCCTAGAAAAAATCAATAAGTATTCTGACTCGATACTTATCACTACGTTGATTCATAGACTATTAAACCCTGATCCTTCTATTCGTCCGAACATGCTTGCTTTGAAATCTGAAATAAAAAAGTATGTAGAGGATCTCAAGGACGGGAAAATCAAAACAGGTCAAATAAACGTTCATCCATATGAAAACTAAAAAAATTCTTCAGGAACTATGCATTGCTATGCTAGTCATACTATTTGTATACACTGCCTCAATCAAACTAATGAAGTTTGAAGAACATAGTTTGGCAATGAAAGCCCAACCGTTATTACCATGGCTCCAAAATTTCTTAATTTATGCAGTCCCCTTTTCTGAAATTATCGCTGTAATTCTTCTTGCCATTGCTAAATTAAGAAGAGTGGGATTATTTTTAACTACAGCGCTTTTAATAAGTTTTACCGGTTATGTAGTTTTAGTTAATCTGAATTACTATGGAAGAATTCCTTGTAGTTGCGGTGGAGTAATCAGTTCATTTTCCTGGCAACAGCATCTGGTATTTAATATGTTTTTTGTGATCATCAGTGTAGTTGCTATATACCTGGATTATCAAATTGATAAAAACGATAATAAAAAGCAAAATCTCGGCTATTCAGGTGAACAAATATCTCTGCATTAAGCATATAATTTCCGGAGCTTTTAATTGCAGGATTCTTCACCGGACATGAATTCAACGGAAGACATGTTAACTAAATTATATAAAAATCGAAATATTCAACTCATCACAATACAACAATAGACTCCCAAAACCCTCTTCGGTTATTGTTACCTGAGACAAATAGGTATGTATCAAAATACCAGCAAAATTCTTAAGACGAATTCTTGTCAGGCAAATTATTAAATCTGCTAATACCAAAAATATGAACTACAAAAAATTATTGCTTGTATTTATCTCCGCTTTCATTGGTTTATCATCCGCGATTGCATTAGAGAGTCGGGTAACTTTTACATACGTCCAGATTTCCCCTAATTATTATATAAAGCTCCTTGGCGCATATAATCAATCCAAATGTACTTATAATGCGATATCGCCCTGCGAATACACAGTTGGAGTTGACCTGGGAATGACTGTAACAAAAGCAACGCTTACAGCAGCTGGAGCAAGAGGATATGGAGGCAATAAACTATATATTTAACAATAACTTAAAAACTGCGAAAATATAATGGGTTAATAATTTACCATTAACAAAGTTAATGGCTTCATATCAACTAAGTTATGAATTAATCCATTTCAAATTATACTTGCAAGTATCAAAAATTCAATTTCTCTTAACCATTTAAAACACAAAAAAATGAAAAGCGTAAAATTTGTTCTCGTGGCTGCTGCAGCCTTTGTTGGTTTATCATCTGCCATTGCTTCTACCAGTCGCGTAACTTTCAGATACGTACAGACTGCCCCTAACGTATACCAAAAGTTAGCTGGCACTTATGTTTCAAGCAAATGTTCTCAAAATGCAAGTCTCCCTTGCAGTTACACAACAACGATAGACCTTGGTAACAGTACTACCAAAGCTACCTTAACTGCTGCAGGTGCAACAGCAACCGGCGGTAACAAGCTGTATATCTAATCATTCCAATAACCTAGTGAGCAAATTGCTCACTAGGTTTCCATTGATTTACCCAAACAATAATACCGGATTGGCAAATTGCATCGGAATATATTATTGTTATAAAATCTTACTGGATAGCTAAGATTTGCTGAGTTCCAATTTTTTCAGTGATGAATTAAGTATATCAATAAACTTTTGAGTAAACCCTTCTCCGAAATTAGGATATGGCGGATTGCAATCCATTATCTTTCCCTCACTGTCAATAACCATTAAGAAAGGATAACCACTAATTGCATAGTATTTAACTATTTCATGGTCCTCTCCTTTTCCATTTGTATATAAGTTGATACTAACAGGATTGGTATAAATACCACTTCTCACAGAGCTTTTAAAAGTGCTCATTGTCTTATCTACGCTAATTGAAATAAAAACAATATTGGAATCGCCTTTGAACCTTGGCACAACCTCATCCATTCCGGTAGCAAGATGCGCGCATCCCGTGCATCCCTTAAAGAAAAAGTCTACTACTACTATTTTCCCTCGAAAATCTGACAATGAAAAAAAGTGACCTGTGGTATCCTGTAATCTGAACTCAAATGCCGGCATGCCAGCACCAAAAACAATCTGGCTTCTAGTCAAAATATCTTTACTAAACGGATCTAAAATCACTTTCAGTGCTTTATCTCTATAAAAATCAGTGGTATCTCTAAACGGAACAAATCCTAAAATAGAACCAGCAAGAACCCTATCTTTCAATACACCAACATAATTATTAACGATGTTAGAATAAAGAGTTTCAAAATGGGCACCAGTTCCACTTTCAAATCCACTTATTTCCGCCAGCAACATCTCCTTTTTTAATAAATAATCATAAAAGGAATAAGAAAACAAATCCACTTTATCAGGCATCTTTAGAAATCCACTTCTTAAAAAACTTTTCAAAAACTTAAAACATATTATCTTCTCATCATCAGAAGGACTCATCATTGCTGAATTTCTTATGAATGATATACGCATAAGCTCGATCTCCCAAATCACATTGCGCTGAATTATATCAAAGTCATGACTATCAATTCTATTTTTAAACTGATTAAGTATCCGTAATAATTTACTTTTATATAGATCATAATCCTCCATAATTATACCCAAATAAGCACTATCAATGTTGCCTTTCATATTAAATACCCGTGAAGTAAAATGAGTTTTCAATAGTTTAATCTGGCAATTGTACCGAGCAGCCTGTGGCCCTTCAAAATTCACTATTCCATTCCGAAGAGTCATAATCACATCATCACCTTCCTTTACAAATATTGGATACCCATCAAAGTTATGCATATATATATTCGGCACATTAAACCTAAGATATCCTTCTCTTCCAGAAAAGTTGATAACACTAGTTTTATTAATAACCCCAATTTCTCCCCCCTTAGTTTCGGAAATAGGCCAGTTGCCCACAAGTGAAACTCTGTTAAAAAAGTCGATCTGAATAGGTTGTCCAACTATCGTTGAATCATAATTTCTAATGCTAATTTGAATATCTTTTGCTGCAGATTCACCTACTGTAAATATGCAGGACAAAAAGAGAAAAAAATAAAGCCATATTGTCTTCATAATAAAAATTAGTTGTTAGGTTATCGTTTGTTTTGGGTATATGAATAAAATTGATCTGGCTCTCCGGATCGGCCCAAATATTGGCGAACTCCAGGAGGGGAACTCAGATATTTTCATCCACGCCCCTCCTAAGGGCATTGATGAGGGCAACAAAATATTTAAACCCTACAAGCGCTTTGTATGTGATCTTTTTGTGCTTATCAAATATCTAGCGTAGATTCTGCTGTATATGGCTCAAAGAAATCTCATCATCTGGAATTGGCATAACATACCTTGGGTCGTTTGGTGCCAGCGTAAAAACGGTAGACCCAATTACTCTTTTCAAAGTAATATTTGCTCCTTCCTTATTTAATCTCTTTATATCAGACCATCTTAATCCCCTCCAAATTAATTCCTTACGTCTTTCACTCACTATGGCATTTAAAATTTCTGTTTTTGATGTACCTGTCATGGGTTTATACGTGCCAGTTTTATACCGGTTAATCAACAAAGAATTGAGTGTTGATTTTGCCGCGTCCAATGAACCAGCCCTTGCCTGCCCCTCTGCCTTTAATAAATAAACCTCATCCACAGCAAGGCCTGTAAACGGGTAGCCACCTATTCCGTTATACCCACTTCTCATGGAATAATTTTCTTTATCAACGTTAAAAAAGATAGCTTTACGAAGATCATTTTGATCATACAGTCCTACCAAAGCAGTGTCAATTGTTGAACTACCTGAATTCACTGTTACCGCCTGGTAAGTTGTATTGGTAATAGAATAATAAACCAATTCAGTATTATAATTTGTAAAAGGCTCGTATGCTTCCGGATCAAGTGTATTATAATCGATTAAAGTACTATAAATTGATAGCGAACTATCAGCAGCCTGTAGAGATTTATCATAATTCCTCATATAATTATATACTCTTGCCAAGAGAGCAAAGCCTGCCGATCTTGAAGGCCTATTCAAATTTTTACTTGAAATTGCGATGGTAAATAATTTGATAGATGCTTCTAAATCAGAAATTATACGATCGTACGTTTCCTGAACAGTGGCTCGTTTTTGTACATCATTTATATCAGCTGTAAGCTTTAGTGGAACTCCCAAATCACTACTAGCCGTTGCCTGATCGTATGGTAACGCGAAAGCCTGAACCAGGTTAAAGTAATTATAACTTCTATTAAACAGTGCCCAGGCCTTAACGTAGGCACCTTTTTCACTTTCTTTTTCACCATTACTTAATTTTTCCCATCCCTCCAATACAACATTGCTATAGAAAATGGCTTTATACGGAGCATTCCATTCTGGAATTTCCTTCTCACCACCATAAATATCTTTATTCCATGTAAAGCAGTTTTTCTCTGTTTTCGAAAAAACAGCATCAAAACTTTCCTGTGTAGGGTAATAATATTCGTCCGCTGACATGATACCTGACGCCGGTGTACAAAAACTAAAGACATCTTGATTGTCTAATAGTTGTGTCATATCATCTAAGGTTGATGGGATGACAATGTTGGTATTGGGTTTTTTATCTAAAAAAGCACTTTTGGAACAGCAGCAACATACCAAAATAAAAAAGGTGGTGAGGAACATTTTTTGTATTAACATAAAGCCGGGATTTAAGATTTAGAGATTGACATTTATTCCTACTGCATAACTTCTAGGGTTTGGAACCAAATAATTGGCATTACCAGTATAATCCGGATCTAAACCTAATCTATTCGCCCGCCAAATTATTCCTAAGTTGCTTACATATCCGTATATCCTTAAATTCGTGAAAGAATATTGTCCGTGGCGAAATTTAAAATTATATCCCGCCTGAATATCCTGTAATCTGATATGGTCACCTTTCTCCACTAAGACCTCCGAACCGCGATAAAACTGATCTTTCTGATTATCGATTGGCCATTTTAAAGCGGGTACTATCGTTGAATTCTCATCTCCAATTTTTTGCCAGCGCTTATCATAGTCAGCCTGTCTGAATATAGAACCAGAACTTGTAAACGAGCCTCTCCTAAAATAATATCCGAGTTTATATGAAATATTAAAAGACAGATCAATTCCTTTATATGAAAAGTTATTTCTTAAACTCCCAAATACCGTTGGTGTGCCAGTGCCCATATATTTAAGGTTTGACAGATCTGTAGAATTCAAAATTCCATTGTAGTCTTTAGTTACTTTACCATCAATGTATCCCTGAGGGTCGCCGGTAGTATCCAAGCCCGCTGAAGGGTAAGAAAAAATAGAAGAATATGGCCGTCCTACTAATGGATTGGAAAAGTTCTGAGTGACATAATAATCATTCACGCCAGTTTGAAGCTTATAGGAGGTAATTTTGTCTTTGACTACACTTAATAGAAAATTCGTAGTCCAAAGTAAGGCACCTTTGGTATTTATACTATTAAGCGTGAAATCTAATCCACGTGTAAGCATATCTGCAGTATTACCTGTAAACTGGATAACACCTGTTTGTGCAGCAATCGGACTGTTTCCTATTAAATTGAGACCTTTTTTAGAGTATAGCTCTACACTACCAGAAATGCGGCTTGCACTGGATGCAAAATCGATTCCAATATTTATTACATGCACCTTCTCCCAGCTTAACTGAGGATTTGGAGCATTAATTATAGTTTGTTGAGGAGAATTATATATGTTCGTATAACCCATTGATTTAGCAGTAGTATACGCGGACAAATTTTTACTTAAATTACCATTATATCCATCGGTAACCCGAATACGCAAATAAGGCAAAAAACTTACATGATAAAATGCTTCTTTACTAATATCCCAGGACAGCCCCAAAGAATATAATGGTATACCCTTTTGATTAGCTTTAACGCCAAACAAATTTGACTCATCACGACGCGCACTTGCGGAAAATGTATACTTATATTGATAAGAATAGGAGGCATTAGCATAATAAGATACAAATCGGTCAGAGGATCCGTTTTGACCATAAAAATTAGGAATTCTATCACTCCCTCTTCCAATGGAATATGGAAAGATGGTAAAATAATCTACAGGCACACTGGTTGCGTTATCTGAATTATAACCATATAGTTGGTTTGTAATGCTAAAGGCATTATAATCTTTGACTTCAAAACCGCCTAAGGCATTCACTGCATGTTTTCCTGAAAAAATTTGGCTATAGTTCAATTGGGCCCTGCCAGTATTACTCTTATAATTCGTGTTCGTATTGGTTAATATCCCACCTAGAGGAATAGGATAAGTAATAATTCCTGTTGGATCAATCTGGCTAAATTGATTAATCAAAAGCCGGGTAGAATAAGTATTTTCATCATTCAACGTTGACTGGTTCACATTACCTTGTTGGTACTGATAATTTATTGCAAATGACACTACATTCTTATAAATCTTATAATTCAATCCAAGATTAATTCTATAGTCGGAAAGATCTGATTGGTTATTTTGGTTTAAACGTTCATCAAACGGATAGTAATTCCAATCCAGTAGTCCCTTATTACTTAATGCATCTTTACTGGCTTGTCGCCAGTCGCGAACTACAGGTAATGCTTTTCCGGAAGCATCAACAAGCTTTTCATACGGGTTTAACGCTACATAATTATTTGAATTCCCTTCAGTTTTGCTTTTTGTAAACAAGATTTCACTCGAAAATTCCAATCGCTTTTCTAAAAATTGAAATGTATTCCGCGCATTCAAAGTGAAGCGGTTGTAATCGTTAGGTATCTGACTAGCAAGATTCTTATCAAAACCGCCAGAAATATAGTATTGGTTATTCTCTCCTCCTCCACTTACAGATAACGCATATTGTTGATTAATTGCCTTACGGAGGAAATACTTACTATAATCGGATCTGTAATCAATATTGGATAACTGGTCCAGTTGGGCTTGAGCATCGGCATCACTAATTAAACCTTTTTTTCGTTTATCCAAAATATCTACAGCAGGTGACTGAACTGAATAAGGCGCAAAATTCAAAAACACATTATACTTTCCCTTATTAAAAAAAAACGTTTCCAATTCAATTGATTCCTTAGAACTCATCTGAGGTACAGCATAAATATCCGGTTTGTCAATGACATTGATATTTGTGTTAAAAGAAACCTTTGGCTTTTGGTTGCTCTTCCCCTTTTTTGAAGTCAATACAATAACACCGTTAGCAGCACGAACGCCCCAAATACTCGCTGCAGCTGCATCCTTCAGAATCGTGACTGATTCAATATCGTTCGGATTAATGTTTTGCAGATCTCCTTCGTATGGGAAGTTGTCCAGAACAACAAGCGGTTGCGTGTTGGCAAAGAGGGTACTTCTACCGCGTATGCTGATGGTAGGGTCACCACCATTATTAGGATCACCCCCTATTTTGTTTGCTTGCTTATTAAAAATCAAACCACTGGTAACACCGTCCAGACGACTTAAAACATCTGTACTCACGCTGCGGTTTAGTAATTTATTATCAACATACGCAAACGATCCCGTTGCTCTCTCCTTTGGCAACTTCTGATAACCTGTTGACACCACTTCCACCTCATTCAGGTCTTTCAAACCAGCAGACAATACAATATCCAGATTTGAGCGCCCCTCAACCGCAACTTCCTGCGGTTCAAAGCCGGTGAATGAAATTTGAAGTACTGAATGTACGGGCAGGTTAAATATTTTGAAAACACCAGAAACATCAGATGTGGTACCCAGTGGATAATCTTTAACCTTAACTGTTGCACCAGGCAAAGGCTGGCCTTTACTATCGGTTACTCTGCCAATGAAAGGTTTAAGGGTTGAATCGCTGCTGAGCACAACGTTGCCCAAAGCGTTTTTAGGTACAATTCTAATGGCTTTCTCATTCACATTTACATTCCATGAAACCCGTCGCTCATCGAGCAGCCGGTGCAGGACCTGATTAACGGGGGCCTTTGATACCCGAATGGTTTTTCGCTCGGCAGCATTCAGAATATTATTGCTGTAAAAAAAGACAAGCCCTGTCTGTGCCTGGATCTCCGTCAGGATATCTCCCAATGGTACATTAGAAAAATTCAGGGTGACCAGCTTATCATTATCGGCAGCTATTTTCTGAAAGCCGAAGGCTTGCTGTATTATTCCAATACAGAGTAGGGATGCAATAACATTGCGGAGTAAATGTCTATTCATTTTAATAAGCAGGTGTCAAGTTTACAATAGCGTAAACTTCAGTGCTCACTAACTACGGCTCTAAAATTTATTTATCGCTTTTCGGGGAAAAAAGCTGAAATGGACAATCATTATTTATAAAGACACTTGCCGTGAAGAAAAACTTCAAAAGAAAAATAAAAAAAATAAAAAAATATTTCTAATCTTCGCACCGCCACCAACCAATGTAGGGAATTGCAAATATGATTGTCACCTAAGAATGTACAGTGGATAAGGATTTAACCTTTTATTCAAAAAAAATTGTCATTTTTTGAATAAAATAAATCCAAAGTTTTTTTTGACTCGTAAATCTTGTAATGGGCTTCAACTCATCCAAACGACGGCTAAAAACTAAAATTTAACAAACTGGACAGATCACTCTATGTATCATCGGAGCAGGCAACCAAATGGGGATTTGGTCTGCACTCCGGCAAGAACTTAATTAAAACTAAAACTTACTTATCCGGCATCGTCAAAAACATCAGCGTAATGTTTAATTTTTGCTTTTCCTCAATTACCAGATAACCACCGGCCCATAATTTCAAAACAGATTGTCCTTACATCATGATAGCTAAAAGTCATGAAGATGGTTATTTACTACAACTGATCAGGGAGGGAAATGTTCCAGCCTTCGAAGAGTTATTTAGTAAACACCGGAAAGCGCTTTACATATATGCCCGGACTTTCATCAAAGATGAAGCTGCATGTCTGGAACTGGTTCATGATGCATTTGTGAACTTATGGAAAGACAGGCAGCATTTGGATAAGATCCAAAATTGCCAGTCATACCTATGTGTGGCGATTAAAAACCGCGCGCTCAATTATGTCCGGGACAAGCTGGTCCGGGAATCCCTGATCGTATTGGAAGAGGCTGATGAAATCGTCATGCCGGAAACCGCGATTGAAAAGATCCTGCTGAACAAGCTGTTGCGTGATGCAATTGCCTCCCTACCCTCTGCCTCTAAAAGAATCCTGGAAATGCGTTATTTCCAGGAAATGTCCTATGCTGAAATTGCTCAGGCGAACGAAATCAGTAAAAAAACCGTCGGTTCCCAACTGAACTATGCCATTAAGCTTTTGGGACTGCGGCTAAAAAATTTCAATCCTGACCTGGAACTGCCCTGAATACGGGCGTTACCGGAAATCAATACTTATGCTTACTTCCAAAGACTAAAAGAAATATGGGCAGTTTTGAAGATAGTGCTTTACCCAGGTGTCTATTCAATAGACACAATACTTCATGAAAAGCACAAATACACCAAAAATTAAAATAAAAAAAATATATAGTGGCTTTGAAGATTTTATTTCATACAAGTGTCTATATATAAGTGGACGGCTCCTATGCCCCCATTTCCTGTAAACTTCATGTGATTACGAATAATAAATATTGACGCGATTAGAAGGTTAATCGAAATCATGTGTTTAATTCCCGAGTATGAGGTTCAGAATAAAAGATGATATTGAATACGATTTTGCCAGACTTTGCGCAGGCACCCTCACTGAAAAGGAGGAACGTGCGCTGCTGGATCAAATCGCCACCGATAAACCTACCCAGGAGCGTTGGATAGAATTCTGTGGAAATTTCACGGAACAAGAGCTTTTAACCAACTTTCATAAAATCGATAATCCAACAATCTGGAAGCCATTTACACCCGAAGAAATCGATACACCAGTTCCTGAGTTAACCACCCATAAAAAATCGATCAGGTGGCTGCCTTATATTGGATACGCCGCCGCCATTTGTATTTCCATCATTGCAATCAAAAACTTACCTCGTCTGTTCACTCCTGATAAAACATCCATTATCAGCCTGAAAGACTCGCATGTTAATCCCAAAGGAGTTGTCCTGAAACTTGCTGATGGCCAGGAAATTGACCTCAGCAAGTCAACTCAAAGCATTGCATTAAAGGATGTACAGGTCGCTATTAAAGATGAAATACTCAGTTTCACCGGCGCGCAAAGTGGCACCAATACACTAAACGTCCCGGCTGGGAAACAAATCAGTATTAAATTAAATGACGGATCCCTGCTGCAGGTAAACTCCGGTACTACAGTCAAATTCCCGTTTACCTTCGGGCAAAGCCGGGAGATCAGCGTAACGGGCGAAGCATACCTGAATATTGCCAAAGATGCCAGGCGCCCTTTCGTGGTGCATACACCAGGAGGCGATGTGCAAGTGCTGGGAACCGAATTTAACCTGAACTCCTATGATGAGAAACATACTAAAGTTTCACTCATCAAAGGTTCCGTTCGGGTAGTGACGCAAACCTCGAAACTGGTCTTAAAGCCAGGTACAACAGCTACGATCAATCCAGATGCGGGAATTACTACAGAACAATCACAGAACGAAGTGGTATTGGGCTGGAAAAAAGGAAACTATTCCTTTAAAAACGCCGACCTCACCGAAATCAAAACCGTTCTGGAACGCTGGTATGGCGTTTCGGTAAGTATAGACAACCCAAAATTACTGGAACAAAAGTTCACCGGCGGAATCGATAAAAACGCAGATATTACCGTATTTCTAAATAACCTTGCTGCCGTAACAACGATAAAGTATAGCCTGGATGCCAATACTGTCAGGTTTAATTGAGATGATTATTGTTTGCATTTAACGAGTATATCATTAACCAATTTATCTATATGAGCCAGCACACCATTTCCGAATTTAAAGCTGTTTGTATTGATGAGGCCTCCATCCACCATGTGCCGCCGGCACTTATTGAAGTCATGCTCATCAAATTATTATTCAAAAGGGAGTCTAAATACCTGATCAGAGAATACCTGAAAGATGGTGCCCTGTACCGCCTGCTGACGAACCTTTATGGCCCGTTTACCGTATTATTGAATTTTGAGCAGCCCACCATTAAATTTGAAAATGGCTTTGTCATCGGCTCAAATTATGAAAAGAACAATATCCCGGCGAGCCGCTGGGAATCTCTGCTTTTCCATATTTACATGGAGATACAGCCTGAGGTAAGGGATCGCATCATCACCTCGTTAACGCAAAAGATTAACCAGGTCCTCTTTCCGGTTTGTGCGCTGAATTATAATTAACGGGCGTCTTTTTGTCCAAAAAACCAGGTAAAAGATAGCATTCCAAACCTGGTTAAGGGGTTTGTCCTGATATCCTCTATATAGCTTTCGCCGACATTCCTGCTCTGCGCATTCGTCTGATCAAACAAGTCATAAACCAATAGCTGTAAAGCTGCATTCTTTTTGAATAGTTGTTTGCCTATCATAAAATTAAAGATCAGCTGATCAGTGTTGTATCCCGGTTCCCTTCCGGTAGCCTGGAAGTAGTTAATTTTTGTTCCCAACTGAAAGCCTGACGGCAGGTTTATGTTTCCCTTTAAAGTAAAATAAAGGTCCAGGGTATTAATATCCGGTTGATAAAACCGGCCATACCGGTTGCCGTTATAAACCAGGTTAGTCATGGCCATCACGTCCCAGGCCTGTTTATGGCTATAATTAAAACTGACACTCTGAAGGCCCATTAAACGCTGGCTATTCAAAAGCATTCCATTATTCATACTGACCTCATTGCTCATTTTAAATAATGTATTAGCATTCAGGAAGGCATGAAGCCGGGTGATCGGGAAGGTATTGGAAATAACAATGGTTCCCGATATCGGACCATTGATATTTACCGGTGTAATAAACTGCCTGCCGAGGGTATCCAGGGTGGTATTCTCTGTAATCTTATCCCGCTGGAATTCTGCAGAAAGCTTCACCAGAAAACTCCGGGAACTAACCGGGTTGATGAATCTGTATGCTACACTCAGCTGGTCAGTGCGCGACGCACGCAGGTCCATATTACCTTTACTGATCAGTAAAGGATTGCTATAATCCGGAACAGGCAACAGCTGACTGGAAGATGGTGGCAATACCGTGGATGAATAATCCAGGCGTAACCGATGGGTGGGATCTATATTATATTTAATAACCAGGAAAGGCAGCAGTGAAGTTAACCGCTGCGTGGCTGATTGATTGAAATTGAGGAGACGGCTGTCCTGAGCGTTAAGGAATAGGTTCAGACCAAGCGAATAATCCAGGCGTTTCCCCTCCTTTCTGTAACCAAGTCCCATATTTTGAATGTAGCTTCCGGCACGTTGATCAGCAGAGAGACTATCATTCTGTATGTCGAAATGCTGTTTAAGCGGATCAAAATCAAATACATCTTTCTTATTGCGGTCCAGGTGACTGGAAAATAAGTAGCTGAAGTCCAGGTACTGCCCCTTAGCTAATGGATGAGCATATGTTGCTATAAATTGCACGTCATTTGTCTTATTCAGCTGCTTATTGTATAAATTAAAACTATCGGTACGCGCTTGTCCATCGCCTCCGGTATACAGCGTTTGAGAGTGGTTATAAGGGGCTCCGGATAACCGGCCCATGCCGTATTCCAACTGTAGATTTAAGGTCTGCCCCTGCCGCTTAAATTTGCGGGTATAGATCAACTGGCTGTTATACTGGAAATTATTGCTATGCTCATTGGCTCCTGAACTACCGGAATTCATCAGATATCCCCTATCACTTCGGGATTCATAATTACTTTGCTGCTCATTGTCATTCCGGCCAAATCCCAGCTGATTGCGTAAAATAAGCGTGGACAAGCTATCCAATTGATAGGTAAGATTCAGCGTAAGGAACTGGCTTTGCGCATGCAGATGGGACACCTGATCCTGTTGGGTAGTAAAACTGGAATCTGGCAAAGTATTCCGGCGGGTAGATTCACTTTGAATGTTAGTGGTATTATCTGAAACGCTGAATGAAGTCTCCACGCTGAGTTTAGGGGAAATCACCTGGTTATAATTGACACCGGCGTTCCAGATTTTGGAGCGTCCATTATTCCCCATTGGATCGAGGTTCCGGTCAAAACCGTTTACATCATTGGCCCCACCAATAATGCTGATCTGCTGGTCTGCATTCAACCGGTTTAAACTCAGGCCTCCATTATAATGTCCTTCCGTGCCTATTCCTGCCGAGGCCGAGCCGTTCCACGCATTATAACTGCTTCTTTTAATGACCAGGTTAATAACCTTCTCAAACTTATCTACCCTTGAACTCCGCGCATCCGTTTCCTCAGGCACCCGGTCAATGATCTGTATCCTTTCCACCAAACCTGATAACAGATATTTGCTCGCCATCCTGGTATCATTTCCAAAATACCCCTTCCCATCTATAAGCACCGTTTTTACCAGTACGCCGTTAACTTTTAAGGCCCCATCCGGCATCACCTCTACACCCGGAACTTTACGCATCAGCTGCGCCAGGTTGTCCTGCGAATTAGTCTTAAATGCAGCGGCACTATAATCCAGCGTATCTTTTTTTACTTTAACGGGAGGCGGGGTTTGTATAATCTTAACTTCATCCAATGTGACGCCATTCTTTACCATATACAAATCTCCCAAAGCCGTTCTGAGAGAATCTTTACTTAAAGATATACGCTTCATTACCGGCTGATACCCTAAGTACCGTATATATACTTGATAAGAACCAGGCCTGATAGCCGGAATCGAAAACCGGCCCGCTACATCGGAAATTGCCTGATATGGCGTATTGGATGAATCTGCATTCAAAATAGAAACAGCCGCTCCAAACATAGGCATTTTGGAACCCGCTTCTAAAATCCGACCTGTAAGTAATACTTTCTGCTCGTTTTGGGATTTAGCACAAACAGTGGACAAAACCAACAGTATTAAAGTTAGCAGAGGTTTCATGCCGGCGTTTTACATAGTCTGTTAAGATCGTAAAACTTAGCGCAACCGATCTGCAGTATGGGAAGCCCTGCCTGAAGTTATACCCCTCCATTCGATTCTTTAAACACATCTGAATATATCCCGCTCATGGTAAACCCAAAAGGATAGTAATGACTCTTCCTTTCTCATCATCAAACGAGTCATTAATTATTGCTATCATAAGCATCTAATAGCTGTTTTATCCCACTATCCCAAGATAGTGTCGTATGCAAATAATACTCGGAAGTTATCTTTATCATATCATTCATATCATACACAAAATGACTTATTATTACATCATCCTTGTTAAAACCTTTTTTCAAATTTACAAGAAGATTACTTAATGGCTCTCGAAGCCTGTGAGATGTGATCTTAATTACTTTATTCTGATACCAGCCGTCAAGTAAATAAGTATACAATTCTACAAAGTAGCAAGTAGCCGCTGATTGTAATAATCCTTTACATTATCGTCTTTTGACATAACTTTTTGCCTTTCCAGGGAAGCTATCGTTGCCTGGTTCCATTTAACAACGAAGGAATCTATCTTCTTAAACGAAACCCGTCTGCATTTGTTATCGCCGTAGTATGATCTGAACCATCATTCAAATTAAGTGGGTTATGCCTTACACTTGAGTTGGTACCCTTGCCATTTTTTCCATCCTTATCAACATTTCCCATTTCAACCATCAAAGTTACTTTTACCCTTTGAGCGGTAACTGTTCCTGCTACTGACAATAATGACTAAGGTTTTGATATACCAATCCCAACATTTCCGCTATTTATTAGAGTGAGCCCCGGATTACACAATCCGCCACCACACCCCTGGTTATCATATGAATTATATTTCTTCCAACTCTGCGGATAATTCGCGGCTTTAAGTGCATTTGAAGATATACTACTCATGGTGAGTCCATAGGGATGGTAATCTGCCTCCTAATGAGAACTTCACAAATCAAAATAATACTCTATTTCTAACAGGTGCTAACAGTGTACTCTCAATCAGATTATCATTTGTCAGTCTTCCTTCTGGATAATAATTTGAATATCTGATAACTCCATTTTTTATCATTGTTACTATCACAACATCATCATTTACCCCCTGCGTAGTATCTGCTACTCTTTGTGTCTCAAATTTTCTCCATTTCGTTGCTAAGTTATCGATCTTCACATTTGTGCCGAGATCTTTAATCCATTTTTCGCCAATCAGAAGAAATCTTACAATATCTACACTATTGGTTGCAGTGTTTAAAGACAATACATAGTTACAGATCCGGACCCTCTCTCCAGATTCATTCGCCTCCACAACGTAAATTTCATCACCACAATTGTGATAATAAGAATTAAAGGCGCTTAAGAAAAGATAACGCACTGACCTACGATTAATTGTTGTTATATTTTCAATCTCTATATAGCCTCTAAATGCTGAATCCTCATTCAAATAAAGCGCTTCTACCGATTTATCTGTAGCTACTTTTATCTGATTTTCTATAGACTGAATCGTGGCCTTATTCCATTCTATAAATAATGAATCTGTATGTCCTAACTTTACATTCTGAGCAATCAGAATAACCGGAAGAATAAGGATAAACATTATATAGATAAATATCTTATATCTCATTTTCAAACGCATAATTATATGGTGAGTGTCTACGCATCATATCAGCTAAAGGATCTATCACATGCCATCTCCCTATTTATACATCATACATCCTTGCTCCATAATCGTACAATTTAAGTCCTGAGCCATCTCCAAACTCCTTACTCTGCAGTTCTTTTCCGTTGTATTTTATGCGATTTTCAGAGCAGTTACTCCCTTTCAACGCATTCGAACTTATCCCTGCCATCGTCAGTCCAAATGGATAACAACATATCTCCTTCTAATTGCAAAACATAAGCCCTGAATAAACTTCAAAAATATCACCATCTACAATCTTAAACATAAATGTTTGTACTGTCCCGGAGAGCTCAACACCACCTTTCCCTATAAGGACACCATAGCTGTTCGCCAATTCGGCGAATAACACTCCTGAGCAGAGCTGACTTATCAGTAATACATTCCCACTATTCTTCTTATCAAAATAAACCGAGGTACTATCAACCTCAATAGGACAATAGCTATTTAGTTTATTAGATACTTCTTTCAAAGAATCTTCTACCATTCTAACCAATGGTTCTTTACTTAAGAAATCATTCCTATGGTTATAGCCAAATCCCTTAACATAATTTCTTCTAATTACATCCTCAGATATTGATGAAAGAGTAAAAGCTATTTGTCGAGGTAAATGAACAATATTACTCTTACCTGTTGTTTTTTTTATATAAGAAATGACTTTAGCGCTCAAGCTATCTTCAATTGATTTAGCAAAACAAACATTGATGTTAGAAATCAATAGTATAGTAATAAAACTCACTAGTAGTAGATTACGCATAACTCATTTAAGTTTAATATTCGACATTGTTTCTCTCCTTTTTTTCTTCTCTTCTGCCGACATAGGAATATCCATTATATAAGCCCGCCTCCGGCCACCTGGAGTTTACTAAACCCATCATCCAGAGTACCCAATACGAGACGGTTGGTAGTCTTATTCCCATTTGTAGTTACGGTTTGTAAATCCTGCGCATGAACGCCTACAATAATAAAACCAAGGGCGATGGTAAACAAACATTTCTTCATAGGTATATTAAAAATTTCCGGCTTTAAAAGTAATTTATTTTTCTGGCCAAAAGTATTTTTAATAAAAAAACCTGAAACCTCACGCAAAGCGTCAGATTCCAGGTCTTGTCGTGATCCTGTAGCACAGAAACCGAACTACTTACTGAAAAGTATACCTCACCCCCACCTGCATCTGTACCCGCGAACCAAAGTAATCCACACTATATGGTTTTCCGGGATCGTCAAAAATAAATACCGGATAATTGTCTTTATTCTGCTGCGGAGGAAATAACACCGGTGTCAATCCCACACTGCTGGTGGAATTAAAGGTATTGGGAGAAAAATACTGAATACCCCAGCTCTTGTTAAGCAGGTTGGTCAGGTTCATCACATCTGCCGTGATGGTAATAAAACGTGACTTGTTCTTGCTTACAAACAGGTCATGCGCCACATGCAGATCTGCCTGAATATTCCAGGGTGTACGGCCTTCATTACGCTCCGTAAACCGTCCTCTCCTGCTGTTCAGATATTTATTATCATCTATGAAACGGTTAAACGCATCGGCCTGTTGCTCCACCGTTTTTTCCGGGAGATCTTTAAAGTAACTGACCGCCTCGCCACGCTGCGGTATATACACCAGGGACACCTGTTGTGGCAAACCCTGTATACTATTGTTAACAATACCATAGGTAAAAGGACTGCCTGACTGTGCACTAAAGAACAGGCTGATATTGGTTTTCCCGGCAGCCTTCCATTCCTGGTTATAGCTGACACTGGCAATGATACGGTGACGTATATCAAAATTACTATGCGATAAAGCCGGATTATTCGGTACCATCGCCTGGTTCAGCTGCCAGTTACTTTCCATGGAGTTACGCACGCCGTTGCTCAGGTCTTTTGATTCGCCATAGGTATAAGATGCGCTGGCTTCCCATTTTGTACCAGCACGTTTGCTCACTGTCCCGGTAACACTATACCTGTAGCCCTGATTGGTGTTGCTTAGTAAATAGGTATTGGAGAAACGGGGATCTACCGTTCCGCTATACACCGGCTGTTTTCTGGCGGTATCATAACCAAACCAGTAGGGATTATCTTTTGTATTGAGCTGCTGAAAAAGAACATCTTTTATATTGCGCGTATACATGGCTTCTACTGTGAAGCGCCAGTCGTTCACCGCTTCATAATCTATCCCTACACTGGTACGCAATACCTGTGGCAATACAAAATGATTATCTACCAGGTCCACCTGTGTTTTACCACTGTTGGGGTTATTGATAACGGCGCCATTCTGTTCAATGAAACTTCCGATCCCATTGGGCCCTGGTCGGATTGCATCGCTACCGGGCGTAAAAGGTTTCTGGTCGGCACGCTGATCAAATGCGCCATAACTATCGCCGGTATTGTAGTAGGCATAAGCCAGCCATGCAAAGGGTATGCGGCCGGTAAAGAGCCCGGCACCACCCCGGAGTATCAGGCTCCGGTCGCCCAGCACATCATAGCGAAAACCTATCCTGGGAGATATCTGCACGCTATTCAGAAAATTATTTGTTATCCTGTTCAATGGCGTGTAGGTGTATGTCGTACCAAATTTGGGATCCGTCAGTATATCTTTCACTTTATCGCTGAGCACAGGAGCAGTTGGCAAATGCGTGAAGTCGGCACGCAACCCGGGCGTTACCTGCAGACGGTCACTCACCTGGATTTCATCCTGCAAATACAGGCTGTACATATTCACATTGAACTTTGCAGCAGGGTGCGACAGGATATAATCGCGCGTGTTATTGATGTAGTTGTAACTACCCCGCACACGGAAAGGATTATTAGCTATAAAATCATCTATGCTTGAATAATCTACCCGGCCATTCCAGCTATTCACAAACCCATAGCGGATATTGTACAACTCATTATGTGTACCGGCCAGGATCTTATGACGACCAGCTACATAGTTTACATTGGCGGTAAACTCCCACGTTTGCTGACGCATATTAAAGATACTGGCTTCCCGGTCTGTTCCCAGATAGATCGTTGTGCCAGGTGCGCGCCCCATGATCTGTACCTGCGGCAGCGAAGGATCGCTCAGCGGGTCACGTTTATCATTCACCATCGTAAACCCTGCCACCAGATTTCCGGATAACCTGTTACTGAAACGGCTTTTGAGCTCCGCTACCGTGCTGCTCTGGTTATTCGTTTGTTGGAAAGCCATACTGCTGAAACGAAAATCCTGCTGATCACGGTCCATATGAGTGGCTTTGCTCAATATGGTATTGTTACGGATCGCCAGCTGATGTTTGTCGTTGATATTCCAGTCCACCCGGTTAAAAAACTTCTGTGACCTGTTCCAGTTATTATACACCCCTGCTGTACCTGCATCAAAGATATCGCCATAGCGGTTTTTCACGGTGGCGGCAATCGTCGTTGCATCTTCTTTACTCAGGATGCGCGCCGTTTCCGGTATCCCGGCAGATAGTTGCGATGGATCCTGCCGGCTGGTGATTTCTTCATTACTGAAAAAGAACAGTTTATTTTGAATGATCGGGAAACCTACGCGGAAACCAGCCTGGTATTCATGAAAATCGCTGTTCATTTTTCCAAGACTACCCACACGGTCTTTTCCGGTGATGGCGGCGTTACGACCAAATCCATACACCGAGCCGCTGAAACGGTTGGTACCGCTGCGGGTAACCGCATTCACAGAACCACCGGTGAAGTTGCCGATCTTTACATCATACGGAGCCAGGTACACCTGCATATCCGCTATGGCATCCAGGGAAACCGGGTTGGTGCGGGTGCTGCTGCCGGCCATGCCGGAGGTACCTGTCTGCCCTCCCAACGAAGGACTGAAACCTATAGCATCATTGTTAACCGCCCCGTCGATCGTAACGTTGTTGTAACGGAAATTGGTGCCACCGAAACTGTTATCCCGGCTCCCCTGGGGCGTGAGCCGGGTAATATCTGTGATACTGCGGCTAACCGTAGGCATATTGCGTATCTGCTGACTGCTGATATTTTTTCCCGTACCATAATTATCCGTACGGGCTTTCCCGTTATACGCCGCTACCGTCACCGCATTTAACTGCCTGGAACTTCCTTTCAGCACCAGGTCGAGCTGTAAGCTGCCACCCAGGCGGATAACAACATCTTCCCTGGTATCCACTCCCATCCCCATCATCGTGGCCGTAACGGTATAGGGGCCTCCGATACGGAGATTGTTCAAAAAATAACGACCATCTTTACCGGCCATCACCCCATATTTTGTACCTGTGGAAGTATGCAGCGCCATAATGGTTGCTCCTTCCATAGGGGCGCCTGTCGTATCTGTTACACGGCCGCTTAGCGAACCGCCTGTTTCCTGTGAAAATACACTTAAAGGAAACTGTAAGAGCAAAAGTAACCCGAGCGTCCATCTGAACGCAGATCCCGATATTTTCTTCATACCTGTATTGTTACGGTCTGTTTGTTATTAAATGCTATTTCAGGAAGATCTTCCGGATAGCCTTGTTGGCCTTATCTACCACATAGATATCACCATCCTTGTCTATTGCCATATCAGACATGCCATATCCGAATCTGGCCTGATCAAAAGCACCATCTGCAAACCCTCCTTCTGTAATAATGACGGTGGTTACTTCTTTCGCTACCAGATCTGCTTTTCTGATGGCATAGCTCACGCCGTCCAGGATATACAGACTGTTATTATCTGCTACCAGGCTGGTAAGATTGTAATTCAATAAAGCAGTGGCGAAAGATCCGTCCTGGTATCCCGGATTGTAGGGATTACCAATCAATGCCCTGGGATAGTAACCCAACACAGATCCGCTGGGAATAAAGCTGACACCGGATTCATACTGATCTTTGCTGATGTAAATGTTACCGGCTTTATCTATTGCAGGGCGGCAATCGTCAAATAACCCGATGCTGGAAATTTTCGTAACCCCGTTGATATTATACCGGAAGATGCCTTCAAATCCCCTGGCCGTATAGAAATTACCATCAGGGCCAAACGTCAGGCTACCGCCTGTGAACTGTGTACTTACGGTAGTAACTACACCCGCAGGTGTAATTTTCCGCAACCCTCCATCCATTACGTAGATGTTATCGTTGTTATCCACCGCCATTCCACGGATATAGTTAAATCTTGCTGCTGTACCCGTTCCATCTTTCTGACCACCCTCTCCTGTTTCACTGCCCGCCAGCACGGTGACATTACCATCAGGCGATATTTTATGCACCTGTGTGTTATTGGAAACGTACACATTTTTATTACGGTCTACTGCTATTTTGGAGATGGTCCAGCTAAACGTATTGCTATTCGGACCACCCGCCAGCGTCATCACCCCTGCCCTTCTGAATAACTTTGGTGCAATAGCCGTTGCACCCTTCATAACAACCTTCAGTTCCCCGGTACTAACCCCTGCGGGAACAGTCAGCTGGAGCGTTGTTGCAGTGGCAGTGGTAACAGTTGCCGGCACCCCATTAAAGTAAACGGTATTTTCAGCCGGAACACTACTAAAACCGGTGCCGATAATCGTTACCAAAGTACCCTCCAATCCGCTTTCCGGGCTTACCGTCACAATACCCAGCTGCTGGTCTTTAAACCGGGGACCAGCTGTTTCCTGGTCATTCACCACCACTTTCACAATACCATCACCGGTACCACCAGGTATCGTTAGTTTTAATTCTTTACTGCTCGCTGCGGATAACGGCACTTCTACGCCATTGAGAAATACTTTATTTTCTTCCTTCACATTGCTGAAGCCTTCTCCGGAAATCGTCATTTCAACGCCACGGGGACCGCTGAGCGGCGACACCGTATTGATAAGCGGCGGTGCTACAACGGTAAAAACGGGGCCGGTTGTTTTTTGATCATGGATAGATACCACCAATGGCCCGGTCTCCACACCTTCCGGCGCCACTACCACCAGTTTTGATGTACCTGCTTCGATTACCTCTGCTGGCTTACCATTAAAGGTCACCACATTACCGGCAGCCAGCACTTCAAAGCCGGTACCGGTGATGGTCACTTTTGTGTTTTTTCCACCCGACTGCGGACGGATGTTGGTTATGGCCTGGTAGGTAAATTCCTGTCCGCTCGATTCCGCATTGTCTACCTTCACCGTTACCGGTCCGGTACCTGCATCTTCGGGTACTTCTGCTACCAGCAGGGTATCGCTGGCGGTTATCACGATAGCCTCTTTTCCATTCATGAATACTGCAGCGGGCTTACCGGTGCCACCAAAACCTTCGCCGCTGATATTCACGGATGATCCGGCAGGACCATTGAGCGGCGTTATGCGTTGCACGCTCAACGTCTGGTAAGTATATTGCCCGATGCTGAATGAGCGGTGCTGATATTTCAACGTTAAAGGGCCGCTGGCGCCTTTTTCAGGTGCACGCAACACAATCGCCTTTGCGGTGGCACTGATCACTTCAACAGCCGTTTCAGATACGGTAGCAGTATATTGTCCACGATCTGTTCCAAAGCCTTCCCCTTCAATCGTGATCAGCGTACCTGCTTTTCCGCTGTTGGGATAATAACGCGCCACTTTCATTTCCGGGGTGGCCTCATTATCGTGTTTCTTTCTGCATCCACCTGCCGCCAGCAATAGCAGCAAGCCTGTGAGCGCAAACACGGAATTTCGTAGTATTTTTTTCATACTCTAAGTATTATGTATGCTTACTGCGTAATTTTTAAAACACCATCTATCACCTGTAATACACCGTTGCCGGTCAGGATATCTTTTTTCACCACATTCACACCGGTGTTGTTACCGGTCCCGCTGAGTATGATCGTGCCTAACCTCCCCGGTTCCGCAGGATCTTCTCCCAGCTGAATATTCACGGTATTGCCATCCAGCATTACCTGGCGGCTGGTATTTGATGAACCTGTGCTCAGCACATAGTCATAGATGAACCGTCTGTTGCGGATAATATGATAATTCACCAGCCGCTTCAATACTTCCGGATTGGTTTCGCTTACCTGCTGTACAGAAGTATAACCTATCGCCATCATCGCTGCATTGGATGGAGCGAACACCGTATAAGGCCCTGAATTATTGATCGTCTCCATCTGCCCGGAAGTGATAAGTGCCTGCGCGAAGAGCGTAATATTCTCTTCTGCTTTTACGGCATTCCCCAGTTGTTCGTGCACATAGGGCGCCAGCACATGGTTTATCACCTGTATCAGCCCATTGGATGCTTCAATATTCTGCGCCAGCACCCTTGCTCCATTGATGGTGATCACGGTATCCTCACCCTTGATCCAGTGCGTAACAAATAATTTACCGCCCCGGGAACGCAGTTCCTGGTTAAACAGATAGGGCAATCTGTTCAGTTCATATTTCCCTTCCAGCACATGGTAGTTGGCAATACGGGTCATCAGCAGGCGATCTGCTGTCAGTATGTTTCCGATTCCCTGAAAACCAGCGGCGTTAAATGCGCCGTCAGACGGGGCCAATGCGGTATAAGGGCCGGATGTTTTCAGTGTGGCATCCATACCGCTTCGCCTTAAAGCTGCGCCGAAGGAAGAAAGGTTAAAGTTATCGGCCACCACCAGCGTGATCAGGCCGTTATCGATCCCGGCAACGTCCGCATCATTTTTCGTGCAACCACTCCAGCACAGCACTGCTGCCAACATTACCGGTATAAGTATATTGATCCTTTTCATCATTAATCCAGTTTAAATCCTTTGGGAATAAGTAGCCTGTCTACAGCATGCAGGGGACCCATCAGCGTGGGAATATCGGCTTCTGTTACGGTAGCTGCCGGAGCCTCTGAGCCTTTTACTTTTACCTGTGTTTTGCCGGAAGCATCCTGATGGAATTCCAGCGGCATGTAATAGCTGTCATCAACGTAGTCCGTTCCATTAGGGTCTTTAAACGATGCCAGGAATATCAGACGGGACACCGCATTGCCCGGGAACATATTGCTGTAGAATACCGGGTAACTGCCACTTCTCGGGTAATCGCCTGCCGACTCCTTTGGTAAAATGCCCCAGTTTGTATGGAAACTCAACAGCGAATCTGTTGCAAACCGACCTTTCATGCTCCAGTCCTCATAACGGGGCAGCCCACGGCGTTCGTTAAACGCCATCAGATCTTCCACCGTATTAAAACCAGCCGCTTTGAAGGCATCGTTGGTGGGAAGAAAGATGGTCGTAAACAGCAGGTTTATGTCGTCCTCCTCTCCGGTGTACTGATTTAATTTCAGCGCCCATCCATAGAACTGAGAAAAATTTACATTGGGAGAGTAACCTGCACCTTCCTCAAAAATCTGGTTGTATAACGCATCTCTTTGCCGCAACAGTTCCAGCAGTATCGTAAACCGGCTATCCGCTTCGAGCACCTGTAGCAGGGTCTTATCCGGTTTGGGCACCATCTTGTCCAGTAACCATACATATCCGTCTTTTGCCGGGATAGAAACACCACTGCCTGTCACCCGTCCATTTACATAAGTCTTTCCATTCATTACCTGCAGGTGCTGTTTGAAATAATAAATCCATTTGGCATAAGGATTACGTGTATCCGGGTCCGGCATTCCCCGCAATCCCGGTCTCATGAGCAAACTCAGGGCAATCAGGTTATCTGCCCGGTTAGTCAAGGCCGGTGCATCGAACCTCCCGCGAAGTGAATAAAACATCAGCAGGCTGTCCAGATCTTTTGGGTCCATGCCCTGTATTTTGCTGGCCGTATAACCTGCCGCCAGCAATGCTTCGTCGCTGACCGCTAAAATGGTACAACCGCTTTTGGGATCTGTAACAGCAGCCAGGATGGTATCCATATGACTACGCTGCCATGCCTGGTAAAACAGTTTGGCGGGAGATTGGGCCAGCGCCTCTTTCACGGTAATATGAACGGTATCTTTATAAGGCACCTGTTCTCCCTCCGCCGGGGGCATAAATTCTTCCCGGCTGCATCCGGTGGCGAGTATCGCCAGGCAACAAACTGTCAACAGCCCGCTGCCGGCATAACCGGAAATGTCTTTGATCAGGCGGTTTAAAATTTTCATTTTTATCTATTTTATTTGCAATCGCTATTAATCGACTTAAGCTATTTTTTCATCCCGTTACTTCTTTGCCTGGTCGAGCCTCACCATTAATCCCGGCAGCTGATGCACAATACCATTCTCACAGATATTATCCATCTTCACCCATTCGGTGGAAGGAACGGTAACACTTCCAAATACTTCCGGCTGACTGTTACCTCCCGGAACATGTGATAACGATACCGTGTATTCCTGGAAATAGGCTGTTAATTCAAAGTCGCAGTCATCATCCTTCACCCGGTACTTATAGCGGCTTTCGGCATTGATGATCCCGAAAACTATTTTATCGGTAATAAAATATTGCCGGTCATACAGGATGTAAGCACCGAACAGGCGTGCACCCTCATACAATGCGGGGTTCAGCGCGGCAATGTCCTCCATTGTAATACCTGCATCAGCAAATGCCTGGTTGTTGGGCGCAAAAATGGTAAAGCGCCCGGGCCGGGCCAAAGCATCCCACAAGCCAAATTTCTTTAAGCCTGCCACGTATATGCTGTAGGCTGGTCTTGCTGCTAACCAGGCCTGCACCGTAACATCAGGGAAAGGCTTCTGCAGTTTTTTCATGGTATGCATCACTCCGTTGGACAACGTAATGTCTCTTCTGTCTAACTGGCAACCACCGAAAGTGAAAAAGTTCTGCGGATAATTGTATCCTGGCGAAAACATACCCAGTGACGCATACAATTGTTTCCCTGCCAGCGTTTGATATCGTATATCAACACCATTGACAGGTATATCTGACGACAACAAACGTATAGGCAGTATGTGATAGGCCATTACAAAACGGAGACTGTCCTTATTCATTTTCTGAAAATCGCCCGGCAATTGTACACCCAGTTCATGGAAGGCCTGATCTGTAGGAGCAAGCACGGTAAAAGGCCCTTTGCCATTCAATTCTGCCACCAGTCCGGTGTATTCAAGTGCTGCGTAAAAAAGACTGAAATCATAATTGTTCCTGATAAAGTCTCCCGCCGGCCGTATATCTTTATTCGGCTTTGGCACTGTCAGATCTTCATGTTTACATGAAAAAAGCAGGCTGGAAAGCAGTAAAAGCACGGTATAGATGTTGGAATATGTCCCTTTCATTTGCTGTGTTTTTAATTATCTGAATAAGCTCAATACACCGGCGCCGGGTACTTCCGCTGGATAGTGGTGAGATATACAGAACTGTTCACCACTTCAATCGTATTAACTGTTGCGAACGTGCGCGGATTGTATTTCCCTGAATGCACGTTCACCAGCACGTTAGGTAATATCAGGCCGTTGGCCAGATAGCCTGCGCCGCCTATATCCACTTGTCCGTTCAGCAGGCAGTTGACAGCAGCGAAATTTCCGAACGTGAGCTCCCTGCCGGCAACGGCCGTGTTATAGGAGTTATTGGCTACATCTATACCTGGTGTTACCAACTCAAACCGCTGCCACATATCGGTGTGGATACGATCCGCTTCTGCGTCCGCCCATAACGGGAAACTGTGATAAACAGCCGGACGATTACTTTCCTGGTTGCGCACCAGCACTCCCATAAATACATTTTTATAATTGCTCAGAAAGGGTGCTGCCCCCGGATTAGCCTGGGATTTGAAAAGTGTATAAAAGATATTCATCGTATCTTTTATACCGCTTTGGAACGATTTAAGCGTTGGCCGTAAAGGTTTAAAGCGGGCGTCGGCTTCTACGAAACCTTTGGAACTGTAGTTATAGAAATTCACATAGGTGCTGGAATCAGACAAGGATAATTTGTGAAAGTTCTCCTGCCGCAACAGCACACCACATGCCTTGGTGTTAAAATCCTTTTCCAGCACATGCAGGGTATACACTTCTCCGGCGGTCAGATCGATAGTGGTATCGAGCAATACATCTTTTTTCAGTTTTTCTTCCAGCTGAAAAAACGGGATCGTGTTATAGCTGCGGTAGTAAAACATGATCCGGAGTTTTCCGGAAGGCACCTGCGCCCAGCTGCTGAGATCAAATCCGTTCAGTATGGGTCCTGCCAGTACGGTTTCTTTACCGGGATATTCGGGATTATACACGGAATTACTGTTACCGATATGGGAAGGATAAGGTGGCGCATAGGGCGCACGTTTATCCAGGAAATCACCTACAATCTCACCTCCTACCGGTAAGCCGGCAGCATCCATCTTCGGGTTAATGATCATGCACAGGGAAGGATATTTACTGTCTTTGGTATCCATACTTTGCACATAGTTCAGATCGTTGAACACACGGAGATAGGCGGGCGTATCGATTTTAGTATATTCTGTTTTCCTGCATCCGGCCAACAGTAGCACCAGGCTGAACGCCCATAATAACTGTTTATATTTCATTACCTGTTATGTTTAACGATGATCATTTTTGCTTTCTCTGCTGCCGGGGCCAGGTTGTCTGTGCGGCCTATGAGGGCGATGGTAAAAATGCCCGGCTCCTGCGTGGGTACGCCACGACCAACTGCTTCATACAGTTCCCTGCGGGCTACAAAACGATCGCTGGTCAGCACGGTGATATCTTTTGCCCATGCACCGGGCACTACGTCAGGTGCAGAACGGTAAGCCATTATTTCATAGGGCAGAAAGTATAAGCTGCTCCCCCGGATGTAAGGCTGCTCTGTAACGGGAACGCCTGGTTGAAGATTTACGGCTGCACGTCCGGCAGACAAGCCATTGCTGAATGTGCAGGTGAGGTAAGGCATATCGGGAGATAAATTCAGGAAGCGCCTGTCGAACATATAATCTTCCCGCACCTGTTTGAAAGTAGTACCACTGTTGCTGCCATTGTTCACAGTGCCGGAAGCATATAGCTGTCCGCTCAGGTCATTGGCCACCAATACGATCTTTGCTTTTCCGGTTGCATCCGGATATAACCAGGCCGTATAGTTTTGTCCCGGGCGCAATTGCTCTTCGGCGGCAGCCAGTACTGTTCCTCCTGCATTCAACGCTTCTATCCTGGTGGGGCCCTGTATATAGTTACTGTAGGAAGATACCTGGCCATAGGGCAACTTATTCATCAACATGTTACCGTTTACCCGGAAGGAAACTGCTTCGGAACCCGGCAATGCATTAAATCCCTGCAAACGGAAATAAGTAGTATTGGGAGATGGACTTACATCAGTAATGATTCTGAATCCATTTTGTATAGCGCCGCTCCGTTGCTCTTCTGCCGAAGCCAGATAGCTAAAATTGTACGGAGAAATAACGATCGTGTAAATGCCACCCGGCTGGTAACTGAATACCGGCGCAAAGGTGAGATTACCCGATACGATGGCACCGCTGCTGACCAGGCCAATGGTGGAAGTAGGAGGATCGATCAACCTGTTTTCATCAGACAATGCGGCTGCTCCCGGTATCTGTCTGCCATCTGCGGTGAGCACCTTGAACTGATAAGCGCCATATGGCAGTTCAACGTATTCTGATACTTTTTGCGCCACACTGATGCCGGTTGTTTTCTCAGACACCAAAGTACCATCCGCATAAGCAAGGGTTACGGGTCCTCTCAGATCCTCTACCGGTCCTCGCGGGGAAAAGATACTCTCCTTCGGCTGCGCACATAAATTGAGTATACGGATCTTAAAATGATCCGGCCGGGAAGGCTGCGCCATACCACGTTCTACAATCACGTAATCCGGCTGGCCTTCTGCCACCTGCTGGCCAAGTGGCAGGTAATAGTCTTTCGGATGACTGTAATCATCTTTGATCGCCAGCTCCGGTAAACTTCCGTTGGCCCGGTCGGCATCGAATTTCATTAATGCAACACCATTTTTTCCGAACAGGTCCTGCGGTATCATCCAGGTACTTCCCAGGCGGCCATCTTCCGGGAAATACGGGGTACCTGTATATTTGAGTGCATCGGGATCATTGGGCGACTTATACACATAACTCGTTAATTTCTGGCCATTGGCCACCACATCGAGATAGCCTCCCATGTTCACAATACGGGTAGCAGATGGTGCACGGTTAACCGTGGTTGCCCGGTTGTCGGGTATCTGATCAGTTTTTTCTTTTTTACACGCGGGTAAGCCGCAAAGTATCAGGAACATACACACCGTAACGGCACAGAGGCGCTGTATCACCGGTGGTACCGGAATATTCATTGTCATCTTAATATATTTTATAGGTAAACCCAAGCATCATTTCAGCACCGCGCTTATAACTGCGGTTGATGTATTCATTGCCATACCACTTACCACCGGTGCCGGGATTGGCATACACCGTTTTGATAGCAGGATTCAGGACATTTTTGGCGTAGCCCTTTAAGAAGATCCGCTTGCTTAATTGCTGGCTTAAAATAAAATCAAGTACGGGCACCGGTTGTGTATACAGATCCGGTTCACCGGTGAGGTTGATCTGTATCAACCGCTCGCCCACCATATTGAAGGTAGCGGTAAGGTCTGTTCCCAGTTTTTTGTTGTTGTAGTTCAGCCATCCATTAATGGAATAAGGGGCCTGTTCAAACAGCGGACTGTTTCTGGGTGTATTTCTGTCCAGCGAGCTGTTGGCTTTATAACGTTCCGGAGATTTTTTGATATCACTTTGCGCCAGCAGCAAATTGGAGCCGAGAAAGAAGTTGCTCAACGGGCTCCACCATCGCCCCAGATCTTTCACCAGCTCCAGCTCTATGCCCCATACCCGGCCGGTATTAGGATCATTCTGAAACTGGATAGTGGGAAACTCCGGATAGGTAGCGGCCAGGCCTTCTGTTTTCAGGTCGAACACTTTCACCAGCTGGTGCTGGATACGTTTTCCAAAAGCAGAAACAGCGATCACCTCTCCCCTGTTGGGAAACCATTCCCAACGGAAGTCCAGGTTCTCTGTATACTGGTTGATCAACCCGGGATTACCAACTACCAGTCCCATCTGGAATGCATCAAACTCAAATACATTGGTGATCTCACGCAGCTCCGGCCTGGCCAGTGTAGTATTGAAGGCGGCACGGAAGTTCATATTCCTGTTGAGGGTATAGGTAATGTTTGCCGAATAATAGGGTTTATAGGTCGTTTTATAGGCCGCATTCGGTTCTACGGGCACTAATGGGATCTGCGCCCCTCCAGGCCCGGGAACGGTCAGTGCGGGGTCAAGAAATACATTTGCAGTATCCACTGCCGAACCAATATCTGTCATTTCAAAACGCACGCCTCCTGCAATCCGCAGTTGGCTGGTCAGCTGGAGATCCATCATCCCGTAAAATGCATTTGTTTCATAATAGCCGCTGTAGTTGTTGGGCGACTTCCGGCTGTTGTACATAAAGCCGCTTACAGGCGCCATCCCGTCTCCCTGTTGCCCTGTAGATAGCTTTACCCCTACGATCTCATTACCCACCAGGCGATCCGGATTACCTTCCACATCGTACAGTGGAATGGCTTTATCCCGGTTGAAATTGGAGCCAGGCAACATCAGCAGGTTTTCAGTAAAGGTGCGGTCACGGAAAAGGTAATTGACACCTGTCTTGAACTCCTGCCGCTGACCAAACATTTTGAAGGGAAGCGCCAGGTCTGTTTTATAGTTATAATTCACTTCATCCAGTTTCCGCCAGCGGCGGCCATTCGGCTCCGCCTGAATAGTACCGTAGGAACCAAATCCATTTACATAGCCAGAAGTAAGGGCGTACAGATGTTCCGAATAAGCAAACCGTTCACCATTCCCACCGGTTAAAGCGGGGCGTCTGTACCAGCCGCCGCCTCTCGGCATATAATCAGCGAGACTGATAAACCGAAAATCCGGATTATTCTGTGCAGACCGGGAAGAGGCAAGATTGTAGCTTAGTCGCGGAGAATAAGCGCCGGGAAGAAATTTATGCTCCCCCTGCAGATTAAAAGTATTGAGGTTGCGGAATGATTGTTTCAGTGAATAAATAGTACTGTTTACCTCACCCGGCAAACCGGTATATTCATACTTTCCCTGGAGCTGCGTGGCCGTATTTTCGCCACCCCAGCTACCCACATACTGCATACTGATTTCATGACGCGGGGAAAAGCGGTAAGTCAGTCCGGCCAACACGCCATAGTTAAGCGTTTCTGTTCCGGTATTTTCCTTGTAGGTCTGATACTTGCCCATATACAGGCTATTCGGGGTGATGTAATTAGGGATATTGCGAAAGCTGTATACATCCGGATTTCCTGTTACAATTCCCTGGTAAATACTATACTGGGTCAGGTCTCCGCCTTGAATATCTGTTATCCGGCGGTAATAATTCCCTCCCAGGATCAACCCGAGATGATGTTTCTTAAACACCGTAAACCGGTTCCCGTAGGTAGCTGAGTATAATTGGTTCAGCGGCGCTTTACGGTACCGGGTGCTCATCACAGGATCGAACCCCTGCATGATTTTGTTCACCCGGTCTACCTCACGCCAGCCGTCAACACTGTAATGACTATTCGCCACCATCCGTTGTATACCGTCTGATCCATCCGGGTATTGTTGCGCCAGGGCTTTAAATTCCGGGGAAAGATTTTTGCGGTTGATTCGTGTGCCCAGGAAGCCCATTTCACTGTTCCAGAAGCTATTGAAACTTCCTCCCATACCCACATTGGAATTAAAACCTGTTTGCGCCACTACTTCAAGCGTAAGGCTGTCCGGGACAGATTTTGTTTTCAGTTCCACGATGCCGGCAGCGGCATCGGCCGGTTTATCGGGCGTTACTGTTTTGTAGATGGTGATATTGTCCAGCAGGGAAGCCGGTACAAGATCCAGGGGGATAGCGCTTTTGTCCGGATCAGAAGAAGCCAGGCGTACCCCGTTCAGCTGGCCGATCACGCTTCTGTCGCCAAGACCACGCACCGCCACATACTTATCGTCGGTTACTGTTACCCCGGCTACCCTTTGCAATGCCTGCGTAGTGGTGATGCTGGCTGTACGTTCGATCTGCTGTGCAGAAATAGCATCCTGTACAATAGCTGCGCGGCGGCGTTCATCCAATACAGACATTTCGGTGTTGCTGTTACGGCGGGCTTCTACTGTTACTTCATTTAAAGTAGAAGACGTTCCTTTTAGTACTACTATTAAGCTGCCATTCGGAGAATTGACTGTTACCTCTTCCATTTTGTAGCCCACAATGGTGAACTGCAATGTGGCTCCCTGTGGCACCGTGATAGCAAACAATCCGTCGCCATCACTGATAACGCCGGTCTGCCTGCCTTTTACCCGGATCGTAACACCGGGCAAAGGTGTTTTATGGAGATCCAATACTTTACCGGATACTTTCCATTGTTGCCCGGCAGGCTGCTGCACATCGTCGGGGGCCGTTTTGCGTATTACAATTTTTCCATCCATCATCCGCCATACGAAGCCGTTTGAGCGAAGCATTTTTTCCAGTATCACAGATACAGGCTGATTCGTAAACACGCCAGTAAAAGTGGCCCTGACTTCCCTTAACTCACTCGGTTGATAATAGAAGGGCATGCCGCTGGCGGTTTCCAGTTTTTTCAGACAACTGAGCAGGTCTTCTTTTTCGAAGCGGATAGTCAGTTTTGGATCGGAAGACTGCCGGGCAGATGCTCCTGTTGTAAAGGATAAGGATAAAAGGCAAAACAGTAATATCCTGTAGCATTGCTGGTGATAAAATAACCCTGTTAAAAGTTTTCGCATTATTATTTTTCTTTAGTTTCAGGCATGCCGCTACCGTTTACTGCATTGGCATGCAATATTTTTATATCAATAACCGTAAGCCTGTTTATTTTGTAATGACCGCGATATTATCCCGCGTGATAGTATATTTCAAACCAGACGAAAAACACACTACATCCAGTATCTCTTTTCCTGATTCATGACTTTTAAATGCACCACTGAAAGTGGCTCCTTTTTTAATGGCATTGGGATGGATGCTGATCTTCATACCATAGCGGTCTTCCAGGGCTTTCAACACCTCTTCCAGCCCCGTTTCCCGGAACACCAGTACATTCCGGGTCCATGCTGTTTCAGCAGCGGCGTCTACTTTTTCCATCACGCTAAACTGCCCGACGGTATCATTGTAACGCACTTCCTGGTTAGCAGTCAACACCGCCTGCATCCGGTCGCCACAGCGCACCTGCACTTTACCGGTAGCTACCGTTACGCCAACATCATGTAGCAGTGGTACATTCCGCACTTCAAAGGAAGTACCCAGTACCCTGATATCCAGGTTACCACTGGCCACGGTGAAAGGTTGCTTCTCATTACTGACAACGCTGAAAAAGGCAATCCCGGACAGCCTGGCCTTTCGTGCATGCCCGCGATAACGGGCCGGATAGCTGATCGTGGAGTTGGGAGCAAGATTCACGACCGTGCCGTCGGGTAACACCACCCGTTTTATCTCGTATGGTCCTGTTATATCCTGGTTCCATGCTATCGGAAACAACCGGTCCATTATATCGTAGCGAAACAGGAAACCCGCTGCTGTTATACCTACCAGCATCACCCACACTGCAGCCGTTCTGAGCCACCAGGATCTATTGGCATACCATACGTTGTTACTGCGGCGTTCCCCGGAGTAGGGATTAAGCACACTCCAGATACGTTCTTTTGTTTCCTGTTTCTCACGGTCGGAAAATTCCGCCTCTTCAGATTCAGACAACAACATATAGGCTTCTACCATCTTCTTTTCGTGTGGCGATGCCTCCTCCCGGAGGAATCTGCCGAACAGGGCGGACAACTGATCTTTATTCATTCTTTACTACAATACATTAAAAAATAAAAGGCGCTTTATTATAAGCGCCTTTTATTCGAATAAAGTACCGGTGTTCTATGTTAAGGGAACATTAAGTCTTTTATCAACAACAACAATACAGATTCAAAAACCGGTTTCCTCAAGCGGGAAAGGGCCATCGTGAGCTGATTCTTCACGGTTTGCTCTGAAAGATTGAGTTCTTCAGCGATGGCTTTAACGGAATAGTCTTCCTCCCGGCTCAGTTTATATATCTGCTGCATCCGTTCAGGGAGGTTGCTCACTTCTTTATTGATCAATTCATTCAGGTCTGCCAGCGACAATTTTTCCAACACGCTGCTAAACACCGGCAAAGTATACTCCGTAACCGAAGATATTTCCTCACTTCCCCCGGCGATATTCTTTAATGCAGCTATCACCTCATAATAAACGGACCTGTATAAATAGGCCTGTATAGACAACTGAATATTTCTAGCACTGCGATGTTCCCATATTTTCATAAAAACATGCTGTACAACGTCCTCGGCATCCTGCCTCGATTTCAAACGCTTCCATGCAAATGCGTAAAGACCTTCCCAGTGTCTTTCGAATAAAATCCGGAATGCTTCGGCATCTCCTTCTTTTATCCGGTCCAGTAGTTGATGATCATCTAATACATTCTCCATATGACGCAACGGTAATAAGCTGTATAAAGATAAAGTTCATTGCCTTTTTATACGGTCAAAATAGGAGCGAATGGATAACTTATTGGAAACTTAACATTCGCCGTAAAAACGGGGTATTTAATGTACTGCCTCTGGTGAGTATTCAGGAGCCCCACCGGAACTAAAATCTGAGGACTAATATGGCATTGTAAATTACCATCAAGGAAAGTTTATTCGACCATATCGTACTTTGAAAGAAAATTGAATACTATAGAGATTCACAAAATTTTTAAAATCAATTTATTATAGCCAACCTTATGCCCTCAGGCCTAAGTAATAGGTAAATCTACACTTTCATTAATAACAAAAAACAGCATACCCTTGAATTTTTGTTTGATTTATTCGTCTCCTGGGCTTGATAAGAATTAGACGTTAAATCTGCGTCTTGTACTTATCTATCGATTCCGGCAATATTTTAGTTGTGAACTGTTGAAGTTGAATCAATATCTCAAGAAAGGTCGAAATAATTGCAATCGGATCTTCCTTTTTTAAATCCGTCACCGTAGAATAATAGTCATTGAAATTGACATGAATATGCCCCGCTATTTTATTCCTCACCGAAATTAGCCTTGCATTATAACTAACTTTAAACCTCTTTAGCTTATCAGTAAAAGCCCTAAAGTCGCTAATTAAAAGTGGATGATGTATGGTAATTAGTTCATTTAACGCTTTGTTATATTCCTTATCGTAGTGCGTAATTGTCTCGTGTATAGTAAGATATCCTTGTTTAGCATAGAATATTCTTAACCAATCAATATTTAAAGCGTTGTTAAAGCCTCTACATATTGTCATCATATCAAGTATCGATATAGTTGCAAGCGCGCTAACCTGGTATAGGAGGTTTATTTCGTATTGCAAGGTATATCCTTGCGATAATTTTTCCTTAGCATCTGAGAAAGCGGGATCACTATCTACAAGCTGATGAAGTTTATCCAGCATTTCTGTAAAAAACAAAATCCCCTCTTCAGTTTCATTATTTAGGAATTGTGAGCTCTTATTTTCCAATATGATAGAATTCAAAATCAAAATAAATTAAAGAAGAGGAACACGGAAATTCTCAAACTTGAAATTCTTAACCTCCTCTCCAATAATTCAACACGGTTAATACATCAATGTAATTTTTTATTCAAAAAATTCACAGCCAAACTGGCTTAAAACAATAATCCTCCAAGCTATTGAAACTTGAAGTATTTTCTATTCCGTGATCTCTATGTACACAAACCGAAGTATTTAATTAATGCCTTTGTCAAAATCCAAACCCACCGACTGGAATATAACCAATTCGTACTATAATCATCTTCTTAGAATATTATTCTTCTATTTGTTAAATTCTTGTCGTTACCAAAATCTCGGGAAGCATTAGAATACTCCCAATTAGTAAAAACTAAACGATAAGGTGCTTCTTTGGCAATTGCCTACGTTAAAAGCTTCTATCAAACTAAAATAAGCTACCTGCTGTTTGGCTCATATATTCCATAGCCACCATTTACTTTATCAAAGAATACGGCTATTTCATGAATCTTGTCCACTGCTATTGAAAATCCTCTTATTTCTTTCGGATGAATATAAAAGGAAGTATCCCTAGAAGGAATATGTTGTGAAGTATCCATTGAACTATAAAAAATATTAATTAAGATCGAATCTTTTGTGGCACAAATTTCCGCCACTTTGTTTCTCTTATCCCGAATTGCGACAGATACTATTTCCTTAACAGATTTAGTTGCGATTAAAGTGTTATCGGCGTAAATACTCACTGAATCTCCGGGGAATAAAATACCTATTTCGACAGATATCTTAGTTCCAAAGCAATAGGTGTTACATCCTGTGTACAGGAACGAAAACGCTATTAAAACAACTGCACTTTTTATAGATGTGGGTATTCTATTCATAGCTATTCGGGTGGATATAATAGTTTTCTTCCTGACTTATAAAATGTGGGAACAGGAATTGGCGTCCCTGGAAACGTAAAAAAAGATGTTCCCCGTGAATAAAGGTTCCTAAAATTAATTTGTCGATTCAATTTACCGTTATTGTAATTTGATTCTATTAAATGTAGTTGAGTAGAACTTACATTATTAGCGCTCCCCTTAGTATGATAAAGGTACTGGCTATAAAAAGTTAGCATGAAATTATATGTGTTATCCTGTGTCTCCCACTGCTGTAAGGCACTAGGTCCGGTTATCGTTTCAGTAAATCCGGAACTACGTACAGTGAATTTAATAATTCGAATGTGCTTACTTCCATCAGAAGCAACTACTCCGAAGCACACAGACCTCCCTTTCAGGTAACATTTCGTACGGATGCAGAAGACTACCCGTTTCTAAAATGGTTACCAGTTCTTTATTACCACAATGATATTTTCCCACAATATTGGCGACAATATATTCAATCATCATGACGTAATTAAAGAATCTCGACCTCCAAATTGAAACTTTACACTGTGACAACACGCTCACGACCTCTCCATTGGATGGGCGATATCGATTTTATCAAAGAAATGTAAATATTAAGCTCCAAATCTACATGCAAAATTTATACAACAGATTCTCCGAATTACAAGAAAGTTATATCTCTCGTTAATCAGGAAAAAATTTATAGCTACCCTTGAAATATTCAAAATGAAGGGAATTGGTCAAGAAAGAGCAGCCTTCTCTTGTAATCGTCACTTCCTATTTGGATATTCCATCTCTTTTCCATAAAGTCTAGCAAGGCTTTTCCTCTTATCTCAATTAAATTAAAATCCCATGTTCTTTCATTCACTACGTTATCTACATTAACTGCAATATTTTTCAATACCTCTCTTTTCTCTTCAAAGCACGCCTCTTCTTTAAAAACCTTTCCTTTGGGAACTAGAATAAAATTACCCAAACTACATGCCGGATAATGCTGTAAGCTCTTTGAGGCCCAATCATGAGATTTCCAGCAACTCAAAACAGGATTCTTAGGCAAGACAAAGTCAATTGCATTAAGCTCCGACCACTTGCTATCATAAATAAGGTCACCTCCTGCCCCCAACTCAAACTCAAACAAAAAATACCTCAAGTGTTTCCATTCAGCATATCCATTTCGATTAGGATCTTTAAAATTATCATTGAGAAAAGCGAAAAAATTCTCAATAGCGAAATAACCTTTTACGTCATTATTACCATAAGTCCAAAGATGAAGATCTGCAATCAAATCAGTCGTTTTAAGTCTTCCATTGTACAAGTCGCTAGCTCTAGCACTGAAATGGTAAGATCCTGTATTCGACCGCCTGAAGGATACATTGTAGAGTAAAAAGATATATGCTTCGACAGATGATAAAAAGTCGACTAGAACTTTATTGTCGCGCTCCTTCATCAGGGATGCTAAGACTAGAGGACCAAAAGATTTAAATCCAAGTCGATTTAATTTTTTTAACCATTCAAGCACTTCATATGACCAACCAAGTTCTTTACATTCCTTGTGATGAGGATTATACATAACAAAGCAACATTTAACAGCATCTGCAATACTATCAATGTAACCACGCAATTGGCCAATATCAACTTTTTCGTCAACCACATTATGCGGAGTGAACACTCTGTCAAAAATATCTTTTGCGTAGAACTCCGGTTCTCTCCGATCATACCGTGAATACATGACCCAATGCGTCTGAAGAAATGTATCATCATCCATCCGCCTGTCAGCAGTGAGACCAAGATACCTATAAACGACCTTCCACCTATCATTAATACTATCTCTAAGCTCTCTCTTTTCGCAATTATCGACGTTTAATAAAGAGCATAGATAAATTAGCCTATTCTTTAACTTTTCAAGGTTAGAGAGTGGTTTACCCCTATTATTCATAGTCTCAAAGACAATAAAAATATCTAGTTGCTTCTCAAGAGGTTTAAAATCAAATACGAGATTCTGAGTAACTTTTGTATAGAGGTTCTCTCTCTCTTCATGAGTCATTAAATGAATCTTCTCATGAAAGAATTTTTTGGCATTTAGTAAATTATTCGTATAGGACGTCTTTTCAAGATTATGTATATCACCTTCATCGAACTGCTCAAATATTTCAATTTTTAGATAGTCATAACTCGGATTGTCTTTGTGATATCCAAAAAGATAACTCTTCGAATTAGTCTTTGGATTCTTTATATAAAGGTATTTTTCAATAATGCCACTTTTGCTATCGAACGATAGTAATTCACCATCTTCCATATGATGGACTAACACCGACAAAAGAATCACAATAGTCGTCAACCGCTGTTGTCCATCGACTATAAAAAATGGACTATCTCTTTTTACTTCGATTAGCCATAAGTCATTACTCCAGCTGCGATACTCGTTATCCTCAACTAATTCTACACTTATCATGCCTGTATAGTGAATATGGTCTTTCTGAAGGTTTCTAAGGTCTTGCCAAAAATCCTCCAAATGGACTGTTTCCCAAGAATACCCTCTTTGATAATCGGGAATTCTATAAACAGCATTTTGAAATATTTCTTTTATCGCTTTCATTATGCTTGAGCATGATTGTTTCTTAAAAAAAGATCAATATCCGCAGGTATCTTCATCCACTGAGGAACAATTCCGAAAATATTATCCTCCTTAATGAGTGTCTTCTGAACTATCCCCGGAATCTTGATCACATTTGTTAATATCGAATTATGAGCATGTGCCTTCCTATTAAATTCATCTGATTTTTCCTTAAAGTATGGAAAAAAGACCCTGAATATAAACCAAAACTCATACTTTCCTCTTAAATATTGCTTTTTCTCACTAATACCATTTATCTGCCTGAAGTTTGAAACAAATTCTTTAAAGGCAAAAAAACTTGGATCAGCCTTTGTGCTCTCCTCTAAAATTGACCTCAAACTCTTAATCCGGTACCTCTTTCTATCTTGGGGTGGAACATTTGGATCATTCATAAGCTTCGTATATTGTCCAGTCGTCAACATTTTTATACAGGAAAGGTTCGACTTGTTTCTGTAAAACAAGTCTTCAAATTTAATTTCGTCAAGATCGCAATCTTGTCCTTTTTTCCGGTAGATAAGAATCCAACTAGTAATAATTTTTAATTTACCGACAAACAAATCATATAAAGGTTTGATGTCCCTGATCACATCATCAATCATTTGTGGAGGAACATCATAAAAAAATTTAGATAAAATTATTCTGTAAACCTCGTCAATAACAAAGTAGTTCTCGAGAGAATAATGTGAAGTTTTAAATAGATTACTTGCTATTGGCTGCGCATTCCCTAATAAATCATCATAGTCTTTATCATAGAAAAATAATACGCGCCCTGGATTATACCTTGCCCATTCAATCTGATTAAAAGCATCAACTAAATTCTGTTTCCCCTTCTGAGAATACTTCTGAATTTCATAGCCATTATAAATTCTAACAGCAAAGGAACGATAGAAGTCATAGTCGTCATCATCCTCGACAAATAGATGTAGGGTCTTCTTATGGGGATGGTATTCGTTGCTAAGATTCAATAGACTGGCCGAAACAGTATACTTTTCTTGCAATTGAAACATTTCAGCAATGTAATCCATGTCTAAACTAAAAATTCGTTAACACCTCGTGCAAATGATTTAAACCTTTGCCCAATAATAAAAGGAGAATGAGTTGCTACAATTAATCCAACCACATCAGCCTCAAGTATATCTTTTAAAATTTCTTCCTGCCATCTCAATGACAATGATATTTCTGGTTCATCTATAATCAGAAATGGCTTGGTGTCTTCTAAATATAAATGAAAGAACAAAGCAACGATCTGCTTTTCTCCAGATGATAATTTCCCTAAATCTATCGTGCTTGTCGGATTCTCATTCAGTATTACATGTAACTTGTTATTATCATAAGCAATGGATTTCTCTGGATTAAGATATTTGTTACATACATTTAAATATTTTTCCAGTTTTCCTTCATGCTCTGAACTGTTTCCTCCTAATTTCAATATTTCGGTAATCTTAAAAGAAATATCATCCATTCCAAACTCAACCAATTCTAAGTACATGGAATCCTTCTTTCTAAGCCATTTTTCTCGATCTCGGCTATCCCACAAAACACGAAATAGTTGATCATCTGGTACAATATTACTTTTTGTATTTGCAGATGTTTCATATGACATTTCACTATCACGTACTTCACCGCTATCATTTACTAGATTATCGTTTGAATTTAATGAATCGATATCATTAAATTCCTTTATGTAATTTCCCAGCAAAACACTGAAATCAGAAAATATAGTAACAAAATCTTCTTCAATTCTCCGATAGGTTGGTAAATATAGAATATACTGCTCCCAATCAAAAAGTTGATTCGAATTACGTTCAGTTATCAGTGTATCTATGAATTTCGCAAGCAGGCCAGGGGGCATATCATATCGTTCCGCAGTTAGCTCAATATTGTGCGAGTTTTCTCGGATTTGATTAAGATCCCACTTTGACAACTCTGTAAGAATGAAGTCCTTGTAAATCGAATAACTCTGACTTAACTCAACTATCCGATCCTGTGGAGATTTAGCAATACGGTAGTCGTTTCGATTGAAGTGATAGGATCTACTATTAATCGTTGCAGAAATTCTAATGAAATCAAATGAACACAGATTATCCCATTGTTTGGTCAAGAAGTAAAAGATTATTCTTAGCAGCGTGGTTTTGCTAGCGCCATTCTTGGCAACTAGAACCAGTTTATTCTCCACGACCCGCATTGACAAATTATACTTCCCGTACAATCCTTCGATATAAAATTCAGATAAAACCATAGAACAATTTATTACTCAATATTTCCCAAACTGACCATCTCAATTTATTGCATTAGCGCAACTTATCCTATCTGGGCTCACATTAGGGGTAAAAATAATATTTTTCTATCTCTTAACAAAAAGTACACCCAGATATTATATGCATAATAAACTAAAAATCAGCAAACTGCATTGACTTCGCATTAGTTAACATCGTTTTCCGAAAAGGGCAGTCACATACAGTTTTTCTCATATGCGTTAATAACTAAAAGAATCGCTTGAGAGGAGAATGACCTAGCCCTTTTATCATTAGTTAAGGTATTAAAAGCAATCAAGTTAAACATCGCCCTCATTCTACTCCTCAACCTATTCCCATACACTTCCTCCAGCTCCTGGCTATTAAGGTTTGTGGTAACATGAGTAATCATCTTATTGGATATAAACAGGTCATACCGCGACAGCAGTATCTCCCCCATCACATTACAGTTATTCCCCCAATAATTCACCGTCTGCTCCACAACCAGGTCATCAAAGCAATGTACCTGCGGCACGTTGGTATACGGAAAAAAAGCATTGGTACTATACCGGTTGATAACATCGTACCCGATTTTACTGAACTCAAAGCTGATCTGCCGGCAGGAAACCATATGCGGCCGGTACGACTCCGGCGCCAGGGCCCTCTTGAGCGTCATAAGAGAGGTTTTACCGCATCCAATCTTACCGGTAAGAAGTATCCCTTTATGGAGGTCGATCCCCTCAGCAGCGGCTATTGCTTCGTCCTGCAGGAAGTAGGCCAGTAGTTTGACCGCCACCGGCCGGTCCACATCATCAAGCCAGAACCGGGGACCATAGATATTCTTTCCATGTTCTTCCAGCTACTGGAAAAGCTGGTAGTAATCATAGGGGCTCTGAGTAGCTTTTGTGTTCATTGGAGTGGAGCCTTCCTGCCCCGGTTGATGGTCTGGTATGTTTGTCATGATGATCGGGTTTGGGTGGGTGAATGTTGAGAATCCATTTGTGCGCGGCGGCCTGCCAGTCGGTGATCAGCGTTTTGCCACCCTGCCGCCAGCCGTTGGCCTGATAGTGATGAAAGAATTTGCCGGCTTCTGTTTCCGGGTAGCCGCAGGAGGTAAACAATTCCTGCACGTCCGAAAGTGTCTTGTGCTAGAATAGGTTCACACTTTGGGTGTAAACCTATTCTAGCACAAGACATGGAGCGCAGACCCTGAAGCGCAGCGGAAGGGGCAAGCGGAAGCCTGGCGACCTTTTTGCCGACTGAGGCTGCAGTGAGACCTTTTAACCGCTCCTATCTTTGCTTCGATCAGCCAATCTCCAAATCGCGCTGATACAGATGTTTGTCTGCTCATAGCAAGACTACAGATGAAGAGTGTCCCCGCAGGAATGCCTAATAGGATTTAATGTCAGCGTCATAACAAGTACGCTATACAAATTTCAAGTGAGTAACCTCTTCAATGGAATTATTAACACTCTCCAAATTGCCGTGAGAGATAAATTTGCAGGCACCCCGATGGCGACTTGACACTATTTTATCATTGGTTTGTCAACAATTTCGTAAATGTCACCTAACCTCAATTCTTTTTACCCGTGTTTTGGCTCCACCATTTCTATCATCATCATACTCCTCAATCTCAACTAGTATTGTACTGCCGTTTACAAGACTATTATGAGACACTAGATGCGGGGGAATGTAAGTATTGTTATCCCCAAAATCTGGTTTAAAGAATGCAAAACCTTTGTCGCTATTAAAATTAATTACTTTTCCCGGTATTAAATCTGTTACTGTTTCAGCGATATTCGTCTTTTCCCTATCCATTAACCTCCAGTTATTAGCCTGAGGACTTGCGTCAACATACATTTTAAACCAAACAAGAACATCCATCAATTGAAAAAGAATACTCCTAAAGAGATAGGGCGTTTTCACAAGCTTGACGTGCATATCGACATCAGATCGATGAGAACCGGACTGAGTCACATGCAATATAACTCGAATACAATATGCAATCTGTCGAGGGAGATGTGTTTCTTCAGAATGCTCATACCCCTTCTCGATGAAATATTTGTCCTTATCTGACTTTCCAGCTAAAAACCTACTGCATTCATTCATGGCTATGGACGGACTAACAAACTCGGTGGGCAACAAATTATATTTGTGAAACGCCACGAAAAGATCTTCCATAACCTTTCTAACACTATTGAATGAGTTTCCTAAGTTCAATTCCTCAGTAACTTTCAAAAGACTCAATAAGTCCTGACCCGTGACTTCGCCGAGATAACGCTCAGTACAAACATCAAAAACTCTTTTGTAAGAATGCCTTATCTGTGTATCTAGCTGGCCATCCGCAGCTGTTTTCATGTCATGAAAAAGACGAATCATATCATCATCGTTCCCCTTGTCATATACGTTAATAAAGACTTTTTTGAAAGTTTTGTCTCCATATGCCTCTGCCTGTCCCGTTAACACAAATATTTCAAATTTCTTTGGCAGTTGAAGAATTCGTTCTTTTGCCCGAAAAGACGCGGATGTATCCTCTGTACCTGCTGCATCATCTTCATTTATAAAAAATTTGGCATCTAAAAGCACTCCATCATAAAATGGAAAATTGCGCTCAAGTTCACTCATACCACCATCCAATGACTTAAAGGAAACTAAGTTAATATTATTACGTTTCGCTCTGCCTTTTGTACCTGACAATGCTTCATGTTCATCATCAATCCAGAGGACATTATAAACAAGTTCTTCCATTTAATTCAAAAATTTTATTGGAAACTGAAATTTGAACTTTACTGGATAAATTGGGTCTTCTTCAAGAACCAATTCCCAATTTTCGTCACTAAAATATTGGGCTATACGATTTATATCATATCCACCGATACCACTTCCCGACTCGGGATTAGCAGTGGAATATTTGCTTATAAATTTCTCCTTGCCGAAATTTTTCAGAAAAGGAATACCATTATTTTTAATCTCAAGAAGTAATTGATCTTCTGTTTCAAAAAGCTCAATTACTACTTCATTAGCATTATCTATCTTAGGAAACCCATGCTTGTCTGCATTTGTTAAAACATTATCAACTAATGATTTTAAAAGTATCAGATTACACTCAATTCCCCGCTCTTTGAGTTTCTCACTCTCTATCAATATTTTCCTTAATTTAAATTTAAAGCCATTATGAGTAATACTATTTATTAGCGAATTAATGTCAGACAATGGCACTAGCTGCAATGGATAATCGCTCATAATAAGTCCATTCTCACCTTTCCCTAAAATCTCAGACATGAAATTTATATCTCGTTTGATTTCGATAAGTGCTGAAATCATGTCGATATCATAAAATTCTTCAAATTCTTTGTTTAAATGAGTGACGTCTGATTTTTTACTGTTTAAAAAATGTAGTAGATTATCTGTCCAATCCATTATATTCTGCCTGGGTCTTCCCAGTGTATGTCTCAAAGAGGCAAACTCATTAAACCTTGAAGTTGAGTTTCCATGTGCTAAGGCATTTCTTTCCTCTAATAGTGATCTTATTTTATTAGACAACTCGTCTAGGCCTTGTACTTTCGCAATCTGCTCTTTAATAGAAGGAAGTTTAACCTTTATCTTTAGCAAATCATCTCGCCTAATATAGGGTATAACATCTCCAAGTCGGTAGGACTCTAATTGTGCTTGAACATAATCTGAACGAAGTTCATTAACGAGATATTGCGAATTGACTAATGTTTTATTTACCGTAAATGCAAGTATATCAGATGACAATAAAATGGATTCATATTGATATTCGAATAATGTAGGCTTTAATGTTTTCCATCTAACAGCAAGAAGCAAAGCCGATTCGTCTACAATACGAAAATTATGTGGTTTCAATTTAGAAGTTTCGATCGACTTCTCATCTAAAAAAAAGTCAAGCCTGTTATCTTTTAGATCTCTAATTCTTACAAGTTTACCATTTTGTATACTATTATTTCGAGAAGCGTGCACATACTCTAATATCTCACCAAGCTTAACCCCTTCAATCTCGTTTTGAAAATATCTTGCTACGTTTAAATTATAACCAAAGTCTCGTATCTGCTTAACCGCTACAAACTTTACAAAATCAGATGCATCATCGCTTCTCATCATAGAGATCAATCCAACATCATTTAACTTTTTTTCCCTTAAGCCTACTGACTCAACACAGCTCCTTGCGTCAACGAATTGTATTTGACCAGGTTTATCTTTAGCCCTATTAAGCACAAGCACGACCAATGGTATTCCTGTATCAAATAACAATCCCCCTGGCAATGAAATAACAGATTCTATCAAATCATTCTCAACCAACCGTTCTCTTAGTCTTTGCTCTGAACCACCTCTGAATAAAAAACCATGTGAAAGTATTAATATCAGTTTACCTTGTTGAGTTAATAAATCAACCCCTTTGTCAAGAATAAATTGCTCGATACTTTTATACAAGCCTCCTGCCTTAGCATGCATATCTGACATTCTCACATTGAAAGGTGGGCTAGCAACTATTAAATCGAATTTTTCCTGCTGCGGCCAATTTGGAATAGAATTTTCATTAACATAGGCAGTTTTATCAAATTTTTCATATGCCATAAGACGAAGCATACCTAACGCCCAAGTCTGATGATTAATTTCTTGCCCCAGATAAGTTTGGCTTTCACCTAGAAAAACCGCATATGACGCAACTCCCGCGAATGGGTTAAAAACATTAGCGTCTTCCTTAAGATTGGCCAATTTTAAAATAAAGCGAGTCAGCTGATATGGCTGCATAAGGCTATTACCAAGTCTACCTCGTGACTGAGCAATTCGGTATAAAGTACTATCAAACACTTCCGTGAAATGCTTTTTTAGCAATTGCAAATCAATATCCTTCATCCACTGAAGAACAGTAACCAGTTTTGAATTACTTATACTTTCTAGCGAGTTCCCAAAAGTTTTAAAGATATCTAAATAGTCAGTCGGTTGCACAATGCTTTTTTCGCGCAGCCTCGATTCAATTAAACGCTTGATTTCATCTGGTGATGAAAGAAGGATATCCTCAAGGAGTCCGTCTTTGTAAACAGACAATAAAAAGAGAACAAAATAATAATCATCAGTAGGAAGCTCACCTCTTAAAATATCAAGAAGTGACCATACCTTATTTATGACTCCATTAACCGAATCAACATTTTCAAATCTTTGTTCGTTCATGATTCTAGCAATTCAAATTCCATTGACATTTTCAATTATACTATTACACCGCAGATGTCCATATCAGCCTATTTCATCAAACACCAAAGGCCTCTACCAACATTTTAGTCTATCTCAACTATCATACTTTTCCCATATCTATGCTTTAATTCCCTGAACTCAGGAGACAGACCAAATCCAACCCTCTCAAAATCGAACCATACAATTCATTTCTTCTATTCTCAAAAACTCATGCCGGTACCTAAATGACCACATATTAACAATATTACATTATTAGTTTACCATTTTCAAATTTCTACTTTGCTTAGATAGCGATTTGACGATTTCGTCGCTACGCTTAAATTGGGGATCACAGTAAGTTTAAACGCTGCCGATACGAAAAAATCTTTCATACACCAATCATTCCCCAAACGGCATCGTTATGAAAAAAAACAATCGCGGTACTAAAGTTATGTATATGGCTAACGCCATGCCCCTGAAGTACAACATTATTTTGAGATCATGTTCATTGACTTAAAAGTACATATCTCTTTCCCTTCTGATTCTTTAACACACGCTGCCATCAATAACTGCGAAGTATTTTCATTTAAACAGAATGACATCATACTGGACCGTGCCGGTACTGCTATTTTTGTATTAAAGGGCTGATTACCAGAAAATATATAAAAGACATTATGGAGAAGGCGAAATAGTTCTTTGCTGAACATGATATGATCATTTCGGTTAAAAGCTTCTTTAACCAGAGTTCAGATAAACTGATTGCCAAAGAGTCCACCATATGCCTGCTATCTCCTGGGAAAAACTAGAAGATATTTACGATGCCTATCCTGAATTCAACAGAGTGGGTAGAAAGCTAAGGCAATACTACTATGAGTTTGCAGAGGAACGGGGCATGTGGATCAATTATAGCGCAGAAGAACGTTACAATTTGCTTTTTAAAGAATATTCAAAGCCGGAGAACCAGATCATGGATACTGATCTAGCCTCCTATCTCAGTATCACCCAGTAGTATTTATAAAAATGTATAACTTATAAGTATTATTAGGGTCCACATAAATAAACCCAAACTGCCTCAGTTAATTCATCTTCGACATTTATGGCTGCTTCTAAAACCTCTGCACGCATAGTTTATCCTCTATCCAAAATTATTTTCCGTTTTTAATTTATTAATCTCCCATTTTAAAGTAATTTGTTATTAATAATCTAGAATAAATTTGATTTATTATATTCGAAATATCCTATTCATTTCTATAAAATCCATAACAACAAAGTGATGTACGAAAGCTTTGTAGATATATTTAAAAAAATAACTCGTTGGAAAATCGTTTTGGCATACCTGTTAATCTTCCTTATCATACTACTCTCGCCATTAAGGATAATACCGGATTATTTGAAATTAGGGCATTCTGGAATAGCTTGCAGACTTCTGCAAGCTTAAAAAGGGGCTTGTAGGTCATTCCCGGAGTTTCATAGATTGGTTGAGCGGGCTTGCTTCTTTCTACATTTGTAACTTCTTCCCGGATAATGAGTCTAATCCGTTGCCAGTACTGATCAGGCTCAAAGGGAAACAACATGGGGGTTACAGCTCTTTCAATTTGCACATTTTCTTTCATAGGCGACAAACGTACGCCTGTGGGCAAGTTGAAAAAAACTAAGTATACTTAAGACTAGGTATTAACGCAAAAAAGGGGCTTCATGCCCCTTTCAACTTCATTTCCAACCCATCCAGCAGCTTAATAGCTGGTGGGTAGCCCAATTTCTCAAAGTAAACCTTTGCAACGGCTATACCCTTTACTATTTCTGCCCGTTCTTTTGGGCTGAGAGTTTTGGGGTGTATAACCCTACGAAGATTTTCTTTAATGCTGTCAGTATCCACACCAGTTAATCTGTTTATCATCTGAGCGGACAAAGCATCACTAGCAATCCTTTCGACACCGGCTGTCTTGAATAAAGCATAAAGAGTGACGGTAAGGGCTGGAATTTTCGATTGGGTCTTAGCACTCTTTGTCTGAGGTATTTCAACTTGCTCCCTTTTGTGGTTTGCAATCAACATTTCTAACTGCGGAAGGAAGGCTGATGAAAAGGAAGGTAAATAGATAAAAAAGTAGACAATCCCAAAACTTACGGCCCCTATCATGCACAGTACAGATAAGTAAAGTAAATTGAAATAAGAACTAAATGGTAAAATAATGAGTAGAGCAATGGCGAATAATGATAGGAAGTGATAAATCACATGTCTATACCAGTAATAAGCGACTAGCTTCCTTCGTGTGCCTTCAATATTCCAACAAGGAATAGTTGCCGTTTGTTTTTTGTGAATTGTACGGATTAATAACAGATTATAGGCTAAATTAAGGGGAGATCAAACGTGGCAAAGGATGCCAAACGCTGCAAATTCTTTCTCATGACACAAATCCTTTTATTAAATATAAAAAAAACACTTTAATCTAATACATATATTATAAAATAATATGATTTTCAATCACAAAAAGTGGGAAAATATTTCTACATTAGCAAGGTGAATGGTTAAAACCACCCCTAAATCTATATTGCTTCCATCATGTACATTTCGAGAGTCACTCTGGTTAATTACCGGAATTTCAAAAATTCCATTTTTAAATTTAATAAAGGAATAAATACTATCATCGGTGAAAACGGATCAGGAAAGACGAATATTTTTAAAGCTATTCGACTACTCTTAGACGACGACATGATGAAATTTGCATATAAGCTTCAAGAAAGAGACTTTAACCGTAGCATCCCAAACTGGCGAGGACAGTGGATTATCATCAGTATTGAATTTTCTGACCTTACAGCCGATGAATCAGTTCAGGCACTATTTGCGCACCAGACTGGTGATATTAGGGGAAACGCAACTGAACGAGCGACGTACAATCTTTTCTTCCGCCCTTCAGTAAAGATAAGAACACAGCTTTCGGAACTTGAACCTGGTGACAGAGCCGGTTTGGAAGCATTACTAAGCACCATCACGATCGATGATTATGAAACAGTTTTTACGGGAAAGAGTACTGCTGATTTCTCTGATCCCGAAGTCGTTAAAGAATTAACTGGCAATTTTGAGGCAGTTGATTTCAATGTCGACTTCGACGCATCTAAATTCGGCATAAGAATTCCCCACCAACTCGCTGTGGCAAAAAGCATAAATTTTACATTTATTAAAGCACTGCGCGACGTTGTAAGTGATTTTCATAACAATAGGGCAAACCCATTGCTCACTCTTCTTAAAAGTAAAGGTGAAGAATCTGATCCGGCTGACTTTCGGGACATATCCGAGGCAATAACAAAGCTTAATGAAGATATTGAAAACCTTGACGGTGTAAAAGAAATTACTGGCGATATCAAAACAACCATAAAAGAGGCGGTCGGTGAAACCTATTCCCCATCCAAGTTGTCTATTAGATCCAATTTACCTAACGATCCTGAACGACTACTCCAGTCCTTGGGATTATACATTGGTGAAGCTGATGAAGATTATGAAGGTGAAATTCATGAATTAAGCTTAGGGGGAGCAAATCTGATCTTCTTAACGTTAAAACTGCTAGAGTTTAAAGCAAAAAAAAAGCATGAGCGTATTGCCCATTTTCTTTTGATTGAAGAGCCGGAAGCGCATCTTCATACGCATATTCAGAAAACACTTTTCGATCATATTAAATTCGAGGATACTCAAGTTATCTATTCAACCCATTCGACTTTTATCTCAGAAGCTTCGAACATAGATAATGTAAACATACTTGGTAGAGTAAAAAACTATGCAGAAGTTTTTCATCCAGCCACAGATCTGGCGTCAGAGAAAAAAATGAAGCTACAACGTTATCTTGATGCGATCCGAACCAATCTTTTGTTTGCAAAGGGGGTCATTCTAGTTGAGGGAGATGGCGAAGAGATTTTGTATCCTACTCTTATACGAGAAATTTTCGGCCTCAGTCTAGACGAATTAGGAATTAGCGTAATTAATATCGGCAGTACAGGATTCGAAAATGTTGCGCAGATCTTCCATCCTATTCGGATACGTAGACAATGCGCAATTGTAACTGATCTTGATGAAGCTCACCGCCCCTTTACAGAACTTGTAGACGACAGTCCTGAAGAAAAGAAAAAAAAACAACATCTAGCTGCCGCAGAAATCGCTGGCGCGCGCCGTCGTCAGGCACTTGAAATACTTTGCAACGGAAATCCCCATCTTCATCCATTTTTCGCTACCACAACATTTGAAATTGAGCTTCTAGAAGTAGGAAATACGGTTGAATTTTGCGCGGTCGCGCAGGAATGTTATGCCGAAAGGAATTGGGAACGCTTCAACAGGGAGCTAACCTCAGAACATCGTTCTATTTTTGGTGAACGAGCATTATCACTTGCTAATGAGCTGGGGAAGGGATGGTTTGCATTAAGCTTCTCAGGAAAAATAACATGGAAAACCTTTATTCCTGACTATATGCTGAGCGCGCTTATTTTTGCAAAGGGAAATTTCTCAAGGCAGACGATTTCGAACATTGTCTCATATAGAACAAAAATGGCTAAGAGTGAGGATGATGAACTTGAAACTGATGTCCTAAAAAGATGCACGTCACAGTTTATTGCAGGAAATGCAACTATTGTAGAGTTACGCCAATGTGTTGACGATTTATTACAAGATGTTCAATTAACCTATTTTTTACGCAAATGTGAGGAAAATGAGGCTGTGGGATAAAGACGTTTTAAACTCAGAACAAGAAGATGCTATATTTTGCCCAGGGAACGTATTATTGGTCGCTTGTCCCGGATCTGGTAAAACACGCGCCTTAACTTATAAGATCGCATACGAACTCGATAGGTTAAATTCTTCGACTAGAAGTGTCATCGCTATCACTTATACCAATGCAGCCGCAGAGGAAATAAAAGAACGTATAGAGCTTATAGGGGTTGATACTAATAGGCTTTGGATTGGTACAATCCATTCATTCTGCCTTGAATGGATTCTTAGACCCTACCATCACTTGCTGGAAGATTTCAAATTCGGTTTTAAGATAGCCAGTCCGCACGACTACGAAGATCTAATGGATGAGATTTGCCGCCCATACCAAAATCCGCAAATCAGAGCGGGGCAATGCGGCTACTATTATACATCAACTAATATGGTTATATCGGATTCCAGCATAACTAGGCGTCCAAAAATAGAACGAATCTTAAGAAGCTATCACGCTCGCCTAATCGAAGAAAGAACAATGGACTTTGAGATGATCCTCTATTACAGCCATCTAATTATTGTGAGCTTTCCTGCGGTTGCAAAAATATTAACGCTCATCTTTGCTCACATATTGGTTGATGAATATCAAGACACAAAAGAAATCCAGTATTCAATTTTAACAAAAATCATATCCGCAGGACATGGCCGCACTCTTGCCTTCATCGTCGGCGACCCTAATCAATCTATCTATCAAAGTATGGGCGGGTACTCTATGAGTATCGAAGAACTCATACAACGATCGGGAGCGCATTTTACTGCAAAATTTTTGACAGGCAACTACCGTTCATCTTCGGAAATTATTGAATATTTTGATCACTATAAAACAACTGATAACGTCATTGAACCGCGTGGTGTGCATCATTCCTATGAAAGCAAAATCACCTACAATAGCACCGTTGAACTGAATGATCTAGTAGAAGAAATAACAAGATTAATCACTGTCAATGTAAATGTACTTAACATATTTCCGGAAGAAATTTGTGTGATAGGACCGCGATGGATTCCACTCGCATTATTGACTCGGGCTCTAATGGTTCGGATGCCGGAATTTAATTTTAATGGCCCAGGTATGGCTCCATTTGCCCGTGATTATGATAATTTCTTTTTCAAACTATGCCGAATAGCACTCACAGAACCATCACCTGACTTGTATGTACGGCGGCTTAAATGGGCTGGGGAAATTATCGATGAGTTGACAAATTTAGGTTTTAACTGTAGCAAAATCACAGCAAAGATGCTGCTTAAAACGGTAAATCAAATTACGATAGAAGAGAACAATGGAATAGAATATTTGCGTCTCTTCTTTGATAGTTTTTTAAACCACTTCGACATCCACAAACCTTCATCAGCGCAATTAACAGCACACTATGAAGCTTTCTTCCGCGCATCGGAGCGTCGGATTCAATCTCTTCTTAGAGAGGGGCAAGATTATATCATAACAATAGAAAACTTTCGACGTGTCTTTCGGCAAAGAGACGGCATAACCGTTTCAACTATCCATGGTGTCAAAGGCGCAGAGTTTGATACGGTAATAGTATTCGCCCTATTGGAGGATTATGTTCCCCATTTTTCCGATGGCGATCGCGATGGCTCCGCGAAAAAAACACTTTACGTGGCCTGTTCGCGGGCAAAACGAAATTTACATCTAATTTCTGAACGTGGGCGCCCAAGAGCCGCATGGCTAGGAGGTCATTATGAACCTACTACCGTACTACATAACCATGATTTTGATTACGATGTCTTTTAGATATTTAGGATATCGATGAAAAAAAACGAACTCACCTGGTGTAGCTGCTAATAAGAAATACCAGTAGCCCCGTCATTATGAATTTGTCGTTATTTGACAAGAAATATAAATTCACTGTCTCTTATCATTACCAACGATCCATTGAAGCAAAAAAAGTAATACTTTTGAGAGGATAAGCCAATCCAAATAAAACTAAGTAAACCGAAGCAGCGATTTCGCACTTTGATAGACTAACAAATAGACCAAAAACAAAAAACCCGCGCAGCACGCAGGTTTCCCGTTTCTCCAGTGATCCCCTTGGGACTCGAACCCAAGACCCATACATTAAAAGTGTATTGCTCTACCAACTGAGCTAGGGAATCATCCTTTCCCGTTTAACGGAGTGCAAAGATACAATTTTCTAAATTACTTCCAAATTTTATCGCCTTCATTTTTAATATTTTATCTCAGCAACATTAATCACATATAACGGGAAAGGCTATACATCAGGGATTAAACTTCGCATCCAGCATCTTCATAAAGTACCCTCCCACCACGCTCCTGGCCTGGAAACCAACCATCTTGCCATTGGTGGTTTCGTGCCAGTCGCTGAGTGGAACACGTGTAGTCGTGCCAGTTACATACGTGGTCAACGGCGCTACAAATGCGTTAAAATCTTTCGCGTTATCGGTGAGCACAGCGGTCCACATAATCCAGTCGGATTTGGTGTAGGTTTTCCGGCTGTCCAGTGGTAAACCGTATTGCTGCTGTTTAGTAAGGTAAAAGTTCGTTTCTTTTTTGTACACGGAAGCCGGGAATAAGTCGAAGTGGAGCACTTTGTCCCATACCATGTTGTACTTCTGGCTCCAGGTGTTTTTGCTTTCGAAAGCAAGACTGAAATGATCGCCATCATCGGCGAGTTTCACCCAGTTGGCGGCCATTTCCTTTGCACTCTTTTCGTATTTATCGGCAATGTCGTTGTAGCCAAGCTGGCGGGCCATCATGGCGTAGGCGCGGATACCGGCAATAGCTTTGAGCGAGAGGTTGGTATTACGTGCCAGGTGACCGGCAAAATCGTCGGTGCACAGCTGGTTAGCAGGATCGAAGCCTTCACGCTGGAGGTATTCCGCCCAGGTGGTGAGTGTTTGCCAGTGTTTTTTGGCGTAGTCGGCATTGCCTTCTGAGCGGGTAATAGCGCCGGCGAGAATCAGCATGTTGCCGGATTCTTCTACCGGCATGCCTTCACCGTAGGCCTGGCCGTTGGCGAGTGGGTAGGTACCCAGGTCATGTGCGGCGTAGGGCTCTTTGAATTTGCCACTTTCAGAAAAATAGAAAATGCCATTCATCATGCCTTTTAACAGATCGGGGTTATAGATCAGGAATAAGGGGGCAGATGGATAAGTGATATCTACCGTATTGATACAGCCGTTGCTGAAGTTCTCTTTGGAGAGGAAAAGGATTTCTCCCTGCGGGCTCTTCACCAGTTTATGCCCGGAAACCGCTTGTCTGTAGGCCAGTTCGCAGAGTTTGGCGTATTCATCGCCACCGGCTTTCACGGCATCATCATGCAGCTGCTGGTTAAATTTCGTACATCTGTCAATGATAGAGGCGTAGTCGGTGTAGGCGGTGTTGAGTTGTTTGTCGATGGTTTGAGTAGCGTCGTTTTTCCACCAGGCTTTCAGGTTGGTCTGGAAGTACTGGAGGGCGAACAGATCGTCGTAGCCGAGCAGGAACACCTGTTCCTTAGGCGTAGCGGCAACAGCGCCCAGGTTCACGGCCGTGCTCAATACGAGTGCCTTGTCTTTTTTGGTGCTGGCGGTGGTACCGCTGGCAAATGCAGCCATGGCGTCGCCGGGTGTGCTGATATATTGAATGGGGTGTGCGGCGGTAGGTGCGGCTACATACATATAGCCCCAGTCGATGCGCAGGTCATCCCCTTTCTTTTGCAGTACAGGTTGTTCTTTGGTACCGGCTTTCAGAATGGAGAGCTGGCCGTTGGTATATTTAGAGGTCACTACAGGCTGACCGGGTGTATTCACGCTCACATTGGTGGAAGCGCCAAAGTACACCTGTACCTGATGCGGGGCGTTATCGTTGGATACTACTTTATAGGAAATATACGATACCGGCCGGGAAATCAGCATCAGGTCGTCCATCAGCAAGGGCGAGGTGAAGGTGAGCGTCACATCTGCCTTGCCGCAGGTGAAGTTGTAGCTGGTTTGTGTGGCGTTGATGTTAACGGCGGTTTGCACGGCGGTTTCAATGCCTTTGTTACCGGGTGCGGGCGCCAGGCGGGAAATACCTGCGTCCAGGAAAGCGCCGCCGGCGGTGTTCAGGATCTGGATGGCCAGTACATTCCCTTTTTTCTTCAGCTTACTTTTAATGGGGCGGTAAATGTATTGATTCAGCCAGCCTTCATGGGCGTATATCTCTTCTCCGTTGAGGTATACTTTTATATTATCATCATGGGAGATTTTCAAAAACAGGTCGGTCGCAGATACGTCTCCGGCGTCGAATACACGGCGGGTCCAGAGTTCACGGCTTGTCCAGTGGGTGCCACCGGCGCTTTCATTATCGCTGAATGGCGCTTTGCCGGTTTTCCAGGCTTTATCATCGAAAGATGCCTGCATCCAGTCGGCGCCGGGTGCCGACTCTGTGTATTTCACGGTGTAGGCCTGCTCTTCGCTGGTGGGCGCAATGCCCGTATAGCTTTGCTCCTGCTGGCCCAGTATGCGGTAAGTAACGCCGTCTACTTTTACAAGGCCGGTGAGCGATTGTGAAGCCCCGGTCCAGTGTTTGGTAGCGCTGGCGGTCAGGTCATCGGTGGCGGACCAGATACTGAAATAAGGATCGTGCGTGATCAAAGGATAAGCCGGAGCCTTCTGTTGTGCTACGGCACCGCTGCCAATGGCCAGCAGCGCTAAAATTGCAAGTTTTCTCACCATAACGGGATTTAAGCGTAAAAAGTACAGTTAATAAATGTATTACATTTTTTGGGTGAATCATAACCGTTCATAAAAAAAGCACCCTCAGGGGTATATCTGTACGGAACGCGAATGGTACTAGTGAGGACAAAAAAAAAGCGCAAACCCTACTCCCGCCTTGGAGGCCCTGAGAAGCCTTGTCAGTACGTTTTCGGATCTGCGCGTATCTTAAATTAATTAAATACCGTGCATGTAAGGAGCGCAAAAATACACTTTTACATGAAATTCTATTTTTTTTCTTCTAAACTTCCTTACAATCCTGCACCCAGCCAGCTATCCGGCACGGGCTGCAATTTGCTGCCATTTACACTGTATTCCAGCTTCAGCGTATAACCGCCGCCGCCTTCTACAAAGGCCACCCGGATAGGGTGCCAGCCTTTCTCCAGGGCAATCTGCCCGCTTTTCTGGAGCGGCGCATGCCAGCCATCATTGTTCACCACTTCCTGGTCGTCGATGTAGAGGATACCGCCGTCATCTACCGTGAGATAGAAACTATAGATACCGGTAGCAGGTACGTTAATATAGCCGTATATGCTGGCCCCAAACGGCGCCCCTTCTTTACCCATACCATCCGGGATTACGGTGTTGCTTACACGGATGGAGCTGTCGGCGGTAGCCTTCAGCTTCGCAGCACTTTTGAAAGTGCCGTTGAAATAATCCAGTTTCAGACCGGGCCGCGCATCTTTTACCACGGTGGGTTTGCGGTAAGTTTCCTGGCGGTAGCGCAGGGTGTAAATATCGCCCCGGTTGCCCGCTGGACTGAAAGCCGCCAGCTTGATCGTTTGCGGCGCACTGATCTTATAATTGGCCGGCATCACTTTCGATTGTGCACCCGGAAGCGTGCCGTCGGTAGTGTAGCGGATAGTCATATCCGTTAGTGGCTTCTGCACTTTCAACGCTACCGGTTCTACAAATACGTTGTCTTCCGTAAAACCATCCAGGTCAGGTAGGCGGTAATGTACTCCCAGCAGATCCAGGCGTTTGTATTGTTCGTTGAGGCGTTGCAGGTAGCTGTCGTAGTTGGAGCGGTTGGTCCACAGTACTTCCGCCAACGCGGTCATACGGGGCATCACCATATAATCTGCCCGTTGCTCGGAAGGGATGTATTCCGTCCAGAGATTAGCCTGCGCACCTATGATATGTGTGGCTTCGGAAGGCGTTAAGCCTTTCGGGATGGGTTGGAAATGATATACATTGTAGATGGAATTACGATCCGGTACCGCATCAAAATACAAAGGGTTACCGGGCGTCATGATCACGGTGTTACCATGACGGGCAGCTTTGATGGGCGCATCAGGCACCCAGGCCCGCCAGTACATCAGCACCGCCGTAGGACTGATACCACCTTCCAGGATCTCGTCCCAGCCGATCAGCGTTTTACCTTTGGAATGGAAAAATTTCTCCATGCGCTTCACGAAGTAACTCTGTAATTCTTCCACGGTTTTCAGGTTGTTGGCCTTCATCACATCTGCACAAAGCGGGGAAGCCGCCCAGCTGGTCTTTTCCACTTCATCCGCCCCGAGGTGAATGTATTTGGAAGGAAACAAAGCAGCAATTTCGCTGAACACATCTTCCGCGAAAGTAAAAGTAGATTCGTTGCACGGACAAATAGGCGTAGAAAAGTTCTTGCCCCAGCCAATCTCGCCACTGCAAGCCAGGAAAGGATACGCCCGGATCGCCGCCATCATATGGCCCGGCATATCTATCTCCGGGATAATTTCTACCTGCCGGTCAGCCGCATAACGGATGATATCCTTCATCTGCTCCTGTGTATAGAAGCCGCCATACATGGTTTTACCATCTTTCTGCACCAGGTGCTTCGGATCAATGGCCATATCCGGATTGGTGGCCGCCATTTTCATACAGGCAGAATCCTGGTTGTTCAGTTCTCTCCAGGCGCCCTGCGAGGTGAGCAGCGGGTACTTCTTTATTTCAATGCGCCAGCCCTGATCATCTGTCAGGTGCAGGTGCAGCTTGTTCATTTTATACAATGCCAGCAGGTCGATGTATTTCTTCAGGTAATCTATGGAGAAGAAATGACGGGACACATCCAGGTGCATACCACGCCAGGCATACGCCGGATGGTCTTTTACCAGCATGGCCGGGATGCTGATTTTCTTCGCCTTCGGTGCACGTGCATTTTCTATCGCCGCAGGCATCAGCTGGCGCAGCGTTTGAATAGCACGGAAAAAACCGGTACCGGTACGGGCGGTAATGAGCAACTGCGTGGGTGTTACGTCCAGCGTATAGTCCTCCTCTCCTGCCAGTGCGGGATTCTGCTGCATTACAATAGCGCCTTTCTTTGCCACCGGCAACGACTTACCGAATGCCTGCGTGAAAAGTGCCTGTAACTGGGCTGTTTCTGTAGAGAAATCTCCGGGAACTACCAGGCCGGTAGCGGGAGTAATCACAAATGATCCGGACCGTTCCTCCAGCTGCTGCGGATATGGAATCAGCGGGTAGCGCACCGATTGCGCGAAAGAAGCCTGCAGCAGTAAACACAAAGCACCTGCAAGCCAGCAAATTTTTCTCATAAAAATTGTCTCGTTAAAACATCGTTCACAAAGGGCAAACCTAATAAGAAACCGGGCGGCTTCCAAATGCTATCTTGCCTGATTAGTCTTTATAATTAGCTATTTTCAACAGCCTGAAAAATTCTTCTTCTTCAAATTCTTTTACGGCGCCGGGAGGTAAATCGCCGAGCAGCAGGCCTTCGATAGATACGCGGATCAGGCGCTGACAACGATGGCTCACCGCTGCCACCATCTTCCTTACCTGGTGAAATTTCCCTTCCGTGAGCGTAATCAGCAACCACGTATGCGGCACATTGACCGGCAACTCCCGTGGATGATCAAACAGTCCTGGTGGCCGCTGCACAATTTCTACATTGCAGGGCACTGTTACATAATCCACTCCTTCTGCAATACAGATAGGAACACCTTCTTTCAGCCGTTGCAGGGTATCGGCGCTCATCTCCCCTTTTACCTTTACGAGGTAAGTGCGCTCATGCGGCTGCTCGCCCTGGAACAGGAGCCGGGTTACTTTTTTATTGGTAGTGAGTATCAGCAGGCCTTCGGAGTGATTATCCAGCCGCCCGATGGCATGCGTGCCTTCCGGGAAATCAAATTGCAGCTCCCCCAGCAATCTCACATCGTGAGAGCTGACGAACTGCGACACCATATCATACGGCTTATTAACAACGAAGTATCTATGCATAAAGAGGGTCAAAGTAAAGAATTTGCGGGTATCCGGGAAGCGGATCTCCCCGGATACAAACACCGCGTCACGAAAAAGGCCTTAGATCAACAGGATGTCGATACGGTGGCCCTGTACCAGCTGTTGCTGATGCGACCAGGAAAACACCGTAAAATAACCATCCTGCGAAGCCACCAGGGCGATAGAATCGTGCTGGTCGTGTACAAACTGGGCGGCCGACAAATGCCTCGTGCCACCAATAGCAGAAGGATGTACCAAGGTAGGCATACCGTCTTCCACCGGCTCGGTCATCAATACCTGCTCCACCGGCCAGGCATCTTTGGCCCGGGCTATTTTGGCGCCGAAGGCCAGCAGCTCCTGCTGGTCGTTTACAATGGTGGCGCCGTCTACCGCCGTAAGACCGGTAATATTTTCCACCTCCCGGCGCAGGGCGTTCTGCCAGAAGATTTCGGTAACGCTCTTGCCGTCGTATTTCAGGAGATCCGCTACCCCGGAGAATGCCGGGGAGATGGGATATTGCAGGGGCTGAATAATGGATTCACGCCAGGCGTCGCTGTTGGAGGGCGTTACGAGGAGGATACCGCCCCGTTTGTGCGCCCGCATGGATACGGCGATCTGTATGAGTACATTCACCCCGTTGTTCCATAAACAGGAAGAAGTGAGGCCCAGTAAGGATTTCAATATCGGCGGACTATCGGGCAACTGCCCCGCATCTTCATTCACCACTTTTACCTGGTCGCCCCGGAGCACGGCCACATTGGTAAACTTGCCCAAACCGGCAGCGCGGCGGTGTTTCACCACCAGCAATCCCGGTTCGGATACATCCAGCACAAAACAAAGATTCGGTAGTTTGATGGTGGTACCCCATACATGCAGTTCGCCATTAATGGGCCATACGCCGATATGAATACCCGGGCGCTCTACGCCCGGCGCCAATTTGGTGAGCAACTGCGGCGTAAGCAGCAATGGCTTCGCAAACAGCAGGGGCTTGCCTGCCTGGGTGGGCGGCAAAAACGCCAGGGAAATACGGATCGGGTTGCCTTCTTCCTTGCGTAAACTGGCCCAGAAGGCCACGTCTATAATTTTCTCCACCTGCCGGGATGCCGGCACTACGGCGAGATCGTCCTCTCCATTTTCTTTGGCTGCTGAAAGATGCTTCTGAAAATGTGCTTCTATTGTTCCGGCTACCTTTGCGGCAGCCTGGTAGGTTGCTTCATTAATTATTTCCATAAATCCTGATCACGTTTGGTCATCCTTTTCTGTAGGATTAAACCGCTAATTTAAAGCATTTCCGGATAGCAGGCGGAGGCCCTTGCCGGCAGGAACTATCCGCCCTCTCCGGAAACATTATCTTAAAACCTCCTTTGAACTTAATCAACTCCGGCGGTGTTTCCCCTACATACACTCCTGGCATAAGTACAGATAGCAATCTTCATCAATCCGGATTTAAGTACACCCAAAATTCCTTTTGTATGAATTGTAAGCTATTCCTGGTACTATGCGCATTTGCGGGCTGGCAACAGGCCGCTACGGCACAGAAGAAGCCCAACATTATTATCCTCATGTCCGACGATACCGGCTGGGGCGATCTCGGACCCTACGGCGGCGGCGAAGGACGCGGCGCCCCCACTCCTTCCTTTGATCAGATGGCCCGGGAAGGCATGCTGTTCTGGGATTTCTACGGGCAGCCCAGTTGCACTCCCGGCAGGGCCGCCGCTATTACCGGTCGTATTCCTAACCGCAGCGGCATGACCACCGTAGCCTTCCCCGGCGATGGCGGCGGCCTCCCCAAAGAAGAATGGACCCTCGCCTCTGTGCTGAAAACAGGCGGCTATTCCACCTTCTTTGCCGGCAAATGGCACCTGGGCGAAGCAGATTATGCCATGCCCATTGCCCACGGTTTTGATGTGATGAAAAATGTAACCCTCTATCACCTCAACGCCTACACGTATGCAGATCCTAAATGGAATGCCGATATGCCCCCCTCCCTGCGCGACCGCTGGGCCAAAGGCACCAAAGGCGCCCTGGAAGGAGAAGCCGGGAAAGGATTCCGGGAAGTAAAAAAGATAGACGGCTCCGTGATTCCATTCTTGGATGAAACCACGGAAGCGGAATCTATCAAATGGCTGGAACAGGCAGCCAAATCCGACAAGCCGTTTTTCATGGAAATCTGTTTCGCTAAAAATCACCAACCCAATCTGCCACATCCCGATTTCGTGAATAAATCTACCGGCAAAAACAAATACGCCGATTGTGTGGTGGAACTCGATACCCGCGTAGGCCAGATCATGGATAAGATCCGGAGCCTGGGCATTGCGGAAAACACACTCGTGGTATACACGGTAGATAACGGCACCTGGCAGGATGTGTATCCCGACTGCGGCTATACGCCGTTCCGTGGTACCAAAGGCACCGTGCGGGAAGGCGGCAACCGCATTCCTACCATCATGTGGTGGCCCGGTACTATCAAACCCGGCAGCCAGAACCACGACATCCTGGGTAGCCTCGATTTCATGGCCACCTTCGCTTCGCTGGCGGGCATTCCGCTTCCGCAGAACGACCGCGCCGGCAAACCCATCATCTTCGATAGCTACGATATGTCGATGGTATTGAAAGGTACCGGCAAATCCAAACGCCATACCTGGATGTATTTTACAGAAAATGAATTATCACCAGGGGCAGTGCGCATCGATCAGTTCAAAGCCGTGTTCAATTTACGCGGCGATGGCGGTATGCCTACCGGCGGCCTCGCAGTAGATGCTAACCTCGGCTGGAAAGGAGAAGAGAAATATGTGGCCACTGCCTCCCAGATCTTCGATCTCTGGCAGGACCCGCAGGAAAGGTACGACCTGTTCATGAACAACTTCACGGAAAAAACATGGTTCCTCCCGAATATACAGGATGAAATCACCACGTTCATGCAGACGTATGTAAAATATCCGCCGCGTAAACTGCAAAGTAATATCTATACCGGTCCGATTACGATCACGGATTACGAACGACTGGAAAAAGCAAAAGAACTGATAAAGAACTTCTCCGCCGGTTCCGGCGCACAATAATGTTGTAACCTGCTTTTAGTAAATGCAGTAGACCATTCTGCTGCTGCATTTACTAAAAGCTAAAATAATATTAATCGTAGCGAATTTACGGCTAACACGCAATCCATAAATCAAGTAATTTGGACGTACTTGAACCACGTATGGAAATAAACGCGTACAATGAAAGGGAACTTTTATTGAGCCTTGCTCAGGGCAATGACCATGCCTTTGCCAGCGTATTCCATCACTACCGTCACCGCATATACGGAATTGCCTTTCGCCTGCTGGGCACTACTTCACAGGCCGAAGATGTGGTACAGGACGTTTTCCTGAAGATGTGGCTGAAACGGAATGAACTCCATGAAATCAGTCACTTCAAAGCCTATCTCTTTACCGTTACCCGCAATCATATTTTCAGCTCCCTGAAATTACTGGCCCGCGAACAACTCATGGAAACCGAACTGTCGGCTACCATGAACAATGATGTACGCGACGCTACCATTGTCCATAAAGAATACGAACAGATCCTGCAACGCGCCATCGCCCAGTTGCCGCCGCAACAGGAACTGATCTATAAACTCAGCAAGGAAGAAGGACTGAAAAGAAATGAAATTGCAGACCGCCTGCAGCTAAGTCCCGAAACCATCAAAGTGCACCTGGCCAACGCTATGCGCTCTATCCGTGCCTTCTGCCTCGCCCGTATGGACCTCAATACTTTCCTCATTTTAATGTGGATTTATTGCTAAATCGAATTTTTTTCCGGAGCCACTAACCCATCTGCTCCGTTTTATAGTCTCCTTATTCAGCAACCTTTATCAAATCGCTACCCATGACAGTATCCCGTTTCAGATACCTGTTTACACGTTATTATGCCCGGCAATGTACACCGGAGGAACAGCAGGAACTCATGCTCCTGCTGGAGCAATCCACGCATGACGAAGAGCTGAAAGAAGCCCTCGATGAGCTGTTACAACAGGCCGAAGACGACACCTCCGCGATGCCGGACGACGTGGCGGCAAATATGCTGGAACAGATCATGCAAACAACGCCCGCGCCTATACGCCGTATACCGGTGTGGAAACGCGCCGCTATTGCAGCAGCGGTTATCTCTGCCATAGCGCTGGCCGGGTATAAGCTGTACCAGAAAAGCACCACGCCGGTGGCCATTGCCAGCAACCACGCTTCCCCCCGCCCCGAGGAACATGCCCGCCTCGTACGCGGCGACGGCGCCGTGATTGATCTCGAAAAACATAATGGCGAAGCCGTGGATGTACAAACAGGCGTGTCTGTAAACCGGAAAGGCAATACCCTCTCCTATAATAATAACACAGGCATCACACCTACCATCAATACCCTGTATACCAATAAAGGCGGCACTTACCAGGTGGTATTACCGGACGGCACCAAAGCATGGCTCAATGCCGTTTCCTCGATCCGCTTCCCTACCGCCTTTACCGGCAGCACCCGGGAAGTAACCATCCAGGGAGAAGTATATTTTGAAATTGCCCAACAGGCCAATCAACCTTTTATCGTAAAAGCCAACAATGTTAAAGTACAAGTACTCGGTACCCATTTCAATATCATGGCCTATGAAGAAGAACAAAATATCTGTACTTCCCTCCTCGAAGGAGCGGTAAACGTGATCAGCGGAAACACCGTACGGCAGATGAAACCCGGCCAGCAGGCGCTCGTGAACCGCGAACACAACGGCATCAGTATCAGCAACGCCGATGTAGATGCCGCCATCGCCTGGAAAGAAGGCCGCTTCGAATTCAATGGCAATATCAAAAGTATCCTGCGCGAAATTGCCCGCTGGTATGATGTGCAGTTTATTTATGAAGGCGCGATGTCTGAAAAAGCTTTTGCCGCCACCTTCTCCCGGCAGGACAGCCTGAAAGAAATATTGGAGAAACTGGAATTAACCGGCAGCATTCATTTCAAGATCAATAATAAAACAATTACTGTGAGTCCATAAAACCACGTGCAACATATGTAAGGAAGTATCAACCAAAATCAACGACAGTTTAAGATTCAACACGTTTACGGACAGTGAATAAACAACAGCGGCAGGCACGCTCTGGCGGAGCTATGCCCTTATGATCCGGAAACAATCACCCTTAGATAACACTTTAATCCACTAATGAAAATGATGCAAACTTTTAAGAAAGTCCGCCATTACCGGTGGCGCGTTTCATCAAACCAAAAACTATTATGCTTTATGAAACTAACCTTCCTGTTGCTGCTATCCACCCTCCTGCAGGCACACGCCACCGGGTACGCACAACCCGTTACCCTCCACGTTAAAGCCGCTCCGCTGATGGAGGTCATTAAATCGATCCGCAAACAAACCGGTTATGTATTCGTGTTCGATCTGCAGATGATCGACAACGCGCGGCCGGTGAGCTGCTCCCAGGAAAACGTTCCGCTGGAACAATTGCTGGAAGAGGTGTTCCGCGATCAGCCCCTTACCTATGCCATCGTTAAAAAAACCATTATCCTGAAAAGAAAACCGGTCATTGCTTCTACGGTACCTGTGCAAGCCATACGTGCCAAAATAAAAGGACAGGTAACGGAAAGCAACGGCAATCCAATGGCAGGCGTAACGGTGGTCAATAAAACATCGCGCACCAACGCCCTCACCGATGATCTCGGCATCTTCAACATCGAAGCCAAAGTGGGCGACAGTCTCCTGTTCACCATGGTGGGTATGCAACCGGAAGCCATCCAGATAAAAAATGATAAGCTGATAAAAATAGTGATGGTGCCTAAAGCATCCGATGTGGGCGAAGTAGTGGTAGTGGCCTATGGCACGCAAAAGAAAGCCAGTATGGTGAGTGCCGTGACCAGCATCAACCCGAAAGAACTGAAAGGCCCCACCAGCAATCTCACTACCATGCTGGCCGGTCGCCTCTCCGGTGTAATCTCCTACCAGCGTAGCGGTGAACCCGGCAGAGACAACGCCAGCTTCTTTATCCGGGGTATCACCACGTTTGGTACGGGTAAGGTGGATCCACTGATCCTCATAGATGGTATGGAATCCAGCACCAACGACCTGGCCCGCTTACAACCCGATGATATTGCCGGTTTTTCTATCCTGAAAGATGCCACCGCTTCGTCGCTCTATGGCGCCAGGGGCGCTAATGGCGTGGTGCTCGTGACCACTAAATCGGGTGTGGAAGCAAAAACATCTTTTAATGTACGCTTCGAAAATTCGCTCTCTACCAATACCCGCAATTTCAAATTTGCAGATAACATCACCTACATGACCCTGGCCAATGAAGCCGTGCTCACCAGGAATCCTTTGCAGGATGTACAATACTCGCAATCCAAAATTGATCATACTGCTGCGGGTGATGATCCGCTGATGTATCCCAACAACAACTGGGTGAAACAACTGATCAAGGATTACACCATTAACCAGCGCACCAACTTCAACCTGAAAGGCGGCGGAAAGGTAGCCCAGTTCTACATTGCAGGCACCTATAATGTAGACAACGGCGTGCTGAAAATTGACCAGCGGAATAACTTCAACAGCAACATCAAACTAAAAAATTATTCGCTGCGCTCCAACGTCAACATCAATCTCACGCCTACCTCCACCGCTATTGTGCGCACCTATGGCCAGTTCGATGACTACAACGGTCCTATCGGCGGCGGCGCCGGATTGTTTTCACAAACCATCTGGGCCAATCCCGTGATGTTCCCGGCCGTTTATCCTGCCAGTTATGCCCCCGATCTGAAACATCCATTGTTTGGCAACGCCGTGAAACCCGGGTTTAACAGTCTTCCTGGCGATGGCGGCAATCTTTACAACAACCCTTACGCTAACTCCGTATCCGGTTATTCGCAGTACAATACCTCTACCCTGCTGGTACAGGTGGAACTAAAACAGGATTTCAAATTCCTGTTGCCCGGCCTCACCGCGCGTATGATGGGATACACCGAAAGATATTCTTTCTTTGATGTAACCCGCCAGTACAGCCCTTATTTCTACGGCATGAAATACGACGGCGCTACCAAAGAACCGGTGCTCATGTCGCTCAATACCAATGGTACCGAGTATCTTGGCTACAGTCCCGGCAATAAACAACTGAACACCACTACTTACATGGAGGCTGCGGTAAACTACAGCCAGCAGTACAACAAGGTACACAACGTATCAGGTATGCTGATCGGACTATTCCGCAACTACCTCAGCGCCAATGCAGGTACGCTGCAAACATCGCTGCCACACCGCAACCAGGGCATCTCCGGCAGGTTTACCTACGACTACGACAGCCGCTATCTGGCAGAATTCAACTTCGGTTACAACGGCTCCGAAAGATTTGCCAGCAACCACCGCTTTGGCTTCTTCCCTTCTGCCGGTATTGCCTGGAACGTACAGAATGAAGCTTTCTTCAAACCTTTCAGTCATAATATTGATAAGCTGAAACTGCGTGCTACCTACGGTATTGTGGGAAATGACCAGATCGGTAATGAAAACGACCGCTTCTTCTATCTCTCCGATGTAAATATGAACAACACCAATAAAGGCGCCGTCTTCGGAGAAAGAGGCTCCTACTACCGTCCCGGTGTGTCGGTGAACCGCTATGAAAACAGGGACATTACCTGGGAGAAATCCTACAAAACAAACCTCGGACTGGAACTCGGACTGTTCAACGCCATGAACGTGCAACTGGATGTATACAAGGAACACCGTACCAATATCCTGATGACACGCAGCACCATTCCCAGCACCATGGGACTGAATGCCGCCACACAGGCCAATGTGGGAGAAGCCGAAGGTAAAGGCGTGGATCTCGCGCTCGACTATACGAAAAGCTTTTCCAATAACTCCTTTGTACAGTTCCGTGGTAACTTCACCTATGCTACCAGTAAACTGCTGGTCAATGAAGAACCTATTTACGCAGAAGCTTACCGCTCCCGTGTAGGTAAATCCCTTTCCCAGGCTTATGGTTATATCGCAGAACGTTTATTTGTAGATGAACAGGAAGTGGCCAATTCCGCCTATCAGAACTTCGGCGAACAGGTAATGGGCGGCGATATCAAATACCATGATGTAAATGGCGATGGCCAGATCAACAGCGCCGACATGGTGCCTATCGGTTTACCTACTACTCCTGAAATCACCTATGGCTTTGGCTTTTCCTTTGGCTACAAACAACTGGACCTGAGCTTTTTCTTCCAGGGATCTGCACGCTCCTCTTTCTATATAGACCCATACAGGATATCGCCGTTTGTATTGAATGGCGGTGGCCAGCATGGCCTGTTGCAGGCCATTGCAGATGATCACTGGAGTGAGAGCAACCGCGAACTGTACTCCATGTGGCCACGCCTGAGCGACCGCTTCATCTGGAACAACCTGCAACAATCTACCTGGTGGATGCGCAGCGGCAACTTCCTCCGGTTGAAAACACTGGAGCTGGGATACACTTTTCCCAAACGCATACTCGACCGCGTACGCATGACCAATGGCCGCATTTACGCCAACGCCTCCAACCTGTTTGTGATCAGCAAATTCAAAACATGGGATCCTGAAATGGGCGGCGACGGACTCGGTTACCCGGTACAACGGGTTGTAAATCTCGGTATCAGCCTGGGACTTTGATTCACCGCTTTAATTGTATAAATATGAAACCAATTCTTACTTTTTATATATGCCTGGTGTTATTGTGTACTTCGTCCTGTAGAAAATTTCTCGACGTAGTACCTGATAACGTGGCCACCATCGACAACGCATTTACCATGCGCGCAGAAGCAGAAAAATACCTGTTTACCTGCTACTCCTATCTTCCTTTTGCATCTGATATTTCCAGCAACCCCGCTATTGCCGCAGGCGATGAATTCTGGATGGTGCGCCCCTACAGTACCGGCGAATCGCCCTGGCAGATCGCGCTCGGATACCAGAATGCGAATAATGTGTACCTGTCGCAATGGTCGGCTTATTTCAGGGCCCTCCGCGATTGCAACATCTTCCTGGATAATATCCATAAAGTGGTAGACATGCGCCAACCGGAAAAAGACCGCTGGATTGCAGAAGTGAAATTCCTGAAAGCCTATTATCACTGGATCCTGTTGCGCCAGTACGGACCTATTCCTGTGATCCGTTACAACCTGCCCATTTCCAGCACAGCCGAACAAACGAAGATACCCCGTGAACCGGTGGACACGGTGATAAATTATATCGCTGCGCTGCTGGATACAGCAGCCGCCGGTTTGCCGGAAATAATCGCAGACAGATCTACAGAACTGGGCCGTATGACCAAACCCATTGCGATGTCTATCAAGGCGCGGATCCTGGTTACCGCTGCCAGTCCGCTGTTCAACGGTAACAGCGATTACAGCGGTTTTAAAAACATTGACGGCACCCCTTTCTTCAATGCTACCTACGATGCCACCAAATGGAAAACCGCTGCAGATGCGTGTAAAGCAGCCATCGATGAATGCGCCAGTGTAGGCATGCTGCTCTACACATTCGGCCAGTTGGGCGTTACGCTCTCGGAAACACTGACCCGGCAGATGTCGATCCGCAATAGTACCTGTGAACAATGGAACCCGGAAATTATCTGGAACAATCCCAACAGCGGCAGTTACGAAATACAGCGTCAGGCCATGCCCCGCCTCGATCCTGCCAGGATAGGCAATGAGTCGGTACTCGGCAGCCTGGCCCCCACCATGAAAATTGCAGAACAATTCTATACGGATAAAGGCCTGCCCATCACAGAAGATAAAACCTTTGATTATGCCGGTAGATTGAAGCTAAGAACAGCTACCAAAGCGGAAGGAGAACTGATCCAGGAAGGCTACACCACGGCGGCCATGCACTTCAACCGCGAGCCGCGCTTTTATGCCGATCTCGGTTTTGACGGCTCCATCTGGATGATGCAGAAAAAAACCTTCCACATTGAATCAAAAGCAGGGCAATGGCAAACCAGGAAAAATATCTACGATAACAATACCACCGGCTACTTCGCAAAGAAACTGGTGAACTGGAAAAATGAAATTCTCGAAGGACAGTCGGTATACATTGAATCTTACGCCTGGCCGGAAATGCGACTGGCAGACCTTTACCTGCTTTATGCAGAAGCGCTGAATGAAGACGGTGGTCCGCAACCCGAAGCATTTAAATACATCGACAAAGTAAGGGAACGCGCCGGTATCCCCGGTGTACAAACTGCGTGGACCACCTACGCCAAACAACCGGGTAAATTCCAGACCAAAGAAGGTTTCCGGCAAATCATCCAGCAGGAACGGCTCATAGAGCTGGCCATGGAAGGCAGCCGCTTCTGGGATCTCCGGAGATGGAAAAAAAGCATGGAAGAACTCAACAAACCGGTAACCGGCTGGGATGTAGATCAATCAGATCCTGCTTTCTACTACCGCGTGAGAACCCTTTACCGGCAAACGTTCCAGACCCGGAACTATTTCTGGCCGCTGGATAACTGGGACCTGCTCAACAATCCCAAGCTGGTGCAAAATTTTGGATGGTAATCTTTTTTATTGATTAAAACTGCCTGTAAAATGAAGTTCCATAAATCCATGATGTGGCTGGTAAGCGCTATACTGCTGCTGGCAACCGCCTGTAATAAAGAAACACATCAACCTGTAAATAGCGGCGGTGAAAAACCGGGTGTGATCACCAACGTCAGCGTATCCAATATGGCCGGCGCGGCAAAAATCACTTACAGTTTGCCGGATAACAAGGATATCCTGTATGTGAAAGCCGTGTACAATATCCGGCCGGGAGAAAAACGCGAAATAAGATCCTCTTACTATAATAATTTCCTGGTGGTAGACGGCTTCGGCGATACCACTACACACGATATTTCACTGTACGTGGTAAGTCGCAATGAAGCGGCTTCCGATCCCGTGATGGCCAGTGTGAAACCACTCTCGCCGCCTATGCTGCTGGTGCGCAAATCACTTGCCGTGAAAGCAGATTTCGGTGGTATTAACATCAACTTCAACAACGTCAGCAAAGCAGATATTGCCATCGTGATGCTCACTACCGATTCACTCGGCGTGTTTGGTCCGGCCGATATACACTATACCAAACTGGAAAACGGCAACTACGCCATCCGTGGATTTGCGGCAGAGAAAAGGAAGTTTGGCTTCTTTGTGCGGGACCGCTGGGGCAATCAATCTGATACCCTGATGCAGGAGATCATCCCCATCTTTGAAAAGCTGCTGGACAAAAAGAATTTTAAAGAAGTGAAATTACCGGGAGATACGGACTACGGCTGGGGCTACCCTATCCCCAATCTCTGGGCCGGCACCATGTGGCACTCTGCCGATAAACTGGATGGTATGCCGATGTCTATCTCCTTCGACCTGGGTGTAGTAGCGCAACTGAGCCGCATTACCCTGTGGCAGCGCCCCAACGAATGGATCTATCTCCAAAATAATGTGCGCAAATTTGAAATATGGGGTTCCACCAATCCCGCTTCCGATGGCAGCTGGGATAGCTGGACACGCTTAGTGGAACATACCGTGATCAAACCTTCCGGCTTACCTGTAGGACAAAAAACGCAGGACGATATCGACGCTGCCATTGCAGGGGAACAAATGACCGTGCCACTCGATGCACCCAAAGTGCGCTACATCCGCCTGAAAATACTCCGTACCTGGACCGACGGTGGTTACGCCGCCAACATCCAGGAAATGAAGTTCTGGGGTAACGACAAATGATGATCATCTACTTAAAAAAAATTGTATGCGCATACTTTCCTATCTCCTCTTATGCTGCCTGGTTTTCAGCGCCTGCAGCAAACCGGACGACTATAAAAAATATATTACCGGGGGTGAAATACTTTATACCGGTAAAGCTGATTCCCTGCAGATCCACCCGGGCCGCAACCGCATCCAGCTATCCTGGCTGCTGATCTCTGATCCGAAAATCAACAAATCAAAAATATACTGGAATAACCGCCTCGATTCCCTGATCATAGATATCAAACGTACCTCCGGCGTAGATACCATCCGCTACTTTGTAAGCAACCTCGAAGAAAGGGCCTACACCTTTGAAGTATTCAACTACGATCGCGATGGCAACAGCTCCGTGAGATCAGAAGTGACCGGTTTTGTATACGGCCATTTATATGAAGACGCACTGCTCAGCCGCGCTTTCAGCAGCGCCGAAATGAAGGAAGGCAACGCCGTGATCAACTGGGTAAACATCGATACCACCGGCGGCATCACCGGTATGCAGCTGCAATACACCAGCGCCGACCAGGTGAATCATGATACCATTATCCGCGCCATTCCCGAAGGACAGGTCACCGTGTTGCCCAACTATCTTTCCATGAGCAGCTTCCGTTACCGCACCTTATACCTGCCCGATAAACGGGCCGTGGATACCTTCTACACAGCTTTCGAAACAAAAGCGGTAAAGGAAGATATCACCCGGACGTATATACGAAATGCAGGCAGTCCGTTTCTCCGTGACGATAACCAGTCGCACGGCGATCGTTTTGGGCAGTTGAAAGACTGGCAATCCAACAGTGAAGCCGCCAAAAACGGCACCTACGACAACATCGGCGGCACCGGCCGGCTTACCCTCTGGATCTGGGGCAACGGGCCTATCACCAACGGAAAGATCTACCAGACGTTTACCCTTCCCGCAGGCGACTATCGTTTTGAAGCAGATATTTCCAACGTAGACAATACCCTGCAAAACACCTGGCTGCTGGTAGCCGCCGGCAATCAACTTCCGGATGTAGAGCAGGTAAGCACCGCGCTCGGTTCCGCTAAACTCACCGACAACAATAACAAATACGCCTCCGCAGGATTTTCGCTGACGGCCACCACTACCGTCACCGTAGGATTTACCGGCACGCTCAGCGATCCCGGCGAACAAACCATCCGTGTCAACAAAGTATTACTGATCAGAGATAAATAGCAATCACATAATGAAAAAACAAATCCGGCAATTCGCATTACTCCTGCTGCTTGGCAGTACGACCGTTACCCTGCACGCGCAGGAAAAGAAACACATCACTTCCGAAACGCCCGCACAGAAAGAAAAACGCATGGCCTGGTGGACACACGACCGCTTCGGTATGTTCATCCACTGGGGCCTGTATGCCCTTCCCGCACGCCACGAATGGGTGAAACACAACGAACGGCTCACCAATGAACAATACCAGCAATATTTCGACCTGTTCAATCCCAACCAGTTTGATCCCGTATCCTGGGCCAAACAGGCAAAAGCCGCAGGTATGAAATACGCCGTACTCACCACCAAACACCACGAAGGCTTCTGCCTCTTTGATTCCAAATACACCGATTACAAAGCCACCAACACCAAAGCCAAACGCGACCTGGTGCGGGAGTTTGTAAACGCATTCCGCGCAGAAGGGATTAAAGTGGGTTTCTACTATTCGCTGATCGACTGGCACCATCCGGACTTTACGATTGACGGCGTGCATCCGCAACGCCCGGAAAATGCCAGCGACAGCGTATATGCGCGGCTTAATAAAGGAAAGGATATGAATAAATACCGGCAGTACCTGCGTAACCAGATCACAGAACTGCTCACGCAATATGGTAAAATTGATATCCTCTGGCTCGACTTCTCCTATCCCGGCAAAAACGGAAAAGGCAAAGACGACTGGGACGCGGTGAACCTGCTGAAAATGATCCGCAAACAACAACCCGGCATCATTGTAGACAATCGCCTCAACCTGGATGAATATGAAGACGGCGCCGACTTCCTCACCCCTGAACAGGTGAAAGTGGAAGAGCTGGCACAATACCGGGGTAAAACCTGGGAAACCTGTCAGACCTTCTCCGGCTCCTGGGGATACTACCGCGATGAAAACTCCTGGAAAAGTACCCACCAGCTGCTGGAACTCCTTATCGGCTCCGTGAGCAAAGGCGGTAACCTCATCCTCAACGTAGGCCCCACTGCCCGTGGGGTATTCGATGCCCGCGCACAAAGCGCCCTCGGCAACATCGGTACCTGGATGAAAGGCAACAGTGAATCCATTTATGGCTGCACGTATGCACCTGAAAATTTCAAGATCCCTCAGAATACCATGCTTACCTATAATGCTACTACCCGCAGATTGTACGTACACCTGCTTGCATATAACCAACGCCTCGAATTGCCGGGCTACCACGGCAAGGTGAAATATGCGCAGCTGCTGCACGACAACTCAGAAGTAAAATTCACGGCGGAAGGCGACAACATGATCCTCCATCTGCCGGAGAAACAACCGGATATGGAAATACCAGTGGTGGAACTGGTGCTGAATTAACCAATATAAACGGGCGGAGGGCTTTCCCTCCGCCCAAACTTTTTTCCGGGACGGTTGTTTTCCAAAGAAAAACGACCACCATGAAACCAGCTCCCGGCATCCAGGTAAAAGTGACCCCCAACGGCCCGTATGAAGTAACCGGCATCGTACCAGTACGGATGGAAACCATCGGCGTTACTATCCATAAAGAATCCGTAAAATGGATCCGGGGCAAAACCTTCCCCACCACAGAACAGCCCTTTTATCTTTGTCGCTGTGGCCACTCCAAACAAAAACCCTTCTGTGATGATACACATCTGAAAATCCGTTTCGATGGCACAGAAACCGCTGCTCATACGGAGTACGTAGAAGAAGCCGAATTGCTGGAAGGCCCGGCCATGCTGCTCACCGATGTACAAAAACTCTGCGCCTTTGCCCGCTTCTGCGATCCCAACGGGCAGGTATGGAATACCGTAAATGATACCGACGATCCAAATGCCAGGGCACAGTTTACCCAACAGGTGAATGATTGTCCATCCGGCCGCCTGGTAGCCTGGAACAAACAATCGCAAACACCGGTAGAACCGGATATGGAGCCGGCCATCGGTGTGGTGGAAGATCCCGTGAAACACATCAGCGGACCGCTATGGCTGCAGGGTGGTATTGAGGTAACAGACGCAGAAGGCGTACCCTACGAAGTGCGTAACCGGGTGACCCTCTGCCGCTGCGGCGCCTCTTCCAATAAACCTTTCTGCGACGGTACGCATGCCTCCATTGAATTTAAAGATGGTATTGAACCATAAAAAGGAACGGGAAACTTATTATATTTAGTTTTTTAAGATCCCGATAAATTCCTTTATGAAGAAATACCTTTTCTCTTCACTCCTGGCTGCGGCCTTGCTGGGTGGAGCTGCCAACGTACACGCACAAACGCGGAGCCTTTTTAACTTTAAAGACCTCAGCGGCTGGCATATCGATGTTCCCGCCATGGATAAGGATGCCAGCGTGAAAACGCCTTTTATTTTAAGAGATGGAGTGTTCGTGAGCCTGGCCAATCCGCAGGGTCATATCATTACAGACGCCAGCTATGAAAACTTCCGGCTGGAAGTACAATACCGCTTCCCTGGCAAACCCGGCAACTGCGGTGTTCTGGTATTTGCCTCCACACCACGCGTCCTGTATGATATGTTTCCAAAATCCATAGAAGTACAGCTGCAACACAACGATGCCGGTGATTTCTGGTGCATCAGTGAAGACATCACCGTACCCGATATGGAAAAGCGCAGAGGTCCGAAAAAGGATTGGGGAGTGGTAGATGGTAAGCAACGCCGCATTATCAATCTCACGGACAATTCCGAAAAACCGCTGGGGGAATGGAATACCATGATCATTGAGTGCGTGGGCAATGCCATCAAAGTATGGGAAAACGGTGATTTAGTGAATTACGGTACCCATGCCACAGCCAGTAAAGGGCAAATCGCTTTACAGGCGGAAGGTTCAGAAGTGGAGTTCCGCAAAGTAGACCTCACGCCTATTAAGAAATTCTCAGCAAAAGGACATTGATATGAAATCACCGGAAGACTGCAGTAACATGCAGGAAATACGTGCCGCCATTGATTCGATAGATGAGGAAGTGGTGCAATTGCTGGGAAAACGCTTTGCGTATGTAAAGGCAGCCGCCAAATTCAAAACCAGTGAGAAAGATGTGCAGGCCCCGGAGAGATTCAGGGCCATGCTACAGCAAAGACGTCAATGGGCCGAAGCCGCTGGGCTTAGCCCCGATGCCATTGAAAAAATGTATACCGACCTGGTGAAACATTTTATCGAAGAAGAAATGAAACACTGGCAATCCAGGTAAACCTCTTATTTCTGAGCGGCTTTCGCGGCCGCTTTTTCTCTTGCCTTCGCTTCCTTCTTCTCGCGCTTGGCCTGCTTACGGAAGTAGCCACGGAAGAGGAAGTTGTTGCGCACCGCCAGCATATTCGTATCCAGTTTCTCGGTACTGGTTTCCAGATTATAGATCGTCGCTTTAAACGCATCTGCCAGCAGGGTATCTTTTAAGAGCATACCGATGGGCGCTTCCGGGTTATCGAGATTGGCCCTTACACCTATACTGGCCTGCTGCAATTCCTGTACGGTTTCATTGGCGTTGTGCGCCGCCATGTTCATACCGGCAACGGCCGAACGCAATTGCGCAAATACGAGGGTATCGGTGACGAGGTCGTTGGAGAGTACGCCTTTGGTTTGCAGTTTGGACGCATATAAAGACAAGGCGCTGGTAAGCCGGCGGGTATTTACTACTGCATCATTCAAACCAGCCATGGTAGTATTCAGGTTTTTGTATACCGAATCGTCGGTGAGCAGTTTGCCCAACGTTCCTTTTCCATCTACCATGCCTTTGGTAATCACTTTCAGGTTGTCCGTGATTTCTACGAGGCTTTTATTATTGACCTGTAAGGTATTCATGATTTCTTCGGTGCTTAAGCCGCTGCCTACGTGCAGCTGATCGCCGTCTTCTATCACGGCCATGTTGGGGCTACCGCCGGACAGCATCACGATCTTGTTTCCCATCAATCCTTCAGAACTGATACGGGCTTCCACATCTTTATGGATAAACTCCTGGGAGCTCTGGTCGATGTTCATCAGCACGAGGATCTCGTTGGTGCGTACGAAGCTGATCTTTTTCACCGTACCGATCTTTACGCCCGAATACAGGATATTACGGCCTACAGAAAGACCGTTCACATCTTTAAAGACCGCTTTCACCTGGATGGATTTGCTGAATAATTTCTGTTGCTTACCCAGCATAAACACGGCCGTCACAAAAATGGCCAGACCCAGGAATACAAAGATGCCTACTATTACTGCGCGTTTTTTTCCTGTTTCCATAACTTACTGTATAAAATTATAGTCGTAAAAGCTTTTGATAAGACCGTCCTTCTCGCTGAATACTTCGTCGAATTTTCCTTCGCGGATAAACTTACCTTCATCCATCACGGCTACCCGGTCGCCTACTTCCTTGGCGCAGGTGAGATCGTGGGTGATGATGATGGAACTGGTATTGAAACGCTCCTGTACTGATACAATCAGTTTGTTCAGCTCCATGGAGGTAATGGGGTCCAGCCCGGCAGTGGGTTCATCATACAACATAATTTCCGGCCGCAGGATGAGGGTACGGCCAATGCCGATCCTTTTCTTTTGTCCGCCGGAAAGTTCTGACGGCAACTGGTTAATAGTTCCCGGCAGGCCGATGGCTTCCAGTACAATATCGATCGTTTTGCGGATCTGCTCTTTGCTCATGTCCCGGTTATTCCGTGTTAATGGGAAAGCCAGGTTTTCGCCTACCGTCATGCTATCGTACAGGGCGCTGCTCTGGAAGGAGAACCCTACTTTCAGGCGTAATGCCCGCAGGGCAGCATCTTCCAACTTATCTACTTCCTCTCCCAGCACATTGACGGTGCCGGCATCCGGTTTGAGCAGGCCGATAATAATTTTTATCAATACCGATTTACCGGTACCGGAACGACCCAGCACCACTACGTTCTCTCCTTTATGAAGATCGAGGTCGATGCCCTGTAGTACGTGTTTCTCTCCAAAAGATTTGTACAGGTTCCGGATACTGATCACGGTTTCATTCATATCTATCTGATGGCCGTTTGTTTTCATAGCTAGCGGATGGAGTTAAACACGTGAACAATAATGACTTCTTCAATAAAGATCAGGAACATGGAAACAATTACCGATACGTTGGCGGCTTTACCCACGCCCATGGTACCCTGACTGGCATTAAAGCCCTGGTAGCAGCTCACGATGCCGATGGTAAAACCGTACAGAATAGCTTTGGTGAGTGCAGTGGTATAATCGAGAAAAGTGATCTGTGCAAAGGCGTTGTCGAAAAAAGACACCAGGCTGGTTTGTTCGTGGGCATGTACATCAAAGTAGGACCCCAAACAACCGATGAGGGCATTGTAGAACATGAGTAGCGGCAAACAAACCGTCATGGCCATTACGCGGGTTACCACCAGGTAACGGAAAGGATTAATGGCGGATACTTCCATCGCATCGATCTGTTCGGTCACCTTCATGGAGCCCAGTTCTGCTCCGATACTGGAACCAACCTTACCGGCACAGATCAGGGCGGCGATCAATGGCGCCAGCGCCCTCACCACCGCAATGGCCACCAGCGACGGCAGCCACGCCGTCACCCCAAATTCCGATAAGGTGGGGCGGGATTGCTCCGTAAACACCACTCCGGTAATAAACCCGGTTACCGTAACAAGGGCCAGCGATTTGTATCCCACCTGGTAGCACTGCCGTACAAACTCCCCCCACTCAATGGGTGGCCGGAACGCTTCTCTGAAAAAGCGGCCCACAAAGGCGGCAATGTTATAGAAATGGAGAAAAAATCCATCAATTTTAGCGGTTATGACCGGCTTATCCGATTTTTCGTTGGTAGAACTCATCTTGATGTAAATGCTTACACACCTATTACAATTCTATGCCGCTTTTGTTAAGGGGGAGGGTTAATATGTGAGCCCCCGTCAGGAGAGGGAATTGGTTTTCAGGGGGATAATTTTCTATGTTTTACATCTGAGGAGGCCGGTTCACACTACGGTACATTCCTTCCCCACTGTTACGCCGGCAACAGTGGGGAGGGAAAATACGCTTTCGTACATCCGTTATAGTTGCAGGCGGATGCCGCCGAAATAATTCCTGCCCGGAGCCGGATTGTAGAACCGGCTGCCCATGGCATTGAGGTCGTTGCCCAGGCTGTATTTTACATCCAGCAGGTTATCTACCCCGGCGCGCAGGGAAATATTGCAACGGCTGCGCAGCGGGAGTTTCCAGCTTACATTGGCTTGCAGCAGATGATAAGCGCCGGCCGATTCGCTGTTGGCATCGTTCAGCGGAATACTGGTGGTATAGCTATGCTGGGTATACAGGGAAAGATCCGCGGGGAATTGCCATAACAAGCTACTCACCAGTACGTGTTGTGGTACGCCGGTAACGCGGTTGCCGGAATAGTTTTTCCCGGCGCTGATATAATCATTGAATTTGAAGTCGCTGAACGTGTAGCCTTCCTGCCACTTGATACCACGCAATACGCCATGATTGCGGGGAATCAGCAGCCACCACATGCCCTGTACTTCTATCCCTTTCTGATGGATACCGCCGGCATTGGCAAAAAATTCATTGCCGTTGTCGTCCAGCCGGCGTACAATGGCGTTCTGCATCTGGTAATAAAAGAACGCCGCGTCAAGCATTCCACGGCGATGACGGGAAAAAGCACGTAGCCCTGCTTCATAATTCCAGCCGGTTTCCGGTTGCAGGGAGGTATTGATAATATTGTTGGAAGCGCGTACTTCGGCGGTAGCGGGTGGCGAATAGCCACGGCTCACGGTTAAGCGGCCGGCCACCAGCGGTGTGAACTCGTACGACATAGACACGCGGGGCATCAATTGCGGCGTGAAATTCACTTTCGTATGCCCGTTGCTGTTGTAGCTGTAACCGTAGTAGTTTAAACTGGCTGCGGCTTCAAAGGTGAATGCATTTACATTCAGCTGGAAGCGGGAAAAGAAGAAGTACTGCTGGGCTTTCAATTTATCGGCTGCCTGTACGGTGTCGCGTTTACCTTGTTTATTGCCATAATTGATAACATCCGTGGTGGTTTGCTGCCATTCGGCGCCATTGAGCCATTTCCACTGCACCGGGGAAGACCGGCGCGGATCGTTGGTCCATTGGAGATAGGTCCGGAAGCCGCCGGTATTTTCATCCCGCACTTCAAAATTCGTAATAAACGGATTCTCGAAATGGGTGTTGGTGCCGAATACGGACAATACATGTTGCAATCGTGGTGTAAACTGCGCTTCATGTACCAGTCCGCCGAGGAAAGTGCGGTTATAGATCCCGGCTTTCTGAGACACTGCGCCGCCTAAAGTCGGCGTAGCAGGCCTGGCGGCACGCGGATTGGCCTCGCTCTGTGCGAGTGTGAGGCCTCCGGGTGTGCGGTACGACAGGTCGGAGTAAAACGCCAGTAGCTTCAGGGCGTAGCCTGGTTTATATTCCCAGCGCTGGGTGGTTTGGGTATAAGACCGCTTCATGGCGGTATTATCGCGGTAGCCATCTGCCCGCTGGTATCCCTGGAACACCTGTACCTGGTAGTTCTTCCATTGCTGCTGCCAGCCGATGCTGCCATGAAACAGGCCATAGCTGCCACCTTGCAGGTTTACATTCAGGTGGGAGGTATCCGCAGGCGCCAGGTCGAGGCGTACTACCCCACCGGAGTTGGCGCCAAAGAGGCTGCCGTCTGGTCCTTTGAGTATTTCTACCCGACTGATGGCGTCCTGGTCGATGAGATTGAGATAGGTATTACCGCCCGCATCGGTGAGCGGGATATCATCTGCATAAATTTTAATATTCCGGATACCAAAAGGCGAACGGAGCAAACTACCCCTGATGGATAAACGATAACTGCCGGGGGAGCGTTCTTCCATTCGTACGCCCGGCACCATATTCATGGCGGGCAGCAGGGAAACGCTTTGCTGTAGCTGCATATCGGCGGGCGACAGGATACTCACGGCAGTGGGTACACGTTGCAGGGAGGCTTTGGAATAATAGGATTTCACCACTACTTCCGGCAACTGCTGCAGGGTATCCTGCTGGGCCTGGAGGCCGGAAGAAATGGATAGCATGGTTAATAAAATGCCCACGGGCAAAACGCTCTTTCGCATGTCAGTTAGATCTTTATCCGTTCTTGATACGGCTTAAGATATAAATATTTCTGCGAAAGCGGCCGGTATTTGTGATGTAGCGGCTATACGTTTGTTTTGGTGGTAATTCTCACCTGGTGGGTATTAAACACCTGCGAAAACGGCGGAACACTTTTCGTGATAAACACACTTCCTCCGATGATACTGCTTTGCCCGATTACGGTATTGCCTCCCAGGATGGTGCTGCGGGCGTAGATAATCACGTTATCTTCTACCGTAGGATGCCTTTTTACATCCGACAGCTCTTTTGTCACGTGCAGGGCGCCGAGTGTCACGCCCTGGTATATCACCACGTTGGACCCGATGATGCTGGTGGCGCCGATTACGATACCGGTGCCGTGGTCTATAATAAAAGGAACGTTGATACTGGCGTTGGGGTGAATATCGATACCGGTTTTGCCATGGGCGTATTCACTGATAATACGTGGCAGTACGGGTACATCGAGCCGGGTAAGTTTGTTGGCGATGCGGTACACGGTGATGGCGTAAAAGCCGGGATACGACACAATCACCTCGTTTACGCTGGTAGCGGCGGGGTCGTATTCATGAATTTTAGCGGCATCCTGACGGAGATGCTGATAAATGATTCCCAACGAGTTATAAAAGGCGTTTACAATATCTTCTATAGGTACTTCTCTCGGGTCGAGGTAGCTGAGCAGGATGTTTTCCAGGTCTATCTGGTTCTTTTTCAGGATACCTTCGTAGGAGGTTTGTTTTGGGAGATGATTTCCGGGGAATAAAAATCCGACCAGATCGTTCAGCCAGGAAATGGCATCCTGTGCGGAGGGCGTTGCCTCCCACTCTGCATGATGCGTTTTTCGCAGCAGACTGATTAATGTTTGTGTGTGCCTGTTATCCATGGTGCGGGATTTGACGGTAAGATATGAATAATCTACTAAATTAGTAGGGTATTCTTTTCCGGGGCGGAAAATAAATGTTTGTCTTACTTTCGCGGTTCATCCTGTTTTTATGAGAAGAGTTTTTGCTTTTATCTGCTTACTGCTGATATCCGGCAGCATTGCTGCACAGAAAAGTCCTTTCCGGATCAAGACCGCCCATCTGACCGGTAACATTTATGTATATACGTCGTATGGTGAATTTAACAATACGGTATATGCGGCCAACGCGGTTTATGCGTTAACCGACAGTGGCGTGGTGATCATCGATACGCCCTGGAGTGAAGATCAGACCCAGCAACTGCTGGATACGATTGAACAGCGGCACCACCTTAAAGTGATTGCCTGTATTGTTACGCATTTTCATGAAGACCGTACCGCCGGGCTCAATGTCATGAAAAAACACGGCGTCATCACCTACAGCACCGCCCTTACAAAAGAATTGTGCAAAGAACATAACAATCCGCAGGCAGAACGCACCATTCGTAACGATGTTCACCATAATATTGATGGACTTAAATTACAAACCTTCTTCCCCGGTGAAGGTCATTCCAAAGACAATATCGTGGTGTGGTTCCCGCAGTCCAAAGTATTATACGGCGGTTGCTTCATCAAAAGTGCAGAAGCCAAAGACATCGGCAATGTGGCAGATGGCAATGTGAAAGCGTGGCCGGCCAGCCTGGCACGCGTGAAAAAGCAATTCCCGAATCCGAAATATGTGATCCCGGGGCACGACGACTGGCATGGAACGGTGAAAGCGATCATGGGGCGTACGACGGAACTGGTGAATCAACAGCGCTGATGTTCAACTTGCACAAAACACTGATACGGGATTACTTATCTCCTGCAACTTACCTACCTGGCAATTTCACTTTATAAACAGCCGGCTTGTTTTATATTTATCATCAGGAACTACATCAAATAGATCACACTAAACAACTGAAATTCAGACTTATATGAAACCCGCCTGGCTTAAATCCTTCCTCCCTCATCTATGCGCCATCGCCCTCTTTGTAGCCCTGGCTTTCCTGTTTTGCAGCCCTGTGCTGGAAGGAAAACAGCTGCTGCAATCGGACATGATGCATTACAAAGGCATGCAGAAAGAGGCCGCAGATTACTACGAAAAAACAGGCGACATTCCCTTGTGGAGCAACAGCATGTTTGGCGGGATGCCCACATTTGTTACTTATACCGGTCCGTCTACCAACAAAGTAGGTGTGCTGAACCGGCTCTTTACCCTCTACCTGCCAAACCCGGTAGACATGCTTTTCATTCTGATGGCTGGTATGTATGTATTGCTTTGTGTGCTCCGCTTCCGGTATTGGATAAGACTGATGGGCGCCATTGCCTATGGGTTTGCCACTTTTACCATTGTAAGTATTGATGCGGGGCATATCACCAAGGCAATGAGCATGGCTTACATTGCACCTGTGCTTGCCGGGATCATCCTCACTTACCGCAAACAATACCTTGCCGGCGGATGCCTGACGGCATTGTCCGCAGCGGTACAGATCTATAACAACCACCCGCAGATCACTTATTATACCGGTATCATTGCCTTGTGCCTGGCCGTGGCGGCAGCGGTAGAAGCCTTCCGGCAAAAGGAACTGCCAGCCTTTGCAAAAGCCTCCGCAGTGTTGCTGATAGCAGGCGTAATGGCTATTCTGCCTGCCATGGACAACCTGCTGATCATGAAAGAGTATACCCAATATACGATCCGTGGCAGTCAGTCGGAATTATCACTTAACCAACAAGACAGGAACAATAAGAAATCTACCGGTCTTGATATCAGCTATGCATTCCAGTGGAGCTATGGCAAGGGGGAAACCTTTACCTTATTATTACCCCACCTGGTAGGTGGTTCCAGCTCTGAAAAATTATCTACCTCTTCGCATGTATACCAGACACTCACCGATATCGGCGTGCCTCCCGCGCAGGCGGCCAAAGCGGTAGAACAACCCTCCTGGCAATTGTACTGGGGTGCGCAGCCCTTCACCGAAGGACCTGTTTACATCGGTGCTATTATCTGTTTTCTCTTTGTACTGGGGCTGTTTATCGTAGACAGCTGGCACAAATGGTGGCTGATCGCTGCTACGCTCATAGGTATTGTACTCAGCTGGGGGGCCAATTTCCCGGCGGTAAACGACTTCCTGTTTTATCATCTCCCGTTATACAACAAATTCCGCGCACCCACTATGGCGCTGGTCATTCCACAGGTAACGATGGTGATCCTTGCCTGTTGGGGGCTGGAAGAACTGGTGTCGGGTAAACAGACCAAAGCCGAACAACAGCAACACCTGAAACTGGCGTTGTTTGTTACCGGCGGACTGGTACTGCTGCTGGCCGTAGGCGGCAGCCTGCTTTATGGATTCGCCGGCCCCGCAGATACTTCCTTTATGAACCGCTACGCACCGATGCTCGGAGGGGAAGTACCCGCAGCACGACTGCTGGGCGCCCTCAAACAGGACCGCAGCAGCGCCTTGCAGGCAGATGGTATCCGTGCACTGGTACTGATCATTATTGCATTCGCGGCATTGTGGTTCTTCCTGAAAGGAAAACTGAAACCGGAGTACGCGCTGGGCATTGTGACCTTCGCCGTATGGTTTGATCTTACCCAGATTGATAAATTGTATATCAACGAAGACAGCTTCCGGGAAGTAGCGCAACTCGATAACCACATCTCTCCTTCTGCGGCCGACGAAATGATATTGCAGGATAAAGATCCATATTACCGCGTACTCAATGCCACTACCAACCCGTTCCTGGATGCCAATACCAGCTACTTTCATAAATCCGTAGGCGGGCAAAGTCCGGCGAAACTCTGGATCTATGAAGACCTGATTGAACACCAGCTGAGCAAAAATAATATGGCCGTATTCAATATGCTGAACACCCGTTACTTCATTGTACCGGATCAAAAAACCGGTCAGCCGATTGCGCAACGCAACCCCGGCGCCCTCGGCAATGCCTGGTTTGTCAAAACCATTCAATGGGTACCGGATGCCAATGCGGAAATGCAGGCGCTGGATCATTTTAACCCGGCTGATACTGTGGTGATTGATCGCCGCTTTCAAAAGGAAGTTGGCTCGCTGCAACCGGTGGCCGACAGCAACGCGCATATTACGCTTGATAAATATAGTCTCAACGACCTCACCTATACCACGCAAAACAGCGGCGCCGGTCTGGCCGTATTCTCCGATATCTATTACCCCGCCGGCTGGAAAGCTTTTATAGATGGGAAAGAAACACCTATTCTGCGGGTCAACTATGCACTGCGTGGCCTCCTGGTACCAGCAGGTAAACATCAGGTGTTGTTCAAATTTGAGCCTGCCACCTTCTTCCTCGGAAGAAGGATATCCGGCATCTCTTCTATTATATTGTTGATAGGTGTGGCAGCAGGATTTATCTGGACCTGGAGAAAATCCCTGGCGAAATAAAACAAAACGGTTTTCATCACACAGAAAGTCCGTTCTGTCACATTTCGGGAAAGTGACCCATGCACTAAGCTATTTTTGAGCAGTAAGCCACTGATTCCAAAATAACAACGCATGAAAACTATATACCTGCTCTTCTCTGCCTCCTTCTCCCTGTTCTTTCTCAGCCAGTGCAGGAAAGGAGGAGGCACGATGAGAGGGGTACATGCGCAAAGGAAACAACAGATGATCTCCGGCGATGGCTGTATAGCAGCATCAGGTTTTTAATATGCTACAAAACATTCCCCTATGTTGAAAAACTATTTCAGACACGGATGGAGAAATCTCCTGCAAAACAAGCTATCCACCTTAATCAATATCGGCGGCCTTTCTATAGGGCTGGCCACAGGTATTATTATCCTGCTATGGGTGCAGGAAGAATTCAGTTTTGATACCTTTCACCACAACAAAGCCAGCATTTACCAGCTGATGAGCAACCAGTACCGCGCAGGACGCTGGTCCACCGGCGCCTCCATGCCCGGACCGCTGGCGGCAAAATTAAAACAGGAATACCCGGAAGTAAAATACGCTGCGCGACAGGCATACGGCGGCCAGCAATTGTTGGGGACCGGTGATAAAAGTATCTATCAGCAAAGCATATACGTAGATCCGGAATACTTCAACATCTTTACATTTCCGGCTATTTCAGGCAACCCTGCTGCGGCGCTGCAGGACCCCGGCGCCATTGTGCTTACCGCCAGTGCAGCACAGCGGCTGTTCGGCGATAAAGATCCTGTTGGCAATATTATCCGGCATAATAATCAGCACGACCTGCGGGTAGCAGCGGTGATCCGTGATGTACCATTCACCAGTTCCACTCAATTTGACGTAGTACTCCCCTTCCGCCTTTATGAACTGGAGAATGCCAGCTGGATTGACCACTGGGACAACAACAGCCTGGCAACCTTTGCGCTGATGCAACCCGAAAGTGATATTGCCGGCTTCAACCAAAAACTGAAACACCTGGTGCGCCCCGGCGAAACGGATACCACCAGTTTCCTGTTCGCTTATCCCTTTACCTCCCTGCATCTGTATGGTGGTTTCAGAAACGGGCAGCAAAGCGGTGGCCGTATAGAGATCATGATGCTGTTGGGTACCATCGGGTTATTTATTCTGCTGATCGCCTGCATCAATTTCATGAACCTCTCTACCGCCCGGGCTGAACGCCGGGCGCGGGAAGTGGGCGTCCGTAAAGCGCTCGGGGCGTCCAGCCGAACGCTCATTTTGCAGTTCCTCGTAGAAGCCTTGCTGATCACCTTTGGCGCACTGCTGGTAGGCATATTGCTGGCCCGGCTGGCCATTCCTCCCCTGAACCGTTTGTCGGGCAAGCACATTGATTTCAGTTTACTGAACTGGCAGATCAGCCTGGGACTGTTGTTCCTGCTGCTGTTTACCGGCCTGGTAGCGGGTAGTTACCCCGCCTTTTTCCTCAGCAGTTTTCAACCGGTGAAGGTATTAAAGGGAGTGATCACCGCTCATAAAGGTGGTGGTCTCTTTCGCAAAGGCCTGGTTACTTTTCAGTTTATGATTTCTATATTCCTGATCATTTCTACCATCGTTATTTACCGGCAGTTACAATATGGAGAAAACCGCCCGGTAGGATACAACCAGGACCATCTATTGGAAATACCCGCCCGTGGCGATATGGCCAATAAATTTACAGTACTGCGGGATGATCTGTTGCGTATTCCAGAAATAGAAAGTGTGTCGGCCGGATCAGACGACCTGCTGCGATTTGGCGGTGCTACCGACGGCATTAACTGGCCGGGCAAAACACCGGATCAGAACTTTTTCATGACCATTACCTGGGTGCAATACGACTGGGTAAAAACAGCCGGGCTGCAACTGGCCGCAGGCCGCGATTTCAGCAATGCCTTCGGCAGCGACTCCGTGGGATGCCTGGTAAATGAAGCCGCCGTAAAGAAAATGGGACTGAAGGAACCGGTGATCGGCACCCTGTTGGGCAAAGATCCTATTATTGGAGTGGTGAAAGATTTTGTGGCGAATGATCCGTATAAATCGCCCGAACCCATGGTGGTATATTTGGGTACCGGCTCCATGAGCCACTTCTTTATACGCCTGCGAAAAACGGACAATCCACAGCCGGCGTTGAGGAAGATTGAAGCGGCTATTAAAAAGAGCAACCCGCAATTTCCTTTTGAATTTAATTTTGTAAAAGCTTCCTATCAGAAAATGTTTACCGGGGTAAGGTCTTCCGGGTTCATGCTGAACTGGACCAGCAGTCTGGCTATCCTGATTTCCTGCCTGGGGCTGTTCGGCCTTTCCACCTACCTGGCGGAAAGACGTACCAAGGAAATAGGTATCCGTAAAATTATGGGCGCCAGTGCCGGCAAGATCTGGTATATGCTGGCGAAAGAATTCCTGAAACCGGTATTCATTGCCTTCCTGATAACGGTGCCGCTGGCCACACTGGCCATGCAACAATTCCTGCATAATATTGATTACCGCATATCACTGCAGTGGTGGATGTTTGCCGTAGCGGGTATCGTTACCACGATGATTGCGCTGGTCACTGTTAGTTACCAGGGCATGAAAGCGGCCGGTGCAAATCCCGTAAGGGCGTTGCAGTCGGAATAAGCAGATCAGGAATGTGTAAGGAGATGTTCCGGTGCTTCCAGCAAGGACTGGGTTTGCAGTAACATCTCTTTCATCTTCATTTTGAAACGGGTAGCGGCAGAAGCTTCATCAGGCACCACAATTTCCTGCAACTCGCTCTGGAAGAGTACTTTCAGGTTTCCTTTCAGTTTATACAGATCGCTTTGTTTGGCCAGTCCTGCAGCAAAACCTGCTTCCCGGATAGCTTGTTGCTGTTCAGGTGCAAAGGAAGGTGCATACCAGATAACGGGGACCTGTTTCAGCCGTTTGATTTTTCTCAGCTCCCGCAGGAAGTGAGGTGCTTCATCGGAAGGCAGAAGGCTGTCGAGGAAAATGTAGTCGGGGGGGAGACCGGCATGTTTTTTAAGATAGTCCAGTGCTTTGCTGGTATTATCCTGAGAAATACATGCCTTGCTTACGTTTAAGAGGTCCAGTGCAAGATAGAACTGATTACGCCGGTCGCGGTCCGGATCAATTAATAAGCTGATGATTTTTTCACTCATTGCAGGGTAGTTTTTAATGGCAGGAAACAAATAGTAACGACTCGTGCTGAGAAAACAAGCAACGAAACAAAAAGTTGTAACAATTGCAAAAGTACAGCAGGAAATGTTCCTGAAAAAATTACCCCTTGGGAAAACATCCACCATTAACAAAAATACAACAAGTCATTATTGTGGTAAGATGACTTTAAAAGTGGCTCCCTGATCAGGTACGCCGGTGGCATAGATACCGCCTTTATGATTCACTACAATTTTATTGCAGAGGGCAAGACCAATACCGGTTCCTTCGTAGGCATTGCGGTCGTTGAGCCGCTGGAAGATCTGGAAAATCTTATCTGCATACACCTGGTCGAACCCGATACCGTTGTCGGCGATACTGATAGCGTAATAGCGCCGGGTGCTGTCCAGCTCTGGCAATGCCGCGATCTCTTCTGTGGTGAGGGCGCTGGCAGAAACGTGGATCAGCGGTTTCCTGGCTGGTGATAAAAACTTGATCGCATTACCGATCAGGTTGTGAAAGAGCTGGTTCATCTGGAGCGGACTAACGGCAAGATGTGGTAACCGGTCGGACACCACCTCCACTTCTTTCTGGCTGATAAGTACTTCAAAATCGGTGAGTACATTTTTCAGGATCTCATTCAGGTCTGTTTCTACAAACGGCTCCTGTACGTGTACCAGGCGGGAATAGTCGAGCAGTTCATTGATGAGCTGCGACATTCTTTTAGCACTATGCATTACCTTGTCGATGTACATCCTGGAGGTATCCGAGAGCGTATCTTTATTGACGTTATATAACATGCCAGCAAACGTATGGATCTTACGCAGCGGTTCCTGCAGGTCGTGGCTGGTCACATAAGCAAACTGTTCCAGTTCGCGGTTGGATTTTGCGAGGAAGAAATTGGATTCTGTCAGCTCCCGGGTACGTTGTTCCACCATGGCTTCCAGCTTAAGGGCCAGTTGCATGTATTTGGCTTCGCTTTCCTGGAGTGCCTGAAACAATACTCTTTGCTGGGTGATATCCCTTGCAATTTTAGAGGCGCCTACCACTTTTCCCGTTAAGTCTTTAACCGGGGAGATGGTCAGGGAGATATCGAGTAACTGCCCGTCGCGGGTGATACGTTTGGTTTCAAAGTGATCTACCCGGCGACCGGATTTCAGCATTTCAATAATGCGGGGTTCTTCGTCGAGCCTGTCTTCCGGAATAATCCGGGAGATGGAGTTTCCGATCATTTCTTTGGCTGTATACCCGAACAGGCGCTGTGCCGCGGGGTTCCAGCTGGTAATGATACCGTCCAGTGTTTTGCTGACAATGGCGTCATCTGAATATTCGACAATAGCGGCCAGTTTAGACAGGTATTCATCAGTGGATTTCTGGTCTGTGATATCTACCAGCATATTCACGGCACCATCGGAATTGCCATCGGCATCAAAAAGCGGATCCGGGTAGGGTTGTACGATTCTCCTGGTGCCGTCTGGTCTTTCAATGATAATGATCTGTCCCCTTACCGATTCTCCTCCCTTAATGGCTGCTGCCATAGGACAGGTATCCGGATCAAGGGGGGTGATACCATCGGGCTTGAATAATTTCCAGGAGCCACACCACATGTCGGTACCGGCGACAGGGGTTCTGCCCCAGAGTTGTACAGCGGCATCGTTAAACAGGAGAACGCGGCCATGTTTATCGCAGGTATAAACAGCGGCGGGCAAGGATTCCAATAGCTGACGGTAATACTGACTGCCTTTCTGCTGCCGGATCTTTTCTTTAGACATCCGGATCCCGGTGGCCAGGCCGGCCAGGTAAGCATGATAAGATTTAAAGATCAGTGGTTCTTCAGGTCGCACGGCTGCTGCGGGTAAATGCGCATAGCCGGTAGGGAAAGACAAGGTGACGATAGTGCCTTCCTCTATGATACTGCTGATATGCAGTTTTCCGCCATGATAACGCATGCTTTCGCTGGCGGCGGTAAGTCCGCCGCGCTCCGGCTGCGGGTCTTCCAGGAGAGCATTGATTTCCAGCAACAAGGCAGGGGTCATTCCCACACCGGTATCTGCTACCGACAGGGTGATTTGTTCTCCTTCCTGGCAGAGCCGGACCGCAATACCTCCCTGCAACGTATAGCAGAGGGCGTTGGTAAGCAATGATAACAGGGTTTTCTCAAAAAGGTCCCTGTCGATGTATACATCTTCCGTAACAACATCCAGGTTAACGACCAGGGTTAATCCTGCTGTGCGGATGAAGGTGTCCAGTTGTTCGAGTAATGTTCTGAGGAATGCGGTAATGTCTGTTTTTACAAACGTGTGTACTTTAGGGTTAGTGATCCACCATCCGAAAAACAGCACTCCTCCGGCGCCGTCGGGATCTTTTACCGGGCTGCCGTTAAAATGGAAGCTGCGGCCATCGGCCTGCATCAGTTGCAACTGCGGTGCAGGCAAGGTGGTATCAGGAAAAACCGGCAGTGCGTCATTGCCGGCGGGCCATACGATAGCGGACGGCTGTCCGAGTGACATCGGATGTTTGCTGCCCAGCAGTTCCCTGCAGGCATCATTATATATATGGATGTTTTCGCTACCCCAGCAAAGGAGGATCGGTTGTGCGGACGAAAAGAGAATCTGGATGCAGGTTTTCAAGCCGGGCGACCACTGATCAGAGGGGCCCAATGAAGAAGAAGCCCAGTTAAAAGAGCGGATCATTTCCCCCATCTCGCCTCCACCGGAGGAAAAGACGGATGATACAGGTGCCGGTTCACTTAAAGTTGCCGTTGTAGGCGCATTAATCATTGTACAAAATATATAATCGTCAATGTATAAACTGGTTGATTCCTCGCTGTGGATGTCATTAAATTCCACATTCCACTATAAACCGTGTAATAAAATGCACAATCTGCTATTACCTCTAATTGTTGAGATCCAGGCCAATCCCTTGTTAATAGCCACCATAGTGGTGGCTGCGGCCGCTGTAGCTGTAAATGGGAAAATGCCCACAATTACCCTGGTCAGTACCGCTTCCATCATGATTACAATAATCGTGTCGAAAGCTGATTTTCATTAAAAACGGGCATCCTGTCCCAACAAATCAGGAACAACATTATCCTACATGACAATTGATCACCCTGTCTATGAGAGCTCCTACTTTTCCGGAAATTTGATCTGCTCGTAGGCGGGAGCCGCCTCAATATATCCCAACGGGGTAAATTGTTTTCCTTCCTGCTCATTATAGGAGATAAAAAAGTGTTCTATCTCCCGGATCGTCTGGGCAGACACGGCATCTATTCCTTTAAAGGCTTTGGATACTACGGGAACGGCAATATACCGGTCGTTTCTCACAATCGTACCATCCCGCTCCCTTTGTTCTGCTTTGATGGCGCCCAGCAACCGGCACTTGATCAGGCAGCCGGGAAAGCTTTTGAATTCTGAAATCACCATGACATCTAAAGGATCTCCATCTGCTCCACGGGTGCCCAGGATAAAACCAAAATCGTATGGAAAAACCATACCGGCGGGTAACATTTTACTGAGGACAAAGAACCGTGACGCGGGGTCGAAATCGTATTTTTCACCACTCCCTTTCGGAGTTTCAATGACAACAGGTAACTCTTTAATGATCATACGCACATTTTGTTGGTCTATATTGAATAGGATAAAGAGGACTCGACTGCGAAGAAACAAAAAAAGGACCAACCCGCCACATAAGGCATAATGATTGTACCACAGAAATAAACTTTATTACTATGAGCACCTTCCACATACAACTCAACCAGCACGAGATAGGCGTTACCAGGCAGGATGAAAATATATTTATTGTTCGTCTTCCTGAAAAAACCATCCACCTCCAAAAAAGACAGGACAACGAAGGAGCTAACCACTGGTTTGAAGAAGGGAAAGACAATGAAACGCCACAAACGGCCGAAATCGGTACTGCTATTGAAACCTGGCTGGCAAAGGATAGTGCGGACGCATAACCAAAAAATATTTTCCTCACAACCGGCAACATCCTTATCTTGCAGGGAGTAATCTAAAGTGCCCCCTCTAATGAAAAAGTTAATCATCGCGTTGATTGCCTGTAGCATTGTAAACCATACCAACGCTCAATTTCTTGACCGCATCAAAAATAAAGTGCAGCAAAAGGTCAATGACAAAATAGACGAAAGTATCGACAAAGCTACAGAGCCGAAGAAAAAAGACAAGGATAAGGATAAACCTGCCAGTCAGCCACCAGCCAACAGTCCCGATGCTTCCACCACCGGTAAGGCACCGGCTAACGGTGAAGCAGGTACGACAGCTCCCAAAGATATCACGGCTTACTCCCGTTTTGATTTTGTTCCGGGAGAAAAGATTATCATGGAAGAGTCTTTCGCCAAAGAACCTGTAGGCGAATTTCCCGGTCAGTGGAATACCCGCTCCGGTGCTGAAATCGTGACCGTGAGCAACCGCCCCGGAAAATGGCTGAGCATCAGGCAGGACGGCGTGTTCTATCCGGAAAACATTACCAACCTGCCGGATAATTTTACCCTTCAGGCAGATTTTATGGCCAGCAACGGGATTGCCGGCATTGCCAGCATCACCCTTGCGTTGCTGCAAACAACCAACACCGACGACAAATTCAGTTATGGTGGCGCGGGCGATGTAACTTCCATGCCATCGTTTAAAATTACCATGTCTCCCAAATCATCCGGCGATGGTAACCTTCATTACTCTTCCAACCTGATCGGCGGACAGTACATGAATAGCCTGCCCCTATTCAACGTACCAAAGAAAAATGCGGTGCGGGTGTCTATCTGGCGTCAGAAACAAAGGGTAAGAGTGTACCTCGACAGTACCAAGATCCTGGATCTGCCGCGCGCCCTGGATGCTGCAGCAGCGTTTAACACCCTGGCGTTTTCTGCATACGCACCCGACTTCGACAAACAGGAGGGCGCTTTTTATGTGAGTAACATCCGCCTGGCTGTTGGCGCACCGGATACCCGTAATAAACTGCTCACAGAAGGTAAGTTTACTACGCATGGCATCCTGTTCCCGTCCAATAGCGATATCATCCAGCCGGAGTCGTATGGCGCGCTGAAAGATATTGCCGCCGTGCTTACAGAAAACCCAGCAGTGAAAGTGAACATTGTAGGCCATACAGATGCCGATGGCAACGACCAGTTGAACCTGGAATTGTCCAAAAAGAGAGCCGCAGCCGTGAAGAACGCACTGGTGAGCAATTTTAATATTGATGCTGCCAGAATGGAGACTAACGGTAAAGGCAAAACGCAGCCGATCGATAACAATAACACCGAAACCGGGAAAGCCAACAACCGGCGCGTAGAATTTATCAAGATCTGATAAGTACTATTGGTTTCCTTTGTTATAAAAGATAAACAATCCATCCTTACCGGCTACGATCACATCCTTTCTGCCGGAGCCGGTAAGGTCATATACCTGGAAGTATAGCCCCGCCCCTTTTGATCCATAGCTGATCACCTGTTTCGAAAAAGAAGTGCCATTCCATTTAAAGTAGTAAATACCGCAGGGATCATCTGATCCGGGGTCATGCTCATTGTGTGCGCGGTAACGCTTGCCGGTCATCAGTTCCGGATCGCCGTCGCCGTCTATATCCACCCATTCCATGGTATGATACTGCGAATTATAAGGATCAATGACGTGTTTGATCCAGGAGCGTTTATTGGTTTTGGCATCTTTCTTTTGTTCATACCAGTCCAGCCCGTAGTCGTGCCCCTGCCCTGCTATCAGGTCAGCCAGACCGTCTTTATTCACGTCTGCCACGATCACGGGTACACTGGCGGTGCCCAGGTTGAATTCCGGGTGAAAGATCCATGCAGCGGAATAAGGACTGGCAGGCGCTTCGAGCCAGCCTTCCGGAACCACCAGGTCCGTACGTCCGTCACCGTTAATATCGCCACAACCCAGGCCATGTCCGGATTTCCGGTCCAGCAGCTGATGCGCGGTAAACGCGCCATTGGCATGATGATAAATGGTCAGCGGATCATTGGGGGTATTCGGGATGATTTCCGGAATGCCATCGCCATCCAGGTCCCAGGCCCGGGTGGTTTCGATATTACCGGGTGTAGCAATAACATGCTCCTTCCATTCGCTCTCTTTACCGGGGTTTTCCTTCCAGACCAACGTTTTCCCAAACCAGCCGCCGGTAATATAATCCATGCGGCCGTCGCCATTCACATCAAAAGGAATGGTAGAAAAATCGTCCCAGTACTCGGCAAACTGCTTCACCGGACCGATGTAATGCCGTTTGAAATACGCAGGGCCTTCGTACCAGAAAGCGCCGGATACGAGGTCGGGGATCTTGTCGTTATTGACATCTATCACCGCCACGGACTCATAGCTTTCGGCGGCCACCTGTTTTTTTTCAAACTTAAGCGGCCCGTGTGCGGGCGCTGTCTGCGCAGCAGCGATGGTAGCGGTAAGCAGCCACAAAGGCAAAAAATATCTTTTCATGTAGTGGTATTAACGTGGATAGAACAAGATAACAGAAGGTACGCAAAAAACTATCCTGTAGCGTCCTGCAAGTGGTGGTTTTGGGTAACAAACCTGTGGCGGCTACCGGTCGGTAGCCGCCACAGCGGGTTAACATAAGGGGCCGTTCAGGCTTCATAGGATCAATAGTGTGCTACTCAATATCCCAGACGCCGGCAGCGCGTTCCAGCGTAATCAACGCTGCTGCATAATTGTACAGCGTCTGGTAATAATTCTGCTGTACTTCATTCCAGGTGCGTTGTGCATTCAGCACTTCCAGCAGGGAAGTTTCCCCGCGTTTATAGCTGTATATTTTTCCATCCAGTACCTTCTTTGCATCTGACAACAGGCCGCTTTCAAATTGCTTTACCTGTAAGCCTGCTGCCCTGTAATTTGTCCATGCCTGTTTCACATCCGTGTCTATTTGCAGCAACACCTCCTCATAGGTAATGGCGGCCTGTTTAACGCCAAACTGTGCAGCGTGCAGGTCGCCTTTGTAGTGATTGGAGAACTTCAGCGGCAATGAAATTCCGGCGTTGGTACCGATGTAGCGGGGTGTTGGCGCTATTTCACTGGTGGCTTCGGCATTGTATCCTACTCCTGCTGTAACGCCCAGGTCTATTTTACGGTTGGCCTTTGTGAGTGTCAGCGTTTTGGCGGCCACTGCTTTGCCGGCGTTGGCGGCTACCGCATCAGCACGGGTATTTTGTGCGTTGGTAACCAGGTCTTGTAAGATGAACACCCGGTCCAGGTGTTCAAAATTCCCCGATGGCCATAACAGGCTATCCGCATGTGCCTTTCCTGTGTTCATATTCAGTTGCAGTAATGCGGCTTTCCAGTCTGCCTCCTGCTGATATACTACGTTCAGCAGATTATCTGCTTCCAGTCCGGATTGGCGTGCATCCGTTTCCGTTATCACGCCTTTGTGGAAACGGATCGCGTCTGCATCTGCCAGCTGCCGCATGAGCTGCCAGGACTGCAGCGTCACTTCGTATGCGTGTTGCTGCTGCATGGCATTAAACCAGGCCAGGGCAGCGTCTGCACGGAGGTTACGGAAGTAGTCGAGCAATAATGCCTGGCTCTGTTCCAGGCTGCTGCGGGCCAGGCCTATGCGGGCTTTTCGTTTGCCCCATAATTCAATAGTAGTGCTTAGTCCGGCATTGAAGCCATTGGACAGCTGCAGCTTGCGGTGCTGGTTATCGAAAGCATCGAGCGACAACTGCGGATCCGGGAATACTTTGGCACTTTCTATACCGGCGGCGGCGATGCTCACATTATATTGCTGCGCAGCGTAGCCCAGGTGTTGTGTACTTACCTGGTGCAGGTATTGCGGTAAAGACAACGGCGTTCTGGGAAAACTGCTGTCCAGTTGGGCAAGGGCGGCGCTGTGTATAAACAACAGCAGGCCCGCCAGCATCAGGTATCTCTTTAATAATTGCATACAATAACTTTACGCTTCGGGTGAAGAATTCCATTTCTTTTCGATCAGGTAGTACAGGGCAGGTAATACAAACAAGGTGATAGCGGTGGCCATCAGCAGGCCGTATACGATCACGGTGGCCAGTGGCCGTTGCACATCCGAACCGATGCCGGTGGCAAACGACGCAGGCAACAGGCCCAGCGCAGCCACGGAGGCGGTCATGAGTACCGGCCGGAAGCGGTTCTGCGCCCCTTCTATCACCGCCTGCAGCAACGCGTATCCCTGCTTCCTTAAATCGTTGATCTGTGAAATCAGGATCACCCCGTTTTGAATAGCCACGCCAAACAAGGCAATGAAACCTACTGCGGAGGACACGTTCAGCGTCATACCACGTATATTGAGGGCCAGCATACCACCAAATAATGCCAGCGGCACAATGCTGAGGATCAGTCCTGCCTGCCGGAACTGCCCGAAAGCGCCATAGAGCAGCAGGAACATGATGGCTAACGCCAACGGCACTACGACCATCAGCTTGGCATAGGCGCGGTGCTGGTTTTCAAATTGGCCGCCCCATTTAATGTTGTATAATTCATGGTTGTACTGCACTTTCTTTTCTATCTGCGCCTGTGCTGCTTGCAGGAAGTTGGTGAGATCATTGCCGCGCAGGTTCAGTTTCACGGTGAGGTGTCGCTTGTTCAGCTCCCGTGTAATAGTGCTTTCACCTGTCGCCGTTTTTACGGTGGCTACCTGTGATAAGGGAATCTTGGCGCCGGTAGCGGAACTGAGCATCAGGCCAGCGATTTTCTCCGGTGTATTGCGGCTTTCTTCCGTATAGCGGCAAATCACATCATATACTTTATTGCCGGCAAATACCTGTGAAATTGCTTTCCCGCCAATGGCCACTTCTATGAGTTCTGCCACATCGCTCACGTTTAATCCATAGCGGGCAATGGCATCGCGGTCGATAGAGATCTGCAGCTGGGGCAATGGTGGCTCCTGGTCGATGGCTACATCGGCAGCGCCCCGGATCTGTTTGAGGGTGGCTGAAATTTCTTCTGCTATGCGACGGGTTTCTTTAAAATCATCGCCGTATACTTTTACGACCAGCTCACTGTGTGCGCCGGAAATTTTGTCCATGACACCGTCGATCATCGGCTGACTGAAACCCACGCTGTACCCTGGCATTGCGGCATAAGCAGCGGAGAGATCGTTGATCAGATCGGCCTTGGTACGGCCATTCTTCCACTCACTATAGGGTTTCAGACCAATAGAACATTCAAAGTGCGAGGCTGTCCATGGATCAGTACCATCGTCGTTGCGGCCTGCCTGCACCATCATGTAGGTTACCTCGCCAAACTGCATGGTGCGCTGACGCAGGCTGTCGCTCATTTCTTTGGAACGTTGCAGCGAAATACCCGGTGGCAGTTGCACCTGCAGCCAGATAGATCCTTCATCCAATGGCGGGAGAAAGTCTTTACCTACCGTTACGGAGAGAATAATGGCGCCTGTCAGTACCAATGCCAGCGGAATAAACACCCGTTTGGGCCGCTCCATGATCTTTTGCAGGCGGTGTTTGTAGGCGATGGTCAGTCGCTCCAGCCATTTATTGTGATACAGCTTCCGGGGTTTACGGTATACTGCAAAGGCCAGCCCGGGTATGAGCAGCAGCGCTACCGCCAACGCACCTACGAGTGCATAGCCTACGGTAAAAGCCATTGGGGTAAACAGCTTCTTTTCTACTCTTTCAAAAGAAAACAAAGGAAGATAGGCCGTGATGATAATGACAGTGGCAAAAAGTACCGGTTTTGCTACTGCTGCTGCTTTTTGCGCAATGGTAGACTCAGACAGTTCCATTTCGGGATTATCTTCCCTTTTCCGGAGGATGGCTTCCATCATCACGATGGCGCCGTCTACAATGATGCCGAAGTCGATGGCTCCGAGTGATAACAGGTTAGCCGGAATATTGGTAAAGTGCATCAGCACAAATGCAATGAGCAGCGCCAGCGGAATGGTAATGGCTACAATCAGCGCCCCGCGCCAGTTGCCGAGGAATACGATCAGTACAATGATCACCAGTCCGATGCCTTCCAGTAGTGTATGCGATACCGTATGCAGGGTATTGTCAATGAGCTGGGTGCGGTCCAGGTAAGGACGGATGGTAACACCGGGTGGCAGGATATGCTGATTCAGATCATCTACAGCAGCGTGTATGCCTTCCAGTACTACAGAGGGATTTTGTCCTTTTAACAGCAGTACAATGCCTTCATCGCCTTCACTGTAATTCACCTTACGGTCGGTATATCCCAGGATGCCTTTGCGTTCGAGGTTACCCAGTTTCAGATGGCCGAGATCTTTCAGTAATACGGGTACGCCGTTTACTGACTTCACCACTACATCGCCGAGGCTTTCCAGTGTTTTCACAAGACCGATACCGCGTACTACATAACCCAGATCGCCGATATTGAGTACACTCCCGCCGGCGTTGGCGTTGTTGTTACTGATAGCGGCCTGCACATCTGCCAGGGATACGTGGTATTGCTCCAGGAGTTGCGGATCAATTTCTATCTGGTATTGTGCGGTGATACCGCCGAAATTGGTGACATCTGCCACGCCCGGTACCTGTTTGATGCGGGGGATGATGGTCCAGTTTTGCAGGTCGGTAATGGTTTTCAGATCATGGTTATTGCTTTCAATGATATAGCGGTATATTTCTCCTATGGGCGATGTAAGCGGGTCCAGTCCGGGCTTGGCGCTATAGGGCAGTTCTACGTCGTTGAGTCTTTCGGTGATGCGTTGGCGTGCCCAGTAATCTTCCATCCCATCTTCAAATACGATGGTGATCACCGATAATCCGAACGTGCTTTTGCTGCGCATTACGTGCATACCGGGCATACCATTGAGTGCGCGTTCTACCGGGATGGTGATCTGCTGTTCTACTTCTTCTGCAGCCAGACCGGGTACCTGTGTTACTACCTGGGAAGTTACATCGGCAATATCCGGATAGGCTTCTACAGACAGCTGTTTCCAGGAGTAGTAGCCAAACAGCGCCAGGAGCAGGAACAGGGCAGCAAAAAGCCAGCGCTTTTCGATAGCGGTAAATATTAATTTCTTCATAAAATGTCGTTGATGAATCTTATTTAGCATCCAGGAGGTAGAAGCCTCCCTGTGTTACAATGCGGTCGCCGGCCTGCAGACCAGCCGTTACCACTACCTGTTGATGGTTATTGCTGCCATTGGTGGTGATGGGGCGTTTGATAAATTTCCCATCGGTGGTACTGATAAATACATAGGGCGTTTCGTTGGCCTGTAACAACGCTGTAGCCGGGATCAGCAATGCAGGTACTGCCTGATCCATAAACTTCACCGTCACATACATCCCTGGTTTCAGGGCGCGGTCTTTATTGTCTACCGCAATCAATACGGGTACGCTGCGGGTATCTTCCTCAACTACTGCATTCACATGGTATACTTTACCTTTCAGGGATACACCCGGCAGGGCTACTACATCGATGCTGCATTCATCGCCGGTATGAATAAAGCGGATATCCTTTTCCTTTACCTGGCCGGAAATCCATACGGCGGATAAGTCTGCGATAGTGGCTACGCTGGCGGCATCGTCCTTGATAAACTGGCCCAGTACTACTTTATTTTCGATCACCTCACCGGCTACCGGTGCGCGTACGATCAGTGGTTGTCCGAGAGATAACTGATCAGGGTTTGCTTTAAAAATGCGGATGCCCATTACGGCGTTTTCATACTCTTTCTTTTCCACGTCGTAGGCGGTCTGTGCTTCTTCGAGATCTTTCTGTGTGCCTACGCCATTGGCCATCAGGTCTTGTTGTCTTTTCCAGGTTCTTTCTGCCTGTTGCAGCTGTGTTTTTTCCTGGAAGAAAACTTTCTGCGCTGCAAAAAAATCCGGTGAGCTGATTTCAAATAAAGGCGCATCTGCGGGTGTTTTCATCCCCAGGTGCAGGTAACTTCTGGTCACTCTTCCCTGGAAAGGCGGTGCAATCTCCGCATACTGTGTAGGAATGGCTTTCACGGTGCCTGCGGTGCTCACTTCCCGGCTATAGGGGGCACTGAGTACGGGATCGATCCTGATCTTTTCTTTTAACGGAGAGCCGGCGGGCAGGGTGATGGTATCTCCCTGCGGAACAGCAGTGGTAGCGGGATCTTCCTTTACAGAATGACAGGCAGCCGCCGTCAGCATGCCTACAGCAATTAATCTTGTTCTCATGATGTTTTGCAGATTGAAAAATGATATAGTAACGCAGCAGGTCCTGTTACTTTCCTGCCTGGTAGCTGCTGATCCAGCAGTCTATCGCTATCAGCAACAGGACCACAATAATGGCGATGATCCATCCTCTTTTTGAACGACTCATAACCACTGATTAAATCTTTTGATATACCAGCTTTTGATGAACTGCGTGAGCAAACAGTATCCTGTCAGGATAGCTATCAGCCAGGGGAAATATGACAACGGAAGTGGTTGCATTTTCAGCGAAGCGGCAAAGGGTGTAAACGGTATGGCCATACCAATCAACATGATCACGCTGGTGAGTGCCACCACCGGGGCCGTTGCCCAGCTTTGGATAAAAGGTATTTTACGGGTGCGGATCATGTGCACGATCAGCGTTTGTGACAACAGTCCCTCTACAAACCAGCCGGTCTGGAATAAGCCCTGGTGTTCCGGTGTAGCCGCTTTGAATACATAGAACATGAGGATAAAAGTGGCATAGTCAAAAATGGAACTCACCGGACCGATGAACAGCATAAACCGGGAGATATCTGATGCATCCCACTTCTTGGGTTTATCAATAAAATCCTGGTCCATTTTATCCCAGGGAATCGCTACCTGGGAGATGTCGTACAGCAGGTTCTGCACCAGGATCTGCACCGGCAGCATGGGAAGGAAAGGCAACAGGGCGCTGGCGCCGATCATGCTGAACATATTGCCGAAGTTGCTGCTGGCCGTCATCTTGATGTATTTGATGATGTTACCAAAGGTACGTCTGCCATAAATGACGCCTTTACGCAATACCATTAAATCCTTCTCCAGTAAAATAATATCCGCACTTTCTTTGGCGATGTCGACGGCGGTATCTACACTGATGCCTACATCGGCATCGCGGAGTGCAGCGGCATCATTGATACCGTCTCCCATAAAGCCAACGGTATGGCCTTTTGCCTGTAGGAGTTTTACGATCCTGGATTTCTGTACAGGACTGAGTTTAGCGAGAATAGCCACTTCTTCCATCCTTTCCTGGAGCAGCTCATCGTCCATGTGTTCTATCTCGCTACCCAGTAATACATCGGTAAAGGGAATACCTACATCGCGGCATACTTTGCGGGTCACAATTTCATTGTCGCCGGTCAGCACTTTCACCTGCACGCCGAGTTGCTGTAAGGCATCAATAGCGGTGCGGGCGGAAGGTTTAGCGGGGTCGAGGAAGCCGATAAAGCCCGTGAGGATCATATTGCTTTCATCCGCTACGGTGTAGGTGAGCGCACGGTCATCGAATTCACGGATGGCTACCAGCAACACCCGCAGTCCTTCTTCATTCAGCTTACCGGATATTTTCAGGATATTTTGTCTTACTTCTTCATTGATCGGAATCACCTGGTCTGATTCCAGGTGCAGTTGTTTATTGATCCCCGGATCAAAAGCATGGGTGCAGTTATTCAGCATTTCTTCCACGGCTCCTTTGCAGATCAGCAGTTGTTTGCCGTTGCGTTGTTTCAGGATCACCGACATGCGGCGGCGTTGAAAATCGAAAGGAATTTCATCTACTTTACCGTAGTGTTCTTCCACTTTCAGGTAGTCGTGCAATTCCACGTGATCCAGTACGGCAGCGTCGAGCAGGTTTTTCAGCCCGGTTTGATGAAAGCTGTTCAGGTAGGCCCATTTCAGTACTTCTTCATCCTCTTCTCCTTTGATGTTGAGGTGTCTTTCCAGCACAATTTTGTCGAGGGTAAGGGTGCCGGTTTTATCGGTACAGAGTATGTCCATGGCGCCGATATTCTGAATGGCATTGAGGCGTTTGATGATCACCTTTCTTTTGCTCATATTCACGGCGCCTTTCGCCAGGTTGGCCGTTACGATCATGGGCAGCATTTCGGGGGTAAGTCCTACTGCTACAGCAATAGCAAATAGTAAGGCATCCCACCAGTTTCCTTTTACGAAGCCGTTGATCAGGAAGATAAGTGGAACCATTACCAGCATAAAGCGGATGAGCAGGTAAGTTACTTTGTTAACGCCTTTATCGAAAGCGGTTTCCGCGCGTTTGCCGGTAATGGCTTTGCTGAGGGAACCGAAATAAGTCTGGTTGCCGGTGTTTACTACAATGGCCATGGCGGTGCCGCTGACTACATTGGTACCCATGAAGCAGATATTTTCCAGCTCAAGTACAGACCGGAGATGTGCGTCTGGTACCGGGAATACGTTTTTCTCTACGGGTAAAGATTCGCCGGTGAGCATGGCCTGGCTTACGAACAGGTCTTTCGACTGCATCATGCGGCAATCGCCCGGGATCATATCTCCGGCAGATAAAAAGATGATGTCTCCGGGCACCAGTTCCCGGATATCGGTTTCTGCTTTACCACCGGGTTTACGTAGTACCGTTGCCGTAGTTTTCACCATGCTTTTCAGTTTCTCTGCGGCGCGGTTGCTGCGGTATTCCTGGAAAAAGCGCAGTCCGGAACTCACCATTACCATGATACCCACCATGATGACGGTTTTATATTCTGCTTCTCCCGGTGCGGCCATCCATACGTCTGTCAGGAAAGAGATGGCGGCGATGGCCAGCAGGATGAGGATAAAGGGATTGATAAAAGCGGCGGCCAGCTGTTTGTACCAGGAGGGCGCTTTTTCATGATGTACTTCATTCAGGCCGGACAATACAATCCTTCTGCGGGCCTGGGCGGTGGTGAGGCCTTCCACGTGTGCATCGAGCAGGTGCAGGTATTCCGCCTGGTCTGCGCCCGATACCTGTTGTAATAAAGTGGCGGGCGGCGTCTGTGGACCACCGGGCATCATGCCGGTGATTTCAGGCATACCTGATTTCCTTCTGAAGGCGTAGTTGCGCACGAAATTCGGATGTTTGTTGACGGCATTTGTTAAGTATAACACAGCGCTGTAGTTTACCTGCCGACGCAACAGCAGGGCTGTGTAATCAGGCAGGAGATGAAAAAATAAAGTACCGTTCCGGACCAGCGTCCATAGTCATTTGTTTTTTAATGCGCAGCAAAGGTAAGCCGGCCCTGTGCAAAGGGCCGTTAGAAGCGGAACAGAATTTTATTAGAAATTTATTAGAGCGCTATACGTGTGGCATTTCTACGGTGAAGGTGCTGCCTTCCTGCAGGCGGGAAGTAACGGCAATGGTGCTTTGGTGCATCCACAGGATGCGTTGGGTCAGCGAAAGACCGATACCATTGCCGGCGGTAAAGTCTTTATTGGCGCCACGGTAAAAGGCGGCAAAGATATTGGGCAGATCATCCGGGGCAATACCAATGCCTTTGTCGGTGAAACGCAGCACCAGGTGACTTTCCCGGTAGTTGATAGATACGGTACAGTGATGGTCTGCAGAGAATTTGCAGGCATTTTCCATCAGATTGATGAATGCTACTTTCAGCAGGTATTCATTCCCGTTCATCGAAATAAAATCATCGTCTTCTATTTCCCGTTCAAACTGGATATCTACCTGGTAACCTTCGGTAGATTTGATCACGGCATCGCGGGCATCCATGAGCAGTTCGTCGATCCGTAGTTCCTTCCGGCCTATTTCCGTTTGGTCGTAGCTGGCCTTTGCCAGGTCGAGCAGGCCGTTCGACAGGCGCACCATGCGTTTGGCATCATTGAGCGCGAGTGCTATCACTTCTTTGTATTCGGGAATGGTACGGTCTTTCGTGAGCGCGATCTGCAGTTCTCCTACAATAGTAGATAAAGGGGTGCGGAGTTCATGGGAGATATTGCTGACAAAATATTTCTGTGCGTCGAAAGAATTTTCCAGCCGGTCCAGCATTTTATTAAAGGTGGTGGCCAGTTCCCCGATCTCGTCTTTTTCATTCTGCACCGGCACGCGCAGATCCAGGTTGGTAGCGGTAATTTCTTCTACTTTATCCACCATTTCTTCTACAGGTTTCAGGGCGCGGCCTACGAAAAAGTAGCCGGCCACCAGGGTAAGACCGATGATGCCGATATAAGAAAAAATAAGGCTGTATTTCAATCCTTCCAGGCGTTGCAGCCCGTACCTGTCGGACGCCGCAGCGGTGATCACATAGTGACGGCCCTGGTGTTCATAAAGAAAACCCACCACCTGTAAAGAACCCTGTTCAAACCTGATTTCCTGTTCACGGATAATGCGGTTGATCATCTCCCGGCTTTCCTTTACTTTATCAATATCCACGGCATCATGGTATTGCAGCTGGAAGGCGGTATCATAGATGGCTACTTCTTCTTCAAAGAGTGCGTTGTCTGCGTTCTTGTAGATGAGTTGTAATACATTTGGAGGCACCTTTGCGTCCAGGAGCATATTGGCTTTGGTGATCGCTTCCTTTTTCAGGTGGTCATAGTATTCTTCTTTCTGATTACTGGCAGAAGAAAGATAGATGAATACGGCAAACGCGAGCAGTAATACCCCGAAGAGTACCATAAACAGTAATATGAGCCGGGTTCTTATTTTCACTCTGCCTTAAATATAAAGCCCATACCGGAACGGGTATGGATCAGTTTTGTCGGAAAATTTTTGTCTATCTTTTTTCTGAGGTAGTTAATATATACATCGATAAAATTGGTGCCGGAGTCGAATGTATCCCATACTTTTTCAGCGATCTCTGTTCTGGACAGCACGCGTTCCGGGTTTTTCATCATGTATTCCAGCAGCCGGAATTCTTTTGGGGTAAGGTCTATCACCACATCTTCCCGCTTTACTATTTTCGTTTGCAGGTTCATTTCCATATCTGCGAAGCGCAGCAGGAAGCCCTGGCTGTAGGTATGCTGACTACCCTGGTTACGTTTGGTGAGTGCCCGGATGCGGGCATGCAGTTCCCGGAAATCGAATGGTTTTACGAGGTAATCGTTGGCGCCGGCATCAAAGCCTTCCACTTTATCGTCGGTGGTACCGAGGGCGGTGAGCATAATAATAGGACAATCGGGCAATACGCTCCTGATTTGTTTGCAAAGATCCAGTCCGTTGATCTTTGGCAGGATAATGTCCATGATAATAAGATCGAAGGTGCTGTTCAGGGCCAGTTTTTTTCCCATCTCTCCATCGTAAGCCAATGTGATCCGGAAGCCCTGTTCTTCCAATCCTTTTCTGATCATCTCCGCCACCCTTTGTTCGTCTTCAATCACCAGGATATGCATAATGCCTTGTTTAGAAGGCAAATATAAAGCAAAAAACGGGGCGGTATTAATTGAAGGCGGCGTTATCGCCGGCGGTGTATTCTCCTTTCTTAAAATGTACGGTAAAGCTGGTGCCGTTTTCGGGGATACTGTCCACTTCGATCATACCGCCATTCTGCAAGGCAAATTCCTGGCAGAGCAACAGTCCGAGGCCGGTACCGCGTTCACCGCCGGTGCCATAGCCGGGATGCTGCTGGGAAGTAAAAAGGCCGCGCATCTGCTGGGGCGACATGCCCATGCCATGATCGGTTACAATGATCAGTACTTCGTCGTCCGTGATCACCGCTGTCATTTCTACCGTGCCGCCTGGATAGCTGAATTTGAGGGCGTTGCTGAACAGGTTGCGAAGGATCACCGACACCTGGTCCCGGTCAGCATACAACGTGGTAGACACAGGGATCTGTAAGGAAATAGTGATTTGTTTCTGTTGTATGATCAGGTCAAAAAAATGCAGTACTTCCGTGACTACGGGAGCCAGCAGGAAATCATCCGGCCGGGTCTGGATGCCTTTCATACTACGGGTGCTCCAGCGTAATACGTTATCGAGCGTAGCGCCCAGCTGGGATACTTTCTTGTACAGTATGGCGGCCGCTTCTTCCATGTCCTCGCGGGGGTATTGTCCCCGCTGGAACATATCCAGTAAGCCTTCCAGCGTAGCCAGCGGGCTGCGGATATCATGGGCTACAATAGAAAACAGCTTTTCCTTGTCCTTGTTCATAGACACCAGCGTTTGCCGCTGTTGCTCAATTTCTTTCTGGTAATCGGATTGGATATGTTTAAAGAAGCTGAGGGACACCACCAGGAATATCAGGGAAGTAGCTACGTTGATCCATACCCGTTCGGGGGGCACCGGCGGCGCCAGGTACCACGACTGCGGCATAAATACGATCAGCATAAAAGCGGTGATGATCAGTACACTGACAGAACCCACGACCCATTTATTATCGTAAATCAGGATGACTACAAACAGGATGCTCAGTAAAAAATACTCCGCCCCGTTATGAAAATAAACACCGGTGAAGGTGTACACTAAAACACTGATACAGAGCAGGGCCAGGCGGGCGCTGAGGTATTTGCGGTATTTATGAAAAATGAGTACGAGTATGCAGGAGGTAGCCGTTATAACATTCAGGACTGCTAATAAATACCGCTCCTGGCTATAATTAAGCAGGCTGAAAAAAAACATGAACGGAATACAGGGCAGTGCGAGCAAATTTAATAACTTCGTACGTCTGGATTCTATGTATGGCATAGCAGGGTGGACCCCAACATTCACGATGTTGTTCCAGAAATTTTCGGCGGTCCGGTATAGAAATGGTTTGACTCCCTGCAGCATATTTGCTGTAAATATAATTGATAACCACTCTTGAAAAGGATATTTTTTTAACGGAACACGCCCCCTCCCCCCTCTCTTTTTCCTTATTATTTATTTTTTTAATCCATGGAGATAAACGATCAATTCTTTATTCTCACGGGTGGCCCGGGCATGGGCAAAACCGCTGTTATAGCGGCACTCCGTGAGCGCGGACATATTACTGTTCCGGAAACGGGACGGCACATTATCCGGCAGCAGGTAGCTGCCGGGGGCCATGCCCTTCCGTGGGACGACCGGGCCGCTTTTGCACAGCTGATGTTTGAGCAATCGGTAGCCGACTACCAGGCAAACAGGGAGCAAACCGCCCCGGTATTTTTTGACCGGGGCATTGCAGATACCATCGGCTACCTGGAACTATGCGGACTACCGGTTCCCGAAGACATGCTACGCATTGCCCGTAGCTGGCGGTTCAATAAAAAGGTATTCCTGGCGCCGCCCTGGCAGGCCATTTATGAGCAGGACACCGAACGCAAACAATCTTTCGCGGAAGCAGTGGCTACCTGCGAGTGCATGATAAGCATATACCGGCGGCTGGATTATAAGCTGATCTATTTACCGGAAAGCACGGTGGCAGCCAGGGCCGACTTCATAATGGCGGCTGTCAATACATGATGAGCGGCAACGGCAGGTAAAGGGAAAACATTATCTTTCTGTTAAGCGGTAATAAATCGCGGTTAAAAACAGGATATGTTCAGCAACTATACTAAGATCGCCCTTCGCCATCACTGGAAAAACAAGCTGTATGGCGCCATCCATGTGTCTGGTCTTGCCATTGGCATTACTACCGTTTTACTGGCGGTGCTATACCTGAAAAATGAACATAGCTTCGATGCCTTCCACAAGCAAAATCCGCATCTTTACCGGATCACTACCACCGTTACCCCACCGGGCGGGAACGGGCAGCTGACGGGCAACACCGGGCAGTTGCAGGGACCTGTTTTCAAGGAACAGGTGCCGGAAATAACGGCGTACAGCCGGGTGATGGGTGGCGACATCTACGGGGACATGCTGGCGGGCGATAAAGTGCTGAAGCAGCAACTGCTTTTCGTGGATGAAAGCTTCCTCCAAATGTTTTCCTTTCCGTTGGTGAAAGGAGATGCCGCCACCGCACTACGGGATGCAGGATCAGCAGTTATTACAGAGCGGACTGCCCTGAAATATTTTAACCGGACAGACGTAGTGGGACAGCTGCTCCGTATGGATGCAGATCCTTCTGCCCGGCGACTGGGCAAACCGCTGGTGATTACCGGTGTGGTAAAAGATCCGCCGTTGCAGTCTTCCATCCAGTTTGACGTATTGCTGCCGTTCCGGTTCCTGCAGTTGTCGTTTGAAGACAACGACTGGAACAATATGTACCTCAGTACATTTGTGGTAACCCGTGCAGATGCCGGCGCCGATAAGGTAACGGCGCAATTAAACCGGGTGCAGACCCGTTATGCCGGCGGAAAAGACCAACCAAAGCTGGCTTTCGGATTGCAACCTATAACCGGTATCCATTTGCATCCTTTATATGCTCCCGGCGGCAGCCGCGAAGGTGGTGTTATCAATGGCAGTCACCCGGCTTTCTCCTACATTTTCCTTGGCATTGCCTTGTTTATACTACTGATGGCCGGCATCAACTTTATCAATATAACACTGGCCGGATCATTAAAGCGAATCAAGGAAGTGGGTGTCCGCAAAATCAACGGGAGCAGCAGTATACAGATCGTGCTGCAATTCCTGGTGGAATCCGGACTGCTGTGTACCCTGGCGATGATACTGGCCCTGCTGCTGTCATTCCTTGCGCTGCCGGTATTTAATGATTTGTCCGGCGCCGCCGTTCCGTTCCGCGCCATGCTGGACCCTCTGGTGCTGCTCAGTTGTGCCGGTTTGCTTGCAGGCATCGTATTGCTTACCGGTATTTACCCGGCTTATGTGCTGGCCAGGTTCAGCGCCATGCGGGCCTTTTCGGGCAAAGCAGCTTTATCGGCCCGCAACCCGCTGGGCAGGGCGCTGATTGTAACCCAGTTTTCCCTCGCGGTATTTTTCCTGCTGATCACCGTTTTCTTTTACCGGCAGATGGCTTATATACAAACGAAAGACCTGGGTTATCATCCGGAACAGGTGGTAGTAACACATATCAATGGCGACCGGGATGTGCAGCAGGTAGCACAGTTACTGAAAAATGAACTGCGTCATGAACCGGGTGTGTTGCAGCTTTCCTTTGGGGGCGCCCGGAGCGGATTATCTGACGTAAAGCTGGGCGCACAAAGGGTTCCGGCCCTGCACCAGGTGGTCGACCAGCATTATCTGCCTGCGATGGGAATTACGTTGATCAGCGGAGAGAATTTTGGTGAGGACTGGTCCAACGGTGCGATCGTGAATGAAGCATTTGTAAGAGCGGCGGGGTTATCGCATCCCATTGGTACGCCCATACGTACCGACGAATATTTCGATAAGGAACTACGCACCATCACGGGAGTAGTAAAAGATTTTCATGCCGGTTCACTGCGGGAAAAGATTGCCCCCATGGTGATGATCAACAGTAAATGGTTTGGTGGTGGCGTATGGGTAAAACTCGCACCCAACCGGGAAAAACAGGGACTGGCCGCGTTGGCCGCCGCGTATAAAAAAGTGATGCCGGAATCCGCTTTTACCTATAGCTTCCTCAACGATCTGAATGCCCGGGAATATGTGCAGGAACAACGCTGGCAGCGTATCATCGGATGGGCCACGCTGTTGTCGGTACTGATTTGCTGCTCCGGTTTATTCGGACTGGCACATATTGCCACGCATCAGCGCATCAAAGAAATTGGTATCCGGAAAATACTGGGGGCCGGTATGGCACATATCGTGGGGTTGTTTTCGAAAGATTTCTTACGGCTGGTGATGATCGCATTTACGATCGCCGCGCCATTGGCCTGGATCGCCATGCACCAGTGGTTACAGGGCTTTGCCTACCGTACAGATTTAAGCGCCTGGGTGTTTATAGCCACGGGACTGGGTACCTTGCTGATGGCGTTAACCACGGTGAGTATGCAGGTGATGCGGGCGGCGGGTGCTAACCCGGTAAATAACCTGCGGACGCAGTAAGCGGTATGACACCAAAGGAGTCGCCTCCTTTGGTGTCATATTTTTCCTTATGGCTGCACCGAAGCAGGATAATTATCCGTACGGAAAGAAGAGGCGGGTAATCCTTCTTTGTTATAGAGGTTGCCCGGCGGATTATCTGCCCAGTTGTACCGCACCGCTACCGGGTGGGGTACTTTACTGCTTTCTACAATCACTTCATTGCCGGATATCCTCGCATTGGCCCATTCAAAGCGGCCATCGCTGCCGGCTACACCAAAGCCCCGGAGTGCAGCCGTGTCGGCGTTTTTTCCGGCTGCCAGCCCGGTACCCACACCCGTAAAACGCAGGATCACTTGGCTACCACTTACCTTCATGGATCTGTATAACGGACCCGTATATACGATCTTTTCACCGTACACGGTGGCCCGTGCTACGAGCGACAACCGGAGACCTACATCCAGTTTATCTGTAGGATGTATATCTTTTGCATTACCAACATCGGTGATAACGGCCATGCCTGTACGCGGTATGTCGAGTGTTTTCAGTTGTGCTTCTCTGACCCAGGGCCAGATGCCTTCCGACGGCAACTGTGCAGGCGTTCTGAAATTGGCCAGCTGTACAAACAGGAAAGGAAAATTGCCCTGCTGCCAGTGGTGTCGCCAGTTGGCGATCAGTGCGGGAAATAATTGGCGGTAGGTGACGGCTTCTTCGAGGCGGTCGCCGTTGCTTTCGCCCTGGTACCAGATCACTCCCCTGATGCCATAGGGAACCAGCGGTGCAATCATCGCGTTATACAGGTTGGTGGGCGCATTAAAACCGCCTTCAGGTGCCAGTGGCTCCTTTGGCCGGGGCTCACCGGATGCTTTATCCCATTTCTTCAGCGCTTCCTGGAAAGCGCCTTTCTTAGCCGGGTAGTCTCTTTTGGCATCTTCATAATGATCCAGGTATTGTTGATGCATGTCCAGGTACCTGGAGAAAGCTGGCTGCGCCGACAGGCCTGCTGTGCTCATCCATGCCTGGGCGGGTGTACCGCCTTTATAGGAACCGATCATGCCCACTGGTGCGTTGGTGCTCTTTCTCAGTTCGCGGGCAAAATAATAACCTACTGCGGAGAAGCCATGCCAGGCAAAACCGGGTGTAGCCAGTAACTCCGGTGAACACACCACCCATTTGCCATTCTGCGAATTGGCCGGCGCCGTTATATCTTTTTCGGGATGCAATGAAAAGGTCATTGGCACCACAAAAAAATGGATCAGGGAATCCGTGGCCGTTTCGATGGCGGCTTTACCGCAGCTGTCTGTCTGAATGCCAAATTCCATGTTCGACTGCCCGGAAGCCAGCCATACCTCTCCTATCCAGATATTGGAAAGCCGGATCGTCTGGCTGTTGGCGGTGATGACCATGCTGAAAGGACCACCCGCAGCGGATGCCCGCAAATGTATCATCCATTTGCCGTCAGCACCGGCGGTGGCTTCATAACGCTGATCCCTGAACGCTACACTTATCTTCTCACCGGGATCTGCCCAGCCCCATACCGGGTCTTTCTGTCCCTGTTGCAGGACCATGTTATCGCCGATGATGGCCGGCAGCTTCAATTGTGCCGTGGCGGTTATTGATAGGAGCGCGATTAAAAACGGAAACAGATACTTGTACTTTTTCATAATTCTTAAGAATTGCAATCGATGGAAACAGGAAACAATGATAGTACATAGCGGCCAGAAATGCGAGCAAACGCGTTACCGGCCATGTAATTTTTGCGGCAGAACAACTATATTTATCCGCATCTTTGCCGGTAACCTCCACCGATGGGAGTAAAAAAGTGAACAATTATCCTGATGACAAAAAATTCCATTATTCAGAAAATCAGTGCCGGTTTGTTGTGCGGTTTACTCGCGCTCCCGGCAGCTGCCCAGCAAAAACCCAACATCGTTATTATTTATGCAGATGACCTGGGATATGGCGATGTGAGCTGTTATGGTATGAAAAGAATCCAGACACCCAACATCGACCGCCTGGCGCAGCAGGGTGTTAAATTCAGTAATGCTTACGCCACCTCTGCTACGTGTACCCCTTCCCGTTTCGGTATCCTTACCGGAAAATATCCGTGGCGGCAAAAAAATACGGGCATTGCTCCCGGCGATGCCTCGCTGATTCTTCCCACCGATCACCGCACCCTGCCCGGTATGCTGAAAGATGCCGGCTACCAGACTGCCGTTATCGGGAAATGGCACCTGGGCCTTGGCGCCCGTGGCACAACGATCGACTGGAACAAGCCGATCAGTCCCGGCCCCCTGGAAACCGGCTTTACCTATTCGTTTATCATGCCTGCTACGCTGGACCGTGTACCATGTGTTTTTGTGGAAGATCGCCAGGTGGTGAATGCAGATCCGAAAGATCCCATCGAAGTAAATTATCAGCATAAAATAGGCAACGATCCTACCGGCCTGGAAAACCCTGAGCAGCTGCGTATGCATACAGATCCGCAGCAGGGACATAACCAGACGATCGTAGACAGTATCAGCCGCATCGGCTGGATGAGCGGCGGCCACAGCGCCCGCTGGAAAGACGCCGATATTGCAGGTACCATCACCCGCAAGGCGATCGACTTTATGAGCCGCAGCAAACAACAACCGTTCTTCCTTTACTTCGCCAGCGGCGATATTCATGTACCGCGTTATCCGCACAGCCAGTTCAGGGGGAAAAGCGGCATGGGACTGAGAGGCGATGCCATTCTGCAGCTCGACTGGACCGTAGGACAACTGGTAAAAGCATTGGATAGTCTTGGGCTGACTAAAAACACCATGATCATTTTCTCCAGCGACAATGGCCCCGTATTGAACGACGGCTACCTGGACCAGGCTGTTGAACTGGTCGGAGATCATCATCCCGCCGGTCCTTTCCGGGGCGGCAAGTACAGCGCTTTTGAAGCCGGCGCCCGCGTGCCTTTTATCGTAAAATGGCCTGCCGGTATGAAAGGCAACCGTAACTCCGATGTACTGATCGGACAACTGGATCTCTTTGCCTCACTGGCGCATTTAACCGGACAAACTGTAAAGCCGGATGAAGCACCGGATAGCTTTGATATGTTGCAACAGCTGCTGGGTAAATCGAAACAAAATCGTCCTTACCTGGTTACACATGCAGGTACGCTGGCAATTATTTCGGGCGACTGGAAATACATTGCTCCCTCCAAAGGCGCAAAGGTAGCACGGGATGTAAATATTGAACTGGGTAACGACACTGCGCCACAACTGTATAATCTCACCGCAGATGCACATGAGCAACAGAATGTAGCAGCACAGTACCCGGAAAAAGTAAAAACCATGGCCGCCGAACTGGAAGCCATCAAAGAAAAAGAACAAAGCAGGTAATCAAATAAAAATGCCCCCAAAAGTCTTGTGCTTTTGGGGGCATTTAATTATATCTTATTTACTATCCTCTGATACCTTTGATCCAGTCGTTGAACTTCTGTATCTGTTCGGTAATAAATGATTCCTTCTCTTCTTTTTCATCTTCCCCGGCGGGTAATACATGCTCGAAATAGGTACCTTTTAAAACACGCCGCAGCAGCCCTTCACCGAGAAACGGCTTTTGGTCGTTCAGTGTTTTTGCTGCTTTCAGCAGATGACGGATATCGTATTGCAACGGGTTGATATCCGGTACCTGTTTATTGAGGTTCAACAATTCATACACCGCAATACGGGCGGTTCTCACAGAACTCTCCATGGTAAACACCACGTCGTTATTTGTTTCTACGAACTGGCCAACCAGGCCTAAATTTTTGCATCCTGCCGGTACCACCCTCGGGCGGTCGCCTTTGGCCCTGGGCATAAACATGGAGGTGATATAGGGCATGAATGCGGTATGCACAATGGTATTGGCAATCACATTATCCAGTTGTTCAATAATACCCAGGTGATAACACAACTCTGCCAGGATTTCATCTCCCGTACATGCCGGCATTACTTTTTTGATATGGTTGCCTTCCTTATCCATAAATAGCGCGTACACCCATAGCACCAGCACATCGTCCGGCTGGCCGGGGAAATGCGGCTGCCTGTTGCACGTAAAACTCATCAGCCAGTCGGAATCCGTAATGGTAATGATGCCACCGGTAACTGTTTTCCCGGAATAGGGATCATTTACGGAGTAGGTTTTCAGTTTCTCCACCAGTGCAGAGGGCCGGCAGGTAAGCGTAACCGACTCCCAAGCTGATTTCTCAATATTGCTGCAAAACTTTTCCGGCTTTCCGAAAACTTCCGATTTCGCGGCCAGGTTCTTCCATAATTTCCAGCCGGCGCTCTGGCCACTTGTGGTATTATCAATGCCTATAACCGGTGCTTTTTTGTTATCGCCGTAGAAAGTATCTTCCGTCATGGAGCCGGTGGTCACAATCACGTAATCATCTTTTCCAATGGGAATGGTGGTTTTCTTTCCTTCATGTTCGGTGATAATTCCCTTTACTACTTTTCCTTCTGTGTCGATATGAACATCGAGGTCGCTGATCAGTGTCTTAAACTGGATATTGACGCCTTTCTCCTTGAGGAATTTACCCAGCGGCGTTATGAAGGTGTCGTACTGATTGTATTTTGGAAACACAAGGGAAGAAAGATCATTCAACCCATCGATCGCATGCAGGAAGCGATGCATGTATAGTTTTAATTCGAGCAAACTATGCCAGTTTTCGAATGCAAACATGGTACGCCAGAACGTCCAGAAATTGCTGCTTAAAAAACCTTCGCTGAAATAGTCCTCGATGGTTAAATCATCGAGGTCTTCTTTCTTTTTCAGCAACAGTTTGATAATCGCCAGCTGGTCTTTTTTGGCCAGTCCGAATTTGCTGAAATCCTGGATGGCACCTTTGTTATGGATCAGCCTTGCTTTGGAGTAATTGGAATCGTTATCGTTGATTAACCGGTATTCATCGAGTACACTGTATGGGGGTGGCATTTCCAATGCCGGAATATCCTGGAATATATCCCAGAGGTTTTCGTAGGTCATGTCCATTTCGCGGCCACCACGGATAATGTAACCATCTTTGGCATTGCCGGATCCGTCCAGGGAACCACCGTCGATATGCAGTTGTTCGAGGAAAGTGATATTTTTTGCGGGTACATGTCCGTCGCGTATAAAGTAATAGGCTGCTGCCATACCGGCAATACCGCTGCCTACAATATAGATCTGGCTGTTTTCATATGCGCTGTTGGGGATGCCTTTGTTGCGCTGATAATTCCCGATCTGATCTGAAAAGGGCATCGACTTTTGCGGGGTATTGCGCTGTTGTTCTTTGCTTGAGTCTGGTTCATGATTTACCTTGCCATATTCACCTGAAGCTTTCAATACTTTGTCAAATTTTGAAGTAATTCCATCCATGAGACATTCATTTTAAGGTTTTATCGAATGCTCATTAAACGCTCTTACGCCGGTATTTGTTTAAGTAAAAACAGGAAGGCTTTTTATTTCGTATGTGCGGCACGGTAGTGTTCCAGCAGCATATCTCCCCCAAAATCATTCTTCAGATCCCGTACAACGGTGTGAATATGATTGGCATTATTCTGTGTATTATCATATTCGATAATGATGCCCGGTCCCTGGATGCGGTAGTAGCAAGGCTTACCCAGTTCATGCTCCGTACTTCCGGCCCAGGTGAACCATAAATTGTCCAATCCATCCTGCTGAATGTCTTTCAGCATTTTATCTGCAAACAGTTTGGTGAAGCGATGTACATATACGCTGATCAGTCCCAGCAGCATTTGCTGGTGAGCAGCGCTCAGTTCGGGGTAGCGGATACCTTCCGGGTGTTCGATCAGGGCATTGCGGCGGTCGCCCGTAATAATTTCTGCCGGTGCTTTGGTGGTCACCACTGTTTTTTGGAGTTCTCCGGGAGATAGGGCATGCAGCAGGTCGAACGCCAGTTTCGTTTCTTCTTTCATCACTTCTTTGTCTTTCTGAGGACCTTCCAGCACAATTGCCGGATTCGCCCCCAGGAATGCCGGCGTACCGGCTACCAGTTCTTTTTTATCTGCCGAAAAATTAAAAGCCACATGATGGCCTTCAAAGCGCCAACCCCAGATAGTATTTGCAGCAGGTACCCCGAAAATGGTCAGGAAATATTTACCGGGATCGCGGTAATGGTCGTTTTCAGGCCGGTGTTCGAGTTCTTTCAGCACCAGGTCCAGCTGCATGATATCATTCACTTTCTTTACGGCGCCTTCACTTAAAGCGGTGCCCAGCAGGGCCATGAGTGCCTGCCGCTGTGCGGGATTTAGTTCATTTACGGAAATGCCTTTACGGTCATCGCGGGGTACATAGGCAAAATGATAGCGCTCACCCGTGTCAAAGGGAAACAGGGTCTGTGCCTGTTGGGCTTTGCTCAGCAGGCGGATAAAGTGATTGGCTTTGTCTGCCATGTCCTGCGCTTTTGCAGGAATGAGGCAGGTGAAAGTCAGTATAAACAGCAGGAAAGACCGGTACATAACGCGTGGATTGTATAACGTGGACAATAATAATTCCCCAATATAATAGATCGGTCAGGATTATGCAACCGCCGGGTAGTGTTCAGCCCCTGATAAGCCCTATCCCCCTCCCCTGTAAACGCCCTATAAGCGCCTCCTATTAGATAGGGGTTAAAAAGGTGTCTGCTACTTTTTATTTACGGGGGATAACAAAATAAACGGAGGGTAAAAAAAATGATTAATTTAGTCGCCAACCCCTTAACGTTACTATTATGCCCTCGAAAACTACCGGCAAACTGGCCGTAGCCGACTTTATCCAGCACAGTGCGGTTGTCAGCGAACTCGACAATCTCAAAAAGCGTTTTGATCCTGCCCTTCCGGGTGGGAAGCCCCTGGTGGTATCCGATGTACTGGATGCCGATGGGCATCAGTATGTGAACCTGGTACAGAAAGGCGGTGGCGTATTCGGTATTGCCCTCGTGGGTTATACCTATGTGCTGGAAGAAATGGGTATCCGGTTCCTCCGGCTGGCCGGCACCAGCGCAGGTGCTATCAATACTGCCCTGATCACCGTTATCAAAAATAAGCAGGATAAAAAGTCGTCCGAAGTATTACAGGCGATCTGTGACCTGGATTTCTTTTCGCTGGTAGATGGTCACCCTGCCGCGCGCTCTATTATTAAAAACTTTATTACCCAGAAAGACTACCTCGCTAAAGCCAGGAATAAGTTACTGGGCGTGCTGGCCGCCTTTGCACTGCTGGTAGCCGGAGATGTGATACTGGTAGGATTAAGCAGCCAGTACCCCGCGCTGTATGTATGGACAGGGCTCTGTTTTATCCTGACCGGCTTCCTGTCGCTCATACTGGGCATCGGCGTTGCCTACTTTATAGACCTCTTTAAGCGGCTAAAAAACTCAGGCTATGGTATCAATCCCGGGGATGTGTTTTACGACTGGATAAAGGGGCTTTTACTGCAAAACAATGTAGCCACCGTGAGTGAGCTGAATGAAAAAGCAGCGGATTGCCCGCCGTTGCAATTGCGGGTACCCAACGAAAGCGGGCTGGCCGATCTGAAAGGCGATGTAACTTTTATTGCCTCTGAACTCGTAACCCAGAACAAAATCCAGTTCCCGGCCATGTGTACGCTTTTCCGCACGGATATTGACACGCTGCCTCCGGCCGGTTTTATCCGGGCCTCCATGTCTATCCCTATCTTTTTTGAGTCTTACATGATCAATGATATTCCTACGGACGATCCGCGTATACAGGCGGCGTGGAAGCAATATTTCGGCATGTCGCACCCACCGGCCACCGCGCGTTTTGTGGATGGGGGTATTCTTTCCAATTTTCCGATCAGCATTTTTTACAACGCCAATGTAACGGTACCAAGACTACCATCTTTTGGCATTGACCTGGACGACAGCAAGCCTGCGGATAAGGAAGACAATGCCTTCAGCTGGTCGCTCACAGGGTATTTCGGCCGTATGTTCAATACCATCCGGAACTATTACGACAAGGATTTCCTGCTGAAAAACGAGGTATATCAGCGGGGTGTAGGAAAAGTGGATATGTCGGACGACAAATACAACTGGCTGAACTTTTTCCTTTCGGATGAAGATAAGATAGACATGTTTGTACAGGGCGTAAAAGCAGCAGTAGCATTTCTGAATGCGTTTGACTGGGATGCTTATAAAAACGATCGTACCGCTATGCAAATCCAATTAAAAAAATAACCATGGAACCTATTATTTCAAATGCCTGGAGCTGGCTTTGCATTTCCATGGCGCTGGTATTACTGACTTCTTTTATTATGTTCCGGCAGGCGCGGGAATTTTATATACTTGATATTGTGGTGCGTAAATTCAGTATCCTGGATTTACAGTTCCCGGCTTCCCGCAAAGAAATCCCTCACCTGATCCGTTGTATGTATGCGTTGCCGGCGCCACAGCAACAACGCACACTATCGGCGCTCAGGGGCCAGCTGTGGGTCGATTTTCTTTTTATGCCGGCGGCTTATGGCAGCATCTTCCTGATGTGTATACAGGTAGCTGCTAAAATGAATTTTGCGGGAGAAATTTTCTTTGAATGCCTGGCGTGGCTGCAACTCATTGCCTGGTTTTTTGATGCGATGGAGAATACCTACCTGCTCCGCAAGATACACCCCGACCCGGTATGTTCTTCTGTGGAAGTGCACCGGGCTTATCAGCAAATGGTATTTGCCAAATGGATCCTGGCATCTACCGGCCTGGTATGCGCTTTATCGGCGCTGCTATTTTTCTGGGTATCCGGGAAGTATGAAACCGGTTCCCTGCATTATCTCCTGATCCTGGTGGGTGAAGTAGTGGTGTTTGTGGCATTGCAGCTGCTGACGCGTCCACGTCGGACCACAGATACGATCGTGCAAACGGCCACGCCCGCAGCTTAGGGAAGCACCTGTTTTCCATAGTCGCCGATCTCCTTCCAGACGGCTACAAAATCCGCCAGCTGCCTGGTGCCGCCGTGCTGCATATTTTCGATATCTGAATTAGTAACGAGGATCAATCCCAGTTGTTTCTCCGGTTTGAAGAACATAAATGCGCCCACGCCGGCATCGGAGCCGGTATGGCCTATTACACCGTTCATGCGATGCACCCACAGGATACCGGTATTGGGTTCTTTTTCATCCAGTCCTTTGGGTGCATTGCCTGGCGGGAACATCGGCTGATACAACAACTCATAGGATGCTTTTTGCAATAAGCCATCTTTCCCTGCATATCCTTTTATCATTTCCTGCAGGTAAACAGATAGTTCCGTGCAGGAAGTAACCAGGCCGCCATCCGGATAAGATGCCGACCGGTAGCGGGGATACACGTTACCTGCTTCATTGTATAGCTGCGCCATGTCTGCCGGTGCGGTGCAACTGGTTCGCCAGGAAGTATGCGCCATTTTCAGCGGATTAAAAATATATTGCTTGGTAAAATCCGGGAATGCCATACCCGATTTCAGTGTAATCAACCACGCTGCCAGTGCAGTTCCTACGTTACTGTACTCATAAGTGGCGCCCGGTTTTGTTTTCAGAAAATTCTTTTTACTGTACAGTTTACCGGTAGTTTGTAAATATTCCGTGAGATAAACGGGCAGTGTGATGTCTTTATCTTCATTGCCATAACCGGCTTTCAATAACTGGGCGCGCATCGTATTTTCACCGGATGCGTCCTCACAGAGCACGTAACCACGCTTAACCGCATCCGGCCGGTCTGTAATCCCGGAAGTATGACTTACCAGGTGTTTCACCCGGATGATACCGGTGGGATCATTTGGATTGATAACGGGAAAAGGCAGGATATCATTGATGGGCGTTTCCAAAGTAAACAATCCCAGCTCAATAGCTTTTGCTATTGCTACGCCCACAACTGTTTTGCTGACGGAGGCAATGGGTTGCAGCGTATTTACCGTATATAGCTGCTTTGCAGCCACATCTGAAAAACCAAAGGCATGTTGATAGAGCACACTGTCGGCTGTAACCACTGCAACGGCAAACCCGGTGAGCGCACCTTTCTTTTGAATAGTTTCCAGTTTAGCGGTAATGGATTCCGCGCTGCTATGCTGTGCAAACACAGGTTGGGCCAGCGCCAGCAAGCATCCTGTACTGAACATGGCCTGCCTGATAAATGGATAGATCATACAAACAAAGATTAATAGTGTTGCGTTTTCCCGCATCCTTACCTGAAAGATATTATATTTATCTCTCTGAAATTACTTTTCCACGTCACTCCTTAACTCCCATGAGCACTATGCAATCCAGAAGACATTTTATCAGAACTGCCGGCGCCGGATTGGCAGGTATCGGTTTCTTACCCATCTTAGGCCCTGTAGGCCGGCTTTGGCAGCCGGGTCCTCTCTCCTTCTTTCCACATGCGCAACCTGAATCGCAGGGAGTTTCCTCCAAAGGAATACTGGCATTTATAGCGGCAGCGAATAATTCCGGCGCCAGCTGGCATAGTTTCATGCTGTTAAGACACGGGCATATTGTGGCAGAAGGCTGGTGGAATCCGTACGCGGCTGAATTTACCCACTCCCTGTATTCTCTCTCAAAAAGCTTTACCAGCACCGCTATCGGAATGCTGGTAAAAGAAGGTAAACTGGATATACAGCAGCCTGTGATTTCTTTTTTTCCGAAAGATGTACCCGCCAACCCCTCCGCTCATCTGCAGAAAATGACCGTCAAACACCTGCTCACCATGAATACCGGCAACGCGGCAGACACGCTTCCTCCGATGTGGAAGTCGGATACCTCCTGGGTGCAGACGTTCCTGGCACAACCCGTGGAGTTTGAACCCGGCACCCATTTTCTATACAACACCGGCGCTACTTATATGCTGGGTGCTATTTTACATGCAGTTACCGGACAAACACTGGAACAGTACCTGGCGCCCCGTTTATTTCAACCGCTGGATATTACCGGGTATGACTGGGAAACTTCCCCGCAGCAATTGAATACCGCAGGCTATGGGCTCCGTGTAAAAACCGAAGACATCGCGAAGCTTGGGCAGTTATATCTCCAGAAAGGACAATGGAAAGGAAAAGCACTGCTCACAGAAAGCTGGGTAAAAGATGCCACCGGTTATCAGACTTCCTCGCAGGAAGGCAATGGCGACTGGGCACAGGGATATGGCTACCAGTTCTGGCAGTGCCGTCATGGGGCATTCCGGGGCGACGGCGCCTATGGTCAGTATTGCATTGTGATGCCCGATAAGGATGCCGTACTGGCGATTACCAGCCAGACCGCCGACATGCAGCAATCGCTGAACATCGTATGGGAACACCTGCTCCCGGCATTACAGGACGGGGTACTTGCTGACGATCCTGCTTCCGCCGCCGCGCTGAAAACAGCGTTAAAAAGTTTAGCCCTGCCCGTAGTAAAAGGTAATATCACAAAGCCAGATACAACTGCTTATCAGGGTAAAAAATGGACCCTGGATAAAAATGATTTCAATGCGACCACCATGCAATTTGATTTCTCGCCGGCGGGCTGTACCTGGACCACGCAAACCGCATCAGGTAACACTGTGCTGCGTCTGGGCTGGGAAAAATGGGTATTGAACAAAGAGCGGCAAAGCTATCAGTTTCCGGAAGCAGGCCTGAATCATCAGCCTACGAAAGTGGCCGGTACAGCTACCTGGATCAACGACAAAACGTTGCAGCTGAACCTGCGCTTTGTGGAAACCCTGCATGGCGACCAGATCCAGTGCGTATTTGAAGGGGATCAGCTGAGCGTTAGTTTCCTCGACAGTCTGACTGCTATGACGCCGGGAAAAGCGGATAACAGAAAGGCGTTAAAAGCCACGCTGGCAGGTTAGTGATGAAACATCATCCAACTTTTTCCTATTTTAGCAGCTACAATCATTTTGCTATATGCGCCTGAAACATCCATTGTTATTTCTGCTCTGCTGCCTTATCTGTATTTCCGCTGTGGCACAGGAACCCGTAAACACTTACGCCTCCTTGTTTCAGCAAAATAAATACCTGAAAGACTGGGCTTCGAAATTCCCTCATTTTCAGCTATCAGATTTCCGGTATGCCCAAACCGATAAGATGGAATCGTACCAGGATGCCAACGACTTACAGCCAGATAAGCATTTTGAAGATCTCTACGGGAAGCTGATCAGCTATACTGCCGATAAGAAAAAGTACCTGGATTTTTACAGCTATCAGATTTCGCTGGAGCGCGTCACCGTTAAAGGCAAAAAGGTGATCCAGGCAGGCGTGGATGTACACCAGGTGCTGCTGCTGGGGGACTACCGTAAGAAAACGCTTTCGCGTATTATGCAGGTGGGCCCTGATCAGTTCCTGGAAGAAGCGGTATGGCTGTCTGACAGCACATTTTTACTGGTGGGCACCAACAGTATGCAGCCATCCTATACCCCGTTTATGTATGTGGGCGATCTGAAAAAGCAACAATACCATCTCTATCTCCCGAAAAACAAATCACTGCAAAGACCCGGTGTTTATAAATCGCTGCGCTGGCAATTACTTGGGACGGTGATCTGGCTGTAAATCCCGTTTCAATAAACTTCTCATGTAAACCTTCCGCAGGACAGTACAGGTTGCAGTCCTCCTGCTTCGATTATATTTTGTTACCCTATTCCGGATGCTGGTGTACAACTGCATCGGGCCGCACTTTCATTGTTGTATAAATCTTAACGCAATGCACACAAAAACAATTCCACTACAACTGGTCATCCTTGCCCTGTTCATCACCGGCATTGGCTTCACCACCACCGCTGTTGAACGACGATCGGCCACTCCCATAAAAGATACCACAACAGACGATACTTATTACCGCGATATTTATGCAGACACCTGGGTGGCATCTGATGCGCTGGGACGCACCATGCCTGATTTTTCACAGGCAGGCCCTGTGAAAAAAGACCAGCGGCGCGTGGTGGGTATGTTTTATATTACCTGGCACAGCGACAACAACGCCAACGCCGGTAAGAATTACCAGGGCGATGTGAGCAAAGTACTCAGCGCCCATCCGGAAGCCCGGCTGGACGCCAAACATCCCGCCTGGACCGAAGGCTCCTATCACTGGGGCGAACCTGAAATGGGCTATTTCCTCAGCAAAGATGAATATGTGATCCGCAAAGATATGTCCATGCTCGCCGACGCAGGCGTGGATGTACTCGTGATGGATGTTACCAATGCCGTGCGGTACTGGGACGAATGGGAAGTACTTTTCACCACCATGCAGAAAATGAAAGCAGAAGGCAATAAAGTACCAAAATTCTGTTTCTGGGCGTTTAACGGCAGCGTGATCACCGTGGTACAGGATCTCTACGAAAAGATCTATGCCCAAAACCGCTTCCCGGATCTCTGGTTTTACTGGGACGGAAAGCCGCTGCTACTCTACAATGGCAACCCCAGGTTTGATGCCAACGGGAAAGACGCCAAACAACCTAATTCCCATTATGATCCAACCGCAAAAACAGATGTAAACCATCCGCACTATAACGATCCCGAATACACGCTGGAAAACTACCACGACTACACGAAGGCGGTAAAACAGTTCTTTACGCTGCGTACCATGTGGTGGGGCTACCACGAATGGGCAGGTAAACGATTTATAGGTACGGAAGACAACTGGAGCTTCGGGTATGATATGGATAACAAACAGGTGAAAGCCATGCACCCGGATAGTCTTGTTTCCCTGCACCAGGGTAAAAAAGAAGAAGCCGCCGTAACACCCGCCCAGCATCCTTCCAGCCTGGTAGGAAAATCATGGACCCGGGAAAAAGGGCAACCGGCGCTGAATGCACACGACATGGCCGACTCCGCCTATGTACCCTGGCTGAAAAAGACAGTGGCCAATCCGGAAGCCTATGGTATCTATTTCCAGGACAGATGGAATGAAGCACTGAAAAGTGATCCGCAGTTCCTTTACATCAACGACTGGAACGAGTGGACCGCCGGTAAATATCAACCCGAAGGAGGTCACACCACCACGTTTATGCGCCGGAACAGCCCCTACTTTTTCGTGGACCAGTACAACGCAGAATTTAACCGCGCCATACAGCCTATGAAAGGCGGGTATACCGACAATTACTATATGCAGATGGCGCAGAATATCCGCCGTTACAAAGGTATACGCCCCATTCCCACCCTCAAAGGCCTGTCGAAAATAAAAACGGACGGCAATTTTTCCGACTGGTCGTCCGTCAGCGTAGAATACCGGGATACCAAAGGTGATGTGTTTCACCGTGACTATAACGGTTACGGTAACACGCACTACGTGAATAATTCCGGCCGTAACGATATCATTACCAGCAAAGTAATGGTAGATGCCAGACAGATCAGCTTTTATGCGGAAACGGCTGATAATCTCACTCCGGCGACTGATCATAACTGGATGCTGCTGCTGATCGATGCGGACAACAACCCCGCTACCGGCTGGTATGGCTATGACTACCTGGTAAACAAACAGGTAAAGAATGAACATACCACTACACTGATGCGTTTCGATGCTTCACAGAACTGGGTGGCTGTAGCGGATATCCCTTTCCGTTATGCCGGCAGGCAGCTGGAGCTGAGTATTCCGAGGAAGCTGCTCGGATTGAACGGATCTAAATTTACATTTGATTTTAAGTGGAGCGATAATGCAGCGGATCTGAAAGATCCTGTTTCATTGTGTATAGATGGGGATGCGGCGCCGAACAGGCGGTTTAACTACCGGTGTATCTGGGAGAAGTAATTTTATAATGGAGGAATGGAGTAGTTCCCGGATGGATTACTCCATTCGTTCAAACGGAATAAGTTGGGCGAGTAATAATTTCGCCCGCCATTGATCCGCATACTGATGCGCAAATTTTTCCTTCGTGTCTTTGGGGAGACGAAAATAGTTGTCTTCACGCTTGTCGCCGGCCTCTTCATGTGCATCCTCCGCAAATGGCTGCACCAGGGTAAGATAATGTACGTAATGACCTAATTCGTGCAGCAGTGTACGGTATAATTGTGTATTCCTGACAGCGGCACTTTCCAGCATAGTAGTAAAGCTTCTCTTGTCTTCCACAAAAACATGCCCGTCTTCCCTGAGCCTGGCCAGTTCCTGCTGGTCGTCCGGATCAAGATTGCGTTTCCATTTAAAAGGCTTCCTGTAATTGGCTGTCTCCAGTATGACAGCAGGATAATATTCATTTTCAAATTCATAGGAATAAATGAGCCGGCCCCATACGTGGGAAATAATTTCCTCTTTTCTTTTAGGCTGACGTAATACAATAAATTTCAGATCCCCATAATCAGCCGGAGGAAGATAACTGAGTATCCGCGCTATGTCATTTACGGTACAGGCGTGTGGAGAAGAAGGATGATGCTTTTCGGTAATGAAAATAAAAGTATGACCGTGAATGATCTTTTCCGTTTTTTCGTAAGGTTCCAATCGTTCGTAAAAGTGTTTGGAACCGGTTCCGGCTGATGGGATAGTCAGCCGGTTGTGCTGCCCGGCGCCCTGCTTTGCAGTTCCGATATTCCTGTTGCGCCTCGTAGGATTTCTCAATGGCTGAATTGTTTTTAGCTAACGAAAGATAGGGTTTCCCGGGCATAAAAAAAACCGCCGCATCTTCCGATGCGTGCGGTCTATACATCCTGATCAGCAACTTTTACTTAAACAGTTCCCACACCACCTGACCTATATTTCCGCTGGGCACCTGAATATTCAGCAGGGCCGCCACGGTAGGTGCAATATCCGTCATGCCGGTAGTGCGATAGGTTTTACCGGGTTTGATGCCCCATCCCATCCATACCAGTGGAATATGTGCATCATAGGGATACCAGAGGCCATGGGTGGCGCCACTGCGGCCGCCATCTTTCCAGCCGGCCTGCATGAGCAGGATCACATCACCACCGCGTTGCTTGTTGTAACCGTTGATGAGCATGGTGCGCAGCGGCTCATGCAAAGCGGCGGTACCCAATTCCGGTAAACTAACGGCGTCGGCTATACCGGGTGTGGCTTTCAATTTTCGGATCACCAGTTCTATTACCGGTTGCAGGGGAATTTTACGGTCGGCAAATGCGTCGTGGTCGAGATACAGCTGGTAAGCCGATACCGCCACAACGCCTTTGGCTATGCCAAACTGTGCTGCAATGGCGGTATTGATATCTTTCACCAATGCATCGGCATCCAGTAATCCTGTAGGAAGTTTGTGTTCTTCCAGGAAGCCGGGCGATTGGGATACACCGTGATCTGCGGTGATAAAATAGAGGTAGTTGCCTTTACCGAATCTTTTATCGAGGTAAGTGAAAAATTCTTCGAGGTCTTTGTCGAGCCGCAGGTACAGATCCTCTTCTTCGATGGAGTTGGGACCAAACTGGTGGCCAACGGCATCCGGTGAAGAAAAGCTCACGGCCAGGAAATCTGTTTCCGTACCGGCACCCAGGCTATAGCCTTCTATGGCTGCTTTCGCGAAGGCGAAGGTAAGCGTATTACCATAAGGGGTAGTACGGATTCCGTTGGATTCACGGCCGGTGAAGGTATGCGGAAACACCGGCGCTTTTTCATGACCGAATGATTTCTCATAGTCTTTGTTGTCGGCATCGCTTTGTACGTAGCTATTCAGCGGGTAAAGTGTTTCCCAGCCTTTAGCCAGATACTTCACGGGGAGCTGCTGTGCGTTGAAACGCTGCGCCCAATCGGGCAATGCTTTCATGTAGTAGGTACTGGAAATAAAATTGCCGGATTTGCCATCGTACCAGAAGGCGGCGTTGGCGGTGTGACCGGCAGGCAGAATGGAAGCCCTGTCTTTCAGCGCAACGCCTACTACCTTGCTCCTGAAATTGGTGGCCAGCCGCAATTCATCCGTAACGGTAGATACGAGGAGATTACGGGGCGACATATTCCCTGCTTTCCCCTCCGCACCTACGGTAGTTTCCGTACTGTCTTCTGTGCAATATACCCCGCGTTGCAGTTCGCGGCTGTACCAATCGTTGTCCACTATTCCATGCACGGCGGGGCTGCTGCCGGTATACACGGAGGTATGACCGCAGGCAGTTACCGTAGGTGCGTAGTTGATATAAGTCTGTTCACATTTAAACCCTTCCCGCAGCAGGCGTTTAAAACCACCATTTCCATACCGGGCGCTGTAGCGGTACAGGTAATCCCAGCGCATCTGGTCTACCATCATGCCCACTACAATTTTGGGTTTCGACGCGGGTGTTTGTGCCGCAGTGTTTACGGCGGATAGTAACAGCAAGCCTGCTACCAGCCATTGTTGTATGCTTCTCATGCCTTTCTGTTTTGTGTTTTATTCCAGTACTTTCAGGTAACGGGCCATCCAGTAGGGTAACAGGTACTCATCTCCGGCCAGTTCCGAATCGCCGTCATGACCGCCATCCAGCGTAAAGGCGTTGGCGTTATGACGATGTACCGGCTGCTCATCCAGCGGCAGGAGTACGGCCGTATACTGGTGCCGAAAATTAGCCGGAAGCAGCGTAATATCCTTGCGGTGAGAGTTTGTTATTTTCCAGTTGACCAGGTCCATCGGGAACGACTGCAGCCACCAGGTGGTAGCCTCCGGATCATAGTCACCGGCTGTTGCCATCGTGATCAGGTTCCATACGGCATTTTTCTCCGGCTTCTCTACTTCCCAGTGGTTGCGGATAGCGCCTTTGTACTGTTGTTTCAGTTCATCGGTGAATGCGTATTTATACAATACCCAGTAGGTAAGAAAAGCCATTTCATCATCGGAGTGGTTCCAGTCGCCCATTCCCATATCGATTCCTTCATGCAGGTAACCGGGAGTGGCTTTGATATTGCGGTAATCGATCTGGATATTTTTCAGATAGCCGTACTTGTTAAGCAGTTTATAACCTTCCGTTTTATATTTTTCTTTACCGGTGAGCTGATAGGCCAGTTGCAATCCCGCTACAATGGTGGTGCTGCCCAGTCGCCTGTCGCCGATGGTAGTCGGGTACCAGTTGATATATTCCGGATTCCAGCGGGCCCAGAGCGTGGGTTTGTTATCGATATCCACCATGGTGTATTTATGATCGATGATATGGGTCATGATCTTATCGATAAAAGCAGCCACCCGTTGTTTTTCTTCCGGTGTTTCTGCCACCATTTCATTCAGCACAGCGGTGATCCAGATATAAGCCACATATTCATCACTGCTGGTATGGCCTTTCCATTCCCATTCCGGATCGGGGGAATCGCGCCATCTTTCAGGATCAGAATTTTTGTAGCCTTTTCTTTCGAAGGTTCTGGAGGGAAATCCTTTCAGCTGATTGATAGACAGGATTCTTTCAAAAGCCTCAAAAGCCTCCCAGGCGTAGCGTTTAGCGGTAGGATCGTGTGTAACGGCGTATTTGAAAGCCTGGCTGCCCAGGTAAAAGCTGCTCCAGAGGCCATCATTGTCGGTATCTGCCATTTCAGCGGAGTTGATGTCACCGTGGGGATTGAGATGGAGATTGGCAATGAAGCCGTAGCGGATATGCCGTTCGCGGATCTTGCGCTCGAAGTAAGCTGTTTTTTCTGCGAGGGTTTGTTTGGTAAAGGCAATTTTATTGAGACCGGTGGCCGTCAGCACATATACGTCGCCGTTACTGGTGGCAGCCATGCTTTTTACTGCATCCTGGTCCAGCCAGCGTTTGGAGGCGAAATAGCGATAGCTGTCTGCCCCGGTGCGCAGGAAAGCGCCCTGGGGGGTACCTGCCCACAGCAGTCCGTCCGACATCAGCAAATCACTGATCACGGGAACGGGTACACGTGTTTGCAGGGATAAACTGGAATCACCTGAGTTACGGTTAATGCTGTAGTAGCCATTACTGGTACCGAGTACAATATCGTTACCGGTAAAAGCCATGGCTGTAGCGCCTTGTACGGGGTGTAATACAACAAAGCGATCGCCTTTCAGTATATATACGGCTTTACTGGTCAAGATAAAGAAATTACCGCCATTCGCTTCCATACGCTGTACTCCTTCCGGCAGCGCAGGCAGTTCCTGTAGTTTACCGTTGCTGGCGATTGCCAATACGTTGGGGCCAGACAGCAGCATACGGCCACTCACGTCTACCGCTACACGATTATATTTTCCCTGCGGGAGATTGATATAAGGGATACCGGCGTATCCGTTGGTCAGGCACTTATCGGCGTACAGGTAATAAAGATGTCCTGCTCCTTCCTGGGTGGTTACGTCCACCGGAATTTTCTGTGCGAGCGGCCGGAAGCGCAGGTCCCGCACCAGGTCGTTGCCGCTGAGGCGGTAAAAGCCTTGTGTGGTAAGTACCTGCACATTGTCGTTATAGTCGGTGATGACTTTGATCATTTGCAGCCCTTTCGGAACATTGTATTTCACAGACATCGCCTGTGCGAAAGGCTGGTCGGTCGTGGCATAGGCGGCGCACGACAGCAACAGGCCTGCGGCCAGATAAACAAGTTTCTTCATCCCAATAATTTTATAATTTGATCAGCCACACTTCGGTGACCCTTGAATGTTGTCGCCAGTTCAGGTGTTCTTCATCGATGTCGTCCCAGGTGAGCAGCAGGGTGCCGCTTTTGCTGAGTTCCGGAGGTACCGGGAATTCTTTTATCTCCCCTACTCCCTTGTTATAGAGAGATGGTTTAAGCGATATGCCATTGGCGCGTAGCAGGCTTTCGCCGTAGCCTGTTACCCTTACTACGTAACGCGCTGTGGTATCGAGATGATCGTAGCGCATGGCGGAAGGCCAGCGCAGGCTTACCATCCAGGAAAGCCGTTTGCGGCTGTAGCCACTTTCCCACCAGTCGAAGCCCGGTGTATCGCTGCGGCGCATGAGCGGATCGGTATGCAGATCTTCCTTGCGGAGTACATGCGGTGATTTCGATACATTGCCGATATCATCGTAGTAACTGCCGGGACCGGGATGTTCCCATCCTGCTAAAGTATCCAGTGCTTTCCGTTGTTCTGCTTCCGGCAAGGTGCGGATATAACGGAATTTATCTTCCAGGAACCAGCGGTTATTTAAAGGGCGATCCAGGAAATCCAGTACGGCGCCACGTTCCGGGCCGGCGGCCTTATATTTTGCCACGCTTGTTTGAAGAGATACAGATTTAAACAGCTCCTCACAGAGGGAGATAATACGGTCGCGCCATTGCGGCTGCACTTTCACATCTGCCTGCTGCAGGATGGCTTCCGCGCGGGACATGACATCGCCGCTTTCGCCTAAAGTTTTGTTCACGGCTGCCTCCAGCGCATATTCACGGATAGCACGTTCACGGGTATACGCATCATAGTAGGCTCTCAACAGGCACATCTGCCAGCGCCAGTTGCCTGCCAGTTCTTTGTGTAAGACTTCCTGTTGCTGCCATAGTGTAAGCGTAGCCGTTATGCCGCCATTTTCTGCAATGGGGCCTTCCCAGTTCTTTTCCAGGGCCAGGATGCCGTCGGCAATTTCGCGGCGGGAGGACGAGGAGAAAAAGAAATTGGCATACTGGGTCATCATTTCTCTCACATCTGCCTGGCTGTTCCAGCCCAGCATACTCCAGAGCATTTTATTGGCATCATCGTGTGCGCCGTCGGAGTAGCTGATGAAGCCATCCATTAGCGGCGCCACAAAGCGATAGATGTTGGAGTAATAGACCGGCTGCGGGTTTACCGGCTCACGGCCAAGGGTAAACGCAAAGGCAGGATCCCACCATACCACGGGGTAATCGCAACGTACCGTATGGGTAATATCGGGATAGTGCCGGATCTTGTATTGGGCAGGCAGTGCAGCACGGGTGTCTTCCAGCGTAGGACTGGAAGGCCCTACTACGATACCTCCCAGCCACGCCGGTTTGTGTTGACTGATATAGGAATATACGAAAGCGCATTGCGTGGAATCATAGCCTTGTAACGACAGCCAGATACGGGCTGCGGGGTGATATTTTTTCAGGGGAACAGCTAATTGTTCCAGGAAAGGCAGCACCAGTTGCGGGGCATTATCGCCCGGATCGCCACCGGGAAAAAACACGGCGTTGAGTCTCACAGATTCCCGGAAAAGGGTGTCGAACTGTTGTTTAAAATGCTGTGTTTTTACAGCATCCTTCAGGTCGAAGGTAGCGGGCGTCCATACTGAAAAATCGAGATCATATTTTTTACAGAAGCCGCTGATCCGCCGGGTCATCTCATTGGATGATACCGTAAAATGTGGCGACGGCGGCATAAATGGAATAGCTTCTATACTGTTGGCCCCAAAGATGGCGAGCTCGCGGATATATTGTTCGTATTGTTCTGGTGACCATCCGTCGTAGGAATTGGCGAGGTTACGGTAACCGATCTGGTGACCACGTATAGCCTTTTCCGGTATAGCATCCACTTCCAGTGTAGCCGGTAGCGTTACCTCCTGCTGGCTGTACTCCATGGTACGGAGCAGGTAGCCGGCGCCGTAGAGCAAGGCACGTGGGCCATCGCCTTCTATACGGATGATTTCTCTTTTCTTATCGGAAGTATGACGGATATGATAGGATTCCGGGGCGCCTTTTACCGTAGCAAAAAGTATCACGGCGCCATTGTCGGGCAACTGCTCCCGGATGGGCCAGGTGAGGCCCGTGCGGCGTTTCACTTCTTCCTGTAATACCTGCGCAGCAGCGGGTTGGCCCTTTGCAACAATCGTCACCTGCCGCCATACCTGGGCCACACAAAATACAGGAAGACATAACAATATAATCAGGAATCGTATCATTATTTCATAAACTGGTTGATAAGAAAAAAAGGAATAGCCGGACGGTATCTTACTTCATTTTATTTTTCAGCAGGTTTTCGCCGTTGGCCTGTTTCTCCAGATCGAAAGCGTCAAACAGCTCCCCTGTCACGGTGTAAGAGCGGTAAGAGATGACCTTTGGTTTCACATCCACTACCTGGAACAGCTGCGTATAGGAACCGGTGCGGGTCATCCATGGCTGTGTATCTATGGCCGACATTTTAGGTCCGCTGACAGATACTACATACACGGGCCCCTTGTTCCCGTCGCGACCACGGGCATAGGTGTGGTCGTGTCCCTGCAGCACCAGGTCTACTTTGTATTTATCGAATAAAGGTTTGAAATGTTCGCGCAGTCTTTCGTTGTTGCGGCTCTTTTTGGTAGACAGTACCGGGTGGTGGAAAGTGATGGCTGTCCACCGGTTTGGATTATTTTTCAGCAGTTGTTCCAGCCAGGCTTGTTGTCTTGCCAGCAGGGTATCTGATATTTCCACTTCCTGCGAATTCAGGGAAATGAAGCGCATGCCCTGCACATCGGTATAGTAGCATGTTTCCTCCAGTCCGGCCGGACCATTTTCCGGCAGGGTAAACTGTGGTCGCCAGAAGGCGGATGGTACGTCTTGTCCGGCAGCATTTTCATAGTATTCATGATTGCCGATCGACATCATACCGGGAATGGTGCTATGGATGAAGCCACCTGCTTCAAACCATTGCTGCCATTCGTTATTGTTATTTCCCCTGTTCACGAGGTCGCCCGCGTGAATGATCAGGCGCGCATCCGGGGCCATCGACCAGGCCTTCCGGATGGCCCTTGACCATAGGGAAAGGATATTCAACTGAGCATCTCCGAGGTAAATGAAGGAGAAGGGTTCGCCTGGCAATCCGGCGGTGCGGAGTGGAAACCACTCGCTCCACTGATCGCCCTGCCCTACGCGGTAAGCATAGTTGGTATTGGGTTGCAGGCTGTCAAACACGAAGTGATGATACCTTACGGGTAAGGAATCTGCAAAGGGTTCGGTGGTGATAGCGGTATAGCGTTTAGCCTTCTCCGTGAAACGGGGATCGGCGGTAGCCGGCGCCAGTTCGGCATAGCTGGTGGTCACTGTTTGTGTGGTTCTCCAGGTGATGGCTGCCGTGCGGGAAGGATCGGCTGTTACATTCAGGACAATCCTGTCGGGCCGTAATTGCTGTGCCTTTACGCCCTGGGTTAAGAAGCAGGTGGCCAGTAGCCACCCGCTTATCAATAATCTCTTCATAGCTTTTACTTCAGGTACCACATCAGTGTGGTTTGTTTATCTGCTCCAAAAACGGTGAGTGCTTTCTGGTATTGATCTTCATTGGTATCTCTTTCGCGGGTTGGATAGATATAGCGTTTAGGCAATACCGATGTAGAGGACATGGGTCCGAGTACAAATTTGGGGAAGCCGGTACGGCGGCTATCAAACCAGGCCTCCGCCCCTTTCAGGAAACCGGCAATCCATTTCTGACCGATCAACTGTTCAAGGGTACCGTTGTATTTCACCAAAGGCTGATCGAAGTAATGTGCATCTGTAGCCGTTTTATCTACGCCATAGAATTTCATATTGGCGAGGATACCATCGTAGTAAAGGCTTTCTGCAGTTTTACCGGCTACGGTTACTTTGCCGGCCTGCACGCTTTCTGCGAGGATGAAACATACTTCTGCATAGGTGAGCATGCTGGCTTTCAGCATAGGTGCGCTACTGCTGCTGAACAGCTTAGATAAACGGGAGATATGAGTTTTACCCCCGTTGTAATCATACGGAGCTGGAATGGCGTTAGGTACCCCTACATACGCATTCGGATCTGTTTTCCAACCGTTGAGGGAATCCACCGGCGCCACCCATACCTGTAAGCGGGGATCGTTACGTTGCAGTAATGCATCTACAATTTCCTTGCTGGGTTTGCGTTTGTCAAATTCATCTACAGAGCTGCCCTGTGGGCTACCTGGCCAGCTGTTGGCAGATACGGCGCCTTGATAAACGATTTCCGCATTATCTGCATTGCCTTCAAAAATCGGATACTTCACTTTATCGTTCAGGATCTCCTGCATTTCTGTAAACGCAGGCGTGTAATTTTTGGAAATACGGAGCAGCATTCTCAGTCGCAGTGAATTCGCAAATTTTCGCCATTTTAAGGGGTCTCCTGCGTACATCACATCTGCTTTCGCATCTACCTTCGCGGTGAGGGTAGATAAGTCGTTATTGGCGTCTTTCAGGGTTTGTAATAAAGCCGTATACACCGATTGCTGCGGATCATATTTCGGATGCGTGAGCGTCTGCTTTTTCAGCAGCAAGGCTTCACTATAAGGAATATCGCCAAAAAGATCGGTAGTATATCCGAAGGTGAATGATTCCAGGATTTTGCCTACTGCCACATATTGCGGTGTGTTCAGTTTAACAGCCAGATCCATCATTTCGCGGTTGGCAGATAACCAGGAATAGTAATCATCCCAGCTCTGCGGGCCCCAGTCGAATTTATCATTGCCTTCATTACGCACCATGGTAATGTAGCGGCCAGCGGATGCGGGTTTATCAAAATAGGCTTCCTTCTGATAGCCATACGCGGTGTTAATGAGTACGGACGACAAGAGGAATTCCGGGTTGATGACTTCTGTCTCGTTCGGATTGACGTTAATATCTTCCAGTCCTTTCTCACAGGATGCAAAGAGAATACCGAACAGCAGTATACAATATTTTAAAGGTATGCGTTGCATAGCCATACAGTTAATGGTTTAGAAATTGAAACCTACTTTAGCGCCATAAGAACGGGTGTAAGGCAATCCCCAACTGGCTACTCCCGGAGAGAAGCTACCATTGGAGAGGGTCATGGCCGTTTCCGGATCATATCCTGCTTCCGCTGCCGTCCAGGTGAAGAGATTGCGTGCAATCAGGGAGATGCTCAGGTTACCCAGTGGCAGCTTGCCCAATGTTTTCTTAGGAAACGTATAGGTCAGCGATGCTTCCCGAAGTTTTACATAGCTGGCATCAAAGGTAGAGCGGCCTGCATAGTCCCAGTAATATTCACCATAGTAATTCTCCGGATCTGTTACGTGATCATTCAGTTTGTATTTTCCGTTGCCATCATCAATGTAGCCAAACAGGATCATACCATCGGTACGCTTGTTACCGGCGTCGTCTGTCCAGGCAAGACCACCTGTTTTAGGATCACGACCAGGAATCGTTGTTTGTGTGCGTCCGTCGCTCAACAGGTTCTTGGCTACGTAAGAGAAGAAGTTGCCACCCTGGCGCCAGTCGATCAGCACATTCAGTGCAAAACCTTTATAGGTAAATGTATTACTGAATCCTATCATAAAGTTGGGATTATAGTTACCAATCTTTACATAGTCATTTTTCTGCTGATAACCGCCTTCCTGGCTCAGCAAAGGCAATCCTTTAAACTCGCCGTCAGGTACTGTTTCCCAGGTTTGTGCATACATATCTCCCATTTCTGCGCCTTCCCTCAGTGAAAAGCGGATGCCTTCGGCGCCACCTACCTGGTAGTTGGTCAGTCCTGGTAACAGTTCCAGCACTTTGTTGCGGTTGCGGGTGTAGTTTACCTGCATATCCCAACGGAATGGTCCTGCCACTGGTGTAGCATTCAAGCTGACTTCAATACCTCTGTTCTGGATTTTACCGGCATTGGTGATCATCATAGAATAACCACTTGCTTTGGTAACCGGAACGTTCAGGATCTGGTTGCGGTTGATAGTATTATAATAGGTAAAATCAATACCGATCCGTCCATTCAGGAAACGAACATCAGCTCCCAATTCATGTGAGGTGGCGATGAGTGGTTTCAAGTGGTTGTTTTTCAATATGTCGCTGATAGTCGCTTGCTTTACATCCGACCAATCCGGTCCGAATCCGAAGGTATTATACAGTGAGTATGGGCTGGCGTCTCCACCTACCTGGGCCCAGTTGACCCGGAGTTTGGCAAAAGACAGTGCACCTGATTTAATGCCCAGCATATCCGAAACGATGAGGCTCAACGAAGCGGACGGATAGAAGTAGGAATTATTATCAGAGGGCAGCGTGCTGGACCAGTCGTTGCGTGCAGTGAGATCCAGGAATGCATAATTGCGGAAGCTTACCTGGCCCATGCCATACACACTGTTGATCCGTTTACTGTACCGGCTTGTATTATTTACGACGGTACCGGCTTTCGCATTGGAAATGGCGTAAAGCCCTGGTATTACCAATGCCTCCGATTTCTGGGAAGAATTCTTTCCGGTCTGGTTCATCCGGTTGGCACCGGCGGATACAGATACGAAGAAATCCTTGTTTACATTTTTCTTATAGTTTAAGAGGAAATCGGTGTTTTGCTCGCGGAAAAACTCTGTTTCAAAGGCGTAGGCGCCTGTTTTATTTTTCACTGCGCTAAAAGGACGTTTGCTCTCGCGTGTTTCGGAATACAGATCCATCCCGGTACGTCCCATGAGGGAGAGATCCTTTGTGATCTGGATATTCAGTTCCACGTTACCTGTCATACGATCGCGATCAAATCCATTGGTGAATTCATAGGCCACCAGGTAAGGATTGTCCGTAGATCCGGGTACATGTGAAAATTGCTGAATCCCTTCTTTACCCGGCATCCAGTAATTACGCAGTTGTTTGATATCTACGTTAGGTGTGGTGGTGTATACGATGTTGCTGACACTTCCCCGGTTAAACGTAGGACGGTTGCCGCTGCTGTTTTTCGTATAGCCGATATTGGTACTCACCTTGATATTCGGATTCAGGTTATATCCGGCCGACAGGTTCAGGGTATTCCTTTTCAGGTCGGTATTAGGGATGATACCTTCGTTTTTAAGGTTCGTAAAGGAGAGACGGAAGTTCCCATCCTTGTTATTACCGGTAACGGCTATATTATTGGTAAAGGTAGATCCGGTACGGAAGAAATCCTTATGCCGGTTAGGATAAGATACCCAGTCTGTTGGAATGGGTTGTCCATTGGCATCCAGTGGGCTGTTCCATTGTACGTGTTTGGTACCTATATCCAGTCTGGGACCCCAGCTGGCGTCAGAAATTGTTTCATCAGATCCTTCCCGGTCGCCGGAGCCAAATTCATTCTGGAACTTCGGAAACAACCAGGGCTGATCGAACATGGCGCTGGAATTTACGGAAATACCAAGACCTTTTGTGGGTCCGGAACCGGATTTAGTAGTGATCAGGATCACACCGTTGATGGCGCGGGAGCCATACAAGGCAGACGCACTTGCACCCTTCAGTACAGAGATGCTGGCAATATCATCCGGGTTAATATCCGAGATGGTGCTACCATAGTCTACTACGACTTGTCCTACCGTTTGTTTCGGATCACGGATCGGCGCAGCAATAGGAATACCATCCACCACGTATAGCGGCTGATTGTATCCCTGAAAGCTACTTTGCCCGCGTATGGTCACTAAAGCCGTACCACCGGGATCGGAGCTGGTGCTACGTACATTCACACCTGCCACTTTACCGGATAAGGCGTTGGCAATATTTACTTCTTTTACGGTACTTACCTGGTCGCCTTTGAGTGTAGCAATGGAATAGCCCAGTGCTTTCTCCTGGCGTTTGATACCGAGGGCAGTTACTACTACGTCATCGAGGCTACGGACACTGGCCACCAGCTGGATCTGCAGGTTACCATTGCCGGCTACGGCTTCTTTCGACTGGTACCCTACGGAGCGGAATACCAATACTGCATTGGCGCCGGCAACTTTAATAGAGAACTGTCCGTCTGCGTTTGTGGCAGTACCATTACTGGTTCCTTTTTCATTTACGCTGACGCCAGGGAGTGCGGCTCCTTTTTCATCGGTCACGGTTCCTTTCACAGTAACCTCTGCGGCCTGTGTGGTGTTGGTTTCCGGTGTAAAGGTACGGATCGCATAATCGTGTGCGCTGAGTTTAACGGCTTGTAATCCCAGAGGAGTCAGGATTTTACCGAGTTGTGATTCCAGGTTGCTGTCGGTGAGACGGGCCTGTTTTCCGGCGACAAATTTACCAGCCACCTGTGTGGGTGAGTAATTAAAGCTGACATTCAACCTGGCTTCCAGGTCGTTCAGCATTTGCCGTAGTGGAATGGTAGTTGTTTCCCCTGGAGTATTTCCGCTTCTTACCATTAATTGCTGTGCGCTTGTTTCGGTGGTGAGCAGCAGCAACAACAGCAGCATCGCTCTCCATGGAGCACAAAGCTTCGTAAAGCTCTTTTGCATAACTGTAAATTTTAAAAACCTTATTCAAAAATGATGACTGAATTGTTTTGTTTCATTTTCAGCTGATGCACGGTGGCCATCGCTTTCAACAGCATCGAGGGATCAGCGGCGGAGCCTGAGCCGGTAAATAACAGGCTTTCCATTCTTTTATTCCGGAACTGAATTTTATAACCGTAGATGTCTTCCAGTTGCTGTGCTACCTGTTGCAGCGGAGTATCTGTAAACATCAGCCGATGTTCTTTCCAGGCGGTGAGCTGGGCAGGATCGGCCTGCAGGCGGTGATGTTCGCCGTGCGCAAAGCTCATTATATCGCCCGGTTTCATAGCCAGGTTATCGTTCACTACAATCTTTCCTTCTTCCAGCAGCACTTTTACTTCCGCATGGCGGTTGTATACATTAAAGGCCGTTCCTTTTACTTCAATGGTTACATCCGGCATCAGCACCCGGAATTTTGGATGTAAGCCGGCGGGTGATTTAGATACTTTAAAATAGGCTTCCCCGTTGAGGGTAACCGCCCTCACCTTTTCCTTCGTCCATTTGCCGGGATAAGAGAGAGAAGAGTTGGCGTTCAGCTGCACCACAGACCCATCGGGCAGATACACCGTTTTGGTTTCCCTGAAGCCGGTTTGCACATAAATATTTTCGACGGATTCATTTGATTGTACATACCGCAGACCGGCAAACAGCAGCAGTCCGGCCGCAGCGACGCCCATGGCATAGCGCCATATGTTGCGCGATACCACGTTATTTTTTTTAATAACGGGTTCGTCCAGTAATTGATCTATCTGATCTTTCACGGCATCCATTTCTTCCATGCTCACTTCGTTGGTGCGAAACCGTAGTGCCAGTACAAGTGCCCTCGCCTGCTGCAATACCAGGGCCTTTTCCGGATGTACCGGCGCCCAGCTTTCCCAGAAAGCGGCGTCTGTTTCATCCAGTACCCATGCACGGAAAGATGGATCTGCAGCAAAGTCTGCTGCATCAAATTCACTATAGTTCATAAAAAAGTACCTTGTACTATAAGAAGAGACAGGAATCGAAAAAATACCCTCAGGGAAACGGATATTTTTTTAAACTATTTTTTTAACGGAACATCAGGGCGGCTTCATCGTGTGCCAGCAGTTCTTTCAGCTCGGCAATGGCCCTGTAGATGAGGGTACGGGCATACTTTACTTCTTTGAGGACCATGATGTCTGCAATTTCCTCGTAAGAAAGATTTTCATAAAAACGCAGGTATACCGCTTCTTTTTGCCGGAGGGTGAGGGCGTTCAGCTTCTGTTGGAGGAGCCGGGCGGTGTGTTCTTTATGCTGGCGGTGGATGAGCATACTTTCCGGGGAAAGCTCCAGCGCAAAGAGTGTGGCGGCGCCGTCTTCCAGGCTGGACGGCCCGTGGGCCGACTTGTCCAGGTAGCGGAACAGTTTCCGGCGGGCAGCCACCAGCAGGTAACTTTTCAGGTTGACAGGTACAGCAAGACCGGCGCGTTGCAGGAATAAACCGGAAAAGAAATCCTGCAACATATCTTTTACAAGGCTACGATCCGTTGTAAACCGGATACAGTACCGGAAGAGCAACGGAAAGTAGCGCCGGTATATTTCCCCGAAGGCTTCCCGGTCTCCTTCACAGAGCCGGATCCACAGGAACTTTTCGTCTTGCTGAGAATTACTAAGGCTGGTTGACATCTATTATGTGAATTAGGCTAAGGATCTTTCACTAAGCTACACAAAGGCCGGATGCCGTCATAATTTCCTATCAAAAATAACAACGAATTAATGTGATGACAAAGACGCGGATGCCACTTCGTTGATCCGTAACCGTTCGCACCAGCCTTTGAAATCACGGTAAATCTGCTGTAACGTCTGTTTCTGTTCCGGCGTGAGTTCCAGTGCATGGGCGCGGCTGATGGTCCGTACCGGGATGCCCCTGAGCTGCAGGAAATACTTTGCGCTCATCGGGTAGGCAATATGGATCAGGGGATCTACCCGTTGCAATTCCGACTGGATCCAGCGTACCTCTTCCTGCATGCTTTCATCGTTTACATTGTTGCAGAGCCATACCAGTATTTCCGGGTAGAAGTTCCCGGAGATAGAAGACATGCCGGCGGCGCCCATCTGCATAGAAGCTACCCCGTTGGGCGTATGTGCGTCAAAGAATTCCAGGCGGCTTCCTGCGGTCACCGCCAGTTTAGCCCGCACCTCTTCTACTTTACAGGAAGTATCCTTATGATAGATGAGGCGGTTGGTAGCCAGCAATGTTTGCAGGATCTCCGGTGTAATAACACGTTTATACGGTGCGGGGCATTCGTACAATCCCAGCGGGATATCTCCCGTAAGGGAAAATAGTTCTTCGAACCTTTGCAGGAGAACGGTATCCGGCTCATCTACATTGGCAAAGTGTCCGGTGATCATGATCACGGAATCCACCCCGGTATCATAGATCTTTTGTGTGAACAGGGCTTTGTCGCTGATCGTAAGACCGAAGGAGCCGGTAGCCACAACGGGTACCCGTCCGTTGACATAGCGGACTACGTGCCGGGTCAGCTCCAGGCGTTCATCTTCACTGATACTGTACATTTCAGACGACAGGCAATTGGCGAAGAAGCCTTTTACGCCTGCCTCCAGATAAAAATCTACCAGGTGTTCCACCATATCGTGATCAATCTGCGCTTTCAGATTAAAGGGGGTGATCATCACCGGTACAAATTTCTTTTGCATAACAAACGGGTTTTTAATAATCAGTTTTAAGGCGTTTTACCCGTGTAAGGAGCATACCCGCCAGGAATATTGATAAAGTGCCTACCACGATGATCATGTGCGCGTGTAAAGGACTACGCACCGGTGCCCACGTGGCGGGTAAATATTTCGATAACGACATCCAGAGGATCACTACAATACCGATAATAGTAGCCGTGACCGCTGCCGTATTTTTTGTTTTAGAGATAATGCCCAGCAAAAACAAGCCCAGCATACCTCCGGCGAAAATGCCCGATAGTTCCCACCACATATCCAAAATACTTTTCACACCGATCATGGAAATACCAAAGCCAATGGCCAGCATACCTGTGACGGTAGTAGCGATATACAACACGCGCATCTCCCGCTTCGGGGTGATATCCGGATGGATATAGCGCTGGTAAATATCTTTCAGAAAAACAGTCGCCGTACTGTTCATCCCGCTACTGACAGTGCTCATGGCGGCCGACAGGATCGCCGCCACAATCAATCCCATGAGGCCTTTCGGCACTTTATTGACCATGAACCAGGGCAATACTTTATCGCCATAATCTGCCGGTTGCAGGGAAGACAAGGGCACCTGCCGCTCTGCCGCTACCTGTTGTTTCAATGCCAGCAGCGCTTCCGGATGTTGTTGTACATATGCATACAACGCGGTGCCGATAAAAAAGAACACCATACTTACGGGCACATACCAGTATACGCAAAGCCAGATACTGCGGGAGGCTTCTTTTTCCGACCGGGCGGTGTGATAACGCTGCACATAGTTCTGGTCCATTCCGAAATTATTCAGGTTAATAAAAAAGCCGTACAGAAACACCACCCAGAAAGTAGACGTGCTGAAATCCGCTATGCTGAGGCTTCCCAGCGAGAATTTCCCATCGGCCATTCCGATGCGGAAGATGTCTTTCACTCCATCATTCATACCCGTAATCACCAGCCAGAGAATTACTATAGCGCCGGCTGTTTTTACAATTCCCTGCAATACTTCTGTCCAGATCACGGCTTCCATGCCGCCGAGAACGGTATATATAATAATGCATACACCTGTAACAGCCATGATAGTGCGCATTTCCAGCCCGGTAAGGGCCTGTAACGCCAACGCCACTCCGAAAAAGATAGAGCCCATTCTTGCGAGCTGCATCAGAATAAAACACACCATGGCATAAGTTCTGGCCCATGGACCGAAGCGATGCTCCAGGTGCGTGTAAGCGCTTACTTCGCCGCTGCGGCGATAAAAAGGCACAAAATACCTGGCCGCAATAAATGCTGCCAGCGGCATCGACAAGCTGAATACAAATGCATTCCAGTTGCTGCCGAATGATTTTCCCGGTACGCCGAGAAAAGTATTGCTGCTTAAAAACGTGGCATACAAAGAAAGCCCCAAAGCCCATCCTGGTATCGTTCCTGACGCGGTGGTGAATTGTGCCGCATTCCTGTTTTTCCGGGAGAACCATACGCCTACTCCGATCATACAAAGCAGGTATATGGCGATGACAGCCAGGTCTATTATTGGCAGTTGGTGCATAACGATCATCCTGTTGGTTGATAAAACTTAGTTCACTACGTGGATAAAAAAAATTACAGTTGTTATGCGAAGATTGTCTTTTTTTATGGATCAAACAATGTTGGATGTTATGAAAAGAATAGCTTAAATTACTATTGCAATGAATCAACTGGCCGCCAACACACCCTCCGCCTGGAACCTTCCTGATCACCTGAAACGCAAGCTGGAAAAGCATCCGCTTGGAAGCAATCTTTTCATTACGGCTATTGGCCGTTATCCTGCAAGTGCCGCCCGGGAAATCAGTGAACCAAAAGGCGCACCGGTATACACCTTAATATATGTAGCACAGGGAAGCGGATGGTGGCAAACCGGAAAAAAGAAAATACCGGTGGGCACCAATCAATACCTGTTGCTTCCGAAAGGCACGGCCTTTCATGCGGGGCCGGATACGGCTGATCCCTGGCAGCTGTATGCCGTACAGTTTTCGGGCAAACTGGCCGACGAGGTATACCGTTACGTTGGCACCCACTTAAAACCACATACCACGCCGCCACTGGTAGGACGTAACGCACAGTTCGATGATATCCTGCATCACCTGGACCTGATGAATAATATTGAGAACCTGCTGTATGCGAATTTCCGTTTCTATAGTTTCCTGGGCACCTTCCGTCTTACAGTATTCAATTATATGAAAAAGGGGGCCGACAATATTATAGAGCAATGCATCCAGGTGATGAAACAAAAGCTGGATCACCCCCTTACGCTGGCCGATCTTTCCAGGGAAACCCGTATTTCTGCGTCTTATCTGTCTGCATTGTTCAAAGAAAAAACGCGGTACTCCCCCATCCAGCTGTTTACGTCGCTGCGTATGCAGAAGGCAAGCCAGCTGCTGAAAGATACCCATCTCACGGTAAAAGAAATTGCAGGGGAAATGGGCTACCCGGATCCTTATACTTTTTCCCGGTCGTTTAAACTGATCATGGGGGTATCACCCAAAAAATTCAGGGACAAAGTGTAGGTATTACACTAAGCAGAGGTGGTATATTAACCAATTGTTAAGCAGTGAGGGAAAAGGCATTCCGAAACGAATACTTAGAAGGAACGACACATTTTCCATCACCAAATACCAACACACATGCGCTTTTTTATCCCCGCCTGTCTATTTCTGCTGCTGTTTGTATCCTGTCTCTTTACGGGAGGCTGTAAAAAGGACAGCGCTGCAACGCCCGAAAAATCGCCTAAGTACGATTTAGTAAAGGGTACCTGGAAGCAACAGGACATCGTGCTTGCAGTAGCCGTTAAACTCAACAAGCAGAACATTCCTGCCGGCACCAGCATCATTACCCTGGCTCCCCTGCTCGGTGCTGCCGGTGCAGGATTTACCTGTACTGCAAAAAACACCTATACCTTTAATGAGGCCGGCGGCTTTACCATTGAAGGATGTACAGATCTGATCCTGCCGGTAACCGGTAAAAGCGGCAACTGGGACCTGGACGTCCATGATGCCGTACTGAAGCTCAGTTCCGCTAAAGGCGACAACGATCCGCACTGGATTGAAAACATCAATGCGACTAACCTGGATCTTTCGTTAACGGTGAATATTCCCGGTGTAGCAACGGTTCCTTTAATTTTAAAACTGAAGAAATAACCGACGGGACTATTGTTGAAAATAACAATAATATAATCGGTAATTCCTTGTATCTTGTTTAGGCTGATCAGATATTTGCTGGCAATTATGGAAAGTATTGTACAGGATATAATCAACGGAAATATCGAAAGTTTTAAAATGGTATACCAACAATACCATACGAAACTATATTTCTACGTTCTGAAATGTACGCACTCCGTTTACATTGCGGAAGAGACTGTGCAACTTTCATTTATCCTCCTTTGGGAAAGACGCGAAAAATTATCTACGGACTTTAATATCTCCACACAGATTTTCCGTATAGGCAAAAGCGTTATGACCGACCTGCTGCGGAAGCAACAGGTGCGGAACAGGCATACGCAGCAGCTGGTGCAGGACACGTCCGACTGGCACGTGGAAACCGACATTACGGTAAAAGAAGAATTGAAGCGGGTGTATAACAGTATCGAACAATTATCACCCATCCGGAAAAATGTTTTTAAACTCAGTCGCTTTGAAGGATTGCCACACAAAGAAATTGCCCGGCAGTTATCCATCTCCCCTAAAACAGTAGAAAATCATATTGTACGGGCTATCCGTCAATTAAAAAATTCCCTGCTACTGCTCCTTCTACTGACGATTTATTAACTAATTGTTACGCAGTGAGGGATTTACTGTTTTCAAACGAATACATACTATGAAGCATTCAGCAACACTTATTGAAAAGTTTCTCCGGGGTGAATGCAATGAACAGGAAAAGCAGGCAGTACAGGCATATATTGCGCAGCATCCCGAGGCTTTACTGCCCTACCTGACGGAAGAAAGCTGGCATGCTTTCCATCCCGCGCAATCTTTACCGGAAGACATTTCCGGTAAAATGCTGTCGGTGATTGAAAGCCGTACTTTTCAAAAAAGAAGAATAAACCGCCGTTATTATTCATGGGCTGCCGCCGCATTACTGCTGGTATCCGGCGGATTGCTGTGGACGACGCTCCGGGAACCGGCCGTAAAAAATATAGCCGCCGTTACAACAGTACCCGTAAATAAAAGCGCTGCCACAGCATTGCGTACGGTCTTCAACCACAGCCGGCACACCATGCCGCTGACCTTAAGCGATGGCAGTAAAGTGGAACTCGCACCGGAAAGTGAAATCCGTTACCAGGATCCGTTTACCGGTCAGCACCGCGATATTTACCTAAAAGGCCAGGCTTTATTCCGCGTGAGCGGCAGCCCTGAAAAACCTTTTACCGTTTATGCCGGCAACGTGGGCACCACCGCTCTCGGCACCGTATTCAAAATAACCGCCTGGGCCAATAAAGGCATCACACAGGTACAACTGATCAGCGGTAAAGTAATGGTAAGACCGGAACAGCCCACGGGCGCCACACCGGTAAAAGATATTTACCTGCTGCCCGGACAGGACCTGCGTTATGATCAGCGACAATTATCTGTGGTGATCAATCAGCCGGTTAAAAAGCACAACGACAAACAGACACCTATACACGAAGTACTGACCTTTAACAATGAACCACTGGAAAGCATATTCAGGCAGATGTCTGAAAAGTACCAGGTAAAAATCCAATACACAGCAAGTACCCTGACGGGTATGAACTTCACGGGCGTTTTCGATAGCAACAAAGAAACATTAAAAGATTTTCTGACAACAATTGGTACGTTAAACAATCTTACTATTAATCAGAAAGACAATGTTAGCTACATAGTACAATAATCCCTGAACATATTTACCTAATGACCACTGTCGCAACCTGCACAAGGCTGCACGAACTTCCTTTTGCCTAAAAAAATGAAATTATTATGTGTGTAAAAACCAGACAATCGCGCATATGCCGCCCTACAGCAATGATCTGGCTGTTGCTGCTGCTGTGGCAGTTAAACCCCGAAAAAACGCAGGCGCAGAATTCCCGCCCTGCCGCTATCGGAATGATCAAAAATGAAAACAATGAAACCCTTCCCGGCGTAATGGTAAAAATGGAGGATGCAGACAACAAAGTACTGGCCACCACCGTGACCAACGAGAAAGGCATCTTTACATTCGCTAAATTACCAGCCGGCGGCCCTTATCATTTTGTACTTTCCCAGATGGGATACACCACAGATACGCTCCGTGGTTATACCATCAACGACTCCAGCAAACTTTCGCTCTCCGTGGTCCTGAAAAAAAAAGTGGAAGAGTTAGGACAGGTGCTGGTAACCGCGTTGGGCATTAAAAGAGAAAAGAAAGCACTGGGGTATTCTGTGGAAGAACTGAGTGGTAAAGAGTTTAACCGTGTAACACAGGAAAACTTACTTAACTCCATGTCCGGAAAAATCGCAGGTGTCACCATCAACTCCACCGGTACTACCGGTTCTTCTGTGAGCATGGTTATCCGCGGCGCTACCTCCCTCAGCAGTGATAACCAGCCGCTTTTTGTGGTAGACGGTGTACCCGTAGCCAATACCGTTAATAATATCAGTCAGATTGGTTCGGGCAACATGGTGGATTATGGTAACGCCATCTCCGATATCAACCCAGACAACATCGAAAGCGTCACTATCCTGAAAGGCCCGAGTGCAGCAGCGTTATATGGTTCCCGCGCAGGCAACGGCGTAGTACTGATCGTTACCAAAACAGGTAAAAAAGTAAATAAGGTAACGGTAGATGCATATGTGAATTCCGTATTCGACATTCCCTATAAATACCTGAACTGGCAAACGAAGTTTGGCTCCGGACAACTTTCCGGTATTCCTTTTTCCCGCAGCGGTAACCTGCTCACCAATCCCTTTGGTTCTATCATCCAGGAAAATGTAGATGGTACCTTTGGCGCCGAACTCGACATGGGCTATGAAGAAGTACAGTGGAACAGTCCATTGGATAAAGATGGTAAGAAGATCCCGATGCCGCTGGTATCACATAAGAACAACGTGAAGAACTTTGTGAACACCGGTATCACTACCACTGCCGGCGCTTCTGTGGCCAATAACAACGACAAGATCGCCTATCGTATTTCCTATGCCAACATGACCAACAAAGGCATCATTCCAAATACCGATCTGTATAAAAACACGCTGAACCTGAATTCCAGTTTACAGGTAAACTCAAAGTTCAGCATCAGCACCAACATCGATTTCAGCCGCAATAATTCCAATAACCGTGCAGCCGGCGATCGTGGCGCTAATCCGCTCCAGGCCGTATACAGCATTTCTCCGCACATTGATGTGCGCGACCTGAAAGACTACTGGATGCCCGGCCAGGAAGGCTTGCAGCAACGCACCCAATACAACGGCGTGTTCAACAATCCTTATTTCCTGGCGTATGAAGTGAAGAACGGTTTTGTGAGAGACCGTATGTTTGGTAACGTGCGGGCCGACTGGAAAATATTACCCTCTCTCAGCCTGATGGTAAGATATGCGTTGGATACCTACGGAGAGAAAAGAGAAACAAAGATAGCCAACAGCTATCTGAACAATCCCGGCGGCGCTTATGGTATCATCCAGCTCAACAACTACGAGCGCAACATGGATGTACTGGCTACCTACAAGAAAACGGTGCATCATTTCGACTTCTCCGTTTCTGCCGGTGGCAACATGCGTTACCAGACCGGTGGCAATGTGACCACGTCTACCAAAGATGGTACGGGGCTGAATACGCCCGGTGTGTACACCATTCAGAACATCTCTCCCGCTAACCTCAACTATTACAGCAGCACCTTTAAAAAAGGCGTGAACAGCGTATATGGTATGTTGAATGTGGGTTACAAGGGCATGGCTTACCTGGATCTGACCGGCCGTAACGATTGGTCCAGCACCCTTCCTGATGCTGCCTCTTACTTCTACCCTGCGGCTTCACTGAGTTTACTTCTCAATGAAATGGCGCATATTACTTCCGATAATATCAATCTCATTAAATTAAGAGCCGGCGCCGCACAGGTGGGTAACGATGCTTCGCCTTACCAGCTGGCCGCTACCTTAGGCAGCGTAGGCGCCTGGGGTAATGTGCCACGGCTCACCACTTCCGGGACTTTACTGAATCCGTTCCTGAAACCGGAAATTGCCACGTCTTATGAAGGCGGCCTGGATATCAATCTCTTTAAAAACAGGTTGCACTTTGCAGGTACCTACTACATTGTAGAAAACAAGAACCAGATTTTCAGCCCTAAAACGCCGCCATCTTCCGGTTATTCCTCCCGCAGTATCAATGCCGGCCTGCTGAGAAGCAGGGGCATTGAATTATCGCTGGGTGGTACGCCCATACAAACGCGCAACTGGAGATGGGATGTGAATATGAACTTCACCCGCAACAGAACACGCATTCTCTCACTGCCGGATGATATGCCTTACTACACCCTGTGGGAAGAAGGTAAAGGTGGCGCATGGACGTATGTAGGAGAAGACATCGGCGATATTTATGATGCACAGCTGGTAGCCGTAACAGATAAATCATCTCCCTACTATGGCTACCCGTTATTGGACAACACCGGTAAATGGCAGACTATTGATGCGATCAATACAAAAAATAAGATAGGTAATTTCAATCCCGACTTCATCATGGGATTCCAGACATCTATCTCCTATAAAAACTTTACGCTGAATATGACCTTCGACTGGCGGAACGGTGGCGACTTTGTTTCGCAGACTTACCGTTATGGAGAAGAGCATGGCAACTCCCAGTTATTCCTCGATAAACTGACCAATCCTGGTACCATGAAAGGACAGGAACTGCGGGATTACCTGGTAAGTCACCAGGATCAGCTGGTCATTCCAAACGGCAATAATTTCCCACTGGTGGGTGGTCCTACACCGGAATACAACAGTTTTCCGTTTACCTATGGTCCTTATGTACTGCCTTATGGCGGCGTATTTATTCCTGGTGTAAGAGCCAAGGGATATGACAACGCGGGTAACCCTACCGGCTATCTTGAAAACCTGGGGAATGATGGTACGCTTACCATTCCGTATGCCGGCGCTACAGCCTGGTCATTTACCCGGGCCTTCCTGTTTCCGGCATCTTACCTGAAACTGAGAGAAGTATCGCTGACCTATGATTTCCCGCAGCGGATGATCCGTTCTGCGAAGTTGCAGCGTGCCAGTTTCTCGGTGTACAGCCGGAACATCATCCTTTGGACCGCCGCGAAGATCGGTATCGATCCTGAAAATGCCTATCAGCCTTCTACAAATGTTCAGGGCTCCGGTATGCAGTTCAAGCAGGGCATAGAAAGATATAATGTGACACCCTGGGCGATTCCGATGGGTGCAAAACTGAATGTTACCTTTTAATTCTGACACATGAAAACAGTCCGTAAATCTATTATACTCAGTATCGGGTTTCTTTGTTTATCTGTCAGCGCCTGTAAAAAGGACCTGATCAAAATGAACGACAACCCCAACGGCGCCAATCCTGCCACCATCAATCCCAACCTGGTATTATCCACCGTATTGACAACCGCCGGAATGCAAATGGTAAACCTCGGCTACCAGGACATGGCCGGTGTAATGCAGCATACCCAGAAAGATGGCTGGACCACTGCGCACAACGAATACGACTGGGCAGGCTCCAACAGCTGGTCCGAGTACTATGATGTGCTGCGCAACAACCAGCTGGTGTACAACCGTGGTGTAGCGCTGAACAGTGAATTGCACCAGGGTGTGGCATTGGTGATGAAGTCGCTCCTGTTCGGTCTGATCACCGACCTGTGGGGAGATGCTCCTTATACCCATGCGCTGCAGGGACAGGATGGTACACCTGCGTCCACGCTTCCGGTGTTTGATGCGCAACAAACCATTTATACCGGTATCCTCGCCGACCTGGAAAAGGCCAATACGCTGCTTTCCAAGCCCAAGAGCGCCTATTCCAACCCGATTGATGCCGCAGATGTGTATTACCAGGGCGACCCCGTAAAATGGCGTAAAATGGCCAATTCCCTCGCACTGCGCTATTACATGCGTTTATCAGAGAAGTTACCGCAGATTGCCAAGGCCGGCATCGAGAAAATGGTAGCCGATCCGGCGCAGTATCCGCTGATCATGAATGTGGATGGATCAGAGGATGCGACCATGTCTTTTCCCGGCAACAGTAATGCAGACTCCTGGCCAGCCAACGTGGCCTACGACAGCGACAGCAGCAACTACCGCCGTTTAAAAATGTGCAGCACCTTTGTAAAGGCGTTACAGAACCTGCGCGATCCCCGGCTGGGCGTATGGGCCAATAAAGTACAGTGTTTTTTACTGGTAGATGATACCAAGCCAGCAGGCACCGGCACCGTATATAAACCCGTAGACACTGTTGTTAACGGTGAACAAAGGAAAGTACGTTACATTTCACCGGATGTACTGGCAGCCAAAGGACTGACGGTAAACGATATTAACCAGGACCAGAATTATGTGGGGCTGCCCCCGGCTATTTCCGGTCCGGCGGTATATAATCTTAGTCCTGATGCCAGCCAGGCTTCACGCAACCCGCATGTATCATGGCTGAACGATATCTACAAACAACCAAAAGGGCCTTTGTTAAAATCAAGGATCATTTCTGCAGCAGAGGTACGCTTTATCCTGGCAGAAGCCGCAGCCGTAAAAGGCTGGGCCGCCGGTGATGCAGAAACCAATTATAAGGCAGGTATCCAGGCGTCGTTTAATGTATGGGGCGTATCCGGCAGCACCGCCGCTTACCTCGCGCAACCAGCGGTAAAGTTCAACAACACCCAGGAACAGATCATTGTGCAGAAATGGATTGCCAGCTGGACTGCCGCCACAGAAGCATGGGCAGATTACAAAAGAACCGGCTATCCCGTATTGAAAGCTGGTCCTTATGCCAAAGGCCCCGTGGTACCGGTACGGTTGTATTATATGCTGGAAGAACGCAACCTGAATAAAGCCAACGAAGAAGCGGCTGCCGGACGACTGGAAGTGACCACCTATTCTTCCTTTGGGGCGAATGGTGCGAATAACAGTCCCTGGTCGAAACCCTGGGTGCTCCAGGGTACCGGCAAACCCTGGTAGTCATCTGCCAAAGTAATTTCTTATATTTCATTACCCGTAAAACAATTATTTCCAGATATGAAGCCACTCTTTTTCAACGCTGCCAAAGCGGTATTTGTTCTCCTGCTATGCCAGATGACCCTTTTTGCCCAGCAAGCCGTAACACCGGAAACGGCGATGAAAAGCTACCTGAACAACGGAGACACCTCGTTTAAATGGGAACTGAAAGACTCCTTCAACGTGACTAACGGTAAAGCCTATAACGTATTGCTTACGTCGCAGCAGTGGCGGGAGTACACCTGGCGGCATCAGCTGACCATTTTTGTACCCGATGAAATAAAATACGAAGGTGCGCTGTTGTTTATCACCGGTGGCTCCGTAAAAGAGGGCATGCCCAACTGGAATGGTCCGGAAGATGAACTGTATCAGCAGATGGGAAAAGTAGCGGCCACCAATAATGCTATTACAGCCGTACTCCGTCAAACGCCCAACCAGCCATTGTTTGGTAAGCTTACGGAAGATGCGCTTATTTCGTATACCCTTCACCAGTTCAAAAAAGACGGCGACTACAACTGGCCGCTGTTATTTCCTATGGTGAAAAGCGCGGTAAGAGCGATGGATGTTATCCAGGAATTTGCGGGTAAACAACTGAACCGGAAAGTAAATGGCTTCGTGGTATCCGGCGCATCCAAACGTGGCTGGACCACCTGGCTCACCGGCGCCAACGACGCCCGCGTGGTAGCCATTGCACCTATGGTGATAGATGTACTGAACATGCCGGTAAGTCTCGATTACCAGATCAAAACCTGGAAAGAATACAGTATCCAGATAGAAGATTATGTAAAGCTGGGTATCCCGCAAACCGCGCATACCCCGGAAGGCAATGCCATCAATACAATGATAGATCCTTATTCTTACAGAAGTAACCTGTCGATCCCAAAAATGATCTTCATGGGTACCAACGATGAATACTGGGTCGTAGATAATATCAAAAACTATATAGACAGCATTCCGGGTAAAAACCTTATCAACTACGTACCGAATGCCGGTCATAGTTTGGGTGATAAAGTACAGGCCTTCCAGGGACTCAGTGCTTTCTTCGGTATGACCATGCGCAAACAGGCGTATCCTGAATGCAGCTGGACTACCCGCACCCGTGGTGGCAAGGTAAGCGTTACCGCCAAAGCCTCTTCCGACCGCCTGGTAGATGTAGTGCTGTGGACGGCCAACTCTTCCGACCTTGATTTCAGGAACGACAAGTGGGCCTCCGAGAGCCTGGGACAGGCACATCATTCGAAAGTGAAAGTGACCACTCCCCTGCCACAGAGTGGATACCGCGCCTTTTATGTAGATCTTAAATACCAGAACATTACCGGTGGCACCTATACGGTGAGCACGCGTGTATTCGTGACCGATACAAAAGCTATTCTCTGATGAAGATGAAATCAACACTATTAATCGCTATTACAGTTGGCTGTGCTGCCAGTACCTTCGCACAAACGTTACCGGCTGCACGTCATTCTTTCGTAGTAGTGGCGCATCGTGGCAATCATGTAAGCGTACCTGAAAATACGGTAGCCGCTATAGAAGCCACCATCCGCTGCGGAGCTGATTATGCAGAACTGGATCTCCGCACTACAAAGGACGGACAACTGGTGCTGATGCACAACGCCACGGTAGATAAAATGACAGATGGCAAAGGCAATGTATCAGACCTCACCCTTGCGGATATCAAAAAGCTGAAAGTAAAAAGCAGCGATGGAAAAACTTATCGCGTACCCACCTTTGCAGAAGCATTACAGGCCTGTAAAGGGAAACTGAATATCTACCTCGACTTCAAAGCCGCTGATGTTCCCGAAACCTGGAAACAACTGAAAGCCGCCGGCATGGAGAAACAGGTAGTGGTATACCTCAACGAAAAAGAGCAATACAAAGCCTGGAGGAAAACAGCACCGGATATGCCACTGATGACAAGTTTACCGGAAGAAGTGACCAACCCGGAACAACTGGAGTTCTTCCTGAAGAATGTACGTGTAGCCGTGCTAGATAATATCAGCGATCCGGCGATGCTGGCGGTGACAAAGAAATACAACACGGCCGTATGGCTGGATGTACAGACGCCGACGGAAGGTCCGGGCGACTGGCAGGCAGCGATGAACAAGGGTGTTCAGGGCGTGCAGACCGATCATCCGGAAGCACTGATCCGTTATCTCGACAGCAGCAAGCTGCGTAATGGCCTTCCTGCCGGAGTAGCGGTAGCGGCACCTCTGGCTATCCCTGTATCCTCCTACCGCACCCTGCGCAATGTATCTTACGGTAATGCCGGCGATGACAATACGCTTGACGCGTACATGCCGGATAACCATAACGGACAAACGAAGATCATTGTATACATGCATGGCGGCGGCTGGACCGGCGGCGATAAAAAAGAACTGCCCAAAGAACTGATCGATGAACTGGTAGGCAAACTGCACTACGGCGTGGTATCGATGAACTACCGCCTGATCCGTGATGGAAAAGACCGCTACCCCGCACAGCTGGAAGATGTGCGCAAGGTGCTGGCCTTTATCTCTTCCAAAGCAAAAAAGCTCCAGTTCGATGGCAGTCAGTTTGCCCTCATGGGTGGCAGCGCCGGCGGGTATCTTGCTATGCAGTATGCCTATGCAATGGATAGTCTGAAGCAGATCAAAACAGTAGTAGACCTCTGGGGACCTACTGATTTTACCGACAAAAAAGTAAGACAGGAAAATAAAGATGCGGATGACAAAGTAACACGTCTGCTGGGAGAACCTGATCCTGCTGCTAAAATAGCCGCAGATGCCAGTCCGTATTACCGGTTAACCAAAGCAACCGGCGTACCTACAATATTATTTCATGGTGGTGAAGATCCGCTGGTGCATGTAAGTCAGGCAGTGAAGCTGCACGACAAGCTGTTGGCGCTGGGTGTGCCTACACAACTGGAATTGTATCCCCATGAGAAACACGGCGTAGGCGGCATGGCCGCGATGGATGCGATGGTGAAGATGGTGAGGTGGCTGAAGCAGTATTATCCTGCGGAGTAAGGAACATGATGCCGTAGTAAAAGTACACTCACTGCCACATTAAAAAAGGATCATGCCTGTTGTAAACAGGCGTGATCCTTTTTTAATTAATAGCCGGCCGCATCATTTATTCCTGACTATTTCCACTCATCCAAATCAACATCATACTTCATACTTCGTACTGAATTACTCAGCATATCTAAAAAATCGCTATTGCCAGGCGGCATTCTTTCCTTCAACGAAATAACTTCATCCGCTACTTTCTCAGGATCCACGATCATCGCTTTCATGGCAAACATTTCTGACAAAGCCATTTGATCAGATAAATGAGTTCCGATATACTGCCATATATTATTCACCATTTCCTGAAAGGACGAATCTCTTTTCTGACGATCCCCCATCTTTATCGCAGCAATGGCTTTGAAAAAGCTCAGGTAATTTTGCTTCAGATAGGTCTTGCCGAATTCCCCCGCATTTAACGAGTCAATAAATCTATAACCACGATCCGCATCTTTAGCAAGGACAAAGACACTTATCCGTAAATTGACCATCCGTACCCTGTAATCCCTGCAATCATTCAGATGACCATCAAGAAGAACCCCGGCAGTATCTAAATCATGTGCATTTTTTTCCATGTGGTACCTGTTTACATGATCATTGGCCGCAGTGTATATTTTATCGCAATCAGCAGATGTTAAATTATGTGGATTGTCTTCCTTGTGATTATTATTGACAAGATCATTGGCCGCAGTGTATACTTTATCACCATCGGAAGACGTTTTTCCTGGCTGGCATCCCCAAAAAGCGCAACTAATAAAGCCCACCAATAAATAATTAAACGATAATTTCATAATGCTACAACTTTTTTGATCCCCTTAATTCATGGTATAGTTCCTGAATATAATAAATCTACTTTAATGATGACGGCATATAATATATCCCGGTATCACTCCGTCACCCCTTGTGCTTTGGCCTGTTTCAGCCATATACTGGCTACGGTAATATTTTTTGCAATACCAATGCCATGATAATAACATCTTCCTACTTCATAGATCGCCTGTTTATCCCCTGCGATCGCGGCATTTAAATAACAGGCAAAAGCCTCTTTGAAGTTGCGTTTTATACCAGCTCCTTTTTCATAGCAGATGGCAAGGTCGAACCAGGCGTCGGGATAGTTGCTTTCAGCGGCTTCCAGTAAAAACTGTACTGCCATAGACAGGTCCTGTTTTACCAGGTTGCCATGCAGATACCAGCTGCCAATGGCATACAGGGCTTCCCCGTTTCCCTGTTTTGCTGCTTTTTCGAGTAGTTCCAGTGCCAGCTTCAGATCCGGTGTGTCCTGCTGCATTTCTTTGAGCGCCTTGCGGAGCGACGTACTTCCTTTTGCCATATGAGCGATTATTTAAACCCGGGAAAACTTTTCAGGTTCCGGGCAAATACTTTTGAATTTTCCTTGCTGTCTGATACTGCCCATACCGCCATGGCATACAGTACTGGTTTCAGTGCCAGTCCGGCTTTGGTGAGGTGATACGTTACATGCGGCGGAATAACGGGCCTGGCTACACGCATCACCAGGCCATCTGCTTCCAGTTGTTTTAAGTGTTGGATCAACATCTTTTCCGTAATAGCCGGAATAGCTTTTCTCAGATCGCTGTACCGCTTGCTGCCCGACAGTAAATGAAAGAGAATAATTGGTTTCCAGTAGCCGCCTATCTTTTCCATTACATAGGTAACGGGACATTCATTGAATGCAGATTGCTTATTGGCCTGTATAGTAGAGGTTTCTTTTATTTTGGTCATGATACACACTTCAGGGTAAGTACTTGTACAAAAGTAAGTACAAATCTACTTTTGTGAAAGCAATTTAAAACACACAAATTATGAAAATTACGCTTACAGGATCCTTAGGAAATATCAGCCGGCCGCTCGCGCAGCAATTAATTGCCCATGGCCATACCGTTACCGTTATCAGTCGCAGTGCGGAGAAGGCTGCTGCTATTGAGGCACTGCATGCCATCCCTGCTATCGGGGATGTGGAAGACCCTGCCTTTCTGCTCCGGGCTTTTGCGCAGGCGGATGCCGTGTATCTGATGATCCCGCCCAATTTCCAGGCGGCAGATATCAAACAATATATGAAAAACGTGGGAGATGGTTATGTGCAGGCGATTAAACAGGCGGGTGTAAAGCGGGTGGTGAACCTGAGCAGCATCGGGGCGCATTTACCGGATGGCCCCGGACCGGCGGGCGCCAATCATTATGTAGAATCGCGGTTGAACGAACTAACGGATACGCATGTACTACATTTGCGGCCGGGCATGTTCTATACCAACTTCTTCGGCAGTATACCGATGATCAGACACCAGCACATCATCGGTAACAACTTTGATGCGCAGGTACCGATGGTATTGAGTCATCCGGCAGACATTGCCACTACTGCTGCCAACACACTGGAAGATGCAGCCTTCACGGGCAAGCATATACGCTATATTGCCAGCGATGAAAAAACCGGTGGGGAAATTGCCACCATACTTGGCAAAGCCATTGATCAACAGGAGCTGGCCTGGGTAGGATTTTCGGACGAAGAATTATTGCAGGGCATGATGCAGGGGGGATTTACCGAAGAAATGGCGAGGGTATATGTCATAGAAATAGGCATCGCTTTACGGGAAGGAACTTTATTCGACAACTACCGCAAACATGCAGCAGCGGCTGGCGGACAAATCTCTTTCCGGACATTTGCGGATGAATTTGCCGCTGTCTACAAGCATAGCTTTGCATAAGGTCAGGATCACTACAGGCGCACAAGTGTGTGCCTGTAGTGGATTCCGGAAACGGAAAGTATGTACCCGGTATATATCTCCCGGTAAAATTATTTTAATAGTGTGCTTCTGCCAGTGCCGTTTCACCGATCACCTTCACAAATAAGTCTTCGTTCAGCAAGTCTTTTACTGATTTAATGATGAAGTCGGGAGAGTAACCAAAATGCGCCAGGTCACTTTCATGTGTCACACCAGATAAAGTGAGTACCGTGGTGAAACCCATAGAACCTGCGCCCAGTATATCTGTACCCATGGTATCGCCGATCATCACCGTTTCGTCGGTAGTCAGTTGCAGTGCTTTTCTGGCCATACGCATCATCACCGGACTGGGTTTACCAACGCTGAAAGCCTTGATACCACTAGCACATTCCAGCATCGCCACTAATGCGCCGCAGCCGGCCCTGTATTTTCCATCTCCCATAGGGCAGTTGGGATCCAGGTTGGTAGCAATGAGTTTGGCGCCTTTCATGACCATGTTGAGCGCCTTGTCCACCGATTCCAGCATGATGGTTCTTCCTTCTCCTATAATGACATAATCGGGTTGATCATCCACGATAGAGTAACCGGCGTTGTAAAGCTCCGTCAGCAGGCCCCCTTCACAGATTACATAAGCCGTACCATTTTCTTTTTTAGAAGCCAGGTACCTGGCAGTTGCCATTGCGCAGGTAAAGATGTCTGTATCATTTACCTTGAAGCCCATCTTATTCAGCTTATAACACACATCCCTGCTGGTTCTTTGGCTATTGTTCGTCAAAAACAGAAAAGGCAGGCCTTTCTCCCTCAGGCCATTAATAAATTCTACCGCGCCGGGAATGGGTTCACTGCCTTTGTAGATTACGCCATCCATGTCGATTAAAAATCCCTTTTTTTTCATAGCAATCAGGTGTTGGTTATTAAACTAGTTATTCAATCAATAAGCTTCATGGAATGAATAAAGGCAGGATGCAGCAGTAGCGCCGCAGTGAAGTATCCGTGGAGTTGGATATCTTGCTTAAAGATAATAAAAAAAATTAAAAACTTATATTTTGTAAGAAGAAAAGATAAAAGAGGGACTTATTGTATAAAAGCAGTGAGCGTTGTGTTGAATAGCTCAGGTTGTTCCATATTCGGCATATGCGAAGCAGCTTTAATCACGACCAGTTGTGCATCTTTTATCTGCTGCTGCATACCTTTGGCCACCTGCACCGGGGTAAATTCATCTTCCTCTCCTACTATTATCAGTACGGGGCAGGCAATGTGAGATAGCATCGCGGTATGATCCCTTCTTTCCGCCCGGCCTCTCTGTACCAACGAGGCGCCCAAAGGCGGCGTGGTTTCCATCATTTCCCGCAGGTGCGCGACTACTGCCGGCTGCTCTGCCAGTGTATCTTTTGCTAAAAAACGCGGCAGCGTTTCATCCGTATAAGCTTTCATTCCTTTTTCGATCAGGGCGCGCGACAACTGCAATCGCTGCACATAACTCTGCGCAGTTTCTGCCGCCGCATCTGTATCTGCCAATACCATCCCTTCAAATAAATGCGGCGCCAGCCGATACAGTTCAAACAGGATTTGTCCGCCCATAGATAAGCCGATGAATACGGCCTTCTTTATCTCCAACGCTTCCAGCAGATGAATGATATCCAGCGCCAGTTCATCCAGCAAAGTGATGCCGGAAGGCTGTTCCGTTTCGCCGTATCCCCGCAGATCCGGTATAATCAGGCGATGGCTCTTCTCAAATGCCGCCACCTGCTGCGACCACATACTGCGGTTAAAAGGCTGCCCGTGAATAAACACCAGCACAGCGCCCGCTCCTGCGTCTTCATACACCAGTTGAATACCTCTTACTTTTATATTCTTTCTCATTATGATACTTTTGTCTCACGAAAATACTACCTTTATCCAGAAAATAAAAATCCAGGCATGGGCAAATTATCATTAGACAACGGCAGGATTGAACAGAAACTAAAAACACGCGAGCGACTGGTAGCCATGGCCAACACCCTTTTATTGCAGGGAAGCGACATCAGCGTAGAAAGTGTGGCAAAGGAAGCAGGTATTTCAAAAGCCACTGCCTACCGGTATTTTACCGGCACCGATGCGTTGAAGAGAGAAGCAGCCTTGCAACTGAAAGCGAAAACAAGCGACGATCTGTTTGCGGATATCTCCGACACAGACCTGCCGGCAAGAATCAACCGGCTGATCGATTATCATTTCAAACTGTTTACAAAAAATGAAACGGAATTCCGCTTATTCCTCAGCTCTGTGATCGGGGAATCCATTCATCCGAAAAGCGGCTATTCCCGTGCAGGCCGACGTATTGTACTGATAGAGGAGGCACTTAAACCGTTAAAGGAAACGCTGGATACAGCTACATTTCAGCACATGGTACAAGCGCTGAGTGTATTTTTTGGGATTGAATCTATTACGGTACTGAAAGATCTGTGTAAACTGAATAATGACGCGGTACTAAAAACCTGGCGCTGGTCGGTACACCGGATTGTATTCGGACACTAGGCCGGACGAGGGGGATTCCGGATCAGCAAAAAAGCCATCAATCCTCCTATAAATCCCAGTCCTGCACACAAACGCAGGATGTTGCCATAGGCGGTGATAAACCCATCCCGGTATACTTTGCGGATTACGGCCTGTTGCGCCGGCGCTATATCTGCCGGAACAACGGCATCTCCCAGGTTGACTGTTTGCGCCACCACCGTTTCTTTTTGTATAGGCGTGAGCGGTAGTGCGGCTATTTCCCGCTGCACCGCACCTGCAAAAAATAATACTGCCAATGCACCAAAAATCGCGTTGGCGAAAACACCCGCAATACGGGTAATGGCATTATTGACACCGGAGGCAGTGCCCGACAAATGATCGCTCACCGATCCCATGACCGTAGCGGTTAACGGCGCCACCGTAATAGACATGCCCAGTCCAAGTCCGACGATGCCCGGAAAAAAAGTGGTCCAGTAGTCGCCTGCTCCGCGCGTCTCCTTCACCAGTGACAACAGGAATAAACCCACTCCCGCCACGCAGGGACCCACGACCAGGAATAAACGGGGCCCATATTTATCGGCCAGACTTCCTGCGCCTCTTGCGATACTGATCATCAATACGGTAAAAGGCAAAAAGGTGAGGCCAGATTGAAACTGGCTGTAGCCCTGCATCTGCACCATGTTCAGCGACAGGAACAACATGCCTGCACCAAGACCGGCATACAGAAAGAAAGTCAGCAGGTTGGTCCCGCTGAAAGTTAAGTTGCGGAACAGTTTTACCGGTAACATCGGATGAGGACTCTTTTGTTCTACGCTTATAAATACCAGCAACAGCACAACGCCGCCTACCACGCTGCCCCATACCTGCCAGTGACGGAAACCCAGCGAAGGCATGCGGAGAAACCCAAAAGTGAGTGCTGCCAGTCCGGCGGCAATCAACAATGCGCCAGGGTAGTCAATGCGTTTATCCCCTTCTGTATCGCTGGTTTCACGCACTTTTAGCGCCAGCAGTATCAGTGCCACCACGCCAATAGGAACATTGATAAAAAAGATATAGCGCCACAACCCGGCGTCTGCCAGGGCGCCGCCCAGTACGGGGCCGCCCATGGTGACCAGTGTCGTTACCGACGACCAGGTGCCGATCGCTTTTCCTCTTTCATTTTCGTTGATGGAAGAGGTGATCAGGGAAAGACTGCCGGGAATCATCAGTGCGCCCCCTACCCCTTGTATCATCCGAAAAATGATCAGCCAGGTAGCATTACCGGCAAACCCGCATAGTGCAGAGCCGAGGATAAAAATAAAGATGCCGGTCATAAATATTTTTTTGCGGCCCAGGCGATCGCCCAGTGTACCGCCAATCAGTATCAGGGAAGCCAGCATCAGCATATATGCATTGAGTACCCAGAACAGGTCCGCTGCAGACGCATGCAGGTTTTTCTGTAAAGAAGGCAATACCACATTCAATGCAGTACCATCAATAAAAGCCATGGCAGAAGCAAGGATGGTAGTTACCATTACCCATTTGCCTTCCGCACTCCGGAGTGGAACGGTTGTCATAATGCAATGATTAACGTAGAATTGTTTAAAATGTTCCCGACAATGTATTTTATGAATGTTCGATATTGAACACCGGATTACCGCAAGCGGACAAATTAAACTGCCACCAAAAACATAACGCCGTCAATATCAGGTCGCATTATGATTGGCATATTTTTCATACCTCGACGGTAGTCATTCTAATCATTCCGGTTATGCTCAGCAACTACTTAAAAATAGCCTGGAGAAATCTGCTCCGCAACAAGGTATACGCCTCCATTAATGTGATTGGTCTTGCGCTCGGTATCAGCGCCTGCCTCGTAATATATCTCAGTGTACAGTTTGAGCTCACCTATGATAACTTCCACCCCGGCAAAGAAAATATTTACCGGGTGGTATCCGAACTGGGATCGCCGATACATGGTATCCATAAAACGCCTACAGTACCGGATCCTGCGCCCGAAGTGCTGGCTAAAGGCGTTACCGGCTTTGAAACACTGGCAGCCATTCATACCATCTATCCGAAGATAAAGATTGTTGGTGATAACGGTGTTACAAGAAAATTTGAGAACGCTGAAAAACCGACAGTCATTATTACCTATCCGGAGTACTTTAAAGTATTTGAATATAAATGGCTGGCCGGTCAGCCGGCTACTGCGCTGGAAGAACCTTTTAAGGTAGTGCTCACCGCCAGTACCGCCGCTAAATATTTCGGTGAGCAACCTGCCGAAAACTATATCGGGAAAATAGTGACCTACAATGATTCTATTCCTGTGAGTGTATCAGGTATTGTGAAAGATTTGCCACAGAATACAGATTTCATATTCACCGATTTTATCTCCTTTGCCACTGCGAAGAACAGTCCTTTCAAAGGTGAATTCGGGTTTGATCAATGGGGTATGTTTGGCGGTACCCAGGCATTTGTGCGGTTAAGTGCGGGCAGCGATACGGCAAAGATCAACCGGCAGCTGGCACAGCTGGCCAATGAGCGCGTGAAAATTGGTGAAGGAGAAAGCAAAACCTTCCGGTTGCAGCCCTTATCTGATTTCCATTTCAACAGCGATTACACCGACAATTACAGCCGCAAAGCGCATCTGCCTACCATGTATGGCCTGATGGCTATTGCTGGTTTTATCCTGGTGATTGCTGCGATCAACTTTATCAATCTCTCTACGGCACAATCGACTGCAAGAGCGAAAGAAGTGGGCATCCGTAAAGTATTAGGCAGCAACAAACGGAGCCTGGTGCTTTATTTCCTTACAGAAACATTTATACTGACCGCCAGTGCCGTACTGCTTTCCCTGCTTGCTGTAAAGCCGCTGCTGAGCGCCTTCAGCGCCTTTATGCCCAATGGGGTTTCCATGCATTTATTTAGCTGGCCTACTTTGTTGTTCCTGTTGCTGCTTACACTATTTACCACTTTACTATCGGGCTTATATCCGGCGAAGGTTTTATCTTCCTTTCAACCTGCCAGCAGTCTGAAAGGCGCTACCGGCTTTAAAGGAAATCAACGGGGCTATCTTCGTATAGGCCTGGTCGTTTTCCAGTTTACCATCTCACTGGTATTTATTATTGGCTCCCTGGTGATCAACAACCAGATCCGGTACATGCTGCACAAAGATCTTGGTTTCCGGAAAGATGCCATTCTCACGTTCAACACCAACAGGGCTTATCCTAATAGTCAGCCTGCATTGCTGGCAGAGAAGATACAGTCGTTCCCGCAGGTAGAAATGGTGAGCTTAAGCCAGGGCCCTCCTTCCGACAACAACCACTGGGGTACTTTCCTGAAATACAGAGGGGGCGCCGGTGAAATGGCGGCAGACTGCCACCTGGAATTTGGTGATACCAATTATATAAAATTATACCAGCTGAAGTTGCTGGCCGGCAGAAATCTCTATGCCTCCGATACCATCAAGGAAGTACTGATCAATGAATCCTGCGCAAAGGCCCTGGGTTTCAAAACGCCGCATGAGGCGATCGGTAAATTTGTAGAGCCGGGTATGAGCGATGGACCTTACCGGAAAAACATTCCGATTGCAGGCGTGCTGGCCGATTTTCATGCCGTGTCGCTCCGGGACCAGATCAAACCGGTATTCATACTGACGTCTAAAGATATCTGTCGCTTTGTGAATGTGAAATTATCGCTACAGGGTCATACCGGTGCGCAGTTACAACAAACCATTGCAGACATTGGCAAAGCGTATGCAGGCATCTACCCGGATGAAAAATTTGAGTACAATTTCTTTGACGAAACCATCCGCAAGTTTTACGAGCGGGAAAGGCAGATGGAGCAGCTGATGAATACCGGCATGACCATCGCGATAGTCATTTCCTGTCTTGGTTTATTCGGACTGGCTGCATTCACCGCGCGGCAACGTACCAAAGAAATTGGTATCCGCAAAGTAATGGGCGCCAGCGTAGGCAACATCACCGCCCTGCTCAGCAAAGATTTTCTCCGGTATGTTTTCATTGCCGCCCTGCTCGCCTCTCCCATTGCCTGGTACGGCATGCATAAATGGTTGCAGGGATTTGCCTACAGCACGCCGCTTTCCTGGTGGATATTTGTGCTGGCTGGCGGCATCGCCTTACTGATTGCCCTGCTCACGGTAAGTTTTCAATCCGTGAAAGCGGCGTTGGCCAATCCGGTAGAAAGCCTCAAGGCAGAATAGCCGGCATGATAAATTGATTATATTAAAAAGGCGGTCCTTAGACCGCCTTTTTAATATAATCATGTGGATAGATTGCTCAACTTCGTTAACTTCATAGACGATCTTTTGCAAAGACGTCGGGCACCAGATGAAAAAGACGATTTTAGCAGTAATCATTTACTGTGGCTTATTATGCACTAGCTGGAACAGTCTGAGAGCACAGACAGCTTCCAATGAAAATACCCGGTTGTTCCGGTTTTATGAAGACAACGACTTCATAAACCTGAATGGCAATGGAACGGATCAGGCTTATACCAATGGTACGCGGTTTGATCTGTTTTATACCCGTTCCCATCCTCCACGCGGCTTCCCGGATCGCTGGATGCCCGGAGCAGGAAAGGAAAGCATCAATACTTATGGGTGGGGATTTATGCAGGTCATGTTTACACCCGAAGATCTCCGGAGAAGTAAACCGGTACCCGGTGATTTTTCTTATTCCGGTGGATTGTTTATTACGCATACCCTTCATTCTTCCAACCCTCTCCGGAAACTTAACTTACAAACAGAAATATTCGCCGGGGTAATGGGCCCCTGGGCACTGGCAAAGGAAACACAAAGCTTTGCGCATCACCTGCTGGGTTTTACGAAGCCACGGGGCTGGGGAAACCAGTTGGGGAATAAGCTGCTGCTCAATCTTAATCTTACGGGAGAAAAACAATTGCTGGGTATCAAAAAATGGGCGGAAATTATGGCAGGCGGACAAGTATATGCCGGCACCATGCTAAATGGACTATCTGCTTATTCACTGATCCGCATCGGCAGAATGAGTCCCTATTTCAATGGTTTCATTTCCCAGTACACGACTTCGAAACAAACCCGACGCCCCTGGCAGCTATATTTCACACTCCGGCCAAATGCGGAATTCATGTTCACCAATGCCTTGGTGAAAGGCGTTCCCATGCCGGACGATCTGCCAGCCCCCACAAAAGCGGGACAACCCACCTACTCGAACCGTAAAATCCTCGTGGGAGTAGATTATGGGCTGGGCGCCACCTACCGGAACCTGGGGTTCTCGTTTTCACAAAGAACATTGACGCCGGTGATCAATGGTTTAAAGCATCATGAAGTGGGGAATCTTTCGTTTTATATCGGGTGGTGATCACTACTTCAAAATAACCACCGGCACTGTTGCCGCCCTGTAAATCGCTTCGGAAATACTCTTATGCGTCAGCGTATACAGGAAACTATGTTTTCCCGGCAGGGCGATGATCAGCTTTATGTCATTCGTAGCGGCAAAATCGATGATGCTGCTGATCGTATCTTTATCATTGCGGTAAAATACTTCGTGCTGAAAGTTTTTCAGGTACTCATGCAGATCTGACTCTACTTCCCTGAACTCTTCATCGGGATGCTTGTAATGTTCTTCCGGGTCTACATTAAGCACCAGGAGGCGGGTATCTGCCCAACGGGGAGACGCTTTCAGCTTATTGAGTTTGTCGAGTTCGTGCATGGCCTGGAAATCGACCGGCACCAATGCTTTACTGACCGGCTGGTATACATATCCTGCGGGAACTACCATTACTCTCACCGGACTGACTTTCGCAATAGGAATAATGTTGCGGTACACGAGGCCGTCGCTGTCGCCCGGATTGCTGCCCAGCAGCACCATTTCAGGTGTTTCTTCCGATATAACTTCCATCACGGCCCTCAACAACGGTGCTTCACTAATAGCAATTTCCACTTTGATGGCTGATCCGATGGTTTGTGCCAGCAACTGCAATTGCGTCATTGCTTCTTCCCGGTGACTTTGCATGAAGTCCTGGTTCACGGCGCCATACTCGGCGGACATTACGATATTGCTGAAGATGTTATCGTAAAATGTTTTCAGCAGGATGATACGTTGGTAATCATAATGTGAAGCCCAGGCGGCCGCGAAGCGGACGGTATTCAGGGTGGTGGCGTTTAAATCGACCGGTACGAGTAAAGTCTTCATAACTATTTTCTTAAATTATCATTCATTTTCTGCACTATCAGTAAAGCCTGCTGTACTTCCGCCGTGGTGAGGCCTTCCGTTGCCTTCTCATAAATCTCCACGATCCATGGACCCAATTTCTTTTCCAGGCGTTTACCCTTCACCGTTAAATAAATCAGTTTACTTCTCCTGTCCTGGGGATCTTCTTTCCGGGTAACCATCTCTCTTTTCACAAGACTATCGATCAGGTAGGTCATGCTGGATTTATCTTTCGCTGTTATGTCTGCCAGCTCCTGCTGATTCACGCCGTCTTTCCGGTACAGGTAAGCAAGTATTTCCAGTAATTCGAAAGTAATATCTACTTCCTCCAGGCGGATCTGCATGTCCAGGTACTGCCGCAGGTACATTCTCATTTCACCTGTGGCCCTGCCCAGTTCACGCGCCAGTTCTGCTATGTTTTTTGTAGTAGTCATTGACTATACTAAGTTATTATAATAGTTTGAATTCAAACTATTATTTTATCTAAATGAAAAATATACTTGTCTTTATGTAAAGTATACTTTACTTTTGAGAAAGAAAACAAGGTTCTATGTTTACTGCTACAAAATATACTGCACTGGCATTATTACTCACCGGCATCCCTATTTTCTGGCTGCATCATGCGCAGCCCGGATCAGAACTGGTATTGATTACAGGGTTGTTCCTGTTCTTTTTTTCCCGGGAGAAGACAGAAGACGAGAGAGCACAGCAGCTACGAGCCCATGCGCTGATGATCAGTTTTGCCGTGGGTTATATTATTGAGGTGGGCAGCACCTGGCTGCATAGCAAAGGTCTGCTGGACTTCCAGTTGGAAACGCCCCGTGCTTTTATCATCCTGGTGCTTTGTCTGAGCATTCTTATCTTTTACAGCAGACTGCTCTTCACCGGCAGCTACAGCCGATAATCCGATATGAAGAATACGATTAAAGTAGAGCGGGCCAAACAAAATATGACGCAGGCAGACCTTGCGGAAAAAGCGAAAGTTTCCAGGCAAACCATCAATGCTATTGAACTTGGTAAATTTACCCCTTCCACCATCCTGGCACTGAAGATGGCGCGCATCTTCAACACCACGGTAGAGCAGATCTTTTTCCTGGAAGACGGGGATGAATAAGCAGGAGACCAAGGTCTCCTGCTCTCCTTATTCCTTGTTGCGCAACAGGGCATCCACCCATTTCAATACGGTATCTTTCTCAGCAGGTGTTAATCTTGCTGCAGGATGCAGCCAGGTGTAAGCCGGTAAAGGCATCTTTCCCTCTTCCAGCTGCGTTCTCAATCGTTTCAATTTATTCACCTGGCGTTTCGCCGAATAGCTGGCGTATTCATCGAAATTCAGTGCTTCTTTACCCTCGCGTACATGTTGTGCCAGCCACCACCCTGCCGGTTGTATGCTGGCATACCAGGGATAATGGGTATTGTTGCTGTGGCAGTCATAGCAGGCATTTCGGAGTATAGCCTGTACGTTCTCCGGCGTCGCAGACACTGTGGCAATACTCCCCGTAACCTGTTGCCGGCTGCTATTTTTCTCCGGCCGGAAAAACTGCATGATGATCAACGCTGCGCCAATAAAAAGGCTACCTGTTCTGATCCACCGCATGTGCTATTATTGAATGACTTCCTTAACGCTTCCACAGCCGGACATTTTAGCACCCATATATGGATTTTTGATGTCCTTTATTTCACTCAGCCAGGAAGCACCTTTGTTTTCATTGTACATGGGGCAATGATCATAGTATAACGTCTGACCGCCACCAAAGGCTTTCACCAACGCATATACGTCGTCGCTCATCTGTACAAAATGTTCCCGCTGATGATCAATATGGGCAGCACTTTTGCTGATATGTGTGGCATGTTCTTTCAGGTCGTCTTCATTTTCTTTGAAGATTTTTTCCTGTGCCGGTGTAAACGACGAATGATCGAGTACTTCCAATGCTGCCGCCATAGCCGTTCCCGCATTGGCTACCGCCGACGGTTGCTCATCGGCCAGCCCGTTTTTAATAGCGAGGTAATTGTCTACCACCGCTTTGATGGCGCTCACTTTCTGCGGAGCGGCGTTACTTGTTTGCGGTGTTGCGGCCGGCTCCGTACTTGCGGCAACGTTAGTGGTTGTTTCAGGTGCTTTTTTTTCCGGTTGGTTGCAGGCGGTAAAGATAACGGCGGCGATAGCCAGCGCGCCCAGCATCATTGTTTTCATGGTAATTGTATTTTATTATTATTGAATAGTTTCTTTTACGCTGCCACAGGTCAGCATCTGTTCACCGAAATAAGGATTCCTTATTTCATTTTCAGCGCTTAACCAGGAAGCGCCTTTATCGTTCATCGCCATAGGACAGAAAGCAACGTACAAGGCGCCACTGTCCATACCCGTCTTCTTAACCAGTGCAATCAGGTCGTTACTCAGCCCGGCGTAAATATTTCTTTGCGCTTCCAGGTCCGCAGATGCCGTAATTTTTGCAGCTGCTGCAGCCACGGCATTACTGCCTGCTATTTCCCCAGCGCCGGTGGCGATGGCATTGCCCGCTATTCTTGCTGCGGCCACATCACCGTTGATCAGTGCCGCCGTCAGCTTTACGTAGTGCGGATAGATGGCGTTCAGTTTATCATCCTTCAGTCGTACAGCGGCAGCTACGGGCGCAGGAGCAGCAGTCACACTGTCTTTTACCACTGCTGTTTTTGTCGTATCACCGCTGTTACAGGCAGCCATTAACCCTGCTATCAGTACCGGCATCATGGCCTTCATTAAAATTGTCATAGTATTTATTTTTTAGTGAGATGAAAACCTTATTTACCCATAGCGGCCATTGGATCGGCGCCCTTTTTCAGCATGTATTCGGAGTACAGTAAGTATGCGCCGGTCACCACTACTTTATCACCATCTTCCAGGCCTTTGGTAATTTCTACGGCATCAAAGTTTTCGATACCGGTGGTGACCCTGCGTGGTTCAAATTTCCCGGCGCCTGTGTCCAGCCATACGTGAGCGCCTTTACCATCGCGGATTACCGCATCTACCGGTAAACTCAGCACGTTGCCGGTACTTTTTACGGGCAATAGTACATTCGCCTGCAAGCCGGGCTGCCAGCGGTTATCCGGATTCGGCACCGTGCCGCGCAACTGCATCAGCTGACTACCGCTCTGGAATGCCGGGTTAATAAACTGAACCGTCATGGTCTGCGGATCATTTTCCCATCCGGCCACCACTACTTTCACCTTTTGACCTACGGCCACTGTCTGCGCCTCCGCAGGATACACATCTGCTTCTACCCATAACTGGTGATAACCTTCAAGCCGCATGACGGCGCCTCCTTCCGAAACGTACTGTCCTTCTGTAACAGACAATTCTGCTACTACCCCGCTTTCTGTAGCCGGATAGGTGACATAGGGGCTCACCCGCTGCGATTGCAGCAATTGCTTTATCTGTGCATCCGACTGATCATACAGGACCAGCTTCTGGCGCGCAGCTTTTTCTATCTGCTGAAAGCGGGCATCATCGGGAAACTGCCGGGCCTGCGCAGCAGTAAGCAGGTACTCCTGTTGCAACGCCGCCAGCTGCTCGGAATAGATCTTATACAATGGCTGCCCCTTATTGATCTTTACACCGGTTTCTTTTACGTACAGCGCTTCGATACGCCCTTGTACCCGGCTGGAAATAACCGTTGTTTTTTCAGGATCTGTTACCAGTCGCCCATTCAGCTGCTTAAAGCTGGATAAGGCGCCCTGGCCTACCACCAGGGTGGTAATATTTCCCAGTGCTATCTGGCTTTCTCCCAGCGTGAGCGACAATTCTTTATTGTTTTTATCAAAGGGGACCAGGTCCATGCCGCAAACCGGGCAGGTACCCGGCTTTTCCTGGATCACCTGTGGATGCATGGGACAGGTGTACGTCTGTTTTTCTGCGGCGGCACTGTCTTTCTTCGCGGCATCTTTGCATGCCGCCAGAAACAGTGAAGGCAGTAAAGTAACGGCCGCTATGGTGCTTATAAATCGTTTCCTTTCCATGAGTTGTTGGTTTTAATAAAGCTTTCACTGTCTACCAGGTAAGCGGCATTGGAAGCCACCTGCCAGCCGCCAATGGGCGTCATCACCTGGATCTTATCTTCTGCTTCCACGCCCGTTTGTACCACTTCCGGCACATAGCCGTTTTTTTCTTTTCTGAATACCACGGTGGTATTACCAAGCCGGCCAACGGCTTTCTTTGGCAGCCACCATCCATCTGTGTACATCACGGGCATACTGGCGGTGAGCAACTGGCCTATCCTGAAATGCTGTCTATCGAGGTATACTCTTGCCAGCGTGAAATTTTCACCGTTTCGAAAAACCGGCACTACCAGCCCGATACGACCGGTTTGCATGGCCTTAGAATCATTGTCCGGGTAAAACAACAGGGACTGTCCGCTTTTTATGCGGGCCGCCAGCTGTGGTGGAAAAGAAAACTCCGCCACCAGGTGCTGATCCTGGTAAATGATAAACAGCGGTTGTCCTGCAGCTACGTACTGCCCTTCCCGTAGTAACACCGGTGAAGCCGCCGGGGCGGATGCGGTGGGAGCGGATGCTGGTGCTGCGCCTCCCATGCTCCCCATGCCATCACCTGCAGGAACCGCTGATGCTGTGGCCGCAGGAGCGGCAGGGAGTGCCGCAGCTGTTTCAGAAATATAGCCGTCACTGTTACTATACACCGGTACGCGATACAGGATATTCCCGGTGGCAAGTACCTGTGTTATCTGCGCCGGCTGCATGCCCAGCAATTGCAGGCGCTGCTTCGCCTGGGGCAATAGCGCGGGACTGTTTTGCGCTACGTATAGCAGTTCCCGTTGTGCCGCCGCCAGATCAGGGGAATATACCTCCATGATCAGCTGTCCTTTCTTTACCGGCTGGTAATTATATTTTATCCGCAGTTGTTCTATCCGGCCGCCTACCCTGCTGGCAATGCTGGTCTGGTTGCGCGTGTCGTAAGTCATAATGCCCCGTACTTCCGAAGCGTAGATACGTGTACCGCTATCTGCTGTAATAGCAGGGATAGTAGCCATCACCTGCTCATTCACCGGCCTGGTTAGCGGCAAAATGCTGCTGTCCGCCGCCCATTCCCGGTGACCGGCTTTCGCCGTTTTTGGTACACTGCTGGTGCAGCCGGTCCATACCAGCAAAGCGATGGCCAGCGCACTAACGATATAATTGTTTTTCATAGTCTGCTATCATTTCGTAGAGTTTCAATTTTTCATCCAGTACGTCCGACTGCATCATCGTGAGCGCTTCCCAGGAATCGATCACATTGGACAATGCCAGTTTATTTTCCTGGTAGTTCAGGAAATTGGCATCGAGTGTTTGTCGTAGTGCCGGGATGATCTTTTCTTCCATCGCTGCAATCCTCTTCTGCATAGATTGTATTTCATACTGCATCCCATACAGCATACCCTGCGTTTCCTGCAGCATGGCTGATCTTTCCTTTTCCATGGCCTGCACGTTGTACTGCATCGATTTTATACCCGATTTATACATCTTCGACGACCAGGGAGCTATCGGAATACTGATCATGCCCATGGCGCTGAAAGCCTGTGGCATCATACCTCCCAGCGGATACATATGATCGAACCGCACGCGGAAATCCGGCTTCTTTTCACGTTGCATACTTTCAATATCCAGTTGCATGGAGCGGATAGTTTCGTCCATTTTAAATATATCCTTACGCGCCAGGGCCAGTGAGGCAGTATCGTAAGTAGCTGCAGGTGTAAACACGGGTTGAAAAGCGGTATCGATCGTAAATGTTTCGTTACCGGGAAGGTTCATCATGCTATTGAGCCAGGAGCGGGATTTGGCGATCGTACCTTCCTGCATACGGATCATGTTCTCATTCGCCTCTATTTTAGCGGTAGCTTTAAACACACCACTCAACTGGGATTGATTGTAAGGAAACCTTACTTCTTCAATCTTTTTCATGGTCAACATGATCTTTTCATTCTCCCGTAACACCCCTATCCGCTGCTGGGCTACCAGCCAGGTGTAATACAACCGCCGGGCCTGTGCTTTAAAGTCGTTGAGCGTAATATCCCTGCCGGCCTGTTCCACATTTCCCTGCGAAGCGATATAGCGCTTTTTGGCGTTGAGTTTGGCTGGATTGGGAATATCCTGTTCCAGCTGCAACATCAGGCTGCCTTTGTCGCGGCTGTCCATTACTTTCTGCCCGGGATAAGGCGTCATGAAAGTACCCACGCCTACCATCGGTGCCATCCAGGCGGTGGCCGCATCAGCGCTGTATTGATAACTTTCTGCTTTTAGTCCGTAAGATTGCAGCAGCAGGTTGTTCCGGTCTATACGCCGGAGAATCGTATCCAGCGGCAATACCGGCGTTTGCTGTGCAAACAGTGATACCGGTGCCAGTAACAGCACCCATACCATATATTTAATGATGTGTTTCATGAATCGTTATTTTTCCGTACTTACGCAATTCGTATTCCTTCGCCATTAAAAAGATCAGGGGTGTTACCAGCAGGATATGTGTGGAAGAAGTGAGTACGCCGCCGATCATCGGCAGCACCACCGGCTTCATCACATCGGTACCTACTCCATTGGCCCACAGCACCGGTACCAGGCCAAACAGCGATACACAGACAGTCATCAGTTTGGGACGCAGCCGCTTGGCGGCGCCATGGATCACGTGAATACGCAGGTCTTCTTTGGTAATGGCATCGCCCTTTTCTTTCACCAGCTGTTGCATGGCATCATTGAGATAGATGACCATCACAATACCCGTTTCCACCGCGATACCAAACAAGGCGATGAAACCCACGGCCACGGCTACCGACAGGTTTACGCCCCAGAAATAAATCATATAGGCGCCACCTATCAGTGCAAAAGGCACCGTAATCAGACTAAGAAAAGCTTCCCTGAGAGAGTGAAAAGCGAAATACAGGGAGAAGAAAATAATGATGAGTACAATGGGCGCAATCCACATCAGCGTTTGCTCTCCACGGATCAGGTTTTCATATTGACCACTCCATTCCAGGTAATAGCCTGCGGGCAGTACCCCTTTGGCCGCATTCATTTTCTGAATGGCTTCCTTTACGGTACTGCCCAGGTCGCGGCCGCGTACATTGAATAATACGGCGCCGCGCAGCATGGCGTTTTCCGAGGAAATCATCGGCGGACCATCTTCAAAGGCCACATCTGCTACGGATGACAAGGGCACTTCTCCCATAGTTGGCGACATCAGCGGGATGCGGCGGATACGTTCCACACTGTTGCGATAATCCTGTGCCAGTCGCACGCTGATGGAAAACCGCTGCCGGCCTTCCACTGTATTACCGATCGGAGCACCGCCCATGGCAGTTTCCACCGTCTGGTTCACTTCATCCACACTGATACCATACCGGGCCAGGTCGCCTCTTCTCACCGCAATATTCAGGTATTTGCCACCGGTTACCGGCTCCACATAGAGGTCCTGGATACCGGGTGTGCCTTCCAGTACTGTTTTTACCCGGTCCGATACGGCGGCAATAGAATCCAGCCGCTGCCCGTATACCTTAACGCCCACGTCTGTACGAATACCCGTTGCCAGCATATTGATACGGTTGATGATGGGTTGTGTCCAGCCATTCACCACACCAGGAATCTGTAGTTTATTATCCAGTTCCTGGATAATATCTTTCTTCGTGATGCCTTTGCGCCACTGCGATTTCGGTTTCAGCATAATAATGGTTTCAATCATGCTGATGGGCGAGTTATCGGTAGCGGTACTGGCGCGACCGGCCTTTCCCAGTACCTTGTCTACTTCCGGCAACGATTTGATGATTTTATCCTGTACCTGCAATATGCGTTTGGCTTCTGCATTGGAGATATCCGGCAGCGTAACCGGCATAAACAAAATGCTTTGCTCATCGAGTGGCGGCATGAACTCGCTCCCCAGGCTTCTCAGCAGGGGAATAGTAATCACCAGGGCGATGATATTAATGGCAATCGTCGTTTTACGCCACTTTAATACGCCGCGTATCACTGGTTCGTATACCCGTTCCAGTACCCTGTTCACCGGATTGGCGTGATCCGGTCTGAACTTTCCTTTCATGAAGAAAGAGATCAGCACGGGCGCCAAAGTGATGACCAGCAGTGCATCCACGATCATGATAAACGTTTTCGTATAGGCAAGCGGGTGGAAGAGTTTCCCCTCCTGGCCGGTGAGCATGAAAACAGGCAGGAAAGAGGTGATGATAATAATGGTGGCGAAAAATACGCCCCGGGACACCTGTTTACTGGACTGTTCTATCACCTTCAGCCGTTCTTCTTCGGTGATCCACTGCTCCTGTTTCTTAAATATTTTTCTGAACCAATTCATAGTTACTTGCTTTTTTGTTGTGCTTCCCACGCGGCATACTTTTCTGCCAGGTGTTTATAGGCATTTTCGCTCATGATGATCCCGTTGTCTACAATCACGCCGATGGCCAGTGCAATACCGGTAAGCGACATAATATTGGAAGACACGCCAAATGCATTGAGCAGGATAAAGCTGGCTGACAGGGTAATGGGGATCTGGATAATAATGCTGAGCGCACTGCGCCAGTGAAACAGGAAGATGATCACCACCACTGATACCACGATCATTTCTTCCCAAAGCGTATGTTTAATGGCATCTACTGATTCTTTGATCAGTGCTCCCCGGTCGTAGACAATATCGAATTTTACGCCATCGGGAAAGCCTTTGGAGACTTCCTTCATCTTTGCCTTCACCTTATCGATCACCGCATCGGCATTTTCACCGTAGCGCATCACGACAATGCCTCCTACCCTTTCTCCTTCACCGTTCTGGTCGAAGATACCGAGGCGCGTTTCGCCGGTCATCTGCACAGCGGCTACATCTGCGATACGGATGGGGATACTGTTCTGCGTTTTGACCGTGATGTTTTCTATTTCTGCGACCGACTTCAGGTAGCCCGATGTTTTAATGATATAGCCGATGTCGCTGAGTTCAAACTTGCGGCCGCCGGATTCATTATTGTTGGTACGTACCGCGTTGATCACTTCGGCTACGGATAATCGGTAATAGAGCAGTTTATTCGGATCGAGCGTGATCTGGTATTGCTTCTGAAAACCACCGAACGATGCTATCTCACTTACGCCTTCAACATTCTGTAAGGCAAATTTTACGTACCAGTCCTGCAACGCACGTTGCTCTCCCAGATCCATATTGGGTGCATCCAGTGTATACCACAGGATATGTCCTACGCCGGTACCATCCGGCCCGAGTTGTGGCGTAACACCGGCGGGCAGGGTCCGGGACACAGTGCTGAGTCTTTCCAGTACTCTTTCCCTCGCCCAGTACACATCTACATCATCATTAAAAATGACATAGATAAAACTCATACCAAACATGGAACTACCTCTTACATATTTAATGCGTGGCAATCCCTGTAGATTGGTGACCAGCGGATAGGTGATCTGGTCTTCGATGAGCTGCGGGCCACGGCCCATCCATTCTGTAAATACGATGACCTGGTTTTCTGAGAGGTCGGGAATGGCGTCTATAGGGTTTTTCTTTACTGCAAAGAGGCCCCAGGCAAATAATACGGCGGCCAATACCAGCACTATGAACCGGTTGTGTAAGGACCATTCAATAATCCGATGTACCATAGTTGTTCTTTTGGAATACAGATGCGCCGGCACCTGTGCTATTTTAAGGTGGAAGCTGACAGGAAACGGCATGGCATGGCCAGGAACCCGGTTCCGGTTTCAGCAATCAGTGTATGTAATGGAAAATGTGATGTTACCGGGAGGTAACGGGGAGATATGCGGGGATCAGATCAAAAAGCTACAATGTAAAATATGCGGGGCTACCTTACTACTTCGCGGTGGCGCATGGCTTACCGGAAATGCTTCCACCAGGGATACTACATATCCGGGTGAAAACGTGGCCCAGGAAACGGGTATGACCGCAGTAGCCTGCTGCATAAAAGAGATCAGGTTCTCCGTGGCATGCTGGTCTTTTTCCAGCTTCACTGTCTTGTGCTGGTCTTTGCAGCACTTCTTCCGGCAGGAGTCAGAATGGCCGGCAGTGCACTGATCACACTTTTTGGAATCCTCATGCCATAGTTGCACTTCCGTCAGCTTATCCATGCAGTAATGCATATGGAAAGTGGCGCCGGTAGATGCCCCCATGTATAAGATACCTAATATTAGTGCGAAAATCTTTTTCATCCGGCCACAAACTTAGTCGTAATCATGCATTCAATTGTTACATAATTTTAAGATTGTTTTATATCGCTCCATTTTTCTTTTCCCGGAGCCGCGCGATTTCTTTTTCCAGGGTTTTCTTTTGCGCAGCAGATTTTGTGAGGGTAATAGCCTGGCCGTAATAACCAATCGCTTTTTCCGGATCAATACCGGTAAATAAATAACCGAGCAACGCGTAGTAGTCGTCACTGTCCGTCAGTTGCAGCGCAAGGGCTTCTTTGATACCAGCTTCCGCGCCATATACTTTCGCAAAAGCGAAAGTGCGGTTCAGGGCGGTCGCAGGAGAATAGGTCATTACTATCAGCTGGTTATAGAGTTGCAGGATATGTTCCCATTTACGTGTATCCGTGGGAGTAGTATGCCAGTAGGCAATACCGGCTTCAAGATGATATTTTGATAACTCATTACCAGAGCAGGCGTTTACGAGGTAGTAATTTCCTTTTTCAATCAGTTCTTTGCTCCACAGGTTTTTATCCTGTTGTTCAAACAGGATGGTTTCGCCTTCCAGGCCAGCGCGGGCATCGAGGCGGGAGCTTTGAAAGCACATAAGCGCCAGCAGCGCGTTGGCAGCCCTGGTGTTGGTCAATGGGTTTTCTGTGAGCAATAGCGTCAAGCGGATGGCTTCTGAGCAGAGATCTTTCCGGATGAGGTGATTATTGGTTTTGGAAAAGTAGCCTTCATTGAAAAGCAGGTACAGGGTTTTTAATACTACTTCCAGCCGGGAGGAGATGGCGGCAGCATGAAGTTCCCGGATCTGGAAATTATCTTCCCGGAGTACGGCACGGGCGCGGAGCAATCGCTTTTTAATGGTTTCTGTTTTGGAGAGAAAAGCATTGGCTATTTCCTCTACGCTGAAACCACAAAGGATCTGCAAAGCCAGGCAGATCTGTGCCTCCCGGGAATTAGCCGGATTACATACGGCAAAGATCATGGCCAGCTGGCTGTCGGTGATGGTTTTCGGCCCGAAATCCACTTCCGTTTCGGTGTAGCCTTCCGGAGTGGTCAGCGCACTTTTGATCCGTGTATCGAAGAGATGTTGCCGTTTCAGATAGTCCTTCGCCCTGTTCTTTGCCACGGTATACAACCAGGCGACGGGGTTCTCAGGAGTACCATTGATCCCCCATACTTCTGTGGCTTTTAAAAATGTTTCGCTGACAATGTCTTCCGCGATCTCCATATGTTGCAGGCCAAAATGACGGCATAATACAGCCGTCATTTTAGCATACTCTGATCTGAACAGATGTGGTAAAAGCGTGTTGGATTGCGTGTTCATCCTTAGCTGTTATCGCCGGGTGTGAGTACGGCCCTGACTTCAATATTACCACCCGTTTTGAAGATAGGATTGGCCTTTGCCAGTTCCACGGCTTCCTCAATATTGGCGGCTTTTACGATGAGGTAACCACTAATAAATTCCTTGATCTCCGTATAAGGTCCATCGGTTACTACATCGTTGGGATGCACGGTTTTCGCCTGTGTGGCAGAGAGGCGGTTACCCTTATCGGCCAGCTTGTTCTGGGCAGCAATACCGCCCATCCAGTTCATCCTTTCCTGTAATTCTTCCGGAGATGGGTTTGCGTGCGGGTTCTCACTGTTTCTGAAAATTAATACAAAGTCCTTCATAGCTGAATCATTTTATTGTTTACCACCTTATAACGATTGAAGGTGCCGGATGGGGACAAAAGCAGGTATTTTATGCATCTCCCCTATGCAGCGCCGGTTTCCAGGCCCGAAGTTACCAAAATAGGCAGAAACCGGGAACCGGATTTATTAACCTTCATTAACATTAATGCAAGGCTGGTTAACCTGCTTTTGCAAGGGGGGCCATTACTTTCGGTCCAAAAGTAGATCGCACTATGCAAAAATATTTCGGGTGGCTGTTCCTGTGCCTTTTTTCCTTCGCTGCACATGCCCAGCATGGCACTATCAAAGGCACGATATCAGACACCGTGGCCGGGCGGCCTGTAGTAGCTGCCACCATCACCTTGCTGCAAAAAAAGGATTCCTCCCTGGTGTCCTTTACCATGACCAACGAGAGAGGGCATTTTGAAATTCTGAATGTTCCCGCCGGGGAATACCGTTTACTGATCACGCATGTAAATTATCAAAACCAGCGCCTGCCGATTACCATCAGCGCTACTGCGCCTGCGGTGAACCTCCCCGGTATTGTGCTGCACGACCGCAGCCGGATGCTCAATGAGGTAGAAATTTCCGGGGAAGCGCCGCCGGTAACGCTTATCGGCGATACCGTGCAATACAACGCCGGTTCCTTCAGAACTCCGCCCAATGCCAGTGTAGAACAATTATTGAAAAAACTCCCGGGTGTACAGGTAGGAAAAGATGGCTCCGTAAAGGCACAAGGTCAAAAAGTAAACCGGGTGCTGGTAGATGGAAAAGAGTTCTTTGGCAGTGACCCTAAAATGGCAACTAAAAATTTGCCTGCAGATGCCATCGACAAAGTGCAGGTATATGATAAGCTGAGCAATGCCGCGCAGCTGACGGGATTTGATGACGGCAACAGCGAGAAGACCATCAACCTGAAACTGAAAGCAGAAAAAAAGAAAGGTATGTTTGGAAAAGCCATGGCCGGCGGAGGTACCGACGACCGCTATGAAGGCCGTTTTAACCTGAACTCCTTTAAAGGCGCCCGTCAGCTTTCCGTTCTCGGTATGGCGAATAATATCAATGCAGAAGGTTTTTCCTTCATGGATATGATGAATTTCAGCGGAGAGATGGCCAAAATGGGACAAGGCGGCAGCGGTAACTCCAGCTTCGCCCTGAGCGCAGCTAACCCCGCTGGCGCCCTCTCCGGCGGCAACAGCGGCAACGGCATTACGACCGCTTTGGGGGGAGGTGTTAATTACAATAATCTCATCGGAAAGAAAACCGAATTCACCAGCAGTTATTTTTATAACCGCTACAATCCGCAGCAGGAAAGCGATATCAAACGACAATACTTCCTGCCCGATTCTTCCTATTTCTATAACCAGCATACCAACAGCAATAACCTGAACAACAGTCACCGTGTGAACCTAGGCGCCGATATCCAGGTGGATTCGCTTTTCTCGATAAAAATCACGTCTACCCTGGGGTACCAGGATACACAGAACAAAAATGAAAGTTCCTATGAAACGCTTTCACAGGATCAGCAACTGACCAACCAGGGCTTTAGCAAGAATAGCTCCAGTGGCCATGGTACGAATTTCAGTAACGAAGTGCTGTTCCGGAAAAAATTCCGGCGCAAAGGCAGAACACTTTCGCTTACGCTGCAAAACAGCCTCAATAACAGCGAAAGCAATGGCAGCCTGCTTTCTGTCAATCATTTCTTTAACCGGCCTCCTTCCCAGCCCGGTTATGATTCTATTCATCAGCAGAATACCATTTCGGGTAACCTCAATAGTTACAATGCCCGGACGGTATACACGGAACCACTCGGCAAGCGGTCCTTGCTGGAATTAAGCCTGGGTAACAGTCACTCGAAAAGCACATCCGACAAAACTACGTACGACTATAATCCGCACAGCGGCCAATTTGATCAGCTGAACCCGGCGCTGACCAACAACTTCGAGAATACCTATAGCTATACCAATGCAGGTTTCCGCCTGCGCACGAAACAAAAGAAATTCAGCCTGGCGGCGGGCCTCAACTGGCAGGCTGCTTCACTGGAAGGAAAAATCATTGCCGGCAAAAAGGATTCCGTGATCGGCAAAAACTTTTATAACCTGCTGCCGTCGCTCCGCTTCCAGTACGATTTTTCCCGTTACCGTAACCTGAGTATCAATTATGTAGCGATGACCAATCAACCGGATATGTCGCAGTTACAACCGGTACCGGATATCAGTGATCCGCTGAACATCCGCGAGGGTAACCCATTGCTGAAACCGGAACTGACGCATGCCATGCAGTTGAATTTTATCTCTGTGAATCCGTTTCAGAATAAGAACCTGTTTGCATTTTTCACGCTGCAGGAAACACAAAATAAGATCGTCAGCAGTGATATGGTAGATTCTTCCGGTGTAAAGCGCAGCAGACCTGTGAATGTAAACGGCGTATTTAATATGTCCGGCAGCGTTAGTGCGGGGTTCCCGCTGAAAGCACTGAAAGGCACCGTTAATTTCAGCAGTAATATCGGTTACGGCAGTACGAAACAGTTTATCAATATGGCGGTCAATAATATCCAGACCGTTTCTGTGGGGCCTTCCGTGCGGTTCGACCTCACCCCTACCCCTAAGCTGGACCTGTCTTTCAATGCGGGTGTGAATTACTATAAAAGTAATTACTCGTTGCAGCCATCGCTTAATAGTGGTTATTTTTCCCAGCAATATGAAACGGATATCAACTGGCAGTTGCCGGCCAGCTTTTATTTCAATACTAATTTTATGTATATGGTTAACAGTCGCCGGGCAGATGGCTTTAATGCGAAAGTGCCTGTGTGGAATGCCTCGCTGAGCCGTCAGTTTCTGCGCTATCAGCGGGGGGAACTGAAATTGAGTGTAAACGACCTGTTGAACGAAAATGTGGGGATTAACAGGAGTACCAACCAGAATTACATCGAGGATAGCCGTACCCGGAACCTGCAACGTTTTTTCATGCTGAGTTTCACGTATAGCCTGAGTAAAATGGGTAATGGAGCAGCGCCGATGATGCAACTGATCCGGCATTAACGGACAAAAAAGGGCCCCGGAAGATAAAATTCCGGGGCCGTTTCTTTTTTCGTAGCGTTTTACATTCTTGTGGCTCTGACAGGAGACATGTTAAGCTGCATTTCCGACATCATTTTGTCGCGCATCTTTGTAAACTCCGCTTCGGTTATTTTCTTTCCTTTAGAGGGTTCTTTTATCGTAGAAAGGTTGACGTCCGGTGATATTTCGATGGCCTGGTAAACGGTAGCGCCGTTATTGATATCAACGGCCAGGATGAGACCAGGAAGCTGTCCCTGGTAGTCGGGACCCGCCGGTACGGGAATAGCGGGTGTAAACCATGCGGTGATGGTGGCGGTATCGGGTACTTCCTGGTTTTTCAGCTGTCCATTTTCCACATTGGTCATTATGCGTTTGCCGATACGCTGTGATAGCGCCTGCTGGCAGACATAACCGAGAATCGTCTTTGTTTCACCTGTTAACTTCCAGTTAAGCTTTGTAAGGCTGTCTGTAACGATATAAGTTTTGGGTCCAAATTCGCGCTGATTTACCACCTGGTTGCGGGAAAAATCAGTATAGGTAATATTGTCGGCATCCCCCATCATCATTACGCCAACGGCCGTGCGGCCCTGTACGGCGAATCCGTCGGGGATGGCCTCTTCTTCCACTATATTGCGGCGCAGTGAGCGGCCATTGCCGAACAGCACTTCCAGTTTATCTTTGTGTGCAGGAGGCGGTGGTGGCGGAGCGCCGGCATCGGCAGATAATCCAAACATCTGGAACTGCATCTGCACGGTACGCTCATAACTCACCCGGCCCTTCTGCTGCTGGGCACCGGCTGCCAGCACACCTGTTATCATAGAAAGTGTTAAAATAATTTTCTTCATACTGCATCGTTTTTGAGGGAATAAAGCTATTTCCTTCCCATCGCAACGGAGGTTAATATGACTTGATTTAATGTTAATTTAGGTTAATGTTTTCATGCCGGGGAGGGAGGAAACAATACATTTGCGATAGTATTGTTATTATTGACTATTCAAACAACCTGGTGCGATACAAACTTTCCATACCGGCTACCGTTTTCCTGATTGCGTTGACCATTCTGCTGATCACCGCCTTCCAGGCCTACTGGCTGACCAATAATTACCGCGAGGAGCAACGCCTGTTTACTGCCCGCACCAATATCCTGTTCCGCGAAACTATTTTCCGGTTGCAGGCAGTGAAACTGAACCTCGATTCCAATATCAGTCTCCGTATATCTGACCGGGCAGGCATGACCGGCATTTCCAACGTATTACAGGAAAGAATCAGGGATACCACCACCATGATGAGAACCCTGCCAGGTGTAATGGCAGTACCCAGCAGCCCGCTGCTGGATGAAAGCATGCCACAGGAGCCGCCGGTTTTCCGTCGTACCACGGCCATGCCCACAAATATAGCCGGTATGCCGGCCCAGGGTCCCGCCATGATGGTGGCACTGAAGGCTGCCCCTTTCAATGCAAAGGACTCCCTGAATGTGCCGTATGCTATTACCCGCCCCGCCGCTACCACCGGCAGGGTATACGATTTTCTCGTAGGCGTGGATTCACTGCGGGATTCCATTACCGTAAAAGAAGTAACAGACCACTACCAGCAGGCATTGGCAAGGGAAAAAATGGAAGTGCCTTTTGTTGTTAATATGTTACCAATAGATACCAGTAACAACTACGCCAACTTTCAAACATTCCCGGAAGACCTGGACGGTAATACCGTGATCATCGGCTTCACAAAACCTGTCCGCTACCAGGTTTTATTTCAGAACAATACCTGGTACCTGCTGAGACGAATCAGTCAGCCGATCCTGATTTCGTTCTTCCTCCTGGCGGTCACCATCTTTTCGTTTTTATTGCTATACCGCAACCTGAAGCAACAACAACGGCTGGCGCAACTGAAAAACGATTTTATCAGCAACATGACCCATGAGCTGAAAACGCCGATTGCCACCGTGAGCGTAGCCATAGAAGCATTGCGGAGCTTCGACGCGCTGGAAGACCTGCAAACCACGCTGGAATACCTGGATATATCTGCCAATGAGATGAGCCGGCTGGCCTTACTGGTAGATAAAGTATTGAAGTTGTCGATGTTTGAAAACCGGGAGATTCCGTTAAACAAAGAAACCTTTGACCTTACAGACCTTACCAGGAATGTAATGATTTCGATGAAACTACAGTTTGAAAAACAACGCGCAGTTACCACCCTGAAAAGGACCGGTCATAACTTCACCATTAACGCCGACAAACTTCATATGACCAGCGTGTTGTATAACCTGCTGGACAATGCGTTAAAATACAGTACACAGGATCCCAATATCCTGATTCATATCATTGATCACAAACAATATCTTGAACTACGTGTAACCGATAACGGTATAGGTATTGCGCGGGAATATAAAAATAAGATCTTCGAAAAATTCTTCCGGGTACCCAGTGGTAACCGGCATAATATCAAAGGTTACGGACTCGGACTGAGCTACGTATCACATATCGTGCAATCGCATATGGGTATTATTGAAGTGGAAAGCGAATTGGGTAAAGGCAGTACCTTCTCTATCAAACTTCCGTTTGCAGAAGCGCCGGTGATCTACTACGACAATGGGCGAAAGATTACAAAGATAAAAACAGGCTGAAATGAGTATTAGAATTTTATACGTTGAAGATGAATTGTCCCTGGGCAAAATTGTGAAGGAGAGCCTGCAGCGGCGGGGATATGAAGTGATCCTGGAAAGCGATGGTGCGCATGTGATATCTTTATTTAAGCAAACCAATCCGGCCGTATGTATCCTGGATATTATGTTGCCCAACAAAGACGGCTTTGAATTAGCGGCCGAAATCCGTGCGCTCGACCAGGAAGTTCCCATCCTGTTTCTCACCGCCAAAACACAGACGAACGACCTGGTGAAAGGCTTTACCCTGGGCGGCAATGACTATATCCGTAAACCTTTCAGTATGGAAGAACTGATTGTACGCATTGAAAACGTATTGCGTAAATCGGACCCTACACCTGCTACTGCTGCCAATCATATAAAAATCGGCAAATTCAGATTCTATAGTCATCGCCAGGTATTGGCCAATGATGTGGAAGAAAAAAAACTATCGTACAAAGAAAGCGAATTACTCAAGCTCCTCTACGAAAACCGTCACGATATCATCGACCGGAAAAACATCCTGGATCTGCTCTGGGGCCACGATTCCTTTTTCAATAGCCGTAACCTCGATGTATATATCACCCGGTTACGGGTGCATCTTAAAGAGGATGATAACCTGCAGATACTTACGATCAAGGGGGTTGGATATAGGTTTGTGCTTGGATAGTATCATATCCCCTCTTTCTTCAGCTGGTTCGGTGTAATGCCATACATCTTCTTAAACGCATAGGAAAAGTGCGACAGGTCCTCGAATCCAAGTTCCAGGTAAACATCAGAAGGTTTCATCTTCCGCTTTTCCAGCATGAAATGCGCTTCCCGCAATCTTCTTTCCAGCAACCAGCGGCCGGGAGCCTGGTGAAAGATCTTTTCAAAATCACGTTTGAAGGTAGTCAGGCTGCGCCCTGTCAGGTAACTGAACCTTTTCATGCTCACGTTGAATTTATAATGCTTGTTCATGAATGCCTCCAGGTCTATTTTCCCGGGATCATTTACATCAAAAAGAACCGGTCTTAATTCCGGATGGGTTTTCAGCAGCATGAGCACCAGTTCCTTCTTCTTGAGCAGCAGGATATCATCATATTCCCGCCCTCTCATCTCCAGGTAAGGGCCAAGTGTTTGCACATACACATCGAACAAAGGATTGGCGGGAAGCTTTAATAACGCATCATTCCCGACAGCTGTTTCTTTTTTGGCTGCCGGGGGAAATTCCGCGCTGATGCTTCTCAGGAAAGCCTGATCCAGGGAAACACCCACCGTGGAGAACTTACCGTTCTCCGGTGGGCGTTTGGTATATTTAGCCAGGTAGTTTCTCCTGACCAGGCAATAGTCGCCCGATTGAATTTTATATTCCTTATTCCCATCGTACATCGTCATACTACCTGCTTTCAGGTAAATAAACATATGCTCCGGGATGAACTGCTCGGTAGAAACTGTCGGCGCAAAATGACAGGGGGAAGTGGTCATCGATTCCATTACGAAGATACTTTAGCCAGGGATGCGATATCTTTTACTTCCAGTGTTTGCTTATCTGATCCATACAGCACACTGTTTATCATGGCCTGCCCTACTTCTTTCAGGGTAATAGCCTGACCGGGAAACACCGCACGTAAAAACGGGAACATCCAGCTGATCACTTTATAATAGCCTTTGATATTTTGTTGTCCGGGGCTGGGTTTCATAAAGCCGGGGCGGAAGTTGTATTCCTTTTTGAACGGCAGCTTCATGAGTGCAAGCTCTGTTTGTCCTTTTACACGGGCCCACATGATCTTCCCTTTCCCGGTGCTGTCGGTATGACTGCCGGAGATAAAACAGAACGTCAGCTCCGGATTCAGCGCCAGTAATTGCTGTGCAAAATGCAGGGTGAGATCGTAGGTGATGTGGTGATAGTCGGCCTCCTTCATACCCCTGGAACTGATGCCTGCACAATAAAAACAGGCATCATAGCCGGCAAATTGTGCTGCTACGCCATCCAGTTGTGTGAAATCGGCGACAATGCATTCCTTGAGTTTAGGATGCTGCCGGCCGGAGGGCTTGCGGCTTACGCTGAGTACTGCCGTTACATCGGGATGTGACAGGCATTCCAGCAGTACTCCTTCTCCTACCAGGCCGGTGGCACCGGTAATGATTACTTTTATACCCATGGTAAATACTTACAGGAATTTAAGGTAGCTATTTTTTATGGCATTGATATATTCCTGGTCGGGCATGGTGTGACGGCTTGCCAGGCGCTGTTTGAAGTCCTCGTTGCCTACTGCATATCTCAGCGTGTCTGTGCCGTCTGTGGCAGCTTCGTAGATAACAGCGGCCACTTCTTCCGCAGTAGCGAGTTGCATGTTGCTCAGGCTGTCAAACATTTTACCTGCAGCGGCAGCAAAAGGATCGTAGTCAGGAATAGACGCGTTGGCTATAAACCGGTCACCGCTTACCTTTCCAAAGTTAGTGGTAGTACCGCCGGGTTCTATAATTTTCACCGTGATATTCAATGCCGCCAGTTCAAATGCCAGTGCTTCGGAGAAGCCTTCCAAAGCAAATTTGGAGGCACAATACAGCGAAATAAGGGGCAACGTAAAGCGGCCGGCGCCTGAACTGATATTCAGGATAGTGCCTGCTTTTCTTTCCCTGAAATGAGGCAGGATGGCTCGGATGGTATCCATTACACCAATTACGTTTACCTCAAACTGGGTGCTTACCTGTTCTCTTGCGGTAGATTCGAAAATACCGAATTCACCATATCCCGCATTATTTACCAGTACATCGATATGCCCGAAGTGAGCAATGCCTTGCTGAATAGCGGCGTTAATGGTAGCTGGCTGCTGCACATCCAGGGTGGTGACCAGTATATTCTTGTGACGGATCAGTTCCTGTTCTTTTTCCGGTTGACGCATGGTGGCGATCACATTCCATCCTTGTGCCGCAAAATGCAGCGCTGTAGCCTTTCCTATACCGGAAGACGTTCCGGTGATCAATATTGTTTTACTCATTGCTTTATTGTTTTGTGATAACAAAGGTGAGTAGAATACGCGGGAAATAATTTGTTGAGAAGTCCAAAATTACTTTGTTGAGGAGCCCATAAAAAAGCCTGGCAAACTCCGGTTTGCCAGGCTGAAAAAGTGTAGGAAAAGTCTGTTAATTGATCTTATGAATACTGAGGTTATCGTAATAAATATACCCTACTGTAGATGATTCCCAGTACGACTGACTTCCACCACGGAAAGTGTGGAAAGTAACGCCTTTGATCAGTCGTTTGCTATCGTTCGTGGTCCAGCGGATATCCCGGTCGAGCAGTATGGTACCATTGATCACGATCTGGACGTGTCCGTTCGTATTGCTACCGGTATTACTTTTAATATACAGGTGTACATGATAGGTAGTGCCTTTCTGAATACTACCGGTAGCGGGATAGCTCAGTCCGAAGTCATCGCCGTACTGCCCCGGCTGATCCCGGTAATACAGGTAGGGCTGGAAGTATACCCTGTTGGCATCATTGCGGTACCACATGAGGCGAAGCGTACCACCGTTGCCATCCCAGGCGGGATCGCCACCGGCGTTGCCATCACCAATAGAAAAACCGAAGCCTACTTTACCGCCACGGCTCCAGTCGAACTGGCTGTGAAAACGGATATCGTAATCCATTTCATAGGCGGCGCCATCAGCTACATCAATATTGGCTACTACCCCACCGGCGGCCGATAAGGCATTCGGATCGAGCTGGATACGAAGGTTGCCGTTGGAGATATAGCCCCGTGCATTGTTCCAGCCGGTAACATTTCCAAAATCATTGGCGGCATTCGTAGCCGTATACGTAGTGCCGTTGGCGTAGTTGTCCCAGTTAACCGACCAGGTACTGTTAATGACGCTGATGCCGATGGCCGCACCGGCCATGGCAAGTGACGGATCTGCGGGAGTCAGGTCTTTCTTACAGGAAGCAATAACGACGCTTCCCAGCAGCCATGCTGCTACTGCATGGCGCATGAAATAAGTGGAATTCATGGATGTTTGATTGTGGGTGAGAAAATAGGTTTTTATTGGATGATGATCTTCTTTACATAACGTTTATTGTCGTGTTGTACTTCCAGTACATAAGCGCCACCTGCTACATGACCGGTACTGATGGTAAATGTTCTGGCGTTGGGTTGCTGCACAATCACCGGTTGCATGCCGGCACTGATAAGAGAAGCTTTCACCGGAGCCTTCGGGTTATAATGCGGCAGGGTAACCGTAAAGGTGCCACCTCCCGGAACGGGATTAGGATATACGTTGATAGCTGCTGCCTCTTCTGCCACTGCCATATGTGTTTCCGCCACGGCTGCGGTAGTAGCGGAAAGTGCTGCCAGTCCGCTTACGGCGCCGTAGTTGAAAGACTCCCAGGTGCCGATAGTAGTTCGCCAGGAACTCATGGCCTGGGTACCATTTTCGGAGCAGAGATAGCCCCCGTTATTTCCCTGGAGAGAGATCGTGCCATTACTATTGGTGATCCAGGTAAACTTTTCCCAGTCCTGCACACTGGTACGGTTACACGTAATGGGTTGCGCCCCGTTTTCGGAAGACACATATTTGCCCTGGCTGCGCAGGGCTATCTTGCCACCGCCGGCATCTACTACAGTGAATTGCTCCCATCCCTGCGCGCTGGTGCGGTTGCAGTTCATGGCCTGTGTACCGTTTTCACTGCTGACATACAGGTTATTGTTGCCCCGCAGCCAGATAGTTTGCCCGATCGGAGCATTGCCGCCGGGGTTACCGGTACGGGTAACTACCACATCATGAATGGCAGACAACAGGGAGTTGGCACCGGTGACATCCTGGGAGAGCTCCCAGATCATTACCCCGCTCCCCTGGTCAAAGGCCAGGTTGGTTTTTTGTTTGATGGTGGTGATGCCATTATATCCTACATTATCAAATACATCAGCGTACGGATTGGCACCCCGCGCCACCAGCTGCGCGTAGGATTCCCAGGTGGGCCGTCCGTAAAAGGGCACGCCGAGTACTGTTTTGGAAGCCGGCAGTCCCCGGCCCCTCCAGTAACTCACCGACTGGGAAGCATAGGTGTAGGTAGAATGGTCAAAGTTGTTGTAATCATATGCCATCAGGTTATAAAAATCCACCAGCGCAAAAGCGCTGTTTAAGATGCTGGCGCCACCGGTACCTACAATCGCGCCGGTGAGGAGTTTGCCCCGGTTATGCATTTCGGTACTGAGCTGCGTCATCAGCGTAACGTAGTTATTGGCGGATGCGCCTGCATCCGGATATTCCCAATCGATGTCAACCCCATCCAGTCCGTACTGGTTAACGAAGTTGATCATGTTGGTAACGAAGTTGTTCCGGTAGGTGCCGTTGGCAGCCAGGCTTTCAAAGCCGCTATCGTCGCCATTGTTCCAGCCCCCAACCGAGATCAGCACTTTTACATTATTGGCATGTGCGGTGCTGACCAGGCTTTGCAGTTTTGCCGGGTTGTCGATGGCCTGTAAACCGCCGGTACTGGTGGGTAACAGGAAGGCGTAATTAATGTGTGTAAGCTTGCTATACTGCACCTGGTTTACATTGCCAGCCCAGGAAGGCATATAGCCGATAACACGGAAAGGGGTTTGTGCGGTGGTATTCAGCGCGAATACCAAAAGGATAGCTAACAGCTTTAGAAATGGTTTCATGACGGGAATTTTTTGGTTGAAAAGAAATGCTCGTAATCCTTTCAAAAATAGGGGTTCGTGAAAAGGAAGTGAGTTTTCGGACTACGGCATTACTACGTCATGCCGGATTTTTTTGAAGAGATGTGGAGCAATAGCGATTTCGGGGTATGCGCCAGGGTACTCGTATAACCCGGGGAAAGCCCTATTTCATCTTCCTATAGTAAATTAAAAAAATCCCCATTACCTTTCAATATGAAAAATAAACACCCGCTTGAACTGGCAAAGACCTCCCTGCTCGGCTTATCAGTAGGAGATGCTTTTGGAGAAACGTTCTTCGGTGCGGAAACTGTAATTCTTGACAGGATACAACACAAATCGTTGCAGGAAGGCGCCTGGTTATTTACCGATGATACCGTTATGGGCATTGGTGTGTACAATATACTGGCACGCCACGGTGAAATTCACCAGGACGAACTGGCCCGTGAGTTTGCTGCTAATTACTTACTGGATGACTATCGCGGATATGGGGGAACAGCGCATACTATTTTAAAAGCCATTGCCGCAGGGGATCATTGGAGGCAGGTAAGCAGCAGTGTATTTGACGGAATGGGATCCCTGGGAAATGGAGCGGCGATGCGTTCTGCTCCTATAGGCGCCTATTTTCATGACGATATTAAAAAGGTAATTAAACAAGCCACGCTCGCAGCAACGATTACGCACGTTCACCCTGAAGCAGTAGCCGGCGCAGTTGCGGTAGCATTGGCGGCTAGCATTTGTATCGCATCTTCAACGCTGACAACAGCGGAGTTCTTTGATTTTATTGTGACGCATACGCCTGAAAGCGACCTGAAATACAAAATAAAAAAGGCGGCTACATTACCCGCCCATTATGATATCCGAACCATTGTTGCCGTACTTGGGAATGGCACCCAGCTATCGGCCACCGATACGGTGCCATTTGCGCTATGGTGTGCGGCACATCACCTGACAAGTTTTGAAGAAGCATTATGGACCGCCGTCAGCGGATTGGGAGACAGAGATACCATTGCAGCCATTACGGGAAGTATTGTGGTGTTATCCGCAGGAGAAGATGCCATCCCCGGCTCCTGGCTCCCGCAAACAGAACAATTTGACAGCACCCCGTTTTTCAAATAAAAAAAGCAGACCCTCAGGGCCTGCTTTTAAAATATAACTCCATGTTGGCTTATCTGTAATATCCATGTCCGTAATGATGATGATAATGCGGACGGTAATATCCGGGTCTGTCGCGTACTACCAGACAACTGCTTAAACCAGACACAAGTATGACGGTGATGATCAGGTATTTTAACGTTTTCATGACTGTAAGATTTGAGTGCATTATGAATGGTTGGAAGTTAATCAGCTGCAGACGGGTTAGCTTCCGGTTCACTTACAGTAAATGATAAAACTATGCCAGAGTGCCAACAGAAGTGTTATCTATTGTTAACAGCTGCTGTCAGGCTGCATCCGCAGGATGAAACGCGGTTCCTTCTGCCGGATTAAACTCCTTTTCACTTTTTGCAATCACAATGGTAGCTACGCCATTGCCGATGATATTGGTGATAGCGCGTGCTTCGCTCATAAATTTATCAACGCCCAGCAAAAACGCCAATCCTTCTACCGGTATTTTATGCACGGCGGTTAACGTAGATGCCAGTACGATAAATCCACTGCCGGTAACACCGGCAGCACCTTTGGAAGTCACCATCAGGATACCGATAATGCTGAGCATTTCACCAATGCTCAGGTGTACGTCGTAAAGTTGTGCAATGAAAATAACCGACATCGATAAATAAATGGAAGTGCCGTCCAGGTTAAAGGAATAGCCGGTAGGAACCACCAGTCCTACCACAGATTTACTGCAGCCCATTTTCTCCAGTTTGACCATAATCGATGGCAATGCCGATTCTGAAGAAGAGGTTCCTAATACCAGCAGCAGTTCTTCCTTGATATATTGTAAAAACTTTAAAATGCTGAGTTTATAATATTTCAGGATACCGCCCAGTACCAGGAAAACAAAAATCCCCATGGTCAGGTACATGGTGCCCATCAGTTTAGCCAGGGGAACTAATGTATGCAACCCGAATTTACCGATGGTATACGCCATTCCGCCGAAAGCGCCCAATGGCGCCAGGTACATCACATATTTCAGCGCGGTAAACACCAGCTTCGATAATTTGCTCAACCCACGGATCACCGTCTGACGATGCCGGGAATAATTGAGTAATACCCCGATTATGATAGCTGCCAGCAATACCTGCAGGGTGAGATTATTTAAAAAGAAAGCGAGCCAGTCGAAATGACTGGAAGCACCGGAAGTATATTTGGAAGCATTCTGGATCTGGAGATGGCTTTTATCTATTTTTCCGGGTTGTATCAATATGGCCATCAGCACACCGAGCGCCAGGGAAACAGTAGATACCACTTCAAAATACAGCAGTGATTTAACCCCGATGCGGCCTACTTTTTTCAGGTCGTCCATCCCGCTGATACCTAATACAATCGTCAGGAAGATGATGGGCGCGATAAATAGTTTGATGATATCGATAAAGGTTTTTCCGATAATCTCCATCTTCACGCCGGTAGCCGGCGCCAGGCTCCCCAGCAAAATACCGGCGATAATGGCGATCAGCACCCAGAAGGTGAGATTGGTTAAAATGCGGAAATGAAGGCTTCGTTGAGTGATTGTTTTTGTCTGATTAGATAACACGTCTTCCATAAAAAGTTTACCAGTCTGGTTGATTTCGCCGTTAAATAACGAAATTTCGGCAGAAAAGAAGAAAGATATTCTTCTGCATTGACGCAATAGCCCTTAAAATTGGCGTTTTTGCCGCCCTGCCCCAGGGATACAGGGGCGTACATTTGTGAAAATAAAACCGAACATTTTATGCGCCACAAATATTTGCTGCTCCTTTTTGTACTCACCTTTATACATCTGCAAATGAATGCACAGTCGCCCGCAACGGGGCATTATGCGCCTGTAAACGGTTTAAAGCTTTACTATGAATTGCATGGCAGCGGCACTCCGCTGGTACTTCTCCATGGCGGCGGTTCTACGATCCAATCCACCTATGGCCGTATCCTGCCTGCGCTGGCAAAAAAGCACCGGGTGATTGCAATCGAGTTGCAGGCGCATGGACATACTGCTGATATTGACCGCCCATTAAGTTTTGAGCAGGATGCAGATGATGTGGCCGCGCTGCTGAAGCAACTGCATATCAGCAAAGCTTCCATCATGGGCTTTAGCAATGGCGGTACTACCGCTTTGCAGATGGCCATCCGGCATCCGGAGGCAGTTGATAAACTGGTGCTGATTGCCGCCCTTTACAATCGTAGTGGTGTGCCGCCGGGCTTCTTTGAAGGCTTCCCCAACGCCACACTGGAGCAAATGCCCAAGCCGCTGCAGGAAGCCTATCTGGCCGTAAATCCCGATCCCAAAGGGCTGCAGGCAATGTTTCACCGGGATGCAACGAGGATGGCAGCGTTTAAGGATATCCCGGATACCGCGATAAGAAGGATCCAGGCGCCTGCGCTGGTGATAAACGGCGATGCGGAAGTGATCCTGGCCGCACATGCCATGGCTTTATCGCACCTGCTGCCACATGCACGGCTGGCCATTCTTCCCGGCGGACATGGTGAGTACATCGGAGAAGTTTGCGCCCCCGACAAAAAAAGCATCATGCCGGAGGTTACCACCGCCATCATCCTGGAGTTCCTGGCGAAATAGGCCGCCGGTATAACCGCAACGGCTACTCCAATGTTTCTGAGATGACATGACGCAACCGGCTCCGGTCAGCTTTGTGAGCTTCCAGTTGCCCGATATTGGTTACGACAAAGCTTCTCAGAAATTCGTTGGGAGTGTCCAGGTGATTGCTGCGTTTATTTTTTATGTTCAGGATAATGGCCTCGATGGTACGGATCATCCCCCAGGGGAATCCCCACCAGCCTAAAGCGATGCTTTTACCGAGTGCGTTGTTATTTAACTCGTCCAGGCAATCCGGGCACCCAACATGCACCTTCTTTTTCCATTGGGTCAGGATCACAAAACTCATCACTTCCATGGTCTGCGTAGCATTCAGGGTATCTTCCGCGCTGTCGCAAATAGGGCAATTCAGCCGGTTGATCAGCTGGCAATAGTTATCAATTTCCTCAACAGTATAATCTGTTTTATTCTGGGCATCCAGCGCATTGGATAGACGGGGGTTAAATCCCCGTTTTTTTATTTCGTTCTTTGCCACTTCCAATGCTTCAGGAGTAAGGCCATTGGCGTTCTGCGTAACCAGGTAAACCAATTCATTGTCAGACATTTTTGCATACCGCTCCTGAACAAATTTCACATCAATTCCGGTTTTCATAGGTAGATAGGATTTGACAACAAAAGTATTATTTTGGCGATCATTTCTACTACTCTTTTCTAAAAATCCTGGCCAGTTCTTCCTGCAGGTGCTCTTCCCGCAAGTCGCGCGCAAGTATCTTTCCATCCGGGCCAATGAGAAAATTGGCAGGTATAGACCGGATACCGTATATTTTTGCGGCGCTGTTTTCCCATCCTTTCAGATCAGACACCTGTGGCCAATGCAGCTGGTCGCTCTCGATCGCTTTAAGCCACGCGCCTTTCTGGCCGGGCATATCCAGGGATACACCCAGTACCGTAAATCCTTTGTCTTTATATTGCTGATATGCTTTTACCACATTCGGATTTTCCTGGCGGCAGGGGCCACACCAGCTGGCCCAGAAATCGAGCAACACATACTTTCCTCTAAAGTCTGATAACCTGATAGTAGTGCCATCCTTGGCGGAGGGCTGACTAAAGTCAACCGCGACCTTACCGGTCTGCGTATTGGTTTGCGCCTCCAGCGAAACCAGGATCCCCTGCGCCAGCGGTGCTTTTTTCAGGCGGGGCGACAACCGGTCATATGCTTCCCTGGCTGCAGCAGTAATGCCTGGCTGCGCAGCAATATGTGCCAGGCTGATCACACTGAGGTACGAGTCCGGATTTTTCTTTGCAAAGTCGAGATGTATCAGAAAGGACTGGTGCAGGATCGCCTTTTCTCTTTCTACAAAAGCGTTATAAACCGCCTTATCCTTCTGTTGTGCTTCCGGCAATGCCTCAAATTCCAGGCGCAGGGCCGTAAATTGCTCATCGTTGGGCTTGAGCATCTGTTGAAGCTCATGGAATTTATCGTTGATGGGAGATCCACTGATGCGGATATTTTTCAGAGAGTCAGACGCCGACACTTTTATGTGGGCAGGCTCCAGGTATAACCGGGCGTAGTCAACAGTTTCATGCGGGGCCAGCTTGTTTATGTAGGGATTTTTGTTGAGATAAAGCGCAGCGTATACAGGATAGGCCAGTTGGTGTTTAAAAATAAAACGACCTTTTTCAACCCTGGCAGAATCTGTGATCTGTTTATCTTCTACCTGGTATACCAGGTAGATTCTATCTCCATTTTTCAGGGCATCTACTTTTCCTGTCAGTTCAAATTTATCTTGTGCCAACAAACCGTGGGAGAGCAACAAGCAGGCTACCAGTAAGGATATACGCATAAGTCTTATTTTTTCAGCACTTCTTCAAAATACAAATTTTTGACCTGATGTTCCGATAAAAATAAGACCTATGCGTCATTTATCTCGCTATACCTCTGTACCAGGAAGGGCTTCCACTAATTGCGGTGCTTCTTTCTTTTCCCGGCTCAGCACCTTATAGGCGATGATAATACTGAGCAGTGTACACAATGCGCCTATCAGGAAATGGGCACCCGGCAGATGAAAAGGTGCTTTAGATGATGTAAAATAAGCAAAGGTGCCGCTCATCATCAGCGGGCCGATGATAGTAGTAAGACTCATCAGGCTGGTGAGTGCGCCTTGCAGTTCGCCCTGCTGATTACGCGGTACATGAACGGAGATCACGGATTGCAGGGAGGGGCCACAAATACCACCAAGGCAGTATGGTACCAGGAAAACAAACATCATCCAGCCCTGTGTGGCAAAAGCAAAGAGGATTAATCCCAGTGTATACAGTGATAACCCCAGGTAAATACTTTTCTCATTACCTATCTTTGGATTAATGACCCTTGTTAATCCCGCCTGCACAGCGCCTACGAGCACACCTACTACCGCAAGGGAAATACCTACCATTTTTTCTGTCCAGCCAAACCGGTAAATGGTGAAGAAATTCCAGTTACTGTTGACAGACTGGCTACCGAGGTAGATCAGGAAAAAACTGAGTGCCAGGCCGCCTATTTCGGGATGGCTCGTCAGGAATTTCAGCGATCCGAACGGATTGGCCCTTTTCCATTCAAACGGGCGGCGGTTTTCTTTACTGAGCGACTCCGGCAGGAAGAAATAGCCGTATAAACAATTCAGCAGGCAGAGCGCGGCAGCAGCATAAAATGGCGCGCGAAGGCCCCAGTGTGCCAGCAATCCGCCGAGTGCAGGACCGAGTACAAAGCCCAGACCAAAGGCAGCGCCGATCATACCAAAGTTCTTCGCCCGGGAAGTTTCATCGGTACTTACATCCGCGATATAAGCGGTGGCAGTAGTAAAGCTGGCACCTGTGACACCGGCAATCACACGGCCGACAAACAACCAGCCATAAGCCGGCGCCAGCGCCAGGATGATGTAATCGATGCCGAAACCGAATAATGATAATAGTAAGATCGGCCGGCGACCATACTTATCACTGAGATTTCCGATAACGGGGGCAAACAAAAACTGTGTAACCGCAAACACGGATAAGAGTAACGCACCATAAGTGGCGGCTTCATTAACCGGGATATGCTTTAACTGTGAAATAAGATCCGCCATCACTGGAAGGATCAGCCCAAATCCCATTACGTCGATCAGCAACGTAACGAAGATGAAACTAATAGCGGCCTTGTTGGATGTGTGCATGGTGTTGTTTTGGAAACGTGTATAAAAAATTGGATAGAGGGTTCTCTTTTCCTCACCTGATTTTGGGCTTTGCAAAGATAATCCGGGGTATTGTTATACAAAAAAACTTTCCCGCAAGACTCCTGCTTTTCCCGGTAAAACCCACGATTGTACCGGTAAAATAAGCGCGGTCAAAATTACTGACTCCTGTATAAAAGAGCGGGGTGAATTGAGACAATAAAGGGGTGCTTTGTGACATTCACGAAGCAAGTGACAACATCTTTTTCTACAGAAATATCTAAAAAAAATGTGGCACTTCTCTTTCGAAAAGTACCACGTTTTAAACTATATCCTTCCTGCGGAGTGATTTACTTTGCAGGCGTAATTACTACACTTTTAAATTCGATAGGACCATGATCGCCCTGGAAATAGATAGGTCCGGGTTCGCCTTCATTGCTATCCAGCGCGCCGCCGGTGATACCCGGAATCTCCTGGTTGCTGATGATGGTTTTACCGTTGGCAACGATGGTTACCATACGACCCACCAGGGTGATGTCGTAAGTTTGCCATTCGCCGGGGCCTATCAGTGCCATTTCGCTGGGCACCAGGAAGCCATATATACCGCCAAACAGGTGACTGTTGGGATGATCTGTTTTAGGATTGTCGATGATCTGTGTTTCATAGCGGCCTCTTAAATACACACCACTGTTGCTACCTTTCTGGTATCTGAACTCCACGTGCAGTTTGAAGTCACTGAATTTCTGATCGGAAATCAGGTTAGCGCCGGAGTGAGGACTGGTAAGGATACCGTCTTTCACGATCCACTGGTTTTGTGCGCCTACTGCTTTCCAGCCGTTAAGGTCTTTTCCGTTGAATAATTTGATGGCTTTGCCCCATACCGGTGCAGCTGTTCTCTTCATATCCGGTGCTTTCACGCCGGTAAAAGTGTAAGATTCGCCGCCGCTGGTATGGATAGTACCGCTGATACCACTGGCAGTAACGGTTCCTTCCAGCGACAGGTCACGGTCTTCCCTCTCCCATTGAGGCGGAATGGAGAAACTGAATTTTCCTTTGTCGAAGTGTACTTTCGAGATGGGTCTGGCACTACCGCCGGTACTAACAAAGCGGCCTACCAGCGTACTAAATCCGGAAAGCTCCACTTCCAGCCAGGATGGCTTTTCTGCGCCATTTTCATTGACTTTGATATCCCAGCGACCAATCAGGGCACCTCCGTCAACAGCGTCAGTTTTAATGGCAGCCACCTGCGCCACTACTGTGGAAGTACTCGCCAAACCCAGGCCCATACAGCATACCAGACCTGCGATAATACATTTTTTATTCATGTCCATGTCCATGTTTGTTGAAGAAAGCTATAAAGATATAAATTTGGCGCATGTTCTTACTATCCTTTGCGGATTTATCTTTCTCAAAAATCAGGAAGCCAGCATATGTGCGAGGATAGGTGCACATTTTTCACGACAGGGAGGATAAAAGTGGCCATGTTTCCAATTGACCGATTTGGGAGATAAGCCCCACCAGAATTCCGCCAGCGCCAGTGGCTCCATTCCCTGCAGGAACGCATATTGCAACAATTTAGGGGCGGCGCACTCCCCTGCTCCGGCGGCAGGCTTACCCGCAGGCGTTTCTTCAAAAATGGCTATCAGGCTTTTGGACTCCCCTGCAGCATTCAAAAAATGATATTGTTCAAAAATTTTCTGCTGCAAGCCAACAGACCGTTCTTTTCTTGTTGTTTTCAGGAGATGGATCTGAGCGGCGTTTTCCGCTGCTCCAACAGACTCCAGGAAGCTGATCTCTTTGTTGATTGCTGTTACTTCTATCAGACCTACATTCAGGAAATCGCCGGGCACCAACGTATCGAATACGGGCGGCACAAACCCCGCATGGTGATTGCCCCCGGCCAGTTTACCCGAAAAAGCCGACAGGTAGCCCAGTTCCCCTTCTTTGGTACGTACTACCAGTACGCCAAACATCTTTCCGATAGCCGGTCCTTCTTCCCCGGCGGTAAGGCCAAAGTTATGTTGCCAGTTTTGCTGATACCGTAAATGCTGTTGTAAAGACGTGGCGGCGATAAGCGCCAACGGATGTGGTGTTTTCTCCAATGAAAAAGTAAGCCCTTGTGCGAGCGCATTTACTTCTTCCGATTCCACAAAAGGACAAAATAGCGTGTCCTCATCCACATGACTGTACATTGTTACTGCTATTCCCGGCGTGTTTTGGTAAAAACCGGAAATGCGCCGCAAAGATAGGCAAATTTAGGTAAGTGGGAATGAGTTTTCACATCATCGGGATGATCAGCATTCCCAGCATCATCAGATGCTTGAAATAGATCCGCAGCTTTTGCAGCGCGAAAGTGATCTGGTTTTCGACGCTTCTTTTGGAGATATTTAACCGTTCTGCGATTTCCTGGTTGCTGAGTTGTTCTTCCCGGCTGAGCAGGAATATTTCCTGGCATCTTTTCGGAAGATTGTTTAAGGAGGCGTGTAATTGCTGGCGGAAAGATTGTTCCTGGATCTTTGCTTCGGCCGCATTCTGAATAGCAGCCATATCTTCTTCCGCTTCCACTAAAGGGAAAGCCTTTCTTGTTTTCAGCACACGATATACATGGTATCTGGTAGCGCTGATAATATAATTGCGGAAATGGCCGATCTCCAGTTCTTCTCTTTTCAGCCAGAGCGTGAGGAATACATCATGCACAATGGTTTCACTGGCGGCGCCATCGTTCAGCAGGTGATTGGCGGTTTGATACATCTTTCCCCAATAGCGGTTAAATAACAGGTTGTAAGCTGTTTTTTCACCGTCTCTGACTGCAAGCCATAAGTCAGCATCTGCCGTGTTAGCATCCCACCTGATCATGCCACAAAAATTGAGAAAATAAAATTACGCGTGTGTTAAATTAACATGAAATATACATAGGAATTGATCCTGGTTGATGATCACGAAAACACATGTATGTGTTTTCCGTTATTGACAAAATACTCTTTTTTTTAAAAAGTGTGTGTGTTTGATAAAATATTTGTCTCTATAGCTATAAACGTACTGCTCACTATGACAAAAGAAGAATACCTCGACCTCTATGAGCGCTCCCTTCGCGGGGAATGCAGTGCTGACGAGCTTACCCGGCTCCAGCAGTATGAGGATGACTTTTGTTTTAGCGACAACAGCAGTGATGATGATATACTAAAAGAAAGGATCCGGCAGCGTATTGACACCAGTATTGCACGTGAAGAAAAAGTAAAACGCCTCTTCCCCTGGAAGGCAGCAGCGGCAGCGGCAGCCGTATTATTGATGGCAGTATCCGGTTTCTTTTATTTTAACAGGGGCCTGCGGCACTCACCGGTGTTGGCCGCCAAAAAGCCGGGCACTACACAGCGGCAAGGCATACAACCCGCCAGCAACAAAGCCGTGCTGATCCTGGCAGACGGTACAGAGATCGCATTGAACGACAGAGCAACAGGGCAATTAGCTGCACAAGGCAATACCACTATCAATAAATCCGATAGCGGTCAACTGAGTTATCAGCTGGCAACCAATGCACCAACTGAAACCACGCCTTTATATAATACCCTGGCTATTCCCCGTGGCGGACAATATAGTCTTACACTGCCCGATGGCAGTAGAATCTGGCTGAATGCCGCCAGCAGACTGCGTTACCCGACCCGGTTTACCGGCAAAGACAGAACCGTGGAACTGGAAGGAGAAGCCTATTTTGAAATTGCTCAAAACAAACAGCAACCTTTTATCGTAAAAGTAAAAGGAATGCAGGTACAGGTATTAGGAACCCATTTTAACGTGATGGCCTATACGGATGAAGCAACAGTGAACACCACTTTGCTGGAAGGAAAAGTAAAACTGCAAAATGACCGGCAGGAAGCAGTGGTGCTGCAACCCGGCCAGGAGGGCGTATTCAGCGGCAGCAAAGGTTTCAAAGTAGTAAAAGCAGACATAGAGCAGGCGATGTCATGGAAAAATGGTTACTTCATTTTTAACGATGAAGATCTCACTTCCATTATGCGCAAAATTTCCCGTTGGTATAATGTAGATATCGAATATAGCAGTGACAATAAAAAATTATCTTATGCGGGCAGTATCTCCCGTTTCACCAATGTGACAGAAGTATTAAACATGCTGGCATTAACAGGAACCGTACAATTTAAAATCAACGGAGAAAAAATCAGGGTCATCAATTAACCTTTCGTCCACTACACATATCGGTCAGGTCCAACATTCGTAAACTAAAATTGATTTATGAAGCGCAATGCTTATGCCTTGAAAAAGGCAGGTACACTTTCATGGAAGGCACTACGCGTGTGCAAACTCGCCTTTGCCGCTATCCTTTTTCTATCTGTGCAGGTAAGCGCAGTTACCTATGCACAAAGGATTAATCTTACAGAGAAACAGGCATCTCTGAGAGATGTTTTTAAAGAGATCAAACAACAGACCGGTTACAATTTCCTGCTCAACACAGAAATGCTGGCAGATGCCAGGCCGGTCACATTCACACTGGTGAACGCAACACTGGAAGAAGCGCTGAACAAGTGTTTCGAAGGGCAACCTTTCACCTACACCATCAACAACAACACCATCATCGTAAAAAGCAAACCCGCAGAAGTGCGTGTAGCCGTAGAGGTAACCGGTACCGTCACCGATGAAAAAGGCGCCCCTGTTCCCGGCGCCCGGATCATGAATCTGGCTACCGGCAAAGGTGCTATCACCGATGACAAAGGAATCTTCCGGATTGCTGCGAATGCTGGCGAAAAGCTGTCTGTCCGGATGCTGGGTTATGAAGAAATAATAATCACGGCAGATCGTAAAACCGACTATTCCATACGCCTCAAACCTTCTACCGTTGGCCTCGATGCGGTAGTGGTAGTAGGCTACGGCACGCAGAAAAAAGCGAATCTCACCGGCGCTGTGAGTACAGTAACCAGCGAAGATTTTAAGGGCCGGCCGGCTACGTCGGTGGTATCTGCCCTGCAGGGACAGATGACCGGTGTAACTGTGATCAATGCCACCGCCATCCCCGGAGGATCAGATGAAAATACGATCCGTATCCGTGGTATCGGTACGCTTAATGATGCCGCACCCCTGGTAGTAGTGGATGGTATTCCCGGTGGAAACCTGAGCATCCTCAACCCGGATGATATTGAAACCATTTCTGTACTAAAAGATGCTGCCTCCTCTTCTATTTACGGGGTACGCGGCGCCAATGGCGTCATCCTGGTAACCACCAAAAAAGGAAAAGGAGGTAAACCTACCCTCGCTTATACCAATTACTTCGGGCTGCAAACACCTACTGCCCTGCCTACTTTTCTCGGCTCTGTAGATTATATGACCCTGCTGAACGAGGCAAAAGTAAATGCAGGTAATAATCCCACTTACACGCAGGAACAGATCGATATTGCCAAAAATGGCAGCGACCCTAACTACTACGCCAATACGAACTGGTTGAAGGAAATGTATAAAACGAGCGCGCCACAGCAGAACCATACTTTAAATCTCTCCGGAGGCGCCAATAATATCAACTATTACCTGTCTTACGGCTTCCTGAAACAAGGCGGCCTCATTACCGGTGATAACTATAACGCCAGAAGACACAATGTACGCCTCAGGGTAAATACCACCTTGTTCGACATCCTTCAACTGGATGCCAACCTGGGCTATATAGACCGTAACCAGAGCGGTTCCAGCGCGGATGTAAGTGGTACCGGCGGTCCTATTCAGTCTGCTCACCAGATTTCTCCATTAGTGCCGGTACGGTTTACCACCGGTGGCTGGGGCTATCTTGGCGGATCACTGAACCCCGTAGCGTTGGTAACGGATGGCGGGACCAATGACTTCTCTTCCCAGGAAATCACAGGAAATATACAGGCTACACTGAATATCAGCAAGGACTTCCGCCTGAGAGGCCAGTATGGTATTGTAAAAAGTAATTCCTTCCGGCAGATTTTTACCAAAACTATTAACTACTATAACCCGGACGACAATTCGCTGATTTATCAGACCAATAATCCCAACAAAATTGACAACCGGGATTACACCAATTTATACCAGACCGTGATCGGTATGGCCGAATACGAAAAAACCTTTGCTCAAAAGCATTACGTAAAAGCGATGGTGGCCGCGTCTTCAGAAGAAACGATCGGGCGTAATTTCAGCGCCAGCAGAACCAACCTCCCCACACAGGATCTCGGCAGTATCAACCTCGGCACCCTGAACCAGCTGAACGGATCAGATGCCAGTCAGAATGCGTTGCAGTCGCTCTTTGGCCGCCTGAACTACGGTTATGATGAAAAGTATTTGCTGGAAGGCGACTTCCGTTACGACGGATCCACCCGGTTCGCTAAAGACCTGCGCTGGAACTGGTTCTTCTCCGGATCGGCAGGATGGGTATTCTCCAAAGAATCTTTCTTCCGTTCCCTGGAGCATGTAATCAATTTTGGTAAAGTACGCGCCTCTTATGGTACACAGGGCAATGATAAAGTAAAAGATGATTTCGGTTATCTCTCTTCGATCAGTTCTGTAGGAACGATGCCCATTGGTAACGTATTGACGGTAGGTTACCGGCAAACAGGCATTCCTAACCCGCTGCTGACCTGGGAATCTATGACCAAACAGGATATAGGGCTGGATCTGGCGTTCCTGAACAGGCGTTTGAATGTCACTGCAGATTATTATATCAATAACACCAATGACATCCTGCTGAGAGTACCATTGCCTGATGTAATCGGTATGAGCGGTACTTATCCTTATCAGAATGCAGGTAAAGTTCGCAATAAAGGATGGGAGCTGATGATAGGCTGGCAGGACAGGGTGAACGAGTTTACCTACGGCGTTACCGCTAATTTATCAGATGTAAAAAATGAAGTGATCAGCCTGGGAAATGCCCCTGCTACGATTGCCGACCAGATCAGAACAGTAGGTCAACCGATTGATGCATTCTATGGCTTCGTGGCGGATCGCATCTCCCAGATATCCGATTATAGCTATGACGCCGCTACCAATAAATATACGCCACTGTTCCCTTATGACGCCAGCTACCCGATGCAACCGGGCGATATCATTTACAAAGACCTGAACGGTGATAAAAGAATTACTGCCGCAGATGACCGCCAGGTTATTGGCAGCGCCATTCCGAGGTATACATACGGTTTGCGCGGAAACCTTGCCTGGAAAGGCGTTGATTTCAGCTTCTTTTTACAGGGCGTTGGTAAAGCAGACGGCCTGATGGCCAATGCCGCGCGTCATGCCTTTATCAATGACGGCTCTAACCCGCAGCCCATACACCTGGACCGCTGGACACCCGATAACCCGGATGCTACGTATCCAAGACTGGCCTATGGCTACTCCTATAATCAACGGCTATCTACCTTCTGGCTGGAAAACGCATCGTACCTGCGTCTGAAGAATATCCAGGTAGGTTATACCCTTCCGCAAAGCCTGACACAAAAATACCGGATAGACCGCCTGCGCTTGTATTGCTCGGCTGATAACCTGCTCACCAAAACCGATTTCTTCTATGGTTATGACCCGGAAACACCCGTGAGCAGTGGTGGTTTCTATCCACAGGTAAAAACATTTGTATTTGGTTTAAACATCAACTTTAGATAACTATGAAAAAGATATTGCTATATACAGGCCTGTCCTTAGCAGTGTCCTTTACCGGCTGCCGCAAAGGATTCCTGGACCGCACGCCGCTGGATGCCATCTCCGATGAAACCTACTGGACAACAGAAGAGCAACTGACACTGGCCTTAAACGGACTATATGCCAATGTGAAAAATAACAATACCATTGCGATGGATCAGATGGGTGATAACAGTATCAACTCCTCTACAACAGATACCTATCGCATTTTTGGCAGCGGTAACTTCGATCCGGACCTGTCGGCAGTAAATGCAGAATGGCAGAGTCAATACAGCGGCATCCGCCAGTGTAACGTTTTCCTGGCCAACTACCAGCGTGCCACCACTGTATCACAGGTGATAAAAGACCAGATGGCAGGAGAAGCAAAAACCATCCGGGCGTATATGTACATGAACCTCGTGTCCTACTTTGGTGATCTGCCGCTGGTGACAAAGCCCCTGAATATCGACGAGCTGTATGGTCCGCGTAACAAGCGCAAAGAGATCATCGACTTTATCCTGTCGGAGCTGGAAGAAGCCGCAGGAATGATGAAAAAAGAACGTCAGACCGGCGCCACGCTGGGACGTTTCAGCAAAGGCACCGCCCTTGCCTTCAAGGCTCGCATGGCATTATACGACAGTCGCTGGGAAGTGGCGGAAAAAGCGGCAAAGGACGTGATGGATCTCAACGTATATTCTCTTTACAGCACCGGCAAACCCGCACAGGACTACTACGACCTGTTTACCTACAAAGGCAAACTCAGTGCAGGCGTGAATAAGGAAACGATCGCCGCTCGGATCAACCTTACAGATGTAAGTATGCACAATATCAGCCGGGAGTCGCAGGTACCAGATCAGGCATCGCGGTACAATCCCACCAAAGCACTGGTAGATGCGTATCTGTGCAGCGACGGCCTCACTATTGATAAATCGCCGCTGTACAAGGAAGATACCTATGCCAACCTGTTTGAAAACAGGGATCCCCGGATGAAGCAAACCATCCTGGCTCCCGGTGCCGCCTGGGGAGGAAAGAAAGATGGTAATCCCGCCAATACGAATACGGCCATCTTTACTGCACCCAAATTTGTATCGGATAAACTCGGTTGCGTGACCATTACCGGTTACTACTATACGAAGTATGTGGAAGTCAGTACCGTATCGCAGGTAAGCAAGGACCAGAACGATATTCACGTTATGCGACTCGCAGAAGTATTGCTTACCTATGCGGAAGCAAGGATGGAACAGGGTAAATTATCGCAGGCAGATATCGACCTCACCATCAACAAACTGCGCGACCGCGTGGGCATGAAACGCATGACACTGGCGGATATTACTGCCAACGGCCAGGACCTTCGTACAGAGATCCGTCGCGAACGCCGCGTGGAACTGGCGCGGGAAGGACAACGCTGGTACGACATTATCCGCTGGAAACAGGGTAACCTCCTGGCAGCCGATGTAAAAGGCATGAAGAAATCGCTGGCCGCCGTGCCTGCACAGGTAAGCAATATGGCCGCTGATGCCAATGGTTACATCATTGTAATGACCGGCCGGCAGTTTGTTGATCCCAAGCATTACCTGTTTCCCGTTCCACTGACACAAATACAACGCAATCCTGCACTGGGACCTCAAAACCCCGGCTGGGAATAAATAACCTGATATGATAAAACCATTCATTTCATTACTGCTGCTGTGTGCGGGTGCTTATACTGCCAGCGCAGGCAACCGCGATACACTGCGGATCATGACATACAACATTCATCACTGTAATCCCCCTACGAAAAGTAAGTCGGGGGAGATAGAAGTGGAGGCAATCGCCCGCGTGATCAACGCACAAAAGCCCGACCTGGTGGCCTTGCAGGAAGTAGACGTGCGCACCGGGCGTGCCGGCGGTGTGGACCAGGCAGCGATGCTGGCTTCACAAACCGGTATGCAGGTATATTTTGCCAAAGCCATTGACCATGATGGCGGCGATTACGGAGTGGCTATTTTGTCGCGGCTACCATTAAGCGATATGCAAACGATCCATTTGCCGGAAACGGCGAATCCGGGTAGTGAAGACCGGGTAATAGCTATTGCGAAAGTGACACTACGCGGCGGTAAGAACATCATTTTTGCGAGCACCCACCTCGATGTGAGCAACGCAGCGGTGAGGGATGAACAAGCCACAGAGATCAACAAAATTGCGGCCGGCAATAAGCTGCCTTTTATACTGGCAGGTGATCTGAACTGCAAGCCGGAAAGTGCTTCCTACCAGATACTACTGCAAAGGTTTACGCCTTCCTGCACCGATTGCGCCTTTACCATACCGGTGAATCATCCCAACCGCGTGATCGATCATATTCTGTGGACCAATGCCAAACGTTTCCGTGCGGCCACCAGCAAAGTGATCAACGAACCGTATCCTTCGGATCATTTACCCGTGGTAGCGGAAGTACTCATCAGATAATGAACAGTCAGCAATACAGGGCTGTCTCCATACGTTGGGGGCAGCTCTTTTTATGTAGCCCTTATCCGGATACAACAATCCGGGATTGGGCTACTTTTCCGAACTATGGGTGGCCGACTTTTGTATTCATAAAAACAAGACGATGATACAAACAAAAGGATATGCAGCGCAAAGCCCCGAGAGCGATCTGGCGCCGTGGCAGTTTGAACGCAGGACCCCTGGTCCGCACGACGTACAGATCAGCATTGCCTATTGCGGCGTATGCCATACCGATCTGCACCAGATCCGCAATCATTGGTTCGAGGGGATATTCCCGATGGTGCCGGGCCATGAAATTGTGGGACATATTACAGCGGTGGGAAGTCATGTAAAAAAGTTCAAAGTAGGCGACCGCGCGGGTGTGGGCGTCATGGTAGATTCCTGCCAGCATTGTGAAGACTGCAACAACGGACAGGAGCAGTTCTGCCAGGTTAGCCCGGTACAAACGTATAATAACAAAGGCATTGACGGTCAGCCTACTTATGGTGGCTATTCAGACACGATTGTTGTAAAGGAGGATTTTGTATATACCATCTCTGAAAAGCTGGACCTGGCAGCAGTAGCACCGTTGCTTTGCGCCGGGATTACCACCTACTCGCCATTGCGGCGCTGGGGTGTACGCAAAGGCCACAAACTGGCCGTGGTTGGATTAGGCGGCCTGGGTCATATGGCGGTGAAGTTCGGTGTAGCCTTTGGTGCGGAAGTGACAGTACTGAGCACGTCACCGAATAAGGAAGCAGCGGCAAAAACACTGGGCGCGCATCATTTTGTGGTATCGAAAGATGCGCAGCAGATGGCAGCGGCTTATAAGTCCTTCGATTTTATTATAGATACCGTAGCAAACGATCATGATATCAATCCTTACCTGGCTTTGCTGAAAACCAATGGCGTTTACATCAACGTAGGCATGCCTGCCAAACCCTGGGAAGTTTCTTCCTTTACGCTGGCCGTTGGCAATAAGGTGGTGGCTGGCTCCGGTGCCGGCGGCTTACCGGAAACCCAGGAAATGCTGGATTTCTGTGCCACGCATAACATTGTGTCAGATATAGAACTGATCGATATGAAAAACATTCACGCCGCCTACGAGCGCATGGAAAAAGGAGATGTCCGGTACCGGTTTGTGATTGATATGGCCACGCTTTAACATTCCGATAAGAGGGGCACTCCCCTCTTATTGTTTATCTTTATATCGTCATGAAGAGTAAGAACAGTCCACATGTGATCAATTCCATTTCGGAGCAGCACCGTTACTTAGGCTTACCCAAACCGAAGCATCCAATGGTGAGCGTATTCCGTTTTGAAAATATACTCACGGAATACGAAGCGATGCAAAATTTTACGCTGAACTTTTACTGTATTGCTATTAAGAAAAATTTCAGCGGGAAGTTAAAGTACGGTCAGCAGTATTACGATTTCGATGAAGGCATCCTGTCTTTTATCTCCCCCCATCAACTCCTGTCACATACCACGGGCGACCCGGTGCCCCCCGAAGGTATCTGCCTGATGTTCCACCCTGATTTCCTGGTGGGGCATGCTTTGGCCAGTAAGATCAGCACGTATGGTTTCTTTTCCTATGAGCTGAATGAGGCGTTATATCTCTCGGAACAGGAAGAAAAAATGATTGAAAACATCCTGTATAATATCGAAACGGAATATCATTCCAGTATTGATCATTTCAGTGCAGATGTGATTATTACACAGATTGAACTGTTGCTTCATTATTCCAACCGTTTTTATCACCGGCAGTTTATTACCCGGAAACCGGCTACGCATGACCTGTTGATAAAGCTGGAGCATATTTTATCGGATTATTTCAACAGCAGTGCAGTATCTGAAAAAGGCTTGCCTACGGTACAGGCCATTGCAGCGCAACTGCATATGTCGCCCAATTACCTGAGCGATATGCTGCGCACCATCACCGGGCAAAGTACGCAGCAGCATATCCAGCATAAAGTGATTGAAAAGGCCAAAGAGATCCTTACCACCACAAATTTATCCGTGAGTGAGATTGCCCATCAGCTGGGTTTTGAATATCCCCAATCGTTCAACAAACTGTTTAAGAGTAAAACGAAGGTATCTCCGTTGGAGTACCGGAAATCATTTAATTAAAATCCAAAAACAATATCTTCTTTTTGAGTGTTGGTATATTCGAGTGAGGACGTTTATTTTAATATTGACACACCCCACCTTACATTTCCTCTCGTTTCCAGGCATTTACATTAGCTCATCTCATTTTTAAGTTCATTGTTGTATCCGGCCACGGTCGTTTACGATGATCATGATCACTACAATCCTTAAATATGAATAAGACGCTGGTTACCTGCCTTTACCCGGCACTTGCTATCTTCCTTTTCCTGTCTGCCGATGCACAGGTAAAAAATAATACTACTCCTGAAAACGGTACGCCGCATGTACTTCCCCGACCAGACTTTCACTACAACGGGCATGTAGGACGTACTTACCTGGAGTCTGATCCGGCGCAATTTCCGCAACCGGTAAAACCGCCAAAGGGGGCACCAAATATTGTACTCATCTTATTGGATGATGCAGGCTTTGGGCAATTCAGTACATTCGGCGGCGGCGTTCCCTCTCCTACTATGGACCGCCTCGCCGCAGAAGGTTTGCGATATAACCGTTTTCATACAACAGCGCTGTGCAGTCCGACGAGAGCCGCATTGATCACCGGCAGGAATCACCACTCAGCAGCATTTGCGGGCATTACCGAACTGGCAACCGGCTACGAAGGGTATACCTGCATACTTCCAAAGAGTTGCGGTACTGTAGGAGAAGTGTTAAGGCAAAACGGTTATGCCACGGCGTGGATAGGCAAAAATCACAACACCCCTACCTGGGAAACCAGTGATGTAGGGCCTTTCGACCATTGGGCCAACGGGCTTGGATTCGATTATTTTTATGGATTTAACGGTGGAGATATGAACCACTGGAACCCGGTATTATATGAAAACAGGAACCTGGTGCCTGCTTCTGCAGACCCCAACTATTACCTGACTACCGACCTGGCGGATAAGGCGATCAACTGGGTACAAAAAACGAAAAGTATAGCGCCCGATAAACCGATCTTTTTGTATGTGGCGCCGGGCGCCACACATGCGCCACATCATGCACCGGAGGATTGGATAAAAAAATTCAAGGGTAGGTATGATATGGGCTGGGATGCTTACCGCGAGGACGCATTCGCACGCCAGAAAAAACTAGGCGTTGTGCCGGCCACCGCTAAGCTCACGCCACGTCCGGCGAGTTTGCCCGCCTGGTCTTCCCTCAATGCCGATCAAAAAAGATTATATGCACACATGATGGAAGTATTTGCCGCCTACGGTGCTTTTTGTGATGACCAGATGGGAAGGGTGATCGATGCCGTCAAACAATTACCGGATGCCGACAATACCGTGATCATCTACATTGCCGGCGACAATGGTTCCAGTGCCGAAGGAGGGCTGGAAGGCTCCATCAATGAAATGCTTTTCTTTAACGGGTTCCCGGAAAAATGGCAGGACAACTTAAAAGTGATGGATGAACTGGGTGGCCCCAAACACTACAACCACTTTCCTTCTGCCTGGGCATGGGCCATGGATGCGCCTTTTCAATGGACTAAACAGGTGGCCAGTCATTTTGGAGGCACACGCAATCCGCTGATCATCGACTGGCCCGCACGCATCAAGGATAAAGGAGGCCTCAGGAGCCAGTTTACACATGTGATCGATATTGTACCTACCATTTACGAAATATGCGGCATTACGGCGCCCAGGGAGCTGAATGGCATCCAACAAAAACCGATTGAGGGGATCAGTTTCGCCTATACTTTTGACAGCGCACAGGCAAAGGGCCGTCATAATACCCAGTATTTTGAACTTGGTGTAAACAGAGGGCTTTATGACAACGGCTGGATGGCCTCTGCCCTCTCCTTTCCACCTTGGGAAGCCACCCGGGGGGCATTTGATCCGGATAAACAAAAATGGGAACTCTATAACATCGATGAAGATTTTTCACAGGCGAATGATCTCGCACAGAAATACCCCGAAAAATTGCGGCAGATGCAGGATATGTGGTGGGTGGAAGCTGCTAAATACAACGTATTGCCACTGGACTGGCGGGGATCTTATCCCAGGATGAATGCAGAACTCATGGGCAGACCCTCACTGATCGGCAAACGAAAATCCATGACTTATTATGATGGTACCAATGGTCTTCCCGATGCCGCTGCGCCCCCTATGCTCAGCAAATCCTGGACGATCACCGCTTACATTGACCTCTCCGACACCAGGGATAGCGGCATTATCATTACCCATGGCGGCATGCAGGGGGGCTATGGTTTGTATTTACGGGAAGGCAAACCGGTATTTGTTTACAATTACCTGGCACTGGACCGGATCAACATCATTGCACCCGAACCACTGCCTGCGGGAAAAACAACACTGGTGGTTGACTTTAAATATGACGGCGGCGGACTTGGAAAAGGAGGAACATTAACAATGACGGCCAACGGTAAAAAGGTAGCAGAAGGACGGCTGGAAAAAACGATACCTGTTCAGTTCTCGATTGTAGAAGGGCTGGATATAGGCAAAGATGGCGGCTCTGCGATTGACTGGACCTATAAGCTTCCTTTCAAATTCAGCGGTAAAATTGAGAAGGTAACCATAGATCTGAAATAAAATAAGAAGGCCCGGCTATCAGCCGGGCCTTCTTATTTTATCATGAACTACTTGCCCAGTGACAACAGGAAGCCAATGGTAAAGTTGGCATCCCAGTCGAACACAAAAGTATCGCAGTTGGTAACGTCTTTGATGGCTTTGTAGATATTCAGACCACTTTTGATCTTGATCTTATCGCTTTTGTATTGCGCAGGATCGTTGAGAACAGTGAATCTTTCTTCTCCATCGCGGATTTCTTTGGCCAGCTCAAAAGGCACGCCGCCAATGATGAAACAGATATCGCGTTTGCCTTCAGGAATACGTTGTGCCAGTCCCCTGATCTGTGTGTACACTACTTCATCTTTGATTTCCTTCTCATAGTATTTGGCGCCGGGACCTTCTACCGATTTGATAGTACCGTTTTCCATCCAGGAGATCTTGGTATTACCGGAACCGATGTCCACTACGTAAGAGTTATCGTAGTAACCTGGAGGCAATACGCATTTCAGGGCAAGTTTACCTTCCTGTTCTGCAGTTACCAGGTTTACGATGTAGCCCATCTTTCTTAATTCAGCAGTGATGGTTGCTGTTTTAGGATCTTTCTGGGCACCGGAACTAATCACGAAATGCACATTCTTAGATTTAACACCTTTGTCGAACATAGCGCCGATATAGTCTTTCAGCCCCATGCGGATATCAGCAGTAGTTGCCATGCCTTCGTAAACAAAAGATTTACCGAAGTCTTTGGACACTATTTCCCAGTGTTTGTCTTTGTCGATGTTCACCACAAAAGAGTTAAAGCCGGAGGCGCCTACTTCCACCACGCCTTTCATTTCGCCATTTACCGGTTTTTCCGGTACATAGTTGAAGGTGCGTCTGTCTTCCGCTTTGGGAGCCTTGGCCGACTTAGGTGCTGATGAAGACCATCCGGATGCTTTGGCGCTATCTTCTGTTTTAGGTTTGCTGCCAGCAGCACCGGCATCAAACTTGCCGCTTTCAAAGGCCCAGTAACCGATACCGATGATCGGGATAGCAATGATAAACGCTTTAACTGGCCAGCGGAGCCGGCCCCAGGTTGATTTTTCTTCCATGTGATATGTGATATTAGTATTTGGGTTCGTTTAATTAATCTAACAGGGAGAAGCCTTTGTCAACTTTCTCTTCCGGTTTCAGTTCATAATAGGAATCGGCCATTTTGCTGACGTTCAGCATTTTCAGGTTACGTTCATCCACTTTGCGGATAAACTCTTCCAGTTCACCCTGTGAAGGTGCGCCGCCTACAGTGATATTATTGTTCTGATCCAGGAAATCGAGGTTGGAGCGGATAGAGGCAATATTCTGGCTGATGGCGCCGGTAGCGGCATTCATCGCTTCCTGGAATACCCAGCCATCTTTGATATTAAATACTTCTGCCAGTCCTTCTGTAGCATTCTTCATCTTTTGGGTGGCCTCTAATTTTTTAGAGATGATGGAGATGCTGCTATCGAGGGTACTCACATAAATGCGGGCAGCGCTTTCGTTGTCTTTCAGCACTTCCAGCACTTTGGCAAACTGGTTGGCGTATTGCACGTAGCTTCTGGCATTCTGTTCTTCCGCTTCGCCTTCTTTACCCAGCAGGAAAGCCTTGGTGCGCGTTTCTTTCGCATCGCGGGCGTAGCTGTTGGCTTTTTCTGTATTGTTATTGGCGGCTTCCTGTTTGCTCTTTTCTTCCATGCTGGCAGCATCTACAGTAAAGCGTTTGGCGTAGCCATATTTCTCTTCCGCTGTTTTTTGTGATGTTTCGCCACTCTGGATCATATCGATGCGTACACCATCCACGTTCGCAATTTTCTCTTTTACTCTTTTGAGGGTATCTCTGGCGTCTTTGGATAACAATTGCAGTGTTTCCACCGGGTTGTTGCGGATGATCGCCTTTTCCCCTTTAAAAATCAGGATGGTGCCCAGGCGGTGCAGCATGGCAATAATTTTCGGCGCCAGCAGCAGCAGTACAATCAGGATGATACTGAAAATAACCAGCAGGATGCTTTTAGCCGCATACTCCAGCATGATGGGCAGGAATTTGAAGAACGCATAGGCGCCACCGAGAATGAGTGCCCAGAAGAAAATACTGGACATGGTTTTCTTTGCCTCGGGTGTCTGCATTTGCTGAGGCAAGTGATCGCCCAGTACCTGGAAAATCGGAAGTTGACTCTTCAATTCAGCCGGGATGTTGACTTGTTGGTTGTTATTGACCATAGGGATATGATGTTGTTAGATAATGTTGCTATCAATCAGATTAAGTGCATTCCGGATATCGGAGATGACTTCTGCTACTGCCGTTTTACCAACAGCTATTTTGCTGTCGATATCACGCAGTTGCGGTTCGTATTTGCTATTGATTTCTTTGAGATAGATCTGTTTTTCACCGAGTTGTTGCTGCAGTTGTGCCAGCTGGCGTTCCAGCTGACTGATTTCCTCTGTAAGATTTGCTTTCTCTTTTACCAGGTTCTGTTCGATGGTTTGTTTCTGCTGTTCCTTCTGGCTGCTTTCACGGTCGATCACTTTCTGTAGCTCGGTGGCATAGCGTTCACCGGAGGTACTGAGCTTTTCCTTTGTGAGGGTTTTGTCGACATACTTCAGCGACGTAAAAGCGGCTTTCAGCGTACCTTCGTTTACGTTACCCATTTCAGCAGCGGCATTCCAGACCTCGAAAAAATCGACGCCAGGTTCGTTCAGCTTCTCCAGCATTTCCAGCACTTTCACCTTCATCTGCTTCACATCCATTACGGGAGCATTGCCGGTGGCTTCCGGAGGAAGTGGTGGCGGGGTCGTTCTATCTGCTACAGCTACTTTTACTTCCGGGGCGGCGGCTACAGGTTTCGCAGGGGTAACGGCTTCCGGTTCAGGGCCATCTTCAAAGATGAGTTTCTTCAAGCTTTTTAAGATCCCGAATGAGTTTTTTTCCTTTTCCTCGTTCATGAACACATATTAAAATGCGGCTAAAATAGGTATTTATTGATCTGTGCGGCGCGGGCATTTCTCACTTGATAAGAATATACCCGTTTCCGTTATCCATCTTCCTGATTATAAACCGGCTGTGATAGCTTTCATCTTCGCCAGTCCTGTTTTGGCTACCAGCAATGCATCCTGTTGATAGTAGCTGTTATTGAACACTTCCAGGGAGATGATCACCGGTTTCTCCGGATTTCTGATACATTGCATCAGTTGGCGGAGTGGTGCAATGCCGTCACCCGGGTAAATGCGGTCTGGTTCTGATATTTTTTCCGGGGAGATGCCTGCCGGGTAGTCGTTTACATGAAAAATATCAATCGCCGGCTTACCCACAAAAGCAGTACTGTCGAAGCTGGAACCGCCTTTGAAGATATGGAAGGAGTCGAGCAGTACCCGCGCATTTTTATGACCACTTTCCGTTACCACATACAACACCTGACTTATTTTTTTCAGGTTGGGAGATCCGCCCCACATTTCGAGGATGGGCAGCACACCGGTTTTCTCCCCCATCTCCAGGATAGCCAGGTATCTTTCAGTAACAACGTTGAGATCTATTACAGGCGTGTGGGCGTTATTAGCACCCATGGGCGGCGCCGCGATCCTTTTACAGCCAATTTTCGCCAGCTGCTCCATTTCCTGTTGTAACTGGGCCAGTCCGGCTTTCCGGGTGGCTTCATCATCTACGATCCATCTGGCAAAACCAATGGCGTTCTCTATCTGGAGCCCCAGTCCCTCGATGATCTTTCTGGCTTCTGTTACCGAACCTCCCTGTTGCAGGTAGGTCTGAAAAGTGTCTATCCATATTTCCACATGCCTGAAACCTGCTTTTGACGCAGTTTCCAGCTCTTTGATAAAACCCAGTTTCTGTCCACGAATAGTACTCATGTTGAGCGAATACTTAAAAGCGGGACTGGCCTTTGGCGTATTCACGGCAGCCGTTGCCGGCAGTTTCAACAGGGCGGCGCCTGCGGTGATGCCAAAGGTTTTAAGTGCCTGTCTGCGGTTGAATGTCATTTGATCTACAGTTTTGCGTGGAATATATTTCGCAGGCAAAATAGACATTACCGGCTGTAAATGCAAGCAGCACGACCTGTGTTTATCCGGAAGTGAGCCTGTGAAAAGGAGGATACTGCGCCATAAATATTGCTTATATTCGTAAGGTTACATCTTCCACGACCATCTGTCTATAATTCCATTTTATGCCCACTCCTTCTTTTCATATTGCCACCAAAGGCATTGCGCAAAACACCTTCGACGCCATCGTCATCGGTTCCGGTATCAGCGGCGGCTGGGCCGCCAAAGAACTCTGTGAACAGGGATTAAAAACACTGGTGCTGGAAAGAGGCCGTCCTGTGGAGCATGTAAAAGACTATCCTACCGCCACGAAAGCCCCCTGGGAATTTAAGCACCGGGGCCAAATGACAAAAACATTCCTTCAGGAAAATCCGCTGATCTCCAAAGCCGCTGGTTTTGGAGAAGACACGGCGCATTTTTTTATCCGCGATAAAGATCATCCCTACATACAGGAAAAGCCGTTCGACTGGATCAGGGGCTACCAGGTAGGCGGCAAATCACTGACCTGGGGGCGTGCCTGCCAGCGATGGAGTGAATACGAATTTACTGCCCCGGAGCGTTACGGATATGGCATCGGATGGCCTGTCGACTATAAAACAATAGCGCCCTGGTACTCGCATGTAGAGCAATTTATTGGCGTATGCGGCACCCGCGATGGGATTGCCGCCATGCCTGACGGAGATTTCCTTCCACCGTTTGAACTGAACTGCGCAGAAGCGGCTATTCAGCAAACTATCCAGACCCATTACAAAGACCGTCACCTGGTACATGCCAGGTGGGCGCATCTCACCGAACCCAAAGACATACACTTTCAACAGGGCCGGGTAAAATGCCAGGCCAGGAATTTATGTATGCGGGGCTGCCCGTTTGGCGGCTATTTCAGCTCGGTGTCTTCTACCCTGCCCTGGGCACAAAAGACGGGACACCTGACCGTGCGTCCGTTTTCCGTGGTGCATTCCATCATCTACGATGAACAACAAGGCAAAGCCACCGGTGTGCGCGTTATTGATACGAATACCAAAGAAATCACCGACTTCTTTGCACGCATTATTTTCCTGAATGCCGCCGCCTTAAACAGCAACCTGGTATTACTGAATTCTACCAGTCGCCGGTTTCCCAACGGTCTTGGCAACGACAACGGCCTGCTGGGAAAATATGTGGCATTCCATAATTACCGCGCTTCCGTGAGTGCCGATATGGAAGGCATGGAAGATCGTTACTACTACGGCCGTAATCCCACGGAGCCTATCATTGCCAACTACCGGAACCTGCAACAGCAGGACACCGACTATGTAGGTGGCTTCACCACCTTTATGGGCGCTTACCGCCAGCGCGGCGAAGGCGATACCGACGGCGTTATTGGCGCTGCATACAAAGATGCCTTAAGCGTTCCGGGAAAGTGGCAAACCTATATGTACATGCAGGGAGAAACCATTCCCAAAGAAAGTAACCACGTGAGATTGAGTACAGATCAAAAAGATCAGTGGGGAATTCCGTTACTGGTAATGTCAGTAGATTATGACGACAACGATGAAAAAATGATCCGGGACTTCCTCACACAGAGTGCAGAAATGCTGGATAAAGCAGGATGTAAAAACATTCAGCAACATGATAATCACCAGGCGCCGGGACTGGATATCCACGAAATGGGCGGTTGTCGTATGGGTAAAGATCCACGGACTTCTTTACTGAATGAATGGAACCAGCTGCATCATTGCAAAAATGTATTTGTGACAGATGGTGCGGCAATGGCGAGTACAGGAAATCAGAGTCCGTCGTTGTTGTATATGGCGATGACGGCCAGGGCAGCGGGTTATGCGGTGACGGAAATGAAGAAGGGGAATTTATGAGGAGATGGGTTTATTCACCGTTGCCCCTATAATACAATCTATCACCTTCTCCGCATTACAATTATTGAGCCCTGCACCCCAGCAGGCATTAAACTCCAGTATAAACCACCCTGTTTCTTCCTGGTAAGCAATGTCAACTACAACAACTTCCGGCAGCTGGTCTTTATAACTATTTACAAACGTCGTTAAGAAAAGCCTTCCAGGGTCAAGGTCTGCAGTGCCTTCGTAGATGGCGAGGTCCTTTATTACACCATTCATAATGAAGCCTCTGGCTTCTGCTTTGATACGATGAACAATGGAGGAAACCAGTATCATCTCCTCATCAGACAATCCTTCTGTTACCTTTTTAAAGTCTGTGATTGTATCAAATATACCGGCAGCAAATATTTTGGGTATAACGGGTTTGATGAATACCGGGAAATCCGATTCACGTATTTGCCCGATCTGTGTGAGGGAGATATCCCGTTTTATCCATTTATTATCCAGCCGGGCTATCAGTGTATCATCTGGTGAAAGCAGGTCTACTCCATAAATCTGCGCCAGTACCAGCGCAAATGTTTGGTTGCCATAAATCGCTATCCGTTGCTTTGCCAGTATTTCATCTTTGATCCAGTATTTCCCTAGTCGCTGGATTGTGCCTCCCCTATTCTTCCACGTAGTAAAAACGCCATCCAGTTCAACGTCTGTTTTTTCAGGAATCAGTAGTATAGGCTTGTTCATATGAAGTATTCCTGTCTGCGGATTTTTTACAAGATATCTAAATCCCCTGATTAATTTACCACAGCCAGGGCATCCAATTCCTCCTTCTCCAGAATGCTTTTCAGCTGCGGCCCAAAACCCAGTCCCCATTCGTCTACCGCAGCAATTAAGGGTAACAGTGTTTTGCCTGTTTCCGTGAGATAATATTCCGCCCTTAAAGGCACTTCTGTATAAATTGTTTTCCCCACGATTCCGTGCACTTCAAGTTCCCTCAGCTGGTTCTGTAGTACTCTCCTGGTGATGCCGTTGATGGCATTCATCATATCCCGGGGGCGAATGGCGCCTTTTGAGATTTCATCGAGTATACAGAACTTCCATTTGGAGCCTACCACTTCCATAGCGATGTTAAGTCCGCAGTTATAATCAATTGGAATCTTTTTCTGATACATACACTTCTCTTTTGCCTTACAAAAGTAAGCTAAATCGCCCTACTGTGGCATAGTGATTAATTTATCACTATCTGATTAATTCGTCCCATATTGGCCTGCAACCGCCAGCATTGCATCTTTGTGCCTGCAAATAAACGATCAGTTATATGAAGAAAACGCTTGTGATCATTATACATCCGGACCTGGAGAGTTCGGTGATTAATAAAAGATGGATGGCCGCATTAGCAGCCTCTCCGGATCAATACACGGTACATGACCTGCACCGCGCATACCCGGATGAGAAAATTGATGTACAGCGGGAGCAGGAGCTATTATCTACCCACGACAAAGTGATATTCCAGTTTCCTTTCTATTGGTTTAATTGCCCACCGTTTTTTAAGAAATGGCTGGATGAGGTATTAACACATGGCTGGGCTTATGGTGTTGGCAGCGGGTATCAGCTGGCCGGCAAGAAGATCGCGCTGGCCATTACCGCCGGGATCCGCAAAGCAGACTATACGGCCACCGGGAGATATAAATACACCCTGGCTGAGCTGACAGCACCTTTCGAGGTAACGTTTAACTATATCCGGGCAGATTATAAATCGTTCTTTGCCTTTTACGGAATGGAGCACGATCCGTCTGTGGAGAAAATGGAGGAAGGTACGCGGGAGTACCTGTCCTTTATAGCAGGTATATGATTTGGGAAGATGGAGCTTAAACGGTGGTTGCCATGCAGACAACCACCGTTTCTATACCGTTAAAAGTACGCGTTCTTCTTATGCTATGGCCTACTTACTGTTTTTTTTCTCAAAGCTGGTCGCCGCTTTATTTACGTTTCCGGCTATTGATTCATAAGCATGATTAATTTTATCGAGTGCAGCCTGAATATCAGGTTGTACGCCAGCATCACCATTTTTCTCCCGGGTGCGCAGATCGATCAGTTTAGGAAATTCTTCCGCTGCTATCTTCCTGTAATCCTTCAACCCCTGTAGTACCGACGCTTTCAGCCCGTCATCTTCTTTAATGGCGTCCATCTTATCTACTTCTCCAATGGATTTATCCAGTTGCGCTACCCATGTTTTACGCGTAGTCTCTGCCTTTTTGTAGTCCTGACCCGCCATAGCAGTATTCATGGCGTTGATGTTTTTTTCATTATCATTGATCACCGTCATCAGCTTGTTGTTATACTCTACGGGATTGGATGTTGATCCGCAGCTGGCAAAAACTACTGCCGCGCAGCAACCGGCTAAAAGGGCTTTTACTTGTTTCATATTGTTTCAGTTTTCATGATTGATGAAGCAAAAGTACTTGCAGCAACAGGAAGATGATATCCCTGAAATCAGCCATTTTTAATTCTACGACAATTGTAAATTTGCACCTGATCGGAAAAACATGCGCCTACTGAATCGTATTATATATACGCTCGCTTTCCTGGCCATCACGGCCAGCGCACGCGCGCAGTTGCTGGCAGACTCGCTGCGGAATATCGTGGCGCAGCCACAGTTGCCGCTGGAAAAACGTATAGACGCAATGGATAGACTCGGGCAGGTGGTGTTCTTTAACACCGGCTGGAAAGAAGGCCTCCAGATTCTCCGGGAATCCCTGTCAATGGCGGCTCCTATGAAAGACGGCCAATACCGGGCACATACCTACGGCATGATGGCAGCCTCCTATTACATCACCGGAGACGCCACCACCGCTTACAACTGTATGGACAGTGCCTGGCACTATATCAGACACTCCCGCAGCGGCCTCATGAAAGGGTATGTGCAATATATGAAAGGCTGGCTCCAAAGCCGGGAACACCAGGAAACAGCAGCCATTCACACCCTGCAGGAAGCACTGGATATACTGGAAAAAGAACCCGATGGCCTGAAATACCGGCAAGCCATTTATTCAGAACTGGGCGGTATTTATTTCCGCTGGTATGACCTCCTGAACGTAGAAAAATACACACGCCTGTCGCTGGAAGCGGCTAACAGGCTCGGTATACTGGATAAACTGATCAGTGCCAACCAGGAACGGGGTTCTTATTTCATCAACCTATACAGGAGTGATAATTCACAACACAAAGCCCTGGATTCTGCGCTCTTTTACATGCGCTACTCCCTTCAGCTGGCGAGGGCTAACAGGGTGCGATTGGTGGCGCCCAGCGACATTCCCTTCTCTGCAATCGGCATCGCCAATATTTTTCTGGAGCATATGCCCGCAACAGCAGCCAATAAAGACAGCATCGACTATTACAACAAGATCGCACTGGAGGAAGGACGCCTTACCAAACAGTTTGCCGTAGAGGCAGGCGTATACAATACGCTGGCCAATATGGCCTATGGCCGCGGCGATTACAATGAGGCCATCGAATACCTCTACAGCGCCATCGCTACCAGCATGAAAGATCCCTTGTACGATAAATACAATCTGTCGCAGTCATATTTTGGTTTGGCCGAAGCCTTTGAGCAAAAGAAAGATACCGCCATGGCCTTCTTCAACTACAAGCAATACATGGCTACCTACCAGGAGCTGTTTGATGTAGAAAAAATGAATAAAGCCAAAGACCTCGAAGCGAAATATGAAATGGCCCGCAAGGAAAAAGCACTGCTGGAAATAAGGCTGCTGGCGGAACTGAGGAACCGCGAACTGATAAAGGCGAGATACCTGTCGGGGCAGAAAGACCAGGCTTTGCTGGCCGCAAAATATGCAGCTATTGTGAAAGATAACGCACTGCTGGATGCAAAGTATGAAGCGGAAATACAACAGAAAGCACTGACCAGCGCCAATTTCAAGACCGCCAAACGGGAGCAGGAATTAAAATCGATGGGCGAACGGTTTTCCTATAACCGCAAGCTGAACAGGATCTATTCCGCCCTTACAATCGCGCTGTTCCTGGCCGCCGCGTTTCTATTCTATGCGTTCAAACAACGCTCTAAAGCCCTGCGGCAAAAGCAACTACTGCATGAACTGGAGCTGGACAAAATAAACCAGGCACACCGTATGTCGGTGTTATCCGCCATGCTGGAAGGACAGGAAACAGAACGCACGCGGCTCGCGCGTGACCTGCATGATGGCCTTGGGGGATTGTTGTCTGGTGTAAAGATCGAACTGTCTGCTTTGCAGGCGCCCATCAAAGTATCCTCCCCGGATACGATTGTTCACAAAACGATGGGGCACCTGGATAACGCGGTAGACGAATTGCGCCGGATCGCCAAAAGTATGATGCCGGAAGTGCTGCTCACTTATGGCCTGGGAGAAGCCATCAAAGAGTATTGCAACGGTCTCAGGAAATCCGGCGTACCGGTTTCCTGCCAGGTATACAACTATAAAAATGATATGAGCCCGGGCCGGCAGGTAACGCTGTACCGGATTGTACAGGAGCTGGTCAATAATGCCATCAAACATGCAGGTGCAACAGAAATCCTGGTGCAATTGCAGCAGCGGGGTCAACGCATCTTCCTGGTAGTGGAAGACGACGGCAAAGGCTTTGACACCACACAGATGCAGGCTCTGAAAGGCGCCGGGCTGGCGAATATCCAGTCGCGGGTAGAAATGCTGCATGGTACCCTCGAAGTAACCTCTGCTCCCGGCACCGGCGCCGCCTTTAACATGGAATGTTCCGTAAACCAAGATAGTATATGATAAAAGTATTGCTGATAGATGACCACCCGATTGTAATGGAAGGGTTGAAAAACCTGCTGACCCGGCAGGAAGATTTAACGGTAGCAGGTTGCTTCAGTACGGGGAAAGCCGGATTAGAGGGCATCACCACGCTGCAACCCGATGTAGTGTTACTGGACATCAACCTGCCGGATATCAGCGGCATAGAGATCTGCCAGCAGGTACGCAAACAGGATAAAGACGTGCGTATTATTGCCCTCAGCGTACACAACGAACGCCTGGTGATCAAGAATATTCTTAACAGCGGCGCCAATGGTTATGTGCTCAAAAACTCTGTGGGCGAGGAAATCATCATGGCCATTAATGCGGCCTTAAATGGAGCAACTTACCTGTGCCGCGCTACGCGCGATATTGTAAGCCAGGTATCAGAAGGAGAACTAACATCGATACCCAGGATCACCCGCAGGGAAAAAGAAATCATGGGCCTGGTCAGCAAAGGATTCACCACTGCGCAGATAGCAGATCAGCTGTTTATCAGTCCGCATACCGTAGAAAGCCATCGCAAAAACCTCATTGAAAAATTTGATGTAAGCACGATGACTGCTGTCATAAAACTGGCCACCCAGTTCGGTTTGATATAATACGATAGAAAATAGCTGTTTTCAGGGATAAAAACGCCCTGCCTCCGGGCGTAGCTTTGTTAAAACAAAAAATAACAATCTAAACGAAAACAGCATGGACAAAAAAACACTCGCTATCGTCTCCTATATTTCGCTCATCGGATGGCTGATTGCCTATTTCCAGTTTAAAAACAAAGCGCGTGACCCGTTTGTCAGTTATCACCTGAAGCAGTCGCTGGGCATTGCTATTATCAGTACCATCCTGGGTATTGTGATCAGTATTGTAGTGCGGATGATACCCGCGTTATCCGTAGTGGTGTATGCCAATATCGCGATACTCGCACTGTGGATCCCTGGTATCATCAATGCCGCAAACGGCCAGAAAAAGCCTGTACCTGTTGTTGGCTCCCTGTTTGAGGATAAATTCCCTTTCCTGCTGTAACCCTATCCATCTTACTGAAAACACTATTATATGCAAAGAATAGGTTCCTTATTAGTGATCGTTGGCCTTTCCTCCATTGTTGCCGGATTTTTTAACCATGTTCCCAAAATACTAATGTGGATCTATAAATGGGGAGAAGGAACTGCCTGGTGTATTAAGATCAGCCTCGTTGTTGCAGGCGCAGTTCTTTATCTGTTCAGTGGAAAAACACAAAAGAGTTAACATATCGCTGAAACAACCCAATAAAACCAGTAGCCGCATTGATGGCTACTGGTTTTTTATATTAAATGCCTTTATCCTGGAATGCAGCCGGCACGTTATAACGACCGTTTTTATACGGAACCGTTACACGGTCCAGCGGCACATTGCTGCCTATACAGCTGCTGGGAACAATCACCAGGTCGTCGTTTTCCTGCTCACCGTTGTGCTGCAGCATCCATTTGTTCAGGTTACATTTTTGTACGCCATTACCACCTTCATACATATTGTTGGTCACAATATTCATCACGGGTGTCAGCTTATCATTTGTCAGTGCAATCAGGTCATCCCAGGAAACATTGCTTCCCATGTGTGTAATGCCGCCGGAGATCACGATACCGGTGGTACGACTACCCATCCTGATCAGTTTATCAAAGTAACCGGAATTACCATACATCCCTCCCCCGCCGGCATTCAGCAGATGATCCACCGTTTGCCAATGATCGCCCGTTTTTTTGAAGGCCCATACATCTACCCAACCGGAAACCGGTGCGCCGCCGCTTTTTCCCCGGTTGGTGAAAATGGCGACACAGTATAGATTATTGTCTTGCTGAAAGTACAACAGGGAATCAAGCGCCCGTTCCATTGACTCATTGTTGCCCTGTGAAATTTCTACTTCCGCAGGAACAGTATCATACACCGCTTTCGTGAGTGCTTCTACCTGTTCTGCGCGAAATTCGGGCTGCGGTGGCAATAAGCTGACCAACCCGGAGTAAACGCCCGCTATGGCAGCCTGCATATGCACCTGCAATTCGTCGTATGTTTTTTCGGTGTTCAGCAGATCCAGGAATTGCTTTACCAGGGCGGCGGTTTTGGTGTTGCCGTGTAACTGTATAAAAGAGAGATATTCTTTTTTGTTTTCCGGAACCAGGGAATTGAGGTCCATTCTATCATCGAATGACATGGTGTTATCTTCTCCGAAAAGGTAGTCCCGGCAATACCGCTCATACAATTCTTTCGCAGTGGGGGCGAAGATACTGTTGGGATAAGTGTCCAGGAACTTTTCCCAGTTAAGGGTTCTTTTTCCCACTTCGTTGAAGGATATCATTAACCCGGCATCTGCGTTGTATAACACCGTGTCTTCATCTGCCTGCAATTGCAGAAAAGCTTTATAGTCGGCCGGCAGTGAGTTTTTAAACAGGTGGGTATAAAATCCCGGTTGGGTGCGTAACTCCGTATATCCTTCTCCGATACTCCAGGGCTCAATACCTGCGGTAGCCAGCAGTTCAATGCGTTTCGCCACATTAGCGGGCGGCATTACTTGCTGCTTTTCCTTCGAGTACCCGTAGTTCACATATTCATCAAGCCATTTGGATTCATTGGCGGTAATGCCCAGCAGCGCGGTATCTACATACAGTGCAAAGGAGCGGTATAGCAGTACGGCGCTTTCCGGAGTTTTTCCCGGCAACGCATTTTCAATCGCCAGCCTGCGGCTGATAATGCCCGACACATAGGTTTCCGTTGACAGGAAAGGAAGATCCACCGCCTTTTCCACGGTCAGTGAATCCTTTGTACCGGTAGGTACAACAGCTTTCTGATTGTCTTTTTTACTGTTGCCGTGGCAGGCTGCCAGCATCAGGGGAAACAAGAAAATGGGGGCCCAGCTCCGGTGGTTCATAAATATCATCTTCATAGTATAAAGTCAAATACGAAGACGTAAGATAATATAAGCCTTGCAATTTGTATATACGTGAGCGTTATGCGCCCGTTAAAATAAACTACCCTGTATCACAGCGGGTGGCTCTGTAGGTTGAAATAAACCCACGATGGTAAATGGCTGCTTTGCGGCAGCATGTACATGCTGTGTGGTACCAAGGAAGAAATACAGGTCTGTATTCCGTGCGTATTCCTGCAGGTATTTCTTTCTCACTTCGTTGATGGCCTTCTGTTCCCGGTCAGGCCCATTAAACCTTTTCAGGCTTTTCCAATACAGGGATGCCAGGGCCCAGTCCTCCACCGGCAAAGTGATTTCCTCATTTTTATTATCCGTAAAACGGAAAGAAAACCGGTACGGCAGTTTCTGTATCACCTCAAAAGGTTCTTCGGGATGTTCGAAGATCAGGCTGTTGGCTTTTCCGGCCTGCAGCTTTTTGAGCTGGTCGCTGTTCCATTCCCGCTCGGTTTCTTCCACTACAAAACCCAATATGCGGGCAGGTTTGAACACGGCGAGCGATGTATAGAATGCTTCATGTTTCGCCTCCATGAATAACGTATCCAGGTGGCGGTATATATTCTTCAGTACAATGGCCTTCCGCGCGCTCCAATGATCTTCTGTACCCAGATGGCCTTTTTTCTTTGCGGTTTCCTCCAGACTAACGGGCTTAAAGCTTTCCAGCCTGAAATCACGGGTATTCCGTTCAAGGTCCAGTTCCACCCAATCGTACAACTGGTATTGTTCTTCGTAAGTCTTTTTTGAAAATGGAATGGGGTATATCCTGATGAAAACACCATCTTCCCGGAAACCGGCGATGCTTACCTGTTCATCATAATGGGAAGATAACGTGGGGTAACTTTTAACAGTGATCAAAACTTTCGTCAAGGGCATGCGCTAGATTAATTTTCTCCGTAAAACATCCGGCAAAACTAAGGTTAATCGTTGAAAATAAAAAAGTTAGCTATCGCATACGGCATATTTTACGAACACCTTATAGATTTTTCCCGCCCCCCGATCGAAACAATCTATGCGAAATATCCGATCTATTTTGTGTAATTTGTACGCATAAAATTTTAACACATGAGTTTTCAAGATGAGCTTAAAAAACTCTTTGTTGAAGAAAATGAAATACCCGAGGAATTCCGTATTTCTGAAATTCATCAGAGAGAGTACCTGGTAAACGGGGAAATGAAACAATGGGCAGGCCCGGTGAGTGAGGTGTATTCTCCTATCAACATCCCCACTGCGGAAGGTTTGAAACGCAAACTGATAGGTACTTACCCGCTGGGTACCGAGAAAGAGGCCTTTGAAGCCCTGGATGCCGCGCTGGCGGCATACGACAACGGCCGCGGCGAATGGCCCACCATGGGACTGGATGGCCGCATTAACTGCCTATCCGTATTTGCCCGTAAAATGACGGAGCAACGCGCCCTGATCGTAAAACTGATCATGTGGGAAATCGGGAAATCCTATGCCGACTCAATCAAGGAATTTGACCGCACCATAGAATACATCAATGCCACCATTGATGCCCTAAAGGAAATAGACCGCAGCTCTTCCCGCTTCGAGATCAAAGAAGGCACTATTGCGCAGATCCGTCGCTCGCCATTGGGTGTGGTGCTCTGTATGGGACCATTCAACTATCCGCTGAATGAAACCTTTACTACCCTGATCCCGGCGTTGCTCATGGGCAATACCATTCTCTTCAAGCCGCCAAAACATGGCACCCTGGTACATTATCCGCTGTTGCGCGCTTTTATGGAGTCTTTCCCTAAAGGGGTGGTGAATACGATCTATGGTCGTGGCGCCTCCGTCATACCAGGTATCATGTCCACCGGAAAAATCAATGTACTTGCCTTTATCGGCTCCAGTAAGGTAGCCAACGATCTCCGCAAGCACCATCCCAAGCTAAACCGCCTGCGGGCAGTACTCAGCCTGGATGCCAAGAACGTAGCCATCATCACACAACATGCGGATATCACCGTAGCCGTGAATGAATGTATCCTGGGTGCATTATCGTATAACGGTCAACGTTGTACTGCCATCAAAATCCTGTTTGTACACCGCTCCATAGCAGCTGAATTTAATGCGCGTCTCAGTGAAGCCATCAGTAAAATGAAGTTTGGTATGCCCTGGGAGAAAGGCGTACAACTCACGCCGGTTGCAGAACCTGGCAAACCGGCCTATATCCGCGAAGTACTGGATGATGCCATTGCACACGGTGCTGCCATCGTAAATGAAAACGGCGGTGCCACGAACGAATCTTTTGTATTCCCGGCAGTAGTATTCCCGGTGAATGATAAAATGAAACTCTACCGCGAAGAGCAATTCGGACCAGTGATCCCTGTTGTTCCTTACGATGAGATAGAAGAAACAATCGATTACCTCATTGAATCGCCACATGGCCAGCAGGTAAGCATTTTCAGCAACAACCCGGATGAAGTGGCTACGCTGATTGATCCGCTGGTAAACCAGGTAAGCCGGGTAAACCTCAACAGCCAGTGCCAGCGCGGTCCGGATGTATTCCCTTTCACGGGTAGAAAAGATAGCGCAGAAGGTACACTCTCTGTACATGATGCCCTCCGCTCCTTCTCCATCCGCTCGCTGGTGGCCACCAAGATGAATGATACCAACAAAAAACTGCTGGAAGATATTGTAAACGGACACACCTCCGACTTCCTCAGTACCAATTTCATTTTCTGATATAATTGTCTTGTAACGGGCTTTGCAGCAGCTGACTGCAAAGCCCGTTATCTGTACGGCCAATCGTTAATTAGTGTCAACGAGTGTTAAATAGTATTAAGATAACCAGGTAAACCCTTCGCTTATATTCGCCCCAAACATAGCGCCAGAAAGACTTTCCACTACCGCCCCGCTCGTCCGGCCCTTTCCTGACGACCTGCACCACATTAAACTTCGGAATAGGCGGACTATCTAATCCTATATGCTGAACGTTTCAGTATACAACCTTAGGAACTAAATCATCAACATTCAAAATGTACAATTATGAAGAAACACTTTCTTGTAGCAGGTTTGTTAATGGCAACACTTGTTTCTGTAAAAACTTATGCGCAACAGCCGCAGCAACAGCAACCGCAACAACAGCACGACCGCGAAGGATTCTTTAAGAAACTGGACACAGACGGAGATGGTAAACTCAGCAAAGCTGAGGTAGATGCAGCAGTAGCTGGCGGTGACAAAAGACTTTCCAAACTGAAAGAGAATTTCGATGCAATAGACAGTAACAAAGATACTTTTATTGACAAAGACGAATTAAAAGCTTACCGGAAGAAACAGGGTGCTGGTAAGAAAGAAGGCGGACAGCAATAATTGCCTGTTAAGTATTTTTAAAGCGGATGGCCCAAAGCTGTCCGCTTTTTTTGTAATTTATCGACGGAAATGGTTTTTCGTCTACCAAAAACAAGTACTATAGCGCCCTGGCTTACCTTTGTAAACACTACAAAAACAGCTTATTGACAAAGCGATACAACATACTCAAACACGTCATTTTCTGGCTGCTGGCATTCAGCCTGCTCCTTTTTATCTATGGAACGGCCTATGGCAGCTATCAACTGGGGGCTGTAGTAATACTGATGCTATTGCCGGTACATATGTGTTACTTTTACCTGATCGCCAACTGGGTGATGCCAAGGTATTTCTTCCCGGGAAAGTATATCCGTGTATTTTTTGCGTCCGTTGCCATCCTGTTTGCGGTCGCTGTTCTATACCGGCTCGCGGAAATCTTTATCACGGATCCCTATATATACCGGTTTTATAAAGCAGGCGACGCCAGCTTCACATGGGATAAAATCAATAAATCCAGGTGGGCACAATTTACCAGTCCCCTTGATTTTGTAAACGCCATAGAGCGGAGCAACGTCGTTGTCTGGATTGGTGTTACCCTGCAACTGTTTACCTTATGGCATGAGCGGAAACAGGCCGTACTACAGGCGGAATTAAATTTTCTGAAAGGACAGCTGCACCCTCACTTTCTTTTCAATGCGCTGAATAACCTCTATGCACTTTCACTGGATAACGCCCCGCAAACACCGGGCATTATCCTGGGACTTTCCAATATACTCCGGTACGTACTCTATGAATGCAACGCCGACCAGGTATTGCTGAAAAGGGATATTGAAGTATTAAACGATTATATAAAACTGGAGCAGCTCCGTTATGAAGACCGCCTGGAACTCAACGTCAATATCAGCGATGATGTCGGCAACCGGAAAATCGCACCATTACTGATGCTTCCGCTGGTGGAAAATGCTTTTAAACATGGCGCCGCCGAAACGATTGATACCCCCTGGATCAATATCGAGTTATACATCTCCCAAAATGACCTGTTATTAAAAATCAGCAACAGCAAGCCGGAAGGCGCTGTGATCGACAGCCAGCAGGCTACAGGCAGGATTGGATTATTCAATGTGCAGAAAAGACTGGACCTGTTATATCCCGGACAGCACTCGTTTAAATGCTTTGATGAAGAAGATTGTTTCATCACCGAATTGAATGTACAATTATCAGCCCCCAACAAAAACTAAAATATGGTGATCCGGACCCTTATAGTAGATGATGAACCCCACGCCATAGATATTCTGAAAAAATATTCGGCCAATATCCCCGAAATAGAAATCGTGGATACCTGTAATAACGCCCTGAAAGCTTTCCAGACCATTCAAAACTCCAAAATAGACCTGGTATTCCTGGATATAAAAATGCCGCGTCTTTCCGGAACAGACCTGGTCCGCAGCCTGAAGAAGCCGCCTATGATCATTTTCACGACCGCCTACCAGGAATATGCTATTGATGGATTTGACCTGAATGCCATCGACTACCTGCTCAAACCCATTCCGCTGAAACGGTTTCTACAGGCCATAGATAAAGTAATGCATTTCCTCAACGGCGATAAGAACGATCAACCGGTAGCTGTCAGCGAAACAATCATGAAACAACCGGCCAATCATTTTCTCTACCTCCGGATTGAACGCCGGTTGATTAAAGTGAATACAAAAGATATCCTCTGGATTGAAAGCGTAAAAGATTACATCAAAGTGATTACTGCGGAGAAAACATTCTATACCAAACAAAAAATCAGTGTGGCCGAAAAGCTGCTGCCTGTTGGCGATTTCCTGCGCATTCACCGCTCTTTTATTATTCCGGTTGATAAGATAGAGAGTTACAACCCTAATTATATTGTTATAAAAGAAGAAAAAATCCCTATCGGGAGAAATTATAAATTGATCTGTGCCCAGAAATTCAACCCGGGTAACGATATGCTTTATTCGCCGGAATAATTTTTCTTATTCAGCCACAAAACCCTGCTCCTGTCGACTTATCCGCCCCTGTGTCGACACTATTTGTATCCCTCCGCAAATAACGCCAATCTTGCAGTCTGTTAATCTCAAAACGGAATAGTCCGACGACTATCCCCTCACTAAACTATTTTTTAAAATGAAACTTTTACATTACGTAGCAGCAGCTACCCTTATTACCTTAGCGGCATGTTCTCACGAAAACAGCCGTTCCCGGGATTTCAAAGTAAATGAAAATCAGTCGGTCATTGATTGGAAAGGCATGGCGCCCACACATTTTCACATTGGTACTTTCAATGTATCCGGCGTACTGGAAACAGACAAACAGGGCGCCATTACCGGCGGGCATTTTACCATTCCCATTGCCAGCATCACAGACACCGATCTGCCAGACTCCCTTAAAATAGCGCTGTTAACACATCTGAAAAGTCCGGACTTTTTTAACATCGCGCTGTTTCCCGAAGCCAGTTTCCGTATCAGCAGTGTTACCTACGACCGTTCTCCCAAAAGTGACAGCAACCAGGTAACCATCGCAGGTGATTTTTCGATGATCGGTCAAACGCATCCGCTCCGGTTTCCGGCTACCATCAAAGCTGGCGGCGATTATATCCAGACCAGGGCAGCCTTTAAACTAAACCGGCTGGAATGGGGTATGCAAAGCTATAACCATCCGGATTCTGCGCTTTACATTCTTCCCGAAGTCGAAATTAAACTGAATATTCAGTCGCAGAGAATGTAACTGCTTCCGGAGAAATTATTTTTATACTCAAAACGGGAAGTCTTTACAAAGGCTTCCCGTTCCAACAAAGTTGAAGAAGGGAATTTATTAATGGGAGACTGCGCTATATAATTCTTTGTAATGAGTAACCAGGTCCTGCAGGGTAAATCCCCGATTCAGGCCACTAGGATTAGGCAGCACCCAGACTTTCGCCCCGCAGCAGTCTTCCTCCTGACGCCCCCACGCTATCTGCTTCTTACCGGAAAAGGCCATATACGCAGGCTTACCCAGGAAGGCGATATATTCCGGCTGGAAATAGGTCATCTTTTTTTTAAAGCCTTCGATTGATTTTGCAAACTCTTCTTTTGAAAGCTCGTCGGCCCGAACAGTGGCTCTGTCTACCGCAGTAGTAAGTCCATACCCATAATCGAGTATAGTTTTATCATTCACCGCCTGGATTTCATGAGGTGTAAAACCCGCCTGGTGTAATACCCGCCAGAAACGATTGCTGCGCCCGGAAAAATGATGCCCGTCCAATGCAGATTTCAAGCCTGGATTAATGCCGCAGAAAATGATGGTGAGGTCTTTTTTGATGATATCTGTTAAGTCGCTACCCATATTGCTGGCAATATATATGATATTTTGCTGGTTGCATGCAACGTCTTTTCTTTCATTACCGGAAAAGCTAATGAACATAAAGAGGGCTTCTTAAAACTAAGTTTAAGAAGCCCTCTGCTAAAAACTCATCTGCTCTCTTCACCCTTCTGCACTCAGCAACGCCAGTGAAAGCGCGGCCATATCTCCGATCCCCTCACCTAATCCGGCAGGTACAATCCTGCACACCCTGGCGGAGCTCTGCAGGGCCTCTTTCCGGATCACCTCCTGCATCACCGGCTCCAACAGTGACTGTGCCCGTCCATAAATACTTCCCAGAACAATCAGTTCCGGATTCAGTACGTCTATCAGGAGCGCCAGTCCTTTACCTAAATGCTGCGCACAGATATGATACACTTCCAACGCGGTTTCATCTTGCTGAAATGCAGCTTCCGCAACGGATTTCGCCGTAATATTTCCCAGCTGCTCCAAAGAAGTACAAAAGGTCACGGGGATTCCCATCTGCAATTTTTCCCTTGCCTTGATCTGCCCCAGTTGCGCAATTCCTCCGCCGCTGCAGTAGCCTTCAAATGATCCGGCTTTGCCAAAACCTACCGGGCCGGTTGCTGATAATCGCAGATGCCCTACTTCCCCGGCCAGATCCGAAATGCCGGTATATAGCCTTCCATCGAGGATCAGCCCCGCTCCCATACCGGTGCCGAAGGTCAGGAAAATCATATTATTTACACCTTTACCCGCGCCATACTTCCATTCAGCCACTGCACAGGCGTTGGCATCATTCTGTAAAATGGTTCTGATGCCAAATCTTTTCTCCGTCAACTCCACGATGGGGATGTTATCCCAGCCAGGCAAATTGGGAGGTGAAAGGATCGTACCATTTTTGCTACTCAGCGGACCGCCACAACTAATGCCAATTCCCTCCAATGGTGCTGTAGCGTTGTATTTAAAGAGCATTACTTCTGCCACAGAAAATAATTGCGCTATCATTTCATAAGCCGGTTTATCTGTGGGCAACACTTGTTTTTCTTCTATGACAGGTTTTCCATCCTCATCCAAACGGCCAATCACAACAGCGCATTTCGTACCACCGATATCAAATCCTAATAACATATTTTCAATTTTAATTATTCTTTTACCAGCGGACTGATTTTGATAGATTTAAATTTGACGTTTCCGTGTTTGGCGTAAAACCATAAGAAGCCTCCTTTTTGCTCTGGCGTACGATTTACGATGCATCTGCGGTTGTCTATACAAACATCAATGATATCATTGTCCAGGATGATATCTACCTTAATTGTTTTATCAAGTCCATCCACTGCTTTGATGTTGGTATTACCCAGGCTCACGATCCGGTTATTGGCAGAAAAATTAAGGCGATAACCTTCCGTAGCTTTTTCATTGGCCCGGAGATATAAACCATATTCTTCGTTAGCGCCCTGCGGCTCTATTTCCAGCGTTACACGACATTCTGTTGGAATATTTTCCAGGTGTGCAGCCCCAACACCTCCTGCTGAGCTGATCTGCAGATTGTTGCCACTCACGGTACTCTTCAGATCCGGAATAAACTTCAACGACAATGGCGAAGCCGTGGCAGGTATCATTTCTGCCGGGAACCGGGTAGCCAGTGTTCCGTCAGCTTCCTGAATCACTTCCCTGAAAATGGAATTGCCGCCGAATATTTCACCGTTATTATCTTTGTTCTCGTTTCTGGAAGGAATCCAGGCCGCCGCAATGCGCCGGTCGTTTTTAAACGATTCCGTTTTCACTACGTTAGACCAGGATTCATTCAGCGCCTGGTGCCGTGGCTCTTCCCATGGGCCGTAAGGCTTGCGCGATTTCACATAGTACGTGTCGCTGTTATCACTGTATACCAGGTAATACCAGCCTTTCCAGAAGAAGTAATCCGGACACTCCGGTACCGACGGTTGCCCCGTTAAGATCGGATCCAGCACCTTCCAGTTTTTCAAGTCCTTTGATGTGAGATGCACCAGGCAGCCGCCTGCATTTCCCATCACCGGGTTTTCCTGCCAGCTGGACACAAACAAATGGAACTCGCCCGTTTTCTCATCTACAAAAACCTTTGGATCACGGAAATCCCTTTTGCTGTAGCCCGGTGCCGATGTGTAGAAAGGATTCGGTTTCTGTTTTTCAAAATGAATACCATCGTCGCTGACAGCGTAGCTCAACTGCTCATTGACATGCCCTTCGCTGTTGATTAAACGCGTTGCATAAAAAGCATAATATTTCTTATTGTGAAAAACAACAGAGCCGGTACAGATCGATTTCTCCCAGGCCTCATCGATGCCCAGTACTACCGGATACTGTTTCCAGTTCACCAGATCCGTAGTAGTACTCAATACCCATTGATGACCGCCTAGTCCGCCCAAACTTTTATGATGGGCAGAATCCAGTAACCAGTAGTAATAATAGGTACCGTTGTGGGAAAACGGAATACAATCACCCACAAACAGGTTCCCCTTCGGCTTGAAGTATTGCAGATTTTTCGTGGTTTGCACAGACGGATCATATTGCACCCCTAACTGGGCGTAGGACATAGTACAGAGTGCCAGTAACAGGCTGACGAACATTATTCTTTTCATACGTTAATTATTTTCCCGAGATTAAAGTTTCCTTGGATTACTCCCTTTGCGCCAGAAGCTCTCAATGTCTTCCAGCGATTTCCCTTTGGTTTCCGGGATATAGTAATATCCCCATACGGCGCCAATCAGGCAGATTACGGCATAGCACCAGAAAGTAGCGTCGATACCCAGTGAATTTACCAGCTTTAAAAAAGTAAAAGCAATGACAGCATTAAAAGCCCAGTGCGCTAAAGAACCAATGCTCATCCCCACTCCCCTTACATTTAACGGGAATATTTCTGAGATCAGCAACCAGCCTAAAGGAGCAAGACTGATCGCTATAAAAACGATATAACATACAATACTCAATACGGCAAAGATGGGCAGAGAGGCACCCAATGCTTCTTTAAAATGGAAACAGATGCCCAGTAATGCCAGTGAAGGAATCATCCCCAGGATGCCTATCATATACAACTTCCTTCTCCCGGTTCTGTCTAACAGAAAAACAGACAACAGGCAGGCCAGCACATTCATAACGCCGATAATAATAGCCGGAATAATAGATTGTGTATTGCTCACAATACCTGCCATTTTAAAAATAATGGGAGAATAATAAATGATGGTATTTACACCGGAGAACTGTTGGAAGAAGAAAATGCCCACTGTAATAATCAGCGGCGTACGCAGCCAGGGCTTGAATATTTCCGTTACACGGGTTTTGTTTTCCGTTTCCTGTTTCACTTCCTGCTGGATATTGGCCAGTGTTTTTTCGACCATATCCGGGTCTTCCACTTTTTTCAGCACTTTGATGCCTTCCTCCAGCCGGTGCCTGCTGATAAGCCAGCGGGGAGTTTCCGGCAAAAAGAACATTCCTATCAGCAGCACCAGCGCAGGTATCAATCCTACAAGAAACATCCATCGCCAGGATTCGTTGTTGTTATCATCAGAGAGGGCAAAATCAGTTATATAAGACACAAGGATACCTATCGTGATCATCAACTGGTTCAGTGTTACCAATGCGCCCCTGATACGGGTGGGTGAAATTTCCGCGATATACATCGGTACCACATAGGAAGTGATGCCGATAGCAATACCAATGAGGATCCGCATCAGGATCAGGATAGCAGGATTGGGAGCAAAAGCGCAACCAATTGCACCTACGGTAAATATGACCGCATTGACAATAATCATCTGTTTTCTGCCGATAATATCCGAGAGACGGCCACTGCCTATTGCTCCCACTACTGCACCCAGCAACACGGTGGTAGTGATCCATTCAATGCTGGCATCATTCAGTTGCCAGTATTGTTTCAGGAATGGCAATGCACCGGAAATAACGCCGGTATCAAAACCAAATAACAATCCACCGGTGGCGGCAACGATCGAGATCATGAGTACGTTCGGTCTAATCTTGGTCACTTTCATTTAATTTGCTTTAGTGGTTTATTTATTGCCATCCAACGTTCTGCTTATATACGCCACGGCTGTAATTGAGCTGTGCCAGGGGAATGGGCAGGTATTCGTCCCTGTTTTTCTGGAAATGCGCGTCTTTTAAATAAGCCCTTCTGGATGATTCTTCCTTAAAATACTTATTTAAATATTCAGCTGCTATACCCCACCTCACTAAATCGAAGAAACGGTTGCCTTCCATGGCAAATTCGAGCCGTCTTTCCCATACCAGCGCCTGCCAGGCAAAATCTTTCGTCCAGTTGCAATTGGTACCCGGTTTATAGATATCTGTTTTATAGTTGGAAAAATAAGTCCCATTGGGATATTTCAGTTTTGCGGTACTTGTCATGGCCCTTTGGCGAACAGCATTGATGAGCGGCAATGCTTCACTAAAGCGGTTCAGTTGTATCAGTGCTTCTGCTTTCCAGAGTAAAACATCTGCATAACGGATCACCTCATAGTTTTTTGAACTCGACATAAACGGCGGGATCTTCTGGAAAGATGGATCATCCGGTGCCACCGTTTCTTTCAGGGAAGAGAAATATCCATAGATCTGCGGCGCTCTGGCCCATGTTTTATCATAGATAAAATTAGTACTGTATTTATAGGGATGCCCCGGTATAGCCACTGTATGATCCAGTCTAGGATCAAAAGTGTTATTGGTAAAATCGGCGCCTTCCTTTGCATCGGTTTTGTTATAGGTGTCAAACATCGGCAGGCCGGCGGCATCTGTTTTAAAGGCATTTACCAGGTTTTGACTTGGAAGATGGAAACCGCAGCAACCAAACTCTTTGTTCATCGGGTAATTCAATGCCACTCCCATGTTCAGGCGACCTTTGGGGGTGCCGTCATCTTTGGAATACTGCACGGCAAATACCGATTCCACTCCATTGTCGAACTGCGCAAGGAAGTTATTGGCAAAGTCCGGGCTTAACAGGTACCCCGCTGCTGTTACCTGGTCGCACAGGGCAATCACTTCGGTCAGTTTTTCCTGGTTGATGGAAGTTAAGTTATTGCTTTCATCCTGCACATAGGCCTGGTACAACAATGTTTTAGCAAGGTAGGCAGCGGCACCAGCTTTGTTTACCCTTCCCACCTCCGGTTGTTTTACCGGCAGGTTGTCGGCCCCAAAGCGGAAATCGTCTGCAATTTTATTCCACAACTCATCATTGGACAATCCCTTGTTGGAGATTTCACCATACTTTAGCTCTGGTATGGTTTCATCGATATAAGGCACATATTTATAAAGCACTTTGAGCAGGAAGTAAAAATGTCCCCTGATAAAACGGGCTTCCGCCTGTCGCACTTTCTTCTGTGGATAGCTGCTGTCGCTTACCTGGTTGATCCTTCTCAGCGCGTCGTTGGCGCGGGATACGCCGATATAGAGATAATACCACATCTGGTCGGTGTTACCAATCTCGGGTCTGTTACCGGAGAATATTTCATAGTTGTTCCAGTCGGTGTTATCGCCCGGACTATCCCCTCCTTTGTAGGCGTCGCCGCTGCGCATGCTGCCCCAGGGCCACAGTGAAAAGGACGTATGTATGTTATCGTTACCCAGCCCGGCATAGGCAGCGATCACCATTTTGTCGATGTTTTCGGGCGTATTCAGGTCATTCCCGGAGATAACGCCCTGCGGCGTTTGTTCGAGCGACCTGGAACATGAGGTACCTAATAGTGAAAAGGCGATGATGATATATATAAAGTGTTTCATTTTCCTGTTTTTAAAGTCAGTACTATAATGTAATGTTCAGGCCAGCAGTGTAGATGGACGGAATCGGAAATGTGCTGTTGGGCGCTTCCGGATCAGGACCGGTATACCGGCTGCTCTTCCATGTCAGGAGATTGCTTCCCTGTAAAAAGAATCTTGCTCTTTTGATGCTGATCTTATTGGCCAGGCTGGTCAGATCATATCCAATCTGTACATTCCTTAAACGCAGGTAGGATCCGGGTTCCAGGTAATAGGTAGAAAAGCGGCCTTCATCATTTCTGTCAACCAGTGTGAGTGCGGGAATGCTGGCGCCTGTGTTTTGCGGGGTCCATGCATCCAGGGTTCTTTTGCCCCAGTTGGTTCCCGGCCAGAGAGAAGAGAAATCCGTGTAGATCTTGCTGCTGTTGTTGACCATCACCCCTTGTACGCCCTGGAAGAAAATACTGATATCGAAGTTTTTATACGAAGCGCTGATATTGAGTCCGTAAGTAAAATCCGGATCGCTGGTACCGATATAATCTCTGTCGGCGCCATTAATGATGCCGTCGTTATTAAGATCTTTATAACGGATCCTGCCAACGCCTTTACCGTTTTGTGTAGCGTGTTTATCCACTTCTCCCTGGTCCTGGAAAATACCATCTGCTACATAGCCGAAGTAGCTGCTTACAGATCTGTTGATAATGATTTTATCGTTGCCGTTGCCGGGAAAAGCCGTCAGCGAGTTTTCCGGAAGCTTGGTTATTTTATTGCGGTAAGTGGCGACATTTGCAGAGATAGAAAACCTCAGCTCCCTTCCTATCTTGCCATCATAATTAATCACGCCTTCGAAACCTTTATTACTCATTGAAGCGCCGTTGACAGTTGGGTCGCCGCCCTCTCCGATCACCGCCAGGCTGGGTGGCGTGAGCAATATATCTGCGGTGTTCTTGATAAAATAATCGACTGATCCGGAAATTTTCTGTTGCAGGAATCCAAAGTCGATACCGAAGTTGGATTGTGTGGTAGACTCCCATTTCAACGTGTTATTGCCACGTTGTGTTTTGGTAAACCCGGAGGGCAGCTGGCCCGAATTACCGCCATTGATATCATATGCACTGCCACGATCCCTGTCCCAGGTAGGATCAGTGCCATAGATAGCAGAATACAGGTCATAGATAGCATTGTTGGCAATGGCCTGGTTGCCGGTTTTACCCCATCCGTATCTTAATTTCAGATCAGACACAAATGGCATATTATTTTTGATAAATCCTTCTTCACTTAATCTCCATCCAAGGGAAAAAGCGGGGAAATAAGCGTAGCGGTTATCGGCACCGAAACGGGAGGAACCATCTCTCCGGATGGTAGCGGAAGCGAGATAACGTGCTTTGTAAGCATAATTGACTTTGCCGAAAAACGACATCAGCGAGTTATTGGCGCCGGATCCGCCGTTGTCTTTATTGGAGGAGCCTGCGTCGAGATAGGCGTAGTCAATGTTTTCGAGCGCATAGCCCTGCCTTGATCCGAAGAAGTTTTGCGACATGAACTGGATCTGTTCACTACCCAGCAATGCTTCGATGGCACTTTCACCAAAAACTTTATTATAATTCAGTGTATTCTGCCATACCCAGTTGCCACTGTAATCCTGTGACGTTCTTACCTGGTTGGAAGGATCGGTGAGAAAGCCTGATACATAAGATTTGCGGAGGGTGCGGGCATAGTTACCGCTATAATCTACCCCGATGCTGCTTTTCAACACCAGGTCAGGGGTTATTTTCAAGGCAGCGTATGCATTACCAAACAGGCGATAGAAATGTGATTTATTCTGGCGGTTGTCTTCGATCAGTCTTACGGGATTCTGGCGATCGGTCATACCGGGTGCAGGGCCTCCCCAGCCGCCATCTATCGTATGCACTGGTACTATGGGTTGCGCCTGTAACGACAGGCCCACAATATCTTCTGCCGGCACGGCGGTGCCCACTGAATGCGTAAAGGAAAGGTTTTCGCCGACAACGAGCCGGTCGTTAAACATGCGATACTCTGTATTGGCTCTGGTGGTAAGGCGTTTGAGCGAGGAGCCCCTGATAATACCGGTGTTGTCGTAGTAGCTGACAGAGAAAAGCGAACTTCCTTTTTCGCTACCGTTTGAAATGGTGATATCATTATTCTTGATCAGGGAAGTCTGTGAAATTTCATTGAACCATTTTGTATCAGCGGGCCGCATGGTTTTGGCAGCATCGAGGTATTCCGGCAGGATGACTTTATTCAGCACAGGTTTTCCGTTCTGGTTGCCGGTTTCAAATTTATAGATCTGGCTGGCCGTGTTGGGATCAGTGCCATCGTTGATGGCTGCCTGCCATACAGCTCTTCCTCTTTCATCGGTATTGAGTACCTGGATTTTGGTGCGGTAATTTTGTGTGGAGATGGAAGAATTGACATCTATTTTGCTGACGCCTTTCTTTCCTTTTTTTGTGGTGATGATGATCACACCGTTGGCGGCTCTTGAGCCGTAGATGGTAGCGGCAGATGCGTCTTTAAGTACCTGCATGGATTCGATATCCGCCTGGTTGATTTCATTCAGTCCGCGTTCCGTAGGGATCCCATCTATTACATACAGCGGATTGTTATTTCCGAGCGTTCCGATACCCCGGATTCGCACGGTGGCGTCGCTTGCCGGCGAACCGTTGGTAGTGATAAAAACGCCCGGGATTCTGCCTTGCAAGGCCTTTATCGGGTTACCCAGCGGAATGTCTTTGATCTCGGCCGTTTTCACGACAGAAACTGCGCCGGTGAGATCTGCCTTTTTCTGTGCCTGGTAGCCGGTTACTACAATTTCGTTCAGGCTTCCGGTTTCATACTCCATGGAGAAGGCCAGCGGTTCCTGTGAATTGGTAATCAGTACGGAGGCCGTTTTCATACCGATGTAAGAAAATGTGATGGACTCATTTACACGGGCGGTGATGGTAAATTCGCCACTTTTCCCGGTGGTGACTACCTGTTGACTTGATTTCACCGTTACTCCCGGCAGCGGGGATTGCAGCTCTTTGCTGGTAACGGTACCTGTGACGGTTTTCTGCTGGGCAAAGACGCCCAGGCAGAAAAACATAGGGAAGATGAATAGCATCAGTTTCATAACGTTGGATTTATAGTGTTGCTTTAATAGCCGCTACATTCACTTTAAACGTTTAAATTAAACAGTCAAAAAAAGTCTAAGGCAAAAGGGACACCTTAAACGTTTAAAGTTTACAAGAAAAAAAATCAGCTTTCCTTACATGACTTTCCAATAATCAAATCTGCTTCCAGGCTTATCTGCTTGCTTATCTTATTATGATCGATCAATTCGAGCAGCGTGTTCACTGCCTGTTTGCCCATCTCCTCCAATGGTTGTCTGGAATGTGTGATAGGCGTATAAAATAGTTCAAATGCGTCTGATTCGTCGAAACTCAGCACGGACACATCTCCTGGCACATTCAGCTTTTTCCTGTTCAGGTACTTAAGTCCGTGAAGCGCCAGCGTATCTGTTGCAAAAAACAAGGCGTCACACGGATCGGTGGCGGTCAGCACATGGTCCAGCGCCTGCGGGATATCTTCCACGTTAATCGACTGCAACCACTTTTGTTTAAACGGGATCTTATGATCCTTTAAAGCATCCCTGTATCCCCTGTTGCGCTCCAGCAGATTAAACAACGTGGTTTTATAATTGACCATGCATATTCTCCGGTGATGCGTAGCTATCAGGTACTCCGTTGCCTTATATGCTGCTTTATAATTATCCAGCGTGATATAGTTGGTTTTGATATCCGGGAAATTTCTATCCACCAGTACAAAAGGTATTTCTGCCTTTTGAAGAAAACGGATCTGTTCTTCCGAATGCTCTGCCGGCACCAATATCAGTCCGTCTACCTGCCTGTTGATAAAAACATTCACCAGCTCCGCAAACTTCTCCTGATTTTCATTGGAACTACCATATATCACCGTATAATTATTCTTCTTCGCCTCCCCTTCAATAGCCCTGGTAATGCCTGTACTGAACCTGTAATTGATCTCTGCCACCACCAGCCCGATGGTATGCGTTTTGCGCATTTTCAGACTCTTCGCAATCTGGTTAGGCCGGTAATTCAATGCTTCTGCCGCACTCAGTATTTTTTCCGCCGTTTCTTTATTTACCTGCTTTTCAATCGCCTGACCATTCAGCACATATGACACAAGCGCAGTAGACACGCCCACATGCTCCGCTATCTCTTTAAGACCTACCTTTTTCATTCTTTTTTTGGTTGAAACTGCTTTGGGAAAAATGGATTGTGATTCAATATTACATACTTTAAACGATTAAAGCAAGGGGTTTTGAAAATTTATGTGAAAAAAGTTGGTGCTCCGTTAACAACGCCAACAGACCAGATGATAAAATTAAATCAATTGCATCCGCAACGACTCCCCGTTATGATAACGGATTTCTTTTTCAATAATACGCCTGTTCCTGGCGGCGTCAAAAGAAGATTGAATAACAGCATATGCCAGGTAATAATCAAACTGCAGCTGTACCTGTACTGTACGGATTTCCTGGCCTCCATAGATAAGTGCGGCCGACATGGCAATTTCCTCTTCAAGAACGCAGTGGACATTTACGGTTCCCGTGACTCTATCCTTTCTGAGTGCTTCAATTTTTTCGTGAATAGCATCATTCAGCTTAAAACGGTAGTTAATGAAATTATGACAGGAAATCCGCTCCCCTGTGCTGTCTTCAAAGTAATCATTCACATCTGCAAACAGTGCATTCCCGGATCTCAGTATTACTTGTACCAGCATATACGGCTCTCTTACAAAATAATCCAGGCGGTCATCAAACGCTTCCGGGTAAAATTCAATTCCGCCGGATGCAAATATTTTTATACGGGGATCTGAAGCGGCCAATGCTACGCAACCAGGTAAAAAACCATGGGCTATATAACAACCCTGGTACGCCCTATACTGATCAATTTTACGGATAAAGCACCTGAGCTCTTCGATGCCGGCACTGTCCTGTTGGCCGTATTCGTATATCACCTGAAACTGAAAGTCCCGGCCACTGGTAATCTGAACCAGTAAGCCCACCTGGCAAAGCGCACCTGCTTTTTTGCAGCTATGATACGGACTAATAACAACGGTCGATCTTTTGTAGTCATAAAATCGGTTGTTCAGATTATTCTCAATAAAAAGTACTGATTTTTCAATTAACCTGTTATCTGCCAGGAAGGGTTTCATTGGGTTCTCACTCATCTTCAATGGGTTTAGGTGTGTCACTACGATTAACAATCATTCGTTACCACGAACGGGAAAATATCAATGGAATATTCAGTTGTAATGAAGGGCTACAGACGTACCACAATTGCTCCTGAGGAGCGGCCAATTTCAGCTCGTCTTTGTGCAAGCGGCAATTTATCAAAAGGAAAAACAGCCGAAATAAATGGGCGGATATCCCCCCGGGCCATCAGGTTAGCCACCAGTCGCAGGTCATCAGAATTAGGATGCAGGTATGCCGGGCCGGCAATGATTCCCATTTCCCGGGCCTGCTCTACCGCCTCTGCATTTAATGCAAATCTTGTAACGATCAATCTTCCTCCCGGCTTCAACACAGCTGCCGACCGGAGCGCCTGCCCCGTGCTGGTGCTGATATCATCCAATACCACGTCTATGGCTCCGCACAGCTTTCCCGGCACAGGAGCATATTGATTAAGGAAACCATCTGCTCCCAGTTGTGCGAGAAATTTACTTTTATAGGCAGACGCCGATGCAATGACATGCGCTCCCAGGTACCTGGCGATCTGCACTCCAAAATGGCCGATACATCCCGCCGCTCCCCTTATCATGACCTTCGATTTCCCGTTGATCTTCGCGTCATAAAACAGCGACTGCCAGGCAAAAAGGCTGCCCAACGGCGCACTGGCGGCTTCTTCAAAGCTAAGATGACCAGGCTTACCGGTGAGGTGTCTTTCTTTGGCAATCACATATTCTGCATATGTTTTTCCCGATCCCGGAAAATCTACCAGCCCGAATACAGCTTCTCCAAGATCAAGCGTTGAAATATCCGTTCCTTTTTTTACAATAACGCCGGCAATATTCCATCCCGGAATGAGCGTCTGACTACCACTCTGCCAGTCCTCTCTTCCTACCCGCGCCGACAAAGGCGCTATACCGATCGCCATCGTTTTAATGAGTACTTCATCACATTGTGGCGAAGGGATATCAATATCCGTGCATACCAGTTGCTGGCTGATCCTTTTCCCCGATCTGTTTAATATATAAGCATTCACCTTTAAATCGCTATATGGTCTTTGGAAGACAGGGCCTTTTATGGCCCTGTCTTTATTCAAATAAATGATCAATGCGTTATTCAACGTAACTGCCGTATATGGAAAATTCGGCCAGGTGTGAATGCGGTGAACCAGTGGCATTGCCCAACTGGTAAATACGTATATAACGCGTTACCGGCGCATTGGGTAATATAAAGAACTGCGGATCGGGGGTTTCCGCCAACACAAAGCTGCCTTCATCTGCCCAGGTAATGCCATCGTTGCTCGACTGCATCTTGAAATTTGTAAAATCCTCTTTGAAATAAGCAGCCCTCGACTGCAGCACTATCTTCTGTACCTTCACTTTGGCGGTCATATCAAAGGCCAGCCAATGCGGATAACCTGTTACCGGTGATTGCGAGTGATTGGTATGCCAGTAAGTATCCACATTGCCATCCAGCACCATTCTGGGATGGCCGCTCGGCAGCTGGCCATATAACTCATAGCTGTCTGCCGTTGCGATCCAGGTGGATCTGTCTACCTGCATCTGCTCACTGTTTACCTTTTCATATGCTGTATAAAAGGTATCGATCGCCAGCGAATCGGGCAGGTACAGCGTGCGGTATTCAAATCCGGCGGAGGATCTTACGTCTTCCGCGACACTGGTATCTTTTTTTGCAGGATAGCGTTTCACGATAGTTTTGCCGGCTGCATCGGTGTACTTTACCTGTGTACCTACAGCGCCGTTGGTGGTATCTGCACTCCCCCATACCATCCGCAGTTTTTTATCCGCTGAAATCACCGCTGCCAGCATCGGGCGACTTAATAGCGTACCCTGGTACCGGTCGCCGTAAACAGCGCCGCTTAATTCAATGGGCACCGACTTATGTCCTTCTTCATCCATAGCACAGAGGGTATACGTATACACCATTTCTGACAACCCGGTAAAAATATGTGCCACGCTATCCTGCTTCGGATCCAGCAATACCTCTACGGAATCCGTAAAGTTGTTCCAGTAAATCCGGGCCTTCACCACTTTAGGATCTGTTCCCCGGTTCCAGGAAATCATAGCCCTGTTCTTTCCCGGATGAAACTTTACATTGACGGGCTTCCCGGGATAATAGCTATTGGTTTGATCTATATACTTCTTATAATTAAAGTCCATCTTCTTACAGGCCGGCAGGCACAGAAAAACAGCCACGAAGATGAAGGTGATGTAGGATAAATATTTCATCGGAATATCTTTTTTGAATTATTTAATCTGTCCCCAGAAAGACAATTCTGCAATGGTGATCTGCGGACCACCGCCATAGGTGGCCAGTGTCTTAAACCGGTAGTAGCGATATGCCTTGGGAATATCAGGCATATCAAAATCTTCCCCTTTCGTATGTCCGTAATCAAAATCCTCTGCCGTGGTTTTGCCTAATGGCAAACCGGATGGTTTGTAAGATTTAAATGAGCCCAGCAGGGTCCATTTCGACCAGCTCCCATCTGCATCCGGCTCGTTGCTACCCCACAATTCAAAAGCTTTTACATTGGAGCCGGTATAGGTATAGCTTTCTCCACGCTGATGCATTTTCATGCGGCTGATCACAATCTTTGTTCCCAGATCGATCGTAAACCATTGAGGCGTGGCAGAATTATGCCTGGTGGCAAAGATGCCCTGGTCCACCTTATCGTCCCACATCCGTTCCATGGGGTAACCTGCTTCCACCGGAATGGTTTCGTCAGAGGGAAGTATCAGTGCCTTGAAAGGCTTCGGTACTTTTTCTTCGAATAACGGGGTTAACGATCTAACCAGCATTTCAGATTTATTATTCCATCTATCTCTTAAGTAAACGGCAAACTTCATATTCTTCGCCGGAAGCCCGCGATAAGAAAATACGCCTGCCGGCGCTTTTGTGTAAAAAGTGTTCAATGGTATCCACACACCATTATTCAGGGTATCTGCCATTAATACCACTGCCAGGTTAGCCGCCAGCGGGTTTTGAAAACGGATCTTCACACCACCGAAAGCGGCATCCAGTTTTAACGAATCAAAAGAGGTATACACAGGCGCCACCTTCGGTTTCAATTTCACCACCACCGGCTGCGACATCTTCTCATTTCTGCCTACGCTGTATATTTTCACTTCGTGCAGGCTGGTATCGCCATAGCCAGCCAGCGTCAGCGTATCTGTGTATATGGAGGCTTTGGCTTCTTTTACGCCTTCCTGGATTTCATACACTGCCTTCACATAAGACAGCTTCGGATCTTTAGGGATATCATAGGTGAGAAAAGCACCACCGGGCGTACTGGTCACCTGTACGTTGGTAACCTGCGCCGGCGCATCCAGTGCACCATTGAAATGATCCAGCCGCGCTTCTTCTTTACAACCGCTGCTTCCTGTGAGTAAAATGATTCCTGCCAGAATCGGTAATAATATTTTCATGAGTTATCTGATTAAAGTAATGAACAATGAATCACCAGCCTACATTCTGTACCAGGTTGCGGTTAACCACCAGGTTCTCTTCCCGGATAGGCCAGAAATAATCTTTAACAGTAAACAACTGGTTAAAAATGACCTTTTTCCGATAGTAGTATACCGGGTCGGATTGCTCAATATCCCATCCTTCAATAGCGCGGCGGAACTCATTCAGCGCACGTTTCCAGCGACGCAGATCCCAGAACCGCTGCCCCTCAAATGCAAACTCTATCATCGTTTCCTGTTGAATAATATCACGCATGCCATCCTTCGTGGTAAACTTAGCGGCGTTCTTTGCGTAGTTGCCCCATGCCTGCTGCACGGTAGGAATACCTGCTCTGGTCCTGATCTTATTTACATAATCATATACCTGCGCATCCGGTCCTCCGCTCTCGTTAAGCGCTTCTGCATACCAGAGATACAGCTGTGCCAGCCGGATCACCGGCCACGGATAGGAAGTAATCGTATAGTCGTTGGCGGTTGCCCCCTGTGTATTCTGGAAATGCACCAGTTTCTTGACAAAATAGCCCGTAACAGATCCTTTGTCCGTTTGTACTTTACTGTTAGGTTGGCCTTTCCTGGCAGACACATAATAAAGTGTATTGGGTTTGCTGTCGTCGTAAGATCCCTGTCCGTACCACACCCCTCCATCAAAACCAAGACTGGCATAGAAACGTGGCTCCCGGTTGAAGTTCAGGGCGCCCGACGTATAGCCGTTCCTGATGAACAACTGTTCTGCGGTTGTGGATACCCGGGTGATGGCACCCGTTGTATTCCATGTTTTATCTTCATTCACCGGAACACCTTTATCGGTATAAAACATTTCCACTACTTTCAGCGGCGGCGCCAGTTCTGAGGCAATCCTGGGGTTATCTACATAACGGAAATCAACGTTGGGTGTAGCTACCCGCTGAATAACATCTGCAATACTCTGCGTATTGGCCCATATCACCTCGCTGTTCCATTTTTCAGTAATAACAGAACGGATGCTTAATTGCACCCTGCTGGTATCCGTTAATTTATACTGCTGGTAGGCCGGGTTGTAATTATAGAGTTTCATCCCGGACTGCTCACAGATGTCGATCGCCTCTTTACAGGCTGTAGCTGCCACTGTCCACTTCTCCGGCTGAATGGTACTGTTGAAAAGGAGTTTGCCGTCGCGGTTTTTCAACCCTGCCTGGTCGCTGTTACCATTAAACAACGGACTGGCAGCGGTAACCAATACCTTGGCTTTTAAGGCATAAGCCACCGGCTGTGTAATACGTCCCAGTTCTTTTGCCGGATTATTGATGATAGGCGGTAATCCGGGTTTTGCCTCATCCAGCAGCGATACGATATAGGCAAAACAGGAGTCAGCCGGATCTCTGGATACCTTTACTGCTTCCGGACTGGCATCAATAGGCAGGTTCACTTTCACTAACGGTACCGGGCCATACATTCTCAGCAGTACAAAATGATAGTAGGCCTTGAGAAACTTCACCTCTGCGATCCATTGTGCCCTTTCCTTATCTTCCAGGTCGGGCACCTTACTGATATTTTCCAGGAAGATATTGCAATCGCGGAGGCCTTTGTACATATTGTTCCAGGTATCGTCTGCAATGGGGCTGACCAGGTTCTGCAAGCCTCGGGCGATGCCGAACATCGTGTGATTGAACTCAGGAAACCCGGCGTTGTTGATCGCCCACATTTCGTCTCCGCCCAACATAGCCGGGTCCTGTTCGAGGTTTCCATCCCGGGGCATATAAGAGTAACAGGTATAGAGAAATTTTTCGGCTTCCGAACGCATCGTAAAAGCATTTTCAAGCGTGGCAATATTATCCGGCACCACATCCAGGTATTTGCGGCAGGCACTTGTTGCCAGGATCACCACAAATAAGGTAAGGAGTTGTATATATAAGTTGACTTTCTTCATTACATCCTCTTTTTTAATTAAAAACAATGTTTGCACCGATGTTAAATACCCTTTGTATCGGGTAGCCCAGGCCGTTTCCCGCCATTTCTACATCCCACAACTTAAACTTGCTGAACAGCAGTAAGTTGGTACCATTCACATAGAGTCTTAACTGGTTGGTGTGCAACCTGCGCTGCAGTCTCGCAGAAAAGGAATAACCGATTTCCACCTGCTTCAATCTTACAAAAGATCCGTTGCGCATAAACCAGGTACTCGGCTGCGTGTTATTATTATTCACGGTAGGGCTCAGTCGTGGCCAGATCGCATATATATCCTGGTTATCCTCCGACCAGTGGCTATCGGCATAGGCTTTCAGCAATTGGGTGTTATTCTTTCCACTTACGCCACCATCCTGTTTGAAAGGCGCTGTAGCCACCGGATCAATCCAGAACGACTGATTAGCTGCTCCCTGGAAAAAGGCGGAGATATCCCATTGTTTATATCCTGCGGAGAAACCGGCGCCATAAATCACCTGTGGCACCAATGGAAAACCAAGTGGCACCTGGTCCGCATTGGTAATACGGCCATCACCGTTTACATCCAGGTATTTGATATCGCCACCGCCGTATTCGGCGCCAAAGTCCTGCCGGGGAGAATTCCGCGCATCTTTATCATCGATAAACAACCGCTCTGCGATGAATCCGAAGTTCTGGTTCAGGGGCGTACCTACACGGTAACGCCAGGGTTCTGCATATTGCGGTTCTTCAAACACGCGGTATTTGCTGGTAGCATACGTAAAGTTGGCCCGCACAGATGCCCAGAGGTCTTTGGACCAGCTTTCACGGTAATCGAGCGATAGGTCCACTCCTTTTCCGGAAGCCTCACCCAGGTTGGCTTTGATACCGGACGACAGTCCCATCGTGGTAGGAATAGAACTGCGGTCCATCAGGATATTGCGGCGGTATTCCGTGTAGTATTCTGCAATAAAATTCAATTTGCTCCAAAGGTTCACTTCCAATGCGAGGTTCTGCTTGGTTGCCTTCTCCCAGGTAATCTGTTCATTGGCATACCGGGAAATAAAGACGCCTCTTTTGTATTCGGTATTATCACGGCCGAAAGTGGCCCCCCGGCCTTCGTTGTTCATGTCTACGTTAGATAGGTAGAAGAAACGGTCTTCCGCCCTGCCGATCTGGTCATTACCCACTAAACCATAGGAATACCGGAGACGCAGATTCGTGATCGTGTTTTTATACTCATCAAAAAAGCGTTCGTTGGAAATGGCCCATGCCACACCGCCGGAAGGGAAAAAGCCATAGCGGTTTGTTTTATAGAAACGTTCGGAGCCATTGTATCCGAAGTTAAATTCGGTAAAATACCGGTTATCGTAGGCGTAAGTAGCGCGGCCCGACAGTCCCACGTTACGATAAGGCAGCGACAACTGCAGATCGCCTGCGTTGGCGTTCAGGCTTTGCCGGGTGATAAATACCAGCAAGCCACTCACGCCGTGTTTCTGAAACTCCCGGTTGTAGTTCATCATAGACTCCATGTAGAAAGTGGAGTTCAGCACTTTACCGCCTTCCCGGTAACCCAGGTATTCTGTGCCGTTCTGATTGATGCGGGATACGCTGTATTCATCTGTCAGCGCATCGTAGTTGCTGATCCGGTACCAGAAAGGATCGTAGTTACGACTTACTTCAAAATTGGAAGTACGGTTGGTATTTACCATGGTACGGAACGACAGCCCTTTTGTGAAGAAGCTAAGGTCCTGCTTCAGCTCAAATTGCGCGAGCATCTGGCTGCGCGACTGATCTTTATACCCTTTCACCATATCTGCATAGGGGTTCAGGTATTCGCCGTTGTCGCCGAAGTTTCCGAACATGATATGTCTTACAAACTTCGTTTTCTCGTTTTGCGGAAAATAAGCAGGGAATAACACCGGGTTGGCTGCCATTACTTTGCGGTACATGGTGCTGCCGCCGTCGATAGGGCCTTTATAATCATCGAAGCTGCCACTGAGCCGGACAATCAGTTCGGTGCTACTGGTGACATTTATGTTCACATTGGCACGCAGCGAGTAGTTTTTCAGATCAATGTTGTTATTGAAATTGTTGCGGTTATCTACTTTCAGGATACCGTTATCCTTATTGAAGGAACCCGCCACATAATACCGGGCCACTCCACCTCCGCCGCTCACATTCAGGTTTACACGCTGGTTCATGGTATAGTTCTTAAACAACATCTCCCGCCAGTTGTTAGCCGGGTATACGAGCGGGTTTTTACCTGCGGTGGTATTGGCGATTTTCTCTTCCGTATAGGGCAATGTACCCAGCGGATCTCTTGTAAGCACTGCTTCGTTATGCAGCTTCATAAACGTTACAGGATCTGCCAGTTCTATATTTTTAGTGGGCGTAGACACAGAGTTTTCCAGGCGCAGAGAAATCTTCGCCTTTCCCACAGCTCCCTGCTTCGTGGTAACGAGGATAACGCCATTGGCGCCCCTTGCGCCATAGAGCGCCGTGGCGGTGGCATCTTTCATCACAGAAAAGCTGGCGATATCATCGGGTTGTAAACGCGCCAGGTCGGTAGTGGTTAATTCGATACCATCTATCAGGATCAGCGGACGGGTATTGTTACCGAAGGTAGTGATACCACGTACAAAGAAATCCGCATTATCTGCACCGGGTTCGCCGCTGCGCTGATAAGCAATAATACCCGCGAGCCGTCCTGCCAGTGCAGAAGTAAGGTTACTCGACGGCACTTTCAGTTCTTTGGGATTGATGGTGGTAATAGCACCAATCACACTTTCTTTCTTTTGCGTACCAAAAGCTACGATCTGTACTTCATTCAATGCCTTAGTTGGATCGGGGCCCATTTTCACGTCCAGGGTCGTTCTTTTACCTACCGTCATTTTTTGCTGGAGATAGCCTATAAATGTAAAGATGAGCACTTCGTTATCGTTATTGATCTGGAGTGTATACTTACCATCCTGGTCTGTAACTGCGCCCCGGCTGGTTCCTTCTACCTGAACGGTCGCTCCCGCGAGATTGTTCTCATTATCATAGATCCGGCCGGTCAGGATGCGTTGCTGACGCACAGGCGGTTCTTCTTTTAAAAGGGAAATCACGATTTCATCCTTTATCAAAAGATAGGTCAGCTGTTTGGGCAGGAATGACCTGTTAAGGAAATCTTTCAGGGTTTCATTCTCTGCTTTTGCCGTCAGACGTACATTGCTGGCAGCCACATCACCACCAAATGTAAAGTTGACGCCCGCAGCCTTCGATATTTCCTTTATAGCGGCAGTTAAAGGCTCATTATTCAGGTTGATGGAAATGCGCTTGTTCAAAGGACCTTGCGCGGTAACAGTCATAAAAAAAGTAACCAGGACACTTGCACAGAATATTTTCAAACGGACCAGGTGGAATTTTCTCAGGCACAATACTCCCCCCTTACGTAGAAAGGCATACGTTTTTGTCATACAGTAGCTGTATTTAGATGTTAATGAATAAGAATTATGATTTGGTTGATTTGTTTTTAACGGGATTGAAAAGTCAGGAATTAATTGATGTCAGGATATAATCGTCGTTTCGTCTGATGATTTTAATTTTTAGTACCACTTTCAGTTTTTCCAGGAAAGTATCTACATCTTCATCGGGACGTATTCTCCCATAAAAAACCAGGTGTTGAATGTGGTCGCTGATAGTCAGGCGGATATTAAAAATATGCTCCAGGTCCGCCGCTACTTCCTTTAAATGGCTCCCCTGGTATTCTATTTCACCCATTCTTCTTTGCAGCATCAGCGCTGCCTGCGGATAAGATTGGCTGGTAAGACTATTATTGCTACTATTATAAACGGCCTGTTGTAACGGTAAAAGCGTATGGGTATGTTGTCCATCATTTACCAGTACTGCTCCTGTCAGTAAAGTAACCTTCGAGATAGTATCGCGCGGGTATGCATTTACATTAAAACTGGTACCAAGCACGGTAGTGGTTAGCAGTCCTGTGCGAACGAGAAACGGTTTTTTCGCATCCGGAGCCACTTCAAAAAAGGCTTCTCCGGAAAGCTGTACGACCCTGTTACCCTCCGCAAAAGCGTCATCATACCTGATCTCCGTGTTAGGCGACATCCATACCCTGGAACTGTCAGGAAGTGTGAAAATGGTTCGTTGGCCTGAGCGGGTGGTCCATACTATTTGTTGTACAGGGAGGTGACGGGGTAGTAAAAAAAACTTTATCAATATGCCAGCTCCCAGTAACAGCAATACAGCAGCAGCATATTTTAAACGACTAAGAAAAACATGGTAAAGGGATAAACGTTTCCTTCTTTTATTGATATTCATCAGCATGCGGTCGCGAATCACGCCGGGTTCTTCTGTACCGGGCCAGGTAAGGCTTTCACCCGGGTTTGTTTCATGACGATACCATTCCATTAAGGTATCTGTTTCCTGAGGCGTAGCGGTATCCAGGAAATATTTTTCTATCAGAGATAATAGCGTATTATCTTTCACAACAAAGTTAGTTTAGCATATGCATGTACCACAACTAAAACGTAACCCTTACTCTGAATAAAAATTTTCTTAAAAAAACAAGTGAACGCCTTATTTACAGGCAGGATGGAACAGGACAGTGCAGGATAGTACAGGATGGTTCAGGTTATTTTTTAAAGCTTTCCTGCGTTCATTAAAATCATACATTTAATTAATAGTGGTGTATAATCTTTCAGGTGGAGCCGTATTGACTTTAAAGCTTTTGTGAGATGGGCTTCTGCAGTTTTCGGGGAGATATTCATAGCGTTGGCTATTTCAGGAATGGTCATACCGTCGTTCCGGCTGTACTGGAATACCAGTCTGCATTTTTCAGGAAGTTGTTCCACCACCTTACTTAGATACTCTTTCAGAAACCGGGCAAAGATTTCTTCTTCCTGTTCTTCTATATTAAAGGACAGCTCACAATTCTCGCGTATAATCTGATCACGGCGGCGGTGGCGGCATACACTTTTGAAGACGGAATACCTGACAGCGGTAGCCATATAACCGCTCAGCGAATGTATGATGAATTCTTTCCGGCGATCCCACAGGCTTACAAACACTTCCTGTACAATCTCTTCGGACTGTACCTGGTCCCTGGTTAGCTGGAAGGCGATGGCAAGTAATTTATCCCAGTACCGGGAATAAATTTCTGTAAAAGCGTTGTCTTCCCCTGCCACCATCAATTGCGCAAGGTCAGTTTCGCTTAGATTAGCGTAATCTCTTCTTCTATTCAGCTTCATTTTTTGTAGAAATCAATTTTGTATGCTACGTCCCGTTTTGGTCTTATTTAACAGCTAAAGTACATTATGTGAGATTATTCCAGTCATTTCTTTCGGAACCCGGCAACCAAAGTCGTATTTTTTTTTGTAAATGAATAGTTAAAGTAAACCCGCGTATAGCGCCTGGAGGGTAGTGTAAAAAATACTTTTATGGAAACGGCACAGGTCTGCATCTATCCTTGAATCATTAAACCCTTCCAAAATGAGAAATCAACCAGTAAGGATGTCCGGTAAAAAACTGATTACTGTCAGCGCGCTGTTGCTGACGCATGTGATCACAGGATATTCGCAGGATGCCCGTACACAATGGATCAATGAAAACGCCTATGTGGTAGCAGCTGATACCACCTCGTCTACCGCAGACCTTCACTTCCTTGACGGCGAGCTAAAAAACAATGTTGTATTTGGACTGGGGGAAGCCTCTCATGGTACCAAAGAGTTCTTCAACCAGAAACGCAGAATCGTAGCATACCTGGTTGTTCATCTCAATTACAAACGACTGGGCTTTGAATTCAACAGTAGCTATATCGATCCGCTCAATCAATACGTCATCAATGGTACCGGCGATCTGAAAACCCTGATGAAAGATATGATGCTTTATAACACAACTGAAATTTATGACCTTTTCCAGTTTATAAAACGGTACAATGATGGGCAGCCTGCTTCCGAAAAAGTCAACCTGTTTGGCTTTGACAGGGAGGAATACGCCGGCGATCCGTTTAACCGGGATAAGTTTATGGCGGATAATATTATTGCGGATCAGGCAGCACATCCGCTTAAAACAATTATCTGGGCACACAATGTACATATTGCCAAAGATACTACCATGGCTCAATTTAAAGCAATGGGATATTACCTGCAGCAGGCATTCAAGCATAACTTTTATGTGCTGGGTTTTGATACTTTCAAGGGGTCGGTGACTGTTATCACGGAGAATGGATTGGCGGCAAAAGACTTTGACATGCAAAAAGAATCGTTTGCTGAAATATTCGCAACAGCAAATCAACCTATGCTATTCATTCCTTTTCACAAAACACCCAATCCTTTTACGGGTGTAAAAAATAATATCACGAACATCTATGCCAACTGGACACCCAGAAGGACTTTGCCCATGATTCCGGGTGCAGATTTTGATGCAGTGCTGTTTATAAAAACAACGACTGCATCAAATATTATGGCCGCAGACAAATAGCTACTGTTTGGCACCAACGCTTTGTTCGTAGGTGGGTCCGTACATCCCAGGCACTTTATTGCCGGTAGCACGCAGATAAATTACCATTTCCCCGCGATGATGGTAAACGTGATTGAATAAAAAACTGCGTACTACTACCGCCCTGGGAAGCGGGCCGAGCGCGGTGTGTTCCCCCACCTTCATCGTCCATTGTTTGCTAAGCCCCTCTTCCGTTGTCTGTTGTAAAGCTGTTCTGGCTTTCTGTACATTGTCTTCGAACAACTGCAGCGTAGCCTTGATATCGTCCGGGCTTCCACGGTCCAGTTTGTCGGTAGCCATATCATACACATCCTTCGTTAAGGTGCCTACATACCAGTAGTAAATGGTAGCTATATGCTGCGCCAGTTCGCCCATGGACCAGGAAATCGGAGACGGTTTGTAAGAGAGGTCCTTTTCTGGAACGGCTTCCAGCATCTTCCGGGTGCTGGTTACTTCCTGTTCAAATTCTGCGAGTAAGGATTGGAGGAGCATGCTGTTAAATTTTTTGTGTTAACAATTTAGTGGTCTTTCAATGATCTCAATTTAACAATTTCAGGTCAGAAATGAAGCGTGGCCATACATTAGTACGGTATCTACGCTCTCTATCTCAGTTTTGCACCGTATCTTTAAACCAGGTTATCAAAAATGGATACGAAAAATATATTCATCGCCTGTAGTCACTATGCAGGCCGCATTAAATGGGTGATGCACAACCGAAATGAATGGAGTTACATTGGGGTTGGCGACGACTACAACGAAGACAAGGTTAACAAAATTATCGCGCAACACTTCCCCGATTCAACAATCTATTTGGTGATAGACCGCCATCATTCATTTCTAACGCCAACAGCAACTGCCGCTCAAACAATTCGGGAACCGCTACAAAAGAATAATCTAACGCTTAGTAACCTGGATTTTACAAAAATGATGGTATTTGACAGGATTGGAGTTGTTAAATATGGAGAAAGGTATTAAAAAGAGTTATTGTTTATTTCTTTCCACAGGAAAAATCCTCTTTCCACTACTTTGAACGAGTAATCAATTCCGTCTATCACATCCCCTATCGTTCCGGCCTGTATCACCTCAACGCCATCGTACTCAGGTTCGAAATTAACGGCCCAATAATCCTGTTGATGCAGCAACATGGTTACCAACTCATATAAAGGAGGGCATGGTTGTGCTTCAACCAGCCCCCGCAGATAATCTTTGTATAAATCCAGCCCTTCGCCGGAAACAGCAATTGCTTTTTTATGTAAGAATATTTGCAGCAAATTCTTTCTTTAAGGCGCAATCCCAAGCGTTTACTCACCGTTTTCACATCTTCCCTAGCATATCATCCCGAACCAAATCAAGAGCTACCGCCAGCTGAATTTGATTTCGCCTGGCGAGACCATCTAGGTATTGTACAACTGTTGCTATCTCTATGATAGGCTCAACAGCACCATTTTTCTCTAATTCAATAGTAGTGATAATGGCATCATCAATTAGTATTGTATATATATCTTCACCCTGCTCAGGAATCCAATCAAGGATATATGCGGTTGTCATCTGTGGATGAATCTTCTTTAATACTGGTAGCAACCGACTGCCAAAACCAAATAGTGAGTCCTTAGATTTAATAAGCTCAATCCGGAAGTCTTGTTCAGCTTTGCTGTTAATTAGTTTCATGAATATTTCTATTTCGTTTAATTAATGCGATGCTGTTCCAGACTAATGCGTAGACTGAATAGTACCTGTGGTTGCTGTTATTAAAAAGCATTTTTGGCATTCACAGTACTGAGGCGCCCACTTATCATTTATATTATACCAGTTAAATCCTTCCTAAGAAAAATACACTTCATAATATGGAAAATACTTTTCTATTCTTAAAACATCTTTACATTGCATTAATACTAATTCTTTCTCTTCTTTTGTAAAAACATGGCCAAAATAACCTTGTATGCTATATGCAGAAAGTAAAATTAATATTTCAAGATAAGCCAATAGGTCCACTGCCAGATGGAATAGCAGATCTCCATCCTCATACAACAACACTTCTTTGCTTTTTTATCAATAATAATCTTACCCGTATCAATAAAACCAATATGATAAAAATTAGCATCTTCACTAACCTTATTATAAAAACTAATTGCTGTAATATTCAGATTAGACAGATCTAAGTTATTGAATAGGTCATTCAATAAATCTCCCGTTTCTTTAATGCTATCACTTTTTAAACCGGGAAGATACATTTCGTATATCCAGGAGTTATCATCATTGGGATACAGACCAGCAATAGCCAATAACCGGGCTCTAAATTCAGTTACATTCATACAATTTCTGCCGCAGGCCCTAAGACCTTAATTTTATTATTCCTATAATCCTTTTCAATAACTTTGTCGTCACATTTATCTACCCGAATATACTCCCCATCCTTATCTTTTCCAAGATCATGGTACCGCATACGTTTCATAATTTTGGTAAACCCTATAAAATCAGGCTCCGTTCATATTGTGATTGGTCGCTATGAACATGATAAGAGACTACCTTCATTGATGTCGTTAGAATACTGGCATTTACCCTGGATACAACTGTTGACATTGGCCAAGAGAAACCAATGATGCCAACATACTTAAAGATTCCAAGATGATGAAGCGGCTTTAAGAGATTAACGACCTCCCTGATAAAGATAAAGACCCTTCTGGATGCTTTCCTTGCCAGATCTAAATTACAAGTAATACTAAAATAAATGACCTGACAATTATGGCAGACCATTTACTTTAATATACAGTCTGTAGCAACTATTTTTTAGCAATTATCACTAACTCTTCTCCTGACATCCTAATCGAATTAATAAAATCTAACCTACTACTTAGTATATACATTAACTTCCCTGGGGCATAAGTAGTATAATCTACAATAAACTTCTTATCATCGAACTGAAACTTAATGAACCATCCAGGATGCTTACTCATAAGCTTATTAGAAGGCTCTTTATAAAGCGTGTTAATCAACACACACATTTGCTCTTTTATTCGATCATATAAAAGATCCAGCATTCTACCAGAAAAAGAAACGGGTTTATCAATTTCAAGATACAAGTCAAATTCGTATTCTAATAAGAAAAATACAGAATAAAGATATTGATATGTAATACCTTCTATAGGGTATTCCTTCTCATTTTTGACATCTAATAATGTTATATACATTTTCCGTCCATTTAGAGTGATAAAGAAAAAGCCAAGCGATCTTTTGGATTTGGCGCAATTTGCCAGTTTGTTAAGATAGTATAAAAACGGGCATCAAATACCTGTTACCTATACATAACCTGTATTTATCTGATATGGGATATCCAGGGTTTATTTACAACTTATAAGTAAGTTATAGGCAAGTGAACCTAGCATTACACTAGCTCTACACTAGCTCTACACTAGTATTAAGCCAGCACTGTCTCGTCCTTGTCTCGTCCTGATATAGCTATACAGATGAAGAAATAATCCTGATATCGTTTTACAGTCTGTCATGTAAATCCTGATTTTATTTTATAATACCATTGACTCTTTCTGCGAGCGCATTCTCATATGGACTACCGTTTTATGTCATACTGATATTGATATCATTTTCGGTAAGTAAATCTACATAGTCTTTACAACAATATTGAATACCCTTGTCTGAATGATAGGTGAGATCCAGACATTTAAAATATTTATGCTTCCAGTGATGGGAGTCGGTAGTGCATGCCTTTCTTTTACATTGTCTTACCAACATGTGATGTGCCTACTGGAGATTAAACAAGTGATCTCTGCCCACCTGAACATGATGAGGCTCCAGACGCTTATTTTATCATTCTGTTACAAACGGTGTTAACCCAGATTAATTAAAATGTATCAATGTTATATAATCAATGTGGAAATTTTTTGAATAAAAATAGCGCTATGGGTTTGACGAAGTTAACTATCAACTTAAAACGGCGCAGACGAAGGCCGAAAAGGTTAGACTTTCGTCAGGTCAATTCCTGGGTAATATCTTGTTTTCGTGTTCAAATTTACTTTAGTCGCTTAATTTCACCATCAACGAGACCTACAGCTACAATAAAATCCCGATACAAATCTTTTGAACTAGTAATTTCTTTCTTCAAAATATTTTCATATTCCTCTAAAATTATAAGCCTATCAAATTCTAATGATTCCCTACCCAATGAAATATAGTCTTTATCTGGAGACCACATTTTATCCAATAACCATAAATTGTGCTCATCATACCAAATATGTCCGGAAAGATAAAGCTCAAATCCATTGTATACCTTTTGGGCTCCGAAATTTATAGCTATTATTTCTTTACTATTAGCCAAGTTCTGCAAGTCAGTATTCCAACCCTTTACAGCCGTTGTTATCTTAGCCTGAATTAATTCAATCATTAGTATCACATTGATTTGGGTTACCAATACAGCGCACTATTTTATTATTACATGAATTTGATCAACTACAAAAACTCTTTGATGAAATTGGAAAAACACCCCATATTATCCGGTTCTAACCGATTTTCATGGTACCCAAATACAATCGGATCAGGATTACCATCGGCTTTGAAGTACCAAAACATGTACCCTTGATGCATCATAAAAACAAAGTCATTACTATCCAGAAAGATTTCGGCTCCATCGTCTTCTAAAAGCTCAATTGCCCCTTTGTTCAAGTCGGGATAATAATTGCGTAGGTCTGTTCCTACTAAACCTGCCGGTATAGAACGAGAACAACGTCTATAAAAATCCTTATAAATTTGAGGAAGTAAAATCTTATCTTCCCATTCTATTTGTGAAAGTTTATCCATGTTGACCATTGCATTTACTTATGCCAAAATAAGCTATTTATGGTTGAGTTTATAGGCTATTGACAACTTCTACCTGAGAAACTAAAACTTACATGTTTGCTAGCGGCTGTGCTAATCTGATTGACTGCAGCCCTTTCAATCTATTCCAATCCATCCAGCAGTTTAGCAGCCGGCAGATGGCACAATTCCTCAAAATAAACCTTTGCAATGTCTATTTCTTTCACTATTTCTGACATTCCTTATTGAAATATTGATAAGTTGCCTCCGTTTTTAAGAAATCAGCATCTTATACTTATCTATCGATTCTGGTAATATTTTAGTCGTGAACTGTTGAAGTTAGAATCAATAGATCAAGAAAGGCCGAAATAATTCCAATCGGATCTTCCTTTTTAAAATCCGTCACCGTCGTTTAGTAGTCATTGAAATTGACATGAATATGCGCCGCAATTTTTTTTCGAACCGAAGCTAGCCATGTATTATAAGTAGCTTTAAAGTTCTTTAACTTATCTGTAAAAGCCCTAAAAGTCGTTAATCAAAAGTGTTGATACCTGGTAATTAATTCATTTAACGCTTTGTTATACTCCTTGTACCAGAGATAGCTTAGCTTAAAACTATACAAACCGAGGCTACAGAAGTTTAAACAATTACTGCCAGGAACTTCCAACTAAAAAAAACATGAAGTACAAGATCAGGTAACGGATACATTCCCTAAATTGCGGGTAACATGCAGTCCGTAAAAATAAGGTGGGAAACTGCCAGGCAAAGCGCAAAAATGTATTTAAATGGAACCTGATAAAGACATACATCATACCGATTCTTTAGCATTAAATAAAGTTCTGCCTGATATATTTTACAAGGTAGATATTCTTGTGATCGGTGCCGGACAAGCGGGTTTATCCGCAGCATACCATCTTAAAAGAGAGGGCATAAAACCTGGAAAGGGCTTTGTAGTTTTAGATGATGAGTTCGGCCCTGGTGGGGCCTGGCAACATCGTTGGGATTCTTTAACGCTGAGTAATGTTAACGGTATCAATGACCTGCCTGGAATGGGCTTTGCCGATGCTGTAAATACAAAAGATAAAGAATTACAGGCAAACATTGCAATTCCAAAATATTATGAGCAATATGAAAAAACTTTTGAACTTCCTGTAATTCGTCCTGTAAGAGTGAGCGAAGTTACAGAGAGAAACGAACGATTTATCATCCGGACAAATGGAATCCAATTCAGTGCACGGGGATTGATTAATGCTACAGGTACCTGGAAAACGCCAAACTGTCCAAGGTATCCCGGATGGGAAAAGTTTCAGGGAAGGCAGCTGCACACGGGTGAGTACAAAAATGCCGGAGAATTCGCCGGAAAGCACGTTATTATTGTAGGTGGTGGAATTTCAGCTATTCAATTATTGGGAGAAGTTTCTGAGGTAACCCAAACCACGTGGGTAACCCGTCGCCCTCCTGATTTCAGGAAATATGAATTTACACCTGAATTGGGACATGAGGCTGTTGCGATGGTGGAAAAAAGAGTGCGGGCCGGATTGCCGCCAGATTCAGTAGTATCTGTAACTGGATTGCCAATCACTCCTGCCATTGAAAAAATGCTGAAGAAAGGAGTTTTGGATCGGAAACCCATGTTCGAGGAGATTACGGCAACAGGTGTCAGATGGGCAGATGGAACGATACTCGATGCCGATGTTATTTTTTGGAATACAGGTTTTCGTCATTCTTTAGACCATCTTGCTCCTTTAAAGTTGATGAATGATAAAGGCGGAATCGAAATGACCGGGAGATTAGCGACACAAGTTGCCAAAGATCCACGGATTCATTTAACCGGTTATGGCCCGTCTGCATCCACTATTGGAGCCAACCGTGCTGGCCGGGCTGCTGCGAAAGAGTTGATTGAATTTCTCAAATTGTAAGCATAACGTTGCTTTTGGATTTGTTAGAAATAAAAACGCTCAACCAGAAGATTGAGCGTTTTATGTGATCCTACTGGGATTACGTTTAGCCAGTTTATAAGCCGCAGTGCTTTTCGAGTAACAGCAGCACATCGTCTCCGTACATGGCAATATAACCAAGATCAATTGCCTGATGAAGGTCTTCACAGGCTTTATCAACCTGTTTCATCGCCAGATATACCAAAGCTCTGTTCCTGTAGGCGTAGGAGTTCTTAGGATCTAAAGCAACAGATCGCTGGATATCTTTCAAAGCATTCTTCAGATCTTTCAGCTGATATTTTGCATGACCCATATTATTGTATGCAAGGGCATTATCGGGATCTATTTCAAGTACTCTGACATACTGTCTGATGGCCTTCTGATAATCTCCCATACTCATATAGTGAAACCCTAAATCCCCGACAGCAACAATCTCATTCGGGACAAGACTAACTGCCTTTTCGTAGCACGAGGTAGCTTCATTGTTTCTTTTTAATTTTCTAAGTACGGAACCCATAGCCACCAATGCCATAACATCGGTCGAATCGAATTCAAGCACCATTTTATAGTCGTTATAGGCTTCCGTAAAATCTCCGCTCATGATACGCGCCATTCCCCTGTTGGCGATAATAGCATATTTTACAGCATCACTGCCTGCATACTTTATGGAAGTATTATAATCTCCTATGCTCTCATCATACATGTGTATCCTGCAATAGGCAAATGCACGGTGAAGATAAAGCATCGGATCAGTTGGGGCTAATAGTAAGCCCGTATTATAATTCACCAACGCGGAATCTGTATTACCTTTAGCCAGGTAAATTTCGCCTCTCAAATCGAAAACCTTTTCACTGACCATATTATTAGCCAATAATTGATTCACCAACAACAATGCTTCGTCATATTTTCCGGCATCATACATCTCTCTGGCCTGATCGAATAATGGAACGGAAGGTTGCCTGTTTTGTTGAGCATAGGCGGATAATGTTATTATTAATAGGAGGCTTAGTAAGAACGATTTCATAGATAAAGAATAAACTACAGCCAATATACTACTTTTAAGCTTTCCTGCTTTATGGTTATCTATCGGTAGATATCCGGTACTCCTGTCAGCCTATGTAAATTTATCTGATTTCTTCAGCCTCTTTCTAAGAATTTCGCAAATGTATGCTGATGCAGGAGGTGTGCTACTTTATAAAGTGCATCGAGGTTATATAGGATGTTTTACCTTTTCAATTAATTAGCCTTTGTGGTAGAAAATTAAGATCTGAGTTTCCGCCAGTTCTGGCTTAAAGTTCTCCGCGAGATTGCCAGCATAGAGTAAATGCCTTCAACTGTCCCCATAACGGGATGTACCACTAAATGAAATTCGGTTCTGCTCTTGTAAAGCCGCATAATCCCAATCACTTTACGCAATCATTATGGCGTAAATTAGAGCGCAAAAAAAAGCCCGCGACCAGCGCGAGCTTTGAAAATTTTCTGTGATCCCCTTGGGAGTAGCACGTATGTTCGTAATGTCTTGTAGAATGAGTGTTTGATAGTGGTGAGCGTTTATTGCTAACCGTTATGCTAACCTGATTACGTGTAAACGTTATAGTCAGGGTAATGATAGGTAAATATATGAAAAATCTATTTAAAGATATAACTTACTATCGATACTTTAAATTTTAAGACTAGAGCCTCCTCCACAAGATTTCGGGTTGTTACTTTCTATCCAGTTTAAAGCATTTTTCCCTACGTGGTCGGTATAATCCCAACCGTCCATATCAAATTTATGTTTTTTCAACTTCCGTCTAACCACCTTAATAATACTATCAGCCCATTTTATAAAATCCTCTGATTTATTGACTATTTGCATACTTTCAGCGTACCGGGGCTGAAAATACAAACGTCCTTGGTGAAGTTCATTCCCATCAAAACTACATCTGTCAAAATGTAAGACAGGCAACTCATTGTCTTTTAGGAGCCAATAGCCAAACTTCTCAATATGCGATAATTTCATTAACTCAAAATCCTGTGGCCTGACTAGATACACCCGATTCGCCTGTTTTCCTAATCCTTTGATTAATGTATCATCCACTGTTGAAATTTTGTTATCATAGTGATAATATGAAAGAATCTGAACCTCTCCAAACGATTTTAGGAGAGTATCGAAATCCTTTTGGTCATCTGGATGAAGAAAAAAAGTCACTTGTCTACCCATGGTACCGAGAGTATTTAGGTCAATTTATAGAAAAATAAGCTCTTAATCAAAAAGGACTAATGGCTATCTACTACGTACAGCCAGCTATGTTTTGGTAATACCCAAACCCTTAAATTCTCATGCTTCGCATTCAAAATTCATTTCTCCGGCCAGTCCTTTGTTTCATCCTCTGCCATATCAAATAGTTCCATCAGGCTTTGCATATCCCAAATAATTTCTTCCATATTCAGTGGAACAACGTTTAATGAATAGGACGCATAGGTCATGAAAACCTCGCGTAGACTACGATTGACACGTTTGGCAGGGTGGTATTCCAAAAATTCATTAAACTGCTTTTCCAGTTCCTTACTGATCTTTAGTTTGGTACTCATACGATCATCTTTTTAAGGTTACCCGGAAAAGCCGTTGTTATGCGACCTCCTCCATCTGTAACGACTGTAACTAAGCTCGTTGGCAGGTCATCCCGATCAACCCCGATAATTCGACCTGTATCAGCAGTCCGTTGAATGTTTATAGACCCCGGAACGTATTCTATAGGCGCAGAACTGGCATCCCGTAAGACTGATAGTATTTCTATAACCGGAATGGTAAACTTGCTGGCAGCGGGATATCGCAGTATTTTGTAGTAATGCCGCTCTATGATGTGGGTCAGCGCGGCTGCACTCAAATAATAAGTTTTTCTGAACAATTGCCTCCTATCTCTTATTGGGATTTGTAGCATGGCTCCGTAAGCCAGATGATTAAGCCAGTCTTGCGTATCACTTATGAGGAAAAGTAGCTTTAACCATTCCCCCTCATTAAAGGAAGGTGTATTGAGAATTTCTTTGGTTTGCTCCATAGCTTTGATTTTATGATTATCAAAATGACCAGCACAAGGTCCAGAACAGCCACCTCATATTCAATACTTTAAACATCTATCTTGGAAAGAAAAAGGAATATTATACAGATATTTTATGCCGGATATTGCCTATTTTAGCTTCTCTGAAAACCATTATATTTGTAGCTATGATAAACACTGATATGCCCAATAAAGTACACGAAGGAAAGAATATTAAACGCTTCCGCGAGATGCTAGGCATGAAGCAGGATGCACTGGCTTTTGAATTAGGAGATGATTGGAATCAGAAGAAAGTTTCCCTATTGGAAGGGAAAGAAACAGTGGAACAAGAGATATTAGAGCAAGTAGCAAAGATATTGAAAGTATCTCCCGAAGCTATTAAAAACTTCAATGAAGAAGCAGCAATCAATATTATATCCAACACATTTTCACATAACCAACAGGCAGGTGCTTACATAGTAAATAACAATCCTACTTTTAATCCAATCGACAAAATCGTGCAACTGTACGATGAGAAAATAGAACTCTACGAGCGGATGCTTGCCAGTGAAAAAGAAAAAAACGAGCTGCTACAGGGCAAGCAACCAAAGAAATAACATTACGATAGTACTCTATCCATACATCTAAGCCACTGCTTTTGCAGTGGCTTTTTTCTTTTCACCGGCCCCAATCTACCCTTAAATCTCCGCTGTATTTACCCCTTTGCGACCACCGGGAGCGAAGGGCAAGCGGTTTTTGCGAAGCAAAAACACCGCTTGCTAACGGAGCGAAGCCCGTTTCGAATCCGAGAAAGGGATGCCGAAGGCGGCCCTTTCAGTCATCGCATACAGGCGGCAAGGCCGTCTGTATAATCTTCCTGTCCGACAGCACTTCCACCCGTTATAATTATTCCAAAAAATTTCTACTTTACAAAAAACCGGCTATTTTAAATTGATAATCAATAATTTAAAAAAATCCTGTTTTTTGGAACAGAACATGAAAACAAAGGTTAATATTATTTACAGCGAGATATCATACAGATCAGGTTCGGCCTGACATATTTACACAAAAGAGTTATTTTTTAAAAAAAATTAATAATTTAATCTTTAATTATATATAAATATTAAATTATTACATAATGTAATTGTGGCAGAAACAAGGTCAGCTATATCGATTTAGCCATAACAAATCACTGACAAAACTGTCATATATTGATAACCAACTATTTACATACAAAATTACTAATGAATTGTTAATAATATGTTAGAATTGATGGATGGCTTGCATTTTGACAAAAGATCGCCAAATCAATAATTTCATTAATGAATAAAAAAAGTATAATACAATTTTTAGCCGCGTGTGTAGCATTTATATTAACACTTGTGCTAATAAAGGAGCCTTCAGATAGGGCTGGATGGATAAAGTTCGATCTTGGTTTGCTATCAGCGTCACTAATTGAATTTGTCGTCTACATCTGGGAGAATCATAAGAAAATCAAACTTATCTTGTCTACCACGTTTATTAACCCCAACAGTGAGATACGAGTATCAATAGCTTATTTATTTAGAATCTCTATTAATGGTAAATATTTTTTAGTACGAAACCATAGGGATCAACCGGGTTATCAGCCTGTCGGAGGCGTTTATCGTTATTCAAAGGAAGGAACTACTCACGATTTTACTGAAATCGACGCGATCCCCTGTACGTACATGGAAGTGGCTGCCCATAGCCGAAATGACCTCCGTCTGATTATAAAGAAGCGGAAAATGTTGAGGCGCTTTTTATCATGGTTTGAATCTAGAAAAAACCGTGAAATTGATCCCCACCGGGAGTTTCATGAGGAACTTGTTGAAGAGGGACTGGTTTCTGCGAACACCTTTCCATATATCCAGTACGACTTCATCAAAAAAAACATGACATCAATTCAACGTTCAAAAAAGTGGCCAGTAGATGAGTTTCTATATGCTGATATTTTTGAGCTTAATTGGGAGAATGAAGAGCAAAAAGCTGCATTTGAAAAGTTGCTCAATGAGGAAAGTGAAAAATACATTTTTGCAACCGCTGATGAAATCAAGACGGGTTATACCGCTAGCGGGAAAGTAATTCTAGAACACAGTAAAAAAATCCTGTAATGTTAATATTTAAAGAAAAAAATACACAACTCGATGACCTGTTGGATAAGATGGCGGAAAGCATCCAACTAAACAGGACGAGAAAAGAGAAGATGGAAGAAGCGTATGCAGCCGTCTGCAACTGGCTGAAAGATGATGATGAATTCTTCAAGGATGTCGATTTTGAAGTTTATCCTCAGGGTTCGGTTAAGACAGGCACGACGATCCGACCTAATATAGGTGATGAATTTGATTTAGATATAGTTGTCCACCTCCAACTTGATTGGCAGAAGCATACCCCTTCGTATATATACAATCAGCTGAAACGTCGCCTTATGGCTTCGGGAACATATGCAGAGATGATTGAACTAAAAAACAGATGCATCAGACTCAACTATGCCGGCGAATTCCACATGGATATTCTACCTGGTTGCCAGCGGACTTATTCTGATGAGGATAGAATACTGGTTCCTGACAGAGCATTGGGAAAATGGACGCCAAGTAGCCCCCGTGCTTATGCCAAATGGTTTATTGATAGGGCAAATTCAATTGAAACATCCCTTCTGGAAAAGGCATACTCACTAGAAGACCTACCTCCAGACTCGTTTATGGACAAAAAACCGCTACAACGGGCAGTTCAATTGATAAAAAAAGCGAGAGATGTATTTTTCGATGACGATGAAGACTATGCACCATCGAGCATCATACTAACTACGCTAGCAGGGCATTATTATCAAAATGATGACTCGATCTTCGGCGCAATTTCGGGGATAATGACAGGAATAAGTCAACTAATTACATCAAGTAAGGATTCGCAGTTCAAACTTTACAATCCAGTTGATATCACAGAAGAATTTACCGATAAATGGAACAATGATAAAAAGCACTATACTCAATTCAAGCTTTTTGTCAATCATTTCAATTCCGTATGGTCGGAACTACAAACCGGAAGGTTGACCATTTTACAGGAAGATGAATTAATAAAATCATTGTTCGGAGATGCCGCTTACGATAAAGCGATTCGCCTACAAGCAGAGCTGGTAGAAAAATATCGTGCTAATCAAAAACTTCTGATGGAAAAAAAGACAGGGATCTTGACCAGCGCGAGTGTCGCAGGCACAATTCCGGTGCCTAAAAACACTTTTGATGGGAGGAAAATATAATAAAATTAAAGGAAGAAATCTTGGAGAGCAGGCGGCGTACATCAAATCACAGTACCCTGAATTCAAAGCTTACGTTGAAAAAGGGCAACTTCACATAAAAGGTTACTGCCAGCCAACGGCTCGGAGTCAGCAATATAATTTTACAATAAAGTACATTCCTGGTAAAATTCCAGAGGTAAAAATTACATCTCCGAAGCTAATCCTAAATAAGAACCTCAAAAAATTGCACCATACCTACGATGGTGAAAAGCTTTGCCTGTTCTTTCCAGACTTTGAAGAGTTCAATAGTTCAAAGTTAATGGGTGATACGATTATCCCATGGATTACATTATGGCTGTATTATTATGAACTCTCTGTAAATGATAGCACCGGATCATGGTTGGGCGGAGGAACCACTCATTAAAATGCAGCTTTTGGGGTGCCGTTTTTCTATTAAAGACAATTGGCATCAACCTAAGTGATCCTTTAATATTCAAATCAGCATAAAGTAAACTCCCGACAAATATTCACCTGCTGAAGGAAGAAAACACGGGATTTGACTTTGAAGTGACGAATTTCCACACTCTTAACCCATGTGTGGATGGTTGGCTTTGTAACCTGGAACCATTGACAAACCTTTGCATTTTGTAAAGGGCCTTTCGGGTTAACTCGGGTTTCCTAAATAAAGGTCGAAGCGTGGAACTATCTATCCAAAACCAATTAAATGTTGAGTAATAACCTTGACCCCTAAAAATTCTAAAGGGGTTAAAACCAGCGCCCGACTTCGGAGGGAAAGCGCTAAAAAGGCAGGTTGTGATACAACCTGTTATCTTGCTAATTTCTGCGAAGCTGGAAATTGAGGGACAATTTGACAGAATACCTCTAACACATTATAACATGCCGGTGAAAAAAAAATACCCGCGAAAATAAAAAGCGCCTTATAAACAAATGTTTTTTCATGAAGCCCTGTAGTGATCTACCGTTGAAAAAACATTTGTTTATAAGGCGCAAGCCCGCAGCAGCGACACCAGGTTAAACTGTCCTCTGCAATCCTACTCCAGGAGCAGCCAACCGATCCCGCAACGCCCGCATATTATTACTAACCTTCTGCTGTGTGATCTTCGCATAAATCTGTGTAGTGCGGATACATTTATGCCCTAACATCTGGCTCACCGTTTCAATGGGCACATCATTTTCCAGCGTCACTGTGGTAGCAAAAGTATGCCGCGCTGTGTGCGTCGTTAAATGCTTCTTAATGTCGCATAGCGTGGCTATTTCCTGTAGATAGGCATTATACCGCTGGTTACTATTAACGGGCAATAAACGGCGATGTAATTGGCAATACGGGGATTCTTTGTATCGGTTTACTATCTCCAACGGAATAGGTAGCAACGGCACCCGCTCGGCTGTTTGGGTTTTCTCTCTATCCTTCACTATCCATCTTTCGCCATCAATGCCAATCACGAGGTTATCTGGTGTAAGGTGCAATACATTTGTGTAGGCGTAGCCAGTAAAGCAGCAGAACAGATAAATATCGCGTACCTCTGCCAATCGTGGAATCAGCTGTTTGTTATACAAGGCCATAATTTCATCCATCGTAAGCCGCTCCCGCTGCGGATCTTCATAGGTACATTTAAACCCTGCCAACGGGCTAACGACTAACCAGCCCTGATCTACAGCTAATTTAAGCATCTGCTTTAAAATCTTCACATACTTCATAGCAGTGTTGGCTCCTATTTCCTGCACCGTAGTGAGGAAATGCTCAAAATCCGGGGCAAAAGAAAAACGAATTTCGGATAATGGTCTATCTGATACATGGTACTGGGCTTTCAGAAAGGCGATCACCTTTTCTTTAGTGATCTCAAAGCGCTTCAGCGTTCGCCCGGATTTTTTCCCGGCTTTTACCTTCTCTGCAAACCGGCGGTTATGGAAGTCTATCACTTCGCATAAAGTCCGGGAGTGTTCCGTAATTCCCGCGAAAGAATTTTTAACAGCAGCAGCGGTTACCGGTTCACCCGATGTAACTAAAAGGCTGTAATGCTTGTGTAGATTGGCTTTCAGGGTGAGTAACTGTCGGTTAATCGCCTGTGCTTCTTCGGAGTTTCCTTTAACACATTGAGCGGAGGCATTCCATAATGCCGGGGTTACATACTGATACGTGGAAAGTTCTGCACGTTTGCCGCCTACGCTGACGCGAAGATAGATAGCGGGCGTATTGTTTTTAGTACGGCTCTTGTTGAGCCAGAAAAGAACAGAAAAGCTGGTCATACGACACTTGTTTTAAGTTAACCAAAATTGTTTCAATTGCACTTATCCTGACATCACTTAACATTGATCAAACGCAATACAGTATAGCATTTAAGGCCAGTGACGGTTAGCACAATTTAATGAATCTATTGCTAACCTCAACGCTCACTTTTCTATCCTTACTTATCTTTTCACACAATTACCACTAAAAACAAAAAAACCTTGTAGAATCAGCTTCTACAAGGTTTTAATTACGTCAGCGTACCTATTTTTACGCTCCTTCGTGATCCCCTTGGGACTCGAACCCAAGACCCATACATTAAAAGTGTATTGCTCTACCAACTGAGCTAGGGAATCTGCTACCACGTTCATTCTTAATGGGTTGCAAAGATAGAAAATCCCTTCAATCCTCCAAATTTTTTTTCAGAAAAAATAAAAATAACTTCAGGAAGTATATGAAAAAGTACCTCCTCTTAGCATTACCTATGCTCGCCTGTAGCTCCCAGAAATCATACACCTACACCCGTGGTGCCGACGGACTTTTATACCAGCAGCAACGCGACGATGACGGCTTCACCATCCCCTGGAAAACAAAAAAGAAACGCGCCGCTGTACAGCCCACTATTTTATTTGTAGAGTCAGTAAAAGATTTCCGCCGCAGCTTTCACCATTTCCCGCAGGATATGTGGAGCCTGCAAAATATGAACGACAGAAGCCGCAACGCGTTCCAGGATATGAAATCACTCGGATTCACGGATCTGTACCTCGATTATGTACTGGTCGATTCTTTTGTAGTCGGGTACACGCATAAACCGGTGTATGAGCAGCGCATCGGCCGCACAACGTTACCGGGCCGTGATGTAACAGGTAAGTTCATTTTCACTTATAACCGGCAGGATTCTTCCTTTAGCTATATCAGGAAACAGGATAAGTAAGTGTTTTCAATACTGCCAGATCTATTTCGCTCCGTAGCGGCAGTACGAGGGAACAGGCCATAGGCCCCGCCATCCAGCTGATGGCTTTGTATTGCGGAAAATGGGCGAAGGTAACAATCAGAAATCCGGACTCAAAAGATACCGCTGCCACGGCCAGCAACTCCAGGTCAATGGTCAATCCCGTCTTTAGTACTTTAGACAGCGCTTCGCGGGCTGTCCAGAGAAGCAGGGGGTCAGCTGCCAACGTGGCTTCAGCGGGCGTTAAAGGCGACAATAAACGCGCATTACGCGTATCTTCTATGTCCACTCCCATCGGATGTCCTTCCGGGAACACCACTGCTATTGCATGACTACCACTATGAGCAATGCTCACCTGTATATTGGAATGCCCCGGGCAATACAGCAATGGCTGACCGAAAACACCGGTCCTTATGCAGATTTCAGCAGCTGGCACCTGCGTAAAATGAGAAGCCGCCAGCTTTGCAGCAAGGCGGCCTGATAAGTAATGTTGTAATGCTTCACCGGTAAGGGTGGTATGCTCTTCCGGATGCAGGAAACCGATAGGTTCCAATAAAGGCAGCGAAGTCACAGCCAGTACCACCGGAACCAATTGTTCATTCCGGGTAACAGGAAGGGTCAGGTATCGGCTATTCGTCCATTCCATCCTGGTCATTGCCTCCTTTTGCTGTTTTGCTGCTGTTGGCTACCAGCGCGTTGAGATTATTCACCTCTTCTTTGGTAAAATACCGCCAGCTGCCTGGTGCAAGGTCTTTTGTAGTCATATTCATGATGCGGGTACGTTTCAGCGCCACTACCTCATAGCCCAGTGCTTCACACATCCGGCGGATCTGCCGGTTAAGGCCCTGGGTCAGGATGATACGGAAACGATTGGCTCCCTCCTGCTGTACAAAGCATTTCTGCGTCATCACACCTAGGATACGGACACCACTGCGCATGTTTTTGAGAAACTCCAGGTCAAACGGTTTATCAACGGTAACAATGTATTCTTTCTCATGCTGATTACCGGCTCTCAGGATCTTATTCACAATATCACCGTCGTTGGTTAAAAAGATCAGTCCTTCAGAACGCTTATCCAGCCGCCCTATCGGGAAAATCCGGGAAGAGAAGTTGACGTAGTCGATGATATTGGTTTTGTCTTTCAGATCCGTAGTGCAGGTGATCCCCTTGGGCTTGTTGAGTGCAATATAAACGGTCGACTTCTTCTTCTTCAACGGCTCCCCGTCTACTTCTACTACATCTCCATCTTTCACCCGGTTACCTTTAGACGCAATGTTGTCATTGATGGTCACCCGGCCCTGTTCAATATATTTATCAGCTTCCCGGCGACTGCAAAAGCCTGTTTCACTGATGTATTTGTTAACGCTTATATCCATATATACCTTTGAAATCAGCTGCAAATTACTTAAAACCCGGCAAAAAGTCCGCGACCGCTCCCGTTTGCAGATCCAGCAGCTTCATGGTAAACAAAAGCACCTGGTGATCGAAATAACCACCAGCTACTCTCCCACGCCCCTGCTCTCCGGGAAGGGTATTCCTTACCTCACCGGTTTGTTTGTACAGAATATATTCCACTCCCCAGCGGTTGCTTTCGGTTGAACTGGCGCTGATACACAGTAATTGATCATCTTCTGTTACTACTAAACCCGTACCGGTGACCCTGCCGCTGTCGCCACCCATATCCGAGAAATTACGCTGCCAGATAGGCCGGAACTGCTGGTCACAGCAAAAAAGCAGGTTTCCTTCGGTCAGCACCAGGTATTGCCCGTTTGTAAAAACAAGCTGGTCAACTTTATCAGAATACGGCGTTTTCACCAGTGAACTACTGAAATCAGCCCCGTCCACACGCAGATAGGCTTTTTTCTTTTCCAGGGGAAAATAAAACACGTCCTGTTCCGGGTTGTAAGTACCGTTTGCCAGCCTGATTTCTGATGGCAGTACGGCAATGGCATCTCCCGTAAGAAGATCCACCCACAACGGTTTCTGGTTATAGGCTTCCAGCAGCAGATGCGTACCCGCCCCGTTAAAGAGCGCATTGTAGTACATATGCCGTTCCGTGCTGTACACCTCTTCCTGCGTATCAATATTCATCACCACCAGCCGCGTCACCAGCTTCCTGGATCCTTTGATCCATTGAGAATTCAATACCAGCCTGCGGGTAGCAGGATGCCAGGCAATCACGCTGTAGCCGGGATATTGCGGCCATTGCTGCACCTGTTCATCCTTGCTGTTATATAACAGCGGAGCAGCTGTCTTTTCCCCGCTACGGGAAAGAAACAGCTGCCTGCTTTCAAAATCTGTAATAACTTCCATTTAATTTTTTTCGGGAGATAGATAACTGGTTAGTTCATGCTAAGCTGCGATAATATCGTCGGATCCTGGATCTCCTGGTCCCTTGCGAGTAACAGTACCTTGGAGATCAATTCCGCAGATTTCGGATCATCGTCGATAAACGGCAGGAAAATACGGCCACGGTGTTGCGAATGTACCGGCAACACAGACAAATACTTACCGGGCAACTGATGCGCAACAGCACTGCCCAGGTGAACGCTGTACTCCCCATGCTGGCCCTTGATGCGGGCATGATGCCCACTCACCGTCACATTATCGATCTTAAACAACCGGAGCGTTTCCGTCAGTAACACCCGCCGCATTTCAATGGAAGAATGACTCGCTTCCGGATCCACGCCACCCACATGCGCCACACTCACCACCAGGTCAATGTCCCGCATCACCTCACTGAATATCAGCGGGGAAATCTGCTCAAATGCCACCGGTTTATGCGTTTTAAGATCATGGAAGATCACCGTTTCCAACGTCGGACTTTCTACATCTGCCGGGGAAAACCAATTGGCCATCGCATATATTTTTGCTACAAAGCCCTCTTTATGGAAAACTTTCTGCAACCCTTCTTCATAGTCTACTTTCCAATGCCGGTTCTTCAGCAAAGCCACGGTCTGACTGGGTTGTACCTGGTGCCCCGCATAACGGCGGGAAATGGATTTCTCCGCCAGTTCATCTGCCAGCGGCACATACAGTTCCCGGAAGATCTGTTTAAACGGCTGCTGCAACTGTTTCTCAAACGCATAACGCTGATAATCGCTCCATACCTTCAAACGATACAGGTCTGAGCTGTGCGCCACAAAAATCTGGTCATCGGCATTCAGCACAAATTCCCGATCTCCCGGCGCATGTAAGGTACCGTCATGATAAAAACCATGCTTCTCTCCCGCTACAAATACGAGCTTCTCCAGGTGCCGCGCAATTACCGGGTGGCCAAATAAATTCGCCAGCTCCGTGTATAAAAAGCTATCGCCTCTTACCATGGCATCTTCCAGCGATTTTTTCGAGCGACTGAACTGCTCCCTTAATATCTTACGGTAATCGTTTAACTCTTCTACTTTCGCATCCTTCTTATATTTCGGCGGAATCGCTTTTAGGGGTTTATCTCCCTTAAACGCCACCACATCGGCCATTCCGGTGGCATCGATCACCAGTCCGATGCTCACATCGTCATACTGCACCTGCGTCTCCTTCGACAAAATTTGCTGTACCTGCCGGGTTTCCATCGCCCAGGTTAAACGGAGCGGATCAGCATATCCCGCATTACGGGCCAGGTTTTCCAGTGCAATCCGGATAGCCAGCGCTTCGCTGGTTTGCTTCTGCGCACCAAACTGCCGGCTTTCCTTCTTAAACTGCTGAAGATATTCATAACGCCCCAGCACATCTTTATCCGGGTTCGCTTTACTCAACGGCACTAAGCCATACATCCGCAGGTAATCCTGGTCACGCTTCTCTTTTATTTTCTGCGTAATTTCTTTTAGTTTGATGTCGCCCGTAATAACGTCAGCGTATAAACGCGCACGGCGATGTTCGTTCCCGTCGCTGATATATTTGGCCGCATCATACACAATCTGCCACCTGGCCTTTCCTATTTCTTTATAGGCTTTCAGGAACCAGTCTTTATCTACCGCACCTATCTTGAAATCGGCCAGGTCTACCGCACTGTAACGCGCTATTTCACTTTCTGCTTCTGCATTCTGCTCTGCCGCGCCAGACGATTTCGTATGTGCATGCATCCACCAGATCGCGGCATCCAGCCCTTTCCAGTTGAGATATTTGCTCACAAATTGTTGCCACTGCGGCGCATATACCGCCGCTTCTATCAACTGCGCCTCACTGATTTTCAACGACTGCAAAGTCTTATCAAAAAGCTCCTGCGTATCTTCTGGTGCAGGAAAACATTTCTTCAATAACGTGCTAAACTGCTGCTGCCGCGTAAAATCATCCGAACCACCATAGATATAACCCCGGTATAGCGTTGTTTTACCCAATCCCGTCAGGATCTCTGCCAGGCGGTTGATACCATATACAGTTTCCAGCTGCGGAACAAATTTCGTTACCGCTGTAGCGGTATCACCCCGCTTCAATTCTATATCCAGGAAATGTTCCCGCACACGGATAAACATTTCTTTCAGGAAAGGAAATTGCCCGAAATAATCAAATGCATCCTTGCGTTGCCGCGTCTGCGACAACAGCCGCAGATTATCCTTGCTGATCAATCCACGGTACATTTCACTTTCAGAAATTAACCCTGCCTCGTAAGCGCTGCAAAACAATGTCAACGGTGGCAGCTCCTCTATTACCTCAATACCTGTAAACTGCCGCCAGTGGTACAATTGCCATGCCTGCGCTATTTCATCGCCTGCCAGCTTACCTGTATTCACCAGATCCGGCAGCTTATTCAATACGCCTACTTTTTGCCAACCTCCACGGGTATACGGATATTGTTTACCATCCGATTGATACGATAATACTTCCGGCGTAAAAGAGGCAAACAACCTCCGGGTTGCACCCAGCAGAAACGCATTCCGCTCCGCAAACGGATGGATCAGCTGCAAAGCTGTTAACACCCGCATCAAAGGATTGGACCACCGGTAAGTATGCTTTGTACGGCATGCTTCCGGTATCAGCAATTCAAAAGCAGGATAGTAGGCCGCTGTTAACTGCTGCCACGTTTCGCCCTGCTCCTGCTTATCCAGTAACAACGTATTCAGTATGAAAATATCCCGTGGCTGTATATGGTGTTCCTGGTACCATTGCTCCCATACCTCCGGCAAAGGGTAAGCTGCATATTCCGCTTCCGGTGATTCAAAGGTATACGAGTAAGGCTTGTTAGCCGAAAACTCGTTTGCAATCAGCACTTTCCTGCGACTCCCGTCATACGATTCTGCCTCGTATTCATGATCACCATTCTCAAGAATCAGCGTGTACAAAGCTTTCAGGGCTTCCTGCATTTGCGTTACCGGCATAGAAAAACCATACTCCCCGGTTTGCAGACATTGCGCATAGTAATCATCCGCATCCGCCACAGGCGCTACCACCGGGGATATCAGCGCGCGGTCAAATAAACCATAGCCGTTTTCCCCGGTGTAATTCCCCTGTTCATTGTCAGCGGATAACTGTAATAATAACATCTCTTCGCGCTGCGAGATATTTTTTCTTTCCTTGAACGATGCCTGCCAGTCGTTGATTTCTTTTACCAACCGGTTGCCCTTTTTCAGTTGCACCGCTATATCGAGACCGGCTAAACGTTGTTCTGCATCCCCTTCCAGCAGTTGCGTAGTCACCGCTGCCACTACATCCTCCTGCTGACGCAGGATCAACGCAATGGCCTTGCTTCTGCCACCAGCGCTTTTGCGCTTGAGTAACTCCACAAATACCGGCATCTCTGTTACAGCAAACTGTTCTTTGCTCAATGCCCGGAAAGCCACATCCACTACAAATTCTCCCCGGTCCTTTAACAGACGGATGGCGAAGTTCCGCTGAAAGGCAGTCAGCGCTGCTACTTTCGACGTTTGCTCATTCCATCCCCAGGCAGCATGTTCCGGAAAAATCTGCCGCGCCAACTGCTCCCTCAGGGAAAGGTTCATCTCATCATAATATCCCATCATGATATCCAGCCGGTCCTGCTGATCACCGATCAGGTGCAGCATTGCCTGCCACACATCATTCCTGTCGAAAGTAATGTTCATCCAGGAAAACACCTGGCTGGTAAATACTTTCTCCTTACCGCTGCTGCGTTCTGCAATAGCATGCAGGCGGCTGAACAGTTCGGGGAAATACTGGTTGTAATGATCACGACGTCCGTGCAGCAACTGGTTGATGCCCGTTACGGCCGCACCTAACACTACTTCCTCTTTATCTTTCAATGCCCTGTAAAGCAGGGGCATGTCTATATTGTAATATTTCGTTTCCCGGGCAAACTTCAGCGCCAGGCAACGCTTCTGCGTATTGCCGGTAGTAAAAAGCTCTTCCAGCAAAGGTTTCGTGACAGCCACATCATATACCCCCTGGGCCCACAGTGCCATGTATACTTCCATGTTATGCTGGCTTTGCAGCGCAGCAGGAATAAGTGCCGGCGTTTCCAGATATTCATGCGCTTTCTCCAGGAATTTTTTTACCGTAGATTCTTTTTCCGCATCCCAGCCAAGACCGGCCCATACATCCACCGCACGCACCACGGAAGAGAAGCGGGTCATCTTATGATCTATCAGCACTTTGATCATGTACTTCAAAGCACCGGTGCTGGTTTCATCCAACGACTCCAGGATGGTCTGCCGCAGGCCTTCCTGGCGTTGCGCGGCCAGTAATAACTTCTCCACCAGTTCCCAGGCCTGCTGTTTTTCACTGTTCAGCAATGCCTTGATAATAGGTCGGGTTACCTTACCAATCGTGTCCTTGTTGAAAATAATATCTTCCATCAGCTGGAATACCGCCTCATTTCCCAGGTCGATAGCCGCTGCCCAGATCCGGTACAGATAGTGACTGTTCAGGGCCTGATCATAGCGGATCTGCTCTGTGATGCTCAGGTCATAACAGATGGTTTGGGTCTTTGGAACGTATACTACCTGGAAGGTCTGCGGTACCGCGTAGATGAGAAAGTTTAACTGGTTAACAAAATATACTTCAGGATCATGGGGAGCGGTAAAAGAGCGGCGATCAGTATTTACCTGGTACATCTGGTAAGGAATCCTTTCCCAGGCATACTTTACATAAGCGGCTTTTTCCTCGCCGAAAAGATATACCAGCAGGTTCCATGCTGCCGGATCATTCCATTGCTGTGCAGGCAATAAGGCAGCTATCCGGTCATAACGTGTATTCTTATACGTTACAGGTCTGCGATAGCCGAAGTTGGGTTCATTCTTTTCTTCAGGAGATTCCAGTAATAACAGCAAACCTAATGCTGCCATATCTTTGGTTAACAAGCGATGCGTGGTGCCGCTGGCATGTACTTCTTCCAGCTCCGCTATTATTTTCTTGAAATAATCAGGGAGTTCCCGGCTTTCCAGGAATTGTTTTGCGTCCATAAATAAAGGTCTTTACTAATCGTGACGGGTTAAAATAATGTCTCTCTACCAGATACTGCCGGCGAGAAAGGTTAACCTTACAAAGGTAATCACTGTATCGTTATTTAACGAAATTTTATCCGGTAAATGCTTCATTTCTTCGTCATTTATAAACACCGCAAACAGGCCGTCCTCAAAGGCCTGCAGGGCTGTTTCCTGCGCTTTCACCGCATCTGCTTTATGTTCGTTGTAGATGCTACCAAAACCGGCTTTTCCGGTAGCTAACCGGTCGTCTGTCTGCTCAGCAGAAAGAAAAGGCAGCAGGTTCTTTTCAAGTGGCTTATCGTTATAGGCGGCTACCTGTTGTTTTACAACAGCCTGCAGCAATTCACGGAGAGAAGGGCTATCTGTTATATCATCCACTTCGAGTAACTGCCTGTCTATAAGCGCATATTTCCTGCCGGGTTGTTTTACACTGATCGTTATTTGCATGTCAACATCACTTTTGGGTCCGGGCAAAACTAAAGAAAAAGGCAATGTCTCCCAATAATTAGCTTTGATCTTAATAACGAAGAATGTAACTTGTTAACGGCAATCTGTCTACCTGCCCGGTTCCCCTATATGAAAAAACTACTATGCCTCTTCATCGGTCTGCTGCTATTGCACCCTTTCCGGCTGACGGGGCAAACGCTGCTCCCTTACATACTGAATGGCGCTGCCACACAGCGTACATGCAATTGCTATGTACTTACCCCGGATCAGCAATTCGTCAGCGGAACCGTATGGAACAAGAACAAAATCAATCTCCGCCAGTCATTCAACTATGTTTTTGATGTAAACCTCGGTTGTAAAGATGATAACGGTGCAGATGGCATCGGCTTCATACTGCAAACCAAAGGCACCAACCTCGGTGCTACAGGCCAGGGCATCGGTTTTAAAGGCATTTCACCTTCCCTCGGCATTATTATAGATACCTGGCAGAACTTCGATGAAAATGATCCGCCCTACGATCATGTGGCCATCCAGATGAATGGCGTATCAGACCATGCTGCTCCCGTAGGGAACCTCACTGCGCCCGTAACCGCACTGGCCAATAGTCCCAATATTGAAGACTGCAACTGGCACCTGTTCCGTATAAAATGGGATGCTACCCTGCAACACATGGAAGTGAGTATAGACAATGAACTCCGTTTAACCCTCGACAAAGACCTCGTTACCGATATTTTCAGCGGAGATCCGGAAGTTTACTGGGGATTTGCCGGCGCCACCGGAGGTAGCTCCAATAAACAGGAATTTTGCGCCGCTTTGCGGCCCGAATTTGATTTTAACCCGCAACAGATATTCTGCGATGGTACCCCCATCCAGTTCAAGGACAATTCCAGCTCTTTTGGCGCCATTACCCGCTGGTGGTGGGACCTCGGTGATGGCACTACTTCTACGGCCCCACAGCCCCCCGCACACCGGTATCCGGGCGCCGGCAACTACCAGGTGAAACTACTGATCGAAGATAACAGCGGCTGCATGTCAGACACCCTGAAAGCACCTTTTATCATAGGTGCCTACCCCGTTGTAGACTTCGGCCCGGATCCCCTCTGCCTGGATGCAAAAATGCAGATGGAAGATCGTACTACCATCGCCGTTGGTTCCGCACAACAATGGGAATGGGACTTTGGCAACGGCGCTACCGCCACCGGTAAAAATCCGATGGCGCCCTATACCACACCCGGATACCGGCAGGTACAACTCACCGTCACCTCTGCACAGGGTTGCAGCGGCAATGCTACCAAATCCATCCTGGTGAGTGAAACACCGCAGGTAAGCGGTATCGGGGAAGATGTGTGCCTCGGCGTTGCCACCCGGTTCTACGGCAGCAACAACACTCCCGGCATTCCGCTGGCACAATGGCGCTGGGACGCGGGCGACGGCGCCACACTCATCAAACAAAACGACAACCACCGCTACGCGGATACAGGTTACTATCCCGCACGGTTATACGCCGTAAGCGCCGACGGGTGCGTATCCCCCACCGTAGATGTTCCCGTCAGGGTTACTTCCGTATTTGCACAGGCAGGGAAAGACACCATCGTTGCAAAAGGACAACCATTGCAACTGCAATCAGGATGGCTCAACGACCGGGTACAATACGCCTGGTCGCCCGCTACCGGTCTTAATAACCCCTATGTATCCAACCCCACGGCTGTATTGCAGAAAGACCAGACCTACCGCCTCCGGGTTACTTCTCCGGAAGGCTGCAGCAGTGAAGATGATATTAATGTGAAAGTATATGAAGGTCCGGAGTTCTACGTCCCCAATGCTTTTACGCCCAACAACGATGGGAGGAACGACATTTTCAGGGTGATCGCCGCCGGCGTACCCAAACTCGACTTCTTTATTATCTGGAACCGCTGGGGACAGGAAGTATTCCGCAGCGCAGAACTCCCCGGTGGCTGGAATGGCACCTGGCAGGGCCAGCCCTCTCCTGCCGGCACCTATGTGTGGATGGTGCAGGGCGTGGATTATACCGGACGCCGGTTCAGCAGGAAAGGAACGGTAACGCTTATACGATAAATGACTTCATTACGCCTATGCCTATACGCGGTAAGAAACCGCATTGATGTTCATACCCGCTCCAACAGAAGCAAACAGGATCACCTCGCCGGCATGTACCTCCTGGTTGGCAATCTGTCCCTTCCTCACCATATCAAATAAGGTAGGCACCGTAGCCACGGAACTGTTGCCCAATACATGAATATTCATGGGCATAATGTCTGCAGGAATATCTTTAATGCCGTATAGTAAGTAGAATGCCTTGATGATGGCAATATCCATCTTCTCATTTGCCTGATGGATAAAGATCTTTTTCACATCCGCAATATCAATCCCTCCTGCATCCAGACAAGCCTTCATCGCTTCTGGCACACGTTTCAGGGCAAACTCGTACACCTTGCGGCCCAGCATCTTGATATAACGTACACTTTTATCTGCTTCCGGTGCATAGGATTTCCCCATATAAATATAGTTCAGCTCCTCCATAGCGTATGATTGCGCGCTGGCACTGATGATCCCGGCCTGCGTTTCAGCCACCGCCTCTACTACCACAGCGCCCGCACCATCACTGAAAATCATACTGTCACGGTCGTACTTGTCGATTACCCTGCTCAGCGTTTCTGTACCTATCACCAGGCACTTCTTCGCCAGACCAGCCTTAAAGAACGCATCTGCCTGGATCAAACCCTGGATCCAACCCGGGCAACCGAATAAAATATCATATGGAATACACGAAGGATTACGGATCCCCAAAGCCTGTTTCACACGGGATGCCAGCGATGGCACGGCATCCGACTGGATAGTCTCTGTTAATACGTTACCAAAATTATGTGCTACAATAATCTGATCCAACGTCTCCGGATCTGTCCCTGCATCTTTAATGGCTGCTACGGCCGCTGCTACGGCCATTTCCGTAGCATTCATGTCCAGATCTGCATACCTGCGTTCAGAAATCCCTGTTACCTCCTCAAATTTGCGGATAATGTCCGCTCCTTCCGAAGGTATCCGCTCCTGCCGCTCGCTGTAGAACTCCTGTTGCAAAAAATCATTATTTAGTTTTTTGTTGGCAGGAATGAAGCTACCAGTACCGGTTATAACTGTTCGCATTGTTTGAATCATAGATTGATTTTAAGGCTGCCACCTGACCACCTATACTATAAAGATACAATAAAAAGCTGCCCGGCATATACCCGGGCAGCTGAGTGGAGAATATCCTGCGGGGCACACAAAAGCTCGTTTACGCGTTCACGTTATTCCGCCGCTACTACTTCATAGGCATTCTTTCCGTTATCCGAAAACGGCTGATAGTACGTACCATTGTATACCACATACTTTTTTCCATCCAGCGTTTCTTCTTTCGCGCCGGAAGGAATCTGTGAAACAATCGCGCCTTCCGGCGGAGCCACCACCGTATAGGAAGAACCTGACTTTGAATAAAACGCGCCGCCATAGTAATAGTAATTATTCCCGGAGACGGGGACCATGGTATAACCCGAAGGCAGCGACGTAACTACCGCACCAAGAGGAGCCGGTACTACCGTATACCCACCGCCCGAAGGCGCCGGAGCGTAATAAACACCCTGATCATAATGATATTTCTGATTATTCACCGATACCACGATAGCGGTTACTGCCAGTGTTGTGATCAGAAATCCAACCGGATGCCACACCGGCCCCCAGCTGGTATAAGGCCGGTAAGGATGATAGTAGTAGTTGTACCGGCCCGGATACACCCGGTAAGCCGGACGGTTAATCACCGTTACGTTGCGGTTCACCACATTTACATTGCGGTTCACATTGACATTACGGTTGACGTTTACATTATTGTTGCGGTTAACATTGACGTTGTTATTCTTATTAACGTTGACCCTGTTGTTGTTATTGATCCTTGCGTTGTTATTGTTGTTGACGCGCGCATTGTTGTTCCGGTTAATCTGCGCATTGTTATTCCGGTTAATCCGTTCATTATTATTCCGCGTCTGGTTCAACTGATTATTTGCAGGACGTGCAGCCGCACCTGGCCTGTTTACAGGACGGGCGTTCTGCGCGGGTCTCGCCGCGGGTGCAGGACGGTTCGCCTGTCTGGCAGGTCTTTCCCGCCCACCTCGCTGGCCAAAAGACTCGTGGGAAAAATGCAGGGAGCAAAACAGGAATAGTCCCGTGGTAAATTGCCTGAATGAGGGAAAATGCATAGCTCAGCGTTTATAGGTAAATAACAACAACTATTACTCACCTAACACGCGGCTATGCAGGATTGTTCTGTGTTTATACCAGCCGGTCCGCAATCCCCTTTAACAGCTCATAGGAAAGCAAACGGGCTTCCTGGTCGTAGATATGTGCGGTAGACATCAGTTCATCTACCTGCGTCTCATCCACAAAACGCTGTAATCCTTTTTCTACGGTATCTACGCTGCCAATAAAGGAGCACGACAACATCTGCTGTGCATGCGCAGCTTCATATTCATTCCACACACCCTCCATTGAATCGATGGGAGGTCCCAGCCGGCGCAGTTTTCCACGTATAATACCCAGGAACAGCTGGTAAAAGGAAGTCGCCAGGCGGTTCGCCTCTGCATCTGTACCAGCGGCAATTACGTTTACACAGGCCATCGTGTAGGGCGCTGATAAAAATTCGGAGGGTTTGAAATGCTGCCGGTAAATTTTCAGGGCAGCGTGCAGTTGTGCCGGCGCAAAGTGACTGGCAAAGGCATAAGGCAGGCCCATAGCTGCTGCCAGGTAGGCACTGTCGGTGCTGGAGCCCAGGATCCAGATAGGAATATCAAGGCCCTCTCCCGGAATGGCGCGCACCGCGCTCGTATGATTATCAAACGATAAGTATTGTTGCAGTTCCTGTACCTGCTCCGGAAAATCGTGACCGGCCCCAAGCCTGTCGCGGCGCAAGGCACGGGCGGTTACCTGGTCTGTACCCGGCGCTCTGCCCAGTCCGAGGTCTATCCGGTCGGGGTACAGCGATGCCAGGGTGCCAAACTGCTCTGCCACTACCAGTGGCGCGTGATTAGGCAGCATAATACCGCCGGAGCCTACGCGGATGCTCTGCGTGCCACCGGCAATATATCCCAGCAACACCGCAGTAGCTGAACTGGCCACGCTGACCATATTATGATGCTCTGCCATCCAGAAACGTTTATATCCCAGCTTTTCTACGTGTTGTGCCAGCCGCAGACTGTTCCGGAAAGCATCTGCAGGCGTATTTCCTTCCAATACCGGTGCCAGGTCTAACACTGACAGCGGCCGTTTTATTCCATGCTTACTCATGTTTACAAATTTACTACAATGTGGGCGACGGAAACCGGACTGATAACCTTTAGGTAAGCACCTGGAAATGCCGGATGCAGGAGGAATGGGCGTTAAGGAGGACTTTTAACCCAGCATTTTGATGAACTCCGCAGAGAAACGATACACATCACCGGGCCACCGGGCGGAGAGATAATGACGGTCCTGCACCGTGAAGCCCTTTTCCAGGTGCCGGGGATCGTCGCGGAGCAATGGTAACGGACCGGAAAGGAATTGCCCGGGTTCCCGCAACACCCCGCTTACTTCGGCCTGCACGGTAATGGGATAGGTCAGGTAGTAGTCTTTCAACCAGGCCCTCGTCAGCTGCCAAGCCGTGCGCTCCTGGCTGGCCAGTAAAGCAGTGGTCTTGTAATCGTACAACACGGATAAGCCGGTAACCGGATCTTTACTCCTGGCTGCCAGTACCACGCCATGACAGATCGCCGCCACCGGCTTCTGCCGGATAAAAAAGCGGGAAACTGCCTGCTGCAGCAACGATGACTCCAGGTATACCCGCATCCCTTTATCATGGCCGCCGGGCAACAACAATGCATCAAAATCATCTGTCCGGATATCAGAATATTTCAGGGGATTACAGAAAGCTTCACTGTTGGACATCTGGTGACAAGCAACCACTGCATCTGCACGGGCCTGCAACAACCATTTCCAGATACCTAAACCTTCTCCCCTCAGCATGCGTAGATCTGCCATACTGCTGTAGCCGCCTGGGGTGGCAAATTGCACATCATATCCTTTCGCAGTCAGCAACAGCCAGGGAATAGCCGCTTCTGTAGGATCGAAGCCGTAATCAGGCAATGGCACCAGGACTTTCTTCATTCATGAACATTTAATGTGCAGGCAGTAACAAGAAAAGAAAGATAGGAAAAAAAGTAGTCTGCTGCTAGTAATTGGCTAATTTCATCACATAATTTCACATATGCTCCGGGACATAGACGCATGGTTTGAAAATAAATCTGAGCCCGCCAAAGGCTGTCTGCTCGCTATGCGCACCTTGCTCGTCCATTACAATCCCCATATCACAGAAGCCTGGAAATACCGCATGCCTTTCTATTGCTATGATGGAAAAATGTGCTGTTATCTGTGGACAGATAAAAAAACCGGCCAGCCCTATCTCGGTATAGTAGAAGGTAAAAACATTCACCACCCCTTGCTGCAACCCGGCGAACGGGCACGCATGAGTATTCTCCCGCTCTCCCCTGCAGCAGATCTGCCGATGGATACCCTCCGGGAAATCCTGGATAAAATGCTGCGCTGGTACGAAACAGCCGCTAAGAAACGACTTAAATAAAGATCAGGGCGGCTATTAACAGCAGGTAGATCACCAGTTTAATAATCCGCCACCTGTTGGTGCGGAAATGGCGGGGTCTCGTAAAGTCAATATTGATCCGTTTCAGGAAATAACCCGGCTTACCGGCACGCATGATCGTTTTGAACAAACCCCATTCGTTACTGCATCGCAGCAAAGTCATATAATACCCGGTTTTCAACTCCCGGAATCCCATACCATAAGCGCGAATATAGTTAATCACCATATCTATCAGGGGAATAGCCAGTAACAGGATCACCCATTTTTCCCAGCTGAGATATAAAAAAAACAGCGGGGCACTTAACAACACCAGTAACAACCCTTCCACGGGGTTGGGAAATGCGTACCAGGTAAATTGTTTAAAGCGGGGCAGCAACAGCGCCATGCCCTCTCCATAACGTTCAAAACGTTTATAATGAGGTTGCCCGTCGTGCCACCAGGGATGAACTGCCCTGGCTTCTTTTACACAAATAAAACGGGCATTATTACGCAGACAGATCTGCGCGGGCAAATCAACATCTTCTCCTCCTCCACTCTTCGGGAAAATGGCAGAAAAACGTAGTTCCTGCATGGCCGCACGGTTATACATCATGTTGGCCGTAACGCCCCACATAAACTCATCCTTTCTGTTGGCGATGGTAAAGATAGAAGTAAGTCCGGCAGCGGTTAACGCCCGTGTAAAAGTATTCATGGGCGCAGGAAAATCCGTCAGCCCAATAAAACCAATCGATCCCGGATGGGCCTCGATGGCTTTCACATATTGAAACAAGATGTCATCATCTGCTACAATGTCGTCATCCAGGAATAACATCCAGTCTCCACTACCTGCATTAATACCTTTATTCCGGCTTTCTGCCGCTCCCAGATTTTCAGGATTTATAAAAAGATGAATTTCGCCTGATGCTGCCAGTCGCAGTATTTCCTGGCCAGGCTGCACCGTCGGATTATCTACAATCACGTAGTAGTTAAACCGCCAGCCGGCAGGCTTTGGCAAATGAAATAAAGGCAATAAATATTGTTCATCCAACCGGAAAGAAGGAATAATAATATCAATAGAATTAGAAGACATCAACATAGGGCGCGAAGATAAATAACATTCCAGTGTGTTTCGCGAAGCAAAAAAAATATATATTTGCAGCCGTTTATTTGTTAACCCGTAAAAACTACACCCAATGGAACGAATCCTGGCGTCTATCGTTGTGATAGACGACGTAGCGCCAATACCCGGCGCTGATCTCATAGAAGTAGCCACTGTTAAAGGCTGGAAACTGGTGATCAAAAAAGGGGAATACCAACCTGGCGACGCCGCTATCTATTGTGAAATAGATTCCTTTCTGCCAGTTACACCTGATTTTGAATTCCTGCGGAAAAGCTCTTACCGCAAAATGGGCGATACAGAAGGATTTCGCCTGAAAACCCTGAAGCTGCGCGGACAGATCTCCCAGGGCCTCCTGCTGCCGGTAGATATGCTTAACGGCCACGTCCACACGCTGGGAGAAGATGTTACGGCCAAACTGGGCATTATCAAGTACGAAGCACCGATACCAGCCAGCCTGGCGGGGATTATGAAAGGTGGCTTTCCTTCTTTTATCCCTAAAACAGATGAAGAAAGAATACAGAATCTCAGCGGAGAATATGATACTTTCCGTACCCATCCCTGTTACGTCACAGAAAAACTGGATGGTTCTTCCGTGACTTATTACCACCGTGATGGCGAATTTGGCGTATGTTCCCGCAACCTGGAACTACGGGAAAGTGATGATAATACCCTGTGGAAAGTAGCCAGAAAGCTGGATATTCCCGGTAAACTGGCGGCTCTTGGCAGCAACATCGCCGTGCAGGGTGAACTGATCGGCGAAGGCATACAAGGCAATCCTTATGATCTGCGCGGACAAACGGTTTACTTCTTCAACGCGTTCAATATCAACGCAGGAGAATACCTGTCGATGCCCGCATTCCTGGCACTGATGCAGGAACTTACACTGCAACACGTACCAGTGCTGGAAGAAACATTCCTGCTGCCGGATACCATCGGCGAACTGCTGTCATTCGCAGAAGGTGCAGCCCTGTTGTCGCCAGCCAACAAAAGAGTAGAACGGGAAGGCCTGGTGATCCGCTCTGCCGATCGTCGTATATCCTTCAAAGTTATCTCCAACAAATTCCTGCTCGGAGAGGCGTAACTGCCGGCGGCTGTTGTGTTTCGTAAAACACGACAGCCCGCCTGACCAGGATCATCCCATCCCTGACCATCGTCATTTCCCACCTCTTTGCCTGGATGTACTTTTGTGTAGTAAGATTGAATGAAAAACAATTACTCCACAAAAAAAATCGCATCATATGAACCAGGCATTCAGAATAGAACACGACTTCTTAGGCGAAAAAGCCATCGATGACAGCGTTTACTACGGTATTCAAACACTGCGTGCCATTGAAAATTTCCATATCACCGGTATGCCGGTATCCAATGAACCTGTTTTTATCAGGGCACTGGGTTATGTAAAAAAAGCGGCCGCCATGGCCAATAAAGACCTGGGCGTTATTCCCGCCGATGTGGCAGATGCTATTATATACGCCAGCAACAAACTGATCAACGGCGCTTATACGGACCAGTTCCCCACCGATATGATCCAGGGTGGTGCAGGTACCTCCGTGAATATGAACGCCAATGAGGTGATCGCCAACCTCGGCCTTGAATACATGGGACATGAAAAGGGACAGTACGAATTCTTACATCCCAACAACCATGTCAATTGCTCTCAAAGCACGAACGACGCTTATCCTACGGCCTTCCGTATAGCTTTATACTTTAAGATCAACGGCTTCATTGCCGCACTCGATGAATTACAGCAATCTTTTGCCCGCAAAGGCAGCGAGTTTGCACAGGTATTGAAAATGGGCCGCACCCAGTTACAGGACGCCGTTCCCATGAGCCTTGGCGCTGAGTTCAACGCCTTCGCCACTACCCTGCGGGAAGATGTACAACGACTCCGGGAAATACAGGCACTACTCACTGAGGTAAACATGGGCGCTACCGCCATCGGTACCGCTATCAATGCACCGGCAGGCTATCCTGAACTGGTGACACAATACCTCGGCGAAATCACCGGCTTGCCGGTTGTACTCGCGGAAGACCTGATAGAAGCCACTTCCGATACCGGCGCCTTTGTACTGGTATCCGGTATGCTCAAACGAACCGCCATCAAGTTATCGAAAATATGTAACGACTTAAGGCTGTTATCTTCCGGACCACGGGTAGGACTAAACGAAATTAACCTGCCACAGATGCAGCCCGGATCTTCCATCATGCCAGGTAAAGTAAACCCGGTGATTCCGGAAGTGGTAAACCAGACCGCCTACTATGTAATAGGTGCTGATCTTACCATCACTATGGCCGCAGAAGCAGGACAGCTGCAACTCAACGTCATGGAGCCGGTGATCGCTTTCAGCCTGTTCAACATGCTGACTTACCTGCAAAATGCCGCCGATACACTCCGCGAAAAATGCGTGGATGGTATTACGGCCAACGAAGAAGCCTGCCGGCAAATGGTAATGAACAGTGTAGGTATTGTGACCGCCCTGAATCCGTTACTGGGTTATGAAACCTGCGCGGCTATTGCGAAAGAAGCCTTAAGTACCGGTAAATCCGTACACGACATCGCCGTCACCGAAAAACATTATATCACACAGGCACAGTGGGACGAAATCTATTCCTTCGAGAATATGATCCACCCGCAATACCTGAATTAAACATGGCTTAACCAGCATCCTATAAGGTATGATCCGCCTCCGCAAGGAGGCGGGGATTACCAACCTTCAAAAACTTGCTTGTTCATAGTAGATAAATGGCATAACCTGCGGGTGACAGAGAGAAAAGGCCCGTGAGAATGATGCAGGAGTGCTTGCAGACCGGTATACGGAAGTGTACCGGTTTTTGCATTAATGGAAAGCCAGTTCCTCCAGCCGGGCGGCATCGAGGATCGTAATGCCCCCGTTACGGATAGCAATGAGTTTTTCGCTTTTAAAATCGCCCAGGGTACGGATCAGCGACTCCGTAGCCGTACCCGCCACAGCAGCCAGTTCGTCGCGCGTGATGTTGATCGTGAAATCACCACTATCCTGCTGCTGGTACTTATTACGGAGGTGGATCAATGCACTGGCCACTTTCTTCCGCAGCGTATCATACGCAATGCCCAGTAACCGCTCTTCTTTTTCCGTAACATTCTGTGCAAGCAAACGGACAAACTGTTTGATGAGATAAGGGGTACTGTTAAATATCTCTTCTGCATCTTTTCTCGGTATCAATACAATTTCGGCGTCTTCCATCACAATAGCAGTGGCTTTGTAAGGCGTATCTTCCAGCATGGCCACATACCCGAAGAAATCCCCTTTGCGGTAAAGACCGATCACCAGGTCTTTCCCGTCTTCATGTGTTTTTACCGTTTTTACTTTTCCCTCCCGGATATAATACAGGAAACGGGGATTACCGCCTTCCCTGTACACCGTTTCATGTGGGGTCAGCTGCACCGTGTTGCGGTTCTCGGTAAACTCACGGATCATTGCCTTCAGGTCCTGCCGCGCGTCTTCCGCCGGTGCTGGCGTAGCAGCAGCCAGTGGGCGCTGGTATCGCTGCAGACGGTTTTCTATCGTGAGCAGTAAATCGTTGTTGGAAAAAGGGGAAATCAGGTAATCATCTGCGCCCAGGTTCATGGCTGCCCTGAAATTGCGGGCGTTGTATTTGTCTGCCAGGAGAATCACCGGCACATTTTCCAGCAGGGGATCTTTACGAAGTGTACAAATGACACCTGATCCGTCTATACCGTTCATATTCGCTTCACAGAGGATCATATCCGGATGCTGCTCCTGTGCCCGGGCAATGCCATCCTTACCATTCGCAGCGGTTATTACCTCATAATGATTGAGTTGCAACAGTTCCGCGATATTTTCAGGCAATTGCCGGAGGTTCCCGATTAACAGAATTTTTTGCATGTTATAAAAATACGGGAAAACATTCATGCATAAAAAAAGGGGTGGTAAGAATACCTCCCCTTAATATTTTAACCATATCCTATGAAAAACCTGAAACAAAGATATATTCATCCACGTTAGTTGCCCACCTTATTTCGTGAACGCATAATTATTGTCCGTGAATGCTAAGAATCGGCCGCTGTTAACCGCCCATTAACAAATTAATAAGCGTGCAACCCACACTTGATTAGTTGCCCAGCGTTTTTAATGCGAGATAAGACATAAGTCCGGCGCCGGTTTCCAGTGCCTGCTCTTCTGCATCAAAAGTAGCCGTGTGCAAACCCGATACCATTCCTTTGCTTTCATTACGAACACCCAACCGGTAAAAACAGGCATCGGCCACCTGGGAATAGGAAGCAAAATCTTCTGCTGCCATCCAGATATCCAGTTCTTCTACCTGTTCCGCACCGAGATAGTCTTCGGCATGCGCCCTGCTCGCAGCGGTGATTTTATCTTCGTTGATTAACACAGGATATCCTCTTTCTATTTTAATATCACAGGAGCCTTCCATACTTTCTGCTATGGAGATGGCCATCTTTTTAATCTTTTCATGTGCCGCACTGCGCCAGGTCTCATCCAGCGAGCGGAAAGTGCCTTCCAGCTTCACTTCATCCGGAATCACATTACTGGCGCCGTTGGCAATCATTTTACCAAACGACAGCACCGATGGCAGCAGCGGATTGGCCCGGCGGCTCACAATCTGCTGCAGGGCAATCACGATATGACAGGCAATCACCACCGGGTCTATTCCCAGGTGGGGCATCGCGCCATGACCACCCTTTCCTTTCACCGTAATGGAAATTTCATCATTGCTGGCCATATAGCGCCCGGAACGGAATCCCACCTTGCCTGCCGCCAGTTCCGGCATTACATGCTGCCCCAGGATATGCTGCGGACGCGGATTTTCCAGTACGCCCGCCTTTATCATCAGGCTGGCGCCGCCCGGGATCACCTCTTCTGCCGGCTGGAAAATAAACTTCACCGTGCCGGAAAACTCAGGCTTCATCTGGCTCAGAATACCCGCCACGCCCAACAGCGAGGCTGTATGTACATCATGACCGCAGGCATGCATCACTCCCTCGTTCTGAGAGCGGTACGGCACCTGGTTGAGTTCAAAAATGGGCAGCGCATCAATATCTGCCCGGAGGGCCACTATCTTATCCGATGGAGCGGCGCCTCCCTGCAATAAAGCAACAATACCGGTATCAGCCATCCTTTCAAAAGGAATATCCAGGGCGCGCAACTTCTCTTCAATGAAAAGTGCCGTCTGGTACTCCCGGTAGGAAAGTTCCGGATGGGTGTGCAGGTGGCGGCGGTTGGCCGTTGCCTCCTCCAGCAGTCCGCTGGCTAATTGCCGTATTCTCTCTTTAAGCATGTAACAGTAAGTTTTTATTATGCGCTTCTGATAAAAAATCTTTTACAAATTCATCGTCTGTCAGGTGCGGATAGGCGGCGGTAACGCGGTCTATTTCTTCCGTTTGCCCGGGCGACAATACCTCATGATCTTCCAGGCACCAGGTACCTTCCATCAGTCCCTGTCTGCGCAATACCTCATGGATACCCGCAATGGAACCCCGGAAAGCATGGGATGGATCGAAGATCGCCGCGTTCATATCTGTTACGGCAATGCCCTCTTTCAGCAACTCCCCTGCCCCTTTATAATCTTCAAGTATACAATTTTTTATCCGGTCGAAAAGACCTGCTACTTTTTCGGTCCATACCGACCAGTGCCCGAGCAGGCCTCCGGCAAACCCTTTTTCCACGGTTTCACCATTTACCCGGAAGCGATAGGTCGTGAGCAGGTCCGCCACAATATTATCGTCATTCCCCGTGTATAAGGCGATCTTTTCGCGCCTGGAGGAACACGCCACTGCCCTAACCACATCCAGTGTCTGATAACGGTTAAAAGGGGCTGTTTTGATGGCTTTTACACCCGGGATCTCTGCCAGCTGCGCCCAGAAGTCGTAACTGAAAATACGGCCGCCCACAGACGGCTGCAGGTAAAACCCGAATACAGGAATCACCTCCGCCACGGCCCGCACATGCGTCAACAGCGCCTCTTCCGTCTGTGCCTGTAGTCCGCCCAAACTCAGCAACCCGATATGATACCCGTATTTCAGCGCAATTTCTGCTTCTTTCAGCGCCTGTTCCGTAGGCCCGCAGATGCCCGCCACTTTGATAAAGGGTCTGCTCAGCCCTGCAGCGGCAATCTCTTCTGCTGCCAGCCGCAACACCGGCTCATAGAGATTAATATCCGGGCGGCGGATGGCAAACTGGGTGGTATGCACGCCCACCGCCACACCACCTACCCCGCTGGCAATATAGTAGCGGGTGAGCAGGCGTTGCCTGTTTTCGTTTAGCCGGCGGTGTTGGTCCAGCGCCAGCGGATGTGCGGGAATAATTGTGCCGCTATATAGTAATTGTTCAACTGCAGATTCCATCATCATACTTTTTAATAGAAGAATTTAAAACTGGCCTTCGCGTTCCTGGAAATGAGTAGCCTTCTGGATAGTACGCCCCCCTTCTTCCAGCCAGGCAGCCGTGAGCTGTATCATTTGCAGCAGCGATACTTTCGGATAACCAAACAGGCGGAAACTCTCGGCGGCATTACTCAACAGCGCAGTTGGCTGTTCTTCTCCGGAAAACAGCGGTGCTTTACCGAATATCTTCCCGAATTCTTTGGCGATCCACCTTACAGGCGCGGTTTCCGGGCCGGTGATGTTCAGGATCTTCGACGGCGTACTGCAATGCAGTAAACTACGCAGCGCCATTTCATTCGCATCGCCCTGCCAGATCACGTTTACATGCCCCATACGGATATCGATGGCCCGCTCTTCCCTTACCGCTTTGGCAATTTCCAGCAATACACCGTAATGCAGGTCGTTGGCGTAATTGAGACGATATACCAGTACAGGCGTATTATACTTTCCGGAGAAGTGCTGGAAAATGCGCTCCCTGCCGAGGCAGGACTGGCCATACTCACCGATAGGCGCCGCTGCCACACTTTCATCAGCCCCGCCGGATATCACCGGTGTAAACGGATATACGTTACCGGTAGAATATACCACGATGCGGGAGTGCCTGAATTTCTCCGCCACCCTGCCCGGCAGATAGGTATTCATGGCCCAGGTAAAGGCTTCCTTACCGGTGGTGCCAAATTTGGTGCCCGCCAGGTACAGTACATTTTTCACGTCTGGCAATGCCTGCAGGTCTGCTTCGTTCAGCAGATCCGCCGCAATGGCTTCTACCCCCATAGCTTCCAGCTGTTCTTTCAGTCCGGGTTCAGTGAGGCGGGATACGCCGATCACCCGTTTCTTTACCCCACTGCGGTCTACCGCCTGTTTGGCCAGTTTGGCCAGGCTGGGGCCTATTTTTCCGCCCACACCAAGAATCAGGATGTCTCCTTCCATAGCGGCAATATCTGCCACCAGGGCATCAGATGGCAGCAACAGGCTGTCCACCAAAGCTTCCAGTTTTTTCATATGTTCTGTTATTTTTTTCGGGAGATGATGGACGCAGAAAGCCTGCCGGCGCTGCATGCATCGGGAAATGTGTTTCGTTTTATAGTGTTTATATACTTTTTATACTGCCGCTATGTTCAGGCCGCAGCTGCTTGCGCCAGCTTCTCAGTTTATGTCCGTAAAATGCGTAAAAGATCAGGTACAGATAGCAGGGAAACAGCACCAGGTAAGCCAGTTGCTCGTTGAAATGATCTGCCGCCAGTCCGTATACCACGGGCAACAGTGCGTTGCCGCAAAGTCCCATGATCATGAGCGAGCCACCTATTTTTGTAAAACGCCCCAATCCATCCAGTGCCAATGGCCATATACCCGCCCATACCAATGAATTGGCAAAGCCCAGCATCACCACAAACCAGATGGAAACATCTGTGGCATGTCCGAGTAAATTGCTTTCCCCATGCACAAATACAATGGCCAATGTAAACATCGCGCCCAGCACCGTACAGATCTTTAATGCGGTTACCTGGCTGATCACACGCGGTATCAGCGAGATACCGAGGAAATACCCGCAAATGGTCACGAACAGGGTATACGAAGGAAATGTTTTAGCCTCCAGCAGCGGTACTTTCATAGACACCGCATAACCGATAATAGTATCTATCGCCACTACCTGTGTACCTACATGCAGCAGAATCGCAAAGGCCCCCAGCACCAGGTGAGGAAACTGGAAGATGCTCGTTTTAGTAGCGTTTGCACTGGCTACCGTCGCATCTTCATGCTCCGTGTCTATTTCCGGCAAAGGGGAGAAACGCACCATACAACCAAGGGCAAACAATACCGCAGACACTACGCCATACGGCACAATTACCCGTTGGATCAGGGCATCCAGTTCGGCTTCTTTCGCACTGCCTGTCATATGTGCCAGTTGCTTGAAAAGCTCTCCGTCTGTAGGTCGCAGGATCACCGCAGCAAAGATCAATGGCGCTAAAATCCCGGCGCCCTTGTTGCACACACCCATAATACTGATCCTCGCCGCAGCACTTTCTTTCGGCCCCAGTATCGTGATGTAGGGATTGGCTGCGGTTTGCAATACCGCCAGTCCCAGCCCGATAATAAATAATCCTACCAGGAAAATTTCGTAAGTGCGTGTATACGCCGCGGGTACAAAGATCAAGGCTCCCAGCGACATCATCCAGAAACCCGTCATCATCCCCTTTTTGAAACCTACTGCTTTCAGCAGGTAAGAGGCGGGTACAGGCATGAACAGGTAAGAGATATAGAAAGCAAAAGCCACCAGGTAAGACTGGAAATTACTCAGCTCGCAGGCGATTTTGAAATAAGGGATCAGGATGGCATTGACCCAACTCACAAAACCAAATACAAAAAAGAGTAGTCCCACAATGAATATGGAAATAAGCGTGTCTCGCCTGCTGAGTGATCCTGCTGTTACGGTGGCTGTCTGTTTCATCGTTATATTTTTATTGCTTCGTATATACTAGAGCTTCGGTTCCCATCCTGGCTGGTATTCGCGTTGCCAGAGCTGCTGCGCTGCTTTATCATGCAGAATATGTCCATTGGCAGGATCTATATGCAGGGCATTGCCGGAACGCAGTGATATATTTCCCAGCTGGCAGAGCAGCGTGCTCTGGTGCCCGCTCAGGATATCGGCGTTCAGTGCAGTGCCATTACGGATACCATCAAAAAAGTTGTGGATATGCAACGCATCCAGCGTCTCCGCCGGGTTGGTCAGGTTACGCGGATCAATGATCACTTCGTTCTTTACCGTTTTTATTTCTTTGTTGTCCAGGTCGTAAATCGTGTAGGCGTTACCGTCGATCACCAGCGAACCTTTTTCCCCGTAGAAAATCACGCCCACAGAATTGCCTTCCACATTGCGGCCATTGCAACTGCGGCCCTCCCAGGTCATCATGGTATTGTTGGCAAATTCCAGGTTGATCACCTGGGTATCCGGTGTTTCCCAATCATCTTTATAACGGAAACGTCCCCCCGAAGAAGTGACACGGGTCGGATAATCCACGCCCAGGCCCCAACGCATCAGGTCAATCATATGTGTGCCATTGTTCAATGCTTCGCCGGTGCCCCAGTTCCAGAACCAGTGCCAGTTGTAGTGGATCAGGTTATCTTTGAAGGCACGGCGTGGCGCCGGCCCCTGCCACAGGTCGTAGTTCAGCCATTCCGGTACCGGCGCTTCCTTTCCAAAACCAATGGATTCGCGGTTATTGGTGTACCAGCCTTTCGCAAAGTAGGCACGGCCAATGGTTCCCTCTTTCACCTCCCGGATTGCAGCGGCTACATTGGGCCAGGATCTGCGCTGGTTCCCCATCTGGATCACCGTCTTATATTTCCCGGCTACCTTCACCAGCAGTTCGCCTTCATGCGGATTGTGACTACAGGGCTTTTCCAGGTATACATGTTTACCGGCTTTGGCAGCCAGGATAGCGGCAGGTGCATGCCAGTGATCCGGAGCAGCAATTACCAAAGCATCCATGTCTTTGTTCTCCAGCGCTTTCCTGAAATCAGGTATTGCTTTCGGGCGGATCTGCTGAATTTTGAATACACTTTCTATACACTTATCCGCAGCGCGACTATCTACATCTGATACCGAAACTATTTCACAATTGGCCTGTTTTGCATAATTATTGGCCAGCGCCAGTCCACGGGAATTCACTCCCATCATACCAATCCGGATCCTATCGTTGGAACCCATAATGCTGGCATAACTTTTTGCACTCATGCCCGGCAGAAAGCTGCTGATAGCGATAGCAGCGGTGCCCTGGGCGGTTTTCCTTATAAAATCTCTGCGGGAAGATGACATAGCTATACAATTATTTTGGTTGCGGAATGTGGCCTATAAATGTTTTCTGGCCCTTTTATACATTTCTTCCAGTTTTACCGGCGCGCCGTTTCTTCGCTTACTTTCTTCTGCGGCTTCCATGAAAGCCAGTATCTCCAGTGTTTCTTCCGGCTTTACCGGTGGCACACCCGTTCTGAAGAAAGTAGCAATCTGTTGCAGCAGTAATTCATATCCTTTAAATGGTCCCAATACCATACTGCCTTTTTCACCGAATACACGGCCCCCGAAATCGTCAGGACCACTGCGGGTACCGCGGAAAGTACCGATGCGGTCATCACTCCACATACCTACTGCCACATCGGTGTCGGCTGTATGAAAACGGGTGACGGTCCGGCAACCGGTACCCATCACCGTGTACAATGTTTCTACGCCATGGATGCCATACCAGAAAAAATCAGGATGCGTTTTTTCTGTTGCAGCCGGGCTATAAGTATCTGCACCCAGCACTTTACCAATGGCATGATCCCGCACCACCTGCTGCGCACTTTCCATAAAACGCAGGGAAGACGCCGAAAACACCGGTACGTTATACTGTGCTGCCGCGTTGAAAATCTTCATCCCGTCAGATAAAGACGCCGCCAGCGGCTTATCAATAAACAATTTCTTTCCTGCTTTGATCACCGGTAAAGCCTGCGCCAGGTGAGGCCGTCCATCGTTGGACTCCAGTAATACCACATCCACCTTGCTCAACAAATGCTCCATGGAATCTACGATCTCCACACCCATCTTCCGGATATCCTCCGTAAAACCGGGTAAGCGTTGCTGATTCAGCGCAATATCCGGGCTGGCCTGTGGAAAAGCGGCCACCACTTTCATATTTTCCAGTCCTGCTACAGGTGTAGCATTATTGAATGCTTTGGTGAATGCAACGGCGTGCGTGGTATCAAGACCAATAATACCGATCCTGATCACATCTTCCGCCACCCTACCATACAGGGGCCTGAAGCTGCTGAGCAACCCCGCTCCTATGCCGGTAATGGCAGCATTGCGTATAAATTTCCGTCTGTTATAATGGGTGGTCATGAAATGTGTTTTTATATCATTATTCCAATCGCTTCGCAACGGATAAAGCCTGTGTGGTGGTGTAATATTTTGCCAGCATCGCAGGTACTTCCCAGGCGGGCATCTCACCCGATTTAATATACCCCAGGAATTGCTGCATCACTTTTGCAAACAATAATTCATGTCCTTTCACCAATGCTTCCGGAATGACTACCTCCCATCCCTCCGGGCTTTCTTTCAGCGTAAGACCGGGATATTTATGTGTCAGCGTCTGGAATTGCGCTTTCAGTGTAGCCGTATCCGTGGTAAGCGGCCGGATATACAGTACCGGTTTGTATTGCTGTGCTTTGTCCTGCAGGATCACGAGTTCCGCTTTGCTGCCACGCAGCAGGGAATAATGTGTATCCCCTGTGCCGGCGGGTGCTTCATAATTCCATTGCACTTCTATGCGGGCATGTACACCACGGATCGTATAATCAAACGCACCATTGGCGTATACTTTCAGCATACTATCGGGTGTCAGCTCCTGCTGCAAGGCCGGGGTGAACCGGGGTTCACCGGTAATGGCGCTGTACTGCGGCAAACTCATCACCGTAGGCCAGGTAGTAGCTGCGTCGATATGAATATCTTTTTTGTAATCGAGTATCTGTTCCGGAAAGCAGGTCCATTGCACGAGATCTACCAGGTGAGTGGTTACATCCGTGATGCCTTCTCCCTGCTGCTTTACATCCATGTACCAGGAAGGCCGGATCATAGTTTTCCCAGCCACTGTTTTTTTGAAATGATGCACACTTTTCTTGATCACGGCAGGTGCGGCAGCAGTACCGGTTTGCAGGGTACCAAACAATTCCGGCAGTAGGGAAAGCTCCCGCTGCAGCGCGTTATGGATTTCAAAACGCTCTGTCATGATATCATACAACTGCACTTTGTTGACAGCTGCTTCTTTAAAAGCTGCCTGCAGGGAATCAAAACCGGCCGCATCGATTGCCATCGGTTTATCTGCCAGTACATGCATGCCGGCATGTACCGCGCTGCGGATGTAGTGTGGTTTCAGGCGGTTGTTACCTGCCAGCACCACGATGTTTCCGGGCTGGCATAAAAGCATCTTCTGCAGATAGTCGTTACCGGTATACACGTTGGTGCTCCAGTGTACCGTAGGACTATCCTTTTCATTAAACGCGGCTACCTGCCGCAGATACTGCTTTACTTCCGGCCCTTCCGGTGCGTATACCTGTATCACGGTATCTATTCCCGGATACATCTGTTGTTGTACCAGTGAAGCGTGGAAATGACCAGGATCAAGTGCAATCAGCTGCATGGGTGGCTGCATTTTAGATGGATGGGAACAAGACAACAACAAAGCTGCTGCCATAGCGCTAAAGATAATGTTTTGCTTCATCCGGTTACTTTTTTTCATTGAGAACGTTACCGGTCATTTTTTTCCGGGCCTGTAATACCCCGGAAACCGGTACGCTGTCTGTATGATTATTCCAACTACTACGGATATACGATGTTACGGCGGCCAGGTCCTCATCCGGAAGGAAACCAAAGGCCGGCATCTGCTCCCCTGCTGCTGCGCCCTTGCGTCCATTTACAATGGTGCTGATCAATGGCGCTACGGAACCATTTACCAATGTGTTCTGATCCAGCGCAGGGAAGGAGCCTGGTACGCCTTTTCCATCGGGCTTATGACAGGCTTCGCAGTAATTTTTATAAACAGCGGCTCCCCTGGAAGCAGCAGGCTTCGCTGCGGGTAAAGCTTTCAGCACAGGAATACCGGGAGCTGTTACAGCATGCTGGTCCAGCGCGGAGAGCCGGATGATCCGGTCGTCGTGTGGCAGCGGGAAACCCTTACCCGGATTCCAGTCGCGGTTACTCGTAGCGATATACACATCGCCGGCGGGCGACACACAGATATCGCGGATACGGCCGAAGTGGCCGGAGAAGTAAATATCCTCTGCAGTGACAGCATCCTGCGCAGCATTGAGGTGCAGTACACGCAGACTGGCAGCTTTCAGTGTACCCATCAGGATACTGTTTTGCCATTCCGGAATGCGGCTGGAAGCGTAATAGTCCACCCCTGCCGGTGCAATGGTAGGCGTCCAGGCTTTCAGCGGCGCGGTGAAGGGGAACGAGTCTGCGTATGCCTTTTCATCGGCACGGTCCGCAAACCCTTCTACCCGTGGCCAGCCGTAGAAAGCTTTCTTTTGTATATAATTGATTTCATCATCAGTCGCATCTCCGTGTTCGGAGGCGAATAAGTGTCCGGCTGATGAATATACCAGTCCCTGGATATTGCGGTGGCCACGGCTCCACACCGGGCTTCCGGGATACGGATTATCGGCGGGAATACTGCCATCGAAATTCAGGCGTAATGTTTTGCCATTGATAGAAGCCGTGTCTGGTGCATTTTCGCCATTGGCGGCATCGCCCGTAGAGAGTATAATTTTACCATCGGGAGATATGGCTACCCGGGAGCCGTTATGCCCCGTATTACCGGGCAATTCCAGCAGTACCAGCGGATCTTTCAGGGTATCGGCGGTATAGGTATACCTGACCAGGCGCGATACGATGGAAGAATCTTTATTCAGATGTGTATAGTCCACGAACACATAAGGCAGCAGTTTATTGTCAGATACCGCCATGCCCAGCAATCCCAGCGTGCGTTGCCGGTATACATCCGGAATAGTCAGCAATAACTTCCTGACGCCGGTTTGTGGATCTACCTTGCTGATGGTACCGCTTTGCTCTGTGAACCAGATCTGCCCGTCAGGCCCCCAGGCTATTTCCCAGGGTACATTCAGGTCGGATATAATAGTGCTGATGCCCACCGGGGTGGTATCCAACGCTAATATCGCCTCCACCGGAAACTGCACGGCAGCGGGCTTCCGGGCGTTCCGGAAGAAAAGGTAGCCGCCTGCCGCGAGCAATAAAATTAACAACAACACCGACATCAACTTTTTCATGCAACCAGTATTATCAGCTAAAAAATAAAGTAATGGCATTACTTACCGCCAGACCGAGCATGATCAGTAAACCGATGCCTGCGGCGATATTGGTAAAGAGATTATTTTTCAAAGACCCCATGATCTTTGCATCATTGGCCACAAAAAACAGGGCAATACCTATAAAGGGTACAATGAAGATGGTGACCGCCTGCGCCAGCACAATCAGTTCCAGCGGCAGCTTGCCAAAAACAATCGCTACTGTGGCGCCGATGAGCATGATAACGGCAATGAATAAACGTACCATTTTTGAACTCAGCATACCACCAAAGCCGAGGGCATCTCCCAATAAAGTACCACCTAAAGCGGCATTACCCAGCAGGGAAGAAAAAGAAGCTCCAAACAGGCCTACCAGAAATAAACCCGCCGCCGCATTACCAAATACCGGTTCCAGCACCTTCGCCATATCAGTGGCTGAGGTAATGCTGATACCGGCAGGATGCAATACCGTAGCCGCACAGATCATCACCGTAGCACTCATAAATCCCAGGATGAGCATACCCGGCAACGTTTCCTTCCCGGTTTGCTTTACCTCCGGCCGCAGGCGTTTTCTTTCCTGCACCAGGTACGATTGATAAATAGCTCCCACAATAGAAAAACAGGATGCCATAAACGCAATCACCAACTTTTGCGAACCCGCCGGTACAGATGGTACCAGGCCGGTAGCAATGCCTGTCACAGAAGGTTGTGACATGGCCATGGTCACGATAAAGGCAAACAGCATCATGATGATCAACGCAATCATGATCTTCTCCAGTTTTTTATAAAATCCCCGGAAGAACAGGATGCTGATCCCTGCTATGTTACAAACCACTATCCAGATTTCCTTGGAACTATGTGTGGCCTCTGCCAATGTAATACCGGCGCCCACAGAGTTCCCTGCCTGGAAAGAGGCCGTTACCAGGAACACCCCAACGCCAATGGCTATACGCGCAGGCATACCCCATTTGTCGCTGATGGTGCTGAGCAACGACTGGCTCGTCGCAATTCCCACACGGGCTGCCATCGTAGTAAAAATGATCATGAAAAAGATAGCCACCACCACAATCCATAAAAGGGAAAAGCCGTAAGAGGCGCCCATGATGGAGGCAATGGTCACTTTACTGGGACCAAATACCAGTGCGGCCGTGATGAGGCCGGGCCCGAGCGATTGCAGCCAGGCGCGTGATCTGGTAGTAGTGGTCGTTTTTGTTTCGAATGCGGTTGTTGACATAACTGAATATATAAGGAGCTTATGCAAATCGGATATAGAAGAATAATACAATGGCCGTAATGAGCGCCCACCAGATAGTAGGATTACGCCATCCCTGCTGCTGTGCTTTCTGCTCCGGCGGCAGCGATAAGCTGGCGCGGTTCCAGATAAGCCCGGCGAGTTCTGCTTCCGGCTTAGGTTTGGTGAGCAGACTTACCACCACACACAATGCCATGCAGCTCCAGAAAACAATACCGGTCCGGTTAAAGAAAGGCATAGCAGGAAAAATCATTTCCATCGCAATGGACATCGGGATGGTCAGTATGCCTGCCGCCAGCGCACCGGCGTGGGTAGCCCGTTTCCAGAGAATACCCAGCAGGAACATGGCTGCAATACCCGGCGTAAATAGTCCGTAAGCATTCATCAGGTACAGGAACACCGGTTTATTTGAATGTGTCAGGAATAAACTGGTGCAAAGAATACCCAATACAATAATTACGGTACCGGCTATACGCCCAAAACGCACAGCCTGGGCTTCGGTTGCCTCCTTGCGGAAATACGGCAGGTAAATATCTACCGTAAGAATAGTAGTGCAGGAGTTAATGGCGCCTGATAAATGCGACATCACGGCGGCAATCAGACCCGCCATCACAAGGCCTACGAGACCGGAAGGCAGCAGTTTTTCCACCAGTGTGGGAAACAACAGATCCGGCTTCTCGAGGTTTGGAAAAAGTTTCGGTGCTACCAGTGCGGGTACCGTGATAATGATCGGTACCAGGAATTTGAGGTAATCACCAAACACCACGCCCATGCGGGCATGCCATTCATTTTTGGATGCCATCACGCGTTGTACGATAAACTGGTTGGTAGCGCAGTAAAAAACGCTGATACACAACACGCCGCCCAGGTACATGGTCCACGGAAAATCGGGATCATTGGCGGGCAGAATCAGGTCCCAGTCCTTCACCGTATCCGTAATCGCAGATACACCGCCAGCGGCATTCACCGTGGCTACCGTGAGTGCAATGCCGCCCATTACGAGTACGACCAGCTGCAACATTTCTGTCCAGATCACAGCGCGTAAACCGCCGGCAATCGTGTAAATACCGGTGATAACGGCCAGGATGATGACGCTGGTCATCACAGAAATGCCCAGCAGGGAATGCAGTGATAAAGCGCCCAGGTACAACACCGCACTGATTTCCACCAGTACATAGGTGAGCAGGATCAGGGCCGCATATGTAGTTCTGGCAGCAGTACCATATCGCCGTTCGAGAAATTCGGGTACCGTATAAAATCCGTTACGGATATAGAAGGGCAGGAAGATCCAGAGCAAAGCATTAAAGCCCATGAGGATAGCACCCCATTCCATGGCAATGGCTACGAAGCCACGGCTGTAAGCCACGCCCATAGCGCCTACCAGGTGGTGGCTGCTGATATTGGCAGCAATGATGCTGCCACCGATCATCCACCAGGGGAGCTTATCCCCTGCCAGGAAATAATCGCGCTTGGTTTTGGTGCCCTTACGGGAAGCATACAACCCCAGGCCGATTACACCTAATATGTAAACGCCGAAAATAACAGCATCTAAAGCAGTAAGGTTCAGATTCATGTAGACAGGATCAATCGTTGGGAAATAGCTGTGGCAGATGCAGTCAGCAGTTCAAGCGCACCGGGCGCAAAAGGCGTTTGCCATACGGCATAACTTTGCCGGCTATACGCAGTTTCAGGCGGCAGGTACCCGGCATAGCCGTTTACGATGTTCATGACCGCTACGGCTGCGGGCGATAATAACTTCCGCAGTTCCTGCTGGAAATCAGAATACGTTTCATTGGGTTGTCCTATGAGGATACCATCTCCCAGTCGCCATACCCATAGCGGCATCTCCGATACCTCGCCATCACCGATGGTTTTACGGATACCACGTTGCCGCCATAGCCGTTCTTTGATCACATGATCTTCGCAGGCTTCCCAGGCCGCTTCTATTTCTGCCAGGGAAGGCAGCGCTTTCAGCGGCAGCGGTACCCGTGTCATTTCACCTTGTACTACTCCGGCAGGATGGTAGCATGCTTTGGCCCACATGGCCAGTGAAGCCCCTGATTCTACGACACCAGTAAACTGTAATTCCTTATCGGGCGGCAGCATGGCTTCGAGGGCCGACAATACCGCAAACCCCAGCTGGCGGCCGTAATGGTCGGCCAGCGAAGTATCGCCACTGTATTGCTCCGCCGGCGACAGTTCGCCGGAAGCACCCTGTAAAAAGAGACAGCTGGCGCCGGTATGTAGCTCTACCAGTGCGCGCATGGCGCCGATATAATCGGGTGATAACAAGTCGTTCGCAGCACCCAGCGTAGTAGGATGACAGGCATAATTCACGATCGTACCTGTTACCACACCAGCTTCACTGGTTATACGTCCCACCAGCAACGTGTCATCTGCGGCAGCCTGCGGGTTCAGGCCCGTAATAATACGGTCGCTGCCTGCTTCCGGTAATTCCCGGTTACAGGCCAGATCACATTTGCCGTAATGCCAGGTAAGGGTAGCCGTTGTCGCCGTTTTAAGGGCATTTTCAGCCGCTTTCACGGCAGCCTGCTGTACCAGTGCCAGGTAAGGTGCAATCAGCTCACCACCGGGCTTATTTACATCTTCTGTGAAGGTACTCGGACCGGCATGGGTATGCGTTAAGCAAAACATCAGCTGATACGGCTGTAACGATAATGCCGCGAGGATGCCTTCGCGCAGTCGTCGTTCATCGGCAGCGCTTTTCCACCAGCCCAGATCGGCGGAAATAAGGATCAGCGGCTCGCCGGACGACTGCTCTTGAAAAGAGAAAGCGGTGAGGGTAAGCGGCATATGAATGCCGGCAGCCACCTCATGTTTTGCAGCGCCCCAGTTGCGGGCATAGATGCCTGCAGGCGGTGTGATATCTTCTCTCCCGGTTCCTATCCATCCTTTGAAGGAAGGATTTCTGAACGGGGCATATGTTTGCTGCTTCATGCTAAAATGCGTTTTTGCTACCTCACTAATGAAAGACCGCCATCCATGAGCAGGATACTGCCCGTAATATGTTTATTGGCCGGATCGCAGAGCCGGGCCACCTGTTGCGCCACTTCTTCCGGAGTGATCAGCGCGCGTACCGGCACCTTTTTACGGGCCTCTTCGCGCAGATCAGGCGCCTGGTCCCATACCTGCCTGCTTACACCGGCATCCACATAGCCCGGTGCAATTTCATTCACCATAATGCCATGCGGAGCCAGTTCCAGTGCCATACACTGGCAAAGCATCCGCATACCGGCTTTGGAAACTGCATAGGCAGGAATATTTGCATGTACTGCTTCTGCTGCCCAGCTGCCTACAAACACCACACTGCCGGTCATATCGAGCGATAGTAACCTGCTGGTTACCGCCCTGGCCACATAAAATGCGCCATCGAGATTTACCCGCAACTCCTTCGACCACTGTTCCGCGGTGATTTTATACAAACCGGCAATCGTTACCGTAGCCGCATTGGCTACTACCATATGAACAATGCCCAGCTGCGTTTCCGCTTCCGTGATCCAGGCATCTACTGCTGCCGCATCGGATACATCCACGCAGGTGTAGTGACACTTTACGGGATACTGACCCAGCTGTTCCAGTAAGGCAGCCGCCTGAGCGGCCGGTTGCACATCGCCAATGGCTACATTGGCGCCTCCGGCTGCAAAAGCAATCGCCACAGCGCGACCAATATCTCCCAAACCACCGCTGATCAGCACAGTCTTCTGTTCAAATAATTTTTTCATGCCCGGTCCTGTTTTAATAGTTACCAATCACCTACGCTGCCGTCTTTGTAAAACGTGCGTTGTAATACTTCCTGCTGAAACGGATGCTTCTTTACTTCCGCCTCATTGATTTCGATGCCTAATCCCGGCTTATGATTCGGACGCACAATACGTCCTTTTTTCTCAACAGTAAAGCCCTCGCTCACTACCTCGTCGCGCCAGGGGACGTCATTGTGCACACTTTCGCAAATTGCGTAGGAAGGCGTAGCAAAACCCAGTTCAATAGACGCGGCGGTACTCACCGGTCCCTGGGGGTTATGCGGCGCCACCGCAACACGGTAAGCATCTGCCAGCGTAGCAATGCGCCGTGCTTCACTAAGTCCGCCGCAATGCGTAATATCCGGCTGGATCACACTCACCGCACGCTTCTCCAGCAAATCGCGGAATGCATGCAGTCCTACGAGGCGCTCTCCACTGGCAATAGGCGTTTTCACTGCGCGCTGGATCAGCGCAATATCGTCCATGGTTTCAGGCCAGCAAGGCTCTTCGAAGAAGTAAAGGCCATAGGGCTCCAGCGCTTTGGCAAACTGCATCCCCATCAAAGGACTGGGGCGGGCATGGCAATCGACCATGATGTCGATGTCTTCCCCTACCGCATCCCGCATGGCTTTCACGCAGGCTTCTGCATAACGGATCGGTTTCAAACCTTCGAGTGGCATGGTTTCCGGCACGGCCATCGATTTAAAGGCCGTGAACCCGTCTTCTACCGCACGTTGTGCCAGTTCACCAAAGCGGCCGGCATCATCCGGGCGGGTTTCGTAAAAGTCTTCCATCTTTCCGCCGCCGAGGTGGCAGTACAAACGGATATAATCTCTCACCCTTCCACCCCACAATTCATGACAGGGCACGTTATGTATCTTTCCTAAAATATCCCAGAGGGCAATATCGATACCGCTGATAGCAGTACCCCGCACAATACCGTTGCCATGCCAGAAGTGCTGGCGGTACATCATCTGCCACAGGTGTTCAATACGGCGCGGATCTTCTCCGATAAGGAGTTGCGAGATATCTTCCACTGCTCCCACTACGGCACGCGTGTGCCATTCGAGCGTAGCTTCACCCCATCCCCATAATCCCGGCTGATCGGTCACTATCTTGATAAAGATCCAGTTGCGCATCCGGGCATGACATACCTGTGTTTCTATGGCTGTAATTTTCATAACTGGTCTACAATGATGTTGGTTTTGGCTAATGTTTCTTCAATATCCTGCACGGTATGTGCGAAAGATATGCTTCCTTGTTTGATTGGCAATGGAAAATTAAAGATGCCCTGCTCAATCAGTTTCAGTCTGTAACTTTTATCGAAAGCAAAATCGTGATGCGTAGCAATATCGTGAAAATCTACCGGTGCATGATCCATGAAATATACGCAGAAAGCAGAACCCTGGCGGGCCACATTAAACGGCCTGCCGGTAGCTGAAAAGATATCATTTAACCCATCTTCCAGCAGCTGCCCCAGCTTATTGACATGTTCATATACGCCTCCGGCAGATAACTTACGCAGCGTAGCGATGGCTGCGGCAGTCGTTAAAGGATGTGCATTGAAAGTGCCGGCGATCAATACCCTTTTACTTTTCTCCGGATGTACAAAATAATCCAGGTACTCTTTTTTACCGGCAATTACGCCCATGGGATAACCGTTGGCCACTGCCTTTCCGAAAGTACTCAGATCCGGGCGTACACCGCAAAGCTGCTGATAGCCGCCCAGCGCATGACGGAAACCGGTTTTCACTTCATCAAAGATGAGCAGGAAACCATTTTCATCCGCCAGCTTACGCAGCGACTCCAGGTAACCGGGCAGTGGTTTTACAATACCCACATTCTGCAAAATCGGCTCCAGCAGGATGCCCGCTACCGGGTAACGCTTAATGATATATTCAACCGAGGCGATGTCGTTGTAATTGACTACATGCACCAGTGCTTTATGTTGTGCGGGAATACCGGCAGATAAGGAATCGAACGGATATTCACCTGGACTTACCCTTTCGCCTACATCGGCCAGGGAGCTGATTACGTTGCAGGCTACGTCGTTGTGCCAGCCATTGTATCCACCCTGCATAACGATGATATGATCCCTGCCAGTAACGGCACGGGCTATACGAAGGGCATGATAGGTGGCTTCAGAACCGGTGGTTGTAATCTGTACGCTATCTGCCGTAGGCACACATTCGCAGAACAGGCGTGCAAATTCACCTTCCAGGTTGGTAGGACCGGCACCCATGAGTAAGGTGGCTTCGCCAAGTGTTTGCTGTACCGCTTCGTTTACATCGGGATCATTGTGCCCCAGGAATGCCGCTGCAAACCCCGCCTGGTAGTCAATGTATTCATTGCCTTCCAGGTCCCACACCCGGCTACCTTTTCCTTTTTCAAAACAAATATTAGGGTCTGATTTCCGGTTCAGCGATACTACACCACCGGGGATCCACTGTTCGTTGCTCTTCAACAGCGCTGATGATTTGGGCCATGCGTTCATAATGAGATACTGTTAAGATTTTTGATGAAATACTCATCAGCGTACTTGCGCTGCTATTCTATATTGGTTATTTGTATATCTGAGATCAGGCTGTTCTTTATCATCGCGCCAGGCGCATTGATAAAGAGATTGCCCGGTATGTTTTTATGTTTGATATCCACGTGCCGGATCTCCAGGGTATCGATTACCGTTTGGTCGTCGAACCAGAACTGTGAATTGGTGTACCTGGTTTCCGTACGCTGTATATGTTCAAAGGAAATGCGGTTTACCTTCGAATATTTTACGCTGATCACCGCATAGAGCGTGGGAAAACCGGGATGCTCCGCCCGTGAATAAACATTGGCACCGCTGACATTGCGCACGGTTACATTATTGAAGTAACCCACTTTATCGAACAGGCTGTAGAATAAGACGGATGCGACAGCGGTATTTCCCTGCACCTGATCGATGGTAATATCTGATACGGTCCTGCCCTCAAAAGTATAGAAGGCAACGGCCTTCAAGGTGGGAACAGAATCGTAAGCCATCTGCGGAAATATATTCCTTACCGTTATATCGTGATAATCGTATGCCGGAAAAGGCGCCATCTTTCCCTGGAAACAGGCGCCGCCAGCTGCAAAGGCTACCAGGTCGTCGTTGGTAAAGCCTGAAATATTTTCTATTAAAACATGGTTTCCGCCACCAGTTACGCCATCTCCGTTGTTCATGAGGGCACTGGTGCCTTTGGTATCACGGAAAGGATTCTGTTGAAAATGAATGTCGTGAATATGTACTGTATCGCATTCCATATAGGCAATGCCCCAGCTGCGGGTGCTGTCGATCTGCAATGCCGCTACTTTCAGCCGGTTTACTTTATAAAAAAAGAAGCCGAAACAAAAACGGGAATCTTCCACGGTAGCGGCGAGGGTACGCTTTTGTGTGTACCCGTTACCGTTCCACTTACCACCGGTTACGGTGATATTCCTGTTACCATTCACCAGATCTTCATTTCTCAGCAAATATTCATTGGACCCTTTTTTGAGATCTATATAAGCGCCGGCACTTGCGGTGAGCGTAAAGTCCGAAGGCAGGCATATAGCCCGGGAAATGAGATAATGGCCTGCTGGTATAAACGTTTCACGGCTGCCTTGTTTTTTTGCTTTATCGATGGCTGCCTGAATGGCGCGTATGTCATCTGTTTTTCCATCTGCTTTTGCACCAAATGATTTTACGTTGGTGCCCTTTGTCAATTGGGCCCGGGATGCCACGCCACTGCACAACATCATGATGCATACTCCCATCATCTTTAACAACATCCCGGACCTTTTTAACATACTGCTCCCTGTTTATCTGTTCTAAAAATTAATATTGATCGTTTTGTGTCAGCACACCCGGCGTATAGAGATCAATCTGTCTCTTCGGAATCGGGAATACTGCCATATAAGCCTTTGGTGATAAGGTAACGGACATCGGAACGCCGGTTACATTGTTGTACAGCCTTTCTTCTTTAGTCATTACGGTAAGGAATTTACCGGTACGCACCAGGTCCATCCAGCGTTCATTTTCGTAGGCCAGTTCCAGTTGTCTTTCCAGTAACAGCTTGTTGAGAAAATCATCTGCGCTGGCAATGTCTGCGGCCACATAATCATGTGAAGCGTCACCGAAAGCCCTCTCCCTGACCAGGTTCAGTTGCTTCAGCGCATTGCCTTTATCGTTCAGGTTGTATAAGGTTTCTGCGTAGAGCAGTACCACATCCGCATACCGCAGTACCGGGATATCCAGGCCGGAAGAGTTGATGGTATGTTTTACCGCATACTTGTTTACATAAGGATAGAAGGTGGCGGCAGCGCCATTGGCAGGCGTATACATATCGGAGATGGTATTCGCTTTGCGCTTGTCGCCGGGCACAAATAATTTATCCAGGCTCCAGGAAGGCAGTGCTATTTCATTACCCCTGTCTACGATACCGAATAACCCACCGTTAGGGGTATACGAAGTTGACAAGGTCTGACCACTGGTATTTTCAATGTACTTCATGGTGAAGATCACTTCGTTATTATCTTCTGTGGCCAGGCTCCAAAGCGTGGAGAACTGCGGTTCCAGTTTATAACTGAACTCCGTATTCACTCTGTCAAAACAGATTTTCGCATTGGCCCAGTCTTTCCGGTAAACGTATACCTTACCCAGCATGCCCAGTGCAGCGGCTTTGTTTGCACGGCCTTTGGCAATGCCAGCAGGCAGCGGCAATTTGTCTGCAGCGTCTTTCAGGTCACTGATGATCAGTGCATAGATATCGTCTGCGGAAGCGCGGGGCATGTTCTTCGCTTCGTTGATCGACAGCGAAGTAGTGACTTTAGGTACGCCACCGAAAAGCCTTACCAGGTCGAAGTAAAACAGTGCCCGCATAAACTTTGCCTCACCGGTGAACTGGTCTTTCATGTTGGCGGCGTAGTCGGTCGGATTGTCGATGTTCTGCAACAGGGCATTGGCTCTGCCGATGCCTACATACGTCGCTTCCCAGAAGTCGGCTACAATATTGTTATCCTGGTTCACGGCCAGCATGTCCATATCGCTGGCGCCGGCTACGGAGGTGTTACCAGACATATACAGGTTATCGCCGGGTACCTCCATGATAAGGTAGTCGTTCTGCTTTCTTTGTTGCAGGCTGTTATATACACCCAGGGTGGCCTGGTTAATATCGTTGGAAGTTTTGTAGAAGTTACCGGTGGTTAAAGTATCATCCGGTTTCAGGTTCAGCAGCTTATCGGTGCAGCCGGTCATTCCCAGCAAAAGCAGCATCTGTACGGCAATGAAGGTCTTTTTCATCTCTGTTTCTTTTGCGGATTAAAAATTAAAGTTGAAGCCCAGTGCATAGGTGCGGTTCAGTGGCTCAGAACCGGTGTTGTAACCGGGCTTACTGTTGATACCACTGATCTCTCCATTCGTGTAGCCTTCCGGGTTATAACCGTGGAATCCTTTTTTGGTCAGCATGATCAGGTTGCTGGCAGAGAAATACACGCGGCAGTTGTTCATTCTCAGCTTGCGGATCAGTGCTTCCGGCAGGTTGTAGCCGAGGTTCACATTGCGTACGGAGAGGAAAGAAGCATCTTCGATGTACACATCGGAACCTGCCTGGTAATTGAGCGTACTCAATGCGCTGGCGGGCATCTTGCCATCACCGGGATCGGTAGGCGACCACCACTGTGTTTCTACCAGCGAACGGCGCATAGCGCCTACCAGGGCCCCCTGGTAGTATTCATTTTCAAAGTTGTAGATCTTCGCGCCTACAGAAGCCTGGATGGCAACGCTCAGGTCGAAGCTGTTCCAGGAGAAATTGTTCACCATTCCAAATATTGCTTTCGGCTGGAAGTTGCCGAGAATAATTTTATCGTTGGCATTGATCACTTTGTTGCCATCGGTATCCTGGTATTTTGGATTACCTGGTTTAGAACCCGCCAGCACCGGGGTGTTAGCTACATCTGCGGCGTCTTTCAGCACACCGGTCGTTTTGTAGCCATAGTAAGAAAACATCGGCTCTCCTACCCTGAGAATCCAGCTCATACCAAACTGGTCGGTGGTAATTCTTTCGTTTACACCTCCCAGGTCTTCTACCCTGTTTTTGTTTTTGGAGAAGTTGAAGGAAGTAGACCAGTTGAATTTACCGATGATATTTTTAGAAGTAATTTCCAGTTCGATCCCTTTATTGCTTACCTGTCCGATGTTGGATAAACCGCTGGAGAAGCCGGTGGTGATGGGTACGGACACTTCATACAACAGGTTGTTTGTTTTCTTGTTGTAGTAATCAAATATAAAGCTCAGGCGGTTATCGAGCACGCCGAGTTCTATACCCAGATCGATTCCGTTTGTTTTTTCCCAGCCCAGTTCGGGGTTACCATAGTTCGCTTGTGCCTGTCCTTTGGCGATGGTGTTGTTGGGTGCATAGATGGCGTCCTTCATCTTACCGAGATAAGCGAAATCACCGATATTGAAGTTACCCGTTACGCCGTAGCTGGCGCGGAGTTTCAGATCACTCACGGGTTTGAAATCCCTCATGAAGTCTTCCTGTTTTGCTCTCCAGGCCACGGAAGCGGATGGGAAGTACCCCCATTTGCTGTCGGGACCGAAGCGGGAGCTGCCATCTGTTCTGATGGAGGCCGACAACAGGTATTTATCTTTATACGCGTAGTTCACACGGCTGAAATAAGATACCAGTCCCCAGCTGGATTTGCTCACCACCGTGGCGGCGGGATTGATGAGTGCATTATTGAGGGTATGAATAATATCGTTATTATAGGAACCCGGTGTGGCGGAGAAGCTGGATGCCTCGCCATCATTGCGTTGGAACGACATACCGGCAATAGCGGAGAGATCATGACCACCTTTAAAAGTAGTATTATAGCTCAGTACATTTTCATTGATGATATTGATGGTAGACGATTTATCCTGTCCGCCGGAACTCTGGCCGCCGCCATTGGCCCAGGAAGCCTGGAAGCGGTCGGTCTGGTTAAAGGCGATGTTGGTACCTACAGAAGAACGGAAGGATAATCCTTTGGCGAGGTTCAGTTTCAGGTACATATCGCTGATGTTGCCAAAGGTGCTGCCGTAATACTCGGTACCATTGAGCGTAGCCATAGGATTGAGCTGACCACTCACGACGGCGCCCCAGTAGTCACGCGCCTTGGGATAAGTACCATCGGCACGCTGGATCTGAACGAAGCTGGGATACTTGGAGAAGTTGGCTACATCTACAGACGCAAAGCGGCGTTTGGAGTAAGAGGGATTGAGCATGAAGCCCACGTTCACCACCTTGCTGGCTTTCACATCCACATTGGCTCTTACGCCATAGGTTTTAAACCAGGTATTATGGAGGGTACCTTTTTCATCTTTATAGGTACCGGAAACATAGTAGGAAACTTTGTCGGTGCCACCGCTGGCAGAGAGGTTGTAACTCTGGATGGGCGCTGTTTGCAGCACGGCATCCTGCCATACTACGGCATTTCCTTTACGGATGGTATCACTTACCTGGTAGGCGGCGGGTCTTCTTGGATCGCCCCATACCGGGATGGATACATCACCACCCGCCCAGGCGAATTCGCGGTTCTGGTATTTCACGGCATAGTCGTAATATTCCTGACCGGTGAGCCAGTCGTTGTGTACAATGGCTTTCGACAAACCGGCATACCCGTTGAAATTGAATTTCGCTTTACCTGCCATGCCTTTTTTCATGGTCACGAGTATAACGCCACCGGCTGCACGGGAACCGTAGATAGCGGCGGAGGAAGCATCTTTCAGTACTTCTATGGATTGCACATCGTTCATATTGATGCTACCGAGGTTGCCGCCGGGGATACCGTCGATCACGATGAGCGGGTCGTTACCGGCACTGATGGAACCGGCGCCACGGATACGGATTAACGGAGCGGTACCGGCGGTGCCCCGGGTCTGGGAAATATTTACACCAGCGAGGCGGCCTACCAGTGCGGCTTCCGGGCGACCGGCAGGAACCTGGTCGAGGATGGTATTTTCTACTTTGGATACAGAAGCCGTGACGGAGGTCTTTTTCACCACACCGTAGCCAATCACCACTGTTTCGTTCAGTGTTGTTTTGGAGGGTTGCAGGGAAACGAAGAGCTGATTGCTGTTGCCCACCCTTTGTTCGGTTTTATCATAACCAATGAAGGAGAAAATAAGTATATCCGTTTCCGTTGCACGGATGGTAAAGTGTCCTTTGGCGTCGGTAGCCGCGCCGTTTTTGCTATCTTTTACAAGTACAGTAACGCCGGGAAGTGGTACCTGGCTTTGCGCATCGAGTACAGTTCCTTTGATTTCCCTTGCATCCTGGGCAAGGAGCAGCTGCGGAGGGCAGAGGGAGATGGCCGTTAAGAGCAGCCATGCGAACAGGCAGAGGTGATTCCCTTTCATAATTCGTTGGTTAGATAAAATGTTTAGATAATGTAACGTCGAAACAGGTTGATTTTTTTGCCGCCGGCCTTTAGCCATCAGCGTTCGTTTTTCATTTAATCTGCGTGTCATTGTCACTTCCTGCGAAGTGTAGTCGTTTTTCTCTTTTATGCCGGCAAGCACGGATGATTACAGGCGGTTCTTCTTACGTGACGGATCTGCTCCTACAGCAGTCCGTTATATTGTTTACATTTTCGATTTCTAAACGGAGGGTAAATCAAAAGGCGGTTGTTCCTATAGAAAGAACGGGACACAGGTTGGACGTTCAGCGACAATAGCTGTCAGTTGCCGGTTTTACCGGAAAAGTCAGAAATTATTCAGTCGGCATTCACAAGGCAAGTCCAATACCCACAAACACGATCTAATAGGTGCGCGTTGATTATGTTTACAAATATAGATTTATTTTGTAAACAAAAAAATATTCTCAACAATTTCACCAATTAAATTATTCCGTGTAGCGGGGCATTGGGAAAATGGGGGTTATTCTACTTCCAGGGTGGTAATTTCGCCACGTACAAGATGCTTTACCAGCGCTTCTTCCGCGAGTTTTAAGTCTTTATTTTTCAGGGCGGCAACGATCTGGCGGTGTTCTGCATCGGTTTCTCCGTAGTCGTCCATCTGCTGCAGCATCTTACCCAGTTTCATATGGAACAGGGGGATATTGCTGGATTGATACAGCTCCATCAGCTTATCATTGCAGGCGCTGGCCACCAGGGTTTCATGGAACTTCATATCGGCTTCACAGGCGCCGCCCAGGTAGCCATTCTGCACCATATTGGTAAAGTCGTCACAGATCTTCTCCAGGGCCTGGATATGGCTGTCTTCACTGCGCTGCACCGCCAGGCGTAATGCGCCCAGTTCCAACAGTTCCCTTAACTGCCGGATCTGGCGGATATCATCTGCATTCATCGACTTCACAAAGTAGCCGCCTTTCTCTCCGAAAACAACCAGGTTCTCCCCCAGCAGGCGGGTCAGCGCCTCTCTTACCGCCATACGGCTCACTTCCATCTTCTTCGCCCATACGTCTTCTTTCAGCCGCATGCCAGGCACCAGTTGGTTGGAAAGGATCTTGCGGCGTAATTCTACATATACTTTATTAGCTAAAGAGTCTGTTTTCATAGTAAATAATGTAAACGAAATATTTTTTCAAAAGTAAACATTTTTTAGCGATCCTATAAACACCCTTCTTAAATAGCAATAATTTTACAGGAGCCGGAAGGTTTTACCTGATCCGTTAATGTGGTTGACCTTTTTTCAATTTTACAGCATAATAAATATACCAGACCCACATCGCATTTCCAATTCAAAGGAATTATATTTGGTTTCATCACCCCTCACCAAAATCTGTATCGTCATGAAAGTAATTTTCGTACTGCCGTTCCTGTTGTTGCCACTGCGTAGCTTCAGTCAATCCCCCACCCTGAAATCCGTGTTGCTGCAACAACTGAAAACAACGCATAACAAAGCGGAATGGTTTGTGCCGGTTAATACTGCCGTAGAAGGACTGACGGCAGAACAGGCCAACTGGAAAGACAGCAGCGGTAACCACTCCATTGCGCAACTGCTGAATCACCTCATTTTCTGGGACCTGGGACTGCTCGAAAAGTTCAACGGTAAAACACCCGCCCCGTTCAATGGCAACAATGATGAAACTTTTTCCGCTACTACTGCGGCCCAATGGGAGGCTTCCGTGAAACGCATCGACAGTGTACTCACTGCCTGGGAGAATGCCATAGCGCAGGCAGATGAAAAAACACTATCTTCCAATTATGCCACCATTGCCGACCTGAATACGCATAATGCATATCATACCGGGCAAATTATCTTCATCCGGAAAATGCGGGGTAACTGGAATCCGGAGAAAGGCGTGAAGTAAAATAATTATGAAAATAAATCCGAAACGTAAAGGCCTCATCATCGGGGCCCTTTTTACTGCTGTTTCTCTGATGCTGGTAGCTACGATTATTGTGCCTGCCATTGCGGTACTACCTGTTTTCCCGATGGAAAAACTGGCAGGTAATATCGTAAAAGGCTTAACAGACAACCATCTGCAACTGCTGACAATCGGCTTGCTGGGTAGCATACTGCTCCTCATACTGATACCTGGCATGCTCCTGATCCGGTCATCCACCCTTCCCGGCGAACCTGTCAGCAGCGGGAAAATCATGCTGCTGATGTTGCTGCTGTATTTTATCATTCACCCATTTGTTTTTTATATTTTTTCTTATCACAAAGCATGGAACCGCGCTGACGGGCAATACCTGATGGCAGCCTTAGTTACTGTACCTTTCAGCAGTTTTGCCTTTGTCATCGTCGGTGGATTAATAGACCTGGTTAAAAAATAAACGATTTTCCCGTTTTAAATCCCACTACCGTGAAACGTATTGTAACACTGTGCCTCCTGTTCCTGTACTTCGCTCCTCCTGCCTTTGCACAGGACAGCCTTCCTAAAAAGCATTACATGCGGCCCATTATCTGGACCGCCCCTGTAGCCAGAAACACCACCATCAACGGTAATGCATTGAGCCTGATTACACTGCCCTGGAAAAAAGCCGACACCCTGCAGGTAAATGGACTGAACCTGGAGTTCAATCCCCTTACCACATTCGCGAGCATTTACGCAGTAATGGGCGTGGTACTTTCTCCCTTCGGCAACAAAAAAAAGGTGGAACCATTCGGTGAAATGGGAAGTCCGCATGTTTTTCCCAACGACAGCAGCGGTCACGGCGCCATCGTCAGGGGCATTTCCCTGAGCGGAGGCGGCCTGATGGCTAACCTGGATGGCATTGGCGTCAACGGCCTGGTGTCTATGGCCCCTCATGTACGCGGACTGGAAATATCCGGTATCATGAACCTCCATTATGATTTCCGGGGCGTGATCATCGCCGGGTTACGTAATAAAACCACTACCGGCAAAGGTTTACAGATAGGGTTGATCAATGTCAGCAAAGGCGGCCAGCTGGTGCAACTGGGACTATTTAACCGCATCGGTAAACGGATTACCCCCATCGTCAATTTTTCCTTTAAAAAACAAAACCCGCCACCACCGGTTGCCCTTACCACTTTCCCGTTGCTACAAAAAACCTTGTAAAAACTCCCGGATTCGTTTATATTTAGTCCTTATTTCAAGTCAGAAACGCTGATGAATAACGTTTTTGCGGAGGCTTAAGATTCAAAATAATGCAGACCAATTCCCGTTTAATTACACAAAATTCCTATCAATGGCAGTGAACAGACGATCAGCTATAAAGCAGTTGCTGTATGTATCGGCAGGCATGGCGTTATTACCTGCCTGTCTTCAGAACACCCGCAGAACTTCCCTGGAGATTAAAAATATCAAGGTAGATGGAGAGCAGGGAAAAATGCTGGCAGAACTCGTGGAAACGATTATCCCGGCTACCAGCACCCCAGGCGCCAAAGAGCTTTCTGCCCATTTGTTCACCCTGCTGATGCTGGACGACTGCTACAATAAAGAAGACCAGCAAAAATGGCTGAAAGGCATGGAAGATTTTGAAGCCGCCAGTAAAAAAATGAATGGAAAAAGTTTCCTGGAAAGCAATGCTACGCAACGCGCCGCATTACTCACCTCCATGGAAGCTGCCAAAGATGACAAAGACGATGTGGCGTTTTTCTACCGGACTACCAAACGACTCACCATCCAGGCCTATACCAGTTCCAAATATTTCCTGACAAACGTAAATGTCTACGAACTGGTACCTGCACGCTACCACGGATGTGTACCGCTGAAACCTTTTACCCATAAGCTTTCCTAACGATCAACGATATGAGTACCAATAATACCAGTCTGCAAAACCGTACGTTCGATGCCATTGTTATTGGCTCCGGCATCAGCGGCGGATGGGCAGCAAAAGAATTCACAGAAAAAGGGCTGAAAACACTGGTGCTGGAAAGAGGCCGTGATGTAAAGCATTTAAAAGACTATCCCACTACCAGCCAGTTCCCCTGGGAATTCCCCCACCGTGGCCAGGTACCGGAAGCCATCAAATCTGCGAACCCGGTGATCAGCCGCTGCTACGCCTATAAAGAAGATGCCATGCACTTCTTTGTGAAAGACACCGATCATCCATACGGACAACCGAAACCGTTCGACTGGATCCGGGGTTACCAGGTAGGCGGTAAATCGCTGATGTGGGCGCGTCAGACACAGCGCTGGAGCGACTTCGACTTTGAAGGCCCGGCCCGCGACGGCTTTGCCACCGATTGGCCCATCCGTTACAAAGACATTGCACCCTGGTACAGCTATGTCGAAAAATTTGTGGGCATCTCCGGTAATAAGGACGGCCTGGCACATCTCCCGGATGGCGAATTCCTGCCACCCATGGAACTCTCCTGCGTAGAGAATTATTTCAAGGATTTTGTAAAAGACAATTATAAAGACAGACAGGTCATCTACGCCCGTTGCGCCCATTTAACGCAACCGCAGCAAGTGCACCTGGACCAGGGCAGAGGCCAGTGCCAGAAAAGGGATCTTTGTCAGCGTGGATGTCCGTTTGGCGGCTATTTCAGCAGCAACTCCTCTACCCTCCCCTGGGCAGAAAAAACCGGTAACCTCACCCTGCGCCCCTTCTCCGTTGTACATTCCATCATCTTTGATGAAAAATTAGGAAAGGCCAGCGGCGTGCGCGTTATCGATACCAACACCAAAGAAATGATGGAGTATTATGCCAAAGTGATTTTTGTGAACGCCGCTGCGGTAAACACCAATGCGCTGTTGCTCAATTCCACTTCCCATCGCTTCCCTAACGGCTTTGGCAACGATAGCGGCGTGCTCGGTAAATACTTCGCATTCCACAATTATCGCGGACATATCGGCGGACAATACGAAGGATTCAAAGACTCCACCACAGATGGCCGTCGCCCTACCAGCGCCTATCTGCCACGTTTCCGGAACGTACAGAAGCAGGAAACAGACTTCCTGCGCGGTTATGCCGCCGGTTTCTCTTCCGGTAGAGGATCACATACCAACACCGATGGATTTGGCACCACGCTGAAAGATCAGCTGTTCAACAGCGAAACCGGAGGCTGGTATGTTGGCTCACACATGATGGGAGAAACCATTCCCAAAGAAAAGAGCACCGTTACACTCGACGCACAGAAGAAAGACGAATGGGGCATTCCCATCATCAATATCGACGTAGACTACGACGATAACGATGAAAAAATGCTGAAAGATTTCTTCGAGCAGATGACTGAAATGTATACCAAAGCCGGTTTCACCAATATCTCCACAGGCGACTCCAAACAGGCGCCAGGACTGGATATTCACGAAATGGGCGGGGTGCGTATGGGCAATGATCCCAAAACATCCATGCTCAATAAATGGAACCAGATGCATGCCTGCAACAATGTATTCGTAACAGATGGTGCATGTATGACTTCCACCTCTACGCAGAATCCATCGCTCACTTATATGGCGCTCACCGCCAGGGCTGTAGATTACGCCGTGCAACAACTCAAGAAAGGAGAAATTTAAATTCAGTTATATTTTTAGAAGCCCTTCTGCAGATAAGTGTATCTGCAGAAGGGCTTCTTCTTTGGCACCTGCCATGAAGATGCTATTTCCATCGCATCAATAATTTTCTATTTTTACCTTTTTAAAACCTATACATATGAAATTCATCCATGTAGCACGCCTGGTAATAGGCTGTTTCTTAACCTTTATGACGGTAGCCGGTCATGCGCAGGTAAAAGGCGCTTTTTCTGTTGGTGGTGATATCACCAAATATTACCCCGTTGTTTTTACAGATTCTGCCTGGGACCACAATGACGTTTCGGAACTACAGATTGGCAGGTCTTATGTTCATCAGAACGGTCTTTGGTGGGGTTCGATTATTGCTACCTTCAGGTATCACACTACAAATTGGGGCGGTGGCTCCCATTTTATTGATGCAGATATCCGCCAGTACATCAATACAGTTGCTCCCTATGATTATAATAAATTCGTAGCTGGCTGGAAAGATGCCACAGGTGTGAATAATGCAAAGATTATTATCATCTGGCTAAGGGGAAACACCAGTTATAGCTTTAGTTCCAGGTACAATGATAAAGTTTCTGTTTATGATGGCTCCGCAAACGGCCCCCTTCCTTACACAGAACCATTAAGCAGTACGACCCATACTTTCAAAACGACCGCCGACTGGTACGTTAATACAAATGGTTCCACCTATTCCGGCAGCACCTATTCACTGGGTCCGATTAATTACTTTTACGGCAATGTAGGCATTGGCGTTCCATCGCCAACGGCTAAACTGGAAATTGCCGGATCCGCTCCATGGACAGCTGCCGGCTGGGGCAAAGCTATTAAACTTGGTCGGGCGCAATCATTTGAACTGGAAGCAGGCATGAAGAAATTTGGCATTGGTGCATCTTTCGACAGCTTGCTCACTTTCTTCTCCTCCGATTCTGACACCTCGTTAGCACCGCTCAGATATCATATGATCATCAACAACAATGGAAGCATAGGGATAGGAACCAATCCCAACAACAACTATCGATTAGTTGTAGAAGGCGCCCTGGGCGCGCGTCGATTAAAAATTACCCAGCAGGGCAACTGGGCTGATTTTGTATTTCATCCCGACTATCAACTGCCACAACTATCCGCTGTAGAACAATTCATTCAAAAAAATGGCCACCTGCCGGAAATCCCTACTGCTGCGGAGGTGAAAGAGAATGGTGTGGATGTGGGAGAAATGAATAAACTGCTGTTGCAAAAAGTCGAGGAGTTGACCCTCTACCTGATCCAGCAACAAAAAGAGATCAATGAATTAAAAAGTCTCATTAAAAAACAATAATGCCCGTTACCGGCATAAAAGCGGTGGCGCCATCCGGTGTCACCGCTTTTTTATTTAATATTGCAGCTATGAAACCTGTCAATGAACTGATCAATACGAAAGAACCAGGCTGGGACCTGGTAAAGGACTGGATTAAAAATGGTAAAAACCATATTGAAATTCTTCCGAAAGATAGTGCCCGTGCAGAGCAGACTTTATATGAAACACAGGTAAGCACCCGTTCTCCTATGGGCGCCATTATCTATGAAACCGGTGGTTTGCTCGTAGATCATGGATGGATAAGGGTATTGGGCTCCGGCTCCGAAAAACTGGACCGCACCCTTCCGCGATGGAACGAAGGAAAATCGTTTGACAACATCGGTGATCCTCCGGCGTTCCTGCTCATCGCCGACGATGTGATCGGTGGTTTCTTTGCCATCAATGCCGGTGGACTTGCACCACAGGAAGGCATTGGCAGCGTATTTTACTTTGCACCCGATACCCTGGAATGGGAAAACATGGAGATCAACTACAGTGATTTTATCTCCTTCTGCTGCTCCGGCGATATAGATGGCTTCTACGGCGCTTTCCGCTGGGAAGGATGGCAGGCCGAAGTAGAAAAACTGAATGGCACACAGGCCTTCAGCTTTGCGCCTTTCCTGTTTACCAAAGAAGGGAAAGATCTGTACAACGTGAGTAAAAAGGCCGTACCAGTGCAGGAATTATGGTCGTTACAAATGGACCTGCAAAAACAATTCGGCCACTGATATCACAAAATGTTAAAATTTATCCGGCGCTCTTTCTGCAACATTAATTACCCTACATTAGCTGCCTGTAGCTAATCAATCCTTACACTAAAACTTAGTCATGTCTCACAATTTATTAAAAGGTAAGAAGGGAATTATTTTTGGTGCGCTGGATGAAAAATCCATTGCCTGGAAAACAGCGCTGCGCTGCGTAGCAGAAGGTGCTGAAATTGTTTTAACCAATGCACCCGTAGCCATCCGGATGGGTGAAATCAACAAGCTGGCAGAGCAATGCAAGGCGCCCGTAATTGGTGCAGACGTCACCAATATGGACGATCTGGACAACCTGTTCCTCAAAACAAAAGAACATTTCGGTGGCGGTGTGGATTTTATCCTGCACTCTATCGGTATGAGTGTGAACGTACGTAAAGGCAACGACTATACGAATCTGAACTACGACTACATGCATAAATCGGTGGATATCTCCGCCATGAGCTTTCACCGGGTATTGCAAACCGCCATTAAGCACGACGCCATCAATGAATGGGGCTCCGTAGTGGCATTGACTTTTATCGCTGCACACCTGGCATTCCCCAACTACAACGAAATGGCCGACATCAAAGCGATGCTGGAAAGCATTACCCGCAGTTTCGGATACCAGTACGGCATGAAAAAGAATGTGCGTATCAATACGGTGTCACAGTCACCCACCATGACCACCGCAGGACAAGGGATTTCCGGCTTCGATGGCTTTGTGAGCTTTTCCGAAAAAATGTCGCCACTGGGAAATGCTACCGCCGACCAGTGCGCGGAGTTTACCGTTTCCCTCTTCTCCGATTACACCAGAATGGTGACTATGCAGAATCTCTTTCACGACGGTGGTTTTTCCAGTACCGGTGTAACAGAAGCAGTCATTCAACAGATGTCTAAATAGAAAACAATATAATTGACAGGGATGCATTCCTGTAGAAGCCGGACGGGTTATACTCGTCCGGCTTCGTTGTTTTTTACAGCATTTACCTCCCATTCAGGCGGTCTGCCATATAACAAAATTATGGCCTCAGTCCCAGGTCAGTCCCTGTTCCCCCGTACATAAGCCCTATGTAAGCACCTCCATAATATATGGTTTATCTGGCAATAAACAATAGATTATTTAGACGATGTATGGGAAACGAAATATCCTACGGCCTTAAACTGATCCGCTCTCCGGGAGCAGTGTTCAACTCCAGTACTCCTTTTGTAATGGCATGTTTCCCGCTGGCGTTGGTATAACTTCCTTTTGCGCCCCAGGGTACCATTACTTTCAATGGATGTCCTTTTTCACTGAGAATATTTACCGCAGTCACCTGTCCTTTCGCCTGCCGGGCGCTGACCAGGAAAGCGCCTGCGGCACGCAGGTTGTCAAAGGCAGCATCTTTGGTTTTCGACCAGTTGGGAAATAAACGGATGGTGCCATTGTAGCCCTGCATCAGGCATTCATTGACGACTGCGGGCAGTGCAAAATTCTCAAACCAGATGCCCATGGGCGCCATGTAGTTAAAAGGCGTCTGATCGTTGTAGCGGCCGCCTGTCTGCATTACCATATCGGTGGCGGTACCGTTTGGCAGCAGGGAATAACGTACCTGACGGCTAAAGCGGTCGAGATCCAGCTGGCCTATACGGGCGGCCTGCAGGTGCTGCATCACGAGGTCGTTGCCACCTTCATTCTGTTGGTGCAGGAAGGTGTTGTTTAATAATACAGCGGTTTCGCCGGTGGTGTGCAATCCATGTTCTTCGCCCGGGAATACTGTTACCAGTGGGTTTGGGAGATTATATACTACCTGGTCATGTTCTTCCGGTACAGATACCAGCACCTTGCCGTACTTATGCGACATAGCCGTAGGATAATCGGGGTAGTGCGCCAGTATGTCGCGGATATCAGTCAATAACGTTTGTTCGTTAGCGGTAGTACCCATTATGGTTGTTGCCTGTTCAAAGGCATGAAAGATGAATTTTGTGAGGGTAAGATCAACGGTGCAATCGTAGTTGTATTTAAAGCCGGTTCGCAGTGCATACAACTCCGGCGGTACGGTCGGGAAAATGTGATAGCGGTCGTCTTTCCAGCGGGAGCCGCCATGCGCATCGGGGCGTTTCATATAAGCCACGAGAAATTGTACTGCTGCACGGATCGGCTCATAGGCCCTGCTGCGCAGGAAACTGGTATCACCGGAGTAAAGATAGTGCCACCACAAACCCTGTACAGCCCAGGGTGTTTCACTGACTTCCCAGCCCCAGTCGGGCACCGGGTAAGGATTCATGGTCATTTCCACCGGGTAGGCGGAGTGCGGAAAATAAGCGCCGGGCAGATGATAATATTCCTGTGCCCATTTCCGGCTTACCGGCATGAGGTCTTCGATCAGCTGCACATAGGGCAGGTTTTTCTCGGTATGATTACTGGAAAAAGTAACCCAGAAAGGTTGCTGGGTGTTGTAATTCATATGGTAATCGCCGTGCCAGGCGGTACCTATTTTGTTGTAGCTCCAGTTGGCAAACAGGCCGGGGCAGGTAACGCCTTCCCTGGCCGCACAGTTCAGGAAATAAAGATTGCGGTACCAGAGTTCTTCCAGGAACGCATCGCCGAGTTGTACGGCAGATTTGCGCCAGTAGGCAGACCATACCCGGCGACTCTCCGCAGCGGCCTGCTGGTAAGCACTTGCGGTAGGCGCAGCAGCAGTGGCTAATGCTTTACTCACTTTGCTGTTTAATCCTTCTTCCAGCGTTACCACGGCATTGAAATTATTCTGCGGGGCCAGCGCAGCTTCCAGGGCGCCCATTTCTTCGCGGTCGCCGCTCCAGTTGATGCGGGAGGTCTTTTTCAGCGATGTATTCACCTGTACGGTTAAACGAAATGCTTTGTCTTTGGGCGCACCGGTCACCGGGTTGTATTTCCGGGGTTCTTCTGAGGGCAATATCTGCCGGAAAGACAAACTACCGGCAGCCAGCTCCTCTGCGGTGGTATGACGGGGAAACTCCGCCGGCGTGGAAGGATCCGTCATCACTTTCACGCGGTTAAAAATATTGGCGGCGGGTTTGCCGGCAGCATCGGTCAGCTGCATATAGAGCTGATCGTGCTGCATGTCCGTAAATAACTCCAGCAACACGGTGCGTTTATCTTCCATTAAAAATTTCACGGTACACACGCCCCTGGAAATATCCAGGGTGTGCCCGATGAGTTCTGCGGTACGGCGGTCGAATCCCAGCACCAGCGACCCGCAGGGAAAGGGCCGGGGATAAGGCTGGTGATAGTTATCTGCCGCCATGGCATTGTACTGCTGGTACCAGGTATCTCCGGCCAGATCGGGAATATCTTTTACGCGGTTGAACACATAGTTGAAATCACGGAGCGAGTCGCGGTGATTTTCCGCGATGCGGATATCCCAGACGTTGTTATGTCCGAAATACAATACCACGGCATCGGGCCGGGTGGTCACCACCACGCCCATGCCGCCATTGCCCAGCAGGGCGCCTTCAAAAAAATCGGGAGCGGGCTTGTTGTACACCAGCGCATGTTTTGCGGCCAGTTGCTCCGCAGACAGCGGCGCCTGTGCATCCAGGACCTGACTACAGAGTGCAGCCAGTACAATACCATACAGTTTCTTCATAACGGGAAATTATTATCGGAACACCCAGTACAATACTGCCATCATCAGCAGTAATACAGTGGATAATACTTTATAGTTGGCCAGTCCGGGCCAGCCTTTCACACGTAAAGGCGCCAGCGGACTTTCCCAGTAAAGGCGGTTGCTTTCAGCGGTATGCTGCATCGGAAACGCAAAAGACAACATCACCTGTAATACCACGCACACTACGAACAGGTAAAACGCCACCATCAGCGGAGGGATATTGATCGGGTATAACTTACCCAGCAGGTATACACCCGCACCCAGTGCGGATCCTATCCACAAGGTATATTGCGCCGCCTGCGAAGAGGCCTTTTTCCAGAATACGCCCAACAGGAACACGCAGGTGATAGGTGGTGCAATATGCGATATCACATCATTAATGCCGTTAAAAAGGCTCTCGTACCTGTTCAGCAGGGGTAGGAGCCCAATCGACAATAAAAGCGCTAAAACGGCCGCAATACGGCCAGTTTTCACGAGTTGTTGATCAGTCGCCTCCGGACGGTTCCTTTTGTACAGGTCATAGCTCACAAGCGTGGCAATGGAGTTGAGTGCGCCGGAGATCTGGCTCATCAGCCCCGACAGCAATGCCGCTACCAGTACGCCCACCAGGCCGGGAGGTACTAGCTTCGTGATCATCACGGAATAGATCCCCTTTGTATGCAGCTGTCCATCGGCCTGCCGCAATACTTCCAGGTCGAGATGGCCCTGTTTGTATAACACGTAGGCGAGTAAACCGGGGAGAATAAAAATGAATACGGGCAACACTTTGATAAAACCACAGAACAAAGCGCCGGTGCGGGCATGGTTTTCATCCTTTGCACCGAGTACGCGCTGCACAATGGTCTGGTCTGCACACCAGTACCAGATACCGATCACGGGATACCCCAGGAACACCGCATACCAGGGCAATCCGCTGGGATCGCCGGATGAATGCAGCATGGAGAGTTTATCCAGTTGCCCGCCGTCCTGCAATACCTGCATCACGGGTTGCCAGCCGCCTACTTTCCACCACGACAACACCGTAATGATCACCGCACCCGTGAGCAGCACAATGGTTTGCACGGCTTCCGTGACCACTACCGCCCGCAGGCCGCCCACAATGGTGTAAGCGCCTGTGACCAATGCAATGGCGATGATGCTGGTAAACATATTGATGCCGAACAACGTTTCCAGCACAATACCACCCGCCAGGAACGAAAAGGCAATATGGATCACTACCGCCGATACCACCGACACCACGGCGAGCCAGTCGCGGCAGGCCCGGTTGTAACGCCGTTCCAGGAAATCCGGCAGGGTGGCCACACCGGAACGGATGTAAAAAGGAATAAAGAATAAGGCCAGGAGAATGAGCGTAAAAGCCGCCATCCATTCGAAGTTACCCGCCAGCAGCCCCGTATCAAATCCGCTCTGGGCAAGACTCACCAGGTGCAGGCAGGAGATATTCGTGGCAAACAACGCCATGCCTATCATGGGCCATTTGAGCGATTTTCCCGCCAGGAAATATTCGCCGGCAGCGGCGCCGTCCTTCTTGCCGGATAGTCCGGCCCAGAAGCCCAGCGCCACAATAAAGGCGATATAGCAAATGCTGATAATTATATCTGTAGTGGAAATCATCCGGCAAAAGTATTAAGGGCCAGCAGGTCACAGCTGCTGCCCGGCGCCTCAGGCGTCTGGTAAAAGCCGTCTGTAATCTGCGCCGGGTGGGTGAAATGCGCACGCAGGTGCGGAATATGTTCCAGGAATAGCGCATCATGCCCCATACCGATATGATTGAACAAAACAAGATGCTGATGCAGTTGTCCCATATCTCCCACATGCGGTACTACGGGCACGCCAAACTTTTTACACAACAGGCTCACGGTAATGAATTCACTGACACCTCCTACCCTTACGGCATCTACCTGTATAAAACCGGCGCAACCGGTTTGCAGGTAATTCTTGAAAATCACTTTATTGGGTACATGTTCGCCCAGTGCCAGTTTCAGCGGGTTCAGGGCGTCGGCCAGCGTTTTATGCGCCAGGATATCATCCGGATGCGTAGGTTCTTCAATCCAGTAAGGTTGAATATCTGCCAGTCTTTTCCCGATAGCAATTGCCTGCGGCAGATTCCATTGCTGGTTGGCATCCACCATTACTTTGATCTGCGGGCCGACAGCATTCCTCACAATATGCGCTCTTCGTATATCCGTGTCCGGGTCTTTGGCGCCCACTTTTAATTTCAATGCTTTAAAACCATTGTCCAATGCGCGTTTGCAGTTGGCTTCCAGTTGTTCATCCGGGTAATTAAACCAGCCGGCAGAAGTATCATAGGCCGGGTAACCCGTGCGCAGTACGCCTTCTCTTGCCGTTCTGGAGGTTTGCATCTCCGTTAACATCTGTATCGCTTCTTCTTTGGAGAGTACTTCTTCGAGATACGACAGGTCGAGGGTATTCACCACCTGTTCAGGTGTGAGATCCAGCAACAGTTTCCACAGCGGCACCTGTTGTTGTTTGGCCCACAGGTCATAACAGGCATTGGTGACCGCAGCCAGCGCCAGGTGTACTACGCCTTTGTGAGGCCCGAGCCAGCGGAACTGCTGCTCGTCCGAGCGCTGCTTAAACCAGTCGCCGAAAGTAGCCATTACTTCGGGGAGTTCCTTTCCTACCAGTTTTTCGCCATAGAACCTGGCTGCTGCGCAAACCAGTTCATTCCCTGCGCCGAGCGTAAAAGCCAGGCCTGTACCGCAATTGCCTTTATCGTCATAGAGGCAGGCTACCGTGTAGGAATATACGGGATTCTGATGCACTGCATCACTACCGGCGCCGCCTGTGAGGGGAAACCGGGCATCTTTAACAACTATCTTCGTGATCATCTTATTTTTTCTTATCGTTTTTTATAGGTGCAATACTGATGGCGGGTTTATCTGTTTCCAATACCACTACGGTATCGTTAGGATCAGGTAATACCGCAGGTAATGGTATGATGAGCTGATCAGCGGTGACAGTCAGCTTTACGGCCCCGCCTTTCAGCAGGTATGCTTTCTTTATTTTCACGCCTGGCAGGGCAGGTATCGTGAGATTCCCTTTGGCGGCCTCAAAAACATGCAGGTATATTTTATTCCCGCTGCGTGTAGCCGCATACGCCGGATTAGGTTCGTAAGGTCCGCCGTGGGTATTGTACACAGCAGCGCCGTACTGCTTTAACCAGCTACCCATTTCTTTTAAACGGACTACCTGTTCCGGTTCTATGGCGCCGTCCGGGCGCGGGCCGATGTTGAATAACAGGTTACCGTTACCACCGGCTACTTTGGCCAGTGTTTCGATACAGGTGCGCAGCGATTTCATTTTATCATTGGGTTTCCAGGCCCATTGTTCGCAGATGGTCATGCAGGTTTCCCAGGGCATGTTCATATTCAGGTCGCCGATCCGTTGCTCAGGCGTATCATAATCACCCAGGAAGGTAGCAGTACCGGAAGCATCGACCCCTGAAAACGCTTTACCCAGGCGGTTATTGATGATCAGGTCCTTTTTCAGCGTTTTAAGATATGCGTACATATCCAGCGCCATTTCTTTGGTCCATACACTTTCCCAGGGACCATCGAACCACAGCATATAAGGATCGTAATTGCTCACGAGTTCTTTCAGCTGGTTTTTCATATAGGCCACATATTTTTCTATATGTGCATTTTTTCGTATACCCGCTCCCGTTGTATCGTAAATATTATCGGTAGGATATTCGGGATGATGCCAGTCGAGCACCGAATAATAAATGCAGAACTGAATGCCATACTTTTTACATGCTTTGGCCAGCAGACCTACTACATCTTTTTTAAAGGGAGTAGCCATGATATTATAATCAGTATAGGCAGATGGCCACAGGCAGAAGCCATCATGGTGCTTCGCGGTGATGACCAGGTATTTCATCCCCGCTTCGCTGGCTGTTTTCACCCATTCATCCGCATTAAATTTCACGGGATTAAACTGCCGGTACAGGGTGTCGTAATCCGCACCGGGCACTTCCCGGTGCCTGGACCAGCCTATTTCCGTACCCCGGAGGGTAACGGGGCCCCAGTGAATGAACATACCGAAACGGAGGTTCATGAACCTGTCCATCACCGCTTTGCTGGTGAGGATGCCCGGCGGCAGTTCCGCATTTGTTTGCGCATGGCCATACAATGCCAGCAGCAGTAAACATAAGGTGGCAATTTTTTTCATTGTTCTGTTCTTTTATAGCGAATGTTTGTATCCCAGTTCAGCGCCGCCACTCACGGGCATAATACAGCCTGTTACGAAACGGGCCTGTTCGGATAACAGGAACGCACATACGTCGGCAATCTCCGTAGCTTCGGGGCAATAGCCGAGTGCATGGATCTGGTCCAGATATTGTTCAATCCTGGCAGGTTCCGGTTGCTCCTGGCTCCACCGGCGCAGCATGGGTGTCCATACTCCTGCGGGTGCTACCGCATTCACGCGGATACCGAAAGGTGCATAGTCCAGCGCCATGGCTTTGGTGAGTGCATTCACCGCGCCTTTGCTGCCGGCATAGGCGGCATGGTTCTCCTGCCCTATGTCTCCTACCATACTGCTGGTATTGAGAATGCAGCCTTTGGTGACCTTCAGGGCAGCGATGCCATAACGGGTGGTGTAATAAATGCCGCGCACATTTACATTCATCACCTGCTCCCATTCGGCTTCCGAGGTTTCGTGCAAAGGTTTCGAGGGACTGGCCACACCTGCGTTATTGTGAATGGCATGGAGTTGTCCGTGGGTTTGAAGCACTTTGCCGATGGCGGCCTGTATATCGTTGCTGTTGTTCAGATCTGCCGACAGGAAGCTATGCGGGGCGCCCAGTTTTTCCTGCAAACGGTGCAATGCTGCTTCATCTTTATCTATCACCGCTACTACTGCACCTTGCTGCGCATATGCTTCCGCACAGGCCTGGCCTATGCCGGAGGCGCCACCTGTAATCAGGACAATTTTGTTTTTCAGTATCATCATGTTTCTTTTTCCGTGGATAATGGATCGTTATTTCATACGTGAAACGGGTGACTGTGCTGCACCTGTTTCCAAAAGTAAGCCGGGAAAAGGTAGATCATCCCGGTGAAATTGACTTAAATCAACACTATTTTGACTTTATTCTTTATTTTAACTATTTTAGTCGGACAATATGAAGCCTCTTTTTGCTATACCGGGCGATAAAGCCCTGGAACAAAGTGTGTACCTGATAAAGGAAATAACACAACCCTTCTTTTCCACGGAATTCCACTTCCACCATGAGTGTCAGCTGGTATACGTAGAAGAAAGTGCGGGACGTCGTATCATTGGCGACAATATCAGTTATTTCGAAAGCGGGGAACTCATCTTTGTAGGATCCGGTACGCCACATGTATGGCACAATGAGCAGAAGTATTTTGAAGGCAAGGATCAACTGCAGGCACGCTCACTGGCGCTGTATATTTCACCGGATCTGCTGCTGGAGCACCTGGCGCCTTTTGTGAATACAGCAGCCGTTAAAACATGGCTCAAAAAGGCACAGCGGGGCATTCAGTTTCACGGAAAGGCCAAAGCGGAGATCTTGGCCCTGATGCGGGAAATGCTGCAACAGCAGGATCTTACACAGACCATCTCCTTTATTACCCTGCTCCAGAAAATGATGACGGCCAAAGAGTACAAACTCCTGGCCGGCACCAATTATGTAAACCTGTATAACGATAAGGATCAGTCCAGGATGGACGATATCTTCAAATATATTTTCCGGCATTTTAAACGGGATATTCCGCTCTCTGAAATTGCCGCCATTGCCGGGATTAATGTCCACTCCTTCTGTCGCTTCTTCAAAAGCCGCACCCAGCAATCTTTCACGCACTTCGTCAATGAACTCAGAATCGGATATGCGTGCAGGTTATTGCAGGAAAAAGAAATGTCGATGGTAGCGTTATCGAATAAGTGCGGGTACCGGAATACCACGCACTTTAACCGTTTCTTCAAAAAAATAAAAGGGAAAACTCCACGGGAATATAAGCGGGAAGTCAGCTCCCTCGATTAAGCTTTATTAGTTCACCAGGAAATTGACCACACGGCATACGGAGGCATCTGCCGGTTTGATCAGCGTAAGTGTGTGCGCACCCGGTTTCAGGTCATCACCCAGGATCAGGAACCAGGGCAGATAGAGACTCTTACTCCACTCCGTCCGCAGATCTTTTTGCTGTACAGCTCCACCATCGATGCGGTATTGAATAACACCTGCATCCGGACCGGACAACGTACTGATACCAATGGTACGGCCTGTAAAAGGATATTCCACACTGGACAAAGCCGTATCGGATACCAGCATCGGCACTTTCACAAATCCTTCCCGGGTACCGGTTTTATCGGAAGGCTCCCATGACTCCACGATGTGAAAGCCTTTCAGCTGGTTGCTTTTATGAATATCACCATAATCACCATTTTCATAATTGCGCGGATCAGCGGCCGGTGGCAGCTTTGCAGACACCAGTTGCTTAGGAACAGGCAATTTAAAATCCTCCTCCAATAACCGTTTAATGGCTTCAAAGTAAAGCTGTTGCCCGAAAGGCGACGGATGCAGGTCTTTAAAATCACCTTCCCAGGTAAATTCCTTTGCATCAATGCGGGTGGTAATTTCCTTCGCGAGATTGATAAACGGCAGGTGGTACTTTTTGGCGAGATCTTCATGCACCTTTACTTCTACCGGCACTTTACCAGCCCGATAATCGGCCATCTTATCAGGATCTACAAAAGCCATCAGCACTATATTCATCTGTGGATTGGCTTTCAGCGCATGGCGGATAATCCCTTCCATAGCCCGGCGCTGCGTTACTTCATTGGTACCATTTACCCGGTCGTTCACAGCGGCTTCCACAAACAACAGGTCTATTTTCCCCTGGCCCAGCACATCATGCTGAAACCGGAACGAATGTGGTAAACTACCGAGCGACGGAATACCGGCATTGATAAACCGGAAGTTGGTATTGTGATATGCTCCCGTCAGGTATTCACATACCTTGTCGCGCCACCCCTTCATATTGGTGATGGAACCACCCAGGAAGGCCACAGTGGCATTTCTGCCACCAGGCTCGATATAATACCTGGCATTATCCAGGTGACCATACCGGGTAATAAATTTATCCTGTGCGGATGTACTAACGGCAATGGCTATACCCATCAGTAAGACTGCAATTTTCCTGATCATATTTTAGTAGGTTGTATCTCCTTAATAGTACCGTTGATTTTTACTTTTACCTTATGGGTTGTAGGACCGCTTATTTTATAACTGGCCACTACGCCATCTTTCCAGGTCATGTCTACCGTATAGTTTCCCCTGGCTTTGAGACCTTTTATGGCGCCGGAAGCTTTCCAGGCATCCGGAAGTGCGGGCAGCAGGTCGATGAAACCTGCATGACTCTGTACCAGCATTTCTGCAATACCGGCCGCGCCGCCATAGTTACCGTCGATCTGGAACGGAGGACCTGCGGAAAAGAGGTTTGGATAGATACCCCCACCAGGGCCATAGTTAATTTCCGTGTTGTACGTAGGCTTGATCAAACCGGAGAATAGTTTAAATGCCCGGTTGCCATCATGCAGTCTTGCCCAGAATAGTTGCTTATAGGCAATGGACCAGCTCGGACCGTCGTCTCCTCTTACTTCCAGTGTTTTTTTACAGGCTTCTGCCAGATCCGGTGTAGTTTCCGGTGTAATCAGCGAAGCCGGATACAGTCCATACAAATGTGAAATGTGCCGGTGGGTAGGCTCTGTTTCCTTGTATTCTTCCAGCCACTCCATTAGGCGGCCATCTTTCGCGATGCGGCCTGCCGGTGGCAGTTGCTTTAACTTATCTTCCAGGGTAGCAATAAATGTGGCATCCTTACCGAGTGTTTTCGCGGCCGTGATCACATTCATAAACAGCTCCCGGATAATCTGGTTATCGATCGTTGGACCATTGCAGATGCTGGCGTGCTGACCATTGGGCAGGTAAAACGAATTCTCCGGGGAAGAAGAAGGCGAAGTGACCAGCCAGCCGGTATGGTCATCCTTTACCAGGATGCTGCTGTAAAAGGCCGCAGATCCTTTCAGTACCGGGTAAATATCTTCGAGGTATTTTTTATCATTGGTAAATGCATAGTGTTCCCAGAGGTTGTTGCATAACCAGCCGGAACCGGATTTGGTAACACCCCAGGAAGCGCTTTCGCCGGGTTCGGTAAAGCCCCATACGTTGGTGATCACGTGGGCTACCCAGCCTTCTGCATTATAGTACGCTTTGGCAGTTCTTTCGCCGGGTTGTACCATTCCCTTTACCAGTGCCGCCAGCGGCAGATTAAGCTCAGAAAGGTTACTCACTTCTACGGGCCAGTGATTCATCTGCACATTTACATCGAGGTGATAATCGCCGTTCCAGGGTGTCTGGATCTGGTTGGCCCATAAGCCCTGTAAATTGGGGGGCAGCAATCCTACGCGGGTACTGCTGATAGTGAGATAGCGGCCGTACTGGTAAAACAGCACCGGCAGTCCGTTATCTGCCGCAGGCGCCTGGTGGAAATTGATAAGGCGCTGATCGGTAGGTACATCAGTAGCGGAAACGCCGCCGAGGTCCATACTAACGCGACGGAATAAACGCTGATAGGCTGCGATGTGTAATTTCTTTTGCTGTGCATAGTTTTGTTTCATGGCGGCAGCCAGCAGCCGCTGTGTTTGCGCGGTATAGCCGGGATTGTTGAAATCCGTAGCGGTAGATACATAGAGGATTGCTTCGGTAGCATTCTTTATCACCAGTGTATCCTTGTCCGTTAGTAATTCACCGCCTTGCAGTTTTGCCTGTACACGGGTCAGGTATTTCATACCGGGGTTAGCGGTACCACTTTTCAATTCACCGGACATCTGCAGTTCTTTGCCTTTCAGTTGTACGGTGGCGCGCTCCGGGCGACTGATACCAATCCTGCAATTCAGCTGGCCGGGTTTGGAGGCAGTTAAGCGGATCACCGCCACATCACCGTTGAAATCGGTGAAGTACTCCCGCGTATAGCCTACACCGTTCACTTCGTAACGGGCAGTGGCTACGGCATCATCTAGCGATAAAGCTCTTTCATAACGGGAAGGGCTATCTTTTTTTGGATAGGCATATTCCAGGGACAGTTCTCCCAGCATCTGGAAGCAGCCGAAAGGCACATCAGCAGATCCCTTGCCGGTGCACACAAACGACTTGTCCATCAATGCCTGTGCTTCATTGTTCTTCCCTTCTTTCAATAACTGGCGGATAGCAGGGAGTTGTTTGTACGCCTCATAATTGTTGGCGTCCTGCGGTGCGCCGGACCAGAGGGTAATATCATTTAAGACAATCTTCTCCCGGTTCACCCCTCCATCAGGAGTCATACCCAGCCGGCCATTTCCCAGCGGGAGCGTTTCCTCCCATATTTTGGCGGGTTTATTATACCAGAGTCTCAGGGGCGATTGCTGTGCAGCCGCTATGGCTGGCCAGATCGCAGCTGCCAATACGATAAGAAGAATGTACCGGAAAGAAGATTGTTGTTGATTCATATGCTTTAGTTACGTACCGTAAAGATAATTTTCTATGAAAAGTTTTTCTGTTTATTTATAGGCCGGGTTCTGAATCAGTACCCCGTTGCTTTTATCTATCTCTGACTGGGGAAGCGGCCATTGATAATATTTATCTTCAAAATGATACGCCACAATCCCATCTTTCACATTATTCAACACCGGACCTGCAATATGCCACCTGCGCAGATCGTAGTAGCGCAGTCCTTCGAAAGCAAGTTCTATGCGTCTTTCATGACGGATACGTTCCCGCATCGCGTCTTTGCTCATCGCCGCAGGGAATTCCGGCATGTTCACCCTGCCCCGTAAATCCTTCATGGCTTTGTACACGCTGGCATCCGGACCATTCAGTTCATTCTGTGCTTCTGCATACATCAGCAATATTTCACCGAGGCGGAACACCACCGCATTTTGCTGGCTCAGGGTAGAAAAGCCAAAAGGAATATTGGCCGGTTCCAGGAACTTCATCACACCATAACCCGTAGGACGGCTGTTGGACGGCGTATGTACTTTACCGTTACCAAAGTCAGGATGATCCACGAATACGGTCTTGGCTAAACGTGGATCCCTGTTCTGAAAAGGCGCTGCGGTATTGGTTAAGGGGGAAACGCCATATGGCAGCCCGTCGGTGCACTCGAACGCATCTACGAAATTCTGCAAGGGACTTGCCACGAGCCAGTCGCCATAATACATATCCCAGGGGGTGGTATTATTTGGCGCGAGGAAGTTAACGGAGAAAATGATTTCCGGGTTGTTTTTTTGCGTGGCATCACGGAAAAGATCTTCAAACTTCGGACTCAGTGTGTAAGAAGCCTGTATGGCCAACGCGAGGTCTCTTACCTGTTTCAGGATTTCGGGATCGGGCGTGCCCGTTTTGCCATAGGCTACAAACAGCAGGATGCGCGCTTTCAAAGCCTGTGCGGAAGTTACCGCCGCATGGCCGCCATTCTGCGGATAGGGCGTAGCATTCAGACTGGCGATACTGAAATCGAGGTCGGTCATCACCTGTTTCAGGATGTCTGCTGCCGGCACTTTCGCCTGGAATTGTGTTTCCAGTGTGAGTGGTTCCAGCACCAGTGGTACGTCGCCGTACATCTGGTATAGCTGCCAGTAGTAGAACGCTCTGAGGAAGCGTACTTCCGCTTCATACTTTTTCTTGTCGGCGTCGGGGAAATCGCTGCCCTGGTAGGCGGCAGACTGTTTCAGGAATTGATTCACCCGGGCAATGGCGGTGTAGCTGTCGTTGTACAACCCGCTGATATAGCCGCCTGTGGATGGACTGATACTACCCGCCACTACTTCCCGGGCGGCGCCGGAATTGTGCTGGGCAAAGCCGTTGTCGGTATAGCAATCCCATACCGGTATCTCCACCGCCCATTCTGCGGCCTGCAGAGAGGCATAGCACGCCGTGAGCGCTTTATCAAAATCTGCCCGCTTCTTCCAGAAGGTGGCAGAAGAAATTTTATCTTCCGGGTTCAGATCCAGACTTTTTGTACAGGCGGTGAACATCAGTCCCAGCAGTACGATGAGGGTATACTTATGCATTTTCATAACCATGGAATTAAAACTTAACATTGATACCAAAAGAATAGATCTTATTCTGCGGATACTGTACAAAACGGCCGCTCTCATATCGTTCCGGGTCCAGGCCCTTGTATTTGGTGGCGGTGAAAAGGTTATCACCGGAGAAATACACGCGCACATTATCGATACCGATCTGACGTGTAACCCTTACCGGTAGTGTGTACCCGAAAGTCAGGTTTTTCAGACGCAGATAAGAGGCATCCTGCAGGTAGTAGGAAGATGCGCGACGCACCCTGTCTGGTGCGTTCCAACCCCAGTAGATCTTCGGCATGGTGGTAGAGTGATTGGTGGGCGTCCAGCGGTCACGCCAGTCGGTAGTGGGCGGTGAACCCTGTACAAACGGAATGGTACCCCAGTCGCTCACAAAAAACTTCACGTTATTTACGCCCTGTGCCATGGCAGAAATATCAAATCCTTTCCACTGTGCGGAGATGCGCAGGGAGTAGTTCATGGCCGGGTAGTTGCCGGACATGATAATACGGTCGTCGTCGTTGATCACACCATCACCGTTCTGGTCCTTGAACTTCAGGTCGCCGGCAACGGTGGCGTCGTTGTATTGTTTGGGAGAATTTTTCACTTCATCTTCCGACTGGAAAATGCCGATCTGTTCCAGCATGTAATAGGCATTGTACTCCTCTCCTTCCTGGCGGATGCGGTAGCCATCTATCTGCCTGGCGCCGTAGCTGACCAGTTTATTTTTATAATGCTCCAATGTACCGCCAATAGTGTAGTTCAGGTCTTTTAAGGCGCCGCGTTGTACCAGGTGATTGTATGCCAGTCCGAGTTCTATACCGGTATTATCCAGCGTACCATTGTTGATAGTTGGCGGTTGCAGCCCTACTGCGCCGGTTACCTGTGCATTGGCTAAAATATCGCTGGTCCTTTTCTTGTACCAGTCGGCCGTTACATTCCATCCTTTGAATACATCGATGTCCAGTCCGATATCAGAGATAGTGGTGGTTTCCCAGCGGATACCCGGATTGGCGAGTTGTTCCTGTGCTACACCGGTATTAAGGGTGGCATCATCGAAGGAATAGTTACCGGTGAAACTGAGAATAGACTGGTAAGGATAGTTACCGATATTCTGGTTGCCGAGTTTACCCCAGCTACCGCGCACTTTCAGGTTATCGAGCCATCCCGGGTGCAGGTTTTTCATAAATGATTCCTCTGTAACGCGCCATGCGGCAGAGAATGACGGGAATGCTGCCCAGCGGGAAGTGGGTGTTAGGCGGGAAGATCCGTCATAACGCAGGTTTGCTTCCAGCAGGTAGCGGTCCTTGAAGTTATAGTTGAACCGTCCGAAGAAAGACATCAGCGCCCAGCCATTTTTGGTACCGTTGGCATATTGAATAGAAGGACTACCGGCATCGAGCTGGCGGAGATCATCTGTCGGGAAGTTCTTACGGGCTGCTTTCAGGTATTGATAAGTGCTGCTTTCGTTATTATATCCCGCCATCAGTTTAAATCCATGACCGCCGAAAGCGCGCTCGTAGTTCAGGTAAGAATAAAGGTTGGTGTAAATATTCTGCTGATCCTGTGTTTCCAGTCCGCCGCCCAGATCCAGTGTGGTCATGAATGCGTTGGTCTTGAAATTATACAGCTGTAATGGCGGGCGGAAATCGTTGTATTTATCAAAGGTAGCATTCACCGCTGCCTTGGTGTACCAGCTAAGGTGTTTGGTGAGTTGTACTTCAAACCATCCCTGCGCATTGATCGCATAGTCGTCGGTGTTATGATTGATTTTTCCGTCGAGCAGTGCAATGGGATTTTTGTTGTTGTATTCAAAATCGTAGGCTTTGTAGGTATACCTGCCGCTGCCATCCGCCAGTTGGGGAGAATAGGTAGGCGCCTGCGACATGGCGGAGAGGAACATATCTTCCGCACCAAAAACGGGGGCTTCTTTCTTACCGGATTTCAGGGCCACGTTGGCGCCGAAGCGGATAGCTTTATTCACCTGTGAGGTAATGTTCAGGCGGGCATTATACTTTTTGTAATTAAAGCCTTTCATGATGCCCTGCTGATCTACATATCCTACAGAGGCATTGTAAGTGGTACCACCACGGCCACCACTAAACGAAATATTATGATTCTGTGTGGGTGCTGTCTGGAAGATGAGACTGAGCCAGTCTGTATTCGGATACAATTTATGATCCGTGGCATTCCGGTAGAGATCTATCTGATCCTGCGGATACAGGCCTGTATTGAGGCCGGAGTTGATGCGGGCTTCATTGTACAACTCCATATATTCGGCGGAATTGGTAATGAGCTTGAATAATTTGGTAGGTTTATAGATGCCGTAGTTGCCATCATATTGTACCACCATTTTACCATCAATACCCTGTTTGGTAGTAACAAGAATAACGCCGTTGGCTGCACGGGCGCCATAGATAGAAGCGGAGGCCGCATCTTTCAGTACAGAGATATTTTCAATATTGTTAGGATTCAGATCGGCCAGTTTGCCTTCCACGCCATCAATGAGTACCAGCGGATCTACGCCGGCGCCGCTGTAGGTGCCTGTTCCACGGATGCGGATCGACATTCCTTCATTGCCGGGTTCACCGGTGCTTTGCACTACCTGCACACCGGCCATGGTACCTTGCAGCATGGCGGCGGGGTTGGTTACGGGCCGGGTAAGCAGGTCGGCGCCTTTCACAGTGGCCACTGCCCCGGTGAGGTTTACTTTTTTCTGTGTGCCGTAACCGATCACGACTACTTCGTCGATGACTTTGGTGTCTGTTTCCATAATAACGTCGATGGACGTACGATTATTAACAGCTACCGTTTGTGATTTAAAACCATAGGCCGACAAGAGCAAGGCGGCGTTGCCGGGAACGGTAATTTTAAAGATCCCTGCCCCGTCGGTAGTGGTACCGTTGGTGGCGCCCTGTACCCGGATAGTGACACCTGGTATGGGATTGCTGCCGTCTTTCACGCGTCCCTGAATAGTAATGGCAGGCGTTTGTGCGTGAGTGGCCTGGAAAAGACACAGGAGGCCAGCTATGAGCGCAAGGAGTGGCAGGCCATGTTTAAATGGCCCCTTTCGTGGAACTGATTGTCGCATTGTGGTTGATTTAAATTTTTCAAAACGTGGATTATCTACCGTGGTAAATAACCCGGGAATCCTTCATTGGCATTACATCAGCTGATAGAAATGTAAGAGATACGTTTAATCGGTGGAATACTACTTTACATGATACGATATCAAAATTAACGGCAGATGCGCTACAACTTCCTATGAAAATTGACTTAAATCAACACTATTTTGACTTTATTTGGGATTTATGGTATTTCAGGCAGACAATATGAGGTCTTTTATTTATTACGGACCAGGGCTCTGATTTTTAAAGAAGTGGCGATAGTGGTCAGGTAGCCGTTGTCGGCGATAAATGTAAAGATAAAGCCGGTGCGTTTCTTTCCCCGGTTGATCCAGGGATGGCTGCCAAAGGCGCCGGGGCTGCTGTTTTCGATGAGTTCACCACCGGGGCCGGTCACATCTCTCCAGTTGCCAATGGCGTAGAAATCTTTGGTACCCAGCCAGGCGGCAGGATAAGGTGTATAGGCAATGGTAGCGTGGGCCGTCTGACTTTCTTCCATGGCGTTAACGGCCGCTTCGCTGAGTACCCTGGTACCATTGGCGGCTACGCCTTTATTCATGAGCATATCGAGGAAACGGATATAATCGTCTGGTGTACTGCGGGCGCCACCACCGATCTGCGGGTTGGCAGTGAGACCAAAGTCGGTATTGACCATCCCACAGGGCGTGAATATTTTCTCTGCGGCCAGTGTTTTCCAGTCCTTCCCTGAAGCCACTTCACAGATGCGGCCAGCCACCTGCATACTTACACCGCCATAGTAAAAGGTGGTGCCCGGGGCATTCAGCAAAGGAACATTTTTAGCAATGCCATCTGCCGCGAGTTGCAGGGTACTCAGTACATTGGATTCGTAGCCCTGTGTAGAATTACCTGGGAAACCGGAAGTATGCGAAAAAAGCTGTGCAATGGTGATATTACCTTTTTGATTAGCTGTGAATACCGGCAGGTATTTGCCTACGCTATCCGAGAGTTTTATTTTCCCTTCGTCCACGAGGCTCATCAGTACAGCGGCCGACAACCATTTGGAGCAGGAGGCGATGAGCTGACGGGTGCTGCCGGTATAACCACCGTAGCCTTTTGAATACACTGCTTTTCCATCTTCATGAATCACCACATAACATTTACCACCGAAGGCAGGCACAGAATCATTCAATACCTGGTCAACGTCGTCGTACCCAACGGCTACGATGGTTTGTGATTCGCTTTTACTGCAGCCTGCCAGCAGGGCAATAGCAATGATAGCGGGCAGGGAATATCGGAAGATGTAGGTCATAACAGTTGTATTCAGCTGTAAGCTAAGCAATAACGTAAACTTATTCAACGTCCTGTTTTTAAATTATATTGCGGCCCTTATGAAATACGAGAATATTTTATTTGACCTGGATGGAACGCTGACAGATCCTAAAATCGGTATTACAAAGTCCGTGCAGTATGCGCTGGCAAAAGCGGGCATTGTAGAACCGGACCTGGACAAACTAATTCCTTTTATAGGACCGCCGCTGCACAAGTCGTTCACCGACCTGTATGGCTTTACGGAAGCACAGGCATGGGATGCCGTGCATGCTTACCGGGAGTATTTCCCTGAAAAAGGCATCTACGAAAATGTGCGTTACGAGGGCATTCCGGAATTGCTCACTGCGCTGCGGGCTCAGGGGCGGCGCTTGTTTGTGGCCACCTCCAAACCCAAGGTATTTGCGGACATTGTGATCCGGCATTTCGAACTGACGCCTTATTTTGAAGCAGTATATGGCAGCGAACTGGATGGTACCCGCACCGATAAAGGAGAACTGATCAGTTACCTGCTTGAAAAAGAACAATTAGACAAAAATGCGACGATTATGATCGGCGATCGCAAGCATGATATTATCGGCGCACATAAGAACCATTTACCGGCGATAGCAGTGGGCTACGGTTACGGCAGTACGCAGGAGTTGCGGGACGCATCTCCGGAATATACGTTCCATACCGTCAGCGAATTGCTGACCGGTTTCCCAGGCTAACCCCTCCGGAAATAATACCACTTTTCCGGCTGCGGGCGATAAAATACCGCACTATTACGGACGGCATTTCCCGCCTGATGACGTAGGTGCGTCTCCCCATTATACAATGCATTTACAATGCAGCCGGCCTACTGGCTATGCAGTCCTGTGGCCGCTGCTGCAACATCACCACACTTGTTTCCGGGACGTATGGATGACGTACTCCGGTTACCCGTTTCTGCGGAAATCTGCAGCAAAAAGCCGACCCTTAATTTAATTATTAGCCCTTTATTAATGCGTTGATTAGTGCCTCTCTGCTTAATTGCACTTGAAAACTTCCACGTATATCCATGGCCCGGCATTATTCTCAGAAAACCAAAAGCAAATCCGATAGTAATTCCTAATCATCAATTATTCCACACATGAAAAACACGTTGCGTCTCCTTTTGGCAACCCTTGTTGCATTGTCTGTTGGCTGCTCTAAAAAAGAAGTCAACAATTCCCTTCAACCACTTGACGGCAAGAAGTCGGGCATCAGCGCCTTCGGCTCTCCAGTCGGCGATGTGGTTGGTAAAATCACAGTAGGCTACCAGGGCTGGTTTGCCGCCAATGGCGATGGCTCTCCTATCAATGCCTGGTGGCATTGGACACAGAACTGGGGCCAGTCCCCCTCTTCCACGAACAACGGTATTAAATCCTGGCCGGATGTAAGAGATTACAGCAGCACCTTTGCTACTTCCTGGGCCAACCTGGGAAATGGACAACCTGCCAAACTGTTCTCCTCTTTCACTGATCAGACAGTCAACACCCACTTCCTCTGGATGCAGCAAAACGGTATAGATGCCGCTGCTTTACAACGCTTTAACCCGAACGGCACCGAAGGCCCGGTTCGTGATGCGATTACCGCCAAAGTAAAAACGGCTGCTGAAAACTATGGCCGGAAGTTTTACATCATGTATGATGTAAGCGGCTGGACCAACATGCAGTCTGAAATCAAAACCGACTGGACCACCAAGATGTCGGCCTACACCTCCTCTTCCGCTTATGCCAAACAAAACGGCAAACCGGTGGTATGTATCTGGGGCTTTGGTTTCAACGACAACAACCATCCCTGGTCAGCTTCCGTATGTCTCGACGTGATCAACTGGTTTAAGAACCAGGGTTGCTACGTGATTGGTGGCGTACCTACCCACTGGCGTACAGAAACCTCCGATTCCAGACCTGGCTTCCTGGCTACCTATTCTGCACTGAACATGATTTCACCATGGATGGTGGGTCGTATCGGAAACGTGAACGACGTAGATAATTTCTACACCAACGTAAACACGCCTGACCAGGCCTATTGCAACAACAATGGCATCGACTATCAACCTTGTGTGCTGCCAGGAGATCTCCAGGAGCACCAGCGTGCGCATGGCGACTTCATGTGGCGCCAGTTCTATAACATGGTACGTGTAGGCGCCCAGGGCATCTACATCTCTATGTTTGATGAATACAATGAAGGTAACCAGATTGCGAAAACAGCAGAAAACTCCTCCTTTATTCCCGTGGGTTCCAACTTCGTTACCCTCGATGAAGACGGTGTAGCATGCTCCGCAGATTACTACCTGCGTTTAACCGGCGATGGTGGTAAAATGCTGAAAGGCCTCATCGGGTTAACAGCTACCCGTCCTACCGCGCCAATAGTAGGTGGTGGCGGTGGTGCGCCTATCGGCCAGACCATCACCCTGAAGAGTTCCAATAACCTGTATGTGTCCAGCGAAAACGCTACGCAGGCTATGAATGCCAATCGCCCTGCAGTGGGTGGTTGGGAACAATTTGCGGTAGTAAGCGCAGGCGGCGGTAAAGTGGCGCTGGTAAACGGCGGCAAATACGTTTGCTCTGAAAACGGTACACAGGCCATGAACTGTAACCGCACAGCCATCGGTCCATGGGAACAGTTCGACTGGATCAGCAACGGCGATGGTACCATTTCCCTGAGAGGCAGCAACGGCAAATATGTTTCCAGTGAAAACGGTACACAGGCCATGACCTGCAACCGTACTACCATCGGTGCTACCGAGAAGTTCCGCGTAAACCAGTAATTCACCTCTTCCTAAATTTATCTATCTTTACTACGGATTTTTAAAGGCAGCGTTAACGCTGCCTTTAATTTTTAGCTACAACAACATGCCTGAACCGTTAGTAAGTATTATTGTTCCTGTATATAACCTGGCACCTTATCTGCCAGCCTGCATTGATTCGTTATTACAACAAACCTATGCGCCGCTGGAAATTATTTTAATCAATGATGCCTCCACCGATTCCTCATTGGAAGTGCTGCAAAACTATCAGCAACAGCACCCCCGGCTACAGGTTTATTCGCAGCCGAACGCAGGTCCGGGACCGGCCAGGAATAACGGAATAGACCGTGCCACCGGGGAATATATCGTATTCCTGGACGGCGACGACTGGTTTGCACCGGAAACAGTGGCTGATTGCATGGAAACCGCGCTGCGGGAAGATGCCGATATTGTTTGCTTTGGCTACCGGCAGATCACTCACCAGGATGGCCAGGAAAAGGAGCTGTACAGGTTTGAATACGATCCGGCCTTTTATACCGACAACGATAATATAGCTGGTGCTTTAGGTGAAAACGGACATAATCCGTCGAAACTGAATACCGCGACGATGGGAAAGTTATACCGGACTTCCCTGCTGAATGAAAACAACATCCGGTTCCGGCTTTCCATCTTTGAAGATTCTCCGTTTATGCTGGAAGCCGTGTTTTATGCCTCCCGGATCCGTGCCGTAAAAGGGGCGCTGTATAATTACTTACTCCGTGATAAATCACTGGCGGAGAAATCTATTACAACCGGCACTTTATCTGCTGAAAAGCTGCAACATTTTTACGCGGCGGATCAACTGATAAAAGAGTTTCTTATTGCTAAAAATATATTTGCCCGCTATGAGGCACTTTATCATAGTTTCCACAACGGCCGGGTTCTCCTGTATGGCGGCTATTTGGATGTGTATGGTAAAGGAGAAAACCGGTATGCCGCCTCCTGGGCTATATTTATTGCAGTACTGAAAGAACACCGGCACAGTATTACCCCCGACAGAAAAGGATTATACCGTGGCTACCGGAAAAGGGTGGTGCCACTTTATTGGGGCGCGAAACTCAGCGCCATCAGCCAAAGGGCAGCCCACCGGTTTTTCAGGATTTATGAGCAAATGCTGGCGCCATAATAGCATCCAGCTTTTTATAATACCCTTCCATATCGAATTCAGCAGCTACCTGCTGATGCAAGGTTTTCGAAGCAGCGGATTCGTTGAATGCCGTTACTATGTTGTCGAAATACACCAACATTTCCGGGTCGTCATACGCCAGTTCCGGCAGCCGGTAAACACCGGGAAAGTGGCGTTTGCCCAGTTCCACGATGGCACCTACGTCAGTACCGATCACCGGTACGCCCATCGACAATGCTTCCAATACCACCAGTCCGAAGCTCTCAAACAAAGAAGGTAAAATCAGCAGGTCGGCCATGCCATAAGCTTCTGCGGCAATGTTATCTATGGATAAACCTGTTTTTACAATGGTATGCGGGATATCAGCAAAGAAGGCGGTATCAGGCGATTCGTTGCAGGCGATCAGCAGTTGCCAGTTATCGGATTTTGCAATAATACCGGCTAACTGCTGCAATGCAGGCAGGCCTTTTTCTCTCACCAGCCGCCCTACAAAGAGTAGTGTGCGACGTGTACCCGGTTTCTTTTCCACCGGGGCAAACCGGGCGGTATCCACACAATTATCCAGCACCACTATTTTATCGGACGGCACCTGGTAATAATCGATCAGGTCCTGTTTTACCTGGGTGGTTACAGCGATCACCTGTTTCGCTATGAGGCAACTCCGCTGCTGCAACGCCGCTATCCGGCTGAGACGTGGATCTGTGCGTCCATAGGCTATTTCCATACAGTGATAGCTACCATGGAGATACGCAAAATCGACCGGATAAAATGGTACAGATTCTCCCTGGGAAATAACTACATGAGAGGAGCGCTTGTACCACCACAGGAAAGCGGAGGCATAGCACGCCAGGTAGATCGTTTTGCGTTTTTTAAAATGCCGGTAACGGAACAGCTGCTGAAAGAGCCGTCCGAACAGTGTATGGTGAATGAGGTATTGTTCGTCAATGATTTTTGAAGGAATGCCTTTTCGCCGGAAATACTCATCCAGAAAGTACACGATCCTCTCTACCCCACCAGCGCTGGATTTCCCATTGAATGAAATGAGGATTGCTTTTTTTACCGCCATGTCCGATTAATTTACTTGCTTATGCCCAAAGCACGATCCAGTTTTTTGTAGGCTTCTTCTTTTGAAAAATGCTTGTGGAAAGAAGCCAGGCTCTGCGCACTTATTTCTTCATACAAAGATTTGTTGGTGAGCAGTTGCTGTATATAATCTGCAAAAAGCTGCGGATCATTGGTGACCAGGCAACCATTGTTGGTTTTATCCGGCAATCCGTCAACCCCGCGATCAGAGCATACTACCGGTAATCCGTGCGACATAGCTTCCACTACTTTCACTTTTACACCGGTGCCGCTCAGCATCGGGCAGATAGAAATTTTTGATTTCAGGTAGTATTCATCCAGGTCGTCCACAAAGCCAATGCGTGTTACATTTTTATAATCGGCCGACACATGTTCGGTGATAGGTCCAATAACACAGATTTTCAGTTGTGGAGATAACAGCGGGTATACTTCCTTAAAAAACCAGGCGGAAGAAACGAGGTTATGCGGATTATCTGTAGCAACGTATACGAGGTCAAATTCCTTTTCACCCAGCGGCTGCACAACGGGCGGCGTATCCATCATCATCGGGATATGTTTTACTTTATCCTTCAGGAATTGCCCGAAGAAATACGTTTCTTCCGGAGAAATGGCCCATACCTGGTCGAATTGTGCTACGCGTCTCAGTTCATCTCCGAGTGCGGCGCCTTTATCAAATCCAACGTCGTTCTGGTGCTGGGAAGCCAGCAGGTCATGCGTATCAATGATGGTAACTGCTTTGCCTACGAGCGGATTATCCCTGATCAGGTCTGCCCAGTAGGCGTAGCTGATAATGATGTAATCATATTGCTCCCGCTTTAACATCGCATCGAACTGCTTACGCAGGTTCAGCGTGGTATGATTGGGAATAGAGCCTTTTACCAGTTTGAGCTTACGTTCAAATAGGATATGCCACAGTTTATAGGAGAAAAAATACTTCACCGGGTTTTTCTTTACCGGTTTTCTTTCCATGACCCAGATATTTTCTGCCAATCCGCTGTTCCGGAATGCCTGAACAGTTTCCGGAGTATATAATCCCCAGACCAGTTTGGTAATAAAATCTACTTTCAGGTCCCGGGCCTTAAAATATTTCAGAAGATTGAGCGCGCGTGTGCGGCTTCCGCTGTTCTTGTCGACAGGATTTAACGGAAAGAAATAGAGTATCCTTTTCAATTGCTGTAATTGTTTTAAAATCAGGCTGTAAAACTAAATCATTTTAGTTTAAAACGGTGCCGGCTGCTAATGGTAGGCCCTGATCTGCAATGAAGAAGGATTCGGTACTTTCACTTCGATTCCGGTGGCCGTCAATAATCCGTTTTCAGGATTTCTTTTAAACACGACAATGTTACCACTGTTCTGATTGGCTACCAGCAGGAATTTGCCGGAAGGGGCTATCGCGAAATTACGTGGATGTTTGCCGAGTGTGGATTGCCGGCCAACTTCACGGAGGGTACCTTTTTTCGCATCAATGGCATATATGAAAATTGTATTGGCATCTTCTCTTGCAGACGCATATAAAAAGCGGCTATCCGGGGAGATATGAATATCGGCGCCGTTATAATCTGCGGCAGGCGCATCCAGATGTGCCTTGATCCGTTGAATCCGGTCCAGTTTGCCGGCTTTGTATTTATACACAGATACCATACCTCCTATTTCCTCTATACAATAAGCCACCGGCAGGGTTGCATGGAAAGTAAGATGTCTTGGGCCGCTGCCGGGAACTGTGGCAGTGAATGGCGGATTGGCCGGTTGCAGCGGCTGTGCGTTGCCGGGCTGGAGTTGATAAGCGCGGATCTTATCTGCGCCCAGATCAGGAAAGAATGCATATTTTCCATCGGGAGAAAACACGGCTGCGTGAATATGTGAGCTTCGTTGTCTTGCCAGGATGCTGCTGTCTTTAAACGGGATCACCTGGCTGGCGGGAGCAATATGTCCGTCGCCATTCAATGAAAAAACAGAAAGACTACCACCGCTGTAGTTAGCGCAGATCAGCCATTTCCCTTGTGGATCCAATCCTACATAAGCGGGGTTATCGCCGCCGCTGTCCTGCCGGTCGAGCAGGGTCAATGTTTCTTTGGTGCTATCGAATGCCAGGCTGCTCACCCCGCCCACATTGGGGGTTTGTGCTTCCGAGCAGGTGTAAATATATTTCCCGTCGGGTGATATGGTGAGAAAAGAAGGATTCAGGATGCCACTGGTAGCGGATACCCGTTGCAGATCGCCGGTGGCATCATTAAAACGGAACAGGTACACGCCCTCTTTTTCTTTATCGCGATTATAGCTGCCTACAAAGAGATAGTGCTGTTGTGCCTGTGCTGCGAGTCCGGCAAAGAGCGCCAGGGCGGAAGCAAAAAATAATTTACGGAACAATGGGCAATGATTTAAGCGTGAAGGTATCCTGCAAGATAGTTATCTCCCGAAAAAAAAGTAAGAAAACAGGAGATTTTAGTGACGGCCGGTGTAAGGAATCCGTTATTCTTCCGTCTGATAGATAGCCGCCTTTTATTACGGATATAAAGCGGTAATTTTAGGGTATCTTATTATTCACTATTTTTATTCAGAGCGATGAGAATAATATTTTTTTTAACACTGCTGCTGGCGACACAGATTGCCTGTCATAGCCAGAACAGTACCAAACAAGCGCCAGTGAAAAATCCATATTACTCCAGAACGGACACAAAGAAACTGCATATCACCAACGCAGAATGGAAGAAGGTATTGCCGCCCGACCTGTATGCGGTAGCCAGAGAAGCAGCCACAGAAAGGGCTTTTACGGGAAAATACTGGGATGCAGACACCAAAGGCAGCTACTATTGCGCCGTTTGCGGTAACCCTTTGTTCAGATCGGACGCCAAATTTGCAAGCAGCTGCGGCTGGCCCAGCTTCTTTGAACCGTTAAAAGCGAACAGCGTGGTTTACAAGGAAGATAATTCCCTGGGCATGCAACGGACAGAAGTAGAGTGCGAACGTTGCGGTTCCCATCTCGGGCACATTTTTGATGACGGTCCCGCTCCCACACACAAACGGTTTTGTATGAATTCCATCTCACTGGACTTTGAACCCGATCCGGGCGCGCATTGACATTATTCCGTGATAGCAGTGTAATGCTGCACAAGCGGAAAAGGATCATAAAACGCATGTAATAACTCTTTCCACCGCTGGTAGGCCTCCGACTGGCGGAAGCCAATAGTATGGTCTTCCAGCGTTTCCCAGTTCACCAACAGGATATACCGACCCGGCTGCTCTACACATTTCTGCAGCTGATGGCCGGCATATCCTTTACTACTGCTGATAATTTCCCGGGCTACCCGGAAATTGGCTTCAAACTGCGCTTCCTGCCCTGCAATTACGTCCAGTACAGCTACTTCTAAAATCATCGGATTGTTTTTCCGGGTAAGATACAACCCGTTCCTCAGCGAAGGAAATGATCCAGGAAAGCGGCGCCGAAATCAGACCCTCTCAGGGTGTTATTCAGGTTTCTCCGGAAAGGGTTATACATCCCGATACCCGGCAGCGGTTGCACAATATGATAGAAAGGCCGGGAGAGATCCTGGGAATTTGCCAATACAATGAAAGTCAGGTCCTTTGCCGGAATTTTCACCAGCAAGGCAGAATAACCCGACCACCAGCCGGTATGCCAGATTACCTTCACCCCTTTGTAATATTTTACATACCAGCCCAGTCCGTATTGGATCTTTTTACCTTTTGGGGTAACGTAGGGCGTAAAGATCTTTTGCCAGGTGCTGTCGGCCAGGAACCGGCCTTCATCAATAGCCGTGGAATATACTGCCAGATCAGACACGCTGCTCATAATACCCGCTGCCGGACCAAAGGCATAGGAGAACTTCACCGTTTGAAATTGCTTGTTTTTCCAATCGTAAGGTTTGGCTGTATGTTGCAGAAAAGCAGTTTTGTCAAAACCCGTTAAAGCGAAGTTCACGCTATCGTCGGTACTTGGGGCGGTATGAGTGAGCGCGAGCGGTGTAAGGATCTGTTGTATCAGCAACTCCCCGAAGGTATGTCCGGATGATTGTTCGATCACTTTCCCCAACTCCTGATACCAGCCGCCGTTGTACCGGAATTTATAACCGGGTTTGTAGCTGTTAAACATAGTGCCCATGGCGGTATGTGTGAGCAGGTGTTTTACTTTGATCCGTGGATCGCTCCCCCAGCGGGCGCCCAGGTTAATACCGTATTTCCCGATCGGATCGTCGAGACTTACCTTTCCTGCCTGCACCTGTTGCATCAGGATAATAGATCCGAAGGTTTTGGTGACGGAAGCGATCTGGTAGATGGTGTTTTCATCGGGAACGATCTTCTTTTCCAGATCCGCGTAGCCGAAGCCTTTGGCCCAGACGAGTTTTTTTTCATTGACGATACCCACAGAAAGACCGGGAATATGGTAGCGTTCCTGCAGGTGCGCTATTTTCTTTTCAAGATCCGTCAGGCGGACGGCAGTTAAACTGGTATCGCCGGATTTCACCGGCAGGTTTGCGTTGCCCGGTTTTGAAGTGCGACAGGCGAACGAAATCAGCGTGACTAAAAAAAGCAATGATAATGGGTAAAAGCGACGTGGCATGTGGGTTTATTTTTACGTTACAAACCTCTTCATTTAGCAGCCATCCACCTACTCAGATCCTGATTTGAGGGATCATAAAGTGGGTTATTTATCCAGTGGCGGTACGCTTTTCCTGTAGGCGGAGGGCGACATACCGGTGAGTTGTTTAAACACCCGTTGAAAAGTGGCGGGAGAACTAAAACCACAATCGTATGCGATGCCGGCAAAAGTGAGCTGACCAGCTTCCTCCTGTAGTAATTTCTCCTTAAATAAATCTACCCGATAGCTGTTTACAAACTCATTGAAGTTTTTATGCGCGTGCTGATTCAATACGGCCGAAATTGTTTTAGGCGGCAGGCCGGTGTGCTGCGCCACCATTTGCAGGGTCAGGGCGGTATTCAGGTACAGCAAATCTTCCTCCATGGCTTTTTTCAATAGGGCCAGGGCCGGTATGACCGTTGTTTCCGGAAGCACGGTTTCTGTTTTCTTATCGGATACCAGTTCTTTATAGGAAATAATATACCCCTTGATACCCAGCCAGTAGATCAGGACGGTAATTGGTATATATAAGGGATACCAGTCGAAGGTATCCAGCATCATGTCGGTGTAGCGGGGAATGACGTAAGGCACGAGGTACACCAGCCAGAGCAGCGAGAAGCCGGCAAATGCCAGGATCAGCTGCTGTGCCCACTGCAGCCTGTGGTTCGGCTGAAGGGTACGTTTGTATGCTGTCACGTATCTGAAAGACAGCCCCGTGTACACGGCCATTGACATCCAGCGGGGAATATCTGCGTAAATGTTGTAAGTATCCATGAAAATACCCCAGGGCTGTGGATGATTTTTCAGCAAACCGGTGAGTACGCCCACCACAAAAATAATTCCGGTCAGTGGGGCGCCGAAATCAATGATCATTGTGCTTAGCTGCCACCATTGGCTTTTCCCCAACTTAAAATCCGGGTTTAGCATAGACTGGATATAAAAATACAGGAGAGGGCCTACCGGCATTACGGTAATCAATGGGAGCAACTGTGTAATGAAATTGAGCCAGGGAGAATGAAACCAGTCATAAAAAGCGCCACAGAGTGAAAAACTGGCCATGGTCAGCAAAAAAATAAGCGCTGCCAGCAGGCGGTTACTTTGGCGGTGGCGGGTGCTAAAAAAAAGCAGGCCACTGACAATGAATCCCTGTATAACACCGAGTAAAATAATGGTCTGAAGAAAGCGCTCCATAGTATCAATTCCATGACAAAATAAGTGAAAAAAAATTCCTACCCGCCTCAACCGAATATAAATTAAGTTGTTTACCTATCTTAGAAGTAGTTGAAATGTTATGGGACATCGCACTTACCTGATCGCTACGAACAAGGAACGTTCGGAAGTTTTATTTGAGGCAAACAACCTGCTGCCTTTCTTCTGGCTCACCCTTCTCCGGCTGCCTGACCTGGAGCAGGCCGAACCTGCCATGAGAAAGGCTTATCAATGGCTGCTGGAAGAGCAGGCTGCAGAGAATGCGGTGATCCGTGTTCCCAAAACGGCGGCCATCGCCAACGGGCTGGCTACCTGTTTTTTCATGGAAGATAATTTTCCCGACAAGCTGGCATTTTACCGCGACTTTATACAATACCTGGACAAGCATACCCGGGAAGATGATTCGCTGGAGCTGGATGTGTTGTCGCTGGCTGGTTTTGAGGGCATTGATACTTTTATCGGGCACCTGAAAAGCAGCTTGTTGGCCATAGAAATGTATGAAGCAGAAAAAGTGAGCGGGTACTTTAATGAAAATGAAATTACGGCGCTGGTTGGATTCGGCGACTTCCCCGGCGACCGTGCCGATCAATATACCAACGCATTTAACCCACGGCGTAAACCGCCTGCACAGCCGCCTGCGGCCAATATAACGGTAGGAAAGGCTTCGTTACCTGCCGCCATCGGCGTTATTATTGCCGGAGCGGCGCTGCTATATGTACCGTATAAGGGTTTTCTAAAAGAAGGTATTACGCTGGCCGTGATCTTTTGTGCCCTCGCAGCCGTCACCGTATTGTTTATGGGTTGCCGCAAACTCGTGGCCGCCATCCGGAAATAACAGCTAAAAGAATTTCTCGACCGTTAGCCCGTAGTTCATCAGCAGGTTTTCCCTGTCTGTCCGGTTCAGCTTATTGTAGGTCATAGCCGCAGTAACGCTCAACCAGGAACGGAGTTTCACTGACAAACTGTTATTACATTTTATAATATAGTCGTTACCGTGAGAGAGGGAATTTTGCACAAAGTTGGAACCTTCCAGTACAATAATATCTTTGATCACCCATTTATAATACACCCGTAGTGAGTTACGGAAGGTATGATATACATCGGGAATGGTATCATGCAACATGAGATCGCTGTTTTCAAACAGCAGTCCGTCACTCACATTGAGCGTGGCATTACTGCGCTTGATAAAATCATAGGCCGCTCCTCCCCCGCCCTGGAAGCGGTTATTGATCTTTAAAGAGTAGCTCTTGTCATAATTGGCCAGTCCCCAGAAATACACTTTCTTTTCTCCCCGGTAAATATTAAAATCCATGGCGGTAGATACGTCGTTGTTCGTCATGCTATGATCCTGCTTCCCATACACGTAGCTGGCGCCCATATTCAGTGTCATTCTTTTTTTGCTGATCTTAAAACCCAGGTTATTGTTCAACAGGAAAGAGTTGCCATCATTGGTTCTGTTAACCGATCCGGTGGAGGCATACTTCACATAGTAATGTACCGAATCGCTGAACTGCGCACGGGAAACAAAGGCATACAATAATATCATCCCTAGTAAAACTATTCTCTTCATGATCAATTGATTAGATGCGATTCACGGGCGCCGCAATTAACGTGCCTGACCTTTTTGGAGGAATAATCGCGAAATAATAATTTTTTTTTGAGATATTAGCCCGTTGTACTGCCGTTGTTGCGGTCACCTTTGCTAAAACCACGTAAATAGCCACATATGTCATCAAGAAGAAATTTTCTGCTGCAAACTGCGCTGGGCGTAGCAGCTACTACCATGGGCCCGTTGACCGCCGCTGCTGCTGTAAGTGGCAGTCCGGCAAAAAAAGCACTGCTTCCCGTCGGGATGGCAGGTTACACTTTTGCCAAGTTTGACCTGGACCAGGCCATTGCCATGATGAGCCGGGTGAATATTAAGAACATCTCCGTAAAAGATATCCATCTCCCGCTCAACAGCACCCCTGAAAAAATAAAGGAAGTATTGGGTAAGTTCGCTGCTGCCGGTATTAACGTGTATGCGGTAGGCGTTATTTATATGAAAACAAAACAGGCGGTAGACGAAGCATTTGATTATGCCAAACGTGTAGGCGTGCCGTTGATTGTAGGCGTACCTAACCCGGAGTTGCTGGACTATACGGAAGAAAAGATTAAAGCGTATAATATCCGCCTGGCGGTGCATAATCATGGTCCGGAAGACAAATTGTATCCTGGTCCTAAAAATGCGTACGACCTGATCAAAAACAGGGATGAGCGACTGGGCTTATGCCTGGATATCGGTCATAGTGCCCGTGCGGGGGAAGAGCCATCCAAAGCAGTACTGGCTTACAAAAACAGGATCTTCGACCTGCATATCAAAGATATTTCCGAGGCGGCTAAAGATGGCAAAGCCATTGAACTCGGCAGAGGCGCCATTGATTTTAAAAAGCTGGTACAGGCGCTCCAAAAGATCAATTATGCCGGTGTATGCAGCCTGGAATTTGAAAAAGATATGAGTGATCCTTTACCCGGTATTGCGGAATCAGCCGGATTTTTCAGAGGCGTGATCAGTACGGTAAACAGCTGATTATGAGAATGGGTGCAGCTTTCCGGGGGTAATACTGAATTTCTTCCGGAAAGCGGTACTAAAATGTTGTACAGAGGAGTAGCCTGTACGATCTGCTACTTCCTTGATGGGAATTCCTGCCTTTAATAATTCCCTTGCCTGCTCCAGGCGTACTTCCGAGAGATATCCAAACACGGTGTTGTTAAACAACTCCTTAAATCCGTTTTTCAGCTTAAAAGTATTGGTACCTGCAATGGCGGCCAGTTCTGCCAGTGTTGGCGGCGCGGTGATATGCTGCTGCAGGTATTCCCGCGCATACATGATACAATCTTTATCGTACGCGGAAGTCAATATTTTTTTAGGCGAGGCAGATTTTTCAAAGTCCACAGCCTGCAACGTGAGCAGTTCTATACATTTGGCTTGCAGGAACAACAGTTTCAGGCCACCGGCAAACCTGCAATCCATGATTTCGCGGATGCATTGATGCATGGCGAAAGTGATTTCGCTCCCTTCTGCTCCTGCATGCGCTTCTTTTTTACTATCTACTTTCTCTGCAAAGTTGTACAATACAGGATTGGTGTCCCGCGCGAGTTCCAGGAAATATTTACGGGAGAAATGTACCTCGAAGAACTCATATCTTTCCCGGTCCATGTAACAGGCTTTACCATCGAATGCGGGTACATACATGATATTATGGCGGTTGGCATCAAACACATAACGCTGCCCCGTAGCTTCATTGTGTACATACCCGTTGCCTTTCAGGGAAAAATGCAGTTCCACCATATCGGGCAAATCTTCTGCCCGCATATGAAAATTGGGATGTTGCAGTGCCATATCACCGAAGACGATATAAATATCCGGCAGGATAATCTGCGTGAGTTCAAGATCGCCGAAAGAAAAGCTGAACTTCTCTTTGCGTTCCTTTACCAGTAAAGGTTTGAAATCCTGTTTACCCAGGTTCACAGGGCCGCTCAGGTCGTGCCAGGAACCCTCTTTATCCGAGATCATCATGCCCATATCAAATAATTTATCCCGTTGTTATAAAAATCTATCCCGCTGGTGTAAAAACCGCCCGGCTCATAAGCCTCACCTTTGAGGATAAAGTTAAATATTTCAATGAAAGCAACACAAAAAACAAAGTCGGGTGTAGCCCGCTTACTGGAAATAGCCGGCAGCCGGAAGCGTCTGTTGTGGCTATCAGCGGCACTGACGGTAGCCCACGTGCTGCTGTCTGTTGTGCCCTATGTACTGATCTATGCGATACTGAAAGCCTTGCTGACGCCACCCGCAGATATGATACAGATTCATACCTATATCCGGCAGGCGGTATACGCCGTGCTGGCGGCCTATGCGCTGCTATACGCCGCTGGTATGGCATCTCACGTGGCGGCCTTTAATATCCTGTATGAATTACGTACACAAATGGCGGAAAAACTGGGCCGGCTTCCGCTGGGATTTATTAACCAGTATAATTCCGGTGCGCTGAAAAAGATCCTGGCAGATGATATAGAGCGGATAGAGAATTTTATTGCGCATAGCATTCCGGATTTTGTAAAAGGGATGACATTGCCGCTGATTACGCTGATCTATCTCTTTACGGTAGATTGGCGCCTGGCGCTGGCCAGCTGCCTGCCTATTGCCGGGCTGGCCGTATTTATCCCGTTGATGTTTAACAAAAAGCGGGGCGCTGTACTCACTAATTTTCACCGCTCCCTGGAAAGTATGAATGCAGGCATCGTGGAATTTGTGCGGGCCATGCCAGTGATCAAGATCTTCGGGCATACCGCCGACAGCTTTGACAAATACAGCGGTGCAGTAAACCGTTTCCAGGACATGGTGCTGGTATTTATCCGTGGCTCCGCTCCTGCCTTTGGCATCTTCATCAGCTTTATCAGCAATGCGAGCCTGCCGGTGCTGGCAGTAGGTTTTTACCTGTATTTCCAGCAGGGACTCAGTACTCCGGTACTGCTGCTATTTCTCATACTGGGTGTGGGCTACATCCGTCCGTTGTTTGCGCTGAGTAATCTGGGCTCGCAACTTTCGGTGATCAACCACGGTGTGAAACGGCTCGATGAAATTCTTTTCAGCCAGGAGCAGGAAACACCAGGCAATCAAACCCTGAACAATGACTACAGCATAGAATTCGACCATGTATCTTTTGGTTATAATCCGCAAACCGATGTATTGCGGCACGTGAGTTTTACCGTGCCCCCCGGTAGTGTGACTGCACTGGTAGGTCCCTCCGGATCGGGAAAATCGACCGCTGCGCAACTGGTGGCGCGGTTCTGGGAGGTGGAGCGTGGATATATCGGTATCGGCGGACAAAACATCCGGGAGGTAAAGCCGGCCGAACTGATGGCGCATATTTCCTTTGTATTCCAGGACAGTTTTATGTTTCAGCAGAGCATTCTTGAAAACATAAGGATGGGGATGGATAAAACTATGGTGCAGATAGTAGCGGCAGCAGAAGCTGCGCAATGCCATGATTTTATTATGCAACTGCCGCAGGGTTACGATACCGTGTGGGGCAAAGATGGCATTCATCTCAGCGGCGGAGAGCAGCAACGCATACAGCTGGCCAGGGCTATTTTAAAAGACGCCCCCATCCTCATCCTGGATGAAGCAACGGCATTCAGCGATCCGGAAAATGAATACCTGATCCAGCAGGCGGTGAACAAACTGATTTCCCGGAAAACCGTTATCATCATTGCCCACCGGCTGAGTACCATTACGCAATGCAACCAGATTGTGGTGATGGATAAAGGCATGGTGGCCGGTATTGGCCGGCATGAAACCCTGCTGACGGAATGCCCGCTGTATTACAAAATGTGGCAGGCCCACACCCGTGCGCAATCGGCGGTGCTTAATAACAAACCTCTTAATACCTATGCAATATGATCAGGCATCTCCTATATATTTTTAAAACAGCTCCGGCGCTTGTCAGGAAGAGCATAGCGCTGGAATTACTGCATCACCTGCTAATTGCAGTACCTACTGGCTTTCTGTTGCTTATTATCCAGGAATTGTTTTCCGGTGCAGCTTCACCACAGCGTTTATTCACTTACGTTATTATCATGGTAGTGGAGTTCATCGTGCAGTTATGGGTAGCCGCCAGCACGATGGTGGTATCTAACGTGATGACCTATACGTTATCTACGCGGTTGCGCATACAACTGGGCATGCACCTGCAACGCCTGTCGATGGGCACTTTCCGGCAACGCGACCCCGGCGACCTGGCAGCCGTGGTATTGCAGGATGTCGCCAATTTTGAGATGATTTTTGGTCATACCATCGGTAATATGGCCGGCGCCGTGTTTGCCACCGGTATTATCAGCATCTTCCTGTTTATCATCAACTGGCAGCTGGCACTGGTATTATTGGCCGCCCTGCCTTTGTGCTGGATCATGGTCAGGATTTCTAACTACCTGATTGTACAGCAGGGAAAGAAACATGTACAGGCCAGGAATGACACCGGGGCGCGGTTCCTGGAATATGTACAGGGCATCCGGCATATCAAATCTTTCGGGATGACGGGTAGTCGTTTCAGCAACCTGAAACAGGCATTGAATGATTTCAGAAAAGCCAGTATCCGGACCGAAGCCATACCAGGCCCTTTTGTACTTACAGGTGGCGTGATCCTGGAATTATTCTTCCTGGGTATGGTAGCATTGGCCGTAACCTGGCTTACACAAGGTCGCATTAACGCTGCTACGCTCATCACGTTCCTGATTGTGGGTTACCGGCTGTATGAGCCGATCAAAATTCTGCTGGTAGATTATGTGATCCTGCGCTATATGAATATCAGCCTGGAGCGTGTGATTTCCTTACTGAAAACACCGGAACAAAGTGCGGGGCAAAAGCGGGTACCTTCCCGGTACGACATCTCATTCGAAAACGTCAGCTTTAGCTATCATAACGGTAGCCCGGTACTGGAAAACATTTCCTTTCATGTGCCGGAGCGGAGTATGCTGGCGTTAGTAGGGCCTTCCGGTTCCGGTAAAACCACCGTTACTTCACTGATTGCCCGTTTCTGGGATGTCAGCGCGGGAGCAGTAAAAATTGGTGGTACAGATGTTCGCGACATGGCGCCATCAGATGTATATGCGCTGATCAGTGAAGTATTCCAGGAGGTGTATCTTTTTGACGACAGCATCTATCACAACATCCGTTTCGGCCGGATGGACGCCACAGAAGCGGAAATACTGGAAGCGGCAGCAGCGGCACAGGTACTGGACTTTGCGATGGAATTGCCGGAAGGCATTCACAGCACCGTGGGGGAAGGAGGCAATAAACTTTCCGGGGGACAAAAACAGCGGATCAGTATTGCGAGGGCGCTGCTGAAAAATGCACCGGTGGTATTGCTGGATGAAGCCACCGCGTCACTGGACCCGGAAAACGAAATCTATATCCAGGCAGCCATTCAGGAACTGGTGAAAGGGAAAACGGTGATCGTGATTGCCCATAAACTGAAAACCATTCAACAGGCAGATCAGATCCTGGTACTCAACAAAGGAAAGCTGCAGGAACAGGGACTGCATGATAATTTGCTGAAAAGTGGCGGTTTATACGCCCGTTTATGGGACATTCAACAGGCGGCCAACAGCTGGAAGATGGCGCCAACAGAAATGAACGGAATCATTGCTTAAGCGGAAATTTGATATTAGCTTAGCCGGCAAATATCCCTTGCATGAAATTTAAACTTATCAGAAAATTCCTGGAATACGTTTACAATAACTATGTGGGCAACTTTTTAGGATTTGTTATAGGAATGGCTTCCACGCGGCTGGTATCGCATTTCTTTACCACCCGCAGTATCCGCAACCTGTGGGGATTGACCGCGCACAAAACGGTGGTAGACAAACATACCTATAACACCATGGAATGGACCATCTCCATTGTGATCGGGTTCATTGTTTTTGAACTGGTATCGAAGTGGCTGAAGAAAAAACTGAATGAGATCCTGCCGAAATACAAGTTTACACAATGGATGGTGGAACCGGAGCCTACACCGGCGCCTAATAACAACACTACTACGGCATAAAACAAAAACGGCGGTATCAAAAAATGATACCGCCGCTTTTTTTATTCTATGGCTTTAGAATTTAAAGGTTACGTTTCCGGAAAAACGTCTTGGCATTTGCGGTTCAACAGTGCTCCAGCCTTTGTAGTATTCCTTGTTGGTAAGGTTATCCAGTTTGAAGGCAATATTGAATTTGTTCGTGTTGTAAAACAGGGAACCGTTCAATACGGTGTAAGATGGTAAAGAGAATACACCGGTAGTGAGCCTGTTGAGGATCATGCTTTCGCTGGCATAGTTGCCACCAAAACCAACACCGAAGCCTTTCACCGCACCGTTCTGGAATTTGTAGGTAACCCAGAGATTTCCGAGGTTTCTTGGTCCTGCTTCTTCCGGGCGACGGCCTTCATAGTCTTTATCCAGTGTAGAAACATACTTACTGTCGTTGTAGCTGTAACCTGCAACAATGTTTAAACCTGCTACCGGATTGGCTACGATTTCTCCTTCAATACCACGGCTGGTTCTTTCACCACCCTGGATGTAGTCGTTGACACCACGCTGCATTACAATATTCTTCACTTTGATATCGTAGTAGCTCAATGAACCGGTGATCATGCCACCCAGCAGGTTCACTTTGGCGCCAGCTTCCATCTGGTTGGCCTGTTCCGGTTTGAAGCTCTGGAAACTGCCGTCCTGTAATTGTCTTGGTGCGCTGTTGTTAAACCCGTTCATGTAGTTCGCGAAAACAGACAGCGTATTCAGGATTGGCTGGTATACGATACCAAATTTAGGCGACAAAGCAGTTTGCTCATATTTATCCGCCGATGTAGCAGTGAGGCCACCATTTTTGAAGTGGTCCACGCGCAAACTGGCCATTACTGACAGGCTGGGTAAAATGTTGAACACATCTGATACGTATGCGCTGTACGTTTCCTGTGTAAGATTAGAGGTATAGATAGGCTGATTGGCCAGTACGGAATCTGCATGGGCTCTGGACAGGTTACCGGTTTCAAGGCCGGCCATATTGATCTGTCCGAAGGTGGTGTAACCGGAGTTGCTTCCCTGTGTATTGCGGTTGAAATAATCCAGTCCTGCTACGATCCTGTTGCGGAACTGACCGATCTTGAAATCGCCGGTGAAGTTCTGCTGGATGTCGGTAGTATAAGTAGCGCCGTTCTGGTAGCTGATCCATCTCTGGAAAGCAGGAGAGCCATCCAGTAAATCGGGCATCTGATCCAGGTAAGTATAGTATCCCTGTGATTTGGAAGACCCTCTTGACACAACGGTCTGTGAAGTCCAGGTATCTGATAATTTATAGATGGCCTGCGCCTGGATGCTGCTGGTAGGCGTTTTTATAGACAGGTAATTACTGGTATAGGAGCGTTTGTTATCATAACCTAATTCTGCCAGGTTCTTTTGCGCCAGTGGCTTGCTCCTGTCCAGGAACAACATGGTAGGGTTCGTACCTTCTGACGACAGGAATTCTGTATTCAGCATCAGGGTAAGGCGGTCGCTGGCCTTGTAGGTCAGGGATGGCGCGATATAACGCTTCTTTGTGAAGCCTGCGTCCTGGAAGCTGTTTTCATCGTGATAGGCGCCAGTTACGCGCAGGAGTACTTTATTGTCTTTGTCGAGCGGTGTGTTGATATCAGCGGTAAGCCGGTTGAGGCCATAGCTGCCACCGGTATAACTGATTTCACCACCGAAGTGATCATACGGTTTCTTGGTGATGGTATTGATCAAACCACCATAAGAAACGAGGGAGCTACCGAACAGTGTACCGGAAGGGCCTTTTACCACTTCAATGCGTTCGATGTTGGCTACATCCAGGCCGCCATTGGTTAAACCGGGAAGGCCATTCACCAGGGTAGGCTGTACAGCGAAACCACGCAGGGAGTAGTAACCGGTTCCATCGCCGTCACGGCCGGTGGAAGACCACAGCTTGCTGATACCGGGAGTATTGTTCAACGCATCTTCATAGCGGGTTACTACCTGGTCTTTGATCAGCTCACTGGAGATAACGCTGTATACCTGTGGGTTCTCAATATTTTTCAGCGGGAGCTTTGCCACGTAATCGCTGCTTCTCTTGGTGTATTTATTACGGGAGGCGGTAACTTCTACCTCGTTCAAATTCTTTTCAGAGATATTTAGCTGAAGATCTACCGTGCTGGTTTTATCTTTTTCTACGGTTACCTGCTGACTGGTGGTTTCGTAGCCTGTCAGGGATACCTGGATGGTATAGGTACCGGGATTGATGTTACGGAGTAAGTAAGTACCGTTATCGTCTGTCAGTATCGATTTTTTGGTTCCTTTCAGAATAACGACCACGCCAGGCGCCGGTTTATTATCAGAAGTAGTGATCAGTCCTTTGATACTTCCGCCGTTGTCTATTTCTTCGGCGAATGCGGTGTTGGTCAGGATTGCTACCAGTAGCAATAAACACCATCCTGTTTTTTTCAAAAATGCCATTATCATTGATTGTTCCATTGTCAGATTCCTTTTTGCAGGCGCAAAGTTCGGTGCGGGAGATATGCAGTAGCTGACGAAGGCGGAAAACCATTTACGCAATGCGGAAAAAATTATCAAGCAAAGACATAGTAAAAACAGAGAGACAAATAAATAATAATACTTGATAATCAGTTACTTAAAAACACATACTTGACAAGTTTATTTAAACAACAGCCTGTTTTTCCCGAAAACAAAAAGGACCATCCTCCTTCCGGAAGACGGCCCTTTTGCTTCATCTACTATTTACCTATTTTACGCTAACATTGGGAACGGGGCTATTATCTCTCACTTCTTCGCTGGCAGTTTTGCAGAGTACATCACCAGGGGCGAGGTCTCCGAAAACTTCTGTTTTTCCGTTTTCACTACGACCGGTTGTTACCGGCACCCACTTCGTTTTCTTATCTGCTATTTTTATCACGTATACGCCTGCGGTGGAGTTGAGTACTGCAGAAGAAGGCACCAGGAAATTGCTGGCGTTGCCATTCAGTGGGATGGCTACTTCTGCCACCATACCAGGCAACAGTGACTTGTCGTTGTTAGCCACATCGATTTCGATGTGCTGGGAACGGAGCTTACGGTCCAGCGCACCGGCGAGGCGGATGACTTTTCCTTTAAACTGCTTATCGGCCAGCGAACGTACGGTGAAGCTCACTTCGCTCTGGTTGCCCAGGTAGCTGGTATATGCTTCCGGCACACTTACTACCAGCCTCAGTTTCTTTTGTTCCTGTAAAGTGAAGATGGGTAACTCAGAACCTTTACCGGACGGGCCGACATAGGCGCCGGCGCTTACGTTACGGGCGGTGATCACGCCGCTGAATGGTGCGCGTATTTCCAGGTAGTTGCGGTTGTCTCCTACTTCGCGATGCGCTGCTTTGGCAGCATCCAGCTGGGCCAGGTCAGAATTCTGACGGGCCAGCGCCAGGTCCAGGTCGTTTTGTGAAACAGTACCGGGTGTTTTGCTGGTTTCGAGCAAACGGTTATAGGTGGCTTTGCTGGACAGATAGATGGCCTCCTGCGACTTCAACCTCGATTCTGCACCGGATAACTGTGAATTGATCTCAGGTGCCTCCATAGTAGCCAGGATCTGGCCGGTGCTCACTTCACTGCCTACGTCCACATTCATCTTTTTAATAAAGCTGCTTACTTTGGCATACAGGTCTACCTGCTGGAAGGCGATGAGCTCTCCGGGGATAGTGATAGAAGAAGATAAACTGCCCTTTTCCAGGGAGAATGCTTCCATGGCGGGAGCTGCTGCCGGTGCGGATGTTTCTTTTCCCTCTTTGGCGCCGGAGGAGCTGCAACTGTACAGTCCTGCGGTGATCACCATTGCTGACAATAAAGGAAATGTTATACGGAAACCGCTGTTCATAAAGTATATTTTAAAAGAATTAGTAATGGTTATGCTTTTTCGTCTGAGGGGATGTAATGAATGCTTTCTTCATCTCTCGGATGCAGTGACACGCTTTGTGTACCCGCTTTTCCTTGTCCCCATGCAAACGCCAAAGGTAAGATAAACAATGCCGCGAAGGTAGAGGCTACGAGTCCGCCTACCACTGCACGACCCAACGGAGACGACTGGTCGCCGGCTTCGCCGAGGCCGCTGGCCATCGGGATCATACCTACCACCATGGCCAATGCCGTCATCAGGATCGGACGCATACGCAGTGCGGCCGCTTCGGAGGCCGATACCAGCGCATTGCCGTTGTGCTTACGCAGCTGTTCCGCATTGGTAATGAGTAATACCGCGTTGGAAATAGACACCCCTACCGACATGATCATACCCATATAGGATTGCAGGTTCAGGGTAGAACCGCAGAGCATGAGCAATGCCAGGGAGCCTAACAACACCGCAGGCACCGTAGCCAGTACTACCGCCGATACCTTGAACGACTGGAAGTTGGCCGCCAGCATCAGGAAGATCACCACAATGGCTACGATCAACCCACCCTGTAAGCTGTCCAGCGTTTCGGTGAGGGTGCTGCTTAGCCCGATCAGTTCCACGTTCAGACCACGGGGCAGTTTACCCAGTGCTTTGATGGCTTTGTTTACTTCGTCGGAGGCAGCGCCGAGATCCACCTTATTCAGGTTAGCCGTTACCGTTAGTGTGGGCATGGCGCCGAGGTTATCCGCTTCCCCGTAGGTAGTATCGGTTTCCAGGGTAGCCACGTCACTCAGTATGGGGCGGGAAGTGTTCTTCAGTAAAGGAATCTCCCCTATCTGTTCTTTACTCGCCATTTTATTTTCCGGGATCTGTACCTGTACGCTGTAGCTGTAACCTGCTTTTTCATCCACCCACACGTTCTTTTCCGTTAAGCGGGAAGAAGAGGTAGAGGCAATGAGGGAGCGGGAAACATCGTTCATATCCACACCCAGTTGTGCGGCACGGATACGGTCTACGTTAATATTGATCGCCGGGTATTTGATGGATTGTCCGATCTGTACGTCGCGGAGGTTGGGGATCTTTTTCAGTTCATCCACCATTTTCTGCGCATACAGTTCATTCTGTTTTTTATCACGACCGGAGAACCGCACCTCTACCGGTGTAGGAGAACCCTGGCTCAGGATCTTGTCCGTGAGTTCAATGGGCTCAAAGGAAAGCTTCATCTGCGGATCGATTTTCTGTGCCCGGTCGCGGATCTTATCTTTCAGTTCATCCAGGTTTACTTTATAATGTTCGCTGAGGGTTACCTGCAACACCGATTCATGTGGTCCTGCCATCCAGAGGAAAATAGGACTGATGGAAAACAGTTGCGGGTGCATGCCCACGTAAGCGGAGGTAATTTCCACGTTCTCTTTTCCTACGATACCGGTGATACCATCGATCAGTTTCAGGGTTTGTGCTTCCGTGCGTTCAATACGGGTACCATCGGGAATACGCATTCTGAGCTGGAACTGGCTGCCGTTTACCTTTGGTAATACGTCGCGGCCAATGGTGCCCAGCATAACAGCTACTATAGCGCATACCACTACCAGGTAGCCAATTACAATCGGTTTGCGGTAAGGCATCATGCGATCGATAAAGCGCAGGTAGCGGGCGCGTAGTTTTTCGAAACGGCTGATTTTTCCATCGCGGTTACTGTCGGCCCTTTCCACGAGTACCTTTTTCTGTTCCCAGGTATCGTGTTCACCGGAACCGGAGAGACCTGCAGCCGCAAATTCTTCTGCATCAGACATGTTACTGCCGTCTGCTTTCTTATGATGCTTGCCTTTCATGATCCAGTTGGACATCACCGGCACAAAAGTTTGTGCGAGGAAATAAGAGATGATCATACTGAAACCAATGGCCAGGGCCAGCGGCAGGAACAGGGAACCGGGAATACCGCCCATAGTAAACGCCGGTGCAAATACCGCCAGGATACAGAAGAGGATCAGCAATTTTGGAAACGCAATTTCCTGACAGGCATCCCAGATCGCGAGCGCTTTGGGTTTGCCCATATCCAGGTGCTGGTGGATATTTTCAATGGTTACCGTACTCTCATCCACCAGGATACCAATGGCCAGCGCAAGTCCGCTGAGGGTCATGATATTGATGGTTTGCCCGAAGAGGTTCAGGAATAGTACGGCAGATATAATAGAGGTTGGAATCGTCAGGATCACGATCAGTGCGCCGCGCGGATCTCCGAGGAACAACAGTACCATGAGACCGGTGAGGATAGCGCCGATGATACCTTCCGTGAGCAAGCTTTTTACGGAGTTGATCACGTAGGTGGACTGGTCAAATTCATAGCTCAGCTTCACATCTTCCGGTAGCTGGGCCTGCATTTTAGGCAATGATTTTTTCAGGTTCTGTACCACTTCCCAGGTAGATGCATCCGCACTTTTGGCAATGCTGAGGTAAACAGAGCGGCGACCGTTTACCAGGGCATAACCCGACGTAATATCAGCGCCGTCTTCTACGGTTGCCACATCACGCAGATACAGATTTTGTACATCTCCCTTAAACAAAGGAATATTTTCAAAATCCTTGATAGTACGGATGGTGGTATTGGCAGGCGTGATGTAGTTATTATCACCGATACGCACGTTACCGGAAGGAGCGGTCTGGTTGTTGAGGCGCATGGCTTCCACCAGCTGATCGGGTGTCAGGTTATGCTGACGGAGTAATACCGGATCGGCTTTGATCACCACGGTGCGCACGTTACCACCAAAGGGCGGAGAAGCCACCAGACCGGGAATAGTGGTAAAAGAAGAACGTACATATACGTTGGCCATATCCAGCAGTTCGTTGTTGCTGCGCTTATCACTGCTCAGTACCAGCTGGCCTACCGGTAACGTAGAGGCGTCGAAACGTATGATAAACGGCGGATTGGAACCAGGTGGAAAGGCCGCCTGGATCCTGTTGGAAAACGCGCTCACCTCTGCTGCAGCCTGGGCCATGTTGGTACCCGGGTAGAAGTTGATCTTCATCAGCGTGAGGCCCTGGATGTTTTTGGTTTCGATGCTTTTGATACCGTTTACAAACAGGAATATATTGATGTATTGTTTGGCAAAGAAGGCTTCCATCTGCACGGGCGTGTAACCGCCGAAGGGATGCGATACATAGAGAACGGGCATGTCCAGCTTCGGGAAGATATCGATCTTAATCGTGTTGACCGCTTTAATCCCGAAGAAGAACAGACCGGCCACCAGTACCAGGATGGTGATAGGTTTTTTTAATGCAAAACTGATTAAGTTCATGGTAATGAAGAATTGATAAATAAAGCCATCAAAGGCGTCCGTTTAACGAAAAGCTAATTTTCAAATATGCTGAAATCTCCTACTGCTGCGGCTTTCAGCAACAATGCCTGCCACACGTTGCTGTAAGCAATGTCTTTGTCTGTTTCTGCCCTCACCAGTGCATATAATGCCTGGGTGACATCTACCAGGTTGGTAAGACCGTTCTTATACAACACCGATTTCTGCAGATATGCGTCAGAAGCGGCTTTCACCTGGACCGGCGCTTCAAGGTAGTTATCCAGTGCATTTTTGATCTTGGTATCAGAGAGATCCAGTTGTGCGCGGATCTGCTGATCTGCCAGGTTATATTCGTCCTGTAATCCTTTGCTGACCAGCTGTTGAGATCTTACCTGCCGTGAAATACGGAAGGGTTGTGTGATATTCCAGGTAACGCCTACACCGAACAGGTAGTTGGTGCGGGTAGGTTTAATACCATCCCAGTAGTTGTGGGTGAAATCTGTCTGATCAGTAGCATAGCCATAGCCGAAGCCCGAGCCACGGGTCTGCAGCACGCCTACCAGTGTAAACGCCGGGTAGTAAAAGGTTTTAGAATATTTTGCCTGTTCATCGCTGAGTGCAATCCGGCTTTTATACCATTGCAGCAGCGGATGGTTTTCTACAGAAAACGGTTGCTGTGGCAATGCCGGGATACGTGCCATATAGGAAGTATCCAGCTTGAATGGTTGTGGCGGAATGCCCATCAGTTGTGCCAGCTCATTGCTTTGTGTTTGTTCGAAGTCAAGCGCCTTGGTCAGCGCGATTTTAGCGCTGGAGTATTCTGCATTAGCCTGGGAGGAGTCTACTCCTGCGATGAGGCCATTTTTCACGCGGGTGACCACTACTTTCCTGATGGTATCGGCGCGTTCCAGGTTTTCCCGGTAAGAGCGTGTGAGTTGCTGTGCAGCAACGAGGTTTAAATAAGTGGCCGCTACTTTAATCTTGTGCTTGAAAATCTCTTGTTGCCAGTCTTTATCGTTCTGTGTAGCGGCCGCTAATGCGGTTTTAACTTTTTCCTTTGCCCTGCCGAAAGCGAAGAAATCCCAGTTAACATTGGTAAGGTATAAAGCGCCAAAGGAGGCGTTCCAGTTCTGATGATCGAGCGGTAATCCGGAGGAAGCGACGCTGAGGCCTCCGAAGCCGTATAAGGGGCCATTTTGTCCGTTGACAGTACCATAGTCCTGTTGGGCGGCCACATTAAAATTGGGCAGGTAATCGCGGCGAGCCTGGGACACCTGTTCGCGGGCGGCGGCGGTGTAGCTGGCTTTCGCCTTGATAGTTCCATAATTGGCAATAGCCGTATCAATGGCCTGCTTCAGTGTAAATACCTGTTGGGCATAGGAATGGAAGCCTGCAAACAGGGCAACCAGCACCAACAGCCAATATTTCTTACTCCACATGAATAAATAGATTTTACGGTTGAAAATTCCGGAAGGAATCTCAACTGCAAAATTTCTCTATCATTTTGAAGCAAACTTGAAGGAAACGGGAAATTGTTGATTTTTTTTCGGGAGAAGTGAATTTTATACGGCTACTGCGGTGGAGGCAGACATGGCATCGCCGCTGATGACAGCCCTTTTGAAGAAATATACTTCAATATTGTGCCAGCCATCGGTATAATTATATTCCACATCATAGCCATTTACTTCACAGATCTGCTTTACGATGGCGAGTCCTAACCCGATGCTGTCGTTGCTCTGGTTACTTTTCTTAAAGCGTTGAAACAGTTCACAGGTGGGAATCTGCGGCGGAATACCGGTATTGCTGATGCTCAGGTGATGATGGGTGAGCTCCATTTTTATCTGGCCACCGTCGCGGTTGTGGCGGATGGCATTGCTCAGCAGGTTGCTGATGAGCATTTCTGCCAGGGCCGGGTGAATATTGAGCGGAATATTTTTATCAAGATTAGAACTGAGTTTGATTTCCCGCATGGTGATCCAGTCTTCGTACGTAGCGATAACGTCTTTGACCACCCGGCAGAATTTGAGGCTTTCCGACACTTTGAACTCCTGGTTTTCCAGTTTGGTGAGCAGGATCAGGGAGCGGTTGATATGCGACAGTTTTTCGATGGCATTTTGCATATCCCCTATCAGTGCGGCCTGGATGCTATCGATATTGGTTTCGGAGAGCAGTTCAATTTTGCTGCGGATCACGGCCAGCGGCGTTTGCAGTTCATGGGAGGCATTTTCGCTGAATTCCTTAACGGCGGCATAGTCTTCCATGGCTTTATCGGTCATTTTGCGGAGAAACACATTGAGTTCTTTGAACTCGGTGGTGCTGGTTTCCGGCAGTTGCAGTTTATCTTTTTGCTTGAGATCGAAGCGGTGAATGGCTTTCATGGTGCGGCGCAGCGGTGAGAAGATCTTACCGGACAGCAGCCTGGCTGTAACAGATACGGCGAAGATCATCAGCAGCATTTTCCATACCACGGTGCTGAGCATTCCCCGGAATATTTCTTCCGATTTGATCACATAATTATAGGAGGAAATTTTATAGGCCTGTGTGCCTACCTGGTACCAGGAGTCTACGGTGATGCGGCATTCTTTCTCCCCAAGATCTTCGGCTACATAATTATCTTTCTTTACACTGATTTTTTCTGCGGGCAATGGTCCGGAGATGGCAGTAATTTCGATGGGGCGGCCATGGGTGTAGCGGTCGGGCTTTTCACCGGCCAGCAGTTGTTGCGCTACCCGGTCGTTGACGGCCGTCATGCGGGCTATTTCCGCCTGATCCAGGTGTTTTTTGATATTGTTACGGGAGATGATCATGGTAATGGGTGTTACCAGGAATACGATCCCTATAAACCAGAGTGTTATTTTGTTAAGCAGCTTCATGTCTTGGATGTATTAAACTTATAGCCCAGGCCATATACTGTTTCTATGTAGTCTACTCCTTCTGCGGCGCTGATCTTTTTACGCAGATTTTTTACGTGCTGGTAAACGAAGTCGAAGTTTGCCAGGTTATCGGTATAATCCCCCCAGAGGTGGGCAGCGATGGCCTGCCTCGAAAGTACGCGGTTTTTATTTACCACGAAGTATAGTAACAGGTCAAATTCCTTCCGGGTTACATCCAGGAGGGTGTTATTGACCATAGCTTCTACGGTGTCTGTATTCAGCTCTATTTCGTTAAATACGACCAGGTTGTTGCCATCCAGCTTTTTGCGGCGGTAAATGGCCCGGAGGCGGGCATGGAGTTCGGGCAGGTGAAAGGGTTTGGTGACATAGTCGTCTGCTCCCCTTTCCAGGCCGTTGACCTTGTCGTCGAGCGCATCTTTGGCAGAAATAATAAGTACCCCGCTGCTGATATTCTCCTGGCGGATGAATTTCAGGAGTTCCATCCCGTTGCCATCCGGCAGCATAATATCCAGCAGGATACAGTCGTAAGTGAAAAGAGAGAGCTTTTCCCGGGCTGTTTCCACGTCATATGCCAGTTCGCTGATATACTTTTCCCCGTTGAGGTAATCGGAAATACCGCTGGCCAGTTCCTTGTTATCTTCTACAATCAATACTTTCATAAAACATACCTGGGTGCAAAGTGCAGGGTAAATTTATAGCAATTTTGAAGTTTTTGGTGTGATGGAGACGTAATAAGGCCATGAGCGCCGGGGAAGCGCTGCGGTGGACATGCCTTTGAGGTGATGCGGAGGTGGACCGCCTCCGGGCAGGAATTGGCTAAAATAGCACAGTAATCGGCCAAGATGGAGATATAGAAGGCAATCCGGCCAACTTATCTTTGGCGGGTACCATCGAATCACCGGACAATGAAAAAGACATTACTATTCATTCTAATCTGTGCAAGTACATTTCAGGGATCAGCACAAACCAAAGACCTCCAGCAGTTGCAGTCTGATTTTGTGGATCTCCGTTTCGGCGTAATGATGCATTTCAACATGGGCACCTTTACCAACGAAGAGTGGGCCAGCCCAGATCATGATCCGGCTTTGTTCAACCCTGCCCAACTGGATTGCAACCAGTGGGCGGATGCCTGCAAGGCAGCAGGAATGACGTATGGTATACTCACGGTAAAGCACCACGACGGCTTTTGTCTGTGGGACAGTAAATATACGGACTATGATGTTGCCAGCAGCCCTTTAAAGAGAGATGTAGTAGGCGAGTATGTAAAAGCATTTCGCAGCCGTGGATTAAAGCCCTGCCTGTATTTCTCTATGTGGGACCGTCATAATGGTGTTGAGAACGGAGGACCAAAAGAAGAGGCATTTGTAATGAACCAGTTAACCGAACTGCTGACCAATTACGGCGAAATACCACTGATCATTTTTGACGGATGGAACTGGAAAATGGGACATCGGCTGATTTCCTACCAGCGCATTTATGATCATATAAAAAAGCTGCAACCCAATTGTCTTGTTTCAGATCATAACGGCAACGGCACGCTGCAAACAGATATCATTTACTATGAAGGCCCCAAAGGCGTTTATCCGCCCGGTAATAATATTTATCCGTCGCAAATGGCGCTCACGCTTACAGATGGCTGGTTCTGGCATCCCGGGGCCGACAAGCAGGTGAAAAGCCTCGATTACGCGCTGGATAAACTACAAAGGGTGATACCGCTCTATTGCAATTTCATGATCAATATTGGTCCCAACCGCGATGGCCTGTTCGACAAAGAAGTGGTAGCACGCTTACAACAAATAGGAAAAGCCTGGAAACGCGATCAGCAGCGATTGCCGTTGCCTCAACAACCGGCTGCTATAAAAAGCTTTATCCGGGTGGCGGCCATATCTGCTACGGAGGGCGAAGCGGTTATTGTTCCGGCTGGTCCGGCAAATGCCGGTTCTCCGGTGGCGGCCATTCTGGATCAGAAAAAACCGGAGGTGATGATCGATGGCATCAGTGATGTGGTGGGCGACAGAGGAGGCTTCTCTCCTTTTCAGACCTACTGGAAATTTTCGCCATCAAAAACGCCGGGGGTAGTGCTGGATCTGGGTGAAGAAAAGTCATTCAGCAAACTTTATTACTTACCGGCGCAGCTCATGGGCTATAGCGGGATTATTACAAAGTACATCTTATCAGTTGGCCATACGCCGGATGCATTTATAAAAGTAAAAGAAGGCGACTGGTCAAAAACGGATGCACTGAAAGTAACCACCTTTTCGCCCGTAAAAGCCAGGTATATCAAACTCGAAATTGCAGCTGCTATTGATGATCCGATGATCAGCGAAATAGGAATCGGCAACTGATTTTTTTGCTCAATACGTCAATGACAAACAAATGAAGCCGCCGTTTCAATCATGAAACGGCGCACTTCTTTTTATTTCCGTTTACGAACCAAAAATTTCTTTCAGTTTCTTATTCATCGCCTCATCATCCTCTCCTCCTCCGCCATAGCGGCCAATGATCATGCCTTGCGGATCAATCAGTATTTTAGTGGGCAGCGAATGAATGCCGTAATAATCGCTTACATCTTCCGGGTTAGGCAGGTTCTTTTCACGTTTGCTCCAATCGAGTCCGCGAAGTACATGTTTCCAGATGCCGATGCCATCTTTATCCACGGCTTTTTTCCAGGCTTCATGATCGGAGTCGTCGTCTGATACGCCGATGATTTCAAAGCCTTTGCTGCTGTACTTACCGTACAATTCTTTCAGATGTGGATTCCCTTTGCGGCAGGGACCACACCAGCTGGCCCAGAAATCGAGCATCACGTATTTGCCTTTGAAGTCGGCCAGGCTGAGTGCTTTGCCGGTGATATCCGTTTTGGTGAATTCATGGGCAGCACTGCCGGGAGAGCCGGCACGCAGACCGTCGAGTTCTTTCTTTATTTCAATGCCGTCGGCGCTTTGCTGCATTTCGGGCGACATCTTAGCATAGTAAGCCTCCCCTTCCGCAAGTGGCATGGCGCTTACACGGTAGCGGAGCAACTGCGCGGTAACATAGGAATTAGGATGCTCACCAATGAAAGCTTTATCTACCTTCTCCATTTCATCATAGAAAGGCTCCATCTGGCTTTTTATTTTGTCCAGTTTTGTTTTCCAGGCTTCCAGTACGGCTTCCGGCTTCTTTGCTTTGATATCAGCGATGTAGGCCTTGTTGCCTTTATTGAAAGCATCGGAGAGCGGTTGCAGCTTTTTCTGGATGGGCGCCCGGGCAGCAGTCAGTATGTCCTGGTCCAGTTGTACTTTAGAGCCCGTGAGCTTTGCCTCTTTCAGGCGGCCCGTCGTAGATTTGAGCTGCATATTGGCCGATTCCATGAAAAAGGACACGAAGTCCCCTTCTCCGTACATGAAGGATTTTTTATCGAGGAAAATGCGACCTTCCACCGGTTGCACCAGGGTACCGGTAAAAGTGAATTTTCCGTTACTGGAAAGTACGCTATCCTGCTTGTATTGCTGGGGACCTGCTGCGTAACTGAGGTACACGTAGCGGTTGGGCAGGCCTTTCACATCTCCCGTAAGGGTAAATGGTAATGCTGTTTGTGCATTTCCCTGTAAATGCAGGAGCAGAAAGGGAATAGCGAGCATGCTGTATTTCATATATGACTGTTTTGGAGATTAAACACCGAAGATTTCTTTCAGTTTTTTATTCATTTCTTCATCGTTGGCGCCATCTGCACCGTAGCGGCCAATGATATTTCCTTTCGGATCTATCAGCACTTTGGTGGGCAGCGTCTGGATGCCGTAGTTTTCACTGATATCTTTAGGATTGGGCAGGCCTTTCATGGCCAGTTTCCTGTCCTGTCCGGAAAGTACATGATGCCAGATACCGATGCCATCCTGTGCCACGGCCTTTTTCCAGGCTTCCTCGGCCCCGTCATCGCTGGCCACGCCAATTATTTCCAGTCCTTTTGGCTGGTAAGCGGCGTACAGTTCTTTCAGGTGCGGATTGCCTTTACGGCAGGGCACACACCAGCTGGCCCAGAAATCGAGCAATACATATTTGCCTTTGTAATCAGCCAGGCGCAAGGGTTTTCCGTTGATATCGCGGGATGCAAAAGCTATCGCCGGACTTCCCGGAGATCCTTTACGCAGTTTGTCCAGCGTATGTTTAATATCGATGCCGGCATAACTTTTCTGCAAGGCGGGCGACATTTTCGCATAGGCCTCCTCTCCTTCTTTCAACGACATCATCATGACGGCGAAACGAAGCAGGTTGGCAGCCACATAAGAATTGGGATGTGCTGCGATGAACTTTTTATCTTCCATTCCCATTTCATCGGTAATGGGTTCCATTTCATCTTTCAGTGCGGTGAGCTTGTCTTTCAGCGAGTCGAGCACGGCGTCCGGTTGTTTGGCTTTCCGGGCGGCGATGTATTCGTTATTCAACTGATCGTAGCGGGTGCGGAGCGGGCGGAGTTTGGCCAGCCACACTTCTTTGGCTGCATTGAGCTGCACCTGTTCGTCCTGTGCATGTGAACCGGTAATGATGGCACTTTTTAAATGCCCGTCAGCGGATTTTAACTGCATGGCGGCAGGCTCCAGGAATAATTCGCACAGTTCTGTTGTGGAATAGTCTGCCATGCGATCCAGGTAAATGCTGCCCGATACCGGTTGTGCGATCTTTCCACGGAACACAAACTGTCCGTTTTTCGATAACGCACTATCGGTACGCACGTTTTTTTCACTGGTGCTGTAGCTGAGGTAAACATAGCCGTCTCTCAGCCCTTTTACCTCTCCGGAGAGGGTAAAAGGACGCGGTTGCTGTGCTTCTGTGCAAAGCGGAAATAATAACGCGGTGATGGCCAGGTGATAATATTTCATGATGTTGCTTATTTGAGGATTTCAGCCAGCTGTGTATGCAGTTTGGTACCTCTCAGCTCCTTCGCGATGATGATGCCCTGCGGATCAATCAGGAAAGAACAGGGAATAGCCTGGATACCGTATTGCTGCGCAACTTCATTGCGGAAGCCTTTCAGGTCGGACAGCTGCATCCAGGGCATGCCGTCCTGTTTGATGGCTTCCTTCCATTTGTCGGCTTTGTCATCGAGAGATACGCCTACTACGGTGAAGTTTTTGTCTTTGAAGGTATTGTAAGCCTTCAGCACATTCGGATTTTCAGCGCGACAAGGGCCGCACCAGCTTGCCCAGAAATCAAGGAGTACATATTTGCCTTTGAAATCGGACAGGCGCACGGGTTTACCATCTACATCTGACTGGGTAAAGTCGATCATCGGCTGACCGATCGCACTTTTTTTCAGGATAGCAAGACGGGCAGCGAGTTTTTTACCGGTAGCGGTTTGTTGAGCTGCGGGAGATAATACCCGGTATATACTATCCACCGGTGCATATTCGCCCATGACAGCCATATCGGCCACAAGCGCCACACTTACCGGGCTTTCCGGGTGTGCTTTGATATAGGCATTGGTGCGTTCATGCCGTTGGCCACGCAGGGCTTCCAGTTGAGCCTCCAGCGCAGCTTGTGCAGTGTCGTTGTTTTTTACCTCATCGTACTTTTCATACAGTTTATATTCCTGTTTGGTAATATCAGCGATGGATTGCTCATATGCTTTGTACGCATCCTGCGTAGCAGAACCGGTGATCTGCAGCTGGTCGGTAGAGTCGATGTTACCTTTGATCTGTACGGCGGTATTTTCCATAAACAGTTCCAGGTAACGGGTAGAAGTACCGATATATATTTTCAGTGGCTCCGACACGGCGCCGGTCCAGGTGAAGCGGCCGTCTTTTACGGGCACGGTATCCGTTTTAGCCGAATCGGCTACGGGTATGGAAATATAGACCACCGAATCTTTCAGACCAGTGAGTTCGGCAGTGATAGAGGCCGATGGCGCCTTGGGCTGATTACAGGCAGCGGCCAGGAAAAGGCCTGCAAACATGGTTTTTGTGTTGATTTTCATATCGACGGTTTAAGTGGTTTATTATGGTTGGTAGCCGGGGTTTTGCGCACCGATATCCGGGTTCTTTAAAAACTCATTGTGCGGAATCGGCAGGATGTAGCGGATGTTATTATCGAGCGTAGGCCGCAGCTGCAGAATCAATGAGGTGGGCAATCTTAAAAGCGCCATCCATTCCTGGCCATCTTCTCCTACCAGGTTGCGTACTGTTTCGAGGTACAACTGTTTCAACAGCTCATTTACACTGGTGGCATTATCCACGGCGGAAAAATCCGTTACGCCGGCATGTGTCATGATATTTTTCAGGATAGTACGGGCATCGGCCAGACTGCCACCAGCACGTACTATAGCTTCTGCTTTCAGCAGGTAAATTTCCGTCAGCCGGATAGCGTAAGCGGTTTCAGATAATATGCTGGGGGAAGTTCCTTCCTTGATGTATTTCAGGAAATAGTAAGTACCGGTGTAATACCTGTTGGCAGAGCCTATCATCCAAGGGCCACGGGGATCGTTCGCCAGCAATGTTTTGAGATTGGTATTCGCCACGTACAGGGAAGACGCACCCGGCCAGTACTGGTGACTAAGCGCATAGTAATAGCTTTCCTGGTTCTGCTGTGGCTGAATGCCCAGGATCACTTCGGGGCTGGCGAGGCCTTTTACATAAAAGATATCTTTTGTCTGCGGTTCCAGTGTGTAGGCGCTCTTCAGGATAATACTATCTGCCAGCGCTGTTACCACCGGGTAATCCGCCGCCTGACCATGACTCATCAGTACGCGCATTTTGAGCGCCATAGCGGCCCAGCGGGTCACATAAATAGATTTATTGGTGGCAGGTGCATTGGCAATAGCCTCGTCGAGGTCGGTGAGGATGGCGGTATAACTGTCTTTCACGGAACTGCGTGCCTTTGATATCTCCCCAACGGTTACAAATTCATCGCGGAGTAAAGCACCAAAAGGACTGTTCAGATCAAACCACTGACCAAAATAACTGAGCAGTTTAAAATGTCCGTATGCCCGCAGAAACCTGGCTTCCGCCAGGATCTCTTTTTTGCGGTTGCCGGTAAAGGCCTTGTCTTCCAGTGCTGTTACGCCCTTTATCACACCATTGGCGGCATTGATGATCTGGTAAGAAGAAGTCCAGTAAACATTGCCAAAAGAAGAATTGGTATACACATTTTTTTCTGCATTATCTGCCCCGTATCCATATGTCATAAAACCTGCAAAAGCCGCAGGCGGCACTTCGTGTTCAAACCACTTTGTTACATTGTTGGCGGCATCCACATTGGCAAAACGATAATATACACCATTGAGGGCTATTTCAGAGGTACGTTGGTCCAGGATGGTATTGCCATCCACCTTAGCATTTTCGGGCAGTTTTCCCAGCTCCTTATTGCAGGCGGCTCCTGTTATCATTACGGCACCGAGTATTACATATATGATCCTTTTCATAAAATCTCTTTTTGTTGTGTTAGAATCCAAAACGCAGACCGATGTTGAACTGCTTTACTGTCGGGAATGTGCTCACATCTGTACCGCCATTGATCAGGCTGTAAGGGTTGTTGCTTACTTCAGGATCCGGACCGGGATACTTTGTGATCGTGAACAGGTTGGTGGCGGATGCGTACATAGAAGCTTCCCGGATGTGCATGGAGGTAGCTACTTTATGTGGCAGCTGGTAAGTAAGCGTGATGGATTTTAATTTGATATAGGACGCATCGTATACATCGTTGCTGGAAGGCGGCATATTGTTTTCATTCAGGATCAGGCGTGGACGGTCGTTCACCGGGTTTTCCGGCGTCCAGCGGTCTTTCACGCGCACCCCTTTGTTGCTGAAGCTGCTGATATATTTGTTCTGTACATCTGCGAGATAAAGCATCTGGCCACCATACGAATAGGTGAGCAGGGTAATGAGGCTGAAGTTCTTATAGGTAAACGTGTTGGTAAATCCACCGAAAAAGTCCGGTTGCGAATGACCGATCACATCGCTCTTGTAATAGCCATCGTCTGCTATGTCAAACATAGGATCGCCGATACCGAGGTAAGGCGCGTAATACACCGCATACTTAAATACTTTTTTATAGTCGTCCAGTTGTTTCTGGTCCTGGATCACTCCTTTCATTTTATAACCATAGAACTGTCCGAGTGATTCTCCTTTCCGTACAATCGTATTGCCGCTGATATAGGAGCTGATCACACCGGCATTGGTGAAGTCGCCGCTGATATCCAGGACCTTGCTCCGGTTGCCGGATACGTTGAGGGCACCAGTCCACTGGAAATTTTTACGTTTGATAAAATCCGTCCGCAGATCGATTTCCAGCCCTTTGTTATTGATGGTGGCAAAGTTGGCAATTACGCTGCTGTAAGAAGAGCTGGGGGCCAGTTGTGTGGCCATCAGCAGGCCGGTGGTATTTTTTTCATAGTAGCCGATCACACCACGCAGGCGGGAGCCAAACAGTTCAAAATCCAGTCCCAGGTCTTTTTGCAGGGTAGATTCCCATTTGATTTTGTCGTTGCCCAGCTGTGTAGGCAGCAATGCGTTGACGCCACCATAAGAACCGGGTGTATACAGGGTGTAATACAGGTTATCGCCGAAATTCTGTGTACCGGTATATCCTGCGCTGGCTCTCAGTTTCAGTTCATTGATCCAGGAAGCGCCTTTCATAAATGGCTCTTCAGAAATGCGCCAGGCGATACCGCCGGAAGGGAAATAGCCTACGCGGTTATTGGCCGGAAACTTGGAAGAAGCATCTGAACGACCGGTAAACGTGAGCAGGTATTTTTCCTTTAGTGCATAGTTGGCACGCACATAAAAGCTCAGCAGTGTATTCTGTCCGGAAGTACCTGTAGATGGTAAGGTAATTGCGGCAGAAGAAAGATTGTTGAGGTATTTATCATCCGGAAAACCCTGACCGCTGGCGGAGAAAGCGTTGTACCGGTATTTCTGCCAGGAAGTACCGCCGAGGAGGGTCAGACGGTTGTTTTCGTTGAATTGTTTTTCCCAGGTAAGGGTATTTTCAAAGAACACGTTTACGTCTTCTGATTGTGCCTGCGTGCCGGTACCGCCGTTGGAGTCGCTCGCTCCGCTGGCAGACGCGATCACGGCGCTGCTGGGTACATAGTCGAGCTGATGATACATGTTATAGTTCACCGAAACGGTAGATCTGAATTTCAGGTCTTTCAATACATCGTAATCACCGGAGAGCGATCCCAGAAGAGAGGATGTTTTTCCTTCGTTGATGCCATCGAGGAGGATCAGCGGATTTTGAAACCCCTGGTAATCGTAGCCACCTATCTGTGAGCCGAGGAAACGGTAGAAGGAACCATCCGGGTTGCGGGCCGGCAAGGTGGGTGGGGCATACATGGCAGCCGGATAGATACCGTTGGTGATATTATTTTTGGTAAATCCGTAGTCGAGGTTGGTGATTACCCGGAACTTGCTGGTAATTTCGTTATCCAGACTTATTTTTCCGGAGATACGGGAGAAGTCGGTGCCCAGTACTACCCCATCCTGCTTCGTATAGGCGAGAGAGGTATAGTAGCGGGAGCCGGAGCCACCACCGCGTACGGAGATATCTGCGTTCTGTGAAGTAGCATTGCGCAGCACCAGTTTCAGCCAGTCGGTGTTAGCGGTGCCCAGGCTTTCAGGATTATTGATAATCTGGTTGGCCTTATCATTGGGTTCTTCTCCAGCCAGTGCATGCGCTGCGTTCAGGTTTTTAGCGGCTTCAGTGAGCATGGCCAGATAGTCGGTGCTGTTGAGCAGTTTTTCTTTGATGGGGGCGCTTACGCCGGCATAGTAGTTTGCTTCCAATACGGGTTTTTGATTCAGCTTTCCTTTTTTGGTGGTGATGATGATCACTCCGTTGGCCGCTTTGGAACCGTAGATGGCCGTAGCGGAAGCATCTTTGAGGATATCAATGCTTTCAATATCGCTGATGTTGAGACCAGCGAGGCTATTCAATCCACGCGAGAAAGAGCCGCTTACGCCGTTGCCGAAGTTGTCGCTGCCGCCTGTTTCCACGGGATTCACTACTTCCGCCTGGTTCTGGATATACCGGTTTTGAATAGTTACCTGTACGCCGTCGATGATATAGAGGGGATCGTTACCTCCCATGAGGGAAGTACCGCCACGGATACGGATCTTGGCAACACCGCCCGGAGAGCCATCCGCCTGTGTTACCTGTACGCCGGCGGCTTTACCGGACAAGGCCTGGTCGATGCTCGCGAACGGGACGTTTTTCACTTCTTCTACGTTTACAGAAGCGACAGAACCGGTGAGGTCTTTTCTTTTGGTACTGCCATAACCTACCACCACATATTGATTGAGGTCGTCTACTTTGGCTTTCAGTTCCACTTCCACGGTCAGTTTCCCGCCCATGTTCAGTGTTTTGGATTCAAAGCCTACGCAGGAAATCTGTAGTACGGCATGGGAGTCGGTGTTGTGCAGCACAAAGACGCCTGCCTGATCGGTGATCGCCGCCACTGTGCTACCTTTTACCCGTACGGTCACACCGGGTATGGGGCTACCTTTTACATCGATTATTTTCCCGCGAACGTCTTCAGGAGGTGTAGCCTCCTTCTTCCCTCCATCCGGCTGGGGTGTGGCTTTACGGGAAATCACGATGGTGTTGCCTTCGATATCGAAGTTTAAAGGTTTGTCCTGCAGCAGTTTTCCGAGGGCCACTTTTAGCGGCACATCCCTGATTTCAGCAGATACAGGGCTCACATCTGACAGATCTTTACTCCGGTAAAAAAAGACGTAACCGGTTTGTTGTTTGATGACACTAAATACCTGTTGCAGTGGCACCTCTTTAAATGAGACAGTTACCGTTTGTGAGATTCCACTGGCACAAACGTGTAAAGCCAGCACCGTTAGAAAGAACGCGGTCATTTTCATTACTCGCCAGATTTTGGTGACATAATCGGTCCCTGGTTGCGGAGACCTTCCGTTATCAAGTGAACTAACCATTGACATGGAATATCCATGTTTGTTGCGAACAACATTAATTTTCATACCTTAGGTTGGTTTTTGGTTGACAATTGTTTTCTCACCCGCCTTTGCAGGCAGTGAAACGCTTTTCTAACAAGGGTTAACCATGACTCAAAAACCTGGTGCGGACGCCAATCTGGCACCGGGTTTTCTTTTATGGATGAGCATAAGATCTCCGCGTCCGGTGGACCTCACGACTTCATAACATTGAACTTACTGGATAGCTATCATTGCCGGCGTTGGTGGCGCCTGGCAGCATTGGTTGGTGTGCTGACGCTGGTGGTATCAGCTATGGTTGATTTTTGATTCTCTTACGGATAAATAACGATGTTCCTGTTCTCCGTTATTTTGAAATTAATACCTGCCTGATGTAATACTTTCAGGAGTTGATCCTGGCTCAGACTTCTGCCTATCTCTCCTGTGAAAGCGACATCCGGCACTTTACCGGCGTATTTCACTTCTATATTGTACCATCTCGATAATTGTCTCATGACGGTTGGTATATCTGCTTCTTCAAAAGAAAAGTAGCCGTTTTTCCAGGCGATAACGCTGTTCACATCCACTTTTCTGACACCGGTAACGCGCTCCCCTCCTGGTGTTACGGCAGACTGCTGACCAGGCTGCAGGGGAACTGCATAGGTAGCTGTATTTACCAATACGGCGCCTTCCAGCAGGGTAGTGCGTATGCTGCCCTCATCGCTATACCCGTTGATATTGAAATGGGTACCCAGCACCAGTACTTCCATCTGGTTCATCTTCACTTTAAAAGGGTGCTGTGCATCCTGCGCCACTTCAAAATAAGCCTCCCCGGTAATCGTCACTTTTCGTTCCTTGCCCGTAAACGCAGTGGGATAACTGATCGACGAGCAGGCATTGAGCCATACCGTCGTGCCATCCGGCAGCGTAATCTTGTATTGTCCGCCGCGTGGCGTGCGCAATACGTTATAGGTAACCGCAGCCGCCGGCGCATCCTCATGTTTATAGATGAGCTGACCATGCGTTATTTTCTCCACTTTGGTATTTCCCTGCACCGACACCAGTCCTGTACCTGCGCTGTCAAGATTTACCACGGTGCCATCTGCCAGTGTGAGCGTGGCCTTATCTCCTCCCGGCAGGATGACTGTTTTATTCTCCGCCAGCGGCACTGGTTGATCATGTTGCAGCCAATAATATCCCCCACCGGCTGCTATCAGCAGCAATACTGCTGCTGCCGCTGCTTTCCAGTTGATGCGGCGTACTTTTGCATCGGTTTTCACCGGCAAAGTGGCCGCCTGCAAACGCCGGCGCATCCGTTCTTCCATCACTGCTTCCGTTTCATTTTCCGCTACCGTTAAATGGGCTGTCAGGGCCTGCTCATCGTAAGCATTATACCATTGCAGCAAACGGTTTTTCTCCGCTTCACTGGCCGCTCCGGCAAGATACTTTTTCGATAGTATGGCCAGTTCCTTTGTTTCCATCCGTGTTAATGATTTACAGGGTCCTATATAGTAATGTCGGCAAATAGGGGTGCTACCCTACCTCTTTGAAAAAAATATTTTCCCGGGAGGGATTTTTTATACAAAAAGACTGTGAAAATAGTTCCGGAATTGTAGCCGTAACCGTTGCAGGGCTTTGGTGATGTGCTTTTCGACGGCCTTCTCAGAGATTTTCAGTTCTGTGGCAATTTCCCGGTTGGAGAGGCCTTTATTGCGGCTGTAATCGAAAACGAGGCGACATTTTTCCGGTAACTGTTTCAGTTGTTCCTGCATGGATTGTTCCAGGAAATGCACTTCAGCGGTATCATCGGCAACTGCCTGAATAGCTTCAGGGAGGGCTTCCACGGCGGTAACCGGAACCATTTTAGAGAATTGGCTAAATACGGCGTATCTGTTGGCAGTAGCCAGGTAGGCTGGCAAAGAGCGGATTACAGTGTGATTCCTGCGCTGCCACAGGCCGGTCAGCACATCCTGCACCACATCTTCTGCCAGTTCCCGCGAGCGCAGACGATCATAAGCCAGCACATATAACCGTTTCCAATAGCGGTTATAAATTTCTGTAAAGGCGTTGTGATCATCTTTACTCATCAGCTGAACCAGCTCATCATCAGCATAGTGGGAGTAATCGGTCATCATCTCTTATAAATCTTAAATAAGTATAACACTACTGTTGCCGGCAACAATGAACAAATGGTTGATATATACAGAGATTATTATGAACTCAAAGCTAAGGTATAAGGCGCTGGGAAACAATAGTAAAATAAAAAGCCCCTGCAACAGAAACGTTGCAGAGGCCTTCCTTATTATTAACCCATATTATTTTATCTCCTGTAACATCTCTTTCACGGCTGCTTCCAGCTGGGCGTCCTTCCCAACCAGGAACTCTTCGTAGCGGAGTGGCACCCGGATATCCGGCTCTATCTGGAGGTTTTCAGTAGGACGGCCTTCTTTACCGATAGTACCCACCATCGGGATACCAAATACCATGGTAGGATCTATCTGTGTTTCCCACCATACGGCTGTACCGGTGCCAGGTACAGGCATACCGATCAGTTTACCGATATTACCCTGTTTGTAGATATAAGGGAAGATGAAAGCATCGCTATAGTTCCCTTCGCTCATCAGCACGCAGCTCGGCGCCTGCCATTGGCCACTTGGCTCACCACCTTTGAGTTTGTCGCCCTGCGGTGCAAACTCCAGGTACTTTTTACCGCTGAGGAAATTATACAGGTCATCGTGCAGCCATCCGCCACCGTTGAAACGGGTGTCTACAATGAGGGCTTTTTTATCGCGGTTGCGGCCCATTACTTCATCATATACAGAACGGAAGCTGGCATCGTTCATGCCTTGTACGTGAACATATCCTACTTTACCATTGCTGAGTTTATCTACCATCTCCCGCATACCGTTTACCCAGCGCTTGTACATCAGCGTGGTTTCTTCTCCTGTGGAAACCGGTTTTACGGTTTCTTCCCAGCGCACTTTGGTATCCGGGTTGTAAAGACTGATCAGTACATTGTTACCGGCTTTACGATTGAGCAGGGAAGCCCAGTCGGCCGCTGCTGTGATATTTTCGCCATCGATCTTTTCGATGATGTTGCCTTTTTTCACTTTGCTGATGGCTTTATCAAATGGTCCGCCTGCAATGATATCGTCTACTTTCAGACCGTTGCCGGTGAAAGTTTCATCGTAGAGTAAACCTAATGATGCGGTAGCATCACCATTCATTATCTGCGGAGAGTAGCGGCCGCCGGTGTGGGAGCCATTCAGTTCCCCGAGCAGCTCGCTCAGCAGCTCTTCAAAGTCGTAGTTATTGCTGATATACGGGAGGAAACGGGCGTAGTTGTCGCCGTATGCTTTCCAATCCATGTTGCGGATGGTAGGATCATAGAACTTCTCTTTCACCTGTTTCCACGCGTGCCAGAAAATATACTTACGTTCTTCGTCCTGGTTAAGTGCTAACTCTGTACTGATCGACACCGGTGTGATCTTACCGCTGTTAGCATCTACCTTCACCACATTACCACGGTTACCCACGAAGAGGGTGTTACCGTCTTTGCTCAGTTCAATACTGCCCGGCGTGCCGCCAAACTTGGCGAGGATCTTTGTTTCGCCGGTTCTTGGTTCTGTCATCCACAGATCATAGCCTTTTTCAAAGGCCGCCATGTAATAGAGTTTGCTGGCATCTTTACTCAGCACATAATCGCTGATAGAAGCGCTGTTGATGGTGAGTTTTATCTTCCTGTTTTCCAGGTTTTTAAAATCGGGATGAAACTCTTTTTTTGTATCGGCGGAATCTTTTGCTTTCAGGGCAGAATCTTTTGCTGCTTTGCCGCCGGTGGCTTCTTTTTCTTTCAGGAGATTAAATTCATCTTTGGATAACTTGTATTTATCGAAAGCTTCCTGGTCGAAGAATATGGCGTAGATATCTACTTCGCGGCTACCTTGTTTTGCGAGTGATTTGCGGCCTTCGCGGCTGCTGGTCCAGGTAAGCATTTTACCGTCGTTGGCCCATTTGCTGTTGTTTTCACCGAAGCCGCTGTTCACCGGGTACAGTGATTCGCCTTTGCCGTCTGCGGGAATAAGTGTGGCGTTGGTTAAACTGAAATAGCCCTGTTGATCATCGGCCAGGATCCATTTGCCATCGGGGCTCCATTTGAAGTCCCAGTCGCCATCCGAATACGAGTGATTGCGGCCGGCGGGCAGCAGGGTGCGGCTTTTGCCGGAGGCGATGTTAAATACTTTCAGCACATTACGGTTTTCGATGTAGGCGATTTCTTTGCCATCGGGTGAAAACAGCGGTTGAAATTCTTCTGCGGCAGTAGCAATCACCGGCTCTTCTTTCAGGAGGGTAGATGCAAAAAAGTAAGCTTCTTCTTTGCGCACTCTGGTGGTCTGGTAAATATCCCAGTTGCCGTTACGTTCGGCGGCATAGATCAGTTTCTTACCATCGGGCGACCACTGTACCATTCTTTCCTGCTGTGGGGTATTGGTGATGCGTTTGGTGGTATTACCTTCTACGCTGGTCACAAATACTTCTCCCCTGGCAATAAAGGCCATTTCCTTGCCATCGGGGCTGATAGCGAATTCGGTGGTATTACCGCTAACGGGAACATTTTTCACGATACCGGCACGGCCGTCGTTGAAGATGCTGACTTCCAGTTTGCGGGGTTGCTCGCCTTCTTTCAGCGTATATATTTCACCGTTATAAGTGAAGCAAAGGGTGTTGTTATCGGCTTTAGAGAGGTTGCGCACCGGGTGTTTGGTAAAGCTGGTGAGCTGCTTCATACTGGCTTTATCGGCCAGGGAAGATTTGAACAGGTTCTGGGAGATCCCGCCTTTTTCGCTGAGATAGTAAATATCGTTGCCGTTGCCGAATACAGGTTCCCTGTCTTCGCCGTTATACTCCGATACTTTTTCGTAACTGCCTTTTGCCACATCCATTACCCAGATATCCCTGGTGACAGAAGATACGTGGTGTTTACGCATCGGATCTTCATATCCTTTTCTATCCTGGAAGATGAGCTGATTACCGGCTTTGTTGTAGTGCGCTACATCTGCGCCGGCGGCGCTGAGTAACACGGCGCGGCCACCGGTTACCGGCACGGTATACATATTTCTGAACAGGCGGTAAGGAAACCTTACGCTGGCTGCGGGTGCGTTACGCGCGCTGCCAAAGAGTACCTGTTTGTTATCTGCGGTGAAGTCGTATGGAAAGTCGCCGGCACTGTTGCTGGTCAGCCGTACAGGCGCACCACCCGTGGCGGGCATTACAAATACATCAAAGTTCCCGTAACGATCGCTCGCAAAGGCAATGTATTTGCCGTCGTGGCTCCATACCGGCAGCATGTCATGGGCTTCATGGATGGTCAACGGAACGGCTACGCCGCCTTTGGCATCTACCCGGTAAATATCTCCTTTATAACCGAAGGCAATGGTATTGCCGTCGGGAGAGATAGCAGGATTTCTCAGCCAGAGGGCATTTTCCTGGGCATAGGAGGTGGCGGCCATAAGGATGGCAGCACACCCGAATAATAATCTCTTCATAAGCGCTGATTAGATCTGTTGTCAGGTCGCCAATGTATAAAAATATGCGCTTTTATTCAAGGAGGATAATGATAAGTGGCAGTATTTAGTTGTCGGGAGATGGAACTGCGGTGCCGTTGCAGGAGCTCAGAACATGGTGCCGAACACGCGGTCCCAGAGGGTAGAGCTAACGCCAAATCCGCGTTCCTCATCTTTGTAGTGATGCAGGTGATGGTTACGCCACAAGGGTTTCAGCCATCGGAAGGGTGGCGCCCAGGCATGGATAGCATAGTGCATGCTGCCATACAGGAGGTACCCGGAAATAAAACCGGGGAAAAAAGCCCATGCTGCCTGCTGCATCAACCCGTAAAAAACAGTAAACAGGAAAGAAGAAATAATCAGGCTGGGAACGGGAGGCATAAACAAACGTTGGCGGTCGCGCGGATATTCATGATGATTGCCATGCATGGTATAGGTAATCTTCCTGGCCAGCGGGCGTTCACTCACCCAATGGAAAAGGAAGCGGTGTGCCAGGTATTCGAAAAGGCTCCAGCCAAAGAGAGCGGCCACGTAAATGCCGGCTATTTTCCACCAGGGATACCGGAGGGAAGTGCTGCAGTAATACAGCATATAAGTGATGATGGGCAGGTAGATCCCAAAAATAATCAGGGGATGTGTTTTCGTCAGGAATTCCAGGTATCTGTTACTGAAAAGCTGTGCCTGGCCTTTGTTGTGCACTTTTTCAAACTTCATATACGGCTGTTTTTACCAGGGTAAAATGCAACAGTCACCGGTTACCGCCATCCATTTTTTGATGAGCTGGCGGTTAAACCGGTTGAGTTGTTGAAAAAAGCAGGTCAGCCGAAGGCTTTATTTCCGTTTATATGCCCTTACCCAATCGACCAGTACGGTGCAGGGAAACTTCGCGTCGTCCACGATCTTCCCGCCGTAGGTCTGGTTATCATTACCTCCTACGCCTGCAGAGAGGATGATATAAAATTTATGGTCGAAAGGTTTCCATTCGTTGAAGTGATGCGAGTATTCGCTGGACATGACACGTTTACCATTTACGATTTTCACGGTGTCGCCATCCTGGCCATCGGCCGGACGGGAGAAGGCGGCGCCATCGTTGAAATAGTTGATATGATATATGTGTTCATCGATACTGAATTCGATGCGGTCTGTGAACCAGTCGATCCGGTAGATGTGGTACCCGCCGCTCCCCGCAGCAGGATCATTATCTACCGGAGGTGTGGTACCATATTGTGGTTTCACGGCTGGCACTTCATTGGTAGTATAGCTATAGTATGCGCCCTTCATACCATGGTTCCAGTCCTTGTATTCATTATTCTGGTAAGACCAGGCGTAATGCACCGTACCCAGATTATGGTATGGAATACTACCAACATACTCCATGATATCAATTTCGCCGCCCTGGGGCCACATGATATAGGGCTGATCGGCAGGCTTTTCAGCGGGCATCATCCAGAAGGCAAAGCCCTGGCCCTTGTATTTTACATCCCTCGCGAAAACGCGGGCTTCGATGCGGCTGCCCGGACCGAATGATGCAAGGTCTTTGGTGTTGATTCTTCCGCTGGTATAGTTCCTGTCGGTCAGAAACTCTTTGCGGGTGGTAACAGCCAGGTTGCCATCTTTCACATCGAGGTTTTCGATGCGATCGGTAGCTCTGTCCAGCTGCCCGGTGCCCCAGTTGCCGCTATTACCGGTACCGGTTTCTATATTCCATTTCTGACGGTTGAGGGTAGTGCCGGAAAACTCGTCGTTCCAAACCAGGTCATAACCGGCATAAGCGGTGGGTCCTTTTTCTTCTTCCGGTGGATTGGTAGCGGGTGAACTGTTCTTCTTACATTGTGTAAATAAAGGCAACAGGATCAATAACAGATAAGGGCGTTTCAGTTGGCAAAGCATACGGTATTATTTTGCCGCAAGATGGTATTTTTTTATCATATTTCAATTTTTTTATGAAAGATGCTATCGGGTAGATGTACACTGGAAATGGAACCTGCGCGATCAGTATTCAGCGCCTATAAAGGCAAACAGCGGGAGGTGGTGATTATCAATTCCTCCCGCTGTTTGATTATGATACCAGTGCCGATGGCGCCACGCCGAAAGTTTTCTTAAACGCAAAAGAAAAATGGGACAGGTCTTCGAAGCCTACTTCGAGGTATACATCAGAGATCTTTTTACGTTTTTCTTTAATCAGGTAATAAGCTTCCTGCAGGCGTTTTTGTTGCAACCAGCGACTGGGTGAACTATGAAATATTTTTTCGAAATCGCGTTTAAAAGTAGCCAGACTTCGGCCGGTTAAATAGGCGAAACGTTTGATGTCTACATTGAACTGGTAGTTCTGCAGCATAAAAGCTTCGAGGTCAATTTTGCCGGGCTCATTGAAATCGAACAACACATCTTTCAGTGCGGGATTTGCTTTGAGCAATACCAGGATGGCTTCTTTCAGCTTAAGGGCTACCAGGTTTTCATTCACCGCCTCATTCAGTGTTTCATAAGGCTGCAGGGAGTTCATAAAGCTTTGCAACAGGGGCAGCGGTTTCAGCACAGTAATAGCCGGGCCGTCGGTATGTTTATCCGCAGTATAGCCGTATTCCATGCTGAAACTTTTCAGTGTATCCTCATCCAGGTAAACGGACACGGTTTTGAACTCTCCCTTTTCCGGTGGTTGTTTCAGGAATTTAATCAGTTTATTACGGCGGCAGAAAGAGAAAGTACCCTCGTTCACCGTTTGCGTCTGGTTGCCGTCATTGAATGTGATGGCACCCGCTATCTGATAGCTCAGTACATGTACCGGAGCAAACTGCTCTCCTTCCCTGCTCCTGTTTACATAACAGGAATAAACGATTTCCTTCGGCATAATTATACAATAATAGTTTTGGGTTCCAGGTATTCTTCCAAGCCATATACGCCGTATTCCCTGCCGATGCCTGATTGTTTAAATCCACCAAAAGGCGCCATGGGGTCGTGGTTTAGTGAGTTGATGAGCACCCGGCCGGCCACAATTTTATCTGCTACCGTCCTGGCGTGTTTTTCATCAGACGAACTTACGTAAGCCTGCAGGCCGTATACGGTGTCGTTAGCAATATCGATGGCTTCTTCTTCCGTTTTATACGTGATCACTGACAGTACCGGTCCGAAAATTTCCTCATTTGCAATCCGCATATCCCGCGTAACGCCGGTAAATACGGTAGGCTTTACGAAGTTCCCGGCTTCAAGTCCTTCGGGATGACCAATACCACCCGTTAATACTGCAGCGCCTTGCGTTATACCCAGCTGGATATACTGCTGTACTCTTTCATATTGTTTCCTGCTCACCAAAGGTCCCAGTGTAGTGCTATCGGCTGCCGGGTCGCCTACTTTCACCTGTTCCACGGCAGCTTTCAACAGGGTCTTTGTTTCTTCGAGCCGCTGTTCCGGTATCAGTAACCGGGAGCCGGCGATACAGGCTTGCCCGTTGTTCATGAAGCAGGCTGCTACTGCCATCGGAATTGCTTTGCTGAAATCGGCGTCCTCCAGGATGATGTTGGCGGATTTACCGCCCAGTTCGAGCGTTACGCGCTTCATGGTGTCTACGGCGCCACGGGCAATCATTTTTCCGACTTGTGTAGAGCCGGTAAAAGAGATCTTTGCCACATCCGGGTGATGGGTGATGGCGTTGCCTACCACATCTCCCAAACCATTGACGATATTAAAAACCCCTGGTGGCAGTCCGGCTGCGTGCAGGCATTCTGTAACAATCTGTGTCTGCATGGCGCTCATTTCACTGGGCTTAATCACAGCTGTGCATCCTGCGGCGATAGCGGTGGCCAGTTTATTGCAAATATAACTGGCATTCGCATTCCATGGTGTAATGATGCCAACAACGCCTAATGGTTCGAGCACTACTTCTGAATGTCCCACTATTTTGCGGAAGGGAAAATCTTCGAGCACCTTTTTATAATGGAGGAAGCTATCGGCGGCCAGTTGATTGGAGCCGAGCGCCCGTTGGGTGGGGGCGCCGTATTCTGCAATGGAGGCTGCTACGAGATCGTCCATGCGTAACATCACTTCATCGTGTAGCCGTTGGAGATAGTTACGCCTTTCCTCCAGGGTAGTCCGGGAAAAAGACGGAAAGGCAGCTTTAGCGGCGGTGATGGCCTGATGGGTATCTGCTTCATTTCCCAACGTAACGCGACCCAGCAGCTGATTGGTAGTGGGGCTGATCAAATCGAAAGTAGCCGTGCCTGTTGGTTTTACAAATGCCCCGTTGATATAAATCTGATCTATGATCTTCATCTTATTAGTCTTTTCTGCCGGTGAGGGTTTTTCCCGCTTCGGTTTCCATGAAATCTGTGGCGCCGTCGTGATCTGTAGAAACACTCACGGGTAACCATTGTTCAAATTCTGCCTGTCGTGCTGCATCTGCCTGTTTCAGAATACCGGCGGCTTCACTGCCGAGGATCAGGTGTACCGGAGGGGTGGGATGATCTACCAATTCGATCATCACTTTAGCAGCCTTTTCGGGATCACCCATTGGCACGTAATTACCGTCGCGGAGGAAATTAATGATCCAATCGACTGTAGTTTCGTATCCTTCTACATGTGGTGCGAAGGTCATGGAAGCGCCACCCCAGTCGGTGCGGAATCCGCCCGGTTCTACAGAAGTAACGAAGATGCCCAGTGGCGCCACTTCTTTTGCCAGTGCTTCCGAGAAGCCACCCAGGCCGAATTTAGCTGCCTGGTACATGCTTAAGCCAGCATTGCCTACGCGGCCGCCGACGGAACTGATCTGCAGAATGCGGCCGGAGCGTTGTTTACGCATATGCGGTAATATGGCACGGGTAATGGCGATAGGCGCATAGAGGTTTGTTTCCAGCTGACTGCGCACCTGCTCTTCTGTGTAGGCTTCTGTAGCGCCGGTAATACCGAAACCAGCATTGTTCACCAGCACATCGATACGGCCAAATTGAGCTACCGTATCGTTCACGGCTTGCTGGATCTGTTGATGGTCTGTTACATCAAGTTGAATGGGCAGGATCTGGCCGGGGTATTGAGTGGCGAGGTCTTTTAATTGTTCCGGGTTGCGGGCGGTGGCGGCTACGAGATCGCCTTTAGCGAGAACTGCTGCGGTGAGACTGCGTCCAAGGCCGCGTGAACTTCCTGTGATAAACCAAACTTTTGTCATGGGTATTGTTTTTTTGTTTAGACAAAGGTCGGTTGGGAATTGTTGGCGGGCTTTGTTGCAGGGGTCAAATATGGTTTGTTGGGTGGCTCATAGAAAAAAGGGCTAACCAGCTATTTATCGAAGATGCGTTTTACATTACTGAATTCCACTACACTGTCTCTGACATCTGCGGTACTAAATGCCAGACGACCCTTCTTTGAGAGGACTACCTCATTTCCTTTTATGTTATAGACAAAAGCATTGTAGAAGACAGTCGTTTGAGTGCCTGTCATCTGGGGACTGTCTGTGGCCATGAATTCGCCTGTTTCTTCGTTTACCCATATAAATTCTATATGGGTTCTGCGTTCAAGCATTACCTGATGACTTTTGAGATCTATTACATACAGCATCAGGAAATTCATTCCTATCAGTGGTAACAGCAACTTGTCTTCCTTGAAAAGATAATAACCGGATAGATGATAGTTATTCTTTTTTTTCACCGCAATACCATTGTCTGAAAAAACAACATCGGAAAACTGGGGATATGGGAAGGAAAAATGACCTGTATCATTTCGTGCTTTGAAGTTATATTCCAGACGGATTTCTCCTACGTTTTTTACTTCTGTATTTCTTTTGGTGGCCGTAAGATCCAACAGGGAATCGTGTATTTCGAATTTTTCCTCCTCGTAAACTGCTGGCTTTTTTACGCTGTCCGCCAACGAAGAATCAGCTGCCACCGGGACGGAGTGCTTGTCTCCTTTTTTCATATTGCCGCAGTTTGTCAACACAAATGCGATTAGCAGGAAAGTGATTACTTCTTTTGATGGTATGAAATATTTCTTCAATTTATATATTTACTTTACTAATTCTCAGAAACCTCCCAGGGCTTCAATATATACATCATCTCCACTAACCAGGCGTGGATAGAAAACAATTTTACCGGTGGTATGGTCAAACTTCACCCCGTCAGTAGTGCCTGTGTACTGAAAAAGGCCATTGCGCCATACTTTGACAGACTTATTGATAAGCCAGGCATTAACATAAGCGCTATCGCCCTGTAACTGCATATCGGGGGAGTTACCAGCTACAAACTGAAAATTACGGGTCAGCGCTATGGCAGCGCCATTACTTTTCGCCGGAAGTTCCTTTGTATGCGCAAACGCAGGTGGCGTCACAAATTCTTTACTTCTTAGCTGTAACGTATCTCTTAAAGCCTTAATGGAACTTTGAGATAAGGCACTTACAGGACAGATGACACAGAGGATCAACACAAAATATTTCATCAGAGTAGCTTGAGTGATTTTCTATCGCTGTGATTTGGGGAATAACAGTGCTTACAAATTCAAAACACCTTCTATCCGGTGAACTCCTGAGCAAGATGTAAAAAACCAACACAACTTAATTAATATTAACCAGAGCATCAATAACACGTTAGTGTGTACTGAAAGCTGAAAGGTAGGGAGTGAAGACGTAGTGTATCTGCGTAGTACAAAAAAAAGCGGCGAAGTTTCCTCCGCCGCTACCCTATGAAAAAACAGTATGCTATTCTGCTTTCAATGACCTCACCGGATTCATTCTCGCTGCTCTCAACGCCAGGAAGCCCACCGTCAGCAACGCTATCACTACCGCGCTCAGACCTGCCAGGCCAAAGATCCACCAATGAATATTTACACGATAGGCAAAGCCGTCGAGCCAGCGGTGCATTCCCCACCAGCCCAATGGTGTAGCAATGAGTATGGCGATAAGTACCAGTTTGATAAAATCACTGGATAATAACCCGATAATACTCGCCACGGATGCGCCCAGCACTTTACGGATACCGATTTCTTTCAGCCGTTTTTCAGTGGAATAAGTGGCGAGGCCAAATAAACCAAGACAGGCAATAAAGATCGTGAGACTACCAAATGCCGCAAATATTTCTCCGAAGCGCTTATCTTTCTGATACTGCTCGTTAAATGCCTGATCCAGGAAGCTATAGCGGAAGGGCCTTTGCGGCTCCAGACGATTCCAGGTGTTTTCCAATGCGGCAATAGTTTTGTTGATATTAGCGGCTTTGATACGCAGTGAGATACGGCCCAATGATTCCGGCGGCGCCATTCTCAGTGCCAGCGGTTCTACATTCTTATGCAGGGATTGATAATTGAAATCCTTTACCACACCGATCACTGTTCCTGTGCGGCCCCATTGTTCAAATGGTTTCCCGATAACATCACGGGGATTATTATAACCCCAATGCCTCGCAGCAGCTTCATTGATGATCATTGCATGTTCGAGATCAGCAGGGAATTCACGGGAATAACCCCGGCCTGCTGCCATCTTCATTTCGTATGTCTTAAGAAAATCAACATCTATTTCATACAAACCCGGATCGAAACTCTGCATTTCTCCACTGGGCGAAGCTATTTTAGTAGTGCCGTTAGGAAAGAATTCACCCGGCACAGCCCTGGAAGACGCAATGGCCAGTACATCGGGATTTTCGGCTAACACGGTCTTCACCGTTTCCATATTTTTATTTACCTGCGCATCACCGCCATAATCGATGATCAGCATCTGATCCTGACGGAAACCAAGACTATGCGAACGCAGGTGATCCAGTTGTGAAAACACGATCCCTGTGCAGGCGATGAGAGCTACAGATAAACTGAACTGAAATACCACCAGGCCTTTTCTCAACTGAATACCTTTGCCGGAATCATTAAACTTCCCTTTTAACACAAGGGCAGGTTTAAAGCGGGACAGTACCAGGGCCGGGTAAATGCCCGCCGGGATACCTACTACAAATGGCGTAAGCACAAATATCATCAACATCTGCCAGGATAAAAGATCCGCGTAAGGCAATGGCTTATCAGAAATATTCCGTACGAGGGGCAACAACAATACCACCAATGCAAAAGCCATCATAGTAGCCAACAGAGCTATCAACACCGCTTCTGTGAGATATTGCAGGATCAGGCTTTGCGGATGAGCACCCACAGCTTTGCGTACACCTATTTCCTTTGCCCGTTCCATAGAACGCGCAGTAGTAAGGTTTACAAAGTTTATACCCGCAATAAACAGGATAAATGCCGCCACCACCGAAAAGACATATACGTTTGATAAACTGCCGGTAGCACCCGGCTGCCGCCCTGCGGCAGACCTCAGGTAAGCATCTTTCAAAGGCTCAAAAGCAATGGTATAGGAATTCTGCGACTGATTGGGATTGTGGCGTTTCAGAAAATCAGGCACCTTTGCCTGCATGGCCTGTATATTCGCATTTTCAGGTAAGAGAAAATAAGTATAGAAATCTACATAACCCCACCAATCAAATATTTCGGCCCTTACTGTTCTGAAAGTAACCATTGATATCAGTGCCGAAAACGTAAAGTGGGAGTTGGATGGCACATCCTCCATCACCGCAGTAACAATCAGCGGAAAATCCTCATCCGTTTTTAATGTTTGTCCTACCGGGTTAACCTTCCCAAAATATTTTTCAGAAAGCGTTTTAGTCAGCACAATACCATTAGGCGTCTTTAACGCCGTTTTAGGATCACCATACAACACTTTCCAGCTGAATATATCAAAGGCCGTAGAATCTGCAAATACAAGATTGCCTTCCTGGAAACGTTTATCGCCATGCTGCAGCAACAGCGTAACAGGGCTGGTAAACTGTACTACCTTTTTTATTTCCGGGAAATCTGCCAGCAAAGCCGGGGCTACAGGAGCGCATCCCCATACCTGGTACTCAGCGGGCGCTGGTGGTCCCTGTTCCTGCTGACCAGTGGGATTGCGGAATGCATGCAGTACCCGGTATATTTCGTTGTAATTCTTATGATACTTATCGTAGGATAATTCGTCTTTTACATAAAGTACTATCAGGATACAACAGGCAATACCCACCGTTAAGCCAACGATGTTAATCAGGGAATACACTTTACTTCTTGAAAGGCTGCGCCAGGCAATTTTAAAATAGTTGCTGATCATAGTTGCTATTATTACGACGATATTCGTTTAAATGTACATATCTGCGGGCCAAAATAAATGCCATTTCCCCAGGCCGCTTCCATAGCCGCTTCCAGCGTAGGATCCCCCCTGAACCTGTCCAAATATGGACACTTTTGTACAAAACCGAACATCCCTGCTGATTGTTATTCTCCTGAACATATCCCCCATTTTGGTTGTTCATTGGATTGATTGGCAGGAATTTCGCGGTTGATAGGTTCACCAAAATAGCGACGCATATGAAAACAATGCTCCTTCTTACCGACTTCTCAGAAAATGCTTTCCGGGCAACAGAATACGCCGCACAACTGGTGGATCCCCTGCAGGTGAGCAGGATTCTTCTTTACCACGCCTACCAAAGCTCCATTATTGGGACAGACCTCCCGGTGACCAATGCCGGCAGCGATCAGCAGTTGTACCTGGACATCATGGAAAACCTCGGCTTGCAACAGGATCGCCTCAGCGCCCTTGTAAAGCATGCCCGGATTGATCTGATGGCAGAAGACGTATCCCTCCCGGCACACATCAGCCAGTTATGTAAAGCAGAAGAAGTAGACATTATTGTGATGGGAGTATCCGGCAGATCAGGCCTGGAAAAATTACTGCTGGGCAGTACCACCTCCATGATGATTGCAGAAAGTACGGTACCTGTGCTCATTGTACCCAAAGACACCCTGATTGGGAAACCCATACAGTCGCTGGTATTTACTACCGATCTGAAAGACCATGCTTCCATCCCGGCACATCAGCTCTATGAATTCCTGGATGCGTTCCCGGCAACGGTACAGGTGCTGAATGTAGACAAAGCCGCCGGTGAAAGCTATACCATGGAAACAAAAGAATCCATTGCGAGCTTACACCGGATCTTCGAAAAATATAACGCCAGCTTTGATTATATCAATAACAGCAATACGGTAGAAGGGATCCTGTCGTACGCGAACCAGCATCATGCTTCCATGATCATTGTAGTGCCACGGAAACTGGGCGGACTGGCATCCTTCTTTCATAACAGTATCTCTAAAAAGCTGGCTTATGATTCCAATATCCCGTTGCTGTCTTTGCCTGCAGTAAAAGCGTAATACTCAGATCAATACTTTATTGTCGACCGCACATTTGATCAGCATCGCGGTATTCCGTGCATTGAACTTACCCAGCAGGTTGCGGCGATGGCTGTCGACCGTATCTGCACTGATGAATAATTTCTCTGCGATCTCATGATTGGTATGACCGTTGGCAATCAGCCACAGTACCTCTTTCTCCCGCTTGGTAATATGCAGGTGATGTAAACTGTCTGTTTTAAGCGCCTGTTTTAATTCTGCCGAGAGATAGGTGTGACCGGAATATACATCGTGTATGGCCCGCAGGAGTTCTTCCTTATCTGCATTTTTCATCAGACACCCGCTGGCGCCGCTATCCAGCATTCCGGCAATACCGGTGTCGTTTTTATGATAACTTAATCCCAACACTGCTATATCGGGATAACGTTTTTTTATATTGGCGCAAAGTTCAGCGCCGCTGATATCGGGTAAGAGGGTATCTAGTAACACCACATCTGCAGTATGCTGATCCAGGAAGCGAAGACAGGAAATACCGTTCCTGGTTTCACCGGTCAGCTGAATATCTTCTTCCCCGCTGAGTAATGATCGCAGTCCTTCCAGTATCAATGGATGATCATCAACAAAATATATACGGATCATGGTTTTTCAGTTTGCTGTAACGTCTGTATACGATGGCATAGATGATTTCGGGCAACAACACTATGCTCATTTACTATACCTGTAATATAGCGAAAAAATCAAGACAAGTTTAATCTATCAGCATACATTCGCCCCATGCAGGTCTGATAGTGGTATCTGCAAAGCTGATCAGCGACAAGCCGATACCTGCAATTCCTTCCAGCACGTTGTGACTGCTGATATATTCCGGATGATGATAAAATTTATACCCTGCCGGGCCATCATCCCAGGTATTCATGCTGAGCGTGGTTTGCCACCAGTACCGCGCAGCATCCAGCAAAGCATCGTTGCCAGCGGCCAGCCCGGCCTGTTGCAGCAGATGCGCAATCCCTGCGCTCCCGTGACATAAACAGCCATCATGAACCGCTCCGTTCTTTACATTGCGATAGGCGGCGATATGATGAAACAGTTCCTGTGCTTCCTGCTGGTAATCCTGTCTGCTCAATCGCTTCCCGGTTCCCCACAGCATCGCGGCAATGCCCAGATCTCCATAACACCATCCCAGCCTGCTATGCGCATCTCCTATCACTTCTCCCCTGTCGTTAACGATTACCGGATAGCGGGAGTGGGTGATGCCTACAGATTTATTTTTGGTTTGCAGCAGCCATTGAACACTATTATCAATGAGCTGACATGTCATCTCTTTAGCGATCCCCTTTTCATAACAACGCGCCAACACCGAAATAATAGCGGGCACACCATGTGCCAGTCCAAGATTAAAAAGATCCTGATCGGGATGCTGCTGGCTTTTGCTGGAGAAATGGTCCTTCCAGGCGATGCCACCCGGCAAAGGGATCACACTTTCTGCGAGATATGTGACCAGTTGCTCCAGCTGTGTTACTGCGACCGGGGCCGGGAGCCGTTCGAGAAAATAGAGGGCGGTGCCAATACCATGATGCAGAAAGTCGTTCCGGCCTTCCCGGAGTTCTGAGTCCATAAAATCTGCTACCAGCATATCAATATCAGCGAACGTATCTGCAGTATCATCTGCTTCGATAAAGCCTAAAGCGGTCAGGTGCTGTATACACCAGGATACGCCGGCAATACCGCTGCAATGCGAACCGTTCATCGGCTCTTCAGAAAGCGACTGCAGGCATTTCCGGATAATATCATACACTTTGTTCAGATGTGCGGCCTTACCCGTCAGCTGATAATAGTACGCATAAAATAATGCGGCGCCCGTATATCCACCCAGTAATCCGTTATTGGTATCCGTTAATACAAACCGGTCCAATGCTACGCAGATCCTTTGCAGTACGGAGCGGGCAGCTTGCTGTTGATCCATAGAATGATTTGCCGTCATAAAATATATAATGGCAAAACATGTATTGCAGTCATGCATACATGTTTTGCCATACCTTAAGCTTCACCGTATTGAACTCAGAAAATACAGATGTCAGCACTGCAGTTTTTTGGACCCTGGCTAAGGCAGGTAATCTTTATGCTGGGCACGCAGGCGAGTGATTGCATAAATAGCGTTGCATCTGCATTTACTTTGCTGAGGTCGGCTACCTTGATTTTGCCAAGACTTAATTTCTTATCTGATTTTTTCATGGTCGTACAGTTTAGAAACAAGGTTCTTTTGAAATAGGAGGCGTACATTTCATAAACAGGCTGCAGCCGGTGTATGTAGGGGCTTTACCATCTGCCTGTTCCTGGCTGCTGATACTGAGTTTTGCCACTTTCAATTTACCAAGGGCCAGTTTTTTTACGGGTGTTTTTCTCATTTCGCAAATGTTTATGGTTGAAAAATAAATAGACAAATAAAGTTTGGCAGGTCGTTTAAAACAGGGTCTTAAAAAAATACGGGTTTTATAGATTACAGGATTGAGAATAAATGTAGGGAGAAAGTAAGAATATGCAACTCACGGAAAAACGTGATTTTTCAAAAGCAGGTTTAAACACAGATTTTACCGGTTTTACGGGATAGTTTACTGTCAGGGAACAAATTACCTTCCCGGTCTAATGTTGACCTTTCGCCATGATCAGAGCTGAAAATTTTTATATAGTCAGAACCCCGCTGTTGCCGGTGAATACCATTACGCAACTATTCCCGGTTTCAAAAGCTTCCCTTTCCCCGGTGATTAAAAATATTTTCCGGGATCCATATCTCCGGGAAGCCATCTATATTGCATCTCCTGAACTATACCAGGAATTGCAAAAGTGGCTGACTGATCCTGCGGAGGATGGAAAGGCAGCACAAAAACTGGCAGCTGCCTTATATCGTTACCTGTTGCGCATGAGCAGCCGCTGCACTCCCTATGGACTATTCGCGGGCTGCGCCACCGGTGCATTGGCAGATCATACGGCTATCCGGCTGGCAGATAAATACACCCATAAAAAACATAGCCGCCTTGATATGAACTACGTGGCTGAACTGGCCACCGCTATTACCGCTATACCGGGCATCAGGGCGCAATTGAACTATTACCCCAATAATTCTTTATACGCTGCCGGTACCCAATACCGGTATGCTGCCTATACGGTAAAAAACAAAATCCGGAACTATTACCTTACCGCAGTAAACGACAGCCCCTACTTAAAAAAAATGTTGCAGACAGCTGCAACCGGTGCCACGTTAACGGATATACGAGATAGTATTGTCAGTGAAGAAGCTGACATCAGCGAAGAAGAAGCCGCTGCTTTTACGGAAGAACTGCTACAGCATCAAATCCTGGTAAGTGAACTGGAGCCTGCTGTTACCGGTGAAGAGTTTTTTGTACACCTGGTAAAAAGGTTGAAGGAACTAAATGGTACCGAAGCGCTGACAGCCACGCTGGATGCTATTCAGCAAGGATTGCAGCAACAACAGTACACAAAGGTTCATCAATTGGTTAGCACGCTGCTTACTAACACCAGTAGCAAAGACCTGGTACAAACAGACCTGTTCGTATCTGCTACTGAAAATACCCTCAGTCATACCGTCATTAATGAACTGACCACGCAGGTGTCGCAGTTGTGGAAACTAGGCAGCCAGGAGCCTGACAATGATCTGGCGGCATTCTGCCGGGCATTCCGGCAGCGATACGAGGAGCAGGAGATGCCACTTGCGCTGGTGCTGGATGCAGAGGCAGGCATTGGCTATGGACCCGGTCACAACACCGACCATACGCCACTGGCAGACGATTTTCACCTATCGCCTCCAGACACCGGTGGGAGTCATCCCCGCACCCTGATGCAGGATTTCCAGCTGCACCTGTTACAGGAAAGTTTGTGGCAACAGAAAAAAGTGATCCTCCTTACCCGGGAGCAACTGGATACTTTTAAAGAGAAAGCCACACCGGCCCTTCCTGCCAGCATGTACCTGATGGGTAGTATTCTGAGCAACAGCGCTGAAGCCATCGACAACGGCGATTATCTCTTTGATATGAACGGCTGCAGCGGCCCATCTGCCGCCAACCTGTTGGGCAGGTTCTGCCACGGCGATGAAAAGCTGGCGACACATGTAAAAGCCTGTTTAAGGGAGGAAGAAGCAGGCGATCCGGAGAAAATCTATGCAGAAATCGTCCATCTCCCGGAATCCAGGACCGGCAACATCCTGATGCGACCACGGTTACGGGAACACGAAATTGTGTACCTCGCCAATAGTCAGACGCCGGAAGCGATGCAACTACCTCTCTCCGATCTGCTGGTAAGCGTACGCCAGAACAAAGTGGTAATGCGCTCCCGCAGGCTCAATAAAATCATTGTACCGCGTCTCAGTACCGCCCACAACTATAAACAGGGCCTGCCCGTTTATAAATTCCTGTGCGACCTGCAATACCAGGATTACCAAACCGGCATCGGCTGGCACTGGCAGCTTCCGGGGGATATTCCTTTCTACCCACGCGTGCAATATGGCAATATCATTCTCAGTAAAAGTACCTGGGTATTGCATAAAAAAAAGTACGCCGCATTAACCAAAGCGCCCGTAGAAGCGTATATGGACATCTTCCGGGAAATCCGCCACCAGCTGGCGCTTCCCCGGTACGTGTTGATCAGGGAAGGCGACAATGAACTACCCGCCGACCTGGAGAGCGAAGTAAGCGTACACCTGCTGGTGACACAACTCCTGAAAAAAGAACAGGTGACCTTACAGGAATTTCTCGCTACACCCGATATCTGCTGGATTAAAGGACCCGACGGGCTGCATACCCATGAACTGATTATACCGCTGAAAAATATATCTCCCGGAAAAAACAAAAGTACAGCCCCTGTTTTTACCAATACCACACAGCTACCAGCAAGAAAATTCTATACCGGCAGTGAATGGCTTTATGTAAAATTGTATGCAGGCACACGCAGTGCAGAAAACATCCTTAAAGAAAAACTGCTACCGCTTACGCAAAGCCTGCTGGAAGAAAAAGTCATTGATCAATGGTTCTTTATCCGGTACAGCGATCCCGATCATCATCTCCGGATCAGGTTTCATCATGCTGCCCATCCGCAATTCTGGAGTATCGTACTGCAACGGCTATACGATATATCAGGTAATGATGCATCAATTCAGCGGATCCAGACTGATACCTATGAGCGGGAAATAGAACGCTATGGCGGCGACACGATGCTTTTCAGTGAAGCATTGTTTCATCTCGACAGCGAATGTGTACTTGGTATCCTGCAGCTACTGGAAGAAGAAGAAGGCGAAAACTACCGCTGGCTGCTGGCGCTAAGAGGAATCCATATGCTGCTGGATGATTTTGGCTACACGTTATCCGCCAGATCAGGGTTACTACATATGCTGCAACAAAGTTTTTTTGAAGAACATGGCGGGGAGAAATCGTTGCTGCTTCAATTAAACAACAAATACCGCGAAGAGATGCGTAAAGTCAGCCAGATCCTTGATCCTGCGCAGGACAACGAACAGGGAATTGAAGCGGCGGTAGATTGCTTCCGTACAAGATCTGCCGGTATACAACGATTGCTATCGGGGATTACCCTGAAAAACCGCGACGAATTGCTCTGCAGTTATATTCATATGTTCCTGAACAGAATACTGTTATCTAACCAGCGCAAACAGGAACTGGTGCTCTATCATTTTCTCAGCAGGTATTACGCATCGCAGCTGGCGGTGTCTGCCAAAGCAGTAAAGGCTATGTTATAAAAATATTTTCTCATCAACTAAACACAAATTGCCATGAAAAAGAAAAATGAAAAGAAAATGAAACTGGGTGCGGTGAAAGTAACCCGTTTGAATGCAGTGCCAGTGGCGGCAGACAAGCACATCACCATTCCGACAACAACAGTACACAGAACATTTGACTGTTTGTAATGGCGGAATAAGCGGATTGCTTTACGTATTTGTAAAGCAATCCGCTCTTTTTTCCGAAAATAAGGTGTGATTTATTTATTCATCAATGGAGGCAGATCGGGGTAAAATGCTTCGGCAACATCCGGGTGCGAGGGTACCGTATTTACCGGCCAGTATTCCAGTTCTGCAGAAGGCAGCGAAAAGTTCAGGATCTCCTGGAGTTGAAAATCGGTCAGTTCCGGCGACAACCAACTTTCTGCAATACCTGGTGTAAGCATGAGCGGCATACGGTCTTCATCCGGCCCGCCGGTATGCAATTCTTTCAGGAGCGCATTCGCTTTCCTGGTGATGAGTGAAAAAGTGGGTATCTCACCAGCGGCCGTATCGGATAAGGTCCATAGTCCGGCGATAAAGAATAATTCCCGGCCTTTCTGCCGGATATAATAAGCAATTTTATTCTGACGGGAAGGCACCTGCCGGTATCCATAGAAACCTGATACGGGTATCAGGCAACGCTGGTGCCGGATAGTATTCCACCAGGAACCTGGATCCAGTATTTTATCTGCTGGTGCGTTGAGATATAATTTTCTTTCTTCCTGAACTTTCTCCGGCGTGTTCAGGCCTTTTGGAATAGGGCCCCAGGCAAAAGATGCCAATCCGGTTCCGTTGTTATTCAATACCACCGGCCATTCCGGAAAGGTGTCTGCATTTCCATGCCAGGAAGTATTCAGCAGCAAAGCTTCCGGGATGGGATTTAGCGTGGGCAGATACTGATAGAGTAACTCCGGGTTTACCCTGAGGGAAATATTATAACACATAGCAGGATAGTTTAGTGTTTTTCAATATCACTTAAAGGTAAGGTAATTTCTCCGGATGGGTTTACCAGCTTGAGCATCAGCTCGCCGTAGTGGAGATAAAGATCTGCGGCAATGGCTCCGTCTTTTACTTTCCAGCTGGTGTTTTGCTGCAGGTACGTTTTGAGCTTCGGTTGCAGTTTGGCGGCCCCTTTCCATTTCTTATCCTTCAACAAGGCGACATACACTTTATAGCCATCGGGTTGTGCGGCTGCAATCATCAGTTTTTCCCGGTCTTCCGGAATACTGATCTGGTATAAATGTTTACGATGATCTGCAGCAATGTGGGCCATATGTTCCTCTGCCGCCTTCAGATCATCGTAGTGTGTGATGAGAAATATTTCTTTGATATCTGTATCAAAATGATCTCTTCCACGAGGGTAGCTTTGTCTTACGAAAATGGTAAAACCATGCTTTTGTAAAGCCACTAATAATTCGGGAGATAAAAGTGCCAGTGGATTATGCATCGCTACCATTTAAAAACCATCTCAATATACTAAAATACTTAGCACCTGTTTAAAATAAAAAAGTCCTGATCACCACTACAGCATGGATCACAGGACTTTTTTACATTATTCATTTGCTTTCTGCAACAAAAATACTAATATTTTTAGTATTTCCAATTTATTTTTTACCTGCTTACGCTACATAGCTATCGTGCTTTGTCCAGATCAGATCATCCGTATGATAGCCCAGTTCTTCTGCTTTTGCCAGGAAGCGGGTTTTAATGGCTTCAGGAATTGTTCTGTTGCGGGAAAGGATCCAGATATAATTCAGGTTATTGCCAGCCACTAATGCGTGCTGGTATTTTTCATCGATGTCGATCACATTATAACCGGCATAAAAAGGGCCGAAGAAAGATACTTTCAGACGTGCTTCTTCGGGATTATCTACAAAGTCTGCTTTACCTATACTCTCCTTCCAGCGATAGGTCCGGGTATCATATCCCTTATTATCCACGGTAATCTGTCCATTTTCATTAATGGAATAAGTAGCAGAAACATTACTGAGATGACGTTCAAAACGATAATCCAGTCGCGCGATTTCATACCAGGTTCCCATAAACCGGTTTACATCAAAAGGCGAAACTGCTTTCGCCCCTTTCGGAATGGAAACTTTCGTGCTTTTAAAAAGAAAATAAGCAGCAGCGGCAGATGCAGCAGCGGCACCTAATATCAGCCAGTTTTTATTCTTCATAGTGCATGATTTTTTAATGGATATCCTGTAATATAACGGCCATTACAGCAAAAAGGTTGCCTGACCGGAAGTGCTTGCTGATTGCGGGTTACAAATGGGCGATACCTGCGGGGGTGTTGCAGTAACGCCACAAATTGACGCAGACTACACGCGTGCGGGAATGCAAAAGGCTGCCTTTAATACTATAAAAAAAGGGGCTTTCCGCCCCTTCCAATATGCTTACAACGCATCCATTTTCTGCTGGAATTTTTCCAGGAACTGTGCAACATCAAAACCATCCATCAATGCGTGATGCACATGCACAGAAACAGGCATCACCCTGCGGTCTCCCTTTTCTGTCATCTTGCCGAAAGAAATTTTTGGACAGCTGTCCTGGAAAGAAAAGCTCCGTGCGTGTGAGATAGCCGTAAAGTTGATCCAGGGCAGGGAGGAATAATGAATTACATTTTGCCCCGATACCGAAGGAACCAGTCCGGTTGCCGCGCGAACCCGGTCTGTTTCCGCTTTACTATTGCTTTCAAACGCATTGATATCTTCATAAAAATCCATGTACGCAAAACCAAAGGTGCCATCCGGACGATTGATAGTCGGCGATGCATCCACCCGGTCGTAGATCCACACTTCTTCCTCTATGATGCGATAGCGGAAAGGCGCTACCTCATTCGCGGCCGCCAGTGAAGTATGCAGATAGGTTAAAAAAAAGGAACGGCCACTGGCTTTCGCCTGCACATAGGCGGCGGTGCAGTCTATCTCCACTGTAACTCCAAAAAATGGTTCGTCGAACTGGCGGAAGAAATGAAACTGCTCTTTTCTTGCCCAGGTATCCAGGTTCAGTAATTGTTTCATGATATCAGATGTGGCAGAATATCTGCCATTGAATTAAATTGATAAAAACGCGGATCTTCAATGGTATGATCGATCTGCTCATGCACCCAGGTGGTGTGATACGGAATATGCACCGCATGCCCGCCCAGCGCCAGTACCGGCAGTACATCCGACTTCAGGGAATTACCCAGCATCAGGAAGGATTCCGGACGGCAATCCAGGTGTTTAAGTAATTTCAGATAGTCCTTTTCTTTTTTGTCGCTCATTATTTCAATGTGATGGAAATAATGCTCCAGGCCCGACTTCTTCAATTTACGTTCCTGGTCCAGTATATCACCTTTGGTAGCTACCACAAGACGGTATTTCCCGAACAGGGCTTTCAATACTTCCTCTACCCCATCCAATAATTCGATGTCTTTATTCAGCATTTCTTTGCCATACTCCAGCACCCGGTGAAATATCTCCGGGTTAGCCGTATTTTCAGATACCTGTAATACGGTTTCTATCATGCTGAGCATAAAACCTTTGATGCCATAACCGTATAACGATAAATTAGCCATTTCGGTTTTAAACAACTCCTGGGAAACGGTATGATGCGGCAGGTAATCTTCCAGCAGACTGCAAAAGCGGGCTTCTGTTTCCTGAAAATAAGGTTCGTTTACCCAGAGGGTATCATCTGCATCAAATGCGATGACTTTAATATCTGTAATCATTGTATTTTTACATTTTTCCGGATGCAAAAATAAACGGTAGCATCCTATTAAACGGGACAATTGTCCTACCCTGAAAGTATATGTTACGCACCAATCCTGCCTTTCTTCATTTCATAGAACAATTCACTGCCGGAAACGGCGGAGGCGAAAAAGTGGCGACCAGAAGCTTCCATACCGGCGCGAAATTGCTGCACCAGGGTGATACTACCAGTCATGTATATATCATCCGGGAAGGCATTACCAAATGCTACATCGCAGAGGATAACGGGAAAGACTATATTTTCGAATTCCTGGGAAAGGGAGAAATCACCGGGGAACTGGAAGGTATCGGGAAAGAGAAATGCCTTTGTAATATTGAGGCCATTACACCGGTAACTGCTTATGCCGTTCCGCTTGCCTTGTTTTCGTGGCTGTTATCCAACGATCTGTCGTTCAATAAGCTGCTACTGGAAGAAATGGCCATCCGGATCCGCAACACCTGTATACGCACTTCCTATCAGCGGTTATATCCGATAGAATACGCATTGCTCCGCTTATTGTCGCTGGAAGCGGAACAGGATATCGTGATACCGAAAAAAGATATGGCCGACTACCTCGGTATTACTATCCGGAGCTTCAACCGGACTTTAAAAGAGCTAAGAGCCAAAAACATCCTGGACCCACAGGGACTGAATATTGACCTCAGTAAAAAGCAACTGGAAGAGATTTTGCGCCGATTTGAAGAATTATAGTAAAAAGGCTGCTACCTTTTTACAGTAGCAGCCGGTATATCTATTTAAAAAGCCGCCATTCACTCAGCTGAAAATCCACACTGCCATTGGTGCTGGTTACATACACCGCATAATATTTATACGCAGTGGTATTCGCAATATTAAACTGCCTGGTCTGATTTCTCGCATTAAATGCCTGGTTGGTTTGTGTATCCAATACCGTCCAGCTGACACCATTATCGGAGCCTTTCAGCTGCCAGTTTTTCGGATCCCTGTCGGTGGCATCATTACCGGAAGTAAGGGTATATGATTTCACGGTTTGCCCGGTGGGGAATTGTAACTGCATCCGGAAATCAGCGGGTACGGTATTCACAAAAAATTTGCTGCCATACACGTTATCAATCAGTTTCAGGGAGCCTTCTGTGGCGGAGGCGCCGCTATTGTTTTCCTTACTTACCGTGAGTGTACCTGCTGCGGTCACATCATCCGAAGGATAAGTAATAGCAGCAAAATCTGTTCTGGCCTGTTTCAGCTGGGCGGTCCAGTCGTTGCCCTGTTCATCCTTATTACCGAAAGCAGTGATCGCCAGTTGCTTCAGGTCTTTATTGGCAGCGCCGCTCCAGTAATGTACAAACTCTCCGAAGTTAAGACCACGGCTGTATTCCGGGTAAGTAGTGATCCCGTTATTGAACGTTTGTTTTGGAAAATACTGCGCCAGTAACGTAAAGAATTTGTTCAGCGTAGCAGTGCCTCCATAGTTATGATAAATGGGATAAAACCAATCGCGGAACCAGTAGGTGCCGGCGCGGGGAAACGCATCCGTCTGTGTAACTTTCATATTATACCAGCGTGTAACATCGCTGCTGCGGCCCAGCGCCAGGTATACATCATACTGATAGATCTCCATCCATTTGCTGTCGTGCCAGATGCCAAAAGCCGGAGAGCCATGCACTCCTTTGGAAGCGCCCTCCACGATATGCCCTACTTCATGGGTAGTCAGATCAATATCATTGCCCGTACCGCTGATCCAGGCATTGGGATCAGAGGAGCCTACATCTATCACATTGCGGTAATCATGACTACCATCCATATACGTAGAAGGGTGTCCGCCGGAATATTTGCCGGCGTGCAGGATTACAAACAAACGGGAATCATCGCCAAAAGCGCTGTAAGTACTTTTAGTGTAGTTCCAAACCTGCGCCAGGTATGTAGAAGGCCAGGTAATGCTGCTGTTTACGTCGTTGTCGTAGTACACTGCCACACTGGTATCATAAAAAACGCGGTTTAGCAGTTGCTGGTGTTCAAACCAGTGTTCCTGCCAGGTGGCGGGTGGTGTGGCTAACACCTGTAAGTTGTTTTTCTGTCCGGCAACTGGTTGCAGCTGATTGTCACGACTGTTGTTTTTGCTACAGGCGGAGAGCATGCCCAGCACAAGCAAGGCTGGTGCAAACAATGAAGTTTTCATACTTGTTTTTTGTTTGATGAATAAATGAAAAGGGGATCCGGGTTTTCAGTTCATGGGCAATAGTATCCGGGATAAGCGGGTACTATTGGATTCAGTTTTGGTTGTTCAGGAATAGAAGTTAAGATAGTTTTTGAAAGGAACCTGTCAATGGAAATTAAACAATTGTAAATGGAAGTTAAAAGCGGTGTAAAGAACATGCGCTATACTCAAACGGCTTAGGCTACACGAAAATGGTATTTCGCGTAGCCTTCATAGAATCCCCTTCGTAATATTTACTCCGTTGCACGGCTATACAATCCCCTATCCATCACTATTCCCAGTCGTTTCAGCATCCCCGGCATATCAAAGCCCTCTTGTTGATAAAATGCCTGCACCTGTTCTTTTGCTTTGGCCACGGCGGCTTTACTTTCCCACTGCGCAATAGTAACATACACCAGGTTGCCTTGCTCATCAGGATGTTCGTAAGCGGCGTCGGTGATAAATCCTGGTAGCTTCCTGAGGAAGTGCCGGTTCACCGCTACCCTTTCTTTGAACTCGGTGATTCCTGCTGCCGGTACGATAAACTTATCAATAAACTGCACCTGCTCTTGCACCGGTGCGGTGGCAATATCTGCCGGTAACACCTCCAGTGCAGTTAAAAATCCAAGGCGGTCTGTCCGTATTTCCAGAGCGGTTACTTTACCATCCTGGCATTCATAAATAGCGATGCCGGTAAGGTCAATGGTTTTATGGGTAGCAGGAATGTTTTGAAAATCCGCCTGATGGGTACCATGCCAGGTCCATTTTACCATTACCTTATTGCCTTCTGCGATTATCTCCTGTAAGGTCCACCTGATATCCGGAAATGATTGTATGAGTGAGCGAACCGGGACTTCAAATCCTGCAGGTCCTTTTACGCCGGAGGGGCCGGTGTAGGTGGGTGCTATGTACTGAGATAAGGCAGTCAGATTCCGCTGGTTCATCGCATTTTCATACAATTCCCGGATCATTGTTTTATTCTTTTCCATCGTCGTTGTTTTTAATTCTTTTTGTTGTGAATATGATATGGCCGGCAGCAACAGTGCGGCGGAAAGCAGGTATACCTGGTATTGTGCTGTTTTCATCGTTTTCTTTTTACAAAAGTATCCCGGCGGCGAAACCTGGAATTGTAAAAAATCATTGATTTGCCGGTTATATCTTGTTGCCATTTTTTGAACGGATTATGGAATGCAGCAACTATCTGCATCCTTGCCTCGCACACGCATTATAAATCCCTTTAAACCTGATCACTCATGAAAAGTATCGTCCTGGTTTACTCCCTTTTACTGTTTGCGACCGGCCAATGCATTGCCTGCACTTGTGCCATGCTGCCACCATTAAAGGAATTATCCCAACTGGAACCATACCAGTTTATTGCCCGGGTGATGATCACCGATGATGGTGATACCGGAGCAGAAAACGCTCAAAACACTGGTGTACTCACATTCAACATCATTACCTTATTCAAGGGTCAACCCATCACACAACTTGTTGAGCATATGAAAAACAGTAGCTGCGATATGGGCATCAGCAAGGGGGAAGAATGGATCGTGTTTGCGAGAGAGGCAAACGGACAATTACATATCCAGCCTTGCGACCGGGATATCAGGTACCGTAGCAGCAACGGAGAAAGGGACTGGCGGTTCAAAAGCGGAATGGCCGAACTGGATAAGCTGGCTGAACTATACCGTCACCCGGCGCCTTTATATCCTGATGGTGTAAGAACACTATATTATCCCAACGGGCAAAAAGAGCTACAAGAAAACTACAGCCAGCAACAGTTGCAGGGAGCAAGAAAGCTCTGGTATGCCAATGGACAGCTGAGAGCCAGTGAATACTATACAAATGGCAAGCTGGAAGGCCTTACTGAATGGTGGTATGTTACCGGTCAGTTGGAAGAGGAAAGCAGGTACAGGTCAGGAAAACCTTATAACATACACCGGATGTATTATGATACCACACTCCTGCCGTATATGAAGAATTTACTGGTACCGATGATCTATGCGACTGAAGATTCGCTTGTGAACGAGTTTAAAAGGATACAGCCACAATATGAAACGGTATATTCTCCAGAGGGTATTCCACTGATCAACAGGGAATACCTGCGATCCGGGCAGATCCGCAGTGAATACCTGATGAATGAAAAAAATGATTCAGCCCTCCGTATTACTTATTTCGACAACGGCCAGATGTCTTCTTTTACACCACAGGTAAAATACCAGCCCACCGGTCGCTTTTACGAATTTAATAAAGACGGCTCTTTAAAAAGGTCGGGGGTATATGATGGTCAGGGAAATTACAAATGGGACCCTCCCGCCGGTAAATAGCGGAAGATCCTTCCGGGGATACAAAAAATGGGCTGGCGGAAATCAACCGTCAGCCCGATATAAATTAATTATTCCGGAATTTGCAGTGTGCGGCAAAGTTCCTCATAACTCATTTGCCTGTAGTTGGCCATACGGGCTCCTGCTACACCACCAGGGATGATCACATATCTCACCTGGTTTTCTGTAGAAGGAATACCGATGGGTACAATATCACAGATCACCCTGATCTTTCCCAGTGATATGCTTTGCTGGAACCGGTATTCCACATCTGTTCCGCCGTTATTGTAATAGGTAGCCGGCAGTAATTTTGCACCTGCTCCGTCCGGATCCGCTACAAATTTTGCATATACCATTACCACGCCTTTGTCCAGGATGTCCTGTGTTACACCAGCGGCGGTGATGTCAAAGTAAAAGGTCTTTTTACCGGAACCCGTTGATGTGGTAGATACCACCCATGGATTGGTTTTTACCCATTGGGAGTAAATCACGTTCGCTGAACCAGGTTCACCGGCAGGACCCGTTGGACCAGTAGGACCTGTGGGGCCGGCTGGACCACCCGGACCGGCGGGGCCGGAAGGACCGGCAGGACCTGTAGGACCAGCGGGACCGGCAGTGCCGTTGGTACCATTGGTGCCGTTGGTACCGTTTGTGCCATCCCGGCCCGCAGGACCAGGATCTCCCTTTTTGCACCCTGAAAATAAAATCAGGGAGAAGATTAACAATATGCCAGAAGCTTTTAGAACTGATTTCATAGTTCGGTTTAAAGGAATTTGAAAAATTGACTAAAATTCAGTTTTTTTTTGGTGATATACAACGTTGGTACCCGGGCGGGTGTACAATTCCACATCTAGATAACTTCAATACAAGATAGTCGATCCTTTTCATTTAACCATGCCCGTCATTGCCTTTATTTCCCTTCCTTATTTTCACACAATGACAGATTTATTACTCATTCAATAACGTAATCCCCGCAATAGACAGGATACAAAAAATACATATAAAACTTTAAAACACATTAATTTATAATCTATAAAAATGAAAAATTTCAAGTGAGATGCGTGATAAATCGCTATATTAGAAGCTTCAAAAAAGCTGTCAGGCAGACTTTTTGATATTAACCCATAATATATATGTTTTGGTAACAGAAAGATTAAATACAGGTGTCCAAATATGCCTTATATTAATGTAATGCTACCATACATTGGATTAACCCATATAGTAATATACAGCTAAAGGGAGAAAGAGCAACTGCTGACGAGATGTAAACACGCTTATAATATACATGATTAGATACCAACATTATTCTTTTGATCTATGGTTAACTTTAATAAAATCGAATCCTTTATTTAAACAGGAAAGGACCCGTTTTTTTTACAACCATTTCAATCTGTCACAGAAACCACTGGAAGAAGTGGGGCGTATATTCCGCCGGGTGGACCTGATGTGCAATGCCATCAACGAAAAAACCGGGGGTAATATCGATGCCGAAGAAATGTACCTGATGGTGATCAATGAAATAAATGATTACAGCAATAATTTCGGGGAGATAGATCTGGCGCAGCTTTACCAGGATATGGAAGCATTGGTCCTACGGCATCTCCCGGTAGTATACTGTTCCGCTACGGTAAAGGTACTGCAGCAGATCAGGGAGCCGGGCAACAGTACCGTGAGCCTGCTCAGCAACACCGCTTTTATTAAAGGCAGTACACTGAGGCGGGTTTTACAGGAGCTGGAACTGGACCGCTATTTTGATTTCCTGCTGTTTTCTGATGAAACCGGCATGTCGAAGCCCAATGAAAAAATGTTCAGACTCATGCTGGAACAGGTAGCCAACCTGCGAAAAAACGCATGTCCTCCTTTAAATAATATTATTCATATTGGCGATAACGAAAGAGCGGATATACAGGGAGCGCAAGTAACAGGCATTCGCACGCTATTAATCAACTCCAATCACCAATGTATTTCAAGTTTACTTAACTGATGACGACTACTTATTCACTGCACAAAATCACCGATGCCGGCCATTTCGGGTTTTGCCCCGATGAATACAGCCGTTTTAAATTCGGTGACGACACCGTTGCCGAAAAATTCGGTACCAGCCTGGCAGAAGGATTTATTGAACACCATTTAAAAGACAGGCCCGTACCACAGATGGTAGTGGTATCCAGTCCATATTCCTTTATTCCAACTGCGACCTTTGCCATGAAAAACTATTTTGTTTTTCAGTTAAACCGCTGGCTGGCCGCACATGGACACCCGGTACTACAGGAAACAAAAGTACACCGTACCATTACCTATAAGGAAGATTACGGTGAACTGGATGCCGAACAACGACTGAAACTGATCGGCAACGACAGTTTTCATATCGACCGGTATTTCCTGGCTGGAAAGAAAGTAATTTTCCTGGATGATATCCGGATTACGGGCGGCCATGAAAGAATGATCCTGAAAATGGTGGATGCCTATGATCTTTCCAATGATCTGTACCTGCTTTATTTTGCGGAGCTACAGAATAAAAACATTCATCCCAACATTGAGAATCATCTGAATTACCATTTTGTAAAGTCCATTTTCCACCTGGAAAAGATCATCCAGGGCGATCAGTTCTTTATCAATACCCGTATTGTCAAATACATTCTGAACTACGATTTTGACTCATTTTGCATTTTTCTGCAAAATCAATCGGATAAATTCGTAAATCTTTTGTATAATATGGCCCTGGGAAATGGCTATCACACGATAGAAGCCTACCAGAAAAATCTGAATTTCATTAAAAATTACTTATTTAACAGTAAACATAAAAGCATACAACATGGCAATTAATTTGCAAAAAGGTCAGCGACAAACAATTAATGCGCCCAAATTCGTAATTGGCTTGGGTTGGGACGCAAACGCCTCTTCAACAGGTACCAGCTTCGATCTGGATGCTTCTATCTTTGTGATGGGAGATAATAAAAAGATACTTTCTGATCAGCATTTTATTTTCTATAATAACCTGGTAACACCGGATGGCAGCGTGGAGCATACCGGCGATAACCTCACCGGCGACGGCGGCGGCGATGACGAACAGGTCAAAATTGACCTCTCTAAAATAGACTCCAAAGTAGCCGAAATATGCATAGTAGTAACCATCCACGATGCAGAAGCACGCAGACAAAACTTTGGTCAGGTAAGAAATTCCTTTGTACGTATCTTCGACCCCGTTACCAATGAAGTATTGCTGAAATACGAACTGGAAGAAGATTTCTCTATCGAAACCGCCGTAGAATTCGGAAGGATCTACAAACGTAACGATGAATGGAAATTCGAAGCCGTAGGCGTAGGCATGAAAGGTGGCCTGCAGGACTATCTGAATAAATACAATTAATCTGATTCACAACGATATTAAAATATAAGATCAACATGGCAATCAATCTTCAAAAAGGTCAGCGTATCAACCTGGAAAAAAGCAACGGCGCCAAACTGCAGAACATCTGCGTAGGCATCAACTGGGGCGCGATTGAAAAGAAAGGCTTGTTTGGTTTGTCCAAATCTAAAGAAGCAGTAGACCTGGACGGCAGCTGCGCTTTGTTCTCCGAACAAAAACAACTGCAGGAAGTAGTATATTTCGGTAACCTGAGATCCAAAGATAATTCCATCCGCCACAGCGGAGATGATCTGACCGGCGACATGAACGGCAACGATGGCCTGGATAATGAAGTAATCACCGTGGATTTTTCCCGCCTGGATCCTACCACCAACTACGTGGCATTTGTGCTGAACAGCTTCAGAGGACACGATTTTGGTACCATTCCGTTTGCTTCTATCCGCATCTATGAAGGCACCCCTTCCCGCGTAAACGAAGTATTCGCCACCTACGACATTGCCAGCGGCGCAGGCTTTGCCGGTCACGTATCCATGGTCATGGGCGTTTTTTACAAAAAGAACGGCGAATGGAAATTCAATGCCATCGGTGAACCTACGCGTGATAAAAAACTGCAGGAAACAGTGAATACTGTGGCGCAGAATTACCTGTAGGCTTTTCCTTTATAAAGACAATCACATTTCATAATAAGATACCTTATGGAAGCAAACCCAAATATACCCGATCCTACTACCCTTCCCGCAGTGCGACTCGATAAAGAAGGAAACGTAGACCTGTCCGTGATCACCCCGGACGACGCGAAGAAGTATGGAGATATCGGTAAATCACTTGTCACCACCGACGTGAATTCCATCCTGAATTATGGTACAGACGTACAGAATTCAATGGAACGGTACAGTAACGAATTCTTAACCTCGGTACGTACCTACAACGCCGGCGAAGTGGGCGGTCTTATCAACGACCTCCTTACAGAACTGAACTATATCGATGTAGATGAGCTGAACCAGGGCGCCCTGCAAAGCTTTATCTCCAAAATACCTTTTCTGAAAAAGCTGGTATTTGATGCCAAAAAGCTGTTCCAGAAATACGATACCGTGATCAACAATATCGATAAGATCACTAACAAGATCAAAGCTGGCCGGATAAACTCCCTGAAGGATAACAGCTCCCTGCAAACCATGTTCGATAGTAACGTATCTTACATCAAGCAGATGGAAGATCTCATTATTTCAGGTCAACTGAAATACAATGAGCTCACCGAGAAGCTGGCCCAGATGGAAGCCAATGCCGGTAATTACAACGATTACGAAATTGCCGATCTCAGAGATTTCGTGACCCGCCTCGATAAAAGGCTGGCAGATATGAAGATTGTACGCTTCATTATGCTGCAATCACTGGCGCAGATCCGCCTGGTGCAAAACAACAACACCTCTATCGCGGAAAAAGCCCAGTCGATCGTTTCTACCACGATCCCTGTCTGGAAAAATCAGCTGACCATCGCCGTGGCCCTGCAAAGACAGAAAGCCAACGTGGAAATGCAGCGGAAAATCTCCGATACCACCAACACCATTCTCCAGAAAAACGCCGATCTGCTGAAACAAAACAGCATTGAAGTAGCCAAAGAGAATGAGAAAACAGTGGTATCTATCGAAACACTGAAGAGAACCACCCAATCGCTGATTGAAACACTGCATGAAGTGAAAAAGATCCATGAACAAGGAACCGAAAGCCGTAAAGTGCTGGATGGTGAATTGCAGACACTGGAATCTGAGTTGAAGAAAAATGTAACAAACGTTAGCTAACGGAGGATAAATAATGGAGGATAACCTGGCAATCATATTAAGTGACTCAAATAAAACGATCAGCAAATTACAGTTGCTGTCCACTTTTTTTGAAGACGAGATAGTATATAAAATTTATCTCAGAAGCCAGGTTGTCCATAAATTATTTGAAACCAACCCGGAACTGGATGTCAATAAACTGGAACTCTTTCACCTGCAATACACCACCACGGTGATTGAACTGCTGAGAAAAATTAAAACCAGCAACGAAAGAAATGTAAGTATCCTGTACGACGAAATCCAGATCAACAAAGACCTGATCGCCAATATCAACGATTCCGTTTTTTCAGAAAAGAACTTCCAGCTCGACAAACAAAAACAATCCCTGAAAATTAACCTGTCGCTCCGGAAGCTGTTCCAGGTACTGTCCGATAACTCAGAAGACTACCCCTTCTCTAAAAATATCAATGCCTTCAGCGCCCGCTTCTCCCAGGATTTTTACTACGATATCTCCACAGAAGCGCTGAACGAGCTGATTAAATTCAATCCCTCCGAAGTATATCGCAACAATTCCGCGATCATCCAACGGAAGCTGATGGGATTATTGTGTAAAATGGAATTTAAAACGGAGTTCTTCTGCGGACTGAGCGCCGGTAATCTCATTGTAGAAGTATATAAATTCCTCAACCTGGACAGGTATTTCCTGTTCTTCCCAGCAAAAAACCTGTTCCTGTTCTGTGACCTGTCTACCATTACAGATGTAGACTGGAGCAATACCCTCTCTAAAAAAACGAGGATCATACAGGAGCTCACCGACAAAAATGATAATCTCATGAGCCGGGCGAATGTGCTGAAAACGATCATTCCCGAAAATGTAAAAACCCTCCTGGGAGAGTATTACGAGAAAATTTCGGATGTAAACTTCCTGCAAACAATTGGTCGCTATGATGTACAGACCAACATCCTCAAAACCATGCTGAATACGAATGTGATTTAAGCACTGGTGTTTCCATAAAAAAACACCAGTCCGAAGACTGGTGCTATAATAAAAATCTTTATTTCACATCTCCCTTATTTTTCTATTTCCGCCTCAGGGGTTCTTTTGGGGAAATTCAACAGCAGAGAAGTCAGGATCGGCACGAGGAAAATACCTACGGTCAGGATCGATGTCAGTACATCCGCCTTTGAACTTTCCAGGAACTCCGTCACAGGAGAGTGCGGGAAATAGTGTTCATAGATAGACAGGCTCAGTTTCAATCCGAGGATACCGATTACCACATAGGCAGCCGTTTCCAGGAAAGTAAATTTCGTCATCAGTTTCACGAAAGCCTGTGCTACAAAACGCATGGCCAGGATACCGATAAATACGCCAAGACATACCAGCAGAATATTGTCGGTAAAGGCTACCGCCGCAAAAATATTATCTATGGAGAAGGCCATATCCATCAGCTCTACCAGCGCCACCGTAGCCCAGAAGGGACCAATAGCACCCACAGTGGCCTTGTATAACCAGTTCTGGCCTTTGTCGATGTTTTCTTCTTCTTCTTTCTCTCCTTTCGCACGTTTCTCTTTCCACCAGCTAAATACCAGGTACAGCAGATATAAACCGCCAATTGGTTTCAGCCACCAGATAGTAATCAGGAAAGACGCGAACAGCATAGCCAGACCACGGAACAGATAAGCGCCGAAGATACCATACTTCAGGGCGCGGTCACGCTGTTTTTCGGGTAAATCCATTACCATAGTGGCAAGTACAGCGGCATTATCAACAGACAGTAAGCTTTCAATAATGACAAGGTTCCCGACCACAATCGCCGAAGGGATGGGGTTGTCAATAATTTGCTGGATTAAATGATTCATTTCAGTTTTATTTTTATATAGGTGTCTACTTGTTGGCAATAGTAATAATCACGACTCTTCCTCCTTCTTCCCTTGACAGCAGTAATCTTTTTCCATCCGTTAATTCCACCATGGACCCGATAGGAATTTCCTTGTCTTCTGTCAAATCTTTCAGTGTGGTAAGTTGCTGGTTTACCAATACCCATTTATTCTGATGGAAGACGAAATAACCTACCGGCACCTTTTGTGCGGCAGTCAGTTTCTCGTTGCGGATAACATTCCGGTTTACATGCCACTGAAAAAGATACTGGTTGTTGTACACCATCAACCGGTGATTTTCCGGCTTCCACACGGTTGGTTTGAATTCGTAATACAGATCCAGCACCGGTAGCGTGCCTTTATGCGGCGTACCACAGAAAGGACATTTCGGGGAATTCGTATTGTCAAATACATACCATTTCTGTTCGCAGGCCGCATTGCTGCAGGGCTGCATCAGATCGGTGGTTTTTAACAGCGCCTGCTCCCACATTTCCGCCGGCGGGCGCTCTGTAGGCTGATGCAGTCCTTTTACAAACGCCTGGTAAAACAGTTCCTTCAGATAAGGTCCTGTAATAGTGTACGGCAATTTGGCCACATCTGCCCAGGGCAGTTCCTTCGGATTTACATGATTCAGCTTCGGGCGGTTGGAAGCATCCTGCGGATGCTCTGTAAACAGCGCCTTCTCCCCCATGCTGAGCAGATCATCCTTCTCCGCGTCCAGGTCATGCACCTTCCCTCCTTTCAGCGGATGACGGTACAGGAGATACATATAGATCATCACCGCCAGCGCATGCAGATCAGTGAGCCTTGACGGGAGTTTCCGGTTAGGATCTTTCAGATCCAGGTGCTTGGTGGCCAATACTTCCGGCGCAATGAAATCGGCGGTACCGATTACATCCGGCGGAAATAATCCCGGCACTACCAATCCATCTATATCAATGATGGCCGCCGATTTGCTGACCGGATCTACCAACACATTTTTATACGACAGATCAGAATGTGCCAAACCTGCTGCATGCAAGCGTTTCACGCCCCTCGCAATATTTACACAGATCTGGAAATAGCTTAACCAGTTGCCCAGTTCTGCCTCATCCAGCCGTAATGTGAACTGCTTATTCCTGAACTTGGGAGACGCAAACCATTTCCCTTCTTTCTCTTTGCCTTTGATCAGGTCATTGGCGGCATAGCCTTTTTTGAAAAAGAAATTGGAATGATAGCAAGGTACTACCAGTCCTACTTTTGCACCAGCTTCCACCATGTCGGTGGGCCAGCAATATAGTTCCTTGTAGTAATCTCCCCCTTCCCGGTTAAAAAAGCTATTATAATAATCAGTAACAATTTTACGCAACCGTTCGCGGGAGGCGTAATCCTGTTGTTCCCGGTAAAAGGCTACCACGTATGATTTATCCGGACTGAAATACACGTCTTTCATCCCGCCCCGCATAGGTTCGCCATTGTCAACGTACTGATATGTTTTGCCCGCATTGATGACGGATTGTACCGTTTTTGTACTCATATAGTCAGCATTAGCTTACCACCGGGATTGATGCCGGTACTTGACTGATGATCATTAAAGTTCTGTCATCGTGATTGCCCGGACTCCAGAAATCCATCCAGGTAGCTAACTCGTTGGCTACTTCCGGTGTATGGGATTCCAGATGCACTTTTACCTTGTCTTCATTGTCACCGTCCAGGTCCGCCAGCAGGGCTTTCCAGGCTTCCAGCTTTTCCAGGTTGGCTTCTACTTCAAACTTGGGATCATAAATACCATCCGTCATGAGCATCAGGTAAGAAAAATCCGGTACCAGCTTAAATCCAAAGCGGGTTGCAAATGTATCACTTTTAAAGATTTCCTGCATGGTAATAAACCGTGTACCACCACTAAATTCGCCTACATCGAGGCGGTTTAACAGGTTAACTGCGGAAAAATCCTTGTTTATTAGCGCAATCGGGCAATCTCCCACACCAAAACTCATGATCACTTCCCCGAATTCATACTGCTTTAATAGTACAAATATAAGCGTGGAATGAAAATCTTTCAATGGGGCGCCGGTGCTGGCGGCAAATTCTTCCAGTTTCTTGAAAACGGTAAAAGCGGCCTTGCCGAGGTTATCGTATACAAAGCGGGTGAGTTCCTTCTGTGTTTTATCACCCGCACTGGCTGCGTGTTCTGCCAGCAGTGCATCCAGGGCGGCGCTGCGTTCCGGTGTGAAATGCTGTTCAAAAAATTCCACCACACCTTTACAGGCCATTTTCGATCCTGCCCTCGACAGCCGGGCGCTGCCTGCACCATCGGAAACAGCGAAAACGCTCCAGCCGTTTTCCCCGAAATGCTGAAAGGCAAAATCATCTTCCCGGAAGCCGCCGGTATTGGCGTGTGAACGTCCCCGTTTAGAAGCCGCTACCAGGCGTTTTGTACCCAATTGCGCAACGGTGGCCACGTTGTCTTCTTTCCAGTGCGGATCGGTAGTGTCGCTGGGAATGTTTTTCCAGAGCGACCGTGGACTGGGATTGATGATCAGCGGAATACGCTTTTCATGGGGCGCGCTATCTTCTTTTTCACCCGTGACCCGGTATTTCAATACCCATCTGACATCACCGCTTTTAAGCGGTATTCCGCTGATGGTCTTTGTTCCGGGATCGTATTGCAATCCGTACTCCTCCAGTCCTTCTATCGCTATACATTCCACATCATTCCAGTTCAGTTGCGCGAAATCCAATGTTACAGCGTAGGACTTGCCTGCCGTGGCATTGGGAATGCTGACGGATTGTTGTTGAATATCTGCTAACCGGCTTTTTAACTGCCACGTGTCCATGAGTAGCTTTTTATTTTCTATGATCTGCTGTACCGCCAGCCTGTTTATTTCTTCATTCACAAATGCGTCAAATAATTGCTGGCGGTGGTCGCCTACCGTAATATTGTTTGCTTTGAACAGCTCCTGGATATAGGTTTTTCCCATGTGTATTTTTTTCCGTTAGCCCTGAGCCCTGTCTACATCAAAACCGCCTTCACTGATGCCATAGGTGGCCTGGTTGCCGCAGGTGGGACAGGTACTTAGTTTCTCATCTCCTATACAATGTATCTGCCCGCAGGAGCATAATGCAAAGCCCCATTGATTGCCGCAGCAGGGGCAGTTGGGATTACCCAGCAATTCTTCGCTGCTGATACGGGCCGGCTTTGCGGAAGGATCAGACAGTTCCTGGTAGGTTTTATCTACCTGGAAAGCACCTACCAGCTTATAATACAGCCGGTTCAGGTTTAACCCGTAAATATCTGCGTCCTGTTCAGCGCGACGGTACTTCATGAGATACTCGCGTTTCATGTGCTGGCATTTTCCTACCATCACCACAAAATTGCTGTCGGTGTACTGCCTTGGTGGTTCAGGTTTCGACAAATCTATTTTTGATAATGTATCCGTATCGTGAATTTTGGATAATTCAAATCCGGAAGCATTTTTCTCTACGCTTTCGCTGCTGGTTTTAATAGAATCCGTGATCCAGCGGAAAAATTGTTTATAGGCTGTGGGGCTGCTGTTTTTAAAATGGATCACGTTTTCTGTCAGTTCTTTCAGCACATTGGTATCGGCTTCATTGCCGAAAGAAATGGCCACCAGGTTGGTATTGCGCTGCCAGTTCTGTTTCCATTCGCGGATCGCCTGGCTGGTATCATCTGTGGGAACACCATCCGTGAATAAAAAGATGATAGGTTTCCAGTCACCTTTTTGGTCATAGGTGGTTTTCACCTGGTTCTTCCGCAATTCATACATGAGATGTCCGAGCCCCCTGCTTAAAGAGGTGCCTCCACCGATGGGGAAACGCGGCGGATAAAAGTTGATAATTTCCTGTAAGGGCACCAGCGTTTTTGCCTGTCCGGCGAAAACGAGGATAGAGATCCAGGCTGTTTCAATTGCATAAGGATCTGCTTTGAGTGCCTGAATGATCTGCCCCAGGCCTTCTTCCACCTGTTGAATGGGTTCCCCGACCATCGATTCAGAGACATCTATCAAAAAATAAACAGGGAGTCTTCTCATTATCCAAAATTTACAGAGGTAACATATACGGTACCCGGACCGGTGATTTTCAGCATGCTTAAGCCTTCCCCGCCCAGTAGATTGTTTCCGGAGAAATGGGAAGACATACGGTTGACCATCTCAGCGTTCATGCAGATAAAACTTTTTTCATCTACAAAAACAGTTTGTCCGGCGGTGAGATCCAGTGTAATGGGCGATCCCATCACATCCAGGAAAACTGTACAAAAGCCGGTAATTTTCTGCATGATCAACCCGGTGCCGCCGATCAGGGAGCTGAGGTTCATTTTTACATCAATGTCAATTTTATCTGACGAGGCCACGTAGGCCCCGGCGCGGCATACAATGCCATTCGACAGTTGTTTCAGGTTTACCGGCAGCAGGCCTACTTTTCCTGCCAGTGCCAGTTTTTTATTATCCGGATGATTATTGCAAAGCTCTACCTGGAAAATGCTTTCACCGGTGAGTTTTCTTTTTATTAATCCGGCTACTCCTTTATCGAATACGTTGGTAGTAGCAGTGATGCCTTCTTCATAATAGATCAGGGCGCCTTTTTCACAAAAGAATTTCTCCTGCCGGGATAATTCTACCTGCAGACATTTAAAATCATGTCCGATCAATTTTACGTTCATGTGGGTTTTTATCAGATGATTAAATTCACTTCGCTGGGCGGCGGCGGCAGGGTGACCTGCTCCGTGGTACCCATACTTTTATTGCCCTGTTCGATGGTATCAGATACCCATTTAAAGAACTGCTTGAGCGTAGCGCTGTCGGCAGTATCCAGGTGGACCACCGTATCCGTCAGTTCTTTAAGCATGTCGTTATCCGCAGCTTTACCGGCGGCACAACCTACGATGGTAGCGAAGTTGAGGCCTTTGATCAGCGGGATCATTTTGCGATACAGCTGCTGATCAGAGGGTTTGCCATCGGTAAACAGGAACAGTAAAGGCCGCCAGTCGCCCTTTTGTGTTGGGGTGCCTTTGCGGACTTCACTGTTTACTTTTGCATGGAGAAACTCCAGGGCATAGCCGGTATGTGTGGGGCCGCTCTGCGGACAGGTGATTTCCGGTAACTGGAAGTTGGCCAATTCTACCAGGGGCGTCACTTCTTTCACTTCCCTGTCGAAAGTGATAATGCTCAGCCACAGGGAGTCCATGGCCTGCGGGTCCATCCGGAGGGTGTTTACCATGCCGCTCAATGCATTATTCAGCGCTTGTATGGGTTCTCCATACATGGATCCGGAGGTATCCAATAAAAAAAATACCGGTAGTCTTCGCATGTCAATATTTTAAATTCTTACACCACAATATTGAGTTCTGCTGGCGGAGGCGGTAATTCATTCAGTCCTACCACTTCTTTACCGGCGTCTTCTACCTTGGTGGAAGTAACTCCGATGGAAGCAGTAACCCAGGCAAAGAACCGGGCAATGCTCTGGCTGTCGGCAGTATCGAGGCTCAATACATTTTCCGTGATCTGTTTGAGCACGGCGGTATCGGCACCGGAACCGGCGGCACAGGCGATGGTGTAGGCCACTTTGCGCTGTTTAAAAGCAGCAAGACCACTTTGCCAGTTGTCGGTAGGAATGCCATCTGTCATGATAAACACGAGTGGTTTCCAGTCGCCTTTCCTTTCGGTAGTTGTTTTAGCCACTTCTGTGTCAATACAATGGCTCACTACCTGTAAAGCTTCTCCCAGTGCTGTGGTACCGGTAGCTTTGATATCCACCATCTGAAAGGAGGACAGGTCGGTCAGCGGAACAACCTGTCTGGCAGCGCTGTCGAAAGTGATGATACTGATAAAAGCCGTTTCAATTGCCTGTGGGTTCTGACGTAATGAATTAATCATTATCTGTACACCATTTTTGACCGCCTCTATTGGCTCTCCGCTCATAGATCCGGAAGTATCTAACAAAAGATACACGGGTAATCTTCTCATACAATCAATAATTTAATACCAGTGTTGGCATGTTGAAAATAGGTAACGCTTCATCACGGCGCTTGCAGGTGCGGCAAAACAAGATGAACAGTTATGAATATAGGTCTGTAAATTTTTCTTCTTTATCAGGAATAGGTTAATTTCTTCAATTCATCCACAAAACTATCGGAAGGATGTGGAATGCCGATGGCCCTGAATTTCCAGGCGCCGTCTTTACGATAAATTTCCGCAAATGTCATGGAACACATCCCGTTATAGGTGCTATCGCCCGACAGGCTGAATTTTGCAATTTCCTTGCCCCTGTTATCTACTGCACGGATAAAGGCATTGTCGATCATACCAAAGTGCTGGTTATTCTGGCGGCCGTTGTAGATGGTTACCATGAATAAGATCTTCTGGTATTTGTTATCCATCTGATCCAGTTTGATAATGATCTGCTCATCGTCTCCATCGCCTGCTCCGGTTCTGTTATCGCCGGTTAACCAGATGTTGCCGGAGGGATGCCGCATAGAGTTGAAGAAGATCACATCTCCTTCAAATAATCCCATGCTTCTGCCATCGCGCGACTGTACGGTTCTGCCGAGGTTAGCCACTTTTCCGTTGTTGTCGAGCAGCATCGCTACCGCATCCAGGTCATATTCTTCTTCTTTTTTCTCTCCTCCGAATAATTTTCCGAAGAAGCCTTCTTTTCCTTTTGATTGCCTGACGTCCCAGCCTAATCCGATGGTGACAGTAGACAAATCAAATTCTTCTCCTTTGTCGTTTTTGCGCAGGTCAATCGTCTGACCTTTTACCAGGTTAATAGCCATAGGTGGTGGTTTTAGGAATTATTTAATAATCTGACCTTTAAAATATTTGGATAAAAAGAAAGCCAGATCTTCCCTGTAACCAATCCCGGAGGCTTCAAATTTCCATTTTCCGTCTTTCAGGTAAAGACGGCCAAACTCCACTCCTGTTTCAATGGAGAAATCTTCTCCCAGTTCATATTTTGCAATTTCGTTGCCGGTACCTTCATCCACAATACGGATATAGGAATCTCTTACCTGTCCAAAATTTTGTCTTCTGCCGATGGCATCGTGAATGGTCACTACAAATAAAATCTCTCTCACGCGTGGATCTACTTTAGTTAAGTCCACCTGTATGGTTTCATCGTCACCGTCTGCACTGTTGCCGCCGGTAGGATCATCGCCCGTGTGATGTAATGCGGTATCAGGAGAATCCGTATTACCATAAAAAACGAAAAATTCCTCAGCGGGGATCAACCTGCTTTCATCGATCATAAATGCAGATGCATCCAGGTCAAAATCCGATCCGGTTCCTTCGTTCGGATGCCAGCCTAAACCTATACTGATTTTGGAAAGGCCGATATCAATCCGTTGTCCTTTTTGTAAGTTAATCGCCATTTTTCAAAATTTTAAAACCAGGGGTAATATAGCATATTTATTTCAGAATATATGTAGGATGTGGTGGATCAACAGGTAATAAACTTTAATACTTCCGCATCACCTTCACCAGCATATCCGCAATCACCGTAAACCCTTTATCAGATGGATGCAGCCCATCATACGTCATATCAATGGCTTCCACCGGATAAGGATATTCATCCGTTGCCGGATTGAAGGGTACATCCTGGTAAGCAGGCCAGGTGTAATTGGTATACACGCCGCTGGCCGGGTCTTTGAGCCGTTTGTATTTCACTGCGTTTTCAATGGTAATACCGCTCTCCTGATAAAGATCTACTTTATCAAAATGCGCATAGTCTGCAATGGAGTCGATGGCGGCAGCTACCTGCGACAACAACTGCCCTTTTTTCTCCTTATAGGAGCCATAGGCATTGTTTTTCATGTCGGCGATGTAAACAAAGTCGCCGCGTTGCAGCGGAGTGATCAAAATAATATGGGCAGATTTATTCAGTGATTTCAGTTTATCGGTGATGGTCCGGTAAGCGCCATATACAGTGTGGTTACCGGTTTTATTGATATAGTCGGCCAGAGTACCCACCGGCCTGCCGGCCCACCAGTCGTTCGTACCGAGGAATACGGAATATACATCTGCTTTCACCAGGTCCAGCTTTTCAATAGCATCGGCGATACCGCCAGACGTCCACCCGTTGTAGCCTTTATTGATGTATTGTATATCCGGCAGCTGCGCGGTTACCCTTGTCATGTAGCCTTTGGTGATCCTGTTGCCCGTTTCATCAGGGTGTTCATTCAGGTAGGTGATAGAATCTCCAATGGCCACCCATGTTATTTTGCGGGGCTTAAATGCGGCAGCAACTGCTGCTATCATGAGTACACCAAACAACCATTTCTTCATTGCGGAATGCCTTTATATAATTCTTCTGCCAGTATAGGGAAAATTAGGGAGATTTTCACCTGTTGCAGTGATAAAACATTCCATTGCTGGACTACCGGTCGATTGTAAACTGGGCTACCAGTCTGAACAATGATGCCCCTAAATTTGTCTGGCAAAAAAATAACAGCATGAAAAACAAAGCGGATATTTATCAACTTTTCTTGAGATTTGCCCTGGGAGCCAGTTATCTGTGCGCAGGACTGGACAGGTTCGGAGTATGGGGCCCGGCTGGTGCGGCCCATGTGAGTTGGGGCAACTGGCAGAACTTTATGGTATATGCGCAAAAACTGATGTTCTTCCTGCCGTATTCCATGGCTTCATTTTTTGCGGCACTAGCCTCGGGCGCAGAGATTCTTTTTGCCTTATTGCTGATAACAGGCTGGTATACACGCCAGGCAGCCATCGGTAGTGGTGTACTGACGCTATGTTTTGCCCTGTCAATGACGATCGCACTGGGAATTGCCCAACCGCTGAATTACTCTGTATTTACCGCCAGTGCAGCGAGCTTTTTGCTTTCTTCCCTCCCGGCGTATCGCTGGAGCATGGACCAGTGGCTTCGTAAAAGACAGGACTAATCCCGCTTCCCTTTGAAGTAGGCAAAAATCGCCATGGCATGACCATGTCCGAGTTCGTATTCTTCTTTCAGCCAGTTGACTATCTCCGTAGCTTTTACTTTGGGATCCAGCACGCCGTCTTTTAAAAACTTCTTTTTCTCCGCCAGCTTTTTAAAATCGTCTGCGGTTTTGCCGGTTTTTGTTTTGATATTATCTAAGTAGGCCTGAAATGACATAATATTTGTTTTTATTTTTTAACGATAAAGCAAATTTATTATTTCCGGCGAATACCTACAGGGGCTGATTCCGACATTTTAAGGGGTAAATTGTACTGCACTATTTTGTGATTCCGGTGATCCATCTTGCCAGCCGGCTCATTTTCTTTATGCGGCAATTGTGAAAAGCAGACATCTGCCACTGCCCTTCCTGGTTTTTCATCCATACGGTGGTATTGACCGACTGCCGGCTATCCGGTACTTTCTTCTGCCAGCGAAAACGAAGGGCGCCTTTCGCCACCACCAGGGCCACATGGTCGCTCAGAAAACGCACCTGCTCAATTTCACCCTGCAGCCGGGCGCCTCTGAACATGAAGTTACGCATCATCTGCTCATGCAACCGGATATACTCCTCACGTCCTTTCAAATGCATCCCGTTAAACGTAATATAGTCGCAGTCTTCCGTCAGGTAAACGGAAGCGCCACGGAAATCCAGCGTCCGAAATGAGTGATAAATGGCATTATTGGCCTGTTTGATAGCGTCAATTTCCTGTACCTGATCCATATGATAGTATTTTTAGGATTTGATACGAAAATAGGCGGCGCGTTGATAGTGGAACAGGGCTAATGGGTTAATGACAACATCATACCGGTAAAAACAAGTTTTTTGCCGGTAAAGGCGAAGGGGTACCATACGGATCCGCTATGATCATCTCCCGGAAACAGAAAAAAATACGGGCATCCCATACACCGAGATACCCGTACCTGCAAACTTTAATAATTTTTTATACTGCTTTATCTTCCGGATGCTGCCCTCCTTCCGGGGATGCCGGCAGATCTGTCTGTTCATTTACGGTACCTGCCGCCACCTCTTCTTCCGCATGCCCTTCTTCGCTGGTGGTGTTGAAAGTTTCCACATATTTCTGCTCTTTTTTGCGGCTGAACATACGTTTAAAAAATCCGATCAGCGCCATAAAGCCCAGTGCAATGAACTTCCAGCCAGCTGCCAGGTATTTCAGGATAATAGCAAAGAACCCTACTTTCGCCAATACTTTTCCAGCTACCAGTCCACCGATAGACCATGCCGCCACATTATCAACTTTAGGATCAAAATCAAAGTAGGTATTTCCATCCGTAAAAGTAGCCATGTGCAGTACTTTACTGATATCAGCTTTTACCATTGGTAATTCGCTCATTTTACAAACGGCATTCAGCGACAGCACACCATGCCGACCCAGGATACGGATCTCATAGTTCAGCGTATGAGCGCCTTCCTGGTCATCGAAACGGATTTCCTTTGCCCAGTGTAACACTTTATTCTGCTTGTCGTAAAAAGGCTGCTGTGCCCATCCAATCAGGTGAATACCGGAATAACCCTGTTTAGCGCGTTCCTCATTGGATGCCTGTTCTCCTTCCTGGAGATTCTTCATCATTTCTTTATAGTCAATCTTTTCCGCATCGTCATCTTTTACATAACCGATGTCTTCATACTCCACCACAAACGCATAACTGCTATCTGCAAAAGGATCTGAGTTTTCTGGAAAAATCATCCCCAGTGTATTGCTGGAACTTTCCGGCGGATTGCCCCAGAGAGTAGTCAGCACATACTGGCTCTGCTTCTTGTTCAGAAATTTAAATCCGGCAGGCACTTTTATTTCAGCTTTACCACCTTCCAGTTTGATACTACCGGTTTCATAGTGTTGGGCTTTTTTAACGGAATCCACAAAGTTGTTCATCTCTCTTTGAAAAATCTCCGTAGAATCTTCTGTGGTGGTAATGGGGGCGGCAGACAAATGCGAGGTCACAAACAGGCATGCTGCCAGAAACAAGTACTTCATTATAGGTTAATTTGTGTTTACGGCGCTAATTTGCGATAAAAAAATCAGATCATAAAATAGCAGAGAAACATTACAACTAAAGTAGGGGGCAGCTAGATAAGTTTTCGCAATTCTTTCCCGGCACCTTTATGCCCCGCATCCGCCGCCTTCTCAAAATAATACCTGGCCCAACGGGCGGATAAACCCACACCTTCACCAAACTTATAACAAAGCGCAAGGTTGTACATTGCCCTGGCATCCTGCTTTGCAGCCGCCAGCCTATACCAAATCACCGCCTGTTGCTGATCCTGCGCCACTCCATAGCCATAAAAATAACTGTATCCCAATTCCCGTTTCGCCTCGATATCCCCCTGTTTTGCCGAAAGCCGGAACCATTTAACAGCCCGTTCATGATCCTGGTTTACATACTCTCCTTTCCTGAAAAAAAGTGCTACGTTATACTGAGCATCCATATGCCCCTGCATGGCTGCTTTCAGGTACCAGTAAAAAGCGGCTTCAACATTTTTGGCTACTCCCTTGCCAAAATCATAACAGGTACCTGTATAAAACTGGGCTCTTCTATGACCAGCGGAAGCAGCTGTCTCCCACAATGAAAATATCTTTTTCCAATTCCGCCTTTTAGTGGAACCGGAAAAAGCATATTGATATGCTAAAAGAAATAGCGCCTGTTGCTTCCTTTTACTGAGTGGCATCCTTTAAATTTATTCTTTTTGAATAACAGGGCCAATAAACACTGAAAAATAAAATGACGAAGCGCCTCACTGACTGATAAGGACACTTCGTCATTTTTTCAAAGAGCAATATCTGTATTTCAGTTTTTACCGCAGATTTCTCTGTACATAGACGCGGATTGCCTGTTGCATGAATAAACCAAATGCCGGATTGGCTAAGCCATTTACTTTCGTATATCGTTCATCGTTAGCCAACAAATCACCTAGTCCTTCATAAGTTGCTGCCTGGTTACCTGTTTTGCCCCAGAATTGCAGGATATAACCGTAATGCAGGGCTATCTCCTGCTGTACCTGTTCACTGGCAGGGTCCAGGTGCGATGCGGCTGCCAGTCGCTCCCAATTAGATTTAAACCCCTCCTGCAATTGCTGATAGCTGTCTGTATCCATCTGCAATAGCTGCTTTTCTGTATGTGCTACCTGCTCCGGCCATTTTGACTGCGCCTCCCGGCGCCAGGCTTCCGCCTGTTCTTTGGGTAAGCCTGCATATAAATCTTCTACATTCATGTTTACTTTGTTTTTCAGGTGAAAAAGTGTTTTTTCTACTGTAGCCACCAGCGTTTCTATACGCTCTCTCTTTAGCAGGAGCATCCGCCGGTGCCCTTCCAACGCATGAAGCAGATCAAAGTCAGGATCATCCAGGATACTGCAGATATCCTTTAGTTCCACTTCCAGCTCCCGGTAAAAAAGAATCTGCTGCAACCGGAGCAATTCGCTTTCGCCATACAGCCGATACCCCGCAGCGGTACGGACGGATGGAGTCAGCAAACCAATCTGATCGTAGTAATGGAGCGTGCGCACACTCACACCAGCCAACTTTGCCAGCTTATTTACCGGATACTGCTTCATAAGAAGATGGGTTTGATTAAAACAAAGGTAGGGTATGACGTAGCGTAAGAGTCAAGCTTTGAACGGACTTTTTTTTCAAAAAAAACAGCTGGCGGAAAATCCACCAGCTGTTATTATCTTTCTTCAGAAAGTATTTCCGGGTTATTTTATTTTTTTGTGAAGCAATCCATTAACCTCATCGATAGTAAAGCCTGCTCAGCAGAACAAGGGTTTTCTCCCCTCCCGGTGAAATACTTGGTCACTTCGTCTATCATCGGTTGTTGTACATGTGGCAAAGGGTCAAAAGTAAATTCCACCGCGATGCCATCCTGATGAAGGGTCATACTGTTACCAAATACGGGAAACGTAATTTTACCGGTGGAACCGGTTATTTCACACAGGTCCAGCCTGTCTCCTGCTGCTACGGTAAAACACCAGGTACCATTAAAAACAATCCCGTTTTCAAACAGGATATGTCCGGTTACCAGGTCATCTGCAGGATAAACTTTTGCCTGGTTTACAGCGATGCCTGCGGCATGTTGCGCTGGTCCGAAAAAATAAATCATCAGGTCCAGCTGATGCGGAGCCAGATCATGAAACAGGCCTCCGCCGGATATGGCGGGATCTACCCGCCAGTTGGTAGCGGATGCGGCTATCAGATTAGAAGCAGGTGGTTGCAGCATTTGCAGCGATACAAAGCGTACATCGCCGATTGCCTTATCTGCCAGCAGTTCCTTTATTTTTAAAAACATGGGCTGCGCCCTGCGGTAGTGCGCCACACTGAGCTTTACCCCATACTTTTCTGCCGCCTCGTTCATACGCACAGCGGATGCCGCATCCAGCGTCATGGGCTTTTCTACATATACCGGTTTTCCGGCGGCCAAAGCCTGAATAGTATACGCCTCATGCTGCAAAGGTGGCGTAGCAATATATATGGCATTAACATCGGGATCATTGATCAGCTGATCAGCGTTATCGTACCATTTGGGCACACCATGCCGGCGAGCATAGTCGGCCGCCTTAGCGCCATCCCTGCGCATAACTGCTACCAGCGATGAATGCGGCACCTTATTAAAAGCCGGTCCGCTTTTCACTTCCGTTACATCTCCACAACCGATAATTCCCCATTTGATATTTTCCATAGCGCATAAAAGTAAGAAAAACGAGGCGATATCAAAATAAGATATCACCCCGTTTAGTTATTTCATATCTATTACGGATATTTCATAAAGAGAAGGCGGCGCAGTAGCTTTCGTCACCCTGAAACGCAGCCTGGAAGCCTGATAACGACGGGGCAAGCGGATCACTTTACAATCGCCCATCGGGGCATCACCTAAATAAATGGTGTCCCAATGTCCGTTTTGCTGTATGTCAACAGCATACGCCTGTATGCGCGGTAACCTTGCCTGTGAAAACCCATCTGCCAGGTCTTTGGTATCCTTGTATTCAAAGATGCTGATCTTATTGAACGCATCTGCCGGATTAAGGGTTATTTCCAGGCTGGCCAGCGTATCTGAGGAAGCCCATCGACTGTCGAGATTACCATCGTTCACCGCATTTGCTGCATATATGTTTTCCTTATCGTGCCAGACGCTCGAAGCGGATGCGGTTTTTTGCAGCGAGATAAAGCGGCCGTTCTTTGGCAATGGCTTTTTAAGCGACAACCCCAGCCGCTGCCCAAGCTCAATCGCCGCTAACGCCTGGTACTCCCGGATCCTGCCTGTCTGATCCGGTGGTACATTCATCACAAGACAGTTATTATTGTCCGTACACCAGTAAAACAATTCTTCCAGTTCATCCAGGTCACGCACCGGCAGTTGCGTAGATTTTTCAAACCAGTTCCAACGATTGCTGATACACAATGTGTGTTCGAATGGGAGATAATAGGATTGGCCATTATGAAGATACTGCTTCTTATCAAATCGCGTGATGAGCTTCGGGTCCCAGAGACGGAAGTCGGAAGGAAAATACTGGAAGTAATATTTATTATCTTCCGTCATCTTTGAAGGCAGCGTGAAATTGCGTTGTCCTTCTTCGTTCACGATGGTATGATTTACGCTCACCGCGCAATTGGGATTAAATTTTTTCACCAGCTGATATACCTGCTCAATGCCCCATTCTTCAGGCTTGCGATCCCAGCCGCCATCCAGCCACAGTTCGCAGATATTGCCATAATTGGTAAACAATTCGGTCAGCTGATGCAGCATATAGTTTACGTACAATTGTTTATCCGGTGATTTGTAGGAGGGTTCGTGCCGGTCCCACAGCGAATAATAAATGGCAAACTGCAATCCGTACTTTTTACAGGCATCGGAAACGGCCCTGACCACATCCGTTTTTACCGGGGAAGAAGCCACATCATAAGTGGTGTATTTGCTGTCCCATAAACAGAATCCGTCGTGATGTTTGGTAATAAGCAGTACATAGCGAAAACCGGCATCCCTGGCGGTTCGCACCCATTGATCCGGATCCAGTTGTGTGGGATTATATTTTTCTGCAGGAATGGTACCGTCGGACCATTCCACGTCCGCGAAAGTGTTGATGCCAAAGTGGATAAACATGCCGTAGCCGCGATTGATCATCGCCTGTTGCGCCGGACTGGGTTTACCGGAAGGTAGCTGCGCCTGTGCTATGCTGCTATAGCCTGTCAGTGCCAGCGCGCAGCTCAATAAGATTGTTTTTATCATATACCTGGATACCTGTTCTGTTGATGCGGTTAAAGTTAACCGATCACTCCACGGCTTCATGTATCAAAAGTGACTATTACTGGATGTATTTTAGCATAAACAATGGTTTGTCGTATCTATACCTTGATTATGTCGCTTCCGCACCGCTTCAAACCGGAACAGGTGTAGTAAGTTTGTATCACAAAGCGCTGTTATGAAAAGTATCCTTCCTAAAAACATTGATGAATATATAGCCGGTTTTCCGGAAAACGTGCAGGAAAGACTGACGCTGATGCGCAGCACGCTGAAGAAAGCCATCCCGGGCGCGGAAGAAGCCATCAAATACGCGATGCCTACTATGATGGTCAATGGCCGTAACCTGGTTCATTTTGCCGCCTTCAAAAACCATATCGGCTTCTATGCCCTGCCGGTTACCCATGAAGCTTTTGCAAAGGAACTATCAAAATATACAACCGGTAAAGGCTCTGTTCAATTTCCACTGGATCAGCAGCTGCCCGTAAGTCTTATTACCAAAATGACTAAATTCCGGTTAAAGAACGCGATGGAAAAAGCAGCACTGTTACCACGCAAAACTACCCGTAAATAAAGGATCAGTGAACAATCACCATCCCCTGTTCCGGTACATATTTATCGTACTCCATATGCTGGGCCACCATGGCTGCTGCTGCCGGGCCTTTTAATTTGGAAACCAGGTGCAGTGCGCCGTCTATACCGGCAGAAATACCAGCGGTGGTGATCACACGGCCATTATCGACATACCGTACCTTTTCCAGTACTTTCGCACTGGGCACCGCCTTTTGCAGATTGGCTATACTTTTATGAAAGGTAGTTACCGTGAGATGGTCCAGCAGCCCGGCCTTACCCAGTATAAATGCGCCGGTACATACTGAAAAGTAGCTGCTGGTGGCTTTATCGCGCGATTGAATCCAGCGGATCACTTCGGGATCATTGGCTGCTACCTCATCATCACCACCGAACACGGCAAAGATATCTGCCGGCGGCGCATCGGCAATACTGTAGTCGGGTATCACTTTCAGGATCCCCTGGGATAACAGCGGCGCTTTCTTTTTTGAAACGGTAAACACCTTGAAACCGGCATAGGAAAATACTTCCATCGGTCCTGCGAAATCGAGAATTTCTACTCCATCGTAGAGATAAAAACAAATCGTCATAGTGCGTGTATTTAGGGTGGCATCTTCTTTTTTAATCAGCGTCATGCCACAATGAGGACAGGTACCCGGTTGATGAAACGAGATCGTATCACAGGCGCCGCAAGGCGGACAAACGTACACGGGGGGATTATTTTGCGCCCATATAGTAAAGGGCAGGCATAGGAAAAACAGTAGCAGCCATTGTTTCATGCAGGTATCATTTATACCCCAAAGCTACTACACGGGAAGAACACAAATAAGGACAAGTATACCGTTAATCCGGACAACTACTACAGCATGGTTTCTTTTTTCAGCAGGTGACGGAGCTGGTCCGGATCTTTAAAGCCGCATTCTTTGGCCACCCAGGCCAGTTTATGATCTGCTTTCAGTAAATGTTGTGCTTTTTCCAGCCGCAGCTGGCGGATATACTCGCCAATAGTACTGCCTGTAGCGGATTTAAATAACCGGGTCAGGTTACGTGGACTAATAAAAACCAGGGCAGCGAGTTCTTCTATCGGTAATTTTTCATGGAGATGTTGTACAATATAATCCTGCACCTCATGTACCTGGTGGTGGATATGCTGCCGGTATTGCAGGTACACGCTGTGCTGGGCATCCATGCCATCCCGCCGGATATAGACCACCATGTCTTTCGCGACGGTGCAGGCAAAAGCAGCACCATGTTGTTCTTCCACCAGGAACAATGCCAGGTCGATGCCGGTGGTAATGCCTGCACTGGTATAGATCTTACCGCTTTTTACAAACAGTTTGTTTTCCTGGACCCGTAGCCGTGGGTACTGCTGTTGTAACGTAGCGGTCCAGGCCCAGTGCGTTGTGCAATCTTGTTCATCGAGCAAACCAGCCGCCGCAAGTGCAAATGCAGCGGTGCACACCGAACAGATGGTAGCGCCGGTAGCGGCAGCGGCCTGCAGCCAGGGCATCCAGCGATGATCGTCGTCCCGGTTCCAGCTGCGCAGGTCCATACCAGCCACCAGGAGTATATCCGTAGCCGTTACCGTTACTGCCTCCGGTGGATCTACTTTGGAGAAACCCAATCCGGCAGAAGAAACGGGCTGCGGATAAGGTGATACATACCTGAGTTCATAAGGCTTCCCGCAGCAACCGGATTCATAAAAAACGGTGACTGCTCCCGCCAGATCCAGCAGGTGCACGCCCTCAAACAGAAAAAAAATAACGCGATTGGAAACCATGTGACGAATTTACTGTATTATTGAGAAAATGCCGCCGGACAACACTGGCAGGCATCTTCAGCAAGTATCCGATGAAGAAGTTACCACTTAAATTTTATCAGCAAAAAGAAGTGACGGTTGTCGCCCGGCAGCTGCTGGGCAAAAAACTCGTAACACAACTCAATGGTGTGCGTACCGCCGGCATCATTGTGGAAACGGAAGCATACGCAGGTGCTGTCGACCGGGCATCACACGCCTGGAATAACCGCCGCACCCAACGCACGGAAGTGATGTTCGGTCCTGGTGGCACTGCTTACGTGTATCTCTGCTATGGTATTCACTATCTTTTCAATGTGGTGACTAACGTGGCAGACACTCCGCACGCCGTATTAATCCGGGCGCTGGAACCGGTAGAAGGCATTGCTGACATGCAGCTGCGTTATCATCCCAAAACCTCCGCATTGCTTACTGCCGGCCCGGGCAGCCTGAGTAAGGCCATGGGTATCAATGCCAGTCTGAACAGCGAAAATCTGAGAGGAGAAATCATCTGGATAGAACCGGGAATTACTGTTACTGATGAACAGATTGTTGCGTCTACAAGGGTGGGCGTGGATTACGCCGGAGCAGACGCGTTACTCCCCTATCGCTTTCATATCAGGAATAACAAATGGGTTAGTAAGGGCAAAGGATTATAACACCTATTTCTTCCGCTTTCGATCTATCTTCCCCTGTAAGGTGGTAGCGAGGTTTACGCATTCTTCCAGCCGCGAGTAGTTCGTACTCCCATCCAGTGCGAGTTCTTTTTTATTCACATCCATGCCACCCAGAAACGCTTCCAGGTTCGACAAATACCGGTTGGGCTGGTCATACAGCACATTATAAATCTCTTCATTCAGCTTGTCACCTTCCGCCTGTAGTGCAGGTCCTACCAGGTCGGCCACACCACGGAGCCTTTCCATCACTGTACTCATTTTTCCTTTCAGCATTTCAAGATTATCCGGGTCTTTCTTTCCGGGTGCAATGTTATTACGGAAAAGGCTATCAGACAATTTCTTCCTTGCTTTCATATACACCGTGAGATCCTGCCTGAGGAATTCCAGCTGCTGGCTGAGGTCAGCGGCTTTCTCAGCGGAATAATATTTATCTGCATCATTGTTCAGGTGCTTCATCCAGGTAAGCATACTTGTGCTGACATCCGTGACCGATGCATTACCGGATTGCGCGGATGCGCCCAAAGAAAGCAGCAACAAAAAAAAGAGTACCGATCTGCGAAAAATATTTCTTACAACCATGTGCTGTTCAGTATTAGAGGTTCACGATCAACGACTACCAAAATACGAAGAAAATACCGGACAAAAAGAAGCCTTCTGATCTTTTGACCGGAAGGCTTCCTGAGCGGATACCGATTTGCTGATTTACTCCCTGGTATATCCTTTTTCTTTTAGCTCCTGGATAATATTTTCGGCTAACTTTTTCCCCCAGGATCTGCCTGCTTCCATAGATTCCGTCATCAGCTGAGGTGTTACCTGGATTACTTTCTGACCGATAGGCGTTTTATAGAATTTCAGCAGTTCCACAATTTCTTCTTCCGTGTAATATTTCGCGTAAATCGGTATACTCAGGTTGATGATCTCCTCCGGCTTTACCTGTGCTTTTGCCTTTTCCCAGAATTCAGCGGGCACCTCGGGAAACTGCGTCTGGAAGGAAGACATCAGCTGATGCGAGATCTGTGCACCAAGTTTACCTGAGCCGGTTACTTCCATTAATTCTTTAATTTTCTGGTCTTTGGATGCTGACTGAGAGAATACATTATTCATCAGGCATAGGAACGTTACTACAGCTAACAACTTTTTCATACTTCGTTTATTTGTGGTCGCAATATTACTATAATGCTGGCAGGAATTATTATTTTCACCAAAAGAATCGCCATGATAGCCAAAAGAGGAATATTGGAATTGATCTACAATCGGGATAAAGTCACCTCCTTTAATGAGTATCCATTTAATATTCCTGCACTCAGAAATCTTTCTACGCTAAAATTCCATCCGAAAGTAACCTATCTCTCCGGAGAAAACGGCATGGGCAAATCCACACTGATAGAGGCTATCGCGGTGGCTTGCGGTTTTAACCCGGAAGGAGGCACTGTCAATTTTCAGTTCTCTACCCGTTCTTCCCATTCTCCACTACATCAGTATATCCGGATTGCGCGCGCTCCCATAAGGCCAAAAGATGGTTTCTTTCTGAGAAGTGAAAGCTTTTTCAACGTGGCCAGCAATATCGAGGAATTGGATAAGGAACCATTCGGTCCGCCGGTGATCAGTCATTACGGAGGTGTTTCCCTGCATGAACAATCACATGGAGAATCCTTCTGGTCATTGTTTACCCATCGCTTTTCCGGCAATGGCCTGTATATCCTCGATGAACCGGAAGCGGCCCTTTCGCCTTCCCGGCAAATGGCGATGCTGGCAAGAATGCATGATCTCATCCAGCAGAATTCACAGTTTATCATTGCCACCCACTCACCTATTGTAATGGCTTACCCGGATGCAGATATTTATGAACTCACGGAAGATGGGCTACAAAAAAGAAAATACACGGAAACAGAGAACTATAAAGTGTCGCACCAGTTTATAAATAACTATCAGCGTATGTTGAAGATCCTGATGGAATAATCAGCCTTAACGGGTTACAGCATACCGGCCTTCGAGACCTAGGTACTGAAACTGCTGCAGGAGCAATACTATCAATACGATAAAAAGCAACACCGCAAACAGTTTGACAAAGATGTTTTTGTAACTGCTGGTAAAAGCAGTACCTATAATAATCAGCAGACAAAAGAAAACTAATGCGGATTCCAATATAAGCCCTATATTTGTGTAATAAATACACTAATATATAAATCCGGTATTGCAGGGCATTACCGGAGAAATTCACAGCGACTGATATGAAAGAATTGCTTTTAGCCACCTCCATGTTGTTAAGTTTGTTTGCCCATGCACAGGATACTTTAACATCACCCAAAGACAGCACCCGGCACCTGGGTGAAATAATCGTTAACTACCAGGCCAACACATCTACCCCTGTCACCTGGCAGAACATCCAGATGAAAGTATTACGCGAGAAGAATACCGGTCAGGAACCCTCTTTTCTGCTCGCTGAAACACCCTCCATTACCGCTTACTCGGATGCCGGCAATCAACAGGGATATTCGTACTACCGTTTACGTGGTATGGACCAAACCCGCATCAATACCACGCTGGATGGCATGCCGCTGAATGAACCGGAAGACCAGGGCGCCTACTTTTCCAATTACCCTGACATCCTGAATTCCATCAGCCGGATTCAGCTGCAAAGAGGCGCAGGTACTTCCAAAAATGGCGCCGCAAGCTATGCCGGCAGCGTACAACTCTTTTCACCAGACCTCAGCGATTCCTCCGCTACTACCATCGGGGCCGGATATGGCTCCTATAACAGCTTCCGCGTATTCGGAGAATATAAAAGCGGAATCAAAAACCATAAAGCACTTTATGTGAGAGCCTCTCAGGTGTACACCGACGGCTATAAATACCATGCCTTCAATAACTCCCAATCCATCTTTATCAGCGGCGGACTTTTCTATGATAAAAGCAGCTGGAAAGTAAACGTAATGGCCGGCCATCAGCAAAACGGCATGGCATGGCTGCCCGTAGCCGATTCCCTCATTGAAAAAGACCGGAGAACAAATGCGGATACCAAAGCAGAAAAAGACCAGTTCTTCCAGGGCCTCGTGCAGTTACAAAACAACTGGCACCCCGGCGCTCATGCCACCGTCAGCTCCAGCATCTATTACACCTACCTGAAAGGCGGCTACGATTTTGATGTCAATAATTTTATGGGAACACCCTCAGACGGCAGCTTATTTAACTACGGCTTCCGCTCCCATTTCACCGGTTTTTTCAGCAACTACACCCTCGCCTACCAACGGTTTAAATGGACCACCGGCGTGCATGGCAATGTATATACCCGCCAACACCGGGGCACCGACAGTCAGGCCGGCGAATTGTACCGGAACAATGGCTATAAAAATGAAGTCAGCGCATTCAGTAAAATAGAATACTACCTGCATCAATTTACTTTCTATGCAGATCTCCAGTACCGCTTTTCCTCCTTTAACTATAAAGGCGCCGTACCTTTTGAACGGATGCAATGGCACTTCGTTAATCCAAAAGCCGGCATCAGCTTCGCCCTGGATCAGCAAACAAGTATCTATTACAGTATCGGGAAAACCAGTCGTGAACCCACACGCAACGACATCTTCGGCGGCAACGACGATCTGCTGCCCGGCGCTCCCGGCAAACCCCTGATCTTTAACAGCGATCCGGAATCGGTTACTGATCATGAACTGGGCATCAGAACCCGGTACCGGTCATTACAACTCGCACTGAATGGCTACTATATGAATTTCAAAAATGAAATCGTACTAAACGGGCAACTGGGGCCGAACGGATTATTGCTCACCAATAAAGTAAACCGCAGCTTCCGCACCGGTGTTGAATTATCCGCCACCTGGCAGCTGCATCCGGCGTTCTGCCTCACCAACAATTCTTCCTTCAACTACAGTCGTATCAGGGAACAAACCACCAGCTTCCAGCCGGTGCTCACTCCCACCCTGATCATTAACCAGGAAGCAGCCTACCAGTACAAACATTTCCTGCTGGCCGTATCCGGCCGATACCAGTCGCAATCCTATATCGATTTTGCCAACGAAGCTACCATCAAAGGATATGTATTGCTGAACAGCAGAATACAGTATACCCTTGACCGTTATACCCTGTCTTTCTTTGTAAATAATATTTCCAATGCCAGGTATTACAACAACGGATCCGTAGATCAGGATGGCACCCGGAAATATTTCGTACAGGCGCCTCGTAACGTTTACGTAGCTTTTAAATACAGTTTCTGATACATTCCTTAATATTGCGTGCTATAACCGGAGATACCAGTATGACAAAAGCATTTGTGTTTGGAAAGTTTATGCCCTTTCATAAAGGACATGAGGCGATGATTAATTTTGCATTGGCTTCCTGCGATTTTTTATCGGTCCTGATCTGCTGCAGCAACCAGGAGCGGGTACCTCCCCCGGTGAGAAAAGCCTGGCTGGAAGAAACATTCCGGCATATCCCGCAAATAGAGATCCTCACCTACACGTACGACGAAAGCATATTACCCAATACGTCCGAATCTTCTTCCGGCGTATCTGCCATATGGGCAACGGAGTTCAAACAACTGTTCCCGGATTACCAGATCGTAGTGACTTCTGAACCCTATGGCGACCTGGTTGCAGGATTCATGAACATCCGCCACCTTCCCTTCAACAAAGAAAAGAACCTGTACCCGGTATCCGCCACAAAAATCAGGACAGATCTCTTTGACTACTGGCAATGGTTACCCGATGCGGTAAAAAAATCGCTCGCCATCAAAGTAGTCATACTGGGCACTGAATCTACCGGCAAAACAACGCTCACCGGCTTGCTGGCAAACTACTTCCATTGTAGCGCGGTACCGGAAGCCGGAAGGGATCTGATTGCAGACTCCAACGACTTCGGCATCACCGACCTTTATGCGATCGCCACTGAACATGCCGCCCGCATCAACCGGATAGCCACACTCGATAGTCCCCTGCTGATCATCGATACCGATATTCATATTACCTTATCCTACGGCGAATATGCTTTTGGAGAGACGCTAAACATAGACCCAGCCGTATATGCAAGCAATGAGGCGGATCTATATCTTTACCTGAATAATGATGTGCCGTACGTTCAGGATGGTACACGGCTGAGTGAAGAAGAGCGTAACCTGCTGGACAACGCTCATCGCCGCATCCTCGATAAATACGGCATTCATTGTGAAGAAATTACGGGCAACTGGACCACCCGGTTTGAACAGGCGGTAACACTGGTAAAACAACTGTTGCTGACAAAACAAAAAAACTGGTACACAAAAACACATCTGCCATCTTTAAACGAAAACCTATGAAATACCTGTCTTCTGCCCTGCTGGCAACGCTGCTTTGCTTTGCCACCCATGCTGCTAACGCGCAAACTGCCTGGAAAACATTCAAGCATAAAAACGGTTTCTCCCTGCAATTACCCGGTTATTTTAAAGAAGGCTTACTCGTGGCAGCTGAAACCCTGCAATGGTATACAACAGACCTTGACCGCGAAATATCCGTGACCGTAGAAATGTGGGGACATCGCACCCAGGCGGATTTTCAATCGGACTACAACAGGAACTTAAAATCTGAAAAAGATATTGTTTACAGCGTTATTAAACCAAACTGGTACGTGATCAGCGGTCACGAAAAAGATGGTATTGACTACATCTTTTATCAGAAAAGCATCCTTAAAAATGATACCCAGTATCATTTACGGATCAGGTATCCCGAAAATGAAAAAGCCCGGATGGATACGATCCTCGGCAAAATCAGCGCTTCTTTCAGATAAATACGGACTACCTTAAAATAACAACGCCGCTCACATCAGAAGATGTAAGCGGCGTTGCCTTTATTTATAAAAAATTATTTCGACCATCTCTCCACGGCCTGCTCCACAGACTCCAGGAAGTTAACCTGCCGGCCTTTATTGCTTTCAAAAATGAAATCACGGATACTCTTCCCGGGATATTTCGTAAAGCTGCCTACAATGGTCAACTGCGCCTTGTAGTTGGAGAATTTCTGCAGTACCTCTCCTGCTATACCTGTTTTCAGGTCGAAGAATCCGGGAATAATATTTTCTTCCCGGATAATTATTTTGCTGAAATCCTGGTAATAGAGATCCACTATTAGTTGAAGCGCTTCTTCCGGGCTGTTGATCAATATTTCATCTGAAACAATTTCTGCTATCCTGATGTCTCCGATCTCATGTACTTTTATCTTCATTGCTTAATTTGTTGATGGTGTTAACTGACCATTGGCAGATATTTATGACGGTTTTCGATAATCACCCAGATCTCAATGACCAGCAAAATGAGGGCCATAGGCAATCCTGAGGGCGCTACCGTAAGATGTGTTAAAACAATCCCGATCATCACCGGAAAAATAATAACAGCTCCCAGTGCACGGGTTTTAGGAATGATAAAAAGGATGCCGCCTACAATTTCGGCCACCGCAATCAACGGCATCAGCCAGGTGATGGTCATAAAGGCGCCCATTACTTTCATCAGACTTTCCGGTAAATCTTTTGGCACCGGCATGTAATTAAAGATCTTGTTCAATCCTGCATTAATGAACATCAACCCGAACAGCAGACAGATGACAAATAGAATCTTGTTTTTCATAGTTTGCAATTTTTGGCAAAAGATTTTGGTTAGGGTCGTTAGTGACCTTTACTAAAGATAAACATCCTTTTGTAATACACAACTATCCGGTTGCTCAAATATGCAATTCCTTTTCCGTAAGATTTTATTGATCCATCTGTTGCCGGCCCCATATCTTCATCGCATCAATAATAGGCAGCAAGGTTTTACCATGCGTAGTAATCCGGTATTCCACCCGTGGTGGCACTTCCGCAAAAACGATGCGCTCAATAACGCCATCCGTTTCCAGTTCCCGCAACTGGTTGGTAAGCGTCTGCTTGCTGATTTCGGGTATGGCCTTCCTCATCGTGCTATACCGGTCTGTTTGCTGACGGATCAGGTGTATGATCACCGGTTTCCACTTACCACCAATAATGTTGATGCAATAAGTAACGGCGCAATTAGTGGGATTAAAATCCTTTGTTTTCCTGGTACCTGTTTTTCCCATTGGTCTAAAATTATGGACTAAGCCTGTTCTTCCGGACTTTCGCACAATTTTAGGCATTTTGGTGATTTTTGCCAACAGCTAAAAAAAGGAAGATGATTAACAGCACAGCCAATACCGTTACACCGGGCTTTTTTAAATACCGCCTCGGTACACTTGATATGATATTAATTACGGATGGAGCCGTTCCCTATGACACCCGTTGTTTTGCACCGGGTATCCCGGCAAATACGCTGGCACAACTCCGCGAAAAAAGCACACCGTTCCTCCTGCCGCATAATATCCTGGTACTGCTTTTCGATGAACGCATTGTGATGATAGATGCCGGCAATGGTAGCAAGGCCGGACCGCATGCAGGTCAGTTGCCCGCTAACCTCCGCGCTGCAGGCATCGCGCCGGAAGACGTTACGGACATTGTACTCTCCCATGCTCATCCGGATCATATCAATGGATTAACAGAAGACAACCAGCAATTGGTGTTTCCCAATGCAAAAATTCATCTCTCTGAAAAAGAATTTGAATACTGGCAAAACGAAGCCGACTTCTCAAAAAGTAAACATCCGGCGGCTGAACTGGCAATCCTGCAAAAAGAAATTCAGTTCTTCTTTGCATCCGTGGCGGCAAAGCTGCAACTCTTTGATGAAACAGCCCCGCTATTTGATTGCTTACAGCCTATTGCGGCGCCTGGTCACACGCCCGGTCACTGCCTGTTCAGTATACACTCGGGTAACGAAAAACTGGTACACCTGGCAGATATATTTCACGATGAAATCGTATTATTTGCCCGGCCGGAATGGGGAACTGTCTTCGATATTGATTTTGAGCTAGCTGCCTGCACACGCCGTAAGATCCTGGAAGATTATGCTGCTTCCGGGCAACGCGTACTGGGTTATCATCTCCCATTGCCCGGCTTAGGGTACATCGTGAAAGAACACGACCTGTTCAGATGGGTACCCGGGCACTAACACCCGGGGCCTGTACCCTTTGGCAGTAAATTGTATGGCTAAGCTTCTCCGCCACTCCTGTGCAGGAGTATTTTCTTTATCAGGGAGATCTGGCCAAGATGATAATGGGTATGCTCCGTAACGCCGAGTAAATTCCTGGCATAACTGCCATACTTAGGGTCGGTAAAATCCTGATCCAGCTGTACTTCTTCCAGTTGCTCAATCTGTATAGCCAGCTGTTCCGCTTCGGACAGCGCTTTCGCGACCAATGCCTGCCACTCCTCTTCGGAGGTAATGGGAGACAGATCGAAGCTGAATTTGTCGCTCGCATTTAATGGTTCTCCCTGTAAGACCTTTGATATCACACTCACATAATAGTTGATATGAAATACCAGCACCGCAATGGTGTTCAGGTCGTAAACCTTCGTGGTAGCCTGTTGCCAGTCTATGTCCGCCAGCGTATCTTTCAGGTTCACGCTGGTCCAGTTACCCCCGAAATGTACATCCCGGAAATGCTTTGAAATCTGTTTGGTTGAATTCATCGTAAAGAATTGTCTTTGGGCTTCCCACAAAATAAAAAAATCCTGCTATTTCACCTGTGCCCGGCTATTAAACTTACTCAAAATCCCTTGATCACACTACCTTTCCCGGCTGATTCAAAATTTTCAAGATCCCGGATTTTATTATCTTGCGTACTTACTCAACCGCTTAACCCCGATGAAACGCAGTTCCGTCTCTCTAGTTTTTAATATCTTCCTGGCCGTAGGTGTCCTGATGCTCGTCATTGCCGCAGTCATCTCTTACAGTATTCAAAAATTTGACGCCGGCGCGGTAAAAACTACCGGTCATGTGGTGGATCTTATCCAGAGAGGTAGTTCCGGCAGCCGGGGCGGAAGTACCTATTCTCCGGTCGTCATCTATACCGACAATAAAGGACAGGAACATCGTTATACCCCTTCCTTCTCCTCCAATCCTCCGGGATACAAAGTCGGGGAATTCGTGGGGATCTATTACGACCCGAAGAATCCGGACGAGGCAAAAATGGTGGGCTGGAGTGAATATATTGGCGCTATGATAGCCGGTGGACTGGGATTTGTATTCGGCGCCATCGGTTTGGGTTATCATCTCGTAAGAAGGAGAAATAGCAGGCGTCATGCACAACTCCTGCAATCCGGACAGCTGATACAGGCCGATTTTCTTTCCGTTGAAGTCAACCGCTTCGTGCATGTCAACCACCGTCATCCTTTTTATATCCGCTGCGAAGGGAAAAACCCGCTTACCGGTCGGAAAAGCAGTTTCAAAAGCGGCTTTATCTGGTCGGATCCCACACCGTATATGGCGCTTCATAAAAAGCTGGACGTATATGTGGACCAGCAAAACGACCGCAGGTATTATGTAGATATCTCCTTCCTGGAGAAGAATTAAGTTTGGTAACAGGAAAACGGGGTTTCAGTAACGGAATGTGCCTGCTGATCACATCCCGCCACCGGAAACAAAGGCAGGATGTATCTTGGATAAAAATATCGCTCCGGAGGTAATCTCCCGGATTTATCAGCTCATAATATTGCCACATGAAAACGCTTTTGCTTGCTTTACTGACCCTTTTCTCCGGGTTGTCATATGCACAAACACCCGCCAACACCGGACTGGCGCTGACAGGCGCCCGCATCTACACCGCACCCGGCGTTGCCCCCATTGATAATGGCATAGTCATTACGCAGGGCGGTAAAATTATCGCCGTAGGTGAGCCGAAGCGGGTAAAGGTGCCTCCACACATGAAAGTGCTCGATTGCACAGGCCTTGTGCTGATGGCGGGCTTCTGGAACAACCATGTTCATTTTATGGAACCCAAATGGAACCACGCCGAAAGTATTCCGGTGGCACAGCTCAACGACCAGCTCGATAGCATGATCAACAGCCATGGATTTACACATGTATTCGATCTGGCTTCTTTAAACTACCCCAACCTGCTGGCGCTTCGCGACCGGATCAATTCCGGCGAAGTAAACGGCCCGGCCATGCTCACGGTAGGCATGCCATTCGTTCCGCCTGATGCCAGCCCGTTTTATGTACGCCCGTTGAAACTGCCGGAAATAGGTACTCCCGAAGAAGCCGTGGCTTATGTTACCAAACAACTCCAGGCCGGCGCCGACGGTGTCAAGCTATGGTCTGCCTCCCCGGATGGACAAAAAGTAGTGCCCATGCCGCTCGAAGTAATCAAAGCCGCCAGCGCCACCGCCCATAAATTTCATAAACCCGTTTTTGCCCACCCTACTGCCGACACCGGCCTCACCATGGCCATCGAAGGCGGTGTAGACATCCTCGCGCATGTGTCGCCGGATGGTTACCGCAGCTGGACCAACGACGAGGTAGCCCTTTTAAAGCAACATCACGTAGCGCTCATTCCCACCCTGAAATTGTACAAATGGGAACTGGAGCGGAAAAATATTGTAGCAGCAGATAATCCCCTGATGACGACGGCCCTGCAACAACTGGGCGCCTACTCAAAAGCGGGCGGCGAAATTCTCTTTGGCACAGATGTGGGCTATGTATCAGAGTACTCCACCACGGAAGAGTTTATACTGATGACGCAGGCCGGACTGAACTTCGACCAGATCCTCACCACCCTCACCACCGCACCGGCAAAACGGTTTGGAATGGCTTCGCACAGCGGTCGCATTGCTAAAGGCATGGATGCGGATATCGTCTTACTAAAAGCAGATCCGCATACCGACAGCCGCCATTTTGCAGATATCGCCTATACTATCCGCAACGGGAAAATTATCTACCAATCGGCTCCCGCCACCAGTAAACATTAAGATATTGTCATATGTACAAGAAAATCGGTGGTAACTAAAAAATAACGTTTCTTTTACGCAAAGCAGTGGATGTTTCTTTTTTTGGTATCAAAGTTTTATTACTTTTGGCACCCGAATGAGAGTAGCTATATTTTTTGCATGCTTATGTTTCCTGCTGCTAAGAGGAGATAGCTATGCTTTTACAGGTACTCCTCATCACAATACCTATCACACTTCCCCAAAATTTACGGAGAACGAACAACATGTAACATCCGGTGACAACACTTCCGACGACGCCTCCTTCAGCGCAAGCGATGGAGATGACGACGACGAAACTCTCATCAGCGATGATGTGGTAGAAGAAGACAACAGCAGTTTTCTTGTCCGGAAATACAAACTGGTAGCCCGGTTTCACTGGGCCCTCTCCCATCTATTTATTGCAGACTACCTCAGCAGATGCTTCAAAGCCCCTCCTCCATTTTCAGGGCTTCCCGCTTATATTTATATCACCCAGGGCGTTTTAAGGATCTGATAGATCCACTGCCTCAGTAGCCCAAAGTGTAACCATACTTAACCGGTGACAGTGTATCTATGCTACCTGTACCGGATATACGTTCAGATTTCCTGACCGCTGCTACTGTTTTGCGTCCAGAGGCATCTCTGCCTTTACAACCATGCCATCGCTTTAATATCCATTTAATATCATGAATAGAATTGTCATGTTTACGGGCCTGTTTGCCGTGCTGTACTCAACAAGCTGTAAACCTAAAAAAGAAGAAAAGGAAGAAGCTGGTAAATTTACTGTTACCACCCCCCTGCAAATCGACACCGCTTTTACCAAGGAATATGTTTCACAGATAAAATCTGTCCGGAACATTGAAATCCGGGTACAGGAAAGAGGGTATCTGCAAAACATCTATGTAGACGAGGGCCAGTTCGTAAAAGCCGGTCAGCTGCTGTTCAAGATCATGCCGAAATTATATGAGGCAGAACTTCAGAAAGCAGAAGCGGAAACCAAAGCCGCCGAAATAGAACTGCAGAACACCAAAACCCTGGTCGATAAAAACATCGTATCCAAAAATGAACAGGCAGTAGCACAAGCCAAGCTGGATCAGGCGAAAGCCGAAATGGCACTGGCAAAACTGCACCTGTCATTTACAGAAATCCGGGCGCCGTTCGACGGCACCATCGACCGGATTCCTTTTAAACTGGGAAGCGTAATCGATGAAGGCGGCCTGTTGACCACCCTCTCCGACAACAGCCAGATGTTTGCCTACTTCAATGTATCCGAACCGGAATACCTGGATTATGCGACCAACGCCAAAGGCCGTGGCAACAGCAAAGTAAGCCTGCTGCTGGCCAATAACCTCCCGCTGCCCTACAAAGGCGATGTGGAAACCATCGAAAGTGAGTTTAACAACGAAACCGGCAATATCGCCTTCCGGGCAAGATTCCCGAACCCCGATAAACTGCTGAAGAATGGAGAAACTGGTAAAATCCAGATGACTATTCCGCTCACAAAAGCATTGGTGATCCCACAAAAGGCGACTTACGAAATCCAGGATAAACTCTATGTTTTTGTGATCGACCACAACAACGTGGTAAGATCCCGGAACATTGCCATCCGTGGGCAGATGCCGGATCTGTATGTTATCGAAAATGGTCTTTCCGCCACCGACAAAATTCTGCTCGAAGGCGTTCAGAAAGCCAAAGATGACGACAAAATCAATTATGAATACCGGAAACCAGAGGAAGTTATTTCCCAGCTGCGATTAAAAGCGGAGTAATCGTTCAATCCTAACAGAGTAGTGTAATGTTTAATAAATTTATACAGAGACCGGTACTGTCTATCGTAATCTCCCTCATCATCCTCTTCCTGGGTGTGCTGGCTATTACACAGTTACCGGTAACGCAATTCCCCTCCATCTCACCACCAAAGGTGAATGTGACTGCAGAATACCCGGGAGCCAACGGTGAACTGATGATCAAATCCGTGATCATTCCCCTGGAAAGAGCCATCAACGGCGTTCCCGGACTGAAATATATTGCCTCTGATGCCGGTAACGATGGAGAAGCCTCCATCCAGGTTGTATTTAACCTGGGCACCGATCCCAACCAGGCATCACTCAATGTGCAAAACCGCGTGGCATCGGTGGTGAATAAATTACCACCACTGGTTGTACGTGAAGGCGTGAAGATTACCCGCGAGGAATCCAATATGCTCATGTACATCAACCTGTACAGTGATGACCCGCAAACAGATCAGAAATTCCTTTTCAACTTTGCCGATATCAACATCTTACCGGAGCTGAAACGTGTGGATGGTGTGGGCTTTGCCGACATCCTCGGTAACCGCGAATACGCTATGAGGATCTGGCTGAAACCAGATCGTATGCTCGCTTACAAGATCTCTGCCGACGAAGTGATGAAAGCACTCGGAGAACAGAGCCTGGAAGCCTCTCCCGGCAAAACCGGTGAAAGCTCCGGTAAACGCTCACAGACCTTTGAATACGTACTGAAATATCCCGGCAGGTTCACCAGCAAGGAAGGATATGAAAACGTAATTTTAAGATCCAGCCCCAATGGGGAAATACTCCGCCTGAAAGACGTGGCCGATATTGAATTCGGCAGCTCCATGTATGATATCTATTCCAACCTGAACGGCAAACCTTCTGCCGCGATCGTGTTGAAACAATCATACGGCAGTAACGCCAGCCAGGTTATCAAGGACGTAAAAGCCAAAATGAAAGAGATCAAGGAAAACTCTTTCCCTAAAGGCATGAATTACGAAATCAGTTACGACGTCTCCAAATTCCTGGATGCCTCTATTGAAAAAGTAATTCATACCCTGGGTGAAGCCTTTATCCTGGTAGGTATCGTAGTGTTCCTGTTCCTGGGCGACTGGCGCTCCACCCTCATCCCGGCCATGGCTGTACCGGTATCGCTCGTAGGTACCTTTATGTTCATGCAGTTCTTTGGAATCACCCTCAACCTCATCACCCTGTTCGCTCTCGTACTGGCCATCGGTGTGGTAGTGGATGATGCCATCGTGGTGATTGAAGCGGTACACGCCAAAATGGAAGAAGAACATCTCTCCCCGCTCAAGGCCACTAAAAAAGCTATGCATGAAATCAGTGGCGCCATCATCGCCATCACTTTCTTAATGGCTGCGGTATTCATTCCGGTGGCATTTATGTCCGGCCCCGTAGGGATTTTCTACCGCCAGTTCTCCATTACCATGGCAACGGCTATTATTCTATCGGGTGTGGTGGCATTGACCCTCACACCGGCACTTTGTGCCATGATCCTGAAGAATAATCACGGAAAACAAAAGAAGAAAAACGGGTTGGATAAATTCCTGGATGGGTTTAACAATGCCTTCAACCGCACCTCCGGAAAATACCAGAAAATACTGGGCTCCATCGTGAGCAGACGGTCACTCACTTTTATTGTACTCCTTGCTTTCTGCGCCGGCACCTGGTTCCTGAACAACAATGTTCCTTCCGGGTTCATCCCCAACGAAGACCAGGGTATGTTCTACGCCATCATTCAAACGCCTCCGGGATCTTCCCTGGAAAGGACCAACCAGATAGCGGAAAAACTGCAAAAAGTAGCAGAAGGAATTGAAGGTGTGCAATCCGTATCTTCTCTCGCAGGTTATGAAATCCTGACAGAAGGAACCGGTTCCAACTCCGGTACCTGTCTGATTAACCTGAAAAGCTGGGAAGACCGGAAACATTCTGTCCAGGAAATCATCAGTGAACTGGAAGAGAAATCGAAAGATATTACCGGAGCTACCATTGAATTCTTCCAACCGCCCGCCGTACCGGGTTATGGCGCCGCAGGTGGTTTCGAATTACGACTGCTCGACAAAGCCGGTTCCGGTGATTATAAGAAGATGGAAACGGTGAGCAAGGACTTTGTAAAAGAACTGAGCAAACGCAAGGAACTGTCTTCCGTATTCAGCTTTTACAGCGCCAGCTTTCCGCAATATATGCTGCGGGTGGATAACGACATCGCCCAGCAAAAAGGCGTGAGCATTGATAATGCGATGAACACCCTTTCTACATTAGTGGGAAGTAACTATGAAATCAGCTTTATCAAATTTGACCGCCAGTATAAAGTAATTGTACAGGCATCACCGCAGTACCGCGCCTTGCCGGATGATATCCTGAAGCTGTATGTAAAAAACGACCGCGACGAGATGGTGCCTTTCTCTGCTTTCATGAAAATGGAAAAAGTGTATGGCCTGTCGGAAATCACGCGGCACAACATGTACAACGCTTCTGAAATCAGTGGCGCCGCCGCTCCCGGATACAGTAGCGGTGAGGCTATCAAGGTAATCAATGAGGTAGCTAAAAAGAGCCTGCCACGCGGGTTTGGTATCGACTGGGCAGGTATCTCCAAAGATGAAGTAGCACAGGGCAACCAGGCTATTTACATCTTCCTGATCTGTCTTGGTTTCGTATACCTGATCCTCGCCGCACAATATGAAAGCTTCATCCTGCCACTGGCAGTAATCCTTTCCCTGCCTCCGGGCATATTCGGCGCCTTCTTCCTGCTGAAAGCACTGGGACTGGAAAACAATATCTACGCACAGGTAGCTATGGTGATGCTCATTGGTTTGCTCGGTAAAAACGCCGTATTGATCGTAGAATTTGCCGTACAGAAACACCGCGCAGGAGAATCGGTACTAAAGGCTGCCATGGAAGGTTCAAAGGTAAGGTTCCGGCCTATCCTCATGACCTCCTTTGCCTTTATTGCAGGTTTGATTCCGTTGGTGCTGGCCTCCGGACCGGGTGCGCTGGGTAACAAAACAATCGGTACAGCTGCTGCCGGCGGTATGCTTTTCGGAACCATTTTCGGGGTGTTGATCATACCCGGATTGTACTACATATTCGGCAAACTGGCAGAAGGGCATGCCCTTGTAAAAGATGAAGAAGAGAATCCATTAACCGAAGAAATTGATCACAATGTATAAATTCAGGATACAACACGGCATTGGTGTGCTGAGCATCTGCCTGGCTATCGCCAGTTGTAAAGTGCCGGCCATACTGCCATCCGCTGAAAACAAGGCTATTCCCGGATCCTACGACAACAGCCAGGACACTACCAACGCTTCCGCAGTTGAATGGCGCAGGTTCTTTACCGATAAAAACCTGGTAGCCCTGATTGATACCGCTCTGAAAAATAACCAGGAGCTGCTCATTACCCTCCAGGAAATAGCAGTTGCGAAAAATGATATCCGGCTCAGACATTCAGCTTTACTGCCTTCTGTAAGCGCCCGCGCAGGCGCCGGCGTAGAAAAAGTAGGCCGGTATACCAGTCAGGGTGCAGGTGATGCCTCCACAGAAATTACCCCCGGCAAAGAAATGCCCGACCCGCTGGGCGACTTTACCGTAGGTGCTTACGCCACCTGGGAAGCCGATATCTGGAAGAAACTGCACAACGCCAAAAAAGCGGCCGTTACCAGGTACCTGTCGACCATAGAGGGTAAAAACTTTGTACTCACCAACCTGATCGCAGAAGTAGCTAATTCCTACTATGAATTGCTGGCGCTGGATAATCAGCTGAGCATCGTAAAACAAAACATCGAACTGCAAAAAAATGCACTCGATATTGTAAAGGTGCAGAAGGAAGCCACCCGCGCAACGGAACTGGCAGTACAAAAATTCCAGGCGGAAGTATTAAAGTCACAAAGCCTCGAATTCGATATTCTCCAGGATATTAAAGAAACGGAGAATAAGATCAATTTCCTGCTGGGACGTTATCCGCAGGAAATTATCCGCGATCAGAACAGCTTCACCAATTCGTTGCCGGCAACTGTCAATACCGGTATCCCTTCGCAATTGCTGGCCAATCGCCCGGATATCAAAAAAGCAGAACTGGAATTAACAGCCGCCAAACTGGATGTGAAAGTAGCCCGCGCAGAGTTTTATCCTTCCCTGGGTATTTCTGCAGGAGTAGGATTCCAGGCCTTCAAGCCCTCCTATCTCTTCCGGTTACCAGAGTCGCTGCTGTATTCACTTGCGGGTGATCTGGCCGGACCATTGATCAACAGGGCTGCTATCAAAGCAGAATTCAGCAATGCCAGTTCCCGGCAGCTGCAGGCAATGTACAACTACGAGCGTACCATTTTAAATGCGTATTTCGAAGTGTCCAATGAGCTGTCCAGCATCAGCAACCTGGAAAAGAGCTACAGCCTCAAATCACAACAGGTGGATGCCCTTACCCGGTCGATCGAAATTTCGAACGACCTGTTCAAGTCCGCCCGTGCCGATTACCTGGAAGTACTCATGACACAGCGCGATGCACTGGAATCCAAACTGGAACTGATAGAAACCAAAAAACAACAACTGAACGCAGTCATCAATATTTATAGAAATCTTGGTGGCGGCTGGAAGTAAGACGTGAAATAGCAATGAGCGCCGGTAATGTGATTGCCGGCGCTTTTTTTGTGCCCTGTGCTATTTAACAGAATAAAGTATTTTGCACTAATGGAAAAGATCCCGGTAAGATACATGGAGGCAGAACGTCCGGACCAGGCTGCGGCGTTCAGCATAAGGGACCTGCGTGGGTTGCTTGCGGGGAAAGACATGGTGCAGCCACTTCACCGGCATGAGTTTTTTTACCTGCTGATACTGAAACAGGGAAGCGGCCATCATGAAATAGATTTTATCTCCTACCCCGTAGAGGCGCATAGCGTGTACCTGATGCGGCCGGGGCAGGTACATCAGCTCACCCTGAAAGCAGGAGCTGCAGGCTACCTGATCGCCTTCCATCCTCATTTCTATTATCAGCACGACCAGCTGTTGCGGAAAGTCAGCAGCAATAACTATTACCAGCTGGCGGAAGACAGCTGTAAAAAGATATGGACGTTGCTAACGTATATTTCCGATGAATATATTGCAAAGGCCGACAGATACCAGGAGGCCATCAGGGCCCAGCTAACGGTGTTCTTTATTGAACTCGCGCGTCAGCACAGCAGGCAATTACCGGATCATGTAAACGCTTATGCACAGGAACGACTGGAGGAGTTATATGACCTGTTCAAAACACATATCGCAACTCATAAACAGGTATCGCAATATGCCGCACTGCTGCATCTTTCTTCCTATCAGCTGAATGCCGTTACGAAAGCGACAGTCGGTAAACCCTGTTCTGCACTCATCAATGAATATATTATCCTGGAAGCTAAAAGACACCTGCTGGCCACCGCCAACCAGGTAGCTGCTATCGCAGATCAGCTGGGCTATGAAGATGTGTCTTATTTTATCCGTTTCTTTAAAAAACATACCGGGCATTCCCCCGAAGTATTCAGGACCCGTTTTAAATAAGTGCGATTAAACTACAACTTTGTCCTATCACCCGGCTGTATGGAAGCGATATTTTTGTATCCACTAAAACAACCACCTTATGAACCAGAAATGGGACGAAAGATACAGCGACCAGGAGTTTGCCTACGGCAAAATGCCCAATCTCTTCTTTAAAGAATGGCTGCCCTCATTTAGCCCGGGCACCATCCTGATGGCCGCCGACGGCGAAGGCCGTAATGGCGTGTTTGCCGCTGCACAGGGATGGAACGTGACTTCCTTCGACCTGAGTAAAGAAGGGCAATCCAAGGCACTACAATTGGCCCGGGAGCAGCAGGTTACCCTGGAATATATTGTAGGAGACCTGGAACAACTCAGCTTCGAAAAAGAAACGTTCGACGCCATCGGGCTTATCTATGCACATTTTGATGCGGAAAAGAAATCCTTGTTTCACCGGAAACTGGATAGCTGCCTGAAAGCCGGCGGCATTATCCTGCTGGAAGCGTTCAGCAAAAAACACCTGCATTTTAATAGCGCCGATCCACGGATCGGAGGACCTAAAGACATTGACATGTTGTATTCGAGAGAGGAAATACAGGCCGATTTTGAAAATTACGAAATATTGCTACTGGAAGAAACCCAGGTCACGCTGAATGAAGGAAAATACCATATAGGCGAAGGTGCAGTGGTGCGGTTTATAGGTAGAAAGAAGCGGGTTTAACAGCACATTATTTTGTTTTATATCCATGATATACACTGCTCATGATCTTTATCCCCCCGGCTAGTTCCTGTTCATTTAACGAGCCGTATCCAAGCCGCATAAAATCACCAGGGTGTTGGTCCAGGTAGAAACTACCGGGTGGAACGATCTGAATACCCTTTTGCTTCAGTTGTGCGATGTACTTTGTGAAATTTACCCGCTTCTGAAATTGTATCCAACATGCGAGTCCGCCTTCCGGACTACGAAAGCGGACGCTTTCGCCAAAGTGTTCCTTCAAACAACTTTCCATCACATCTCTTCTTTCTTTATACACTGCCGATGCTTTGCGGGCATGTCGTCCAATGGTACCGTCTTCCATCAGTTCTGCAATAGCATGTTCGAGGATAGCATCCCCTTGCCGGTCAATCTGCACCCGTAAATTGACCAGCGATTGCATAAATGCGGCTGGCCCCTTAATATAGCCAACCCTGATAGCCGGCGCAATCAACTTGCTAAGCGAACTGATATAGATCACATTTGCGGCCATCTCGCTGCTCGCCAGCGCCAGGTTGTTGCCTGCGCCAAAATGAAATTCATGATCATAATCGTCTTCAATAATGGCAAAACTATACTTAAGAGATAATTCGAGTAATCTTATTCTTCGGCCAGCCTTCATGGAAACCGTTGTAGGAAATTGATGATGAGGCGTTACATATACGGCTTTAATTTTTGTTTTTCGGCACAACGCTTCCAGTGCGTCCACATCAATACCATCGGAGTCAACATCAATGGCCCTCAATTGTGCGCCGGCTTCCAGGAACAGCTTTCGCGCCGCATAATACCCGGGATTTTCTACTACCACCTTATCTCCCGGCTGCACAAGCACCCTTGCAGCCAGATAAATCGCCATCTGACTTCCTCTTGTGATACAAATGTCATTCACATTTGCATGAACACCTCTGTCCCGTGAAAGCATAATGGCTACCTCTTCCCGGAGTTTTACATCTCCCCTTTCACTGCCGTAACCCAGTAGTCTCCATTTACCATGACGATGGAATACCCGTTTGTAGGCGGCCGACAATTCTTTAAGTGGCGCCAGCCTGGCATCGGGAGCCCCCTCATTAAAAACAATCAGGTTAGCTTCCAATGGCCGGTCGGTAAGGCAAAAAGGATCATAATGGTTAAAGGCAAAATTGCTTGTCTTTTGTCTGAATAACGGTGTGACACTTCTCTTTATCACCGGCAAATTTTCCGATACAAAAGTGCCCGATTTGTGTTTGCTTTCCAGCCAGCCTTCCGCAATAAGTGCTTCGTAGGCAAAAACAACCGTTTTCCTGTTTACACCGATATCGGCGGCCAGTATACGACTACCGGGCAAAGCAGCTCCCCGTTCCAATCTCCCTTTAATAATTTCATTCCTGATCCCGTCAGTAATCTGTTCTACCAGCGTATCTCCCGGTTTGAATGACATTTTGAAAATGGTCTTCCATGGTCTTAACATCTGCCTGGCTTTATTTAGGTATTGGATACAGCAATTCTCAAAATTAGTTCATTTAGAGGTAGTACCAGCGGGCATTAAAAAAATCTGGCCCTATAAATTTCTACAAACTGGATGAATATAGTCATCCATAAACATAACACCTTTGTGCCTCATAAAAACACATGACCATATGCAACAGATCGAAGTAGCCACACTGGACCATTTAAATGAATTTGCCGTATTGTTCGACCAATATCGCGTTTTTTACAGGCAGCTGTCCGATGTCGAAAGAGGAAAAGCCTTCTTAAAAGAAAGGATTACCAGGAATGAAACGGTTACCTTCCTGATCAGAGACAATGGGCAGTTAGCTGGTTTTGCCCAGTTATATTCCCTATTCCATTATAAAGCACTCCAACGCCAATGGCTACTGAGTGATTTATATGTGGCCCCTGCACACCGGGGACGTGGGCTTTCCATTGCCCTGATTGACCGCTGCAAACAATACTGCAATGAAACTGAAGCCTGTGGCTTATTATTGGAAACAGAGAAAACAAATGACATTGGTAACCGTCTATACCCCAGATGTGGATTTGAATTAGATGAAAATCATAATTACTACAACTGGTGGAAATAGACCGCTACAAACCAGGGGCTGAAAGATAAAGGCGGGCAGTAGAAAGAAGCAGGAGCATCAATCTATAAAAAACGAAGTCACCGGCTGATAGGGCGCCTGTGGAATACCTGCCTGCTCAAAAATCGAGTATTCAATGGTTTTACAAATGCTATTCAGCGGCAGGTCGTTTTCTTCTTCCCCAAAAGGCTCCGCTATTTCCTGGATGATAGCATCCAATGCGATAAAGGTATAACTGATTAACAGTACGATAACCGGCATCATCCAACCTAAACTGTCAATCAAACCAAAAGGTAAACAGAAGCAATAGAAGTAAACCGTACGATGTAACAACACGCTGTATGCAAAAGGCAGCGGCGTGTTGGAAATCCTTTCGCAGCCGCCCACCACCTGGGATAACAGGTTGAGCTGATGATCCAGGGCGGTTAAAACGATGGTATCAATGTGTTTCTTTTGGTGCTGTTCGCTGATCCACTCTCCTATAAATCCTAAAATGGCAACAGGAATAAAACGCTTGCCTTTCAGCTGATCTACCTGTTCTGCTGTTAGTAAGCGGGAAAGATGTTCTGTACCCGGTTTGTTTCTCAACTGGAAATTCAGGGACCAGCAGAAGGCGGCAATCATCCGGATAATACTTTCTTTCTCTGCTTTGGATGCCGGGGAATTATCATTTACCAGGGTGAGGATCTGCCTTGTCAACGACCGGGTTTCAATCACCAGGGAGCCCCATAACTTCCGGCCTTCCCAATAACGGTCATAACTGGCAGTATTGCAAAAGCCCATGAAAATAGCCAGTGCAAGGCCTATTAAGGTAAAAATGGTAGGATTAAGCGGCACCTTGTACTCATATATTTTTCCTTTGAGGAACAGGATGACCAGGGAGAACACGGTAATCACCAGCAACTGCACAACGATCTTTTTCACCACAGATCCTTTCCAGATAAATAACATCCTCAACCAATTAGTGCGCTGTCTCGTGATCATTTGCTATGAAATATTATTTTACAAAAAACGGCTTTTTTCCTGGCAGATGCAAAAACTACCCCTTAGTTTTTGATTCATGGAAGAATATAACTGAAATCACTACTTTTGAAAGTACGAAAAGCTATTTAACATGAGCAGAGCAACGCCGCCATCCCCACAGAACGTTACCGACTACCCCAACAACAATACTATTTTCACCGTCTGGAAGTTTAAAGAAGGAGCAGCGATCAAACCTGCTTTCGAACGACTGTGCGGACTGGTAGCCAATCTCAATCATTCCTTTATCATCCGGACGCCCGACGGGCGTGCCAGTTGCGTGATGGGAGTAGGCTATGATGCCTGGATTAAATTAGCTTTACCACAGCCCCTTCCAAAAGAACTGAAAAACTTCGAACCGGTAGCAGGTGCAAAACATACTGCTGTGGCCACGCCGGGCGATCTGCACTTTCATTTGCGCTCCACGCATATGTCCATCTGCTTTGATATGATCAGCGCTATTGCAGACGTGTTACTCCCGGTGGCCGATTGCCTGGACGAAGTGCATGGCTTTAGATATTGGGATGGTCGCTCCATCCTTGGCTTTGTGGATGGTACTGAAAATCCGATCGGCAACGACCGCGACTACTACGCCATTGTAGGGGAAGAAGATCCGGCGTATAAGGGAGGCAGTTATCTTTTTGTGCAGAAATACCTGCATCATATGGGCAACTGGGCTAAGCTCTCCACCGAAGAACAGGAAAAAGTAATTGGCCGCTACAAAGCCAGTGATATTGAAATGCCCGACGATGTAAAGCCAGATAATTCACACAGCGCCCTGGCCGCCCTGGAAGATGAACTGGGCAATGAGCTGAAAATAGTAAGGGATAACATGCCCTTTGGCAACCCCGGTAAAAATGAAGTGGGCACTTATTTCATTGCCTACGCCAGCACTTTCAGCACCACGCACAAAATGCTGGAACGGATGTTTATCGGTGTACCGGCGGGCAACTACGACCGGATACTGGATTTCAGCACCGCGCATACCGGCACTCTTTATTTTGTGCCGTCTATGAATATTTTAGACCAGTATACCGCCTGAATACCGAAAATATAAAAGGCTTCAAAACAGTGATGTTTTGAAGCCCCTATTTTTATCTTGATATACCTAATCCAGCTCCGCCCTTGAAAACAGGTCCTGTATCTGGGCATCGTCTTCACAAGCCAGCTTAAATGCCAGGATAAATTGTTTCAACGCTTCACTGTCTGAGGAATACGCACAAAACATACTTCCTTCCGGGTCAAATTTCACGATGCCTTCCAGCTCCGGCATCTTCTCAGATAAAAATACGGCGGCCAGGGAACCCCAATCATAGCCACTTCCCTCGAATCCGTCGTCGGACCTGGTTTCGAAAATTTCATTCTTATAGTCGCCTACGCTTAAACAAACAGAAACGCTTTTTTCATGATCCACCCAGAAAAAGGGTTTTATTGATTCTTCAAAACTGCTCATACATTTTCTTTTATGTGTAACTTTAAAAATAAGGAATTTTGAATGGAAAGCGATATTCAAAATGAATACCTTACATCTGTGCACCCGTAACTTCAAAAACATGTTATGAAAACACTGATCATGAATAAGGATTATGAGGGAATTAAAAACGCCCTTTCCCAAAACCCTGCATTAGCCAATGAAGGCATTCCCTTCGATGAAGAGAATCCCACGAAAGCCCATCCCCTGCACCGGATTTGCGATGGCGTATTTGCACATAGTTTTGCAGATGAAGAAGGCGTTGAAATGGCCCGTATTTTCTTACGCTATGGCGCCAATGTAAATGGCGATGGCTTAAACTATCAGCAGGACACACCCCTTACTGCTGCCGCCAGCTTACACGCAGAACAGGTGGGCCTGCTGTATATTGAAAACGGCGCAGACATCGCTCATGCGGGATGCCATGGCGGAACAGCCTTACATTGGGCCGCCTGGACAGGGAGAGATCAACTGGTGGAAAAACTCATCCATGAAAAAGCAGACATCCATCAACGATGTGATACATTTAAAGGCACTCCCCTCCTGTGGGCCGTACATGGATATAAATACGGAGGCGCTGAAAACAGGCATCACCAGGTAGCATGCGTAAAGTTATTACTGGCAGCCGGCGCCGATAAATCTACTCCCAATATAGATGGCACCCCGCCGTTTGGTTTCCTGGATGAACAGGATACGGAACTGATCGACCTGTTGAAGTAAAGAAGATCCGATTATGTTATGACTGCTATCTGATCAACATCACTAGAAATTTCCAATTCCATAAATCTTTTTCCCGTTTTCGAAAACAACATACCGGCTTTTCGGGGCAACTTGCGCTTTTACCTTATTCCGACTGGCCATGCTGAACTTACGACGCGTATACCCGATCATACTGACGATCCTTTTGATATTTCCTCTCTTCCTGTTAGCCCAGCAACAGCCATCAGGAAAAAATGCCGTTACCGGTACCGTAAAGGACGAGGGAGGTAAACCCGTACCTTACGCCACGCTGGGCATACTCAAAGAAGACGGTACACAGGCGGGCGCAGCTTACTCCGGCGAAGATGGAACCTTCCAGATAAAAATTGCGGAAACCGGCAGTTATGTACTCGTCATCTCTTCCGTAGGTTTTAATACTACCCCTTTTCCTTTCGTGCTAACGACAGAGAAACGCAGCCACCATTTCACCGGTATACAGTTGCCGGCCAGCACCAGCCAGCTGAAAGCAGTAGATATTGTATCCCGCAAACAACTGATAGAACAAAAGCCGGGTATGCTGGTGTACAATGCGGAAAACGATATCAGCAATAAAGGCGGCACTGCGGCAGACGTACTCCGGAAAGCACCCGCCCTGAACGTAGACCCACAAGGTAATGTAACAATGCGGGGCAGCGGCAGCCTCAAAATACTGATCAATGGTAAATACTCCGGGCAGATCGCACGAAGCCCGGCAGACGCCCTGAATATGATGCCGGCCGATATTATCCGCTCCGTGGAAATTATCACCAACCCATCCGCCAAATACGATGCAGAAGGCGCCGCAGGCGTTATCAATATCATTACGAAACAAGGCAAACAAAACCTGAGCGGCGCACTCGAAGTAACCGCCAGCAACTGGGAACAGGCATTTAATCCCCGCATTTCCATGGCGCGTGATAAATGGAATATGAGCTTTCACGGACACCTGCACCGCCTGCGCAGCAAATCCAGTAACTCACTGGAAAGAACGTCTCTGAAAGATGGACAACCACAACTCAAACTGCAGCAGTATACACTGAAAGATAACGTGATGCCGCATAGTTCCGCAGAACTGAACATCGGCTATACACCCAACCAGCGCAACGAATTCAGCTTCGGCGTCAATGCCTGGCTGGGCAACTGGCCGGAAAACACGGATCAAACCAGCACCCTGCTATCTCCGGATGGCACGGTGACCGACAAATACAACCAGTCCGTAAATACTACAGCAAAGTTCAAAGGAGCTGATTTCAGTCTTGGTTACACTACGAAGTTCAAAAAAAGCGGCCAGGAACTCACACTGCTGGCACAGTTCTCCCCTTCCACAGATCGTTCCTCCTATACCACCGACCAGTTTGGCAGTGGCCAGAAACTACGCTACAGGGAACTGAATAAAAGCCATACCGCCAACCAGGAATGGACCTTCCAGGCAGATTATAACCATCCGCTCGATGCAAATGGCAAATACCTGCTGGAAAGCGGTCTGAAATCCATTCTGAGAAGCGCCAACAATACCTATAACGTATGGGCCAGCGAAGATGCACAGCCGGAAAATACCCTGCCACAGCCAGATCGTTCGGATATATTCGTATATCAACAGAACGTGATGGCCGGCTATACTTTGCTCAAGATGAACCTGTCGGAGGCCTGGTACGTGGAAGCCGGCGCCAGAGGGGAAGGCACCTGGCTGAATGGTCACTTCAGAACAGCGGGCACCCGCTTTGAGAACAACTTCTTCAACTTTGTGCCAACAGCTACCATTACCCGGAAGCTGCCCAAAGATCAGACGCTCACACTCAGTTATACCAAACGTATCACCCGGCCATATATCTGGGACCTCAATCCCAATGCGAATGCCAGCGATCCACGGAACATCGTTACCGGCAACCCGCAATTACAACCGGAGCTGGTACACCAGGGTGAACTGACTTACAGTCTTAACCACAGCAATGGCCTGTTCATCAATACCTCCCTGTTCTTCAAACAAACACAGGATGGCATCATCGATTTCACGACCACAGATCAGCAGGGTATTTCTACTACTTCCAAACAGAACCTGGCAGGCAACCGCCAGTTTGGAACGAATATCAGTATCTCGTTTAAAGTAACACCGGAATGGAGCGTGAACAGCAACCAGAACATCAATTACCTGCGCTACAACAGCGGCCCGCTGCTGACGGTAAACAACGGCTGGGGAGCAGATGTAAACGTGAATACCACCTATAAACTACCGGCAGATTTTTCGGTACAACTATTTGGCGAGGTAACTTCCCGCTCTATCACCCTGCAGGGATATAAAACCTCCAGGTACTACTATAGCGCCGCCGTGAAAAAAGCATTCCCTGCTAACCGGATGATGGTAACCCTCGCCGCTATCAATCCTTTCAACAGTTCTATCGGACAAATTGAAGTGATGAATACCAGCAGCTTTGCATCCAGCGTGAACAACCGCTACTTTTCACAGGCCGCTAAACTTACCTTCAATTGGGAGTTTGGTAAAATGTTTGAACAGAAGGATAAGAAAAAGATCAGTAATGATGATGTAAATACGCTGCCCAAAGGATAAGCAGCTATTGCATATACATAAAAAAACAGCAGCAAGTCCTTACCGGCTTGCTGCTGTTTTTTGTACCTGTTCCGCTTTAATGATCGCCATACCTTGCTGGTAAGTGGTTACCTTAAAGCCGGGAAAACGCTGTTTGAATCCGGAAGAATCAAATATATTATTATGCGCATACCGGGGAAGCAGCTCCTGTAGTTCCTTTAGCCTCTTATTAAAAAGTGCGCCCAGTTGCAGCATCCACTTCTTCTCAATGTTGTATTTCAGTTCTCTCCCATAAATACGGGAAGCCTCCGCAATAAACTGCCGGTAAGTAAGCCGGTTATCATCACAGGGCAGATGCCAGGTCTGATTGAAAGCATCTGGTGTATTGCCGATCAGGGCAGTAGCCCTGCTGGCATCCGGTGTCCAGATCAATGTTCTTAAAGTATCGTCCCGTAATAATACTTTAAGCGTTTTCCCCCTGGCGATATTATCAAAGATCAATGAATTCGTAATGCTTTGCGTGTTTCCCGGCCCGTAAAATTCCGGTGCGCGGCATATAACGGCATCTATGGAATTAGCCGCTATCTCTGCCAGCAGCATCTCCGCCATGGCGCCTCTCACCTGCCCCTTCTTTCCCACCGGGCGGAAGGGGGATGATTCCGTTAACGGATTATCATCCTGCGGATACATATAGGTATTGTCAAAGAACACCAGCTTTGCACGATGTTGCTTGCAGGCGTTGATGACATTGCGCATGATAATGGGAAATTGCGCTACCCAGCGCGCTGTATCCATAGGGAGTCCTACGGTGAGATAGACAATATCACTGCCTTCCACCGCTTTTGCGGTCAATGCCGCATCCATGAGATCTGCGGGAAAAAGTGTATCCGTTTCGTTTACCTTCTCCGGATGCCGGCTCACCAGCCTGATATCTGCGGTGTAGTTACGTTTCAGTTCCAGAGCCAGTTCCCGGGCAATCTGACCATTTGCGCCTAATATTGTCTGCATGTTTTGGATATGATAAAGCCTGCAAAGTTTCCTGATCTTTCAAAGAAAGTTTTACAAAGATAATCCTCCTTATGGAATTACACATTTGCTGCGTCTTATACCCAAAGTTCCACATGCGCCTCCTACTCCTACTTTCAGGTATCCTGTTTTCCACCATCAAAGGATACGCCCAATCGCCTTCTATACATGTACTGGTAGCGCTTTGCGACAACAAATACCAGGGCATCGTAAAAGTACCTGCCAGGATCGGCAATGGACAGGACCCGGCGAATAACCTCTACTGGGGCTGCGGATACGGTGTAAAAACGTTTCTCAAAAAACAGCCGGAGTGGCAATTCATCAAACAGATTCCCCATCCGCAAAATAATATCTACGAGCGCCTCATTTTCAGACACAAAAGCACATCCGTTTATCTTGTTGCAGATGCGTATGATGGCGCTAAAATGAAAGAAACCATCGCCACCTTTATGCAGTATGCTGCGGGGTTACAGCAAGAAACTATCCCGGTAGATAAGGATACCATACGAGTGGGCGGCAATGCGGGACTAATTGTATTTATAGGCCATAACGGGTTAATGGATTTCACACCGGCTTCCACTCCCCGGAAAGCAGATCAGCAACGCAGAGACATTGCTATTTTCGCCTGCGCCAGCAAACCTTACTTTGCGGAAGCCATCCGTCAAACAGGGGCCTATCCCCTGATCTGGACCACCCACCTCATGTCGCCGGAGGCGTATACCCTGGTTCCACTGATTAATGGCTGGGTAAAACAGGAAAAACCAGCGGTGATTTATGAGCAGGTAGCGCAGGCCTATCACCAATATCAAAAATGCGGGATAAAAGGAGCCAGAAAGTTATTTGCAACCGGCTGGTAACCAATAAAAATACATGACAAATGTATAGGCAATTGTCAGGTAAGCCCTATCCAAGCCCTATGTCCCCGCCATCTGAGCGCCCTATAAGCGCTACCTGTAAGAGAGGGCTTATCTATCGGTTACCTGTGTTTGATTTATAAAAGCACTACGGCAATATTATACGGCTGCATCAAAGCGCAACAGCTTTCTCAGCTGGTAAAATACCCTTTCTATCAATCGCAGGTCCTGTGTCACTACTTCTGCATTGCCTTTTAACTCTCTGTCGAACGGAAGGGTTCTGTGAAAGGAAGTTTGCAGGCCTTTAGGGAGTATCACATTCACATAGTAATTGCCGTCTTTATCCGGTGCATTGGCAATATTCTTTATCCGTCCTTCCACCATACCGAATTCCTGGTAAGGATAGTTGTCCAGCTTCACCAGTACTTTCTGGCCTTCTTTCACTTTGCCGGAATTGGTGGTGGGCACCAGTAAGCGACCTATGAGCATGTTCTTATCATCCGGCATCACCGACAGTAATATATCTCCCGACTTTACAAACTGGTTCTTCCCGAGGAATTGCTGGAAGCTCACCACACCCGCTACAGCCGATGTCAGGAGATAGTTCTGTTCCCAGGCGTTGAGCGACTTTCTTAACTGTTCAAAAAGCTGCCCGGTCTGCGCGCTCAGATTGATCTTATCTTTCTCTGCGTTGATGGTTACGCCACTCCTGGTTTTTTCAATACTCAGGATGCTTTCCTGCAACTGCGAAATAGTAAGATTGATGTTCTCCAGGTTCTGCCCTGCCTGCAAAAATTTGATACGTTCCTGGCTCATTTCTGCGGCGGACACCACTCTTTCTTTAAACAGTTCCTGGTACCGGTCGAACTCTCTTTTTGACAACTCATACTTCGTCTGTTCCAGGCTTTTCTGCTGTTGCAGGGTACGGATCCTGCTGCGTGACTCCGCAAGGCTCCTGTCTGCCGCCGCATAATCCGGCGAATACGGCTGCAAACGCGCATACAGCTGCTCGTCTGTCAGCGCCTTGGCAAAGGCATTGTAATCGGCCTGAATATCGCCGAGTTTAAAGGCGGCGACTTCGCCCAGCGGGAAATGCGTCAGGCCGCCGTTGTCCACGGAGTCCACCAGACGCCGCAACCGGATCACATCGTGGTAGTCGGCTGTAGATTGCAACACCATCAGCAATTGATTTTTGGCAACCGCCTGATGGTCTTCCACCAGTATTTCTTCTACCTTGGTATTGATCCTCGCTTCCAGCTTCTCCGGCGGATTACTGGAAGATATGATCACAGTAGATGGCACAAACTCCGGGTACCTGATCACGTAACTCATGCCCAGGATAAGGAGCAGGATGAGAAATATGATCGTATTCCCCCAGCGCACCATCCAGTTTGGTGGCTGCGTCAGGATATCCTGCACTCCTTCCGAATGCAGCTGAATAGTGTCGAGTATTTCCTTTTTAGTTTCCAAGTTCAAGTTGATTTTTAACGAGCCTGTAATATTCCCTGCGGAGCGATACCAGTTCATCATGCGTACCTTCCTCTACTACTTTTCCTTTATCCAGTACAATGATCTTGTCTGCGTTTTTTACAGTAGATAACCGGTGAGCAATGATCACCGCCGTTTTTCCTTTTAGGAATTGTTCGAGGTTACCCATGATCGCCTTTTCCGTATTGGCATCCAAAGCGCTGGTAGCCTCATCAAAAAAGATATACTCCGGTGCTTTATACACCGCCCTGGCAATGAAAAGCCGCTGTTTCTGTCCGCCGCTGATCCCAATCCCCTCATTGCCGATCTTTGAATTGTAGCTTAAAGGCAAACTTTCTACAAAGTCTTTGATACAGGCTACATCTACTGCTTTTCGGAGTTGCTGGCGATTAATATCGTCTATTCCTACCGCGATATTTTTGGCAATGGTATCATTGAACACATACCCCTCCTGCATCACCACGCCACACTGATCCCGCCAGTACCGCGCTGATATGTGCTGCAGCTGTGTATTCCCGATTTTAATCTCTCCCTCTACAGGATCATAAAATTTCATCAGCAGTTTCAGTAATGTAGTTTTACCACTACCACTGGCGCCTACGATGGCGGTGGTTTTACGATGCGGAATGCGCAGGCTCAGCTGCTCAAACACCGGTGTACCTGCTCCTACATACCGGAACGATACATTGTTCAGCAGGATATCTTCCTCCGGAACGTCTGTTACCGACTGCATACTGGCGCGTTCTTCATCATCTTTATCGTGGATCTCTCCGAGTCTTTCCAGTGATATTTTTGCATCCTGCAGCTGCTTAACAAAATCCATCAGCTGTAGCAACGGACCATTCAATTGCCCGATGATATACTGTACGGCCAGCATCATGCCCAACGTAAGATTGCCATCGAGTACCAGTTTAGCGGCAAGGAAACTGACAAAAATGTCTTTCGTCTGGTTAATGAAATTGGAACCCACCGACTGCCATTGTTCGAGCGATAATGCCTTGATATGGATCTTAAACAATTTCACCTGCATAAACTCCCAGCCCCAGCGCATCTGTTTCTCGGCATTGTGCATCTTTATTTCCTGCATCCCGTTTACCAGTTCAATTACCTTGCTCTGCTCCTGCGACACCTGTGAAAAACGTTTATAGTCCAGCTCCTTTCTCTTTTTCAGAAAGAAGGAAATCCATCCTACTGATAATGCGGCACCCAACAGGTAAATCAGGAACAGGCGATAATCATACAGCAACAGTACTACGCTGAAAATAACCAGGTTTACCACGGAGAACAGCGTATTGAGAGAAGAGTTGGTCAATAGTTGTTCTATCCGCTGGTGGTCATTGATGCGTTGCATGATGTCGCCGGTCATGCGTGTATCAAAATAGCTGATAGGGAGCTTCATCAGTTTGATAAAGAAGTCGGACACAATGGAAATATTGATCCGGCTGGAGAGGTGCAGCAGGATCCAGCTGCGGACTATTTCTATGCCCATTCTTCCTACAAACAGCATCACCTGTGCCAGTAGCACCAGGTAAATAAAGTTCAGGTCGTGATTCTGAATGCCGATATCTACAATACTCTGTGTAAGAAAAGGAAAGATCAGCGACAACAGGCTACCTGCCAGAAGACCAATGGCCAGCTGGGCGATCAGTTTTTTGTACCGGAAGAAATAAGTAAACAGGAAAGAGAAATCTTTCCTGCTACGCGGTGCAGCGGCTTCTGCTTCATTAAATGCGGGGCCGGGCTCCAGCATCAGCGCAATGCCTTCTTCATCCTTTTCGTTTTTACCGCGTCCTATCCAGCCATCGATAAATTCCTGCTGAGTATAGGTCAGCAATCCATAAGCCGGATCGGAGACATACACGGTGGTTTGTCCGCCGGTTTTCTTCAACTTATACACCACAACGAAATGCTGCTGCCCCCAATGACAGATACAGGGCAAAGGCGCATCTTCCACCAGGGTCAGGAAATCAATCTTCACGGCGAGCGACTTAAAACCCAATCCCTCTGCGGCGGCGGACAGTCCCAGCAGGGAGCTTCCTTCCCGCGTGGTTTCCGCCAGTGACCGGATCGTTTCAATATCCGTCAGTCTGCCGTAATGCTTACTGATGATCTTTATACAGGTAGGACCACAATCCTTCCCGTCCGGCTGCATATAAAAAGGGAATGCTTTCAGCTTCATATTATCTGATTGTCTTCTCCAGCCCATACAAGGCGATGGCAGATTGTTTCAAAGGATGCTCCGTCCAGTCTTCCCAGGTATTGGTATACGGATCGTATCCGCATTTCAGCGGCCTGGAATAAATATCCTGCGGGTCTTCCACATAAGCCCTGCAATCGGTGCATACATGTCTGAACTCACAGTCTTTGCACGTCGCTATTTCTTCTTTACGGATTTTTCCATACCGTTGAAAAGCCTGGTTGTCCAGTACTTCCTGCAATGCGGTGTGGTTCACGTGCCCGAAATGTTCGCGCATAGAAGGACAGTTTCTCACATATCCTGCTGCATCTATACTCAGTTTCCTGTTCAAACAGGTATTAAAGTGCTGGCTTTCCGTAAACAGTTCCATATTTGACACGAAATAGTTGCTGCGTATTTCACCGCAGCCCAGGCAGGAATTGATTGGCCGGGTAAAAAAGGTGACCGGTACGGTGCCTTCAAATATTTTCTCCTGCTTGTCTTCCGGTGCGGAATGTAACAAGAGCGACTTTACCGGGGGATAGGCTTTCACGAATTTGTCCATGGCTGGCAGGTCCAGAGCGTTGCTGTAGGGCAGTACCAGTTTGATGAATCGCATGGTGGTGCCATTAAATACATCCAGTAGTCCGCGGAGCTGATCAAGAGAGATGCTTTCATAGCACCTGATTTCGAGTCCCTGTATGTGCAGGTCGAAGAGCTGGCGAAAAAAAGCGCTGCTGTAATCGATGTTTTCGTTGTATTCAATAATAACGTTGGTAATATCTGAATACCGGTCCCAGCTGAGGTCCAGCGCGGTAAGCTCCGGGAGCAGCTGCTGATCTGTAAATCCCAGTTCTTTGCTGATGAGGAAATCCAGGTAGCCGGTAATGGCTTCGCGGTTGTCTTCCCCGTAATGCGCGATGCATTCCTCAATAGTGTGTTGTTGCAGGAACAGCAGCACTTCGGTGGTATCGTTGGGGAGATGATAAAATTTACGCATCTGCAGATCGCAGAGCAGCGACATACGGGCTCCTTTAACGAGGCGACAATTTGCGTATAGATGGAAGTATGTCATGATCAGAATTTGGAAATCACTTTATAAAAATTAAAAAGCTCGAATCCTTCGGAATTAATTTTTGGGGCTTTTTCAAACTTCAGGATAGGCCGGCTGGATAGCTGCTGCTGATCTTTCTCAAGGAAATACAGTGATAGCGGCAATCCTTTTTTCTCTTTCAGATTACTGACAAATTTCTTTTTCATGGGAATGCTGTTTACTGAGCCACTGGGCTAATTTCTTTTCCAGGTAATAGTTGCAGGGGTAAGACACCATGCCGAACTGGCCCTCGGGGTTTATTTCGAGGAAGTGGTAGTTCCCTTGCATGTCTACCATCAGATCGATGGAGCCGGTCTTAAAGCGTAATGACTTCATCAGCTGGTCCAGTTTTGATGCCAGGTCAGCGGGTAGTTGGTAAGGCACGGTCCTGTTGGGCCGCTGGTGATCATAGTTGCGGAAATCGTCTTTTGTTTTCCGGTTGTTCTGGGAAAAAATAGCCATGGAATAGCAGTCGCCGTCCAGGTAAAAAGTACGGATCTCAAACTTCTTGGTGATCTTTTCCTGTATCAGCGAAGGAAAGAATTGCTCCGGTACTGTTCGCAGGTTCTCTTTGCTGATCGTTTCCGTCAGCATTTTGTACCGTCCGCCTTCGGTATCTTCCAGAAAGATACATTCGCTGAGCGGCTTTACAATCAGTTCAGGATAGCTATCCAACAGTTGCGCGATAGCGGTTTTGGAGGTAACTACATCGGTGAAAGGCGTGTTGATGCCGCACTGACGGGCAAGTGCAAGCACATGTAGTTTATTGAGATAATCTTCGGAGATGGGGTCGTTCAGCCACTTGTGGCGGTCAATGGAATAGAAAAGAAAAGAGTGAAGTCCGTTGAATTCATCTACCAGGAAACGTTTCAGGGTATACTGGGTAGAGAAATCAGGTTGTTTAAGCGTGTATTTCGCAGGAAAGCTGCTGATCTTTCTCCGGTACCACACGGTGCTGACACCGGCATTGCCGGGCAGATCGCTGAGGTGTTGCAGCCGGAAGAGATCTTCCCCATTCAGCCGCAGGTAAGGAATCTGCAGGTGATGCAGCCACTGGCAAACATGGTCAGTGGTGCCTTCCAGGTGCGATTGACTTAATATGAGGATTTGCTGGGACATCTTATACAGTTAAGGACTTTTAGTAAGGACTGCCGGCAATTGCCAGCAGTCCGTTGGTTTTTCGGTTGTTAACAATGGCGAAAGAAGATATTACTTAGCATCTGGCTTGTGGTCGCACACGTAAACATCCGGACCGGAGTAGTGGGTTGGTGAGTGTACGGTAGTACCTGCAGCATCACCTGCTTCCAGTGAAAATTCCGCCAGCATGGCTCTGCCACCTTTGATGGTTTCCAGTGATTCTACTTTCTTTGCATTCAATTTTGTCAGCTTTTCCATAGTTTTTCTTTTTTAAATTTTTAGAGGTTTACTTTTTTTGGAAGGATCACTTAAGATCATTTAGGATCATTCCGGGTGTCGGTTACATAATGTTGACCATTCCAGGAGGCGTAGTTTTCCGTGGTTCTTTCCTGGTCGTCAACAGAGAATTCCATCAGGGCGAGTCTTCCGCCTTTTACTGTTTCTGGGGATGTTACCTTTTTGGTAACCAGTTTTTGTAACTGTTTCATGTGATTGAATGTTTAATCTGATGTAAAAGTAGCCGCTCCCAGATACACCCCGGGAGCCAAATATATATTTGAGTAGTTGCGGTCTATATTCGTCGTACTTGGGGAAATATTTGCAGCGGAGACTCCTGCCATTTGTGCTGAACATGGCCTTTACTAATAAGCAGACTTGCCTTCCGGCGCACTTATTGGAATTATAAGCACCTATCTACATATGCTATAAATTAATATATTATACCCATAAACATTTATACGCTCCGGGTGTTTTTATGGGCAAATAACCATTTACACTTATGAAAAAGTTTTCCCTCCTCTTGCTGCTTGCGGGTAGCTGTATTCTTTTTGCGCTTACCTCGTTTAAGAAAAATCCACGCCGTTTAATGCATGCAGATGTTTATTTAATGAATGGCCAGGTACTTACCATGAATGATGGTCCGGTCATTAAAAAAGCCAATATTGTATTGGTAGCCGGCACCATCTATTACGTTGGATTAAATGACCCGAGATCAGAAGGCGCTATCGTTGACGACCAAACGAAAAAAATTGATTGTACGAACAAGATCATCATGCCTGGCTTTATTGATGCCCACGCACACGTAGGCCAGTATGTAACCACTTACCTGGTGGCAGATCTCAGCGCCCCACCCTATGGGAATGTAGACAACATCGCCAGGCTGTTACAGGGACTCACCAATTTTAAAAACCAGAAGTACCCGTCACAGACACCACCGGTGATTATCGGCAACAACTATGATGATGCTTATCTCACCGGCAACAAACATCCTTCAAAAGACGACCTGGATAAGGTTTCCAAAGACTATCCCATTTATGTGGTGCATGTGAGCGGGCATATGGGCGTAGCAAATACTAAAATGCTGGAAATACTGGGGATTGATGATAATACAGATCCGCATAAATATCCCGGGGGCACCATCGTAAAAGAAAACGGACGGGTAACCGGCCTGCTGATGGAAAATGCCAATGTAGCCGCCATGGACAGCAGCACCAAGCTGTTGGTACCCACTACCAAACAGGGGCAGGCCGATTTTCAGAAGCAAATGCTACAAAATTTACTGGCAGCAGAAGGAGTATGGTTTCAGAACGGCGTTACTACGATCTGTGAAGGCCGCGCATTTGTACCACAATATGAACTGCTCAAAGCCGCCAATGACGCCAATATGCTGACAGGCGATTATATTGTACTGCCGGACTTTGATTCCTATAAAGATGCGCTGGCACAGTTCACACCCTTATATGGCAAATATAAAAAGCATCTGAAAGTAGGCGCCATCAAACTTACCTTCGACGGCTCCCCGCAGGGAAGAGATGCCTGCCTCACCTATCCGTATAAAAACCCACCGCTCGGTCAAACTACCGGCTATAGCGGCACCACCATCTATACAGATGAGCAGGCATTACAAAATGTAGCTTCCGTATTTAAAAACAACATGCCCGTGCATATCCACTGTAACGGCGATTCCGCTATCAAGCAAAGCATGGCCGTTTTTAATAAATTATACCAGGAAAAGAAAATCCCTGCTACACTTACAAAGAATGTGATTGTCCATAACCAGCTCATTACAGAAAAACAGCTGGATACTTACGTTACGCTGAAATCTGTATTAATGCCTACCTTCTTCCCTACGCATTGCTACTTATGGGGCAACTGGTATTTAAGCACGGTACTTCCTCCTGATAAAGCAAAATATATCAGTCCCTTAAAGGACGCGCAGGATAAAGGCATTGAATATACCATCCATACCGATTCTCCCGTAACACCACCAGACCTGATTACTGCGGTGTATGCAGCAGTTACCCGGAAAATGTACCAGCCCTATACCGATCCTGCTACCGGCAAGGTGACCACGATACTCGACAACCCGGCGCATCCGCAGGTGGTGAGCGCATACGAAGCATGGAAGGCCGTTACCATCAATGCGGCCGACCAATGGGGCGAAGCCGCCTTTAAAGGGAAACTGAAAGCCGGTTACAATGCCGATCTTGTGGTATTGGACAAAAATCCGCTGGACGTGGCCACAGATAAAAACATCAATGTGGTATATACTGTAAAATCAGGCAAAGTGGTATATACCAAAAAGTAATCTCTTTTAAATATAAAACCGGCGTCTCTTTCATGAAGAAACGCCGGTTTTACTCCTACTCAGTTCCGATTAGTAATTCAGTTTGGTGATAGACGTTACATCGCTGATACCCTGGAAGTAAACGCCTTGTTTTCCGCTGGCGCCCGCCACATCGATCACATAGAGGTATAATTTACCGCTGTCTTCCTTCATTACATAATAGGCGGTTTTCTTATCTGCATCTACATATACTTTCATATTGTAGCTCATCTGCGCATGTTCCGGCACACCGCTTACATAAGTCACCGTTTTCCTGAACACATCCACGATCGCCAGTTTCACGCGACCACCGCTTACGCCGCCGGTTTCGTTGGTGGCATAAATAGTCATGAGAAATTTGCCATCTGCAATATATTCGCCCCTGGCCAGTTTGGAACCGGTAGCGGCTTCAATATCAAAAAAGTAGCTCTGGTCAAATACTTCTGTATCCTTTTTTATACGGATGATAGCGGAATGTTTGGTAGATTTCAGCGTACCTGATCCTCCGGCGGTAGACCATGCGTATACGTCGCCGTCTTCTGTTTGTTGTACACCCTGCATACCAAACCAGTTACCGATAAAGCCGGTACGGCCATCACGGATCACTTTCTGGAAGGCCAGTTCCGGGTAAGAGAATACGGCTATCCAGGTACTGTCTACATACTTTGTATTTTGCCCGCTTACACCGGGTGTGCTGCTATAAGGCACATAAATTTTATTGCCTACCTGTGTAAGTCCGTTCCATACTGCCATTTCTTCGGTGCCCGTAATTTTCGCCAGGTCTACCGTGTTGCGGCCGGCTACTTTATTACCTACGGCATCGAAGCGATAGAGCGTAGCTACAGAACTTTCCTTACTGCGGTTAACGGAACCACCTACGTACGCATCTTTGTTTACCGTACCATAAATACCGGTAAACTCCGTATTGATAGCTGCCGCCGCTTTTACCAGTTTGCCATCTGCATCCAGTTTGTATGGAGTGGTGGGGCCCTGCGCTGCATATACAATTCCAAAGAGTTTGTTATCCTGGCGGATAAAGGAATAGGCTTCTGTTTCCACGCCAACGCCTGTGGTGGTGAGCGTACCTTTGGTGGCGTCTTCTACAGGCACAATATAGCGGCCGGCTTCTCCACCGGAACCATCGGTGTATACGACGAATACAAATTTTGATTTCGTAGTGCCGCCACCGTTACCACCGCCATTATCGGCTGGCTTGTCGTCTTTGCTGCAACCAGCACTGAAAATAGATACGGCAGACACACAAAGTCCCATGAGCAGCGTGCTGCTTTGTCTTTTAATGAACATCTTATTTAGATTTTTATAATGAAAAGAATGATTTACGGCTTATTGTACATGGTCTTTCACAAAGAAATATCTCAGTTTCACATTGAAAGCGCGACTTGGCTTCTGCAAACTGAAATTATCATAGAGTGTTTTATCGAACAGGTTCAGCACACCCGCGCTCACGTTGTATTTCCCGTTCTTCAGTGAATACACCAGGTTCATATCATGCGATACCTGCTGTGGCACGATGTACTTGGAATCTTTTGCACCCTGGCTGGGCCAGCGCAGGTAGAATTTCTCTACAAACAGCATATTATAGCCTATAGTCAGGCGGGTATCTTTCCAGATGATATTTTTCAGTGTCAAAGCTGCATTGGCATTTCCAAAGAAGTAAGGCATATTGGGGATCCGGTCCTTATACACCTGGCTTTGTACGGTACTACCGGGTTCTATACGGGTATTATTCCGCAGGTTCTGATAGGTGCCATTTACGCCTGCGGTAAACACATCTTTATAGGTATAGCGTATGTCCGCATCCACGCCCCTATTGGTAACATCCCGTGTATTCACCGGCATCATCAGCTGGCGGCCGGTGAAGCTCACCCCCTGCAGCTGATTGCGGATATAGTCTTTGGCATTCCTGAAAATAAAGTTCCCATCTACCACGAAGTGATGAATTTTGTTCAGATGAAAATGATAGTTCAGGCCCACATTGATATTATCACTGCTTTCCGGTTTCAGATCAGGGTTACCGGTTAAGTTGATCACATCTCCGAAAAGTTCATCATTATTGGGCAGGCGATAGGCTTTTTCATAAGACACCTTTGCCTGTAATGAAGGCAGGATAAAATACGTAGAGGCGATACCGTAACCCCACTGGTCTACCGATCCGGATTGATGGTAGTACTCCCCATCAGCCAGGATACTGGTTTTGCTGCCCTGGTGGTAATTTTTCAGGAAGACGCTCGTGCTCCAGCGGTCATTATAATCATACTTATAACCAAGACCCGCGATATTCTTGAATGTTTTTTTGGGTTGTTTGTCGGCTTCGTTGTTGGGGTCAAATTTGTTCACTCCGGTGCGGTTGAAAGTAGTGATCACATTGCTCAATACAAAGGAGTGGTGTTCGTTCAGCTGGTAAGACAGGTTCACGTTGCCGATCCCGTTATTGTTTTTATACTTATAGTCCATCCTGCTGGATTCTCCGCCGGGAGTGGATGGATTATTGGGATCTTTATACTGCCATTGCCCCAGCCAGTTGTACATGCGGAACAGGGTATCCACGGCTCTTTCTTCCCCTGGGTTATACATACCGGAGATACGGAGGTCCAGTCCTTTTACAAACAGGTTGGTTTTGGTGTATTTGATAGTAGGCTGAATGATACTACCGCTGCGGGTACGGCCGCCAAATACATCATACATCCTGTTGCCGGTTTGAATATCGGCGTGGTTCTGTCCCAGCATGATGCCTACCAGCAGCTGGTCCGCATACTTCTTTCCTACTACACCGATATTGGTGACGATGGCCTCATTGTGGTAGCGGTCGTGGAACCTGCGCACCCGCATGGGCGTATATACGCCGGTTTCCAGGTCGGCAACATCTACGTTTACTTTATAATTGTTATCGGAGTAATTCTGATAGGCGTTTACCTGCAGGGTAAGCCCCGATTTGGAGATAATACCGGCGTTAATGGAAGATTTATGTGTATTAAAAGAGCCATAGGAATAAGATACATCCAGGTAGGTACGGGGAGCTGTATTGGTTACGATGTTAACAGCGCCGCCCAATGCGTCGCCGCCGAGCCATACCGGTACTACCCCTTTATATACTTCGATTCTCTCTGCAAAGTTGATAGGAATGTTATTGAGCTGAAAGGAAGAACCAAAATTATCCATAGGCATACCGTCTACGAAAAATTTCACCTGTTGCCCGGTAAAGCCGTTGAGGGAGAAATTGAGATCGGCGCCTACACCGCCGGATTCGCGCACCCGCACACCAGATACCTTGTTTAATACCTGGCCTACATCCATAGAGGTATTGTAGAGTTTCTTTGCATCTACAGCAACAACATTGTAAGATTGTTGCCGTACTTTTTCTGCGGCTGTTTTTCCTAATACGGTGACCTCATTCAGGTCGCGGTCTTTTTTTAACCGTATTAGCAGGGGCTGTGCAACAGGTGTGGGCAGGGTTACCTGTTTTACTGATTTCAGATAGCCGAGGGCTCTTATTTCCAGCGTGTATTTACCAGTGTTGAGATCAGTAAACCGGAAATGCCCGCTGGCATCTGTGGGGAGTCCTTTTCCGGTTTCCAGCAGGAGCACCATGGCTTCTATAGCCTTTCCCTTATCATCCTGTATAACGCCTTCCAATGTGCTTTTTACAGGGGATTGTGACTTTGCCAGATCAAAAAAAAGGCATAGGACAGCCATCAACAAAATTTGCTTATTTTGCATTGCTTTTAATGTTTACCACGTTTTAAGTCCCTCTCATAAGGAGGGTGGCCACACAGCTGCGAACTGTGTGGCCTTTTTGATTGATTTAATAAATGTTATTACTGATAATTGCTTTCACTGATCGAAAAGGGAAAATTTTGATGGCATTAAGTGACTGCCGGCGTTTTATTATTCCTTCATCACATCCACTTATATATTGCTGGTTTACCATTCCTGCTACATACCAGGGGCATTTCAATGCTAACAGTCTTTAAGATTTAAGAACACAAAGGTCGGGGATCCAAAACTGAATTCTTTTCGAATTCGGGAAAAAGTAGGGGCATTGGGTATATGAAAAAGAAAAACCTTGCAGCATCAGATGCCACAAGGTTAGTTCATTTTCTCTTTAAGCAAGTTAGCGGGTGCCTTCAGGCGGTCCACTCAAGCGGTTTCCGTTTCCTTTATGCCAGTTATTTCCTGGTAAAGTTGGAATATTCTGATATGGTTTCCACGTTGGTTGTTTGCCCGATGAATTTAGCGAGCATGTTGAGGTTGTCGCTTACCGTGAAATAACGTTTTGCCTGTTCATTCCAGTTATATTTAACGGTTACCTCAAACTTTTCGGCATTCAGTATCTTTACTTTTACCGGTTTTTCGTTGATGGCTTTCACCTCTTCTGCCCTTTTGGTTTTGAGGTTGATGGTCATGAAAGATCTGCAGTCTTTCATAAAGCTGGCATCTTTGGGAACAGAAGCAGCATCCTGTTTATAGCTGATCACCAGGTAGTCGCCTGTTTCCTTTTCAACTTTATAGGAAGCGTCGTCTGCCTTGATGGGTGCGGATTCCGGTTTGGCGTGATTCTTCCGGAAGCTGGTCACCTCTCCCCTGGAGGGCGATTTACCATCAACAGACACCACAGTCCAGCGTTCTTCTTCTGATTTGGACGGATCAAATTTTGCTTCTGTAACGGTTTGCTTGCCAGCTGCCGTACTGGAAAATCTGAGATCAAAAGCATAATTATCCGGTTGTTTCAGGGCCTCGGGGTCGAGAAGGCCGGCATCAATGCCGTGTTTGGAGAATGCATCCAATACGGCTGATTTCTGGGCAGAAACAGCAAGGGTAGATGCTACCAGCAGGCATACACCGAGTAAGGACTTTATGCCGGTACGGCTGCGTTCCTGAGTTGCCATCGTCGTTGCTTTTACTTCTTTCATACTTACGATTTTTTTAAATCAAACTACTTTTATGAGCCCAAAATTAGGGGCAGCGAAGCACGCGAAAGAGGCCTTTCCGGGTCAAGTGACGAAAATGAGGGGTGAATAGTCGGCCGGACAAAATGAATTGAAACAAGGGTATTATAATAGCTTTTTTTCGCGCGGAAACAGCGTTCTTATAGTATGGCTCCCTACCTTTGCAGTTATGGAGAACCGGGACGACACGTTTCATATCATAAAAAACTCAAAAACCAAACAGCTGGTGCTGCTGGCAGTGACTTTTATTGGCTCTTATGCTGTTTTATTTATTGTAACACCTTATTCCTCCTGGAATAAATATTTTGATGTATCCATCTACCGGTTAATATTCGATACTTTCTTCAACCTGCTGGTAAGCGCGGTTTTTATAGCGTTTATCTTCTGGGTAGACCGTATACTGAACAAGAAGATGCCATGGACAGCTCATCCGTTAAAGCGGTTGGTAACACAAACGGTTATACAGGTTTTCGGGGTATTCTTTCTTTTAATGGCCCTGGGACTTATGTATGTGCTGATTAATGGCATTCCTGACGGACCGCCCAAAGTAGGTGAAAATGATATCAGGCAAACCTGGTACATCGTTATTGCCCTGATTTTACTGATACTGATGGTGAGCGCTATCAATACCAGCGACTACCTGGTGAGCAACTGGAAAAAAGCAGCCCTGCAGGCGGCGGAATATAAAATAAGAGCGGCAGAGAGTAAACAGCTGGCCGCAGAAACAGAACTACAGGCCCTCAAATTGCAGATCGATCCGCACTTTGTATTCAACAACCTGAGTGTACTTTCAGAATTGATTCTGAAAGATCAGCAACTGGGGTATGAGTATACAGAGAACTTTGCAAAGGTCTACAAATACCTTCTGATCAATTCTAAAAATAAACTCATCACTTTACGCGAAGAACTGAAATTCCTGGATGCCTACCTGTTTCTTATCAAAAACAGGATAGGCGACGGCGCCATTTTCAGGATCCGTGTAGATGAATCAACACTTCATCTCCAGCTCCCTCCTACTACGCTGCAGCTATTTGTGGAAAATGCCTTAAGGCATAACAGTACCCAAAAAGAACATCCCCTGGCCATAGACATTTATACCACCGCCAATGATGAGCTGGTGGTATCCAATATTTTATTACCATTGCATAATAAAACCTCCTCTACCGGTATCGGGTTACAGAATATTATCGGTCGATATGCCCTGCTATCCGATAGAAAGCCGGTAATAATATCAGAAAATGATTGTTTCACCGTAAAGGTCCCCCTGATCAAATGACAGTTATCCGAAAGATATTGATAGTGGAAGATGAGGATGCGAATGCAGACCGTTTACAACGATTCCTGCTTAAAATAAGACCCACTGTTGAAGTGCCGGCGGTGCTGGATAGTGTAAAAAAGACCATCACCTGGCTGGCTGAAAACGAAGCACCCGACATCATTATCATGGATATACGCCTGGCAGACGGGCTTTGCTTCGATATCTTTAACCAGGCAGATGTAAAAAGCCCGGTGATATTTACAACAGCTTACGATGAATATGCGATCAAAGCATTTAAATATAACAGTCTCGACTACCTCTTAAAGCCGGTGGATCAGGATGAACTGGAAGCGGCTGTCAATAAATACGAACGCCTTAACAAACCTGCTTCCGGCCAGCAGTTATCGATCGACAACCTGGTGGCGCAAATGCAACCCAAAGAATACCGGACCCGGTTCCTGGTTCCTTACCGCGATGAATACAAGCGGATACAGGTGGGCGATGTGGCCTTTTTCTATTCCCAGCTGGGCATCAACTATGCCAACCTGTTCAACGGGGAAACGGTGATCATACCGCACACACTGGAAACCCTGGAACAGCAGCTGAATCCCGCCGTTTTCTTCCGGGCCAACCGCCAATATATCATTCATATCGATGCCATAGAGAAAGTACATAATTATTTCAACGGCAAATTAAAGCTGGAAATAAAAAATGGCGGAGATGCGGAGATTGTTGTCAGCAGAACAAAAGCACCGTTGTTTAAAACGTGGCTGGATTATTAAACAGCAGTGCTTCCCTATTTAAAATACTCTTTTACCGCCGCTACAAATGGCGGCACCAGCAGGTGATGCTTACTCAGGGTAGCAGCCCGCCATGTCCTCTTTTTAAACGGTGTTTTCAGGGGCATCGTCACGATATCCCTGTTTTTCAGATAGGGCGCAATCACCCAGGTAGCAAAAATCCCCACGCCCATACCTGCATTGATCATTTCAACAATGGCTTCTGTGAGCTGGATCCGGGTAATGGATTTTGGAGATACCTCCCGGAAAAACTCCTTTGAAAACTGGGTATGTTCTCCCTGTGCATCGTATATCAACAGGTCTTCCGTCGTAAAGTCGTCCGCTGTAAGTGCCGTCTTGCTGCGGGTATACGGGTGGTTCCGGGGCAGTACTGCCACCAAGTTATCTGAAAACAACGGGGTGGTATGAATAGCCGGATGGTCTGGTTTCTCCGAAACAATTGCCAGGTCCAGTTCTCCGTTCAGCAGGTATTCCAGCGGTCTTTGTGTTGCGGCAGCCACAATGGATATCTCCACCTGGTCCAGACGGGATTTCAGCCGGGTAATGACCTCCGGTAGCCAGTGATAGCAGGTATAACATTCGGTGCTGATCCGCAGACTGGAGAGTTTTCCTTTTTTGAAAGCGTGTATATCTTCGTTTAATCTTGATAGTTGCGGCAGGATGCTGCCGGCGCCTTCCATAATACGCCTTCCGGCATGTGTGAGCAGGAGTTTTTTATTGACCCGTTCAAAAATCTGTAAGCCGGTTCTGTTCTCCAGGTCTTTCAACTGGTGACTTAAAGCCGATTGCGTTAGAAAGAGGCTGTCGGCCGCTTTGGTGAGGGAGCCATGCTCCACTATGCGTTGCACCAGGAGCAGGTCATTGCTTACGATCATGAGTATTTTTAATTAAAAATACGAAAACTATTCATTTTCCTCATGTATAAAGAGCCGCTACCTTTGACAGATAAAAAAAACATGATGGAAACATTAACAAAGAAATTCACCGAAACCAACGTCGACAGTGCTTTTGAGCTGGCACGTGCCGAACAGAAGCCGGTATTGATAGATTTCTGGTCCACCAATTGCAAAGGTTGTCAGCGTATGGATGCCGTCACGTATGAAGATGCGTCCGTTCAGGCATACCTGGAGCAGCATTATGTACTGGTGAAATACCATGTCAGTAAAATGAACCGGGATTTCAGCAAAGTATACCTGCCTACCGCAATACAATGGACACCGGCATTATACATCTATTCACCGGACGGCGCGGTGATACGTAATATCACCGGGTACTTATCGCCCAGGCAGTTCATAATTGAACTCTCCATCGGCCAGGGCGCAGCTTTCATGCGCAAAGGAAAATATGCGGAGGCATTGGAACTGCTGAGTAACCTTACTATTGCGGGCGCTTACCCCGTGCTGGATCAGGAAGCCATGTACTGGTCGGGTGTAGCGGCCTTCTTTGGTAAACAAAAAGACTTCCGGGACCTGGTTCCTTACTGGGGCAAACTTATCAACACCTATCCCGGTTCTACCTGGGCAGAGAAAGCGGATATTCTGCCGGCAGAAGGATAGCATTTCAGATTTATTTTTCACGGGCGTAAACTAAAGAGACGGGGAGGTTGGGTGTCCTGTCTCTTTGGTTTTGAAAACGCCGTAGATGAACCATATCAGCAACAGTACACAAACAATCGCTTCAAAAAACAGGTAAGGAACTTTACTTGGATATTCCACCCAATGAAGACTCCGGTGGAGTGCTGTCAGGTATATTACCTGATGAAAGACCAGGATACCAAATGCGGTTTTCACCAGGAAGTTGATAGCTGGTTCGCTGCTTAAAGTGATAGCCAGGATTATACCTGCCACCATCTGTAACAGTGCTACAGGAAGGCTCAGGTAACGTTGCAGCTGCAAAAATTGGTAAAGCTCTAGCAATACATTTTCCTGCACATGCGGACCATCCATCGTTGACATTACATTGGGTAATTCTATCTGCATCCTGAGAAGATAAACAGATTGCAACCCCAGTTGTACCGAGAAAGCAAGGAACAAAGCCAGAAATGCCGCGATACTGGCTATGGGCGAAATAGGGTAATTATACATACAAATCACCAGGAGCGGATACAACATAGCGATTAAAAAAATCAGCGTCAGGCAGGTGGCCAGCTGATATGCCGGATATCCACCCTGAAATAAAAAGTGCTGACGCGACTCCTCTCCCACCGGATACACGAGGAAAACAACTATTTTAAACACCAGCGTCAGCAAATAAAAGAAAGTGATCCAGGCGGATACAAGATAGGCGGTACGGGAAAGTGGGTTAGGCATCATATATTTAAGGGGATTAAGGCTTGAACGTATAGGAAGAATCCGGCGTGCACCAGTTAAAATTAAAACCCTCCTCTCTGAATGTAACCCAACAACTGTTCGTCGTATCCTTATCCACTTCCAGGTCTACCTGTTTAATAAAGACCGGAATCATCGCGTATTTACTCAACTCATACGTTACCCGCGCGCCGCCTGCAAACCCCTGATCCCTCAGATGAGCGATCTTATATCCTTTTACCCGCCATTCCTTTTCCACAGTTGTAGTACCCGCGAAACTTCCGATAAATGCTCCCCAAAGACCAAACAGCAAAAGTCCGGCGGAGATAACGCCGGTAGCAAGAAAGCTGTGATCATCTGATTGAAGCACCAGCGCATATCCATAAGTAAAGAAAATATAAAGCAGCCAGTCATACCCACTGCTTACAACGTAACTATACCCCGTCAATGCCGGCAACAGCAGCACCAAGGCAGTCAGGAGTACTATTACAATCGTTTTCCGGGAAGACTGTTTGTGAATGACCCAACCCAACAAAGGAATGAGGAAGAGGAAAAAAATAAATGTAGTATGTGTAGCGATAAAAAGCATAGGGAACAGGTATATCCTAAAATAAGCAATTTTAGCTGAATATGCCAGATCACCACGGGACAGTTTTTCGTCATCTTGTCTTGAGACAAATAAGCAACCGGCTAAAAGATAAACTTTCAGCCGGCCACTCCTTTGCTACTGGTGTTTAAAAACTTCTTTCAGCTTCTCTTCCAGCTGATTGGCACGTAAATTCTTCGCGATGATCACCCCATTCGGATCAATCAAAAAGTTCTGTGGCACTGCTCTCACATCGTATTGCTTTGCTACTTCGTTCCGGGGACCTTTAAGATCGCTGAGATGGAGCCATTTCAGGCCATCCTCTGCTATCGCTTTCAACCACGGCGCCTTTTGCGAATCGAGAGAAATACCGATGATCTGGAAATCTTTGCCGCCGTACTCCTGGTACACCTTTACGAGATAAGGATTTTCCTCCCGGCAGGGACCACACCAGCTGGCCCAGAAATCGACCAGCACATATTTTCCCCTGAAAGAAGACAGGGTAACGGCAGTGCCAGTGGAATCCGGCTGGGTGAAGTCAAGCGCCTGCATGCCTACTGCGGTCTTTTTTGCCACTTCCAGGCGCGCTGCCATTGATTTAGCGGTAATGGTATTTTTCATCCTGGCACTAAGTCCGTTCATCAATGGCTCAAATGTTTCCACGTCGATGATAAAGCTACTTTCCTTTAGCAGGGAAAGGCTCAGGTAAGAGTCGGGATGTGCGGCTATAAATGCTCTTTTCTCTTTAGTGATGTCGTCATATATCGGCCGGCTGAGCTTTCTGAACTTTTCCACGCTGGCATCATCCTTTTCAAGGAAGTAGTGCATCATACTGTCCGAAATTGGCTCCAGCCGGGCTTCATAAGGTCTCAGCTGTTTTTTGAGCAGCAATAGTTCGGATTGTCCGGCGCCGCCTTTCACACTTGCTTTTTTCAGGGTACCATCGGATGATTTTATTTTTATTACCACCGGCTCCAGAAAAACTTCATTGGCGTCTACATTGCCTTCCTCACCGGTATGTGCGTCACCGGTAGTTTTTGCAATACTGATATAGGCTGTTGCCGGTTCTGTAATGGTACCTGTGATACGGAATTTACCATCTTTTACGATCGCGGAATCCAGTTGGTATTGGTTGTCTTTGGGATAATTGAGCATTATTTTTGCGCCCTCTGCACGCTTTCCGAGACTACCATCTATCGTAAATTGCTGCGCCTGTGCGCTGCCCAACATGGCCAATAAACACACCTGTATTGTTACTATTTTCTTCATCTTATTTTCCCTTTTTTATTTATAACCATTATTCTGTACCAGCTTTGGATTCCTGTTTAATTCGGCATTCACGAACGGCAGGTATAGCCTTGTTTCATTCTGTCCTTTTGAACTCAGAAAGGGGATGGCTTTACCGAAACGTTTCATATCCTGCCAGCGTAGTCCTTCTCCCAAAAACTCTTTTCTTCTTTCCATTTCTATCTCCTGCAGGAAATTAGCGGCGCTCGGGAAATCTCCGGTTGTTTTGGGGCTGGCATTTCTTTTTTGTCTTACTGCATTATACCGGGTAACGTTCACCACATCCTGGCGGGCATCTGCTTCTGCCGAAATCAGATAGGCCTCACTTAAGCGGATCAGCGGGTAAGTCACAAAGGAATTGGCGTCCTGTAAAGTATCCAGCGAGAATTTCATCAGGTAGGTGACTACCCTGCCCACACTGGCGGCCATTTGATTTTTGAATAAACCTGCACGTACGTCGCCGGCTTCGTATGCATTGACCAGGTCGGCATTTACCCAGGTTTGTCCATTACCGGTAGCGCCGGTAGGTCGGCGGTATGGCAGGCCGGGGCTAAAGAGCGGGAACATCCCTGCGCGATCGTAGGAACTGGACACGGGACCTTCCACCACACGGAAAAGCAATTCTTTGTTCTCCGGGTTGTTGTAACGGAAATTGCTGGAAAAATCGGATGTGAGTGCGGCAGATGTGGAGCCAATAACGGCTTCTGCATATTTTTTTGCTTCCACCTTATCTCCCCTGTTCAGGTAGATCCTTGCCAGCAGCAGCTGCACTGCTTCTTTAGACAACGCATCGGGCGTGGAGAAAGGCGGCAGTAATTTTTCCGCCTCTTTCAGATCCGTAATAATGCGGTTAAACACTTCCTCTTCTGTGTTCTGCGGACGTTTCAACTCTGCCGGGTCTTCATTTGAACCCAGTGTAATGATCACACCTTTATAGGCTTCCACCAGGCGCAGGTAGCAGTAGCCACGGATTCCCAGCGCTTCACCCAGGTCTTTGTTCTGGCCGGTCAACTCACGGGAACGGATATAGTTGATCACTGTATTGGCATTTCCAATGGCAGTATAAGCGCCGTTATAATAGAATCCATTACTGAAACCATCGCTGGGATTTGGATTACAGGCGTCGTATGCCTGCGGATTAAAACGGGTGATAGACCCACCCTGCATGGAAATGATATCATCTGCATAGATATCAAACAGCGGATAGGTTTGTGATGGCCAGCCGGCATGGATCTTTGAGTACGCGCCCTTTACCAGGAGTGCCAGATCCGCCGGTTTAAGCGTTTGTTCTCCAATGGCTGTATCGGGAACGGGTTCGTCCAGCTTTTTACTGCATGCAACAAAAGTACTGGCAACGAATAAGCATAAATTTATCAGCAGGAAATATTTCCGGATCATATCAATATTTTTTCTGATTATAAAGTGACATCAATACCAAAGGCAAAAGTTCTCGGCATCGGTATAAACGTGGACTGTATCCCTGTTTCTATTCCAATTTCAGGATCGGTCAGTTTCAGATCCCTGTTCTTAATCACAAACAGGTTCTGGAAAGAAGTGTAAATACGCAACGCCGGGATACCCACCTTTCTCAGCACTTTCTCATCCACCTGGTAGCCGATGGTCACGTTTCTCATTCTCAGGTAAGAAGCATCGAAGAGATAATGCGTAGAGGGAAGTGTATTCCAGTCTTCCACCTGACCTGCGCCATGAGGTCCTACTACTGCACGTGGATAATAACTCTTGTCACCTGGTTGTTTCCATCTGTCTTTCACCCACTCCGGTTTGTTAGGCATTACACCGGTGTAGTCGATGTTAAAGAGACGGCTGTATTGGTCGTCGAGATTATAGATCTTAGCTCCTGCACTGAATGTAAGGGCAGCGCTCACCGTAATACGATGCCAGCTGGCGCCCAGGTTAAAGCCGCCTGATATTTTTGGTTGTGCTACCGGCACATATTCCTGGTCTGCCTGGGAAATCACCCCATCTTTGTTTTTATCTTCATATACCAGATCGCCGGTGTTGGGATCAACGCCTAATGACCTGAAGAGCAAGAGGGAACCGACGGATTGTCCCATCTTCACAAATGGCCTCGGCCCGCCTGGCATATAATAGCCATAGCCCATTACAGAATCCCTTAAATACAGGATCTTGTTCCGGTTTACATTCAGTATAACACCTGCATTCCAGGAAAATTTCTGGTCGTTTGTTAACCTGCTGCGATAAGAGAGATCGAGGTCTATTCCCCTGTTGGCCACAGTTCCCAGGTTTCCTTTCTGTGAGGCAAAGCCACCGGTAGAATAAGGCAGCGGCAAGCTGGTGATCAGGCCATCCGTTCTTTTCTCATAAAATTCCAGCGTCATAGACACCTTATTTCTAAAGAACCGGGCTTCTATCCCCGCATCATACTGGCGCGTTCTTTCCCATCTGAGATCGCGGTTTCCACGCACATTGCTTAATGCCAGCGCAGGTTTACCATTGTAGGTGCTGGTGTTTATCAGGTCGGCAAAATCGAAGTAGCCGAGTGTGCGGATATTACCGGTAAGTCCTGCGCCTGATTTAATTTTCAGGAAAGATACCAGGGAGCTTCTTCCAAAAAATGGTTCATCGGAAATGATCCAGCCGGCAGACAATGCCGGGAACCACGAATACCGGTTGTTGCCGGCGAGCTTGGATGTACCGTCTCTGCGGATACTTCCGCTCAGCAGGTATCTGTTCTGCCAGCTCAGGTTAGAACGGAAAAAATAAGACTCTCCTGCTTCCGAATAGTTACGGTTGTTCCAAAGTTCGTTGTTTGAAAAAGAAGACCCATTTCCCGGGCTCCATAAACCTTCACTGCCGGGAAACCCGGTAATGGCAAAGCCGGTAGTGGTATTTTTATTTTCATAGTATTCCTGACCCAGCAGGAGATCCCCGCACAGGTCACCTGCCGCCAGCCGGTAAGTAAGCGTATTATTGAAGGTATACTGCGTACCACTGCCTGAACTATTGCCATGCTGACCGCCATTATAGCTTCCGTAATAAGACAAAGGACTATAGAAATTAATGGTAGTACCCTGACTGTTTACCCCTGCCAGCGTAGATTTGAACACCAGGTTGGGCCGGAAGGTAATTTCACCAAACACGTTAGCCAGGTAATTCCAGTCTTTCTTTTTCTGATAGGTCTGGTAAGTACCTGCATAGGGATGGCTTTGTAAAGCAAACCAGTTGCCAACCGTACCATCAGGGTTGAACAGCAGTGAATCCGGTGTATCCGGACGTGCCGCTATGGCATCGTACAAGGGAGTGGTCAGGTTATTACTTTCAGATAACGATACATTCAGATCGCCGCCGATCCGTAACCACTTGTTGATCTTCTGGGTGAGGGCCATTTTGCCGGAGTAACGGTTATACCTGCCCGATCCAACGGTGTTTTCTTCCGAGTATTTACCAAAGGATAAATAATAGGTATTGTTCACACCACCACCGGATACATTCGCCTGGATATTATGGGTAGACGCATTTTTGGAGATGACTTTATCTACCCAGTTATTATCAACAAGACCATTCGGTGTACCCAGTTTGAAAGAACTGATTTCGTAGTCCAGTACGTCTTTTTCCTCGTTCAGCACCTCTTCCCTTTCAGGTGTAACACCACCGGCAATCAGTTTATCAATATCGCTGATCCTGTTGCGGCGCGCTTCTTTGAATACGGATTCATATTCTGCATTGTTCAATGCCCTGAAACCCAGCGTAGATCTGGTGATGCCGTAGTAGGAGTTTACGTTGACAAGAGGGCGGCCACCGAGTTTTCCTTTTTTGGTAGTGATCATGATCACGCCCTGTGCACCTCTGGCACCATAGATCGCAGAAGAAGAAGCATCTTTCAGTACTTCGATAGACTCAATATCCTGTGGGTTGATGTTGTTGAAATTAAAGTTCGGATTGTTGACCGTACCTAATCCCACTCCTGCATCCACGATCAGTCCATCGATCACCACGAGCGGGTTCACATTGGAGGCGTTCAGTGTTTGTGCGCCACGGATAACAATAGAAGGCTGAGAGCCGGGCGAACCATCCGAAGACTTTACCTGCAAACCGGCCACCTTGCCCTGCATGGCGCTGAACACGCTGTTGTTGATATTTTCTTCCGGTTTCAGTTCTCCTACTTTGGCAATGGAGCCTGTTACATTTCTTTTGCTCTGGGTACCATACCCTACTACAATGGTCTGATCAAGATTGGCCACATATACTTTCAGGTATATGGCGTAGTTCACCGCAGTGCCCACTTTTATTTCCTGGGGAATGTAACCGACAGAGCTGAAAACAAGCACCTGTCCGGGTTCTGCGGAGATCACAAAATTACCGTCTGCATCAGTGCTGGTTCCCTGCGTAGTTCCTTTAATCACTACGTTTACCCCTTCCAGTGGTTTCTTCTCTTCCGAGAATACGCGGCCGCTCACCGGCGCTTTATCGGCCGCTGCTGCGGGAGGCTCGGCCGATCGTGTAACAACAATCACATTGTCGATAAAGGAATACCGCAGGCGTTGTCCTTTGAAGCAGAGATCCAGCGCCTCTTTTAAAGGGGTGTTTTTAAACTCCACGGTAACGGGGTTGGCTTCCCCGATAATGTTTTTGTCCCAGACGAATTCGACACCGGTCTGCATCCGGATTTTTTCAAAAACTGTTTTCATCGGGATGTTTTTGCCGGCAAAGGTGACCTGCTGCGCGTTGGCGCCGATACTTCCATAAGCCTGCATACAAGTGATGATAAGCAGAACACTCAACATTTTCATGACAAGAATAATTTTGGCTGATTTTTCTTTCCATGGATGAATCCATGCAAGACATTGCTGCCCGGTCCCTCTGGAACCAGGAGTGCCCGTAAGCATAAAAAGCATAACTTTAATTTGCGTTTTGGTTAATAAAAACTGTACGATCCGTCTCTCAACCCGTATTGTACAGTGACTCTACAAGTATATTAGCCTTGCATAACCGCCCGGCTACCACCGGAGCGGTTTTTTTGGCTGCATTATTTTGATGCGCTTACAATAAGGGTTTTACCGGCCAGGTCGAATTTCACGCCACCTACTGCCTGTAATATTTCCAGTACTTTGCCGAGTTCTTTTTCCCGGGTAAAACCTCCTTCCAGCTCTTTATCAGGGATATTGCCCTCATATTTCAGCTCTATATTGTACCATCTTGCTACTTCATTCATGATTTGCCGGATGTTACCGTTAAATGAAAACCTTTTGTTCTTCCATGCCATTACATGGTTAATGTCTGCGTTCTGTAGAATCTTTGGAGATTGCCCCGGCACGGTGTATACCCATTGTTCGCCGGGTGTAAGCTGCATAGTGGTGCTATTGGTGGTAGCTTTAATGGAGCCGGTAAGTAAGGTGGCTTTTACTGCTCCGTCGTTTGCATAAGCATTGATGTTAAATTCGGTACCCAGTACCTGTATGATAAAATTATTCCCCTGTACAATAAATGGCCTGGTGGCATCTTTCTTTACGTCGAAGTAGGCTTCTCCGGTAATGTCTACTTTTCTTTCATGGCCGTTAAAGGCAACCGGATAGCGGATCACTGATTCCGCGTTTAACCAGACTTTAGTTCCATCGGGCAATGTCATCTGGAATTGCCGGCCACGGGGAGTAGACATGGTATTATAAACGGTTGTCTGTTCTGCCCCGCCTGCCGGATTGTATTGCAGTTGGCCGTCTTCCAGTCTTACTTCGCTACCTTTCTCGCGGGCAATGATGCCGCTGCCGAGGCTGTCGAGCACTACCTGTTTTCCATCAGACAGGGTTAGAATGGCGCCTTCCCTGCCCGGCGGTATGTTTGCTTTTGCGATAGGGATATGGGTTGGTGTCTGATTCTTTTCATTTTTATTCCATAACCAGAAGCTTCCGGCGCCGGCCAGCAACAGCAACGATGCAGCGGCCGCCCAGGTCCAGCGCGGCAAAGCGAGGCGCCTGGTGGGACGTTCGTTGATGCGTAACAGTAGTTCATTCACCACATCATTCACATCATAATCTCCCTGCTCTATATGCCGGGGCTCTGTGAACGCGGATTGCAGGAGTTCGTCGAACAGTGCATGGTGGGGCGACTGACTAAAAATTTGTCGTAGCTCCGTTAATTCGGCGATGGTAGCAGTACCCTGGAGGTACTTTTCCCATAATTCCCTAACCTGGTCATCGGTCATGATATCACGTTTACGTTTATATATGACGGAAGAAAGGAAAGGGGTAAGACAGTCTGCCGAAAAAAATTATTGAAAAAATTCGCTGAGCAGGAAAATAAGCAGCAGGGAGTTGTCGCCCGCATGTTTGGACAAATAGCGGCGGATATCTTTCAGGGCTCTTACGATATATGTTTTGGAGCTGACTTCAGAGATCTGGAGCAGGTCAGCGATTTCCCTGTGGGTTTTGCCTTCGAAGCGATGTAATACAAACACCTGTCTTGTTTTCTCGGGTAAGGCCTGAACGGCTGCGGAAACGGTTTGCTGCAGTTCTTTCAGTTCGAGGCTCGTTTGCGGGTGGCTGACGGAATTTTCGGTGAAATACTCGGCGAGGTGCGACATATTATCGACGTGCAGCACCTTCTTCTGCATAAAATCCATTACAATATGACGCGCAGCAACATAGATATATGCGCTGAGATTATCCACCTCAGGCAGTTTGCTCCTGTTGTTCCATAATTTGATGAACATTTCCTGGGCGAGGTCTTTGGCCTGTTCCGGTGATTTGGTCAGGCGCAGGGCCGTGCCATACACTTGTGGCCAATGAAGCTTTGTTAGTGCGCCAAAGCTCCTTTCGTCTCCCTCCGCAATCTTCAGTAGCAGTTCTTTTTCGTCATATGTCCGATTTCCGTCAATGCTCAATAGCGCTCGATTATGGCAACAAACTACGGCAAAAATGCCATAAATGCCGGTATTTTTTAAATATCAGTAAGTCCTTTGTACTGATTTAAGCAGGTCATGCGGATATCCCATTGCTACTGCGCTGATACTATCCAGGCGCGATAGCTGTTCCGGGCTTACATCAACCGAAAGCGCCTGTAAGCTTTCCTTAACATGACCAAGGGATCTGGCACCAATGATCGGGAAACAATTTTTGTGGAGCGTCCAGGCCAACGCTATCTGACCGGGAGTGTCGCCGGTTTCTGCTGCGATAACCTCTAACAGGTCGATGATGGCTTTGGTGTGCTGGTCTTCCTGGTATGCATCCGGTGAAGACAGAGTAAGCCTTCCCTTGTTGCCATGCCGGTATTTCCCGGTCAGTAATCCTCCCGCCAATGGCGAGTATAGCATAGTACCCAGGCCAAAATAGCCGGCCATCGCCATCAGTTCACGGTCAGCGGTCCGTTGCGCGAGGTTGTATTCGATCTGTAATGCGGCTAACGGAATTGTACTGGCAATAGCCGCCGCTTTCCAGGCTGGAAAATTTGCCAGTCCGGGATATACTACTTTACCGGCTTTCACCAGATCTTCCAATCCACGGGCAATTTCCTCCAGGGGAGTACGGCCATCATCGTAATGAGGCATATAGATATCTATATAATCCGTTTTGAGGCGTTTTAAGCTGGCTTCTACAGCACCACGCATGGCTTTGCGATGGTTCCCTTCATTGGCCGGTGATGGATCTGTTTCGCTGCTCCGGGTGTATTTTGTGCAGATCACAAAATCGTGGCGCCGGGATGCGATGAAGCCGCCCACTATTTCTTCCGCCTCCCCCAGCTGATACTGATCAGCTACATCAATAAAATTGCCGCCGGCATCTGCGTAAGCAGCTAAAATCTGCGGAATATCTTCCCGTGTGGCGCCATATCCTCTCCGTTCTCCAAAAGCGGAGGCACCCAGTGCAAATTCGCTTACGGGTAAACCCGTGTGTGTTCCAAATAATTTGTATTTCATGCTGCAAAGGTCAACAGGTATTTCCGCTTAATCAAGTACGGCTTAATTTAGCCGTATGTAAAAGCCGGACAAAAAGGCGAAATTTGCAGCATGTACAAAAGAAAATTAGCGCCTGAACTTGAATGCGGGCTTCATATTTTTATGGAAGTGCTGAATGGTAAATGGAAAATCAGCCTGATCTGGTGTATTCATTCAGGGATCAACCGGCCGGGTGATTTACAGCGAAAGATGCCCAAAGCATCCCGCCGGCTGCTGGATACGCAGTTGAAGCAGCTAACTGAGCATGGTATCATCACCAAAACCAGCTTCGATCAGCGGCCGCCGAAAGTACTGTATGAGCTGACGCCGTTGGGGAAAACGCTTATCCCTGTTATTGCCTCTACCGCGCGCTGGGGCGAGCGGCACCGGGAGGAACTGGAGCCTTTGTTATTGAGTACTGACAACACCTGAATGTCAGTCTTCCTGGATAACAAAAGCCTTTAACTCCGCCATCTTACCATCACGGAACCGCCATACATCACAATAGGTATAATCGACCATTACTCCTTCTTCGTTTTTCATACTGATTTCGCCGACTGCCGTCACGAAATCACCTTCGGCGATCAGGTTTTCTACCCTGAATATTGGCGGCTCCACGTAGGCCTTTGCCATATATTGCCGGACAGCTTCCTTTCCCTGCAAGGTCTGGTCGCCTACAAATGTCCAGGTTGTATCGTCGGTACAAAACGACAGAAAACCTTCATTGTCTCCTTCGCTAACAGCTGCATTCGCTTTTTCCAGGATGTTTTTATTATTCATAACTCATGTGATATTGCTGATCTTAAATTTAAGTGAATACCATGAGAGCGTGAATATTTTGTGATGACCTGGTAAAAAGCCGCTGCTTTTTTATCATTCGCCTGGATTAAATTGCGCCGCCAGCCGCTTCATTGATTCTTCTGTGGGAGCAGAAAATTCCTCTATTCCCTGCAGCGCTTCCTGCGCAAGCATTTTCGCCCTTGCCCTCATTTTTTGTTCATATGCACCAATGGCGGACTGTATATTATCAAATTCGTCACCAGTAAGGCATTCGCTTAAATCCAGCGCATCCAGCATAGCGGTGTTAACCCCTTCTCCGGATGGGGGCATCAGGTGAGCGGCATCTCCTATAAGGGTAAGGTTGGGCCTGGCCTCCCAGTGCTGATCTAAAGGAAAATAGTTCAATGGTCTTGGAACAAAGCGCGGGCATACTTTAAATAACGAAACAAACAAGGGGCTCCATCCTTCATAATATTTTATTAAATGAGCGGCGACCTCCTCCTTATCATTAAAATCGATACCACTTGTTTCTACCCAGTTTTCCGGGTAAAGGGAAGATGCGTAAAATGTAAGTCCTCCATCCCCTCTTGGCTGCGCTGCGATGGTTTTGCCTATATCCATCGCGATGAGGTTGGCATTGTTCACCAGCGCATACATTTCAGGACATGCTGTTTCCGGGTTATCAATTTCACCCTGGATAATGGTGGCGCCCGAATATAATGCCTTAATATCTGTTACATAAGGCCGGATCTTCGAGCGATATCCATCAGCCCCGATTACAATATCAGCGGTAGCTATTGTGCCGTTTTTAAAGCTGAGTTTCCAGCCGTTGCCAGCCTCCGCCATGCTCACTAACTGACTATCCCATATCACGGTGTCAGGCAGCAGCGCATCAATCAGCATATTTCTTAACGCGCCCCGGTCAATTTCCGGTCTGAAGTGTTCATCACCAAAACCGCCGCCCACACCATTGCTTTTGTCTTCAATAAAAATATTCCCTTCCTTATCTACCAGGCGGAATTGATCGGCGCCGGGCATATAATTCGCTTTGAAGGCGTCCATTAAACCGGCAGCTTCCATCACTTTCAGCCCTGATTCAAAGTGCAGATCAACAATGGCGCCCTGCACGCGGGCGGCTTTACTGATATCTCTTTCATATACCTTCACATGAGCGCCTTTGAGCTGTAAAAGTCTGGCTAATGTCAAACCGCCCGGGCCACCTCCTACGATGGCTATTTCTTTATGCTGTAGTAAATGAGTATTTTCTGATGCTTCCATTTTCATATCCTTTTTGCTGATACAAAGGAACGGCTAATGCCGGATACCAACAATGCTGATACGCAGAGAGTATAGGACTAATCGTGGTTTTTGCTCCGAAAAGCGACTGGTGTCATCCCGGCCACCTTAACAAATAAGCGGGTAAAATAGGAGTAGTCGCCGTACCCGAGTTCGCCCGCGATCTCTTTTATTGATTTATCGGAATGATACAGCAGGCGTTTCGCTTCCAGGACCACACGCTGCTGGATATGCCAGGAAACTGAGTGCCCGGTAGCTGCATTGACACATTCGTTCAGATAAGGCGTAGATATATGCTGGTAGCCGGCATATACCGTAGGACTTTTCACCGTTGTGAAATGATCCTCCAGCGAAGATTTGAATGACTGGGTAACTATTTCAAAACGTGCGTAACTGTCGGCGCTTTTTGTTTGCGCTATATATTGGGAGGCGACCAAAGTAACCAGGGTATTTAAACTTTCTTTCAGAATGGTGTCATATAAACGTTCCTGTTTCCTTTCGGAAAACTGTATACAGAGCGAAGCAGTGTCTGAAATAACCGCAAGGGTATCTGCTTCTATGGCCAAAGGCGTTACCGGCTTAAGGGCTGTTAATAGTTTCAGGTTGTCCTGATGCAGATTTTCACTGGTAATGATCCAGCTGGCGACCGTTGCTTTTTCAAAAGTTATCAGGCGGTGTATCTGATCAGGGTGTATATAGAGGATGGAAGATGGCCTGATGTGATATTTTCTAAAGTCAACTTCAATAAGCGTTGTTCCTTTTTCCTGTAAGATAAATAGATGCCCATTGTCCCGGTGTGGCCGCTCCACTTCTATAAAATCAGGACGTCCGTCTGGTGATTTTCTCATAATAACAATTCCCTCCCTGACTCCGGCAGGCAACGTATTAACAGGAATATGTTTGCTTTTTTTCGGCATGACGGTATTGTGCGAAGATAAGTTTTTGCCTTTATCCGGTATGGGTAAAGTTTACTTTTCTATTTTCACCCGGTTGGCAATATCCCTATTTTTAAACCCTGGTTCATTATCTTGTGGAGAAATACCTTTAAGGCATTCCTATATCATTACTTATGGCTAAACTTCCCATAGATATACAAGCTCAATTTTTCAGGTTCTTTAATGACGAGCTGTCTGTTCAGGTATTCGAAACATGGCTGTACCGTTTCACTGAACTGGAAACCTATTTAGGCGAAGGCCGACAGCCTATACTATAGACGATTATATGTCTTGAATGTAATGAGCCTTATTTTTTATCTTTGCCCGTAAAAATAGCTGATGTCCGTATCTTCCAACTATTATGATATGATCATTGATCATGTGTGTGCCAGGGTCACCTTAACGGAAGACGAAAAGCAACGGTTTTGCGATGCTTTGGTGCTACGGCATTTACTGCCCAGGCAATACCTGCTGCAGCAAGGCGATATCTGCAGACATGAAAGTTTTGTATGTAAAGGATTTCTGCGGTCTTTTTATGTAGATGACCAGGGAGATGAACACACCCTGCATTTTGCAATGGAAGATTGGTGGATATCAGATCTTCAAAGCTTTATCAGGCAGGAACCAGCTACACGTAATATTATTGCTACAGAACCGGTTACGGTATTGCAGCTCGAAAAACAGGCAAGAGAAGAATTACTGAAAGAAATACCGGCACTGGAACGCTTCTGGCGTGTACTCAATGAAAACGCCTGTGCCGCGCAGGATCAGCGTATTTTAAGCAACATTACCAGCACAGGAGCTGAACGGTATATACAGTTATTAAAAAAATACCCCTCTATTGATCAGCGTATGTCGCAAAAGCATATCGCTTCTTATCTGGGCATTACCCCTGTATTCCTGAGCCAGATCAGGAAGAAAAACCTGAAAAATTAAATTAGTTTAATTCCATTTCTTATAATAGTTATACGTGCGACGGTGACGCATGGGATACCTTTGTGTTCATAACGAACATTCAAATTATCCGTTAAAAAATAACAAAATGAAAATTTCACAAATAAAAATCAATCCAGACCCGTACCAACCATTTCGTCTTGCCCAGGGATATCGTGTTGGAGATCTTCTATTCATTTCCGGTCAAACCGCTATCGATGATAATGGCCAGCTAACCGGTATCGGCGATTTCGACACACAGGCAGCCAAAGCGTTTGAGAACCTGGAAAAGGTATTGAAAGCCGGAGGGTCCAGCCTTAGGAATGTGGTGAAAGTCACTATCCTGTTAAAGAGTATGGCCAACTTTGATAAGATCGTTGCTTTGAGAGGTAAATACTTTACCGCCCCCTACCCTGCGGATACCATACTGGAAGTATCTTCCCTTTATTCCCCTGATGCGCTGATTGAGATAGAAGCGGTGGCTGTGGCAGATGACGCAGCTGAATGGAATCGGTAGAGATATGGTGGTACTGCTTATGCCGGTAATCAATCCATGGGGAAAAGTTGTTTGTGCCTTATCTTTGCGACGGTATAAACAAAATATATGAGTCAATTTCCGCATATAAAGCTGCCTTTACAGAACAAACTGACATTCACTGCTAACCCGGTAAACGTAGTGCCATTGCCGGATGGAGAGATCCTGATGAACTTTGCAAGTCAGCCGTTGATTACAAAACTCAATGCCAATCTTGAAATTGTCTGGGAGAAAATCATCCAGGGAAAGAATACAAACTATGTAAGCAGTAAGCTGTCTGCCTCCTCCGATGGCCGCCTGATGGCTATTGCGGGTATGACTGACATGCGTATTCTTGACGCAGAAGGTACTAAAGTACTACATACTGTAGAACATAGTTCCTGGGGCTGGTTCCTGGGTGCCGCCTGTTATTTTTCCAGGGATAATAAAACGATCTGGTTTGTATTGCCTGGTGAGGAAAACGAAACGGACACCTTACAGGTAATGGATGCTGCCACTTTTGAAGTAATAGCTGCTTATCCGCTGCTGGAAAGTCAGCAATATACCTACGGATTTCATGCTACGCCAGACAATGACATCATCTTACTGGAAGCAGCCGCCGGCGAAGATAAATCCATCCAGATGCAGTTACAGTTAACCGATGGCGCCATCGTCCTCACGGAACTGACCCAATGTGATGATGCCATCATGGGTAATTTTTCGCCATCCGGAAAAGAATGTGTTATGGCTCCTCATTACGACGGTCCGTTAACCATCTACTCCTTCCCTGAAATTGCCCGGGTAGCCGCACAGGAACAGGAAGCCATTTTCGACGGTAGCAAAGATTTTCCTGCCGCCGAACCGGATAATATCAATTACAGCGTATTTTTTGTAGATGACAATAACATCCTGGTAGTTTCGCAGTTTGGAAGATTACTGTTGCTCGACAGAAAAGATTTACGTTGTAAGGCAGAGGTAAGACCAGAAGGTATTGAATTTACCGCATACAACCTGGATGGTAACCCTACCACCAACCCGGATTATATCTTTGATTACAGCAGTAATATTATTAATGTAATGATTGTGCACGACAAACTGTTGCTGACAACCGGAGAAGGTGAGTTACGCAGTTATGGCCTGCCAGTGTGATAAAGACGTTAAACGTGTAGTAAATTCTTCAAGCAATAGAAACGACAAAAGGCATTCTTAAGAATGTCTTTTGCTATTTTCGAGACATCCTCAAACAGAGGCCCAACTACATCTTTAATAACCCTGAAATCATTAATTCGAGCGTGCGTTCGTTATCTTGATCAATTTGAAATTTTTTGAAAACAATCCGGCCTTTTTTATCGATAACAAAGTTTTGGGGTGCTCCACTTACCCCATAATATTCGGTTTCAAATTCCGGGGTCGCTCGTAAAGGGATAAATGAATATCTGCTATTCTTTAAGAAAAGTTGTACGAAATCATCCTGCTCAGGGTAAACATTAATACCTACATATGCCACCTCCTCATCACTGAATTTATTAATCACGTTCTGGAAATAAGGGAACTCAGCCCTGCATGGGGAGCAGTAAGGAAACCAGAAAGTTAGCAAAGTAACTTTTCCTTTCAGATCTTCCAATTTCAAATTACTGCTTTTAGTATAAAGCCCAAGATCGAACGCGTATGCGGGAACGGCGATCTTATTTCTGATAGCTGCAATGTCTTTATCTATCCGTAATTTATTTCTGCCTATTTTTTTACCATAAAATGCCAAAGCATCATAAAGTCTATCTGTTGGCATCTGAGCAAATTTAGCAGCCACGCTATCATAAGCGGCATTAGTATTACCTGTCTTATCGAGTAAAAACGATTTTCTAATAGTAATAAAGTCATCTATATAGTTCCAACGCGGAAGTACAGCTTTATTTAGTTCAATGCTCGCATTCGTATAATCTTTACTGTCTTCTAATTTTCTTGTAAGGATTAATGATTCCGCCAATTTTTTACGGATCTTCCAATCTCCTTCCTCTCCGCTTTCATTAACGATGGCAAGTGCCTTTTCAGGATCTGTCTGCATATACATATCCACTAACTCTTTCGTTGCTGATTCGGAAAAAGAGAATTTTTTTGGCGGATATAGATGATAGAGTTTTTCAAAATACTTAATCTTTTCCGCCTGACTTTTTGCACGGCGGCCAATAAAATAAAGTAAAGATACGCTATGAGTATTTTCAGGATAACGATTTAAAAAATTCAGCGCGTGTTGCTTAAATTCGCTGTAATCTTTGTCCATCAAAGAATAAATATAATCTGCCTTATATCCAATGTTTGAAGTGTCTGCAAGCATTGCCTTATTCAGGTACACATCTGAAAGCTGATTCTCACCTCTTATTCTTGCATCCACAAACAACATATTCCAAATCCGGGCATTCCCTGAATCTATTTCAGCAGATTTCAAAAGAAACTCTCTGGCCTGCGGCATTTCAGCATTGTAAAAATAGGTACCTAACGCTAATGGGATAGCGGCATTTCCGGGATATTGCTGGATCCACATTCTATACTGGGATGGAAGGTCGGGATGTCTTATTCCCATTGCAGTAATAAATTTCCTATGTAATGCAGCGTTATTGAAATCCTTTTCCAGCTCTACTTTTGCCTTCCTGATTTCTTCAGGTGCAGCCGGACCTTTTCTAACTGGCATTTGTGCTGACACAGTCAATATCAGGCCTATATTTAACAAAACTGATAATCCAAATAAGCTCTTCATACTTTAACAACAAAATCTATATTATTATAAAAATCTCCGACACATAAAAAATAAAATGCAAATCTATATCAATAACATAGGCAGCTTTATTATGTTCCTATTCATAAGAAATTACCTGTAGCATAAAATCATGCTACAGGTAGTTTTTTTATTTGGGTACACATACCCCATGGTAAAAATTGCCATCCGGGCACAAAACACTCTCGCATTTTTTGTCAGTCGGACATGTTAATGTTCCTTGTCCGCATTCATTAACGCACGGCTCTTCACTACCACTTCCGCTGCCACTTCCACTTCCGCTGCCGCTTCCACTACCACTGCCACCAAATCCACCTAATACATTTTTTAACTGCACCCTGGTCAGGAGCTCAGAAGCTCCCAGCTCTAAAGCTTTCAATTTTAGTTTTTTCATCGCTATTTTTTTTTATAAATAATTAATATCGACTCAAAACTAAAATCTCTCATAGCAGTATATCTGCCATGAACACATTCATATCTTTTTACAGAGTTCAAAAACGGTTATTTCGGAGAAGCACAAATTTTCATCCTTGCCAATAGCCGCCATTTCTTCTCTTGTTAATACCTGTCCGTCCTTTATAAAAAGATGTTTCACCATTTCTCCTTTCTCATCATAGTAATAGGTATTTCTCATTCTGTCAAATTTAATAGGAAATCCTAGTTCCTTCATATCTGTCAAAACATCCGTCATAGCTCTTTTACATAAACCATTCCTTTGGGCGAAGTTCTCAAGGTTGCCAGTGGCTTTTCTCTTAATGAGATAATCGATGTACTTCAGACGTTTAATATGTTTCAAAATGGCCATAGGGTGAAATTTATTGAATGAAATCCCTCATGTATTTATACTGAAAAGGGCTACGATAATTTTTTGATGTTATAAGTACATCAATGGTACATCTGTAGATAGTTTTTGGAGATAGTGGAATTTTATTCATAATGGGTTTTAAAAAACAATCTTATCCAGGTACAAAACTATAATCCTAAAATATAAATAAATTTATCAAATTCAAAATTATTAACACAGCTTACTTGTTGCCCACTGAGGTGGATTTTACCAGATTGTAATACATCCTTTCCATCAATCTGAGGTTTTTTGTGATGATGATTGCCTGCGTCCGTAATCCATTCTTGTAGGGTATGTTTTTGTTATTATTAGTTACAAGACCTCTGTTTAGCCTTATGGTAGCCAGAAAACCGCTATCTGAAGGAATACTGGAAATATAGCTGAGCGTGCCTTCAACAAAGCCATTTTCCTGATATGGATAGGCCTCAAAACGCAGCTGTACCTGAAATCCTGTATCTATCTTACCAAAATTGTGCTGTGGCAAATTAGCTTCTACATAAATATGTGTATCATCAGGATTGATATATCCCAGTACCTTACCTGCTTTCAGATATTGATTTTCCTGTAGCGGAATAATAAATGACGTTTTCCCGGCAACCGGAGCCTGTAAAAAATACTTCTTCTTCCAATCATCTACTTCACTTTTCAGGGATTGTATCGATTGTTGAAATCCCGTTTTCTGTATGGCAACATCTTGTTCCAGCTGATCCAATTCCTTCAACTTGTCTCTTCGCAGAGAAGTATTAGATAACAAAGAAGTCTCCAGCTGAGGAAGTGCTAATGTCTTGTTTACATATTTACTTTTCTCAACCCTAAACTCTTCATTCGACAATACCTTCTCAGCGAGCAGTTGTTTATTCATACTAAAGGTCTCTTCTGCAAGTTTTACATCCTGTTCCGTCAGCTCCTTCTGTCCGTAAATAATCTGTCGTGCACTGTCAAGTGAATAGATATCGGTTTGCAAGAAGTATTTTCTTCTTTCATAGAATCCCATAACTATATAATCATTGTACTGCTGGCATATTGTAATAAATTTCTGATAAGAGGATTGTAGTTCACCCAGATTGTCAAACCGTTTGTTAAACAGGGTTGCTACTTTACTAATCTGGCCCGAGTTTAACAAAGCTATACTGCTATCCAGCTGTTCTGATAAAAACAAAACATCTTCATGCCTGGCAGTACTTTCAAACCACCCGATTATTTCCCCTTGGGCCACATCGTCATTATTATGAATCAATAATTTAACAAGACGGCCATCCTGCTTTGTTACTATTTCTTTAGGAGCATTTTCAGCAGTAAGTATAGCCCTTGTTTCAATGATATCAGGGTATTTTATAAACCAGGTAGAGAAGAACAATACCAGTAGTATAGATAAAAAAAACAGTAAGGCCCATCGCTCAAGGAAATCCGGCTTCCTTGAAATTATCTCTTCAGATAGCTCTGAGCGTTGATTAATACGGGATGTGATCGTTTTGGCAGCAAGAAATTCCTTTTCCTCCTGCTTGTCAATCAGTTCTTTTTCCATAATAATTATTTTAACAGTATAGATTAAGCGCCTAATTCAAGTTGGTTTTTCACAAGGTCATAATAGCGGCCACGTATGGAGGTCAGATAGGCATGTGTACCTTCTTCTGCTATTTTCCCCTGATGTAGTACTACTATTTTATCTGCATTCTTAACGGTACTGAGCCGATGCGCTACTACGATAACCGTTCTGCCCTGGAAAAAGTTAGCAAGATTCTCGACAATAACTTTTTCATTATTAGCATCCAGTGCGTTTGTTGCTTCGTCAAAAAACAGATAATTGGGATCTCTGTATACAGCTCTGGCGATAAGAAGTCGCTGGCGTTGCCCCTGGCTCACACCTACACCGTCTGCGCCTAACTGTGTATTAAATCCATTGGGTAAACTTTCAATAAAAGAAAGAATATTAGCTACCCGGCAGCTATGCAACAACTTTTCATGATCCACATATTCATCACCTACAGCAATATTCCTGGCGATGGAATCATTGAAAATATATCCATCCTGTAATACAGCCCCGCATTGCCTACGCCAAAATGAAGGGCTGAGATATCTAAAATTACTTTCACCGATCCTTATTTCGCCTTCATACTGATCATATATTTTAAGAAGAAGCTTTAACAGTGTTGTTTTGCCACTACCGCTTATTCCTACTACAGCAGTAACTTTTCCTTCGGGTATATCAAGATTAATATCTTCTAATACGTTGTCATTCCCGGCACCAGGATAAGCAAATGACAAGTTGTTAATTGTAATGTCCTTGCTTTGTGGCAAATAAGTCATGAAAGACTTGTTTGTGGGCTCCTCATCTTCCAACTGATGAATTTCGTTGAGCCGTTCCATACTTATTTTAGCATCTTGAATACTTTGCGAAAGGCCTATAAACTGCCCAACAGGGCCACTAAGCTGACCAATAATATATTGTACTGCCAACATTGTTCCAAAGGTCAGTTGTCCGTTTACTACCAGTTGGGCTACCATGAAGCTTAACAGGATATCCTTTCCCTGTGTGATAAATAACCCGCCTGCCCCTTGCCATTGCCCGTAGTTTAATCCTTTATACTTCAGATTAAACAGGTTTACCTGTATATTCTCCCATTCCCAACGTTTAAGTCGCTCTGCATTATTAAGTCTGATTTCCTGCATACCCTGTACTAATTGCAACGTAGCACTATTTTCTTTCGCAGAGAGATAAAAGGTTTCATAATTCATCTTTCTGCGTATACGAAGGAACAATTGAATCCAGCCAAAATACAGCAGGTTACCGGCGGTAAATACCAGGAAGAGATTTATGTTGTATGAGATGAGAATAATAGCATAAATAAAGAAATTAAAAATGGAAAAGATAGTTCCCATTGTTTGTCCTGTAATGAAAGACTGTATCTGTCCATTATCTCCTATACGCTGTAATGTATCACCCGTTTGATGCGTATCGAAATAGGATATCGGTAATCTTGTCAGTTTTATCCAGAAATCCGACAGGACAGCGATATTTATTTTATTCGAAATCCTTAATTGCAAACGACTTCTGATAAAACCAATAACAGTACTACTAAAAGTAAGCATCAACTGGGCAAAAAGGACAATAGTAATATATTGCAGATTTCGGGTATTGATCCCCGTATCTACCATCGTTTGGGTTAGAAAAGGAAACACCAGTTGCAGCAGTGAACTAATAAGCAAGGATATAAAAATCTGTATAAACTGCCCCTTGGCTGGCCGAAGATATCTGGTTATTATACCCCAGTTAAGTTTCGCTTCCTTTTCACCCTCGCTTTCGTAGAAAGCCGGTGAAGGTTCCATCAGCAGTACTGTACCAATCTCCCCTATCTCATCTTTGCTATTAGAAACCCAATATCGCAGAAATTCAGCCTTTTTGTAAGATACAATCCCTCTTCCCGGATCTGCAATTTTTGCAATCTTCTTATTAATTGACACAAGGACAACAAAATGGTTTTGATTCCAATGTAATACAGCGGGTAATGGAGCAGTATAAAGTTTATCAAAGTTAATCTGCGCTCCTCTTGTTCTGAATCCCATTTTTTCGGCAGTTTCACTAATTCCTAATAATGAAACTCCTTGTTTACTAAAACCTGCATTTTGTCTTATGGTGTCGACATTATAATGCTTCCCATAGTGTTTGGCGATCATTCTGAGGCAGGTGGGGCCACAATCCATAGCGTTAAGCTGGCGGTAGAAGGAAAAGGACATATTTTTAATATGCTAAGGTTGACAATGAATGTAACAATTAAATATAAAAAAGTTTTGAAATTAAATTTTTAGTATTAGATTTGAAATCATACTTATGTTATCTTTATCATTGAAGATAAAATATTTTTTTCCGAAGTTTACATGTAGCGTAGTTGAAAACCCAGATTGTGCAAACCCATACATGTAGCTATAGTGAGTCCACGTTGATAATTCAAGCCACGTTTCAAGTATCTGTTGATATAATTCCTAAGTACTGTAAAATACGAATACCTATGCGTTATTTATTCTCTAACCTGTTTGGTTCTTCGAGTAATGGAGCGGAAGTTGCCTATTTGTTTTCATCACTTCTATCAGTTAGCATCTCTCCCAGCACCTTAAAAAAGGAGATCGAGGAACATCCTGATTTCCCAAGTTTATTAAGTATTAGCGACATACTCAACAATTATGGAATTGAAAATCTGACGGCAAAATTTGACCCGGATAAGTTTAAAAATATTCCTACTCCATTTATTACCCAGATAAAAGGTGATGATAATGGAAATGTTTTTTTCAGTGTGGTAAAAGAAATAAGTGCAACTCATGCCAAGTTTTTCGATTATGAAAAAAAGCAATGGAAGGAAACCCATATAGGTAACTTTACCGATCAATGTACTGATATTGTGCTAATGGGGGAGCCAAAAGAAAAATCAGGGGAAAAAAATTATCAGGCAAAAATCAAAGAAGAAAAAAGAAAAAAATATGGTGGATATCTTGCACTTTTGTGTTTGCCGGCGGTTTTATTATTTACAGGGGTGTTTTCATTTATACAAAACGGAATGTCGGCCTTGCTTCCTTTTTTGTTTTCACTGTTAATGCTGACAGGAACTGCGGTTACCTCCTTGTTGCTCTGGTATGAAATAGACAGATACAATCCATTCTTACAACAGATCTGTTCGGCACGAAAGAATATCAGCTGTAATGCCGTGCTCTTTTCCAAAGGCGCTAAAATATTCGGTATCAACTGGAGTACTATTGGCTTTTGTTATTTCTCAGGAGGCTTGATCAGTTTACTGATTGCTGGTATTACAAATACATCAATGCTGGCTTTCTTGTCTTGTCTTCATCTGTTTACATTACCATATATTTTTTATTCCATTTATTATCAATGGAAAGTCGCAAAACAGTGGTGCGTACTATGTTTATATATTCAGGCCATTATTGCTGTCACTGCTACTATTACGTTTTGGGGCGCCTGGCATCTAAACTTTCCGGCAATAAACAATATACCGGGATTACTATTACAAGCAACTGCAGGATTTAGTATTCCATTTATTATTGCAACAATATTGCCTCCTTCCCTGAAAAAAGCAAAAGAAAGCAAACAGACTAAAACAGAGCTACAACGATTGAAACATAATCCACAAATCTTTGAAACCTTGCTTCAAAAACAAAAAGCAATTGACGAAGAACCCTATGGTTTAGGAATTATACTGGGAAATCCGTCTGGTTCGCGGAAAATCATCAAGGTCTGTAATCCCTATTGTGAACCTTGCGCCAATGCCCATGAACCATTGGAAGCGTTGCTGCACAACGATCCCGACTTACAACTACAGATCATATTTACGGCTTCCTCTGCTGAAGGAGACTACAAAATGCCACCAGTAAGACATCTGCTCGCTATCGCTGAAAAAGGCAATCTTGAAGAAACAACACAATCACTGGGAGACTGGTATAAACAAAGCGTCAAAAATTACGATCAATTTGCCTCTAAATACCCTCTTAATGGGGAATTACAGCGCCAGAAAGATAAAATAGACGGCATGTCCAACTGGTGTAGTAAAACTAAAATTCAATTCACACCTACCATTTTCATTAATGGGCATCAGCTTCCCTCTTTATATACAATCCATGATTTAAAATATTTCCTTTCCGTTTAGATCCAATAAGGCAGCGAAGAATATCTCCTATTCAAAATGAATAAGAGATTACTTTCTGTGATCCTAATATATGTTACAAAGATCAACGATACGGCTTAAAAACGTTATGTTGACACATCCTGATGGCCTCAAATCCTCATGAGAAAGAGCTATTAAAATTCTATACAAAAGATCTCCATTCAATCTCAAAGCAAATATATGGAAGAAAAAAGCATCTCCACATTTGTAATCAACCTGAAAAAAAGAACTGAGCGTAAGAAAAACATTCAAAAAGAATTCAGAAGCAGAAAAGAATTTTCGTTAACAATAGTTGAAGCCGAAGAAAACAAAAATGGTGCTATAGGATTATGGAATACCATTAAACATATATTACAGGATCTTGTACCAGCACAAAATGAGTACATTATTATCTGTGAAGATGACCATCAATTTACCGAGCATTATTCACCTGAATATTTGGAAGCTGCCATCGCTGCCGCTATAGAAAAAAAAGCAGACATACTGCTGGGAGGAGTAAGTTGGTTTGAAAACTTCATCCAGGTCTCAGAAAAACTATTCTGGACGAGCAATTTCTCCGGGCTTCAATTTACTGTAATTTTCAGGAATTTGTTTCCGGCTATACTCAATTCTCCCCTGGAATATTTTATGGCAGCAGACTACCAGCTTGCCTCACTCACTGATAACGTCATGTTCCTATATCCTTTTATTTCTATACAAAAAGATTACGGATATTCTGATGCCACACCCAAGAATAATTCTAAAGGAATAGTAGCAAATCTATTTGTTTCAACAGCAAACAGATTAAAAATATTGAAAGATGTGAATGAGACTTTTGGTGTAAAAAACACCTCCCAGGCAACTATTCCGCCTCTCGAAAATATTACCATTCCAACATACGTCATCAATCTTCCCGAACGGGTGGAACGTCTTCAACACATAAAAAGTCAATTTGCAGAAAAGCCAGAGTTTGATGTAACTATTGTGGAAGCTTGTAAACATGAAATAGGCGCCTATGGGCTATGGCAAAGTATTCTAAAGATTATCAATATGGCAGTTGACAATGATGATGATGTCATTATTATTTGTGAAGATGATCATCAGTTTACATCCGATTATTCTAAAGAATATCTTCTTAAAAATATTATTGAGGCACACTATCAGGGAGCCAGCTATTTATCCGGTGGTACCGGACGTTTTGGATATGCCATCCCTCTAACTGAAAACAGGTACTGGGTCAATCACTGCCTGTCTGCTCAATTTGTTGTGCTTTATAAAAAGTTGTTTCCTGTAATTCTCTCTGAGCCATATGATGAAACTGTTGTTGCTGATCTCGTGTATTCCGATATAACCAGTAACAAAATGGTACTCTACCCATTCATTTCAATACAAAAAGATTTTGGCTACTCCGATGTCACTGAAATACATAATACCAGCAAAGGAATCGTTAATAGACTATTTGCGGAAAGTGAGAGGAAACTGGATACTATTCAAAAAGCATTTAAAAAATATAGTTCCACAGGAGATATTGCTGTATAGTGTATTTAATTAGTCTATATGCGTGAAAAAAAATCCTTCATCAGTTATTTGGCTACAGATGATTTCCTTCCGGGAATATTGGTATTACATGAGAGCCTTAAGAATCATAATCCCCATATTCCATTCCTGGTGATTACTTCCGACGAAGTTTCATCAGACACTATCAAACTACTCAACTATCTGTCTATTCCTAGCAAACAGGTAGCTCCTGTCAATAATCCAAATCCTATTATCAATGTTAACAGAAACTTCCGGGTAACATATACAAAACTAAGAATATTTGAATTAACTGAGTTTAGTAAAATTGTTTATTTGGATGCCGATATGATTGTTCTTGGCAACATTGAAAATCTTTTCCATGCGCCTCACATGTCTGCCGTTATTGCCGGAGGCTTTCTTCCTAAAAATCACAGCTGGGAAGATTTGAACTCCGGTCTTTTAGTTATAGAACCTGATCAACGACTATTTAACCGGATGATAATGCAGATAGATAAGCTTTCATCCATTGATGGTGGAGACCAGGGCTTTCTTCAGTCATTCTTCCCGGAATGGCCAACAGAAAAGCATAAACACCTTGATCACAAGTATAATATACCCACCCAATATGTTGATAGCTATTGCCATCTGAACAATTGCTCATTGGCGGAGCGATCAGACAAGATCCTTATCATTCACTACTGGGCATATTATAAGCCATGGAAGTATAAACAACCCGAAAACAACCGCTACCACTATCGGGAGGCGATTTGCATCTGGATAAAACATTATGATATGATCATAGAAAGTCTTTCTAAAAAAAATATCATAGGAGGAATTTATGATTATTTGAATCGCATACACGAAATAATTCATCAATAAGTTTATTAAAAACATAAGCAATATGATAGCTTTACAACTTTTTGGAGGATTGGGCAATCAAATGTTCCAATATGCACTGGGAAGACATCTTTCAACAAAATACAATCTTCCTTTATTCCTCAATAAAACCATCTATGAAGAAAACAGATCTGATAGAGTTTATGCGCTAGATGTTTTTAAATTAGGAGAGAACATAGTAGACGACCCTGAACCACTTCAATTAAACGCTGCGACCTTAAAAGCATATGAACTAAATGAAACTGATTTCACTTTTGATGAAGATATCCTGACCATCCTCGATGACCAAAATACCGATGATTTATTACTCGTAATTTCTGGATATTGGCAATCATTTAAATACTTCGAAAAAATCAGTTCTTTACTAAAACAGGATTTTGTATTTGTAAATGAAGTAATGGGCAGATGGAAAGAGTTAATGAACTATATTCAATCAGTAAATGCAATAATGATAAATGTTAGACGAAGCGATTATCTCACTGAGATTAAATCGCAGATACATGGTGTTGTGAGTATCGAATATATTGAGAAGGGAATGCAGATTATAAGAAGTAAAGTACCAAATCCTGTTTTCTTTGTTTTTTCTGATGGCATGGATTGGTGCAAAGAAAATATTTCTGCTTCTGAAGAAATATTCTTTGTGGATGAAAAATACTATGACCCCAAATTCCAATTCTACTTGCAGTTAATGGTTAATTGCAAGCATTATATCATATCCAACAGTACTTTCGCCTGGTGGTCTGCATGGTTATGTAAACATGAAGATAAAATTGTTATTTGTCCGGCTACCTGGTTTGCAACTCCAACAATAAATACAAAAGATCTGATTCCCCCTGATTGGCTGAAGATTTAAAACTTATAAGAATCCGCCAACGAAAAAGATCATAAATATCTAAACAGATACGTTATGATCTTTTTACAACGGGAAAGATGTTAAACAAAATAAGCTGCTATACTTAGATAACAAATAAGGACTGCATTTCAGTATCGTGTTCTCCTATTAAAAAGTAAAAAGGAGCTTTCTTTCTGATCCTGTCCAACTTACCCTGATCGTATAAATGCTGTAAAGCCAAATGTAAAGACAAATAAGCGTTATACATATAGACATTCATCAGCCGCTCATATCCTTCGAGAAGGCATATCTCTATTTCTCCATACTTATCTTCATCCACATTATGGTAGGCCAGTTTATTCAGTGAGTCACAGCACTTTAGCGTAACGCCCGGGACTGTATAAAACCCTTCTGCAAAATCAAAATAGCCAATATTATCATAAGGTTCCACCTGAAAAACAAGAGGAGTCGTTAATTTATTTATTCCATATGCCTCTGCTATTTCAGATTCATTGCGCATGTCACTGTATTCAAACAAAATAGCAGACAGCTCCGCTTCTACATCAACCTTTTCCGGATTCGTCCACCAGTATTGGATGTTCTCTTCCAGTTCTACAGAAAATGCAGCAACACTCTCTTCAATGGAAATCTCTAGCACTTCCTCTTTGAATTGTTCGAGCAATGGATGCAGATCAATCGTGGCAAGAAAGGCTGACTTATTTTCCGCCAGCTGATGGCTGAGAAATGCCTTGATAGCAGTATTCATAGGTATTAGTTTTATTGCTTACCCGTAAGATACGGTCCTTAAGGTATCAAAAAAAACGGTATCATACGTTTGTATGCTGCCAATTTTCAGTTCTTTTAAATCCTGATAAACATGGCTATATGTTCCAGGAGTAATGGGTAAGACCGTTGGAAGCTATTAATTCCTTTGGATTAACGGAATCTTTTGATGCTATGTTGTAGCTTCTACAGCTATAAAAGAGAGTCCCCAATTCCTCATCATATCCAACACCGGAATAAAAGATCTGCCGGCCTCAGTTAAACCATATTCAACTTTTGGTGGGACAACCGGGTATACTATTCTATCTACCAGTCCATCTTTTTCCATTTCCTTTAAATGCTGAATGAGCATTTTTTCCGAAACGCCCTTCACCTCTTTTTTCAGTTGGCTGAATCGTAGTTTGTGCTGCAGCGACAAACGATAAATTATCAATAATTTCCACTTGCCGTTAATGGCTGTACTAGTCAGTTCAATTGGGCAGTCAAAAGTTCTGCTACCTAAATTATATACAGCACTCCGCTCATTGTTCTTCTCTTTTTTTGTTTTTATCATTACATAAATATTTGATAATCATTTATTTTTACTTTCAAGTTCATTACTTACCAAAAGGTTGGTACTTGCCTAAAGGTAATCTTAATCTTAAATTGGTCAACTAAAGAATTTAATTATGAACTACCATCATTTAGGTCAGGAGTTTAATACCGTTTTTACGCAGAAGTGGACGAACGTTAATGGTATCAATATTCATTATGTAACAGGAGGAGAAGGCGAGCCGATTGTGCTCTTGCATGGTTACCCACAAACATGGTACGCTTATCGTCACATTATGTTGGCATTGGCCAGACATTTTATGGTGATCGTTCCTGATCTTCGCGGCTTGGGTGATTCGGACAAACCAGCATCGGGATATGATATTTACACTGTTGCAAATGATATTTATCTATTGACGCAACAGCTGGACTATAAAAGCATTCGTCTGTTGGGACATGACTTTGGTGCCAATGTAGCCTATGCGTATGCTGCTTCCCATCGTGATGAAGTAAGTAAACTGGCTTTTCTGGATGTTGGTCTGCTGGGGGAACAAATAGCTAACAGGCCTTTATTACCCCGCAACGGCAAATCACTTTGGTGGTTCCCTTTTCATATGGTTTCAGAATTACCTGAACTATTAGTTGAAGGCCGCGAAGAGATTTACTTAAATTGGTTTTACCAACAAACTACGTTTATTAAAGAAGCTATTGATGAAACAGCGCTTAAAGAATATGTACGCTGCTACGCCTCGCCAGGAGGTATGAAAGCCGGCTTCGATTATTACCGATCTCTATTTTTAGATTTCGAGCTTAATGCTGAGCAAGTCAAAGTGAAACTGAAAATGCCAGTGTTAGCACTTGGTGGTGCTTTAAGCTTTGCCATGCTACCGTATGAATCCTGGAAAATGGTATGTGAAAACTGTAAAGGTGGTGTTATCGCAAATTCCGGACACTATATTGCTGAGGAACAGCCACAACTTTTGCTGGAGCAACTATTACCTTTTTTTGCAGATGCCGGACAATAAAATATAACTTTTACGTTTTTTTGGGTGCTAACTATTTGGGGTTGAAGTCCTAAAACCATTATCAGTGAAGCATTACCTATGGATTGGGTTTTGAACATCCACAATCATTCGGCAGGCTGTTCAAGTCAAGGACTAACTTGTCGCCTTTAGCATTCAGGGCGAGCTTCAACTAAAGCGCGGACATGGAAGAATCCACAGTTCACAAACGCTATTCGCAGATTTGATACTCCTTAAAATAAAAAAGTGATGCATTCCTTTTCCTGGAATTGTATCACTTTTTTGATGCCCATCTTAGGCCACCTTACGAGCCTTATTGCCTTAATGGCATTGCGCCGCCGCCGAATTCCGTATTGTTTTCCCGTGTGCGTTCAAAAATGTGATAATGCTTAATCTTCTCTTTCGAAGCCTCTCCTTTCCTGCGAACAATGATTTTATCGGAGCATTTCATTTTGCAGACAGTGAAGCATTGCGCCGGTAAAACTGAGCTCTTTGGTTACAATTGCCATAAATCAATATTTTAAAGGGTTATCAAACAGGCATAAAATGCTGTTTACGTATACATAACCTGTAATTATCAGGTACGGGTTATTGAGGGATTAACTCTAACTTATCAGTGTGATATGTGCAACTGAAGTTAGCTTTGCATTAGCACTACATTAGCACTAAATTAGCATTAAGCCATAGCTTCTCTTTTGCTTTCTCAGGCAGGTATCTGCATTCACATATTTTATCATTCTGTTGCAAACGGTGTTAACCCCTATCTGTTAAAATGTATCAATGTTATATAATCGATGTGGAAATTTTTTTAAATAAAAATAGCGCCATAGGTTTGACATATTTAATTCCGAGACTATTTATGGTTAACGTCACATTTAAATAATAATATTGAATAGATGAATTCCTGAAGCTTGAAATCGAACACATATGTCCGTATCCGCACATTATAACTTATAAAGATAATCGTCACTACAACATAAAACGGCCACCACAGCAGACAGGACAACATCAGAACAAATGGTATGGTAGTTGTCACCAATTATCAGAATGCCTACGATGACTTTTAAAATAGCTCGCATAGCGCCATCACGATACAGTTTAAAAGTACTTTATAAATTAACCTTATGTTCTCAAATTACTTGAAGATCGCTTTCCGTGTTCTTTGGCGCAACAAGATTTATGTAGTTCTCAACGTTGTAGGCTTAGGCTTTGCCATTGCCTGTTGCATACTTTCTTACCTCAACTACAATTATAGAGAGAACTTTGACCGGAATCATCCTCATACTGAACAGATTTACCGGTTAAACAGTATGCGCGTGATAGATGGAAGTACACAATCCTGGGGCGTAGTGCCCTTACCACTTGCTGAAGCTATGGCAAGAGAGACAGCCGGAGCTGAGCGGATTGCCAGGCTTAGCAGTGCAGCTGTTGTTGTAAAAACCGGTCAATATACTTTCGACGAGCAAATTCATTATGCAGACAAGACCCTATTTGATTTTTTTAACTTCCCGATAAAATATGGTAATCTGTCTGGCTTTGACCAATCGAATCAGATAATCATCAGCGAAGCTTTTGCGGACAAATACTTTCCAAAACAAATACCCGTAGGCCAGTCTCTGACGCTTATTTCATCAGGAGGTAAACCTGAGATTTACACGGTTGCAGCTGTAACGCAGCAAATCCCGGGCAATTCAAGTATTCAGTTCAATATCATTACATCTTTTAAATATGGACTTGCTCATGGACAGCTAGCGCCGGATGATTGGGCGAACCCAAGCCTCATAACTACATTTGTTGAACTAAAAAATGCGAACGCCTCCCATTTCGTGAAGACCAATCTAAACCCCTATGTCGCACTTCATAATCGTAATCGTAGCGAATGGCCAATAGCAGGTTTTACCCTCGAACCTTTTTCTTCGATAGCAGCCAGCTCTGATATTGATATGCCTGGATACGTATATGGCAGCCAGTTGACCTCCAATCCCCGTGGCATACTCGTTATAGTGCCAGCCATTATGTCGCTGTTTATTTTACTGATTACCTGTTTTAATTTTACTAATATTTCCATTGCTTTTGCCAGTAGCCGATTAAAGGAGATCGGTATCAGAAAGGTAATGGGAGGTTACAAGCGCCAGTTAATCTGGCAATTCCTGACCGAGAACATCGTATTATGTCTGTTAGCGGCTGCCATCGCGCTACTGTTTGTCCACTTGCTATTACCCACTGTTAACCAGCTTACCGGTATTGACCTTTCCCCTGACTATAGCCGGGATTATGCTCTTTGGCTATTCCTGTTATGCATACCAGCTGTCAGTGCCATCTTTTCTGGTCTATATCCGGCAGTTTATGTGAGTTCCTTTCAGCCACTGCTGATTCTAAAAGGAAAAACTGCCCTTGGCGCTGCCAATCGGTTTACACATTTTCTGATGATTTCACAATTTAGTTTGTCATGTTTTGCGCTGGTAGTGGGCATTGTGATGTCTCAGAATGCATCATTTCAACAAAAAGTTGATTTTGGTTATGCTATCAATGAGTTAGCAGTTGTGGAAATTAACAACCCGCAGGAGTACCGCGTTTTTAGTCAGACGATCCAACAAAATCCGGAAATTAAAAGTGTAGCGGGAAGTGTTCAACAAATTGGTGATGGCACTTATACCCAAACTGCTCAAGTAGAAAATATCAAAATACAAACACAGGTTGCACAGGTTGGTGGCGAAGGCTACCTAAATACTATGGGAATACGCCTATTGCAGGGGCGTCATTTTCACAATACTGATGTAGATGCGTCGATCTTGGTCAATGAAACTTTTCTGCAACGATTGCAGATAAAACAGCCACTCGGCCAGCAAGTGACCCTGGATAGTATGCACTACACAATTGTTGGTGTGGTGAACGATTACAAAGAGTATGGCCTGCATGGCCTTGTACCTCCCTGTGTGCTACGCATGGCTAAACCTGATGAGTATAAGTTTATGGTTGTTCGCACTGATAAAGATAAATTGCCACAAGTAACCAAATACTTGCAGGCCGCATGGCATCAGCTGGTGCCCAATATTCCATACCGGGGCTATCTGCAATCGGATTTAATTGAAAAAGAAATTCGCATGACGCAGGCATTCAAATCGATTGCTTTTTTTCTGGCTATAATTACCTTGCTTTTATCGGCGTCAGGTTTGTTTGCACAAATTTCTTTGAACATAGATAAGAAAAGCAAAGAAATTGGTATTCGCAAAGTACTCGGTGCATCGATACTGCAAATCATTGGTCTGGTTAACCGTGAATTCATACGTATTCTCCTGATTGCTTTCGTGATAGGTTCAACTTTGGGCTACTTGTTTACCAGCAAGTTTATTTTCCAGGTTATTTATCAATATCATCCTGCTGCCGGACCAGTGCCATACATTAGTACCTTCTTCATTATGTTACTTTGCTGCAGTGCGATCATCGGCACGAGAGTATTTCACGCAGCCAGGGCAAATCCAATTGATAGATTACGTGCGGAGTAACAGCCCTATCGAGGAATATCTTATACAACTACAAATGCGTATTCCCGTCAGCATTGTAATTGTATCAAATTGTGAAGGGGGAAATTAATTGTGGGCCTTAATATTGAGACGCCAGGGATAGGCATTATTTTTCAGCAAACAATCGTAAATTCTTAAAGATAGTTCTGCTTTTTATAAAGCCTCGTAAACGCTACCGCCCTACACAATCATTATAGAGCAAAAAAAAGAAGACCTGCGCGGCGCGCAGGTCTTCAAGTCTTCCAGTGATCCCGAACTTTCTTCTATGCTATATGCAGGCATTAATGTCTCTAAGTCCTTAAATCCAGCGCCGATAAACCGATAATCCTATTTTTAATCCACCTGGTAGATGCCTCTTGTTCCTTATACTCTTTGTTAGGCAACACAGAAAGGGTTCTGATAAGCGATGTTTGAAATCTTAAAAATATATAGCCCGTCTTACGGGCTATATATTTTAGGATTAAGACCCTTGGGGTCAGGCGTCCCTTTTATATTTTGGAGACAAAGGAAGCCCTGGTAGGGGCGGCATTTCATGTATGCTCCCTGATGATTTGAGGGATTCCTGGATCTTATTTGGTGATTCGAGGTATTCCTGGATTTCCTTGTCGAGTTTCTCTTTCGAAATGGAGCCAACATGTTTGTAAACAACCTGGCGATTTCTGAAGAACATGATCACAGGGATGCTGGTAACTCCATATCCTTTACTATACTCGGGGTTCTCGTCCACATCCAATTTACCCACAATTATCTTATCGGCATACTTATCAGACAGCTCTTCAATAATTGGGGCCATTTCCCTACAAGGACCACACCATTGTGCCCAGAAGTCAACAACACAGAGTTTGTTAGAGGACAGCACTTCATGAGAAAAGTTTGAATCTGTGAATCGTTTAGACATACATTGCTTTTTAAATTGTTATAAATGTAGCATTGATTCTTTATCATCATCAGTAGCATAAGCGGTATAACAGCAAGACCTATATTTTGTTCGTTACAGGGATTATTCTTCTATAAACGCAGGATTGGTGGTGAGTGATGAATGAAGAAGTAGCAAAGCGGAAAAACCGGTAAGATTTAACAATCATACAAACAAAAATGCTTATAAGTAGTAATGCCGGATAAGTTCAATTTTGATGTACGGTATGTGGTTATTGATCTCTATGGCTTCAGCAGATTTGCTGATAATGGCGCCAGCATCTTTATTGAATAACTTTGTAAACCAGTGAAAATCCATCACGAGGAAATCCAGTAACGGTGATCCGAACACAGATAGCTACATTGCCTTCAAGATTCAAATTGTTGTAGCGGAGATGAAAAAGAATTGATAGTCTTGACTTACTTTGATAGTCTAGTAAAGTTTTAGGTCCGATTTAAAATTTTTTTTGGTCGCTTTTGTATCGGTTTGTAAGTCCTAATAATTTACTGATAAACGCTCCAGAAAAGGATACAGTAAGTATATTTTTTTACTGTATCCTTTCAGATTTGTTTTTGTATGCTTTACCTTTTATTGGTAAAACAAAAAAGCCGCTTAAATCGGGTGATTTAAGCGGCTTTAATAACCTTTGATATGCCTGTTGTGATTCCTATGGTATTGCCGAGAACAGGCAATAGCCATATTACAATTTAGCTTTGGCATCGGCAAAAGCCTGCATAAAAGACATCATTTTTTCATATGTAAATCCGTTTCTGCTATCTGCATAAGCTTCAGTTTTGCCATTAGTTATGATATTTAGTACATAATACGAAGTATCTATAAAAACGGCCTTACGACCGCTTTCATATTGTAAATTTAACGCCAGTACGGTATCTACAATCTTTACTCCCAGGGTACGTCGTTTAAAAAACCGCCGGTACTCTATTTCCAGCAGGGGGCCTGAAAGGCGCATGGCAACCGGATACTGGCATCCCATCCTGAACAGAACGATGTAGATTGCCAATATGACTCCTGGGATCCACACGCCTTGTAAAAAAAACATACCTGTAAAAAGTAGCAACCCACTGTTGAAAATCATATGTTCAAAGAAGGTATTGGCTGAAGTAAGTTCCATCATCTCAACTTTATAAAATAGATATTATAACCAGACTTCGGCATCTGATACTCAAAATTACGCAAAGGGATATCCGTAAATATACCTAAATCAGACGATGAACCCATTTGCCATTTTATTACGTACGTTGAAATAAATTGACGCAAAAGATGCCTGATACAATCTTCTGAGAGCAAAACCCACTAGTACTCCGCAGGTGGATAGAGAAAAGCTGCCTAATCCTACAATTTATGCGGCTTTGATACTGTTTATTTTCTTTGTTGTGATCCCTCTTGGACAGAAATCAAGCTACTTTATTCAAGGGATAAACGCATTGTTGTCATTAGCTAATTGTTATTGATTGGTTAATCTAATTTCCATAGGAAAAAAGATACGTATTAAAAATATACTCTACGGTTATTTGTTGATTGTTTATTAATAAATATTAAAATGGAAGTTTACCAAAATCTAGGAGGTAATTCTGGCGTCTATGCTTTTCTATTTGACGACAACTCTATAACAGTTGAATTCAGTAAAGGCGGTATGTACCTTTACAATTATAGTCAGCCGGGTAGTGATCATGTAGAGCAAATGAAATCACTAGCCCTGAGTGGAAGCGGATTAAATAGTTATATTGGTAGGCATGTTAGAGATAATTATGCCGCCAAGCTAAAATAGCGTGTTAATTAAATATAGCATTAAAAAAGCGTGATACATTCTTTCGTATTGTATCACGCTTCATGATCCTTATGGGACCAAACTCGAACCTCTTCGCATCTGAACTCCTATCAATAAACAACTGCAATTCCACATAACTTTATTGAGTACATGTTTTTTTTGCTGATATAGTTACATCTTCTATTTCCATCACCCTTAATCACTTATTTATAGTACGAACTCCAAAGCCTTATTTATCTCACAAATTTCATACGGGTCATGCGAAAATTTATAAACCTTACCATTTAGGTCAATTCCAATAAAATCTCCATCGGGCAACTCCTTAACATGAAAATACTTTTCTCCATCCAACTCAACCTCATAGACGTTGTCAGGGTTAATTTTTTTTCTAGCCTCCTTACTTAATAAGTGGGAAATACGGTCATAATCATTAGCGCCAAATGGAATGCATGATAAATCTGAAACTTTATAATTGGAAACATCAAGGTTTACATTACTACTAACAAGAGTTGCATATCCAGCAACTGTACCCGCAAGCACATAGATATCTACATCAAGATAAGATCTTGAAAGCTTGTCATATACTTTAGCACCCTTGAGGATATAACTCTTCTTATTCTCGTCTCTATACTTACCAATAACTTCTGGATTGTATCTAAAACCAACATAATTAGGAATCACCTTAGTATTAAATGATACACTTTTCAATATTCCATCTTTAATTTGCGATTTCAAGTAACTTAAATCGCTTGAGAGATCCGAAAAGATATTTAACAGCATTTGCTTTTCCCAATCTTCAACTTTCGATCTTTTAAACAAATTAAACATAGTTAATCAAGTTTTGTAAACCAATTATGCCTTTTGCACAATTCAACTTCCGGCTTAAGTCAAGTCCTAAAAAATCGAAATCTATATGGGTCAGTTATTGTATGTTGTAATGTATTTAATTTCCACACATTGAAACGATTATTTACAAGCCAGTTAAGTAACTTATACGCCCTTTTTAATTTCCAACTGTAGCGTCTTCTTCAGTTTGAGTTAATGCAGGCCGGCCAGTAGTGGTAGCAATGGAGGCAACCAGCCCTTCCAATCCTAATGTTGCCAGCCTCGTTAGCACCGGTTCAATATAGCCCGTCACAAATATAAAAGATTTATGGTGTCGTCCTAATTCATCTCTAAATACCTGAGAAGTCTGGGAGTAAGGCTCATTTACTCTCTGTGAGGCCAGAGTTCCCTCAGTCGATGACCTGTATCAGTGTCTTTCTTTCGATATGAATGCCTTAATAGGTATTCTTTAGCATTATTAGAGTAATGGTCGGTCCTTACGCGCCTTCAGCAGGTTATAATGCAGAATCAGCCCTCCCCTTAAATGAAGAATATGTTTGTTGATCTCTATAGCCTCCATCGATTGCCGGCAACTTCGGCCGCTTTATTATTGAACCGCGCCGGTTCTACCTGGTACCCCAGTGAAAAATCATCACGTTGTCCATCGATGGTAATCCGCAGCATAATAGTTGCTTTGCTGTCGGGGTTATTGTTGTCCTTCCTTAACCAGAATGAAATTGATAATTCTTGACTGACTTTCATCTTGTTTGTGGGTTTAGGTTAACGCTTGTGGTTTTGTTTGGTGTTAATTGTTTTGGTTTGAGGTCCTAAAACCCTGATCAGTGAAGCATTACAGAGAGAAAGGTTACACTAAAATTAAGTATTGCCAGTGTAACCTTTTATGTTACCATTCACCTTCGTTTTGAATGATAAACCTTTATATCCCAAAAACAGGAAAGCCGCGTAAATCCTACGATTTATGTGGCTTTGATACTGTTTGTTTTCTTTGTTGTGATCCCTATGGTACAGAAATCGAACTTATTATTTTTTGACTTGAAAGCTTTACATACGTTATAATACTAATATTACAATACCTTTTATGGCCCCATTCCTGCACTCTTGCCCCTTTATGGCCCCTTTGGCCCCTTTATGGCCCGTATTACCTTAGCATTTCAAAAATATATGAAGTTCCTTTTCCTGTAGTGCCTATTTTCCGTAATAATCTCCTTTCCATCATTTCTTGCAAATCTCTACACCAACGATATGACTGTTGTCATCTACGCCTATAAATATTCGACCACCTTGCGCATTAGCAAAACCATATACCCATTTCAAATACTCATCTCTCCAGGATTGCTTGTACTCTATATTGTGCTGTTCTGGCATATTTTGCGGTATTAAAGATCTATATCCTAAAAAATTATTACCAAGCCCAAACCCTATATTCTGCTCACTTGTGAAACAATTTGTATTAACAAATATTACAACCTTATGGGACTCGAATCCAGATCTCCCTGAAAATAAACCATTTAATTTTTGTTGAAAACTGATACAAAAATTATCGAACGTAAAAAAGCCTTCAAATCTTGCGACTTGAAGGCTTATCTTATTTTCGTGATCCCCTTGGTACAGAAATCGAACTTTCTTCTATGCTATATGCAGGCATTGCTGTCTCTAAGCCCTTAAATCCAGCGCCGATAAACCGATAAACCTATTCTTAATCCAATATAAAACCTCCCATTTTAATATGCCAAATTGTTATCAGATGGTTAATCCATTCTTATTCTGTTGATTGATTCATTTCTATATGAATGTTCTTTTAACTTATGTACCCGATGGTAAAGCTATAATGACCATTGTTCAAGGATAATAACAAATAATCTATGAATGAAAAAGATTACAAAGATTGGCTATTAGAAATAAAGCACAAAGTAAGACAAGCTCAACTAAAGGCGGTGGCCAATTTCAATATTGCTTTGATTGAGCTTTATTGGGAACTAGGAAAAGAAATTGTCTTACGGCAAACCGAATCAAAATGGGGGGATAACTTTCTGGAACAACTCTCCATTGATCTGAAGAGGGGGTTCCCGGAAATAAACGGCTTCTCACGGAGAAATTTATATACAATCCGGCAGTGGTACCTCTTCTTTTCACAAGAATTTGAATTTGTGCCACAACCTGTGGCACAATTACCCTGGTCTTATCAGCGACTCCTGATTTCAAAAATAAAAGAACTCAAAATAGCCGTCCAGTATGCGAAAGCGACCCATAAAAATGGTTGGTCAAGGACGCAACTTGAGATTAACATTAAAAGCAATTATCATTTAAGACAAGGAAAAGCGGATCACAACTTCGAATCAACCCTACCCAAGCCGCAATCTGATCTTGCAGCTGAAAGTATTAAAGATCCCTACCATTTTGATTTCCTCGGATTAGAAGAGAATGCCCAGGAACGAGAAATTGAGCTTGCCCTTACACAGAAAATAACTCATTTTATGCTGGAACTTGGGAAGGGTTTTGCCTTTGTCGGCCGTCAATATAAATTAGAAATCAGTGAGTCAGACTATTTCCTGGATTTATTATTCTACCACTTACATCTTCGTTGTTTTGTAGTCATAGAATTAAAGGCTGGAAAATTTCAGCCAGAATATGCAGGTAAATTGAACTTCTACTTATCCGCAGTGGATAGCCAGTTAAAACATGCTACTGATAGTCCCTCAATTGGAATGATACTATGCAGAATGAAAGATAAAATAGAAGTGGAATATGCGCTGCGCGATTTGAATAAACCTATAGGTATAAGTTCCTTTGAACTCTCTGAAATTATACCAGACAGCTTGAAAACTCAACTACCTACCGTTGAAGAGATGGAAAGAGAATTAATAGACGGGTAAAAAAGGTATTCAAAAAAAAGCGTGATACATTCTTTCGAATTGTATCACGCTTCGTGATCCCTGTGGTACAAAACTCGAACTTTCTACATTCTGATCTGTATGTATTGAGCATATATAATGATTTATAAATAAAGTCAAAGCTCACTTTTTATGCTGCTGGATTGCTCTCATGTCAAACCACTCTTCAAAGCAAATATCTTTTTCTGATTCACGCTTCCATTTCCTATCACTCATTTTATAGTAAGTGTACATACAGAAATCACTAGCATATTTGAAAGTATCTCTTATATTATGTGAAAGCCTATTGAATAATACAATAAATGCCTTCTCACTCAAGGGAATGTAGAAACTATCATTATGTGAGCAGTATTTAATTCGACTATGGTAAATGGATCTAGCACAATGCGTATTTACTTCCTTTATTTCAATTGGATCATGTAAAAATCCTTTCAGCCGAGCTGATGAAGCAATATTTCCTACAATTCCGGATGCGCCACAAAGAACCCAACGAATACCCGAAATATTGAATAGTGAATCTCTCAATTCCTCAATATTTTTCTTTGCAGAGTCAGACGTCCCTATTATTTCCAAATTATCTATTGTACAAACAACTCCACCACCAGGCTTAGCAGGAAAAATTTCCTGCAGCCAATTTTTAATTTTATGTCTAAATCCGCTTTTCTCAAACCCTTTAGAGCTATTGATAGCCTCTGTAAAGCCCATCCCAACAGGACCTAATGTAGCTTGAAAGCTAGAAATCATTGGAGAATTTAACCACTTATCAATGGATGTTGAATCATCAGGAATCTCGAATCCAAGATCTTCCAAATCTTTAGCTCTTTTCAAAAGTGTTTGAGCTATTTCCGTCAACACTTCATCAATAAAATCCTCTATCTTTTTTGAAGGATCAATCTGAAAATTTCTGTAGCAAGGAATAAACAGACGCTTTCGCTTTCGCTCTTTTTCATTCTTTTCATCTTCTTCCTTGTACCATTTATAGTAGTTCTCATAACATTTATACAATGCTACGTTTATCAGACTAGTTTTACCAACTCCGTTAGGTCCCTCAACGGTTACGAGAGAAGGTGTATTAAATAGGTTGGCATTAAACATTTCGATTTCGTCAGTGCGCCCTATAAGCAATTTAGTCCCATCTTCGTTTGGCTCAAGCGGCGAAGTCTTAAATGGATTCTCATCAATACCCCAATCTTTGAACAATTCCATCACATGATATTTAATTCATAACTACGAGAAATTAATACTCAAGTAAAAACTAATTAAATCCTAGAGGTCACTATAGACTAAGCCCGTAGCTAAATTTAGTAAATAAATCATTCTTTCATTGTTATTTTCAGAGTAACCAGTGTCTTCCTTATAAAAGATCAATCATTTGTTGAAAAAATAAAAAGCGTGGCACTTACTTCGAATTGTATTATTTTCCGTGATCTCCTGAAACAGAGAATCTCTAACTATCTTATTTATCATGTATTGAAAATATGAATCTTGAATAATTGTTATTAATTAGTTAATCTAACTCTTATATGATAGGACACACAGTGAAATTATGTTCCTCCGTTATTTGTTGATTATTCATCAATAAATAAGAATATGGAAATTTGCCAAAATCTAGGTCGCGATTCCGGTGTTTCTGCCTTTCTGATCGACGACAACTCTATAACCGTTGAGTTCAGTGATCTAGAACAAATGAAAATCTTAGCTTTAAGTGGAAAAGAGCTAAATGGCTTTATGGTAGGCATATCAAGAAAAGATTTGCTGCCAAATTAAGGTAGACTACTTATATCATACTAAAGTTAGAAAAATAAAAAAGCGTGATAAATTATTTGGAATTGTAGCACGCTCCTTCCTGATCGATATGGTACAGAAATCGAACTTATTAATTTTTTGCGTTGGAAGCCCTATACACATTATAACAATAAATACTAAGATTCATTTATTGCCCCTTTGCGGCACTTTTTGCCCCTTTATTGCCCCTTTGCAAAACATAATAAGTCCCCTTCCCTGTTGAACCAATCTTTAAAATCAAATTCTTTTCTAATAATAACTGGAGGTCGTATGACGCTGTACGCTTGGATACATTAAATAACTCCTGGTATTCTCTATTGCTGATTCGTTCATTCGCCTTCATAAACAGCAATACCTTAATATGTCTTTCCTCGAGATCGTATCGCCGCAAAAAATCCTCTGTATAAATATCTTTCAGAAATGTTATGCTAAAGCCCCCCTGCTCTTCTTCAATCAGAGGCTCAGGCAATCCTGCTTCAAAACAAGCATCAATAATTTTATTAATGCCTCTTCCCCATGATTCAATATAACCAGACTTAAAAAAAACATTTGCTATATTTTTATTCCTTGGATAGGACGAGTGTTCCTTTCGTAATTCATCAATGCTCAACTCCTCAGGTAAACTTCCTGGATTCCATAAATGTAAACGATCATCATAAACACGAAGAAATATGTAGGTACTTGAATAATCTTTATGAATAATGGAATTTAATACTGCCTCACGTAGGGCCGACTCCGGATACTCCAAAGGTTCTAGTCTTTCTAAACCTTTGTAAGAAATTGGTCTTATTAAATACTTCGTCTTTAAAACCTCCATAACCTTATCTGCCATATCAAAAATATTGGTTTCGACAATATCATGAAATAAAAGATCATGACTTGATTTACCGAATCTACCAATTTTAAAACTTGCTGTCACAGTCACCTTCATAAGATCCTTACCAAAAAGCAACATAGAAGCATTTGTCAACTGGCCTTGTTCTGTTATTAGATCAAGGTTTTTCAATAGTACATCAATTCTCATTTCTCCCGCGGCAGATGGAATTCTGTTCTTCTCAACAGCTTTGGCAATAAAGAGTTGGATGGTGCCTTCATTTAGGTCTTTTAATGTCCCCCCTTCTATTGGCATATCTTCCCATTTTCTGCCTATTTTTCTCAAAAGCAAATTCTGTAAGGCAATGCCCTTCAATTCTTGTTTTGTGCTACCACTACGATAATGATAGATACCATGATACGCGATTGGAACGCTACTAGTGGGGACTACAATTTCAATGTAATGTCTATTTTCTTTTTTATGTAAATTGACATCAGCAACTAGTCCTAAATGATTAACCACTTTATTCGGTATATCATCCATCAATTTTCCATATTCATCAACTCCGACCACAATGCCATCGTCATCAATACCAATAAATAATTTTCCCCCTTGTGCATTCGCGAATCCACATATCCATTTAAGATACTCATCTCTCCAGGATTGCTTGTACTCTATATTGTGCTGTTCTGGCATATTTTACGACATTAAACATCGATTATGCCGCAAAACTAATACGAGGGGCAAACTATATATTCTGCTCACTTATGAAACAATTTGTATTAACAAACATTACAACTTTATGGAACTAGAATCCGGATCTCCCTGAAAATAAACCATTTAATTTTTGTTGAAAACTGATACAAAAATTATCGAACGAAAAAAGCCTTCAAATCTCGCGACTTGAAGGCTTCTCTTATTTTCGTGATCCCCTTGGGACTCGAACCCAAGACCCATACATTAAAAGTGTATTGCTCTACCAACTGAGCTAGGGAATCATTTTCGCTGTTAAGCGGGTGCAAAAATAGTAATATTTTAATTCCTACCAAATTTTTATTCCAGAAATCACAAAACCTAGTCCCACTGCACATTATAACACCCTTCCACAAAAATAGTTCATTACATTTCTGTAAATGCGTTGTAATAATTTGATGTTACTCACCTATTTTTGTGGGGCTTAAATTATACCCATGAATACGTACTTTCAAAATAAAACGGTAGTCATTACCGGCGGATCGTCTGGAATCGGGAAAGCCCTTGTCACGGAATTACTGGCGCAGGATGCTAATGTAGCCGTATGTGGCAGAAAACAAAATGCGCTCGATGATCTTCAGAAGGAGGTCAATAATAACCGGCTATTTACCTTTGTGGCCGATGTGAGTGTGGAGGGCGACTGCAAAGCTTTTATTGAAAGTACGATCACCAGGTTTGGTAAAGTGGATATTCTGATCAACAACGCCGGTATTTCTATGCGTGCTTTGTTCCGTGATCTGGATGTCAGTGTGTTGAAATCACTGATGGATATCAATTTCTGGGGAACGGTATATTGTACCAAGTTTGCTTATCCGTCTATTCTGGCCAATAAGGGAACCATTGTGGGCGTATCATCTATTGCGGGCTACCGTGGATTGCCGGCACGTACCGGGTATTCCGCTTCCAAATTCGCGATGCAGGGCTTCCTGGAGGCGCTGCGCACAGAAAATTTACATACAGGCGTTAACGTGATGTGGGTGTGTCCCGGCTTCACGGCGTCCAATATCCGCAATACTGCCCTCAATCCACAGGGACAGGCACAAAGCGAAACTCCCTTGGATGAAGGTAAGCTCATGAGCGCAGAGGCGGTGGCAGCAGCCATTGCAACGGCCATCGCTAAACGTAAGCGTACGCTGGTACTCACCGGTCAGGGTAAGCTTACAGTGTTGCTGAGCAAACTCCTCCCCGGCTTCCTGGACAAAATGGTTTACAATCACTTTAAAAAAGAACCCGGTTCTCCCCTGCAGTAAGTAAACAATTATTTCACTGTAGCCGTTAACGTTAGTGCAAAAAAATACATCTAAATAACGATCGCCTCGGGTTTTTTGTCTTTATTTGCACTAAGTTTATCTTATATAACCCCCAATGGCATCTTTTTTGGAAGGAAAGCGCACATTAATTTGCCATTCCGGAGAAATGAAAAACGGATAGATGAGTGAGGACGGGAATTGATTGGTGGGTTTTGAACACAGGGATTTGGATTTAGATTTTCGGGCATGTCCATTATAACATTAACATCAGACATAGGAATGCAGGATTACCTGGTAGGTGCCATTAAAGGGCAGCTCTGGCAATACTGCCCGGAATGTCATGTTACGGACATCACACATCATATCAGCCCTTTTAACTTACCACAGGCCACTTATATCTGTAAAAGCGCCTTTGCCTACTTTCCGCTGGGTACCTTTCACTTTGTGCTGATCAACCTGTTCGACAAACGGCCCGATCACGTACTCATAGCAGAACATAACGGACAATACATCGGTTGCGCCGACAATGGCCTGCTCACCATGATTGCCGGGGGAATGCCGGAGAAGGTCATCAAACTGCCTCTCCCTCCGGATGCACCCAAAAACACTTTTACCATTATACAGCTCATGGCGTCTGCCGCCAGGGAACTAAGCCGGGGTAAAGCGCTCGGCGAACTCGGGCCGCTCACCCAGCAGATCCATGTAAAGAACAACCTCCAGCCACTGGTAGGAGACGATTTCATAGAAGGACAGATCATTCATATCGATAGCTTTGAGAATGTTGTGGTGAATATCACCCGGCAACAGTTCGATATACAATGCAAAAAACGCAAGTTCCGGATCTTCTTCCGTCGTGATGAAGTGATCAGCCAGATCAGTGAAACCTATGCAGACGTACCCGAAGGTACCAAGCTGGCACTCTTTAATGCAGCCGGCTATCTCGAAATCGCCATCAATAAAGGCAATGCAGCCGGGTTATTCGGACTGCAGGGCTTCCGGCGCGATCAGCTTACCCAGCCCACCGGATACCAGCAACTGTCATACTACCAAACTGTAAGAATAATTTTTCAATGATCAATCGTATCGTTAAAATGGAATTTGACCCGGAGAAAGTACCTGCTTTCCGGGAACTCTTCAACAAACAACAACACCTGATCCGGCACTTTCCCGGATGCCTCCACCTCGAATTATGGGAACATGCCGCCTCCGGAAACACCTGGTTCACTTTCAGCCAGTGGGAATCTGAAGCCGCACTCGAAAAGTACCGGCACTCGGAACTCTTCCGCGAAACCTGGACTGCCACCAGGGCGCTCTTCAATGGGAAACCGGCCGCATGGACCGTTCTGCCCGCCGTGAAACTCTAATCACTTGAATTTTAATGATATTATAATCTCCCTTCATACACAAATGGGAGGCTTAAAAGCCGGTATCCAAAGGCTGCCAGCCAAAAAGATATTTACAAAAAGTTAAAACTGTTCACCAGATTAGCATAATTTGCTGTTTTTTATATTTTTGTCGGACCTTAAAACAACCTTATGAATTTTAAAAGGACCAACAACATGGTCGGCTGGGTCATTTGCATCATTGCCTGCTTTGTTTACATTAAAACGATGGAAGCTACAGGCAGCTTGTGGGACTGCGGCGAGTTTATTTCAAGTGCTTACAAAGTACAGATTCCCCATCCGCCCGGAGCACCATTGTTCGTGTTGCTTGGAAGATTGTTTAGTATGTTCCTGAAACCATCTCAGGCCGCCCTGGGCGTAAATACCATGACAGCCCTGGCCAGTGGTTTCACTATCCTGTTCCTGTTCTGGACCATTACCCACTTTGCACGCAGACTCATGGTGAAAGCCGGAGAAGAAATCTCCCGCGAAAAAATGATCGCCATCATGGGTGCCGGTGCCGTAGGTGCTTTAGCCTATACTTTCTCCGATTCATTCTGGTTCTCCGCTGTGGAAGGTGAAGTATATGGTATGTCCTCTTTCTTTACCGCCATCGTTTTCTGGGCCATCCTGAAATGGGAACATGAAGCCGATGAACCCTATGCCGACCGCTGGATCGTTCTGATCGGCTACCTGCTGGGTCTTTCCATCGGTGTCCATCTCCTCAACCTCCTCACCATCCCGGCTATGGTAATGGTGTACTACTTCAGACGCTTCAAAGTAAGCGCCTGGGGCACCTTCTGGGCTTTCGTGATTGGTTGCGGTATCACCGGCCTCGTACAGAAATACCTCATCCAGGATACCGTTAAGGCTTCCGGATATATGGATGTATTCTTCGTAAACTCTCTCGGAATGGGATATTTCTCCGGATTTATCTTCTATTTCGTACTCATTATAGCAATACTCGTCATCGGTTACCGTAAACCTAAATTCGGTATCTACGCACCCTTTGTCGTAATTGCCACCATTATTATTGTACCTGCGTTCAACGAACCTGGCACGGGTACCATCTTCTTTAAATTCTTACTGGCTGCATTCTTTGTTGCCATTCCTTACCTGCTGAAAGTAGCAGGCGTAAAAACAGATATTGCAAAAACGGCACATTTCAGCCGCCTGACCATCTCTTTCGTGCTGTTCATGCTGCTGGGTTACTCTACCTATATTACTACTATGGTGCGCTCTACCGCGAACCCTTCAGTAGATATGTACAACGTAGACAACCCGATTTCCCTGGTAGGTTACCTGGGTCGTGAGCAATATGGCGACTTCCCGCTGGTATACGGTCAGGTGTTTACTGCCCGTCCTACCGGTTACAAGGAAGGCGCTAACATCTACGCCCGTGGTCCTAAGAAATACGAAGTATCCGGCAAAAAAATGGATCCTGAATACGATCCGGCTGATATGATGCTGTTCCCGCGCGTTTGGGATGCCAGCAACGATCAGGGACATGCTGACTACTATAAAACCTGGCTGGGCCTCCAGCAAGGCGAAAGACCCGACTTCGGCGATAACATCAAGTTCTTCCTGCAATACCAGGTAAACTTCATGTACTTCCGCTATTTCATGTGGAACTTCGCCGGTAAACAGAATGATACCCAGGGCTATGGCAACGTGCGTGACGGTAACTGGATCTCCGGTATTCCATTTATCGATAATTTCATCTACGGCGACCAGTCCATGATGCCCGACAGCCTCAAAGAGAACAAGGCACACAACACCCTGTTCTTCCTGCCGTTTATCCTGGGCCTCTTCGGATTCTTCTACCAATATAAATATCACCGCAAAGATACCCTCATCGTATCGCTGCTCTTCTTCTTCACCGGCTTTGCGATTGTTATCTACCTGAACCAGGCCGGTAACCAGCCGCGTGAACGTGACTACGCTTACGTAGGCTCCTTCTACGCATACGCCATCTGGATTGGTTTGGGCGTGCTGTCGGTATACAGCTTCCTGCAAAAGAAAATCAAGAGCGCCATTACCCCGGTACTGGCCACCGGTATCTGCTTACTGGCTGTACCTGTGCTCATGGCCTTCCAGGAATGGGACGACCACGACCGCTCTACCAAATATGTAGCAAGAGACGTTGCGAAAGATTACCTGGAATCCTGCCAGAAAAATGCGATCCTGTTCACCGTAGGTGACAACGATACCTACCCGCTCTGGTACGCACAGGAAGTAGAAGGCATCCGTCCGGATATCCGCGTGATCAACCTCAGCCTCCTCGGCGTGGATTGGTACATCGATCAGATGCGCAGAGCCGTAAACGAAAGCCCGGCCATTCCAATGACCTGGTCTGCTGAGAAATACAGAGGTGAAAACCGCAACTATATCCGCTTCTTCGATCCGGGAAATATTCCGGCCGATAAATACTTTAACCTGAAAGAAATCATGAACTTCATGGGAAGTGATGATGCCAACAGTAAAGTAACTACCCAGGACGGCGGTGCAGAAAACTTCCTGCCTACCCGTCAGCTGTTTATTCCGGTAGACAAGCAGACAATCCTGGCAAATGGCGTAGTAGCAGCGAAAGACAGTGCGAAGATCTTACCTTCCATGCCTTTCAAAATCACTAAAAACTACCTGCTGAAAAATGACCTGGCAGTGTATGATATCATTGCTGCCAACGACTGGAAACGACCTATCTACTTCACCAGCCCTACCGATCTGGGTCTGGGTGAATATATGCAGACAGATGGTCTGACCTATCACCTGGTACCTTTGCCAAAAGCTACATCTGCGGATCCGCTGGGCATGGATATCAACGCGAACGTAGGCGTGATGTATGATAACCTGATGCACAAATTTGAATTCGGTGGCGCACAAACCCGCGGTACCTACTTCGATGAGCCAAACAGGAAAATGATCATGTACCTCCGTCAGGCATTCACCAAACTCTCTGTGGCCATGACACAGGAAGGACAGTCGAAAGACAGTGCGCTCAACGTACTCCACTACATGGACAAAAACATACTGGAAACCAACTTCCCGTATGCAATGACCACTCCGGGTAACATGCACAACTATACTTCTATCCAGACCATCTACGCTTACTATATGGCCGGTGATGCGAAAAGAGCAGAAGAATTGTCCAACAAAGTGATCAAGGACTGTGAACAGCAGCTGCGCTACTACAGCTCACTGCCGGCTAACAGAATGACCAACGACTTACAACGCGATGGTCAGAATGCACAACAGTTCATCACCTGGTTAAACCAGATGAAAGGTGAATTTGGCACCAACGGTTCCAGAAGAGGAAAGGACGGCGCTATTCAGGTGAATACCGAAGATTCCAATGCTGCCCCGGTAGCACACGACTCTGCGAAGTAATCACCGCAAACAATAAAAAGGGAAGCCCATACCGCCTGGTATGGGCTTCCCTTTTTTAATCCCCTTCCCTGCGGGAGATGCCAATGCAGTGATCCTTTCCATGGCTCGTATAAGCCAGGAGCTGCACCGGTAAACATTCTCCTGTTGTTGTGTTCCGTGCCTGTTTCCCCTCCGGGAGATAAATAACGCAGTAGCCATCTCCCAAAAAAATCCGGAGATAACAGCAGCAGGTAAAACACCTCCTTCCGTTATCTCCGGATATACACCCCAACGGGATGTAATATGGATTTACAGGTTACTTACGATTGTTCTCCAGAAAGCAGCACTGGCTTTAACATCCGGTACGCTGTTATCCCAGTTGTACTCGTACTCTGCGGAAAACAGGCCTTTGAATTTCTGGTTTTTCAGCGTTTCCATCACCTTTGGCATCTGGCAAACACCGGTACCCCAGATCACATCATGGGAATCAGCAGATTTGTCGTTCAGATCCTTAAAGTGAAGACTCACGATATGTCCGTTCAGTTTCTTGATACATTCAACGGGATCCAGTCCTGAGCGTACCCAGTGACCGATATCAGCGCAGGCACCCATGTATTTGCTTCTGCCTTTGATGGCTTCCAGCACAATTTCAGGGCTCCAGTAATGACTTGGTTTCGGGTGATCATGGATCGCCAGTTTAATCTGGTACTGGTCGCACAGGGAAGAAATCAGGTCCAGGTCTTCTGTTTTTGGCTCAGAAGTAATGCTCTGGATACCCATTCTATTGGCGAAATCAAACAGCATGCGCCATTCTGCATCGGAATTAGGTACTACCACACCGAAAGCCACCAATACTTTACGTTTCTTTTTAAACAGGGCTTTTACCTGCTCCTGCTTATCGGGCGACATATGGTAATCAAATTTACCTTCAATGCCACCACCGATTACCTGTCCGGGGAATGCTTCCACATACTGGATGCCGCAGCTGTCCATTTTATCCAGCGCTTCTGCCAGTGTAAAATGATTGAATGTCCAGGCCTGCGCTCCCAGCTTCCAGCCCAATGCATCTGCCCTGGCCTGAGCAGAAGCCGCATTTGCAAACAATGCAACCGCTAAGCCGCATGCCAGCACCAATGCATTTCTCAGTTTTTTCATATAGCTTTTTTTTTGATGATTGAAAGTAGTTGCTTTCAAACTAAAATGCAAGTTTTCACCGAAGAAAATACCATAACCCAGGCAAAACCATCCCGGCTCATCAATACCATTATACCAACGGTTTGCTGTTTCTCCGCGAAAAGTGGTAAATTTAAAGTAGAAGAAGAGCTATGAGAGGAATACAATTTACCAGGTTCAACCCGGACGATAACAAGAAACCACCTTTCCAGAAATTACTGGACCTTTTCACCCAACTCCTTACCTACACCAGCGGAGACGTATCCGAAGCCCTTCAATGGCTCACGGAACTGGATAAGGAATATAATCTCACCAACCAGGACTATGGTATCGGCGATTTTATACAGGAACTGCGGGATAAAGGATATATCCGCGAAAACGAGGAGAGCGGCGAAATAGAAATTACTTCCAAAGCAGAACAAACCATCCGTAAAAATGCATTGGAAGAAATTTTCGGCAAACTGAAAAAGTCGGCCACCGGCAATCACAATGTCCGCAAATCAGGCATGGGCGATGAACTCAATGCCGAAACCCGCCCCTTCGAATTCGGAGATGGCGTAGACCAGCTGGATATTACCGCCTCCATCCGGAACGCGCAGATCAATCACGGCATCGACAGTTTCTCCATCAGCCAGGACGACCTGGAAGTAAAAGAAACCGATTTCAAAACACAAACGTCTACCGCCCTGATGATCGATATTTCCCATTCCATGATCCTTTATGGGGAAGACCGCATCACACCCGCCAAAAAAGTGGCCATGGCCCTGGCGGAACTCATCACCACCCGGTATCCGAAAGATACCCTGGACATCATTGTGTTTGGAAACGATGCCTGGCAGATAGAAATCAAGGATCTGCCCTATCTGCAGGTTGGGCCTTTCCATACCAATACGGTAGCCGGCCTGGAACTGGCCATGGATCTGCTCCGCCGGAGACGTAATCCAAACAAACAGATCTTTATGATCACAGATGGAAAACCCACCTGCCTGAAAATAGGATCACAGTATTACAAAAACAGCTTCGGCCTCGACAGGAAAATACTCAACCGTACCCTCAACCTGGCCGCGCAATGCAAAAAACTGAAAATACCCATCACTACATTTATGGTAGCCACCGATCCATGGCTGCAACAATTCGTACAGGAATTTACCGAAACCAATAACGGTAAAGCCTTCTTTTCCGGCACCGATAAACTGGGACAATTTCTTTTCCGCGATTTTGAAAGCGGCAAGAGAAAGTTTTATTAAGACAAAAAAGCGTAATTATCAAAGATGAACACAAACATAAAAACATTAGGCGAACTCAAAAAAAGCGGCTATAAACCAGTCTCAGTAAAAGAAGAGATCAGACGTAACCTGATCAAAAAACTAAAAGATAAAGAAAGCACTTTCCCCGGCATCATCGGGTATGAAGATACCGTCATCCCGGACACAGAAAGAGCCCTGCTCTCCCGGCATAATATCCTCTTTCTCGGTTTACGCGGCCAGGCGAAAACACGTATGGCCCGCCAGATGACCGATCTGCTGGATGAATACATCCCGGTTGTGGAAGGATCAGAAGTAAACGATGATCCCTTCAATCCACTGTCGCGCTATGCGAAAGACCTCATCGCCGAAAAAGGCGATCAGACACCCATCACCTGGCTCCACAGCAGTGCACGGTATGGCGAAAAACTCGCTACACCCGATGTATCCGTGGCCGACCTCGTAGGCGATATTGACCCGATCAAAGCCGCCAACCTGAAACTCAGCTACGCAGATGAAAGAGTGATCCACTTCGGTATCATCCCCCGCTCCAACCGCGGCATCTTCGTGATCAACGAATTACCCGATCTGCAGGCACGTATACAGGTATCCCTGTTCAACATCCTCCAGGAAGGCGATATCCAGATCAGGGGTTTCAAAGTGAGAATGCCACTCGATATCCTGTTTGTGTTTACCGCTAACCCGGAAGACTATACGAATCGTGGCTCTATCGTTACGCCGCTGAAAGACAGGATCGAAAGCCAGATCATTACCCACTATCCGAAAACAATCGAAAACTCCCTGCTCATCACCGAACAGGAAGCCGATATACACGACGAACAGGTTGCGAAAGTGCAGATTGCCGATATGGTAAAACGCCTGATCGAACAGGTGTCGTTCGAAGCCCGCAACAGTGAATACGTAGACAAAAAAAGCGGGGTATCTGCCCGTTTAACCATTGCAGCCTACGAAAACGCCGTGAGCGCCGGAGAACGCCGTGCCATCATCAACAAGGAAAAGGATACACAGGTACGCATCGCTGACCTGCAGGCCATTATCCCCGCCATCACCGGTAAAATTGAACTGGTATACGAAGGCGAACAGGAAGGCCCGCTGCAAGTGGCGCATAACTTGCTGGATAAAGCCATCCGCACCCTCTTTGCTACCTACTTCCCCAATCCCGACTCTTTCAAGAAAAAGAAAGCAGGCGGTCCGGTGGAAAATCCTTACCGCAGCGTTATCCAGTGGTTTGATAAAGGTAACTCGGTACAACTGCTCCAGGATATCAGCGATAAACAATATGAAACTACGCTGAGCAAAGTAGAAGGTTTGAAAGAGCTGATCAAGGCAAGCTTCCCTAAAGTCAATAACAAGGAAGCCCTGCTGCTCATGGAATTTGTACTCCATGGCCTCTCCGCCTATTCCCTCATCAGCAAAAAAGTAGTGGAAAATGAAACCCGCTTCAGCGATCTGTTAGGTACCATGATGAATTTCAGTCTTGGTGGCGACGCCGAAGAACCGGAAGAATAACCTAAGCAATGTTGTCCGTTTTTGACGCGCGTTTGTACTAAAAACGAACAGTTATCATAACGCCGCTTATTTAATTAATTGATTCCTAATTAATTAAATAAGCGGCATTTTATTGGAGATCACTACTGGCTAAACGTTGCTGGTATGCTCAAGAACTATCTGAAAATTGCGTTCCGTAATCTGACAAAAAATAAAACTTTCAGCTTTATTAATATCATCGGTCTGGGAATCGGGACCATATGCTGCCTCTATATTGTAATGTATGTAACAGACCAGTACAGCTATGATAAGCAACATATTGCAGCGTCAGATATTTACCGCGTCAATACCGCTTATAGTACCCAGGGGAATACATCGCTGGTTGCTACTACTTCTCCTCCCATTGCACCGGCCATGAAAAATGATTTCGGAGAGGTAATGCAATACACCCGGGTCGTAAAAACCAGCGCACTGGGCGTAAAACAACACCTGCTCAGCTACAGGGGGAAAAATATTTATGAAAAAGAAGCCGCCTATGCCGACAGTACGCTGTTTGACGTATTCTCCTTTCATTTCGTATATGGAGACCCGTTAACCGCACTCGCCGCGCCTTATTCGGTAGTATTGTTCCAACCCACTGCACGCAGGCTCTTTGGAGACAATGATCCGGTGGGTAACCTCATTGAAATCAATAACGATTATGGAAAACACACCTTCAAAGTAACCGGCGTTATTGACGAAAGTCTGGGTAAATCACACCTCCAGACCAATCTCTTTATGTCGATGAACAGCGGAGGCATGGGCAGTTACACTTACCAGAATAACGCCTGGGCAGCCTATAACTACACCTCCAGTTATGTAAAGCTGAAACCCAATAGCAATGCTGCTTCCCTGGAGAAAAAGCTGCCCGCATTTGTGCAGAAATACGGCGCCGGGCAACTGAAAGAACTGGGCATGGAAAAACAGTTGTCGCTCCAACCCGTAATGGCGATACACACCAGCGGCGATTATAAAAACGAATTCACCAAAACAGTGAACCGCTCTTTTCTGAATATGCTCCTGCTTATCGCCGCGCTGATCCAGGTCATTGCAGGGATCAACTTCATGAACCTGGCTACGGCAAGGGCATCTAAAAGAGCAAAAGAAGTAGGCGTCAGAAAAGTAGTGGGCGCGGGTATCAGCGATCTCGTCAGGCAGTTCCTCGGCGAATCTATCCTGCTGTCGATGCTTGGTGTACTGGTGGCGCTTCCGTTGTTGGTATTGCTTCTTCCTTACCTGAACCGGATTACACAGGCAGATATCCCGCTTTCCTACCTGCTCAGCTATCGCCTGTGGGGCATGTTGCTGGCCATCGCGCTTGTTACCGGCTTGCTGGCAGGCAGCTACCCGGCATTCTATCTTTCCGCATTTAAACCGGTAAAGGTGCTTAAAGGCAATTTCAGCAATCACATCTCTGCCAATGGAATCCGCCGTTTGCTCGTGGTATTTCAGTTTGTACTGTCTATCGCTTTTGTGGCCGGCATCATTGTGATCTACAGTCAATTGAACTATATCAAAAATAAGGACCTGGGCTTCGAAAAAAACCAGCGCCTCATTCTTCATTTTTACACGGACGATACCAAAGCAAAGGTGCCTGCATTACTGAGCGACCTCCGGCAATTGCCAGAAGTAATAAGCGCGAGCCAGGCAGAGAATTATCCGAGCCAATCCGTTGCACGCGACTGGTCCTACTACCTCGAAGGCGCAGATGTAAACAGCGCGAGAGACGTACAATTCATGAATACCGATGATGGCTTTATCAAAACAGTTGGCATCAAACTGATGAGTGGCAGAGACTTCAGGCCAAACGACCACCATAAAGTACTGATCAATGAAACCTTTGCAAAAGAGCTGGGCATAGACCCTGCTACCGCACCCGGCAGAAGAGTTTCTCCTGTGCAGGAAGCCGGTGAGGCGCCCAGCTTTATGGAAATAGCAGGCGTTATGAAAGATTTCAACTACAACTCCCTCCATAATGATGTGCATCCCCTCATGTTAAAATACGATCCCGAAAATGCCAGCAACAACGTGATCATCAGCGTCAGTAGCCTGCATTATACGGCACTGCTGGAAAAAATAGGACGCATCTGGCAGAAAGATTTCCCTGCCATCCCTTTTGAATACAGCTTCCTCGATGAAGAAGTACAAAAACAATATGAAACAGAAACTACCCTTTCCAATATTATCAATTCCTTTACCGGCATCGCCATTTTTATTTCCTGCCTGGGATTATTCGGTCTGTCTGCGTTTAGTGTAGAACAACGTAACAAAGAAATCGGTATCCGGAAAGTACTAGGCGCCAGCGTCGCCGGGTTGGTATCGTTACTATCGAAAGACTTCCTGAAACTGGTGGGTATTTCTTTTATTATTGCCACTCCCATCGCCTGGTGGGGCATGCATCAATGGCTGGAAACTTTCGCTTACCGTATTCCCCTCAGCTGGTGGATGTTTGGATTAGCCGGTATGCTCGCGATGCTGATAGCGCTATGTACGGTGAGTGTACAGGCAGTGAAGGGCGCTATTGCCAATCCCATCAGAAGCCTGAAAACAGAGTAATGCAACTTATAATTCCGGCGCAGGCGAAGATGACGCTTCGCCTGACGCCGGATATCCCTCTCCCACTGCAGCATAGACTCCCCTGCATTCCGCTTCTTCCCTCCATCCTCTTTTTTATAAATAATCCATATTTTTCCCTATTTTGTATTTTTAATTGTCAATTTAACAATTCCACAAAACGCTTTATTACATGAACAATTCCCGTAGAAGCTTTATCAAATCGGCGTCCACACTGGTGGCCGGCGCCGGGTTGGTATCGGCACTCCCCGCGTCCTTACAGGCACTCCCCCTTAAAACAGTAGCCGCCAGCGACCGCCTCAATATTGCGGCCATCGGTATTAACAGCATGGGCTGGGCAGATCTGACCGCTATGCTGAAAAACCCCGCTGCACAATGTGTAGCACTATGTGATGTTGATAAAAACGTGCTGGATAAACGCGTGGGAGAACTCGCGCAAAAAGGCATAAAAGTAAAAGCCTACAGTGATTACCGTAAGCTGCTGGAAGATAAAAATATTGATGCGGTGGTTATCGGAACACCAGACCACTGGCATTGCCTGCAGATGACAGATGCCTGCGCTGCCGGGAAGGATGTTTACGTAGAAAAACCCATGGGAAATTCTATTATAGAATGCCGTTCTATGGTAAATGCCCAACAGAAATATAACCGCGCCGTACAGGTAGGCCAATGGCAACGCAGTCAGCAGCACTTTAAAGATGCTATCGAATTTGTACATTCCGGTAAACTCGGAAAAGTACGCCTGGTAAAGGTTTGGGCTTACATGGGCTGGATGAAATCCATCCCGGTGCAGCCAGATGGGACCCCTCCGGCCGGCGTAGACTACAAATCCTGGCTGGGACCCGCTACCACCCGCCCTTTCAACCCCAACCGCTTTCACTTCAATTTCCGCTGGTACTGGGATTATGCAGGTGGCCTGATGACCGACTGGGGTGTACACCTGTTGGATTACGCACTGCTGGGTATGAAATCTGACGCACCAAAATCTATTATGGCCGCCGGTGGCAAATTTGCTTACCCCGACGATGCCGCTGAAACACCGGATACCCTCACCACTGTATACGAATTCGATGGTTACAATATTCAATGGGAACAAGCCACCGGTATCGATGGCGGCCCTTACGGACGTGATCATGGCATTGCCTTTATCGGCAACAATGGTACCCTGGTACTGGATCGCGGCGGATGGGAAGTGATTCCGGAGAAAGATAAAATGGAAGCGGTACCAAGAAAGAAATCGGTGGACAATGGCCTCGATCTGCATACCACCAACTTTGTGGAAGTGGTAAAATCCAGACAGCTTTCCGACCTCAACGCCTCTGTGCAGGTAGGTTCTCTTGTAGCCACCACGGCCCAAATGGGAAATATTGCCTATCGTACCGGCAAAAAGATCTACTGGGATCAGCAAAGCGGCAAATTCACCGACAGCGACGCCAACAAACTGTTAGCAGCACAATACCACAACGGATATAAACTGCCTAACGTAACCGTATAAACGAAGGAACAACTTTAGCATCATCTACCTAAAAAATACAAAAAGACACATGCGTACGTTACTGTTTTCTGCCTGTACCTTACTATCCCTTGCCGCAGCTGCACAAAGCAAGCAGGCCGCGAAACCGGAAGACACGGAGGTCTGGGATCCGGTACCAAAAGTGATTACCGCCGGTACCGAAATCCTTACCGCCCCTTCAGATGCCATCATCCTGTTCAACGGTAAAAACCTGGACAGCTGGGAATCAGAAAAAGGCGGCCCCGCCAAATGGGACGTAAAAAATGATGCGATGACCGTGGTGAAAGGCGCCGGCGTTATTAAAACAAAACAGACATTTGAAGATTTTCAACTGCATATTGAGTGGCGCACACCGGCTGAAGTGAAAGGGGAAAGCCAGGGCCGTGGCAACAGCGGCATCTTTATGCAGGAGCAATATGAACTGCAGGTGCTGGACAATTACGACAACCGCACCTACTCTAACGGGCAGGCTGGTAGTTTCTACAAACAAAAAATTCCGTTGGTAAATGCCTGCAAAAAACCAGGCGAATGGCAAACCTATGATGTGATCTGGACCGCGCCACGCTTTAATAACGACGGTTCACTGAAATCTCCCGCAAGAGCCACCGTATTGCAGAATGGCGTGCTGGTGCAAAATAATGTGGAGCTGGAAGGCAAAACAGAATATATAGGTAAACCTACCTATGTAAAACACGGTGCTAAATCCATCGCACTACAGGACCATGGAAATCCGGTAAGCTTCAGAAATATCTGGATCAGACCCCTGTAAGCCGGCAATATTTTATAGCAGCAGCGAAGGTTATCTCCGCTGCTGCTTTTTTTTTAAGTTAAACTGTCTCCGCTTCAATATTCAGCGATAAGTACACCGCATCGCTGATCGGATTGTCGTAATAAGCCGCTATCGGCTGAAATCCGAGTGAAGTGTACAAATCAATCGCAGGACGCATATGCGCCAGGGTATCCAGGAGAATCCGTTTGTACCCCAGCTTCCTGCTCTCTGCAATCGCGGCACTGGCCAGCGCCTTTCCAACGCCATGGCCCTTAAAGGCGTCCTTTACAAAAAGACGTTTCATTTCTGCAATACTGTTGTCGAACGACCGGAGGGCTACACAACCGGCCAACTTTCCATCTACCAGCGCAAGGAACAACGCTCCTGACGGTGGTACATACACGCCGGGCAGATGGGCCAGCTCCTCTTCAAATTGCTGAAAACTAAGGTCTACACTTAACCAATTGGCATATTCGCGGAAAAGCAGCTTCACCTGGTCCAGGTGCTTGGAATCTTCGGCGGTTACTTTAATGATCTCTGTCATAACCACTTCTTTTTAATGTATATAAAACGCAACAAGCCTTCTGCATGCAGAAGGCTTGTTGACCGGAAATTGCTGGCAGCTCCATATTTTAATAGAAAATGCCGCCGATATCTTTATTATCAATTACACACGCTGTGATTAAATAGCTATAGTAAATCATTGATAAATCTCTTGCCTTCTGATAACCTCACCTGCCTCTTGCGGGGTATGCAATATAATCTTTTGGATTGATATTTCAGCATACTCCGCATTATTTCTTTTTTATCACTGAAACCTGCCAGCAGCAAGGATTCAGGCGTTAGCCCGGATCACTTTCAGCAGGTCCTCCCGCTCGGCTGCTGTTAATTCCCCTGCCTTGAAAAAACGGCATATCCCGTTCCTGTCAATAAACAGGATACAGAACTTATTATTCACATCTCCCATGTGCCAGCTGCGACTCAGGGTATTATCTACGTCTGTGTAAATATTAGCACCGGTCTGGTTCACCTCCCGCCGCACCATCATCCGTACAATGCCGTTGGGCAGCAATGGCGCATCATTCAGGTTCACAATCCCGAATGCAAAAATATTCGGACTGTTGATCGGATTTTTTTTCAGGTAGTTGGTAATCGTTTTATTCTGCGATGCATGATCCGGATCCGGGTAAAAGATCAGGTAAGCCTTCTTGCCCCAGTAAGGCAACTGCATCGGGTTATTACTCGCATCCCGGATGGTTACCTGCGTCACTTTATCTCCCTTCTTTAATATCCGCTGCTGTCCCAAAACCGGCATCAGCAATGCCATAGCGCATAACGATAAAATAAACTGCTTCATAAACAGGGGGCTTAAATCTCGGGCGAAATATTTTTTTCCGGCCTCATTCATCCTTTTCTCAAAATGGTTGTTAAAAAGAACAGATGAATCCATGATGATAAAAAACACTTTTTTCTTCCTTTTGTTCTGCTGCCCGTTACTGGCCGCCGCGCAGGAACTACCGGCAGATACCACTGCTCCTCCCGCCGCGCCCAAAGGCCTGTTCAACAGGATCGTATACTACCTGAAACACACCAACGACGTGAAGAAAAAAAAGAAATTCGATTTCAGTATCATCGGCGGTCCTTACTATGCCCCCGAAACCAGTGCCGGTATTGCCGTTATGGCTGCGGCCCAATATAGAACAGACTACCGCGATTCCCTGCTGCCCGTTTCTAACGCTTCCGTATATATGTCCGGCTCCCTCACCGGGTTTTATGGCATCGGCATTAACAGCAGCACCATTTTTCCGCACGACAAGTACCGGCTCAGTGGCAAGGCCTCTTTCAGCTCCATGCCCAATAAGTACTGGGGGATCGGATACACCGCCGGCAACGATAAGGATAACTATACAGACTATACGCTGCTCACCAATAAAATATCGGCCGACTTCAGCATCAGGATCCTGCCTAACCTCTATGCAGGCATCGGAGTGCAGGTCAACAACGGACAGGCCAGCAAAGTGGACAGCGGTTTTAACAAGCCGCTCATGCCCACCGCCAGTGTATTCGGCTTCGGCATCGGTCCTTTTATCATCTACGATTCCCGCGATTTTATTCCCAATGCTTACAAAGGCATGTATGCCCGGCTCGGATATAAAAACTTCCCGGCATTCCTGGGTAATACGGCGGCCTTCTCCGGCTGGGAACTACAGGTAGACAATTACATCCCCCTCTGGAAAAAAGCCATACTGGCCACAGACGTATACGGGCAATCTTTTACCAGCAACGTACCCTGGACCCTCATGGCCGAAGCTGGTGGCTCCAACCGTCTGAGGGGCTACTACGAAGGAAGGTTCCGCGACAAAAACTACCTGGCCGTACAGGCGGAAATCCGGCAGCGGATCTATGGCCGCAACGGCGCGGCAGTATGGATAGGCGCCGGCAATGTATTCCCGGACATTAACGCATTCCGGTTCAATCAGACACTGATCAGCTACGGCATAGGCTACCGCTGGGAATTCAAGAAAAGAGTCAATATCCGGCTCGACTATGGCATGGGGAAAGACCAATCCGGTTTTTACTTTGGCATCAATGAAGTATTCTAATCTGTAATAATTATTCCATGGTCCGACTGCATTGGAACCGACAATCTTTTTTCTTACTGCTTTTTGCAGTCATGTGGATTATTCCCAATATCGTGTTGGTATATATCCGCTTTTCCTGGCTCAACCTGCTGGCAAACGGGCTATTCCCCTTTACCATTGGCCTCAGCCTGCTGGCTGTTTTCCGCAAACCCGGCATTATGGTGTTGCTCATGCTGCCCATGCTCATCATTCACGCCTATGAGATCGTATTCCTGTACCTCTTTGGCCGGGAGGTGATTACGACAGATATGTTCCTCAATACCGTTACTACAGATGTGGAAGAAAGCACCGAGCTGCTCTCCAACATTTATCCGGCCATTATTATCGTATGCCTGCTCTATATCCCGCTGATCATCCTGGCAGTGGTGTCCTGTCGTATGAAAGAGCGGCTGCACGCAGGCTTCCGCCGTACTTTCAGCCTTTTGAGCGCCATTGCCGCCCTGATCATGGCAGGCATCATCCTCATCTCCGGCACCCGTATGGATGTAAGTGTTTATCCGCTCAATATGCTGTACAATTTCAACTTCGCCGTGAATAAGTGGTACCGGGAGCGCAATTATCCTGTCACTTCAGCAGGGTTTACCTTCAACGCCGCCAGGCCGCAGCATGCGCCTCAGCGCGAAGTATACGTACTGGTTATCGGCGAATCTGCCCGGGCCATGAACTGGCAGCTGCTGGGCTATTCCCTGCCCACCAATCCCGAACTGAGCCGCGTTCCGGGTTTGTTCGTTTTCTCCAATATCACGAGCCAGTCGAACGCTACCCAGAAAAGCGTGCCCCTGATCCTTTCTGCGGCTAATGCCAGCAACAGCGCTGCCCTGTATAGCCAGAAGAGCGTTTTAAGCCTGTTTAAGGAAGCCGGCTTCAAAACCGTATTCATTACCAACCAGGTAGCCAATCAGCAGCTGATCGGCTTCTATTCGCGGGAAGCAGATGAGCGGATAGATATCAATAAAGGCATTGCAGAAAATACCGCCGGCAAATATGACGAAAACATGTTGCCTGTTTTATCGCAGGTGATCGATCAGGACAGCAGCAACCTGCTGATCGTACTACATATGCACGGATCGCATTTTAACTACGCTTACCGCTATCCGCCCAATTATGCAGTGTTCCGTCCGGATCAGCCCCTGCAGATCAAAATACATCATAAACAAGCCCTTGTAAATGCCTATAACAATACGATTGTGTACACGGATCATTTCCTGGCGGAAGTGATCCGTACTTTGTCGGCCCGCCAGCTATGCACCGGGATGCTCTATGTATCTGATCACGGAGAAAATCTTTTCGACGACGACCGCCGTCTCTTCCTGCATTCTACCCCCTTCCCTACCATTTACGAGCTGCATATTCCACTGCTGATCTGGCTATCACCACAGTATGTACGCGCATGGCCCGGCAAAGCGGAAAGCACCGCGCAAAACATAGCGCAACCCGCCGATACCCGCGTAATATTTCATACGCTCTGCGATATGGCAGGCATTACCACTCCTTACTTCAGGCCCGATGAATCACTGATGAATAAAAATTTTGTACCGCAGGAACCCAGGATGATTCTTGGTGATCATGAACATCCGCAGAACTTTAACCGGTATTTCCAGCCGGAAGATGAAAAAGTATTATCGGCCATGGGAAGAAAATAAAAAAGGTAAGGACATAAAAAAAGCCGCTACAAGAGCGGCTTTTTATTCATTTGAGAGGTTTCGAGCGGATTCGAACCGCTGTACGAGGTTTTGCAGACCTCTGCCTAGCCACTCGGCCACGAAACCATCTTTTCAAAATGCCCGCCTAACTTCCCCACTGGCGTACATTTCATTCGTTTTGTGGGATTGCAAAAGTAGTAAATTTCTGATTACCACCAAATATTATTTAAAAAATATCTGAAAAAATATTTTGATAATAAGGTAGAACGAAGGAATATTGAGGCAGAAAACAGGAAATGTTGATTTGTGAAAAATAAAAATTAGTACAATGGATAATCGTATTGCAGCATCAGAACTGATCATCAACAACCGTGGCGCAGTGTATCACCTGGACGTAAGACCGGATGAACTGGCACCTACCATCATTACGGTTGGCGACCCTGATCGGGTGGGTGCAGTAAGTAAACACTTCGATAAAATTGAGAGCACCCATCAGCACCGTGAATTTGTAACGCATACCGGTTATATCGGCGACAAAAGATTATCGGTGGTATCTACCGGTATCGGTACCGACAATATCGATATTGTGCTTAATGAACTGGATGCACTGGTAAATATAGATTTCGACACCCGCCTAGTAAAACAAACGCTCACTTCTCTTAAAATTGTCCGTCTCGGTACTTCCGGCGCCCTGCAGGAAAGCATTCCGGTAGATAGTTTCGTGGTATCGTCGCATGGTCTGGGTCTCGACAATCTCATGAACTACTACGTTTTTGAAAACACGACCTCAGAAAAGCAGTTGTTACAGTCGTTCCGGGGCCAGGTATTCCTGCAGCCCGGTGGCGCCAATCCCTGCCTCTTTGAAGCATCAGCTTCCCTGCAGTCGCTTTTCACAGAGGGTTTTCATACAGGCATTACCGTTACCTGCCCCGGTTTCTATGCACCACAGGGCCGTGTACTCCGTGGTACCCTGTCGAACCCGAACCTGATCGATAACCTGACCAGCTTCAACTACGAAAACCACCGCATCACCAACTTTGAAATGGAAACTTCTGCCATCTATGGTATGGGACGCGTACTCGGACACGAATGCCTGTCCGTCAGCGCGATCGTGGCCAACCGTATCCGCAAGGAGTTCAGCAAAGACGGCGGCGCAGCAGTAGCCTCCCTCATCGAAAAAGGGCTGGGCATCATCGCAGCGATATAAGGCATTGGTTATTTTTTTATCTTTGTTGACATGAACAATATCCACTTCTATAAATACCAGGGAACCGGCAATGACTTCGTCATTATGGATAACCGGGATGGACAATACGACTGGCTTACAGACGAACAGGTGAATGAACTCTGCGACCGCCGCTTCGGCATCGGTGCAGATGGTCTGATGCTGCTGAATAAAAGCGAAGACTACGACTTTGCCATGAAATATTACAACGCAGATGGCCGCGAAGGCACCATGTGCGGTAACGGCGGCAGATGCCTCGCCGCTTTCGCCCACAAAATGGGCGTTGGCGATGGTAACCTCTACTTCATCGCGGTAGACGGCGAACATCAGGCAACCCTGGACGGCGACAACTGGGTAAACCTTAAAATGCAGGATGTAGACGACGTAGAACATGGTCCGCTTTACTATTACCTGAACACCGGCTCCCCGCATTTTGTAAAGTTTGTGGAAGATGTACAGGCAGTGGATGTTTTTAACGAAGGCCGTGGCATCCGCTATAACGACCGCTTTGCGGCCGAAGGCACCAATGTGAACTTCGTACAGAAATTCGAAAACGGTATCTTCGTACGCACCTACGAAAGAGGCGTGGAAGATGAAACGTATTCCTGCGGTACCGGCGTAACCGCCGCTGCACTGACCTTTGCAGGCACAGAAGAAAAAGAATATGTAGTACCGGTGCAAACCTTAGGCGGCCAACTCGAAGTACGCTTTACCAAAACCGGTGAACGCACTTTTGATAATATCTGGCTCTGTGGCCCTGCCACATTGGTGTTTGAAGGAAATATCTCAAAGTAAACCAGTATATAAAAAAGCAGCAGGGTCGTTTTCATGATGAAAACGACCCTGCTGCTTTTTACCCGGGTCCCCACGAACTAAGATAGATTACCGGTATATTTTTATACTTCCAGCAAAGCCGCTAATTTCGCTGCCTGCACCGGAAAATGATAGTTCTCCGAAATACGCGCACGTGCTGCCGCGCCCATCTGCTTACATAAAGCAGGATCTTTCAGCAATGTAATGATATCTTTCGCCATTCCTTCCACATCCCCTTCATCTACCAGCAATCCGCTAACCTGTTCCAGTACTGCATCCCGGATGCCCGCATGACGTGTACTCACCACTGGCAATCCACAGGCGCATGCTTCCAGTATACTTACCGGCGTTCCTTCTGAATCGCCACTTGGCGGCCGCAGGGAATGCTGTACGTATATGCGTGACTGATGCAACGCCCGGATAATTTCCTCCGAAGATTGCACCCCTGCAAATGTAATCACATCTGAAAGCCCGAGCGAAGTAGCCAGCGCTTTCGAATCCTCCAGTAACTCACCTCCGCCGATCATCTTCAACCGCGCATCCGGTAATGCGTCATGCACTATTTTAAAAGCCCTGATCAACAGATCCGGCGCCTTCTTTGGCGTAAACCGTCCTATGTTGATCAGCAGCGGACCATTCACAGAAGGATCTGTAGTAGTAAAACGTTCGAGATTAATGCCGTATGGAATAAATGCTATTTTGTTTTCGGCCGCCCCCAGCTTTATCAATTCCTCTTTCATTTCTGTAGATACTGCCACTATCCGGTGCGCACAGGTGAACATATGCCGGTAGGCCTCCCTGAACTTAGCAAGCGTATTATACTCATACGCATCAAAGCCATGAAAATGTACTACCAGCTTCACATTCGCCATCACGCAGGCATCCGCGACCGATACGCCTACCGGACCATAGTTGGCCAGCAAAGTGGTCACCTTTCTCCTCTTCAGGTAATCAGCCAGCGAACGCGAATAAATCCGATGAAACAAGCCCGGCGCCAGCTTTTTTGTAATACCTCTTACCACATGAATATTAAACGGAAAGGGCAGCTGCCAGTCTTCCTCTTTCGAATGTATCGGGTAGTTTCCTTCATAAATCAGCGTTCCAGGCTGCAATTGCGCAATCTGGTCTTTGATAAAAGTCTCTGAATAAGCCGCTAAATTAGGACTGGCAATACATAGTTGGTCATTCATGCCATTTATTTTTTCTCCGCTACAATTACGAATGTACAGGCATCCCTGTTCTTACTTTCCTGGGAAGTTGTTTTATCAAACAGCCAGATCAACGGCTGAAAAATAGCCGCCAGCACAGGATGCATGAAGGTGGGTACTTTAAACAGAAATCCGTCCTGGAAAAGTTGTAATCCCATGGCAGAACGTCCGATAATACCATGAAAATACTGAATAGCGAAACCGCGTTCAGAAATGATCTTATTCAAACCTGCTGATGTCCAGCGCCAGTAATCAGTTGGATCCGGATGAAACATCCAGTAACCATGTGTACTGATAATGAGTTTTCCGCCCGGTTTCAGAATACGGAGGGCTTCCGTAAGATAAAAGATCGGATTCTCCACGTGTTCCAGCACCTGGGTAGACAATACCAGGTCTACGCTGGCATCTTCCATGGCAATCCTTCCTTCCGGGTCTATATGTATGTCTGCATGCTTATTCAGTTCCAGGTCTATGCCGATATACTGCTTTACATAAGGTTTAATCAACGGCTGATAAGGCATATTGCCACAACCATAATCAGCAATCACCAGCTGGCCTTTTAAGGGGCTGATGAATTTTGCCACTACGGCTTCTACCTGTTTTCTCAACTGAATCAGGTAATATCTTCTCGGGCTGAAAAGGCTGGGCCTTAATCGCACAACGCCCGCTTCTCTTGACTCACTCATGGATTAGATTTTAGTTATGAACGGTTCCTTGCTGTTATTTTACGAAGAACAGAGAAAAAAGTAGAGTTAATATCTTCAGACACACGCAATATCAGTATACCTGACACAAACAGCAATGTAAAACAAATACCGCTAAGCAGAATATTGATATACAGATTACCCAGATCCGGCAGGGCATAATGACACGCAAAGTACACTACCGCACTTATTCCGATTGCCTTTAACGTGTTCAGCGAAAAAGGCTGCAACCCGAAACGGATCCAAATGAAGATATAACGGATGGTATTAAAAGTAAACATAGAAATCAACAACGCATAACCGGAACCGGTAATCCCATACTCCCTGATCAGGAAATAATTAAGTGGGATAGACATGGCCACCAGCAAGGTAGAGCTGACTAATTCAAAATACCATAAGCGGGAGGTAGATAATAACTGCTGATTCGCTCCTGTTCCCATGTCTATTACTTTGGCGACACCGAGGTAAAACACCACATACTTTGCCACCGAATACTCAGCCGGCATCATTTTGTAAATGTTATCGATATTAAGCCAGATAAACAGGAAAATGAATAACGCCGCCACCAGCTGCAGAATAGCAGACTTCTTATAGATCTCATCTATCTTTGAAATATCTTTATCCTTCCAGGCCTGCGCCATCACCGGTGTGGCTATAGACGCAATGCTCCGCTGCGGTACCTGGATCAGTGTAGCCATATACGTAGCAATAGACAGGTAAGCCGCCTGGTTCAATCCCTTGAAACTTGAAATAATCAGTGAATCCACATTCTGGGCCACCACAAAAAAAAGCGTGGCCGACATCACCGTTCCGGAATAAACTCCCATCCGCTTGTACATACGCCGTGTCACCGAACTTATCCTGAAAGTGAAATGCAACAGATTCTTGCGCCTCAGACAAATCAGTAATACCAGCAATGCAAAAAAGTACGACAAACTGAATAACCACATGAACACCGGGAAACTGATCCATTTGAAAACATACAATACAATCAGAAACGTTGTAAAGATGCGCACACCCAGCTCCTTCAGTGAATTAGACAATACCGTTTCATGCCTCGACCAGCTGTACGACTCAAACACGGTATACATGACCAAACCAAATACTGCCGGGTACAAGAGGTAGAAATAGTCTATAAACAGCGGTGAATTAGTATTGTATTTCCTGACAATCAGCCCCTTAAAGATAAAAGTACCTCCTACAAACAACAGGAACCCCAATAGACTGATTAAAAATACCCAGGTCAGCAGGTCATTTTTCTTCTCCGAAAGATGAGTGGAATAATAAGGATAATATCTGTTCATCATGGTGCCGGTGCTGAAAGTGCAGAAAGGCACCATAATCAACCCCAGATCAAAAAAAATACGGGTCAGCCCAAACTGGTCGCCCGTAAAAAAATGAGGAAAAAGCAAAACAGTATTAATACCCCCTATCGCAAATCCCAGATAAATCAACAGCGATGATTTTATGCTCTGATGTTTTACTACTCCCATTTATATATTAAAATATTAAGACTTGTTTGAACGCACAATATTACATTAAATGCCAACATGAATCAACATTATAACGAAAGATAACGCTCACATTAGGCTTTAATAAAATATCTTCATTCCCAATATAATTTTATATTTTTAATCGTTATAAGTAACAACCTGCCGGTTAAAGGCAACCATATATTGATTTTAAAAATAACCCTTATGGCCGATAGGCAAAATGTCGAAGCATATTATGATGAACACATCACCGGTAAACTGACAGGATTTTACGACGGTAATCCTAGGGCCGAGATGGGCTGGAAAACCCTCACCTCCAATTTATTATCCGCTCCTCAAACCATCCTTGAAATAGGCTGTGGCATTGGCGATTTTTGTTATAAAATGCATACCTGCTGGCCGGAAGCTATGGTAACCGGGCTCGATATCAGTCCGAAATCTATTGAAGTAGCCAACAAACTTTTCAGCAACAACCATCTTAAGTTTGTTACCGGCATCCTGGATGAAAAAGTATTTGCCGGACAGAAATTTGACCTCATCGTTCTGATGGACGTGTATGAACATATTTCCAATGAGATAAGGCCGTCGTTTGATAAAGTACTGGCAGACCTCCTCAGCGGGCAAGGTGCCATTCTGCTCACTTTCCCTACGCCACGGCACCTCGATTACCTGAAAAAAAATGTACCGGAAGAAATCCAGCCGGTAGATGAAGATATCAATGTACATACTATTTCCTCCCTGGCCAATACCACTGCCACCGATGTTATTCTTTACCAGGAAATGGAAATCTGGAGCAGAGGCGATTATGCCCATGCTTTCCTCCGTAAACCGGAAAAAGACTGGAAAGCTGTTCCCACACCCCCTACAGGCGCGAAAAGAATAGCAAGGGCATTGAAAAAACTTGTCAGAAACAATAATTTACTGTCAACCAGGAAAAACAGGGTCAATTTTGTAAAAAAGAAGCTCGGGAAGAATTGAGGTAAAAACATGGCAATTCAACATTTTGACTACCTTTGCGCCCGATGATCCAGTATTTTACAAATATAGACTCCAAAACTGTAGAAATACATCAGCCTGAAAACGGCGCCTGGGTTAATATTACCCCTCCGCTCAAACAGGCCGAATTTGAACAGTTGTCAGAAGAACTCGATATTCCCCTGGACTTCCTCACGGACTCCCTGGATATTGACGAAAAATCGAGGTTTGAACTAGAAGACAATGTAAAACTCATTGTCCTGAAAACCCCTACCGAAAATAATTCGATCAACGAAAGCGAGGCCTACTACATTACCATCCCCATCGTGATTATCCTGACCCACCATCAGATCATCACCGTAAACTCATTCGATAATACTGCCATCAAAAAATTCCTGAATACTTTTCACAACCGCTCCCCGGAGAAAAGGAATATGATGGTGCTGAAAATATTTGAAAAGGTGGTTATCAATTTCCTGGATTATCTCAAGGAAATCAACCAGCGCAGGAATATGCTCGAAGCAAAACTCTACGATTCCAACCGGAATGAAGAACTGCTCGGTATCATGCGTATTCAGAAAAGCCTGGTGTACTTCGTAACCGCCCTGCGCAGCAATGAACTGCTGCTCATGAAACTGGAACGTACCAACTTCCTCGGCCTGAATGAAGATGAAAAGGAATTCCTGCAGGATCTGATCGTAGATACCTCACAGGCGCTGGAAATGGCCAACGTATACACCAACATCCTCAGTAGTACCATGGATGCTTTTGCCAGTATCATTTCCAATAACCTGAACGTGGTGATGAAGCGGCTTACCTCCATTACCATCATCCTTACCTTTCCCATGCTGGTGGCCAGTATCTATGGCATGAACGTAGATATTCCCTATCAGCACACCCTGCACGCCTTCTACATCCCAATTATCCTGTCTATCGCCATTTCAGTGGTGATCAGCTGGTATTTTATGAAGAAGAAATGGTTTTAGGCCAATTTAATCAAGCATATGCAAACAGGATTTAACGTTAGAGTATACGGCATCATGATCAACGATCAGCGACAGGTGCTCGTTAGCGATGAATATATCCGTGGGGGTTACTATACCAAATTCCCCGGCGGCGGACTTGAATTCGGGGAAGGAACCCTGGAATGTATTGTCCGCGAATGGCAGGAAGAACTGGGGCAGGACGTGAAAGTGGTGGAACACATCTATACCACCGATTTCTTCCAGATCTCCGCATTCGACAATGAAACCCAGATTATCTCCATCTACTATCTCGTAACACCGTTGTCGCCCTTTGTGGCAAACGTAAGCACAAAGCCCTTCGACTTTACGGTACCCGAAGGCGTGGAGGAAGTGGAACGCGCCCGCTGGATCAATTGGGACGAGTTTTCTTCCGGCGTGATTACACTGCCGATCGATAAGGTGGTGGCGGATATAGTGAAAGCAAAATATTAGGCCGAAGCCCGATTAAAAAGAATGCCCCCCAAAAAGTATCAGACTTTCTGGGGGGCATTCTTTTTATATATTCCCTTAATTAAGGCTTTATGATGTAGCTATATTTATAGTCATTTATATATCCGCCTCTATTCCTGCTGAGGATCCCAATGTTGTTAGTTCCCTGTGCCGGTGTAGTGGCGGCAGTCATGTATACTTCATCATCCCACGTTAATTTGGTCACATTGTGATAGCTGAGGATGTAATTACCGTAAAGATTTGCCACCCTTTCTGCCAGCAACGGATTCTTTGATAAATAAAGCGCCAGCGGATTATCATAAGATCCGTATTCCATCGTCTGAAAGGAGTTGGAAACAGGATCAGTACTGGAATATCTTCTGTAATGGCTTTGGGTGACGTTATTGTTATTATTGTACGTAAATTCAGTGTACTTGTAAACACGTTCCACCCCAAGGAAAAGAACAGTATCCGCATAGGCAAATTTTGTCATTTTGCCCATGGCATCCACTGTATAGACAGTGGTATCTGTTGCTACCCATGCGTTTCTCACGGGAAACCAACTCCTGGTGTATTGGGTAGCTTTTGCGCCATTCCAGACAATGGAGTCCATATTGTGAAAATCACCTTGGGTATCAGAAGTTTCACCAGCAATTACTTTACCATTACTATCGTAAGTATACTTATAGGTACGCTTGAATCCGTCCGGCAAAAGTAGCCATCTTTCGGTGATCAGGTCGTTTTTATACACAAAGCTATCTACATACAGGTCTTTTTCACTAATTGTCTGAAGCAGGTATTCAGTGGGTTTCGGCTCCGGTTCGGGTTTCGGTTCTTCCTCTTTTTTCATGGTACACGCGGTAATGGTCATTACGAGCAGAACTGCTGAACAGGTCAGGGACAAAACATTTGCTGACTTAAACATAAATATAGGTTTTGGGTTTATTTACAAACTGGTGCTACATTCTTAATAAAGGCAGAATGGTCAAACATATTGATTTCATTCTCACCTCAGTTGCAAAGGTAGAAGTAAACTTTTATCTGTATTTCCTGAATTTTAACTAGATAGCTTCCCGCAAATAATCCCGCCTGATTTATATACCCGGCACCGGCTCCTCCAGCGGATGCTCCTTCCCCATCGCTGCGGCCTTCATTCTCTTTGCAGTATCATGTCCCAGGTAACGTTCTATCCGGTGTTCCATTAAATAGATAACCGGTGTCAGTACTACTGCTACTACAAATTTATAACTGTAGTTCACCAGGCAGATAGCCAGTACCCGTTGCCAGCTCCAGTTGTTGCCCAGCTTAAACGCGATATATAATACAATAAAGCTGTCTACCAGCTGTGATACCACTGTAGAACCGGTAGCCCTTAACCACACATGTTTCTCTCCGGTACGTTTTTTAATTTTGTGAAACACCGTCACATCCACGATCTGGCTCACCAGGAAAGCAGTTAAACTACCCAGTATAATCCACATGCCTTGTCCGAAGATACTGGAAAACGCATTTTGCATATCCGGGATCCCGGCATCCGCCTTGCTTCCTTTCCACCAGCTATCAGCTGGTACACTCATCGCTACCCAGAACATAATAAACGCGTAAGAGATCAATCCTACCGCGATGTAGGAAATACGACGCACTGCCTTCGGCCCGAAATATTCGTTAACAATATCCGTCATCACAAATTCCAACGGCCATAATAATACACCCGCTGTTAATGTATAAGACAATCCTGTCTGACCAAACAGGGTAAAGGTATGCACGGGCAATCCCAGTAATTTCTCCAGGGAAAATAGTTTACCACCAATACACTCCGCTATCAGCGCATTCGCCACAAAGAAACTGGTGAATATGAGGAACAGTTTGGTGGGTTTGTCGTTTAACAGATCTTTGATCATCAGTAATTAACTATGAGTTGAAATATAAGGATGGCAATATTGAGCAAATATAACCAGGGAGGCAATGTTTTCCATTGTATTTTTTTTAACAATAAAAACACACCTGTCAGGATACATATCAGGCCATTCAACGGAAAGGCAATCCCGACACCGAGTACCAGTATATGATTCACAACATTATCAAAAGAGTGATCATATGCCGTAATACGCAGGATTTCGCTAATAATAAAACACAGATTGCATATAAATGCCACTTTTAACAGGAACCGGATCCAGCGCATATTGAAATTTCGGATAAATTACAGTTATTTTTGTTTCTTTAAAACTAAATCCAAAATATCCGATGAAGCAAAACTGGCTAAAAGCCATTCTTCCACATCTTGCAGCAATAGGGATTTTCCTCTTGCTGGCATTCGTTTATTGCGCTCCTGTCCTGGAAGGCAAAATTGTGAACCAGAGCGACATGAAGAATGTACGGGGAATGGCGAAAGAGGCAAAGGACTTTTATGAAGCAACCGGTGAACGGCCCATGTGGACCAACAGTATGTTTTCCGGTATGCCCTCCTATGTAATATTTACAGGTCCGGGCGCCAATAAAGTAGCGTACATGAACAGAATCATTACGCTGTATACGCCAGATCCCGTAAATATGCTGTTCCTCGCCATGATCAGCATGTACCTGCTCCTCTGTATCCTCGATTTCAAATACTGGATACGGGTGATGGGCGCCATCGCTTTTGCCTTCTGTTCCTATAATGTGATCCTGATAGATGTAGGACATATCACCAAAATGTACGACATCGCACTGATGCCCGCTGTACTGGCAGGTATCATACTCACCTACCGTGGCCGGCTACTTACCGGTGCGGCATTGACCGCCCTGGCTACCGCCATGCTCATTTACAATAATCACCTCCAGATCATTTATTACACCCTCATTATGGTGTTGTGCCTGGCCGTTGGTGCTTTCATACATTTTTTCCGGGAGAAGCAACTGCCGCAATTCTTCAAAGCATCAGGCCTGCTTGCCATTGCCGGCGGCCTCGCTGTGCTCACTTCGATGGACAGTCTCCTGATCCTGCGCGAATACACCGACTACACCATGCGTGGCAGCAAATCGGAACTCACCCTGGATCAGGACGATGTGAAACAAAAAAAATCGACCGGTCTGGAAATAGAGTACGCGTACGACTGGAGCTATGGTAAAGCGGAATCAGGCACTTTTCTGATTCCTGGCTATGTCGGTAATTCCTCCGGACAGCGGTTAAGCGCCAGCTCCAATTTCGGTCAGCAAATGATCAGTCTCGGCGCCAATGAAGCACAGGTAGAACAATTCCTCGGCCAGCAGAAACTGCCACTTTATTATGGTGCACAATCCAAAGGAACTTCCGGTCCCGTATACGTGGGTGCCATTATCTGTTTCCTTTTCGTATTATCATTACTGTTAGTAAAGAGCTGGCATAAATGGTGGTTGCTCGCTGTTACCATCATCGGCTTTATACTGGCCTGGGGTAAGAATATGGCGTTTATCAACGACTTCCTCTTCTACCACCTGCCACTGTACAACAAATTCCGCGCTCCTGCACAGGCGCTCGTACTCCCGTCACTGACTTTTGTCATCCTCGCCTGCTGGGGCTTACAGGAAGTGGCCAATGGTAAACATACCACCCAGGAGCTACTGAAAAAACTGAAAGAATCATTATATATCACTGCCGGATGCTTACTCGGTTTTGTCCTGATCAGCTATTTCTTCGTAGGCTTTACTTCTGCCAGCGATGCTTCTATGCTGCAATACTTCTCCCAGATGATGGGCGGCGAAGAAAATGGTAAACTCATGATCCGCGCCCTGGAGAAAGACCGTAGCAGCCTGCTCCTGAAAGATGCTTTCCGCTCTGCCTTCTTCATTCTGGTAGCTGCCGGCGCCATCTGGGCCTTCCTGGTAAACAAAATGAAATGGCAGGTCAGCGCACTCATCATCACTGTATTTGTTACCATCGATCTCTTACAGGTAGATAAAAACTATCTCGGCAGCGAAAGCTTTGTCGATGATATGAGCTATATGCAGGATCTGCAGCCCTCTCCCGCTGATCTGCAGATCAAACAGGACCCGGATCCTTACTACCGCGTATTCAACCTGGCTACCAATCCGTTCGATGATGCGTCGCCTTCCAACTTCCACAAAAACATTGGTGGTTACAGCCCCGCCAAATTGTGGTTATACCAGGACCTCATCTCCCACCAGATCGCCAAAAACAATATGCGCGTGCTGAATATGCTCAACACGAAGTATTTTATTGTGCCCGATCAGAAAACAGGACAGCCGGTAGCGCAACGTAACCCGGACGCATACGGCAATGCCTGGTTTGTAAAGGATATCGTATGGGCGCCCGATGCCAATACCGAAATGAAAACACTGGATTACCTGAATACCCGCGACTCCGCTGTGATCGACAAACGGTTTGAACAACAGCTGGCCAACTTCAAACCCGGCGCAGATAGCAGCGCTGCTATCCAGCTCACCAAATATGGCCTCAACAAACTGGAATACACTTCCCGTAACAGCCAGGAAGGTTTTGGTGTGTTCTCTGAAATCTACTACCCTGCCGGATGGGAAGCCTTTATTGATGGCAAGCCTGCGGATATTATCCGCACCGATTATGCACTGCGTGGCATCAAAATACCAGCAGGTGAGCATAAAATAGAAATGAAGTTTGAACCTAAAACGTTCTTCACCGGTTTGAAGATTGCAGGTATTTCTTCCACCCTGCTGCTGTTACTGGTAGTATTGTCTTTGGGATGGGATTTTTACCAACAGGGAAAACAACCGGAAATAACAGAAACGAAAAACATCAAAAAATAAACTTATCAAAAAAGCCTCCAAACGGAGGCTTTTTTAATGCTAATATCTTTTTGAAAAAAAGTACCGTAACCCTATAAACAGGTGATGTCCAAAATTAGGCAGATGCCCGTAATACCGGCTTAATATCTTATATCGTTCCTTCCAGGCCAGCCGCTGGTGCTGCTTGGAAGTACCACCCACCCTGAAACGCGCCACCACCTGATGAGTATTACATATTTTATGCGACGCCTTCAAGGTCCGGATCATCCAGTCAATATCCGCACAAACGCGGTACTGCAAATCATACAACGGACTCAGACTACGACGGATAATATATGCCTGGTGCGACACCACCATACCATGTTTCAAACTTTTCCAGTTGAGCTGCTCAGGCACCTGGTGCGGCGTTTGCGCCGACCTTAAGCCCAGATCCTTCCCGTTTTCATCCATAAACATCGCCTCTCCGTAGTATACATCCGCATCTGCGCAGGTGGCCATCATTTTACTGATTACCTCCGGAGATGCCAGTACATCGTCTGCATTCAGGAACAACAGGTAATCGCCTGTAGCCAGCTGCATGCCTTTGTTCATGGCATCATACAACCCGTTATCCTTCTCAGAAATGACGGTGGCAATACGGGAACGGTATTTTCCAATCACCTCCATCGTATTATCCTTTGAAGCCCCATCCACAATCACGTATTCAATATGCGGATAGGTTTGCCCCAGCACACTCTGAATAGTGCTTTCTATAAAACTGGCTGCATTAAAACATACGGTAATAATGCTCAGTACCGGTGAAGATGCGTTGTTCATGTGTCTTGTTATTGCGGGTTCCTGACCACTGATTGAAATAAGTGATAGTATTGTCCGGCTACTACTTTCATACCAAAATATTGTGCTGCATAAGTCCGGGCTGCTTTGCCAAACTCCCGGCAGAGATCCGGATGTTGCAGCAGGTGCAATGTCTTACTGGCAAACTGTTGCTGATCGCCGGGTGGAATTACATACCCGGTAACGCCATCCTGTACTATTTCCCGGCAGCCGCCTACATCAAAAGTGATACAGGCCGTTTCACAGCTACTGGCTTCTATCAACACATTCGGCAGGTTGTCTGCTTTCGTGGGATAAAAGAAAATATCGCTGGCACTGTAGCATTGCATCATTTTTACGGTGTCTTTCACATAACCGGTATACACACATTCCAGGTTTTTAAACGTTCCCGGCAGCTGGTCCTTCCCGATCATGAGCAGGTACACTTTACGATCCAGCTGCGCATCCAGCAAATGCAGGATCTGCAGCAGTTCCGCTCCTCCTTTGAATTCACTGTTAAACAGCCGCTCCGATACAAAGGTGATCACCGGTGCATCTGCCGGAAGGCCCAACGCCTGCCGGGAAGCGGCTCTATCCTGCGGCCGGAAATAATCCGTATCGATAGGATTCGGAATATAAGCCAGTGGCTTGCTATTGGTCAGCGGACTCTCCGCAGTCATCTGGTACAACCAGCGTGAAGGCGACACAATATGCAGATCACTGGCGGCATATAACTTTTGCTTTCTCTTTATCAGGTAATTGCCGGTGGGCAATCCCATGGCTGGAGAGCGTTTATACTCTCCTTTACCGGCTTCGCCACGCTGCCAGGATGTATCGCCAAAGGTATGTGCGGCATTGCCTGTGAGCGCCCACATATCATGCAGGGTCCATACAATAGGCGCCAGTGCAGATAAGCGGGGCAGTAAACTGGCGTCAAAATAACCGCCGTGAATATTATGCAGGCTGATCACATCCGGCCGGAAGGCAGCGGCAGCACGCATAATAGCGGAAGTGGAAAATGGAAAATATAAATATTGTAATCCTATGCGGTTGCTCAATACGTTGATTCCTCTTTCAATCACGTTGCGCACCATACCCGGACGGGTAACAGTGGCAGCAGCGGCGGTATGCGTACCTACCAGGAACTGATTATCGGTGTGGTGGTATGTAGCCAGTCCGGCGGCGATCCTTTGTGCTGCAATAGCGGCGCCACCGCTGTTTTCGTATTTATTGACAAAGAGTATTTTCACCGGCTAGTATTTAAAGAACTGTTGCAGCTGTCTGCGGAATACGTCCATGGGCCAGTCGCGCACCAGGATGCGGGGCAATGCGTAGGGATTGCTCCAGCTATGCACCTGTCCGTGATAGTTGGCACAAACCAGCTGCAAACCCAATGCTTTACAGGCTTTGATGCTGTCGGCATTGTAGTAGCGTTTGATACCCAGGAATTTCCTTCCTCCGAATGGATAGGAAAAATGCACCTGTGGCTGCGACAGTACGCCTTCCAGGATCTCTTTCGACATACCGATTTCGGTGTACTGCTCTTCATAGGTCAGCATGCCTACCGCCGGATGACGGTGCGTATGACAACCGATAGTGGCATAAGCGGCACTACCCATAGCTTTTACTTCCTCCCAGGTCATGAGCCGGTGGGAAGCACGCCCGGTGGCCGGTTTGCCTGACCATTCGTATAGTTGCTCCATCGCAGCGTCAATGACGGCTGGCTTGCAGAAACGGAGTTCCTGCTGCAGGGCGTAATATGTTTCCCGTATAGCCGTCAGCGTGGAAGTGCCATATTCCCTGCGTTGCCCGTTGATGTTAAGCGTTAAGGCAGCCGGAAGTCCGTTGCCCGTGAGCAGCACTCTTTCCAGGTCGTCCCACCATAATTCAAATGCGGTATTGATCTTTGAAGTGGTAATATAAAACAGGGCGGGCACCTGGTGACGGGTCAGCAAGGGTAATGCTTCCAGGTAGTTATCTGCGTAGCCATCGTCGAAGGTCACAAATACAGACCGCTCGGGAAAAGGCTTTTTATTTTTTACATGATACAGGAACTGATCAGCGTCCAGTACATGGTAATCTGCTGCCAGATGTGCCAAATGGGAATCGAAATGTGCCGGGGTAACAGAAAGTTCCTGTGGGTCCTGCTGCAGGTTCGTCACCCGGTGGTACAGTAACACCACTGCGGGTTGCTGCACTTTGTTGGCGACATAGTGCACCACAGAAAATATTTTTTTACTCAGGTCCCCCATCGGATAATAATATTATGCTTTTCTGGCTCTTACCGCAAGGATGATCGGGTATACCGGGTCCTGGTAGTCCAGTTCTTCCGGGAGTAATTCCTCTGCGGAAATCCCTTGCAGGATAGCCGTACAGGTAAGTACATTGCCGTAAGAAATGATTTCTATGTTGTCTTTACCAAAAATTTCACCAAATACTTTTTCGGCCGATTGTGCCGTGAAGCGCCAGTAGTCGCCCCAGCGCTGCTGGTCGTAAGCGGAAATCTGGGTAGCGCCGGCTAAGGTGGCCAGCAGTACCCCACCTGGTTTCAACAGGTGGTAAGCCCCTTCTATGGCGGTTTTGAAGTCGTAGATAAAGTTAAAGGTCTGTGTACAGATGAAACAGTCGATACGGTTTTCCGGCAGGGAAGCCTTATCTGTCAGATCTCCTATAATGGTTACCTGGCTCCCGGCCTGTACGTGCAGCACTTCATACTTCGTAACACCGGTACCAAACTGTTTTGAATAACTGCTTTCCGCAATCTCCAGCACATGGCCTTTTATATCGGTGTCATGCGCTTTCAGAAAAGAGGTGATATAATGACGATCCACGGGCGTGCCACGATCGAAGCCGAAAGTGGTAGACAGCGGTTGCAGTCTCCTTAAGTTATCCCAGGACACCGGCGATATCACTTCCCGCTTCAACTTTTTAAATATATTCCGGACTATCTTAAGCATGGCCAGTTATTTTTCTCCAGTATTTTTTAAGCCTGTTTTTGATCTTCGCGGAAACAGTCATGCCGGCGTTGGCACGCAGGAATTTTGCAAATAACTTCTCCATCGGCAGATTATTCTGTACCGGAATATTATCTACCGCAACAGGATGCTGGTAAATATCAGTATACAGCCAGTCTTCTTCCTTGAAGTGATGTGTAGCCCCTGCCACATTACCATCATGCCTCACCAGCGATTTCACCGGGTACAGGGTAAACATATCATGCAGATAAGCGGTGGCTCTCCAGCGGATCGCCCAGGAACTCACCTTTCCGTTCTTATGCTGATGTAACATGCGGAAAAACGGGTAAGCGCCCCAGAAATCAAAAGCGGCTTTCAAACCTTTCGCTTTAATTCCTGCGATCACGGTGTCGGTATCCCGCTCAAATTTGTTCCAGGCCCTGGACCAGGTACCCCAGCCTAAGCTACCGGGATCATGCACCAGGAAAGTAGATGCGGTATAATCAGCCGGTATGGGGAACGGATACAGATAACCGTGTACCGCCATCACTTTTTCTTCCTGCTCATAGCGGGTCAGCCCATCGTTCATAAATTTCAGGAAGAAGGGAGACACAGTCAGGTCATCTTCCAATACAATTATTTTCCCGTGTTTACTGATCACTTCTGTAACCCCGTCAATCACGGAGGTAGCCAGCCCTTTGTTTTTGGTAGCTTCGTAGATCACTACCTCCTTACACCATTGTTTGCTGTGCACAATATCACGCACTTCCTTGATCAGCTGCAGTTGTGCCGCAGTGGCGCCTTCTTTGGCTCCGTCGCAATAAACGTACAAAGTACTTTCCCCCGCTTCCCTGTTCTCACTCAGATGTTGCAGCGTGCTCTGTGTGAGCGTTGGCCGGTTGTAGACAAATAATACGATGGGAGCTAATGCCATGATATGAAAAAGTACTGCGCCAGGCAGTTGTTAGGTTTAAAGGGTAAAAATCGTATAAAATTAACAATAAAACAAATGTGTGAAAGCGGCTACAGTCGTCCACCACCGGCAAAATATTTCTTCCAGTAAGGTTCTTTCAGATCGCTGATCATCACCCCCGAGCTGGTGGAGGCATGTACAAATTTGTCGTTTTCAAGATAGATACCCACGTGGGAAATCCGTTTCTTGTGGATGCGGAAAAATACCAGGTCTCCTTCATGCAGGTCGCGCGCACTCAGCCTTTTTACCTGCGTAAACAGATCCGTGGAATTGCCGGAAAGGCCCAGCTGAAACACCGTGTTCATCAGCGTATTCACAAAACCGGAGCAATCAATACCGGATCTGGTTTTGCCACCAAGGCGATAGGGTGTGCCATACCAATCGTCGATAAAGCTATAGAGTTTCTGGTTCAGTACATCTTCTACAGCTACATCCAGCATCTGCGCATACTTGAACTGCCAGCTCTGTGCATTTTCCAGGTTAGCACTGCCCCTGGTAATGTTCTTACTGATACTGACGTCCTTTGGATTATAATTGGTGGTGGTATTTTTTGAATGACGGGAAGTGGCAATGCCATCGATAAAAGTAATCCGGTTGCCCTTGTCGGCAGTAGCAGGTGTGGTAACTGGTTTCTTGTTAGTGGTACCTTTTTTCAGTGAAGCGCAGGAACTGAGTGACAATGCACAAATCGATAACTTCACAAACAGATGTCCCTTTACTTTGATCATAAGCGCTGGCTAAATTTTCGCTAAAATACAAATATATAGCGATTTACAAATGTTGATTTTAATACGGAGCCTTTCTCCTGCGCCTTCTTCGCTTCTGTTGCTTTTTAGTTTACGCTTTGCGCTAATTACATTACTTTTGTCGCTTGACGAAACAGATTAGCAGATGAATTTTTCCCACTTACACGTTCATACCCAATACTCTTTACTGGATGGTGCAGCCGACATCAAATCGCTGTATAAAAAAGCGATGGCTTCCAATCAGCCGGCACTGGCGATTACAGACCATGGTAATATGTTTGGCGCATTTCAGTTTGTGGCAGAAGCATACAACAATAAATTAAATCCCGGCGATCCGAAAGATAAACGACTGAAAGTAAAACCTATTGTGGGCTGCGAATTTTATGTGGTGGAAAACCGCCACAAACGCGCGTTTACAAGAGAAGAAAAAGATGTCCGCTATCACCAGGTATTACTCGCGAAAGATGATGAAGGCTACCGCAATCTCATCAAGCTGTGTTCCCTGGGATATATGGAAGGCCTGTACGGTAAATATCCCCGTATCGATAAAGAACTGGTGTTACAATACCACAAAGGACTGATCGCTACCACCTGCTGCCTCGGCGCCTCCGTTCCCCGCATCATTCTCCGTAAAGGAGAAGAAGAAGGAGAAAAAGAATTCCGCTGGTGGCTGGATATTTTCGGGGAAGACTTCTACGTGGAATTACAACGTCACGGTATCCCGGAACAGGAACAGGTAAACGCAGTACTGCTCCGCTTTGCAGAGAAGTATAATGTGAAAGTGATCGCTTCCAACGATTCTCACTATGTAGACCAGGCCGATGCCAACGCCCACGATATCCTGCTCTGTATCAACACCGGTGAAAAGAAAAGCACCCCTACCAATAAAGATTTCTCCGACGATGACAGCGCCGGTCCGAAGAACAGACGTTTTGCCTTCTATAACGATCAGTTCTATTTCAAGACCACGGAAGAGATGACCAAACTCTTTCATGATCTTCCGCAAGCCATCGACAATACCAACGAAATTGTAGATAAAGTACAGCTGCTGGATCTCAAAAGGGATATCCTGCTGCCGAACTTTCCTATTCCAAAAGAGTTCATTACCCAGGACCAGTACCTGCGTCATATCACGTATGAAGGCGCCAGGACCCGGTACATGGAAATGACCGCCGATATTGAAGAACGTATCAACTTTGAACTGCAGGTAATCGAAAACATGGGTTTTGCCGGTTACTTCCTCATTGTGGCCGACTTCATCAAGGCAGGTCGTGAACTCGGTGTATTCATCGGCCCGGGTCGTGGTTCCGCCGCAGGATCGGCCGTAGCCTACTGTATCGGTATCACCAATATTGATCCCATCAAGTATAACCTGCTGTTTGAGCGTTTCCTCAACCCGGAACGTAAGAGCATGCCCGATATTGATACGGACTTCGATGATGAAGGCCGTCAGAAAGTAATTGACTACGTAGTACAGAAATATGGCCGTAACCAGGTAGCGCAGATCATCACCTACGGTACCATGGCCGCCAAAATGAGTATCAAGGACGTGGCCCGTGTAATGGACCTGCCCCTGGTAGAATCCAATATCCTGGCTAAGATGGTGCCCGACAAGCCGGGTATCCAGCTCGACAGGATCTTCAACGCGCCCCTCGAAGGAGAGAAAAGCCTCGCTGATAAAGAAGGCCTGGCCGGTGAAGACATTGAAAACGTAAAGAAACTGCGGGAACTCATCAAAGGGGAAGATCTTCAGGGAGAAGTACTCCGCGAAGCCTGTGTACTGGAAGGATCGGTGCGCAATACCGGTATCCACGCGGCAGGTATTATCATTGCCCCGCAGGACCTGTACGACCTGATCCCCGTTTCTACTGCGAAAGACTCCGACCTGCTCGTTACCCAGTTTGAAGGTAGCATCATCGAGTCAGCCGGTGTAATCAAAATGGACTTCCTGGGTCTGAAGACCCTCACCATTATCAAAGGCGCACTGGAACTGATCCGGCAGAACCATGGCATTTCCATCGAAATAGATAATATTCCGCTGGATGACGCCAAAACATATGACCTCTACCAGAAAGGCGAAACCAACGCTACTTTCCAGTTCGAGTCGCCCGGTATGCAGAAATACCTGCGTGAACTGAAACCGGATAGATTTGATGATCTCATTGCGATGAACGCCTTGTACCGTCCGGGACCACTGGAGTACATTCCTTCCTTTATCCGTCGTAAACACGGACTGGAACCGGTACAATACGACATCGCCGAAATGGAGGAATACCTCAACGATACCTACGGTATCACGGTATACCAGGAACAGGTGATGTTGCTGAGCCAGAAACTGGCCGGCTTCTCCAAAGGAGATGCGGACGTACTGCGTAAGGCAATGGGTAAAAAGCAGATCGCCGTACTGAATAAAATGAAGGCGCAGTTCATGGAAGGTTGCGCCAAAAATGGCCACGATCCGAAGGTGTGTGAGAAAGTATGGACCGACTGGGAAGCATTCGCCTCCTATGCGTTCAACAAATCCCACTCTACCTGCTATGCTTTCGTAGCTTACCAGACCGCTTACCTGAAAGCCCACTACCCTTCTGAATATATGGCTGCCGTACTCAACTGCGCCAGCAATATTGAAAAGATCACTTTCTTCATGGAAGAATCCAAACGCATGGGTATCGACGTACTGCCACCCGATGTGAATGAATCTTTCAAGGGCTTTGCGGTGAATAAACAGGGCCAGGTACGTTTTGGTCTTGGCGGACTGAAAGGCGTAGGTGAAGCCGCCATCGAGAACCTGCTGGAAGAACGTAAGAAAGACGGTCCTTTCAAAAACATTTTCGACTTTATCAAACGCGTGAACCAACGCGCTGTCAATAAAAAATCACTGGAAGCCCTGGTGATGTCGGGGGCTTTCGACAGCTTCCCCGAACTGCACCGGGCCCAATACTTCCATAAACCGGAAGGCGAACAGATGAATGGCCTCGACCGTATCGTAAAATTCGGTCAGCAGGTAACAGCAGGCTCTTCGAACATGGGCAGCCTCTTCGGTGCTGATGACCTCCCGGACGTAGAACCGCCAAAGATCCCGCCTTGCGACGCATGGCCGCTGATCATGAAGCTGAACAACGAAAAGGATATTACCGGCATCTATATTTCCGGCCATCCCCTCGATGATTACCGCTTCGAAATGAAGCACTACCATATGAACTCCGTACAGGAACTGGTAGAATACCAGACCGAAATCGCCCAACCAGGCGGTAGCGGTGGCCGTTCCCGGGAACGCAACTTCCGCCTGGCGGTATATATCACCGGTGCACAGGAAAGAATTTCCCGGAATAACCGGCAGTTTGGTGTAATGACCATTGAAGATTACACCGGCAAATTTGAATTTGCCCTGTGGAGTGAAGACTTTATCCGCTTTGCGCCTTACCTGAAAGCTGGCCTCTGCCTGTTTATCAATGGCGGCTTCAAATCCAAGCGCTTCAACGACAACGAATACGAGTTTAAAGTAAACGGCATCCAGCTGCTCCAGGAAGTGAAGAAAACGCATACCAAGCAGGTGTACCTGAATACGATGCCGAAGTTTATCAAAAAGGAAACAGTTGACTTCTTAGTTGACAACGTAAACCGTTTCCCGGGCAACAGCGTGCTGCATGTACATCTCACCGACCGGGATGATAACACCCAGGCAAAACTGCATACTTTTAACCGGAATATTGAAATGAATGATGAGTTGGCGGTTTTCCTGCACAAACAGCCGGATATCGATGTGTATATAGAATTGGTGAATAAATAATTGCCCGTAAAGAGCAAAACGAAATCCCGCGTAATATTCGCGGGATTTCGTTTTTTATTCCATTACTTGTATTTCAATCCCCAGCTATTCAAAATACTGTCTGCACGATACTTTGTAATAACAATTTCTTTAGTGCCAACCGATGGGTTATAGTATTTAAACTCCCAGGAGTGGTTATCACGAAACTTATATCCGGTAGTTAACTTATCATATCTGTCTCCTGAAATCCTGAGATAAATATCTCCATCATAAACGATCTCTCCCGATTTTACCACTACCACTTTAGAACTTCTGAAGCTTCCACTATCCGGCCTGTTAGGCGGATACCAGATCTTCGTTTCACCTGCCTTGTCGTTGGTTACCCAGTTATCAGGCAATAATGCGATCCCCAACCTCTGCCGTTCTGTATTATAGGCAATCCCATATTTTTCACCAGGCGGAAATATCAGGTGATACAGTTTCTTCCCGGTAAGGAGTAAAATAATGGAGAATACTAACAGGAGTGGGTACCAGTATCTATGCGCAGGTCTTTTAAATACCATTGTCATTTAAATAAGCCGCGAATATAATATATAAAGCGAATACCCATTTGCCGGATTGTCATTCTTTCTGCCGTTAAGTCTTTTTAAATATCAATCAGTTACAAACTTAATTTTATAAATATTTATTCATTGGTATTTCAGATCACCGGGCATATCTTTTTAGCCTTTATAAAAAAGCAACACCCGCCAATACCAACGGCAACAACGGGCCCCACCTCCTGCCTTTTGATGTTGAATGCTTTAAACAGTACTTCCATATGGAGAATTATCCTACATTTGCGCGCATTTCCGTCAATATTGGTATAGACATAATCAATAAGTAAGATGTCAAAAATGCAGTAATTTGCACTCGGATCAAGATTTGATCTAAAAATAACATCATAGAATCAAAACAATCGTTAAATAAAACATTTTAAAATCACAGAATATGGCTTTAGAAATCACTGATGCGAATTTTGAAACGGAAGTTCTGAATTCCGATAAATTAACTGTTATTGACTTCTGGGCAGAATGGTGTGGCCCTTGTCGCGCTATCGGACCAGTAATTGAAGAGTTATCTAAAGATTACGCAGGTAAAGTAAATATCGGAAAAGTAAACGTGGATCAGAACCCACAACTGTCTGTAAATTACGGTATCACCAGCATCCCTGCCATCCTCTTTGTAAAAGGCGGTCAGGTAGTTGACAAACAAGTAGGTGCTGTGCCTAAATCCGTGCTGGATAAAAAAATACAGGCCAATATGTAATTTTTATAAAAACTGAGTTAAAGAAGCGTTCCGGTTTGATCCGGAGCGCTTTTTTTATTTGGAGAACGCCTCCGGCGCTTGTCGGCAGCAGGATTAAACGGAAGATGGTGCTGCTGGTCTGACTTCCGGAGGCGGCACCGGAACCAGCCCTTCTTCTACAAAATATAACCCCTGCCTCCTCTTCTCAAACACAATTTTCGCGTATCTTCAAGGCCAAATTCTACTTTTTTGCGTCACTACTACCTTGTCCTGCTTACCTTTTTGTTTGGCGCTACTGCCAATGCACAACGTAAATGCGGCACTGCCGAAGCATTACAACAACGGGTAAAAGAATATCCTTCCATTCAAAAGCTCATACAGCGAAACGAAAATAAAATGCTGCTCGGCCAGCAACAACGGCAACAGGCGCGGGTGGAAGCCATTCCGCAAACGGTGTCTATTCCCGTAGTGGTGCATGTGGTGCTGGACAACCCTGCCTTAGTGACCGATGCACAGATTGCGTCGCAGATCGCCGTATTAAACCGCGATTACAATGCCACCAACCCTGATGTAAGCCAGGTACCTGCCGTTTGGCAACCGCTGATCGGCAACAGCCGCATTAACTTCTGCCTGGCACAGCGAACCCCGGGCGATGAACCCACCAATGGGATTGTACGGGTGAAAACAGCCGCGGGACAAAGCTTTTCTATCAACAATGCTGCTGCAGACGCCAAATACGCCACTACCGGCGGTTCCGACGCCTGGGACCATACCAAATACCTCAATATCTGGGTGACCCGGCTTTCCGGTAACTATCTCGGCGTAGCCGCCCCTCCGGGCACCGGCTATCCGGATGAACAGGAAGGTGTAGTGGTGCAATACACCGCTTTTGGCACCACCGGCAGCGTGGGCAATGTCTATAACCTGGGCAGGACCGCCACGCATGAAATAGGCCATTATTTTGGCTTAAAACACATCTGGGGAGATGATAACGGTACCTGTAATATAGATGACGGCATCGCCGATACACCACTTCAGGGAGATAATACCTACGGTTGCCCCACTTTTCCCAAAACAGACAACTGTACCACCACTGCTCCAGGCATTATGTTCATGAACTACATGGATTACACCGACGATGCCTGTATGCACCTGTTTACCGCCGGTCAGGTAGACCGGATGCGCTATGTCCTCGAAAACATTACTGCCAGCCTGATGACCTCCAACGGTTGTGAGGCACCAGATGTAGTCAACAACGATGCTGCACTGGTAAGCATCAGCGCACCCAATGGCAAAATCTGCGATCCCCGTATCACACCCGTGGTTACACTGCGTAATCGCGGCGCCAACTCCCTCACCAGCGTAACCATCTGGTACCAGTCGAACAACAGCGCACTCACCTCCTATCAATGGACGGGCAACCTGGGCAGTCTACAGCAAACAACCGTTACATTACCCGCCAGCACAGTGCCTATTGGGAACTATAACCTGAAAGCATATACGCAATCGCCCAACGGACAACCGGATGGGAACGTGAGCAACGATACCGCAAATATCCTTTTCCGTTATGATGCCGAAGCCACCCTGCCATTTGAACAGGGCTTTGAAAACGACAGCTTCCCGCCTCCGGGCTGGGATCTCTATAATCCCGACCGCAGCTTCACCTGGGAACGGGCACGCAATGTAGGTCACAACAGCAATGCTTCTGCCCTGATGCGGAACCTGGGCTACAATACCAACGACCAGACCGACGATCTCATTACCCCGGTAATAGACCCACAACAGGCCGATTCGGTGTTCCTGTTCTTTGACGTAGCTGCCGCAGTATATACAGATCCTAAAAGCACCGGCAACGCCTGGGATACACTCCAGGTGCTTGTAACGAACGACTGCCGCCAGACGGGACAAATCCTTTATTCAAAGTGGGGACCGAACCTCATTACCCATCCTACCGCTATCCAGACAGAATACGTACCTACCGCCAACGAATGGCGCCGGGATTCGGTAGACCTGACAGCGGTAAGTCATAAAGGAAAGTTTCAGGTAGCATTCAGAAACATCTCAAATTCAGAGAATAACATCTATATTGATAATATAAAGATTGTCACTAAACCCGTAAATCCGCTCCTCCGGGAAAAGGGCGTGCTTGTGAACCCCAACCCGACAGATGGCATCGTTTGGGTGACATTTTTCGAGATTCCGGAAGACCTAGTGCAGGTGTCTATTTACAACGCCCAGGGACAGTTTATCATGAGCCGGCCGGCCCGTGATATTGGTGCAGGCAACCGGATGACCTTTAATTTGGTAAATGAGCCAAATGGTGTTTATTTTGTAAAATTAATTTACAGGAACAGGGCCAACACCATCAAATTAATGAAAGTAAGATGACGATGAGACAAGATTATCCGGCTGTTCAAACGCTCCTTCAGCAAACCAACCTGGACGCAGCATTGAAGCGTATTGCAGAAAAAGTCCTCCAACAGGAAAGAATTACGCCCGAAGATGGGCTGATCTTATTTGAAAAAGGCGATATCGGCCTTTTAGGTGCATTAGCCAACCTGGTAAGGGAGCGGATGCATGGTGACAAAACTTACTTCAACCGTAATTTTCATATCGAGCCGACCAACGTCTGCATCTTTACCTGCCATTTCTGCTCCTATTCCCGTTTGTATAAAAACAGGGAAGACGGCTGGGAACTGAGCATCGATCAGATGATGGACATGGTGAAAAAATACGATAACCAACCCGTTACAGAAGTACATATTGTAGGTGGCGTACACCCTAAAATGCAGCTGGACTTTTTCGTGGAACTGATCAAACAGATCAAAGCCCATCGTCCGGATCTGCATATCAAAGGATTTACTGCGGTGGAACTGGATTACATGTTCCGCAAAGCCAAAGTAAGCATCGACGAAGGCATGCGCATCCTCAACGAAGCCGGCCTGCAATCCATGCCAGGCGGCGGTGCGGAGATCTTTGCCCCGGAAGTACGCGCTAAAATATGCCACGATAAAGTAGACGCCGACGGATGGCTCGCCATTCACAAAGCAGCTCACCTCCGTGGTATGCACACCAACGCCACCATGCTCTACGGCCATGTGGAATCTTTTGCAGACCGCATCGATCACATGGAACGCTTGCGCAGCCTGCAGGACGAAACCGGTGGTTTCAACACTTTCATCCCGCTGAAATTCCGCAATAAAGGCAACGATATGTCTGATATTCCGGAAACCTCCATCGTGGAAGATCTGAGACTGTATGCGATCGCACGTTTGTACATGGACAACTTCCCTCACCTGAAAGCCTACTGGCCGATGCTGGGAAGAAATACCGCGCAACTGACCCTGTCTTTCGGCGTAAATGACCTGGATGGCACCATAGACGATACCACCAAGATCTACTCTATGGCCGGTTCTGAAGAACAAAATCCTTCTATGAACACCGCCCAGCTGGCCATGCTGATCAAACAGGCCGGCAGAAGACCCGTAGAAAGAGACACCGTATACAACGAAATAAAAGATTATACCGAAGTAGTTTTCTCCGATGAGGAACTGCTGACCAAATAGTATCGCTGTATTATGCAATTACACCTGAAATGTATACTGATTGCCAGCTTATATGTAGCAGGCTGTCATCAGAACAACGGCAACAGTAACAACTCCGCCACAGATACCAATACCACGGTAACTACCGAAGCTGCTACCCAGACGTCTAACGGCACCGAGTTTAAAAAACAGGCCAGCCTGGCATTCCTTTCCAAATCAGGTGCAGATACCCTGCGGAAAATCGATATCCAGCTGGCGCAAACAGATGAACAACGCGCCGACGGACTGATGTACCGCAAATCGATGACAGATGAACAGGGTATGCTTTTCATCTTCCCCGATATGGAAGAACGTGCCTTCTGGATGAAAAATACCTACATCTCCCTCGATATTATTTATATCGCCGACAACATGGAGATCGTATCCATCCAGAAATACGCAACGCCACTATCGGAAGAAAGTCTTCCTTCCTTCAAAAAAGCGAAGTATGTACTGGAAGTAAACGGTGGCTTCTGCGATAAATACCACATCGGATACGGAGATAAAATTACTTACCAATAAAAACGAAGCCCTGGCAGACGCCAGGGCTTTTTTTGCTCCTATTGATACATATTTGATCGCTAACACTAATAGCCTCTTTTATACATTCATTTCTGTATTCATCACTTCCAGGATATGCAGCTGCGTTTTTCCCGCAGGTACATCCCAATCAATTACATCACCGGTACTATATCCCAGTAAGGCAGTGCCTATGGGAGAAAGGATCGATAATTTGCCCAGCTGTATGTTGCTGGCAGCCGGTAATACCAGCTGTACCTGCCTGATGGCCCCACTTCGTTCATCTCTGAATTGCAGGGTTGAATTTACCTGCACCACATCGGCAGGCACCTTACCTTTCCTGACAGTAGCTCTTTCCAGCTCTTCTCTCAGTTTGTCGGTACCCGGTGCATGATAGCACAGGGTTTTAAGGATTTCGTAATCATGTAGGGACACAATAATCTGTTTCTTTTTCATGATAACCGGGTTTTATGTCAGTTGTTTACAGATGGCCCCGGATACAGCGCTGCTCCTGCTTTGCTGTTATGATCCGGAGCATATATTTCTTCGTAAGATCGTACGTCCGTTCTCGTGATACGCCTGTATAAGGCGGCCGGGTCTACCTTCTCTGCGGAACTGAATCCACAGGCGCCCATCAGTTCTGCCAATGCTGCAATGGTATTACGGTGATAATTAGCTACCCGCACTTTTTTATCAGCCACATTTACCCCCTGGTACAGGTGTGGATCCTGCGTTGCCACACCTACGGGGCAACTGCCGCTATCGCACTGCAATGCCTGGATACAGCCCAATGCGAGCATCATACCACGTGCACTGTAGCAGGCGTCGCCACCCATCGCCAGGATCTTCATAATATCAAAACCGGTAATCACTTTACCACTCGCTATAATACGCACATGCTGTTTCAGTTTATGATGTTTCAGCAGGTTCACCACCACTGCCAATGCATCGTACAAAGGCATCCCGATAGAGTCGGTGAACTCCAGCGGAGCCGCACCGGTACCGCCTTCGGCACCATCGACCGTGATAAAGTCGGGGTAAATACCCGTATTTACCATAGCAATACAAATACGCTCAAACTCATCGGCACGGCCTACACACAGTTTAAACCCTACCGGCTTGCCTCCGGAAAGCTTACGCAACTGCTGTAAAAAGGCCAGCATCTCATACTCATTGGTGAAGGCGGTATGCCCGGCGGGTGATAATACACTCACTCCTGGTTTTACTTTACGGATCCCTGCAATTTCAGGAGTATTCTTCGCTGCCGGCAATACGCCGCCCTTACCAGGTTTGGCTCCCTGGCTCAGTTTCAGCTCAATCATTTTTACAGCTGGTTCCGCCGCTGCGGTGGCAAATACTTCCGGTGAAAAATCACCCTTTTCATCACGGCAACCGAAATAACCGGTACCGATCTGCCAGATCAGGTGGCCGCCATGTTGCAGGTGATAAGGACTGATGCCCCCTTCTCCTGTATTATGCGCAAAACCGCCTATTTGTGCGCCTCCGTTGAGGGAAGCAATGGCCGTTTTGCTCAGGGCGCCATAACTCATGGCGCTGATATTCAGCAAACTGGCGTTATAAGGCTGACTGCATTGTTCATTTCCGATATTCACCCTTAGTGCTTCCGGTTTTACTTTCGTTGGAAACGCAGTATGGGCGGCCCATTCGTAGCCAGGCTCGTACATGTTGTCCAACGCACCAAAAGCAACGGTCTGTTTTACATCTTTTGCACGCTGGTACACTACTGCGCGCTGGCGGCGGCTGAAAGGCCTGCCATCTGTATCTGATTCAAAAAAGTATTGACGCATTTCAGGCCGGATCTGCTCCAGCAAATAGCGCAAACGCCCCAGCAACGGGTAGTTGCGCAGCAAGGCATGTTTGCCCTGCAACCGGTCATACATCGTCAGCAGGGTTAGCCCCACTGCTACCGGCAACAAAATCCATCCGCTTAAATATCCGCGATAAAGGCTGGCAGCCACACTCACATCCAGCAACAGGCATAAAAAATAAACTGCCCATCGTGCTATCCGATGATTCATAAAACTGATTTTATAAGATTGTTTTGGAAAATACTAGTGGAATAAAACTACGCAGGTAGTCATCCCCCCGGGTACAACGATTTATATGCTAAAAGTTGCCCGGGTTTAATTGTTGAAGTCTTTGGGGCAGGATAAGAACGGCAAGAGGAACCCGCACAAGCGTTTAGAAGCACGTGGAGTATTGAGTAAGAGTAATATGTAATTTGCCGGATTCAATTATTACTAATTGTGATCCGGCAAATATAAGGCTTTTATTTCCAACAAACGATCAATTCGCTAATTCTCCCGCCGTAAATGGCTTCTGGCGGCCATTATTCGCTTTGCGTACCTGCTGAATATCTGCAGCGGAAACCTTATCGGCCTTATTATTCCAGGCACTGCGCAGAAAAGTAAGCAGCTGTGCAATATCCGCATCGCTGAATTCATCACTGGCGCCGATACCCGGCATATCGCCATTGATTTCGGGCGCTTTATACATTTTTCCGTGTACTTCCACCGGACCGGTTAAGCCATATAATACAATAGAGATAAACGCTTTCTTATTACCATTTACCCAGTTGCTTTCATTCAGCGGCGGCGCCATAGAAGCAATGCCTTCGCCTCTTTTACCATGACAGGTCTGGCAAACAGTATTGAAGATCTTGTAGCCCTGTGGCAAAGCTTTACGTAACGCTTCCATCTTCTGGGCATTGGCCTGGTTGTCGGCGTTTTTCAACACGGCTTCCAGCTGACGGCGCAATACCAGCGTGGTATCCGGGTTCCAGGCAATGACCTGTTTCAGTAAAGCAGCTTCTCTCTTCGCAGCATTATTGACCAGCGCAGCAGCCACATAACGGTTAGGGGCATACGCTTTTATCATTTTATCTTCCAGACGGGTGGCAGCACTTTTATCGAACTTGCTCACCGCAGGCAGTACATAGGCTACAGCCGGTGCCAGGTAAGGGTTATCAGCCAGGGTATCCAGTGCGGCTACAGCGGTTTTAATATTGCTGCTGTTTACGATAGATGGCCATGCAGCAAGTGCCTGCATTTTTAAAGCCGGTGGGCCCTGCTGCCAGATACTATTGATGTCTTCTATGGTAAGCTGGTGCAATCCTTCCAGTGTCCAGAGTGCATGTAATTGTTTCAAAGGAGCGGCAGCATCTTTCAGCATACTTCTCAGGTCAGGCGCCATCGTGGTGAGGTGCTGATCAATGATGAGTTGCTGCGCTTTATCTCTTAAAGTACCATTCGCATCTCCCAGTTTTGCCAGCAGGTTGGCGGCGGTAGGCTCAAAGGCCACCGGCGCGGGGTGACTTCCAGCAGGAACGATGCGGTAAATACGGCCACAGTTCAGCGGCAGCGTAAGGTTACGCATCTTGATCTCGTTCTTTAAGTATTCGGTGAGATAGGTTTTATGCTGCAGGATGCCACGATACATATCCGCGATATACAAGGCGCCATCCGGGCCGGTACGCAGATCCACCGGTCTGAAACGCTCGTCGGTGCTGGCCAGGAACTCTTTCTGCTGATAGGCCTGTACACCTTTCACCACGTAACTACTGTCGGATAATATATTCCTTTTGATCAGGTTGGCGGAAGGTTCTGCTACAAAAGCATTGCCGGCGTAGGTGGCCGGTAGCAACTGTCCACGGTAAATCACCGGACCACAGGCAGCGGTGAAGTTTACCAGGCGCAAACTATCATCCAGCGTGCCTTTCTGGTAACCACGGTTTACACCGGGTGTAGCGCGGAGCGGATAAGTGCGGTTGTCGGGCACAATTTTCTGGTCAAAACCGGCTGCATTCTGTTGCAGCGGATTGGTACCGCCTAAACCCGGTGAAAAGTAATCCCCCAGCAGGTTTTCCGAGTTGTTGTTATAATACAGGCGTCCCTGGTCGTCCTGGGTAATCCCCCACTGACCACGGAAATGAGTGGATTCTTTCAGCCACTTATCTCCTACCTTACGGTAACGCCTATCCGATTTTGCATTATAGATCCAGTTGTCCATGGCTCGGAGCAGGCCGTTGGGCTGATGCTCCACATTTCCGCCGGCGGCGTACTGATCATCTACCAGTGTTTTTTTACCGGGCTTATCGCCGTTATTTTCTATAAACCATAGCTGCGGCGGCGTAGCTACGAGCACCCCGTTTTCTATGAGGCATAAGGCACGTGGCAATATGAGGGAGTCGAGGAACACGGTCCGTTTATCCATCACGCCATCGCGGTTGGTATCTTCCAGGATCACAATTTTGCCATCGGGTTTATCTTCCCCGGTACCGGCGGTATCGGGCATAAAGCCGGTCATTTCCACCACCCACATGCGGCCCCGCTCATCGAAGGTCATGGATACGGGGGCTACTACCATGGGTTCTGCAGCTACCAGCTGCACTTCCAATCCTTTATCGAACTGCATTTGCCCGATCGCTGCTTTGGCATCCAGTACGGGAGAAGCTGCAAACTTTTCCCGCATGGCCAAAGAGTCTTTTTCATGTTTGTTCTCTGTCTGTTGCTGATGGCCCTGGTTACAGGCTAAGAAAGCAAGAGATAACGTGGTAATAAACAGATAGTGAATACGCGTCATTGTTATTATTCGGTTGCGAAGCGTTAAATATACATTTCTGGAAATATTTTTTCTGAAAAATTATATGAGATAACAGTTTAGCATCTGCGCCACACCAAAAAAACTTATCTTCGTCGCTTCATTGCATACATTTTACGATTTATTTGCATTTATGGAACGCTTTCAGGGCATCATAGGTATCGTCTTCATTTTGGGCATTGCCTTTTTGTTTTCAAACAACAGAAGTAAGATCAACTACCGGCTGGTATTTAGTGGGATTGGATTACAGGTGTTAATCGGTTTTTTGGTGTTTAAGGTGCCTCCTATCACCTGGTTTTTCCAGCGGGTAGGCGATGCGATGGGAAAGCTGGAAGCCTTTGCCCGTAAAGGTGCTGCCTTTGTATATGGCGGTATCGGGGTATCACAACCGGATGGCAGCGGTCTGAAGGATTATGCTGCCGGTGGTTTTGTATTTGCCTTTAACGTCACCGCCACCATCATCCTGGTATGTGTGCTGGTAGCGGTATTATATCATTATGGTATTATGCAGCGGGTAGTAGCGGTGATTGCGCGCGCCATGAATTATGTAATGCGTGTGAGTGGTGCGGAAGCGCTGAGTAACGTAGCGAGTGCCTTTGTAGGACAGGTAGAAGCACAGGTAATGATCCGTCCTTACTTATCCAGTATGACCAAAAGCGAAATCCTGGCCTCTATGAGTGGAAGCCTGGCCTGTATAGCGGGTGGTATCCTGGTGGTGTATGTAAACATGGGGCTGCAGGCCGGGTTGCACATTGCGCCTTTCCTGATCACCGCCAGTCTGATGGCGGCTCCCGGCGCCCTGGTGATCTCCAAGATCGTGTTCCCGGAAACAGAAGAGAGTGTTACTATGGGCAGGGTGAAGATGGAAGTAAAGAGTAATTATACCAACGTAATCGATGCCATTTCACATGGCGCCGGCGATGGTTTTAAGATAGCCATGAACGTGATTGCGATGCTGATTGGTTTTATTGCTTTCATTGCACTGGTAGACTGGATCCTCATTCACATCGGTCATATTTTCAATCCCAATTTTAACCTGAGCCTCGACTGGATCTTCGGTAAACTGTTTATGCCGATGGCCTGGGCTATGGGTGTACCCCAGGGAGATGTGCAAAGCGTGGCTACCCTCCTGGGCCAGAAATTAACCATCAATGAATTCGTGGCTTTCAAAAGCCTCACAGATAAAACAGTTCCGGTGCTCTCTTCCAAAGGCATTGCCATTGTAACCATCGCGATTGCAGGCTTTGCGAATTTCAGCAGCGTAGGTATGCAGATCGGTGGTATCGGTGAACTGGCGCCCGACAGACGGGCGGATCTGGCTAAACTGGGGCTGAAAGCATTGTTATGCGGTACGCTGGCATCTTATATGTCGGCCTCTATTGCGGGCATGCTGATTTAGTAAGATACTTTTTTGAAAAGGCTGATCCGATGGGTCAGCCTTTTTTTTATGCATGTACCTGGCAAGGGATGCCTCGCCGGAGGTAACTACCTGGTGCATATCTCCCGGAAATAAAAAAAACAGCGGATAGCCAACAGGTAATCACCCATTTGCTATCTGCTGTTCGAATAATATGGTGGAAAACAGATTTTATACGCCGTAAAAATCCGCGCAGCCAGAACCGTGGTAAAACAATTGCCTACCCCCGGTTAGTATAAGCCTGTTGAAAATTAATCCAACCGCTTGATCAGGCCAGCCTGCACAGCTGCCCAGGCTTCACCCTGACCAGCATCTTCCCAGTAATTCTTCATTTCTGAAGCGGCTGCAATTTTATTTACGGCAGCAATCGCCTGGTTCCGGAGTGCACGGGTACCAATGAGGTTCAGTACATCCAGCTGATCCAGGGGATCTTCCGGGAAATCTTCGCTCGCGCGGCCTACCAGTGCTGAAACCAGTTCAGCGGCGGCTAAAGCCTCTTCACAATCCGAAATTTCCAGCGTTTCAATGTTGTTAATGATACGAGCTAACGTATCAGCAACCAAACCGCCGTCTTTGTTTTCAATCAGGTCAAATATCCAATCCTGTGATCCATCATTTTCAAAATTCCTGGTGCCCCATGCGCCCATAGTGTTTACGTTTTTTTATTTTTTTAGAATAAAGAATAAAAGTAATGAACTCTCTTTACAACAACCAAACCAAGTGACTAGTTCAAACTTCTGAAATCTACCGGAACGAGCTTGCTCACTCCCGGCTCCTGCATGGTTACGCCATAGATCACGTCTACAGCAGCCATGGTTTGCTTGTTATGTGTTACAATAATAAATTGTGAATTGTCGGAAAACTTGCGGATCATGTTGGTAAACTTGCCCACGTTGGCATCATCCAATGGCGCATCTACCTCATCCAGGATACAGAATGGCGCCGGTTTGATCAGGTAAATCGCAAACAGCAAAGCGGTAGCGGTGAGTGTTTTCTCCCCTCCGGAAAGCTGTGTAATGGCTGCCGGACGCTTGCCTTTTGGTTTCGCAATGATTTCAATACCGGTGTCGGCCAGGTTTTCAGGATCGCTGAGGATCATATCACACTGGTCTTCTTCCGTAAACAATGCCTTGAATACGCGGATAAAGTTTTCCTTTACTGCGTTAAAGGTATCGAGGAATTTCTGGTTAGCGGTGGATTCCACCTCCTGGATAGTGGCCAGCAGGGAATCTTTCGCATTTACCAGGTCCGTTTTCTGTTCCAGGATAAACTCATACCGTTTCTTCATTTCCTGGTAAGCTTCAATGGCGGTAGGGTTAATTTCACCCATATTCTCCATGCGCTTTTTCAGTCGCTCTGCACTACCTGTCAACTCATCTACCGACAGTTCAGAACTGCGTTGTTCATCGATAATTTCATCGAGGTTCACTTTAAACTCCACGCTCAGCCTTTCCTTCATGGAAGCCAGTTGCAGTCGCAGTTCATTTACTTTGTCCTTGATGGTATTGAGTTGTTGTTCCAGTTGCTCTTTGGCGCGCTGTTTTGTTCTCAGCGTGGTTTCCAGCTCCTGCAGGTGGTTACGGAAGTTATAGTATTCCTGGTCTTTTTCGTTGAGTGCTTTTTCTTCTTCTTCGCGCTGGCGGAAAAGTTCTACTAGTCCGTCGTCGGCATGACTCAGTTTTTCAACCACGAGGGCAATGTTGCCTACAGCGTCTTCCAACTGGGTTTTATTACTGGTGATCTGGATATGCAGATCTGCCAGTTGCTTGCGTTTGAATTCCAGTTCCTGTTTGAGGGCCTGTACTTTACTTTGCTGACGGGTATGTTGCAGGTTCTGGTTATTGAACTGCACGGTAGCCATATTGAACTGTTGTTCCGCTTCCTGCGCCATACGGTCGGCATCAGCGATGCTGTCCTGGAGTTCGGCTACGCGGTCGTTCAGGCCTTCCAGTTCATCCTTTACGCCGGAAATGCTTTCCTGGTTGGTTTCCAGGGATTGCTGCATTTCTTCGAGGCGCTTGTCGCCTGCTTCGATGAGATGATGGAAGTTTTCAATTCTGTTCTGGAGGCCAAACAGCTGGTTGCTCAGCTGGTTTACCTTTTCCCTGGCAGCATTGATATTATTTTCATTTAACTGGCTGTTGTAGCCGAGTACTTCGTCGTGTTTGCTTTGCAGGGCTACTTTCAGCTGCCCTACTACCTTTTCGAGATCTTTGATCTCTATTTCCAGCTTTTCGAGGTTCTTGGCCCGTCCCAGCTTCTTGCCTTCAAAGAGTCCTACCGAACCACCGCTGATATTGTATTTACCACGGTGCATGCGGCCGGACTTTTCCACCAGCAGCATCCTTTCATCGGCCAGCTGGCTGAATTCCAGGCGGGTCAGGTCTTCCCCGATAAATACTTTACCGAGCAGGTGTTGCCCCAGTCCTTTGTATTTCTCCTCAATTTCCACCACTTCCAGTGCGGGAATGGTACCGGGAGGAGCCAGCAAGGGAGCCGCATCGGTACGGAACTGATCGAGTATAAAGAAGTTAGCTTTCCCTTTTTTATTGGCATCGAGCAGCTGGATGGCCTGAACAGCTTCGTGTACGTTATTGACTACATAGTAGCTCAGGTAAGGCTCCAGCAGGTTTTCCACGCAGGTGCGGTATTCTTCCTTACAGAAAAATATATCGCTCAGGATGGGGGCATTGTTATTCCAGTCGGGATTCTTTTTGAGGAATTTGATACTCTCCGGATAACCTTCGAGACTATCCACCAGTGATTTGAGGAGATCGAACTCGTTCTTTTTGGAATCGAGGGTACGGTTCTCATCCACCAGTTTATCGCGGAGTCCTTCTATATCTGACTGGGTAGCGAGTATTTTGCTTTTGGTTTCTTCCTGGAAGCGGACCATGTCTTCCAGTTCTGTTTTGCTGCTGGTCAGCGTTTGCTGTACGGCTTCCTTTTCCGTTTCCAGTTGTGCAATCTGTTGCTGACGGCCTACTTTCTCTTCCTGCAGTTGTTGCATGCTGCGTTGCAGGTTGAGTACGGAGGTATCGGCAACGGCTACTTTCTTTTCCGCCTCAAACTGTTGGCGTTGCCAGCGTTGCTGGTCGTTGCGCAGGGTTTCGAGGGCTTGTTTCTTCTGATGGAAACGTTCTTTCTTCTCCTCTACCATGTCGCGGAGGGTTTCCAGTTCGTCGGCCATCGTTTCAAATACTTCTCCCTCTTCTTCCACCTGTTTCTCGGTAAATTCGATAGAGGTGGTCAGGCCTTGCAGTTGTCCTTCTGCATTGTTGAGGAAGTCGCTGATATTTTTTTCCCTTTCCCGCAGGTAAGTGAGTTGCTGCGTGGCGAGGTTCTTATCGTTTTCTTTGGTGCGGATGGTGGATACCAGTTCATTAAAAGATTTCTGCAGGGTCTGCAGTTCTCTTTCTTTGGCAACGAAGTGCAGTTTATCCTGTTCTACGGCGGCTTCCGCGGTGAGGATCTCCGTTTCGAGGGCCAGTTTGCGGTCGCTTTCAGTTTGCTGGGTATCCGACAGTTCCTTGAAGGTAACGTTAAAGCCTTCCAGTGCGGCTTTAGCGAGTTCTATACTGATTTCGCGGTATTCTTTTTTTACTTCGTAGAAGCGTTCTGCCTTACGGGCCTGGCTTTCCAGTGTTTTGAGGTTATTGTTGATTTCGAACAACAGGTCCTCAATGCGGTTCAGGTCACCTTCAGTGGCGTCCAGTTTGGATTTGGCTTCTTTTTTACGTGTTTTATAAATGGAGATACCGGCTGCCTGTTCGAGCATCCGGCGACGGCTGTTTTCTTTGTCTTTAATGATATCGTCTACCATTCCGAGCTCGATGATGGCATAGGAATCGGTACTAACCCCGGTATCCATAAAGAGGTTATGGATATCTTTCAGGCGGCAGGCTACGTCGTTGAGGCGATATTCGCTATCGCCGTTTTTATAAAATTTACGTGTAATCGTCACCGTAGTAAACTCGGTGGGGAGTACATTCTTGGTATTTTCAAAAGTGAGACTAACTTCCGCCATACCGCTTGCAGAGCGGCTTTTGGAACCATTGAACACAAGGCCTGCCTGATTATCAGACCGGAGGTTGCTGATCTTATGCTCGCCGATTACCCAGCGGATGGAGTCGATGATATTACTTTTGCCGCAACCGTTTGGCCCAATCACCCCAGTGATGCCCTCATCAAACTGCAAAACGGTTTTATCTGCAAAACTTTTAAAGCCTTTAATTTCTAGTGTTTTTAAGCGCACGTCGTACTCCGAGGTTTTTTAAGGCGTCAAAGATATAATTTTACCCGAATGAAAAAGTAATTTAAGTGAGATGCAATAATATACCCTAATTATTTATACACAATTATGGGGTATTTGCCTCCGTCCGCAGCACGCAACAAAAGTCTAAAAGACTGGTTATAAATATAGTAAAAAGAACAATTGGAATTTAATTCACTGTGAGAAAATAGCGGATTTTGTCTTACCCGGGATTAGACGGATTCCGCTGATTGCGTTGATTTTTTTTATTTACCTATAAGGGCGTCTGCTAATATTAAGAAAATAAATAAAATAATCATATTAAGAAAAAATTAACAAAATCAGTACTACCGGCATAATCCGTCTAATCCCGGGTAAGACAAAATCCGCTTATCTTTGCGGCATTAAAAACCTATTTACGTTTGCGTACAGAAGAGCAGATCAACAACGTCAAGAATTTCCTTTACAGTTATCATTTCAGCAACGGTATGCGTACCACCATCAGTGTGGTAGTGCCTTCGCTCGTATTTGCATATTTCGGTATGCTGGACCTGGGCATTGCTATGTCGATGGGCGCGCTGTGTACCGCGCTGAGCGACGTTCCCGGCACCATCGTTCATAAACGGAACGGGCTGATCATCAGTACCCTGCTTATCTTCTTTACGGCGCTGGGCACCGGCCTGCTCATCCCGTATGTGATCCCGATGTCCATCTGGATTGCGGTATGCTGCTTTATGTTTGCCATGTTGCTGGTGTACGGCAACCGTGGCGGCAACATAGGTACGGGTTGTTTGCTGGTAATGGTATCCATACTGGGAGAAACACAGCTGACACCGCAACTTACCCTGCTGCATTCCTCCATGGTATTGCTGGGAAGTATCTGGTATGCCGTGCTTGCGCTCATTCTCTGGCAGATCCGCCCCTACCTGAACGTACAGCAGGCCTTGGGCGACTGTATCCTCCAAACGGCCCGCTACCTGGAAACAAGGGCTAATTTCTATACCCCCGGGGTTAATGTAGGCGAGAACTATAAAGCCGTACTGGCCCAACAGGTAATCGTAAACGAGAAACAGGAAAATGTGCGGGAATTGTTGTTAAAGAGACGCTCTGCACAACAGGGTACCACCAGCATCAACAAAAGCATGGTGCTCATCTTTCTTGATATGGTAGATCTGCAGGAACAGATCATGGCCTCACAAACAGACTACAACGCGCTCCGGGAAGATTTCAAAGACGAAGACATTCTCGAAAAGTTTCATACCCTCATCCTGGAATTCACACAGGAGTTAAAGAACATTGGTATGGCCGTGGCAGCAGGTCAGCGCTCCCTGCCCAAAACCAACCTGAAGTTTGAAATGGAGAAGGTAAAACAGGCCATCGCCGATATTACCCTGAAACTCCCTACCCTCAAGGAAAGAACCCGCACCATACCGCTCACAAATATCCTGCAGAACCTGCAGGACATGGCACAGCGTATCTATAACCTCCACCGGCTTACCCGCCTGGAAAGATTAAAGGATGAATCGATAGATCCAAAACTGGAACTCTCCAAGTTCACCACGCGGCAGAAATACGATTTTGAAACGTTCCGGGACAACCTCACTTTCAAGTCGCATATCTTCCGTCATGCTATCAGGGTGAGCCTTGCTACTTTGCTGGGTTACGGCCTGGGCATCGTACTACACCTGGACAGGGTATACTGGATCCTGCTTACCATTGTAGTGATCCTGAAACCCGGCTTCGGTCTTACAAAATCGCGCAGCATACAACGTTTAATCGGCACCGTTACCGGCGCCCTGTTTGCCGCCGGCCTGCTGTATCTTACGCACAATGATACCGTCATATTCGTGATGATGCTGCTCTGTATCCTGGGCGCCTACAGCTTTATGAGCTTCCAGTATACCCTCAGCGTATTCTTCGTAACACCTTTTATTATTTTCCTGCTGCACTTCCTGCATCCATCGGATCTGTACAACGTAACACAGCGGGTACTGGATACGTTCATCGGCGGTAGTATTGCCTTCTTTGCCAACATGCTGCTGTGGCCCACCTGGGAGCATAACTTTGTACCCGACTACATGAAAAAGATGATGGACGCCAACCGGAAATATTTTGAACTGGTCATGCGGGCCTATTCCAATGAAAAGGTGGCTGTACAGGATCTCAAACTGGCCAGGAAAGATACCTATGTGGCCGCTGCCAACATGATGTCGGCCTTCCAGCGCATGTTATCGGAGCCAAAAAGCAAACAGAAAAACGGATCTGCGGTATACCATTACGTGGTACTCAATCATACACTCACCTCCCATACCGCCACCCTGGCTGCTTACAGCATGCACCACGGCGTACAGTTTCCAAGACCGGAATACCGGGAAATCACGGATTACCTGTTGCATTATATGGACCAGCTGTCGCTCCTCATTGATCCCAACACCAGCAACAATGCACAGCCTGCGCCACAGGTACATGCGTTTGAACGGCTGGATACGCACCTGGAAAACCTGGTGCAGCTCCGTCAGCAGGAAATCAATGAAGGAAAAGGCGCTACACCTACCCGTGATGAAATGTTGGAAACCAAACAGGTGCATGATCAGCTGGTAGCCATCCTCTCGCTGGTGAAAGACATGAATAAAGCGCTTACACAAAAAATATAAACGGAACTTTTCATAACATTCCCGTTCCATTTCGCAAAAGCTGTTATATACGAAGAATTTGTATGTAACAGCTTTTGCATTGGTACTTCCCCCTTCGTTCAGCCCTACATAATCCCCCTCTTACAGGTAGGCTTTATAAGGCGCTTAAATATAGGGGGGATAGGGCTGAGATAGGGCTTACCTGACAATCGAACCCCTATTTCATGACAATTGAAGGGCATTTCTGCCCATAAAAAAAGGCTGACCAGCTTTATGCCGGGTCAGCCCTTTTCCTTTATGATCTTGTTTTACTCCTCTCCCAGTATCGTAAACTGGTCGGTAACCGGCGTAATGGCTCCCAATATCCTGTCGAAGAAAACGGGGCCTTCCTGGGCATACCAGGGCATAAAGTTTTCCTTACGCTCCTGTAATGAACCCACCGGGAATAATTTATTACGGATCTGGCGGATCTGATCTGTCTGCCACGCAAACTTTTTCTTCTCTGCCCGAAGGAATTTATGTTCCAGTTTTCCGATAGATTTCAATGCTTTTTTTCTTTCTGAGCCGGTAGTCGCCACCAGGGTCACATCAATACTCCTTGCCTTCTCTTCCAGCGCATCAAAAAGCTGATCGATCGCTGCATATTCGTCTTTCAACACCAGCGATGCATTTGTATGATGCTTCACATAGTCGTTCACGATATCCTCCGTGCCTTTGAAAATATCTTTTGTAGTGAGACCCAGTTTTTTGATGCGTTGCTGTGATATGCTATCTGTAAGCAATAGCGAATTACGCAGCAGCAATACCGGGAACGGCACGTTATAATGTGCGAAAAGTCCTTTTAATTCCAGCCAGTAGGCGATTTCACCGCCACCACCAATAAAGGCAATGTTTGGCAGAATGGTTTCCTGGAACATACCGCGTAAAATAACATTCGGGCTAAAACATTCCGGATGTGCTTCAAGTGCTGCTTCCAACGAAGCGGCGTTGAATGTCAACGACGTGTGTAATACTTTCCACTGATCGCCGTCCTGAACAATCCGTTCCCGTGATCCGTCCTGTAAATAAAAAAGATTTATTTCACGCGGATTGGCCTGCACTTTATAATGTACAGACAGCTTCTCCAGTGTATCATTTACAATGGTGTGTGATGCCTGGTTGAACAACTCGTCCTTTATAACGGGCAGGTATAAACGTTTCAGGGCTGCATTGTCTGGTACCAGCACTACCAGCCCATAACGGCCAAATAATTCATGTACCAGGAAAAGGGTCGCATCCTGCACATTGGCGTGTTCGAGGTAAGCTTTCTGCAACAGTGCAATCAGCTCTTCTGCATGCGGTGCATATCCAAGCGCTTTCTTTACTTCCCCGATCAGGGTATCAAGTCCTTCCGGCCGCATACGCCCTACAGCACCCTGCTGACTGGTATTCCAGGTGAGGGTTTTGCCATCCAGGTAAATGCTGCCCAGTTCTTCGAGATCCGCATCTTCGCTGCCCATATAATATACCGGCACAAAATTGAAGGAAGGATATTGTTGTTTCAGTTCCGTGCAAAGCTTAATGGTTTGCAGGATCTTATAGGCGAAGTAGAGGTAACCGGTGAAGATATTAGGCTGGTGAGCAGTACACACCGTAAATGTGGTAGGTTCCAGCAAAGAATGGATGTTATCCTGAACAGCGGCTACAGCAGCCAGTGGCGCATATTGTTCTTCTAAAGCATGGACCAGCGCAGCCCGCGGTGTATCAAAATTCTGACGTGCTTCTATCGCGGCGGCAAAGTCCGGATGTACAGGAGAATAGGTATAAAATGGTCTGATATTCGGATGTTCTGCTAAAAAATCTGTTACCAGCTGGTTGAAATAACCAGTTTTCCCATAAGGAATATACTCGAGCATATTGAGTTGCGAATTACAAATTATCAATGACAAAACGATGTAGTGCCAATACATCGAAATTTTTGAATGTACGAAGTTAGGTAAATAGTCAATTGGTTGATCAGATTATTGGTTGACCGGTAACCACAGGAGCCCCCGGGGTTTCTTTGGCGCTTGTTTTGACTGCTATAGATTAATGACAACGAGCATCACCCGTGTGATGTCCGGAAAAAACACACCATTATGAAGATCGCAATATTAGCACCAGTAGCCTGGCGTACCCCTCCCAGACATTACGGCCCCTGGGAGCAAATGGCCTCCAACCTGGCGGAAGGACTTGTTGCCCAGGGAATGTCCGTGACCCTTTTTGCCACTGCCGACTCTATCACGTCGGGTAAACTCGCCTCTATATGCGCCAAAGGGTATGCGGAAGACCCGAAAGCCGACGCCAAAGTGAACGAGTGTATGCATATCAGTTACCTGATGGAGCAGGCGCGGGACTTTGACCTGATCCACAATCACTTCGATTTCCTGCCCCTCACCTATTCCAGGCTGATCAAAACCCCGATGGTGACCACCATCCACGGATTTTCTTCTCCCAAAATATTACCGGTATACCAGCGATATAATGATATAGGAAAATATGTGTCGATCAGTGACTCCGATCGCCACCCTACCCTGCATTATGCCGCTACGGTGTACAATGGCATCCGTACCGCCGACTTTGCCTTTGAACCCACGCCGGATAACTACCTGCTGTATTATGGCCGTATTCATCCGGACAAAGGCACGCATGATGCCGTACAAATAGCGCTGCATACGCACCGCAAACTGATCATAGCCGGAATTATCCAGGATGAAGCCTATTTTAACGAGAAAGTGAAACCTTATATAGATGATGAGCAGATCATTTACATAGGCGCGGTTGGCGGCAATGAGCGCAGTGAACTGCTGGGAAGGGCCAATGCCTTGCTCCATCCCATTTATTTTGAGGAGCCATTTGGCCTGAGCGTGGCGGAGGCGATGTTGTGTGGCACACCTGTAATAGCCTACCGGCGCGGATCTATGCCGGAACTGATTAAGGACCGCAAAACCGGCTTCCTGGTGAATGATCTCCGCGAAGCAATAGCCGCCGTGGAAGACCTGAGCCTGATAAACCGGCACGATTGCCATGTGCATGCCCGGGACAATTTCAGTGCTGAAACCATGACAGCGAAATACCTGGAAATATATAAAGGGGTGTAGTCTTGCGACACACCCCTTCTATTTAATATCATTCACTACACTGCCGTGCTAGATGCCGTCTTCCTTGATCTGCGTCAGCAGTTTTTCGAGGTTGACGGTAGCAAAGCCGGAAGCGTAATCCGATAAGCCGTAAGGAATAATGAGTTCATCGTTGTGGATGATGGAACCGCAGGAGTACAGCACGTTTGGTACATACCCTTCCCTTTCATCTTTATTGGGCATCAGGAGCGGTTCGCGCAGGCGGCCTATTTCTTTTGCCGGGTTCTCCAGATCCAGCAAACTGGCGCCGATGCAGTAAGTACGCATAGGACCTACCCCGTGTGTAATCACCAACCAGCCGTCCGGTGTTTCGATCGGGGAACCGCAGTTGCCCACCTGTACGAATTCCCAGGCATATTTAGGCTGGTGGAGGATCTGTGGGTTTTCCCAGATATTGATCTTATCAGAGTACATAATGTACCCGTTGATCCCATCAATCCGGGAAATCATCACGTACTTGCCATTGATCTTGCGGGGAAAGAGCGCCAGGTTCTTGTTCTGGGCACCTTCTCCGTAGAGCGGCATGATCTTGAAGTTGTAGAAGTCTTTTGTTTGCAGCAGCTTTGGCTGGATAGTGATCCCGTCGTAAGCCGTGTATGTGGCATAATAGGTCACATTGCCGTTTTCGCTGGTATATTTCACGAAGCGTGCATCCTCAATACCCCTGCTTTCCGCATCTGAATAAGGAAAAATAACACGATCGGATAAATCGGTGTCCAGGGAGAAGTTCAGCTCATAGTAGGAATCTGCCAGCCAGAGTACTCTTTCCAGTCCTTTTTTCAGCAGATGATCTACCTGGAAGCGCTGTTGCATTTCCCGGATCACCTTTTTGAGGGCGAGGTATTCAAACTCGTCGGGAAGGCAATTTTGTATTTCGCGCATTACCGAGTCCGGAAGCCGGATGGATACTGCGTTCTGAAAGAAAGTCTGTTTATGATACCTGGAGTTGCGGATAATTTCTGCTTCATCCACATAGTTACCGGGGGCAATCAGGGAAATTTCATTGTTCTTGTCAATGATACCGGATCTGAAGGCAATAGAAGAAACGTGTCCTTCGCCCACTGCCCGGAAGCTCATGATCACCCTTCGTTGTCCTTCTTCCAGGCCGCTCTGGTCCACATCTTCCACGAGGGAAGGGTTGAAGAAAGCAGCTGATTCGATGGAGTATTCATTGGTGAAGTAAGATCCGGTGAGGAGTTTCCGTTTAAGCGACATGCCGTCGTAATCGATCTGCAGACCGGGAAACAGGTGTCTCAGCCGGTCTGCATGTCTTTCAAATATCCTGGTAATATTCCGGTGGCGCCGGGAAAATTCTCTTAGTATAGGCATGATCGTTATATCCACCTCTGCATCGCTCATAGCGGCTACCAGTTGAATAATTGATTTGGCCCGGGCCTCTCCGTTGAAAAAAAACCTGGCTACTACCCTTTTAAGGTCAGGATAAATTTTTGTACTCTTCCGCTCTATTGACAATCGCATGTGTATCGTGTTTGTTAAATACTGAATCCGTCTTCCAGGACTACGCCCTTTTTAACAACAACAATGCCGTCTTTTACTGTGTATTTCTCAAAGTCCCCGTCAGCTAAGTGTTTTCCGCCATTTATATGTACGCCGTTTCCGATGCGGCAGTTTTTATCAATGATTGCATTACTGATCACACAATTTTCGCCGATGCCCATCAGCGGGCTGCCTTCCGCTCTTGATCTTTCAATTTCATCCAGTGTCTGGTAGTAATCACTCCCCATGATATAGGTGTTGCTGATAGCGCTGCCTTTACCAATACGGGTGCGGATGCCTACCACTACCCTTTCGAGCTTATCTGCCATTATAATACAACCATCTGCGATCATTGTTTTCTCCATGTGGCCGGAAATTTTTGTAGGCGGCAACATGCGGGCGCGGGAATAGATGGTTTGCGCCTCATCAAAGAGGTTAAACAGCGGAATATCGTCTGTGAGGCCGATATTGGCTTCAAAGAAGGATTCGATATTACCGATATCTGTCCAATAGCCTTCATACTGGTAGCTATAGATGCGGCGTTTGTTTTCGATAGCCTGCGGAATGAGCTGCTTACCAAAGTCGGCGGCTTCCGGCTGGGCATTGAGCATATCGAACAACACCTGTCTGCTAAAGATGTAAATCCCCATACTGGCCAGGTAAACGCGGCCTTCTTTCTGCATTTCTTCGCTTACTTCCGAAGCCCACGGTGGCAAAACAGCCTGGGATGGCTTCTCTGTAAAGGAAACAATAGCGCCGTTTTCATCTTCCTTTAAAATACCAAAATCAGAAGCATCCTTGGCACTTACAGGAATGGTAGCGATAGAGATCTCTGCACCTGTGTCTACATGGTGTTTGATCATCTTTTTAAAATCCATCTGGTACAACTGGTCACCCGATAAAATGAGTACATACTCAAAATCGAAGTTCTCCATGTGGTGGATACATTGCCTTACGGCATCTGCTGTCCCCTGGTACCAGGTAGGGTTATCGGGCGTTTGTTCGGCTGCCAGAATATCCACGAACCCTTTATCAAAGTTGCTGAAGTGATAGGTGTTCTTAATATGTTTATTCAGGGAAGCGGAATTGAACTGCGTCAGTACAAAGATGCGGTTCAGTTCTGCATTCAAACAATTAGAGATGGGAATATCCACCAGTCTGTATTTACCGGCCAAAGGCACCGCTGGTTTAGAACGGCGACGGGTAAGCGGATACAGACGGGTGCCGGCCCCTCCTCCGAGAATAATGGATATTACATCGTTAGTCATAATGGGAATTGGTTTAAGAAGTTCATCATTCAATTGCTATTTCATACTGCTATACATGTCCAGGTACCGTTGTGCCGAACTGTCCCAGGAGTGATCAATGTTCATGCCTCTTAACCGTACTTCTTCCAGGTGAGCGGCGTCATTATATAATTCAAGGGCCCGTTTAACGGAATAACAAACGTCCCAGACGCTGGCCTGGTTAAAGCGGATCCCCACGCCGTCCTTGTCTCCAAAGTCAATAACGGTGTCTTTCAATCCCCCGGTACTGCGCACCATCGGGATGGTTCCGTAGCGCAGGGCATACATCTGATTCAGCCCGCAGGGCTCCACCCTGGAGGGCATCAGCAGGTAATCGCTGCCGGCATATATCTGATGTGATAATGATTCATCATATCCTATATGAACATTAAAACCATAGCTTACCAAAGAACGGGTTTGTTGCAGAGACCATTCAATATGTGGATCTCCACTACCCAGGACGAGGAAATTTACCTCTCCCGGTAATTCATGCAGGGATCTTCCGATGATCTCCGGCAGGAGGTCGGCGCCTTTGTCGCCCACCAGGCGGCCTATGAAAGAGATCAGGGGTAAGGACACATCGAGGCCGAAGCGTTCACACAGCTGCTGCTTGTTTTCCTGTTTACCTTCTTTAATGGTATCCAGGTCATAATTCAGCGTCAGCATATGATCCGTAGCCGGGTCCCATACCAGGGTATCGATCCCGTTGAGGATGCCCACCATTTTTGCTTTTTCATGGCTGATGAGACTTTCCAGCCCGTTGGCATTGGAAAACAGTTCTTCCAGGTATCCCGGGGATACGGTGGTAACGCGCCAGGCGCATTTGATAGCGGATGCCAGCGGATTGATGGCGCCGCCCCAGTCGAGCAACCCGGATTTCCATAAATCGAAAGAAGGAATGAGGTAGAGTTTATCCCATCCGAACTGACCCTGGTACTGCGCATTGTGAATGGTCAGCGCTGTTGGGATCTTTTTGAGCCGTTCATATTTATACCCGTAACTGAGCAGGAACGGGATTAAACCGGTATGATGATCATGGCAATGGATCACGTCTGGCTGGTGTTGCCATTCATTGATCCAGTCCAGTACTGCAATCTGGAAGGCGAGGAAGCGTTCGGTATCGTTGGGATAGCCGTACACGCCGGGCGTATCGAGTAAACCGGGAATGTCTACCAGGTAGAGATCAAAGCCCAGTTCATTGCTACGCTCCTTTAATACATTGAAATGGTACCAGTCGTGCCCCAGCCACATGCCGGCCTGGTGTACCACGTCGAATTCGTGGGTATGATAATATTTATTCCTGTAGGCCGGTACTACTACCTTGGCAAAATTTCCCAGCTGGTGCTGGTATTTGGGCAATGCTCCCACTACATCCCCAAGTCCACCTACTTTGGCTACCGGGTAACATTCCGCGCTGATGTGTAAAATCTCCATGCTAAATAGTTGATAATCCTTATTAAGTTAAACTGGAAAAATAAGAAAACAAAGACTCAGCCGGAATTTATTTTAAAAGCCATGGGGTTATATTTGTAAGTACAATTGTTATGTGTCTTACCTCTAAATACTGAATGCTCATGGATTTTGGTCGCGTTCCCCCCGATATGTTGATGGATATTGACTTCAAGTTGCCCGCCGAACCTCTTTTCAATAAGAAGGTATTAAAAGGTAAGCCTGTAAAAAAGCCCCAGGCCTGGCTCGGATGCGCCAAATGGGGGCGGAAGGAATGGATCGGGAAGATCTATCCCAAAGGCACCAAGGAGGCCAACTTCCTGGCGGAGTATGTAAAACACTTTAACAGCATTGAACTGAACGCCACCCATTACCAGATTTATGGTCCCGAAACCATTTCCAAATGGGATGAAAAAGCTGCGGGAATGGATTTCCGGTTCTGCCCGAAAGTACCTCAGTCGATCAGTCACTTCAGTAACCTGATCAGTTCAGGCCTCAAAACCACCGCCTTCCTGGAGGGGGTGCTGGCCTTTGGCAAACACCTGGGACCTATCTTTTTACAATTGAGTGATAAATATGGTCCGGCCAAACGGGAATACCTATACGAATACCTGGCTTCCCTGCCTACCGATCTGCAGTTTTTTGTGGAATTAAGGCATAAAGACTGGTTCCAGGATGAAGCAGTGAGAATAGAGCTTTTTGAAAAGCTGCGGCAGCTGAATGTGGGTATCATCATCACGGATACCGCCGGCAGACGCGATGTAGCGCATATGTACGTCACCATTCCCAAAGTATTTATCCGTTTTGTGGGCAACAGCCTGCATCCTACGGATTATACCCGGATCGACGACTGGGCCAACCGCATCAAATACTGGCTGGACAACGGTTTGAAGGAAGTCTATTTCTTCATGCACATGCACGACGAGGCCACTTCTCCCGAGCTGGCAGTGTACCTGATCGATAAACTGGAAGCTGTTTGCGGACTACAAGTAAAAAAGCCTCAATTTGTAAAAGAATAGTGCTTTTTTTTACGAATACATTACAAGAGGTGAAAAAGACGGACTGAAATATTAATTTCGCCCTCTCAAAACAGGTTTTTATAATGATGCGCGACAAGCTAGAGCAATTGGCCGGGAAACTGGAAGGCACGCTTTATACAGATGATACCATGCGGACACTCTATGCCACCGATGCGTCGGCATACCGGGAAATGCCGCTGGCAGTAGCTATTCCGCAGCATATCGATGATCTTAAGACTCTGATCCGTTTTGCGCGCGAAAACAAAACCTCCCTCATTCCCCGTACTGCCGGCACCTCGCTGGCAGGACAGGTAGTAGGCAACGGGATTATTACCGATGTATCCCGCACTTTCACCCGCATCCTGGAATTTAATAAAGAAGAAGGATGGGTACGCGTGGAGCCGGGCGTGATCCGCGATGAACTTAACATGTTCCTCAAACCGCATGGTTTCTATTTCGGCCCCGAAACGTCCACTGCCAACCGCGCCATGATAGGCGGTATGGTGGGCAACAACTCCTGCGGCTCCAACTCCGTTGTATACGGCAGCACCCGGGAACACCTGCTGGAAGTAAAAGCCCTGCTCAGCAACGGCGAAGAAGTGACCTTCGGTACCCTCGACGCAGACAGCTTCCACCAGAAATGCGAAGGACCAGATACCCTGGAAACCCGCATCTATAAACAGATCCGGACCAGCCTGAGCAACTATAGCTACCAGGAAGAAATCCGGAAAGAGTTTCCAAAGAAAAGCATCCCGCGCCGTAATACCGGTTATGCGGTGGATATGCTGCTGGAAACAAATCCTTTCACCGCCGGTACGGAAGACTTCAACTTCTGTAAACTCATTGCCGGTTCAGAAGGAACCCTCGCTTTCCTCACCGAAATCAAACTGCATGTAGACCCACTTCCGCCAAAGGAAACCGGCCTGCTCTGCATCCACTTTAATAATATCGATGAATCGCTCCGGGCCAATATCCTGGTGATGGACTATAAACCCAGCGCCAGTGAACTGATTGACCACTACATCCTGGAATGTACCAAAGACAACATCGAACAAAGTAAAAACCGCTTCTTTGTACAGGGTGATCCCGGCGCCATCCTCGTGGTGGAATTTTGTCGCAACACCCGGGAAGAAATTGTGGCTATTACCAGTCAGCTGGAGGCCACCCTGCGCGCCGCCGGACTGGGATACCACTTCCCGCTCCTCTTTGGCGACGACACCAAAAAGATCTGGGCGCTCCGCAAAGCAGGCCTGGGCTTGCTCAGTAACCTCCCCGGCGATGAAAAAGCCGTTCCCGTTATTGAAGATACCGCCGTTGCCGTAGAAGACCTCCCCGATTTTATCAGGGACTTCAACGATATATTGCATCAGTATAAATTATACGCCGTACACTATGCACACGCCGGTAGCGGAGAAATACACCTGCGCCCCATTATCAACCTGAAAACGGAAGAAGGCAATTTACTGTTCCGCAAAATTGCAGAAGAAATTGCGACCCTCGTTAAAAAGTACAATGGCTCCCTCAGTGGAGAACACGGTGATGGCCGCCTTCGTGGAGAATTTATCAAACAGATGGTGGGTGATAAAAACTATGAACTGCTGCGCCAGATCAAATATACCTGGGACCCGGAAAACATTTTCAATCCCAATAAAATCGTAGACACGCCATCGATGAATACGATGCTGCGCTACGAACCGGGCCAGCAAACACCTCCGCTGAAAACTATCTTCCATTTCCCGGAACAAACCATGCTGCAACACGCAGAGCAATGCAACGGTTCGGGCGACTGCCGCAAAACGCAGCTGAGCGGTGGTACCATGTGCCCCAGCTACATGGCTACCCGAAATGAAAAAGATACCACCCGCGCCAGGGCCAATATCCTGCGCGAGTTCCTCACGCACAGCACCAAAGAGAACCGTTTCGACCATAAAGAAATTTACGAAGTACTGGATCTCTGCCTGGCCTGCAAAGGATGTAAATCCGAATGCCCCTCGAATGTAGATATGGCCAAGCTGAAAATGGAATTCCTGCAACATTACTACGATGCCAACGGCGTGCCGCTGCGGGCCAATATGATCGGCAACTATTCCAAATTATCAGCACTGGCCGCCATTGCGCCTTCCGTATATAATGCCGTAGTCAAGAATTCCTTTACCGGTGGTCTTATCCGCAAGTTCACCGGCTTTGCCGCCAAACGCTCCCTCCCCGGTATGCACAGCATCACCTTACGGAAATGGTTCAACGAAAAGTGGCCAAAGGAAAAACAAGGCGCTGCCGGCAATAAAAAAGTATACCTTTTCTGCGACGAGTTCACTAACTATAACGACACCACGATCGGGATCAAAGCCGTGCAACTCCTGCACCGCCTCGGTTACGACGTACAGATGATAGAACACCCGGAAAGTGCCCGTGCATACATGTCGAAAGGACTGCTGCGTAAAGCGCGCGAATATGCCGATCGTAATGTTCGTATATTCAGCGACGTTATCAATGAAAATGTGCCGCTGCTGGGCGTAGAACCTTCTGCTATCCTGAGTTTCCGCGATGAATACCCGGACCTGGTGAGCGAAGAACTGCGCAGCACCGCCAAAGCGCTGGCCAAACATGTATTCCTCATAGATGAATTCATTGCAGCCGAAGCTGATAAAGGACATATCACGGCTAAACAATTTACTTCTGAGAAACAACATATTAAATTACATGGCCACTGTCAGCAGAAGGCATTGTCTTCCGCGCTGCACAGTAAAAAGATCCTTTCCCTCCCCTCCAATTATTCCGTGGAAGTAATTCCTTCCGGTTGCTGTGGTATGGCGGGTTCCTTTGGCTATGAAAAAGAGCATTACGACCTGAGTATGCAGATCGGTGAAATGGTATTGTTCCCGGCGGTGCGCAATGCAGCGTCAGGTACTATCATAGCGGCGCCGGGTACAAGCTGCCGCCACCAGGTAAAGGATGGTACCGGTGTGAAAGCGCTGCATCCGGTGGAGATATTGTATAACAGCCTGGCATAAACGAAAAGGCGTTAAAAAAAATGGGGGAGATAACAACAGCTATTGCGGTTGTTATCTCCCCCTGATATTTCAGGTTAGCTATACTTGTCCTACGTACAACTTCGTTTCATAGTGAAACTTCACCATGCCCTGCTCCTTGAATTTTTCGAACAGGTCTTCCAGTGCGGTTATCATCGTATGATAAGAAGGATGATCTTTTTCGGGGATATACGAAGAAGAGAGCAATCGTCCTTTCAGCGCGGGAAAATCGAACAGCTGCGCGTTCTGAAACACATTTTCCTGCATGGTACCGGGTTTGAAGAAGCCAGCTAACTCAGACGCCCCTACGTTTCTGTGCTGCATATCTTTATAATCGGTGCCATACTGATGGAGGAGTTTTTCATATCCTTTTTCAAAGGGCAGCTCTGCCTGGCGTACATTCCACATCAATACTACTCTGGCATTTTCCGTACCGATCCGGCGGAATTCTGCGGCAGTGGCTACCTGGTCGAACCAGTGGAAAGCGGTGCCTGCAATCACTAAATCTACTGAAGCATCGGGCAGGGTGGTATGTTCTGCGCTGCCGTTTACCGCCGTGAAATTGGGGTAGCGGCTCAGGAGATTCTCTGCAGCTTCCCTCATTTCCCGGTTGGGTTCTACGGCGTATACTTTATTGCCGTTGTCGAGGAATGGCTGGGCGGAAATGCCGGTACCGGCGCCGATATCGGCTACTACGGTATGACGGGTTAAACCTGTTTCGGTTTCGAGATAAGGAATAACGGCCGCAGGGTAATGCGGCCGGTATTTAATATAGTTATCTACTCTTGTGCTGAAGCGTTCCGTGTTTTTCATACGAAAATGAAGTTAGGGTTATTCTCCCAATCCTTTTGGTTTTTTCTCTTCATTACCGTGTGCTTCCAGGTCTGCCAGTTTCTTTTTACCGTAAGATACTTTTGTGATCAGTACGTAGAGTACCGGTACGGTAAAGATACCCAGTAAGGTAGCTGCCAGCATACCGCCTACTACGGTAAAGCCAATGTTTACGCGGGAAGCTGCACCGGCGCCCTGTGCTAAGCACAATGGCAACACCCCTAATATAAAGGCGAAAGAAGTCATCAGGATGGGACGCAAACGCAGTTTTACAGCTTCCAATGTGGCATCGAGCAGGGGCATTCCTCTGTCGACACGTTCTTTACAGAATTCCACGATCAGGATGGCATTCTTTGCTGCCAACCCGATCAGGGTGATCAACCCGATCTGGGAGTATACGCTATTAGATTGTTTGGTTAATGATAGTGCCAGGATAGATCCGAACAAGGCGATCGGTACTGCCAGCAATACGGAGAATGGTACGGACCAGCTCTCGTACAGGGCTGTCAGCAGCAGGAATACAAACAGGATCGACAAGGCAAAAATGAGTACACTACTGTTACCTGCTTCAATTTCCTGTAAGGATACGTTGGCCCACTCGAAAGAGAAGTTTTCCGGCAGCACTTCTGCGGCTACTGACTTGAGAGCGTTGATGGCATCACCACTACTGTAGCCTGGTTTGCTATCCCCGTTGATTTCCACGGAGCGATACAGGTTAAAGTGATTGATTACCGGGGCGCCGGAAGCTTTCTGGGTAGTGATCAGTGCACTGAGCGGCACCATCTGACCGGTGGCATTCCTTACGTAGTAGGTATTGAGGTTATTGATGCTGGTACGGTAGGTAGAATCTGCCTGTAATACTACGCGGAAGCTGCGGCTGAATTTGGTGAAGTCATTGACATACAAACCACCGAGGAAAGTTTGCAGGGCATTGAACACATCGCTTACGGCTACACCGAGTTGCTTACATTTATCACGATCTACTTCCACGTTGAACTGTGGGGTATTGGCGCTGAAGAAGGCATAGGCCCGGGCTATTTCCGGCCGCTGGTTTGCTTTCATCAGGAATTGCCCCATAACCTGCAGGAACTGGTTGATATCCGGGTTACTCCGTTGTTCGAGCATGAAGGAGAAACCGCCGGTATTACCCAATCCACGCAGTGTAGGCGAAGGAATACAAATAATATTGGCGCCGATGATACGGCTTGTCGCCATCTGTATCCTGCCTAATACTTTTCCCATATTATCGCCATGGGCGTATCGTTCATCCCACGGACGGAGGCTCACGAAGAAGGTTCCGGAGTTGGGCTTGGTGGCGTTGGCCACAAAGTTGATCCCGGTGATGCCGAAAAAGTGCAGTACTGCACTGTCTTTCAGCAAAATATCACTCACCTGTGCCACCACTTCCTTGGTTCTTTGGGAAGAAGAAGCTTCCGGTAGTTCCAGGGCGATGAACATGGCGCCCATATCTTCCTGGGGAACGAAGGTGGTAGGTGTTTTCTTAAAGAGATAGAAGGCGGCTACAAATATCACGGCCATGATCACCAGCACCGCCGGGGTTTTGCGGATGCTGAACATCACCCCTTTTCCGTAGCGGTTGGTAAATCTTTCAAACCACTCATTGAATTTGAAGAAGATCTTGTTCAGTCCTGTCGACTTCTGCGTCAGATGTGCCGGTCTTAGCAGGATGGCGGTGAGTGCAGGCGTTAACGTTAGTGCCAGGAAAGCCGATAACAATACCGAGAAGGCGATGGTTAAGGCAAACTGTTGATACAGTCGTCCGCTCACACCGGGAATAAAGGCTACCGGCACAAACACCGCTGCCAGGATGAGGGCGATGGCAATTACCGGTCCCTGTACCTCCGACATAGCTTTGAAAGTAGCTTCGCGGGGCGACATCAGGTTAGCGTCAATATGATGCTGCACCGCCTCCACCACCACAATGGCATCATCCACCACGATACCGATGGCCAGTACGAAACCGAACAGGGTGAGGGTGTTGATGGAGAAACCGAGCAGCTGGAAAAATATGAACGTCCCGATGAGGGAGATGGGAATAACGAGGATCGGAATGATGGTAGCACGCCAGTTCTGGAGGAATACAAACACCACGATCACCACCAGTATCAGGGCTTCTACAAATGTTTGTATTACCTCTTTGATGGAGATTTTTACGAAAGACGTAGATTCAAATGGAACGAGCCATTTTACATCTTCCGGAAAACTCTTTGCCATCTCGTTCATCTTTTTCTCTACCAGGTCATTTACATCCAGGGCATTGGCACCCGGAGCGAGGTAGATGGCCATACCACTACCTGTTTTACCATCAGCTTTTGCTTCGATAGCGTAGGTAAAGGAACCGAGGTCGATACGGGCTACATCGCGGAGCCTTACCAGGCTACCGTTCTGGCTGGTGGCCACTATCACGTTACCAAATTCTTCGCTGGTAGCGAGACGGCCTTTTACGCTCACCGTGTATTCAAAAGCCTGTGAACTGCGCATGGGGGCAGCGCCAATGGAACCGGCAGGCACCTGTTGGTTCTGCTCCGTAATGGCGCGGGAAATGTCACCGGCGGTAAGGCCGAGGGCAGCCATTTTATCCGGGTTGAGCCATATACGCATACTATAATCCTGGGAGAACGCATTCACGTCACCCACACCGGCCAGACGGGCCAGTTCAGGTTTCAGGTAAATGTTCAGGTAGTTATCGAGGAATTCGCGGGTATGTTTTCCCTTGGGAGAGTTCAGCGCGATTACCATCAGCATATCATTGGAACGTTTCTTCACGGTTACCCCTACACGACGTACTTCATCGGGTGTACTGGGTAACGCCAGGCTCACACGGTTCTGCACATCCAGGGTAGCGATATCGGGATCAGTACCCAGTTTGAAGCTCACGGTGATACTCATGGAACCATCGTTGGCGCTTACCGACTGGATATACATGGCGCCGGGCGTACCGTTTACCTGGTTTTCAATGGGCGTGGTCACTGTTTCTTCTACCGTTGTGGAGTTGGCTCCCACGTAACTGGCCCTTACATCTGTAACCGGCGGTGCGATATCCGGCAGCTGTGCAATGGGGAGGTTAAACATGCAGATGAGCCCTACAATCACAATAATGATGGCAATTACGATCGTAGTATTCTTGCGCTCTATAAATGTTTTTGAGATCATACTGTGAGAGTGATTTAGTATTTATTGTTTGCCTGCCCCTTGTCCTGCTCCTGCAATGTTCACAGTGTCGCCGGGTTTCACGCGCTGGAGTCCTTCCACCACTATCCTGTCGCCGGCTTTCAGGCCGCTGGTCACCAGCTGCATGGTATCAGTCACAGCGCCGGGAACGATGTCCTGTGCGCCGATCACATTATCTTTTGAAACAGTATACACGCTGGTTTCGGATAAGTTCTGGATAATGGCTTTGGCCGGGATAGCCAGCTGGGTAGCCGGTGTGCCGTATTGCATAACCACCACGATACTCATACCGGATTTCAGCATACTGTCTTTATTGTCAAACACGAGACGTACGCGAACCGTGCCCGTAGTAGGATCTACAATATTGTTGATCGTTAACACCTTACCGGCTTCGCTGTAGCGGGTGCCGTCACCGAACTGGATAAAGAATTTCTCGTCACCGCCTTTTCCGTTCTGGATGCGGAGGAATTCCGGGAGGCGGGCCTGGGGAATATCCATATCAGCAAACATAGGGTGTTCGTTGACGATGGTGTTGATGAGGGTTTGGCCGGCATTGATCACATCTCCCACCTTGATCTGGGCGATACCTATCTTACCGCTTACGGGTGCTTTTACCACGGCGTGGTTTACATCCGTACCGGCCCTGGCTACGGATGCTTTTGCTGCGGCCACATTGGCCTGGGCAGTGAGCATAGCCGTGTAGGCCTGATCCACGGTTTGTTTGGAGATGGCATCGTGATCGAGCAGGGATTTATACCTTTCGTAGTCGCGTTGCCGTTGTGCCAGGTCTGCTTCTGCCTGTTGCTGGGTGGCAGCCACCTGGCCGTATGCGGCAGCATAGCGGCTTCTGTCTATATCATATAAAGCTTGTCCCTTTGTAACGCTGCTGCCATCGGCCACCCGGATGGCTTCCAGGTAACCGGAAACATCCGGTTTCAGCTGTACTATGTCGTGGGCCACGAGGGTAGCAGGGAATTTTTCCGCCACGGTATAGGAGGCTGGCTGTACTTCCACCGCCACTACGGTGGCTTTCATCTTCCCCATCATAGCGGCCTGCTGCTGTTGCTTTTTGCTGTTGCCACAGGCCACACAGAGTATCATTCCTGCCACATAAAAGGTCCGCTTGTAATTTATTAGATACATATGAGAAATTGATTGCGAATTACGAATGCTGATACTTTATTTGATTTTGCCCATGGCTTTATCCAGGTCTGTTTTGCTGATCAGGGTATTTAACAACGCCTGCACATAATCAACCTGCGCCTGTTTGAGATCACTTTCTGCCGAGGTTACGTCCAGGCTGGTGGCTACTCCCTGTTCAAATTTGAGTACAATACGGTCGTAGATCCCCTGGGTAAGCCCCATATTTGTTTTCTGGGTAACCATTTTGGCTTTGTTATTCAGGTAGACGGTATTGGCGTTGGTGACTTCCAGCTTAATCTGTTGGGACAGGTAATCCAGATCATTTTGTGATTTCTTCAGTGTGATCTGGTTTTGCCGGATCTGATGTAACCGTTCGGTGCCGGTAAAAATGGGCCATGCGAGGGTAACACCGAGGGCAGAGGCCCCGAAACCTGTTTTATAGAGATCCCCGAAATCTGTAGAGAAATAATTCCATCCATAATTTACATAAGCGCTCAATGAGGGCAGGTAACCCATCTTTTTGCTTTTCAGGCTCAGTTCATTGATGGCAATCTGGGTGGTCTGGATATCGTATTCCACTCGGTCCTGTACCCGGTAGTCGATGGTATCGGTCAGAAAATCGTCCGCGTTCAGGTCCTGTACCTTTTCCGTGAGGTCCAGTTTTGCTTCCTGTGGCATCCCCATCTGGAACTTTAATAACTGGGTCGTATATACGAGTAACCGGATCTGGGTTTCAATATCGGTGACCACATTGTTGTAGGATACCTGGATACGGTCTACGTCCACTCTTTCTGCTACGCCTACATCATACCGGGCTTTGGTATCTTTGAGGGTTTTCTCCAGCTGCTCCATATTGGATTTGGACAGGCGGATATTTTCTTCGTTGGCCAGCACGGCGTAATACGCTTTTGAAATGGCCACGCGGGTATCGATTTCCGTTCTTTTATAGGTTCTCTCTGCCAGTCCCCCGTATACTTTGGCGGCTTTCAGTCCCAGGAAGTAATCGCTGTTGAAGATCGTCTGGTTTACCTGACCGGTAACAGAAGAAGCGAAGCGGGTTCCGAACTGAACGGGGATTTTTTCGGGAGAAGTAGGGTTGGTCAGATCGGGAATCAGGGACGTTGCCAGTTTCATGTTATCCGTAAAGCTGGCGTTGATGTCTGCATGGGGTAACAGCTTTCCGGTGGCTTCCTTGATCTGCTCCCTGGAGAAATTGATATCCAGGCGGGCATTTACGACATCGTTCTGGTGTGCCAGTCCGTATTGTATGCAATTGGCCAGATTAAAAGCAAAAGGTCCCTGCTGCGTTGTATCTATCTGCCCGTAAGCCGTGGTGATCCCTGACAATAAAAGAATGGTGAATAGAAAAAGACGACAATGCATACTTATTACTTTGAAAGTATATGATGATTGATAGATACTTAACAACAAACAGGTAAAAAGGTTCTGTGGGGTGGTTCCCTAAAATACCTTCCCGGGAAAATGAACAGGAAAGCGATTAGCCGTCCGCTAAAAGCTATTTTCGTATCTTTCGGAAAAGTTATTGTTAACTATGTCTATGTCTGTTATAAAAGAACCCAAACCGTTTCATCGTGAGCTTGAGTTGGAGCGTTTGATTTTTTTCAGTGACGCGGTGTTTGCCATTGCCATTACTTTAATCGTTCTTCAGATCAAATTGCCTGATCTTCCTGAAAAAGTGCCTGCCGACCGTTACTGGGAGTTATTTAAGCCTGCTGCTATCCAGTTTTTAACCTTTGCAGCAAGTTTTGTGTTTATCGGGAACTTCTGGGTACGGCATCTTCAATTATGCCGGTTTCTCCAAAATTACAATGAAGGATTGATTCATCGTCATCTTTTCTTTTTATTTTTTATTGTGTTGTTCCCTTTTTCTACATCGGCGTTATTGCAGACGAATGCCCACTATATGTTGCCTTTTTTTATCTACCTGTGCGACCTGGCGGGCTGTCTGGCGGCTTTGTTCTGGATCAGCTACTATGTTTTCCAGAAAAATCCGGACCTGGCGGTGCCGGGGCATCATACCGAAAAAGAATTATTATACCAGCGGTTTAAATATGGTTTCCTTACTATGGCGACCGGTTTTACCTGTATTGCGATGACATATTTCCTGTACCCGGAGAATACAGCGTACCAGCGTATCAGTTATATGCTTATTCCGGCACTGGCTTTATTCAATTATTTCCGTTTAAAGATAAAAAAACGTAATACGCTCCGCCTGGTACACAAAATGGAACCCAATCACTGAAAAAGCAGCCTATGTTAGAATTAGACAAAAAGGAGGCCCAGGTGCTGCAACGCGCTATTCAGCGCTGGCAGCAGGACCGGCTCATCAGCGATGAACAGGCGGGATCGCTGAAGGAGAGTTTCAAAGTGGTGAATACCGACTGGCAAACCATTACGCTCTACATTTTTATAGCGGCTATTTCCTGTGCGCTGATGGCTTTCGGGTCGCTGGTACTGGATGAGAAGTGGATAGAGATTATCCGGAAGAAATTTTCTCTAACAGACGGCGTGATTGCCCTTCTTTTTGCCGCATTAACTATTTTCCTCTGTTATGAAGGCTGGCGGAGAAATAAACATCAACCGTTGTTTTCGTTTAACCGGGAATTATTCTGGCTGCTGCCTGTACTTAGTATAGGCGTCAGCGTGGTATATCTCGGCAAAAGCGTAAATTACCTGGACGGCAATTATGGCGCGTTCTGGCTGCTGGCCACGGCATGTTTCGGCGTATTGGGCATTGTGCTTCATTCCCGGTTGATGTGGATCGCCACTTTGCTTTGCCTGATTCCGGCCTATGTAAAGCTCACCTACTACCTCACCAACGACGCCTCCTATTTCCTTGGCATGAACCTCCCCTGCCGTATGGCCCTGCTGGGCGTGCTGCTGATTGGGGTGGCCTGGCTGCTCCGGCAATTCCGGGTATATGCCCCCATCAAAGAAATTACCTGGAGCGGGGGCTGGCTTCTGTTCCTGGTTTCCGGCTGGCTGATCTCCATCTTCGGCAATTGCGGCACCTGGGATGAATGGCAGCAATTGCGGCAGGTACACCTGTTGCAGTGGGTGATTATATATACGGTGATCTGTGCAGGCGTTTTTCTGCTGGGACTGAAAATGAAAGACGATCTGTTGCGGGATCTTGGCGTGGCCTTCCTGTTGCTTGACCTGTATACCCGTTACTTTGAATACCTCTGGGACTTTACCAACAAGGGGCTTTTCTTCGGGGTGATGGCATTGTCGTTCTGGTGGGTGGGCCGGCTTATTGAGAAGCGGATGCGACAGGGCGCCGGGCGAAAATAAAAGGGCCTGCGGCGTTTGTCATCTCCCTAAAATAACAACTACCGCAGGCTTCATACCGATAAATAAATACAATGACCCGGCTGTATCTTAAGCAGCCACTACATCTCCCAGGGCGATTCCATACCGGCCTGTATCTTTGATGCTCCAATCGTAATTGCCGGTGATCCAGGAGCGTAATACGGATACATACCGCAATAATTCATAATCTGTTTCCACTCCTTTTAGCGGCAGGAGTTTTTCCAGCGTCACAAAAATGGCGACTTCCTCGTTGTGCATACGGGCGGCCTCGTTAATGGCCTCCTGGAGTGAACATTGCCGGTCGTGCTGCAATACCAGCACGAGGTTGTGTACATCGCCCTGCCTGGACTCCTTGGTGCAGGAGAAGAGGTCGTTGGCCCAGCAAACGATGTTGTTGCAGGCCTGGATCATTCGCTGCAGCAGGGCTTGTTCCACCACATCCCTTGGGAGATAGATCTTTTCGATGATCTCGATGGCTTCAATATCGGCCAGGAGGGCGCCGGTGAAGGGACGCATGTGTACATAGTCGGCCACAGAAGGCACGATACCGGCTTCGCGGTTTTCGGCTTCCCATATGCAGGAAGTAAAATAATCGCTCATGCTGCGGATGAAGCGAAGCCGCCAGGCGGCGCTGCCAATGGCTCTCATCCGTTCCCAGATGCTGCTCAGGGCAGCGGGTAGCGGGGCGCCGGTGGCAGGTGTGATGAGCCGGTTATGCTGCAGGATGTCCATGAATCCTGCCATCATGGCTCTCAGGTAATCGGCTTTACGGCCCATGGACGCTTCATCGCACTGGTCGTCCAGGATGAACAACCAGGTGTTAAAGTCGGCGATGATACAGAGTTCGTGTAAAGCCGCATCCGGGAAGGCTCTGGCAGCCAGCCACGCAAAACGGGCTTTTTCAAAGCGTCGCCACGCCAGGTCGGACGTAATGAGGCCGTAGGATCTGACCCAGGAGCTGATATGTTCCTGGGCTTCCTGTACATGTTGATTGAGGCCGGACGGAAATGGATAGCTGATAGCTGGCATTTGGATGGTTGTCATGTGTCTTTGGGTTTAATAGTTAAAATATCGAGGGTAATCAAATGACGTCGGCGTTTCCGGGGGAGGCCCGGAAAAAACGAAAAAGTGCAGGCATGCAGAGGCAGCCGCCACTGAAAGCAGTCAATAATGGAGGTAGGTGCAGGTAATTTTATGGTATTAAAACAACCCGGTTAACAGCAAAAGTCTGGCATAGTAAAATAAAGGTTTATGATATCACACTGGCCGGAACATTAAGATATTCTAATACTAAAGGCAACGCACGATGAAACCAGATGGTGAATGCGGCGGGTTCTTTGTCCATTAATTCCAGGATTTTGCCGGAAGACAGGTAGCGGTAATCATCTACTTCTGATGGCGTTGGCGTAATAGGGCCATTATAGGTGCCTAAAAGTACATGGTCAAATTCATGTTCTGTGAGCCCGTTGTCAAAGCCTGTTTTATAGGTAAACGAAAAGATTTCCCGGAGTTCACAATCGAACCCCATTTCTTCCTGGAGGCGGCGATGGGCGGCTACAGCTGTGTCTTCACCAGGATAAGGGTGGCTACAGCAAGCATTTGTCCAAAGGCCGGCAGAATGATATTTTTCCAGCGCCCTGCGCTGCAATAAAATCTCGCCTGCATCATTGATGATAAATACAGAAAAAGCGCGATGAAGCAATCCCTTCTCATGAGCAGCCATTTTCTCCATCGTTCCAATAGGCTCATCCTGTTCGTTCACTAATATTACGTCCGGTGATTTCATAGTGTGTCAAAGATATTTTAAATACGCTTCCGGCGGATAAAAATAGGATAAACATCAAATATACTACACCTGATACAGATATTAATTGGTTGAATGGTTAACAGCAATACTTTAACGGTTACTTAGATAAATATAATATAAATTTTCCGGACTTTTGTAATATTAACAACAACGAAAATGGCAGAAGACTTACAGGTCAGCGGCGGAGATAAAGCAGCACAATACACCTCGCTGATCCCACAAATAAAAGGATTACTGGACGGAGAACCCGACCTGGTGGCCAATCTGGCAAATGTAGCCGCTGCGCTTAAAGAGCAGTTTGGCTGGTTCTGGGTAGGTTTCTACCTCGTGAAAGGAGAAGAACTTGTGCTTGGCCCCTTCCAGGGACCAATAGCGTGTACCCGTATCCGTAAGAACAAAGGCGTTTGCGGTACCAGCTGGGCGCAGGCCAGCACCTTGATTGTACCGGATGTGGAAGCCTTTCCGGGACATATTGCCTGTAGCAGTTTATCCAGGTCTGAAATCGTAGTTCCACTGGTCCGCAACGGAGAAGTAAAAGCCGTTCTGGATGTGGACAGCGAGCACCTGGCACATTTTGATACCACCGACCAGGCTTACCTGGAGGAAATTGTGGCATTGATTGTGATATAGCCAGGCGGAATTTTATATCATCGCCTCATTGTGAAACCATATGCTTTTTTTCCGCAGAAAAAATAACGATACACATCCGCCGGCAGACCTGCTGGCCTTCATGAGCACCGATATCCACTCGCACCTGGTGCCCGGAGTGGATGACGGTGTGCAGGATGTAGCCACCTCCTTACATTTTATTGAGCAACTACAGGGAATGGGTATCCGTAAAATTATTACCACACCGCATATCATGATGGACAGGTATCCGAATTCAACAGATACCCTGACCACACCCTATCAGCAGGTGCAGGAACAACTGCTGCAACGTAGCAGTCCCCTCCCCTTTCATTTTGCCGCTGAATATTACCTGGATGAACAGTTTGTACCATTACTGCAAAAACCGCTGCTCACGATCTCCGGGAATAAAGTATTGGTAGAAATTTCGTTTATGTCGGCGCCCATGCAACTGGCCCAATGGTTGTTCGATATCCAGGCAGCTGGCTATCAGCCTGTGCTGGCGCATCCGGAGCGATATGCCTATTATCATTCCGATATACAGCAGTATGAACAACTGAAAAAACAGGGTTGCCTGCTCCAGCTCAATCTGCTCTCCCTTACCGGTTATTATGGCAAACATATACAGCAGGCGGCGGAGAAGATGGTTGCTGCCGGATTACCAGATCTTATTGGTACAGATCTTCACCACGACAAGCATCTCCGGGCTATTACCGGTATTGCCGCCAACAGCAAACTCCGGAAAGTACTGGATCATTATCCTTTCGGCAACGCTACCTTATAAGCATCACGGTACCGGTTTGCTTACGCGCCTGCTGCTTACTGTCGGTATACAGCAGTACCCACACATACGTCGCCGCAGGCAGCGCACTTCCTTTAAAGAGTCCATCCCAGGCGCCTTCCGGATTGTTGGTACTGAATACGGTTTGCCCCCAGCGGGTAAATACATCCAGCCGGTAATCGTGTACGTCATCATGCACCTTTGCGCGGAACAGGTCATTCTGCCCGTCGCCATTGGGTGTAAAGGCAGTGGGAACAAATACCGCACATTCACGGATATTACGTTTGATACTGGCGCTACCATCTGTTAAACAGCTATACTGATCTTTTACCTGGAACTGATGACTTCCCTCACCGAGCTGACTAAAGCTGTTATCGGTCTGCCAGCCGGAAGTTTCCAGTTTATACAGATAAGGAGATGTTCCTCCTGTCACTTTCAGTTCAATTTTTCCATCGGTGGTTTCACTGCAACTGATATCCCGGGTGTTGACTCCTACTATCTGCAGCGGATCCGGCTCGGTTATTTTTATATCACGAAGTTTGTCTTCACAACCCATATCGTCTTTTACCGCTACAAAGTAATTTCCTGCTTTCAGTCCTTTGAATTCGGGCGTGTATGTTGGCTGAACCGCATTATTCAGGTAATACCGGTAAGGAGGAAGACCCCCTTCGGTAACAATCCTGATTTCATTTTTAGCTTCTCCATGGCAGCCCGAAAGTGTAGTACTGACTTTACTTACCAATACTATTTCCTTTACCGTTACAGATGCCGTGGCGGAGGTGCCGTTAGCTGCTGTTACGGTTACCTGGTAATTTCCGGGGGATAGATTATTAATTTTATTTGTTGTCTGGCCACCAGGAGTCCACAGATAGGTATATGGTCCTGCATTACCTATTACTTTAGCGGAAGCTGTACCCATAGTTTTACCTCTGCAGGTATTCTCTACAGCAATAATAACCTGGGGGATTTCCCGGAGAGAAGGCGATAAATTATCTATCAGCACAATAGATCCGTATGCACTTTTTTCGCAGGCGACAGCTGCATCTGTCCAGAAGGAAATGTACTTGTAGTCACGGGCAGGATTGACTACCGCGTTGTACCTTTTCCAGTTTGTATGAGAGAACGGGCCCGATCTCCATAGCAATTCAGCGGTATCTCCTGGTGTGTCTCCGGCGTAGATAGCTATATTTCCATAGCATCCTGCATACGCATAAAAAGCGGTGTATGCCAGGTCAAAAGAAAGTGAATAACTATATCCTCCCTTCATGGATACGGCTTGAGCGATACCTTCCGGCCATAAAGGGCCGCCGTGGAGTCCTACATAGGAATTCCCATCTGAGGGAGGTAATGCTATACCAAAAATACCAGGCTGAATGTCGGGTGTGCCAATGGCTGTTGTCCATGACTTCGGCGCTTTACCTTGTACTGGTTTATCTTCAAAGGACGGATTTTTTAACGGTATGTCCTGACCGTTTGCCTTTATACAACAGGCAAACAGACAGTACAATAGGATTTTCAAGGCAAAGCATGGTCTATTACACATAATAGTGTTTAGATAGGATATTAACTAAGATTTTTATGCTGCATTCTACGCGTCAAACTGTATAAAACCGATATACACAACTACATAAAATACGAATATATAAAAATATAAATTATGATTTAATCTATCCTATAAAACAATTTAATGTAAGGCCTTCTGCCGAACTCTGACGTTTACTCCATCATCATTTTACTTTCACTGACAATCGTTTTTTTCATCAGATTCATCTTCTCGCTATCTGGCTGATCCTTACCGTTTTTGTCCGTTTTCCTTATACTGACTTTCATGAACTTCACCGTAGGAGCGTATCCGTTAGGTTTATAGCTGCGGAAAGGTCTTTCTATATTATTTTTCCACACCGGATCAATTATTTGAATACTACCTTTCATTGGAGGTACATCATAGTACTTCTTCATTCCTCCTATGGAAAAGGCAATAGAAGATCCGTCGTCCTGATGCCCCCTGATAGTTATGTCTACCTGTTTTGGATTTGTACCAATCAATCTGGACAAGGCAATAACAATCCCATGTTTTGCATTATTTAGAGTAACTGGATTTTCCATCAAAATATTGTCTATAACATCATTATTATTATTTGGTTCAATGTCGATACCACTCATTGGTGTTTGTCCGTATGTATTTGAGATGACGGGAGCAACCAGTTTCAGCCCGCTGACAGAAGTAATGGACATCCCATTACGCCTGTTGTAATCCAACATGGCATTATAGATATTAATGTTGCTACTGGTTACTCCTTTCAATCCCCCCACATATATTCCGTCACCCCAGCATTTTGAAATGCGGGGTGCATAAATATTTACATTTTTGGCTGCACGAATAGCAATTCCCATTCCCCATTGGCCGGCGGCGCCTTTATGTGTACTGCGGTCTCCTTCAATGGTAGCGAAATATATGTTCACGTTCTGTACATTGTGTACCCGCAATATCTCGTACGTATCCTTCTCTGTAGTTTGCAGGAGCAGTTTTGAATGTGTTTTAAAAACAATATTGGCATCGTTTCCTACGGTTAAGCCCTTATCATTGATAAGTACCGGAAAGTCTGGCAGCACTACGGATTTATGTTGATCCATTGCTGTCTGCAGATAACTGGTATAATCTACCTTTCCATCTTTCTGATATCCTTTTGGTAAGGCTGCGGTAAGATCAAACGCCGTTGCAGCGATCTCATTCGCTTTATTCTTAAAGGCATCGGATGGAACATTTACCGTATACTGGTCAGCCACTCCCTGCTTATATGAAAAAGCAGGTATCTGCGCTTTTAAAGGAAAGCATCCACTGGTAAGCGCGAAAGTTATCGCCAGCGCTACTGATTTCCATGATCGCCTGAAAGAATATTGCTTCATTTCCATTCTTTTTTTATCTGATTAACAACTTCCCTTAATTGCTCCTGCGTCAGATTTGATCCGCTTGGCAAACACAGGCCATCTTCGAAAAGGGCCTCAGATACGCCGTTGGAATAGGTGGGTGCACCGGAGAAAACTGGCTGCTTATGCATAGGCTTCCAAAGCGGCCGGGATTCTATGTTCTCTTTTTCCAGTGCCAACCTCAGCGTTTCACGACTAACACCTTTGCTCTTTTTTTGATCCACCAGTATGGTAGTTAACCATCGGTTACTGATACAGCCTTCCGGCTCACTTAAAAAAGTAATACCAGGTAATTGTCCAAGTTCTTTCACATAATAGTCAAAATTAGAACGGCGTTGTTTTACCCGTTCATCAATCACCGTCATCTGTCCCCGTCCTATACCTGCACATATATTACTCATCCGATAATTATACCCGATATGACTATGTTCATAATGAGGAGCAGGATCCCTGGCCTGGGTAGCGAGAAACCGGGCATTGTCAACCATGTCCTTACTCGAACTCAGGAGGGCGCCGCCACCACTGGTGGTGATAATTTTGTTGCCATTAAAACTCAGTATTCCCATCTGTCCCAGGCTACCACAGGCTGTTCCCTGATAAAAAGAGCCAAGTGCTTCGGCAGCATCTTCAACTACGGGAATTTCATACCTGGATGCGATGGCGTTAATTTCCTTCATGTTTGCCGGCATTCCATATAGATGGACCGGAATAATAGCTTTCGGCTTTTTCCCTTTTTCCAGTCGTTGCCGGATGGCATTTTCCAGCAACTCAGGATCCATGTTCCATGTATCCCGTTCGCTGTCAATAAAAACGGGTATAGCGCCGAGATATGCAATGGGATTGGCTGAGGCCGAAAAAGTCATGCTCTGGCAAAGCACCTCATCTCCCTTTTTAACATCCAGCAAAATAAGCGCAAGATGTAATGCCGCTGTACCGGAAGAAAGTACTGCAGCATGCCTGGAATTGGTATAATGCTGCAGATCCCGTTCAAACCCGTCTACCTGTGGTCCAAGCGGGGCAATCCAGTTAGACTGAAAAACATCCTTTACAAATTCCAATTCCTTTTCTCCCATATGTGGAGATGATAACCATATCTTTTCCTTCATGATCTGAAACTTTACTATATTTCTGAGTTATATTTTATTATTCTCGCAGGATTTCCCACCACAACTGCATAATCAGGAACATCCCGTATCACTGCTGCTCCGGCGCCAATGGTAGCCCATCTTCCTATAGTGACCCCCTGTATCACACAGGCGCCTATTCCAATGTGAGCTCCTTCCGCCACTGTTACATTTCCGGCCAAAGCTACATTTGGAGAAATATGAACATAGTCGTCTATCACGCAATCATGGTCTACCGATGCATTAGTGTTAATGATACAATGCGCTCCTATCATCACCTCACTATTAACCGTTGATCCTGCCATTACCGCTGTTCCCGGTCCGATAGTAGCCCTGGATGACACACAGGCAGATGGATGAACAACTGTAGTAAAAGGCAAGGTCATCCTGCCTGCAATTTTCTTGCGTATATGATTATTCCCTATGGCAATGATCAAGGTTGCTGCCCTGCTGATTTTAGCGGGATCAAAACGTCCGGATACAGCGTATCCAAGGAGTTCCCTGCGTGAGGGATCATCATCAAATATACCAGCCGGTACCTGTCCCATTCTTTCCATAATTTCGATGATAACTTTCCCATGTCCGCTGGCACCTAAGAGATATATTTCCGGTTGTAATTCCATTTCCTGAGTTTAAGCAAAGGTTAATATTTCGGACTTCCGGTAAATTTTTCCATTGTAACGTGTCCTGCCTGATTTATCCCTTCTGACCGGAATACCTTAATAAAGGTCATCCACATAATTCTTATATCCAGTAACAGGTTCATGTGATCCACATACCAGACATCAAGTGCAAATTTCTTTTCCCAACTGATAGCATTTCTGCCATTCACCTGTGCCCATCCCGTAATTCCAGGCCTGGCTTCGTGACGCCTGTGCTGTTCATTATTATACAGGTGAAGATATTCGACCAACAGTGGCCTGGGACCTACCAGGCTCATATCTCCCATTATTACATTCAGCAATTGTGGTATTTCATCCAGCGAAGTCTTTCTGACAAGTCCGCCAACTTTCGTCATTCGCTCCTCATCCCTTAACAGACTACCATCTGCTGCCCTTTTATCATTCATTGTCTTAAATTTGATCAGCCTGAATACACGACCATTAAGACCGGGCCTCCGTTGTGTAAAAAATGGCTTTCCTCCATTTGTAATGGTCAGCAGTAATGTGATTACCAAAAAAAATGGTAATAACAAGATGAATGCAGATAAGGCAATCAGGCAATCAAATAATGGTTTAAATAGTTTACGATACCACATCACTTAAAATTTTCAGATAATTACTAGCGGCTATGTCGAGTGAATAGGCGCTCTTCGCCAGTCGCCCGGCGCGGTTCCGTTGCGTTTCCAATAACAGATCGTCATTGATATAATTACAAAACCGTTGCGCTTCGATAGCCATCTTTTTAATATCAAAGTCCAGCACAAATCCTACATTTTCCTGTTCTATCACTGCGGCCTGCCATCCCTGGTGGTTGATTACCACCGGCCTTGCAGCAGCGAGGCAATCAAAAAATTTATTAGCTGAATTAGCCCACAACTGCGGGATAGGTGTTACAAACGAAGAAGCAACGGTACATTCATAGTACAACTGCGATAGCTGCGATTTAGGCACCGGATCAAAAAAATATATGTTCTGATTTAAGATTCCTTCCGACTGTGCATATTGTACCAGCATCTCCTTCTCCATTCCATCTCCAAAAATGATGAACTTCACGGACGGGTCCAGCTTGTGAACGTGGCTGGCCAGTTGTACCATATACTTCAATCCGTTTACCATTCCAAGTGTGCCTGCATACAGCACTACTTTACGCGGCGCATATCCCAGCAAGGAAGGTAGCAATGCACCAGGCTGTGAATACTTTGAAAAACGATCCGTTTCAGAAATATTTGCAATGACAGACAATTTGTGCGCAGGCAAGCCTATACGACGGATAACGGAGGACTTCATATCATCCGACAATGCAACAATATGAGCAGATTTAGCATAAATGTATTTCTCAAACCGCTCCAACAAACGAATCAGCATCTTGTTTTTTATAATGCCCATCGCTACCGGCACCTCAGGCCAAACATCCCTGACCTCAAAAATAAACGGAACGCGTTTGAAGAATTTTGCAGTAATAGCAGGTATTGCCACGGTAATAGGTGTAGAGGTGGCCAAAACCACATCTGCCTTAATCCTGAAAGTCCGGAAAGAAGCAAATACGAGAAATTTCAAAAAGGCAATAATACGTTTTGAAAAACTCATCTTATTGCTATACTCCACATGCAGAACATGTAATTCAATACCCTCCAATTCCAGTATGGTCCAACCTTTCGAAAACTGGTAGAGGTTTTTCAGGAAAGAACTGCTGGTAATCACAATGACCTTGTGACCGGCTTGTGTGAACCGTTTTGACAGATCATAAGACCTGGTACCTCCTGCAGCAGCGGGCAATGTAAAATACTGATGGATATATAAGATTCTCATGGTAATTTCTTTATAAAGACCGTTGGCACACCTGCATATAATGCACGCTCTTCGGTGAAAGGTTTATTGATGACCGATCCGGCTCCCAATACAGACTGGGCCGGCAACACGCTTCCCCCGACCACAGAGCAGTTGCCTGCAATCCATGCTCCATGACCAATGCTGACCGGTCTTGGATCTGATTTACCAAAACGATAAGCCCCATTATGAAAAGTGTGGTTAGCCGATGAAATAATACAATTAGGTCCTATTAATACCCGGTTTCCGATATGAATGTCCAGTCCTATCAACACACAATTGTGCGCAATGTAGACGTCGTCACCCACCGTAAGTCCCGAAAGGGAATTGAATGTAACAGACGCTGTAACCTGGAAATTCCTTCCGCAGCGCTTCATCATCAATGAATACAAAAAACCCCGGAAACGCATAAAAACAGGTATGTTAGGCAACAGTATTGTTATCGTCCGGACAAACCAGGAATATATTATGGATAACTTAACCTTCATTCGTAAATATCTTTTTAATAAACACTTGAATAGTGAACTCCTTTACTTTTTCATATGCTCTTTTTCTCAAAGAAGCGGCTGATTCCGGGTGTTCGACCAGATAAGCAATGCGATCTGAAAATGCCTTTTCATCGTTAAAATCCGCGTACATAATGTCGTGTTCCTGCTTAAATACTGCCGGTAGCGAACCAACGGGTGTACTCAGTATATTTATTCCATTGGCCATACCTTCCAATATCACCCTGGGAGAGCCTTCCGACAAACTGGCAAAACAAAATATATGATGGGTCCGAAAAAGTGTATTAAGTGTAGTGCGATTGTCTATATGTCCTAAAAAAGTTACTTTACCCTCCAGGCTACTATCCTTAACAAGCATTTTAAGTTCCCTTTCAAATTCGCCTGATCCGGCAATTGTCAGTGTAGCACCAGGATACTTTTGCTGCACCCTGGCAAAAGCCTTAATTACCACTTCCACCCCTTTTGCTTTTCTCAGATACCCTACATAAAGCAGCTTTAATCCATGCCTGGGCAATTGCTTCGTTTCATCCAAATGGAAGTCGGCTTCATTCAGGGTAGAAGAAATCACCGGTGTTGCATTTATCCGCCACCTGGCTAACTTCTGTTTAAGATGATGGCCGTTGGTAAACACTTTTGCGCCTTTACAAGCCCAGATATAAGCCATATGTTCCGGCATGAAAAAAGATATCAACGCTAACTTTTTCAGGGTACGGAAGTTAGGGTTTACCCACGCCGCATCAATAGGATCACCTACAAAATGAACGATACGTTTCTTTTTTCCCAGGAACCTTTTACTGAGCCATCCTAAGGGAGTTGGATATCTTAAGTAAACGATGTCATACTGATTAAGTTGCTGATAAGCGGCCCGGTATGATTTATAATGTTTTACTGCTGCCTTATAACTATCCGAATATGGCAGTTCATGTACCACCACATGGTTGAAGCTTGAAAGAGATACCAAACCAGCTTCATGCTCACCCATCACTTTAACCGGTGATAACAGGCCCACTTCGTCATAATACTTCACAATCTCATTCAGATATACCCAATGAGTGTAAGGGAGGAAATATTCATTTCCTCTTTTTGACACTACCCACGCCTGTAATAAAATCTTTGCCATAAGGTTACATAGAATAATAAATTAGTTCAATTGCGCTTCAAGCACCTTCAACCGCGCTGCTTTATCATATGCTGTTTTTGCATCTCCTGCATTGATAAGTTTTTCACAGATTAACATAAACAAAAAGAAAAGCTGCATACAGATGGTGTTCTGAAAATTCTCAATACTTATACCAATGATGAGCATAAATACCAGCGACAATATCAGGTAGTTACCGAATATCTCTGATAAAGTCTCGTTCCTCTGTTTCATCAGTTTTATACTATATTTCACTGATCTTACGATGATCACAAAGAATAATGACACTCCCCAAACACCATTATAAATAACAGCTCCCAGGTAAGTATTATGTGCAGTAGCTTTATAGATATTTTTAGCCATCACCATACCGATGCCGTTAAAGAGCAGCACCGGATCAAATTTATCCAGGAACATGCTCCATACTTCTGAGCGTTTATCCAAACCTGCTTCTGTTGTACTTCCCGTGGCGCCTGTAAACCGGGCAAACAAAAGGTCTCTGACAGGGTTATCTATCACCAGCACTAATATGGCTACCATTAAAGCACCGAATAAAAAAATTTTATTTTCTGAACGGAATAAAATGATGGCACCTGTAAATGCGAAAGCAAGCAGCGGTCCCCGGCTTTGTGTATAAGCCAAACCAAGCAGGATGGTGATAAAACAAAAAATGAGAAATTTCTTACCCAGGAAATTCTGTTGCCTGAGGGTCAGGAGATATAGTGACAGTACAGACATAAACAAGCAAACAACAGAGGTAGCAACTGTACCAATAGATCCTCTTGCTCTCCTGGCCAACTCCACTACGCCCTCCATGTTGTCAAGAACTTCATTGGCAGAAAGGTCTGTATTGGGTATTAAAAAAATACCGAAAGCCCTTGGCGCCACTACTGTACCAACACCGAGCAAGGCTGTGGCAACACCGGCAATCAACAACCATTTAATGAATGTTCTAACGTCTGCGTAACTTCTCAGCAGGGAAGCTGCAATAGCAACGGTCATAGGCACGTAAGCCGCTTTCAGCAGGAACTTTACGACCTCCTGTGAAGCCGACCAACCACCGTATAAAAGGCCGTTAAGATTACCCAACAGGTGTATCAGCCACCACACGAGTGCCAGTCGAAAGGTATTCAGGCTCCATATTTTAGTATCCGGTGCCTTCTTGTAAATGCATACAATAAAAGTAAAGAAGACAAATATATCATCAAAGCGTATATTCAATGGCAGTGTGCCGTACAGAAGCGCGTTCGGATACAGCCAAATGGCAAACCACATAAAAACCAATCCTGTCATTGGTTTCAATGCAGTTCTATACATCATAAATAAAAAAAAGACAGCTACTATTATTGCCATTTGGATATAACTTAATACGGTTTAAATCAGGTGCTTGTAGATGACTTCCATTTTCGCGCTGGTGAACCGGACATCAAAATTTGCGGCTATGTGCTCTTTTGCAGCAGATCCCAGCGCAGATCGATGTGACTCATTTTTTAGCAGGCCAAGTATCGCGTCGGCCAGCGCCACTGCATCAGCAGGCGCTGTTAAAACGCCTGTTTTACCATTATCAATAATCTCCGGGAATGAGCCGACGTTGGTGGCTATCACGGGAACTCCTGCTGCCATGGCCTCTGCTGCTGCCAATCCGAAACCTTCACCCAGGAAATTTCTGTATGGAATACTTGGAGTGCAGATAATTGCGCAATCTGCCAAATACCTGGAAGCATTTGGGACCTGGCCAAGGAATAGAATTTTACTTTCTCTTTTAAGTTCAGCAACGTCTTTTTTTAATTGTGCTTCAAATGCGATCCGTCTCTCCTGTGCCGGTGATTCCTTGCCTATTATAAGGAACCTTGTGTCAGGAAACTGTTCCAGTACTATATCAGCCGCTTTGATAAAAAAAGCATGCCCTTTAAGTGGTGTGATTGTTCCCAGAATAGCTATCAGCCTGGTATTTCCATTCACTCCTGCCAATTGGCGCAGGTGTCCGGAAATACCGGCTCCGGAAATATCTCCGACAGCCACTCCATTATATACAACCTGCGATCTTCTTTTTGCTACCGGAGGGAGGCTATCCTCCACAAAAAAACTTATGGGTACGATAGTGTTACAAAAAAAACGGGAGCCAAAAGCCACCAGCCGTGCACGTAGTCCGGATGGCCTGGTAGCGCCATGCCAGTGCCATACACATGGCACACCTGTGAGCCTGCAGGCTGCGCCTGCAATAATATGGTGTGGAAAGTAGTTAACATCTATTATATCAATTCTGTATTTTTTAATGGCAGCGGCCAACGATTTAATCCCCTGGGCAACGGTAAATATTTTTATCAGATTGGAACGCATCTTTTGCACACGGGTACCCGTCTTTCCAAAATTGACGAGTCGCCTAGGGGTCAATATTACCGTTTCGTCAAAAGCTGTTTTTAACGTATCATGGCTCTTCCCGTTACCAAGAAAAAAACCGGTTACCTGGAATTCATTCCTGTTGATATTATTTAGCAACAGGTGTATATACTCAACTACGCCCCCTCCTTCTCCTCCATCGAAAAAGAAGCCGATCCGTATTTTTTTTGTTACTGTAGCTTTGTTCATGACGTTACGTTATTTAATCACAGCTGCCTGTTTTTTCGACTTTAACGACTTCAGCATTGTCTGGATGTCCGGCCTCCGGATGACCAGGCAGTTAGCAATATTCAGTCCATACTGCCTGTTGCAAACCACTATCCCGGCAACAGCGGAAAAGATATTACCACACAGTACCGCCAATGCAGCTCCTTCTATTCCAAGCCTTCCTACAGTAAACCAGGTTACGCCAGCCACGATAGAAAAAGTAACCATCAGGATATACATTGTTATCAGGGCCTTTCCATCGCCCGCCAATAGATTGTTACAGATACTGGAGATAGTGATAAACACCAATGATGGGGCTAATATGCGTAATGCTACGTTGGCGCCATAAAATGACGGACCATAAAGCAGATGAATAATATATCTGCTGAAAATATAGACCCCGGCGGAAATCACAAAGCTGACAGAAGAACTGACCCGCATGGCAAACTCCGCCTGTTTGGTTAGCAGGTCGCCTTTCAAGCCAGCCCATTTTGCATAAAGCAGCGGGCCCACTGTAGAGGGTATCAGCGTTATCATACCACTGATAGCCACCGCCCTCGTATACAATCCTACCTGGTTAAAATTCTGCTGTTGTGTGTAACGCAGCAGCATTACAGTAACATTGGAAGTGAGTACATATAGAAAATTGGAAGCGGACAATTTGATACTATATTTCAACAGTGATCCCAGAAGTTTCCAGTTGAATGGTGTACGCAAGTGTAAATGTTCCCTGAGAAAATAAAACAACGTACAGCAAGCCACTGTATTTCCCACGCCTAAAGCGGTGATGGCAAAAGCGGGACTTCTTTTACTTATCAGTAACATCAGTAAGCCACTCAACAAAATGATTATTCTTGGTAACATATCTATTACCACCATTCGTTTAGAAGCCAGTTGGGCTACTAAAACAGGGCGAAGTGTAGAAATATTTACAAGTGCAGCAGAGCCGAATGAAAAAAGCAATGCAATCATAAATGAGATGGTCCCAAAATAGCCCGGATTAAAAACAATGGCAGCGGTGAAACCAATAATCAACAGCCCTCCAAAAAGAAGGGATACTTTGGCCGTGTTGGAAATAATTTCCCGGGGTTCATATTTCAGATTATTGAGAAAATAGATACTTGCAGTACCCATTCCTAAAGAAAGAAATGTTACCACCACCATCTGAGACGAACGAAACAGTTCGTATTGTCCCATACCGCCAGGCCCCAGGCTTCTGGAATATATGACACCAGCCAGCATGTTTAACATAATACCAGCCATCTGACCACCAGTAACAAATATACTTTTCCGTAAAAAGCTCATAATCTATTTTGCATATGTCTGATAAATACCAACTACCTTTTTGCTCCAGCTCTCCGATGAGTAGTCCTCTTCCACTTTCTGTGTGGCATTCTTAATCAACTGATCGCGAAACTTGTCATCCTGTAAGAGGATGTCCATAGCAAATGCCAGTTCTGTAGCATTTGCAGGCTTAACCAGCAAACCGGTATGCTTATGTTCTATCAATTCTGCCAGGCCACCAATATCAGAAGCTACCGGAACTGTACCCGCCGCCATTGCTTCTGTTACAGCGAGGGAGGTAGCCTCCACAACGCCACTTGCAGGCACAGAGGGTACGATTACGGCTTTTGCCTTTGCAAACAATGGCAGCAAACTGTTTCTCGGTACCGGACCAAGGAAAATCACGCGGGAGGCAATATTCAGGCGGGCCGCCAACTCTTCCAGGTCCTTTCTCAATGGTCCCTGGCCCGCAATTACCAATTGACAATGACTATCTTTCAATTGTGCCAATGCTTCAATCGCATAACGAACACCCGTTTTTTCCACCAACCTGCGTGGAACGAGGAAAAAGGGTTGTTTTACAGGCAGATCAATCGGCTCATTAATAAAATCTCTTACTTCCGAAACATTGACACAATTGAACATGACGTCGATTTTTCTGGAATCCAGGCCATAGTCGTTCGTTAGAATCGCTGCCTGCCCGCTATCTACAGCAATGAAATGTTTGGCCTTCGCAAAAGCCACTGCCTCACAGTTCATGATCAGTTCCTTATAAGCCGGTAACTTATCAGCTCCTCCCATTTGTGCTTCATACAGCGCAGGACCATGTACCGTCTGGATTACCGGGATACTCCTCAGATTCCTGCTTTTCAATACCGAATAGGAAGCATACACGTCATGGGTATGAATTACATCCGGCTTAAACTGCTCAATTTCTCTTGCCACCAAATGGCTGATACGATTCAGCGTATGTTTGAAGTTGCTGCTGACAAACTTGTTCTTACTACCGAAAGCCAGCAGCAGGCGAATCGCTTTTTTCCATTTAGGGGAATGTGCCATTCCTCCCTGGATTAGCCTTACTTCATGGCCACCTGATTTTAATTCCGCCAGCAGGATCTCAACATGCGTACTTAAACCGCCGGAATGAGGTATCCGTTGCTGTGTTACAATTAACACTTTCATTGTATCCTATTTTGTCATTTTTCTTCTAAGGAAATTGAACGGACGCATCAGTTGTGATGTAATCCCTTTCATCATTAATTTACAAATCCAGCCGAGAGCCTCCATCTTATCTCCCGGTGAATAGATCTGGTGATTGCGGAGTACATCCTGTACCACTGTAAAATTCGTTTTTGAAAGTTCCTGCTGCGCATCAAAAGCCGCCGATGAAGCAATGCGGCTATTTGCCCTCAGGCTTTGCAATATTTTATCGGCATAATCCGCAGAAAGTGCATCCATGGGTATGATGCTATCTTCCATATCTATACGACGCATAAACTCGCTCACTTTCCGATCATAGGGTACTGCAAAAAAGTGTGTGCCCATAGCAGCTGCAAACACACATCCATGCAATCTCATAGATAAAAGAAAGTCAGCATTCCTTACCTCCTGCATGGCATCATTCAGATTAACAGGAATATGAATACTTATTTTATCCCGGTGCTCAGGCGAAAATTTTAATATAAGCTCTTCATAGAATTTTTTATCATGAACAGACTCATACCCCAACATTCTAATATAAACGCCATTTGAAATAAGCCGGGTGCAAATGGCTACCAAACCTTTTTCATCGAGGCCTGTCCATTTTCTGAATGCTATTGCCACCGTGGGCGCGCTTTTCACTGTTGAATGTGTTGTCACATACTGCTTAAAATCAAGAGAAGGAACAACATCCGCAGTAATTATTATCCGGTCGGGTTCAACACCATAACTTATGAGTTCCTTCCTGCTTTCTTCATCCCTTACCTGCACCAAAGCCATACGGTTACAGGTAAATGCGGTGAGCTTTTTCAGCCACGCTGTTTTAACAGGCCCAACTCCGATACCTACTGTTATTACCGGACGATTAAATAAAATGCCGAAACAGGCAGGAATCAGGTAAGCGGGAATGGTGGTCCAGCTGTGTACGTCCTGTATAATACCACCACCACCTATTATAATCAGATGACTCTTTTTTATACTGCTGATATGGCTGGAAAAAAGAGACCAAAAATCTTGCGAAGGATAAAAACCTTTGATGGTATCAACTGCCGTGATGCCTGTAAATGTTCGGGTATATTCGGGGCTTCTTGTCACCACGCTAAAACTGGCTTCGGGCAATTCTTTCTTCACCCCTTTGTAAACAGCTAACGAAACCGCCTCATCTCCGACGTTTCCTGCGCCAAAAAAGCCGGTTAACAATACATTTTGAGAGGTTTTTCTATTGGATATGGCCATGTGCATCTTTTTAAATCCTGTGAGTTTCTGACAACGCTCACCCGTCTATATAAAAATATTTTATCTGCTTATCGCGCTTCAGTCGCATATAAATCAGCTGTTGTTGTTTTAAGTGATGGTATTCCGCTTCATTTCTCATCTTAATTATTTTTGCGGGATTTCCTCCTACTACCGCCATGGCAGGTACATCTCTTGTGACTACCGCCCCGGCGCCTATGATGGCGCCTTCCCCGATGGTAACACCGGGCACAATAGTAACACCACCTCCAATCCAGACGTTTTCCATTATCTGTACCGGTTTAAGGATGGTAGCGCCATCATAAGGGATGGCGGATGCACCTTCATATCGATGATTAGCTGTATAGATGTTAACGCCAGGTCCAATAACCACTCCGGAGCTGATGGACAAACCTCCCTGGCTTGATAGAAAAGCATTAGGTCCAATATAGATATGGTCTCCGAAAATAATCTTTTGTGGGAACGTTGCTTTTATTCCCTGTGCAATCACTACATTCTCTCCAAGATTAAAGGAATGTAGTGGTGTATCATTGGCCCAGCTGTTAATCTTCTTTACAAATACTTTTAGTTTTTTTGTAAGAATATTCACAGTTGAAAAATTACGTTAGTTGTTCGATCGCGACATGCCGGTTTAACAGTCGCGCAATACGTTGACAAGATCTGCCGTCGCCATAAGGATTTGCGGCTTGTGCCATCAGGTTATACGCATCTTCGTTGTTGAGTAATTCACTTACTTCTGTATATATTTTATCTTCATCCACTCCCACCAGTTTAACCGTACCGGCCGATACAGCCTCAGGTCTTTCTGTTGTATTCCGCATTACCAGAACGGGTTTTCCAAGGCCTGGAGCTTCTTCCTGCACGCCGCCGCTATCTGTTAAAATCAGGCAACTTTTATTCATCAGGTAAACAAACGGAAGATATTCGAGAGGAGAAATGATAAATATATTACTCAATGCCGCCTGTTGTAAAATATCATTTACGGGCTTACGTACATTAGGATTTAGATGAACAGGATAGACAAAATCCACCATAGTATATTCCTCTGCAAGTTTTTTGATAGCCTGGCAGATGCTTATAAAACCATCACCAAAATTCTCACGACGATGCCCTGTTATAAGAACCATTCTTCGTCCGCTATCTTTATTGTTTCCATTCCAGGAAGTTACAGACGCGGCCGGCAGACCATTCGTTTCGAGTTGCTTTTCTACTGCATCCCTGATATCGCTGTGCTTTTCCATTTTATCCAATACCATATGTAAAGCATCCAGCACGGTATTACCGGTAACAAATATCTGTTCAGGAGGAACGTTTTCGTCCAACAGATTTTGCCTTGAGATTTTTGTTGGTGCAAAATGATAAGTAGCAATACGTCCGGTTACGCTACGATTCATTTCTTCCGGCCATGGACTATAAATATCATGGGTTCTTAATCCGGCTTCTACATGGGCTACCGGAATCTGTTTATAAAAAGCAGCCATTGCAGCGGCTGTTGAAGTTGTTGTGTCTCCATGCACCAGTACCACATCAGGTTGAACTGCTTCCAGGACGCTACGCATACCTGAAAGCACTCCAATCGTAACATCGTAGAGATCCTGACCCTGTTTCATTATTTTAAGATCAAAATCCGGACGTACTTCAAATATATTCAGCACCTGGTCCAGCATCTCACGATGCTGGCCGGTAACGCACACTTTTACATCAAAAATCTCCGGATGTTTTTCCAGTTCTTTCACCAAAGGACACATCTTAATCGCTTCCGGTCTTGTACCAAATACAAATAGTACTTTATTTATTTCTGTTGCCATAAAAAAGTCTTTGTTTAAATGCTGTTGCTACTGAGCCAATTGTATGTAATTTTTAATCCCGCAGCGATACTTATTTCCGGATTGTATCCAACAAGCCTGTTTGCCCTGGAGATATCAGCCAGGCTATGTTTTACGTCTCCTTTCCTTTCTGCAGAATAGTTTGGTGGAATATCAATTGCCGCTACTTCCGAAATCATCTGCCACAATTCATTCAATGTTGTTCTTTCACCAAAGGCGATATTCATAATTTCGGCTTGATCAATATTATCTGCCAGTAATGCTTTTATGTTTGCCTGCACCGCATTTTCTACGAAAGTAAAATCCCTGCTTGTTTCACCATCGCCATTTATCACCGGCGCCTGTTTCTGAATCGCTGCATCGATAAATAATGGTATTACCGCTGCATAAGCGCCTTTGGGATTCTGGCGCGGACCAAACACATTAAAATACCGTAATCCTATTGAATGGAAATCATAGACCTTAGAAAATACACTGGCGTACAATTCATTCACATACTTGGTAACCGCGTATGGAGAAAGTGGATTTCCGATAAGCTCCTCTACCTTGGGCAAACCAGGATGATCACCGTAAGTGCTGGAGCTGGCAGCATATACCATGCGTTTAACATTGGCCTCCCTTGCAGCCACCAGTACATTCAGAAATCCGGAAATATTTACATCATTCGTAGTAACCGGATCATTGATCGAACGCGGAACAGAGCCCAATGCAGCCTGATGAGTCACATAATCAATTCCTTCCAATGCCTGTCTGCATGTCGTCATATCCCGGATATCACCTTCGAGCAATTCAAATGACGGATTATCTATGAATAACTTCAGATTTTCTTTTGAACCGGTAGAAAAATTATCCAGCACCCGCACTTTTTTTGCGCCGTATTTCAGGAGATATTCTACAATATTGGAACCGATAAAGCCAGCTCCTCCTGTTACCAGAAAGGAAAACTCAGATAATTCTTTGCTATGAAAAGGTTTCTTGTACATTAATAAGAGAGCTAATTTTTTTGATTAAAGCCTTGCATCCACTATTTCTTTTGATAAAACACCTTTGACATCATAAATAACCGAATTTTCTTTGCAGAGAGATTTGATATCAATGTCCCTGAATTCATGATGTGCTACTGACAGCAATACTGCATCATAGGTAACATCCGCGGGAATTGACCGAACACTTTGCCAGCCATATTCATGCATCACTTCTTCCGGGTTTGCCCAGGGATCATAAATATCGATGTTAACATCATATCCTTTTAGTGTATTCAGGATATCTATCACCTTAGTATTGCGCACATCCGGGCAATTTTCCTTAAAGGTTACCCCAAGCACAAGAATGTTGGCGCCTTTTACTTTTACTTCTTTTTTTACCATCAGCCTTACTACCTCGTGAGCTACATAAGCTCCCATACTATCATTAACACGTCTTCCTGCCAATATTATCTCAGGATGGTAACCTGCTTCCTGTGCCTTTTGTGCCAGATAATAGGGATCAACACCAATGCAATGCCCTCCAACGAGTCCTGGTCTGAACTTTAGGAAATTCCATTTAGTGCCGGAGGCAGCCAATACATCTGCAGTATCGATATCCAGCAGATTAAATATCTTGGCCAGTTCGTTTATAAAGGCAATGTTAATATCACGTTGTGCATTTTCAATTACTTTCGCGGCTTCAGCAACTTTAATGGAAGTGGCTTTATGTGTTCCGGCTGTGATAATTGACTTATACAATTGATCTACATTTTCCGCAACAGCAGAAGTAGAACCGGAGGTTACTTTTAATATTTTGGTTACTGTATGTTCTTTATCACCAGGGTTAATACGTTCAGGTGAATATCCCGCAAAAAAGTCCACGTTAAACTTTAAACCGGATACTTTCTCCAACACTGGTACGCATTCATCTTCAGTGACACCTGGATATACGGTGGATTCATATATAACAGTATCCCCTTTTTTCAGCACTTTTCCTACTGTTTCGCTGGCTTTGTATAGCGGGGTGAGATCAGGACGATTATACTTATCTACCGGCGTAGGGACCGTAACAATAAAATAATTAGCCGTTCTGATGGCATCCAGGTCATTGGTACAAAATAAGCCGGTTGCCGCATTTTGATCAATGGTAATCACCTTTTTCAAATCCTCTTCTTCTACTTCCAATGTGTGATCACGCCCACTCACTAATTCTGAGATCCTGGCTTTATTGATGTCAAAACCGAACGTATAATATTTTTTTGCAAATTCGACAGCTAAGGGCAGTCCAACATAGCCTAAACCGATAATTGCAATCCTGTTTTCCTGATTCATATCTGATTGTTGTTTTCTGAATTTTATTTTGGTTAAGTTAAGATTTTCGAATCAACCTCCTTAAACGACTGCCACGTTTTTGCTCTGTATACCCGTAACCATACCCATATCCATAACCGTATCCATAACTCCTGCCAGCCTTCACGTCATTGACAATCAGGCTGATTTTGGGCATTTTCCGCTGTATAGTAAGATCTTCGGGGATTTGCAGCTGTTGCTTAAACGTCACTCCCTGGCGTACCAGGTAAAGTGTAACATCGGCAAAACGGGCCAATAATTGGGCATCCGTTACCAAACCTACGGGGGCAGTATCAATAATAATATAGTCAAATTCTTCTCTTAACTGCTTGAACATCATTTCAGTTTGTCCCAGGAGAAGTAATTCGGCCGGATTTGGGGGTATGGGGCCAGAAGAAATAAGACTACAATTTTCGTGTATACCCGACGGTTTAATAATGTCTTCCAAAGAGCTTTTTCCAATTGCATAGGTACTAAAACCGATCCTGTTATCCAAACCCAATTTCTCAGAAACTTTTGGTTTACGAAGATCCATCTCCAGTAAGATCACTTTATTCCCCGATAATGACAACACTGCGGCCAGATTAGCCGCAACAAATGTTTTCCCTTCCCCACTCATACTTGATGTCAGCAAAATTACTTTTTGCTGATTCCCGGCTAATACAAATTGCAGATTAGTTCTCAACGCTCTGAATTGTTCAGCAACCGGAGTAATATCATCTTTTTTTACAATAACTAATTCCTTATTATATGTATGACCTAATTCGCCAATAATAGGTATACTCGTGGCACCGGTAATATCTTTCTTATTGGTAATCCGGATATTTAACAGCTCCTTCATATACAATGCGGCAGAAGGCAATACTACCCCGGCTACTATTGCAAGCAGGTAAATTAAAAGTCGTTTGGGTTTAAATGGCAAAGCATCACTTTTTGCAGGATCTATGGTTCTTGCTACTGCCAGGTTAGAAGACTTTGACAACGCAGACTCCTCTCTTTTCTTAAGTAAAAAGAGATAAAGTTCCTGTTTAATCGCTTGCTGACGGGAGAAATCGAGAAACAGTCTTTCCTTTGCAGGTACCTGTTGTATCTTTTTGTTCAAACCTGCAGAACTTTGCTGTAGTTCCCGGATGCCAATCTGGATTCCCTGCCGCAATGATCCCAGACTGGTGCTAAGGTCGCCACGCAGGTTAGCAAGTTGCTGGTCAATATTTTTTATAACAGGATTGTTTTCAGTAGTAGACAATAATTGCCGTTCTCTTTCAAGTTGCAAAGTATTATATCGTTCCACCAGTCCAAGGAAAGCAGGATCCTGGACAATCAGGGAAGAAGGTACCACCCTGCGATTGTTTCCTCCATCCTGCAGGTATTTCTGCATAGATTCCACCACATTTAATTTCACCTGGTTGTCAAGCAACTCTTTTGTAAAGTCGCCAGTACTTGAAACCAACAACTTCGCCTGTTCACCTAAATCAGCTACCTGGTTTGTTTGTTTGAACTGTTGAATATCTTTTTCAACGCCAGACAACTCTTTGGTTACAATCACCAGCCGGTTGTCGATAAAAGCGATGGTGCTGTCTGCTATCCGGTTTTTATCTTCTACACTGGCCTTCATGTACGCCTCAATCAGCTTATTAAGCACCACTTCTCCTCTTTCCGGAATAGCATCTGTAATTGAAAGATCGATAGTACTTACCTGTTTGTTGGGAATTGCCATCGTAACATTGGATCTGTATCTCACCACCGCATCATCCACAGATATCACCTTGATATAATATTCCGGATGTAAAAAAGCATATTGTGGCTGCCGTTGCAAACTCACAATGCCCTCGGGCAGATGCAGGGTATCATTCCAGGATGCTTCCCGATTGAGGTTCCTGCGACTTAAGGAGAATCTGTTGCCGTTAAGTGGGCGCACCGTATATTCCATCGCCACTATACTATCATTGCGTGTAAGCCACTTTAATACAAACGGCATATTGCTGTATTGCTCCGTTTTTTTCACCCTTCCATCGGCAATATATACCACATTCAGCTGAAGATCTTTTACCACGTTCTCCATAATGGAACGGGAACTGAGGATCTCCATTTCATTGTCAACACTGCTTTTGGTATTAAACAATTCCAACTGACTCAGTATTTCTTCTCCTGGAAGGTTCCCTCCCTTCTTATCATCCTGTACAAGTATTTTTGCGTTTATCTTATAGCTTGGCGTGGAATACCGCAGATATAGCCATGCCGCAGTACCTGTCAAAATAATACTCAGTAAAAAAACATACCAGTAACTACCCAGTATATCCAGCACTTTTCTCAGGTCCAGCATATTATCCTGATTAGAGGAGGCTGGTGTGTGACCGTTCAATGAAAATGGATTATGTGAATTTGTATTCTCGTACATGAAAGCGCTTTAAAATTAAAACTTAACCCTCGTTAATATCACTACCAATAATGTTATCGCAGAAGAGAAGATGGTGATATTTCTCAACCGTGTGGCGTCTGTTGAAACTACCTTTGATTTATTAGGTTCAACATATACAACATCCCCCTGTTGCAAATAATAATAAGGTGAAGTAAATAAGTTCGTGTTATTGAGATTAAATCTTACAAATTGCTTTTTACCATCATTCTCCCGGATCAGCAATACATTTTCCCGCTTGCCAAAAATGGTTAAATCCCCTGCCATACCCAAAGCGTCCAATAAAGTAACCTTCTCGTTTGGCATTACATAAGTGGAGGGCCTGGCCACCTCTCCAAGCACGGTGACTTTAAAATTTGTAAATCTTACATTCACCACCGGATCTTTATAGAATTGTGCTGCTTTATCTGTAACCAGTGCTCTTACTTCTTCAGTTGATTTTCCTTTTACAAGCATTTTACCAATTAAAGGCAAAACAATAAAACCATCTTTATCCACAAGATAACCGCTGATGCTATTACCGGGGATACTACTTGTTCCCTGGGCTGCGTAAGTGGGCCAGGTAGCTGCACTTTGCTGGTTTAATAAAGCGGTAGTTCCCGGATCAAGCGTCTGGATATTTACCTGAAGAATATCATCTACCTGGATCAGTGGCGTTTTATATATTGCCTGTTCAATTTGTTTGGATCCCAACGAATCGGGGACATCACTGAAATATTTTACGTTTTTGGATGTAGCGCAAGACATCATCAGCAAACTAAGCAGCCCTATTAAACCATACGTAAAAAGTTGAGGTGTCTGAACAATTCTTCTAAACCGGGATGTATCTCCCTTGTAAGTAAGCTTCATAAATTTAATTGACAGTTTTGCAAATGAGAGTTCCAGCGAAGGCAAATTTTATGCCGCAAGCCGCCAGGACAGTGCAACATCTACATTTTTATTTTATCTCCTTTATCCAGTTCTTCGAAAGCGGAATTCTTACTGATGAATTCGGGCACCAGTTGTTTCATTTTCAGTACTGTGGGGGTTAAATAGTGTTTTCTTGCTGAGGCAATCAGTTGATTTACCTGCTCATTTACCTCTCCAAAATCTGAAGCTCTTACTTTGGCAATCATTATTTTTTCGTGATAAGTAGGCAATGTATTTTCTGCATTATTCAGTAGCTCCTCATAAAGCTTTTCGCCAGGTCTCAGGCCGGTGAAAACCACCTGAATATCCTTTCCAGGTTCTTTACCAGACATGCGGATCATCTTCCTGGCCAGTTCTGCGATCTTCATTGGTTGCCCCATATCAAATACGAATATTTCTCCGCCTTGTCCCATTGCTCCCGCTTCCAATACCAGTTGGCAAGCTTCAGGAATAGTCATGAAATAACGGGTAATTTCCGGATGCGTAACCGTTAATGGTCCGCCTTTTTCAAGTTGTTGCTTAAAACGGGGTATCACAGAACCATTGGAACCTAAAACATTACCAAAACGCGTCGTTATAAAACGTGTTGGAGGCGTACCATATACGGGGCCCATTTTCAGGTATTGATCGTTCAGGTAATTATTGAATGATTGAGAGAAGATTTCTGCGATCCGTTTGGAGGCACCCATTATATTGGTGGGATTTACCGCCTTATCGGTAGATACCATTACAAATTTCTCTGCACCATATTCTACGGATAGTTCGGCCACGACCTTCGTTCCCAGCACATTGTTCATGACAGCAACTGATGGATTCTTCTCCATCATAGGAACATGTTTATATGCCGCTGCGTGGTATACAATGGCAGGTGCATAGATATCAAACAACTGCTGCATACGAACCTTGTCGCACACATCTCCTATAAAGGGAATAATGGATACGTTCAGCATCTTTTCCGACATTTCCAGCTCCAGTTCATGCAGTGGTGATTCCGCTTTATCACATAATACAATTACGGAGGGTTTATAATTAACCAGCTGACGTACAATTTCACTTCCTATTGAACCGGCTGCACCAGTCACCAGCACACTCTTTCCTTTCAGTTCATGGGAGATCTCCTGATTTTTAATACAGATAACGGATCTTTCAAGAAGATCTTCAATGTTGATGTCTTTCAATTGAATATTGTTATTGTTAGAACCGTCTGTCCATTGACTCACAGGAATAATCTTCTGAACTTTTATATTTAAAGCAATACATTCTTCCACCAATTCACTCAGGTGAGCTGCGTCCAGATGATCATTTGGAATAAGCAATAAAGAAATTTTACCTTCCTTCACCATTTTAAACAACTGTCCTTTGCGGGAAGCATATACCGGGAGACCTTCTATTGATTTACCAGCGTGTGCATTCGTATCGGCCAGGAAAGCTATTACCTTTATACCTGATCCGGGAGCATCACTAATAGCCTTACGCAACATAAGACTGCTATGTCCGGTATAATAGATGGCCGCACATGTTCTGCCGGGAGTACGGAAATTCTTATAATATTTAAATATCCATTTTACCGAAAGGCGGTAGGACAGCAAAAAGAAAGAACAGATAAAAAAATTGATGAGGATCACTGAAATGGGGAAAACATTCACTTTATCGTCGAACAGCGTGCTATAACGAAGGGTGAACAGCATGAAGGAACTGATAAAGTTCAGACCGGCTATACGACCAATATCTGCAAGGCTTGTAAACCTCACAATGCCGCGATAGGTACGCAGTAAAAGGGAAAGAAAGAGATTGATAGCTAAAACGGCGAACCCGATTTTTTCCAGTGGAAAAGACAGATACGCTTCCGCATCAAAATTCAGTCTGAGAAGAAATGCAACATTGATTGCTATAACAGAACACCCCAGATCCAATAACAGGATAAGCCATGACGGGGTAATCCATGATGATTTGTGCACCATAGGTTTCAATAATAAGATATGGTTATTAAATATAAGCTCGCCTGATCAACTTAAGTCGCGCAAGTTTCAAGGTTTTCATAAAGGCGCTCAGTTAATAATACAGGACGGGAAATTATTCGGTTACAATCTTTCTTTCGGTTTTCAAAGTTAGTACTAAGATAAGTACTAAAAATGAAATGTTCTGTTATGAAAAAGTAAACTGTTTATTTTTTTTGGTGGTTTACTTCTTAGAAAGAAAGTTGGCGCAAAGCAACTCCCGACCGCTTTACAACAAGCGATAGTGAAAACAATTATCCACTTTGATTATCTGCTTAAACACTGATCAGTTGGCACGATCCGGCAAATAACCTAAAAGAATAAACGAAATTGCAAAACAGCTGATCTAGCCGCCTATTTTACAAACTATTAATGAAATTTTTCCTGAAATGCTACATTGGTGGTGATGCATTCTTACTTTCTGATGTAACGACGTACTCAGCTCTCGCCGCTCTAAAGTTCGTAATAGATGAAACATGGTCTTTCTTTTTTATGGTTAACGCAGTTGCTAAAATATGGCTATATAATATGGTCAAAAAAATTACTGCGCTACTTAGTTCTGCAACGCACGCAATCGAACAAACACCATACCAGTTTTATTAATTTATTTAATTTCCAGATGCAAAGTTAGTCAACTATTTAATATCTCCCACACTTGTTGAAAAATAACGAATGAAGGAATGACATAAATATATGATATCCATATGAGGATGCCTTACCATAAAAAACGGGCTCACCGGCAACCGGTGAGCCCGTTTCGAAAGAGCTAACGTAGTGGGATATACGGAAAATTCAAGCGCCGGTAATGAATACCACCAGGCTCTTTGCTCCGTGTGCTCCCAGCACCAGTGACTGTTCAATATCGGCTGTTTTGGAAGGCCCGGCAATGAATACACCGAAGCCTGACAGCGGGCCGCCTATTTTTTCATATGCTTCGTGCATAGTTGGCAGTATGTTATTTTTAGACAGCACAATGGCCAGGTGCTGACAGATAAAAGGCAACACCCGCACCGGTACCTGCTCTTCCGACACCCAGATAGCACCGTTTTCCGCGATACCCCATTGACCGGGCACAACCGCCATATCGACATCCGCCAGTAAGTGGGGATCTTCGTTTATCCATGCGCGTTGCTCCTGCCCTATGGTGATTACCCGTTGCAAATGCGGATAATGCGTTGCCAGGTAGGCCGGTATTTCGCTTTCGTCTTTTATTTCGGCTAAACTGCCACCCAGTGCTTCCAATACTTTACGGTAAGCCTCCAGCGTACCGGGCATAGCGCCTGATAATCCCTCCAGGGAGGGCAAAGGGGAAGCTTCCGGCTGTTGCTGCCTGATGGCGGCTAATATCTGGTCCCTGCTGCTCATGAAGATTTTTTATTTTTTTCATACCATTGAGAGAATGATTGTGCCGGAGGCGCCGGCATCTCCCGTTGTTTGAACCAGGGATTGAACCGGTTATTCACCATCCCGGGGAAAGCACGCATCACCCAACGCCCCATTTTGCCGGCAGTTCTGTACGTACGCGGCGCTGATAATACGCCGCTCATCATTTTCATGCTGGCAGTTTTGGCAGCAGTGGTATGTCCTTCTTTCACCAATACCTGCCGCCATTTGTATAGCTGCTGATGAATATCAATCTTCACCGGACATACATTCGAGCAGGAGCCACAAAGGGTAGATGCAAACGGCAGATCCGCGTAATCCTTCATATCCAGGTTGGGCGCCAGGATAGCGCCAATAGGCCCGGCTACGGCCGTATGATAACTATGTCCGCCACTGCGGCGGTATACAGGGCAAGTGTTCATACAGGCAGCGCAACGGATACATTTCAGGGAATTCCGGAAATCTTCCCGGCCCAGTTGCCTGGAACGACCATTGTCTACAATCACGATATGCAACTCCTGGCCTTCCCTTGGCTTCCTGAAATGACTGGAGTAAGTGGTGATAGGCTGCCCGGTGGCACTACGTGCCAACAGGCGCAGGAACACACCCAGGTGCTTACGCTGCGGGATAATCTTTTCGATACCCATACAGGCAATATGTACCGGCGCCAGGTGCGCGCCCATATCTGCATTGCCTTCATTGGTACAAACCACCATCTCTCCCGTTTCGGCTACCGCAAAATTTACCCCGGTAATGGCAGCACCGGCCTGCAGGAACTCTTTCCGGAGATGCTGCCTGGCAGCGGCCGTCAGAAATTGTGGATCTGCGTTGCCTGCGGGCGTACCCAGGTGTTCATGAAACAGTTCTCCTATCTCTTCTTTCTTTTTATGGATACAGGGTAATACGATGTGACTGGGCGGTTCTTTCGCCAGTTGCACGATCCGTTCTCCCAGGTCTGTATCTATCACTTCGATACCATTGACTTCGAGGTGTGGGTTGAGGTGGCATTCTTCTGTGAGCATGGATTTGCTTTTCACGATGTGATTCACCCCATGCTTTTTCAGAATGCCGGTTACAATGCGGTTGTGTTCTTCCCCATCAGCGGCCCAGTGCACAATAGCGCCATTGCTTTGCGCCTGTTGTTCGAACTGTACGAGATAATCGTGCAGATTCCCCAGGGCATTGTGTTTAATGCGGGAGGCGGTTTCCCGCAGCTGTTCCCATTCGGGGATACTCCAGGCCATCTTGTCGCGTTTGGCGCGTACCCACCAGAGGGTCTGGTCGTGCCAGTCGACCCGTGGTTCGTTCTCGTTGAACTTATCCGCCAGTGAGGCGTGATCAGCTTTTTGCCTGTTCATGGATATTCTGATTGAGAATTTCTGCAATATGCATCACTTTCACACCCGCATGTTGTCTGCGCAAAATACCTTCGAGGTGCATCAGGCAACTCACATCGGTACCGGTGATAACGGTGGCGCCATGTTTAACGTGATCGGCTACACGATCCTTCCCCATTTTTACGGATACTGCTTCTTCCGCCACACAGAATGTACCGCCAAAGCCACAGCATTCATCCTGCCTGTCGAGGGGAACCAGCTCTACTCCTTCTACCATGCGCAGCAATTTCTCCGGTTTGGAAAAAGGAGCTGCCACCAGCTCACTCATCTGCGAGAGTGCCAGTCCGCGTTGTCCATGGCAGCTCTGATGCAGACCAACTTTGCATGGGAAGCGGGCCGGAAGATTTTCTACTTTAAGTACATCTGTCAGGAATTCCGTCAGTTCGTAGATCCGCTGGCGGATATGCGTGGCCGTGGATTCCGCAGCGGGATCGTGCAAATGCTCTTTGATGTGCAATACACAGCTACCTGAGGGTCCTACAATATAATCGTAGTCAGCAAAATTTCTGATGAACAGGCTATTGCACTGGTGCGTCAGGTGTTCGTATCCTGAATTGGCCATGGGCTGGCCGCAACAGGTTTGTCCCTGTGGGTATTCCACTTCACAACCCAGTTTTTGTAGCAGCTGCAGGGTGGCAATGCCTACCTGCGGATAGAACTGGTCAATATAACATGGTATAAATAATCCTACTTTCACGGGTAAAGTAATTTAGATGATCATTGCTGACCTGCAAATTTAGCAGTCAACGCGACAGTAATCCTACCTCTTTTTTACCGGTTACTGGCTTATTTTTCACTGGTACAATTTAAAGTAGTGCCGGGAGGTTGGCAACCCGGTCTGTCCTGTAGCGAAAAGGCACAAAAAAAGGAAGGCTTCCGGCCTTCCCTGATATGCTTATGAGAGCGCATCTTCCGCGCTAATCGTTCATAATCTTTTCTTCCTGTTTTTTCTTGAGATACCATTGCACTACCCTGATCTCAGCGAAAGAAGCGGCATCGCCTACTCTTTCCTTGATAGGACCTGCGGCAGTAGCACCCAATTCGCCGATATGTTTCAGGATCAGGCGCATGGTGCGGTCGGACACGAAGCGGTTGATATCCATTTCGCCGGCTTCCACACATTGGGCCAGGTGGCTTTCAATGGTGCCGATGGCCAGTTGCCGGGCTGTGGCAATATCCGCTATAGCTTTGCCCGCCAGGAACAGTTCCAGGGTACCGCGACGGCTACTCCCCTTTTCCACTTTGCCTTTAGCGGCTTTCTCCTTCGCAGCGGTAACAGGTGCAGCAGCAGCGGCGGCATCGGCATCCCGGAGGAGGGTGTAGTTTTTCAGACCGGTGGTAAATTCCAGGTCGGCATAAGCTACTTCCCATACGTGGCGCAGTTTGTTCCAGCAATCGGCTTCCAGCGCCATCAGCTGGAGGAGATATTTTTTAGATTTAGCCTTCTTCACATCTGTGATGTGTGTCTGCAAGGGCTGTATAATGTCTTCGTAGATGCTTTGGGTGAAATAGCCGATGGCTTTATTGACCCGTTGCTGTAAAGGCTCCATTTCACCGGTTTGTACAGCGGTATCCAGCAGTTGATGCAGTTGTACCACAAACCTGGCGGCCACTTCCTGCTGTTGTTCCACCTTGGCCGACATGCTGCGGCTCAGTTTAATGGCAGCGTCAAAATCAGGCACTTTTTTATCCTGGATCCATACAGCATGGCTGCGGATGGTGGCTTGCATGCGGTACCAGTCGAACTGTTGCAGCAAGGAAGTAGCCTGAAATTTTTTCCGCTCCATTTCCAGCAGCACAACCAGTTCATTGGCTTCATTTTCTTTTTCAGCGAATTCAATTACCTGCCGGTCTGTTTTGATACTGCCATGCCCGATGCGGGAATGCAGAACCAGTCCTTCGAGCGAAGTACAACGGCTGAGTGCCACATATACCTGTCCGGGTGCAAACGCATAGCCGGCATCGATGATAGCCCGTTCAAAGGTAAGCCCCTGGCTTTTATGGATGGTAATAGCCCAGGCCAGCCGGATGGGGAATTGCGTGAAGCTGCCAATCTCTTCTTCTTCGATACTATTTTCGTCCTGGTTGTAGGAGTAGCGGATATTACGCCAGGTTTCCTTTCCCAGTTTGAGTTCTTCATGTGAGCCCGCGAGTACCAGTACAATTTCGTCGTCATTGATTTCTTTGACGGTGGCTATTTTGCCGTTGTAGTAGCGCCGGGGTTGTGCAAGGTCGTTTTTCAGGAACATGACCTGTGCCCCAATTTTGAGCTGCAGCAACAATTCGGTTGGCAGGGCTTTGTCGCTGAAATCCCCTTCAATCTTCCCTTCGAAGCGATGTACTTTTCCGGGCATATCTGCCAGGCGCCGGGCGTTGATTTCATCCGCCTTGCGGTTATGGGTGGTGAGTACGATGTATTCCTCATCTTCTCCCGTAAAATGCGGCTGGTAATGTTCATTCAGCAACTGCAGGTCTTCGTGCAGCACTTCATTATTGCGTACCCTGTTCAATACGTCGATAAAATGTTGCTCATTCTGCCGGTAAATCTTTTTCAGTTCGATATACAGCGGCGGTGCCTGTTCTATTACTTTGGCAGCAAAGAAGAAGGTGCTGTTGTAATATTCGGAGAGCATGCGCCATTCTGCGTCGGGTACTACGGGCGGCAACTGGTACAGGTCGCCGATGAAAAGGACCTGTACACCGCCGAATGGCAGCAGTGGTTTATTGCGGAAGTGACGCAGGATCACATCAATTGCATCGAGCATATCACAGCGCACCATACTTACTTCATCGATGATGAGTAATTCCATTTCCTGCAACAATACTTTTTTATCGTTGGTAAAACGAATGTTGCGGAACAAGCCATGTTTATCTGTACTGCTGATTTCATCCATTCCAAAACCTCTTTTAGTGCCAGGGATAAAAGGTCCGAAGGGCAGCTGAAAAAAGGAGTGCATGGTAACACCACCGGCGTTGATAGCGGCTACACCTGTAGGTGCTACCACGACCGTGTTTTTACGTGTATGTTCTTTGATATATTTCAGGAACGTAGTTTTTCCTGTACCGGCTTTACCGGTAAGGAAGATATGGCGGTGTGTATGGTTTATGAAATCTGCCGCCAGGTGAAAGATAGTATTTGTATTATCCGGTTGGGGCATCTGTTGTTAAATTGAAAGGGCAAATATACAGAAAAAGTGGCGAAAACCGTGGAGATATTGCGTGTAAGGAAATGTAACCTATCTTCGGTTTTCAAACATTTTACAATGGACCACCTGAAAATAGCGACGGCACAATTTGAAAACAGGAGCAATGACAAAGCTTACAACCTGGGTATTATCCGGGAGTTATCGAAACAGGCAGCTGCAGCCGGTGCAGATGCCGTAGCCTTCCATGAATGTTCGGTGACAGGCTACACATTTGCGCGGAATTTATCGCGGGAGCAAATGCTGGAACTGGCAGAAATCATCCCTGACGGACCGAGCATCCGCGCCCTCCAGGAAATAGCGGCGGAGCACAACATTGCGGTGCTGGCTGGCTTATTTGAAAAAGATGCGGAAGACAATTTATTCAAGGCTTATGTATGTGTAGATAAAAACGGGCTGGTGGCAAAATACCGCAAGTTGCATCCGTTTATCAATCCGCATCTGCAGCCGGGAAATGAATATGTGATCTTTGAGCTGAAAGGATGGAAATGCAGTATGCTGATCTGCTATGATAATAATATTACGGAGAATGTACGCGCCACGGCTTTACTGGGCGCCGAAATTATTTTCATGCCGCATGTAACGATGTGTACACCCTCTACCAGGCCAGGAGCGGGCTTTGTAGACCCGGTGCTCTGGGAAAAGCGTGCAGAAGATCCTACTTCGCTCCGATTGGAATTTGATGGTATGAAAGGACGTGCATGGCTGATGAAATGGCTGCCGGCCAGGGCTTACGACAATGCCGTATATGCGGTGTTCTCCAATCCTATTGGTATGGATGACGACCAGCTGAAAAACGGTTGTTCTATGATCATTGATCCTTTTGGAGATGTGATCGCGGAATGCAGGCAACTGGGCAACGAAGTAGTAACGGCAACGCTTACACGAAATAAACTCACGGAAGCGGGTGGCTACCGGTACCGGCTGGCGCGCAGACCTGAATTGTACGGGGAAGTGATTGCCGCTCCGCATGCGTCTGTACAGAAGGTGGTATGGTTGCAGGAGAAGAAGTAGTGCCGAAGAGGCTGATAACCACAGGGCTTGATAATTTAGCCGGCGTATGCTGAAAATCCGGCAGACGGCCGTAGTGGCTTATCCCACGCCCTTTAAACAAATAAAATATATAAATTCAGCAGACCGGTTATCTTTGTGCTTTCCGACACCCGCTTACAAAGCTTTAAAATAACCCGTTTTTTAGCTTCTTGTATAAAAGAACCGCTTCCTTTGTGGAGCGGTTTTTTGTTTTACAGTACCTGGCAGATACGCTGTTCTCCGGGCACGCGGGAGATGATCACTGTATCCTTTTACACTGACTGCTGATGAGGTGGAATTGGGGAGATGATGCTGCGGTGGTGCTATCGTTGCGGAACGCATCTGCCGGAGGCGGCAGCACATCCGGGATTTTATGCATAAAAAAAATCGCGCCGGCAAAGCCAACGCGATTCATAAAGAACTATTATAAAATAAATTATGCCAGTCTTACGTTAACAGCATTCGGGCCTTTTCTGCCTTCTTCCACGTCAAATACTACGCGGTCATTTTCGCCGATGCTTTCTTTGATACCAGATACGTGAACAAAAATTTCTTGTCCTGAACCTTCGATTTTAATGAATCCAAAACCTTTAGCTTCATTAAAAAATTTTACTACACCTGTTTGCATTATATTTAATATTTAATTGTGAACGTGTTCTCGCCATTTATTTAACTGCAGGCGGCTACCTGGGCGACTACAAGAAAAAGTGTAAGAAAAAGCTGAATGTGAGAGGTGATCTACCAACAGTATTGCAATACATTATCTTAAGAAGCGGTACGAAGATAGGGGATTTCTCATATACAATCCTAATTTATTTTAAACTTTTTCAGGGCTCTGATGGTCTGCTGGCGTGTCATTCCAAATTAATAATATATTTTCACGGCATATATGAAACATCCTGACGCATGGCGTATAAAGGCCATATTAACCGGCTCCGCCGGCAACCTGGTAGAATGGTACGATTGGTACATTTATGCCACCTTCTCCCTGTATTTTGCACCTGTATTTTTCCCGAAGGGTAGTTACACTGCCCAGCTGCTGAATACGGCCGCTATTTTTGCGGTGGGATTCCTGATGCGGCCCATCGGCGGCTGGTTGTTTGGCCGTATTGCCGACAAACAGGGAAGAAAAGCATCCATGACATTGTCTGTGTTGCTGATGTCACTGGGCTCTTTGCTGATTGCCTTCACGCCGTCCTACAACAGTATTGGCCTGGCGGCGCCTGCATTATTGCTGATAGCGCGACTGCTGCAAGGCCTCAGTGTAGGTGGTGAATACGGCACCTCCGCTACGTACCTGAGTGAAGTGGCCACGAAAGACTTACGGGGCTTCTATTCCAGCTTTCAGTATGTAACGCTCATCGGCGGACAACTGATTGCTTTGGGTGTGCAGATGACACTACAAAAAGTATTTCTCAGTGCTGAACAGATGCACGAATGGGGCTGGCGTATTCCCTTTGTTATAGGTGCGGCATTGGCTTTTGTAGCGCTTTACCTGCGGAGACATATGCAGGAATCTACCTCTTTCGAAAAAATAAAAAATGAAAAAGAGAAAGGGACCCTGAAACTGCTGTTCCGCAAACATCCCCGGGCAGTGATGACAGTCGTAGGTCTTACGATGGGCGGTACCCTGGCCTTCTATACCTATACCACGTATATGCAGAAATTCCTCGTGAATACCGTACATCTTACCATAGAACGCGCTACTACACTCACCTTTTTCCTCATGCTGATCTTTGCCTGTTTACAGCCGCTTTTTGGCTGGATTTCGGATATCTATGGCCGCAAGCCGCTATTGATAGGATTCGGCGTACTGGGCACATTATGTACCGTACCTATCCTGACCGGCATCAGCGAGGCCAGCTCCGAGTGGACAGCCTTCTGGCTCATCCTGCTGGCATTGGTGATTGTAAGCGGTTACACCTCTATCAATGCGGTGGTAAAAGCAGAATTATTTCCTGCAGAAATCCGGGCGCTGGGCGTTGGCTTTCCTTATGCCCTAACGGTAGCCATTTTTGGCGGCACAGCGGAGCCTATTGCCCTTTACTTTAAGAAGATAGGGCATGAACCGATGTTCTACTGGTATGTAACCGGGTGTATCTTTATTTCCCTGTTGGTGTATATTACTTCGAAGGATACTAAAAAGACGTCTTTGCTTGATAGGGATGTGTAATTTCCCTGATGGAGCCGTCTGCATTACCGATGATCAACCGGCTGGCGTAGTGGAGGAACAACCCGCTTTCTACTACGCCGGGAATGTTGTTCAGCTGTGCATGCAATGCAGCCGCATTATGGATTTTCTGATAGTGACAGTCGAGGATATAATTGCCGTTATCAGTCACAAAACGGTTATTGTCTTTCAGTCGTAATACCGGATGGGCGCCCAATGCGGCGAGTTGTCTGAACGTGAGTTCCCAGCCGAAGGTCGTCACTTCTACCGGCAGCGGAAATTTACCCAGATGTTTAACGAGTTTCTTTTCGTCGATTACCACGAACATTTCCTTCGAAGCAGCCGCTATAATTTTCTCCCGCAGCAAAGCGCCTCCTCCCCCTTTGATCAGTTGCAACTGTGCATCTGCTTCGTCGGCGCCGTCGATGTCGATATCGATCTGCGTTACTTTCTCCAGTTCAATCAAGGGAATTCCCTGTTCGATGGCCAGTTGCTCCGATTGGGTGGAAGTGGCCACGGCTTTAATATCCAGTCCGCCTCTCACTAATTCGCCTATACGCAGAATAGTGTAATACGCTGTACTGCCGGTACCCAGACCAACGGTCATACCCGACTTAATATATTCAGCGGCCTTCTCGCCAGCTGCTTTTTTACCGATATCTGTTTGCATAAAGCAAATATAATGTCCCTGACCCGGAGCAGCAATTTTTTGGAATTCTAGCTTAAGTCCGCTAATTTTTGCCCTGAATAAACCGCCTCACATTGAAATCATCCATCATACTGGCCCTGGCGGCGCTTCTACCCGGAATTGCCGTAAAAGCGCAGGATTCATCGGCCATCAAAGCCATTAATGCCAACAGTTTTGCCCGGCACATACAGGTACTTGCCTCCGATGCCTTCGAAGGCCGTAAACCCTTTACCCGGGGAGAAGACAGTACCATACAATACCTCGCCACGCAGTTTAAGCAACTGGGACTGAAACCCGGCAATGGCAACAGCTATTTCCAGGAAGTGCCGATGGTGTCTATCAGCTCCAAACCAGCCGGTAACCTGGTGATCAAAGGCGCCGGTGGTGAAGTATCCCTCTCCTACCTGGAAGACTTTGTAGCTGCTACCCGGCGCGTGCAGGACCAGGTAACCATTCCTAACACAGAACTGGTGTTTGCCGGCTACGGCATTGTGGCGCCGGAATACAACTGGAACGACTATAAAGGCCTCGATGTAAAAGGTAAAACGGTGATCGTAATGATTAACGATCCGGGCTTTGCCGACACCACCCTCTTTAAAGGGCGTATCATGAGCTACTATGGCCGCTGGACTTACAAATTTGAAGAAGCCTCCCGCCAGGGCGCTACTGGTGTAATCATTATCCATGAAACCGCCGCCGCCAGTTATCCGTGGAAAGTAGTACGCAGTGGCTGGTCCAACTCCAAGCTGCACCTGCAAACCGCCGATAATAACCTGCATCGTACCGCACTGGAAGGCTGGATCACCCTGGATGCCGCGCAAAAGATCTTTCAACTGGCCGGAATATCTCCAGATATCATGCGAAAGGCCAGGACAAAAGGTTTCAAGCCTGTTGACCTCCATTTACAGACATCTCTCGTTATCAATAATACCATCAAAAAATCTACCTCACATAATGTACTGGCCATTTTACCCGGCGCCAAACGACCGCAGGAATGTGTGGTATATTCCGCTCACTGGGATCATTTTGGCATAGGCGAGCCCGTTAAAGGCGATTCTATTTACAATGGCGCAGTAGATAACGCCACCGGTACTGCCGGACTGCTGGAACTGGCCACCGCCTTCACAAAGCTGCCACAACCACCGGCCCGCTCCGTACTGTTTCTCTCCGTTACCGGGGAAGAACAGGGACTACTGGGATCGGAGTATTACGCCGCGCATCCCGTGTTCCCGATGGAGAAAACAATAGCAGATATTAACCTCGATGTATTAAATACGTTCGGCCGTACCCGTGACATCACCGTGATTGGCTTCGGGCAGTCGCAGCTCGATGAATACGCACAACGTGCCGCCGCCAGACAAGGACGCGTTACCGTACCCGAAGCACATCCTGAAGGTGGCTGGTTCTTCCGCTCCGACCACTTTAACTTCGCCAAGAAAGGCGTACCGGGATTGTACATCGGTCCGGGCACCAACGCCATTGGCCACGAAGCCGGCTGGGGCGGCGAACAGATAGCCGCGTATAACCGTTTGCGTTACCACTCCCCCGCTGATGAATTTGATGCAGCCACCTGGAACATGGATGGCATGGTAGAAGATATCCGTCTCCTGTTCGATGTAGGCTATCAACTCAGCCACGAAAGTAGTTTCCCCACATGGAAAAAAGGTTCAGAATTTAAAGCATACAGAAAATAACAACAGCTATGGCATTATTCGGATTAATTATGATAGGACTCATATTTTATATGACGTTCCTCAATATTTACAGTCGCAGGAAAAAAAGGAAAACAGCCGTACCCGACGGGTACCAGGCCCTCTTAGAAGAGCATGTACGCTACTACCAGCAGCTCACCCCCGCAGACAAAACGCGGTTTGAGTCCATGCTGCAACGTTTTCTCAAAAGAACCAGTATAGAAGGCGTAGGCACCGAAGTAGAACCACTGGACCGCGTACTGGTAGCCGCCAGCGGCATCATCCCCATCTTTGGCTTCAAAGACTGGGAATATTTTAACCTGACAAACGTGATCCTCTACCCCGATACCTTCGACGAAACCTACCAGTACGAAGGCAACCGCCGGAATATTCTCGGTATGGTAGGCAGCGGCGCCCTCAACGGGCAGATGATCCTGTCGCGCTCCGCACTGCGGGAAGGGTTTTCCAACGTAACAGATAAGAACAATACCGCCATACATGAATTTGTGCATCTGCTCGACAAAACAGATGGCAGCATAGATGGCTTCCCGAGCAAATTGCTGGATCATAGCTACAGTATTCCGTGGATGAAACTGGTGCACCAGACGATACAACAGATTTCAGAAGGGCATTCGGATATTAATCCTTATGCGGCAATGAATGAAGCAGAGTTTTTTGCAGTGATATCGGAATACTTTTTTGAAAGGCCTGATTTACTGGCGGAGAAGCATCCGGAGTTGTATGCGATGCTGGCGAAGATGTTCAGGCAGGATCCTGTGGGGAAGGGATGATGGGGGTATTTGTTTTCCAGAGATGAAAGCAATGTATTGTTTTCATCTCTGGAAGCGTCTTTTGCAATTCTGCGTATAGATTTAATAATTACCACTGATTATCGAATGAGAACAGCAGTTTTGTCGGCTTTGATATCAACGACTGTTAATAACTCATGTTTATACTTAAATCTTATTATTGCAGCATTAGCCAATTTTAGCTCATAATAACTTCTTCTGCATAAAAATGGCCAATAGTCTTCAGCTACCTCATAAGTAATAATAACAGGTTGGTAGCTAAAAAATGAAGACTACACACCTTATTAAAAGATCCAATCCAACCTATTACCCCGCCAAAGCTTATCATCCTTCTGCTGCTGTAAGTGAGCTGATATTTCCTTCTTTTCACTGCATTGGTTAAAATGCTCTCTATGGAATTCCAAAAAATTATAATTAAACAATGGATTTCTGACATCAGTTGTTAGAAAACCCAGATTCAAATACTCATCAGGATTGGTTATTAATTGTTTGCATCCAACACAAATTTTTGTTGCTTTAAACAAAGAATATTGCTTCAGGAACAAATCTATGGATTGCCATTGCACGCTGCTCATTAAGCAGGTAAGATGAAATACCTGGTCGTTAAAACCATATAGTGAGTCCAACTCATTTTGAATTGCATTAGGAAATGCAACCATATGATCATCAACATTCAACACTTCTCCGCAAAGATCACATGTGGTACTCCCTAAAAAAACTAATGCCATGTGCTGTCTATTTACTGTATAATTTATATAGTTGACTTTCTCTGATAAGTAAGACTCTGGCTGAGTTGAATCAGTAGGCGCGATAACTCTTTAAGGCTTCCAAATCAAAGTTTCACTTTTCCATATTGTGCTATCAGTTAAAGTTAAAAAAAATTTACTGATACACTTTATGTAATGGTCTCGTTTAAAAGCGCCTATAATATGATAAGAAGACTATATAACGTTTTACTACGCTATCATTCATATATTTTTACCCGAACGTTTTTTTCCTGTTAGCTGTAATAAAATCAACACAACAACGAGAATTAACCCAGTTAATGCAAATAAGTAATCCGTTCCAGCAGGTATTTTGTGCCCGCTTGCATGAGCGGCGGCCCAGAAGAAAAGATTGCCTGACAGCAGAATGGAAAGTCCGATTTTCAATATTGGAATTATCAATTTCATATCTAAATGTGCTGTTCATTTACATTTTCGTAAAAGACTATGCCTAATCAGCATTTTTCATTTTCTATACTTATCATAAAGCTCATTATAAACTTAATCAGGCCTTTCTTAAGTTTACGTTACTAATACCCATACTAGTCAATTCGATTGAGTGTATCACAATAAATAAAAAAGGTCTTCTTCTGCTGTCTTTTTTTACAAGACCATGTAAGGAATAGATAAAAATTACAGAATCACTATAGACATTCTATACATAGATCTATTATCTTTCTTTTATTGCATCAGGTATTAATCTGATTTCGTTATAAGTACCTGTTGTATCTAACAAAATCTTGTATCCAAACACAGCTTCGTCTGCATGCTTTATAGGTACCCTATTTTTTGATGGCCCAAGAACCTTCAGTATAATGTTATAGTCTTTAAGTGTCACATTCAGAATAGTCCATGTGGCTTTATAAATTTCCTTCTTAATACCATCTTTTTCTACCACAACAAAGTCGGGACTATTATTTGTGACACGACTGTAAAAATACCATTCTATAGAGATATCCTTATTCTGGATTTGTTTTCGTATAAATTTGGGGTTCTCCAAATGGCAGCTAAAAAAAATGCTGATAAGCGATATAGGTAATAACACCTTCATGCATTCATAATATTTAAGATTCTCCAGAAAAAAAATAGATCCTGTACATGAACAAATATGTTCCGTACCGTTAATATTAGCTAAGCGACATAATTATTCAGGAAGCAATCTGCCGCCTACACGTCTCAGAGCGTCTTTATCATAGTTCAATAATACATTATTTTTTGAGTATTTGTCTAGGGCCAATATTTCTTCTTTTTCCCAACCCATATTGCATTTCTGTCTTATTTCCGCAACCAATCGCTTTTGATTAAGAATCTGAAAAGCGTTGACAAAATGCCGCGGTGATATTGAACGTGTCTTGTCCTAGAATAGGTTTACACCCAAAGTGTAAAAAATGAAGCACATCGTTAAACCAGAAAATGGTTATTATTTAGAATCAGACAAGCACCTTATCATTAAAGCCTATTTGAGTTCAAATAGAACGAAACAATCCATCTGGGAAGAATATACAGGTCATGTCGAGGAAAATGGAAAGATTTTGAAGTGGATGCGGGAGCTGGGATATGAAGCGCCAGGGCAAATACGTAAATTGATCAATCAAAGATCCTCCCTGATGGTAAAAGAATCAATCCAATCTCGTAATAATGACTTCGAAAAAGAAGCAATTAGAAAAACGTATTGCTGAATTGGAAAAACAGCTAAAAGAGGCTGAGATGAAGGCGATTGCCTTTTCTACGATGGTTGATATTGCGGAAAAAGAGTTTAAAATACCCATCAGAAAAAAGTACAATACCAAACCATAGCAATCATTAAGGGACAGTATCCCCGCATAAGCCTGGCCCGGTTATGCGGCTGGTTTGTTATTACCCGACAGGCCTATTACCAGGACAGTTACAGGAAAATAGAGGTTAGCATAGAAGAAAGCCTGGTATTAAAAGAAGTAAATGCGATACATAGCCTACATCCTAAGCTTGGAGGGTGTAAAATATATGGTAAAATAGAGACCTTTCTGACAATTCATCAAATTAAGATGGGTAGAGATGCCCTCTTCGATCTATTGGCCAGGAATAATTTATTAGTCAGGCGTAGAAAAAGAAAAGTAGCTACCACTATGTCTCATCATTGGTTTAGAAAATACCCTAATCTGATAGTGAATATAGTGCCAATACGGCGCAACCAAATATGGGTAAGTGATATAACATACTGGAAAATTAATGAAGACAAGCATCTATACATCAGTTTGGTTACGGATGCTTACTCCAAGAAAATTGTAGGCTACTATGTTGCTGATAATCTGGAAGCAGTGGGATGCATAAAGGCATTACAAATGGCGGTAATGTCGCTCAGACAAGTTCCGGGCAGTCGCTTACCGCTCTGTCATCATAGCGATAGGGGCATACAATATTGCAGCAACCAATATGTAAAACTGTTACAAGACAACAATATTGATATTAGCATGACCGAATCAGGTGATCCAAGAGACAATGCCATAGCAGAACGGATAAATGGAATACTCAAAAACGAATACCTGAGTGCATACCAGGTAAGCTCTGTAAGGGAGGCGAGCGCTTTATTACATGATGTAGTAGAGCTATACAATAACGATAGACCACATATGAGTATTAGCAACCTGTCTCCAGATTTTGTTCATCATAATCAGGTTCAGACAACCAGGTTATGGAAAAACCATTATCTTAAAAAGACAAATGTTAATGAAAAACAGGACTAAGAACAAAACGCAAACCCATTTTAGGACTTATTTTTAAAATCTGTAAACTTATTTTAGAACGAGACACATTATACTTCTTACGGTCCTCCGGATAATTTGCGCCTTTGAGCGCATTGGCACTTACCCCCGCCATCGTCAACCCAAATGGATAATAACATATCTCCTTCTAATTGCAAAACATAAGCCCTGAATAAACTTCAAAAATATCACCATCTACAATCTTAAACATAAATGTTTGTACTGTCCCGGAGAGCTCAACACCACCTTTCCCTATAAGGACACCATAGCTGTTCACCAATTCGGCGAATAACATTCCTGAGCAGAGCTGACTTAACAGTAATACATTCCCACTATTCTTCTTATCAAAATAAACCGAGGTACTATCAACCCCAATAGGACAATAGCTATTTAGTTTATTAGATACTTCTTTCAAAGAATCTTCTATTATTCTAACCAATGGTTCTTTACTTAAGAAATCATTCCTATGGTTATAGCCAAATCCCTTAACATAATTTCTTCTAATTACATCCTCAGATATTGATGAAAGAGTAAAAGCTATTTGTCGAGGTAAATGAACAATATTACTCTTGCCTGTTGTTTTTTTTATATAAGAAATGACTTTAGCGCTCAAGCTATCTTCAATTGATTTAGCAAAACAAACATTGATGTTAGAAATCAATAGTATAGTAATAAAACTCACCAGTAGTAGATTACGCATAACTCATTTAAGTTTAATATTCGACATTGTTTTTCTCCTTTTTTTCTTCTCTTCTGCCGACATAGGAATATCCATTATATTATATTTTTTATTGCGATAATGCCATTTCATAGTGGCATTTCCTGGATCTCCATCCCACGCATAAGCATCCCTTTGAGGTAAATTAAGTTGGGCTCTGTATTTATTGATCCTTTCTTCAATGATACCCGGGTTGCTGAGTCCACTAACACCATTTGGATCTTCCACAGTTGTTGTTGCTTTAGGATCAAAATATCTTACTCCTACCGTTGTATGCATGGACTCGTGCATAAACCACATCCCAAACCCCCATGCCAAACCATTCAACCCTTCATTCTCCATCCCAGCTATTCTATTATCAATCTGATTAGTATTCATATAAACAGACCTGCCATCTGATTCGGTTCGAGTAGGCCTATTATTATCAATATGTAGGTTAATTCCATCATCAACGTTATCTATTATACCTTTTAAGTAACCTCTTGCATCAGAGCTAGTCCCTTTTGCATTTTCGTTTTTACCATATGCAAGGTTTCCCACATCATCAATACTTAAATTTAGACCAGTAATATTTTGTAAATCTTCTATAATACTTGCTGCTGCGTATAATCCCTCAACATTTAAGGTTCCATCTTTATTAGTAAACATTTGCCGTATCGCAATGTAGTCACCATTATAATCAACAAAAGCTACCGGATCATTGGCACAATAATTATAAGGGGTAAAACTAAGGTAAGTCTCAGCCAATCTATCCTGTATATGAAACCGTCCTATCTGTGCATCATACATCCTGGCACCATAATCATACCACTCCAAACCTGAGCCATTTCCAAACTCCTTACTCTGCAACTCCTTTCCATTATACTTCAACCTATTCTCTGCATAATTACTCCCCTTCAACGCATTTGAAGATATCCCTGCCATCGCGAGCCCAAATGGATAATAATGCGTCTCCTCCAACACCGGCCCAGATGCCTGCGCTACCACTAAATTATCAAAATACACCTCTTGTGTACCTTCATTACTCGTGTAAACATACAAAAAACCGCTCTTTTCCATCACCATCTTATCCTGAGCCAGTGTCTGCAGTTCATCAGGTGTAGCTTTTACCTGTTTTACCCCGCTGTTCCCATCCACCAATTTAAACTGATCATCAAATAAAACAAAGTTGAGATAAGCTTTGGGTCTGTCTGCATCAGGTTGATCAGGATTTTTTTCTTTAAGACGGCGATAGTCTTCGTTATAGAAAGTGCTGTTAAACGGTGTAACCGGATCTTGTGCAGCTACAGCATGTTCTCCGGAAGTAGAGGTACCGCCGCTAAAGGTTTGTACCAGATCAGCTAAGATATTTACAGCTGGTGTTTCTTTTGAAGTAGTTTCGGTGGGTCCCTGGGATTTGTAAAATGCTTTGGCCCCTATATCAATCGTATCGCCTGCCATTACCCTTAATACCAGTGACGGACCAATCTTCTTTCCGTTACCGGCAGCAGTAAGCCTGGCCACTGATTGGTTACTACTATCATTTTCGTCAGCGGGATAGCCCACTGGCTTTGCTGCCCGGGTATCATCAATATTACTGAACAGGGCTGTTTCCTTTGCCGCAGCCGGGGTTTCCATTGTGGCTGCATACATAGTGCGGTCTGTTTGTTCAGTAAGTACCAGCCGGGTATTGCCAAGGTGGTCTTTTACAAAATAATCATAGGCCCAATCTACCGGCTGCCCTGTCCGGAATACGGTCCGGATCCGTCCTTCTTCATGAGCGGCAAACTGCAATGTGTCGTTCTGGTATACAAATCCATTTATATAATCTGTGGTGGTTATTTTCTGTTGGTTACCTGTATTATCGGTGACTATTTTTCGCACTTTGGTACCGGCCGCATCATAGAGATAACGGATGGTGCCCTTATTGGTAATAGTAATCAGGGAAGGAAGATTCAGATGATTATAGGTAATGCTGGCAATTCCCTTGTTCAGGTCTTTGATCAGATTACCGGAAGAATCGTAGTCATAGTCATCTCCCGTATTTACCCCATTTTTAAAATCACCGAGGGCAGTTAATACCGTACTGGAGTCATACACGCTTCTCAGTTTGTTGCTCCCTGGGCGGTAACCATAGGCTAAACGATCAATGGGAGCGGCAGTTGTGCCATCCATACCAAATTGGGCTAACTTAGTGATATTTCCATTGGCATCGTAATTTATCCAATTGGTACTAAAATTCATCTCTGTCTTTGTCCAGGCGCTGCCGGTTGTATTCTGCTGACTGAACTCGGCGTGAGTCAGGCGGTTTACCTTATCATAATTATAACCATAGGCGCGGGGACGTGGATCATTCCAGCCTCTCCAGCGGATACCCGCAATGTTGCCATTGAATACAGTATCCTTGAATCCGTAATCATAATTCAACTCCTGGCCAAAATGACTGGTATCTGCCACACCGTTTAAGTATTTTTTGTTGATGCTGCTCATCCAGCCGCGGATATTGTATCCGAAAGAGATGCGTTCAATGGGAGCAGCAGTCCCCTTGATACCCAGCCGTTTGGCTTTCAACTGACCTAATTCATCATATTCATTCACTGCTATATTTCTTAATGTAGCAGGATCATTATTAAACTGTTTCTGAACAGCGATTAAACGTCCTGCATCATCGTACGACAACATCGTTTGTACTTGCACTTTAGGAATCGTTCCGCTACGGGGATTAGTATGATACTGGTAAGTGCTTAATACTTTGCCGCTGAAATCATATTCATTGGTCACAACATCACGGCCACCAGACACATTATCATTGATGCTTTGCAACTGTCGTCCTTTTGCATCGTAGTAAATTGTGTTGGTGAGCCAGGTGTCTGTTCCCACAACCCGGACTTTCCCCCCTGTGGCCAACCCCTTGGTGGAATTACTGATGTCAAAATACTCCCTGTATCTATTGGCAGGCTTCTGTAAAAAGGCTGTATCCGATTTTACAGGGGCCTGCGCTCCTGTAAATCCATATTTATCATAGAAGGTATAAGTAAGTGGTGTTAGCGAGGACGCAGGAATAGCTGGTAGCGGATTACTAATCTGCACTACCGTAGTTCCTTTATTAAATGATGGATCTATAAATGCCTCAAATGGAATACTGGTACCTGAATCAAATCCATCGGTAAACTCAATAGTTCTGGTAGCTTTATAAATGGTACTGTCATGCACAGCCACCACCAGATCCATTTCTCCCGGGAAAGTATAACTGGTGGAATCAATTTTGTTAACTACGCTGTTCATACCAGCCTGTAGTACTTCCCGGCTGGTACCTGCATTATACAATGCTGTTTCTATCGGCCGGTTTAAAGCGTCATAAAATGTAACCAGCCACTTGCCGGAATCTTTCAGATTCCCATCTCTGGAAAATACCAATCGGTCGCGGGTATCATACACCATTTCAGTGGAATCTGCTCCAGGAATCTTTTTTACAATCATCCGGTTCCGGCCATCATAACGATATTGAAAGCATAACTCCCTGGCTACATTCACCAGGTTCCAGGTTCCTGTTATATTTTCCACTGCCAGCGGAGGAACTACAAACCTTAAATTATTCAGATCATCATAGATATAATAAGTGCACAACCAACCTACGTGAGCAGTCCCGGTAATATTACCTGATTGCACTTTTTTCAGGATTACCAATCCATTTTTATCTTTGTACTCTACTACCTGGTTACGTGCTTCATCAGTTGTTACATTCTTGTACAACTGCCCGGCAGGATAAAAGGCGGTGCTGGTGGGTAGGGTACCTCCAACTGGAATAGTCCATATTCTTACAGAATCGCTGACCATATTCACCTGGTATTGCTGACTTACCGGATGATTTCCGCCTGACTTTGCCCAACTGTTTCCTGGTGCATAAGTATTGGTCACCCGGCTTAAAGGAGAAGCTTCAAATTCCTGCTGACTGTAATAAATGCTCTCTCCAGTAGCAGACGGACTTAATATCGTATCCTGATAAAAAGCTTTCTGAGTGTTAAAGGGATCTGTTTTGAACTTACCGTCATTCGTATTGCCAGATTTCGGTACATAAGGCAAATATTTAAAAGATTCTCTCCCAAAATCATCATATACTATTGGCGCCACAATATCTTTCCCACCCGTACTCAGGCTCTTGTTTACCGTTTGCAGGGGACGCCCTAGTCCATCGAAATATTGCGTAGTTTGTTTCACTTCCTTTAATAAGCGCGCAGAAGCTCTTACAAAAGCAGTATCACCACTGGGCATGGAAGGTTCCCATATACGGATATAGTTAACAGTTGAGTTAGTATATGTTCCAGGAACAGGAACTGCTATAGCGCTTTTTCTCAACACATTAGCATCTGGTATATTTACCTGTCCTTGTACCACCCCCAAAACAAAAAACAGCGTTAAGCAACAAACAAGATATTTCATATAGGCATTAAACATATTCAACAGTATTAAATTTCAACTATCAGTTTCTCTTTCCAACATAGATTAAAAACGCTATCTGTTAAGAGGGACTGTGTACTGATAGTCTATTTCTTTTAAAATCTTACCATAATCATCTTTAATTGTCTTCAATCTACCGAAGGTATCATACTCATAAAAAGTGGACCTTCCGGAAACATCTGTTTCTGATAGCAGTCCAACCAAAGGCAGATAAGTGTAAGTATTCACCATGGCGCCAGGAAGACCGGTACGCAGCTTATTCAGCTCATTTCTCAGAGCCTGGGGAGTAGATGGGTTTGATAATATATTGCTATTCACAAGGGCTGCTGCTTCGGCATAAGTTGCTCCTACTATTTTTGCTACAGGATAGAGGTTGTTGTAGCCCCATAAGTATGCTTCCCGGATATCACCCGTCTTGCCCTGTTGCAGCATATTTCCTGTTGAATCATAGGCATCAAAATTAATACGGGATACGTAACGACCGTCTTTCTGAAAAACATTGCCATTGATTACCGCAGGAAAATAAACACTGGAAGAACCATTGTCTTCGTAGCCCCATAAGGTTTTCGGATATGGCTTATCCGGATAATAGGTAGTGATCACGCCAGCTACGCTTCTGGCCGCATTCTTCATCGAATATCTTTCAATCGGCACATTGATAATATGACGTTGCTGCAGATACTTAATACCGGCTATATCGGGATCAGTCAGGACTACCGGCAGATTAAAATCCAAAGGATACCTGGTAGTCGCTGTTTCAGTCTGACCGTCAGATTGAATCGTAGTCTGACGGGTTAATTGTGCATGCAGCGGGTTATCATAATAATACTTAATTTCCTTTATCAGGGTTACATCTCCCGGAGATCCGTAAAATGTTTCCTTCCTGGAGGTTTCATAAATCCATGGGCAAAAAATCCTGGAAGGCACTAACCTCCAACCCCAAACGGTAGGCAGCACAAGTGAACAATTGTTGGTTTGGCAATATACGGTATTGGTGCCAGCAAATATGTAAGCATATAATATGTCTGCAACAAAATAATTACCGTTTTGCAAACTGTCGAAATTATAAATAATTTCCGTTTTGGATAAGTTTCTACCCGTTGAGTCGAAAATGGTTTCACTTAATAAACTACCCCGTAAATAATCATTATCTTCTACATATTTGTCAGAACCTTCAATAGCTGCCTGAAAATTATCTGCTCCTCCCAGGTATTCCTGCAGGCGTGAAAATGGCGCGCCAGGAGAAAATGCAGATAACTTCCCGCCCATATTACCATTGCCCGACGTTTCTGTAACAAATCTATAACCGATATGACTTCCATGCGTAAGAGCCATACCAGAAACGGGGGAACTATATCTTACCAGGAACCTACAATTCCATACATTTTTATCCGTAAGTTTTGATTCCAGAAGGCTGAAATCACTCACCAGGTCTCCGGATGAACGCCTGGGATCTGTAGGGTATTTATAAGTAAACTGGCGAACAACAGGTTCGCTGTTAATAAGATCCCTATTGATAATTTTTTTTATCCGGATTCCACCGGTTTCAATTGTTCTCAAAGTATCACCGAGGCTATAAGAAGTAACTTTGATTTGCGACTGTTCATTCAGATAATTATCTACCATAGCACGGATACGATAGTTACCAGGCAAGAGAAACATCGCTGATGTTAACTCGTTAGCAAAAGTACCCCGTTCCAATAAAGCGACTAAAGAATTATCAGCCTGTACCTTATATAGATACATGGAAGGATTGCCATCAGGAGATGTCAGACCGTTATTGATGCCCTTGCAATAAATGGTTACATCCTGGGGTTCTGTTATACTAAAATCAGCCTTCACATCAATCATATCAGGATTTGTTTGCCCGATAGTATTCCTGGCCGAAGCAGTGGCAGTATTCCAAATCTTTTGCCTTTCCGTATTTGTTTTACCACTTTTGGCACCATAGTCATTAAGTTCATACTCAAAAGATGTAGTCCCCCCGGTTGGATATGTTATTTTATTTAAAACCCCGGTTATTGTAGCGTTAAAATTGGGGCTTCTATTGGCGCCGCTTAAAACAATATGCCTTGAGCCGATGAAGGTATCCAGCGCCGGAAGTAATTTACTATTGCTCACACCATTGTTAAACCCCCAGGTATCCTGCGACTTTGCATTGGTTAATGGTACATTTGCGGAATTATAATATTCAAATGAATGCCATTTGCTGGCATTGGGAGTACTTCCCTCTTCTCCAACGCTATCCAACCTGAGTCGTCTGGATCTGATGTCAGTATTGGTTAAAGATCCATGGTAACCATATTTCAGATTAAACCTCCGGATGATATTTCCTTTCTTATCTTCTACAACTATAGAATCCAGTTTACTCCTGTATGTTGCATCTCGCCTGTTTGCCGCATTATAGAAATTCACTTTTCCCGCTGGCGAAGTAATACTGATTAACTTTTTAGTGGCAGCACGCACATTAAAATTGGTGATTCCTCCATCGCCCATAGGATCACAGGTGCCAGCTGTTAATGTATAGTCAACCTCAGAACTCTGTTCACTGATAACATCATCCACATCGGATGCATAAGTAAAGTCAACGTTTCCGTAAGGAGTAACAATGGTTGTCAGATACCAGCTGGAATTATACTCTTCTTCAAAAACGGTACCCACTGTATAGGAGGTTTCATTTGTATTAAATTTATAAATAATCCCATTCTCATCAATTATCTGAAAACTACCTAACCTGGAGGAAAAAGTTATATCCAGCGGCTGAAAGGGAATAATATGCACTTTATTCTGAGGCGTAGCATCAATAATAAATTTGCCACTTCTCCCGTTGAAATTAAATGAAAAATTATCCGGCACCAGATCCCAGGTACCATTAACAGCCTGACGGACATTATTTGAATGCGGAATTAAGGAATCCAGAGTGGCCATTTTGCCCAGGATCATATAACCATTTTCATCCGGTTTTACGTTAACACTTCTTGTCACTACACCACCTGCATTCAAAGACCAGCCCAAACCCACCTGCGAAGCAAGTTCATTTACTTTAAGTCCTCCGGAATAATAACTCAACGAAATAGGTAATGAAAACTGTCCGAAGGAAATAGCATACAAAGGAATATTGATATTTGGGATGCCGGTATATAAACCAACAGGCACATCGCCATACTTTCCCAGGGCAGCCGCATTGGGCGACGGAGGAACAACTTTTGCCACTTCAAGTGCATTTGTGCCATTCGTTAACTGCGCAAACAAACAAATACTCCAGGATAGGGAAATCAACAATAAATAGAGCTTCTTCATTCAAGGTAAATTATACAACTATTATTTATGAGTCTTTTAAAAATTATACCCCAGCCTCACCTTCACCGGATCTGTTCTCGGCACATGCTGGTTATACAAAAAATCAAACAGTACCATCATATTTCCTTTCAGCTTACTATTGATCTTATATTTCTTACTGATTCCTATCAAACCGCTCTGCGTCCACTTCTGCCCTACTCCATCCGGTACGCCGGCATAATCCGGCTGATAATTTTGTTCATAACCGCCATTCAGGAAGAAGGTGCCTTTCAGTTTCCAATCAATAAACGAACGGATGCCCATGCCCTGACCTGAAAAGTGAATATTATCGAAGCCGGTACCCATTCCCAGCTTATAGGAAAGACCGATACCCGTGCTGCCGTTCTTATGAAACTTATAGGCTACCTGCCCGGCCAGATCACCGGTAGTAGGAAAGAATTTATTGCTGCGCTGGAACTGGACATTACTCCCAAATTCCAACCGCTGCATAAAGCTCTTGGTTTTCATTTCATTGGGTTTGAAATCTGGCATTTCCGCCGCATTGTCCAGGTCAGGGAATTTACTTTTGAGTTCGTCGAATTTACTGCGGGCTTCGGCCATCTGCTGACTTACTGCGGCGCCGGCATTCGGGCCGCTGCCGATACGCTGCTGAATCAGCTGTTCCACCTGGCTGCGTGTTTGCAGGCCTTCCAGGCTTTGCGCGGAAGCGGTGGCGCCCTGTATATTGAATAAGCTGGCAATCTGCGAATGCTTCTGCATGAAATCATTAAAAGCGGGGAGCTTCTTAATCACTTCCATCGCCTTCTGCTCAGCCTTCTTTTTATCTTTAAATACCTCTTTATATTCTTTCAGTTGCTGGGCGTAGTAGTAGGCCTCTTTGTTCATCTTTTGCAGATCCTTTGTAAAACCGGTATACTGGCTCAATTGCTCTTTCAGCAGTTGTTTACGCTCGCGGATATACGCTTTAATCTGTTCAGCCTGCTGGAGTTTATCTTTCAGGTTATCGACCGATTTTAAGGAGCCATTCAGTTTATCCGTAACGCCTTTTGATTTTTCCAGTAATCCTTTGGAGTCTTTCAGAAACGAAAGTGAATTACTCAAGCTATCAAGATAAGGGCCGCCGGATTGCGTCAATGCACCAGAATACTTTCCTAGCTTGCCACTCATGCGGGATTTCAGGCTTCCTAAAGAATCGATGGAATGCGAAAAAAGGTTATTGGCTTTGAGGGAATCAATCTTTCCAAGTCTGCGCTTCAATTTCTCCTCTTGCTTCATAAACCGGCTGAGCGCTTTCTCGCTGCGTTTGGAGACCAGCCGCTCCATTTTATCCGATTTTTGTTTTACCTGCGAAAGATATTTACCTGGGATAGGTGTCACCTTTTGTATCAGGCTATCTTTAACCTTTCCGGGAATATCAATAGCCTCCTGTGCCTTCGTAGAAAGGCTTACAGCAGTCAGTGCAGCAAAAAACAGTGTCCGGGAATATTTCATAAAATAAGGGAAAACGTTGGTTAAACGCTACAGTCTATATTGAAAAACAAACGGTTAACAATAATTCTGACAAAGGAAATAACTAATCAGGAATAAAGCGTTAACACGTTCGTTGTATTTAAACGCAATTAACTCCCCGGCACTTTCCTTCGCCATTGGGGCTTCTTTTCCATTTGCGGGTAGAGTAAACTGGTTTTTAAAGATATAAAAAAGCGGGATAATAATGCTTCATATGCATCATTTGTGTACCACCTTACCTTTGAATTAAAACTTATCATATAATCAGGTGCATCAAACGTCCCATCATCTTGTGCCGGCCCTGTTGACGCATTTACAATGCTATCAGCTGCCCGGGAAAGATACTGCCATTGAAGCGTATCTATATTAAAGCTGAATCCTTCAAAAAAATGGAGAACATTTTCTTCTTTAGATTTATTCCGGAAGTATGGTGGCGCCACCTGATAAATCACCCCCTTTATTACACCTTTGTGTTTATTAAGACGTACCAACACAGACGTATCAAATTGCCTGGCATAATAAAAAATAAGCTCATTGCTATCAGGAATACTTGCAATATCGAGGAAAGGGAACTGCGTCAGTGTAGCATTTAAATATACCAAAAGGGAATCGGCATTGGCATCTTTGCTGGCATTGTTTTTTTCTGTTTGCAGATGTTGACAGCAAATCATCAGCAATAGAGTGCTCAATAACAATAGAATTTTCATATCTATTCTTTCGTATTCTGCATAATAAATAATAATTTCCATTAATAAAATACCGGGATGCCACACCTCCACCTCATCGTTATCAAAACCAGCCAGCCAGATCTCCTCTCCGGCTTCTACACCTCGCTCGGCTTCCAGTTCCACTACCACCGTCATGGCAATGGCCCCTTTCATTATGCCAGTGTTGGCGAAGGTCCATTACTGGAAATCTACCCGTTACCAAAAAACGTTACCGTCGCCGATCATACTACCAGACTGGGCTTTACGGTGGCAAATGTAGATGATATCCTGCAAAAGCTCCCGGAAGCAACCATTATCTCAGCGCCTGAATTAACCGAGTGGGGTTACTCCGCCATCATCCAGGATCCCGATGGCCGGAAAATAGAACTTTTACAGGCATAAAAAAAACCGCCCCGCTTTCGCAGGAACGGCTTTCCTTATCTACAAAAAAAACTACAATGTTTTCACCCGGATATTTCTGAAACGGACAATAGATCCGTGTCCGAGGAAACCGATATGACCGGTTTCCCTGTTGAGGCCGGGATGACTTTTATGATCCAGGGTGCCGTTCTTACGGGCATCGGCGATATCGCCGTCCAGGATCACAGTGCCATTCAGAATGACTTTTATGTGTGTGCCATTTACGATGGCTTCTTCGGTATTCCACTCTCCTACGGGTTTCAGGAAACCACGTTTGGCGGGGATCACACCATACACGGAACCATGGTACTGGTAAACGTGCAGGTCTTTATAGATATCTGCTTCGTTATCCAGGATCTGTAATTCCATGCCTTCATAGGCTGCGTCGCCTTCTAATGGAGCACGGATACCAAGACCATTGTTAGCGCCGGGTGTCAGCTGGAAATCAAAACGGAAAGAGAAGTTTTTATATTCATCTTTCGTATAGAGATTACCGTGACCACCATTGGTAGGATAAATTACCAGGTCGCCGTTATCGATGACATAGTCTTTGGTGTTGCCGGTCCATGCGTGCATGTTGGTACCGTCGAACAGCAGTTTATAACCTGCTTTCTTTTCTTCATCGCTCAGCACATAAGGCTTAGGGCGTGGAATTTCACGGATATACAGATCACGGTAAGCCACGTAAGTGCCATGTGCCTGCAGTTCTATCTGTTCTTCCGGGAAGATGGGTAAACCACGGTCCCAGTAGTTTTCCAGGATCGTGTTATCGGTTACCAGTTCTCCGTTGAGGTACACCGTTACGCGGTCGCCCTGCATAAGGATGCGGAAATGGTTCCATTCTCCGATGGCGTTATCGGCCAGTTTCAGGGGTTTGCTTTCATGCTGCTGGTTGTTGTACAAACCACCGGAACCTACCTGTGCGCCCACATCTATGCGGGAAGTGTCCCAGATCTGCACCTGCGGGGAACCACGGAGATAAATACCCGCGTCGCCCTGTGAAGTGATCTTCCAATCAACCAGCATTTCAAAGTCGCCGTATTTCTTTTCGGTACAGAGATTATCTCCGCTACCGCCGAATACCAGCAGGCCGTCTTTGGCAGACCAGCCTTTGCGCATATTGTCGTTGGCTTTGTCCTGTGCTTTGGCGAGTGCTTTGGCATCCATTTTACCACGGGCTACCGGGTTTTCCACGAGGCCTTTCCAGCCGCTGAGGTCTTTGCCATTGAACATGGGTACGAATCCGTCGCCGGCAGGCATTTCTGCCAGGTACTTACGGATCGACTGGCGCTGATAATCCGCGTCGCCGCCTTTTAATACGGTGGATGTTTTCTCCAGGAGGGAACGTACAATCGGTCCGTTATAGCTTTTATCTGCCAGGGCGATATTCATCACCGCATTGGCGGCAGCCTGTTGTACGGCGGTATTGTCGAGGTAGTTACCGGCAAACAATAAAGCGGGTAGTGTTTTACAACGCTCTACGCCTTCCAGGATCTTCTGCTGTACCGAAGCTGAAGGCGAGAGTTCCATAGCGTTGCGGAACATCAGCAATTGCTGGTCGGCCGGGAAGCCGGAGCGACGGGTCAGTCCTACGTAACCAGCCAGGGCATAGTCGCGGTAGTCTGCGTTGTCGCGGGCTATTTTCAGTAAAGCAGGTGCAGCAGCGATATCTTTCCAGGAAGACAATGCCTTCACGGCCTCTTTCTTCGTGTTGGCGTCGCCGTTAGCAAAGGAGGACAATACAGGCGACAGCGCTGATTTATCGCCAATGCCTGCCAGTACAGGGAGATAGCGGGACTGCTGCTCCGCAGAACCGGACTTCATCTGTGCCAGTACATCTGCGCTGGTAGCGCCGGCGCTGATCAGTGCTGCCTGAATATTGGCAATATCTGTGGCATTGCCGGTATTATTCAGTAAGGTAAACAGTGCAGGGAGATTGGCTTTGGTAGCCACATCTTTCAGCGCACTGATGGCCGCACTGCGGGTATCAGCATTGGTGCTGGCGGTTAATGGTAATACGTCATTTACGCGGCTATCTGCTTTACGTGCGGCCAGTACTGTTAGTAAGGCTGTTTGTGCAGACGCAGGCATGGTAGCCAGGGCCGCACCAGATTGTGCAGCTACTTCTTCGCCCGGCATGATCAGCAATGCCTGCTTTACTGCTTCCACAGTGGCAGCGTCGCCGGTTTTCATGATGGGCAGCAGGGAAGGTAATGCAGCAGCGCCACCGATGGCACCAGCCGCTTTGATAGCGGCGGATTTTACATCTGCATTTTTGCTTGCCAGCAGCTTCTGGAGTGCAGGTAGCGCAGCGGCTACTTTATTATCTCCCAGCATACCGATAACAGCGGCTTTACCGGCATTATCAGCACCGGTGAGTTTTTTTAACCAGCCGGCGTTTGCGGCCAGCTGATACTGTCCCGCAAATTTCAGGGCAGCATCACGGTATTCGCGATTTTTGTCATCTGCAGCGGCTAACAGGAGCGGCATTGCTTTCTCACCACGGATGGCGGTCAGCAGTTTCAGTGCAGCGGTGCGCGTATGCACCTGCGCATCTGTTTTAGCCTGTTTCAATAAGTTCTCTGCTATTTTATCTGCGGCAGTTTTATCACTGAGTTGAGCGGCATAGTACAGGTAAGACGCGGTGGCATCCGTTACGTCGTAGGTATAACCACTTTTAGCAGCAGCGGCGGCCAGTACGGGTGCAGAGGCGGGCGCGCCGATCTGTGCCAGGGCGTAAAGGGCAACTTTGGCGAGCTTAGGATCTGCATTGGTAGCCAATGGCGCAATGGCAGATGCAGCAGCGGTATAACGGCTATCTCCCAACGCTTCTGTAAGTGTGATGCGATTAGCATCAGTAGCGGAAGATAAGGCGGCCAGTAATGCCTGCTGTGCAGCTGGTGTATTGATTTTTACCAGGGTACGGGCGGCAGGATCGCAGAGGCGTTGATCTGCCAGATAAGGCTGTAACGCAGGCACGGCATCATTCTCAGCGAGGGTTTCCAGCTGCGTGATCAGGAAGAATTTATTTTCCGGATCAGCCGCTTTGGCCAATGCTTTGCTCAACGCTGCAGACGCCTGTTTGCGGGCTGCTTCCTTTCCAGGTTGTGTTACATAATAGGCGTATCCTGCAATGGCATACTCCAGCTGTGTATTGTTGCCCTTTCCAGGTGCCGCCAGCATTCCTGCAATGGTGGTGAGACCATCCTCCCCTAACGCCGCAATCGCCTCCATATGGGTGTTAAACTGCGTTTTATTGGGAGCAGGCAGCAACGCCAGCACATCGGCTATTTTTGTATGGAATGCACGCTGATCTGATGGGCCTTGTGCAGACGCCAGGCTACTCCAGCCAACCAGTAGTGCAATGAGTAAGTATTGTATCTTTTTCATAATTCGTTTACTTGATGGTTTAGATGGTCCAGGGTCCGCGCATAGGCTGATAAATGAGGGCATTGGCGCCTGCATCATCAATAAATTCCTGTTTTACCGGATCGAATTTCAACGAGCGGTTTAGTCGCAGGGCAATCTTACCCATGTTCACCAGTGTAGCGGAACGATGACCATTTTCTTCGTTCAGAGCGAATTTGCGGCGGTTCTTGACGGCATCCACAAAGTCAATTTGCTGTGGCGCAGGATCCGGGAAGGCAGCCAGTTTCTTTTCAAGATCGGGGATGTCTGAACGGAAACCCGGGTACAGTTTACCTTTGGGGCCTTCAATGTAAGCAGCCTTTTCATCGGCGCCATCGCCATCAAGGATAATCTGGCAACCATCTGCGTAGGTATACGTAATTCTTCTCCAGGTGCCTACCGCATCCGGGTGTTGCTGCGGCGCGTCTACTTCCACGCTCACCGGACTGGTATCATCTTTACCCAGGAAGTACTGGATAGGATCCAGGTAATGCTGGCCCATATCTCCCAAACCACCACCATCATAATCCCAGTAACCACGGAAGGTCTGGTGCACACGGTGTGGGTTATACGGACGATAAGGCGCAGGCCCCAGCCACATATCATAATCCAGTTCTTTTGGAACCGGCATCGGGTCCAGGTTGGTTTTACCTACCCAGTAAAATTTCCAGTCGAAGCCGGTATGCTTGCTGACGGTCACTTTCAGCGGCCAGCCGAGCAACCCGCTGTCTACCAGTTTCTTGATAGGTTTCACGGTAGTGCCCATTCCATAAAAACGATCTTCAAAGCGGAACCAGGTATTCAGGCGGAAAATTCTTCCGTGCTGCTGCACGGCTTCTACCAGGCGCTTGCCTTCGCCAATGGTAGCTGTCATGGGCTTTTCACACCAGATGTCTTTCCCGGCACGTGCAGCATCTGCTGCTATAATACCATGCCAGTGCGGTGGTGTGGCCACATGTACAATGTCCACTTCAGGTAAGGTGATCACTTCACGGTAATCAGAAAAGGTTTTCACGCCTTTACTTTTATCTCCCAGCTGGTCCATCGCCAGTTGCAGGTGACTGCGGTCTACGTCGCAGAGTGCCACCACACGGGTACCGGCATAGCCAAAATGGCCACGTCCCATGCCACCGGTGCCGATTATGGCTTTGGTCAGCTGGTCGCTCGGCGCCAGGTAACCCCGGCCCAGCACGTGCCTGGGCACAATAGTAAATGCAGCAAGCGCTCCCAGGGAATTTTTGAGAAATGCCCGCCTTGAATCGCTGTTTTGTTTCGCCATATTTCAGTTTAATTGAATGCCAGAGTTGTAAGGTTTGATAGTATTAGTTCACTGTATGATGATATTTTCACTGTCTTTGGTCGATCCTGGTTCACTGAATGGTAAGATATAATCCAGTCGCGGGATATGCAAGTACCATCCACAAAATTTGATAAGCGGTAAAAAATCAATATCCCGGATTTTGCACCATTTCAGGGTTCGACAAGGTCTCTTTTTCAGGTACCGGCCAAAGATAATCACGATCCGTATATGATCTGTCCTGCACCTTCACGGTCTCTCCTGTCAGCGGATTGGTAGCCCCGAAAACCTGCCCGTTCATCACCTGCTTCACGATTCCCCATCTCCGGATATCAAAATAACGCTGGCCTTCAAAGGCAAGCTCCGACTGCCTTTCCCGCCGTACCAGCTGCCGCAGTAATGCTGCACTGTTATAGCGTTGCTGATCTACTACCGGCATACCGGCGCGGGTACGGATATCGTTGAGATATGGTATTACCTGTGGATTCTGCCAGTCGCCCAGCTCCACCAGCGCCTCAACATAAGATAACAGCACCTCACTGTAACGGATATACATAAAATCCAGCGAGCCGGTCCTGCCCTGCCGGTCGCGCGGATCCAGGTATTTCCGAATCCAGTAGCCTGTGGCGGTAGACTTCTGCACACCTATCTTATCCGTATTGGCGGTAGCATTATCGAAAGGAGAAAGGATATAACCGGCATCTATAAACGACTGCCCTGGATACAGCAAGGATGCCACTAATCGTGGATCCCGGTTATTCTTATAGTTAGGATCCTTACGGTAAACAGCCACAGAATCCGGCCCTAACTCCGCAGGCGTTTTCCCCTGCTTCGTCTCAAAATTATCTACCACCTGCGCAGTGGGCGATACATACGTTTCCCCGCCAATACTGTACGGCGCAAACGTGGTCCAGGCATTGTTACATCCATCTCTTTTAAAAAATATCCTTTCTTTATTTAACTCTCCTGTATAACTGAACAACTCCGCATAACTGTTGGCGCCCGCCTTTTCACTGCGGTATAATTTATACACACCGGAACCAATCACCTTTGCTGCGGCATCCCTGACCACCTCATAATGATGAAAAAAGAGTCCTAGCCGGACGATCAGCGCGTTACAGGCGCCCGATGAAATCCGCCAGGTTTCATCGCTGTCATATTCCGCCGGCAGATTCTCTGCGCAGGTCTGCAATTCGCTTAGTATAAATTCATATACTTTCTCAGAAGGATCTCTTTTCAGGTGATTCTCCAATGGTGTGAGCGACTTCGTTACAATCGGAATATCGCCGAAAAATAACATGATCTCCATGTGATAAAAAGCCCGCAACGCCCGTGCTTCATACTTCATACGGGTACGCAGCGCATCATCCATAAAACATTTATCTACGTTTTCCAGGAAGCGGCATGCCCGCCTTACATCTATATAATCATCCCGCCAGATCCATTCCGCCACATCCCAGGTAGGGTTTTGCAGGCCACGGGTATAAATGTCATAATTACCCCGGAAATCGCCCCGGCACACCGCTTCATCACTCAGGCCCGACCAGAACATCACATTTCTTCCGTTAGATCCCGCAGGAACACCCGCATAGATAGAATTCAATGCACCATAGGCATGACTTTCCGTTTTCCACCACTCTGCATCCGTTACACCGGAAGGGTTATCGTGCGTGAGAAATTTCTTACAACCCGGTGCAGATAACAATACCAGGCCCATCATCAATATAATAGTGAATTTCATGTTCATCTTAAAAAGGTTGAGTGATTATAGTTGGATACTTACGCCTGCGGTATACATTTTCATAATGCCATACGTCCACTGGTTTCCCTGGCTTTCAGGATCTACCAGTTTCATGGTGGTAAAAACAAATGGATTCTGTGCATTCAGATATACCCTGGCACCGTTAACGCCTACACGTTTTAAGGCCACTCCGCTGAAATTATAACCCAGCTGGATATATTTTACACGGACATAAGCCCCGTTCTGGATCCAGAAATCAGACGACAGTTTATTGATATCGGGCGTAGTGGTGAGTCTTGGAAAGCGGGCGTCTGTGCGTTGCGGCGTCCAGTAGTTATCTGCATAGTAGCGGGTAGGCACGCCACCATCAAACGACATATCCAGCGGATAGGCCAGCATGCCGCTCAACACCGCATCACATTTACTGACTCCCTGCAGCAACATTTCCAGTTCCCATTTTTTATAGGTTACCCTGAAATTGGCAAAGAAGTCTGCACGGGGCGTTGGATTGCCGATCACCGTCTGATCGTTCCCATCAATCAGTCCATCGCCATTCTGATCCACATACCGGATATCACCGGGCTTTTCATTGGCAATAACGGGTACCAGTGGTGTTCCATCCGGTTTGAAATCGGCTGCCTGTAAAAGCCCGTTTGTTTTATATCCATATAAACTGTTGAGCGCATAGCCTTCTTTATTAATCGTTTTTCCACTGATATAAGGCCCTCCTTTTACGGTCAGGAAAGTATTGTTGTTATACGAAATACCGGGACGCACCGATAAGGTGATATCTTTTCCTATGCGACTGTTATAGTTCAGTGACAACTCCAGCCCTTTATTCCTTAAGCGGCCGGCATTCACAGGCGGAATACCCATACCGCCAACATAAGATACCGGTGGCCACAGGATGATGCCGTTGGTTGTTTTGTTATAGAAATCGAATGTCAGCTCCAGCTTGCTCTGGAATAATGCCAGGTCCAGTCCCAGGTCCAGCATATCTACTGTTTCCCAGGTGATATCAGGATTGCCAAATACCGATTCTACACCATCGGAAGCACTGATCATATTCTGATACTGGTATGGATCTATATTTTCGTTCCCAAGGCGGCCATAGGAAGCCCTTATTTTCATATTGTTAATGAAAGATGCGGACGCCATAAAGTTTTCTTTATGCACATTCCAGCCCAATGCCACCGAGGGGAATGTTCCGTACTTATGACCGGGGCCGAAGCGGGAAGAACCATCTGTGCGGAGCGCGCCTTCCAGCAGGTATTTATCCTTATAGGAGTAGTTTACTTTCCCGTAAAATGACAACAACGATCTTACATCCCAGTAATCGCTGTTACTCTCTTCCTGTGAGTACCCCCCCATTACATAAAAGTGATGATCTTTCAGATCATAGGTGTAATCGGCGGTAACGCCCGCATAGTAATAGGTGGTACGTCCCATGCTGGCGCCCCTGTCTACGCCCCAGGTCTGTACCAGTTTACCGCTGAAGTAGTCAAAAAAGTAATAATTATCGCGGGTAGTGCGGTACACATCACTGTTGAGGCGAAAGCTGAATTGTCCGCGGAGATTCAGTCCTGGCAATACTTCCCACTTCGGTTGCAGATTGATGCTCGACTGCCCGTATTCATTCAGGGCTTTACCGCCATGTTCGGCATAGGCAACAGGGTTCACAATATCCACATAACGTCCGTACATCTGCGGTGCGCCGTCTTTTGCAGGATATTTAGGGAGAATGGTAGGCGGTACCCGGAAGATATCTTCCAGGATACGGTTACCATCATTGCCGTTGGGACGGTTGGGGTAAAAAGTATTTCTTTTGATGGCCAGCATATCCATGTACACCAGGAACTTTTTATTGAGCGTAATAGAAGTATTGGCGCGGATATTATATTTATTGGAATGATTTAACGGGATCATTCCCTGTTGGTTCTGGTAATTGGCAGTAAGCGCAAACCGCGCGAGACTGTTACCACCGCTCACACCCAGCGAGTGACTGGTAATAGGTGCGGCGCGGTTGAGGATTTCCTTCTGCCAGTCGGTATTCGGATATTTTACCGGATCATCTCCGGCTTCGGTATGCTGAATATCTTTTTCGGAGTAAAACGGCGCATTCCCGGCATTTACCTGGGCTTCGTTAAACATGCGCATGTATTGCGGCGCTTCCACCAGGGCCGGCATGGCCGACGGAGACTGGATACCATAGTAGCCGTCGTAGGTAACGGCCACACGACCGGCCACACCACGTTTGGTGGTCACGAGGATCACGCCGTTGGCGGCGCGGGCGCCATATACCGCAGCAGCAGCGGCGTCTTTCAGGATAGTTACACTTTCCACCGTTACGGGATCGATGTAGTCCATATCCATAGGAACACCGTCTACCATTACTAATGGGTTGGAGGCATTGGTGGTGCTGATTCCCCTGATCTTGATGACGGCGGCATCGCCACCAGGCAAACCGGAGTTCTGGGTTACCTGTATGCCTGTAACGCCGCCCTGCAGGGCCTGCGACAGCGCCGTAATGGGTTTCCCGTTTGTTTGCTGTGCTATATTCACCGCGCTGATCGAGCTGGCAATATGTTTGCGTTGCTGCTCCGAAAGTCCCACTACCACTACTTCATCGAGGGCGGCTACATTTTCTTTGAGAGAAATGTTCAGTGCATTATGGCTACGGATAATGGTGAATTCCTGTGCAATGTATCCCATCTGGCTGAACACCAGCACAGCATTCTTTTTTGCGTGAAAGGTAAAATAACCATCGGCATCTGTGGTAGTCCCCTGGCTGTTATTGTCCTTTACACGTATAGTCACACCCGGTAGTGCCTGCGGTGGTTCGTGGGTATCGTATACCCGTCCGCGTATAAGATAAGTACTATCCTCTGTTGGATTCACAGGCTGCGATGGCAGCGGGGCCTGCACCTTCTCTCTGGGAATAATGGCCACCTGGTTGCGCATGATACGATAGCTCAGGCCTGTGTTCAGCAAAGCTTTGTCCAGTACTTCCCGGATTTTTTTATCCTGTAGTTCCAGTGTCAGCGGTTGTTCCCTGTTCACCAGTTCATCTTTATAAAAGATGCGCCAGCGGCTCTGCGACTGGATCTGGCTGAACAACTGGGGCAGCGTTCCCTGGTGCAGCCGGATGTTGAGGTGTTCATCCTGCGATCTGCCGGTGGCAGAAACCCCAAGGATCGCGGTGACCAGCAAAAGGATAGTCAGTTTCATTGTTCTCAGGAGTTTAATGGCAAAAGGATGTCCTGGCGGTATACGCCATGGTGCATAGATTTTTTTCATAACTTCACTTCAGTTTTTTTCGTTAAACAAAAAGACAAACCTGTCCCCGCTTCCGGCGGGGTAGTGCCACCGGAAGATGTTCCACCATCTTCCGGTTTTTTTTTGGTGATATGTATGGTAATCAGTCTTTCTCTTTCAGTACGATATGCGTTCCCTGGCGCTCATAACGCAGCGAGTTGGTAGCGCAGATCACATCGAGTACATTGTTCAGATCATCATCCAGGTCAAAGTCGCCGGAACAGGTTTCCAATCCGGGTTGTGTGGACGCCAGGTCCAGTTGTATGTTATAGTATCGCGTTAATTTTTTCAGGATCTCTTTTAGTGGCGTGCTGTAAAACAGCAGGCGGCCGTCTTTCCAGGCCGTATAGGGCGTTATGTCTACTTTATTGACTGTTAGTTCTTCGTTGCTCACAATCGCCATTTCATGGGGCTGTAATTGCCGGAAGCGTTTCCCGAAAAGGTGTTGTGAAGGGAGACGCATACGCACACTTCCTGAGGCCAGTACGAGGCTTTGCCGGGTATCATCTGTATAGGCGCTGATGTTAAAGGAAGTTCCCAGCACTTCTGTTTCCATCCGTGAAGCATATACGAAAAAGGGCGCTTCCGCTTTGGGTGCTATTTCAAAAAAGGCCTCTCCTTCCAGATATACCTCCCGTTTGTTGTCAGCAAAAGTGGCCGGGTATACTAACTTTGAGCCGGCATTGAGCAATACAACGGTACCATCATCCAGTTGCAGTCTGGCCCGGCGGCCGTAGGGCACCTGCAGGGTGTTATAGGGGGCGGATGATACGGTAGTACTGTCTGCATTAATCGTGATGTTGTGGCCTCCGTACACCAATGATGAATTTTTTCCTTTGATCACTACCGCAGGCTGCTGCCCCAGGATCAGCCTTGTATCTCCGGAGGTATCCAGGTGTTGTTGCCGGGCAAACTGCACGAGGGAATGAGGTGGCCGGGGCCAGAACAGCCAGGCGCCTGCAACAAGCAGGAATAGTATGGAAGCAGCTATTTTCAGAAACAGGTAACGGTATACAAATGGCCGCGGAACAAGTGCTGCGGCAATTTCCTGCCATAATGCGGATTTATCGGCGGACTCCCAGTTTTCGTTACCGGCACTGGTGATCATCTTTTGTACGGCGGCGGCCAGCTGCTGTTGCGCAGGATCATCGCTCTGCACAGGTGGTTCCCCGTCATTTCCCAGCAGGTCTTCCAGTTTCAGTTGTTTCTTATCAGGCATCTTGCAGCATCTTTGCTATAAAGAGCAACAAACAAAGCGGATATAGACTCCGGGATGAAACTTTTTTTTCAGGCATGTTCGCGGGACATCCAGGACATCAGCAGGAAAATTAATGGCAATAAAGGTACTTTCTCCATGTTGGTGCGTAGTTGCCGGAAAGCCCGGTAGGCCAGCGTACGGCAGGTAGGTACGCTAATTTTCATGATGCCGGCAACTTCTTCGTAGGAAAGGCTGCAATTAAATTTCAGGAAAAGGACTTCCTTCTGCCGGGCGGGCAATCCGTTGAGTTCGCGCGCGAGCAGGCGGAGCATTTCCTGTTGTTGTTCTTCCGCAATCAGCAATGTTTCGGTGTCTGGCTGATAGTTGATAGAAAAATAATCCTCCGGACCGGCAGTGTGACGGAGTGGAAGGCTCTTTTTTACAGCCAGGTGTAGTTTCCGCCGGAAAGAACGGAGCAGGTAAAAGCGGATATTGACGTTCGTCGCCAGGTTTTTCCTGTAATGATAGAGATCGGTGAAAAGATCCTGGATACAGTCTTTTATAGTACCGGTATCTTCTATATATCTTAATCCATAGCGGTAAAGCATTTCCGCATATAGTTCATACAACTCGCTGTAGGCTTGCTGTTCCCCCTGGATAATGTGGTCCCACAAAATATTATCAGCTGCAATTACGCGGTCTTTCAAACAGTAAATATTTAGAAGTGGTTGATGACCCTAATATAAAGCAAAAAGCAGAAAGGATAAAGCATAATACAAAAAGCTACTGGTGCTATGACCAAAGCGGATATCTTTTCCGGGAGATGGGGATACCCGGTTCAATTACCTGCTTTGGTCATAGCACCAATAGCTTTTATATGCCTGCTGCTGTTATGTTATGCTTCCTGGAAGGCGTGCCATAAGCTGGCTGCGCCGATGAGGGCTGCGGCTTCTCCGAGGGCGGCTTTCACGATAGGAACATTCAGCTGTTGTTTTTTCAGTTCCTCTTCCAGTAACGGGAAGAAAAGATCTGATGCATTGGCGATGTTGCCACCAATGACTACCAGTTCCGGTTGTTCATCCCGGATAAAATTGCCCAGTAAGGTACCCAGGTTCGTAGCGAACTCCTGGAACAGTGCGGGAATGTTATCGTCAACGCCTATACGCGCCACTAATGCTTTTACGTCAGGTACCATTTCACCGCTTACTTCTTCGTAGCGTTTTACGAACCAGCGGGTGGAGAGATAATCTTCTGCCATGCCGTCTTTAAAAGGAGAACACCAGCGACCGGCATCATCGGACACACCATCGCGGTAAATAGCAGAACCCAGTCCCGTGCCGAGTGTAAGCCCGATTACGCATTGATGGCCTCTGCCGGCGCCGCTGAATACTTCGCCCTGCAGGAAACAGCCGGCGTCGTTGATAAAGCGGATGTGATCCGGAGCAATGCCCAGTTTTGCGGCGAGCATGTCTTTCACATTCAGACCATATAATGCGTCAAATTTATGTTGTCCCTTCATGCCACTGATCCCCTTCTCATAATCGAACGGGCCGGGCATCCCGATGCCGATGTGGCGGGTGCCTTCCGGGGCATGGGTAAATACTTCGCGGATCACGGCGGCCCAGCCATCAATGATGTCTGCTGCTTCGCCATGTGAATTAATCCTGGTGCGGTTCCATGAACCTTCTATGATAGACCGTGTGCCGAGGTCTACTAATGCTGCGGTAATATGAGAGCCGCCAATATCTATTCCTAACGCCGTGGAATTTGTCATAAATGCAAGATAGAATGTTTGCTAAATCGTTTAAGCTAGACAAATATAAAAAACTATTTGGTTGATTTGCTCCTAAAAATCGTTTTAGCTAAGTAAAAAATGGTGAAACAGCTCCAATATAGGGCGTTTTTCTAAAAATCAAAAAAAAGAGGGAAATTTTCAATAATATTCAATCAAATGAGCACGAAGTATTCATAAGCAATAACAAACGGACACAAAGGCAAGCTCCCGGAAAATACCCGTTATCCGGTCTGTTGAAAATATTTTGACAGATGAAAAATAATTATCACTTTTACATCGTAATTCATTTCTACAATGGAATCTGATCATTGCTCCGGCAACAACATCCTGATAGCTTATATCGCCACGAACTTCAACACGTCGCCCCCCATTTCCTAAACAGATACGCCCGGCTTAAACATTGAATTGACAGGTCTGTCAACCGCTTTGCCATACGCATCACATACGTGATGCAAAAGAAGTACACGCCTTACCGGGCGGCGCTTCCGGCTGCGCTGACAAGACCAGCATCAAAGAAAATATCTTCATCATCACACAACATAACAACATCCTTTATCTGCCTATAAAAAACAACCTTCCTCCACAGGAAGTATCCTTTATCTAACCACATATTAACAACAACCCAACAATGGAAAACACTGTTATCAAATGGGCATTGCTCATTGGCGTGCCCCTGCTATGCCTTGTTCTGTACAAAGTCATTCTTCGTATATGCTTTGGCGTAGTCATCGTACCGGAAGACCGTATCGGCCTGGTAACGAAAAAATTTGTCCTGCTCGGCAAACAGGAATTGCCCGAAGGCCGCATCCTTGCCACTAACGGAGAAGCCGGCTTCCAGGCGCAAACCCTGGCCCCCGGTGTTTACTTCTGGAAATGGATCTGGCAATACAGCGTTGCCTTCCAGCCGTTTACCATTATCCCCACCGGTAAAATCGGACTGGTACTGGCCAAAGACGGATCCGAACTGGAAACAGGCGCCATCCTGGCCCGCAAGGTACCCTGCGATTCCTTCCAGGATGCCGTGGCATTCCTGCAGAACGGCGGCCGCAAAGGACGGCAAACCGCCATCATTACGCCCGGATCATACCGTATCAACACCTTCCTGTTCGAAGTGGAAATCACCGACATGCTCTCCATCCCCGACAATGCGGTAGGTATCGTCACCACCCTCGAAGGCAAGGCCATTGAAACCGGCTCCATCGCAGGTAAAACCATCGAACAACACAACAACTTCCAGGACGTAGACGCCTTCCTCGGAAATGGCGGCTATAAAGGACTGCAGGAGCAGGTGATCCTCGCCGGTTCCTACTTCATCAACCCCTGGTTTGCCAAGCTGGAAATGGTGAAAATGACGGAAATCGCCATCGGACATGTAGGCGTAGTCATCTCCTTCGTGGGAAATGATGGCGTAGACATCAGCGGCGCCGAATTCAAACACGGCAATATCGTGGCAAAAGGCACGAAAGGCGTATGGGCTGAACCATTGGGCCCCGGTAAGTATCCCGTCAATCCCTATATCATGAAAGTAGAACTGGTACCCACCACCAACCTGGTGCTGAACTGGGCCTCCGCCAGAAGTGAAGCCCACCAGCTGGATAAAAACCTCTCTACTATTACCGTGAGAAGCCGCGATGGTTTTACCTTTAACCTCGACGTAGCCCAGATCATCCATATCCCCACCAACGAAGCACCCAAAGTAATTGCCCGCTTCGGTAATATGAGTAACCTCGTGACACAGGTACTGGAACCCACTATCGGTAACTATTTCCGTAACTCCGCCCAGGGATCTGATGTGATCAGCTTCCTCACCAGCCGTAAAGAAAGACAAACCTCCGCCAAGGAACATATCGGCCAGGTACTGGACCAATACAACGTATTTGGCGTGGATACACTGATCGGTGACATCGTACCTCCTGAAACACTGATGAAGACACTGACGGACCGTAAAATTGCCGAGGAACAGAAAATTACTTACGATACGGAAAGACTGGCCCAGGAAACACGACAGACCCTCGAAAAGGAAACCGCTATTGCGGAAATGCAGAAAGAAATCGTAAAGGCCGACCAGGGCGTGTGGATCGCAGAAAGACATGCAGATGCCTCCGTGAAAAAAGCCACCGGTGACGCCAACAGCGTACGTTTGCAAGCCAATGCGGAAAGCGACCGTATGAAACTCCTCGCAGGTGGTGAAGCAGAAAAAGTAAGACTGCTCGCCAAAGCGGAAGCAGAACGCACCGAATGGATCGCCAAAGCCGATGCAGAAAAAATTGCCCTCACCGGTAAAGCGGAAGCAGAAAAGATCCTGGCCATCGGACAGTCCAGCGCCGAATCCTACAAACTGGCCGTGGAAGCCATGGGCGGCAACAACTTCACCCAACTGAAAGTAATGGAAGCCATCGGCGCCCAGCAGATCCGCATCATGCCGGATGTACTCATCAGCGGTGGAGACGGCGCCAACGGACCTATCAGCGGATTGCTCGGATTAAAGTTGCTCGAAGATGTAGCGAAGAAAAAAAGAAGCGGATAACAAAGCAGAGTAATAATACCCTTTATGAAAGAAGCAGATGGGGTAAAGTTCAAAGGCAAGACTAACCGGACGGCCAGAATAGATCCCCTCATTGTGAGTACCGGCAATACCCATTATTTACCAGGAAATAACGGGTACTTCCCCCTTAGATAACAGGTTTCTTATAGTTACGGGGTATATGGCGCTGAACTATATTTTAGATAGGGCTTAACTAGGGCTGGGCTCTTAAAAAACACTAGCTGACGCCACCATAAAAACGAGGGTATCTCCCATAAAAATGCCCCCAAAAAGTCAGGGACTTTCCGGGGGCATTTTCAACATTACTTTTAAGATACCTTCGTTTTCTTATTTTATCTCTACGCCTTTCGCGTTGTATCTTTTATCATCAAAACTGTATTCTTTCTTAGGGCCTTCTCCCGACTGACTCATCGAAGACGCTTGCCTGAAAGGCAACACCAGCTCCTGTTTTGTATTGATCAACGCATATTCCCAAACATCGTTGTTAGCACGCGATACCATCGCAATACCTTCATTGAAAGACGAAGCAGATCTATAAGTACAAGGAATAACCAGTACTCCTTTTGTATTCATATAACCGTATTGATTATTCGCATTTCTTACCAATGCCAGACCATTTGAAAATGATTCTGCCTCCGGATATGCCGTCAGATCAATCGCTTTCCGACCCTTATTATCTATGAAAGATAGTTTACGTGATTTAGTCATTACACGCAAAAGACCGTCATGATACACTTCTCCATTGGTGTAATACGCATCCGGTGAAATAAGATGTCCGTCAAAATCATAAAGACTGTTTATGCCCTGCAGCGGACCATCCTCTTCCGACTTGTTGGCATATATGATCTGTTCATGCGGATCAAGGTATATCGCATCATACGATACAGGTATTACCAGGTTACCATTAGCATCCATTACGCCGGTAGCGTTGGTTTTATTCGGTTTCGCAACAGTCACCAGCAACGGCGTCAGTTCTGTTACCTGGAAATCCAGTTTTACCAGCGTTTTCGTCGCAGTATCGAGGCGGTAATAGTACAGACCATTGTAATCTTCCGAAGTAAAAAAGAAAGGATTCAGCTGGGCTAACTTCTTGTAGGTAGCCGGTATCACAAACTTGCCAGTCGCATCTTTAAACCCATAGTTCTCCGTCTTTTCATCCTGCGTCATCTGTAAGCCCGTGTAATTGGGATGCAGGTTGGTCAATGTCAACTGCTTCTTCACTTTATTGCGGTCATCTGCCAGGTATACGTTCACCTTTACCACATTACCTTTGAAGAACCCTTCTACATAGCCATCCTGGCCACCTTCATCAAAAGGAGAACCATCCGGCATTTCCTTTTTTATAGCAGCCTGCAGGGCTGCCACGTCTTTAAAGCTGCCTTTGTCAATTCTGGTAATCAGCGATTTCAGCGTTTTACTGAAATCTACCAGCAACCGGTTCATATCATCCGGATTGTTTACACCGCTGTTTTTGCTGCTATAGTCCAGAGGTTTGCCATCTTTGTTCAGCGCTTCCACATGCAGGTAATCGTGCATGGCTTTGTTCCCCATGAGAATTCTCACGCGGTTGTCTCCCATCTTATCAATACGGATGCTGGCGCCTTTAAATGTTACCTTGTCATTTTGCTTGTCGAGTGTCAGCTTTTCCACTTTGGTAGGATAGCTGTACTCCGCATCTGCTTTTACGCTGTCAATAATTTTGGGAGATGGAATAGCACTATTGCCATCTACCGCATAGCTTTTTTCCAGGGAGCTGCCATCATGGAAAAATATTTTCGTTGTGGTGAAATCCGGGAAGTCGACATCAGCAAACTCACTGCTGTTCCGGAAATCTCCGTCAACAACAATTACACTGTTGGGGTGTTTTATTTCCTGCTGGAAGCCCATCTTCCCACCAAGAAGCGCGGTGTATCTGTCTTCCAGTTCGGCTGCGGTTTTCTGTACATAAGGTGTGCCCACCTCTTCTTCTTCCGGTTTGAAGTGTTTTGGCTTTTCCTCTTTGAAATTCTTCATAAAACCAAGGAAGCCTTCTACCTTGTCGCTTTCATTCTGAAGTATGCCCCTGGCTTCTTCCAGCGTTTTACCATCAAATTCTTTTACAAATTCCTGCACTCCTTCTGAAGATTGTTTTGATTTACAGGCGCTCAATGCCATCATGCCAATGGCAAAAAAGGCCATAGGTTTAACGAACGTCATAGTCATATAGTTAAAGGGTTAATCAATAGCGAATTGTACATCGCCGTTTTTATCGATATTCACATAATAATCCAGTGGGTAGAAGCCGTCTTCCTTAGACAGGTAAAACGCAGGGTTCTTATTGTATACTGCAGGCAGTAATTTGGCAAAATGTCCGTCTGGTGTAGTGTATAACACCACGTTCTCTTCCAGTTTCACGTCCCGGGCTTCACGGGCTTTGTCCATGATATTGGTCCAGCGTGTTTGTCCGTCTATAGGTTTACTCCAATACCAGGCGGTTTGCAGGTTCTTTTCCAGTGGATACAGTAACTTTTCCAGCTGCAGGGAGTCTTTTTCCAAATAGGCCTGCTGGAGCTTGCGATAATGTGCCAGGATCTTTTCTTTCGCGTCGGGTATCGTCCTGATATCGGTAACTGCTGCTGCGTAGCAGGGAAGCTCATAGGGCACGGCATCCGTTTCAAAAGGATGATCTACTTTAGCGCTTAGTTGTCCATAAAACTTAGAAGCCCTGATATACCTGGAAGAATGGGCATCTTCGCGTACCATAGAATCCGCATTAGGCGTACGGAAATCAAATACCACCGATGAAAACATAGACCGTTTGCTCGATTTCTTCAACGCTACATGCACTACAGATTCCAGGTGAAGCCGGTTGCGGGGATTTCCATCGTAATCATTACCAGGCAACAGCTCTACGGTAACTTTCTGTTGCTTTCCTTTTACCAGGTAGGGATTAATATCTGCCGTAACGCCCAACGTACGGGCACCCGCATGATCTATCACTAAGAAATCATTCACATATAACCGGTAACCGCATTCGCTGTTATCGACCTCCAGCTGGTAGTCATTCGTAGTGGTAACCGGTGGAATTTCTTTGTAGATATTGGTAATGCGGTTGTTTACCGGATTATTAAAATAAAGGGAGATAGCGGCTTTCTCTTTATTACTAAGGGTAAGCAGATCGCCGTCAAAATCCTGTACGCTGAACTGTATTTTTTTGGGGAGTGTACTCCAGCTTAAAATAGGATTGGAATACTCTTTAAAACCGGTACCATTCTCGTTCTCCAGTTGTTGCAGTACATCGGAGGCACCTTTCTCGATATCAAAAGTACATGCTTGTAGTTGCTCATCTTTTGTCTGGATAGAAAACTCCTTTACCGGTTGTCCGTAGAAAGTGAAATCTCCTTTCAGGTGCATGTACAATACACGAACCGGAATAGAATCTACTTTTACCTGTGTTTTCGGCAGGAGTGCGATAACAGAGTCCAGTTGCTGCCGGTTATTGATCGATTCTATTTTTATCTTTTTGCTGCCACAGCTGCTGGCGGCTATTGCTAATCCCAGCAGGGCGCCGGTGTATAATTTATTCATCAGTTATTCGTTTCTTCTGGTTTAACAAACAAAATGTCAATCTTTGGTGCTTTCTCTATTTTGGCAGCGGTAGCAAAGTCTTTGCTGGTAATCATTGCAATCAGGCGGTCCTTCCCTTTCCATACCAATACATCGCCTTCCTCAAAAGCAGAAAAATCGTTACCGGCATCTTCGCCGGGTTGGCCATACGCTTTATTGAGTTGGGTTTTGAGTGTATTCACGGCTTCTTTATCTTTCGGTAAATCCATGGCCAGCCGCTGAATATGTTGCTGGTCATCCACAATAGAAATATGCAAATTTTTCACCGGAAGATCATAGAACTGCATAAAGCGTTCGTCATTAAAATCGTAGCTGAAGCCTCTGCTTCCTACCAGCTTGATCTCCGGATTTTCCGCCAGGATATCGGTGTTGCTGTTAACTTTTTCGAGATGAATTTTCTCCGTTTTCTTTTCGGGGGCGGGGTTATCGCAGGCAACAAAAGAAATGGGAAACAACAGATACAGTACCAGTTTTTTCTTCATATAATCGATCGTCTATCAGGTTATTAAAGCCTGAAAATACAAAAAGAAATACGGATACCTAATCTCTGGCAAGGATTATTCTTTACCAGCCATCAGGTATCCGTTATTTCTTATCACCTGAAGGGAGGTCAGCCTTTCCGGTGATCGATACTATAAGGACCTGCTCCAAAGTAAGCCAGCAGCAAGGCGCCACCGAGAATAGACACATTCTTCATAAACATAGCCATGTGCATTTGTGCCATCATCGGATCTTTCACTGCCCAGAAATTATGCAGCGCAACGGATACCGGGATGAGGAAGATAACGATCAGCCAGGCGCCGATTTTTACTTTATAACCCAGCAGGATACTCAGTCCACCGGCCAGTGATAACAAACCGGCTAACGGCACCAACACACCTGCCATCGGCACACCGGCAGCGGCAGTCATATCCACGCCGGCTCCTGTAATATGGCTGATGCCGGACAAAATAAAGATGAGGGCGAATAAAATTCTGCCCAGTAGTGCAACAATTTTCATAGTCTATAGATTTAAGTAAGAGGAAACAAACCTAGCGCTAAATAACCGGCCCTGGAACAGGGTTACCAAAAGGATAGCGGTATCCTGTACTATAGCAGGGCATTGCTTATCTTTAGGGTCAGAAAGAAAAAACGAGCGTATGCGAAAAGAAACTTCTTCCAATGCTATCAACGGAAAACAGTTACGGGGTGATTGTGGTACTTACTATACCCTGTCGCTGATCGGCGGTCGCTGGAAACCCAGTATCCTGTGGCGTTTACTGGATGGTAAAATGCGGTACAACGAATTGAAGAAATCCATTACCGGCATTTCTGAAAGGGTGCTGGTACTGCAATTAAGAGAACTCGAAAATGACAACCTGGTAAAACGGATTGTGTATCCGGAAGTGCCGCCCCGTGTGGAGTATGAACTTACGCCTCTTGGATGGAGCATGGAAAGTATGCTGCAACACATTTCCGATTGGGGGAACCTGCACCGCGAGGATACCATGGCACGCCGGACAGCTGAAAAAGAGCCCCTGACGGCCATGGCAGATAAAGGTTAATATTAAAGTCCGGCGTCTTCCAGAGCGCCGGAAGCCAGCGCGGTCCAGTCGGCATCATGTACATCCTTCGCCAGGATGGTAGTGAGCCGGTTCTGCACCAGGTTGGCCAGCGGCATTGGTGTATGTGAACGACGCGCTGTTTGTAATACGAGGTCCATATCTTTCAAACCCAATGCCGCACTAAAAGAAGGACTGCCTGTAAATTTACGGTCCAGTATCATGGCACCATAGTTTCGGAATACAGGTCCGGAAAATAAGGTAGTCGTCAGCATTTCATAAGCGGCTCTCGGATCCACACCGTTCTTTTCCGCCAGCGCAAAGGCTTCCGCCATCATTTCCAGCGCACCGGCAATCATAAAGTTTCCCATGAGTTTCAGCACATTCGCACTGCCGGCATCTTCTCCCAGGTCAAAAATATTTTTAGCAAATCCTGCTTCCAGGATAGCCCGGATCTTTTCTTTCGCGGCAGCAGGACCGGAAATCACCGCATTCCCTACCCTTGCGGCAGCAGCCTCCGGACGGGCAAAAACCGGCGCAGCTACAAATGTTACGCCCCGCTCCCGGTGATGAGCCGATAACTCCCTGGAAATATCCGGGGATACAGTACTCATGGACACGTGAATACCTCCTTGTCCCAATGCCTTCACCAGGGCTTCCGTAGCAACGGCCTGCAATGCGTGGTCATCTGCCACCAGGGTCAGTACAATACCTCCGCTGACAGCCGTTTCCTCGGGGCTGCCAACCAAAATAGCACCCAACTGCTCCAGTGGTAACGCCTTTTCACGGGTACGATTATAAATTCTCAATGTGTAACCCGCCTTCAGCAGGTTTTCTGCAATAGGATAGCCCAAATGGCCAGTGCCGATAAATCCAATGGTTTCCATAATATATCAGTTATTACTTGCAGACATAAATCTATTACTTTCCAGACGACTAATAAAACACTTTTATCTGGAGCTTTGTTGCCGCCATCTGAAAAACCAATCTTTTCGTATAGGCATGTACGGGATGGCACCATCTTATCATGACCCCATTTTTTGTGTCCGCGCTTTTCCTTATTTTCATTACACAATCCTTATACCTTGAAAAGATTTGCCTTATTTCTGCTGTGCCTTTGGGGCCTGTCTGCGAGCGCCCAGCAATATGTGTCCAGGAGTAACACCCGGAGTGAGCAAAGACGTATCTATAAAATATCAGATAAAGAAGCACTGGAGATATTCCGGCGCGACAAAGCTTCCCGGTCATGGGCAGATGAAAAGCTGCTGCATACCTTCACAGGGAGTTATCCTGTCGGCATCTCTTTTCCTACGGCCACTACAGCGGGAAACTATGTGGTAGTCACCGCAGTACAAAATAAGATCCAGTACGAATACCAACCGGTTCATAACGTAACGCTGAAAGTGGTGTCCAACAACTATGACCTGGCGTTTCTCCTCCACGATAAGCAGGGCACTTTACTTTCCGGGGCAAACGTGCAGGTAGGCAGGCGGAACATCCCCTGGGATCCCCGTACCAAAACATACCGGCTGCCCCGCTACAACCGGAATGGCATTGTACAGGTATCCTACAAGGGTGTCCTGAATATTTTCGACATCGGGAAACCGGACAATTACCGATACCGGAAAACTCCCTGGTGGAAAAAGATCTTCCGCCATCGCCCTGATTATTATCACTACAAGGAACAATACCGCTTTTCCAGGTCTACCGTAACGGAAAAGAAGTACAAAGGATATATGGCTTTCAGCAAACCCTGGTACAAACCTGGAGACACCGTCCGCATGAAAGCCTTTGTGGTGCAAAATGATACCAAACCGGTGAATGAGCCGCTGCTGCTCCGTTTGTACAGCGATGATGCAGAAGTGGATACCATCCTCACCATCTTGCAGCCTTACCGGCCCGGTGGCTACAATTATGAAATGGTACTGAACGACAGTCTCGATCTGGATCTGGATTCAGATTTTTGCTTTACCCTGGAAACAACCGACAGCCGGCAGTATACAGCAGACGGCAATGAAACAGATCTTTCCGATGATGAATACCTGGCCCGGCGCAAAGTACTGATGAGAGGGAGTTTTAACTATGAAGAATATGAGCTGAAATCAGTTCATTTCACCGCGAGAACAGATGTAAAAGAGCATACCCGTGGTACTCCCGTATCACTATATCTTAAAGCCACCGATGAAAATGAACTGCCCGTGATGGATGGACGTGTAACCATTACCGTTACATCCGGAGCCGCCGAACAACATTATGCCCCCGTGGTGTTTGTACCAAAGCAGCTATGGAAACACGAAGTAATCCTGGATATGACCGGTGAAACAAAAGTGACGCTGCCGGATAGCATCTTCCCGGCTGCTTCTCTCCTCTACAACATCGATGCACAGTTCCTCAACAGCAATAATGAAAGTCAGGAGCAGCAACTTTCCCTGGAGTATAAATATCCGACCGACGAAATCAGCTTTACACCAAAAGGGGACAGTGTTACCCTGGAATTCAGACGTTCCGGAAAAAGTATACCCGCCTCCGGTACATTGCTGCTTCTCAACGCAAAAGAAGACACCGTAGCCTCCTGCAATATAAACCTGCCCGCTGTTCTCCCTGTGCATCCGTATGTAAACAGTATGAAAGTGCTCGCAAACGGCATTCATAACAAGTATCAGCTTTCCAACATCAGCGGCGCGGTGTTATGTAATGCCAGCCGTACGAGCGACTCCGTATTTGCGGAAGTAGTTAATCCCAATAATTTATACTTCTGGTATAGTATTTTTGCGGGCAATAAACTGGTGGCACAGGGCTACGACCGGCAGCTATCCTGGAAGGCAGCGTCTACTACACGCTCCTGTTACTTTGTGGCACTGCAGTATATCTGGAATGATAACGTAAAAGATGAACACTTCATCATTCCTCTCCGGGAAAAACAATTGCAGGTCGTCATTAATAATCCGCTGGCAGTTTTCCCGGGACAAACCGCACGTATAGGCATCACGGTTACCGACGTGAACGGACGTCCCGTAAAGGATGCAGATATTACCGCCTATGCCATGACTGCCAGGTTCGACTACACTCCTCCTTCTTTACCCGGTTTTGAAAAAAACTTTAAGATGAGGAAAGCGTATAGCCGGCAACGTTTGCAGGAATCCAAAGAAGTTTCCGGTGATCAGCCAATGAACTGGGACCGGTGGCGCAACGAAATGGCGCTGGACACCAATGCTTATTACCGCTTCCTGCATCCGGATGGGATCCGGTACAGTACAGAACCGGCAAAGAACGGTATTACCCAGCTCTCACCATTTGTGTTGGAGAAGGGGGTTATGCAGTTTATCAGTCATGTGAAGATAGATGAACAACCTGTATTCTTTGCCAACACAGACCTTCATCCAGCCTATAGTTTTGCCGTAACACCCGGGCCGCATAAACTGGAAATACGCACGTTCGATAAAACCATTATCATAGACAGTGTATATGCAGCCGCCAACCTTAAAACCTATATCAGTATTGCAACGGATAAGCCCGACGCACGGATAAAGGTTACCCGCATGGAACACAGGCTCACGCCACTGGAAATGAATCTCCGTAAGCGTTACCTGGTACCGTTTGAGGTAAATAACGGCAACCAATATACGTATATCAATCAGTCAGGAAATATCCTGTGGTTTAATACCGACAGAAGATACGGTGGTGCTGTTTATCTGGCAGGACCATTGAAATCAATGGATGCGGACTACATTGCCCAGGGAAACTTTACACAACTTTTCCAACCGGAACCAGGCTATACATTTAATATCAGGAAAGGTCTTGTAAAACAACGGAGTCTCACCGGTAAAATGGATTTCCCGCTTCCATTGTATAAGGAAGGGTCACAGGGAGGCATATACGATCATGTGATCACAGAAAATGAAATAGATAGTATCTGGAACAACTACCAGGATGGCATACAAATAGGCAGTTCTTTTTTCCCGGAAAAAGTAGCAGGAGCTATTACCGGCCAAATGATGATTGCGCCGGATACCAGCCTGCGGGATAAAGAAGTGCGGCAGTTATTCCTTTACCGCTACGACAATCCCGCGTTTATCCGAATTTATAGTGGTAATACCACTTACCTCGACGACCTCGAGCCAGGTATTTACCGCCTGCTTGTGCTGTTGAAGAAAAAGCAATACTATGTAGCAGACAGCCTGAAAGTAAAGCAAGGTGGCTATACTTTTTACCAGTTAACCGCCAGGAAGCTGATGGCGCCAGATTCTACCAGCGATGCGCTGGCCCGGGCTATCACCGACTGGAAGGGGTATGGCTCACCGAAAATTTCGGCCTATGTGGCGTCAGATTTCACCCTGCCTTTTAATAACCAATACCTGGACGAAGGGCAATTCACCGCAAAAGTGCGGGGTGTTGTGACAGATGGAAAAAATCCATTGCCGGGCGTCACCATCACCCTGAAAGGCACCCGGCATGGCACAGTGACCAATGCGCAAGGCCGGTTTGAACTGCCGGTCACTGCAAACGGACAACTCAGAGTAGCTTTTGTCGGCTATGAAACAGAAGATATTCCACTGGACGACCAATCCTTCCTCCATATAAAAATGAAAGAACTGGTGTCGAGACTGGACGAGGTGGTAGTAGTCGGTTATGGCATGGCAAAGAAAAGTTACCTGACCGCATCTATATCTTCGATGGTGGCAAACGGGCTTCAGGGGACAGTGGCAGGGGTCAAGATCCGTGGAGCCAGTTCATTTGCCAATGCGACTCCACTCATCATCATCGATGGCATCCCTTATGAAGGCTTTATGAACAGCATAGATCCTTCTCTGATAAAAAACATGTCTGTACTCAAAGACGCTGCGGCCGTCGCCATTTATGGCGCGCGGGCGGCCAACGGTGTGATCCTCATTACCAGCAGTAAAGCCGGACTGCTGGCAGCTGCAACCCAAGGTGACCTCCCGGTGGAAAGCAATAGTCTGCGCAGCAACTTCCGCGATGATGCATTCTGGCAGCCACGGCTACGTACAAACGAAAAGGGAGAAGCCTCTTTTAAAGTAACCTTCCCGGACGATATCACCAACTGGAAAACCTATGCCCTGGCGTTTACAGACCAGGGGCAAACCGGTAGTGCACAGGCGCAGATAAAATCATTTAAACCATTAAGCGCCAACCTCACACTGCCGGCATTTGTGGTAGCAGGCGACAGTATCAACGTAATCGGCAAGGTGCTCAATTATGAAAAAGACAGCACTGTTGTAACCCGCAGCTTCTACAATAACCATGTGCTAAGCACCAGTGAAACGATCGGCGTTCGCAACAGCCGGATAGATACCTTCCCCATAACCGTACCTTTATCGGGCGACAGCATCTCCTTTAAATATACTATCAACCGTCAACCGGATTATTTCGACGGCGAATACCGCGCCATCCCGGTGTTTGAAAAAGGCGTAAAAGAAACCACCGGCTTATTTGCTGCCTTGTCCACCGATACCAGTTTCCAACTGCAGCTGAATAAAGACACCGGCACTATACATCTCTATGCCAGCACAGGTATATTACCGGTACTGCTGGACGAAGTAGAGCATCTTCAACGGTATGAATATCTCTGCAATGAACAGCTGGCGTCCAAACTCACCGGCCTGTTACTCGAAAAACAAGCCCGCAAATTCCTGGGGCAGCCCTTTACGGGTCAGAAAAAAATAGCGGATCTGATCTCTAAACTGGAACAGAACAGAAACAAAGACGGTGGCTGGGGCTGGTGGAATAAAAGCGCCTCCGTATACTGGATCACACAACAGGTGGTGCAAGCCATGTTACTGGCAGAACAGGAAAAATACCAGCCGGCTATTGACAAAGCAGCGCTGATCAACTATGATGTATTCCTGCTGAATGTGGCGGAGCAAACCGATAAGCTTACGTTGCTGGAAACACTATACCAGCTGGGCGCAAAGGTGAACTTCCCGGCCTATCTCGATACGCTGCACATCGACAGGACAAATACCTATGATCAGTACCGGCTGTTGTACCTGAAACAACGTACACAAGCCTCCGTCAGCACCGCCGCTTTACTGGCCGCACAGCAAACTACCATGATGGGAAATGCCTATTGGGGCGAAGAAAGCTATCATCTCTTCCGCAACAATGTACAGCTTACCTTACTGGCCTATAAAATACTGCGGCAGGAAGGCGGTCATGATGCTTTATTGCGCCGTATCCGCAGCTGGTTCATGGAGAAAAGACAAAGCGGCAACTGGCGGAACACCTATGAATCTGCTGAGATCCTGGCCACCATATTGCCGGATGTAATGGAAACATCAGAAATACAGCCTCCCGTGCTGCGGATTAACGGGCAAACCGTTACGGGCTTCCCTTACAACAGCACCTTACCGGGTGGTCAACCGTTGCAGATCAGCAAACAGGGCGGTTCCTCCGTATACTTTACCGCATGGCAACAACACTGGAACCCCGCGCCACTGGCAGCGGAGCATCAGTTCAGCGTGAACAGCCATTTTGTGCAGAAGGACACCACTGTGAAGATACTCACGGCCGGCCAGGTGGCTACCCTGGAGGTAACCGTAGATGTAAAAGCAGATGCGGATTATATCATGGTGGAAATACCCATCCCGGCGGGTTGCTCCTACGACAGCAAAAACGGCAGCTGGCAAAACAACGAAGTACACCGCGAGCATTTTAAAAATAAGGTAAGCATCTTCTGCAATCATCTCAATAAAGGTAAATACCGGTTCAATGTGGCGCTGATGCCCCGCTATAGCGGTTACTACCACTTAAACCCGGCGAAAGCGGAGATGATGTATTTCCCGGTATTTTATGGAAGGGAGGGCATGAAAAAGGTCATTATTAAAGGAAAATAAAAATAATAGCTGTATTTTAATAGTAGCCACTTTTAAACCACCTCCACGATGAAAACAATTCACCAATGGCTGGAAGATTACGGCAGCAGCCACCGTAACCATACCAACAAGCTGATACACTGGATCTGTGTACCCGCTATTTTCTTCAGTATTGTTGGGTTGTTGTATGCTATTCCGCTGCCATTGGGTAGCGGGCGCACCTACATTTCCGTAGCGCATGTGGTGTTATTGCTGCTGATCATTTACTACCTGCGCCTCTCTCCTTCCCTGGCCGCAGGCATGTTGCTGATCGGCATCCTCTGTTTATGGCTCTGGAGCCTGATTGCGACTACTTCACTGGTAATCTGGCAGGTGGCTGTGGGGATCTTTGTACTGGCCTGGATAGGCCAGTTCATCGGCCATAAAATAGAAGGAGCCAAACCCTCCTTTTTTAAGGACCTTCAATTTTTACTGATCGGTCCGGCCTGGCTGCTCAGTTTCATTTACAAAAAGGCCGGCATCCGCCTCTGATTTACCCGGCAGATAAATACAACCGCAGCACATACGACATCTCATACGCCAGGAAAAGGAGTACAAGTGCACCATGAAAAGTCCGGTTGCTTATCCGGATAGCCAACAGGCAGAGCAGAAAATGAGAGATATTGCGGATGGGGTATTCTATACCGAAGTGATGATAATACAACTGGCCTTTGATCAGCGTGTCTACCACGTCTGCAATAAAAGAAAAAGCCAGTACGCCAAAGAACCATTTCCGCCGTGAGTAAAAGTAATCCTGGTAACCGTTGTAGTCTTTCAGATCGTCCGGATATAGCAAAGCACAGAGCAGGAAGAAAGTAGTGATAAAAGAGATAATGAAGATGTATTCCGGAAAGGTCCATACTTTGATCGTATGCAGCGGCATTTCCCACCACCAGAAGTGAACCAGCAGGATGAAGATATACGCCACCCAGGAAAGATGGATCCAGTAAGGCTTTTCGCGGCCGGGATGCTGTATAAATTTGGCAGTGCCCTTGAGGAGATGCGCAATGCTAAGGCTCAGGATAAAACCTATCACCATTCTTACATGGCCAAACGTTTCCATAGCGGGGTGTTTCTATGAATTTAACGTATTACCCCTGAAAAAACAAAAGCCCCGATTAAAATCGGGGCTTATTTACCTAAACCTACAACTGTTACACTGTTATTGCAACAATATTTTTATATCGAAAACAGGATCCGTTAGTGCATAGCAGACGGGTCGAGTTTTGGTGCTTTCTTCGCTTTTACCATCAGTACAAATGGTACACAGATCAGGAACAATACACCCAGGTACAGGAACACATCCATGTAAGATAAGGTGGCGGCCTGTCTGGTTACGGTGTAATCCATGAGCTGATAACCCGTGTTCATGGCTTTGTGAGGGTCCATTCCTTTGGCCATAAAGCTGTGCTGTAAGCCATTGATCCGGTTTACTACATCCGGGTTATTGGTATCCAGTTTTGCCACGAGGTCGCTGCGGTGCATCATATTGCGGCGGGCCATAAAGGTGGTGATCAACGCCACACCAAATGAACCTCCCAACTGACGCATCATACCTGTAAAGGCGGCGCCCTGCCCAATCTGCTGTCCTTTCAAACCAGACAGTGATAAGGTGGTGATCGGAATAAAGAGCAAGCCCATACCAATTCCACGCACAATCAGCATCCAGAAGAAGGCATCAGAGCCGGTGTCGGCGGGTGTGATGATTTTATATCCCCAGATACAGAAAACAAAGAACAGGAACATACCACTGGCTACCATGTATTGTTGTGGCACTCCTTTTTCCAGCATCTTACCAATCAGCGGCATCATTACAGCGGTGGTCAGAGCGGCGGGGATCATCAGCATACCCGACTGGGTAGCGGTCCATCCCAGTGAACCCTGTGTGTACAACGGAATAATAAAGGTAGATCCGTATAACCCGAAGCCCATGATAAAGGAAAGGATAGTACCTACGCGGAGATTCCCGTTTTTGAGTACCCTCAGTTCCACAATCGGGTTCTTATAAGTCAGCTCACGCCATACAAAGAAGAACAGGGCCAATAAACTTGTTACTGTTAAAGCAGTAATGGTGGAGTCATTAAACCAGTCGTCTTCCTGTCCGCGCTCCAGTACAAACTGCAGCGATCCTACCATCAGTGCCAGGAGTCCGATACCGAGGAAGTCGATTTCGCTGACTGAGCGTTTTTCTCCATATTTCGGGCTACGTACAAACTGCAGGGTGAGCAGGGTAGCGATAACGCCGATAGGAATATTGATGTAAAAGATATATGGCCAGGAGTAGTTATCTGTAATAAAACCACCTAAAGGAGGTCCTAAAGTTGGACCAATGATCACCCCTAAACCATAGATGGCCTGGGCGATTCCGCGTTTTTCGGGCGGATAACTTTCTGTGATAATAGTTTGCGAGGTTACCAGCAATGCACCACCACCTAAACCTTGTATGAAGCGGAATATGATCAGCTCCCACATGGTAGTTGCGTTACCGCAGAGGAAGGAGGAAACGGTGAAGATAATAATGGATGCCGCAAAATAGTTACGACGGCCAAACTGTTGTGATAACCAACTGGTCATCGGTACAATGATTACGTTACCGATAGCATATGCTGTGATAACCCATCCTATTTCACTGAGCGTAGCGCCCATGTTACCACGCATGTCATTCAACGCCACATTCACGATAGTGGTATCCACTATCTCCAGCAAGGCGCAGAATATAGCGGTGATCGTGATGATCACCCTGCGCGAGCCGTATTCTATCAATGATTCTTGTTGCATGCAGCACTTTGTATTTTGAATGAGAACAATTGTACCCGGAGTTAATAATTAATGACGTACATGATCCTTTCTGTTGATGATCTTTTGTTGCTAATCGATTACGCCTGTCTGTTAATTATCGCATGGTTCCATTAATTATTAACTCCGGATAGATTGCTATTCATTTGTATGATTAGTTGAGATGCACATCTACCAGTACGTTCATACCCGGGCGTAACTGTTTTACCAGTTCATCGTTCGGATTATCGAACTCTATTTTTACCGGTAAACGTTGTACTACTTTTACGAAGTTACCGGAAGCGTTATCTGCTGGTAACAGGGCCATTTTAGAGCCTGTAGCCGGAGAGAAGGAAGTTACTTTTCCTTCCAGTCCTTTTTCAGGATAAGCGTCTATATGTACGGTTACTTTCTGACCCAGTTTCATTTTATCCAGCTGTGTTTCCTTGAAGTTGGCCACTACCCATGGAGTAGTGCTCAGTACTACGCTGAATAAAGACTGACCTGCAGTTACAAACTGTCCTGGTTGTACGAAGATTTTTGACAGGGCACCATCTTCTGGAGCGGTGATCACGGTGTATGACTGGTTCAGTTTTGCGTCTTCCACATCGGTCTGACGTTGTTTGATACCGGCATTCGCCACATTGATCTGTTTGGAAGTTGCACCGCTCTGGGAAGTTACCACGTGTGTCTGACGGCTGGCAGCAGCTTTCTGAGAAGCCAGTACGTCCAGCTGACGTTCTGCAGTTTGTTTGGCAGCAGAAGCCTGTTCAAATTCCTGTTGGGTGATAGAGTGATCTTTGATCAGGTTTGCATAGCGGTCGTAATCCTGGCTGGCTCTCCAGAGGTTTACTTTTGCTGCTGCGATCTGGGCATCGATGGTGTTGATCTGCGCCTGTGCGGTGCTGATACCTGCTTCTGCTGCCACGGTGGTAGCTTCGGCAGCGCCCAGGTTAGCCTGTGCTGCATAGAGGGCGTTTTCAGCCTGTTGTACCTTGATAGCAAGGTCGCGGTCATCCAGGATTACCAGGGTGTCGCCTTTCTTTACTATCTGGTTATCTCTTACTCTTACTTCTTTCACATAACCGGATACACGGGGGATTACCGGGCTCACGTTAGCATCGATCTGCGCGTTATCTGTTTCTTCGTGATGCTGACCATGAATATATTTAGTGATACCAAATGCGCCGCCACCCAGCACCAGCACTGCCAGCACTATGACGAACCCTTTGCTTTTCTTTTTAGGCTCGGTTGTTTCCTGCATGTTTATATTGTTAGTAGGTTTTGTTTGTGTTTGCGTTTCCACGGCTTTGATGTTTATTGGTTTGTTGGTATTATTTGTTGATAGATTCCAGTATACCGGCGGCCTGTAACAGTTTGTTGTATGCTACGAGGGCATCTGCCTTGGCGTACGCATAGTTCAGGTGCGCCTGCAGGTTTGCTACGTCCGCATCCAACAGATCCGTGGTGGTAGCCAGGTTGTTATCATGCTTATTCTTCGTAATCCGGTAATTCTCTTCTGACTGCTCTATCGCTTTGATATAAGTATCCATTTTTTTGTGGCTCAGGAGGTAGTTTTCGTAAGATTGATATACATCCAGGTGGATGCCATCTACGAGCTTTGCTTCATTAGCCTGTACTTCTGCCAGTTGCGCTTTGGCGCCGTTTACTTTGGTACCTGTTTTCCAGAGTGAAGAGAGGTTATATTTCAGTCCTACTCCGGCAGTTACCGCGTTGGTGATGGTCAGCATATTCGGAATATAAGCCGCTACATATCCGCCGGTTACAGCGAGAGAGGGGAAATAATCCGCTTTGGCACCTTTAATACCTGCATTGGCAGCTCTTTCACGTGCGCTGAGGGAAGCGGCATCTTTACGATTCTGGTAAGCCAGTTGCTCGAATTCTGCCACACCACGTCCGTCTATATTATTATCTACTTTAAATACGGTGCTGTCTACCTGGATAACGGTATTGTCCGGCAGGCCGAGCATGATATCCATATTGAGGTTGGCGATCTTCAGGTTGTTTTCTGCATCCATCAGGGCCAGCTGGTAGTTCGATTGCTGTAATTCTGCTTTTAAGAGGTCGTTACGGGCAAGGAGGCCATTCTTTTCTTTATTGGAGAACTCTTTCACTCTTTCGTCCGACTGTCTGATATTTTCCTGTACCAGTGCTACTGCAGCTTTTGCTTTATAAAGATTGCTGTAGGCACCGATGGTGTTCTGGATCACATCCTGACGGTCTTTATCTACATCCAGTCTGGCGGCTTCTGCCAGGTAACGTGCCGATTCTTTACCACTCTGTATCAGGCCACCAGCAAAGATGGGGAGAGATACATTGGCCATACCGTACATGGCCTGATTTACTTTAGGGCTTTCAGATTTGGTTCCGCCGTTGTTGTCGTCTCCCAGTTTAAGTTTCAGGTCGATATTGGGCTGTGTAAGCCGGAGATAGGAACCGGAGATGCTCGCATCTGGTAATTGACGTTCATTGGCTTCTTTCAGTGAGGCAGTGGCTTGTTCTACTTTAGCATGGCTCACCCGTAATTGTTTGCTGTTTTGTATACTCAGCGATATGGCTTCATTTAACGAAAGCGGCTTAACGCTTTGTTGTGCGGATGCTGTCTGAAAGAAAAAAGTCAGCAGGATTCCCGATGCAAGCGCATATAATCGTGTGTATATGCTTTTAGAATTCATGTGTTAGGATTGCTTTGAACAATTTTTTTAAATGTGTACTTACTCTGTTTCTCAAATATGTCCTGTATTCATCGTCGTTCAGGTCCTTTGCCTCCGGACTGTTCCTTAATATATGCTGAGCAGGTATAACCTGGTGAATAGTCCCGAATAAAGAAGTCATCAGCATTTCCACATCTACATCTTTATAAAAGATGCCCGCGTCCTGGGCAGAAGAAACAATAGGTCTTAAAATACCCAGCATTTCTCCTTTCAGTTGCCAGATCAGGTCTCTCACCGGACTTTGCTGACTGTTGAGTTGCTCGCGGCTCATGATGCACTGAAAATGCTGTTCTCCAAGTATTTTCAGTACAAAGCGGTCGATGAGGCTGTTGATTTTTTCCAGGGGCTCCATGGTATCGTTTTCCACCAATTCATTGATGAACTTACGGGAAGCCTCCATTCTATATTTGAAAATAGATTCGAGTAATTTATCCTTTGATCCGAAGTAATAGGAGATCATGGCAATATTCACATCCGCCTCTTGTGCTATGTCTCTTACCGATGTGCCATGAAAGCCCTGATCGGCAAATAGCCGCTCCGCAACCATTAAAATCGAGAGCTGTTTTTCACTATATTCTTCCATGTTCCTTTTTTGAATTTGATGAAGCAAAGTTAAACAAACGTTTAATTTAAACAAGCGTTTATTTAACTACTTGTTTAAATTTAATTTTATTAAATCTGTATATAAATGATATACAACATTTATAGAGAAAATTTTAAGCCATTTTTAATATTTCTTAATAATTACTTCATAAAAGAGGGGAAAATCTTAACACTTATGCCGGTTTTATAAAAGAATTTTATAATTTAATAGAAGGGACTTTCTGCTCATATCAAAATAAACCTCATGCGTATACCTTCCTCGTTTCCGGGTGCTGTTTTACTCGCAGGTTTCATTACCGGCACACTCGATATATTATCAGCATTTGTTCATTTCTATATTGCCACACACGGACAACCGGTGACGAAGATCCTGGTGTTTGTGAGCAGTGGGGTATTCGGGAAAGCTGCGTTCAGTGCGGGGCCGTCTATGATGTGGTGGGGATTGTTATTTCATTATATCATTGCGCTGATCTGGGCATTGGTCTTCTTTTCCATTTATCCGAAGATAAAAACGCTGCATAAACACCCGATAGCTACAGGCATTATATACGGGCTGCTGGTCTGGTGTATCATGAACCTCGTGGTATTGCCGCTGAGCAATATACCGCACGGGCCATTACGTTTAGTCAACTCCGTTATTAATATACTCATACTGATGGCAATGATAGGGCTTCCTCTTTCGTTCATGGCCAGGAAGTACTATGCACGCGGGTAAAATACCGGGGAGATGGAAACAGCCAAAGCGGTTCCCATCTCCCCGGTATTTTTATAAAAATTTCCCCTGGTATTTCACACCCGGAAAATCTTTCTGTGCCTGCTTAAACTGTGCCTCCCACTCCTGCGGCCAGCCAAAAGCAACGGTGGCCTGGGCTTTCAGGTTCACTCCTGCTGCGCCGCTCCAGAAATGAATAAACTCACCCCAGTTCATATCACGCGTATAGGCATTCCCGTTACGCGGAAAATTGGCAGCCAGCAACGTAAAGAAATTATTCAACGCCTTTGCGCCACCATGTTGCTGATAGATCGGGTAAAACCAGTTGCGGAACCATTGAGTTCCCGGCCGGGGGAAATTATCCTTCCCTTCCATCTGCTTGTTAAACCAGCGCCGTGCCTCTGCATCCCAGCCCAATGCCTTGTATACATCGTACTGGTAGATCTCCATCCATTTACTATCCTTCCAGATCGGGAACGCCGGCGAACCATGCACCCCTTTGGAAGCACCTTCTACAATATGGCCTACTTCATGCACCGCCGCATCCAGGTTCCAGCCCGTATTGCTTTCCCAGTTGCCAGCCAGTCCTACATCTATCACGTTCCTGTAATCATGGCTCTCATCCAGGTAAGTGGAAGGATGGCCACCGCCATATTTACCCGTATGCAGCAACACAAACAAACGGTTGTCTTTACCAAAAGCGCCATAGGTACGGGTGGTATAGTTCCATACCTTCGTGAGCAACGTGTCGGGCCAGGTAATACTTTCCGGCGTTTCCGGATCATAATACACTGCCACCGACGAATTATAAAACACGCGGCGCATCTGCTGCTCATGCTCAAACCAATGCTCTTTCCACGTGGGAGGCGGTACCGTATCGTTTAAAGACAAGCGTACACCGGACACCTTTCCTGCCGGCATCATGCCCATCACGGCTATCACTGCCACCATCACGCTTCCTGTTATACCGGTCAACAGGGAATATCTTTTCATACTAAGGGATTTTTATATTTTTTGCTAAATCGATTTTCTGTTGTAAAAAAAACAGTATCTTTCTGGTGAAAATAGCCAACAGGGAACGAATCAATTGTAAAAAATTCCTAACGGATTGTAAACAAAGTTTAAAAGCGCCACGGGACAAGGATAAGTATCAATTGAAAAAAAGCAGGACACATCAACCAAAAGTAATCAAGCGGAGCATGAGGCATTCCATCAAGCTGTATATCCTGACAGCAGTTGTATGTATTATCGCATTGGCTATTGTACAGTTTTTCCTGATATATAATACCTATCAGTTGCTGGACAGTCGTTTTAACTACGTAGAAAAAGGCCGCATCGGCGAGGCTTACAACCTGGCCATTGCCAACGATAAACTGTTTCCGGGTGGTCAACCGCTGCTGGACAGCATCATCGTACCGCAATATCCTTACCTGGAGCAACTATACCATACCAATCCAAAAAGCTTTGACACCGCCGCACAGCGCCTGGTAAACCGTATTATCCGGGAACTGGTGCAGCATGAAAATACCGACAGCATGCTCAAAGCCATCAAAGCCAGTGATGGTATCAAAGATTCGTTACTCTTTGCCCTGTGTATTCACCGGCTGGATTTAAGATTCAAAGACAGTCCCTACGTAAATATTTACAACCGCTTTAAAAAATACCCGCTGATACCAGCATCCCGGCAAAAAGATATTGGATTATATATTTGCGGGAACCTGCAGCAACTGAGCGAAAACAGTTCCGCTTCTTCCCTGGTAGCCAATTCTCCCCTGCCCTACTCCTATTCCCTTTCTTTTTCATTTTATGCAGACCCCTATAACCGGCGTACGCTGGTGCTGCAACAAATGAAATACACCATCCTCCCTGGCTTGCTTACCCTGCTGGCAGTAATTACATTGTTTGGGATCACTCTCTTCAAATGGATCCGGCAAAAACACCTGTCCGATATGAAGTCGGATTTCATCAATAACATCACCCACGAATTCAATACGCCCATCACCGCCATCATCGTGGCGAATAAAAATATTCAGAATGAGAAAACGCTGGAGAATAAACAAAGCGTGACCGCGTTGTCCGAAATCATTCACCGGCAGGCAGAGCGGCTCAAACTCCTGGTGGAAAAGGTGATCAATATTGCCGCTACGGAAAAACTGGCGCTCAGGATCACCACCACCGATCTCAATGAGCTGATCAGCGGCATCCTGGCCGTTTACAGTCTCAATACCATGAAACAGGCCATCCGGTTCAACTTCCACAGCAGCGGCGATCCGGCTATGATTGAAACAGATACCTTTCATTTTACTACCCTGCTACAGAATATACTTGATAACGCCGTGAAGTATAACGACCAGGTACAGAAAGAAATTACCATTACCACCAGGCAACTGAAAGACACGGTGGAACTGATTATACAGGACAATGGTATTGGTATGAACAGCATTACGCTCCGCCATATCTTTGAAAAATTTTACCGCCACCAGCCACATCTCTCCAAACCCACCAAAGGACTGGGGCTGGGGCTTTACTACGTAAAACAATGTATAGATGCACATGGATGGACCATCAAGGTAACCAGCGAACCTGGCGCCGGCAGCACTTTTATAATTACCATACCTTCAAAAATATAATGCTATGAAACATCACATTCTGTTGGTAGAAGATGAAACTGATCTGGGTAATGTTGTGAAGCAATACCTGGAACTGATGGACTTTTCCGTCGAATGGCTGCAAAGCGGCCAGGCAGCGCTGGAAGCCATTACGGCAAAACCACAGGCCTGGCATATTGTACTGATAGACATCAACCTTCCGGAAATGGATGGCTTCGAACTGGCACAGGCTCTGGTAAAAATTCAACCGGGTTTGCCTTTCCTCTTTCTCACCGCACGTGGTGAAAAGAAAGACCGCCTCTATGGCCTGAAAATAGGTGCAGATGATTATATCGTGAAGCCGTTTGATGTAGACGAACTGGTACTACGCATAAAAAATATCCTGAAAAGAAACCAGATCGTTAACAGTGTGGCAATGTCCAATGCTATTGAGCTGGGGGGTATGCGTTTTCATAAAGACTCGCTGAAACTGGTGGCCCCTAACGGCAAGGAAACCATCCTGACACCGCTGGAAAGTGATCTGTTGCTACATTTCTATCACAACAGCAATAAAGTGATCCGGAGAGAAGATATTCTCCACCAGGTATGGGGCGCCAATGATTATTTTGTAGGGAGAAGCCTGGATGTCTTTGTATCCCGCTTCCGCAAATACTTCCAGGGGAATGAGAATATCAGTATCCGCAATATTTATGGAATAGGGTTTATGTTCAGCCTTACGTAAAAAAAAGGGCGGGCGCTACATCGCTTAAGGGCCCGCCCCTGCACATCTCGAATCATTACAAGATGTTGTGCCTGTTTATCAACCGTATCTTTATAAATTTCTTTGTGCTGGAAAAACAAATACAGGAAGGCTTTGCCGCTATAGTGTTTTTCATAGTGATACATCATTAACAGGATCTTCGGAAAAAAGTTCACCAGGCGGTTGTCGTCTCCCATAAAAAAAAATGGATCGGATATAAATTATATCCGATCCATTTTTACTATTAGGTTAATGCCTTATTTCAAGGTATTGATCCAGGTGGCAATTTTCACCGCATCTGCCTGTGGCACTTGCGGGAATGGCGGCATTTCAGTGGCGTAGCCAGGCCAGTTTGCCGGTTGCGGATTCTTGATCAGCGACAAAATCTTTGCTACAGAGTAGTTTCTTTTGGCGATCTCTTTAAATCCTGGGCCTACTTGTCTCTTGTCAGGATTGTGGCAGGAAGAACAAGTGTATTTGTTCAGCAACGGCTTGATCTGCTCGTAGGTCAGCGCCTTTGCAGGAGCTGCTACAGCGGCAGTGGAAGCGGCTTTGGCATCTGCTATTTTGGTAGCGGTAGTTGCTGGTTTATTGGCGGAGTTTTTAGTACTCAGCGCTGAAACCGGCAGTTTGGCGCCTTCCGGGATATTGTTCAGTGTGTAGTATACATCCGGATGCACCAGTGAATAGGAATTTTCCTGTGTACGGATACCATTCAGCGTGAGCTTATGGATGTAGTACTGGCGCAAACCATCGATCACCAGGCGTACTTTCATGCCATCAGGAGAAACCTGCACACCTTTGATGGCCAGCTTTTCCGTGTTTACGGTAGGACTACCATACACCGGGTGATATTTATAGATAAAGCTTTCTACATTGTAAGAAGCGATATCTTCTGCATACTTTTTATCTACCGGTAAGGTGAAGGTGATTTCAAAACCATCAGGCATGGCGCTAACGGTTCTCATTTCAAAAGGCACCTTGTTGTTCCATACCAGGCGTTGAAGGCCCTGGTTGGCATCGCCGGCAGAACCCCATCCACGGTTGGTTTCACCTACGAAGAGGGAACCATCTTTACCCCAGGCCAGGCGTAATACACCGGATTGGAAGCCGCTTCTGAAATCCCAGGCAGCACCCTGGTATTCACCGTTTACTTTTTCCAGGAACACACGTACAATTTTGCTCTGTCCCTGATCGCCGATCAGCACCTGTTTGGCAAAGGGGCCAAAGGTACCTTCAGGAATCGTGGTGAGCTGTGCGTTGGAAATACCCAGGATACCGTGTGGGAGCCATACTGCGGGCAGTTGTACTTCAGGGAAGTACTTCTTCATATCGAACAGGGTCACGAATTTCTCGTTCTCTACGTTTTCAGGCTTGATAGCGCGGCCATTGGCATCTCTGCGGAAGCGCGGATCTACTTTGCTGTACAGCTCTTCTGTAGTCAGTTTTACAGGAGAGTTAGGCAGGTTGGTCCAGCGTAAACCAGCAGGGTGACCTACGAAGCTACCTTTTTTCACGTGTGTTAAACCACCGGAACCCATCCAGTCGCCCTGGTTTTCGGTGTAGAACAGTTCTCCATCAATGGTACCGAGTCCGCAGGGAGAGCGGAAACCGGTAGCATATGGTTCCATTTTACCATCTTCCGTGATGTGCATCATCCAGCCTCTCCAGGGAACACGGCTTTCACCGCGCCACCATTCTTCGTCGCCAAAGGCTACGTTACCGGACACGAAGAAAGAGCCATCGGGACCTAACACCGGACCGAAGCTATATTCATGATAGTGACCGGATAAAGGCCAGGAGTAAACGGTTTCGAACAGGTCCATTTTACCGTCCATGTTGGTATCGGTCATTTTGGTCAGTTCACCGCGTTGTGCGCAGTAGAGGGAACCATTTTTATAGGCCAGTCCCAGTACTTCATGCAGGCCGGAAGCCACTTTCCTGAAGTAGGGTGTTTTGCTGGTCGGGTTCTCTACGATAAAGATATCACCACGGCGGGTAGCCACACCGAGGTCTCCGTTGGGCAGGGTGCATAAGCCACCTACTTCCAGGAGGGTACCTTCCGGTGAACTGATACGCGCGATGCGGAAAAAGTCCTCTTCCTTAGGGGACTCCTGTGCTTTTACAGGGGTGATAGCCGTTGTCATCAGGAACATACCTGCGGCTATTCCTGCTGTAATTCTTTTATAATTAAGTTTCATAATTGTCATTAGTATTGCTGCTTAGAATATAACCGCATAACCTGTTTTCGCCTGTACCGGCACTATCAGCTCCGCGCGGCCGTTCTGGTTGCGGATAATCGGATTAGCTTTGGCATCATCCATCTTCACATAATAAGATTTGTCGCCGATCACATATAATCCCGGAGACACCTGTTCTATACTATCTCCTACGGCTATACGCAGATACAGATCGGAAGCAGGTTGTTGTACGGTAACAGTACGGTGGATACCCTGGTTTTCCGGAAGCACACTGATATCGTCTGAAACAGCGGTGCCATAGATATTATAATGGAAAACGGGTTTGCCGGTTTCATCGAGTGCATAGCCGGTAGGACGGAAGCCGGTGCCGGCGGTGTCTGCGCTCCAGGCAGCCTCTTTGCTGGCCAGTTTCGCGATAGCCATTGCAGGTTGGTTGGTCAGTACCTGAACAGTACCCAGCGGACGGGAAGATCCGTCGCCACGGTCGTGCCACATTGGTGTGGTATTCAGGAATTCACCGCGCCATACCTGGAAAGGTAATCCGTTATCCATATCGTAGGTGTAATGCACTTTGGCAGGACTTCCAACAGATACGGCATGTACTACGCGTTTGCCACCACGTACATCCATAAAGCTGCGCAGAATGGTGTTTTCGTTGGCTGTTACCAGGATAGGATCGGTTGGATCATCTACCGGTACGTTGGCATCGCTGATGGCGAATTCACGGATACCAGCTTCACTTACAGACAAAGTAATGGAAGCTTTGGCCCAGTCGGTGGTTTTGCCATACAGCACTTCTACCGGGTAGCTACCTGGTTGTAAGTCGATGCTGCCACGGCCGTCCCAGCCACGTGGAGTGATTACCGCCTGGTTATTTATTTTCAATGCACCCGGACCGCCGGAAGTGTGCAGGTTGAAATTGTATTTACCGGCAGTTTTCACCGCTAAAGTAGCTGTGTAACGTACCAGGAATTCATTATCCGGTAAACCGGTCAGATTGGAAGTGAGCAGTGCGGAAGTTCCGGTAGCTGCGGGTTTCAGCGTAGCAAAGTCGGGCTCTTTATCAAAGCGGCCTTTGTAAACGCTGTATTTCACGTCTTCCAGTGTTGGTCTGGGAGCGCTATAGTTGTTGATCACAATGTTTCTGAAGGCAACGGTACCATGATCTCCCTGGATACGGAGCGGGCCGGAAGCTACTTCATCGTTCTTCACAGCGCCACGGGTGGGGCCAGACAGTACTACATTTTCCTGGATGGTAACACCATTCAGTTCCAGTTTCAGGATAACGGCATCGGCAATTTTGTTACCGGCAGCATCGAAACGTGGCGCCTGGAAAGCGATTTTCATGTGTTGCCATAATCCTGGAGCACGGCTTACATTCTGGCGGGGAGCATGGCCATCATAGCCCTTCTGTCCTTCCGGTTTGCTGTCGTTCCAGCGTTCGTAGATTCCTCCGTTGTCGGAAGCACGGGGAGCAAGTGTACCCCAGCTATCGAACAACTGTACTTCATAACGTCCCTGCAGATAAATCCCTGAATTGGCGCCTTTGGCCATCATGTAGTCCAGTTCGAGGTCGAGGTCTCCATGTTGTAAAGTGCTGAAAAGATCCTGCCCTGGAGCTTTCTTTTCCGGCATATTTACCAGGATGCCTGTACCTGCAGTTGTTTGCAGCAGGTTGTTCTGTTGCAGGTCAGCTTTAACGCCACCGGCTAAACGCCAGTTGGCTGCGGGCTGCTGAAAAGCAGATAAATCTGTTAATGGCAATTTGTTCTGTGCCATCATCTGTTGACAACTGCCAATACTTAAAATCAATACCAAAGTTCTCCGGTCGTACACACGTAACTGTTTCAACTTTGGACGGAACTTGTTCCATCTAAGCATAGATCTGGATTTTTTTTAAAAAGTTTACATTGATTGCTAAATGCATTTAGCTTTTCGGCCAATACATTACTCTTTTTATAATAGGCAACCCCAATTGTTAATGAAATTTAAATTCTCAACTATCGCTAAACGTGGGACTGTACTAAATTTGAAACGCGGGGACAAAATAGAAATTAATTATAACAAAGTAGGTAGCAAGGGTCAAAAAATTACACCAACGGTAAAAAAAGGGAATGAAATGGATTGCGGAAGATTTTGCCTTACCCCTGAGTAAGACAAAATCTTTCGCGGACTTTTTTATAAAGTAAGCCCGTAAGCGGCCAACTTTTTAACGGTACTTTCATAATCGGTATGACAAAGTCCGTTGATGCCCAATCCATTGGCCACATCTACAAACATGGACCTGTCTTCCAGGTACACTACTTCTTCCGGCCTTACCTGCGCAATATCGAGCGCTATTTTATAGATGTCTGCATCCGGCTTGCGGAAATGAACAAAGCAGGAAGAAATATAGAAATCAACAAAATTGCTGATATTAAAATGATGAATGCGGTGTTCATTTAGCTCGCGTCCTTCATTATTAACGATCGCTATTTTTAACCGGTACTTTGCTTTCAGCTGTGTTACCAGTTCCAGCATTTCGGGAAAGGGTGCTGATTGTGCAAACATAAACTCCCGGAACTGCTGGCGGGTAAAGGAGCGTTCTTCGTAAAACACCACCCTGCTCAGGTATTCGTCGAGTGTAAGTTTTCCTTCTTCATACGTGTCGAAAGTGAGGTGGTGCCGTTCTTCTGTTTCCAGTGCATCCAGTCCGAAAGTCTGGACGGCGAGTTTACGGGCGGCCCTGTCCCAGCCATTGGTCAGTAATACACCACCTATGTCCAGGAAGAGGGTGGAAATCTTTGCATGGTTCTCCATCTGCAGAAAAATTTATTGCTTTATTAAATGTAGGAAGAAGAATTGAGTTTTGTTGGAGCGCCTCCGGCGCTTGTCTTTCTGCAGGATTTTTTTGATTAAAATGATTTTATGATTTTCCTGCCATTTGTTGTTTAGTATTTGGGGAGATGAATGAATGATTTTTTTGATGTTGTAAGATGTATTGTAAGATAATATTTGCCGTTAAATATTTTGGGGAGATGAAAGCAGATACGCTACTTTCATCTCCCCAAATCTTTTATTGTCCCCGAAAATAAAATCATCCGATCAGCCTAATCATCTTAATTCTGCCACAAGACAAGCGCCGGAGGCGCTCCCTACTTTTTCTTCTTCGCTTTCACCTCTGTCACATACCCGTTAAAACTGATCGGCGAGCGGTCGCTGCTGGTCACCTGTAAAGACGCATAGCCTTCACTGGATACACTCAGGTTAAATGACTGGACACCTCTGTTATCCTTTGGCTTGATCGTAATGTTCCAGCCATCCTTTTTACCGGGGGTGGCGTTATAATCAAAGGATTTGGTTTTGAAATCCAGTGGTGACCTGGTAGCGCCGTAATCAACGGAAGTGTAGGCACGGCCAAAATATGGGAGGTAGCTCACTACCGAATCTGCGGCAACAGTAAGATTGTATTCTGATGTAAGATTTCGCATCCGCCCGCTCATTGGCAGGGCCGTTTGCGCTACAAAAACATAATTGTGGGAATCTATCAGGGATTTAACTTTCGCGGCCTTATCCGCTTTCTGCTGCGCTTTTGTTTCCTGTGCAAAAAGGCCGGTGGTAGTCACCGCTCCCAGCAAAAGGAGTATCGCTGCTTTTAATACAAAGAACCTTTTCATATGGTAAGTTTTTACGTCTGTGGGAATGCCAATATCGTACCATAACAGCCGACCTTTCCTTTTGTTCACGGCAGAAAGGGTGCATATTGTAGTTAAATAACTTATTTTTAACAGCCGATGACCAAACCCGGAAACATGCCCAACCCTTATATTTCTCTACTGAAAACCGCGTGGAAGTATGCCCGAAAGGAGCGTAAAAAGTACCTGTTCGTCTATTTATTGTTCCTGCTGGCCAATGTGGTCTTCTCGCTCAATCCCGTATTGTTTGGCTGGTTTATAGGCAGCATTCAGCGTGACAGCGCCCATCTGCCCAGGTATACGCTCATTTTCGCCGCCAGTTACTTTGCATTGAAATTTACCGAATGGTGCTTCCATGGCCCTGCCCGTGTAATGGAACGGCAGCTGGCGTTTAACCTGAGCCGTAACTTTTTACAGGAACGCTATCACCAGGCACTGCACCTGCCGGTAAAATGGCACCAGGATAATCATAGCGGCGCCGTTATAAACCGTATCCGTAAAGCCTATGAAGCACTGAAGGAATTTTTTGAGCGGGGATTTATGTACCTGCATGCCATTTGTAAATTATTGTTTTCAATGATTGCCATGCTCTACTTCTCCCCTTTATACGGTGGCATCGGTATTGCCCTTGGTGTGCTTTGTATCTGGATTGTTCTGCGTTTCGACCGGCCCTTCATTAAAACCCTCAATGAAATGAATGAACGGGAGCATGTGGTATCTGCTACGCTCTTCGACAGCTTATCCAATATCATGACGGTGATTACCCTCCGGCTGGAAAAGAGCATGGAGAATGGTTTGCTGGCAAAGGTGCAGCGCATCTGGCCCCCTTTCCGGAAAAATACCGTGATCAACGAATGGAAATGGTTTGTGGCAGAAATGATGATTACCCTTATTTACTGCGTGATTGCAGTAGGTTATATTTTCCAGCACTGGGTACCGGGAGAAATGTTCCTGGTAGCAGGACTGGTCACGTTACTCGGTTACGTAAACCAGTTCACCAGCGTATTCCAGGACGTAGCCTGGCAATACACCGATGTGGTACAATATAATACAGCGGTAGATACAGCAGGTAATATCAGTGAAGCCTATACGTTGCATCACCGGGCGGATACTGCACCGGAATTACCGGACAACTGGCAGCATATTACCATCCGTGGATTGAACTTTTCACATACGGCCACCTATGAGGACAATGCCGCGCCTCAGCGCCTGCACGACCTGCACATCCGGATCGAAAAGGGGAAAAAGATAGCATTGATCGGAGAAAGCGGCAGTGGAAAAAGTACACTGCTGGCTATTTTACGTGGATTATATGAACCAGAACCGGGTGTAATAATCGAAGTAAACGGAGGTGCGTTACCGTTAGCAACCATCAATGAAAGTGTAACATTGTTTCCGCAGGAACCGGAGATATTTGAAAATACGATCTCGTATAATATTACGCTGGGCTTGCCTTTTCAACCGGAAGAGATTATGACCGTTTGTAACAGCGCCCACTTCTCAGAAGTGGTAGAAATGCTGCCCCAGGGGTTGTTATCTGATATACGGGAAAAAGGCGTCAACCTGTCTGGTGGCCAAAAGCAGCGACTGGCGCTGGCCCGGGGCATCCTGGCCGCGCGTAACAGCCAGGTGATCCTGCTGGATGAACCTACGAGCAGTGTTGATCCTAAAACGGAAGCCATGATCTACGAAAAGATGTTCCAGGCATTTGCAGACAAAGCCATTATCTCCGCTATGCATCGCCTGCACCTGCTGCCGCAATTCGATTATATCTATGTACTTGATCAGGGGCGCATTGCCGCAGAAGGTACTTTCCATTACCTGCGGGCCAACAGCCCTGCTTTCCAGGAACTATGGAAGCACCAGGAGAATAAATAAAGTGTCATTTATAAACTACTGTATATATAATTATTATTTATTATCTTTGACCACGTCCTTACCGGATACGGATACAACGATCCGTTAATGATCAGATGCTTATAACCTACAACTGTATTTCATCCTATGAAAAGGTTCTCTCCCACCAGCTAATTACACTATGAAAACGCTATGCAAAGCATTTCGCTGTACGACCTGAAACGCAAACTGAGAAGCAGTCAGGACCCAGATGAAATTATTACTTTTCTCGGCTACAACCTCTCGTTCTTTACCCGGGAGGAAAGGTCCGGATTGCTATGCGATTTAATGGAGTACCAGGAGATTTTTTTTGAAGCTGCAGAATTATTGATTGAAGAAGGAGGCGCCGATATTCATTATAAAAAAGAAGGCGTTATCCCGGTTATTTTTTGCGCAGTAGGCGCTAATAAGCCACAGGCGGTACAATACCTGCTGAAGAAAGGCGCCTCGTTATTCATTGACAACCCCGATTATCTTTTCGCTATTGCCTATATCTTCAAACATCACCGGTTAACAGCTATCATGGATCTGCTGGTGATCCTGATTGAACACAACATTCATTTCAATTTTGTGCTGGCCAGTCTGGATACCCCTTTGCTGCTGGCTACCCGGCATAATAACAACCGGGAAGTAGTGCAGTTTTTATTATCGGAAGAAGTTGATAAATATGTGTACGACGAGGATGGGTTTACTGCGATCCATTATCTTCCCTTTGCCAAAGCCCCCCATCTTTATAAAGACATGATCACTTCTATAGAGGATATCCAGGTGAAAACAAAGTTTGCCACCAGTATGGAGCCTGTGTTTGAATGTGTGATCAGGGTCAGCGAGCAGCATACTTTTGAAGAATTTATTCATGAAGCGCTGAATGCATTCCTGGAAAACAGACACCGCATGTACGACGATATTTTTGAGAAGTATTATTACCGTCTACACCTGATCGCAGAACATATTTCAAATATCCGGGCCAATACCGGGCAGGCGGTGTAGTATTACGGGGACGGCATATCTCAGCATACAGATAGCACTTTAGCAGAATTTTAATTTGCAACAAAGTTGCAAACCGCTACTTTTGCTATTTCATCATACATACGACCAATATGCAAACATATGACGTAATCATCACCGGAGGCAGCTATGCGGGGCTGGCTGCCGCCATGGCACTGGGGCGCTCCCTCCGGTCTGTACTGGTACTAGATAGTGGTAAACCCTGTAACCGGCAAACGCCGCACTCCCACAACTTTCTGACGCAGGATGGCGAAACACCGGCCAACATTGCGGCGATAGGTAAAGCACAGGTACAGCGCTATCCCGGCGTGCAATTCAAAGACGCCACCGTCATCAGCGCTGCACAAAATAGCTTTGGATATACCCTGACCACTGCTGCAGGCGAACAATTCCAGGCAAAGAAACTGCTTTTCGCCACCGGGGTAAAGGATGAAATGCCCGCCATCAAAGGTTTTGCCGAATCCTGGGGTATCTCGGTACTTCATTGCCCTTATTGTCATGGTTATGAAGTGAAAAACACTCCCACTGGCATACTGGGTGGTGGAGATATCACGTTTGAATTTGCTAAAATGATCCTCAACTGGACAAAGGATCTGACGATATTTACCAATGGTGGTACCGGTTTCACCGAAGAGCAACTGGAAGGACTGACCCGCAATCGTATAGCCGTTAACGATAAAGAGATCGTGGAAATTATACAGGAACAGGGTCAGATCCGGCAATTGCTGTTTAAAGACGGCAGTACCCATGCATTACAGGCACTGTATGCCAGACCTGTTTTTAGTCAGCATTGCGCCGTGCCTGAGGCACTTGGCTGCGCACTCACCCCGGCGGGGCACCTGGTGGTGAATGAGTTTCAGGCCACCACCGTGCCGGGCATTTTTGCTGCCGGCGATGCCACCACGCCTATGCGTAGCGTTGCCGCAGCAGTAGCAGCGGGCACCCTGGCGGGAGCGATGATTAACCGGGAACTGGCGGTAAGCGAGTTTTAGGAAAGCAGCGGTTGAAGAGGCATACGCAGCAGCAGGCAGGTACGAGTATATGCAGCGACGGGGTATATACCCTGGATCCGCCACAGTGGCCGATTATAATTTGCAATCCGTCCCATCGGGAAAATACCGGCAAAAGTTAACAGCGAACGCTTGCATATGTGGATTTAATTTGATATTTTAGGTACAATGATTAATTTCCATGACCTAAATTAACCTGAATGCTCACAACACTTACAACATTAGCCGCTGTTTTTTTCCTCGCCCACGTTTTTCTCCTGTTTACCTCATTTGGTAAAAAAGGATTTCAGAAACAAAAATACCTGTGGTCACATATTACTTTGTGGATTACAGGTGCATTGGCGGGTTTGATTGCCATTCTTTTTGCCGGTAAAGGCGTTTCAGGGGTGATCGATGTTTTCAACACACCCGGTAAAGCAGCTATACTGCTGCTGATTTCCCTGGCCTTATCCGGTGCAGCGCACAGCATCGTAAAATTGCTGGTACTACCGAAATACCAACGGGCATTGTAATAACGCCCGCGATTATACGAAACGGGGCTGACCAGTATTGGTCAGCCCCGTTTTTTTTACCTTTATCACCGGATGATCTTTTCATCTTGTTGAAATTGCAGCCGTCATACACCTTCAGAAAAATGGCAACGCTTCCGCTTATCACTTTACAAAACGCATTGCCTGCATAAATTTGGTGAAGATGCTGTTGTTCTGGTAGATGCCCATAAATGCTTCCGCCCCCGGGCCGTAGGCAAATACAGGTACCATCACACCCGTATGATCGTCCGTGGAGAACTTACCACTGATCTTACCCGTAGAAAGGTCACCTTCTGAAATGGTCAGTCCACCGGTTTCATGATCAGCCGTTACTACCACCAGTGTTTCTCCGTCTTTCTCCGCATAATCCAATACCGCACCGATGGCACGGTCAAAATCGATCATTTCTTCCGTTACGTATTGTAAATCATTTGCGTGGCCGCCATCATCAATTTTAGAGCCTTCTACCACCAGGAAAAAACCCTGCTCCTGCTGCTTCAGCAGATCGATCGCAGTACGGGTGGTTTGCAGCAACTGATCACCTCTTTGTGCCACCCGCTCCTCTTTAACCAGTCCGACCAGTTTTCCTTTTTTGACAGCAGTGATAGCTGCGGTGGTATATTTTACCTGGTAGCCTTTCTGACTGAATTCACGGAGCAGGTCGCGTCCATCTTTACGCTGATCGAAATGTTCCCTGCCTGCACCGATCAGCACATCTACATCTGATTTCACATAATCTGCCGCTATTTCGGCCGACATGTCACGGAGTGGCTCATGGGTAGCGAAAGTAGCCGGTGTTGCATCGGTGATGTCTGTAGTAACAACGATACCGGTAGCCAAACCATGTTGATGGGCTATTTCAAGCAGCGTTGGTTTGGGCTTGCGCGCAGTATCCACTGCAATGGCGCCATTGTAAGTTTTCTCGCCGATAGCAAATGCAGTAGCACCGGCTGCAGATTCGGTAATATAATCACTGGCAGAATTGGTGCGGGAGAACCCAATACACTTAAACCGTTCCAGGTTAAGCCAGCCTTTATTGGCCGTGAGTCCCGCGTAGATCTGTGTAGTGCCCATGCCATCCCCTATCATGAAAATTATATGCTTTATTTTACGCGGAGATGCAGCGCTGTGCTGCGCCTGCAACGATTGATAAGTGAACGCTATACCCACCAGGAGGAGGACATATTTTTTCATATTGTTTGGTTTTGCTCCGATAAGATAAGTGATTCCTTTATTAAAGAGGATATTTGTAACGCTGGAAACCCCATAGGTTTTTCGTACCTTGCACCCGCAACGGAATGACATGGGAGTTGACCAACCCCGTTTTATCATGATGATCCGATGCAATTGTTACATAAAATGTTAAAGGTGGAAAAATTTTCTTTCGCCATCAACAATATTCATTATATTTATACCTGTTGATCCTGGTTTCTTATAACCGCCGGCGCTGCCCGGCTACCGCAACACTGCAATACTCCGCAGGTTCTGACAGATGATCACCATCAAAAGAAAAATTGCGCGTTGAAATCATCTTCATAATTAACTATTATTTATTAGCACGAAAAGAGAGACACATTTTTATGAATAAGAAAGATATCTGGAGATATAAATCTTTGGAGCAGTTGGAGAATAAGAGTTGGGGAACGGCCACAGATCAAGATTCGGGAATAATTCAGAAATGTCTTGCCTTAGTTAAAGTACCAGTAGTAAAATTATCCGCCAGCGAATTGCGGGTGTTAATCGGACAATCCTTTAATCCAGTCTACCTGGTTCCTTTAGCCCTGGAGATATTACAAAACGATGTACTGGTAACTGCCGGTATGTATCCCGGAGACCTCTTGAAAGCCGTACTCGACGTACCTGCTGCTTTTTGGGAAGAACATCCCGATCTACACAAGAACCTGCAAAACATGATGCAGGAAAGAAGCGAAGAAATTGAAACTGAAATAGACTTACCTGAATTCTGGCGTAATAACCTGGTCATGTAGCCATCTGCCTCATTCTTCTTCAAAATTGAAAAGAGATAACTGCCCGGACGGCGGAAGCTTGTCCTGGTGGAGTGGCGCGTCATTGAAATTAGATAAGGTAATGCCCAGCAACCGGATACGTTTATCTTCCGGATAAGTAGCTGCCAGCAATTGCTTTGCTGTATCAACGATCGTATCATAATCCCCTACCGGAAACGGAAAGGATTGATTCCGCGTGATCTGTTTAAAATCGCTGTATTTAATTTTCAGGGTAACGGTGCGACCTTTCAGGTTATAGCGCTGCAACCGGTCGTATACGGTTTTACCGATTTTTTCCAGTTCAGCTTCCATATCCGCGATCAGGGTAAGATCGAAAGCAAAGGTGTCTTCCGCGCCCAGGGATTTCGTTTCACGGTGCGGCTGTACTTCCCTTTCATCAATCCCCCTCACGATACGGTAGTAAAAGCTGCCCACTTTACCGAAATGCGTTTTAAGATCGGCCTCTGATAATTTCTTCAGATCTGCCCCGGTAAAGAGCCCCATCCTTTTCATTTTATCAGCAGTAACTTTTCCCACGCCATGGAATTTTTCCACAGGCAGCGTTTCCATAAAGGATTCAATGGAAGAAGGCCCGATGAAAGTTAGTCCGTCCGGTTTATTGAGATCAGATGCAATCTTTGCTACAAATTTATTCACCGACACGCCTGCGGAAGCCGTTAGCTGCAACTCATCCCGGATGGCTTGTTTGATCAGCTTTGCTATTTCAATGGCGGAGCCGATCTGTAATTTATCCTGCGTAACATCCAGGTAAGCTTCATCCAGCGAAAGCGGTTCAATAAGATCTGTATAACGGGAGAATATTTCCCGGATATGACGGGAGGCTTCCTTGTATGCATCGAAACGGGGACGCACAAAAATCAGTTCCGGACACAACTGCTGCGCTCTTTTGGACGGCATGGCAGAACGTACACCAAACTTCCGCGCCTCATAGCTGGCGGTGGCTACTACTCCACCCCGCCCTTCCGGGGAACCACCTACTGCAATCGCCTTTCCGCGATAGAGGATATTATCACGCTGCTCTACAGATGCATAAAATGCATCCATATCTATATGAATAATTTTTCGTTGTATGCTGTTTAAATTGTTCTCCATTTCTACACGCCGGAAGCTGTGTAAAGATATTTAGTATTTGATGATTCAACCAGCAAAATTTTACTGGCTGAATCATCAGATACCGCTACCTAGAACCTTTCACGGTAAGAGAGACTTTTAATAATTCCGAAGCCGGTATAGGCTTTCATCTGCGTGAGTGCGCCGTGGCCGTTTACAAAATTCGCCGGCAGATAGGCTGCCAGCGTACCATTGGCGCCGGGTGTACCCGCAGGATCCGTATAGCCCACCATCAGCCAGCTGCCTTTGGCATTGGCATCGCTGCCGTTGTAGTTGCCCGCCCGGAAACTGTGCTGATCCATATAGGTAATGGTTTTATCGCCCAGGTCCAGCACCTTGTAGGTTTGCTCAGGAAAATCCTTGCTGGTTGCGTATATCCTGCCACCTACCGCATAAAAGAGCGTACCATAATTCTTATCTGCGGCAAACATCGTGGCCTTCTCTATTTCCGGCCCGGTCAGTTTTACTTTTTTATCCTGAGAAATACCGGATATCACATTAAACGTTAATAACCACCTGGCGCCTGCAGGATCTTTCATCACCGCGTAAGTCAGATAATTATAGGGTACTGCCCGCATCCACACCAGGTCCATGCCTATATCGTTGAAATTAAACAAGGGCATGGAAGTAGGATTGTATTCCATCAGGCTGGAAACATTGGACCCTGGCTTGTGCCGGAGAAAACGTTTTTTATCGACATCAAATAAGGTCGTGTAACTCGTACCTCCCATGTTGTAATAACGACCGAGAAAAGGTGCTGCACGATAAGCAGTGGCTTCTCCGTTTACCCGGTTCATACGGACGCTGTATGCTGCCGTACCACCACGTTCGTAAAAATTCCCCTTTCCGTCGTAGAAACTTACGGTCGACTGAAACGCGCCTGCACCATTGGCACCTACATATGCCGGCCGGAACGAGGAGGAATCTGTCAGTGTGGTTTCATGCACCATGCCCCACTCCCAACGGGTAGTCAGATCATCATTGCGCAGTTTCCACGCACCCTGATCGGTACAGATGTAAATCCATTCGTGATCCGGATCTCCATAGGTAGCATTGTGATAGGGCGGCGGCATGATATTAAGGATATAGGTGTATACATAAGCTACATCCCTCGGGCCTGTCAGCTGCTTGGGGATTACCGGCGAAGCACTGAGGATATCCCGTGTGATGGCATCAGGTTTTCCTTTTAACAGGTTTACCATATCCAGTGTGGCCCTTCCGTTTACATCACTGAACACAAGCCAACCTTCGTAGGTGGAAGACATTACGGTAAAAGATTTCGATAACTGGCTGTAGATATTACCGGTTACTTTATCTGTCATCTCAAAATACAGGCTATAACTGCCTACCGGAATATCTATTTTTGCCCGGAGATTCCTGGTGGTTCCCAGCTCATACGACGTGCTGTTCTGTTGATTCGCCACCCACAGATAAGAGAAACGGGTAGTATCATCCAGGATCTTTTTGTCGAGGTTAGCGCTGATCACCGGTGTTATCTGCAGGGTATCGAAGCGGTAAACAGACAGGTTGCCGGCGAAGGTGTCTATCGTCACCTTGTTTATCTCTTTATAATCATAATTGCCCTGGTCTTTATAACAACTGCTGAACCATAGGGAGCCGGCCAGCAATAATGGTATCAGTCCTTTTTTCTTATATCGTAATAACATCTGTTTATTTTTTTCGGAAGATGAAAAGGCAGTGGTTAATTATCACAAACGGAGCTGGCATACGCGCCTGCGGCCATAGGAAACTCCACATCGGTATAATCGTTTTTATCCATTACCGGTGTTTGCTTATCGGACATAGCCCGTAAGTAACATCTCATTAACCGGCCGTACTCCATGATCAGGCTGGTATTAAAGCCTTTGTCCTGGATGGCAGTCATCGGGATATTAAAGTGATTACAGAGAAATAATAGTTTGGTATTGGAAAAATCACCCAGGTAGTATTTCCCGAAAGTTGGCCACCATACCGGTTGCGGCAGGTTATCATAAAATCCGAAAGTACGGGTGACCATAGATTTATAAATCCCAGGCTGATATTCAATGTATTCCCTGGCGTAGGCGGTATCTATGCCATCACCACCGGTAAGCGTCAGGGTCAGATACAAGGGCATTTTCTTCATGATGGCAGATTTCTTTGCCCGGATCTGCATGTTGGCAACCGATGCACCAGCCCTGATAATACAGCTTTGTTCATCTATCGTAAAATCACCTTCAGGTAAAGTAGAGGTTTTATCCACCACCACCTGGAAGCGGCGGTCGTGAGACACCGGTTGCCCCGTTACCCATACCTTTGATTCCAGTATAACCTCCGGTACTACTTCATTCAGCAATCCCATATTTCCGATAAGGGTATCGAACTGGTTAGCGGTTTTGGCATATCTCACCGGCTGACTGTGAATACTTCCATCACTTCCGTTATAGTGTAACCAGAACGAATCTGTTCTGGAATGGAAATAGACACTGCTATTGGCATTGTACACTGCAATCGTTGATTTCTTACACGAGAAGAAGACGATGATGCCTGATATGAACAGGAGCAGGGATATTTTTTTATACATCTCAATAATTTAAAAATCAGCAATTAATTACCTGGTGTATGAATGACTAACTCATCACGCGGAACCGGTACTACGTAATCCTTTGCAGTCATGTTTCTCATTGCCGTAGCCACGCTGTTGTTGCAATCAGGAATGGAACCGGCAAACGTTCTTTTATAATAGAAGAACAGTTGTCCTTCCCCAAAAAACTCTTTTGCATATTCTTTCCCTATTTCTATCTGCAGATCACCTGTTGTTCCGGCCATCGCATTACGTGCTTCCCGGATGGTATTGAGGTAAGTCCATCCCGAAGCCATATCCGGCGAGGTTTCAGCAGCGATCAGGTAACATTCGGATGCCCTGATAACCGGTACCATCGTACCTTTTGCATATTTGAAAAATAGTTTGAAACTATAGGAACCATCCGGCGCCGTATTCCAGATAGCCGTACTCATTCTCACATCTCCCGAATTATTTTCATAGCAGAGATTCAACCGGTCATCTTTAGGATAGAGTATTCTCCAGTCTACCGGAATCACATAACTGAAATAGGTATTATAGCTGTTGATCAGTTTCTGGTTCTGTATACAAAACACTACGTCTCCACTGAGTGCGGGATCCCTGGCTGCATCTGTAGGTTTGGAGCCATTGAACGGATATAACGCGGGCTGGGCCTGGATCACTTCTTTTGCACAGGCAAAAGCATCCGGTTTGTTGCCGCGATAGAGGAACATTCTTGCCTGCAAAGTAGTTGCTGCATAGTAGTTCATCTTTTTGTTAAAAGCAGTCGTGGAATCCGGTGTAACCAATAACTTCCTGGCAATCTCATTATCGCGCAGCAGTGAATCCATGAAGTTATTCGCCCGCATATAATCTTTCGGCGTTTTTGAATAACTGCTGTAGTAGGGAATGGCGTACTGCGTGGAGTCGGCCGACTTATACACCGGACCAAAAGTACGCAGCAGGTCGAAGTACAGAAAGGTTCTCAGCGCCAGTGCCTGCCCTTTAACAAGACGGTAATTATTACCGGTAAAGACATCTTTGCGCCTGTCTATCTGATCAAGGATCAGGTTCAGATTGGCAATCATCGTATAGCCACCGGACCAGATAGCAGACATATATCCCTGAGTTTTGCTATCATCGTAAGAAAAAGAAGCGACCGTTTTAAATGGTGCATTCACTCCTCCTGTTCCCTGGTAGTAACGTTGGCCCAGCAGTTCCATGACTACCATGTTGGTAGTGCCTCCATAATTCTTCTGATCGGCCATTGTGAGATAGATACCATTCAGATGTTCCATAAAACCGGATTCGGTGTTATATGCTTCATCCGCCAGCACCGATGTTTCCGGCTTTACATCCAGGTATTTACTACAGCCGGATAAAACGGCCAGTAGTGCTATGATGTAACAATGAAAGTTAAATTTCTTCATAAACAGTATTTTTAGAAAGTAGCATTAAGGGAAAAAGAGACAGACCTTGCGTAAGGGTAATCGAGGCCTCTTTCGCGTTGAATGGTAGACAGGCGGAAGATCTCATTCATATAACCGGTTACCCGCAAACCCTGCATACCGGCCTTTTTCAGCCATGGTGCGCCATAGAAATCGTATCCGAAGGAAATGGATTCCCCACTGAGGGCATTTTCTTTCTGGATAAAACGGGAAGACATTGGTGTATAGGTGATACTTCCGGCGCCATCAACTGTTCCGAGATATTTAAAGGGCACCACATCACCCGGCTTCTGCCAATGACCGTACAGGGCTCTTTTGTCAAGATTGGAAGTGAACATCTGACTGGAGTTAATATTTTCCGCCTTCGTATACAATGCACTATTGAACTGGTAAGAGTTGAGGATATAGCGCATATTCAGACTGGCAGTAAATCCACCCCACTGGAAGCTGGTACCGACCACCCCTTGTATAGTGGGTTGTGAATTGCCAACCTTAACGATATCTCTTTCATTGTAAGTGAAAGTGGGCATACCTTCTTTCGTCAGGAAAATTTCTCTTCCCGTACCAGGATCAATACCAAGAGAACGTACCGCCCACAGATCATCCGGGTGTGCGCCATCGCGGTAGCGTTGCAGGGTAGCGTTGTTACTGGCCATATCATGCCTTAGACTATCGGAACCATTTGCGCTCTGATTCTTACCATTGAGAATATCGAGTGAATTACCGATACCACCATAGGTAGCATTGTAATGTCCGCCACTTACATTCACCCGCCAGTAGATCCTGTCTTTGGGAATGCTGATCACGGTACCGATTAAAGTAAAATCTATACCCTGTGTGCGCAGGTTACCGATATTGATCATCTGTGTAGAAGACCCTACAGACGGGGCATTTGGCAAAGACACCACCAATGGATCGGTAAATTTATCATAGATATTCAGGGTGGCGCTGAGCCGGTCTTTAAACAGGCGGCCTTCAAAACCGATGGTTTTATTTAATGTCTTCTGCCAGGCCAGGTCCGGATTCCCCCAGGTGCCCACTACCAGACCACTGCCATTATCATTGATCATGGATCCGTAGTAATTAAGGGTGGTAAAGGAATTATAGCTACCGAAGCTCTGGTTACCGGGGTTACCGATACTTGCGCGCAGCTGCATATAGCTGATAATACTGCTCTGCTTCATGAATGCTTCATTATGCAGGTTCCAGGCGAGTCCTACTGTCCAGGTATCCGTAAAACGCCTGTTGCTGCCAAATACAGAAGAGCCGTCTTTACGATAGTTGAAATCAAACATATACCTGCGGTCGTAGCCGTAGTGGAAGTTGGCAAAACCGCTCATAGCGCGGGTTACATTCCTTCCATAGGAAGGTTTTTCTCCTTCCGGGTATTCCGTACCCAGGGAAGGCGACAGGAAAGAGCCTGCGGGGAAACCTGTTACGCTGTAGGCATTGAAGACATTCGTGGTATTATCTATCTGGAAACCGGGAACTATATTTACTTCATGTTTGCCGTTGAATACTTGTCCGTAGCTTCCCTGTAGAAATCCCTGGTAAAAGAAATTATCATTTTTTGAATTGCTGTACAATCCACGCTGAGTGACATCTTTGTTATCAAACTCCGAATTCTGCGGCGCACGTAATATTTCTGTGGAAGTATTGTTCTTTGTCACAGCGAAACGTGCATCAAAACGCAGATATTTTGTAGCCTGGTAGAAAGCGGAAAAACGGTTGCTGATCTGCAGGTTGTTGGTTTCATTTTTATTGGGCAATCCAATCTGGTATAGAGGATTGGGCGTTCTTTCGTAAGTCGGTGGATTACCGGTGTTGTAATTCGCGATCGATTCCAGGTACTTTGCGGTATCGGCCACGAAATAAGGCATCGCTGTTACATACTGAGAATAACTGCCATAGGGCGATTCCGTTGCTTTATAGGAAGTCAGCAATAATTTGTTGGTAAAGGAAAATTTCCCGGTGCGGTACATCAGGTCGATGTTGGCATTGCCGGTATTTCTGCCGGAACCTTTCATCACGCCGGGTGTCTGGCCGTATTTGAGGCCCAGGCCATACCTGAATTTATGATCTCCCCCATCTACATAAATGGAGTAATTCTGGGAGTAAGCGGTAGGTACCAGCGGAGCGCCCATCCAGTAAGTATTTACGCCTCGCTGTACGTTACTCAGCCGGCGGTTATAGATCGAATCCAGGCGGATGCGGTCTTCCATTTTATCGGTAGGTGCACTGTACACGCCTACCTGTTTCTGGAACTGTAATATTTCCGCTGCGTCCATCATGTTATAATCATGCAGATCAGCGAAAGAGAGACTGTTATCGGTAGTAAAAGAGAGACTCATTTTACCATTGCGGGGCAATTTCGTTTCCACCACCACTACTCCATTGGCGGCTTTGGAGCCATACAGCGCCGTAGATGCAGCATCTTTCAGGATCGTGATGGATGCCACGCGGTTCATATCGAGGCCGATAATGGTAGCGAGATCTGTTTCAAAACCATCCATGATGAATAACGGTTGGTTCGGATCGTTCTTCAACTGGTCGGTAGCGCCAATCATGCTTGTTTTCCCCTGGATAGAAAGATTGGGCATCACATTGGGGTTGGAACCGGCGAGGTTATTTTCCATTACCAGGAAAGACGGATCCAGCGTGCGTAAACTCTGCACAATGTTTTGGTTTCCGATGGTTTTCAGTTGCTCTCCGGTGTATACTGAATAGGATCCTGTAAAACTTTCTTTCTTACGGGAAAAGATACCCGTAGATACGGTGACTTCACTGATCTGCTGTGGCAGTACCTTCATCTTCACATCCAGTGTGGTACGGCCATTCAGCCGGATCTCCTGGGTTTCAAAGCCTACCATTCTCACGAGGATCACCGCTCCTTCCGGTAGCTGTTTTAACTCAAAAGTACCGTCGGCGGCAGTAAGCGCTCCCCTGGCAGTACCTTTCAGCACTATGCTGACACCGGGAATGGGTTCATTTTTTTCGTTAGTAATCCTACCCCTGAGATCTGATAATGCAGGGGCGTCCTCTTTAAACGACACCGGGGCCGTTTGTGCTGCCTTTATAAAGACCGCCTTTTTATCGGCTTTGATCACAAAGGTCAGCGGTAATCCTTTCAGACAGGCTTCCAGTGCATCTTCCAGGGAAGCGTTCCGGATGTTTACACTCACTGGCTGCATTTTGTCGAGCAGTTGCTGATCCCAGAAAAAGGAATAGCCTGTTTGCTGACGGATCTGGCTGAATACCTTCGGCAGGGGGCTATTGGTGGTGGTAATACTCACCCCCTGCGAGAAGGCCGCAGCGCTGATCTGTAACGTGGCCGCCAGTAGTAACATAGCAGTCATTCTCATAACTAACAGCAGTTTGGTTGATGATGGCATAGTGGTCATGGTTGGTTCTTGATTCTTACTTTTTATCCGGCAAATAGCAGCCACCTCCTTTTTTCAAAGGCAGCTTTCATATCGTCATTAATGTTGTTGTGCAGGCGCTACGGCGTCACTGTAACTGTTCTCCCCTTCAACGTGGCATGTATGCCATTCTCGTTTAAAAACTCCAGGATTACCGGCAAAGGCACCTGTTTGTCCATCAGTCCGCCGAAACGGCGGTCTGGTATTGTTCCTGTATATATTACATCTACGTTATACCATCTTTCCACATCGCGCAGGATGCTTTTGATATCTGCGCCACCGAACGACAGCTGCCCGTTTCTCCATGCTGCTACCTCCGTGGTATCGGCATTGCGGATACTGATGTTGTTGTTAGTGATGGCGGCCATTTTACCGGGCTGCAGGATCACCTGTTCATGGCCGTTGCTTACTTTAATGCTGCCACTGAGCAAAGTGGTTTGCTGTGCCGGTTCATTTTCATATGCTTTTATATTAAAGGCTGTACCCAGTACACTGATGGTGGTTTCCCCGGTTTTTACGGTAAACGGTTGTTGTGGTTGCGCTGCAATCTCGAAGTAGCCTTCTCCCTTCAGGATTACCTCCCGTTCCTTGCCGGTGAAGGCTGTAGGGAAGCGCAGGGAAGAGGAAGCATTGAGCCAAACCTTTGATCCGTCGGGCAATACCAGTTTATATTGTCCGCCACGGGGTGTAGACAATACATTGAAGGCAACCGGCGCATTGTGTGTGGTGGCCTGGTATTGCAGCTGGCCGCTTTGCTGACGGATAGCTGTTTGCTGCTGCCAGATGGTTTGTTCACCTGCGCTATCCAATGGTACCTGCGATCCGTCTGCGAGGGTGAGCACGGCTTTGTCGGTGACCATTGCTACCGGTTTGTTTACGGGAGATGGCAATGCCAGTTGCTGTCGTAGCAGCCATCCCCCACCCACTGCCGCGAGCAGCAATATCACTGCCGCTGCGCGGATTAACGGGCGTTTATAAAGCGGCACTGATTTTTTCCGCAACTGCTTTTCGCGGGTAATAATATTATTAAAGAGTATTTCTTCTCTCTCCGCAGAGAGCAGGCTTTCCCCGGAATAATTTTCCAGCAGTTGCAGCAACGCTTCCGGCACCGGGCTTTCTGTAGCCTGCAGTTCACGGATAAACGCTTCCAGTTCTGTTGTGGTCAGTTGGTTGTCCAGGTATCCCTGCCATAATATGTTAAATCGTTCACTCATTCCTCGATATCAAAAACGCACACCTGTTAAGCATTTGTGGTGCATACGGTTATAAAGACACATATTTAAACAGGGAATACTAGCCGGCAGGAAAAAAAATTTAATTCTTTTTCCAGAGAAAGATTTCTATAGCACAAATTAATAACAAAAGCCCGCTGGCACGGGATTCCAGGAAACGCCGGATATTTTGCAGGGCCTGGGCCATGTGATTCCGAACGGTATGTTTACTGATATGCAGGCGTTCCGCAATTTCTTCCTGGGTTAAACCTTCTTCGCGGCTGAGGCGGTAAATATGCTGCTGCTGTGTGGGCAAATGATCTATCGCCTGTTTCAGCAACTGCCCGGATTCTTTTTGCAATAAAGCCTGTTCAGGCGTGGCTGAAGTTTCGGAAAAGAAATGTAAGAGATCGTCTGTAAAATGCTGGTCGTACGATTTTTTCCGTAATTCATTAAAGATATAATTACGGGCATTGATGAAGATATAGCCACGGATATTATCTATTTCCGCCAGTGCAGCGCGGTTCAGCCAAAGCTTCAGAAAAATTTCCTGCACCATGTCTTCCGCTACTACAGCAGATTTGGTCATCATCAATGCAACAGTATATATATTACCGCTATACTCGTGAAAAAATTCACGAAATGCATCTTCCTGTCCTAATGCTACACGTAGTAACAGGGAATGAGTAGTATCTTTTACTGATGGCTCCAATGTCTGTCCTGCAAATAAATCGGGGATAAAAATAAAAAAAGAAAGATAAAAAACCGGAAGAATGTATACTGCCTGAATAGCAGTTGGCTACAACCCTTTACCAGAAAGACATACAAAACATAGCGGATAATCAGATATCAAATCAATAACAGTTTTTGTCAAAATAATACTATTCCGGATGCTTATCTTTAGGCACTAAATTATTTTGCCGTGGCTCAGTATGAGGAAGAAGTTTCACATGAACATAAAAGATTTGAGAACATCATCTGGGAGGGAAAAACCATTTCCGGAAGAGATTTTTATGATTGTCACTTTTACAAGTGTAGCCTGAAGGAATGTATTTTTGATGAATGTTCTTTTGATAAATGTACTTTTGAAGCCTGTGATCTGTCGTTGATCCAGTTTACAAAAACCTCCTTCAGCCGGGTGGTATTGCAGGAAACAAAGGCCATCGGTATTGCCTGGCATAATGCACGGCCGCCGCTTACAGTAGAATTCCATCATAGCCGTATCAGTTACTCCAGCTTCTCAGGATTAAATCTGAAGAAAGGCATCTTTAAAAATTGCCAGGCAGATGAAGCCAACTTTACGGAGTGCAATTTAACACAGGCAGATTTCCGGGGCACCGACCTGGCCGGAGCACGATTTGCCCTGACGGATCTTACCCAGGCCAATTTTGTGGGTGCGCAACGTTATGCTATTGATGTACAGGGGAATAAAATACGAAAAGCAAAATTCAGTTTACCGGATGCGCTATCGCTGCTGGATGGACTGGGTGTGGAAATTGTAGATGAATGATTTATTATACCATAAGAAATAGAAAATCCCGGCTAACAGCGCCGGGATTTTTTTGTGATGGTATTTCAGTGGTATAGGGAAACGGGTGCGTAAGCCAGCAGGCATACGCCGCTCATGGGTTTGGATGAAGGGCCGGTTATGATACAATCGGGAGTGGTTTCGTTTTGCTTTTGGAAATTCTTCTGCCCCGGAAGAAGAGGTATAAATTCAGGAAGAGCATGATGCCCAGCCAGATGAAAAATCCGCCGATGCGACCGCTGAGTATTTCCATCATAGAACGTGGATTGGAGATCGTTTCCGCGATTTTCATGATCCAGAAAGCGAAACCGATATTCAACAGGTAAAAACCGGTTTCAAATAATTTGTTGGTCGCAGCTGCCAGTTCCTGGTTGCCGTGAAAAATATCCAGCATAAACACTTTACTGTTTTTAAACAACGTGTAGGCGACCAGCCAGGTAACTGCAGTTACCACCGGCAGATAGATCATGTAGGCAAAAAAGTTGAAAGAGGGTTGCATATACTATGATTTAAGTGATGGAATGGTTTGTTTTCTTTTACTGATAAGGTAGATGACCAGCATATTAAAGCAGTGCAATACGGCGAGGGAAAGGAGGATCAGGCCGGTCATGGTGGTAATACTCACCAGCATTTCCGTCCAGTTGCGGATCGTATCCCAGGTACTGATCATCACTGTGGCATAACCCAGGTTCACGAGATAATATCCCACCAGTAAGATGTTATTGATGGCATCTGCCAGGCCTTTCTGTTGTTCCATCAGGCCGAGAATAAACACCCTTCCGTTGCGGTAAAACCGCCATCCCACATTCACGGTGATCAGGTAAGTGATAGCGAGATAAATCGCGTAAGCAATGGTATTCATATGGGTTCATTTGCTTTCAGGATCAAAGGTATTTAAACTTATCGAATTTTCAAAATATTCTGAAAGTTTCTAAAGAAATGATAGTTAATAACACGATGAACGAGCAGGCAGGAGTTTGCTATATGAGTGATGTACCGGAGGGATTGGTATCTGCCGGTTTATTTACCGGCGGACCCGCAAAATAACCTTGTATCAAAATACGACTGTTGTTTACCGGCAGCAGGCAGGAAATAAAATGGATTTTCTTACTTTGTCGGAAAACCTGTTGATAGTATGATCAGGAAGAAAGAAGGATTCCAGGGTCAGCGTATGATTGTAATACCGCGTAATGTACTCAGCGGAAAATGTGCACGGGAACCGGCGCTGACGCCCCTATTCATCACAGATATCGGTTGCTATCCGAAAGCCATGTTTCACCACCGGAAACGGACGCAGGGTGCGGATCAGCATATCCTCATCTATTGTACAGAGGGTAAGGGCAATGTTACGCTTAGAAAAGAAACATACCTTATGGAAGCCGGCGATTGTATCCTGTTGCCCCGCAAATGGGCGCATGAATACAGTGCTGATGAAACCGATCCATGGACTATTTACTGGGCACATTTCCAGGGAACCAGTGCGGATAGTATTGTGGAAACTGCCGTCAGGGAATGGAAGGGACATAAAATCGTGCTGCAGCATTCTCCTGAACGCATACCGTTGTTTGAACGCATCTATGAGCAGCTACAGCGCGGATACCGGGAAGAAAACCTGGTATGGTCCAACATGAACTTCTGGTCTTTTTTGTCGTCCTGTATTTACCCGGAGATGGCGAAACCGGGAAAAGCCAGACAGCGCCACGATAACATAGACCAGGCCATTGATTTTATGAATAGCCACCTGGATCATATGCTGACGCTGCAACAGATGGCGCAGTCTGTAAACCTGTCCCAGTCGCACTTCTGCTTTCTTTTTAAAAATAATACGGGCTTCTCCCCCATCGAATATTTCAACCAGCTGAAAATCCAGAAGGCCTGCCAATACCTGCTGTTTACCCAGCTGCGTATCAAGGAAGTGGCTGCCCGGCTGGGTATGGAAGATCCCTGCTACTTCTCACGAATGTTTACCCGGGTAATGGGTGTGTCGCCGAATCAGTACCGCGAAAGAAACGCATAATCGTAAAATTATCCATCATAATCAGCATATCATCTAGCCCCTTTTTCCTGCGTCCGTGTTATTTTTACAGACGTCAATGAAAAAACTACAATGATCCAACTCTCCACGTTGAGGATTACAGTGATCCTCGCTTTTTCTGCGGGAGCAGGTTTGCTGTTTGCGGCCTGTCACTCCGGTAAAAAAGTAGACTTCAGTACGGAGGTAAAACCCGTGCTCAATAAACATTGTATCAGCTGTCACGGAGGCGTGAAACAAAGTGGCGGATTCAGTGTATTGTTCCGGGAAGAAGCCCTGGGCGTCACTAAGTCCGGCAAGCCCGCCATCATTCCCGGCCACCCGGAAAAGAGTGAATTTATCCGCCGCCTTACCTGTAAAGATCCGAAAGAAAGAATGCCCCAGAAAGGCGAACCGCTTACTGATCACGAAATAGATGTGCTCACCCGCTGGGTGAAACAAGGGGCGGAATGGGGTGAACACTGGGCGTATGTATCTCCCAAAAACATTCCCCTGCCTGATATTTCCGTTACCAATGGCAACGATATTGATCATTTTATACAGGCCAAACTCAAGGAAGAAGGGCTGAAACCGGCCCCCGAAGCAGACAAGATGACCCTGTTACGCCGCGTTAGCCTGGATCTCACCGGCCTGCCACCTACAACCGAAATGGCACAGCAGTTTGCCAGCAACAAAGATCCCCGTGCCTACGAGCAACTGGTGGATTCACTTCTGCAATCACCGCATTATGGCGAACGCTGGGCGGCTATGTGGCTCGACCTGGCCCGCTACTCAGATACCAAAGGCTACGAAAGGGACGATAACCGGAGAATATGGCGGTACCGCGACTGGGTCATCAATGCATTCAACAACGACATGCCGTACGACAGCTTCACCATTGAACAGCTGGCAGGCGATCTCCTACCCGCTCCTACCCGCGATCAGCTCATTGCCACGGCATTTAACCGCAATACCATGACCAATGATGAAGGCGGTACACAGGATGAAGAATTCCGTACTGCTGCTGTAATGGACCGCGTAGCCACCACCATGGATGTATTCCAGGGAGTTACCATCGCCTGCGTGCAATGCCATAGCCATCCCTACGATCCTTTCCGCTTTGAAGACTATTATAAACTGCTGGCCTTCCTCAACAATACCCGTGATGAAGATACCCACATGGAACATCCTAAACTTCGTTTGTACGACAGCGTTAGTACGTCCGAAGTACGGCAGGTGAGCGATTGGGTAACACAGAATGGCACCGCGAAGCAATCGGCCGAAGTGGCCGAATTCCTTTCCGTGCTGGAACCCAAGGTGCATGCACACGACGCCGATAACTATATCAACGGCGCCCTGCTCGATACCAAATACATGGGGGTGCGCAATGGCGGCAGTTGCCGTTTGCCTCATCAAAACCTGGATGGAAAAACGCAGTTACTCATGAACTACTGGACCGGCAGTAAAGGTGGTACGGTAGAATTCAGACTGGATAGTTTACAGGGCCGCACCATCATCAAACAGGCGCTGGCGCCTACCAATGGCCGCCTCGCTATCAGTATGCCGCTGCCGGCTGTAACAGGTACACATGACCTGTATCTCATTTTCCGTAATCCTTCGCTGAACCCGGCAGATGCGGTTTGCAGTGTGGAATGGTTTGCACTCCGCGATGATCTGCCCGGTAAAGGAAAACCTGGTTATGATAAGATCAACGCAACCATGCTCACCATCGTGAACCAGAACCCGGAAGATGTACCTATCATGGTAGAAAATCCACCCGTAATGGCGCGTATTACCAATGTGTTCGAAAGAGGCAACTGGATGGTAAAAGGAAAAGCCGTTACACCGGATGTTCCCCATTCACTGAATCCTTTCCCGGCGAAAGCACCGCGTAACCGGCTCGGACTGGCGATGTGGCTCACTGATAAGAAAAATCCACTGACAGCCCGGGTAATGGTAAACAGGCTATGGGAGCAGATTTTTGGAACAGGTATTGTGGAAACCATTGAAGACTTTGGTACACAGGGCTTCCTCCCTTCGCACCCTGAACTGCTGGATTATCTTTCCTATCAGCTGATGAATAAATACCAGTGGCATCTAAAACCACTGCTGCGCGAGATAGTACTTTCTGCCGCTTATAAACAATCTTCCGCCACCACGCCTGAATTACAGGAAAAAGATCCGGCCAACCGCCTGCTGGCAAGAGGTCCGCATTTCAGGCTTACTGCAGAAGAGGTAAGAGACCAGGCACTCACTGTGAGCGGCCTGCTGAACCGGAATATGTATGGCGCCAGTATTATGCCGTATCAACCGGATAATATCTGGCAAACCGTATGGAGCGGAGCTACCTGGAAAACAGCCAACGACGGCAACCAGTTCCGCCGGGCGTTATATGTTTTTCAGAAACGCACCAGCCCTTATCCTTCCATGATTTCTTTTGATGGCAGCAGCCGCGAAGTATGCCTGCAACGCCGCATACGCACCAATACGCCCCTGCAGGCACTGGTAACGCTCAATGATCCGGTGTACGTGGAAACAGCCGCCGCATTGGCCAGGCAGATGCTGCAAAAAGGTGGCAATGATGCCGCTGCGGGTATCCGTTGGGGTTACCAGGCTGCGATGTACAAAACATTACCTGATAACAAACTGAAAGCATTGCAACAGCTGTATACATCGGCCCTGAAGGAGTATCAGCAAAAACCCGCAGAAGCAGATAAACTGTTGCAGCAAAAAGATAATACACCACAAAAAGCGGAACTGGCGGCACTTACGGTAGTAGCCAACGCTATTATGAACCTGGATGAATTCCTGACTAAATCCTAATGCGGTATGACTAAGCATGCAAGACTCATAAAGGAAGCCAATGATCAAACGTTGCGGTATTTTACCCGCCGCCACTTTCTCATGGATTGTGTGAAAGGATTGGGCGCCGCCGCATTCACCTCCTTCCTTGCCAGCTGCGGCAGCAGTGGCAAAACACTACTGGACGTAGCCGGCAATCCCATGGCGCCCCGGGTACCACAGTTCCCGGCCAGGGCCAAAAGCGTGATCTATCTGCACATGGCCGGTGCGCCCTCCCAGCTGGAACTATTTGATTACAAACCGGCACTGCAGAAATTACATAACCAGCTTTGTCCGCCTTCCCTGCTGGAAGGGAAAAAGTTCGCCTTCATCCGTGGTGTTCCAAAAATGCTGGGCCCGCAGGCGGTCTTCGCCCAACATGGTGAATCCAGGGCCTGGATTTCTGATCATCTGCCACACTTCGCCACCATGGCCGATGACGTGAGCTTCCTGAAAGCCGTGCAAACGGATCAGTTTAACCACGGCCCGGCACAATTGCTGATGCAAACCGGCAGCGCGCGACTGGGCAGGCCCAGCATCGGATCCTGGGTAACTTATGGTCTTGGTTCTGAAAACGACAACCTGCCCGGCTTTGTAGTTCTTACTTCCGGCGGTAAAACACCCGATGCAGGTAAAAGCGTGTGGGGCAGCGGCTTTCTGCCTTCGGTATACCAGGGCGTACAATGCCGTACCAAAGGAGAACCGGTGTTGTACCTGACCGATCCGGAAGGTATGAGCCGCGATCTGCGCCGGGAATCGATCAATGCTATCAACGAAATCAACAAACAGGAATACGCCACTTTCGGCGATCCGGAAACATTGTCGCGCATTTCCCAGTACGAGCTGGCGTATAAAATGCAGATCTCTGTACCGGAAGTGATGAACATCAATAAGGAACCGGATTATATCCATGAAATGTACGGCACGCAGCCAGGTAAAGAATCCTTTGCCAACAACTGTTTGCTGGCACGCAAACTGGTGGAAAAAGGCGTGCGTTTTGTACAACTGTACGACTGGGGCTGGGATAGTCATGGCACCGATGAAAATCTGGCTATCGACTACGGCTTCCGTAACAAGTGCCGGGAAATTGACCGCCCTATTACCGCGTTGCTACAGGATCTGAAACAACGTGGTTTGCTCGATGAAACCCTGGTGATCTGGGGTGGTGAATTTGGCCGCACACCGATGCAGGAAAACCGTGATGGTAAAGACATGCCTTTCCTTGGCCGTGATCACCACGTAGAAGCCTTTACCATGTGGATGGCGGGCGCCGGGATCAAAAAAGGATTTTCTTACGGAGAAACCGATGAAATTGGCTACGCTGCCGTGAAAGGAAAAGTAGCTATCAATGATATCCATGCCACCATTCTGCAGCAGCTGGGCTTTGATCACGAAAAGCTCACGTTCCAGTTCCAGGGCCGGCCGTTCCGGCTGACCGATACCGGCGGAAAAGTAATTACACCCATATTAAGCTAAAGCGTTCATGAATAACAACAGGAGAAATTTTATCAAACAATCCGCCATCCTTGGTTCTGCGTTATGTATCCCTTCCCTGCCGGCATTTTCAGCCGCCAGCGCTCCCGTAGTGAAAGATGGATATCGTCTTATTGTAATGGCCACCAACTGGGGCTATACCGGTTCTATCGGTGATTTCTGCCGCCAGGCAAAAAAGGCGGGCTACGACGGACTTGAAGTCTGGTGGTCGAACGATAATGCCGTTCAACAGGAATTATATACCGCATTGGAAGAAACCGGCCTGGCCGTGGGCTATTTATGTGCGGGTTACGACAGCGACTATACGAAACACGCACAGCAGTTTGAAAGTATGCTGAAAGCTGCTACCAGCAATAGTAAAGTTAAACCGCTCTATATCAACTGTCATTCCGGAAAAGATTATTTTTCCTTTGAACAGAACAGTGCCTTAATCGATATGACCGTCCGGATCTCCAAACAATCGGGGATACCGGTATACCATGAAACGCACCGTTCGCGTATGTTGTTTGCCGCACATATTGCCAAACAGTTTATCGACGCGAAGCCGGATCTGCGGCTTACGCTGGATATTTCTCACTGGTGTAATGTACATGAAAGCCTGCTGCATGATCAGGCAGCCACAGTAGCAAAAGCGCTGGAACGCGCCGGGCATATACATGCGCGCATCGGGCATCCCGAAGGCCCGCAGGTGAATGATCCCCGTGCGCCGGAATGGGCGAATGCTGTAAAAGCGCATTTCGACTGGTGGGATCAGATCGTACACCGGCACCAGGCGGCCGGTAAGCCGCTGACGTTCCTCACGGAATTTGGTCCGGCCGATTATCTTCCTACGTTGCCGTATACACGTCAACCGGTGGCCGACCAGTGGGATATCAATGTATTTATGATGAACCAGCTAAAACAACGCTACAGCAAACCATGAGATTATTGATCAGTACCGGCAGCTGGAGTATGTTTATCGGACGTTCGCATCCTTTACTGGTACACCTGCCCATCGGCATTTTAATTATTGCATTTATTTTAACGCTGCTGGCACGGAGGGAAAAGTGGCGGCATCTGCGGAGCGCACTGCCAACCGTATTGCTGGCAGCAGCGTTGTCCGCTATCTTCAGTTGTATTACCGGCTACCTGTTATCGCTCGATGGTGGCTATGAAGAGAAATTATTACAGACACATAAATATCTTGGTATAGGCGTTGCCGTTATAAGCATCCTGTTATACCTGCTGGAAAGAAACCACCAACGGTTTCCCCGCCTGCAACTACCCGCTGCATTGCTGATGGTATTGTTACTGAGCGCCGCAGGGCATTACGGGGGTAGTCTTACCCACGGCGATGATTACCTCACCCAGGCCATGCCCGCTCCGTTAAAAAAACTCAGTGGCATACAGGGGCCGGTTAACACCGTCGCCTATACGAACATTGGCGATGCGCGCCTGTACGAAGACCTGGTGCAACCGGTATTAGCGAACCGCTGTTATGGTTGTCATAATGAGCAGAAGCTGAAAGGCGGGCTGCGACTGGAATCTATTGCCCTCATCCGGAAAGGTGGAGAGCATGGACCGGTGCTGAAGGATAGTTTGCCGGAAGAAAGCGAATTATTCAAGCGGTTATTGTTACCGGAAGAAGACGAACACCGTATGCCTCCCAAAGGCAAGCCATCTGTGACACCGCAGGAACTGGAACTGTTGCACTGGTGGATTGCTACCGGCGCTCCTGCCGGTAAAACCGTGAAAGAACTGGATAAAACACCGCGTATTATGGCGGTGCTGGAAGGCATGCAACCTGCTACCCCACTGGATAAACAGGAATTTGTACCGGATGAAAGTGTAAGTGCCGGCAGTGCGGATAAAATTGCAGCGCTGGAAGCAAAAGGACTGAAAGTAATGCCGGTTGGAACGGGAAGCCATTACCTGATGATTGATGGGATTAATGCGGCGGGTTTTAGCGACCGGGATATTTCCCTGCTCACCGGGCTGAAAGAACAGTTGATCTGGGTAGACCTATCCGGTACCGCTATTACAGATAGTGCCTTTGCAGTATTGGGACAATTGAAGAAGCTGACCCGGCTTGACCTTCGCCGTACTGCCATTAAAGGCAATGGCATGGGTGCCCTGAATAACTGCCGGGAACTGCGCTATCTGAATCTCGCCGGAACGGCGGTAACACCCGAAGGTTTTTTAGCACTGCAGCAAAATAAAAAACTGCAACAGGTATATGTATACGAAGCGGGGATTGCTCCTGCTACGCTCAGGCAATTGCAGCAGGCGTTACCGAAACTGAAAATTGATACCGGTGGCTATCGCTTACAGCAGCTGGCATCTGATACAATGATCTATCATAAGGTGAGTAGTTGATACCAGCGTTTCTTTTATCAATGCTCCTACGGCAGATATCACCTGTTATTTCCTAAGATTTGTCATACATTTGCGCCGCCTGCAACAGCCGGGCGGCCATTTTTTTTACCAGTAGTCTGGGAGCTATTACCTTCATATGTTCCCCGAATCCCATGATTTCCCTTTCCAGTTCAAAGTTCAGCACAACGTGAATGCTGAGTGTTGTGGTACTTTCGTCTTCCGCCAACACCTGTTGCGAATGATGCAATGGTTTAGTGAGTACATAAGGGGCGTGTTTTTTATCGATCTGCAACACTACTTTATGTACGGGATCTTTCTCTGATTTAGTAACTCCGATCAGGTTGTCATAATATTCATCGAAGGGCATGCCATCCCAGGGGATGAATTTTTCTTTGGGAAGTTCCTGGATACTCACCATACGGTCGAGTGCGAGCGTGGTGAGTTGTGGAGCGTGTTTGCTGCGGGTGATCAGGAACCAGCGGTTCCGGTATTCTTTCAGGAGATAGGGATAGCAGATATACTCCTGTGATTTGCTGGCTTTAAAAGACTTATACTCTATGAGCAGTGCTTTTTTATGCAGGGTGGCCTGGTAGAGGGGATTAATATGTGCAAGCCCCAGCAGCAGGTGATTATTTTCCAGTTGTATGCAGTTGAGATGGACGTCGGTGGATTTATAAAGGTTGTTTTCCAGCCGGGCAATCATATCGCTCATATCATCGAAGTAGCTGAAGCCGTTGAACTGTTTCAGTACGGCCACAATTTCCTTCATCTTATCTACATCGGCATTATTGATAGGTGCATTGGTAATGCTGTAGGCCGGATCGCTATAGGAATAATACTTACGGTCTTTTACAATAATGGGGGCATTATAACCGAGTTTATCACTACGCATCAACTGGATATCGGCCTGTATGGTACGCTTACTCACACCACTGCTGATGCCTTCCAGGTCGTACAACACGTCGGCTACTTTCTGAATGAGGTCTTCCAGCGTCCATTTACGGTAACGGTTACCAAGACACTCATCGATGGCCTTATAACGGATCAGGGCCAGTTTATTGATGGACATACTACTAATTTGTACAAAGAAACGAAAATACTACGCATTATACATGCGTAGTATAATTTTTCTATCCTTCAATTAAAAATATGTACATTGATAATCAACAACTTAAAATATTTTTTTGAGAAATATTTTAGTACGCAGATGTATTGCGTACATACGTAGACATCTTTGTGTCATCGGAAGCGGTCAAATAAATGTTACTTCATTCGATCCAAAAGAACATTTGTAATTATCGCGGAAGATGGAAAAGCAGTAGCTCAATGGCAGAGCACCATATTAAAGTTTTAAGATTACCATCCGGTCAATTAAAACTTACTTCTTACAGGGATGTGGGGGTTGCCGGTTCGAATCCGGCCTGCTTTACAAAATCGAGGTCAAGTGTTGCTTACTTCTTTTCTGATAAAACAGCAACATCATTATCTGATTATTAATACTATTACGATGAACACATTATTGTTAAAAACGGGTTTAAGACAACAGGCGATTTTTATTCCGGAAACAGTGGTACAGGAAAACAGTACACAGCTGTCGCCCACTACAGGCTTGCTGGTAGCCAACCTGGCTAAACTGGGCTTTGGGGTAACGGAAGATTTACTGCATGCACTGAACCACACCACACCTGCGTATCAGGCCACTATCCTCGAAACATTCCGGGAAGTGATGGGGGTTAACAAGAACTGGACACCGCTGATAAAAAACTGGGAAGTACCTACCCATGAATCGCTGACAGATCACCTGATTACCTGGTTTACCAATATATTTAAAGGTGCGGGTACTACCCTGCAATGCGGACATATTATACCAGCCAATACCTTTCCCCTGGAAAGATACAATGGTTGCCCTTTCTGCGGTACTCCGTTTGAAACCGGGGAAATAGAACATTACGGACAGGGTAGCAAACTACGCATCCTGAAACGCTGGAATACGCAGCTGGCTGCAGATTACCTGAAAGACCTGCTGTCGTCCAAAACAGCACTGGACGCCACACAGGTGGAAAGTATGAAAACGTTGTTGTCTTTATTCCCTTTACCGGCAGTAAAGATCGGGATGAAAGAAACATTGGTTGCGGCAGTAGATGTGCTGATTGAAAAAGATCAGGCAGAGGAAGCCGGAAAACTGTTTACTACGCCTACGGATATACTCCGTTATCTCTGGTATAAACAAACCGGGTTCCTGCAACTGATCAAACCTGGCACTATTGTTAAACGTAATAAAAAGAATCAGCGGCAGCTCCGTCCGGATATCTATCCGGCGGTGCAGCGGCCTGCCGCTGCCGCGACGCTGAAACTGAAATATAACCGCCGCCAGGGTTTGATGGTAGCCTGCTGGCTGAACCATCTCCACCTGGAAGCCGGAGCCATGTGTGAAATCATGCATCCGCAGCGGGGAATGTGGGTGCGCTTTATCCGCGCCCTGCGACTGGCCGAATTCAGCCAGCGCCCTGGCTTGGAAAAATTACGGGAGATGATGGACCGCTTCTACCGCCAGGATTACACCGTATGGCAGGGACATGTAAACAAGTTCCGCTTGCGTTACGATGAAGCCAATACGATGCAGTTGTTGAAACAGCGGCCAGGCTTATTTGCCCGCTCCCTGTTTGCCAATATGCTTTGGTTCTCACCAGACGGGGTAACTGCCGCCTTCGCGGAAATCACAGACAAAGTGCCCATGCGTTTGCTGCTGACCTTACAGATGTATTCACTGTACTACTTTGATAAAAACACCACCCGTTCGGTAAAACCGCTGGGAGGTGTCAACAAAAGTATTCCGGCCAATCAGCAACTGCGTATCTACGAAGACGAACAACTGCAGGAAATGCAACAGGCGGTAACCAACCTGTGTATCGGCGCCATAAAGCAGCGATTCGCCAAAGTGGTTACCAATGCCGGCAGCATCTTCATCGCACCGGAACTGTACCGTATACCACTGGCTATCGGCGACCGCAGCGAACAGGTGCAGGATCTGCCAGGCGCCTTAATGGGAACACGTTTTAAGGTAGAAAGCGATAAAATTATCCTGTTTATGCAGTGGGGAAAAGGAATGCCTGCCCAACACCTGGATATGGACCTGAGCTGCCGTATCGCTTACGATCATCATGTAGATACCTGCTCCTTTGCCTACCTGAAAACAACCGGATGTACACATAGCGGAGATATCCGCTCCATCCCCGACCAGGTGGGAACCGCAGAATATATCGCCATAGATATTCCTGAACTGGAAAAGGCCGGCGCCCGGTATGTCACTTTCACCTGCAACGCTTACTGCAAGGGAGCCTTGTCACTGAACATGGTGCTGGGATGGATGAACAGCCAGCACCCGATGAAGATCTCTGAAAAAAAAGGTGTGGCCTACGATCCATCCTGTGTAGAACATATGGTACGCATTACCGGCGGCCTTACAAAGGGATTAGTCTTCGGCGTACTGGATGTAGCTGCCCGTGAAATCATCTGGCTGGAAATGGCCTTCGACGGACAAGTCGCGCAGGACCTGAGTTTTGCCACTGTACAGGCCATCCTGAAAAAACTGGATAGTAAACTGAGTATAGGTCAGTTCCTCGAAGCAAAAGCAGCTGCACAGCAGCTCGTACACACCGACGCCGATAAGGCAGACGAAGTGTATACCCTGCAGTGGGCTACCAATACCGCCGCCGTGACGCAATTGTTTATCGATTGATTTGTAAACCCCGGGCGCGGCAGGAGAATATGCCGTCGCCCTATTTCATCGATCTATTTGTGACCCCTGGCGTGGTAAAAGAATATACTGTCGCCCCCTTTCATCGATTCATTTGTGTCCCCCCAATAAAACAGCAGCAGCACGATAACCCCGTGCTGCTTGTTGTTTCCGGTAAGAAACCGACCTTTTTTCATCTCCCCTCATCAATTTTATAAAAATCGTGTTATATTCATTGCATTGTCATACATGAATAGAAACGCTTTACTACTACTGCTACTCAGTGCTCCTGCTGTAGGGTATGCCCAGCAGCAAAACCGGGCAGACACCACTGCTACTTTCGCTGCGCCCAAAGGTTTTTTTGATAATATCATGTATTATCTCAAACACACCAACGTAGAAAAGAAAAAGAAAAAAGTGGATCTCAGCTTCATCGGAGGGCCGGTGTATACACCGGAAACCAGCTTTGGGCTGGCCGTTATGATGGCAGCACAATACAAAACAGATAAGAAAGACTCCCTGCTACCGGTTTCCAATGCCGCGATTTATGCCTCCGGCGCCCTCACAGGGTTTTATGGTATCGGTATCAGCAATACCACCATTTTTCCGCACGACCGCTTCAGACTGGCCCTCAAAGCTTCATTCAGCTCACGGCCCAATAAATACTGGGGAATCGGTTATGATGCGGGCAACGAGAAAGACAATTACACGGAATATGTGCAGCTCACAGAAAAACTGCTGGCAGATTTCAGCGTTAACCTGAACGGGAAACTGTTTGTTGGTCTTTGTACCCAGATCCAGAATGTACAGTCAAAGAAAATTGATACTGCTGGTGGCAAGCCCCTCATGATACCAGAAAAAGTGTTGGGCATAGGGGCAGGTCCCTTTATCGTATATGATACCCGCGACTTCATTCCCAACGCTTACAAAGGCATGTTCGTTCGCCTAGGATATCGTTTCTTTCCGTCCTTTTTTGGTAACAAGGCCGTGTTTTCACAGTTTGATCTGCAGTTCGACTGGTACAAGCAGCTATGGAAAGGCGCCGTACTGGCCACCGATCTCTATGGAGAAGAACGGAGCGGCGACGTGCCCTGGAGCCTGCTGGCAGAAGCCGGTGGTTCCAGTCGCCTGAGAGGCTACTACGAAGGCCGGTTCCGCGACAAAAACTACCTGGCCGCGCAGATAGAATTACGACAGAAAGTCTACAACCGCAGTGGTGTAGTGGCATGGATAGGCGGGGGCAATGTGTTTCCCCGCATCAATGAATTTGAATTCCATCAGTCGCTGATCAGTTATGGCATCGGCTATCGCTGGGAGTTCAAAAAGCGCGTGAATATCCGGTTGGACTACGGACGTGGCAAAGATCAATCGGGCTTCTATTTCGGAATCAATGAAGTATTCTAGGCTTCGCAGATACAGTAGCTTTCCGGCAGATACGTTCCGCAGCAATGCGCCGGCTGGCGCCATTCATTCACCGATCGCAAGACTCACAGTATTAATCCCGTGTTACCCCAGTAGATAATTATCTCCCGTATATAACAAAACTTTATAATTCACCTTTTCACTGCCAGCAACCATCACAGGTAACTTAGCACAAACCTGTTGTGCATGAAGGCCACTTATACTTCCATTATCTTCTTGCTGATACCCGGCGCTGTTTTTGCCCAGAAAACCGTTTCCGGGCGCATCACCGATGCAACTTCCTTTCTTCCACTGGAAGGGGTGAGCGGCATCAACATCAGCACCCGTAAAACAGTGATCACCGATAGTAATGGCGCCTTTATCATTGGCAGTCACGCGGGCGATACCCTGCGCTTTTCCAGGATAGGGTATCTGCCGCAACAGGTCATCATCAGCAGGGAACTGTTTAACCTCCCCACCCTTTCCATAAAAATGACCCAGGGCGTCATCACCCTGCAACAACAACTTGTAAGAGGGCACAATCATTCTGCCGATTCCATGCGGCTCCGCGATGAATACGGTAAATATTTCAAGAAACCACAGCAATGGGATTTCAACCTGCTGCTGCCGAAGGAAAATAAAGCAGAATTACGGGATCAGTTTCATACCGTACGGCAAAGCGTCAATATTAACCAGCTGTATAAAAATCTCTCTTTCCGGCGGAATAAGCGGCTGAACAACTTCCGGAAGACTTTATTGGCCAAAGAAGAAGCAGCGTACTGTGATCATGCCTATGATCCGGATATCGTGCAACAGGTAACGGGGCTGCATGGCGACAGCCTGGATTACTTTATGGCGCATTACCAGCCATCCACTGCTATATTGCAAACCAGTACCCGCTATGAACTGATGATCTGTATTAACCGGCTTTACCTACAGTACAAGGATAGTATTGCCATGTTGGGGAAGAACTAGTACCGGGTGCATAATGATATCAGGGAGATGTATCATCGTTGACGGTGGACCTGACCACTAAAGAGAGTACATTACTTCTCCCCTCCCTTACTCCCCTCCATCTGCTTTATAATGTTATTTACCTCCGTTTCCGTGGCACGCAGTTTCTGCTGGCAGAATTCGATCAGAATAGCTGCCCGTTTTACCTTTTCAGCCAGCAGATCTACAGAAACAGCTTCATTTTCTATTTCTTCGGCAATCAGTTGTAACTCATTATAGGCACTTTCATATGTCAGTTCCTGGCTCATGTGTAATGTTTTTTTCAGTAATGGTAGCCTCCAGTGAAGCATCCTGCAATACCACCCGGATATGACTACCGGGCTGAAGGGAAGATGCGTCGGGAAGAATGTGCCCGTCCTGGTAAACGATGGCGAAGCCACGCTTCAGGATACTGGCAGGACTCATCAGTTTGAACAGGGCGTCGTAATGGGCGACCTGTCCTCTTTTGCTTTGAATGAACAAACGGCTGAAGGACCGGAAACGGCCGATAGTATTGTCCAGGTCATTGAGCCTGTTGGAGACGGTGATCCTGGGTTTTGACAATACGGCGTTTGATACGGAGATCAGTTCGCGGTGCCGGTTCAGCAGGCTGTTCCTGGAAGTATGTAATACGATGTTCTGGCTTATGTTCAGCGCTTCCTTATGATTGGCCAGCAAGGTCCGCGACTGGTTGATAATGGTGCTGTTTAACCAGGACAATGCCTGGAAATGCGCGGAAAACAATTGCTGGGAGCGGATCAGGATGTTCTGTTGCATACTGATCACGGCTTCTTCAAAGGAGCGGTTGTGGGCGATGATCAACTCGGCTGCCTTGGTAGGCGTTTTGGTGGCGGTATGCGCCATCATGTCTGTGATGGTTTCATTCTTCTGGTGACCAATTCCTGTAATGATGGGAATCGGGAACTTTGCTACCGCCCGGCCAAGGATAAAAGTGTCGAAGATCAGGAAGTCGGTTTGCGCGCCGCCCCCCCGGATGATCACGACGGCATCATAAGGGACCTGGCTGTTGTAGATATCGATCAGGCGTTGCTGTACCAACTCGGCTTTTGTTTCCCCCTGCACTACAGTGAAATAGTTATCGATCCGGAACGTATAGCCAAAATGGTTATGTTCCAGCGTATGCCGGAAATCCTGGTAACCGGCGGAGTTGCCGGAGGTAATTACGGCTAATCGCTGGATGACGGCATGTAAGGGCAGCTGGTTATTGCGGGTAATATAGCGGTCGCCGGACTTATAGATAAAATCTGCGCATTCCGTAGTGAGTCGCAGCAGGGTTTGTTGCTTTTGCTGTTCGAGCAGTCCTACGGTGAAGCTGGTATCGATATCAAGGAGAGTGATCTGCAAGCCATGCACCTGGTGGAAGCCAACGGATACCCTGACCAATACATGAATATCATTTTTAAAGGGCTGACCGGTTACGGTTTCAAATTCCCGGATCCGGATAGCGCCATTTCCCCAGGCAACGGCGGCTACTTTTGCGACAATGCCACCGGCATTTTCGTCTTTTTCCACCAGGTCGAAATAATGATATCCTTTTTGCTGATAGTACGAATGATTGGTAATATCTGCCACCACCCAATAAGTTTGCTCAGCAAACACCTGCTGGAGGGTCTGCTGAATTTTCCCGGTGAGGACGGACAATTTTATAGCTGGAAAATCACTCATGATACCGGGTAAAGATAAGTAAAACGATTATTATCGGCATGTCATGGAATCCCACAGGAAATGTATATATTGCTTCAAGTTAAGTAAATGACTATACAACGAAGGTCAGCCAAAACCGTAACAAACACTTAATAACAGACTTATCCTGATTTATATATTTTTGCGCCATGGGAGAAAATGAGCAGATAAAAGCGCTTTTTGAGAGGGTCTGCTATGACAACAGTGTTCAGGCGTATAATGAACTATACATAGCGTTATGTACCCGGCTGATACATTTTTCTGCATCCATTGTATCCTCTTACCACCTGGCAGAAGAGATTGTGTCTGATGTGTTTCTTTCCCTATGGCAAAAAAAGAATGAGCTTTCACATGTGCAAAACCCGGTGGTGTATCTGTATGTCAGCACCAAAAACCGCTCACTGAATACTTTACAGGAACAGAAGAGACATCAGCATGATTCGCTGGATGAGTTGAATACCGATATGCTGGCCATCGCACCGGAGGCGGAAAACGGAATGGTATCTGCAGAAGTATCCCAGAAGATAGAAAGAGCCATCCGGAGCCTGCCCGCCCGCTGCCAGCTTATATTCCGCCTGATCAAACAAGACCGGCTCAGCTACCGGGAGGTAGCGGAACTGCTCAATATTTCCACCAAAACAGTAGATGCACAACTGACTATTGCCGTCAAAAAAATATCCCTGGCCATCCGTTTTGACCTGTCGGATGAAACCGCCCAGACCTATCTCCGGCTCGACTCCTAATTTTTTTTTATTTCCTTTAGGGAATTTCCACCTGCTTATTTGTCCTTCTATTAGACGCAGGGACAAAATCGCCTATTCACTTTAAAAAAGCACCTTTTTTTGTCCTTCACTGACACTATGGATCAGGAAAAACTTTACGCATTACTGGCCCGCGAAATGGCCGGCATATTAACGACAGAAGAAGCGGAAGACCTGCGACAATTGTTGCAGCAGTATCCGGATGCCAGCTATATACGGGAGGTATTCAGTCAGAACTGGACACCTGCCGGCAAGCAATATTCACCACAGCAGGTACAACAACTAATGGAAAAGCATCAGCAACGCTTACAGCAAATAAGCGAGGCGGAGCCATACACCGAAGCACCGGAACCCCGCCGCCATTGGGGATGGTATAGTGGTATTGCTGCAGGACTGCTAATTCTCCTGGCCCTGGGTGGCTACTGGCGCTATGGCCAGCAGAAAAAAACACCGGTGGTATTGTCACAACTGGTCACCGACAAACGGATGCGCTCCCAGATACTGCTACCCGATGGCTCCCGCGTATGGCTGAATGCGGGCAGTAAACTGGACTATCCGCCGCAATTTGCCGCACATCAGCCCAGGGAAGTAACGCTGGAAGGAGAAGCTTTTTTTGTGGTACAACCAGATGCAGAAAGACCTTTCCGGGTTCACACCAAAACCTTTCAGATCCGGGTACTGGGCACCTCTTTCAATGTAAGGGCCTATCCGCTGGAAGACAGCGCAGTAGCGTCACTGGTGCAGGGCTCCGTGGAAGTGGTATTGAACGACGCATCCAAACAGGTAGTGTCCCTGAAACCAAATGAAAAATTAACCGTACCGGTACATCCCGCTACCGAACAAACGGAGAACATAGTAGCTGTGCATACACCACTGGTTATTTATAAAAGTAAGCTGACCACCCTTCAGGATAGTATCATCACTGAAACCGCGTGGGTACAGAATAAGCTGGCATTTAAACACCTTCAGCTGGATAAAGTAGTGACTATGCTGGAACAATGGTATGGAGTAGAAATTAACTTTAGCAACAACCGTAAAAAGCAACTGTATTTCACGGGCGTTTTTGAGTCTGAAAGTCTGGAGGAAGTACTGAATGCGCTGGAAACAACTTTATCATTTTCCTGGCATAAAGATGCCGACGGGAAAATATGGATTAACTAATATTCTTTCACTCGTAAAACACCAAACTGATCGTCTGAACAATTAGAAATTATTGCGCATTTAAAACTGTAACTGAAAAAAAACGGGAAATGTTCGCACCATTCCCCGTGTAAATATCGGTTAACGGCCTTGTATTGGGTAAACTTTCCATCAACAATTAATTAACCAACAAAACAAATGTATGAAAAAAAGTACAGTGGACAATTGGCTTCCGCCCAGCCGGAGGTTATATAAACTGTTAATTTTTATGAAGCTTTCTATGCTGCTTGTCACCCTTGCCTGTTTACACGTAAGCGCAAAGGTACATTCTCAATCCACCATCACAGTAAAGCTCTCGCAGGTGCAATTGGATAAGGCCCTCTCCCTGCTGGAGAAAAACAGCCATTACAGGTTTGTTTATAATGATGATAATCTACCGTTGAACCATAAAATATCTATCGATGCAAAGGATTGGACGATCGACAAAGTACTGAATGAAATACTGGACAACACTTCCCTTCACTTCCGGAAGATGTCTGATAAGCTGATTGTGATAGCCCCTGCGGCGGTAGTCAGCAAAGACAACCTGGTGAAAGGACGTGTGGTAAGTCCTTCGGGCGAACTCTTGCCTGGTGTAAGCGTGCGCCTGAAAAATACTACCATCGGCACCGTCACCAACGAAAAAGGCGACTTTGAATTAAAGGTACCCGAAAATGCCATCCTGGTGCTGACCTATGTGGGATATGACCAGCAGGAAATATCGCTCAACGGCCGGGAAACCCTGACCATTACCCTGGAGCCCTCCAAAAACTCCATGGAAGAAGTAATCGTGGTAGGATATGGTACCCAGAAGAAAATTAACGTAACAGGCGCCGTGGACCAGATTGCCGGTAAACAGCTGGCTGCCCGTCCTATTGCCAACGTAATGCAGGGATTGCAAGGCCTCAGCCCCGGACTGAACATCAGTTATCCCGGTGGTAAACCCGGACAAACACCCAACATTAATATCCGTGGTATTGCCAGTATTAATGGCACGGGGGGTATGGTATCCCCACTGATCATCATTGATGGTATTGCCTCCGTGACCGATGACCTGCTGCGTATCAACCCGGCGGATATTGCCTCTATTTCTGTACTCCGCGATGCGGCTTCCGCAGCCATTTATGGCGCCCGTGCAGCTTATGGCGTAATCCTGATCACCACCAAACAGGGAGCCAGCGGCGGCAAACAAACCGTGAACTACAGCAATTACTTCGCCATGTCGCGTCGCACGGTGATGCCGGATGCAGTTACAGATCCATATATCTACTCAAGGGTACTGGAAACATCTACCGATAATACTCCCTGGGACTATGTGAATTATTCCGATGAATATTACAAATGGGCAAAGGAAAGATCCAATAATCCCTCCCTGCCCGATACCCGCCTGGATCCCAGCGACCCTACCAAATGGGCTTACATGGGTAGCAATAACTGGAACGATTACTTCTTCAGTAAAAACAATTTCTCCCAGTACCATGGTATTTCCCTGAACGGTAGCGCAGAAACTGCGAAGAAACTTCCGATCAGTTACCTCCTTTCTGCCGATTATACCAAAGAAAACGGATTGAATAAACTGGCGAAAGACGACTGGGACAGATACGGTTTGCGCGGTAAAATCAACCTGAAGCCCATCAGCTGGTTACAGGTAGATAACAACCTGAATATCTATCAGACCAAGGCAGATGCGCCTTCCAACAATATTACCGATGTATATTATCTGCAACCGACACAGGTGGCCGTGAATCCAGACGGTACCTGGGCTAATACTGCCGCAGGTAAACTGGCGGCCAGGCTGGTAGATGGCGGACGCAATACCTCCACCCGCTTCGGATTTCAGAACATTATCCGTGGTGTGGCTTCTTTCCTGAACAACGACCTCCAGATTACCGGCGATGCCAGTATCAAAAGAGAGTTATGGAAATATCATATCGATCAGAAGAAGTACAACATTGGTTATGGCCCCAACGATATCCGCCAGGAAGGCGGCAATGGATCGGTGACAGAAAACAATGGTACCATCAGTCATGACGTGATCGACCTGTTCGCCAACTATCATAAAACGTTTAACAAAATACACAGCATCACGCTGTTGGGCGGTTATAATCAGGAGAGCTATGAATGGCAGCTGATCAATGCTTCCAAGCAAAACCTGATCTCTTCTTCCCTCCCCTACATTGCGCTCACCAGTGGTGACCCAACAGTAGGTACTGATTATTACTCCTATGCTATCCGGAGTTTTTTCGGAAGAATTAATTATACGTTCAAAGACCGCTATATCATCGAAGCGAATGGCCGTTACGACGGATCTTCCAGGTTCCCTTCCAGCAACCGCTGGGGCTTGTTCCCTTCTGTGTCTGCCGCCTGGATCGCCAGCGAAGAAAGCTTTATGCGTGGGATATCTCCCGTATTATCCACCCTCAAGTTCAGGGGCTCCTATGGCAGCCTGGGTAACCAGAGTGTGTCTTACTTCGGGTACCTGCAAACCCTGCGTACTGCGAAATCAAATTACATGATAGATGGTAATATTAACCAGACCGTCATCAACGGTGCACCGTTACTGAGCGTGGATCCAAACAACTATACCTGGGAAAAAGTAACTACCAGCAATTTCGGAACGGATATGGGCTTTGTACAAAATAAATTCCAGGTCAGCTTCGATTACTTTGTGCGTAATACCAAAGGCATGCTCGCGCCCGGACAGGAATTACCCGGCGTACTGGGCACTACCGCTCCCAATCAGAACGTAGCAGACCTCTCTACCCGCGGATGGGAACTCAGTATGGCTTACCGCAACGATTTCAATGTAGGCGCCAAACCACTGAACGTTGGATTTAAACTGATCCTTTCTGACGATAAAACAAGCATTACCCGTTACCAGAATGATCAGCAGTTATTTGGTTCCAAATACTGGACAGGACAAAACTTCGGTGAAATCTGGGGACTTACGAATGATGGCTATTTCAAAAATAAAGATGAGATCAACAAACTCGATCAATCTGCCATCGTTCCCTGGGGTGCGCTGGAAATCGTAGAAGGATGGCCTAAATACAAAGACCTGGATGGCAACGGAAAAATAGAACAGGGTATCTCTGCAAAAGATCCGAAAGACCTGAAAGTAATCGGCAATACCAGTCCACGTTACCGCTTTGGCTTTAATATGGACATGAACTGGAACGGCATTGACCTGTCCGTTTTCCTGCAAGGTATCGGCAAGATGGATTATTATCCGCACCACTACCTGTTCTGGGGCCCTTATCAGCAGCCATATGCAGCCATTTACCCCTGGAACCTGGATTACTACCGCGCTACCGCCGATAACGAAGCCACGCGTGCACAGCATAGCGACTCGTATATCAAAGCCGGACTGGCAGATAAAAACACCAATTCCTATTACCCGGTACTGCAATCATGGATGGCAGATAACAACGCCAAAAAAGGACTCGATATTCCGCAATCCAAATACCTGCTGAGTGCGGCGTACCTCCGTATCAAGAATATCACGGTAGGTTATACTTTGCCGCAATCGCTCACCAGGCGTTATCACATCAATCGCTTGCGCTTCTATGTGACCGGTGAAAATATTTTTGAGTTCTCTGCCATTAAGAAATATCTCGATCCGGAATCCATCATCGATGGCTTTGGATGGGCTTATCCTTACCAGCGCAAATATGCAGTAGGACTGAATCTTGACCTGTAACACCGGACCGCTAAACATTGCAACATGAAAAAATTTACCAGTTATATAATTATCGGGGTACTGGTGATCAGTGCTTCCTGTAAAAAAAATTTCCTGGACCGTTATCCGCAGGATGCTATTTCACCTGAATTGTTTTTTAAATCGGAAGAAGACCTGGCAGTGTATGTAAACGGGCTGCTGTCATTGACCGATGTCGGAGAATATCTCGGTGACCAGCAAAGCGACAACGTAGCCACTACAGCCGCCGTAGAAATAAAGAATATCATGATCGGTAATCCGAGTTCCCAGACCCTTACCGGTGGCTGGGACTGGGGCCGCCTGCGCGATATCAATTACCTGCTGGACAACTATAACAAAGCCAATGTTACCCAGGAGATAAAAGATCATTATGCCGGCCTGGCCAGGTATTACCGCGCCAAATTCTACTTTGATAAAATTATCCGTTACTCCGATGTACCCTGGTATAGCAGGGCATTGAAACCAGGTGACGCCGATTTATTCAAAGGTCGTGATTCCAGAGTGATGGTAGTAGACAGCATGATGGCCGACCTGAGTTTTGCTTCCACGCATATCCGGGAAAAAGTACCCACCGGTACACCCGGACTGTGGGCTGCAAAACTGCTGTACGCACGTATCGCCCTTTTTGAAGGTACTTTCCGCAAATATCACCCGGAACTGAAGCTGGAAGGAACCGCCAATCGCTTTCTCGACAGCGCCCGGATCCAGGCAGCAGACATCATGCAATCCGGCAAGTTCTCCATCTATAACACCGGCAAACCTGATCAGGATTACGCCACGCTGTTTGCCAGCCTCGACCTGCTCCAGAATAAAGAAGTGATCCTGGCCGATCCGTATGATATGGTGAAAGGCAGCAACAGCAATATCAACGGCAACGTGTTCGGCGACTATGAGCAATCACCTTCCCGCGACCTGGTACAGACTTACCTGATGAAAGACGGAACGCGTTTCACCAGCATAGCCGGATATGATAAACTGCCGTTTGTGGCAGAATTCCAGAACAGGGACCCACGTATGCGGCAAACGCTGGCCGGTCCTGGTTTTATCCGTGCCGGGGAAACACGGCCCTATATTCAGCGCCTTAATAAAAACTTCACAGGCTATCATCAGCTGAAAGGATATTACAATACCACCGACAACAATATCGCCGGCAGCATGGACTTCCCGGTTTACCGCTACGCAGAAGCGCTGCTGACTTATGCCGAAGCCAAAGCAGAACTGAACAGTCTTACGCAGACAGATCTGGATCAGTCCGTGAACCTGCTGCGCACCCGCGCCGGTATGCCCGCCCTCAACCTCGCGGTAAGCAATGCAGATCCCGATCCGTTATTGGCGGCCGCGTTCAAAGACGTAACCGGTGGTATGAAAGGTGTGTTACTGGAAATACGCCGGGAAAGAAGAATTGAATTTGCCCTGGAAGGCTACCGGTTTAATGACCTGATGAGATGGCATGCCGGTAAATTACTGGAGAAAATCCCCGAAGGCATGTACTTCCCCGGCCTTGGTAAATATGACCTTACCGGTGATGGTATAGAAGATATTATCCTCATCGATAAAGGCAGCGATATTCCTGCGGAAGATAAAAAAGAGAAAAACTCGCTCGGCATCACCCTGGTGTATTACAAAGCAGGTAGTATAGGCGAAAGCGTTACGGTATACCTCAAAAACGGCAACGCAGGTGGTACACTGGTAACAGAAACGAATGTACGTAAGTTTACCGAACCGAAGTACTACTATCGCCCGGTGCCTTATACACAGGTGGCATTAAATCCTGCGCTGACGCAGATTTTCGACTGGAAATAAAATTTTTATGAACAGAAGAGATATCCTCAAACATACAGGCCTGATGGCTGCCGGCACCCTACTGGGACCGGCAGCCGTAAAGGCTGCAACAGACAAAAAGCGCAGCCCGGTACTAACAATTGCACATATAACAGATGTGCATATACGCGAAGATCTGGATGCACCTGCACGGTTTCAAAAGTGCCTGGAAGAAATCAAAAACCGGAAGGTGGACTTTTTCCTTAACGGCGGCGACTCCATCTTTGATGCGTCGTATGATACGGTGAAAAGAGAGCGGGTAACGCAGCTCTGGCAGATCTGGGACGAATGTATCAGCACGTTGAAATCGTATGATATTTACAGCTGTATCGGCAATCATGATACCTGGTGGCAGGCACCCGCCAAGGATGATGCGATGTATGGCAAAGACTATGTAGTAAAGCGGCTGAAAATACCGCATCGCTATTACAGCTTTACCCGTAAAGGCTGGCATTTTATTATACTGGACGGTAATAACGAAGGCGTAAAACTGGATGAAGAACAGTATCAATGGCTGGAGCAGGACCTGAAAGCCTTACCTGCAGGTACCCCTACCCTGCTGATGTCACATTATCCTATTCTCGGCATCACGCCCATATTGGTAGGTGGCGGCCACTCTGATCATCAACGTTTGAAATCGTTGTTCTTTCAGTACCGTGATAAAGTAAAGATCTGTCTGAGCGGACATAATCATCTCTCCGACAATGCAGTATACAATGGTGTGCGGTATTGCTGCAATGGCGCCATGAGCGGTTATTGGTGGGGAGCCGGTGATAAAGAATCTGCCGGAGAAGGTTATTACCTGGAAACACCGGCTGGATATGCGATACTGAAATTATATGCAGATGGCACGGTGGAAAATGAGTATATCGCTCATAGTTGAATAACATAAATGCGGTAACATTAAAAGAGGTCAGTCTACAGGCTGACCTCTTTTTTATGGAAAACGTGCCAGTTCACCTGCGTCAAATACCCACTCCGGCGTTAATAGTTTTCCTGTAAAAGCAGCCGGATACCAGGGCGTTGACGATGCCGGATTTTTCAGCACGTGAATATTCTGTGCGGGCATATAGCTTTGTGCCAGCAGAAAAACCCGTTCTCCTGCGTTATTTTCCGCCACATCCATGACGATAACGGCGTGGCCCGGAGCACCTCCCCTGATAAATACATCGCCGGGCAGTATTTTACGTGTATCCTTTACCGGTACCAACTCCTTACTGAGAGATAAAGTACCAGCCCATACAAACACCGTTTCCAGGTACCGGTGGAAACTCTCTTCCCCGCTGGATGCAGCCGCCTGTCTTATTTTCACAAGCCGGTTTTTTCTTAATACAAAGCGATCACCTTTCATCCAGCTGGCATAGTCCATGAGTGTTCCATCGGTGGCATGAAAGGCTATTTTTGAGAATTGTTTGCTGGCGTACAGGTATTCAGCATAAAGGCGCATCACTGCATCTGCGCACTGTTGCAGGTCTTTATTGCCGATGGAAATATCCAGTACCGCGTATTGGGCCTGTTGATTATTTTTCAACTGACCGTTATAGAGATATACCTTGTTATCTGTTTTCAGGTGAATAGTGCGCAGCCAGGCGCCAAAGCTGCCGGCTTCCTGCGGCAGGCGTTTAAATCCGGCGGGTAGCGGAAGTTCGGCAATACTTTCTTGGGCAGTTACGGGAGCGGGTATACGTACTTCCGGCGCTGTGGCGGGTGACAGGACTGTTCCGCTTCCTGCGGTGTACCACAAGGCCGGCAGCATGGCTTCCACTAATGTCAGTGACCTTGGTTTTTCAGCGATTTCCCAGCCCTCCAACTGTGAGGCATATACGAAAGCGGTGGCTCCTGTCAGCATTCCCATCAATAAAACATTCCGGATTGTTATCATGAAGATGCATTTTTCAAAAGATGCAAGCTCGGATATTTTCCATAAAAATTTACTGGTCACATGGAGGCAGTGGGTTTACCGGATCCTGTCGCGCTCCACTTTTTCCTGTGCCTTTCTGATGGCGGGTGCAAGTATACGCTGAATAGTGGCCGATTTCAGCTCTTTCCCAATAAATACCAGTGTAGATGCCGGCTGCTGCCCGCCCCAGCTGCCTGCAGGCTGGATATGCAGGTATTTGCCGGTCGACTGCACCAGCATCTTTTCTTCTGTATCCTTTACACGGATATAGCCTTTAATGCGGTACAGCTGATCCGGATACGCATTGAAATGAAAATCCAGAACAAATACCAGCATATTGAGATTGAAAGCATCCGGTGATTCAAACAGCACGGTGTTTACCTTATGCGGATGTTTTACGGGAGAAGCTGTGGATACGGGCACCAGCGGCTTCTCTGAAAACTGCAGGGTATGCAGCGGCACGTGGCCATCTTCCGTGGTGGTGATGAAAGCCAGTGGGTTCATTTGTTCCAGTTGTTGGGATAAATAAACCAGTTCAGGTAGGGTGAGGTGCTTTATTTTATTGATGATGATGATATCCGCACAGGAAAGCTGTTTTCCGGTTTCCGGTAGTTGTTGCAGCCGTTCGAAAATATTCTCCGCATCTGCCACGCAAAGAGTACTTACCAGCTGATAATGCCGTTGCACTTCCGGCATGTGAAACATCCCGATGATATTGCCTACATCGGCGATACCGGTGGTTTCTATAAATACCTGGTCCGGGCGATCAGTGTTTTGCAGGATGTTACCCAATACTTCGAGCAGGTCGTTATCCAGTGAGCAGCAAATGCAGCCGCTGGTGAGTTCGTATAACTGGTCAATTTTCTCCGTAATCAGGCCGGCGTCGATATTTACTTTACCAAATTCATTTTCTATCACGATATTTTTATGACCTGGAAACTGTGACAGCAGGCTATTTAGAATGGTGGTTTTACCCGCACCCAGGAAGCCGGTTAAAATGTAGACTTTTATCGGTTCAGCGATCTCCATACTTTCTCTTATAAAAATTTAAAAAATAAATACCCAGGGCAATCAGCGGCAGGCTGAGCAACTGCCCCATATTCAGCAAATGTCCTTTTTCGAAGGCTACCTGGTTTTCCTTCACGAATTCAATCCCAAAGCGGGCGCTGAACACGCCGATCAACAGCCAGCCGAATAGTTTGCCGGGAGCAGGTTGCCGGCGATACCGGCGCATCAACAACCCAAAGATGATCAGGTAGGCCAGTGCTTCGTATAGTTGTGCGGGATGCCGGGGAATATTATCTACCCGGGTAAAAATCACCGCCCAGGGAAGACCAGAAGGCGTACCGATGATTTCTGAATTAAAGAAATTTCCGGTGCGGATAAAAGCGCCGGCCAAGGGCACTACCAGGGCAAGTCGGTCCAGCAGCCAGATCAGGGGCACCCGCTGCCGGTAACTGAACAGCGTAGCAGCCGTGACAATACCGATGGCCGCGCCATGACTGGCCAGTCCCTGGTAACCCGTGAAAACGAACTGCCCATCGGTAAAAGTGAACGGTAATACTATCTCCCAGAGATGTTCCCTGTACCAGGCCCAGTCATAAAAAAAACAATGCCCCAGGCGGGCGCCTATCAGCGTGCCGGCTACGATATAGATCAGCAGGCGATCCAGCGTTTCGCGAGACCAGTGTTCCCGCCGGAACACCCACAACAATACCATGTACGAGGCCATAAAGGCCAGCAGGAAGCCGATACTGTAGTAGCGCAGACCGAAGCCGCCCAAACGGAATATTTCAGGGGCTATACCCCAATGCAGGAAAAGGATCATGTTGGCGTGTTCATCAGCTGCAAACATAACGAAAATAATAATCTGCAACAAAGTTGCATTTATAAACACCGGACTCCTCAAATACCAATCTGAATTTCTACCTTTGCCGACATGTCGCTATTTATTACATCATTGAATTCGGGGAGCAACGGGAACTGTTATTATATCGGGAATGACAGCGAAGCGGTGTTGGTGGATGCAGGGATTTCCTGCCGGGAAACGGAGAAGCGGATGACCCGTCTTGGACTTTCCATGACCAAAGTAAAAGCGATTTTCATTTCACATGAACATATTGATCATATCCGGGGTGTAACCGTGCTGGCTAAAAAGTACCGGTTGCCGGTGTATATTACCCAGGCCACGATGGTGCATGGCGGTCTTACCCTGGAGCAGCAGCTGGTCATGTCTTTTACCCCTTATGAGCCGGTACAGATAGGTACCTTATCGGTGACGGCCTTTCCCAAACATCATGATGCCTCTGAGCCACATAGTTTTATTGTGGCTGGCAATGCTGTTACGATCGGGATATTTACAGATATAGGAGCGCCCTGCGAGCATGTGATCCGTCATTTCCAGCAATGTCATGCTGCTTTCCTGGAAGCAAACTATGACGAAGAAATGCTGGATAAAGGCCGGTACCCTTACTATCTGAAAAAACGTATCCGTGGCGGGAAAGGGCATTTATCCAATAAACAGGCCCTGGAAATATTTACCACTCACCGGCCTCCGTTTATGAGTCATCTCCTGTTAGCGCACCTTTCCCGTGATAATAACAGTCCGGCACTGGTACAAGAGCTGTTCGACCAGCATGCCAACGGCACTGAGATCGTAGTGGCTTCGCGTTTTGAGGAAACCGCAGTCTACCGCATTATTGCACAGCAGATCTGCGAAGTTCTGCCACAGAATGATTAACCCCTTCTACACCGGATTCCCCTTTCCGTTTTCCTGATTATTACGCGAAGTGCCGCCCCTGCTGCATTTCGAAGTGCTGGCATGTTTTATGGCTGATACCAGGTACACTTAAAAAAATTACCATGGAAACGATAAATGCAACTGCCACTAATGAGGTATTAAATGATCTGATCGCTATCAACAACGATCGTATCGTAGGTTATGAAAAAGCACTCAAAGAATTGACTGCTGAAAATGCTGACCTGAAACCCATTTTTTCCGAAATGATTGCAGAAAGCCATCAGTTGAGGAATGCGCTGGGAAGCGAAGTACAGGCTAACGGAGGCACCATGGAAGCAGGTACGACTGCCAGTGGTAAAATATACCGCGCCTGGATGGATGTAAAAGCAGTATTCACCGGTCACGACCGCCATACCATTTTATCCAACTGCGAAGCAGGAGAAGATGCTGCACAAAGAGCCTATAAAGATGCGATCGATCATGAGCATCTGCCAGCATTTATCAAAGAACTGCTGACGCTCCAGAAAGCAGAACTGCGGGCCTCACATGACAAAATAAAAGGCTTACGCGACCAGGCTAAGTAAACAACCAGCATATCATCAACCTTGCAGCAGGCGTCATCGTATGTCTGCTGCATTTTTATTTTATTTGGACGAATGCCTATCTTACAGGCAAATAGTTGCCCATATGAATCAAACTTTGCCCGCCTGGTATGATCGTCTCATGAAAAAATACCCGGTGGTGACAACCGCTGAATGGCTGCTGCTGGACAGCATTGCCACTGTAAAACATATCAAAAAAGGCGATTCATTTTTACGCTACGGAAAAGTAGCCCGTTATTCTGCCTTTGTGATATCCGGCCTGTTTAAATTCACCATTGTGGATGAGGAAGGAAATGAAAAAATAGTCAAGTTTGGCTTTGCAGATGATTTCCTGGCCAACTGTGAAAGTTATAATAAAAGAGCACCTTCCGCCATCAGCATTGTGGCCATGGAAGACGCAGTGGTACTGAGAATCAATATCAAGAAACTACAGCCATTGTACGACCTGCACATGAACCTCCTGCATGTAAACCTGCAATTGTACCAGGAGTTGATGGAGCAGCAATCGGAACACCAGTATATCCTTTCTTTAAAAACACCCTTGCAGCGATATAAGTTCCTGCTGGAGCGCCGGCCTGCGATTATACAAAAAATATCACTGACAAATATTGCGCGTTACCTGTATACCAGCCGGGAAGCCCTGAGCAGAGCGCGTTTGTTCCTCCTGGATCGTACCCGCAACTTTTGTGACTGAGATCACAGTCATTGAGCCTACCTCCTGCTAGCTTTGTATCAAAAAAGCAATGAAACAAAGCATGATCCTACTGCATGGACTTTTCGGCGGATTAAGCAACTGGGAAGGGGTAGTCAGTCATTTTCAGGCGCGTTACAATATACATATTCCTGCACTTCCTATTTACGAGGCACCTGCCGGCGATCAGCTGGATTTCCTCGTTACTTTTCTCGAAAATTATATCCGGGAGATGGAGTTGCAACAAGTCATCCTGGTAGGCAATTCACTGGGCGGACATGTAGCCATTCTATATACCCACCGTTATCCGGAGCGGGTATCTCAATTAATCCTGACCGGGAGTTCCGGCTTATACGAAAATACCAGTATGGGCAGTTATCCCAAACGGGGTAATTATGCGTATATCCGGGAAAGAGTGGCGTATACTTTTTATGATCCTGCGGTGGCCACTGATGCGTTGGTAGATGAGGTATTCAGTACTACCACCAATGCCCGCAAATGCTTCAGCATTGTACGTATGGCAAAGTCGGCACAACGCAATTATGTAGCGGATCTGCTGCCTCATATTCCTACGCCCGTATTACTGATCTGGGGGAAAGATGATAAAATAACTCCGCCGGAAGTAGCCGAAGAATTCAGGCGCTACCTGCCGCAGGCCACGCTGGTAATGCTGGCAGCCTGTGGTCATGCTCCTATGATGGAGCGACCGGCGGAGTTTAATAAAGTGTTGGAAGCGTTCCTGGAAGCGGTTTAACTTTTACGCAGCAATACTTTGCGGTAGCCGAACCAGCCCAGTGCAGCGGCTAAGAGGAAAGGCCACAGCTGAATAAAGAAGAGCAGGATATTACGGAAAACATCGGCGCCGGTGCGCAGGGCAACGAGCAATTCCGTACCAAAACCTGCGCGGGTGAGGCGTTCCGGGTTGACTACAATTTGTTCATCGGTGATCCGTGGCTGGAACAACTGGACGGTGAAAGTAGAATAGTTCACATCATCATTGATCTGGAGATTATCCATCTGCCGGTCGATGATCTGCTCTGCTTTCTGGTCTTTGTACTGCACCACATCGAGGGTAGTTCCTTTCTTTGCGGGGGCTACTTTTGCGAGTTGTGCTTCCTGTTGTTCGTGTTGTTCTTTCTTCAATGCATTAGCCAGGTATTTCAGGGTCATGTCCTGGTCTTTAACTACGCGGTGATCAATATACGCAGCATTGATGGTGAGTGCATTCACTACAGAGTCGAGGTGTTCTACAGGTACTTTCAGCGTAATGTTTGCAATAGGCGTGTACAACTGCACCTGCTTTACTGAGTCGGCTGTGTAAGGCAGATTGAATTGTTGAACTGATTCGTTTTGCAGGTTACTTTCTACTACGATTCCGCCGAGGCGTGTTACGAGTTGCTCCATGCTGGAAGTGGCTGCAAACACGTTGTTGACGCGGCACCGGACGTCGGCAGATTTTACTCTTTTGCGGGAAGCAGAATTGATTTGGGTAATGTCGTTGGATAAAGAGGTGGAATCAGCAGTAGCTGCATAGTCTCTCATCTCTTTACTGACATTTGACTGGCAGGCACACAGCGCCAGCAGGGGAATCCCCAGGTAATGGAATGAAAAGCGCATAACAGAAGAATTTAACCTTTATACGCCGGTCACCGAAAAGGTAACCTTTCTAAAATGTTAAAATGATGACACCTGCTCAGATATAGCGTTGCAGGTAAATCGGTTTTAAGAAGTAGTAGTTATTCAGGGGTTTGTTGTCGAAGAGATCACCATCATCAAAATAGAATCCATTGGTAAATTCCGTTTTTGAGTTGAGTTGTATTTTACCGGTGCTATGTTCTACTATAAAATATACGGGGATGATGATATAATACTTACCGCTTTTGCCAGTGAATTTATTCCATCGTATGTCCAGTTCCTGTAAGCGGAACAGTCTTGGTTTAAGATTTCCGGCAACATTGGTGGAACAATCCAGCTTTATAATTTCTCCTTTATCAATTTCTGCTTTGAGGGAAAAAGCAAGGCTGGTGGCTCCCCCTTTCAGGGGAATAAGGGCGGTATCCATAAACCTGCTTATCTGCTGATAACTATCATTGAAAGCGGGGGTTTGCTGGGCCTTGGAGCTAACACCTGAAATAAGAATGCCTATGCTGAGGAAAATGATATAGAAACAGTTAAATCTCATGATATCAGTTTTTCATCTGTAATAACGTTAACGCCTATCCTGTTTTTGGGCATAGTTAAGTTACGATTTCTTCCGGCTAAAAAGATCGCAGGCGGGGAAAAAATTCATTTTTATTGAATCGTATGGGGTTGTATATAGCAGGTAAATAATATTTAAGCATTGTCTTTCTCAGCAGATACTGAGAAAGACAATCGCACGTTTATATTTTTACGGGGATGGGTACTGCTTTCAATTTCTTTCGGTGCAGGTAGTGTGCAATGGCTATTTCGGCCAGTGGTATTGCAAGGATGAGCAGGAAGGTAATGAGTACGCCTTTTTGCAGGCCTTTCAGGAACAGATCTACCTGGATGACTGCTATATTCAAAAACAGGCCGCCCTGGATAATGGAAATAAGTTTTGTTTCCATCAGGGCTTCGCTTGTGCCCTCTCCGAGTTTTAGTTTATCCGAAAGAAAGGCAGCGATGTATTTCTTCATCAAAGCGGCAATGCCGGCTCCTTTGGTTGTGCGCAGCATGAATGCGGCGAGTTGGCCTCTTGCACCCGATTGGGACGCATGTTGTTCCAGCGTACTGCCGTAAACGTTATATACCAATGCGCCTACGGTATCAACCACCTGGTTGGTGGTCATCTTTGTAAGTGCAGAAGGCCGGCCATCGGGATCACGGAAGAGGGACTGTACTGCAGCAGAAGCCTGCTGGTCAAATACGGAGGGTATATGTTTCGCATATACTTCCTGGTGTGCTTTGATATCCTTCCGGAGACTGTTAAAAAATCCCCATTTAAAGGCAAAAAATCCGGCGAGCAGTGGCAACAGTACAAAATAGGTGTAAGCTACAAAGCGGAGGATCTTACTGGAGCGGGGTACCAGGATGAATTTGCGGAGTACGATGACCAGGATTACTGCGACGATAAAAGCGATCAGGCCACTTAAGAATGCGCCCCACATAAATTTAGCGGGGTTCGTAAATTCTCCGACGAGATTAAAGTAGTTAACAACGGATTTCATGGGCGGTTAATTATTTTTCAGGCCGCAATATAATAAAAAGGCCGGGATGGGCTTTAAAATGTGATACTTGATCAGATGAAAAGGGCTGAACCGATATTTTCAGCAACTGGTATGGAACAACATCTCCTCTCCCCTTTTTTGTAATAATTTGGAGAAATTAAAAAAAGGATTACTTTTACATACCAAATGGTCGGTTTTTATGAATGATTCCAGAGAGTTAATATTGAATACTTCTCTGAAACTCTTTTTGCAGAAGAGTTTTAAAGAAGTAACCATGAAAGAGATTGTTGCCGGAACAGGGATGTCTAAAGGGGCGTTCTACCATTATTTCAGTAGCAAGGAGCAGGTATTTGAAGAAGTGATCCGTTTTTTTTACGGCGGTATTATGGCGGTGGATTATAGTTCTTTCCCGAAAGACTCCCTGCGTGACTTCTATCATGCTTACCTGCATCATATGGACAAGCAGATGAGAGAGGAGAAATTTCTCACCGATAAGAACGGCAACAGCGAATTCAATATGAATTACTACCTGCTTATTTTCGATGCCATCAATATATTCCCCGGCTTCCGCGCAGAGCACCTGGAACGGCAGAAAGCCGAGTTACGTGCCTGGACGGAAATGGTGAAGATTGCCAAAAAGAAACAGGAAATCACCTCGACACTGAGCGACAACATTATTGCCCGGTTGTTTATCTATTCAGGCGATGGTATCGGGATCAATTACATTGTTTCCGATTCAGTGGAGAAGATAAGAAAAGAACTGCTGGCACTCTGGGATGCGTTGTATCTGACGTTGAAAGGTTGATGATATCTGGGAGAAATGAATAACAAGCGTGTTTTAAGGACACGCTATTTTTTCTACTTAAAACATACCGACTGGTCGGATTTAAATAAATAGCAAAGATTTTAAACAAGCCATCATACTTCCCTTTTTTTTAACTAGAAAACAAACCGGTCGTTCGGTTTTAAATGTCAACATGTAAATTAATTTTATGAAAAAGAAGTCCATCAAATTGCTCCTTATTTTGCTGGTAGTGGTAATCGCTGCGGGCAGTGGTCTTTACTTCTGGTGGAAAGCCGGCGCCTATACCTCTACCGATAATGCGCAGCTCGACGGCGATATTGTTACCATCCGCTCCAGCGTGGCCGCCTACATCGATGCCGTGCATTTCTCCGATAATCAGCCGGTGAAGAAAGGTGATACGCTCGTGTTGCTGAACACCACCGCCCTGGAAGCCAAAGTGCAACAAGCCATGGCCTTGCTGGAAAATGCTTCGCAAAACCTCAGCGCCGCCGATCTGAAGGCACTGGCCAGCAGTCAACATGCCAGTGCATCCATGCAGAGCGTGGCCTCAGATAAACAAACCATTGCCGCTACCACTGCCAACCTCGCCAAAGCGCAGAAAGACCTGGATCGTACCACAGCTCTGCTGCAGATCAGAGCTACTACCCAGGAACAGTATGAAGCCGCCAAAACCACCCTGCTGCTCGCAAAAGCTGACTATGAAAAAGCAGTGAACCGCGAACAGAGTACCCGCACCACTTCCCAGGAACTGGAAACGCAGGCCAAAGCAGAACACCAGCAGATCTCTGCTACACAGGCACTCGTAAAACAACGACAGGCGGAACTGAAGCTGGCACAGGATGAATTGAGCCATGCGTATGTGACGGCGCCCTTCGACGGCTTTGTCACCAAAAGAGTGATCAAAGAAGGGCAATACATCAGCGCCGGACAAACCCTATGCGCTATTATTGACACCCGTCATCTCTGGGTCACTGCGAATGTCAAAGAAACGGAGCTTCGTAAAATAAAAACCGGTCAGCCGGTGCAAATCACGCTGGATGCATATCCTGAAACACCATTTTCTGGCCATGTAGCCTCCTTTACCGGCGCCACCGGTGCGAAATTTTCGTTGCTGCCACCTGATAATGCCACCGGTAATTTTATTAAGATCACGCAACGTTTTCCCATCCGCATCACGCTTGATCCCAGCGATAAAGGAAACAGCCTGTTTCCTGGCCTGAGTGCATTTGTGAAGATTAATATCCAATAACATGACACCAGCATCTTCTGCTCCGGCCACCTACCCTACCGGTGTTGCCCGGGCGATATTACTGATCACCGCCGTTTCCTGCGCCATCCTGGAGCTGATCGATACTACCGTTGTGAATGTATCGCTCCGCGAAATCAGCGGCAATATCGGCGCCACAACAACGGAAATTGCCTGGGTGATCACTGCTTACAGCATTGCCAACGTAATAGTGATTCCATTGTCCGGGATGCTGTCGAACCTCTTTGGAAGGAAACTGTACTTCACCAGTTCTGTTGCCATCTTTACCTTTTCTTCCCTGATGTGCGGTTTTTCCGGTAACCTGTGGATGCTTGTGTTCTGGCGTTTTGTGCAGGGCATTGGCGGCGGAGGGTTGTTGTCTACCTCACAGAGCATTATCATGGATGCGTTTCCACCAGAGGAGAGGGCTACCGGCCTGATGGTATTTGGATTGGGTGTAATCCTGGGACCGGCCTTTGGTCCGGTACTAGGCGGATACATTACAGACCATCTTTCCTGGCACTGGATCTTTTTTCTCAATGTACCCATCGGCGTGATCGCAGCTTTTCTCTCCTGGAAATTTGTATCCGACCTGGCTGGCGTAGAAAAGCCAAGGATAGATGTATGGGGAATTGTATTCCTCGCAGTAGGGATCGGCTCTTTGCAATATATACTGGAAGAAGGTACTACCGCCGACTGGTTTTCAAGTAATGATATTACTTTCTTTTTTATCCTGGCCATCATAGGACTGATCCTGTTTGTGATCCGGGAATTAAGCATCAGTTATCCGGCGGTGAACCTGCGGTTGTACGGCAACTTCAACCTAGCCATGGGTAGCCTGATGAACTTCATTGTAGGTATCATCATGACGGGGACCCTTTTTATTTTCCCCTTGTTTGTGCAGGTATCATTGGGGTGGACAGCCACTCAAACAGGCGCCTTCATGATTCCCGGGATGCTGATGACTGTGGTCGGGATGGTTATTGCCAAAAAATCAACCGAGAAAGGCGTACATCCGAAGATAATTATCCTTACAGGGCTGGGGCTTACTGTCCTGTATCTTGTGATGCTCTCCTTCTCCTCGCCTGAATCCAATAGTGGCGATTTCTTCTGGCCCTTTATGATACGCGGCGTGGGTGCGGTGATGATGGTGGTACCCGTACTGGGATTGGCGACTGCTGGTCTTACAGGTAAAAACCTGGCCCAGGCGGTAGGACTATCAAATATGCTCCGGCAGCTGGGTGGTGCATTTGGCGTGGCCTTGCTGAATATTTACCTCAGTCATGAAAATGCATATGTGCGTAACAATATGATACCTGCTATCAATCCCTATAACCCACTCAGCACGGATTATGTAAACGGGATCACACAAAGCATGGCAGCCAGCGGCTACGGACCGGATGAATCCGCGCAACTGGCTATGCAGCTGACTGATACCGCGCTTACCAGGCAACAGCTACTGGTAAGCTATAATCATGGTTTCATGATCGTAGGACTGATCATGCTACTTGCAGTACCCCTGATCCTGATGATCCGGTACAAGAAATCCTCCACCCCTGCATCGGTGGCAGATGCCCATTAATCAATGAAAAAATAAACTTCATGAAACGTCTTTTTATAATATTGCTTTGCAGTGTAGCTACGGGCGCAGGTGCGCAAAACACCGCACACCATGCACTGAGTCTGCAACAGGCCATTGACACCGGTTTGGCGAACCGGTATGATGTGCAGGCCAACAAATACAACATCTCCCTGGCAGATAACACCCTGAAAAAAAGCCGACAGGAGTGGTTGCCGGATATTCATGTGGATGGCAACATCCGCTACAATATGCAAATGCAGGCCACTTTTATTCCGCCGGGGTTCGGCGGACTGGATAAGCCTGAACTACTGGCATTGGGCGCCAAAAATGCTACCATACTGGGTATTGAATTGCAGCAACCGGTATTACAACCCATGCTCGCCACAGATATAAAGATTGCAAAGAACAGCCTGGAGTTGCAGCAGGAAAAAAACAGGGGCGACGAAATAAAGATCAAAGTACAGATTGCCACTGCTTACTACAATGTGTTGCTGAAAAACCTCCAACAGGCTATCGCCGGCCGCGATGAAACCCGCTTCCGGGAATACTATACCCTGGCCGAAGGAAAATACAAACAAGGCGCCCTCATTGAAACGGATTATCTGCGGGCGCAACTGGATTATGCCAATGCCCGGATCACCACTGCCAGCGCGCAACAGAATTACCAGCTTGCGATGAATGAGCTGAAATACCAGGTGAACATCCCGGTAACAGATACCATAACCCTCACGGATACACTCGGTACGGTGAATGCGGTCCGTTTACCCGCAGCAGATAGTTATCTTAACAGAACAGAGATCCGGCAGATAAAGCTGCTGCAACAGGACAACCAGTTACAACTACGCAAGGCACAGCAATATGCCATTCCTACGGTATCTGTAACGGGTAATTATTCCCGGCAATATCTCTATAATGATTTTAAATATACACAAGGGGAATGGTGGACGCCTTTTAGTTATGTGGGGCTGAAGTTGAGTGTTCCTATTTCGGGTAACATCAAAAATCGCCACCAGATCAGAAATTACGAGTTGAAAGCGTTACAAACCACAGCCGATCTGGAACAAAAAACGGCGGATGTTCAGTTTGAAATTCTACAGGCGGCTACAGAATTGAACAATGCGCTGTTGAACATGCAGACTACGCGGAAGAACTTTGATTTATCTGAAAAGATCTACCAGCAGCAGCAACTGGAATTTTCACTGGGCAGTTTTGCCTATAATAACCTGCTGGAAACGGAAAGGTCGATCAGCAATGTGGAGCAGCAATATATAAAAACACAGTATGACTACCTGCTGGCACAAATCAAATATAATAAAGCGACAGGCAGCTGGTAAAACAGCGGAAAGGCAGGCGGAGGTATCAATATGGCTGATATCTCCGCCTGCTTTTATCAGAACTTCACCGTTTTCCCGGTGCGTACAGATTCGCGGGCAGCTTCAAGTATGCGCACCACAATCACGTTATTGGCCGGTGCATACAGTCCGTCGGGCGACATCGTAATCTTTCCATTCAGCACATCTATGAGATAGTTGAAAGGATCTTCATACACGGGTATATCCGTAGCCGTTATACGGCGGGTAATAGCGGGAGCCCGTTCGCTGCTCCGTTGAATCAGGGTATTTTTATCTGCGGCAATGAGATAACCTTTATCGCCGTATACTTCCATGTCTTTGCGGCTGAAACTCCAGTTCCAGGAGGCCTGTATGGTGCATTGCGCATCGCCGTAATCCACAAGGATAGTAGCGTCGTCTTCCACTTTGGGATATATCTGCGGTTTAAAGTGACGGGCTACCGCAGTAACGGATACGGGCAAACGGTTTTTCATGAGATGGGTCATGAGGTTGGCGCCGTAGCAGCCAAAGTCCATGAGGGCGCCACCGCCATTGAGTACCGGATCGGTAAGCCATTGGAGGAATTCCGGGCCACAGCCAATTTCTTTTGGCCCCTGGTGGCCATCGTTGATCGTTACTTTGCGGATGTTACCGGCAAAACTGCTATCCTGCAATAGCTGGAACGTTTTGGCGACCGATGGGTACCAGCTGGTTTCGTAGTCGGTGAGCAATTGCACATGATGCTTTTTTGCCAGCGCTTCCATATAGCGTGCATCCGTGACCGTGGTAGCCAGCGGTTTTTCCACCATGATATGAATATGCCGGGGTGCGGCTGCTTCCACTACTTCCCGGTGTGCTTTAATAGAACCAAATGCCAGTACGGCAGCAGGTTTCACCACATCCAGCATTTTACCCAGGTCTGTATAAAAGATATTTTCCGGGAGATGATATTGCCTGGCCCTTAACCTGGCTAATGCGGTATCCGGTTCGTATATACCAACAATCTGGATGTCCCCTTTGTCAGGGCGACCAAGAATAAAAGCCGCGTGTCCGTGCGATACACCGGCAACGGCTACACGTAATGGCTGAGCCATGATGCAGCCAAGGACATGCATCAGCAGGAAAGTAAGAAAAATAGAACGCATCCCTAAATCTAGGGAATATGTTCTATTTTTCATAGCTACCTCAGTAGCTGGCTTTTAATCCGTTGCTTTTCCAGTAGTCAATCATTGGCTGGTAGGGCCCATACTTATGCCGGGCAACAGAAAAGGTATCAGCGAAGGGACCTTTATCGTAATCCAGCGCCTTTTCTTCCTTATGGGGGTAGTCAAAGTTTTTTACATCCGGGCGGGGGTGCCGGCTGTCGTCGTTCACAAAGGCGGCGATGTCCATGGCTTCTGCATCAGAGAGGAAGGGTTTATCCCAGGTAGCTTTGTCGTAGGGCATATTGGCTTTCAGCCATTGTGCCTGTTTGATCACCCGGTGCATGCTGGAGCCTGGCTGGTAGCCGTATTTTCCCCATAAAGGCGGATAAGTATAGGTCACCCGGTCGCTGCGCAGCTGGCCCTCTCCTTCTTTGCCATGGCAGCGGGCGCAATGCTGCACATACAATTGTTCGCCACGCCCGGGGCTGGCGGCTACATCCGGCAGGACTACCTCCAGGTTTTTGACCCCTTTGGAGGGTTTATCGCGGGGCACAAAGCTGTTGATCCACCGGAAATAAGACAGAAAAGCCACCATTTCTTTACTATCCAGCGGCAATGGCTTGCCATTGTGCGGACGGGTAACACAGTTATTAACGCGCTCTGCGAGTGTGAGTACATGTCCTTCCCGGGCGCGGTATTGCGGATAATCCTCGTGAGAGCGCATCAGGTTAAAGGAAAACGGCTTGGTACCTCCCTGCTGGTGGCAGTTGGTACAGTTCATTTTATTGCCGAGGTATTTACCGTTGATGCCTTCCGGGCCAATATAATAAGCGGTATTGTACATAAGTTCCTGTCCGTAGCGAACGGCTTCGCCATATTTATCACCGGGAATACCGGCGCTGTCGACCGCAGGTAATAGTGTAGCCACCACCGTTACTTTAGCGGTTTCCTTCTCTTCCCCTTTTACATTAGTCTGACAGGAATAAAATACAGCAACGGTGGCGGCTATGAGAAAACAGCCCGTAACGATACGCAGTGAACTTTTCATAATTGGCACAGTGGTTTATTTTCCGGGGAGATGAACGACTGTTAAGGTATTCATCTCCCGGAAAAAAATTAATGAACAATAAAAGAAGGCAACATTTCTTTGGGGATGAACTCCGCCCGGTAGGGAATAAAGTTACAGCGCAGCCGCCACAGTGGCTTACCTTGTCTATCGGTCAGCAGTACGGTATTTCGCCTGGAACAACATTGCAGGATGCTGTTATGGTCTACCAGGTAAGCGCTTCCCATCCGGTCGTTGAACAAATAAGCGGGCAAAGGAGAACGGAGGGCAACGGTGGCCGTTCTGTTTCCTTCATCCAGATGAAAGGCCAGTGTTTGCGATTGTTGGCGCGATACGCCGTTATCAAACAACATCAGGTCATTGTCGCTGTTGATATGCACTGCATGTCCCATATCAAAAGCGGCCGAATCCGGGAAACGGAAGTCGCCGTTCCTGCCGAATTTCCAGATTACTTTGCCGGTATGTGCATCTAGTTTCCAGATCTGACCATTGTTATAGAAAGAAATCAGGTAATTGCCATCTTTGTCGTAGCTCAGGCTGTTGGCATGCATCCAGTCGAGGCGTGTACGCAGTATAGCCGTATCCGTAATTGGGTCAAACGCATCAAATACAGTCCACTCCCATTGTCTATGGCCTTTACGGTCCAGCACCAGGATGCCATCGCTTCTAACGGTATCCTGTTTACCGCCGCCGGTAGCGCTGAGATCAAAAGTGCGTTCTACAGTATTCAGCAGCACAATATTGTTATCGGGGTTCAGCAGCACTTCGTGGTGTGCATTGGTGGTAAAATCACCCTGTCCTTTTTGCAGGTGCAGCAGGGTATCGCCTGTCAGGGAGAGTTCCATCACCTGGTTGCCGTAACTGGTAGCGTATTCCTTACTTCCAAGAATGCAGAGCAGTGTTTGATGTTCTGTAAAATGCGCCGTTTTAAAACCGGTGCCCTTTACGGAATGGTACCACACCACTTTGCCGCTGGCATTCAGCAAGTACAATACGCCGGGCTCATCGCGCTGGCTGAGGAGCACATATCCTTCCCTGAAACGGGCCGGGATGGCGGCCTGCGGCATACTGTCGACAGTAATCGCATCTTGTACCCAGAAAGGAATCTGTTGCTTAGGCTGTTGATGGCAAGCCGTGCAAATAATTAATAATAAAAAGTAGTGGTGTATTTTCATGGCATTGCTTTTACAGGATTAAACTGACAACACTGATATTGTTAACGGGTGTGGTGTATAGTGATTGGATAGTAACAAATTGAACAAAGTAATATCAGCATCATCAGTTTAATCCTGTATCAGATGATTTATTTCCAGAGGCTGTTCTGAGTGGCTTTTGGATTCGACCTCAGTTCACTTGCCGGAATCGGGAATACATAATGTTTTGCCTGGAATACATTAGCGCCCTGCTTCTGGTGTGCTTTTAATGCAGCAGCCAGTGTAGCGGCGTTTTTATTCCATCTTCTCAGATCGTATACCCGGTTTTGTTCGAAGAACAATTCCAGTAACTTCTGGTGATCAATTTCTGCCAGCAGTTGATCTTTGCCTGGTAATTCAACGGCTGTTTTATCGGCCAGTCCCGCCCTGCGGCGGATCCGGTTGATATCAGTAACGGCTTTGCCGGTATTGGCATTCTGCGCAGCCGCTTCTGCACGGAGCAGCACCACTTCTGCAAAGCGCAGTACGCGGTAGTTGGCGGTGGAAGGTGTAGGTCCCCAGTAGTTGTCGGCGTTGGCCACATTCCGCCATGCGCTCGTCCCTTTTTTGATCAGGAAGCGGCCGTTGGTAGTTGTATCCAATGGTACATCCGGGTAAAGCCGCACTGTTTTTGACAAAGCAGAATTCCAGAGCTGATCAAAGGTTTTTCCATCATACCAGGTAGTATCCTTTTCGCCAAGAGTTGATTGTTTCCACATCAGGGAAGCGTACATCCTTTTATCGAATTTGGTATTGGCGCCGGCGGGGCGTTTTTCTTTTATGAACTCGCTGACCAGGTAATTGGAAGGTACATATTTAAACCAGCCGCCACCTGCGGGTGGGCCGATGAACTGTGGCAGGTAGTTGTACATCGGTGAATTGGGTGTTTCGGTATTCCAGGCGCCATACTGATCTCCCAGGGGAGCGAAGGTCCATTCAAACACAGATTCCACGTTGTATTCATTCTTGTCGGTGAAGTTATCTTCAAAGTTGTCTACCAGGTCGTAAGCGTACGGACTCTGAAAAAGCAGGTCGAACGTGGCTTCCGCTTTTGGATAATCTTCCATAAACATATAGGCCTTGCCGAGATAGGCGATAGCAGCGCCACTGGTTACGCGGCCCTGTTCTTTTGATTCGCGCTTAACGGGTAAGCCAGCTTTGGCATCGGTAAGATCACTGACTACCTGTTTCCATACATCCGCTTTTGAGCTGCAGGGTGTGGCGTAGTCCGACATATCTTCTGCGAGTGGCGTGGTACGCACGGGCACATCACCCCAGTTGGAAGCCAGAAGATAGTAGGATAATCCGCGCAGGAATTTCGCTTCCGCAATGTAGAGTGCTTTCTTGCCATCATCCATTTTCACATCGCCGATCTTCGACAGCAGCAGGTTAGCGCGGTGAATACATTGGTAGATGTTACTGAAGATGCCGTTCAGATCACCGTTGTTTTCGTCGTTGGCAAAAGTAGCCACAGCGATGGTGCTGGCTTCTTCTCCGGGCAGGGTAAAAATGTCATCGCCCAGGGAGTTGATGTCCTGGATACCCTGGTAGGAACCCCAGTAACCATACAGGGAGGAACGTAAAGGGCTATACGTAGCCCCGAGTGCCTGGCTAACACTGGATTCATCTTTCCAGAAAGTAGCATCGGTGATCCTGTTGGGATCGGATTGTTTCAGGAAGTCTCTTTCGTTACAACCGGCTGCTGTTGCCAGCACCAGCGTCAGCGCACTTATATACTTAAATGATTTTTTCATGTGGTAATGCGGTTAATCGATTAAAAAGTAAGATTCAGGCCTAACAGGAAGGTGCGGGACAAAGGATATACATCCCATGAATTGTCCATGCCTCTCGACAGTGTAGTGCCGGCGGAAGGAGCCGTACCACTGGTTTGTACTGCACCCCCGATATCCGGGTTGTAGCCTTTGTATTTTGTGATGGTGAACAGGTTTTCACCGGAAGCAAATACCCTTACTTTGTCAATGCCCCATTTGTTCATCAGTGATTTTGGAATGTTGTATCCAATTTCCAGGCGTTTGAAACGCAGATAGGAACCGTCTTCCAGCCATCTGTCGCTGTTATCGCGGTTGTTGTTATTAGGATCAGATAAAGTGAAGCGTGGGAAACCGGAGTGATTTTCCGGCGTCCAGGCATTCAGTACATCGGTAGAGAAGTTGGTGACTTCATTCATTTTGTCCATCCATTTTCTCCGGGCGTTGTAGATCTTATTACCGGTTACAGCTTCCAGGAACAGGCTCATATCAAATCCTCTCCAGGAAAGGTTGGCGGATAAACCGAGATTCAGTTTAGGGAACGGGCTGCCCAGGTTCTGTTCGTCCTGGTTATCGATAATGCCATCGTTGTTGGCGTCTACATAGCGGATATCACCCGGTTGTGCATTCGGCTGGATCAGTTTACCATCTTTGCTATGCGCAGCTACTTCTTCTTTTGAGTTGAAGATACCGTCTGTTTTGATCAGGAAAAATGCGCCGATAGGATAACCCACTTTGGCGCGGGAAATACCACCAAATTCCTGGCGGCCGGAACCAATGTCGATCGATGTCATTTTGTTGGACACGTGTGCAAGGTTAAATCCTAAACGATAGTTCAGGTCACCTTTACGATCGGTATATTCCAGGGAGATTTCATATCCTTTGTTTTCAATCACACCGGCGTTCAGGGTCGGAGATCCTGTTTTACCAGCGGAAAGCGGGAAAGGAACGTTTAACAATACGCCATTTGTTTTCTTGTTAAACACATCGAAAATCACAAACAGTTTATTGTTAAGGAAACCTGCATCTACACCCAGGTTGATAATCTTGGTTTCTTCCCAGGAGAGGTTTAACGGAGACGCATATCCGCTGGCAATAGCACCGGGCCAGAGGGCGCCGCCCTGTACGTAGTTCAATCCATTGGAGATGCTGTTCTGTGTGAGGTAGTTACCAACTTCCTGGTTACCCAGTATGCCCCAGCTGCCACGCAGTTTCAGGGTATTCACCGCATTGGTCAGGCCAGAGAAGAAATGTTCATTATGCAGGTTCCAGCCAGCAGAAAAGGACGGGAATGAACCGTATTGGAAGCCGGTAGCAAAACGGGAAGAACCATCTCTTCTGACAGAAGCGGAGAACAGGTACCGGGAGTCGTAGGAGTACATGATACGGCCAAATCGGGAAACGATGGCGCTGGTGTTGGCAGAACCATCATTCTTCTGAGAGGTAGCGAGACCCGCACCCAGCGTAGTAGTACCGATCGGCAAATCGTCGCGCGAAGCGCTGAGGGTGGTATACATATTTTTCTGCGCGGTGTAACCCACCAATGCGTCGATGTTATGTTTACCCAGTTTCCTACTATAGTTCAGTGTGTTTTCCGCCAGCCAGGAGTTGGCGGTATTCGTCCCCTGTTGCAGGTCCGGCAGAGGATTGGCGGAGTTGCCGTCATCAAAGGAGCCGGAGAAGATGCGGGTATTGCTTTGTACCTGTGTTAACCCAACGTTGAATTTATATTTCAGTCCTTCGATAAGTTTTACTTCCACAAAAGCATTTGCCAGGAGCGACAGGTCTTTTGACGTATTCTCCACATTTTCCAGGCGGGCAACGGGGTTCGACAGGTTCTTCATGAACGTTGGTCTTCTGCCGTAGCCTCCGAGCGGCTGGGTAGGATCGTATACCGGCACAGTAGCGGGCATCATGAGGGCACTGCCTACAATGCTGTGTACCGCATCGCCGCCACCGGGGTTGTTGCGGGTGTTACCTCTTTTAATGATAACAGTTTCGCCTACACGTATTCTGCCTTTGTTATATTCTGTTTTTACACGGAAGTTGGCAGCGGAGTAATTAGTATTGATGATGGTACCGTTTTCTTTCAGGTAGCCACCGGATAAGTTATAGGTAAAGTTCTGTGAGCCGCCGCTGAAATTTACGTTGGTACGTGTTAAGAAAGCCTGTCTGAAAATAGCGTCCTGCCAGTTGGTGCTGATACCTGCATATTTGGGGATACCGCTCATATTGGCGCTCATGAGGTTGGTCCATTGTTCGCCGTTGAGGAGGCTCATTCTCTTTGGAACGGACTGTACACCAAACCAGGTGTCTACTTCCAGTTTGGGGGCGGTTTCTTTGCGGCCACCTTTGGTGGTTACGATTACAACGCCGTTGGCTGCGCGGGAACCGTAGATACTGGCAGTGGCGGCATCTTTCAGCACTTCGATGGATTCCACATCATTGGGACTTACGCCGTCGATGTTATCTACAAAAACGCCATCCACGATATAGAGGGGTGCGTTATTACCAAGGGTACTCATACCACGGATGGTAACCACCATGCCGGCGCCAGGAGCGCCACTGGCAGCTTCTACTGCCACACCGGGCACACGTCCCTGGATAGCGGAGCTGATATTTTTTGATACGTTTGCGCTGATGTTACTCACTCTTACGGAGGAGACAGCACCGGTTACATCTTTTCTTTTCTGCGTACCATAGCCGACTACCACCAGTTCTTCTGTTTGCACGGCTTTAGGTTTCAGTGCAATATCGAGTGCGCCGGCCTGGGAAACGGCCTTTTCCACAGGTTCGTAACCGATAAAGGAAACGACCAGCACGCCGCCATTTTCCGGCAATTGCAGGGTGTAGCTACCTTTGGCATCGGTACTGGTACCTTTGGTAGTACCTTTCAGTTTTACGGAAGCGCCGGAGAGGGGTTCACCGGTAGTGGCATCCGTGATTTTACCGAATACGGAGATATTGACCACCGGCCGGGGAGCTTCGTTGGCCTGTTCATTTGCTTTTACAGAGAGGATAATGGTATTATCGACGATACTGTAATTGAGTTTTTTATTGAGCAGACATTTGCTCAATACATCCTCCAGATCGGCTTGTACCACTGCCAGCGACACCTTATCGGTTTGTTCCAGCATTTCCGTGTTGTAGAAGAAGGTATATCCGGTTTGTTTGCGGATTTCCCTGAAGACCTTTGACAGCGTCACGTTACGCATGTTAAGGGTTAATTTTTGCGAGTAACCGGTTGCACTTACCTGCATAGCCAGTACCAGCAGCAGAAAAGCAGCTAGTTTCATAACTTTCAGCATTTGCGCGAACACCGACGTTCCGGGGTGTTTGCCAGCATGTCTAAATAGCATAGATTTGTTAAGTTTTTGGTGAGCGTTAAGCTGTTTACGTCAAATAAGCGTGTATATGCCCACCAGACAATTTCCACCGGGGACGTTGCCGCGTTCCCGGTTTTTATTTGCCTGAAGCATCTTTACACGAAGATCCTGGTTGTTACATCCTTATATTGGTCTTGTTATTTTACTTCAACGATGATTTGTTTTCCTTCAATATTAAATTGTATCCCGGCAGTTTTTAAAATGCGTAACGCCTGGGATAACGTGGATTGTTTACGTATAGATCCGGTATAGTGTTTATCGGGTACCGGTCCCTCAAAGGTCACCTTTACATCGTACCAGCGTGCCAGCTGTCTCATAACGGTGGATAAGTCATCATCGTCAAATTCGAACATGCCCATTTTCCAGGCGAGTATTTTGTCGATATCAGCGTCGCTTACATCCAGTTCCTGGTTGTCCTTTTCGAGAATTGCCTGTTGGGCAGGCAACAATACCACGCTTTTACCATTGGGCTGTGCTACTTTTACTTTACCTGTTACCAGGGTGGTGTTCACTGTATTTTCATCGTCGTAGGCCATTACATTAAATGCGGTGCCCAGTACCGCTATTTTAAGTCCATTGTTCAGTTGTACGTGAAAAGGTTGTGCTGCCTGTTGCGCTACCTCGAAATAAGCTTCTCCTGTGAGGTACACAGTTCTGTCGGCCCCTGTAAACTTTGTAGGAAAACGCAGTGAGGAAGCGGCATTCAGCCATACTTTGGTACCATCCGGTAATACCAGCTGGTATTCACCGCCGCGTGGGGTCGACAGGGTATTGAAGGTCACCTGGTCGCCGGAAGTGGCGCTGCCATCGTATACCAGTTTGCCTTCATCTTTCCCGATGCGGGTACCATCTTTTTCCAGGAGGCCGTTTGGATTCAGTGAATCCAGCACTACTTCTGTACCATCGCCCATCACGAGGCGGGCCCTGGAACCTCCCGGCAGCACATCGTTTGAGGCAATGGCAGTTGGGGATGTAGTTTTGCCGGCAATATGTGTTTCATAATAATACCAACCTGCGCTACCGGTAGCCAGTAGCAACACAGCAGCTGCCGCTGCGCGCCAACGTGGGAAAGCGCGGACTTTTGCCGGTGAAATATCCGTAGCAGTGCGGGTAATATGATCCTGTAACAAGGAACGGAACCTGTTCACTTCCACATCCAGGCGGCCCTGCTGGCCGTTGACCGTATCAAAAATGTAGCGTGCACGGTCGAAAGCGGGGCGCTTTTCCGGATTTTCGATGATCCATTTTTCCCAGTGCTGTACATCGTTTTCATTGATCCCGATGCAATAGCCCAGAAAAGAATCGTCCAACAGAAAGTCTTCGGCAACGTTAAATTGATGGTCCATTGTTACTGTTCGTAATAGCTAGTGTAAGAAAACGGAAATTATTCCCAAGAAAAAGGGAACTATTTTTAAAATATTTTTGCGGAGCGGGAAAAACTAATGAGATAGAGCCCGGCGTAGGGGTTACGGGGCTTAAGCGTACACCTTATCCGAATACCCTGAATAAGATCGCTACCACCAGTTCTGCAGAGAGGCATTTCAGCGCACTACCGAGAGTATTGTAAGCTGTTTTGGTGGTGATGCCCAGGCGTGTACTTACTTCTTCCATGCTCAGTCCATCAAAGTATCTGAGTTGCACCAGTTCTTTCTGCCGGGGTGTAAGCTGGGCCATGGCCCTTTTTATCTTTTGTTTTATTTCTTCGGATGTCTGAACGGCAACGATGCTTTCTTCGTAAGACAGCTCGTGGGGGGATTCCGTATCTGACCAGGCGCCGGCGGCTTCATTCAACTTTTTCGTTTGCCGGATATCAGCGAAGATGCGTCTGCGCAGCCAGGTGAGCAGGTATGATTTTACATTGGTGACCGGGGAAAGCTCCTGGCGTTGATCCCATATTTCCAGGAACATGTCGTTGATAGCATCTTTGGTGATCTCGGTATCGCCACAGATGCGAATGCCGTAGTTTACCAGGTAGAAGTACAATTGTTCATAGAGGATGACCAATGCTTCCTGATCGTTGTTCCGGACGCGGCTCCACAGCAGCATGTTTGCAGCGGCTTCTGCTGCCGGTGTGGCAGACTTCTCTAAGGAAGATGTTGGTCGGTCACTGTTCATCGGTCACTGGCAATTTCATAAAGTGGAAACAGCATAATGGGCGTCAGCCCCCCGTAAGGCTATGGATACGGGAAGCTGACGACTACAGGCTGACGGCTATTTTAATCACTACTTTCTTTACTGGCATTGGTGTGCTTACCTTGATATTTGGCATGTGTAGGTCGGTAGGAAAGAAAATGGCAAACATGCCTTTCTCCAGCCTTGAGAAAAACATCGGATGTTCGGCAAACAGCTGGTAGTCGGCCGTTTCATCGTATGCTTTGGATGGTTGCTGATCTTTCAGAAAATCATGTCCGATCAATTCGGAACCTGATACCATGTACTGGATATCAATATACTTTTTATGGGATTCCATCTGCTCGGTGGAGGTATCTACCGTATCGTATTCATTAACAATCGCGAAGATATTGGTGCCATCTATTTCGTATTTCCCTTTCTCCAGGCCGGCCAGATCAGTTTGGGCCAGGTACTCAAAAGCCTTGATAAATTTAACCCCGAGGCGATAGTAAAGATGGGCGTTCTGCAGTGTATCCAGTATCATGTGTCTTAAAAAGGTATTAATCCGGAGGCAAGATACTTTTTTTTCCAAATACCCAACCTTTTGCAGGTGACGACCCGTTTACTTTCTTAAATAACCCGCATTATATGAAACACATTCCGCTTTATTTAATGACTTTTGTACTGTTTACCTTTGTTGTTTTTGGCTGCCGTAGGGAATTACAGCTTGACCCACTTGAGAAATCAACTGCCAGTGGTTTGCGTGGCGACAGCACCGGGCCAATAGATACTACGCGTCCACATCCCGGTGATACCACCCATCCGCATCCGGGTGACACAACGCATCCTCACCCCGGAGACACCACACACCCCCATCCGGGAGACACGACGCATCCTCATCCGGGCGATACTACCCATCCCCATCCGGTGGATACCACGCGGCCGCATCCCGTAGATACTACACGGCCTCACCCAGGGGATAGCACACGCTGGGGAATATTAGCCGGACGTCGCTGATCTGTTTCAGCACCGGGTACCGGAGCGGATGAAACCACTAAATAAAAACAGTATACTCGCTTCCGCTTTTCTAAAATAGTTGCCTTTGCTTCGTTGCGAAGGCAACATTTTTTATTCATTACTATCAGGGAACTCACCACTTGGAAGACTTTACGCAACTCATCACTGAATGTGCCCTTAATAACCGCCTTAGCCAGGAGAAGCTTTACTATAAGCTGTATCCAGCGCTTTTTTTATTATGCAGGAAATTTTTTCCTGATAACAACGATGCATTGGAAGCACTGAACGACGGAATGCTGCTGGTGTTTAAAAACATTGGAAAGTTCAACGCGGATAAAGGCGCTTTTTTCAACTGGGCCTATACGATTGTCAGAAACGCCGCGCTGGATAAGTTAAGACTACAAAAATGGCCGGAGCATCGGGAACTTGATAACTATCTGCCGGAAACAAAAGAAGCTTTGTGGGGTAAACTGGATTGGAAGGATATATACAAACTGCTGGATTATCTGCCACCTGCTACCAGGAGTGTATGCACCTTGTTTTACCTGGAAGATTTCTCCATAAAAGATATCAGCGAACAGTTACAACTCAGTCAGGGTACCGTTAAATGGCACCTGAGTGAAACAAGGGCCAGACTCAAACCAGTATTCAAAGCACATTATCAGCATAAATAATTCATTCCGTGAGCGCATCTAATTTTGGCAACGATTTCTTAAACGAGGAAAATTTACCTATTCCTATTCCGCCGGCAAAGGACGGATGGGCGGATATGGCATCGCGGTTAAATGCTATTCCGCCTCCATCTGCGCCTGCATCTACCCCTCTTAAAATTTTCCAGCTTTTTCCGGCGGCAGCGACTGTATGCGCATGTGTAGTAGCCATAGGCATCGTTTTCCTGGTTGTTAAAAAACAGCAGCCTACCACTCCCCCATCTGCCAGCAACAACATTCCTCCACAGCCTGCAAAAGAGGAAATAGTGCATTTACCGGCACTAACGTCAACGGATACACAAGGAAAAGACACCAGCATTTCCGGAGAAAACACCCAGGAAAGTGCCGTGATAGCAGATAATAAAACCCACCACGTAAACACCTCCGGGGAAGGTGCTACAGCTGATAATAAAACTCCCCATGAAAATGCTTCCGGGGTAAGTGTTGCCCTTGGTAATAAAAAACATCAGGCAGGTATTTCCGGAGATACCAGTGCAGCGCATAACAAAATGCGTCAAACAGTGAGCGTTTCCCGAAAAACTGCTGTAAAAGCGCCTTTAGCGCACCCGGGTGCTAACCGGCCGGCAATTATCTCCGGACAACAAAATACAACAGCCAATAAAACTCGCAACCCGGAACTGGCGGCGGCAAAACACAAAATGCCCGGGTCCGAACTGATGAACGACAGCCGCAAGGACGCGTTTCAACTGGCCGATCCCCCCGGCGCCGGGAACAACCATACGAATACACCTGCTCAACTATCATCCATCCCGTTGCCGGTGTCTTCCCTACTTTTAAACCGGCCAATTCCGACGCATATTGACATGCAGCACAAGAAAACGTTTCGCCCGGATAACCAGAACGGATGGCTGCTGATGCCGCAATGGCAATTCTGGGTGCCCGTTTCAGGCAGTGCGTATTACCTGGCAGGCCCGAATGGAAACAATCAGCCATTACGGATGCTGATACCAGGTGTAAGGATAGCCAGGCAATGGGATAAGATGGCAGTACTCTGGGAGTTTAATCCTGTTACAAGTGAAACGTACAAAGATCCTGTACTATCTTCCCGTACAGTCACCAACCCGGATAGCTCCACCGATATTACGACTGTCACCCTGCACAAGCAGTTTGGCTGGAACACCGCATTGGGCTATCAACACCGGCTATTCAGACGTTGGCAGGTGGCCGCAGGGATACAGTTTAATTACTGGCAGCAGGAATACATTCACAAGCTGAATTATCATATTTCCAATTCACTTCCCTCCGGCGGACAGAACAGGGATACCACCTATACCCCGGCGAAAGAAAGAACGGGGCGTGCTACATGGAAAATACCTGCGGAAATTTATTACGATGCCCCGCGATGGCAGGCAGGATTACGGGTAGAACTTCCATTAAATAGCAACCGGAACGACAGTTCAAATACCCCGATAAAAACGCCGGTGGCTTTTCAACTGATGTTCCGGTATAAACTCCTGCATCGCAGGCCATGACTATCTGGGTAACAGGTACGGCTGTACGGCTTTTTCCCAGATGGCGTATCCTTCTTTGTTCATATGCAGCATATCCTGGAGGAACAGTTCCTTGCGTGGCTTACCGTTGCTATCCAGCATCAGGGGATAAATGTCAACGAAAACGGTATTTTTCTCTGAAGCGAGATAATCTTTAATCAGTGCATTGGCTTGCTTTCCTTTTTCAAAAAATGCCTCCCGGGAAGGGCTGGGCTTCATAGAAATATACACGATGGGCGTTTCGGGCAGCTTACTGCGGATAGTGGCATACAGGATTTTAAACCGCTGCAGCAAGGTATCTGCGTTCACGCTTTGATCCGGCAGATCGTTCTCTCCCACGTAAATCACAATCTGGCGGGGTTCGTATGGGAAAATGATGTTATTGGCAAAATAAGTGATGTCGTTGGTAACAGCGCCACCTACTCCCCTGTTCAACACTACATAGCTGCTGAAATTACGTTCCAGGTCGTCCCATTTGCGGATGGAAGAGCTGCCCACAAAAAGAATAGGATGCACCGGAGGAGCATACATCTTGTCGAATTCCTGGATGGTGCGGATGTCGTTTTGAAAACGCAGCGGCGATTGTGCCCATAAATAGCCAGTGATGGGTAGCAACGCAAAACACAAAAGAAATAAAGACTTTCTCATAACAATAAAATTTTCGACAAGCCATTAAGATAATCGAAAAATATCTAATTTGGAATAAACTATGTCATGAATACCCATCCGCTGAACCTGACTATCCGTTTTTTACTGGAAATCATCATGCTGATCATACTGGGTTGCTGGGGCTGGCAATTGGGCCAACATTGGCTGTCTTATGTACTGGCGATTGTTTTCCCGCTGGCGGCAGCGGCACTGTGGGGGATTTTCCGGATCGAAAATGATCCTAAACCAGCTCCGGTGGCGATTCCCGGCGTAGTCAGATTATTACTGGAGTGGTGGTTATTCGGATTAGCGGTGTGGGGATTAAGAGCGCTCGGGCATCCATTGCTCAGCAACTGGCTGGCAGCTATTGTGCTGATTCACTATGCCGTGTCCTGGGACCGGACCGCCGTGATGCTGCAAAACAAACCCTACAAAGGGTTTGCCGGCAAGAAGATAATGGGAATTAAATCCTAGAAATACCAGACGGTTTCCGGCGCCACACTTACATTTACAGCAGCCCCTTTTTTCAGACGGGTATCGGTGGTTTTGACAGTCACCACTTCATTTCCCAAAGCTACTTCCGCTTCCAGAAAACTTCCATAGTAGGCGATGTCACGGATTTTGCCAGGAATGGCGTCTTTCTTTGTACGTACCAGTTTAAAATCTTCCGGGCGGATAAATATGTTTTTCCCATTGAGCGTAATGCCGGGTAAACCTTCCAGCACCGAAGCTTTGCCGGGAGCGAGCAAGTTATATTTTCCAAACAGCCCGGCTACATATTCATTGACCGGCTGATTATAAATTTGCTGAGGAGAGCCCTGCTGTACTATTTCCCCATCTTTCATCACCAGGATCTGATCTGCCCACGGGAGAATATCCATGGGATCGTGCGAGATGAGCATAATGGTGATGCCCAGTTTTTCTCCTATATCGCTGATCACATTTTTCAGGATACTTTTATGGATCATATCGAGATTGGAAAAAGGCTCGTCCAGCAAAAACAGTCTGGGTGCAGATATTAGCAGTCTTGCCATAGCAATCCGCTGTTTTTCACCACCAGACAACTGGTCTGTTTTTCTTTTCAGCAGGTGGGAGATCCGGCAGATACGATAAATTTCTGCTGCATCTTCATCAGTGAGTTTATTGGCGTAGGATAGAATTTCTTCTACCCGGTAATTATTTCTGAGTTCAAAATGCTGGGAGAGATAGGCGGTACCAGGATGGCCTGGTATCAGCACTTCCAGGGCACCTTTTACGCGCCGGCCTTCAAACATCACAGTACCGGCATCTGCCTGTGCCATGCCACCCACAATTTTCATGAGGGTACTTTTACCGGAGCCGGTTTCACCGGCGATCACTATTTTCTGAAATGGCTGTTGAGTAAAGCTGACATCCTTTAAAATATAAGCGCCGTGCAGTTCCTTGCTGATGTTTGATACTTCGAGAAAATTCATTCGTGCAAATTAGTAAAAAATGCGGACTAAGCGAAGGAAGCGCCTCCGGCGCTTGTATTGAAGCAGGAGGCGCTGCTGTTCTATGCTTTCCACGCATTCCGCAGAAAACGCAGCCAGTTACCATGCATTACATTCTCAATATCTGTAGCACTATAACCTCTTTTGCTGAGCAGTGCGGGCAATTTCTGCATATCTGCGATTGTTTCCAGGTCGTACGGGCATTGTTCTTTACCGAAAGCGCCGTCCAGATCGGTGCCTATGCCTACGTGCAGCGAGTTACCCGCCAGCTGGCAGATATGATCCATATGATCGATCATTTTTTCCAGGTTGCAACCGGTAGCTTCCGGAGTGGAGGTGCCACGTACCCAGCCGGGTACCATCATCCAGGCGTCGAGCGCGCCACCTATCACAGCGCCTTTCTGGATAAGGGTTTTGATCATATCATCGCTGAACTGACGGTTGTGATCCACGAGGGCACGGCAATTGTTATGACTGGCCCATACCGGGCCGTTAAACAGCTCCATGGCGTCCCAGAACGCATCATCGCAAAGATGGGTGGCGTCGAGGATGATGCCCAGTCTTTCCATTTCACGGAGCAGTTGTTTTCCTGCATCATTCAGGTGGCCGGTGGCATCGGTGCCGTTCGCATATCTTCCGGGGCCATAATGGGCGGGGCCCATGGCACGAAGTCCGTTATTCCAGGCCTTTTCAAGGTAGCTGATATTCACGATGGAATCAGCGCCTTCCAGGCTGAGGATATAACCGATGGGCTTTTTATCATTGGGCGTACCGTCGTTCCAGCGTTGTAAATGTTGTTCCAGATCTTGCCGGTCTCTGATCATTACCATTTCGCCGGCATCTTCCATGGCTTTGTACCAGGCCAGCTGTCCCTGAGTCTGTGCCCAGGCCTGTTCGGGTGAATGCCAGCCGGGAAGCGGGTTATCCAGCGCTACATAACGGCCGATCTGCGTGGCTACCACCAGGCCGATATTGCCTTTGCGTAATTCAGGAAATGCCACTACCCCTTTGGCGCGATCGGGTTTGTCTGTCAAACCGGCTTCACGTGTGCGGATGGCATTCACGGGTTGTTGCAGGTCCCTGTTCCATTCCAGCGCATTCATGCTGAGATCCAGATGTGCATCTATTGTAAACATAGTCAGTTCCTTTTTTAACGAATAATTCTTCCGGACAAGCCGTTCTTCATCAGTTCTTCTATTTCTTCCCGGCTCACAATGGCCCAGTCGCCCGGGATGCTTTGTTTGATGGCGCCGCAGGCGGTTGCAAAGTCGATGGTTTGCTGCGGCGTAAACGCTTGTATGAGGCCATATAACATGCCGGCGGTAAAGGCGTCGCCGGTGCCGATCTGGTCGGTGATATCGGTGATGGCGAATCCGCTGGCATAAAAAAACTTCCCTTCATGCGCCAGGGCGCCGGTATACCATAGCTGCTGGTCTTTTACCCGGCGGAAGCTCATACCCAGTGTTTTTAAGCGGGGCATATGCAATTGCAGGGCAGTATAGCATTGCTCAAACCGTTGTTCTAACGGCAACGACTCATCGGTGTCTATATCAAAATAAACTTTTGCAGCATCCAGGTCGGCTACGGTTATTTCGCTGTGTTGCAACAACCCGGGCATAACAGCAGCGGGATGTGCGCCATATTTCCAGAGTTTGGAACGATAGTTAAAATCAGAGGAAATGGTAACACCAGCTGTTAATGCAGCTTCCAGGGCTTCGCGGCAAACATCGGCAGCACTTTCAGAAACGGCGGCGGCTACTCCTGACCAGTGAAAATGGGAACTTTGTGAAAAGACATCAGCCCAGGGAATTTGTCCACGTTGCAAAGCCGCATAGGACGTGCCTTCCCGGTCGTAGATCACCCTTGTGGGGCGGATGTTATTACCTGGTTCAGTGAAATACAGGCCCAGCTTATCGCCGCCATAAAGGATGTGTTGTGTAGCTACACCATGACTTTTCAGCTGTTGTACACCTGCGGTGGCCAGATCATGGGCAGGTACCCGCGTAATATATTGCGTGGGGACGCCCAACCTGGCGAGCAGTACACATACATTGGCTTCTGCCCCGGCGTACCAGGAAGTAAATCCATCTGTTTGCTGAAACCGTTTGCCTCCATTACTGTGTAAGCGCAGCAATAATTCGCCAAAAGCGGTTACGCTGAGACCCTTGTTTCCATCCGGTTTGTGCATCATTCAATTATTTTGATAGTTGGCGCCTGGTGATTCCAGTGAAAAAATACTCTTTTTCCTACATTAAATCACCAGGCGCACAAATATCCAAATATTTAGTAGAGTTCAAATAAAGCTTCAATTTCTACCGGGATGTTGTCCGGCAATGATCCGAAGCCTACAGCACTTCTCACACCTACTCCATTCTCTTCTCCCCAGATGGCCGCGAATAACTCGCTGCAACCGTTAATGATATAGGGATGACGTTCAAAGTCGGGCGTACAGTTCACCATACCTAATACTTTGATCACGCGTTTTACTTTAGCAAGACTACCCACATGTGTCTTAATGGTAGACAGCATCGTTAAACCCACCTGTCTTGCTGCCAGCTTACCCTGTTCCATATCCAGTGCATCACCGATTCTTCCGATGATCAGTGATTTATCGGACTGCACAGGACCATGACCGGAGAGATAAAGGTATTTGCCATCGATCAGGAAAGGCTTGTAAACACCCAATGGCGCGGGGGCTGGTGGTAATTCCAATCCCAGGGCCGCTAATTTCTCTTCTGCATGATTGTTTTCCATAGTTACTGTTTTAAAGTGCTTATAAAATGTGATTTGGTTATACTTTTTATTTTCCGGAGATGAATACTCAGAACAACGCCTCCAGGGCCAGTACACCGAGCAGGCCCGCTGTCCCTACAATTGTTTCCATGACTGACCATGATAACAACGTATTTTTTATACTTAAGTTAAAATATTCTTTAAACATCCAGAAACCGGCATCATTCACATGTGAAAACATGAGGCTGCCCGCTCCTACTGCCAATACCATCAGGTTAGGATCTGTATGTTCCCGCAGCATCAGGGGCGCAATCATGCCCGCCGCAGTGATGCCTGCAATGGTGGCAGATCCTACGCAAGCCCGGATAATAGCGGCCATCAGCCAGCCCAGTACCAGCACCGGGATATGCCACGACTGCATCGCCGCCGCAATTTCCCCACTCACCCCGCTATCTGCCAGCACCTGTTTTAACGCGCCCGCTCCTGCAATGATCAGCAGAATCATGGCAACGTCTTTAATAGCATCTGCATAAATATTCATCAGTTGCTTAATAGGTTTTTGCTGAAAAATACCTAATGAAAAAGTAGCCACCAGTACGGCAAAGAGCATAACGATCTGCGCATCACCCGCAAACAGCACCCAGCGGTGTGCATTACCGTCGCCCGTAAAAAAATGCGTCAGCAAGGTAGTCAATATGAGCAGAAAAACCGGTAACAGCGCCGTGACAAAGCTATTCCCCTTACCCGGCAATGGCGCCGTACTCACTGTTTGTTGTGCAAATAAGGCAGACGGCTCCGATGGCATATTTTTCAGGTACCTGGCGAAGAATGGTCCGGCCAGCAACAGCGTAGGAATGGCCACCACCATGCCATACAGCAGCGTAAGTCCCATATCTGCATGAAACTGCGCCACCAGCGCCGTGGGTGAAGGATGTGGCGGCAGGAAACCATGTGTAACGGAAAGCGCCGCCAGTGTGGGCAAACCTATATAAACGGCCGGCAGCTTATATTGATATACCACAGAGAAAATCAGTGGCACCATCAATACAAAACCAACCCCATAGAAAAGGGGGATACCGATGATAAAACCGGCGATCAGCAACGCCCACTGCATATACCGTTCTCCGAACAACTGCATCAGCGTATTGGCGATTTGCCGGGCGGCCCCGCTTTCAGCCACCAGCTTGCCCAGCATGGCACCCAGTGCAATGATGCTGAGTAGCCCACCGATGGTATCTCCTATCCCCTTCTGCAGGGAGCCTGGAATTTTATCTGCCGGAATGCCCAGTAATACTCCCGCCAGTACGGATACAATCAGGAAAGCAATAAAGGCATTCATTTTACCCCAGGTGAGTAAAAGAATCAGCACGCCCATACATAGCAATACGATCAAAAACGACATACAATTTCCGCTCCCTTAGTTAATAATAATTTCATCGACCAACAACATGCTGTTACCACCTGCACCATATTCACCGGCAGGAATTACACCGTGGTTACGGGCTACAACCCTTACATACCGGGCTTTCACCGGCGATACCTTCAAGCGTATTTTATTGCTGCCGTTTACCGGGAAAGAGTCCGCGCGGGCCAACGGCGTAAAATGAACACCATCGGCAGACACTTCAAATTCCAGGGAGGCAGGGGGCCACATTTTCTGCCAGTGATAATTCAACACATCTGCCCCTACCTGCTGAATAGTTTGTTCACTGCCCAGATCCACCACCGCGTCCAGATCCCGCTTGCTGAAACCCAGCCATTGCTGGTCGTTGTAGCGGAGAGAACCTGCTATCCCATTTACCAGAAGGTTATTGTTGCCGGTAAATTTGGTATTAGGAGGTCCCTTCAAAGTAATCGCTGCACCGGTGGCTTTGTTGATGGTAAAAAGTTGCTGGAACGTTCTGTATCGTTGTTGATTGTTCTGGTAAAGCGCTGCTTTCAAAGTACCGGTTTGCGCGATCTTCAGCGGCGCTTTGTATAAATTGCTTTTTGCACCGGGCTTGCTGCCATCGGTGGTATAGCGGATCTCTGCCCCCACGGCATCCGTGTGGAGGGAAACAAAGAGCTGCCCTTTGGCGATGCTGTCTACCGCGTACGTGATTTCCTCCGCAGTCTGTGCGGCGTTGATATGCATTTTTTTCAGCAGCGGCGCCTGTGCTTTTACACGTTGCAGGAAGTCCGGGTAATCTCTTACTGTTTGCGGGGACCAGGCTCTTTCCGCCATGGCCAGCATACGGGGATAGATCATGTATTGCGCCTGTGCTTCTGTATCGAGATATTCACTCCACATCTGTCCCTGGATACCGGCAATATAAGGCAGTAATGCGGTGTCGCCGGCAGCTTTTAAGGGATCGTAGCCATATACATCTTTCAGCGGTGTATATCCGCCGGCGGCGGTTTTCTCTTCCGGGTATAAAGATTGGTAATAATCAAAATACAGTTTATCTTCCTGCGTCATGATCACATGATGTTGCTGCTTTGCGGCGGCAACAGCACCTTCCACCCCTCTCCAGCTCATGACCGTAGCACCGGGCGCCAGGCCGCCTTCGAGGATTTCATCCCAGCCGATGATGTTACGTCCTTTACTGTTTACACGCTCACTGATGCGATGAATAAAATAACTCTGTAAAGCATCTTCATCCGGCAGATGTTCGTCCTTCATGCGTTGCTGACAGGCGGAACAATGGGCCCAGCGGACTTTTGGACACTCGTCACCACCTATATGGATATACGAAGAAGGGAATAGTTCCATCACCTCGTCCAATACATCCTCTAAAAAAGTAAAAGTGCTGTCGTTGCCTGCGCAGAAAACATCATCAAAGATGCCCCAGAACTGCGCGGTTTTGTATGGTCCTTTTGTACAGCCCAGGGAAGGATAAGCCGTAAGTGCCGCCAGTGCATGACCCGGCATTTCTATTTCCGGGATCACGTTGATCTGGCGTGCAGCGGCATAAGCCACTACTTCCTTGATCTGTTCCTGTGTGTAGTAACCACCGTATTTCTTTCCGTCGAAGCGGTGAGGCAATTCTTTTTTATGTCCGATCATGGTCTGATCGCGCCAGGCGGCAACAGATTGCAGTTTCGGGTATTTTTTTATTTCAATACGCCAGCCCTGATCATCAGTCAGGTGCCAGTGGAAATTGTTGATTTTATATAACGCCAGTTGATCAATGAACTGTTTTATAAAGTTCACGGAAAAAAAATGGCGGCTTACATCCAGGTGCATCCCCCGGTAACCGAAGCGGGGATAATCGTAGATATCCGCACCAGGCAAAACCAGCGTAGCAGCATTTTTATGGCGCCATAACTGCCGCAGTGTTCCGATACCATGTAGGATGCCGGCAGCATCGTACGCGGTGAGCGATACCTGTTCGGGCGTAATCTGCAGCCGGTAGCCTTCCGCGTGTTTAACGAGGGTGGAATCTATATGTAACGTGATCCGGTTATTGCCCGGATGTTTCACGAAAGTGGTTTTAGCTGGCAGCGGCATACCGCTTTCTTCCGCGATATATCCCTGTAGCAGCGCCAGTGCAATTTCGTTGCCTGGATCAGCCATCACCGCCGTATGGGCGCTGATCACAAAACTATCGGTGTTATAGGTAGCCGACACGGGCAAAGGAATCAAGGCTGCCGGTGCGGCAGCCTTTTTTTCCTGGGCAGATGTGGTGCTGTAAACACCCATCAGCATTGATATGATTAATATGCTTTTCATCATTATTTATCCCACCACATTCTGGTTGTTAATAAATCCGGTCCTTGTCTGCTTACTGCTTCACGGTAATGTACACCGTTGATACCCTGATCTGCCAGGGAATAAGGCAAACGACGAGGGATAGTACCATTGGTGGCGTTGCCCACATAGTTTACGGGAACCAGCGCAGGGTAACCGGTACGTCTCCAGTTAGCGTATGCTTCCTGTTCATCGAGCAATAACGCCGCCCAGAACTGTGTATGGATCTGGTTCATCTGTGCTTCAAAAGAGCCGCCGGTGTTCAATGCGTGGTCCGTTACATACTGGTTAATTTTAGCCGGGGCAATCACACCTGCAGCACCAAACAATGACCAGTTCTTTAACGCCGCTGTGACGCCGCTATTGTAGTATTGCGCTTTATCACCTGTGATCCATCCACGCAGGGCCGCTTCACTGAGCAACAGGTTGGTTTCGGCGTTGGTAAGCAACAGTAAAGGCGCTGCCATATTCAATACCGTGGCCGGGTTAGGTTCTGAGAACGTCACAAAGTTCGGCAGTTTTACATCCGTTCCGTTTGGCATTCCTTTCTGGATAGCAGCCGACGTATCCGGTACATCATTATTCCATACTACCGATACCACCCCTAAACGCGGATCGTTGTTCGTTTTCAGGAAGTCGATAAATGTTTTGCTGTATTTACCTAACTCCGTATTATCCTTACCGTGGGAACTCAGGCCATAATCCTGACCTACCAGTTCAAATGCCACCGGGTTATTATTATAAATCTGCGGACCGTTGGTATACTGCACTACTGCATTATCCTGTCCGTCGATGATAACACCACCGGCTACTGCTTTCTGTACCCAGTCTTTCGCTATTACCTTACCATCCGTAGTTTTGGTGGTACGCATCGCTACTCTCAGCATCAGCGAATAACCCAGTTTTTTCCATTTGTCTACGTTTCCGTTGTACAACAGATCTGCGGCGCCGAATGTTGTGGTTTTGCTGTTGTCAAAAGCTTTGATGGCTTCATCCAGTTCTTTCAGCATATTCGCATAAATATCTGCCTGTGCGTCGTACTTCGGCAGGAATACGCCCTCGGTCCTTCCCTTGCTGGCATCTGAGTAAGGCACATCTCCGTAAAGATCCGTAATACGCTGCATCAGCAATACTTTCCAGATGCGGGTAGCGGAGAGCTTATTCACGTTATCACCGATGTTGGCAGGCTTACTCAGTTCATTGATAATTTCCTGGAGCGTGATGATCACATTGGTATAAATGTACTGGTAGTAAAAACTCTGGTACCGGTCATTTACCGCATACTTATCACCGGAACCGGAACCTGCAATTTCCTTGGCAATGGAAAAGTGCTGGATAAAGGTACCACAGTGGAGATAAGAGGTATAGAAGTAAGTTCTGTCGTATACCAGGCTTCCCTTTAACAGGCTTTGTGTAAACAGGTAGTTGACATTGGGCGTGGTGGAAGCATTTGGATTTTTATTCAGTTCCTGAAATCCTTTGTCGCAGGAAGACAGTCCCAGTACTGCTCCCAACAGAAAAATGTATTTATATCTGGCAAATCGTTGCATGAGTAATTGTTTTAAGCGTGAACTACAGTTTTACCATCAGGTTGATACCATAACTTCTTGTACGTGGTACACCAAACATTTCGAAACCTTGTGCGTTGGCATTGCTGAACGTAGACTCCGGATCGATGTTCGGCGCATTTTTGTACAGGATAAACAGGTTTCTGGCCACAAAGGATACAGAAGCGCCCTGTACTTTCGCGAAAGACAACGCCTTTGTTGGAATGCTGTAGCTCAATACTACCTGTCTTAATTTGATGAAGCTGGCGTCGTATACAAATTTCTCAGAGAGATTCTTGTAGTTATCGTAGTACTGTTGCAGACCTGTAGCATACGTGAAAGTGTGTGTAAAAGGCTTTCCTTCTTCATCAACACCAGTAACTGTCAGCCCGCCGTCACGGCCGGGCAGCGTCAGTTTGGTCAATCCGAAACGGGTAGCATACAGGTTGGTACCGGAGTAGATATGACCACCGAATTTACCATCGATCAGGAAGCTCAGGTTAAACTGTTTGTAGCGGAAGTTGTTGGTGATACCGCCAGTCCATGGAGAGATACCGGTACCCAGATCTGTCTGATCGGTAGCGGCTTCATAACCATTGCTTTTGTAAATGGTATTGCCGTTGGCATCTTTTCTTACTTTGAAACCTTTGATGAGGCTATATGGTTTGCCCACTTCAGCATAAAGGAATGCGTAGTTATTTACGGCGATATCCAGTTGCAGGTTATTAAGGCCTTCATTCAGTTTCACGACTTCATTTTTGTTGTAGGCCATATTGAAGCTTACATCCCAGGCGAAGTTTTTCTTTTTCACGGGGGTGCCGGACAGCATCAGTTCAATTCCTTTATTGCTCATTTCACCTACGTTGAGGTAAGCAGAGTTATAACCGGAAGAAGGCGATACCGCTACGTTCATGATATCATCCGTTGTTTTACGGTTATACACGGTGATATCGGCAGCAAGGCGACTGTTGAGGAAGCGGCCTTCGATACCTGCTTCAATGGTGGTAGAGGTGAACGGCTTCAGTTCCTGGTTAGGCGCCATCAGTAAGCCGGAGCCCACACCATTGGTTTGGGTAGGCGTTTGCAGCGGTTGTCCGAGGTGACCACCACCGGGTACCATGCTGTAGGTCTGGTTCAGTGCATATGCCAGTGGCGCGCCGCCACCCACCTGTGCCCAGGAAGATCTTACTTTGGCATAGTTGATCCAGGACGGCAGTTTCACGGCTTCAGAGAGCAGGAAGCTGGCGCCTACAGAAGGATAAAAGATGTTGTTCTTTTTAGGAGACAAGGTAGAGAACCAGTCGTTACGGCCGGTAGCAGAAATGAACAGCAAGTTTCTGAAAGAGAGATCCAGTGAACCGAATACGGAATTGGTAGCCTGATGTTGGTTCAGATTTTTAGAGCTTAAGTTTTTTACGTTGGAAGGATCGTAAAAACCGGGTTCAAAAAATCCTTTACCATCGAAGATCACAGCGTCTGATTTGGCTTTGCGCTGGTTACCACCCACCATAGCGGTGAGATCGAAATCGCGGTTAATTTTCGCCTGGTAGTTCAGGGTCAGTTCACCATTGGTTTCGGAAGAAGTAGTATTGGTTTGCGCATAGAATCCGTCTACTGCATAAGCGGTACCGGTGGGAACTACGCCTACATAGCCCATGTTCATATAATCGTGGTTCACGCGGCCACGTACAAACAGGTTGTCGAGGATGTTGTATTTGATGCTCACGTTACCGATAAAGCGGTTGCGGTCATCGTTGTTTTTAAATTTATTGAGAATGAAGTAAGGGTTGCCTGCGAATTCTGAGGGGTTCCATTTTACTTCGTTGCCGTCTTTATCATAACCGGGATCCATGTTGCGGATATCAACGGTATTGGCCAGCATATAGGTACTCCAGTTCAGGTTGCCCGGTGCATCGGATACGCCGCTTCTGTTCTCTGCTTTTTCGATATTGTATTGTGCGTAGGCTTCAACAGTGAGTTTTTTGCTCAGGTTGGAGTTCACGCTGGCAGAGAAGATTTTTTTATTCAGGTGCTGGTTGGGTACCAGCCCCTTGTTGTTCATATCCGACAGGGAAGCACGGAAGGTGGTGCTTTCATTACCACCGGAAAAAGATACGGTGTTGGTGAAAGTGGTACCGGTGCGGTAGAAATTCTTGATATTATTAGGCTGTGCAGAATAAGGACGGCTTACACCATCGAACTGTACCACATCGGTGCCGTCCATTTTTGGTCCCCATGAAAGGCGACCGGCGGCGATGGCTTCATTTTTTGTTTTTGGTTTATTACCATTGGTACCGGAGCCGTATTCATATTGCCAGTCGGGGATAATGGCCGGTGTTTCAGCGGTAAAGGTGGAGTTGTAGTCCACACCGATTCCTTTTTGTGCCACGCCTTTTTTGGTGGTGATGAGAATAACACCGTTGGCAGCACGGGCACCATAAAGCGCCGCAGCAGTACCGCCTTTCAGCACGGTAATAGATTCGATGTCGTCCGGGTTGATGCCGCCGATACCATCACCGCGATCGCTGTTGAGACCGATGGCGCCATTGCCGCTGGCAGGAACGCTCTGGGTGGTATTGTCGATAGGCATCCCGTTGATCACGTACAGTGGCTGGTTGTCGCCGTTGAGGGAACCGGTACCACGGATAATTACGCGGCTGGAGCTACCGGCGCCGCCAGCGAGACTGGAAGCATTTACACCGGCAATTTTACCGGTCAGTGAGTTGGCCACATTGATTTCGCGGGCCTGGGTAAATTCAGCGCCCTTTACCTCTGTAACGGCGTAGGCTACTGCTTTTTTGTCTTTTTTGATACCCAGTGCGGTTACCACAAGTTCTCCCAGGGCTTTGGAAGCCTGGTCGAGCTGAATAGCGACAGTCGTTTGTCCTGGCGCCACTTTTACTTCTTTCCTTTCATATCCTACATAGGTAACGGCGAGTGTAATGTTGGCAGTGTAGGTAGCAGGAATTTGCAGGGTAAATTTACCATTGGCATCTGTTACCGCGCCAACACCTTTGGCGGATAGCAGGGCAATGGTGGCCCCGATAATGTGTTGTCCATCCGGACCGGTGACGGTACCTGAAATGGGAGAAGGCTTGCTGGCAGGTGTTTGAGCGTAACTTCCAAGACAAAACAATAAGCTGATTACAGGCAGAAATAGTTTTGTGAAAGTTGCCATGTTTATGACATTTTTCATCATTGTGGTTTGGTTGATAGTTCTTACAAATAATGCGGAAATACTGCTCTAAAATAGTCAATACATTCATTTCTGCAAATTATTTGCAAATAATAATTGCAAAATATGCACTAACTAGAAACGATTATTATATTAATCAATTGATTATTAACAAAATGTAATTATTTAATTTTTGCAGAAAAATTAAATAACGCAATAAAAGTGCAAAATCAGGTTGGTTCCTCTATTTTTGCGCTAGTATTATTTTACCCGGCAGGTCCGAAACATTGCAAATGCTGGGAATTTTAACTATCATCACCCTTTGAATCGTCGCAACGCTATGGATAGTACTAACACGCCCCCTGTTTCCCTGACAAAAAAAGCCAGGAAGCAGTTAATTATTCAGCAGGTGAACATCCACACCCGCATTACCTACACCGAGCTGGTAACCCTGATCAATGTATCTGAGGACACCATCCGCCGTGATGTAAATGAACTGGCCGACGACGGCGAAGTAGTGAAGATCAAGGGTGGCGCCATGTCTATTGCCTATCATTACGGGCATGACTCGCAGACCTATGCACAGAACAATAAGCTGGTGATTGCGGAAAAAACGCTGCAGTTGCTGCGGGATGATATGATTGTGTTGATTGGCGGAGGCACTACTATAAGAGAGTTTATCAAAAAAATACCGGCTACTTTAAAGGCTACTTTTATCACGGTGAATGTATTGTCTGCCGTGGAACTACTGGATAAACCCATGATAAAAACGATCGTGATCGGCGGACAGATTTCTGCCTACAGCCAGATGACGGTGAGCGGAGAAGTATTTGAATACTTATCAAACATCAAAGCGGATCTCTGTATCATTGGTACCAATGCCATTGATCCGGTAAACGGGTTGACGGATGCCGACTGGGAAACTATCCAGGTAAAGAAGGCGATGATCAAAGCCACGGAGAAAGTGGCCATACTGGCTATTTCAGAGAAGTTAAATTCGTCGATGAAAATGAAGATTGCCGACCTGCAGGATATTCACTATCTCATTACCGAGTTACCGGCCAGCAGTCCGGAGCTACAGGCATATAAAGCAAAAAATCTCACGATATTATAATTAAAAAAGCGTCTTACGACGCTTTTTTATTCTTCCATTACCTGGCACTCAAATCCGTTTTCAGTGACCAGCATCATTATTTTTCCGGGGTGAAAATCATTCCCTTCTACTCTCAGTACACGGTCTCTGTCTTCCAGGTCAAAATTAATTTTACTCTCCGGAAAGTTCCGGAGTAACAGCGCAACAATTTCTTTCGCGGCTGCTACACGTTGTACATTTGTTACGAATACCTCTACCATTTGGATAATTTTGATTACATGTATTTCATCGGCTCATAGCCCAGCAATCGCCGCCACAGCGCGATTTGGCCGATACAATTGGCTTCCCGGTAAATATTGAAAGACAGCAGATCCCACAGCGACATTTTCATGCCCGGGAATTCCAGTATATGATCCAGTTGTTCGTCCGTTACATTCACGAGGGCTGTTCTTAATAACGGCGTAATCTGTTGCCAGTCTTTTTTAAATATTTCGAGAGATGGATACTGCTGACCATCCTTGATGCCCTGAAAGTTTTTGAAGAGTTCATCTGCACTGGAAGTTGCTGCTACTTTCAGCAAACCTGCCAAATCATATCTTTGTTGTACCAGGCTGCCAGCCAGCCATGCCACGTGATTGGCGGGTGTATCCAGGCGTTTGTGTGCGTCTTCATCCGTAATGCCGACGAGTACTTTCGGATAAAATTCTGTGTGGAGGTCAAACAGTGGCAGGATGCCCAGCATCCGGGTGCTTTTAGTTTCCATATACGGTATAATTTTTTTTGGTTTTCAAACTAATGGAAAGGTAGTCCATATTTTTTCGCAGGATGGATGCTGAGGAAGTCAATCTTAGGGGGTATTTGCGACAAATTCGTTATGTTTGAGTAGACAAACAAAATTGAAAACCATATGCTACAGATAGGGATCCTGCTTATACGCCACTACAAGCTTTTAAGCCTGGCTGCCATCACCGACGTGCTGGATACCGTCAACAAGATTTACCATAAAAACGACCAGCCCGCCCCATTCACCATTACCTTAGTACATACGCCGGAAATGGAACATCTTTCCAACGCTTTTCCTGCTTATGCGTCACAACCCATTACTGCAGATGGCCGCTTTAACCTGGTATTAGTTCCTTCATTTACCACAGATGATATCCGCGATGCCATTGCAGCAAATGGCGCGTATCTGCCCTGGTTGCAACAGCAGTATAAACGCGGTGCTGAGATTGCGAGTTTCTGCACCGGCGCCTTTTTACTCGGTGCTTCCGGTTTGCTGGATGGCAAAATAGCAACCACCCACGTAGATGCATGCCGTGAATTTTCGGCGGCTTTCCCCACAGTAAACCTGTTGCCGGATAAAACCGTTACCCACGATTCAGGCATCTACACAAGTGGCGGCGCTACGTCTACTTTCCACTTGCTGCTTCATCTGCTGGAACTACACTGCGGCGTCGAAATCGCGGTCAGAACCGCGAAGATCTTTGCCATTGATATGGGACGCGACAAACAATCCTATTTCAGTACGTTCCAGCCTACCCGCAATCACCACGACGACCTGGTGGCTTCTGCGCAACAGCGGATCGAAGCCAGTTACCAGGAAGTAGGGACCATTGAAGAAATGATCAAAGACATTCCTTCCAGCCGCAGAAATATTGTAAGAAGATTTAAACAGGTCACCGGTGTTACCCCTATTGAATACCTGCAGTTCACCCGTATTGAAGCAGCGAAAAAACTATTGGAACAAACCGGGCAACAAATGGCCGAAGTAATCTACAATTCAGGCTATAACGATCCCAAGGCATTCAGAAAGGTATTCCGCAAAACGGTGGGAATGACCCCTTCTGAATACCGTGAAAAGTTTAATGCAGCCAGATCATAAATCCTGACTTCTGTCCCAGAATGGCGGTGGTTCTACATTCAGCGCACGGAGATATACATAGGCCTGCCCACGATGATGAATTTCATTGTCGATGATATAAAGCAGGATGCCGATTACCGTTCCATCATACTGATCAAATGCTTTAATTTCCTTATTAAAGTCCGCCGCATTGATTTTAGGCCACCATTCATTGAGCTTCTCTGTAACAGCGTCCCAGAGCTGTAAAAATTCTGCTTTATTGGTGGGTTTGGTTTCCACGCCGGCATCCTTCAACAGTACGTCATTAGCTACCCATTCGCCCGTTACTACCCCGTAAACGGAAGGGAATGCCATACTGAAAAATTCCATCAGCAGGGCTGAAAAGGGGCGCATACCACCAATGCTGAAAGTAAACAGCTGATCTTCCGGGAAGGCTTCGATCATTCTGCGGGTCAGGCCGCGATGGCCCTGCCAGTGCTTTAATAATTGTTCCGGCGTGATGGCCGTGGCGGTTGCTGACAAAGTAGTGTTTTCCATAAGTCTGTGTTTTTATGTTTACAATACAAAGGAAACACCGGGTTGTGACAACCCTATGTCAGCAGCCGCTCAAAAAAGTTTAAATTCTTTTTTCCTATAAAGACACGCCCCGTTTCCAGGGGATAAAATCATCCTGTCCGTTCCGCACAGACTTCGCCGTGATGGCGCCGCTGGCTACCTGTATTACGTAATCGAGAATGCGTTCCCCGGCAGCCGCGATGGTTTCATCGCCATCGATAATGGTGCCGGTATTGATATCAATAATATCATGCATGCGCTGGTACAGCTTTGTATTGCTCGACAATTTAATCACCGGGGCAATGGGATTGCCGGTAGGTGTTCCCAGTCCGGTGGTAAACAGCACGATATTGGCGCCGCTCCCTACTTCTGCCGTCGTGGATTCCACATCATTACCGGGCGTACACAGCAAATTCAATCCGGGTAGCTGTACCTTTTCCGGATAGTCTAACACAGCGGCCACCGGGGAAGTGCCTCCTTTTTTGGCAGCACCCGCAGATTTAATCGCATCTGTGATAATCCCGTCTTTAATATTACCGGGAGATGGATTCATATCGAATCCTGAGCCTGCTTCTTCTGCGCGTTGCTGGTAAGTGCGCATCAGCTGAATAAATCGCGTGGCGTCTTCTTCGCTGTAGCAACGATCGCTCATCTCCTGCTCTACGCCACAAAGCTCCGGAAATTCGGCCAGGATCACCGAACCGCCGAGTGCCACCAGCAAATCAGATGTATATCCGATAGCGGGATTGGCGGAGATCCCGGAAAATCCGTCTGAACCACCGCATTCGAGACCTATACAGAGTTTATTCAACGGCGCCGGCTCACGGACACATTGATTTGCCTCCATCAATCCTGCGAAAGTATGGCGGATCGCGTCCGTGATCAGCTGACTTTCCGTACCCGTTTGCTGCTGATCTGATATATACAATGGCTTTGAAAACGCGGGATCTCTTTTATTGATTTCGTCCTGGAGCATGGTGATCTGTGCATTCTGACAACCGAGGCTAAGCACCGTAGCGCCAGCCACATTCGCGTGGGTGATATAGCCCGCCAGCAGCCCACATAGGGTTTGCGCATCCTGGCGGATGCCACCGCAACCACCATCGTGGGTCAGGAATTTAATACCGTCAACATTCTCAAAAACACGCTGCTGCTGTTTACCATTGGCTTCTTCCGTATACAATGTTTCCAGGATCTTTGCTTTATCTGCCCCTGCCTGTTGCTGCGCTACCAGCGACCGGGTAAAGGCAGCGTATTTGCCTGGCTGACCATATCCAAGTTCGGCTACCATTGCTTCTTTCAACACTTCTACATTCCTGTTTTCACAAAATACCAGCGGAATTACCAGCCAGTAATTGGCTGTACCCACGCTGCCATTAGCGCGATGATAGCCCATAAAGGTTTGCTGCTGCCACCGGGAAATATCCGGTGGTTGCCAGGTGGTTTTCCGCTGCGCAGCAAGGGCATAACCATTGGCTGCATGATGTACATTTTCTACGGCAATCCTGCTACCAGCAGGAATGGACTGTTGTGCACGGCCCACCAGTACACCGTACATATAAACAGCATCGTCCTTTTCGAGCTGTGCTGTATTAAATTTATGTTTGGCAGGAATATTCTCCTGCATCGTGTATACTTTTCCGTTATATCCAACGGTCTCTCCCCTGCTGAGGTCCTGTAATGCTACCAGCACGTTATCCTGCGGGTGTACCTGTAATACTTTCTGCTTCATGGGTTATCCTTAAAATTATAATGCGATTACTTTGATATATTGAAATCAGGATGCCTTTGCAGCAGCCATTACCTGCTCCAGGCAGCCAGCTGCTCCTTCTTCCTGCAATACTTTCAGTTTCCCGGCGACTGCTGCTGCAAAGCCAGGAAGCAGGCTGAGATCATGGCCCCACAGCGTACTGTTGCTGAGGGCCTGTTTTACTACCAGATCCGGCGGATATTCCGCCCACTGCCCACGGTACCAGGCGGCTTGTTCATCTGCAATAACGTACTCTCCACCACGCATAAACAGTGTATGCGCCGCAAAGCCTAATGCCATCAATTCAGGTACATGTTCCGAACGCTGATAGTGTTGCAGCAATACCGGGACCACCCGCATCTTCAACTTAGCAGTATACTGGCCGCAGATACTCAGCCAACGGTGTTCAATGGCCGGATTCCGAAACCGGTCCAACACGGCCTCCGCAAAGCGCAACGCATCTTCAGCACGTATATGGGTATCCGTTATGGAAGGAATTATCTCCCGGATCATCAAACCTTTTATATAAGCCGCCATCGGCGGGTTATTCATCGCTGCTTTTACGGTATCCAGCCCGGCCAGGACGGCCAGTCCGCAACTAAGCGTATGGGTACCATTGAGCAGTCGCAGTTTGAGTTCACGGAATACATTGATATCAGGCGCCAGCACCACGCCGGCATCGGCTGTGTGGAATGACAATATACGTTTCACACGTTCACTGTCCGTTTCAATGGCCCACAGACGATACACTTCCGTCATGATGATCAGTTCATCTTCATAACCGGTGTCGATATCTGCTGCCCCCGGCACGATGCAATCCACCAGGGAGTTGCAGCAGTCGTTGTGATACTGCAGCCAATGCACAAATCCGGGTTCCAGCCGGTTAAAGGCACTCAGCTGCAACAGAATGTCTCTGAGTTTATGACCGTTATCCGGTATCAGTTCGGTTGGAATGATCACAAGTCCTTTAGATACATCTCCCTTAAAAAAAATATAACGGTGATACAGGAAAGCAAGCAACTTACCGGGAAATGACTGCGGTGGCGATGCCTGGATGCTTTCTTCCTGGTAGATAATTCCGATTTCGGTGGTATTGGAGATAACGACCTCCATATCCGGATTGGTGGCGCATGCCAGGATTTCTTCCCATTGGGAGGCCGCATTCAGCACACGGCTGATGGAAGCGTTGATAATATTTTCAGCTACCGGCTTGCCATCAGCAATGCCCCGGATACAATGGGTATACAGGTTGTCCTGCTCCGCGAAAGCATCCGTACTGCCATTGGCGGTAGATTTTATCACCACGATCCTTCCGTTGAAGATCCCTTGTTTGTTGGCCTTGTCAATAAAAAAATCGGGCAGGCCTCTTAACAGTACGCCCGTACCAAACTGTAGTACTTTTTCGGGCAGATGGAGACAACGGGCGGCCTCTTTTTCGTGCAGCCGTGGTAGTAATTCCTCAGAAAGTTTCATATTCCATTTGTTTGGTCATCATTTCCCTTCCTTATCAAAAGCCCTTTTCACGGGCGGTTACAAGTCTACAGAACTATTTGCGGACAGGGAAGTTTATTTACGAAAACGTTCTCGGAAAATGTGGTTGTTTGCGGGATACAAAATAGAAATTCTCACTTAAGGAAACATATACCGGGCAATATACTGGTGTAAAAGTATAATAAAAAGGAGTGGATGCACCTTTACTCCTGACGCAGAGATCATGAATTTTGTAAGCAACCGCCTCTGTCATGAAAGAGGTGAGATCACCACATTTTTCATCACTATAATCTCCTGATATGCCAAGAGCTAAAGTTGCGCGTAAAAGTACGGCCGTAGATATGACGGCCATGACAGATGTTACCTTCCTGCTCCTTACCTTTTTTATGCTGGCCACCAAATTCACGCCGGTAGAGCCGGTAGCCGTGGTAACGCCATCGTCTATCAACACACAGATACTACCAGATTCAGATGTAATTCTGCTGACGGTCGATAAAAAAGGCCGCATCTTTTTTGAGATGGATGGACAACCCAAGCGGAAGAAACTGATTGAAGACCTGGATCAGCAATTTCACCTGGGATTATCCGAATCAGAAAAAAATAGCTTCATGATTGGCGGCGGTATCGGCACCGATCTGAAACACCTGAAATCCTACCTGGCTATGAAGCCCGATCAAAGAAGAATGCATCCGATAGAAACAGGTATCCCGGCGGATTCTGCCAATAACGAACTGGGCATATGGATCGAATATGGCAATTCAGCCCAGCAAAATAACCTGCGGCAACTCAGATACTGCATCAAGGCCGACAATGAAACGCCTTATCCACAAGTAAAACGCGTATTGGATACTTTCAAGGAAAAAAAGATCCAGAAAGTAAACCTGGTGACCAACCTGGAAGCTGCGCCGGAGGGGTCGCTGGCAGCCATAGAAAGCAGAAAAAATAACTGATATTTGTACATATCAGTTACTTAGCATATTATGGGAACTATTATTATCAGGAAAGCTACCCAGGCAGATTTGCCGGTATTGCTGACTTTCGAACAAGGCATTGTAGCAGCAGAACGACCATTTGATGCCACTTTAAAAGAAGGCACCATCCACTACTATGATATTGCGGCGATGATTGATGCGGCACATGTAGAGGTATTTGTGGCAGAAGCCGATGGGGAGCTAATTGGCTCCGGCTACGCCCGTATCCAGGACGCCAAGGTATACCAGGTGTTTACAAAATATACGTATCTCGGTTTTATGTATGTGACACCGGAGTGGCGTGGCAAAGGAGTAAATAAGCTTATCCTGGAAGGGCTGAAAACCTGGACACTGCAGCAGGGCATCACGGAAATGAGGCTGGAAGTATATGATGAGAATGAGGCCGCCATGAAAGCCTATGAAAAGGCAGGTTTCAGGAAAAACCTGGTTGAAATGCGGCTACCACTGTAGGTTTCAGCGATACCTGGGAAATATGGCACAATTTTCGTCTGATGGCTTTTAATAAAAGAATTTTAGCCATGAAACAGATACTTGTAGCCTTAGCAGTAGCAGTTGCCTTATTCTCCTGTTCAAGCCATGCTGAAAATGCCGCCGCTATTGAAAGTGCAAAGAAAGCCACCATTGATTCCATGAACAATGTGAATGCCATCAAGAAAGAAGTAGTAGATTCTATGAATGCGCTGAAAAGCCATCGTACGCATAGCAGGGAAACTGCGGGTACCCAGTACAACAACGATGGTACACCAGCAGTAGCCAATTCCGAAGCAACAGCGCCCGCTCCGGCAAAGAAAAAAGGCTGGAAATCCTGGAGCCATACGGCTAAAGGTGCAGTGGTAGGTGCAGGCGCAGGCGCTGTAACAGGTGCTATCGTGAATAAAGACCGCGTAAAAGGCGCTGCCATTGGTACTTTGATTGGTGCGGGCGTAGGTGCAGGTACCGGCGCTATCGTAGACCACTCCAAGAAAAAGAAAGCAGCACGACAATAGTAGTGATAGATATTAAAAAAAAGACAGACTCCAAGCGTGGAGTCTGTCTTTTTTTATGCAGATGCGTGATCAATTACTTCAATAACCACATCACCTGGCTGAAATCATCATTCCCCTGAAACTGTGACTGAACCGCCGCATTCACGTTTTCTGCATTATAATCCAGTTCTTTCTGCGGATAAATCCATCTCAGCGGGAAACTGGTGGATGGTATATTCAGATTGGTACGGCTGTTCAGCGTAAATACCGGGTAACCGGTACGCCTGTTTTCATACCAGGCATTGAAAGCGGTATTCTGGAAGAAGCCTGCAATATATTTCTGCGAGATAATCTGTTTGATCTGATTATCTACAGCGCCAGTCAATGCAACAGTAGCAGGATAGGCATTAATATAAGCATCATCCATCACCATGCCATGCGCATAGGTAGCGGGCGCATATTTCGCCAGGAAAGACATAGAGCTGCGGATACCGTTCGCATAATAGGTTTGCGCTGCAGTACCACTGATCCAACCCCTCACAGTCGCTTCTGCCAGTATGAATTGTACGTCCCAATAGTTCAGTAAGCCAACAGGTTCTGCGTTATACATCTCTACATAACGTTTATTGACATTACAGTAATTACCGGAATTTAGCGCATTGATAGTGGTAGAAAACTCGTCTGCCGGTTCCACCCCAACATAGGCATCATATTCCGCAGGTTTCTTTCCGCCGGCAATTTTTGCAGTGGCCGGTTCAGCGAAGTAAAATAACCGTTTGTCCTGTGCGGGTTTCATCAGATCAATCAATGTGGTGGACAGCATCGGGTAAATCACAAAAGGATTAATCTGTGCAGGCGTGCTGCTCCATGGGTAGCAATAGCCGGCAGATGCGGTGTAAGTCACTGCAAAGTTATCTGCGTAGTCCCTCATCAGCGGACGTTGCATCACCGCATTGAATTTTTGTACAATGTTCAGGTCTGTATCAGTTGTCTTTTTGGAAAGACTGATCAGTACATACAGCTCAAAGCTGTTCACTACCCTTCTCCATTTGTCTGTGCTGCCCTGGAAGATAAAGTCGCCCGGAAAATCCACGCCTTTGGACAGCAGTTCATCTGCCTGATCCAACTCCCGGAGAATACCCATAAACACTTCTTTCTGGGTATCATACTTTGCTTTGATGATACCACTGGCGCCTTGTACTGCCTGTGAATAAGGCACATCGCCCAGCTGCATGGTTACCTGGAAGAACTGCCAGGCACGCACAAAGTGTCCGAAACCATCATAGGAGTTTTTCAGTTCCGGTGTGCTGGCATTAGCTACCATAGGCGCTACGTCACGCAATACGAGGAGCCTGTCGAAGTTTGCCCTTGCGAGTTTATTATATTGGTAATCGCTGGCCAGCTCGCTCCAGGCAAGGTATTTTCCGAGTGTAAACGGCTGCCGGAAATCCGTTCCTGTTCTGATATCTTTCGATGTCACCGCAGTGAGAATATTTGTTGCCAGCCAGCCGGAAGAGGCCGTGGAAGGCTTATCCGGGTTGGTATTGATGTCGTCAAATTTTTTGCTGCAACTACTCAGCCCAATACCAGCAATCAATGACGCAATGATGGATATTTTAGAAATATGCTTGTTCATGTTTAAACGATGTTTGTATTTAATACTAGAAGCCAACTCTCACGTTCACACCTACCATGCGTTGTGCAGGAGCGTTCATGTTCTCGGTATCAATGTCAGGATCTGCATACTTGAATTTGGTGATCAGCAGCAGGTTCTGGCCGGTGAGGGAAACGGATGCGCTCCGGATACCTGAAGTTCCAAAGTAACGCGCCGGTATGCGATAGCCTATAGACACTTCACGCAGCTTTACAAAACCTTTGTTCATCACACCATGCTCATAAGAGTTGCCCCATAAACGGGTATAGCTCTGGTAACTTACCGGAACATCATTAGGTGCATATTGGCGGGTATCTTTCGTAATACGGCCAAAATTATCATAGGCCACTTCACCGCTTACTACCTTCACGCCTTTACCTACGTAGTTCTTCAGGCCATTTACCACCTCGTCATAGCGATGTTCGTTATCTGTTTCCGGAGCAGAACCGGTATCAAACATCTTGTTATAGATATAGTCGTACATCACCCCACCAATACGGCCATCGATGCTGATACCGATGTTGAAGTTGTGGAACGCGAAATTGTTGATAAAGCCAAACGTGAATTTAGGATCGGTGTAACCAAATGGCTCGGTGTACTTGCTCAGCATAGGCAAACCATTCTGATGGATCACATTCCCCTGCGGATCTCTCAGCGCATGTTCTGTTTGCGCAAATACATCCATACGGCCGCCTGTTTTGGTCCACAGGTTCTTTGCAGAATAAACAGGATCTATATCTACATAATAACGGTGCTGGGTGGAGAAGTTCAGCATAGACTGCCATTCGAAATTCTTTCTTCTCAGCACGGTTCCATCGAGGGTAATTTCTACCCCGCGACGGGCATAGGTTTCACCGGTATTAATCAGTGTGCTGGCATAACCGGAAGAAGGAGCAATTGTTTGTTTCAGCTGCGTGTTGTAGTATAATTTTGTAAAATAAGCGACGTCAACGTGCAGTCGTTTTTTAAAGAGATACCCGGCAGTACCTACTTCCCAGGTGCGGGTAGTGGTGGCCAGCAGGTTGGTGCCGGCAAGGTTATCGGGCGTGCTGGCGCCGATGCTACCCCAGGAGTTATTGATGGTATAAGAAAGGTTGTTGGCGTATACATCCAGCGGTGTTTTGGTAATGGTCCAGGAACCTCTTACTTTCCACATGTCCACCCATTCCGGCATTTTGATAAACTCGGAGAGTAATACGCTGGTGGCTACGGAAGGATAGAAATAAGACCTTGCATCCGCAGGCTGTGTGGAACTCCAGTCATTTCTACCGGTAACATCCAGGAATACTGCGCTGTTCCAGGAAAGGGATACTTTACCATAGGCGCTGTTCATTTGTTTAGACCAGGTGCCATAGTTATTCACCAGGGCATCTACACCGGCAGTGGTAGAAGGCACGGCATTGGCCAGGGAATACCAGCCTGGTACAGCCAGACCATTTCTTGTTCTGGCGCCCATCTCACGATTGGAATAATAGAAAATACTTCCACCTCCCAACGCGTCGATGTTCCATTTCTTTACCTGCTTGTTATAGGTCAGGATCAGGTCACTGTTGATACTGTTACTCCAGCTCTGGTTTAAACCATACAAACCTTTACCACTGAAGCTAAAGTCGAAGCTCTGCCCCAGCTTTCCGCCGTTGGTGGAGTAAATGCCGGCCGGGTTGCGGATCCCGTCTTCATTTTTGTAGTAGTCGTAACCGTTTCTGAACATGAGTTTCAGGTCCTTGGTGAAGGAATAGTTCATGGTCAGACTGGCATTCAGTTTATTCTGTTCTGTGCTTCTCAGTTTTTCGTAGGCGATCAGGTAGGGATTGTCGTACCACGCATTATAAAGCCAGTTCTGTTTTTCATTGGGCGTTACCCAGTAATCTTTGTACTTCCGGATATCATAATCAGGACCGGTCCACATCATGATCTGGTAAATATATCCCTGTGTACCATAACCGCTGCCCCAGAGCTGCGGAGCAGAGGTACGGGTGTATCCCATGTGGCTTTCCAGGCTGAATTTATCGCCGGCTTTCAGTTCGCCGCTCATGGTATAGTTCAATACATTCAGTTTCTGGTTAGGGAACTGGCCTTTATTATAGATATGATTCAGACCTGCTCTGAAGAAACCATTTTTTCCTCCTTTGGTTACGCTGATGCTGTTGTTGGTGATCAGGCCTGTTTCCAGGAAGTTGCGGAGATTATTTTTCCCACTGGATACCAGCGGCATTTCTTCATTCTTTTTGGTCTCAGGATTCCATTGTACAGCGGTATTGCCGATGTCCAGTTTAGGTCCCCATACATAATCGGTTGCTATTTTACCGTTCAGACCATGACCATAGGAGGTTTGTGTTTCAGGGATGGCGAGGTAGCCGAGGGTAAACATGGTATTGCTGTTTACGTCTACGGATAAACGGTCGTCTTTACCTCTTTTGGTGGAGATCATTACGGCGCCGGCAGAACCACGTGCACCATACAATGCAGCGGCAGTGGAACCTTTCAGCATATTGATGCTTTCGATATCGTCGGTAGGAATATCGCGCAGGGTCATGTTGCCATAAGGCACTCCATCGATTACGAGCAATGGCGTTTCGCCACGCATTTCCAGTGTGGGCGTGCCATTGAACTCGGTGGAGTTCTTCACCACCAGGCCTGATACCTGCCCGGTAAGGGAGGTACCGAGGTCCACCCCTTTCACCGTTTGCAGATTAGATCCTTTTACCGCCTGTACAGCGTATCCCAGGGCCTTTTCATCTCTCTTCACACCAAGTGCCGTTACCACTACTTCTCCGAGTTGTTTGGTAGATTCCTGTAATAACACGTGCATAGCAGTACGATCTCCCACCAGTTCCTCTACCGCTGTGTAGCCAATAGAGGAAAAGCTCAGCACCGATGAAGGGCCGGCCACGGTGATAGAAAAAGTACCGTCTTCTTTGGACATAGTGCCATTGGAAGTACCTTTTTCCATGATCATTACATTCGGGATCAGCTGGTTGTTATTGTCCTTTACCTGTCCGGAAACCTTGATCTTCGCTGCCTGCGGAGTTGCGGCCTGCTCTGTATCGTCGGTTAATTTTTTGGATGGTAACTGGTACTCGCCTACCCTGTCTTTCTCTACAATAGTGTAATAGTTAGGCTTTACATACAGAAATACCAGTTCATTTGGATACAACACTCCTTTCAACACGTCTTCCAGCGATTTTCCGGCAAGGCGACTCATGTTGTAAGTAGTGGTCTTCTTTTTCATAACCTGTGGATCGTACACGAAGTCGGCCTTGTACTCCTTTGTAATCATCTTCAATGCGTCAATTACAGGGATAGCTTTCTGCGCATACAACTGGCTGCTACAAGCCAGCAAAAGCAACACAAGCAAGCGCTTAAAATAGCGAAGCGTCATAGTTGGCGTGGATTTAAATTCGTTAGATAAAATGGATTTTTCCCTTTATGGAGATAAAGTGTCGGGAATGCTTTTTTTTACCCCACGATCCGGTAAATATTTTTATTTTTTTTTCTTCCGAAGGAAGTCCCGCTATTTCCGGGTATATAAATACCATAAATAGCACATTCATATTGTTCACGTAATCACTCCTTTTCTATTTTATCGTCAAAAAATTATTTTTAATATATATGAAACAGCAATATTGATATCTGCTCAATAACAATAACTTAACATAGATGGCGGCTATTTCAGCGGAATATCTGATCAGGTGTTTCCCTTTTTGTCTAATTTTGCGGCCATAATTCCGCAAATCTCTGACCTTGTAATGGACAATCCAATTTTTCAGCATATTATTAATGGCGACACCGACGCTTATTCTGGATTGTACAAAGAATATTACCGGAAATTCTATAACTACGGCAGAAAATTTACCAGCAACATTCACCTGATAGAAGACAGTATACAGGAAGTTTTCCTGGATCTCTGGAAGCGACGTGACAAGCTCGCGCATGTTACTTCGCCTAACTTTTACCTGTATTCTTCCTTCCGTTATATATTGCTCCGGAAAATAAAGCAGCACGACAAATTGGTACTCAACGAATCAGGAGAAGAGCCCATCGCATTTTCCATCGAAAATGTGATAGTGAATAATGAGTTGAATGAAGAACTACAACTGAAACTGCAAAAAGCCATCAAATCATTGACCGGACGGCAACTGGAGGCTATCTTTCTGAAATTTTATGAGAATCTTTCCTACCCGGAAGTGGCTTCCATTCTCAACATTTCTGTAAAAGCAACGTACAAGATCATGGCCAGAAGCCTGTCTGCGCTGAAAGAAAAAGTTATGTTCTTGTCTATATTATTTTAATATTTGCCGTCCCTTTAACAGGGCAAAAAAAAATGAATGGGCATTTGGGGTAAAAAATGCAGGACTAAGTACTATTAATAAGAATGGAAAAAAAATTCACCATAGCTACCTATTCACATTTTAAAGAAAGCGACTTTCTTTCGGACGCTTATTTCCAGGAATGGGTATATACGCCCACCCCGGAAAACGAGCAGTTCTGGCAGGAAGTGATCGATACTTACCCGCAACAAAAAACCACTATCCAGCAGGCGCACCTGTACCTGCGCAATATTTCATTTCAACAGCACCAACCTTCGGAAGATGCCGTGGAAGCCTCTCTTCAGCGACATTTACAGCTGATACAGGGGTTACAGGAGGTGGATACCGCTATACCCCAAAAGCCGCGTCCTGCTCTATACACGCTCCGCAACCTGCTCAAGGTGGCAGCTGTTATTGGCGGAATGCTGCTACTGGCGTACGCTTACCGGTTCTACCAACAGAAATACCAGCACCAGATCGCGCAGACAGGTTTCGGAGAAATCCGCCATGTAATCCTGCCCGATGGCTCCGCTGTGGATCTCAACGCCAACTCCTCCATTACGTATAACAAGGAATGGAAGCCTGGACAGCCCAGGGAAGTATGGTTAAACGGGGAAGCGCTTTTTGAAGTAGTACATCTCAATAAAGATCCCAATAAGATATTATCGCAGGAAAAATTCCTGGTACATACAAAAGACCTTACCGTTACCGTACTGGGTACGGTTTTCGACATCCGGCAACGGCGCAGCAAAACGGAAGTGGTGCTGCAGAGCGGAAAAATCAGTCTTTCTTTCAACGATGGCACCGCAAAAGATATCCTGATGAGTCCCGGCGAAGTGGTGGCCTATAACGATGCCGCTAAAAAAATCACCACGGAAACCGTGGCCCCGGAGAAATTCACCGCCTGGAAAAACCATCAGCTGATCTTAACCAACCCGTCTGTTAACGATATCCTGGCTTACCTGGAAGATAATTTTGGCAGGAAGATCATCGTGGAAGACAAACAGTTAACCGTCAGAACCATCAATGGGCCCATCCTGCTCACCTCCCTGGACGATGCGCTCTTTGTGCTTTCTACCGTGCTGAATACAGAAATCGTTAAAAAAGACTCGGGGGCTATCATTATGCGCCCACGGGTTCACCCGTAGCCCAATCCCCATCTCCCGGTAAAATATTTTTGAACTCCTGTGGGGTAATATAAAAGCTACACATCACTATAGTGAAGTAACGCTTTTTAAAATCCGCTTCATGAAGAAAATATTTGTGACCATTTTCTGCTTTTGCTGCCTGTTCACGTGCTATGCGCAGCAATCTTATCCTTATTACAATGATATACAGGCATTCAAACAACAGGATGCCATACATCCTCCCGGCAACGATGCCATTCTTTTTATAGGCAGCTCCTCCTTTACCTACTGGCAGGATGTGGCGGCATATTTCCCGGAGCACGACATTATTAATCGCGGCTTCGGCGGGTCCAACCTGCTGGATGTGATCCATTATGCAGATGACGTGATCTTTGCCTATCATCCAAAGCAGATCGTAATTTACTGTGGGGAAAACGACCTGGCATCGTCCGACACTGTAACCGCACGCATGGTGGTACAACGTTTTCAGCAACTCTTTACACTGATCCGCAGCAAAATGCCGGAGATCCCGGTTGTTTTTGTATCGTTAAAGCCCAGTCCCAGCAGAAGCCGGCTGATGCCCCGTATGCAGGAAGTAAACAAAGACATAAAAAAGTTCCTGCACCGGCAGCGCCATACTGATTTTGTAGATGTATACCATAAAATGCTGCAAAAAGACGGCACCATAAAAGCCGATCTTTTCAAATCTGATCAACTGCACATGAATGCAGCGGGTTATGATATCTGGCAAAAGGCCCTCGCACCGGCGCTGATGGCTCCGCAAAAGAAAACCATGTTGCAGGTAGCCACGTACAACCTGCGCTTAAATGTGGCGTTTGACAGTGCCAATGCCTGGCCCCACCGGAAAGAAATGGTAAAAGACCTGATACAATACCACGAGTTTGATATCTTTGGTGTACAGGAGGCCCTCTCCGGCCAGATGAAGGACCTGGAAGAAATGCAGCAGTATGCGCATGTGGGTGTGGGAAGAAATGATGGAAAAGACGGAGGAGAATATTCGGCCATCTTCTATAATAAACACAAATACCAGGTCATACAATCAGGCAATTTCTGGTTATCGCCTACACCGGAGAAGCCGTCCAAAGGCTGGGATGCAGCCTATATCAGGATTTGCACCTGGGCCTGTTTCCAGGTAAAAGAAAGCGGTAAACAGTTTTTTATGTTCAACACCCACTTCGATAATGAAGGTGTATTGGCAAGAGAAAATGCGGCGAGGATGATCCTCGAAAAAATTGATGCCGTAGCCCCGAAAGACACGCCAGTGATCATTACAGGCGATTTTAATTCGGATCCATCTACCAGCGCCTACGCCACCATCACCAAAAGATTTGCGGATGCCAAACTGGTAGCGGCCACCAAGCCCTATGGCCCGGACAGTACTTTTAATGATTTTAAATACCATAACTGGACAAAGGTGGTAAAAGAAGGACGCATCGATTTCGTATTCGTTAACCCCAGCATCCGTGTCCGGAAATACGCGGTGTTAACGGATTCCAGGGATCTTCGTTTCCCTTCAGATCATTTTCCCGTGGCCTGCAAACTCGAATTCTGATACACTCATTATAAGTCATACTAACTTTCTGCTATGAAGTATTACAGCTTACTTTTTCTTGTAGCGCTCCACTTCCTTTGCCTGCCGGGCTTTTCGCAAAATACAAAGATGAAGACCTTTGTAGATGGACTGATGAGCAAAATGACCCTGGAAGAAAAAATCGGGCAGCTCAACCTGCTGACCTCCGGCGCGGTAGTTACCGGATCAGCGGTGAGCACAGACGTAGAAAAAAAGATCAAAGAAGGCAAGGTGGGCGGATTGCTCAACATGACCAGACCAGAAGACATCAAAAGGGCACAGCAGATAGCGGTAACGCAGTCCAGGCTGAAAATCCCGCTGCTATTCGGACTGGATGTGGTACATGGATATAAAACCACTTTCCCTATTCCGCTGGCCCTCTCCTGTTCCTGGGATATGGATATGATTGAAAGAAGTGCCAGGGTTGCCGCCATAGAGGCAAGCGCCGATGGGATCAACTGGACCTTTTCCCCGATGGTAGACATTGCGCGTGATCCGCGCTGGGGCCGCATTGCGGAAGGTTCCGGGGAAGATCCGTACCTGGGTTCGAAAATTGCTGCCGCCATGGTAAAAGGCTATCAGGGCAACGATCTGAGGAAGCCCGACAATATTATGGCCTGTGTGAAACACTTCGCACTTTATGGCGCCGCAGAAGCAGGGCGCGACTATAACACCACCGATATGAGCCGGGTAAGGATGTACAATGAATACTTTCCACCCTATCTGGCCGCTGTTAAGGCGGGTGCCGCTACCGTAATGACTTCCTTCAACGAAGTGGACGGTGTGCCTGCAACTGCAAATAAATGGCTTATGACAGACGTATTGCGGAATCAATGGGGCTTTAAGGGTTTTGTGGTAACAGACTATACCGCCATCAATGAAATGGTGGCGCATGGCCTTGGTGACTTAGCCAATGTATCCGCGCTGGCCCTGAATGCCGGTACTGATATGGATATGGTGGGAGAAGGATTTATAGAAACACTTCCTGCATCCGTAAAAGCCGGAAAGGTATCCGTAAAAAATATCGATGCCGCCTGCCGCCGTATACTGGAAGCCAAATACCAGCTCGGTCTCTTCGATGATCCGTATCGCAACAGCAGCCCTGAGCGCTCGCAAAATAATATCTATACCGATGCACAACGCAGTGAATCCCGGAAAGCCGCCACGGAGAGCTTTGTGCTCCTGAAGAACCAGGCCAACCTGTTGCCGCTGAAAAAACAGGGTAGCATTGCCCTGATCGGCCCCCTGGCGAATTCACGGACGAATATGACAGGCACCTGGTCTGTATCCGCAGCAATAGAAAACCATCCATCGCTGCTGGAAGCACTGCAGAAAGAAGTGGGCACCGATGTAAAAATAAACTATGCCAAAGGTGCTAATCTGACGGCAGATTCCATGCTGGAAATAAACAGCACCATGTTTGGCCGCTCCCTTCACCGGGATGGCCGCTCCGCAGCCGCATTGAAAAAAGAAGCGCTGGACATTGCCGCTCAATCAGATATCATTGTAGCCGCACTGGGTGAAGCTTCTGAAATGACCGGCGAAGCTGCCAGCAGATCGGACATCGGCATTCCTGATACACAGAAAGAACTACTGGCTGCCCTGCTGGCCACCGGTAAACCCGTAGTATTGGTGCTTTTTGCAGGCAGACCCATGACGCTGACCTGGGAAAATCAGCAGGTACCTGCTATCCTGAATGTGTGGTTTGGCGGCTGTGAAGCAGGAGCTGCTATCGCAGATGTGCTTTTCGGCGCTGTAAATCCCTCCGGAAAACTGACCGCCACTTTTCCTCAAAACGTAGGACAGATACCGATTTACTACAGTCATAAAAATACAGGACGTCCGCTGGCCGGCAACGACAAGTGGTTTACCAAGTTCCGCTCCAACTACCTCGATGTGTCTAATGAACCGCTTTATCCTTTCGGCTACGGACTAAGCTATACGTCATTTTCCTATAGTGACATCACGCTGAACAGCGCTGTCCTGAAAGCAGGCGGTAAACTCACGGCTACTGTTACGGTAACCAATACGGGCAACAGGGAAGGAACAGAAGTTGTACAACTGTATATCCGCGACATGGTAGGCAGCATTGCCCGCCCGGTAAAGGAACTGAAAGGCTTTGAACGTATTACGCTGAAAGCGGGTGCTGCACAGCAGGTGACTTTCACGGTAACGGAAAATGATCTCAAATACTATAACAATGAATTGAAATTTGGTGTAGAACCGGGAGATTTCAAATTGTTTATCGGCACCAACAGCCGGGATGTGAAAGAAACCAGTTTTAAACTGCAATAAATACAACACATAAAAAAACGCGGTCATCTTATAAAAGATGGCCGCGTTTTTTTATGCCACCCATTGCTGTCCTTTTTTCGTGAGATAAGGATAAAACAGATCCTGCAGCAGCCCCGCATAATACGTCACTGCCTTCTTTCCTTTTAGTCCTGTTGTCAGCTCATTGGCGGAGATCCAGAAATCACCGATGATATAAAGGCTGCGGATCAGGTTTTCCCACACCGGCGCGGGAATATCAGCTCTTACAATGCCCTGTTTACGATAGTCTTCAAACAATTGCAGGAACTGCGTTCTGCGGATTTTAAATCTTTGTGCATATACTTTCTTTAACTCCGGCATACGGCGGGCAATCACCACAAAGTGGATATAAATAAAGCGGTACTGGTAAATATGCTCCAGCACCGCAATGATGGAATTTTTCAGGGCGGCGGGTTTGTGAGTCTCATCCGCCATGAAGATGGGCAATTCATTCAGTTCTTCGATATGATTCACATAAATAGTGGCGATAATCTCGTCGGCGTTCGGAAAGTAATACTGGATATTACTATGACTGATCCCCATTTCTTTAGCAATATGCCGGATGGTGATCACATCTATCCCCTGCTCATTAAACAACCGGAGGGCAGTAGCCAATATCTTTTCTCTCGTATTCATGGTATGCTCCACTTTTTAAATATCTCACGAAAATAAAAAATTTAGTACAAATGTACAATATTCATTTTTGTTAGTACATTTGTACTAAAATAACACATTCATGAAGGCAATTATCATCGGAGCCGGCATAGGAGGACTCACCACAGCGATAGCATTACAACAGCGGGGCATTGCGTTTGAAATTTATGAAGCGGCGCCGGAACTGAAAACAGTTGGCGCAGGGATCTGGCTCGGCTGTAATGCCATGAATGTGTATGAAAAACTGGGACTGGCAGCCGCACTTAAAGAGAGATCGGTATTGCTGGAAACCGTATTTATCAAAGATACCAGTGGCAACACTTTACAACTGGTCAATAACCTGGAAATAAAGCAGCTATATGGCAACGCTACCCACGCTATTCATCGCGGCACCTTACAACAAATACTGGTAGCGGCTGTTCGCACGCCCATACAACTTGGTAAAAAATGTATCCGTATTGAAGGTGGCACCGTGTACTTTGAAGATGGCAGTACCGCTCAGGGCGACCTGATCATTGGCGCCGATGGCATCCGCTCTGTAGTTCGGGAACAATGTGTAACAAAAGCACAGTACCGTTATTCCGGTCAAACCTGCTGGAGAGCCACAGTAAACATGGACCTCCCAGCTGCGGAACAACATAATAGCGGCGAAATGTGGAGTAAAAAAGGAGGAATCCGTGCTTCTGCCTCACAACTGGGCGATCACCAGGTATATTTCTGGATGACCAAAGCCATTCCTGCCGGCAGCCGCTACACTCCCGCCGACGCCTATACGCTGATTCAGCAGGAATTGCAGGCCTTTCCAAAGGAACTACAGGAAGTGATGCAACGCATTGACCCGGAACAACTGATCCACGGCGACTTATACGATTTCAAGCCCATTGCGCAATGGTATAAAGATGAAGTAGTGCTGATCGGAGACGCCGCGCACGCTACCACTCCCAACCTGGGCCAGGGCGCCAGTCAGGCGATAGAAGATGCCTATATCCTGGCTGCTTATCTCAGTAAAGAAACAGACATCAATGCTGCCTTTCAGAAATACCAGGCAAAGCGGATCAAACACGCACAAAGTGTAGTAAGTATGTCGTATACACTGGGAAGAATTACCAGCCTGAAAAACGGGATTGGCAGCCGTTTACGCAATTATCTCATTAAACATACGCCCAACTGGATTGCGCGCCGGCAGTTTCATTTGCTGTATGATGTAAATTTAAATGTTGAGTAACAGTCCCCTAACGGAAACAAATACACGTCAGCTGCATCATGATGCGGGCTTCACGGCCAGATCAACGGACTGGCGCTGCTTTTCGCGATGCTGGTGTCCCCACTCATTCATCTGATCCCAGACAGGAATCAGCAAGAGCGCGCTTTCCGTTAGCTGGTATTCCACTCTCGGCGGCACTTCCGCATATACAGTCCTACTGATCAGTCCATCTGCTTCCAGTTCCTGCAAATGCAGCGTGAGCATACGATCGGTGATATTGGGAATGCGTTCCTTCAACTCCCGGAAGCGCATCGTTTTCTTTTCCAGTTTGTAGAGAATCTTTAATTTCCACCTTCCTGCCATGATATCAATCGCATAGGCAATCCCGCATTCATCGTTGATATACTCGCGGTTCATATGGTTGGTAGATGTTTCCTTACGCTTCGCCATTACTTACATTTTTGTGTGTATCATACAATAGGTAGCTACCCTGCAAATGTACGGTTCCTGCTATAATTTTGTCCGCAGTTCAAAAAACAACGTTTATTTATGAAGATACTGATTGTATATGCCCACCCCGAACCCAAAAGTATGAACGGGGCTATGTTCAACACCGCTGTGGCCACTTTGCAGGCGGCAGGCCATGAAGTAAAAACTTCCGATCTGTACGCGATGCAATTTAACCCTGTTTCCGACCGCGCCAATTTTACAACCGTACACAACCCCGACTTTTTTAAACAGCAACTGGAAGAGCAGCATGCATCCCGTGTAAATGGATTTGCTGCACATATTGCTGCGGAGCAGGAAAAACTGGCCTGGTGCGACCTGATGATCTGGCAATTTCCACTCTGGTGGTTCAGTGTTCCCGCCATTCTCAAAGGCTGGGTGGATCGCGTATTCGCCATGGGCACTTCCTACAATAACGGGCAGACCTATGAAAACGGCGTGTATACCGGGAAAAAAGCCTTATTATCTATTACCACCGGTGGCGCAAAAAATGATTATCTTAAAGATGGTGCAAACGGAGATATAGACAATATGCTAAAACCTGTTCACCGGGGCATTTTCCAGTTCACCGGTTTTTCTGTGCTGGAACCACAGGTTATCTACGGCCCGGCGCGGCAAACAGCCGCAGAACGCGCACTGGCACTGGAAGATTGGGCTTCCAGGTTAACACAGATTGAAGAAGAAGTGACTATTGAAATAACGACTTATTAATGAAAATACTGATCATCGGCACTACCGGCGCTATCGGCAGTAAAGTAAAAGAAGCACTGGCAACCAGGCATGAAGTAATCACCGCAGGCCGTAACAGCGGCGATGTGCGTGTTGACCTTACTGATGCGGCTTCTATTGAGCAACTCTATAAAAACAATCCCGGTATAGATGCGGTGATTGTAACGGCAGGTTCTTCCGGTATGGAAAGTTTCCAGACGTTGTCTGAACAAAGCCTCTTGCCGGGGATTCAATCGAAGCTGCTGGGACAGGTAAACGTGGTACTGATCGGGCAGCACTATCTCAATGATGGTGGGTCTTTTACGCTCACGTCGGGGATACTGGCAGATGAACCCGCCAGAGATGCCACTGCCGGCTCATTGATCAGCGGCGCTGTGAACAGTTTTACCATAGCCGCTGCCACGGAGTTGAAAAGGGGATTGCGGATTAATACCGTAAGCCCCGGACTGGCCGCCGATTCGGCCGATGCGATCGCTCACCTGTTTCCCGGCTTTAACCCGGTGCCTATGCCCAGGCTGGTGAATGCCTATCTCAAAAGTGTGGAAGGTGTAGTAACCGGACAAATTATCCGGGTACATCAATAATAGAAAGTGGATCGTTAAGTAAAAATATCATGCAGGCGCCTGCATCGCTGATTTCACTTTTTCCCGGTGACACAATCCCCACTCCACCAGGTTTTCCGCTACGGGCAAAATGGTTTGTCCGTAAGGAGTAATGGCATAAGCGACCGTGACCGGCTTCGTGGGCAATACGGTACGGGTTACCAGGAAATTGATTTCCAGCATCTTCAGTTCCTTTGACAACATGCGGGCGGAGATGCCGGAAATTTCCCGCAGCATCTTTTTGAAATGATTGCTTTCTCCCGTGCGGTTTGCCAGGTAGCGCAGCAATTGCAGTTTCCATTTTCCACTGAATAATTCAATGCTATCGCGCATCGCGGTCAGCTCCTCTTCGCAGGTCGCTTCCCTGACGGCTCCTTTAATATTGATTGTTGCCATATCCCTGGTTCCTTTCAGGTAACCGGTTACCTCTGGTTTACCTATAGCAAAGGTAACCCAACCGGGCAATACTTTTGTGGCAAAGAAAGCGATGATGAAAGCAATTGTATTAAATGATTTCGGCGGAGTAGAAAACTTCGCTATGGCTACACTACCGGTACCTGAGCCCGGCCCTCATGATGTGCTGATAAAAATAGTGGCCTCCGCCTTCAATCCAATTGATTACCAGATCCGGCAGGGCGCTACAGAACGTAAACGCATGCATTCGCCGGTGCTGGGGCGTGAATGTGCCGGTATCGTAGAAAAAACAGGCGTGGCCGTTACACGTTTCAGAGCAGGTGATGCCGTAATGGTAGCCGCCGGAAGCATGGGCAGCAATGGCACTTATGCTGAATACATCAGTGTACCGGAACAGATCCTGGTACATAAACCAGCGCAACTCTCTTTTGCAGCCGCAGCGGCAACGCCTACCGCTTCTCTCACGGCACTGCAATGTATACAGCGGCTGGGCCTCTCTCCCACTGCAGCTGTATTTGTTTCTGGTGCTGCAGGTGGCGTAGGTCTTGTGCTGATCAAGCTGCTGTTACACGCAGGGTTTACACAATTGCTGGCAACGGCCGGCAATGAGGAGAGCCATCAGCAGTTGATCAACACCGGCTTGCCTGCTACGCAACTTATCGATTATCGTCAACCTGATTTATTACGGCACATTGTAAATCAACGGGAAGGAAAACTATTTGATGCCTGTATAGATCTCGTAGGTAGGCATCTCTCGGAAATCAGCGCCAGCCTGCTCCGCACACAAGGCAATTACCTGGATGTGACGGCACTGTCCACGGCTGTGGCGCGGGAAACTTTATTCAATAAAGGAGCTGTGATCATAAATATCTCCAACTATGCTTTTTCGCTGACCGGCCAGCTGGATTATTATGGAGATGGACTACGCCATATTGCATCGATGCTTGAAAACGGGGCGCTTTCACCTGCTCCCGTATGGGTCACCGGCGAATTTAGTGTGGATACCGTACAACACTCGCACCTGCTGCTGGAACGTAATCAGAGCAAGGGCCGCAGGCTGGTAATGCGTATGCTTTCTAATGCTAATTTAATGTGAACATGGCATAACGGCATCATGTTTGAGGCATGGCGCGCATGTGGAATCAACTTATAGAAAATGCAGACCACCTGCCTAACTTCCTATGGAATCTGATACTGGCAGGCATTGCAGTCATTACAGGATGGCTGATCAAATTTTTGTTATCGATCTTTTTGCGTCAATCTGTAAATACGCAACAGGAATTTTCCCTGGTACATACGATCCTTTTCCGGTTGGGAAAAGCCTTTAATTATTTCCTGCCGTTGCTGCTGCTCAACATGGCTATTCCATTGATGCGCGTTGATCCTAGGTATGTACCGGTATTGAGTAAGATTGCAGAAATTGCGCTCACATTGTCCTTTGCGGCACTGGTGATTGGCGCGATCAAAGTACTGGAAGACTATGTATATCATACCTACGATCTGAAGAAGGCAAACAACCTCAAGGAGCGTAAGATACGTACCCAGTTACAGTTCATCCGTAAAGTATCTATTGCCCTGATCCTGATACTGACAGCCTGTATCATCCTGCTGAGTTTCGACAGTATGCGCAAGCTGGGAGCAGGTCTTCTCACCGGTGTGGGTGTAGGTGGTATCATCATAGGTTTTGCCGCACAGAAATCGCTTGGCAACCTGCTGGCTGGCTTCCAGCTGGCCTTTACACAACCCATCCGTATCGACGACGTATTGGTAGTGGAAGGTGAATGGGGGCGTGTGGAGGAAATTACCCTGACCTACGTGGTCCTGAGCATCTGGGATCAGCGTAAACTGATTTTACCGATTAACTATTTTATAGAGAAGCCTTTCCAGAACTGGACCCGCACCGGCTCTGAGATACTGGGCACCGCTTTCTTTTATATGGATTATACCGTACCCGTAGATCAGCTGCGAACAGAGTTTGAACGGCTGCTGGACTTATCGCCTCTATGGGACAAACGCGCCAAAGCGCTGCAGGTAACGAATACCAGCGAACGCACCATTGAAGTCAGGACGTTGATGAGCGCTGCGAATTCCGGCAATGCCTTTGATCTCCGTTGCTACATACGGGAAAACCTGATCAAATATGTGCGGGAGCATCATCCTGACGGATTACCAAAAACCAGGGCTTTTATCGAAAACACAACCAGCAGCACCTTATCAGAGTAATGATTTTTCCAGTCTTATCAGGTGTTTGCACGGAATACCATTTTCGTATATAGATTCGGGATAGTGCAGGGTAAAATAATTTTTCTGAACGGCAGTGATTTCAAATCCCTGCCGTTGGTATAAATACAACTGTGCAATGCTGGAATTACCCGTGGCAATGCAGAGACGTTTTACACCGTTGGCGCGGGCACGCTGGGTAGCATCCTGCAACAGGATCTTCCCGAGGCCTTTCCCCTGGTAAGCAGGGTTTACCGCAATATTTTTGATTTCCAGGGCATCATTATCTTTCAGTAATACATAAACGGCAATTACCTGCTGCTGTTGCTCCAGGATATATACATCGCTGAAAGGCAGGTAGGTGTTGATCATGACCACAGAAGGGTCGGCCAGTAATAACAGGTCGTAAGGCATCTTTTCGTTGGCGTCTAATTTCCGGATAAGTGTGTCTTCCTGCAGAGAGGTCATCGCTGATTAATTTTGTCGCTATAAATTGGAATGAATAGGTATTTTCTACGAACCGGGTCCCGGGCAAACAGCTACCAACAGATTCAGGGAACAGATTAACAAAATGAATATACAAAAAAAACAGGCATCTGTTTCTACAGATGCCTGTTTATATTTCAGATTTAATGAATGGCGATATACTGCCGCTTCACATTATGGCCATATATTTCTACCAGTGCATCCTTGCTGGTGGCGGTAGCGCCGCCACTGATCGTAATCGTTTGCTGCTGGCCGGGTAACACAGAAATATAATTATCACTGTAAAATACCGGAAGTATCCGCTTTTTCTGTGGTGCATCTACGAGCGACACCCGGTTGAAAAACGCTACCGGAGCACCGGCGGGGTTGCTGATAGTAACCCGGATACTGTCGGCCCCTGCCCTGATGGCGGTTGCCGTAATAGCTGCCGGCTTCATCTCTGCCAGTCCGGAATAGTTACCCTTTGCATCCGGTAACCAGTACAGGTTTTCATCCACCACTTCCTGCCGGGCATTCAGCAGCCGTAAGGAGAAAAACAGCCCCTTTTGCGCTTTCAGCTGATCCAGTACGGGTTTCATATTCATAAACGGTTGCACGGTAGTTGGGCCTACCTCTACGAATACCTGTGTAAGCAGGCTGTCGCGGCCCTGCATATCATATGTTTTCAGTTCCAGCATCAGGTCGCGGGCATATTGGAAAGTGTTGTTCACCGCCATCACCATGCCTTCTTCCGGATTGTACATCACGTGTAGCGGCGCGGCGCCTTTGCGGGTACCATACAAACAGGCGTTAGGATCCAGGTAGTAATCATACATCTGTCCTCTTAGGGCGGTCCACGGGTTCTGCGTTTTCCAGATGATCACCCCGGTGTACCAGTCCCACATATGGGAACTGAAACCTTCCATTAATCCACGGTACTGATCGTAGTTTACCAGCTGGGCTTTGTTGGCCCACTCCCGCAGATCTTTTGTTTTGCCATAAGGATCCACTGCTTTGTTATAGGCAATGTATTTATGATAATCCCATACCTTATCCGTTTTACCGGTTTCGGGATCTGGTGGTACCAGGTTTTCTGCGGGTAAAAATCTCTCAAGCGATTCGTAATCTCCGGTGCCTACTGAGCCTACTTCCGAGTTAAACGGAAAAGTGCGGTAGCTCCAGAAAGTAGATAGCGGCTGGATACCATAAGGACCATCGCCATTACCACCGAGGGCATTATACGACATGCTGTCGGAGTTGGAATAATCGAAGAAATAGCGGGTACCATCGAGTTTTGGGATGATGGAATCCTTCATGGCGGCAAACAGATCTGCCGGAGGCGTAATTTCATTTCCTCCGCACCAGAATGCGAGGGAAGCATGATTACGCAACAGCTTTACCTGGTCGGCCACGCTTTCCAGGAACAGGGAATGATTATCGGGATAATTGCGACGGGTCCACTGATCTTCTTTCTTCATAGGATCTACCCATCTGCCGTTGCAATCGCCGGAGATCCAGAAGTCCTGGAACACCAGCAGGCCGTATCTGTCGCAGGCCTCGTAGAATTCCGGTCTTTCCGTCAGGCTTCCTCCCCATATGCGGATAAGGTTAAGGTTCATATCGCGGTGGAAGCGTACTTCTGCATCGTATCTTTCTTTGCTGAACCGGAACATCGCATCGGAGGTAATCCAGTTGCCTCCTTTGATAAATACTTTCTGTCCGTTCACCGCGATTTCGCGGCTGCGGGTATGTGCATTCCAGTAGGTCTGGATTTCGCGCACGCCGAAAGATATGTCTTCCTGGTCATCTGTTTTACCGTTGTTAACAAATTGCAGATGCAGGTCATACAGCTGTTGCGGACCATACCCGGCAGGCCACCAGAGGGAAGGCTGCCTGAGCAGCAGGTCCGGTAACTGTACCGTGGTAGTAGTATGCGGAGGCAATGTCACCTTCCTGGTGATATTGTTGCCGGCGAGAGTATATTGTAAGGTACCGGTAATACTTTTAGCGGTCGCATTTTCAAGATCAGCGCCTACCTGTACGGTAGCCGGCGCCTGTGGCCCCTGCGGGAGACGGGTACCGGGTACGCGGGTAATGATGTGCGGATCTTTGATCCGTATTGCACCAGTTTTTTCGATGGTCACTTTGTCCCATATACCGGTATTACGGTCACGCATAGGCTGAATCCAGTCCCAGCCTGCAGTATACTGCGGACCGTTGTTTTTGGCAATGGTACCATCGCCGCCCTGGCCTCCATTGGGGTTACCGGGAAACTGCGGCGGGTATACAATAACAGCGAGGCGGTTTTTGCCGCTTTTCGCCAGCAATGCGGTGATATTATAAGACTGACGCAGATAAGCACCGTAATGGGTACTGCTGTTCACGCGATGGCCATTCAGGTAAATATCACAGCCATCATTCACACCCCTGAAATTAAGCCATACCTGTGCATCACCGGCAGGCGCTTTTTCCGCAAAATCTTTTACAAACCAATAAGTGTAATGATCACGGCCGATATGATAAATATCGGCGATCTTTTCATTGTTCATCCCATACATCGGGTCGGGGACCTGTTTGTTGTCCAGGAGCGTAGTGAGCACCGTACCCGGTACGGTGGCGGGTGTCCAGCCGCTGAGAGAATAGCCGGGGTCAGAGAGCTGGGCTCCCGTCACTTTTACTGCGGCCGTATTACTGCATTGCCATCCACTGTTGAGTTCATATTTTTCCTGCGCTGATAATTTCAGGAGCGAGAAAAGCAGCAGGCAGGAGATCGTTGATTTCCGAAACATAATGCGTTCTATTTTACAGGCACTGTTACCTGTTCGTGTAGCCGCAAATATAGGACAACCGCCTCCGGGATCAAAACGTGTTATGACTGCTCCGACAATTGTTTTACTTTCTCCAGTGCAACCGGAAATGTTTTAAGGAAAAAATCCTTGTACTCAGCTTCCAGGTCCATGTCTACCCGCAGTTCGGTTTTACCGTCAACGGTCGACAGGGTATAATTCTCAAACGCCCCTGCCCAGGCTTTTACTTTATCACTGGTGAGATCTTCTTCGCCCTGGTTGTATTCTCCCAGGTGCTGGAAAGACATAAACTCATCGGGGATCTTATCTGCGATGCGGGCCACCATGCCCCGGTCTCCCCCATCTGTGAAAAGTATTTTGCTGCCTTTCTCCCAGTCGCTCACGGCTTTCGAGCCTTCCGAAAATGCAGCGGTCCATTCTGGGTAAGAAGTGGCGCCCCAAAGTATTTCCCATACTTTACTGCGGGGTGCATCGATAGCAATTTTAAAAGTGGATTTTTCCATGATTATTCATTTACAAGGTTAATGGTCTGTTTGTTATATTTATTGCGATATTCCAACGGGGTAAGACCGGTTACTTTTTTGAAGATGGTGCGGAAGGTTTTAGTATCAATATAACCTACGTCATAAATCACTTCATTGATATTTTTAGAACTGGTTTCAAAATCCCTTTTGGCCGCTTCTATTTTAATGCGCTGAATATATTCGATCACCGTGTTACCGGTCGATTTCTTGAATCTTCTTTCAAAAGATCTTCTCCCGAGGGCCGACATATCAGACAGCTGTTCTACCGTGATTTTATCCTGGTAACTGGCTTCGATAAACTCCTGTATTTTGCGGATGGGCTCATCGTTGTGGGTCTTTTGCCCTTCGAAGATAATAAAGGGCGACTGGCTCTGACGGTCAAAATCAATCCCGTAAGCTTTTGCCGTGAGTATAGCGATATCCCTGCCTGCATATTTCTCCACCAGGTACAACAACAGGTTCAGGTAAGAATAGGCGCCGCCACTGGTAAAGACGCGGTCTTCTTCCGTAATGATGCGGTCATCCATCAGTAATACGTTGGGGAACATGGCACGGAATTCAGCGGCCATTTTCCAATGGGTAGCACAGGGTTTTCCATCAAGCAGGCCGGTAGCGGCAAGGAAAAATGCCCCCAGACATAAGCTGGCCACGGCTGCGCCCTGCTGGTATTGCTGCTGGATCCAGGGAATAAACTCCCGGTTGATATCAGCAGCATGGCGCTGATCCCCGTGCAAAGAAGGAATGATGATCAGGTCTGTTTTTTTCACGTCACTGATCAGCACTTCCGGGGCAATAGTGAACATCCGGTTACGCTGGCTCACTTCCGGTTCCAGTCCTGCCAGTTGCACCTGGAACATCGGCTCACGGCCTTTTTCCCTGAGAAAGTTATTGATATCAGACAGGATCTGGTAACTCCCCTCGATGTTCACGACACTGGTATGCCCGAGGGGAACCAGGATGGAAATATGTATCATACACTGTAATTAAAACTTATTTATGCCGCAATTAACCTGCGAATTGTCGCTATACACCCCCGGCCTTTTCGGAATACCTTCCGACTTTTGCATTATACATTTCACAGCAAATCCGGGATAAAAGATGACCAGCATCCAAACCTACCTTACTTTTAACGGCAACTGCCGGGAAGCCATGACTTTCTACAAGGATTGCCTGGGTGGAGAATTAGTACTTCAAACGATCGGAGAATCACCGGCTTCGGCGGAAATCCCTGCTTTCATGCGGCCTTTCATCCTGCATTCCTCACTTACAAAAGGAAGCCTGGTTATTACCGGTTCTGATATGGTGCCGGAAAACGGATTAATGCCTGGCAATACCGTATCCTTACTATTAAACTGTGCCAGCGAAGACGAAGCGAGAACTTATTATACCCGTCTGGCTACAGATGGCATTGCTACACATCCGTTGGAGAGTACCTTCTGGGGAGCTTTATTCGGCGGACTCACAGATAAATTCGGTTTACACTGGCTGATCAACTTCGAAGGCAACTCCCGGCAATAAGGTCATTAATTCCCGTTAAAAGCTTTCTCCAGCGTGGCAATATCCAGTTTCACCATTTTCATCATGGCCTGCATGGCACGTCCCGCTTTTTGCTTGTCTTTATCCGTAAGTAATTTAGGCATAATGGTGGGAACTATCTGCCAGGACAATCCGAATTTATCTTTCAGCCAGCCGCATTGGGATTCCTTTCCACCGCCTTCCAGCAGTTTATCCCAATAGTGATCCACTTCCTGTTGGTTTTCACAATACACCGTAAACGAAACCGCTTCTGTAAAAGGGAACTGAGGACCTGCGTTGATCGCAATAAATTCCTGTCCGTCGAGTTGGAAGGTAGCCGTTAACAAAGTACCGGCAGGCATGGGTGAATTTTCCCCGTAGTAGGCCTGGCCGGTGACTGTTGAATTTTTAAAGATAGTAGTATAAAAGGAGATGGCTTCTTCCGCATTGTTATTAAACCATAGTGAAGGTGTGATCTTTTGCATAACGAGAGATTGAAGTTTAACAAGATTTTCATTTCGTTACAAAGATACCAGCCCTCTCCTTCTTATTAAAGGTGCAAAAGCGACATTCTGAAGGGGCACTTGCGACAAAGCTGTTACGCTCAGTTACAATGCAGGCGCGGCCACGGATTCCGCCACTACAAAGCGACGTTCCTTCACTGCCAGCACTTCTTTGATCCCCATCAGCAACAATGCCAGTATACCAAAAGCCAGCATGGCCCATGGCGCCTGGTGGATACCGAGCGTGGTGATCACCCAGCCACTTACAGCAGTTCCCAGCGAAACCCCGAGGTTACCGAAAGAGATAGAAAGACTGTTAGCAAAGCCCGGCGCTTCCGGTGCAGCCTCAATCATATAAGCCTGGCCGGTGAGAAAACAGGGAGTATGAAGCAATCCCCATACAATAATAAGTGGTACGGATAACAGCGGGGAATAATAGATACCGACAGAGATGGAAGTTATTGCCACCAGAGATGCGGCCATAGCGCCTTTCACACTCCTGCTCAATAACTTACCCGCCAGAAAATTTCCAGGCACCCCCGCCGCACCAAACAGCAGCAACATGATGCTGATACGGTTGGGCGACATACTGTTTACTTTCCCGAGGTAATCTGCAAAGTAGCTGTAGGTAGTGAACATGGCCGAGGTCATGCAGACGATCATCGCGCAACAGGCCAGGAAAGAAGGTCTTGTCAGTATTTTCAACTGTGTACCGTAGGAAGGTTTATCCGTAGCGGGCATCGATGGAAGTGCGGCTATGATTGCGATAAGCGCCACTGCACTCACTACCGTTTGTACAACAAAAGATAACTGCCAGCTATTGTAAATGCCGGCCAACCAGGTAGCCAGAGGGATGGTCGTTACCGTGGCAAGGGATATTCCACTCAGTACAATGGCCATCATTTTGTGTGCATCTTTTTTGTGAGCAGCACCTGTGGCTGCCGCTATGGCTGTGGAAATATATACCGGTTGCAGGAAAGCGGGCAGCATCCGTACCACCAGCAGTAACCAGAAAGGGGGCGACAGGGAAGATACGACGCCTGTGATCAGGAAGATGGAAATGCTGACTGCCATCAGGGTTTTGCGATTAATGCCCGATAACCAGAGTGTCATCAGCGGTCCTGCCAGTGCGATCACCAAGGCAAAGGCGCTAAGCAGGGTACCTGCCTTTTCGATGGGAATATGATAGTAATCCGCTATCTGCGGCAGAATGCCTATCACGCCAAATTCTGTGGTGATAATGCCCAGTAGTCCAAGACTACCGATGTATGCTATTTTCTTCATTGATGAGCCGATTGAAATAATGCCGTATTTTTTGAGATACAAAAGTGCATCGGGATTACGTATAAAGAAAATAATATGATTTATCCAGGGTCATAAAATTATTTATAACTTGCAGCATGGTTAATCTGGAATGGTACCGGACATTTAAAGCAATATATCAGAGTGGTTCGCTCACGGCAGCGGCAAAGATGCTGTTTATTTCACAACCGAATGTGAGTCAGCATTTATCGGCACTGGAAGCACATATTGGGAAACAGCTGTTTGAGCGTAAACCGAAATTTGTGCCTACAGATTATGGCAAAATGTTTTATACGCAGGTAGTAGAACCGTTGGAGAAACTGGAAAATGTGGAAGCTGATTTCCAGCATATCTGCAAGACCCGGCAATTGGCCAATATCCATATCGGCGCGGTGAAAGAATATTTCCAGGCGGCGGTGGCCAAACGGATTGGCAACGCACCTGCCAACTTCATCATAGAGTTTGGTTTAACAAAAGACCTGTTGCGGCGTTTACAGAAAGGCGATCTTGATTTTGTGATTGCCACGCAGGTGATAGAAGACAAGCATATTGTATACGAGCCGATCATGACGGAACAATTCATCATTGTATCGCATCCGTCACTGGACCTGAAACCTTTCCGGGCTTTTCTGAAAAAGAATCAGCTGGACAATGCGGCATCCTGGCTCTCGGATCAGCACTGGTTTGCCTACAGTAGTGATCTGCCCGTGATCCGGCGGTTCTGGCAGGAAAATTTCCGCAAGCGCCCTGCTATCAAACCGCAGTATATCATACCTGATATGCAAACGATCCTGGAGGCCATCCGCTATGGGGAGGGGCTCACCATTACGGCCGACTACATGATAAAAGACGCCGTTAAAAACGGAGAGCTGCAGGAAGTATGGCGGGGCAACGCTCCGGCCACCAATGTGCTGTACCTCGCATACGACAATACCCGCATGGCCAGTAATTGTATCAGGATTGTACGGGAGCTGTTACAGATCTGTTTGCCCTGAGGCAATAGCAACATAGCCTGTGTAAAAAAAAAGAATAATCTGTTTAAAACGATTATTTTGTAGGACTATCATTTTACCTATTTATGAAGCTAAGATTCCACAAAAGCATCCTTTGGCTGGTTTTAAGCCTGTTTGGCAGTATCGTGAGCCAAGCCCAATCCACCGCCCCCGCATTCCGGGTTATCGCCTTCTATACCGCTAAAAACGACCAGGCGCATATCAGTTTCGTACATGAAGCCAACAAATGGTTTCCGGAAATGGCGGCGAAATATCATTTCAGCTATGACTCTACGAATAACTGGCAAAACCTGAACAAGGAGTTTCTATCGAAATACCAGGTAGTGATTTTCCTGGATACAAGACCGGAAGATCCGGCGCAGCGCGCGGCTTTCCAGGAGTATATGGAGCATGGCGGTGGCTGGATCGGGTTTCACTTTGCCGCGTTTGCGCTTACCCCTTCTGATGTACCGCAAAACTGGGACTGGTACCACAATACCTTCCTGGGCTCCGGTTCCTATGGCAGCAATACCTGGCGGCCCACGTCTGCTGTACTGCGCATAGAAGACCATAAGCACCCGGTTACCCGCAACCTTCCGGACACTTTTTCCGCCGCTCCCAATGAATGGTATCGCTGGAGCAATGACCTGCGCAAAAATCCGGACATTAAAATACTATTGTCGATAGATTCCACCAGCTTCCCGCTAGGCACAGGACCAAAAGCTTATGAAATCTGGCATAGCGGCTATTACCCGGTAGTATGGACGAACAAAAAATACCGGATGCTATACCTGAATATGGGGCATAACGATATCGACTATGAGCATCACACCAATAAAGATCTGTCGCTTACCTTTGCAAATGAAACGCAGAATAAGTTATTGCTGGATGCCTTGCAATGGCTGGGCAAAAAGAAAAAATAACAACGTATATCCGTAATGTAAAAAGCGCCCAAAAGGATTAAATCTTTTTGGGCGCTTTATTTTCGGTCGTTTTATTTCTGCTGTAAAACAGTGATCGTCTTTTGTTGATCCGCTACTTTTTGATTCAGACTTTCTACATTCTTATTCAACTGGATGATGTACAAGGTGAGTTCTTCTACTTTCTTTAGTAACTGATGATTGATGTCACCCAGATCCAGCCCGTTTTCCGCCACTTCTTTTTCTGAGGGAATGCCTTCCAGGTGTTTTTCTTTCTTTACAAACTGTTCTACCTCATGTAAAGAAGGTAACTGGTATTCCGGATGAAACACATAATCAGGCCAGCCGTTCTGGACTACTTTAATGCGGCGTGCGCCAAGTGTGCCTTCCACTGCCAATTTATAATTAGCCGCCGGAGCAGTGCCACCAATGCTGACATTTCCGGTGTTTCCATCAGCAATGATAAAATAATTGGGAATTCCGGTACCATTAGAATTTACATGCGAAAAGTAGAGATTGGCTCCGGATGCACCGAGTCCGAAAGACCTGGTTCCGCCTGCAAATTCAATAGCAGAAGCATCATACAGTTTAATCGATTTCTTCCAGGAGTAGTCGGTCCAAAATGGGCCTCCTGCGATATCCAGTCTTGCGACTGAAGAGGAAGATCCAATACTGACATTCCCCTGCATAACAATCGGTTCAAAAGCCGTAAAAGCGGCAACGCCCGTTACCTGCGCGCCTGTTACCAATTGCAAAGTCTCCCCGTTGGCATAACCGGTAAATGAAAAAGCGGAAAGCGATGAAGAATTTGCTATCTCAATCGCAAGGTAACTCTTACTATTATACACCAGAGTTACTAATCTTGATGCTTCATTATAACTGATCATGGATCCCCTTGTACTATTGTTTGCAGAGGATGTATTTACTTCCATTGTCCATTTCCTGCCAAGAGCCGCCATCCCCCCACGGATGCCGGTAATTTTTCCATATACATGCATGTCCGGCAACAAAGTCCCCGTGTAAAGCTCGTGAAGAAGTAAGTAATCAACTCCTTGCGCGTCACGTGATTGACCTGGTATAGGTTTATTTACATAGTAGGTTCGTGAATTATCGTCTACTTTGAGAAATTGTGCTTGTGCAGACACAGCACCAGTCATACAAAATAAAATAAAGTACAGAATTCTTCTCATGTTATATTTTCTTATGGGATAAAAATTAAGAACAAATCAAGTTGGCTATTATTAACAAATCGGGGTTAATTATCGAGCAACGGGTACAGATATATCAATACCAGAAAATCAAGGCGCCTCACTCCTGCCTTGGTGGTATCTTCTGCGGTACATGTCTCCGGAAAAAATTTACAACATACACAGGAAGAGCTTCTATTCCCATTCTTTCTCCTCAAAATTTGTATACACCTCTTTCCACAATGCAATGGAAAGATCAGTATTGGCTTCAAGGTAAGTGAATACAGCAGCTTTATCGTCCTGCACGGCGGTCAGTCCGGATAGTAGCTGAGCAAATGCGGATATATCATCTGCCACCTTTACCAGTGTCCACTTTCCGGCGCCATGCGGTGCATAGTAAACCGGAAAACGTTGATTCGCCTCCGTTAGATCAACGATAAACGGATCGCTGAAATAATTCTGTGCTATCACGTACCAGTTCTCCAGGAAATCTCCTGGTTTTGTGCCTATGAGTGAAGCACCGGTTACGGCATTATAGCGGTATCCTTCCTGGAACTTTTCAAAAGTATCGGCGGTAGGGTATTCCTGTGGCAGGCAGAGGTCTTCCGTAACAATGGCGGGTTGTATAAATTCGAGTATCGCTGCGGGTATATTCATTTCCGGATTCGTTTGCTGTATGAACAATGCAAATAACGCATTTTTCATACAGCAAACGAAATGGTTTATTAATTCATAAATGCTTCAATCTTCTTTTTCTCATCAAGTTTTACAAACTGCCCGTATTTGTCGAGGTACTCCCGGGCTACAGGCTTAAAACCTTCTTTATCCTGTTTATTCAACAGATAAATCGTTCTTGCCCGCAGGTATATTTCCTCTCCGGGTGCGCCATACGGTTTCACGGCGGTATAGATAGCAGACCAGTCGGGGTTTGCGTTTGTTTCCGGTACAGATGGTGCAATCAGGTCCTGGTAAATAAGGTTCATCATTTTGACGGTAGATTGCCTGGCGCCCATCGCCTTATCGATGGCGTCCATATTATCGCGGATGATGGCAAAACCGGTATCGCTGGTGCTGCCGGTCACCTGCATTACATAACGCAGATCATCTTCTGAATACGGCGGTTTCATGAGTGCGAAATAATCATCGCCGGCCATGGCAGCGCCATCTTTATCACCAGCCTGTACGGCCATCATCGCGAGTTTCCGTAAAAACTCCGGTTCTTTTTTTCCATCGATATATTCCTGCAACATGGCGCTGTAAATAGCGGAAGGTTCTGTCACATCTGCGTCCGCGGCGGCAACGGCTGGCAGTGTACCCATATCTTTATTTAGCGGCGCATGGATCTTCCTTATTTCTGCAAACGGTATTTTCACAACTTCTCTGTCGTAGGTCAGCAAACCATTCTGTTCACCTTCCACATCAAAGGGTTGCGTATAAATGCTGGCAGATAATCCTTGTTTTTCCAGCAATTGCAGATGCTGGTTCATGATAGCATATTTGGATTTCAGGGCGCCGGGCTTTTCCTGGATGTACCCCCAGGCAGTATTCATATTCCACTGGTGATCCGGGATAAATACGCCGATGCCGCCAAACTCCCCGAGTACGCGGGCTTTGCCCGGCATCTTTATCGCGTTCATGGGATTGGGATAGCTGTGTACATCCGTGAGGTCTGCGCTTACATAAGCGTTCGGACTTGGGCTACGCAACTTTTCATTCACGTACAGGTATTCGCCGGAATGCCCGTTGATCAGGCGGGATGGGTCGCTGCGCTTGATCCATTCGGTAAGGCGTTGCTGATCAAACTGACCCCATTTTTCGTTGAACAGCACCCAGGTGGTGATGCAGGGATAATTGTGCAGCTGTGCCAGCGTTTCTTTGCATTGCTGCTCAAATGCGGCTTTAGCACCTTCCGGCAAACCATGATTCGGGCTTACCATGTCCTGCCATACCAGCATACCCAGTTTATCGGCCCAATAGTACCAGCGGTCTGGTTCTACCTTGATATGTTTACGGATGGTGTTAAAACCCATGGCTTTAATGGCTTTGATATCGAAAGCCAGGGCTTCATCTGTGGGTGCGGTATACAGTCCGTCGGGCCAGAAGCCCTGATCCAGCGTACCGAGATTGAAATATGGTTTGTTGTTCAGGAAGATGCGATCCACACCTTTATCATCTTTGGCGATGGAGACTTTACGCATACCAAAATAACTTTTCACTTCATCTACCACCGTATTGCCTTTCAGCAGTTTTACGGAAAGGTCGTACAGGAAAGGATTACCGGGCGACCACAAAGAAGGATTATCCAGTTTCAGTGACAGCGACGCGCCACTTTTACCTTTTATCTTGCCCACTGCATTGCCATCTTTCAAAGCCACTGCTTCCACATTATAACCTGCTGGGGCATTAACGGTAAGTACCAGCTGGCCCTTATCGATATCGGGTGTCATGTTCAGTCCGGAGATGTAATCTTTGGGCACTTTTTCCAACCATACAGTTTGCCAGATACCAGAACTGGGTGTATAATAGATATTGGCGGGATTGAGCACCTGTTTGCCGGAAGGGCCTACGCCCCTGTCGGAAGGATCATAGATCTTCAGCACAAGAATATTTTCGCCTTTTTTTGCAACATCTGTTACGTCAACGGTAAACGACGTATAGCCACCGGTGTGACCACCCACTTCTTTTCCGTTGAGATATACTTTGCTTTGCCAGTCAACCGCTCCGAAGTGCAGCAAGGTTCTCTCTCCTGCAGCGGGGTTGAGTTCAAGTCTCCGGCGATACCAGAGCCGCTGATCGGGCAGTAAAGTTTTCTTGACGCCCGACAGTGCAGATTCCAGCGGATAAGGGACCAGGATCTGTCCATCAAAATTATAAGGCGCTGCGCCATCAGCAGTGGTAATGGCGTATTCCCAGAGACCATTCAGGTTTTGCCAGTCTTTCCGCTCCAGTTGCGGGCGTGGATAAGCAGTAAGTGCATTCTGTGGATTTACTTCTTTGGCCCATCTCGACTGGATGGCTACTGGTTTCATTTTCCAGGCTGTTTGTGCCTGAAGGCTGGTACTGCCTGCCATCAGCAAGGCCGTAGCCAGTAATAACTGTTTTCTTGTTTGCATACGCATAATGGAGTTATTATTCTTCCTGGTTAATTGAGTTCTTAGTGGAATAAGATTGACCGGTTGTTAACTTGATTCATCTAGGTGGCTTCAAACAGGTACACGGGTGTTGAACAAAAAGTACCAAAATATACATAATTCCCCGGGAATAAACCGGGTTCCCTTTCTGTGTTTGTTAATCTGTTTATTTTATGATTTCATTTATATGAAATAAAATAATATTTAAATATATTTTAACCGTATAGATAAAAATAAAAGGAACACCTCTATAATAATTCATATTTTATTCTTAAATTATACAAAAACAACCTCATCCCATGACATAATTAAAACATTACAAAAATGAATACTATCAACCTTAATCGCTACGATCAGGTATCTCATACCTGGGATGAAATGTACATTGCGGATAATCACCTCCGGGAACAATACCACCAGATTATCCGTTACCTGGAAAACGAGTCGGCCAATGACCTCAATAAAAAAGAAGAGCTGGCGAAAAGGTTGTTTATGAGCCAGGGTATCACCTTCACGGTATACGACAGCGGAGAAGGTATTGAGAAGATTTTCCCGTTTGACATTATCCCCCGTATCATCACCTGCGCCGAGTGGGCTTTTATTGAAAAAGGGATCAAACAGCGGCTGAAAGCCCTGAATCTTTTTCTGAAAGATGTATATCATAACCAGTTCATTATCCGCGACAAAGTAATCCCGGCCTCCCTTATCTACTCCTGCCCCCATTTCCTGCGCGAAATGCACCAGCTGAACGTTCCCTACGACATTTATATCCACATTGCCGGTATAGACCTCATCCGGGATTTTGACGGCACTTTCTATGTGCTGGAAGACAATCTCCGCACCCCTTCCGGGGTAAGCTACATGCTGGAGAACCGCGAAATTACCAAACGACTTTTCCCCGATCTGCTGCCACAGTGCAAAGTGCGCAGCGTAACGGAATATCCGGCGATCCTTTATAAAAATCTGCTGTCGCTCTCGCCCCGGGCCGTATCCAATCCTACGATTGTGTTGCTGAGTCCGGGTATGTACAACTCCGCCTATTACGAACATACTACCCTGGCCCGTTTGATGGGTGTAGAACTGGTAGAAGGCCGCGACCTAATTGTAAAGGATCAGAAGGTATATATGAAAACGACTACCGGTTTGCAACAGGTAGACGTGATTTACCGGCGGGTAGATGATGATTTTATTGATCCCCTCGTATTCAACCCCAAAAGCGTACTCGGCGTGGCCGGCCTGATGAGCGCCTACCGCAAAGGAAATGTAGCCATCATCAATGCCACCGGCAACGGCGTTGCAGACGACAAAGCCGTTTACAGCTACGTACCGGACATGATCAAATACTATCTCAACGAAACCCCTCTGCTGAAAAATGTGCCTACCTACAGTCTTGGTAACCCGGATGAAAAAGCATACGTGTTTGAAAACATGCACAAGATGGTCATCAAAAAAACCAATGAAAGCGGCGGCTATGGCATGCTGATGGGACATGCAGCCACTGAACAGGAAATCGAAAACTATAAAAAAGAAATACTGAAAGATCCCCGCAACTTCATTGCGCAACCCACCATCAGCCTTTCCACCGCCCCCTGTTATCTCGATGGCATGTTGCAGCCCCGGCGCGTAGACCTACGCCCCTATGCACTTGTAGGGCCCGACGGCATTTCTATTGTTCCCGGCGGATTAACACGGGTAGCCCTTAAAGAAGGGTCACTGGTTGTCAACAGTTCACAGGGTGGTGGCAGCAAAGACACCTGGGTACTGGCATCATAAACTAAAACAATTGCCTATGTTAAGCAGAGTAGCCTCCAGTTTATATTGGCTAAGCCGATATGTAGAAAGAAGCGATGGCATTTTAAGAATGCTGAAAATCAACTACGCCTCTTCGCAGGACACCATCCAGGAATTCACCTGGACACCGGTGATCCGCATTTCCTCCGGTGGTAATGAAGCAGAGATGTCTGCTATCAAAAATGATAGTCGCTCCGTTATCGAGTACCTGCTTTTTAACCGCGATAATCCTAACTCCATCATCAACATGATTACGCTGGCCCGTGAAAATGCCCGCAGTGTACAGGAACATATCGCGAAAGATCTATGGCAGTGTCTCAACGAATATTATCATACCGTAAAAGATCCTAAACTACTCTGGTATGTACAAAAGGATGATCCCGTAACAGCCCTCGATATACTGATCAAACAGGTAATGCTGTATTACGGCACCGCAGGCAGTATCATGGAAAGAGGGGAAATCCGGAGCTTTATGAGTATTGGTAAATATCTCGAAAGAAGTATACAGTCGATCGATATCCTTGACATCAAATTTATCTCCATCTCCAACAACCCGGATCTGCTCACCGATACCTCTTACTGGCAGCACCTGTTGTTATCACTCGGCGGATATGAATTATACCTGAAATCGTACCGAAAAGGCTTTGAAGCCGAAAATGTGCTGGAACTGGTGATGCTCAACAATGATTTTCCAAGATCGGCCAAGTACTCGGTGAACAATATCCACCGCTATTTCGAGCGATTGAAGAGCGATAAGAATATTGAACATTACAATAAGCTGTCGTTCAATATCGGACGCCTGAACAGCACCATCACCTACAGTTCGGTGAACAGCATGAAGGCCGAGGGACTGCATCCTTATCTTGTAAAAATCAGGAGCGAGTTATACGGCATCGGCAACCTCCTGAATGAATATTATTTCGCGAACGCTTAACCATTGCATATGCCTGTTTTCAAAATAAAACACATCACACATTACATCTATGAAGCACCGGTGCGGGACAGCGCCAATCAAATTATCCTGTACCCGGTGAAAGATGATTATCAGAAAGTAATCCGGCACGACCTGAGTATTTCACGGCATCCGGACGTAGAAATATTCCAGGATTATTATGGAAATGAGGTAGGAAGTTTTACACAGACAGAGCCCCATCATGAATTAAAAATCATTTCGGCTATCTGTGTAGAAACCTTGCCACGGCCACTTCCAACCGACCTGCTTCCGTATGCCACACAATGGCAACAACTGGAAAATATCAGGTACGAGGTGGCCTATATCGACTATCTCAAACAGGAAATATTTGAAAGCGTGGTTTCATTACGGCAGATCTGCCTTGACCTGAAAGACGCTACTGCTACACCTTTCCAGACGGCAGTACGTTTCTGTGAATATGTATACACGCATTTTGAATATATCAAAGGAGTAACTACGGTAGATACCACCCTCGATGAAATCCTTTCCCTGCAGGCAGGCGTGTGCCAGGACTTCGCGCATCTGCTCACGGCCATGCTACGCCTGACACAGATTCCCGCACGCTATGTAAGCGGCTATATCTGCCCCAATAAAAACGGGATGCGCGGTGAAGGCGCCACCCATGCCTGGGCAGAAGTATACCTGCCGGAATATGGGTGGCTGGGCCTCGATCCGACCAACAATTGCATTGCCGGAGAGAATCATGTAAAGTTGGCGGTGGGTCGTAATTTCAGCGATTGTTCTCCCGTGAAAGGTGTGTATAGCGGAGGCGCCGGTCATACGCTGGAAGTAACAGTATCAGTAGGTTATGACGACCAGGAACATTTTGACACAGAACCGTTTCAACCGTCAACACCAGCCATAAGCACTACCACGGCGCCTTTAGCGCCTGTAAAAAACAGTTATCAGCGACATCTCGAAGAAATAATGATGCAGCAACAGCAGCAACAATAAACGGACAAATCTCACCGGCGAATGACAGGATGATGTCTGTGGAGCCTGTTAACGCCGGTCAGGCCCGCTTTGAAGAGATACTATTAATTTCATAAAACAATTTGATAATTCATCAATAAAGAAAAAATTATATAGTTTTGCTATCGACAACCTACGAATTATATCTACAACTGTCACAACTTAAAAGAGTACGATGCAAAGCTTAGCCATAAAAGGCCGCTGGGACGCTTTCTGCAACACCATAAGCAAGATCCCGCCGAAATACCTGTATATTTTATTCCTGTTAATGGCGGTAGGCATTTCCCTGCATTCCTGGTATTCCTCCCAGGACATGGAAAGATGGACCCGTTATAACAACTTCCTGATCTTCAAGGCTTCATTCGCGCACCTGATCCATAACCAGGATCTGTATGTATTGTATGAATCCGAGTATTATGATCTGTATAAATACAGTCCTACGTTCGCCATGTGGATGGGCGCTTTTGCCTGGATGCCGGATGTACCCGCATTGATCTGCTGGAACATCATGAATGTGGTGGTATTTATTATTGCCATCAGAACATTACCGGTGAAAAAAGAAAAGCAATCGATCCTGTTGTTGTTTCTGGCTATTGAGATGATGATTGCGCTCACCAGTTCCCAGATCAACGTACTGATAGCCGGCTTCTTTATCCTGGCCTGGCATGCCATGGAAAACAAAAAAATCTGGCTGGCGGCGTTATTGCTGGTAATCACGGTTTACATCAAAATATTTGGCCTGGTGGCCATGTCGCTGTTCCTGTTGTACCCGCAACGCTGGAAAGCAGCTTTGTACACCGCCTTCTGGACACTTGTGATTGCAGTGATGCCTTTACTGGTGATTTCTCCTGAGCAGTTAACTTTTCTTTACAAGAGCTGGGCACATCTGCTGGCCAACGACTACTCCGCCTCCTATGGCGTATCGGTAATGGGCTGGTGGCATACCTGGTTCAATATGGATATTTCCAAACAACTATTTATGCTGTCGGCAGCGGTCATCTTTATGCTGCCTTTTATACCCATTCTTTACAACAAGGAATCAAAATACAACCTGAGTATGCTGGCCTCTGTACTGATCTGGGTGGTGATCTTCAACCATAAAGGAGAATCGCCCACCTACATCATTGCACTGACCGGTGTTGCGATCTGGTATTTTACACAGGAGAAGCCGTCGAAGTTAAATACCACGCTGGCAGTACTCACCCTGGTATTCACCTCATTCTCTTCTACCGATCTCATTACGCCTTACTGGATAGCCAGAACCTATGTGGAGCCTTATGCGGTGAAAGCAGTATTCTGTTCAATCGTGTGGTTAAAAATAATACTGGAACCATTTTTCCTGCCTTCCACGGGAGGCGCTGTGGAAATGGAGAAGCTGCAACGTGCAGCATAAAATACATCGGGGGAAGGCAGGCGCCTTCCCCCGTCTCATTAAGCATTCTGCTTTCTTACATATTTGGTGAGGATCACAATCAGCTGTCCTTCTATCTTTCCTTCTATTTGTTCGGTATTATCTGCTACCAGCCGGATATTCTTAACCACCGTACCCATTTTTGCATTTAAGGTAGAACCTTTTACATCAAGCGACTTAGTCAGAATAACGGTATCCCCGTTTTGGAGCACTGCGCCATTGCTATCGCGATGCAGGTCTACCGCACCATCGTTTTCATGATCACCTGTGGCTTTGGCCCATGCAAGCGCTTCGTCGTTCAGGTAAATCATATCGAGACTGTCGGCCGCCCAGCTTTCCTGTTTCAGCCGGTTCAGCATACGCCAGGATACAATCTGTACACCCGGAATTTCGCTCCACATGGAAGTAGTGAGGAATTGCCAGTGGGTACTATCCAGCTCAGCTTTTTTCTCTACCTGCGACTGACATTTCTCACAGATGAAGATACAATTGTCCTGATCACTGTAGGTCTGAGGAGGTACTTCGTATACATTCAGGGGCTCTCCCGAGAGGCATAGTTCGCATTTATTTTCGCTCCTTGTTAGTAATAGTTCGTTCAGCTTCATAATATCCTTTATAAAAAAATGTGCACGAAGGTACTATTTTTTAGACCGGGAAATGGCCATTTCTGCCGACAATATACGGATACCTTCTTCCAGCTCCTGAAGATTCAGGGAAGCATAACCAAGCCGTAATGCGTTGAGCGGCTCACCAGTAAACGAAAAGCGTTCCGTAGGCATTACAGATACCCCTTTCTTTGCCAGTCGTGCTGCCAGTTCTGCTGTATTCACAGGGCGGTTCATTTTCACCCAATATGCCAGCCCGCCTTCCGGTTTGCTGAATGTCACCTGTTTGCCCAGGTGTAAGAGCAGGTAATCATTCATCGCTTCACGCCGTTCTTTATACACCTGGAAGGCTCTTTTTGCGTGTCTGCTGATAGCGCCGTTTTCCATCAGTTCCGCGATGGCCTGTTCCATGATGGGATCTCCCTGTCGGTCGACCAATCCTCTCAGTTGCGCCAGAGAAGAGATAAAGGCAGCAGGGCCGGTAACGTAGCCGATCCGCACAGCGGGCGCCACGAGCTTACTCAGGGAACTGATATAAATCACATTGGCGGCGTGTTCATGGCTGGCCAATGGCAGGAGACTTTTGGCGTCAAAATGAAATTCATGATCATAATCATCTTCGATGATGGCGAATCCATAGCGGTTGGAAAGTTCTATCAGCTTCAACCGCCGTTCTGCTTTCATACTCACGGCAGTAGGAAACTGGTGGTGCGGGGTAACGTATACGGCTTTCAGTTTCCGGCTGCGGCAGATATGTTCCAGTTCATCTACCATCAACCCTTTTTCATCTACAGGAACGTGGATCATGTGGGCGCCTGCCTGTACAAATGTTTGCCAGGCGGGTAAGTAGCCCGGTGATTCTATGGCTACATGATCTCCGGGGCGGATCAGTGTTTGTGCGGTGAGATAAAGGGCCATCTGGCTGCCACGGGTAATACAAACAGTGTCTTTGCCGGTATTCATTCCCCTTTTGGAAGACAGCATAGCGGCAATGGCTATACGTAACCGTTCTTCTCCCTGTGCAGGCCCATAGCCCAACATGCGCCAGCGGGCTTTCTGCTGAAAAATACGTTTATAGGCTTTGGCCAGTTCATCGAGGGGGGCCAGGCGTACATCCGGCAATCCATCGTTGAATACGATGAGTCCACCGGTATTGGAGGGATGTAATGTGCTGACGGCGGTTTCATTGAACTCAAAGCTGCTGCGGGTTTTCGCGGGCTGCTTTTTCAGACTGGGTAATTCAGCGGCGACGAAGGTGCCTTTCTTATCGGCAGCTTCCAGCCATCCGGCGGCGATCAGTCCTTCATAGGCCAGCACCACTGTTTTCCGGTTTACGCCCAAATCGGCCGCCAGGATGCGGCTTCCGGGCAATGCCGCACCAGGTTGCAGCCTTCCTTTCTTTATTTCTGCGATGATGCCATCAGCGATCTGCTGATAAACAGCCACCTGGTGATGAAGATCTACGGGTAATATTGTTTTCCAGGGTCTAAGCATCTGGACCATCTGTTTTAGTTAAAACTGGATCATTATGATCATCCAAAAATAGACAAATTTTGTGTCATCGGAATCATCATTATCTCATCAAAAAATTACAACAGATGGAAAAAGCATTTTCTTCAAAAGATTTTCACCAGACCTTCGCCCGTCCGGTATTTGTAAAGCCATCGAAGCTGATCCACAGGAATGTGGAGCAGGCTGGCGAACATGATCAGTTCTCTGCAGAGCGCAAGCATCCGGTATTTTTTGTGGATCTGCCAACAAAAAACGTCAGCATGACTATTGGCGGCTTACTCCCTGGTCAGCTCACCAACCGTCATCGTCATACCTATGAAACGGTGTTGTACGTACTCGAAGGCAAGGGATACACAGAAGTAGAAGACGAAAAAGTATACTGGCAGGCGGGTGACGCCGTATACATTCCCAGCTGGGCATGGCATCGTCATCAGAACGAGAGCGACCAGGAACCCGCCAGGTATATTGCCTGCGAAAACGCGCCACAGTTGCAGAACCTGGGCGTTGCCTTAAGAGAAGAAGAAGGCCGCGATCTTTAATCTCCCGAAAAAAACAACACACATGAAAATATTTGAAGGCATTATTGCCTATCCCATTACACCTTTTGACCAATCGGAAAAAGTAGACATTTCTTTATTTCAATCACTCACAGAGCGCCTGGTGCAGGCCGGCGCCGGGGGTATTGCACCTTTGGGCAGCACGGGCGTATTGCCCTATCTGCAGGACGATGAAAAAGAAGCGGTTACGCTGGCAGCGCTGCAGCAGGTAAATGGTCGCGTGCCGGTATTGGTGGGAGTTTCCCATCTCACCACCGAACGCACTATTCATCATGCGCGATTTGCAGAAAAGGCAGGCGCTACTGCCGTGATGATTATTCCAATGAGTTACTGGAAACTCACGGAGGAAGAGATTTTCCGGCACTACGACCGGGTGGCTTCGCAATTGTCTATTCCCATTATGGCGTATAATAACCCGGCTACTGGTGGCATAGATATGTCGCCCGCGCTGCTAAAAAGATTACTGGAGATTCCAAACGTAACGATGATCAAAGAGAGTACGGGAGATATCCAGCGCATGCATTACCTGCGGAAGGCACTGGGAGAAGAAGTAACTTTTTATAATGGCTCGAATCCGTTGGCACTGGCGGCTTTCGCGGCCGGGGCAAGCGGCTGGTGTACCGCAGCATTTAACCTGATTCCCGAATTGAACAACCAGCTGTATGCTGCCATCCGTAAGAATGATCTGGCGCAGGCGCAGGCACTTTTTTACCGGCAGTTTGAGCTGTTGCAGTTTATCGTGGCAAAAGGCTTACCTGCTGCAATCCAGGCCGGGCTTAAAATACAGGGCATTGAAAGCGGCTATTTACGAAGCCCGCTACAGGAATTGAATCCTGCAGATTATCAGCGGTTGGTGCAATTACTAAACGCAGTGAATTAAAAAGAAACAGCGCCGTTCTTCGCGAACGGCGCTGTTGTTGATGAATAAATATATTTATCGACGACCTGTTAAGGTACTACCGTAATGAATAAATAAGTGGCCAGGATTACCAGCAGCACAATCCCCTGCAGGATATTAGTTCTTCCTGCATTGAAGGAAATACTGATGGTAAACAGGGACAGGATCAGCAACAGGGTAGATTTTGCATCAATACCAAGCGTGATCTGGAAGCCCAGTGCGTAGGCGACTACGGCCACCGCAGGTATCGTAAGACCAATACTGGCCAGTGCAGAGCCTAATGCCAGATTGAGACTTGTCTGCAAGCGGTTTTTAGAGGCGGCCTTGATCGCTGCCAGTCCTTCCGGCAACAGGATCACCGCTGCGATGATCACACCAACAAGACTCTTCGGCGCGCCCATATTCACCACAATGGTTTCTATGACCGGTGATAATTTCTTTGACTGTAATACCACTACTGCGAGCGCGATCAACAAAAACACCAGGCTGATGATCATTGTTAAGCTGGAAGGAGGTGGTGCGTGTGTATCTTCATCTCCCGGAGGTGCATCCTCTGGCAGGAAATAATCGCGGTGACGCACCGTTTGCACTGCTACAAAGCCACCATACAATACGAGGGAAATAAGCGCTACGAAAATCAGCTGACTGTTCGAATATACAGGCCCTACTTCCGTAGTGGTATAATTGGGTAATACCAGTGTAAGTACCGATATAGCGGTCAATGCCACCAAAGCGGCGCTGACACCCTGTTTGATAAATGCCTGTTCCTTAAAACGATAACCGCCTATAAATAAAGACATACCGATGATGCCCGAGAGAATCAGCATAATAGCTGCAAACACGGTATCTCTTGCCAGCGTGGAACCTGCATCTGCCTCATTCAGCATGATGGATACAATGAGGGATACTTCAATCACTGTGATGGCCAGCGCCAGAATAAGGGTTCCATAAGGTTCGCCCACTTTATGGGCCACCACCTCCGCATGATGCACGGCTGATAATACCACGGTAATCAGTGATATGCCCAGTATAGCTGAAAAAATACCGCTTTGCTGTTCGCTTGCAAATCCTAACAGTACCAGACCTACAATGGGGCATATAAGGCTCCATAGTGGTAAGGTGATTTTCCATTTCTTGTAGAGAAAGTGATTGAATGCCATGTGCTTAATTTACAAAAATTTACGCAACTGTCCGCATCTGTTTGATAAAAATTTGTTAATCATCCTATCTATTTCCGGTGAAAGCGAGCGTGAGTGGGAAGATAACGGACAAGGCTATACGTGAAAAAAAATGATGATTATTTTTCCGGCAGTTTAATATAAAAAAGAAAAGATGTAAGCAAATTGTTGCATATTAGTGATCAGTTTTGTTTGTCTCCCCGGTTATAAAACAAGTGAACATGTTAAAACGCAGGAATTTTCTCAAGCACCTGGGCTTATCCGGCACAGGGCTGTTGCTGGCCGGCAGATCATTGTCCGTGCCTATGCCACCATCGGCCGCTGGGGCGGCCAAACTCCGTATCGGTGTGATTTCCGATCTGCATCATCTCCAGTTTGGGAAATCAGAAGAACCACGTTTAAAAGCTTTTATGGACGACGTGGTAAAAGTTAAACCGGATTTCATTATTCAATGCGGGGATTTCTGCCGCCCGAAAGGTTCAGATGGCATTATGAAGGAATGGAACCGGTTCAGCGGACCGAAGTATCATGTGTTGGGCAACCACGACATGGATGTTTGTGACAAGGCCACCATTATGAAATTATGGGGAATGGAGCAGCGCTATTATTCCTTCGACCAGGGAGGTTATCATTTTGTGATCATGGACAGGAATTTCTTACAGGAAGATGATAAAACACTGGTAGACTACAACAACAGCAACTGGGGCCCTCTCCCCTCCCCCAAGCGGAGTTTCACCGATGCAGCACAACTGGAATGGCTGAAGCAGGACCTGGCAGCGGCGAAGTATCCGGTCATTGTATTTATGCACCAACCTGTTTTCCTGAGTGACTTCTACACAGAGCTGGGCAATGCAGATGAAATTTTATCGATTTTTGATACGGCCAATTTTGCTGCTTCGCAAAAGGGCAGTAATAATGCGGTCAGGGCGGTGTTTATGGGACACGACCATGATGACCGCTATGGGATCCGCAACAACGTGCATTACTTCCTGCTGAACAGTGCTACTTATGTGTATACGGAATCCGGGGCACACTTTTATGCCGACTCCCTTTTTGCATTTATCACACTGGATCCGTCAGGCTGGCTGCATATAGAGGGCAGATCCACGCGTTACCGGGATACGGTGCCTGACCAGATAAAAGCACAGTTTCCTACGAGCATCAGTGATCGTCATATACAACTACAGGCGCATTCAAAGTAAAGGAAGGCATGCCTTCCTTTACTTTGAATGCAGGATTATGCCTGTGTAAAATCCGTATTTCCGGATACTTCTTCCCATGCGTCTATCTCCTGTGCGGTGGCTGCTGCTTTGGCGCGTACCAAAGCGATGGCATCTCTCCCAACAGGCACATGTAAAGGAGGATGTTCGCTATCTGCCAGCCGGAGCACTACCTGGGCCAGCTTTGCCGGATCCCCGGGTTGGTTGCCATGCAGCTGATTAATGCCTTTTCTTGTTTGCCCGGAAGTCGCGGCATATGCTTCCAGGACATTGGCGGCAGGCTGATAAGAATCGGCAGAGGCAAATTCCGTACGGAAAATGCCAGGGGCCAGAGCGGTAACGTGGATGCCCAGTGGTTTCACTTCCAGCGCTAATCCCTCGCTGATGCCTTCTACCGCAAATTTTGTGGCACCGTAAAGTCCCAGGCCCGGAGCACCCGCGCCATAGCCAAACAAGGAAGAGATATTGATGATATGACCCGATTGTTGTGCCCTCATCTGTGGCAGCACCGCGCGGGTTACATTCAGCAACCCGAATACGTTGGTATCGAATTGTTTTCTTACTTCCTGGTCAGATACTTCTTCTGTAGCGCCTACCAGTCCGTAGCCAGCGTTATTCACGAGTACATCAATCCTTCCGAAATGCGCGATGGCTTCCTGTACACCTGTTTTCACCTGGGCTTCGTTTGTTACGTCGAGCGTTACTACCAGCAGTGCATCGGAATGCTGCAACGCCGCTTTCAGTTGTTCGGGTTTGCTGCGCACAGTAGCCACTACCTTATCTCCGGCCGCCAGGGCTGCTTTGGTGATATCTAAGCCGAAGCCCCTGGAGGCGCCGGTTATAAACCATACTTTCTGATTTTTCATTTGTTTGTTTTTTTATGATAGATACTTTGCCTCATAAGTGACCGATCGGTCACTTATGAGGCAAAAAAAATTAACGTAGCTGTTCTTCTATTTCTTTTTTAAGAATCTGATTGATGATTTTCATTTTGTTGTTGCTACCCGCAGCGCGACAGAGGATAATACCACCTTCTATCATGGCAAACATTTTGGTGGCAAATTCCGGGGCGTTCCAGCTGGCTTTGAACTCTTTACGGGCAATGCCGTATTCGATGATATCAACAATCATCTGCTGGGCGGTATCCAGGCTCTTATTCACTTTACGCCGGATGGCGGGGAAGTTGTCGTCTGCTTCTGCACCGAAGTTAATCATCGGGCAGCCACCTTTTACAGGTGGCGTCAGCGGGTGACTGAGGATCTCCATATAGGCCAGGAGCTTATCGTGGGCGGAATCTGCCCTGTTCACCACTGCCATCACTTTTGAAGAGAGCTTCTCCAGGTTATAAGCCACTACGGCTTCGGATAACTCTTCTTTGTTCTGAAAATGTACATATAAGCTTCCTTTGGCTAGGCCGGTAGCCTCCATGATATCGCTCATAGCAGTGGCTGCAATCCCTTTCGTATTGAAAATGGGCGCCGCCTGCTCGATAATCAATTGCCTGGTTTTTTCTGCTTTTGTCATTTTATGTATGGAATGATGACACAAAGGTAAATGACCTATCGGTCATTTACCAAATTTATTTTTCGACACCCGCTCCCACCATTCTCCCATGCACAAAATAATAAAATACCCCACCTGCAAAATAAGCCACCACATCCCAGTTATCACGGGTATAAACACCTGAATACCGGGGCATTACCCATTCAAAGGCAACAGCAGTATAAACAGCAATAAACAACAGGTAACTTAAAGGATAACGGTAACACTGATCCCGGAGGATATAAGTCCGGATGAATGTAACCGACACATGCGCGATCGCCGGCACCGCCGTAAAATCGGTCAGGTACCCGTTTAATAACGGGATCGGACAATGAAAGTACCGGCAGGCATGAATAAGTATCCACGCGCTGCAATAAGTAAGCATGAAAGGATCAAATAAACGCTTCATAATACAAACATGATGGCGCCACCAAGCAGCAGGGTGACCAATAATGCCATCACTGCAAACAGGTAAAAAGCGCTGTCCTTTAATAACCTTACAGGTACTTTATCGGTAGGCTGCACCGGAAACATGCTTCCTCTTAAACGCTGAAACAAAGATTTCCTTTCGTCTTCCTGGTTGAACGATTCGTTGTTCATACTTTCCTTATTTAGAACAAATGTACTAATTATTTTATTATTTAGAACAATTGTTCTAATTTTGAAAGATGGACACCAAGAGCATTATTCTAAAAACCGCACTGGAACTGTACAATACACAGGGCGTACATGCTGTTACCAGCAGACATATTGCAGCTGAAATGGGTATCAGTGCCGGAAATCTTCATTATCACTTCAAACAGACGGATGAAATTATCAAAACGCTCTACGAACAACTGGCTACCAGTTTTGATACAATTATCTCCGGCATGGAATCACAGGAAAGCGTACAACTGGAAACATTGTTTGAATCTACTGTCCGCTCCTTCGAACTCGTTTATAAATACCGGTTTATATTTTTACACTTCGTAGAGATAAGTATGCGCATTCCTTCCATCAGGAAAGATTATTACGCTTTAACCCAACGCAGAACAAAAGAATTTCTTTCCATTTTTGAACAGCTGAAAACAGCAGGTATCTTCCGGAAAGATCTGCCGGATAACCTCTGGGAATCGCTGGTACAGCAGATATTTATCGTAGGAGATTTTTGGTTATCCAATAACGAACTCACGGTAAGACTTAAGGGCAGCAATGCTGTAAAACATTACAGTCAGCTGTTTATTCGCATGTTCTATCCCTATCTCACACCAGCAGCCCTGGAAAATATACCGGTATAGTACATGGAAACTTAATGCATAATAGCAATTGCCGGAAACAGGTATTTTCCTACATTCAGGCCTTCTAATACTGTAGATATGAAACACCTGTTGGTAGCCCTCAGTGTAGTGGCTGTTTCCTTTAATGCCTGCCAGCGCAAAGCGGATGACGGATCCGCCGCTGCAAAGAAGTATGTGACCCAGCTGAAAGCAGACAAGTATCCCAGGTACGATATTATACCCAAACTGGATACCTCAGCGATCCCCGTACTGATCCAATATGTAAATGACAGCAGCGTTATACAGAACTATCCGATTCCTTCCTTGTCAGCCGTCGCCTATGGACCGCAACAGGTAGGAATGATTATCATGTATACGATTGAAAGCATCCGTTTACAGCGTGTCAATGGAGCATCCAGTATTCCTTATGCCAGAGACACCACTGCGCCGGATCGTAAATTGACCGTAGCCGAACTGGCCCCCCACTATGTAGATTGGTGGAATAAAAACAAGGATAAACCGGCCGAAGAGCTGAAAGTAATTTCTCCGTTAGCAGGTACCTCTCTCTCCTGGCATTAACATACAAGGGCGTCTCTCAGGAGACGCCCTTGCCGTATTTTCCCACCACATAGCCTGTGATGCGGTTTAATATCCGGGTACCGTCATATAAATCAGGTATCCGTCAATATCAGCCTGAGTCAGGGTTTTCTGTACAATACTGGTTCCGCTGGTAATACCAGACAGAATTTCTACCATGATAAAATCGCCGGGATAAAAGTATCTCTCATCACTCATCCCGGAAGGACAATTCCAGAATATAAAAGCAGGCGTACCAATATTACTGTCTGCCCAGATATCACCCTGGTAATTTCCCTGGCATACATTCTTCGTGCCTACCATCACCACTATCTTGGCCAGACCACCATCACCACGACGCATTAAAGGACTATAGGCAGCCCCGGGAGCCACCCAGTTGTTGCGCAGATACCAGAGCGCATGTTTTGCAGCGACTTTAACAGTAACATCATGCTTTGACATGGTAGCCTGCGCGGGACCAACCATCAGCAAAGCGATACAGGTCAACAGGGCGAATGACAGCGAAAATAACTTCTTCATTTTTGTGGATTTAAAGTGAGGGTTTGGGTTGAATTGTTTTGTGGTTATCAAATACGGCATCACGGAGGCATGGCATGAAAATAAACCGGCACAAACAATTTACCAACCAGCGGATTTAAATAAAATTATTTAAAAACAAATAGGCATGAAAACCTTATCTGCAAAGGATTAACAAGGATCATAACAACGATGATAATCTATTAATAACCGGATTAACAAAGTAGCTAATTATGCTTCCCGGATCATCATACTTATCATATACCAGCGTATAAAAAAATAGTTTTCCTCAGAAAGTAGCTACCAGACAAAATTATCCTGTCTATCCCCAAAGCACATCTGTTAATTTTTTGGCGCCATCAAATTCCATAGCAAATAAACCCGTAATTTCCATTTCTATGGAAACAACGATCGCAACGCTGGATCAACAGCTCCGGCAAACAAGACCAGCGTATTACGCCTCCCTTCAGGAAGGGCTGACAGAAGACGCCATCCAGGCGCTGGAAAATCAATATCAGCGCCAGCTACCGGATGATCTGAAACAGTTATACAAATGGAAAAACGGGCAAGCGGACGACAACTACGACGCGTTCCTCAATAACAGCCTGTTTGTACCACTGGAACAGGCCCTGGACACAGCGGCAGAAAACATTTCCATGATCGGATCTGATTTTGAAGTGGCCAACTGGTGGCACGCGGGCTGGATTCCTCTTTTCCATAATGGTGGAGGTGACTATATCTGCTATGATACCACCGGCGTATTTACCGGTACAACCGGACAGCTGATTGAATTCTGGCACGCTGATGATGATCGCAACGTAATAGCACCCTCGCTCGCGGCGCTACTGGAACAGATCTCCCAATACTACGCCACCACCCCGCCCGCTTCATTTGATGAATACTTTGAGGTAAATGACCTGCCCGGTTACCCTCAACGGTTCAAGGCTGAAGGAAGTCTCTGACCAGGCTCATATCTTTAATTTTATTATTATATCTTGCGGAACACCTACACATCATTTCTACATGTATTACAGACTTACAGCCCTGCTGCTCCTACTGCCTGTATTCCTGCAGGCACAGATAAAACATGCCTCTCCTGATGTTCACCTTCTTTTTACAGCGGGCGTGGCCAGTGGATTAATGGGCGGACTATATGACGGGTTTTACCCTATCGACTCCCTGAAAAACCAGGGCGATTTTGGCCTGGGAGCGCCAGACAAACTGGATGGCGAGTTACTGATACTGCACGGAAAAATTTACCAGACCCAATACACCGGAAAAACATTTGAAGTGCTGGATCATCAACAGCGCGTTCCATTTTGTATGGTTAACTTTTTCAAGGCAGCAATAGTGCTGCACGTGAAGCAACAGATGGATAAAGGCACCTTTTATCATTACCTCGACAGCCTCCTGCCTAATGTAAACGGAATGTATGCCATTCATGTAAAAGGCAGGTTCCCCAATGTAAAAACGCGGGCATTCCCACCGGTGAATGAACAACCTTATCCGCAACTGGCGGGCATGCTGGATCTCCAGCGCTTTTTCCAGCTCAAAGAAACCAGTGGAGACCTGGTAGGATATCGTTTACCTGTGTATATGGACAACACCAATATCTCCGGTTATCATTTTCATTTTTTATCCGATGATAAAAATACAGGCGGGCATATTGTGGATCTGACCACGGGGGATATTACCATAGAAATTTCCCCGCTCGACAGCTACACGGTGAAAGTGCCTGCCACACCTGCCTTTAATCATTTCGACTTTAAGAAAGACCGGCAGGAAGATATTAAAAGTGTAGAAAGAGGCGCCATCAAATAGCATCCGTCTTTTCCTTTCCACTCAACACGAACACACGGTACATCACGCCTGCGCTCATGAGGATCAGCAATCCGTAACTGAGCGACAGGTTGATCCCGCTGCTGGCGGGCAAGGCATATATCAGTGCATAGCTCAGAACAGACACTATCACGTAACTTAAGCCACCGGTGAGGCCACCGGCAATCCCCGCATTTTGGGGAAATCGCTGCAAACAAAATGTGAAGTAGTTGTTGTAGGTAAATCCTGCGCCTACATGCACCAGGAAAGCGAACAACAGCACCGTCCACAATTGCCCGAACAGCCAGAAAAACAGCAACAACGCCCCGGCAGACGTCAGCTGCAACGCCACGTTGGCACTCATTTTTGCCACAAAAGGCTTATTGATCAGCCCTTTGCCAAGAAAGCCTCCTACCATCCAGGCAAAGCCCAGGAACAGCGAGCAATAGCCGGTGATGACCGGCGAAAGACCAAAATGATGCTCAATGATAAATGGCCCCGACATATTGTACACCATCACCATGGAATAAGCCAGTCCCAGCATCATAATGCCCAGTGTGAAACTACCGGTACGAATCATACTGGTGTAAATTGAAAGGATCTTTTCGGGATGAAAGGCTGTTTTCTGCTTAATGGTTTCCCCGCTGAAAAGCAGTTCCATCAGGAATAATACTGCCGCATATCCACCCAGGAAATAAAAATTCGACTCCCAGCCAAAATTCACTTCCAGGTAACCGCCAATGAAAGGCGCTATGATGGGTCCGGTGGACCAGATGATTGTAAAAAAGCTGAGATAATGTTTTAGTTTCTCTCCCGCATACAGGTCCACAAAAAAGGCCCGTTTACTGACCACCATAGCCGCCATGGTAATCCCATGCAATACCCGCATGGCATAAATCACGTAGATACTATGTGTATTGGCGATGGTGACACAGGACAGACAAAAAATCAACAGCGCCACCAATGATATTTTATACCTCCCGTAGCTATCAAGGAGTCCGCCGATAAAAAGCTGCGACACTCCGTAGCTGATCAGAAAAATGCTCAGGGTAAGCTGGGCCTGGCTATCGGAGATACCCAGTGCACTGGTCATTCCCGGCAGTGATGGGATGTAAACGTCTGTTGCAAATCCCGACATGGGAATCATCGCGAAAGCGAAGAGGGTGGCAATGCCAATATTACTTTCCTTTATTCTCGTTTGTGTTGCAGTGCTGGTAGTCATTTTTACAGTTGCTGGTGATTCAAGGACTGCAAAATTAGGACTAATGATTAACTTACAATTATCTTTATTTGTGGAAACAATCTTTTAACATGATCACTGTTGTCGACCCACAATTACTGGAAACCTGGCTTACCGGCTGGTCTTTGTCGCGGGGGCTTCCCATACCGGTTCCCGACCATGGCGGTTTTCGGGTAGATGTAGGCTGGCCGGACCAACAGACGCGTTATGTTTTTGCCGGTCCTGGCGAAAGGCTACAACATTTGGCCGCTACGATCCGGGATCCATGGATCTTCCTGAAAGTTTGTGCTCCTGTAGCAGTAGTACGGGCCCTACTACCGGATCGCTGGGTAATTGAATCGCCCGCCTTTATGATGATCTGCCCCACTCCTATGACCGGGCCTTCAGCAGAACTCCCAGCCGGTTACCAGCTGGATACTGATATGCAGACGTCCGTTCCCGTAGTAAGGGTGCTCACCACCGGCGGACAGGAAGCTGCCATTGGTCGTATTGTGTTCGTAAATAATATGGTCATTTATGACAGGATTGCTACCCATCCCGATCATCAGCGCCGGGGCCTTGGTACGGTGATCATGAAAAGCCTGGAAGGTATTGCTGCGGCGAATGGTATCACCCGGGGCGTATTGGTAGCTACGAGTGCAGGAAGAGCATTGTATGAAACTTTGGGCTGGCAGTTGTATGCACCGTATACTACAGCGGTGATCCCCGGTGGGATTGTTGGATGATCATCTCTTTTACGCATGCCCTGTTACCGGGTGCAACGCTGGCCCTTTACATCATACAACGCTTACAAGACGTGAACACAAAAACTTCAAAATAAAAAAACCAGAAAGCCGGCGCTTACCGACTTCCTGGTTCATTTTTATAAACAAGCCTGGCTTCCCTATCTCCCGGAATAAATAATCAACAGCAGACCCGCCGCAAAAAGCAGGAACATCGCTGTTATCCAGCCATTGGTGCCTTTGGGCGCCTGCCTGAATTCTTTCCATACAAACACCCCCCAGAGCGCGGCTACCAATGTAGCCCCCTGCCCAAGTCCGTAAGAAACAGCGGCACCGGCCTTGCCGGCGGCAATCAGGCTGAGTGAATTACCCAGTCCCCAGATAGCACCACCCAGCACACCCACCAGGTGCGTGGAAAATCCGCCCTGGAAATAAGCAGCATATCCCGTTGGAGAGCCCGTAAAAGGACGCTTCATCAGAATGGTGTTGAACAAAAAATTGCTAAGAAAAATACCCGTTGAAAATACAAATACGGCAGTATAAGGTGTCATTTTCCCTGCCGCAGGATGCACAAAATCTTCCAGGTCCATCGAAGCAGCAATAAAGCGGTAAAAAAAAGACATCAGTACACCCGCTACTATAGACAATATGATGCCGGTAGACGATACCTTGCTGTTTTCTGTTGCGGTTTTACGATAGGCCACGGCGTTCACAATGATCGCAGCCGTTACCAGTGTCACGCCAGCAAAAAGCCACAGCGGATCACCTTTGGCGGCGCCAAAGTAATTGATCAGCACTCCTAATACCAGCGCCAAACCGATACCAACCGGAAAAGCGACCGACATACCTGCAATGGCAATAGCTGCGGTAAGCAGAATGTTGGCAGCATTAAAAATCACGCCCCCCAATAGTGCGCTGCCGATATTGATGGCAGCCGCCTGCGACAGATCGGCCAGAAAACCACGGCCGCCCGCTCCATGACTTCCCAGTGTGAAGGCCGACAACAGCGAAAATAATAAGATGCCTACCACATAGTCCCAGTAGAATAATTCAAAGCGCCAGGTTTTCCCGGCCAGCTTCTGTGTATTGGCCCAGGATCCCCAGCACAACATCGTTACCACACATAACCAAACGGCGGTACCATAATTCTGTACAATAAACATGCGTTGTGGTTTTATAATTTTATTGCTTCGGCTGATGCGCCATCAGCTGTTCTATGAGCGATTGTACTTCCTGTGGCGACTGCTTCTCTACCAGGTAATCATGACCACTGCCGGTGCTGTCCCAGGTATTACTGCCATCTGCGGCTACTTTAATTTTGCCTGGCTGCAAAGTATAATAGGGCGCATAACCACGCACGGCCACCAATACCGCAGTTTCATCCCAGCTCATCCTGCCCTGCGCATCATCTTTCGATTGCGGAATACTGATCCTGAACACATCTTTCACAGGACTGTGCTGAATGCTTTCATTCTGAGATAAAGGCAGACCTGTTCTTACATTCCAGCCGATCTCAAAACCGGAAAAGACAACTTTTGTAGGCCAGTTATTGAATACCGCTACTGAGGCGGTGGAATCTTTAAACACATTGTATTCCCTTCCTTCCGGAAATTTCCCCGCCATACTCACCAGCAGCTTTACTTTCCTGGTAACCAGTTCCCGGCCGCTGAGCGGAGAAATCTGATCCGCAGGGGATTGCAGCAGCTTATCAAGATTGGTCAGAAAACCCACCGTCACGATGGTAACGCTCTGATCGGGCTGCTTCGACAGCACTTTTCTGTACACCGTTACCGCATCAGGAACATCGCTGTTTTTTTGAATGGCATGCGGATAGTTGGCCAGGATGGTATCTGTCCAGTGTTGCGTATCACGGTCTGCCACAGCGTTTCCTGCAGGTACCCCGATGGGTATATCCGGACGTCCGAAGTAGGTATTGTATACATTCAATACCGCAGCTATGCCTTCATATTTATTACTGGCAATGGTAGCCAGGATCTTTGCCTCCCCTGAATCGGCCAGGGCATGTAGTAACGCGATAGCCCCTACGTCATCGTAGTCAGGACCGATATCGGAATCAAAAATAATGGCCGTGGCATTGTCTGTGGCTTCTTTAGCATTGCCGGAACTGGCGCAGGCGGCCAGGAAACTGATGATGGCCAGCGACAGCAACGCTATCAGTGATTCTTTTTTGTGGAATTTCATACAGGCGTTTGTTTTAATTGTCAGAAAGATGAATATAATAATTTGATGTTTACTTTTTCCGGGAGATGTGTTAACGCCAGCCACTGTTCTGTTTATAAAGACCATTACTCAGATCTATCTGTTGTGTGGGCACCGGCAGATACTCGTCCCTGTTTTTAGTAAAATGGCCGATCTTCAGGTAACTCCGGCGGGTACTTTCCACTTCAAAATATTTGTTCAGCACCTCCGCAGCAATCCCCCATCGTACAAGGTCGAAGAAGCGGCTGCCTTCCATTCCAAACTCCAGCCGCCGCTCCCATTGCAGGGCTTTGCGGGCATTGGCCTGTGTCCAGTCGATATTCTGACCCGGCTTATATAACTCCACATGATAATTCGAGTAGGGATGACCGTTAGCATCCACAAGCATGCCCACACTTTTCTTTGCACGCTGACGCACGGAGTTGATAATATCCAGGGCTTCGTTCTGGCGGCCCAGCTCAATAAGTGCTTCTGCTTTCCATAACAGCACATCGTCGAACTTAATGATATCATTATTCATGGAGCTGGCCGGATAGGCATAGCCCTTGGCCGTAGTAAGACAAGGACAATCGGCCTGCACAACAGATTTCATCCCGGAAAAAGGCCCGTACAGTTCAGGGCCACGCGTCCAGGTGCTGGTCTGATAAATGATCTTATTCTGGTATTTAAACGGGTGGCTGGGTAAGCCAACGGTATGGTCTATACGCGGATCGAAGGAATGTGTCTTGAAATCAGCCGAGTCCTTCATTTCCACATTGTTGAATGTTTCAAACAAGGGTAACCCGTCGGCGCTGGTCTGGAAAGCATTTACCAGGTTCTGACTTGGACGGTGAAAAGAACAACAGCCATATGCCGGGTACATGGGGTAATTCAGGGCGGTAGACATATCAATGCGACCTACTTCTGATCCGTCGTTTAAAGATCGCTGCACCGCGAAGAGCGACTCTTTGCCATTTTCAAACTGCCACAAATAATTCTTTGCATAATCATCCGACAGATCATATTTGCCCGCACTGATTACCTCGTTGGTGAGTGTTACCACTTCCGTTAAACGCTCCGGATTAATACGGGTTACGTTGTTCTGTTCATCCTGCTCATAAGCCTGGTACAGGCGCGTTTTAGCGAGATAAGCCCTGGCGGTATAAGTATTGGGACGACCGATCTGCTCTGCCTGCGGAGGCAGGTTGTCTGCAGCATCCCTGAAATCTGCTGCTATCTTATTCCATAACTCGTCATTGCCGTATTGCACATTAGACACCGTGTTGATGCTGTCTGTTGATAACGTCTCATCGATATACGGTACTTTTTTAAAGTGACTTTTTAACAGGAAATAAAAATGGCCACGAATAAATCTCATTTCGGCGCGTCGCAACGCTTTTGAAGGATAATCCCCGTCGCTTAACCTGTTAATCCCTTTCAAAGCCAGATTGGCACGTTGTACCCCTATAAAAAGCCGGGTCCATAACAGGTTACCACGACTTTGGTTTTCCTGGATGGTAGAGAATACTTCGTATTGGGTAAACTCTCCCTGGTCGGCCGTACCGAGGCCTCCTTTATAGGCATCGTCTGAACGCACACTCCCATATACCCAGGCGCTGGTATAAGGTACCTCCCAGTGGTCGTTACCAAGACTTGCATAAGCGGCGATCACCAGTTTCTCTACGTTTTCAGGCGTATTGAGATCATCGGCTCCCACCACACCTTTGGGTGGCACATTCAGAAATTTGCTGCAGGATGCTAACATGCAAACCAGGCTGATATATAACAGGCTCAATTTTATATAATGTTTCATAACGCTGCTGTTTAACATTTAAAAGGATAAATTGAATCCGAAGGTGATCTTCCTCGGACGGGGAAAGCCATAGCCAGAGTCTTCAGGATCAGGTGAGGTAAAAGACCTGCCTTTCATCGTCAGGAGATTTTGTCCGGTTACATATACCCTGACCGGGTTTAAGTGCCGGATATTTTTGATGAGATAGCCGAGGCTGACCTCTCTCAGCTTCACATAGGCACCGCTGGCAATGAAGTACGACGATTGTCTTCCTTCATTGTTGTTATCAGACAGCGTTACCGCAGGGATAGTAGAAGTGGTGTTTTCCGGTGTCCAGGCATCCAGGGTACGTTTACCATAGTTGGTGCCTGCCCACAAATCCGTGAAATCAGAAAACCTTTTACGTTCATCATATACTGAGATACCCGCTACTCCCTGGAAAAAGATGGATAGTGTGAATCCTTTGTATTCGCCCTGAAGATTTAAGCCGAAGGAATACAGGGGCGCTGCTACCCCGAGGTAGCGTTGATCCAGAGTATTGATGACGCCATCGTTGTTTAGATCTGCGTACCGGATACGACCGATGCCTTTCCCCGGTTGGTCGGCGCTGTTGTCTACCTCTTTCTGATTCTGGAAGAGGCCATCTGCCACGTATCCGAAAATAGAATTCATGGATCGTCCCAGTATAGTTTGCTCTGAGTTGCCAGGGTAGGAATGTACCACGTTTTCAGGCAGGTCCGTGATCCTGTCGAGGTAATGGCCTACGTTGCCGGTCACTGCATAATTGAAGGCGCCCACCTGATCCTTGTAGCTGACAGCTATTTCAAAGCCTTTTGTTTTCACAGCAGCCCCATTCACGAATTGTGTACCACCTTCTCCCTGGGCCGCCAGGTAGGCGGGTGAAATGAGGATGTCTTTTGTAGCACGGTTAAAATAATCGAAAGAAGCCGTTAACTTCTGTTCAAATAAACCCACATCCAACCCGATATTCTGTTCGGTTGTCGATTCCCAGCGGAGATTATCATTGCCGTTCTGAATCTGCCGGAAGCCGGAAGCCAGTGGCCCGGAATCGGCGCCGGCAATATCGTAGGCAGTGCCATTGTCGGAGGTAAAAGGCATCGCTCCCAGACCGTAGTATGTTTCAAACAGACCGTAGCGGGCCGTATTGGAAATTTCCTGGTTACCGGTTCTGCCCCACCCTGCCCGGAGTTTCAAATCAGAAATAATACGGGTATTATCCCTGATAAAATGTTCTTCATTAATTCTCCATCCGGCAGATACAGCGGGAAAGGTACCAAAGCGGTTGTTTTTCCCAAACCTGGAAGAACCGTCGTAGCGCAGGGTAGCAGAAAACAGATATCTGCTGTCGTAGGAATAGTTCACCTTTCCGAAGTAAGACAGCAAAGAAAAGCCCGCAGCACTACCTCCAACGGTCTGGTTACCGCTGCCCGCGTTCTCTACAAAATAATCCAGCGTTTCCAGCGCGAAATTCTCTTTATAGGTAGAATTGATCGCATAATTATTTCTTACAGCTTCGCTCCCCGCCAGGAAAGTAGCCCTGTGCCTGTTTACATCCAGGGAGTATTGCAGCGTGGTATTGAGGTTCCAGTTGAACTCTTCTGATTTTGAATTTTTCAGTGAGTTTACGGTACGACTGATAAAGCCGGTAGCAAATTTCCGTTGTATGTCACGTATCTCTGTATTCGCATGTTCTACCCCTAAAGAGGCATTTAATTTCAGGTTTTTCAGGATAGATACGTTGGCGTATACATTACCAAAAATGTTCAATGCATTCACCTGGTCCCATTTGTTCAGATCCAGAGTCATCAAGGAGTTAGGATGATCCACAAAACTGCCGTTTACCGGGCCGGAGTATTCGCCATTGGGTAATTTTACCGGCAACACAGGCTGGAGTTGAAGTGCATCTGCAAAGGCAGTCGTAGTGGCGTCCCCGTTATTGATGCCATTGGTGATCGTAAGATTTTCACCGATCTTTATCCTTCCATCCAGGAACTGATGGTGCGAATTCACGCGCAAGGAAAGTTTCTGAAAGTCTTTAAACCGCTCGATATAATTATCCTTCAGATAGCCAAGCGACATAAATGCACCGCCATTTTTACTGCCACTGGAGAGCGACAGGTTGTATTCCTGTATCAGCCCCGGGCGGGTAATAGCGTCGAACCAGTCGGTATTGGCGGAAGGTACACCGGGTGCCAGTTCATCCGGAATAGTAATACCCCTGAGCACAGCGGTACCATCGGGATTTCTTCCCCAGTCGTATTTCACAAAAGGAATATCATCCGGGTTCAATCCATCATTGATAGTGGCCTGCCACTGTACCTTTGCACGCTCCATGGTGTTCAGCAAAGGCGGGGCGGTTACGTATTTTGAATGGGTGAGTTGCGAGCTGAAATTAAATACCGTTTTGCTGACGTTTGCCTGTTTGGTGGTGACGATAATAACGCCATTCGAAGAACGGGCGCCGTAGATAGCGGCAGAGGAAGCATCTTTCAACACCTGGATCGATTCAATATCTTCGGCATTCAGGATCTGAAACGCGCTCGACTTGGTAGGTACCCCGTCAATGATATAGAGCGGATCGTTGTTGTTCAGTGTATTCACACCCCGGATGCGAACAGTAGCGGCACCACTGGGATCGCCACTGGTAGTAATGATCAACCCGGGCACCTGCCCCTGTAATGATTGAATCGGATTAGCTGTAGGTGCATTTTTCAGATTGTCAATAGATACCACCGATACCGCACCGGTAAGGTCTACTTTTCTTTGCGTCTGGTATCCTACTGTTACAATTTCATTCAACTGCGTAGAAGATGCCAGTAAGGTAACAGACAGGTTGGGTTGTCCTTTATAAACAATCTCCTGGTTTTGAAACCCGATGTAAGAAAACACAATAATTTGTTGCGGAGTTACCTGTATTGTAAACCGCCCTTTTTCGTCGGTAGTGGTACCAGTGGAAGTACCCCTAACGGCAACGGTTACACCGGGTACCGGCTGGCCCTGGCTATCCGTTACCAGTCCGGTTACTTTTTCCGCCGGCGCAACGATGCCGGGGATGTTGACAACGGGAGGCGGATACCCCCGGTAAGCATATAATGGCAGCTGGCCAATGAGCATAGCGCTCACAGAGAGGCTGGTAAGCCTCCAGAGTAGTCTTATCTTCATAACGGGTGGATTTGGTTGATTTAACTTTAAGTCATACGTGCATTCATTCGTTTATTGAACCTTCTATCTTTGAGCTGACAGCAATAAATTCATTGCGATAGGGAATAGAGGATTGCGCCCCCATCCTGGTAACGGAGATAGCAGCGGCCATACTGGCAAATTGTACTGCTTCCGGAAAAGTTTTCCCTTCGGATAAGGCTACGGCCAATGCACCGTTAAACACATCACCCGCAGCGGTGGTATCAACTGCTTCTACTTTCTGCGCCGGAATCACCAGTATTTTTCCCTCCTGGCAAATCACGGCTCCCAATGGCCCCATCGTCACCACCACATTTTTCACGCCCATACCATAGATCGCTTTCGCCGCTTTCTTCGCGCTTTCTATATTGGTCACCTTAATGCCCGACAGCATTTCTGCCTCTTTTTTGTTCGGCGTAATAATATCTATACAATTCAGCAGACCCGGACTGAGCGTATTAGCCGGTGCAGGATTCAGGATCACGCTTACGCCTTTGGATGCGGCATAATCTGCCACAAAGCGAACCGTATCCATCGGGATCTCCAGCTGCATGAGCAGAAAACCGGCGCCGGCAATAATACTTAACGCGTCTTTCAGGTCATCGGGGTAAAGATTGCCATTGGCCCCGGATGCCACCACTATACTATTTTCTCCCGCTTCGTCTACGGTAATCAGGGCTACCCCTGAAGGCAGTTCATCATCCGACAATACATAAAAGGTATTGATACCTTCTTCTTCAAATAACTGAGACGATTGTTTTCCGAAAACATCATTGCCTACCTTCGAGATAAAGTGTACATCTCCGCCTAAACGCGCTACGGTAACGGCCTGGTTAGCTCCTTTGCCACCAGGGTTCATAAAAAACGAACCGCCAAGCACTGTTTCTCCGGGTACCGGTATATGACTTGTCTTCACCACCATATCCATATTAGTGCTGCCGACTACAACGATTTTTTTAATGTCCATATGTTTGTTTTTCTATCTTGCTGTTGAAGTAAAAATATTAGGTAAAGGATTCTCATTTTGACCTTTTTTTATTATTTTCCTGTATTCTAACAGTGAACAACCAATACTAATTACATTATAGATAACTGATAATCAACACTATCTAATTCGTCATTTTTCCAGATTCCCGTAATTTCAAAATTATCCCGTTATGTCGCAGGCTGCCGTTATCCGATTAGTAAAGTCTTTATCAAAATCAGAAAAACGACGTTTTAAATTATATACACGGAAACATGAAGGAGAAAAAGAATATCTCACCTTGTTTGACCTGATTGATCAGCATGATATGATCACAACAGAAATGCTGCAGGAGCAGTTCAGCCGTTTTCATACACGCGTATCCATTGATAATGCCGCCAGGTATTTATTAAAATTGCTGACAGATTGCCTGATACAATCCCGTACGGGAGAAGATGATCTCTTTCAGCTGCTCCATGGCATCATGCGTGTACACATCCTGAAGGAACGGAACCTACCGGAAGAAGGTTATAAAGAACTGAAGAAGCTGAAACAGACTGCCGCCCGCACACAGGAGCAATTTATTGAATACCTGCTCTGCCGGGATGAACTCAACTACCTGACAGAATTCAATTTTCCAGGTGTCAACGAAAACAAGCTGGTAGAATTGCAGATGAAAGCCAGAAACACCATCAAGGATATACGTAATACGCACGAGCACTATTCCCTCTATGAATTGCTCCGTTATCGTTTACTGCATACCGGTAAAGCTATTTCTGAGGCAGAGAAAAAGCACCTGAACGACCTGCTGCTCAGTGAAATGAGCATCGTAAATGCCAAAACCAAGAACAGCCTGGAATCACGGAAGCTGCACCTGCTGTTTCAATCTTCCTTTTTCACTAACATAGGCGACTATACGTCGGCATTGAAAACATTTTACCAGCTCAACGGATTGTTTGAAAAAAACAGGGTACTGTGGCATCATCCCCCGCTGGATTATCACTCTGCGCTGGATGGTATTCTCGATAGCCTTCGTACCACAGGGCGTTATGAAGAGATGTCCTTCTACGTACAAAAACTGGAATTACTGGAAGATAAAAGCTATCCCGAGTACTTTTTGTTTATGGTACGTAAAACAGTGATGATCTACCAGTTGGTATGGTTGATGGGAACTGATCAGATAAATGCGGCAACAGCATACATTGAACAGTGTGATATCAGCCTGCTAAAAGCTTACGGGCAGGTGGATGAAGAGCGGCAATGTGAGTTATTCTTTTGTTTTGGACTCGTCTATTTTAAAGGCGGCCATTTCAAAAAAGCCCAAAAATATATCAATGAGATCGTATTAATCGGCAAAGCCAGCTATCAGTCAGTTATTTACCGGGTATCCCGTTTGCTCAGTATCCTGATCCACTATGAAGCCAGCAATTTCGATTACCTCGATTATGAAATCAGGTCATTTAAACGCGCTTTCCAGTACAGCGGAGTAAAGCTAAAGGTGGAAAATATGATCTTCAAAACTATCAAAGCCAGTCCGGATCTGAATTCGCCGCAGAAGAACCAGTTGCTGTGGGAGAAGATTTCCCCGGTGCTGCAGGCAATTGAAAAAGATAAATTTGAAATGCAGTTACAGAAGTATTTTGATTTCAGTGGCTGGATAAAAGGCAAATTCGGGCATCAGCCGGAAACGCGTTTAAAAAAGAAACGGGTTCATTTAACAGCTTTGCGGGAAGAAGGCTCAAAATAGTTCCACAACCATGCTGAAATATTACGGATGAGTACCTGCGCCTCATTATCATCTGTCCAGCGCTGGTCTTTATTATTCTTTGTGCCTGCATAAAAAACATAATCGCCGTGCGGCGCATTCACAAGTACAACTTCCGATCTGGACTCATCCACAGATCCGGTTTTATGCGCAGCCTGCACATAAGGCGGAATACGGGAAAGCGCCCCTTCATCATAATAGCCGTGCGTCATCAGACGATACATTCTTTCGCTGGCGGCCTTGCTGATCACTTCTCCATTGCGGATCTTCACTACCAGTTCTGCCATTTCGCGGGGCGTGGTCATCCCCCAGCCATATATCTTCCAGATGTCTGCCCGGCCCGGGGTGCGTGAGTTAACACGGGTAACATTCAATCCGTATTGCGCCATCAATTCATTGATCCGTTGCCCGCCGCCGGCGAGCGACTGGTTCCAGATAGACGCCGTATTGTCGCTGTAAGACATCATTAAAGCCAGCAATACACTCAGTTCTGTAGCAGTGCTGTCTTTAAAAAACTGCATCAGCCCGGAGCCGCCGTATTTGATAGAGTCCCGGTATAACAATGGCTGATGATAAGTGAGTTCGTTTCGCTCCATTTTATCAAAGATGCCTACGAGAATAGGAATTTTTACGATACTGGCAGTAGGAAAAATGGAATCCGCATGGATGGCGGCATAACGACCCGTTTTAAGATTTCTTACGTAAATGCCTATATCACCATTGAAGCCGGCGATCAGTTCTTTCAAGCCTTTTTCAAGCTTATGATCTTGCTGTGAAAAAGCCAGCGCAGGAACAAGGAGCAGTAACAACAGGCATCTGTACATACAAAAAGAAATGTTTTCCTTAAGATATAACAAAGCAATGGGATTTCATAAGTGCCCCCTAAATGAACAAAGCCGCTGCAGGAGTACTGCAGCGGCTTTGCATTTACATCTTATCTTCTTTAAAAATCGCAGAGTTTGATCAACCCGTTTGCCATGGTCACTTTCCTGGTATCGCCATCTTCTTTGATCTCCACAAATCTTTCCAGGCGTTGCTCACGTGCCACGGTGTAGTCCTGATTATAATAGTAATTAGTGGTTTGCATTACCGGCCCATTCTGAGCGGTATAGGAACCGGTGTATACCTTGGCTGTTTTCAGCTGGTTGAAGCTGTGGATCAGCTGGATGAAATATTTACCGGGTTTCAACCCTTCAAAAGAGAAGCGGCCGTCGGAATTGGTAATGGCTTCGATGGCGTACTTGTTAGCTTCCGTAGACATATACACGCCGGTTTTCTTGCTCTCTTTCTTATCTCTCAGCGCATACCATTCTTCCAGGTAGGGGGTTACGGGAAACAGCATCACTTTCACGCCGGCGGCAGGGAATATAAGTCCATCTCTTTTCGTACAGGCTTTACCAATAATTCTTGACAGGCCACGGCCAAGCGCGGCTTCTGCCAGTTTAGCGTCAAAGGTTCCCTGTGGAAAGATTTCCTGCCTTGTTTTTCCGCCCGACGCTTGTAATTTGCCTCCCAGGTCTGCGTATTTTTTACGGTCGATATTGGCTTGTTTAATATTGCCAATCGATTCGTATGCATCGGCACGGTTAAAATACGCCAGCTGATTGGCAGGATCTGTTTCAATGGCTTTGGTATAATCAGTGATCGCCTGTGCGTATTGTTGTTTATTGTGATGTACCACACCCATATTGAGATAGCCGTTGGAGTAGTTTGGATTAATTTCAACAACCTTATTGAAATCAGCAAATGCCAGTTCCGGTTGCTGCTTTTGGTTCAGGTAAATATTACCCCGTTCCAGGTAAGCGTCCGCATTCTTCGGATCAAGCTGAATGGCTTTATTATAGTCATTAAACGCCGCATCCCATTGCTCCCAGCGCAGATAAACACTGGCACGGCTCACCCGGTACAGCGCCGAATTCGGATCCAGTTCAATGGCTTTTGAATAATCGTTAAAAGCCTGATCAGGCTTTTCTGTCAGCAGGTAAATATTGCCACGGTTACCATAAATGGAAGCATCTTTGGGCGACAGTTCGATCACCCTGGCGTAATCTGCCAGCGCCGGATCGTACATCCCTTTTTTCTTGTACATCACTCCACGGTTGAAATACGCATCCACATCTTTTGGATCCAGCAATATTACTTTGGAATAATCAGCAATAGCGGGATCGTATTGTTGTTTATCGTAGTAGGAATTGGCCCGGGTAAAATATGCCCCGCCATATGCCGGGTTGATAGCAATCGCTTTACTGTATTCGCCGATATCATCCAGTTTGCGCTTAGCATATATTTTGCCGCGTTTTACATAAGACAATGCCAGGCGGGAATTCAATTCTATGGATTTTGAATAATCTGCCAGCGCGGCATCTTCTTTCTTCATGCTTTCCTCTACAATCCCACGGGCATAGTATTCGAGGGCGGTTTTAGGCGATGCCAACAGCTGTAATGCTTTTTCATTGATCTTAGCAGCCTGGGCCGGGTTATTCTGAAACTGATAACAGGCAGCCTGAAAAGCATAATACACGCCATTACCCGGACTTAACCGGATGGCTTCCAGCAGTTCCACCTGCGCGGTTGATAAATCATTATCTACCATCAGTGTGCGCGCATGAATGGCATAGGCCAGCGCATCTTTACGGTCGGCCTGCATGGCCTCTCCGGATAAACTCTTTGCTTTTGCAAATTGCGCCTCCATAAACAGGCTGGCGGCATTTTCTGAGGTGGCATGCTGGCCCGATGCTGATAACGTAAAACAGCTGGTCGTAATTAAAATTGAAAACAGGTTTACTATTCGCTTCACGTGACAATGAGTTAAAAATAATTGGCTTTAATAAATATCGGGCTCCTAAGGATACCCGCGTGATCAGATATGATTTGACTTGATTAACAAAGATATTTTGCGCGCAAATATAAAGTATAAAATATCAAACACTGACAGGATTTTCTACACCCCATACAACTACCTACCTGTTTCCGGGTAGCTGCTGAAATGCCCGGGGAGTTGCCTTTTACCTCCTCATCCCATGATACAAAGAATCCCCTCCGCAGCAACACTACCGGTTTCCAGGTAGCTACCCAAAATGAAACCGTCCACTCCTGCGGAATGGACGGTTTCAACCTATACAACATACCCATCAAAACGGATGATGACGCATCCCTCCATCTACTACCGCCACCGTACCCGTGATATACTTCGCTCTTGGCGATACCAGGAACGTTACCATATCTGCTACATCCTGCGCCGCGCCAAAATCACCCAGCGGAATTTCACGCGCCGCAAATGCCGCCCGGGCTTCGTCCGTAAAGAAACGCCGGATATTCGCCGTGTCTATCAGCCCCGGTTGCAGGCAGTTGACCCGAATACCATACTGCCCCAACTCTCCTGCCAACTGCTTGGACCAGACCACTATCGCCCCTTTCGCCACGGCGGAGGCGTTGATAGTGCGTAACTCATAACTGCTGATCACATTGAGAACAACACCGCTTTTACGTTCCATCATTTGTGGCAGCAGCTGTTGCGTCAGTTGGCGATGCCGGTCGAAGTCGAGCGTCATGCCTGCGCGCCACTCCTCTTCTGCACCGATCACGTCCAGCGGACGGCTGCGTCCTGTATTATTAACAAGTATATCCACCTGTCCCAGGGCCACCAGCGCCGCTGCCGCAATCTGCTGCGGCGCTTCCGGCGCTTCAAAATCCTGGATAAACGTGACCGGTTCCACGCCACCAGCGGCAGCGATCTCCGCTTTCAGACTGTGAAGTAGCGCTTCATTTCTTGCGGTGGCAAATACGCGCACCCCTTCTATTGCCAGTTCCTTTGTAATGGCCCGGCCAAATCCCTGGCTGGCGCCGGTTACCACGGCTGTTTTTCCTTTTAGATACAGATCCATATACTACCCTGTTGATGATGAATAAAATGAATTTTCAGCGGGAACACCACCTGGAAAATTTCTTTGTAAAAGTAGCCGGTACCCGCTAATTTTACGGAGGGTACGGTCAATTGTACGGTACTTACAAATTTGTAACTAATGGCAGCCAGGAAGCAAAACTCAACATACACCCGCAATGAAGCATTTATCACGGAATGTGATCTCACCTATGCGGTCAACAAGATCGGAGGCAGGTGGAAAATACTGATCCTGAATAAGCTGGAAAACGAAAAACAACGATTCAGCGACCTGAAAAAGGAATTCCCGTTGATTACGGAACGCATGCTCACCCTGCAATTGCGGGCGCTGGAGCAGGATGGTCTGGTGAAACGGACGGTGTACGCGGAAGTACCTCCCCGGGTGGAATATGAACTTACAGAAATGGGAATGGCTTTCGGGCCTATTTTTCAACAATTAAGCGAATGGGGAGGCAAACACCGGAGCTTTACAAAAAGTGTCAGCGAGAGCGTGTAATCATTTCCCTATCACCTCCTTGCGATGCGCCAGCCCCCAGTAATGCAATGCTTCCATTACTGTTTCCAGCGATTTCCCGTGCGGCGTGATCGCATATTCCACAGTTGGCGGAAAAGTATCGTGCACCGCTCTTGTCACCAGTTTATTTTCTTCCAGGCTTTTCAATTCTTTCGACAACGTTCTGTCAGAGATACCGTTTACCTCTTTTGAAATCTGCTTAAACCGGCGGGGACCTGCGGAAAGGGTGAACAGGATTAACAACTTCCATTTCCCTTCCAGCGCTTCCAGCGCATCTTTTATCGATAATATATTCTTAGGACATCCTCCTGTTGTAAGCATTGCATGTTGATTTAACAATTGATGACTGCACATTACTATCCCAGTAGATAGCGCTATCCGGCAGGGTAGCATTTGCCCGGCGCCTGCAAATATAAATACTTTTGTTGCCCTAAAACGGATCAGACTATGACATCTCAACAAAAGCATTCCAAACTCGTTCTATGGGCACTGTGGGCTGCACAGGCATTACTGGCAGCCGGTTTCATCTGGGCAGCCGCAATGAAATTATTTCTTCCCGTAACAAAATTATCCGCGATGTGGCCATGGACCGCACAGCTTCCTGTACCACTTGTAAAAGGCACGGGTATCATCGACCTCCTGGGCGGAACCGGCATCCTGCTCCCCTCCCTCCTCCGCATACAACCACGGTTCACGGCGTTCACTGCCATTGGTATCATTGCACTGATGATAGCCGCCGGCATCTTCCATATTGCCAGAGGAGAGGCGTCACTGATCGGTGTGAACATCGTTTTCGCGATTATCGCTACTTTTATAGTATGGGGCAGATGGATCCCCCGTCAAAATTAACACAAGCCATGAAAAATATACATCCGCACCGGCTGAAAACGATCGCAGACTACCACCAGTTTATGGAAATACCTCAACCGGAACACCCGCTGATCAGCGTGATAGACTTCGAATCTATCAAACGCATGGCAGGCGAAAAAGCCGTTCACCTGGTGCTGGATTTTTATTCCATCGCATTGAAAAGAAACTTCAACGGACAAATAAAATACGGCCAGCAGGTCTACGATTTCAAAGAAGGTATTATGACCTTTATGGGCCCCGGACAAGTATTTAAAATAGAAGTAGCAGAAGGCGAAGAACTGAAACATTCCGGATGGATGCTCCTGGTGCATCCCGATTACCTCTGGAATACACCCCTGGCCAACAGCATCAAACGGTACGAATATTTTGGCTACGCCACCAATGAAGCATTACATCTCTCCCCGAAAGAAGAAGGAATGATCACCGGAATTATGCAAAACATTGCACAGGAATACCGCTCCAATATTGATGCTTTCAGTCAGCCAGTTATTATAGCACAGATAGAACTACTGCTCACTTATGCAGAACGGTTTTATCACCGGCAGTTTATTACCCGGAAAATCACTAACCACCAGGTCCTTCACCGGCTGGAAGCATTGCTGACAGAATATTTCAACAGTAACATCCTTGTAAAAAGCGGCCTTCCTTCTGTTCAGTCTATTGCGGATCACTTAAACATTTCTCCGAATTATTTAAGTGGGTTGCTGAAAACGCTGACAGGGCAAAGCACCCAGCAGCATATCCATGACAAACTGATTGAAAAAGCAAAGGAAAAATTGTCCACCACCGATCTATCCATCAGTGAAATTGCCTACGACCTGGGCTTTGAACACTCGCAGTCATTCAGCAAGTTGTTCAAGAGTAAAACAAATCTATCGCCGCTCGCATTCCGGCAGTCTTTTAACTGATTCCTTAGAAACGGCTACAACATTCATAGATTCAACTACCTCTCTTCCGGGAGGAGTGCAGACCTTTGTGTTGTAACACAAAAGAAATCATTATGAAAGTTATCATCACCGGATCATTAGGACATATCGGCAAGCCCCTGGCGGAAGATTTAATACAGAAAGGTCATGCTGTTACCGTCATCAGCAGTAAAATTGAAAAACAAAAAGATATAGAAGCCCTGGGCGCCAGCGCGGCTATTGGGTCTCTGGAAGATGTAGAGTTCCTGGCCGCCACTTTTGCCAAAGCCGATGCCCTTTTTGCCATGGTACCGCCCAATTTCTCCGAAGTGGATCAGATGGCCTACTACCGCCGCATCGCCGGCAACTACGCCACTGTTCTGCCACACACCACCATCAAACAGGTGGTGCATCTCAGCAGTTACGGCGCACACCTGGATCGGGGAACAGGTTTTATCCTGGGCGCACACTATGCAGAAGGCATCTTAAACACGCTATCCGATCTTGCCATTACACATCTGCGGCCCGGCTATTTCTATTACAACCTGTATGCTTTTACAGAGATGATCAAAACAGCGGGGTTTATAGGCGCCAACTATGGCGGCGAAGACAAGATGATGCTGGTGGCTCCCGCTGACATTGCGGTAGCCGCAGCAGAAGAATTAACCACTGCTGCTAGCAGCAGGAAAATCCGGTATGTGGTGAGCGAGGAACAAACACCCGATGAGATCGCGCGTATTTTAGGTGCTGCCATTGGTAAACCGGATTTAAACTGGGTTACCTTCACCAACGAACAAGCCCTGGCCGGTCTGGAACAACGTGGTGTACCAGCGCACGTTGCAGAAAAACTGGTGGAACTGGGCGCCAGTATTCATAACGGCGCTTTAGTGAGTGATTATGAAAAGCAAGGGCCGGTTAAAATGGGGAACGTGAAACTGGCAGATTTCGCAAAAGAATTTGCTGCTGCTTTCTGATAATATGCTGATAAAGCCAGCAGATTGTTCTAAAAACAATTAATAATACAAAGAGGTAATTTTAAGTAAATAGCCGTTCACGTTATAACGTGAACGGCTATACATTATTTCAGTAACAACTTAATCCTTGTTACGCAGGTTCTTCCTGTCGCTGGTATCGATACCGGCACGATCTATATTTTTGATCAGTTCTTTTGCACGGGGATCTGTCTTCGTGAGGTTCAACGGCTCTGGCGATTGTTTCAACAGTGGGATCACACAGAGATACGACACAGGGGGGATCTGGATTTTGTCCTGGCTACGCAGCGTTACCACCGTTTCAAATACGTACACCGGTTGAAGGATGCCCCCATTATTATCGTAATACGATTTCCGGATCTCTTTAAAATCATAGCCTGCTTTTTCTCCGAATTCCTGTGCAATCTGTCTTTTAGCCAGTGCTGTGGCTTCTTCCTGTGAAATCATTTCTTCGGCCTTCACTTCTTTTCTGCCGCCGGTATTCAATTCGCGCCAGCGGCGTATCAGTCCTACTACATCGCCTTTATCCCCTATATTAACCACTATTTTGGACCCGGCTCCTATCACCTGCATACTGTCTACCACACGGGCATAGGTCAAGGTCACCATTTTATCAATAATGGGTCCTTTGGCTGTTTGCGCGCGAACGCCACCGGTATGTACCAGTTTCAGTTCACCGGCATTCTTTGGAAACAACCCTTTTTCTTTCAGAAATTTCTCCCCGATGCGCACTGCATCCTGACCGGAAGGCAGCTGTGGTTTCAGATCTCCCAGGTACGCCTGGGTGAGTTTACTAAAGGCAATGTTGCCATTGTTGAGATCCTGCTCCAGCGTAGTATTTACATCTGCCGGGGAAACAAAGTAGGCTATGTTATCCTCTTTTGATACAAAGAGATCGGTGGTTGGCTGGTTACCCAGGAAATCAGCGATCAGTTTTTTCGTATTATCCGCAGAAAGCGGGGCGCCTTTCTCAAATTCATAGATGTAAACGGCCCCTGCTTCCCCCGTTGGAGGATGCTGCCGGTTACATTTACAGGCAGAAATGCTGACTACACCCAGCAGGATGAAGCAAGCCATATATTTTATTTGCATAACAGACTTTTTTGTAGATCAATAAATATCAGAACTGCCACCATGTTTTCATATTATTAGCGCCTCCGGCCGGATCTGCCGCATAGTTACCCAGGCGGTCGTTTTCCGTGGTGGTATAAATGATAGCACTGGCAAATCCGGGATAGGTGGAATAGGTACTTCCGGAAAAAGTGCGTTCCCCGTCTACTGCGCTGAACCACGACTGCCACACGCCACCATTGGCTTTGAGCAGGTTGGCGTAGCGGTTGGGAATTCCGTTGTCGGAATAACTGAGGGTACGGAAACCTGCCAGTTGATGCAATCCATGGAAAATGGAAGTCCACGGTGTCCACCAGTCACCGCTGGCCGGAGCCTCAGGTGCAGAGGCTACTGTAGAACAGGACTCAATGATCAGGAATTCCAGGTCGCCGCCGGTCGCCAGATCGCCATAAGCAGGGCACGACCGGAGATCCACGCCCGTACTGGTACTCTGATTGGTTTGCACATAGTAGGAATTACCATGCGCGGCTACATAAGCCAGGTCCATTTTGTCCACAAAATCCTGGTGGTCGGAATCAAACTCAAAGGGTTCTGCCCAGAAGTACTGTACTTCCTGGTAACGGTGCATACCGATGTTCTGCCAACCCTGGAAATTTTTGATAAAATTCCAGACATTACGCACAAAGCGGTCTTCCGCGCGGTCTACATAACCACCTATTTCACGGTCGGCCGACCTGGCAGGCATCATAAAGAAAAACAGGCACAGGAGCATAGCAAGCAGTGCTTTCCATCCATGAGGATGCAGAAAATTCATTTTTTTCATGATCGTTTTTTTGGGGTGAAAACAAAAATATCCGGATGATGATCCGGTCGTTCTTTTGGGGTGCATTTAAATAATGACAGAATAGTGTTGGACTAAGCTTTTGGGGTATTGCTCTTCATTCTCTACCTAAATATACTAAAATAGCATGACAAGTATAGCGCTTTGAAAATATCGCCTGAGACTATTTTCACCTCCGGATACAGCAGGACTGCAGTGGCGGATATTTTGACCGGAAAATTAAAAATCTACAATTGACCCATTAGCTTCCGGGCTGGCTGATAGTTATTATTCAGTGCAAACACTTTTTGTAAATATTCCCGGGCCTTTTTCTTGTTATGCAACCGGTAATAACCCATTGCCATCTGGTAATATACGAGATAATATGGCCGGTGAATATCATCTATCACTTCGCCTCTGCCTGCGAGATAAGTGGAGAGATACTGTAATCCTTCTCTTATTTTATAGTTACTCGTTACAGCAAATTCGCCGGCGTCGTAATAGACCTCTATGTTACTCACCCCAAACTGGTTGGGAGTATTGGCCAACGCAATACTTTTTTGAACATATGCCCAGGCTACAACCGGATGTTCTTTATAAATATCGAATGCCATGCGCTGGTAAGCATCTGTGAGCAGGAATGGGTCATAGGGTTCATTTCCATGACGGGCGTTGATATCATTGATCGCTTGCAGATAATACTGTTCCGCTTTCTGCATCCATCCAGCCCTGAAACAAAAACCAGCCAGACGCAGCATTTCGTAAGTCTTCCGTTGCCGGGTATCCAGCTCACGGAGTAAATTGACCAGTATGCCGGTATCCTTTGCTGCCACAGCCTGTTGCAGGAAGCGCGTATACCAGTTGAAATTTCTCACTGTTGAAATTCCATACACATTCTTTACACGTTTCTGCGCCTGTGAATACAACTTCCAGGCATCCATTTCCGGCCCTTCTTCATAATAGGGATCATATTGTTGATAAATAAATTCCAGTGCGGGCTGAATGGCCATCGTGAGGATATTAGTATGATTACCTCCTGAAATACTATCATATTTTGATATAAAACGGGTGCTGTCGAGGTTGCGGAAATGCGCCAGTAATTCCTGCGCATAGGCCTTCCTTCTTTCCACATCATACTGACCGGTAGCAACATAACAAAAAGTAGTGGTATCATTGAAAAAACGGATGGCCTTTTCATCCTGGAGAAACGGTGCAGGCGACGTTACATCAGGCGACGGCCGGGAATAATCCACCCCAACTTTCTCCGGCGCCAGCAGTATATACCCACGGAATAGCTCCGGTGCGTACTGCAACAGGTAGCTGGCGTAACTGGCTGCATACGAATGCCCCAGATATGTGCGGAAGCTGGAAGTATGGTATTTCTTTTCAATGGCAGGTATTATTTCATTTTTTATGCAGGCCAACATCTGACGGCCGGCAGGAGTAAGCATCCCCGTTTTATAGGAAAATCCTATTCTGTCCATATCAGCCTGAATAGTAACTACCATCGTATTAGGCAACTGATAATTTGCTGCCTGGAAGTAATTCAGCTGGGCTGCGATATAAGCACCTTCTACCATCCCATATTTGAAAGCGTACAGTACCGGCATTTCCGTTGTACCTGCTGTTTCCGGGAGAAATATGTTGTAATGGATACTATCCTTCAATTCATGCGAGAATAGGCATTCCCTGATTTCTTTCTGGGAAAATACTGCCATTCCTTTCAGCAGGAGGACAATCGTGATAACAAAGTATTTCATTACGCCGTTTTATCAGCAAAGGAAAAGCATCAGGTGAACATAAAATTGTACTTTTCGGACAGGCGTGTTACAAAGTTATGGAAGCCGGTTCTGGCAAAAACTCAAATACCAGCCCATTCTCATCCAACAGGTTTACGTTGTTGAAAAACGTAGAAGGATTATGCCCGGTGAGTTTTTTATAAACTTTCGAAAAATATGCCTGATCAGAAAAATTGCTCCCATACCCTATTTCTGTCAGACTTCTTCCCGGTGTCAGCAACAGTTTATTTTTCAGGGAATGCCGGAAGCGGGCAATCTTACGGAAAGCTACCGGAGAAATACCTACCCTTTTATAAAACAGGCGATGAAAGGAGCGAACGTGCAATTGCATTCCGGCGGCGATATCGGCAATACTGCGTTCCTCTTCAAAATTGCTGAGTTGTTGCACAGCCTCTATCAGCAGATCTTCATCAGACAAAGGGTTATACCGTGATAACAGGAAATTTTCAAGCACTGCAACCCGTTCCTCACAGGAATCAGCGTGATAAAAGTTTTTCAGGAAACTAACACAGTGATCATCATTGTTCCAGTCCGTAAAAACCTGCGACGTTTGTGCTGCCACTTCTATAAACGACGCCGTGATAAAGTGATTCAGAGCCGAAGGCTTAAAGGCAATAGTCACCTTATCCAACAGGCCTCTCAAGCGTACCTGTAAGGGTGTATCAAACTTTCCCTGCAGGATCATGAGATGCTCGTTACGGGTACTTCCTTCCACACAGATCTGATTGTCGGTAATCGTGCAATCTGCATGAAGGTGGATATTGAGCGACTGTAACTCATTGGGAAAAGAATAGTAAGTACAGTCGAAACCGGCAGTATCCGTCTTCAGAAAATAATAATAGGCGATATGCTTGCGGAGCGCCGGGCTAACCGGGTAAAATACTTCTACCTTCATGAGATTCACTGTTGACGTTAAGGTACTTAAAAATAGGGAAAACGTATTGGAATGAAAGTTGAGCGGCAAGCTTACACTCTTTAAACTGAATATATGGAAAAGATCACCCCCAACGATATACGATATTCCGATCTTGCCGGAAAAAGATTCAATAAACGCTTTTCAGGAAAGCCCGAATACATCCGTCTTCCAACAACAGTAGCAGAAGTTGTGGAGGCAGTACAGGACGCAGTGGATAGTAAACAGCGGCTGGTAGTACGCAGTGGCGGACATTGCCTGGAAGGTTTTGTATCAGATCCTGCCGTGCAGGTGCTGATAGATATGTCGCTGATGACAGACATCTTTTTTGATGAAGGGAAATCCGCTTTTTCTGTGGCTGCCGGCGCTACCGTTGGTGAGATGTACCGCCGGTTGTTCCTGGGTTGGGGAGTGGTACTGCCGGCCGGCGAGCATCCCGGTATCGGTATCGGCGGACATATCTGCGGTGGTGCGTTTGGCTTCCTTTGCCGGGAATACGGGCTGGCAGCCGATTACCTCTATGCAATAGAACTGGTATATGTCGATGCTTCCGGCAAAGCCAGGGTAGTGATCGCCACACGGGAAGCAGATGATCCGCACCGGGAACTGTGGTGGGCACATACCGGCGCCGGTGGTGGTAATTTTGGAATCGTGACCCGCTACTGGCTCCGCGCTGCGGATGCCACCGGGTCCGGTCCGGCAAATGTATTACCCAAAGCACCGGCCACTATTACCACCTTCCGAGTCGGATGGGATTGGAAAGATGTTGACGAAAGCGCTTTCACCCGGCTCACAAAAAATTTCGGAGCCTGGAGTCAGCAGTACAGCGGCCCGGATTCCCCCTACCTCTCCTTATTCAGCCTGCTTTTCCTGAACCACCGTAACCTGGGCAGAATAGAGATAAAAGGACTCTGCACGGCAGGCGCTAAAGCCAGGCAGCTCATCAATGAACACCTGGCTGCCATTACAGACCGCATCAGTATTGCCAGTACACCACAGATGGAGGAAATGCCCTGGCTGCGCTTCGCCCTGAATCCGTTCCCTGAACTATTCCAGCCGGGTTTCGATAACGCACTGGCCAAGGTTAAAGATGCCTACTTCCGGCAACCGCTCACTGATAAGCAGATCGCTACAGCCTTTAAATATCTCACGGGTAATGAAAAAGTGGGTGGTGGCCTTGGTATGGCCACCTATGGCGGTAAAGTAAACACCGTGCCGCCCGATGCCACGGCAACGGCTCAACGCGATGCCATCATGGATGTGGCCTGTAATACCGGCTGGGCCGATCCATCCGGCGAAGCCCCCACCCTGGCATGGGTACGGGCGTTTTATAGCGAACTCTTTGAAAACAGTGGTGGTGTACCAGCGCCCAATGATCAGACAGATGGCGCCATGATCAATCACCCGGATACCGATCTCGCAGATCCTGAATGGAACAAATCCGGCGTTCCATGGCATACCCTGTATTACAAAGACAATTACCCGCGCCTCCGCCAGGTGAAGCGGCAATGGGATCCACTGGGAATATTTTATCATGCGTTGTCCATCCGCGAAGCCTGAGTGGCTGATTTCAGGTTGATTATTTCACCTGTAGGGCTTATTCAGAACAAGGCAGATAGCCTCTTCCGGATTTGACGCTTTAAACAAAGTAAATTGACGTTTTAAACAAAACAGCCTGCCCTCATACATTCTACTTTTGTTTCATAAAACATATGAACATGAAAGACAATTATGATGGTAGCTTACAACAGCCCGTTCACTCCGGCTTCAGCGCCAGTTCCACAGCGGCTGATGTGATAAAAGGAATAGACCTTCACGGCAAAACAGCTGTTGTTACCGGAGGCTATGCAGGTATCGGGCTGGAAACAGTCAGAATTTTTGCCGAAGCAGGTGCGAAGGTAATTATACCAGCCCGGGACCTGGAAAAGGCCGCCAATAACCTGAAAGGCATCAAAAACGTGATTATTGAACCCATGGACCTGATGACGCCGGACACCATTGATGCTTTCGCAAGCAGGTTCCTGGCCCCCCATACCACACTGGAGATACTGGTGAATAATGCGGGGATCATGTGGGTACCCCTCCGCCGGGATCAACGGGGTTATGAATCCCAGCTGGCGACCAATCACCTCGGACATTTCCAGCTCACTGCTTTACTGTGGCCGGCATTGAAACGCGCCGGCAGTGCAAGGGTCGTAAATGTATCGTCCTTCGGCCACCAGATCGCTCCCTTTAATTTTGACGACCCGAACTTTCTTCACCGGGAATATGAAACCCTGCAGGGATACGGACAATCCAAAACAGCTAATAACCTTTTTACAGTAGAACTCGATCATCGCGGGAAAGCATTTGGCGTAAGGGCATTTTCTTTACACCCCGGGTCCGTGAATGGTACCGATCTGGGACGTGCCGCACCGATGGCCTTATTCCAGCAAATGGGCACACACGACGAAAAAGGTAATCTCCGCCCGGAAGTAGCCGCCACCCTGAAAACAGTGGAACAGGGCGCCGCTACCTCCGTATGGTGCGCTACCAGTCCGCAGTTAAACGGCATCGGCGGGGTATATTGTGAAAATGCAGATGTAGCCGACCTGGATCTGGGAAATATAATACACGATTACTGTGATCCGTCTTCTTTAAGAGGTGTAAAGCCTTATTCTGTTCATCAGGGAGATGCAAAAAAATTGTGGACATTAAGCGAAAATATGACGGGCATTTCTTTTCCCGTGAACTGAGATACCACTGAAGCAACAAGCCGGTTATGGCAGGCAAGCTTTGCCCCGGCTTGTTTTATTTCGTACATTCAATCGTTGGCAACTATGGAATTCGTTACAAAATATATCACCCCCGATATCAAACTTTCGGAATTTGAAGGCAAGTACTTCAAAACAGAAGTACTGTTTGAACACCATATGCTGGTATGGTTTATTTCGGGAGAAACAAAGATTATCCTGGCCGATGCGACTTACGTGTTCGGAGCGGGCGATATCTTCCTGATTCCCCGTCATCAGCTGGCTACCGTCATTAACTATCCCAAAGATGGCAAACCTCATAAAACTGCGGTAATGCATTTCACCAAAGAAATGCTCCGCGATTTTTACAGCCGTCATAAAACAGCCGGATCAGTAACGCCACTGCAAAAAGTATATCTCTTCAAAAAACATCCTTTACTGGAAAGTTGCTTTGCTTCCCTGATCCCTTATTTTGATTTAACGGAAAATCTGCCAACGGATATTGCTGCTATAAAAATTGAAGAAGCCATCAGCATATTAAGATCAACAGACAAAGATGTTGACGGTTTACTGGCCAATTTTGAAGAGCCGGGCAAAATTGATCTGACCGATTTTATGGAACGGCATTACATGTTCAATATGACGATGGAGAAGTTCAGTTACCTCACCGGCAGAAGTGTGGCTACGTTCAGAAGGGATTTCAAACGCAGCTTCCGGACAACACCCCAGAAATGGCTCACCGAAAAGCGATTGCAGCTGGCGCATTACCTCATAGCGGAAAAGCAGGTGAAACCAACTGATGTTTACCTCGAAGCAGGCTTTGAAAATCTTTCCCATTTCTCCTACGCATTTAAAAATCACTTCGGCTACCCGCCCAACCACTTAAAATAACGCCCGCCATAGAAATTCCTGATTGCGTAATTACTTTTCCGGATCAGCATAGCTGCCTAAGCCCAAACCTGCCCACCTTTGTGCCAGTTATTACATAAATACAACGCACAACCATGAATCTAACATTGAGGTGTATGTGGCTCCTCTGCTTAACAGGGCCGGCAGCCTTCGCGCAGCACACCAATAATAAAACAACCGATAGCGATACCTCCAGGTTATTAAAAGAACTGATGGTATACGGCCAGAAACGTCAGATCGCATCAATCACCAAAACCCCTACCCCACTGATAGATCTGCCCATTTCTGTGCAGCTGATAGATAGAAAACTGATAGAACAACAGCAGATCACCGATGTGCGGGACGCCATCAAAAACGTAAGCGGCATCACCGTTACCGGTACTTACGGCGACGGCTATGCGATGTTTAACGGTCGTGGTTTCAGCATGAACTTTAATTCCAACTTCCGTTGGAATGGTATCTTAATGCAAACCACAGGCCGCCTGTATGGCGATAATATAGAAAGAATTGAAATCCTCAAAGGCCCCGCATCCATACAATATGGAGATGTGGCGCCGGGAGCCGTGATGAATTTCGTTTCGAAGAAACCGCTGGACTATGAATACCGCAGATTTGAACTGAAAGTAGGCGAGTATGGCTTCGTAAGACCCACCCTGGACCTCAGCGGTGCGTTAACACCCGCTAAAAACCTGCTCTACCGCTTAAATGCTTCGTATGAATCCAGTAATCATTTTATTGATAAAATAAATGGTAAAAACTACCTGATCGCCCCCAGCATCACCTGGAAAATTATCCCGGCACTGGAATGGAATGTAGAATTAACCGCTAAAAATGATAACCGCACTTTTGCCCCGGGGTTAGTATCACCAGATGGTACTTTCGAAGGTTTAAAAAAGATCCCCCGGGGCCTTTTTTTAGGAGAACCTGACAGCAGGCACCGGTACAATGAAACCAGCGTCTACTCTACGCTGAGTTACAAGATCAGTAACCATTTGTCTATCCGCAATGTATCGTATTACTCCAAAGCACAGGAACAGGAAGAATCCGTTTTTTTCCCCGATGGCAAAGCGGATGAAAACGGTAATCTGAACAGAACCACCGAATTTTTCCAGACGTTTACCGGTATTGCAGGTACCACGCTGGACCTGGTCGGCAAATTCTCCACCTTTGGCGTTCATCACGACTTTGTAATAGGTGCCGATTATACCCGCCGGAACTATACCATCTTTTACAATGACCCGGTGGAACTGAAACCTTTTAATATGTACCACCCTGTATACGGCGAAAACATATTACCCAAAATTATCGGTTATGATGGAGATCCGGATAAACCCAAACAGTTCATCACCAGGTATGGCGCCTATGTACAGGATCAGTTGAAAATGTGGGATGAAAGAATCCATCTCATGCTGGGAGTGCGTTTCAATAAAACCATCCAGGGCACAAAATACACCGCTGCCAATCCAACTCCCGCAAATTATAAAGATGATGTAAAGAAACCGCTTTCTCCACGAATTGCATTGCTGGTAAAACCGCTGAAAGATTTGTCAGTGTATGCCTCTTACACACAGTCTTACGAACAGAACGGCTGGGATGAACTGACGAATATCATGCTGCAGTCGACCGATGCCAAACAGATCGAGTTCGGTGCCAAGTCTAATTTATTCAGCGGTAAACTGGGTATCGGGCTCTCCGTTTTCCAGATCGACAAAAAGAATATTGTGGGTTATGTATTCGGGCTGGACAGTGCGCCCGACTGGCCCCACCTGGCTTACAACGAGTACTACAAGTGGGCCATGTACCAGGGAGGACATCATCGCAGCCGGGGCGTGGAGCTGGATATCAATGGAAAAATTACCCCACAGCTGAGCATCAATATTGCAACTTCCTATATCAATGCCACCGTGGTAGAAGATCCGGCATTTAAAAGCGGTAATCAGCTGGAAGGAAATGCCAAGCAGACCTTCAATATCTGGGCGGATTATGTTCTGGATAAAGGCCGTTTGAAAGGACTGGAGTTCGGCTATGGATTCTTTTATAAAGGAAAGTTTTATGCTTCTACTCAAAACCTGCCGGATGCGGTAGTAAAAGCTTACTGGAGCATGGATGCCAGTATCGGCTACAGTTACCGCCAGTTCTTTACCCGGTTGAATGTCTCCAACTTAACCAACAATATCGGGTACCTCGCGAGAAGTGGGCTGTATGAGCCATTGTGGGTCCGCAGATCTACTTTAAGTATCGGTGTAAAATTCTGATACGCAAATCATCATAGCGGCCGTCTCCATAAATGGAGGCGGCTTTTTTTATGGGTGCCAGACTATTCCCCCATCCTCTGTTCCCGAAAGTAATTCTACCCCAACATTCTTCACCGGTTGATTGTTAAGCTAAAAAGATTTTTTGGAGATGACCACCAATAATACCCAGGGTTTATTATATTGTAATAGATTCAGACTATCTTATTATAAAATCAATTGATTACGTTTATTTCTACATTATCATATTTTTGGCATTCTGCATAAGGCAAGTATTCATTCAATACCATAAACTCACAAAAATGGGAACAGAATCAAATGACATCAGTAAATGCCCGTTTCATAACGGTAGTATGAAGCATAACCATGGCGGTGGAGGCACCAGGAACCGCGACTGGTGGCCCAATCAGTTAAAGTTGAATATTCTGCGTCAGCACTCCTCCCTATCCGATCCGATGGGAGAAAATTTTAACTATGCCGAAGCTTTTAAAAGTCTTGATCTGGAAGCCGTGAAGAAAGATCTTCATGCACTCATGACCGACTCACAGGATTGGTGGCCGGCAGATTTCGGGCATTATGGTCCTTTATTTATCCGGATGGCATGGCACAGTGCAGGTACTTATCGTGTAGGCGATGGCCGTGGTGGCGCCGGTGCAGGACAACAACGTTTTGCCCCGCTGAACAGCTGGCCTGATAACGTTAGCCTGGATAAAGCCCGCAGATTGCTCTGGCCTATCAAGCAAAAATATGGCCGCAAAATTTCATGGGCAGATCTGCTGATCCTTACCGGCAACATTGCGCTGGAATCTATGGGCTTTAAAACATTTGGTTTTGCCGGTGGTCGTGAGGATGTATGGGAACCGGATGAAGATGTATACTGGGGTTCTGAAACTACCTGGTTAGGCGGTGATCTTCGCTATGCTCATGGTTCTCCCGGTGTGGAAGAAAATCATGGCGTACTGGTATCAGATGATAATGCAGATGGTGATATCCATTCCCGCAACCTGGAAAAACCACTCGCAGCGGTACAGATGGGTTTGATCTATGTAAACCCGGAAGGTCCGGATGGTAATCCTGATCCGATAGCAGCTGCAAAAGATATTCGTGACACATTTGGCCGCATGGCCATGAATGATGAAGAAACAGTAGCGCTGATAGCAGGCGGTCACAGTTTTGGTAAAACGCATGGCGCGGCACCGGCCACACATGTGGGCAAAGAACCCGAAGCTGCCGGACTGGAAGCACAGGGCCTGGGCTGGAGTAATAGCTATGGTTCGGGTAAAGGAGCAGATACTATTACCAGCGGCCTGGAGGTAACCTGGACCACCACACCTACCAAATGGAGCAATAATTTCTTTGAAAACCTGTTTGCCTTTGAATGGGAACTGACCAAAAGTCCGGCAGGCGCTCATCAGTGGGTAGCTAAAGATGCAGGCGATATTATCCCTGATGCATTCGACAGTTCAAAGAAACACCGCCCTACCATGCTCACGACCGATCTTTCCTTACGGTTTGATCCCGCATACGAAAAAATATCCCGGCGCTTCCTGGAAAACCCGGATCAACTCGCAGATGCGTTCGCCCGTGCATGGTTCAAATTAACACACCGTGATATGGGGCCACGCGCCCGCTACCTCGGCCCCGATGTTCCGGCAGAAGTGCTGCTCTGGCAGGATCCTGTACCAGCCGTAGATCATGCATTGGTAGATGATAAAGACGTGGCCGATCTCAAAGCAAAAGTACTGGCGTCCGGCTTAAGTGTAGCTGAACTGGTATCTACTGCATGGGCATCCGCCTCTACCTTCCGTGGTTCCGATAAACGCGGCGGCGCCAATGGTGCACGTATCCGTTTATCTCCACAAAAATACTGGACGGTCAACAATACGCCACAACTCCAGAAAGTATTAACCGCGCTGGAAAACATCGCCAAAGAATTTAATACTGCGCAGACAGGTGGCAAAAAAATATCACTGGCAGATCTGATCGTGCTGGCCGGTGCTGCCGGTGTGGAAAAAGCCGCCAAAGATGCCGGCCAATCCATCACCGTTCCTTTTACTCCGGGCCGTACAGATGCGTCGCAGGAACAAACTGATGTGGAATCAGTGGGCTTCCTTGAACCCATTGCTGATGGTTTCCGTAACTATCGTAAATCAAGATACCCCGTATCTACTGAAGAACTGCTGATAGATAAAGCGCAGTTACTCACGCTCACCGCACCTGAATTAACGGTATTGCTTGGTGGACTAAGAGTACTGAACACAAACTTCGACGGCTCTCTGCATGGCGTGTTTACGACCCGCCCAGGCCAGCTGACCAACGATTTCTTTGTAAACCTGCTGGATATGAATACCGCATGGAAAGCATTATCCGAAGACAGGGAAGTTTACGAAGGCAGCAGCCGTGCCACCGGTGAGAAAAAATGGACGGGTACCCGCGCCGACCTGGTGATTGGTTCCAACGCCGAACTGAGGGCTGTGGCTGAAGTATACGCCAGTTCAGATGCACAGGAAAAGTTTGTGAAAGACTTCGTAGCTGCATGGAATAAAGTGATGAACCTCGACAGATTTGATTTAGCGAAATAGTCTCATTTCAAAAAAAAGAAACGGCCTCCGGTAATGGAGGCCGTTTCTTTTTCAGACAGTTCCTGATATAGTATTCCATCGCTCCCTGGTCATTTCAAATCTGATTTCTTTTTCCCCGTTCTTCCCGTTTTCTATCCAGCCGGATTTACGGTAAAATGCAGCAGCCCTTGTATCCGGGCTGGTCCCCAGCCATATCCTGTCCTTGTCCTGGGAAAAATACCAGCGCAGCATCAGGGCCTGTAATTGTTTACCAACGCCCCGGCCTTCGGCTGCCGGCAGTAAAAACAATGCCCAGACATTATCCTCCTGTAAATCCACTACAGAAAATCCTACTATATGGCCTTCCATTTCGCATACCCAACCTTTGCCCCTTACCGTTATAAAAGAGGTGTAATCAGCAGGTGATATCAGCGCAGGATTGGATAAGATATTTTCCTTTACGGAATTTCTCACTACCTGCATCTCCGGGATATCGTCAATGGTGGCTTCTCTGAAAATCATGTTTACTTTTTATACGCTACACAAAAACTGCCGACTTATCTTCATTGATCTTTGTTGGCGCAAAAGCGCCGGTCAGCAATATCGTTAATGCGCTTAACATGGCAATCACTGTTACTACAATAAAAATCACCGCTTTATTACCGGTGGCGTCAATAAATTTCCCCATCACCGGCTCCCCTATTGCAGCAAAAACATATGCTACCATGTTCATAATACCGGTGCCGGTGCCCACATACCGCTGTCCCAGCAATTCCGGCGCCAGCGGCCAGAAATTCGCCTGTGGCCCGTAGGAAAAGAAACCCGCCAGGAATACCAGTGTGGCAATGGTGATCCCGCTTTTTACGTTGATAAAATAAATAGCTGCAGATAACAGGCTGCAGATACCCATACCAAAGCTGATGGAAATAATCCGGTTAGACCGGAATAACCAGTCCGACATAAAGCCAAATGCAATCGCACCCGTGGCCATGCCTACAGGCAACAGGAGACTGATCCACACCTGGGAACCAGGCGTTTCCAGTCCGGTGCCCAGGAAATACAGCGGCAGCCAGAAAATGAGGGCATACCTCGCCATACTTTGAAATCCGAGGGCCAGGCATACTACCAGGAAGCGCCGGTTACTCAACACCTCCAGGTAGCCTTGTTTCCATCCGGGCTTTTGCCTGGGAGTATCTCCGGCATCGGCATCACTGGTATCAGGTCCGTTTTTTACGAGAAGGAAAAATATAATCACCGCCACCGCCAGAAAAAGCACCGGGATACGGAACAGGTTGCGCCAGCTTTCATGTACCAGTAAGATCGACATCAGGTAGGTGATGACGGACGACAAACCGGCTGCCATGGTATAAAGACCAAAAGCCAGTCCCCTGTTGCCCGTAGTCCACCAGTTTGAAATAATCCGGCTGCCGGAAGCCCAGGCCATGGATTGGAAATATCCGTTCAGACTCCATAAAATGAGAATCATCACAAAAGAATCCGAAAAACTGATCAATACATTCGCTGCTACCGACAGCAAGCCACCCATGGTAATCATGTGTTTGGGACTGAACCGGTCGGCCAGGTTACCATTGATGAGTTGTCCGAGGGCATAGCTCACCAGCATGGAGAAGCTGATCCATCCTACCCTTTCATAGGAAATATGAAGCGTATCGGCGAGTTGGTGGGCGGCCCAGCCAAAGTTGTGCCGGCCCGTATAAAAGAAAAGATAGCAGAACATGGTCACCAGCAGCATTTTCCAACGCTGTTTTTTCATTGCCTGTACAACACCTGTAGTCATTACCTGAATAGATTTAAAGCGCCCTTACAATTTACACGGGCTTAATGAAGAATTATCTAACTTTCGTTTTTCGTTTACGTGGAATAAATATTATTTCCTGTGGCGAAATTAAATTTCTTATTAGTCAATTTACAGTATCTTATTTTAATAAATCGTTAAGAACATGAACCAGGAACCTGGTGGACAATTGGTTTACCACAGAATCGGCGGGCTCATCAGAAAATACCGTAAAGAGAAAGGTCTCAAATTACTGGACCTTTCAGGCGTTACAGGTATCAAATCGGCCTTGTTGTCCAAAATCGAGAATGGGCGTATGTTACCAACCATTCCTACCCTTTTTACCATCATCCAGAAACTGGGTATTACACCAGAGATATTCTTCTCTGAACTGAGTGCCGAAAGTGATTTCCCTGGCTATCTCTATCTTCCGAAAGACGGCTTTTCTACCTATGAAAAAGAGGAAGGCGCCATTGGATTTCAATACCAGTCGGTACTGGAATCTACTTTTGAAGGCGGTGCTTTCCAGATTTCATTGCTCACTTTAACACCCGGCTCCCAGCGTGCCCAGGTAACTACTGCTGCCTATGAGTTCATTTATGTGCTCAATGGCCCCCTGCAATACCAGCTGGAAGACAAAACCTTTGACCTCTCCGAAGGGGACGCACTGTTTTTTGACGGCAGCATCGGCCATGTGCCTATTAATCACACAAATACTACCTGCCGCTTGCTCGTCATGTACTTCTTTGGTGAACTCCGTAAATAATTGATCATATATTTACTTTAAGGAAAAATATTTTCCTTAAAGTAAATATATTTGAAGAAAAAACACCTATGTATTTTCTTCGGATCAGTAGAACAATGACGCTATTATGTGCTTTATTCCTCACTCACTATGCACAGGCGCAGAAAAGACAACATGTTATTTTAATCGGCACGGATGGCTTTGGCGCCTATGCGTTTCAGCAGGCAAAAGTGCCGACTCTGAGGGCGCTGATGCAACAGGGATCCTGGAGCCTCCACGCCAGAACAGTATTGCCTTCATCCAGCGCACCTAACTGGGCCTCGATGGTCATGGGCGCAGGACCTGAATTACACGGCTACACCACCTGGGGCAGCAAAAAGCCTGATCTTCCGGCCCGCGTACTGGATGAATACAATATGTTTCCCAGCGTTTACAGCTTGTTGAGAAAAGCCAGACCACAAAGTGAAATCGGCGTCATCTACGAATGGGATGGCATCGGTTATCTCTTCCCCAAAGCCGCAGTAAACAAAGACCAGAACTGTGATGGCGACGTGGCAGTCAGTGCTGCCGCCACCGCCTATATCAAACAGGCTAAACCGGATTTCCTGTTTATCCATTTTCACGATGTAGACAGTGTAGGCCATACCGTAGGACATGGCACCCCGGAATATTATGCCGCCATTGAACGTACCGATGCACATGTAGCGGAAGTGCTGGAAAGCATCCGCGAAGCAGGCATAGAAAAGAACACCGTGGTGATCTTTACCGCCGATCACGGAGGCATCAACAAAGGACATGGCTCCATCTCTATGAATGAAATGGAAATTCCCTGGATCGTGAAAGGACCCGGCATCAAACAAAACCACGAAGTAAAGAACAGCATTATGACTTTTGATACTGCTGCTACCATTGCCCGTATATTCGGACTGGTGGCGCCACAGGTCTGGATCGGCCGGCCTGTTACAGATATCTTTAAGTAAATGGTTAAGCCGCATGACCTGCAAGCAGGTCAGCGGCTTTTTCATGGATAGGTTATGATATAATGATTGGCATCAGCTCATTCAGATTATGAATGATATAATCCGGTGATGCCTGTTGTAATTGTTCCTTCGTATGCGCACCGGTAGTGATACCAATAGAAAGCGCACACCCGGCATTCTTTCCTTCTTCGATATCAATCGTAGAATCGCCCACTTTCACTACTTCCCTTCCATTACTGATACCAAATTGCTCCATCGCACGCAAAATCATATCCGGGTAAGGCCGGTTACGCGGCACATCGCTGGCAGTAATCAGGGCATCATAATCTTCCCCGCGTTGCCAACCCAGTTTTTCAATAAGACCATTAGCCGTATCAGCCTGGTAACCGGTATTTAACACCACCAGTACGCCTTCTTTCCGGAGAGATTGAAACAGGCTGCCGGCGTTTTCCTGTTCAGTTACTTCCAGGGTGGCATAAGCCTGATCCAATAAAATCCGGAAACGTGCAAAGATCCGGTCGGCCAGTTCTACACTATTGTTTCCGGCATACACTGCCAATACACTTTGAATGGCCTGCAGCTTTTCTTTTCCTGCACCTTCGGCCAGCACCTGCTCCAGCGTAAAACTGAAACCCTGTTCATTAATTGCCTGCTGCAGTGTTTTATACACTACATTGTCTTCATTGACCGTAGTCCCGGCCATATCAAAAACCACCATCTTTATCATACGGATACTATTTTTTTATACTAAAATTTAATGCCTACTCTTAAAGGTTTTTTCGCCAGTGCATATTCAAATGCCTCTTCCACCTGCTCCAGCGAAAACTCCTTTTCTACGACCGTACTGAAAGGATATTTCTCCCAGTTGCGTTTTATAAAATCAAACGCATATTTGAAATCCTCGAAATTATAATTGTGCAGCCCCTTAATGGTCAGCAGGTTCCGGATCACCCGTTCCGGATCGATGAGTAACGGTTTGGTATTGAATACCGCACCTATCAATACGGCGCATCCGCCTATACCCAGACTGTTAATTCCAAACTCCATGGCTTCGGGCGAGCCGCTCATATCGAACACTACGTCGATACCTTTTCCGTTTGTTCTTTCCTGTAATGCCGCCAATAACTTTGAATTATCGCCATTCATATTAAACAGCTCATCGGCACCAAAGCCCAATGCTTCGTCCAGTCTTCTTTCGGCAATATCAGCAGCGCCAATCCACTCGGCACCGGCTTCGCGGCACATAGCGGCACAGGTAATACCGAGATGCCCCATGCCTGTAATCAGTACATGCTTATCCTTCATATCACCGGCCATTCTGAGTGCCCCCGCCACGGTAGATACGGAACAGTTTAACGTAGCCGCAATAGACAACGGGATGTTTTCCGGCAGCTTGATAATGCCCGTATTAGCCTTAATGATACAATAAGCACCTAAGCCACCATGAAATACTTCCGGCTCTTCTACCAATACATGACCGTATTTGAACAGGTCATCGCCCTTTTGCGGAATACCGCGTAAAGAATTAATAGATTGCGGATTGCTGGAGAAAACCGTCCAGGTGATCCGGTCGCCAGCCTTTAATTGTTTACCACGCAAATCAAAGCCGGTATGTGTGGGATGCAGTTCTACTATCTCTCCCACAATCTCATGTCCGAGCACAGTAGGACAAGGTTCTTTCCTCACACCGCAAAAGGTATGCAGGTCGCTGCCACAAATGGTAGTGTACACATTTTTCACCAGCAACTCCCCGGGCTGCAGTGCCCGCACGTTAAAATCTTTCAGTTCAAATGCTTTACCCGGCCCGTTGAATAAAGCCAGCTGCCCTTTGCGGCCGTTCATTTCAATTTCTATTTCATTCATGAATATGGTACTGTTTTTATTTTCTTTTGTAGGGTGACTATTGTCCTGCGGAAATATTCACCGTCCAGTCTCTCTTGGTACCATCTGCTGAATACAGCCGGTACTTAAAACTTCCTTTGGAAAAATCAGCAATCAGACCCGCTGCCGGCGCACCATCCAGCGGTTCAATCTTCACGGCAAAATGAGAAAACCTGATGCCCATTTTGGTAAGATCTGTTCCGTTCGCCGCTACAATATTCACCGTGGCCGCTGCTTTATCGATCGTATTGCTTTTAGTGGAAATGGATACATTCTGGTATCCGATTACGGTATCCTTGTATCCTAACTGGCTTTTGATTTCTACATACCTGAAAAGCACTACTGCCGTGATATTGGCATTATCGCCCCACACAGACAGATCCATGTCCACCCTCGGCTTCATACAGGAAGCGGTAAAAATCAAAGACAGGAACAGGAAAACCGAAAGTTTTATCATGTTATTCATCCTGGTATTATTTAGTTGGGTAAATATTTATATCGTTAAAAAATCAATTCCAGCCTGGATTCTGCGACAGCGTCGCTTTATTGGCCTGGTATAATTTTACTTCCTGCATCGGAACGGCGCTCAGGTAATCTCTTGCCGGTTCTATAAATAATCCTCTGCCACCTGGTTTGAAGTCGACCAGGTTAAACCAGGGGTTCATTCTGCCACTTGGAAAGGCAGATACGTTGCCGTCTACCGTGAGTTTGAATTCATTTTTGCGATAGCCATCTTTCCGGATCTGGCTGTATAAAGCAGCATCGGTGCCGTTGTCCAGCGTTACCTGTGCGGGTGTCCTGTTAAAGTAATCCAGCCATTCCTGCAGCTTTGCGCCTTTAGGTTGATAACCATTAATCACTTTATCAAATACCGCCCATCTTTTCAGGTCATCGAGGCGGAAGCCTTCCAGAGCCAGTTCTACCATCCTTTCTCTTCTTACTTCATTAACGATAGGTAAAGCGGTGAGCTCAAATCCATATTCCTCTTTGTACGTGAACCCGGTTCCGGCAGTGATGCTCATGGGCGACATACCTACTCGGGCGCGGATTACATTCACAGACCTGTCTATATCACCCTGTGTTAAAGTTCCCAGGATTGCTTTGGCTTCGGCGAAGTTCAGCAGCGCTTCTTCATAGCGGATAAGGATATCATCTGTTTCTCCCCTGGTTGCTTCCTGCGCAAGTACAGCACCTTTAAAATTTCTATATCCGGTAGATGTAAACCCGATACTGGTGTACGGCGCCTGGGACGCAATCACCGGGTACCTGAACGGATCACCATCTCCACCTCTGCCTGGCAGTTGATTCAGCGGGCCACGGGAAGGGTTCCAGATGGTTTGTCTGAATCTTGGATCCAATGTGGCTCCTAATTCATCCAGCGATTTCGTGTAGGCGCCGGCGATAGATTGAGGCGTACCGTCAATATTCAGATAAATGTCTGTCAGGTGATCTGTAATGGACGGGCCCGAATCCAGTATTTTGAAGAAGAAGTTGTGGCTTAAGGTCAGCTTCGACGCATCGTACACTTTATAAAGGAATACGCCATCGATATTGGATGCGTCCTTTTGCGCAAACAGCTGGTTGTAGGCAATCGTTTTGTCTCCGCCAGCGGTATATAATTTAGTTCCCTGACGGGTCATGATGGTTTCCACAGCGGGTGCTACCAGGTTTAAGAAATCAACGCCGGTTTTGCCGCCAACAGCAAACGGCGTTCCTTTCTTACTATGATAGTATTCCCAGGTACCTTCATACAAGGCTACCCTGGCTTTTAAAGCGAGTGCGGATTCTTTATTGATTCTACCGGCAGTAGCAGCTTCGCCTTCTCCTTTCCAGTACAGGCGGCTGATGGCAGAATCCAGGTCACTGATAATCTGTTTGGCCACGTCCTCGCGGGAAGCCCGGGGTGCAAATAATTTATCGACATCGCTATCTGTAAGCAGTTGCGTAATCAGGGGTACGCCACCAAACTCTTTCAGGAGTTTAAAATAGTCCCATGCCCTGAAAAAATATCCCTCTCCCAGATAGTGATTAGCCGCTGCCGATTTCTCTGCATTGAGGTTGGCGTAATACAAAAAATAGTTATCACTTCTGATCGCCGAATACCCGTTATTCCAGTTGCTGTTTGTTTCTGCCGCCACGGAGGCAACACCCCAGCGGTACAGGTTATTGGTGATGGTGGTTTGCACAATCATCACGTCTGAATTGGCATCCAGCGCCAGGTTGCTGTTTCCGCCTGTTACGGTACCCGTTCCTCCCTGCGTGTTGTATTGCGGGGCCAGTCTTGGATAAAAGCCATTCACAAAAATCCTCAGATCTGAGGCAGATCTGAAAAAGTTAGTGGCATCTACAGAAGCTAAAGGGCGCTTTTCCAGGAAATCTTTCGAACAGGACATTAAAAGGAAAGCCACACTGCAGATCACCGAAGCGGCCTTCCATATATTTTGTGAATATCGTTTCATATCTCAGCTATATTATTGGTGATGTTCATAATAGTGTTTACAGGCTTACGTTCAAGCCCACAGAGTAATACCGCAACGGAGGATACCCGTTCACACCACTACTCAGCAGTTCCGGATCATATTTGATATATGATTTGTTAAAAATGAATCCAAGGTTATCGCCGCTTACATACAGGTTGGCTCTCTTCAGCTTTACTCTTTCGATTAAGCTTTTCGGTAAATCGTATCCGATAGTTACATTGCGGATGCGCAGGTGAGCCAGGTTCAGGGTATACTGTGTCGTAGCCAGGGAAGAACCGGTATTAAAGGCCGGGAAGAAAGCGTTTTTGTTATCGGTATTCCAGTATCCGAGGCTGGTACTTTCCTTAAAGGCAGGCGTATAGAAATAAGCCAGATCACTGCCGGCACGGGTGCCCCATACCCATTCGGAACTATTATAAACTCTCCATTGCAACACCCCTTCCAGTACGGCGGATAAAGTGATGTTGTTCCAGGACACGGTAGGCAATATGGAGAACGACTTCCGTGGATAGTTAAATCCGTTTTTCACCAGGTCACCACGACTATACCAGAAACCGCCATTGCCGGAATTAATATATCCGTCGCCGTTATAGTCCCTGTACATCAGGTAGCCGGGATAATTGAAGGTATTGGATAAGGTTCCGCCATCGAGGTCACCTTTATTCTGCGCTATTTTGTTCACATCGTATGCATAGTTCTGTCCGAATAATTCTCCCGGCGTCCAGATGCCACTTGTTACTCCTGATTTATTCGCGGAATATTTCGTTACATAACCGATATAGTCGCTCATGTTTAATTTGAGGTCATAGAACAGTGGTTTTCCAGCTACTGGTACCTGGTCGTTCCAGCCAATTGTGATTTCCCATCCGCGTGTTTCTGATACGGCATTGTTCAGGCTGGGTGCTGCAGTACCCAATGTGGCCGGTAATGGATTGGGCGGACCTACCTGATCCAGCACCGTGCGTTGGTACCAGTCGTAGCTAAGCGTTAGCCTGCTGCGGAGTGCACTCAAATCAAATCCGAAGTCAATAACCGCCGGTTTTGCCCACGTGAGTGTGGAACTAACGAGACCAGGCGCTGTAGCGTAGTTTGCATAGTTACCGCCTAATAATGTATTCTGGTTTACACCAAATGCGAGGGTAGGCAGGTAGGTATAATAACTACTGGCACCATTGGAAGCCACATCCCCTGAAGTGGACCAGGAAAACCTTGGTTTAAACTCCGATACATATTGTTTTGCGGGCCAGAAGGATTCTTTCGCCACGTTCCAGGCAGCAGAAACGGAAGGGAACATGCCCCAGCGGGAATCTGCTGAAAAGCGGGAACTGGCGTCGCGGCGGCCGGCAAATTTCACGAAATACTTTTCACGGAAATCATAGGAGAATACACCGTAATAACCCAGTACAGACCAATCGTACAGGTTATCATTGGCCAGTTGGTTGTTGGCGGCCCCATTCAATGCCTGGATGTTATCCTGAGAAAACAGATCGGTACGGCTTCCTGTTAAAGATTTATAGCCAGTTTCTTCTGCCTGCATACCTGCCTGAACAAAAAAGTTGTGCTCCTTTGCCAGCGTGTAACGATACTGTGCACTGAAACGGGCATATTTATAATCCAGCTTACCCATCGTTTTAGCAATGCTGCTTACGTTGGCGGACCGGTTGTTCTGTATTTTGGTACCGTTAGGCAGTTCTGTGTAGGCAATTTTATCTACACGGGTGTTGTCGTTATTGCTTACGCGCCAGGTATAGTCCCCGTTGATCTCCAGGTTCTTCAACGGTTTTAAAGTGGCGCCACCTGTCAGTACCAGGTCGTTCCTTTGATTGGTAAATAAACCGCCATCGCCAAGGATACCGGCTGCGCCGAGGATCCAGGAATACTGATTACCGGAAGGCACACGCATGGGCGTGGCAAAATATTGCATCATAGAACCAAAGATGCTGCCGTAGTCGGCAATGGTGCCGCTTTGTACGTCAGAACCATTTCTGGCCATGTAATTGGGGCTCTGGTTCTGCTGGTTTACATAACTGACATCACTTCTTAATTCCAGCCAGTCAGTAGCTTTGAAGTTGAGCTTCGTATGAAAATTGTAGCGTTTGTTGTAGTTAAAGTCTCCTTTAAACAGTCCGTTAGTAGCATTATATCCAAATCCTGAAATGAATTGTAGTTTATCACTTCCGCCGCTGAAACCAATATTATGCTGCTGGCTCACGGCAGATTTATTAAAGTAGGCATCGTATAATTTGTTGGTGGCAAACGACTGCTCCCTGGTCCAGTTCTTAAAGCCCGCATCTGAAGTCGGGAACTGACCGTTTTCAATATATGATTGTGCTTTGTCGCCAAATTGCGCGCGTAAATCATCAAAGGCGGGGTTACTCCAGTCTTTCTTCAACCATGCTTCCATTCTGGCGATGGTGATAGCATCCACACCATCTGTACCGGTTCCATTCGGCTGTCCGTTTCTCTGGGCGATGTTGATATAACGTGCCCATTCCGGAGATTCCGGCTGTGTGGGAAACAATGCCATCTTGCCTACTTTGATATTGGTAGAGTAGTTAACAGACAGCTTCCCGTTTTTACCACTTTTGGTGGTGATGAGAAGGATGCCATAAGGAGCTCTGGAGCCATAGATAGCAGTTGATGCGCCATCCTTTAATAAGGAAATATTTTCCACGTCGTTCGGGTCCACATCACTGATGGGACGCTCTACTCCATCTACCAGGATGAGTGGGGAAGCGCTGGAGCCGAAGGAAGTAAATCCACGGATGTTGATAGAAGGACTGCTCTCCGGAGCACCGCTCGACATCCGGATATTCAGTCCGGGTGCGAGTCCTACCAGCCCATCCGATAAGGTTCTCATCGGTCTGTTGGCCAGTTTCTCTGCGTTAATGGCAAACACGGCATCAGTAAGACTACTCTTTTTCACTTTTCCGTAAGCTGTGATTACCACTTCTCCCAAATCTTTCTGATTAGCTGCCAGTTTAATGTTAAACACTTTTTTGTCGCCCACTTTTACTTCCTGCGTTACATATCCCATGTAGGAAAACGCCAGGATAGATTCAGTACCGGATACCGTTAGTGCGAACGCGCCTTTTTCATCCGTCATTTTGCCGTTGGCAGTTCCTTTTTCCACTACAGACACGCCGGGAATAGGTTCTCCCGTTTCGTTGGTAACCACTCCCGAAACCGGGATCACCTGGCGGTAGCTGTTGCTTGCTACAGCATACAGGCAGGAAAGGGACATCAACAGGAATATTCCATAACGGAAAATGGAAAATGGAAAACTCCCGTTTAGCTTAGTAGCCATTTTTGATAATTTTGGTTTTAAAAAAACAGTTAAGTACGCAGCGTTTATGCAATGGCATTCCCTGTTGGCATAACCAGTGGCTATGCCATTTTCCGGGAAGCGGTGTAATACCACTATTGCCACGGCATGACGTTTAATTGATGTGGTGTGAAGGCTGTCGGCAAATAAGGCATAGCAATGCCCTGCTCCCGGATAAGCGGAAGTTCGCCAGCACCTTTTCAGATGGTGTTAGTTCATATAAATTGTTTTACGGTATAAGCAACTGTTGTTGCAGATAAATAAAAATCATTGTTTCACTGATTCCATAGCTACTGCGTGGTAAATCTGTTTCTTCTTAACTCGCTTCAATTATTTCCATTCACGAAATTAAGTTTACTAATAGGAAAATTACAATTTTGTACTTTAATTAAATATTAACTCTTCGCGATCATTTGGTTGATTCAATTTTTACAACGTGTTATTCTAGTCAGACATAGGCTAGGACTGCATCCGCCTTTTTTCAGATAGTTTGTAGGAACGGATAAAGGGTACAATCTCCTCTCCTGGGCGCAGTGGCTGTTGCTCATTGAACCCCAGTTCTTCTGGTGATTTGCCTACCCATTCGCTCTTATTGGCCTTTAGTGTGATGGTGTATGTTTTCGGATCGATGGTGAGCATGGTAAATAATGGATCCTTGTAAGGACAGGTCCGGGAGATCCACGGATATTGCTTGTGAATTTCCGGGGAATAGCTGTCGTGCATAAAGTTTTGTCCTACCCAGAAATAAGACGCGGAATTAATGGTCAGGTAAGGAATCTCCTTCACATACTGGAGACTATCCACATGCGTGTGTCCATTGATGGCCATTACCACGCGATGTGAGGCGGCCGTAATGATCTGCTGGATTTCAGTGGCATTGTCTACCGCCAGGTAACCAACCAGCGGCTGGTGCGATACAATGATCACCGGCTCAGTAGCGGCGGCCAATTGTTGTTTTAGCCAGGCCGTTTGCTCCGGGCCTATGTAGGCAGGATAACCTCCTTTATGGTCAGGTGATCCTTTTTCATTTCCATTCAGGAAGATGAACCGGAAACCGTTTACCACACTGGTGTAGTAAGCGGCAGGCATTCCCCATACTTCTACGCATTGCTTATGCGTGTAACCACCGTCTGTATCATGGTTGCCAATAACGTGGAATTTATTGGGATGTGATTGATTAAACAGATCAATGATCTCTTTATTCTTATCTGCAGGATAGGCAAAATCCCCTAATTGCAGAAGCGCATCAGGATTCGATTTCCTGGAAGTGGCAATAAAGGCCTGCATTCTCGACAAGCCATCGTGCATCACATCATGATGCAGGTCCGTGATCAATCCTACGGAAAGAGGCCGTGTTTTTACAAAAGCTGCCCTGGCTAAAAGCGGCACTGCTAATGAAAGGCAAACTGTCATGGTTTGGCCGATAAATGTTCTGCGGCTTAAGCCTGTATTGCGTTGATATTCCATTGTTCGCTGTTTGTGCAATTAGAAAGAAGTCGTATAGAAATTGGCACTACAAGATAGTAAATATTTCATTTTAGGAAAATAAATTTCCATTAGATAAATATAAGTAATGCAGTTTTAAGTATAAAAATATGCCAGCCGTATGAACCATCTATTCACAATTCCTTAAAATACACTACATTCGCACCAAATATTACTTGATTACTCAAATATATCTCAATGATAAGTGAAGACTTATTACTCCTGATGAATATTGCTAAAGTACAGGCGATCGTTTCCCGCAAGTTTGATTCCCTGAGTGCCCACGGCCTGGGGGTGAGCGACTTTGTTATATTGTATTTACTACACAACGCCCCGGAGTTCCGAATGCGCAGAATAGATCTTGCGGATAAGATCGGCCTTACTGCCTCAGGAGTTACCCGCCTGCTCGGCCCCATGGAAAAAACCGGCCTGGTGACAAGAGAGGCCAATGAACGGGATGCAAGGGTCAGCTACGTCGTTATCACATCTACCGGTAAAAAAATATTCCAGGAAGCAAAGGTTACTGCCGAAAGGGTTGCAAAAGATATCCTGTCTTTTAAAAAGAATAAATCCTTACGGGCTATCAGTGAGCTGTTACAAGAACTTGGCGGGAATATACAATAGGTTATCCCGCTCTATTATCATCATCTATTTCTTTTCACATGAAAAATTCATCCAGACAAGAGCTGAAGGAAGCTGCAAAGAATCACAAAACCACCATGGGAGTTCTTTCCGTTAAAAACACCATCAATGGACAACGTTATATAGAAGGCTCTTTAAACCTGGAGTCGCTGGTCAACAGGATTAAATTCTTACTTAACAGCCGGCAATTCACCCAACAGCAGCTGCAAAACGACTGGATCCAATACGGCGAACAGGCATTTACATTCGAAACACTGCAGGTCATACCTATCCAGGAAAACAGGTTTACCAATTACCGTCAGGAAGTGGCGAAAGCCGAAAAGGCCGCCATTGCGCAATACAATGCTCCCCAGGAATTATATAACGACTAGTGGCGCCGTACTTTCATAAGTCTTCCCCAGCACAGAAGACTTATGAAAGTTTGTTATCCCTTTACAAAATTCTACCGGTATCCGTTTATCTATTCGGGAAAAATTCGGACGCCCATTTCTTTCCTTTATGAGTAATATGATGTCGCCGGCCGTTTATAACTTCGCAGCAAAAGCCACCCATCTGCTATCATATCAAAGGGAATAATGCCAGCAATTAGTCATACTGATTTTCATGCGGGAGAAATAGATGAACAGTCATTTAAACAACTGTTCCATCAATACTGGCATTCCGTTTTCTCCGTGTGTTTAAAATACACCGGATCAGCAGAAGACTCCAGGGAACTGGCCCAGGATATCTTCTTCTCGTTATGGCGCCGCAGACACCAGCTGGATGTAAAAACCAATATCAGCACCTATCTTCATGGCGCTGCCAGGCTTAAATCATTTGAATTCATGCGCAATGCCAGCCGCTTAAAAGAAAGATCGGCCGGCGGACCTCCGCCTGACACTGCAGCTGGCGATGCCGCTATGATACTGGAACATAAAGAGCTGCATGACCAACTACAGCATTTTATTGATCACCTGCCGGAACCGGGACAAAAAATTTTCCGCCTAAGCCGGGAGCAAGGCCTCACTCATAAAGAAATTGCGGCCGATACCGGTATCTCCGTGGGGATGGTGGAATACTACATCGGTACCGCCCTGCGCACACTACGCAATAAGCTCAAACTAACTTAGATTTTTTTCATTATTCCCCTCTTTATTTAAATCTTTTCAAAAAAACGTTCTCCCCTTTAGTGTATGATCCTGTTATGGCAACTATATGGATAACACACGAACATGGATCATCAGTTACTCGAAAAATACTTCCAGGGAAAATGCAACGATCAGGAAAAAGCTGAAGTCGAAACCTGGCTTGCCCGGGAAGAAAATCTTCCGGATACCGGCATGGCACCGCCGGATGAGGTGTTATCGCAGGAATGGGATTTGATCCGGCATCGCATCAGCAGGTCACAGCAAACGATCCGTCTCAAAAAGATACTCTCTGTGGCGGCCACTGTCTGCTTATTATTCTCCATCAGTATATTCCTGTTCTACCGGCAAAAGGCGCCATTACCTGTTGCTGCTGTAAACTGGAAAACCATGGAAGTACCGAATGGCCGGAAAGCCCAGCTATTACTTTCAGACGGCAGTACCCTGCAGCTCAACGGGGGAACTACTATTGCCTACGAAGATCCCTTTACCGCTTCCAGGAACGTGAAAGTATTGAAAGGAGAAGTTTTCTTTGATATTGCCAAAGATCCCGCACATCCCTTCAACGTATACACGCCGGGAGACGGTACGATCCAGGTATTAGGCACACGTTTCAATGTAAAACAACACACCTGTCCGAACACTCTGGAAATTACGCTGAACAGCGGTAAAATATCATTTTCCAAAGATCAGGCGACGGTCTATCTGCAACCCGGTGAAAAACTGATCTACGATCTCACCACGCACACAGTGGGATCGCCACTGGCGGCAGATACACTCAAAACAGCGCTCTGGCGCGGCGGCTCACTCGCTTTCAGGGATACGCCTATACAACAGGTATTCAGCGAACTGGAGCAACAATTTGGCGTTACTTTCATTCTTAATAAAAAAATCGGGCATCAATTGTTTACAGCAGAACTAAACCACGAATCCTTACCGGCTATTCTGCAACTGATCACTTTAAGCTCCGATCTGAAGTTTAAAACAGATGGAGATACCATCCATGTTTACTGATTGTCACACTTGAATTATGAATACGGGATAAATCAACACAAATAAAAAAGGATGCCGGGGATGCGTCAACATCACCCGGCAGTTGCCTTAAACAAAAAACTAATCGTCGGGATCAATTATTATTTAAAACCTTACAAAAATATGAATTTAAAGTTCCTTTCATGGACAAAAGGACATGGACTTGTCATGCTGTTTACCGTCTTGCTGCTTACGCTGGCTCCCAATGCAAAGGCCCGGCAGGTAGAACAATCCGTGAAATTATCCGGAAAAACATTATCCGTACAGACTATTCTGGACGAAATCCAGCAGCAATGCAGTCTCCGTTTTGTTTATAATAAAAAGTTTGCGGCCGTTGATAAAGTGATCACCCTTCAAAGCCAGGAGGCCACTATCAAAAGTATTTTTGCCCAGATAAACGCCAAAGCCGGACTGAGCTTCACCTTTTCAGGCAACCAGGTGATTGTGAAAGAAACAAAACCAGGAAGCATTCAGGGCACGGTCCGTACCAGCGATGGTAAACCGGCCCCCTATGTGACCGTGAGTATTAACAGCAGCACCGGTACCATTGTAGATCAATCCGGTAATTTCCGGCTGAAAAATATTCCCGAAGGAACCTATCAGCTCACCGCCAGCATCATTGGCATGGAAACCGTGACGCGTGAGGTGGTTGTACATGGAGATAAAACGGCCAGCATCGACCTCACTCTAAACGAAACCAGGAAACAGCTCAACGAAGTGGTCGTATCCGGTGAAAAGCAGAATAAATTCGCAGCAAAAGAGAGCGATTACATTGCCCGGTTGCCGATCAGTAACCTGGAAAATCCACAGGTATACAACGTTGTAACCAATGCCATCATCAAAGAACGGACGGTGACCAACTATGCGGAGATCTTCTACAACACCCCGGCTGTTACGCCGCCGAGCATTACTTATTCCAACGGCAATGAGTTTTTCCTACGGGGCTTCTACAGCAGTTTTGAATTCAGGGACGGCCTGTCCAATTACGCCGGTGAAACGGAAGACCCGGTAAATATAGAACGTGTAGAAGTACTAAAAGGCCCGTCAGCTACCCTTTTTGGCACCTCCAATGGCAGCTTTGGCGGTATCATCAACAACGTCACCAAAGTTCCTTTTGAAGTAGCAAAAGGAGAAGTATCGTATACCGGTGGCAGTTTTGGCTTGAGCAGGCTCACACTCGATTACAACACGCCTGTAAATAAAGATAGTACCCTGCTGTTCCGCATCAATGGCGCGCGGCACTGGGAAAATTCTTTCCAGGATTTCGGTTTCAAACATACCTATACCGTAGCACCAAGTATATTGTATAAGGTAAATGACCGGCTAACAGTAAGATTAAGCGCCGAATTTTACCAGCAGAACTCCAGCATGTGGCAATGGGTATACTTTGGTCCGGAGGTCACCATCCGGAATGTGAAAGACCTTAAAGTACCTTACGACCGCTCCAGCGCCGGTGATCAACTGGCACAGAACTGGTCCAGCTCAAGAGTTTTTGCCAAAATAGATTACAAGCTCTCCGATCACTGGACATCCTCCACCAATTTTGCGGAGAACATCTACTACCGGAAAGCCAGCTACTATATGAACGGGAACGCCTACATCAACGATTCCACTCTAACGCGGTTCATCATGGGTGCGAAACCACAATCCGGTACGATGATAGATTTCCAGCAGAATTTTACCGGAGATTTTAAAATCGGTAGTATGCGCAACCGCATCGTACTGGGCATCGACATTACTTCCGATGTTTACAATTCCACCTTTACAGGCGCTTACCAGGACACGGTGATCATGAATGATCCGCATTCAAAAGTAAATGTATCGGCTGCTAAAATCCTGGATGGTATGACATGGGATCCTTCCGACAATCATTATGTAAACAAATGGATCACCAGCAGCGCCTATGTGTCCGACGTCATTAATGTAACGGATAAGTTACTGGCGATGCTGAGTCTGCGCGTTGATCACTTTAACAATAAGAACTCCGTGAATAACGGTATTACCCAGACAGATGGCTACAAACAAACGGCCCTGTCGCCCAAATTCGGCATCGTATACCAGCTGATCAAAAACCAGGTGTCCCTGTTCGGTAACTATATGAACGGATTCTCCAACAATGCGCCACAGACAGACGGCACCAAATCCATCACCTACAAGCCTTCCCAGGCTAACCAGTGGGAATTTGGTATCAAGTCATCTTTATTCGACAACGTACTGAGCGCCACCCTCAGCTATTATAACATTGATGTTAAAAATGCACTGAGAACCATTCCTTCTTCCACAGTATCTATCCAGGATGGTACACAAAAAAGCAAGGGAATAGAAATAGAACTCATTTCCAATCCACTCGCCGGACTGAACATCATGGCGGGTTATGGCTACAATGATTCCCGTTACATCAATGCCAATAACGGGCAGAATGGAAAGCTGATCGGTTCCCCGATGAACATTGCTAATTTCTATGCCAGCTATAAAATCGCCACCGGCCGCACCAGCGGGCTTGGTATCAGCTTCGGGGGAAATTATGTAGGAGAAAGTACTTACAACGATCCGGTGCTCATTCCGGCCTACTTCATCTGTAATACGCAGGTGATGTACGACAGACCTAAAATCGGGCTGAGCTTTAAGATCAATAACCTGGGCGATGAAAAATACTGGTCGTGGAACTTTATCCAATCCCAGCCAGGAAGGAATTATGTGGCCAGTGTCACTTATAAATTTTAAAGCAATACAAAGGCCGCCCATGAAGTTGAGCGGCCTTTGTATTTAAGTCATTACTATCTTTCTTTTCCTCCCCACTCCCCTCTGATTCCTGCTTTTTTACTACCTTTTGCCGGATTGCCAACAGCACATCGCCAAACAATCATCCAAAAAGTATATATGTCTGCCATCCAGATAAGAAGAGCGCAACTTACAGATGCAGCAGCCCTGAGTGAGCTGATCTGTGAAAACGCCCAACAATTATTAAAGCCTCATTACAGTGAGGCACAATGGACCATATTTATCCAATATTATTCTATAGCCGTGCTTCGTGAAAAGATCTCGAAGCAAGTGGTGTTCTGTGCCGAAAAAGACGGCGTCATCGTGGGTACCGTTGCGTTGGACGGGGATTTCGTGGTAGGATTCTATACCCGTCTGCAACAGGTGAACCAGGGAATAGGTAAACTATTAATGGCACACCTGGAGGCTTATGCCCTGAGCAACGGACTCACCACCCTTCAATTAGCCGCCTCACCGGAAGGCCTGGCATTCTATGCTAAAAATGGCTGGCAGTATGTGAAAGACTATACGTTCGAATACTATGGTGTTGGTTTTGAAGAAACATTAATGCAGAAACCCCTTCCTGTAGCATGTCCATAGCCCTCCTGAATATTGAAAAAGGCTATGCTACATTTTCCAGGAGTAACTATACCACCCGGAAACATGCACACTATGCGATTGAAATAGTTTATTGTACGGAAGGCGACTTTACCATAACAACCAGTGAAGGAAGCTATCCCCATCTTAAAAATGTGATCATTCCTCCCAACCTGCAACATAGTTTTAGTTGTGTAAATGCCACTTGTCAGCTGCTGTTCCTTGATCCGCTTTCAGATATCGGCAGATATTTTATGCAGCAATTCCAACTGACTTCACCGGCGCATATAAGTATGAATCTTCCTGAACTGGAGCCATTCCACCCAACCGGTGCAACCGATCTTGCCCAAGTGTTGGAAAACGCCGCCACAGGTGCTACCACAGGGATAGACAGCAGGATACTGCAATGCGTTGACACCATCAACGCATTTTTCGCCGATCAGAAACTAAGCGTCGCCCAATTGTCCGGCTCCTCCTTTTTGTCGGCCGGCCGGCTGTCGCACTTATTCAAAGCACAACTGGGGATCTCTGTTCATCAATATATCCTCTGGAAAAAAATATCGCTGGCCGTGTTGAAGGCGGAGCAAGGCTACTCCCTAACCGAATGCGCCCACCACGTAGGATTTACAGATTCCTCGCATTTCAATAAGGTATTCTACCGGATGTTTGGTCTGAAACCATTCTTCGTGCTTAAAAGTTAGCCGTTTTGTACAAGTTTCATCGCCTCCGTTGATCGAATTTAGCAGCGTATTATCAACGAAATAAATGTATGAGACACAAAAAAGATTTTATTCCCGCCATGGGCTATGACTGGCTGACAGGATTTTATGATCTGGGGATTAAACTGTTTATGCCGGAAAAGAAATTCCGGACCCGGCTGATCGACGAACTACAACCCGCCAGCGGAGAGACTATCCTCGAATTTGGCTTCGGAACGGGACAGAACCTGATCCTGGTACATGAAAGAAATGCACAGACCACACTCAATGGAGTGGATATAGATCCGAAGGTGAAAGCCATTGCCGATCACAAAATAAATAAGCTGGGTTACCACCTGCCGCTGGATCTGTATGATGGAAAAACATTTCCCTACGGGAACAACTCTTTTGATAAAGTATTCAGTTCATTGGTGTTTCATCAACTGGACACCGCTTCCAAACAATCCTGTCTGAAAGAGATTTACCGGGTGCTGAAACCCGGCGGCATACTGGTGATTGGCGACTGGGGAAAAGCCAGATCCGGCTTAATGCGGTTTGCATTTTATGCCGTGCAGCTGACAGATGGCTTTAAAATCACAAACGACAGCGTAAAGGGCTTGCTGCCATTATATATTGACCAGGCCGGATTTAAAGACGTAACGGAATCTGGTTACATCAATACTACGATCGGCAGTTATTCCTACTACCGGGCAAGAAAATGAGGCTATGACTATTTCCCGATCACTTCCTTCCGATGCGCACGTCCCCAGCTCCAGAGCTCAAATAATACTTTGTTGAGCGACCTGCCATGTTTGGTGATGGTATATTCCACTGCCGGTGGTGAGGCATCGTACACTTCTCTTTTAATCAGTTTATTGGCTTGCAGGAGCTTCAGTTCTTTCGAGAGGGTTTTATCGGTGATACCGGTTACTTCCCTTGCCAGTTCAGTGAATCGCTTAGGCCCGCTGCACAGGGAATACAGGATCAGCAGTTTCCAGGTGCCCTCCACTGCTTCCAGCGCATCCTTGATGGAGAGCATCGCTTTTGAACAATCTTCTTCTTCTAATTTCATACTATCAGCTTTAATGCTACTTCCCATTTGGATAGTGCTATCCAAATGGGAAGTACTATCCATTGGAAAGTAAAGATAGGTACTTTTGTGGTATGGAAAAACGTGAAGAAAAAAAGAAAGCTGTTAGCCACGGTCTGCGCCTGCGGCGCACGATTTTAATAACGGTGTGTATAGCGCTCATGGCGGTAATTGCGTCTGTGAGCGGGTTGAATGTGGCACAGCCTAAACTGGCGGTGGCCTTTAATGCATCGCAAAGTACCGTCCTCTGGATGATCAATATTTACACTATCAGCTTAGCGGCCCTGCTGTTGCCGCTGGGCGCCCTTGGCGATCGCTGGGGCCGTAAACCCACTTTGCTGACGGGCCTGGTTATTTTCGGCATAGCCAGTGTGATATCGGGTATGGCTCCATCTTCGGGAGTGATGCTGGTGGCGCGGTTGCTCAGTGGCGTTGGCGCCGCGATGATCATGCCGGTAACACTGGCAGTTATCACCTCCACTTTCCCGGATGAGGAACGGTCCAACGCCGTTGGCATATGGACGGGAGTTGCCGGCGGTGGCGGTATCCTGGGCATGTACCTCTCTGCCGTACTGGTAGACATGGCAACATGGCGCTGGCTTTTTGTACTCCCCGTCGTGCTGGCCATAGTAGCCATTATCATGACACTCCGCTTTATCCCCGACTCCGTGGAAAAAACCGGGCACCGGTTCGATATCGTTGGTTCCCTGTTATCCATTGCAGCGGTGATCGGAATCGTATATGCGCTCCATGAAGCGCCTATCCAGGGCTGGAGTGACCCGATGACACTCACAGGCCTCATTGGCGGTGTGATCGGTCTGGCCGGCTTTGTGTTATGGGAATTGCGCCAAAAGGCGCCGGTGCTGGATGTACGTCTCTTCCGCGAACGGGGCTTATCCGGCGGATCGGTGTCACTGCTCACCGTATTTGGTGTGCAGGCCGGAATATTTGTAGTACTTTTCCCTTACTTCCAGGGAGTACTGGGCTGGTCGGGGCTTCGCTCCACCTTTGCTATGATGCCCATGGCAGTGCTGATGATGCTGGCATCCGGGCTGGCCCCTAAAGTAGCTGCCCGTATCGGGAGACGATTTACGATGGCAGCAGGCATTCTGCTGGGAAGTGTGGGCGCCGCGCTCATGGCCATGCTCGTATCTGTGGATGGCGGCTACGTGATGATCCTGCCCGGCATGCTGGCCATGGGATTCGGGATGGGATTAACAATGACGCCCTCCACAGAAGCCATTACTTCTGCCCTCCCGCCCTCGCGTCAGGGCGTGGCCTCGGCACTCAACGATGTGACCCGGGAACTGGGCACTGCCCTCGGTGTAGCGTTACTGGGCGCATTGGTAACCGCTGGTTACAGCAACGCCATCAACAGCCGGCTGCAGGAAGTTTCTGCCACCAACGTAACAGCGCTCCGGGAAGGCATTGCCAACGCATTAGCAGCGGCAACAAACGCCGGCGCCACCTCCGATGCGCTGATCCGCGTGGCGCGGGAGTCGTTTGTTTACGGCTGGCAACAGGCCATGTGGGTAGGCGCCGCTGTAATGGCACTCCTGTTTGTGTATATACTTGCACGCGGGCCACGCACTGTAAAAGAAGTCCTTCAACCGGCTACACAACCGGAGCAACAGGAAGTACTTCAGGATTGATTTTTCAGCAACATAAAAAGATATGCACCGTGATAGAGATTTTCAAAACAAGTATCCAGGATCAGCATGATACCGTAAAGGTGGTTGATGCACTCAGCAGCATCCTTCCTAACGCCCATCTCAATTTTGACCTCGAAGACCAGGACAAAGTACTCAGAATACAACATCCGGCCATTGATACAGCAGCCGTTATTACGGTAGTAGAGTCGCTTGGCTTTTCCTGTAAAGTAATTCCTGACAAGATTTGTACAGATACCCACAATTCAGCGGCAGACATGCAGGCATTCTGGGATGCCAGCTTCAACGGACATCAGACCATGTGGGGCTTTGAGCCCACCCAATCTGCCATCATTGCGAAAGACCTCTTTGTGGAAAAAGGGATCAAAGATATACTGGTACCGGGTATTGGCTATGGAAGAAATGCCCGCGTTTTTGTAGAAAACGGTATGCAGGTTACAGGCATCGAAATATCACAAACCGCCATCGGACTGGCCCGGAAACACTATGGCCACGACATGCAGATTTTTCATGGCTCCGTCACGGATATGCCATTTGACAACCATCTGTATGAAGGAATTTTTTGCTACGGATTGGTGTACCTCCTGAACCCGGAGCAGAGAAAAAAAATGATCCGGGATGCTTATCAGCAACTACAACCGGGCGGCTGGATGGTATTCTCCGTTGTATCCAGAAACTCACCCAATTACGGCAAAGGTAAAGAAGTGGGCAAGCATACCTTTGAAATTGGAAAAGGAGGACAACTCTTCTTTTATGACGAAGATGCCGTAAAACAGGAATTTGGTGATTACGGATTAACCGATTTTTGGGAGATAGACGAGCAAACAAATGCCGTAACAAATCAACCGGCTTTCCGGTTTATCGTAATAAAATGCAAAAAAGCATAATCATTGCCTGCTGCCCCAAAGCGTGATACACGTCACCAGACAAGGCTATACGACATCAAAAATCGTATAGCCTTTGTATTTACCCATCACTACGGCTCCGGTACTTTATCCAGCCGCATCTCTACCTGATCGTCCGCTAACATCCCGGAAAACTGGTACGCCCCTGGCTTTCCGGCAGAACGGAATGTACCTGCAAATTTCGCTTTAAAGTTGCGCGGATAGCGCCAGTTAACATACATACTATCCGTATCCCTGTTAAAATGATACGTACCGATATACCTGCTGTTATAGTGATTAAACTCCAGCACCAGGTCGTCCTGCCAATCCATATAAACAGCCGTTAACACGCTGTCTTTTACGCTGCTGGCTTTTACCGGTACGCCATTTACACGAAGATCCGCTACCCGGTATTTACCGGTGAGCTGCGGATGCCAGTCAGGGAAACGATAAGTAGCGAGCACAATTAAAGGAAGCAATACCACCACTGCCCGCAGCCATAACTTCGTCTTTTTAGTGGTATCCGGCAAAGCCACCAGGTGAACTGTTTTAAAGAAATAATCCACCAGGCTGGTGTAAGACTGCATCAGCAAATACACTACGCAGGCAAAAAGAATCAGGGCATGCAGAATGACCCCGGTATGCAGCTGATAAAAAATATCGATCAGCAGGATGTTGATCAGTACCGGTATCATGATGATGAGGCCCAGCAGCCGGGTACGACTGAACATCAACATCCAGGCACTGGACATCTGGCTGAGTGCAATAGCCACCATAAAAGGATAGGATCGCCGGAAATAAGCCCAGGTAAGCGTTTCACCATCCAGGCTGTTAAAAGGCAGATCCAGCACGCCCAATGGCACCGCCATCTGCAGGTGAAAGATTTTATGCCACCCGAAGGATGCAAAATCAAAGGCCAGCAGGTAAAGTAACATGCCGTGAAAGAACGACAGCGTAACGGCACTGTTGCCCTTTCCTTTTCTTTCGCGGCGGCGCCAGAGGAAGGCGTACTCCAGGCAACCAAAGAAACACAACAACGCTATTCCCCAGATCACCGTCATGGGTAGCCACCCTGCTGCAAACCTCGCCAATAAACGGCGGACGACAGCAGCGCTTAATAATCCTGCCAGCAGGCAGACCAAAAACATCTTTGAAAACTTAACTTTTTCCATGGCATCGTATTTTGAGCAATAATAGCCATGGAAAAGGGGGCTAATGCCCGTCTGTATCCATCCGCACCTGTAGTTGCCGGTATTCACGCGGCGACATACCCGTTGTTTTCTTAAATACGGTATTGAAAGTGGTCTTGGAATTAAATCCTGCTTCGAAAGCAATTCCCAGGATACTCAGGTGATCATAGTCCGTCGTATGCAACAGTACTTTGGCCTGTTCTATCCGGTAATGATTAATGTATTGATAAAAGTTCTGATGATACCCCTTATTCAGCAACCAGGAGGCTTCGTGTATAGAAAGGTCCATTTTCCGGGCCAGTTGTGGAAGTGTAAGATCACCATCGCGGTATAGTTGCTCCTGCTGCATCAGACCTGTCAACTTCTCCTTCAACGCTTCCAGCTCTCCCAGCTTTAACCGGGGCGCAACAGGTGCAGTCGCCAGTACTTCCCCGATGGCTTTTTTATCCTCCTGCGGATAGTTGAAAATTTCCTGTTGCTGCAACACCGCATAGGCAATCATATATAAGGCGATACAATACATGCCGCCGGACACCTGCAGGATAGCAGAGCTGATTTGCCATACCTGGTTATACCATAACAGCACCATTGTGGCAATACCTGCCAGCAACCACTGCAACCATTTTAAGTTTATCTCCCTGATATTACCCGCAAAAATGCCCAGCCCGCGCTGGTGTTTCCAGAGCAACCGGCAAGACAACAGCAGATAGAGCAGCATCTGGAGTTTCAGCCCCGTTCCCACTATTATTCCCGCAAAGGAAGGCAGGTAAGCGCTTCCACCCATCAGCAAGGGAAGAAATAATATGGCCGGTAAAAAATGTTGCCCGGTTTTCCATGCAGGCCCCGGTGTAAGTGCAGTAAAATATTGTACACTGAGATATAAGGCCGGCGCCATCACAAAGCGAACCGACTCCGTAACAGGAACCAGGTAAGGATAACGTATATCCAGTCCCGTTTGCTCCGCGATCCAGGCCAGCAATGCACCTCCGGCACAACCAAAAAAGACGCCTAACCATCGGTTCGCGGTGGTATTTACCTTAGCGGCATTGCTCAGTAATACAAACGACAATAAAAAGATACTGCCCAGGGCGAGATAGTAGAAAACCACTTGCTGTTTTTTGGTTGATAGATGAGAAAAAGAGAATTTTCCATAAAAAAATACTTTTAACCTATCTTGCGATTTGCTGTATTCTTTTCTGCGGAAAAGGAATAGCAGGAAAACAACTTTATTAGCGCAATACAGTGATCAATGAAAAGAACGTTAGGATTATGTACACTCCTGTTGTACTTCAGTTCCGTATTCTCCCAAACTTCCGGCAGCTGGACACCCGATTTAGGCAACGGCAATTTCACCAATCCGCTCATGTGGGGCGACTGGCCCGACCCTGATATTATCCGGGTAGATGATAAATTCTATTTTATTTCCACCAGCATGCATTATGTACCCGGATGCCCGATTGCTGTTTCCAGCGACCTGGTAAATTGGGAGATGGGCGGCTATGCCGTTTCAAGGTATGAGGAAGATCCCCGTTACGATTTGAAAGGAGGAGATATGTACCTCAGCGGCTCGTGGGCGGCCACACTCCGTTATCATAACGGCACCTTCTACGCAGGATTCTGCACGCCTAAAATGGAATCAAAGGAAGGACACTTTTCCATTTGCAGTGCTAAAAATATAAACGGCCCGTGGACAAGAACCATATTCCCCGAATTCCTGTATGATCCCGGACTTTTTTTCGATGATGATGGCAGGGTATATGTGGCACATGGCCAGCAAACCCTTTACATTACCGAACTAAACAGCGATGTGAAGTCTGTAAAAGTTCCGCAACGGAAAATCTATGACAACCCCGGTTTCCCTTATCTGGAAGGATCACATCTTTATAAAGTCAATAAGAAATACTATATACTTGGCTCTACCGGTGGCACACGCGGCAAAGTGGTATGCCTCCGTTCAGACAACATCTACGGTCCCTATGAATCGAAAGTAGTGATGCAGGATGATCACACCTATCCCGGCAACGGCTTACACCAGGGCGGCATGGTGCAGCTGAAGGATGGCGCCTGGTGGTCAATTATTATGCAGGATCGCGGTCCTATCGGGCGGGTCCCCAACCTGGAACCTGTTACCTGGATCGATGACTGGCCCATATTCGGTAAAAATGGTATCGGGGTAGATACCTTTCCCAAACCAATAAACATCAACGCTCCTGTTACCGTTCCCGCCAGTTCAGACGAGTTCAACGCTCCCACCCTGGCGCTGCAATGGCAATGGAATCACAACCCGGATAACAGCAAATGGTCGCTGACCGGGCGCAGTGGCTATCTTCGTTTAAAGGCAGGCAAAGCGGCCACATTATTTCAGGCCGTTAACACCTTGAGCCAGCGGGTAGAAGGACCTTATTCAACAGGCAGCATAGAAATGGACATCAGCAGCATGAAAGATAATGATGTAGCAGGCCTCGGCATATTCCAGCTTCCCTATGCTTATGTCGCCGTCCGGCAAACCAATGGTAAAAAAACAATTGTCATGGCACAAAACGACAGTACCATAGCGGTTGTTAATCTGAAACAGACTAAGATCTGGTTCAAAGCCAACGTAAACGAAAAGGGATTTGTGGCCACTTTTGCCTATAGCGTGAACGGCAAAGATTTTCTTCCTATCGGCAATGAGTTGAAAATGGGGCTAGGCCTCGATTGGACAGCCAACCGGTTTGCCCTGTTTAATTTCAACACCGGTTTGTCAACCACGGCCACAGGAGGACACGTAGATATCAACTGGTTCCGGCGGTGATGGGAGGTTACGCCGACCATCCGGTAGGCGCCTTACCGAACTTCTTTTTAAAAGAATGTGAGAAATGAGAGAGGCTCTCAAAGCCTAAGTCGAGATAAATCGCAGACGGTTTCTTGTTCTTGTTTTCGATCAGGTGACGCGCTTCCTCTAACCGGCGCTCCAACAGCCACTGTCGGGGCGCCATTCCGAATATCTTCTGAAAGTCGCGTTTAAAACCGGCCAGGCTTCTGCCGGTAAGTCGTGCGAATTCCTCCACGGGAACGTTGTAATGGAAATTGCTCCGCATGAATTTTTCCAGGTCCATCTTGTAGGGTTCCGAAAAATCGAACAGTAAATCCCTGACCTCTGGCATCGTATTCAGCAGCAGATATACTGCTTCTTTTACTTTAAGCATGCCCACAGCATGGGTTATTTTGGCTTCCGGGTGGCGGACATACGGGAGAATAGATTGAAAGAACGCTTCCAGGAAATCGTTTCGCGGAACCAGCACGTTGGGAGCGCCGGTGTATTTTTTTGTGGTATCAATATGCTCTTCCAGGGCGATCTGCCGGAGCAGGTCTTCTTTAAGAATAATAACAACAGTTTGATATTCCTTGTCGTCTAACGGCACCTTGGTAATTTCTCCCAATTGATTTTTCTGTATCAGCAACATTTCGCCGCGCCCCATCGACATCTTCTGACTGGCGGTTTCCAGCGTGAAATGTCCGGCCACCTGCAACACCAGCGTATTATGCGCCAGGAATGCTACCTTTTCTTTTCTCATCGTGGAGAGATAGGAGTAAAAGAGGACGCCGGGTATTACTTCAGTTGGATTCGTCATGATGTAAAGATATAAAACAGGCGCGGCTTATGTGCCTGCCACTACCGTTGCAGGTAGGTGCCGCCGAGTATGGCGCCTGGTGAAAAATGTGTGTTGAGTATATTCAATTCTGCCAGTGTGAACGAGATCTCCATCGCGGCAATGTTTTCAGGCAGCCTTGATCTGCGGCTCATGCTTACCAATGGCATAATATGTTCTCCCTGTACATTTACCCAGGCAATAGCCAGTTGGGTTGGGGTACATCCTTTTTCTGCGGCCATTTGTTTTAATACTTCCACCTTTTCCAGGTTCTTTACCAGGTTTTCTCCCTGGAAACGCGAGAAGTGAAGATGGTAATCGTTTGCCGGCAGTGGCGCTTTCATATCACCGGTGAGCAGCCCTTCTGCGGTATTCGCAAATGCCACCACGCCGATTCCCAGCTCTTTTGCAGCGGGCAGCAGTTCGCTTTCGATCTGGCGGTCGGCCAATGAATAACCTATTTCCAATGCCGCTACCGGGTGGATGCTGTTCGCTTTACGCAGCTGATCTGCCGTTATTTCCGAAACACCCAGGTGACGCACCTTTCCGTCTTTGATCAGGTCGGCCACCGTACCGATTACATCCTCCACCGGCACGCTGTTATCCAGCCGGCATGGCTGATAAAGATCAATCGTGTCCACGCCCAGGCGTACCAGGGAATAATTGATGAAGTTCTTAATGGCAATGGGACGCAGATCCAGTCCGAGCATCCGGCCATTATAAAAGATCCCGCCAAACTTTACACTGATGAAGGCGTCGTCTCTCCTGCCCTTTATGGCCTTGCCTACCAGCAGTTCATTATGACCGCTGCCGTAAAAGTCGCCGGTATTCAGGAAGTTAATGCCACTGTCAAGCGCCTGCTGAATAGTGGCAATGCTTTCGTTCTCGTCGTTGGTGGGGCCGCCCCAGACAGACGACATCCGCATACAACCCAATCCGAGTTTTGACACCATAGGACCGTTCTGGCCAAGGGCTATCTTTTTTATTGTTGTCATGGCTGCTATTTTATGATTTACAATACAAAGTTCCGCTTTTGCTGCCCATCACGGCTTTCCTGCATGGCTCAATTTACTTGTCTGTATGGCTCACCCATTCACCCGATGTATTCACATATTCCTCCTCATTAATTTTAAGCCTGATGGTATCAATGTTCTTTAACTCCGGCGCAATTTTAAAAAGAGCTGCTTTTGCATCAATTTTCACTTTGCGATTCACAAAAAACTGGTGGATGTATAACAGCTGTAATGAGGGGAAACTTTTCAAACGGGAAAGGTCCTTCAGGTTAAACATATTGGTCAGATAGAGCCGTTCAAGTTGATGAAGTGCCGAACCCTCAAATAGCTGTTCCGATTTCAGGTGGAAGAGCGCTATGCTTTTCAGACTGGAAAAGTCGCTTAAAAAGGAAAGATCAGCCATACTTCCCACTTCTGATATGCGGATATTTTCAAGAGAGGTGAGATTTGGAATAACCAGGGTGTCTACCCTGGATTTACTTGCTTCCAGTATAAGTGTATGTATGGAAAGTGTCCGGATAAAGTCGAGTTCATCAATGGTTCCACCAGACAAATGTAAAATTTCGAGCGTGTCGCAACCGGCCAGAGGAGAATAGTCTTTCACGGTGCCTGATATCATCAGCTTCTTAAGATGCGTAAAATCTTTCAGAAATTTCAGGGACAACGGCTTAAACAGGATCAATGACAGCTCCTCTATTATTGTAAGGTCTTTTCCCTTCAACACCTCCAGGTCTTTTGCACCGGTGGATATTTCAATTTCCAGTTTTGCAGCTGCCATATTGGGGTAAAAAATTAATGGTGATCATTAAATTCATCATGACTCCGGGTTAATGAACGTAAGATAACTTCTCTATCTGAAAAATATTCTTTTTTCAGGACTTCTGTGTTACCTTTATCGCCCTGAAAAAAAATTACGCCCGAAAGTGTTAACCGCCCGACTTAAGGCCTGTAAAATAAATGAATGATGCAGAACGACCGCACTAAAACAATTCACAGAAGAACACCGGAATCGGCCGCCATGGTAGCCAGTACAGCCAGGGCAATGACTATTACTGCTGCACTGAACCGTTTAACATTCAGCGATGCGGTTGAAATCCGTGCTTTGTTCAGTGAACTTACCGGTCAACAGGTGGATGATAGTTTTTTACTGCTACCGCCATTCTATACAGCGGGTGGAAGTGAAATCCGCGTCGGGAAAAATGTATTCATTAATCAGAATTGCACCTTCTATGATCTTGGCGGCATCGATATCGGGGATGAGGTAATGATAGGCCCGAATGTAAGCATTATTACCACCGGCCATCCCCTTTCCCCGTCACAACGGCGCGCCGTCACTATCGGCAACCCGATTGTCATTGAAAGAAACGTCTGGATCGCTACCGGCGCCATTATCGTTGGCGGGGTAACGATAGGTGAAAACTCAGTGGTAGCGGCTGGTTCGGTAGTAACGAAAGATGTGCCACCAAATATGCTGGTGGGCGGCAACCCGGCACGGGTGATCCGTCCGATTGAAGAGGAATAGAAAGGAATGGGAGCGCTCTTATAAGACAGCCGGTACTCCTTTTTCCTACAACAGTAAAAGCAGTACCGGCTCCCTGATTTCTACAGATTTTCTAAAATCTTTTGATAGTCTGGCTGAAAACCAGGCATGGCCGTACCTTCCACCCTGAATATCTCCACATCCGTAAGTCCTATATACGCATCAAACACCGCCTTCACATGCGAAGCGATAAATTCGTAATTACCGGACCAGTCCTGCAAGCGCCCACCGGAGGCGATGGCCAGGTACACCTTCTTGCCATTCAGATGGCCCTCCCTGGCTCCTTTTTCATTATAGCTATAGGTGATCCCATAGCGGACTAACTGATCGATCCAGGCCTTTAATAAAGCCGACATGCCCAGGTTGTACATAGGCGTACCTAATATTAAAATATCGGCCTTACTCACATCACTGACAACACTATCGGCATATTTCAGTAATTGCCGCTCTTCTTCTTCCACAAATCGCGGATCTTTATAAAACGCTCCCACCAGGTTGCTGTGAAGAAATGGTGGTGTTTCCTTTGTCAGATCCCTTTCCACGACCACATCAATTTCCTGGTTCCCGATTAACTTATCTACTATCGCCGAACTTAAGCCCTTACTAAATGACTCACTTCCCCGGGCGCTGGAAATAATGTGCAAAGCTGTTTTCTTTGTCATAAAATCACTTGTTTACTATCATGACGATCGAAGAAGACATACGGGGACATTTTCCCCTAAAACAAAAAGAGGCTGCCTGAAGTCAGGCAACCTCTTATATCAAAACATGGTTCGTCTAATTAAAAGAATAGGTAAAGAAAGTGCCCGCAGGAAATTTCGTATGATTCTTATAGTTGGCGCTTAACGCAGCTTTACCACTGAAGTTAAACACACTGGTATTGTTTACCAGGTAATCCCAGCCATATGCTTTGATGGTGTTGAGGTAAACCTCGCCCGTCAGCGGATGTACAGCGATATTGTTGTACACAATATTGGCATTTTCCACCATTGATTTTGCATCTACCATAAACTCAGTAGTTCCCATGCTGAAAATATGACGATATATTTTAGTACCTGCCCCACTGAAATAAAGCGTATCGCCTTTTGCAGTAATACCGGGTGTGGCACCGAAACCAGCGCTCACACTACCCGTAGTGATGTCGTTGGCTTTTATCAGCGAATAATCCCTGTAATTGATCTTGGAGATCTTAGGAGTAGCACCGGTATTGGATATCCAGATATTGCCATCGTTGGATTTTACTACACCACTTACCGTAGCTTTGATATCCAGTGCATAACTGATGGTATCTTTATCAGGCTGCACCACGAATACCTTCGGACCAGCGGCAGCAAAAATTTTATTATCAGAAACGACCATCGTCAGTTTGGACGCACCTTTCGAACCTTTGACAAAAGTGAGTGCCTTGGTCAGGGTATTAAACCTGTATAAGCCACCGTTATCACGGATGATCACGTTTTCTTCGTTTAATACCGCCACGTGCGTAGGCCATTTCAGTACTGATAATTCATCGTTATAAGCGCCTTCTTTCTTGAGTGTTTCTGCATTGGCGACTACCAGCATACCATCATTTTCAAAAGAAGCACCTACCGCATTTTTTTTACCGTTCTGGGAGATGATGTAAATTTTGTTGTGATAGATAAATAAATCCTGCGCCACATTGCCGAGTTGGCTGCCATTTGCTTTAAAATAAGCGCTGTCGGTTACCACACCTTTAGGGCTGATAAAAGTCAGCGAGCCGTTTTCTGTGGTCATGTTGCCTTCATTTAAAACGAAAGTCCCGTATTTATATTTCCCATACACGGACACTTTCGTCTGGGAAGAAGCTCTTTTCTCATTTTTCAACGCGGCTACGGTTACCGTGTGTTCACCTAAATCGTTTGAAACAAACTTAAAGATGGAGTCTTTAATTGCTGCGTCCTTGCCATCAACAGACCATGTAAAAGTGCTACCGGCAGATGCCTTCACTTTAAAAAACAAGGTATCTTCCTGTGCTACGGCATTTTGAGACAGCACATTTACCAATTCTACTTCGGGTGTTTCCACCGGCTCAATGTTGTCGTTTTTTGAACAGGATACTGCCGCTACGGCGATGAACGCACCAAATGCTAAAACTCTCTTTTTCATAAATTTAATACTAATTGAATTTTCTCTAAACTGTATTTTACTATTTCAAAATTGTCAATTCCATTGTCTCGTTCCTATATTCATTCCGCAATACAGAAGAGTGGTAAGAAGACGGGACCGTTCCCGTCTTCTTCTTTATTTTATAGTGGCGATGTTGGTTCCCAACAAGTGCAGGTCTTCACCACGACCTACTTCGGTCGATGCTTCTCCTAACCAGCCATTTTCCTGGTCAATACCATTATAGACTTTTACGAAGTCGATGCCCGGCAGATTCACTTTATTGCCGTTTTTATCAATAGCCCAGTCGATATCAATACCGGAATTATCATGTGCGTTCGGATAGTTATCTACATATCCGTAACGGTATGCATACAGCACATAATAACTGCCTTGTCCGCTTTCTTCCAAACCGTTTTGTGCCAGGCGGATACCCTTATAAGTAATTTTATCCTCTTTCACCCATGCCGGATAGTAGCTTTGTGAATGATAGGTATTTTTGATTTTGTAGCCTTGTTGTCCCTGGTTATCTGTCCAGCGGATATAATTGCTGATGCTGATATGCCCCTGAGGTGTACCAGGCGTTTCTGTAGTGGGACGGTTATAAGTCATTTCGTAGTTACGGAAAGTGCGCACATCCACTTTATTGCTCACAGCGGCCGTATACCAAGGTTCGCCTTCTGCGGAGAAGTTGCCGCTGCCCTTTATTTCATACCATTCATCCTCGTCGGGTTTGCCGTTTTTATTTTTATCGTAGGCCACCATTACCACACCGGGTTCGCAGCTTCCACCGAAGGGCGCATTCGGACGGGGATTAGAGTTGGCGCCAAAGGCATTGCCGGAAATTCTGAAATCGCGTCTGCCGGATACATTCACAATGGTATGATCAAATCCTACCACTACATAACCTCCCCAACCACCTAACGTGATCAGGTTGGCGTCTTCTCCGATAAGCTCTTTCCCTGCTTTTGTTACCATTGTTTCGTAGGTATCACCAGCTACATATTTGGGCAGATCGTTTACAAACTGACCGGGAGCGGGCAGGTAATCGAATACTTTTGTGATATAGGGCGACTGTGCACGATCTGTTGACTTCACCGTAATCAGCAAGGTATCTACCAGGTCGCCGGAAGAAACTTTCACTTTGTAGCTTCCCCTGTCTACCGTGGTAAACATAGCGGTGAGCGCATTGCTGGCAGATAATCTGTATAGTTCAGACGGGGCCGACAATACTTCCCATTTCACATCCGTTTTATTGGCAAATTTTTGCGATGCTTCCAGTGTTAAGATAGTACTGGTAGTTGTTTGCCAGTTTACATACCTGCCGGTAGCAATCTGAAGTACTTTCTGGATAATATTTCCCCGGTTATACGCCATCACGATCAGGCTGTAATTTCCCGGAGTAGCAGGCGCCTGAAAACTATACTGCAGGGCATTTGCTACCCTTTGTCCATTCAGCACCCAAACAATGGAATCCACTTTGGTTGCAATGGTAGGTTTCAGCACCAGCGCTTCCTTTACCACTACATAATATTCCGTTTCCAGACCTGTGATAACAGGCGGAGCATCCGGGATTTCAGCATCCTCTTTTTTACAGCTGCTGATTAAAAATAAACCGCAGGCCAGATAAACGAGAAATTTAAATCGGTTATTCATTTTATCAAATTATTATTTACGCTATCATTAGTTGATGGCTGTGTTATAAGAAAGCCGGGCATTACATGGTTTACACCATTACAACGTTACCTGCACATTGTCCATACACACATAAGCCGGTGTATTGAGGCCATAGGTACCTGAATCATTACCCTCGAAGTTGAATTCTACGCGGGTAACCGTACCTAAAGCAGACAGGTCAAAGAACGTCCATGCTGTTACCGGGGCTACAACAGGCAGGTGATTGTTGTATCTGGCCAGGTACATCTCAATCGGGAGACCGCCATTGGTTGGTGTATTGCCATTAAAGCCATACGCCTGTAATTTCAGATATCCTTTTCCGTTAGCAACATCTTTGAGGGGTGTAGCCACACCGGATCCAAAGGTATTACCGTTCTGAATTACGCCATAAGTATAAGAGGAAAGACAAACATACGTGCCGTTCACCACGCCGCTACCGCTTGTAAAATCAATTTTAGGACGGGTAGCATAGCTGGAATTATAAAAGTCTACATAGCCAAACATCACGGCAAAATTGCTGCTACCGGAGTAGCCACCATTTTTTGAGCCACTTGTACCAGAATAAACGCTGGCCTGGTTGAGATAAGAGTACCACCAGTCGCCTGTTTTTCCAGGAATGTTGGCCTTATAGTTCCAGTCGGAAACAATAAATCCACCGTTCCAGTAATCTACCGGTGTACCGCTACCGGCGCCTTTGATACCAAACTTCAGATTGCTTGGGGTATGCACATAAGGGGCTATCTGTGTACCGGAATAGGCAGAATAAGCATTATCTGCATAAGAGGTTGGTCCCGCCATATAGCTACTTCCGATTCCCTCGAAGGTAATCGTATAAGTGGTAGATAACAGGGAAACGCCACCTGCTTTTGCAGTTTCAGCCGGCTTTGGGGCAACCGGTGTCAAATCATTTTGCTTCGAGCAGGAGGCTGCTACTACAACACAAAAGATAGCGACTGATAGGGTTTTACAAGAAAAGGACTTTTTCATAAGTCGTGATTTTTTTGGTTAGATATTAATTTGGGCAAGCCCGGCTTTCTTTAATTTTTGAGGGTTTTGTCTAAAATGCCACCTACGTGTAACATCCTTTTCTCGTCCATATTAAAATCTGTCATTACGCCGCCAGCATTAATAAAATCCTGTTGGAACGGGTAAACGGTTTTCACCACTTTCACGAAATCGATCCCCGGTAACTGAACGGGCTCTCCTTTCTTATTCACTGCCAGATCAATATCTACATTCAGTTTCTGAGAGAACGGAGCAGCACCGGTGAGGTTCTTGGTGATACGCTTTCCCTTACGTGTAAAGGAGGCTTTCCATCCTTCCATCATCGCCACTTTCTTCGAAGGAAGATCAATCATGTTTAACCCCGGGAAAAAGCCCCTGGTAGAGAAAACGCCGTCGAAGGTCATAGAGCTGCTGAAGGTTTTGTTAGTCACCACTTCTCCCGCTATCGGCGTTACCTGGTTATCTTTCCAGTTAAAGTAAGAGTATACTCTTCTGTCGTCTGTCGTGGTTTTATTGTAGGTAAATGTCATTTCATAGTCCGGCAGATCCTCTATTCCATAATCTTCGTTCTTGATTTCATACCACTCCTCTTCATCCGGTTTACCGTTCTTATTGCGGTCGTAGGCTACATATACTGCCGGCAGGTCGGCCCTTGAGTAAGTAGCTGTCAGCTCGATGTCTGGTTTGCCCGGAGCATTGGAAACGGTATGATCAAACTTAAATGTGGCAGAGCCGCCCCAGGAACCCAAAACAAGCGAACTGTAAGTATCGTCTTTTCTTAAAGCAGTGGCCTGGGTTAAAAATTCACTATAAGGAAGCGGGTGTTCATCCCCGAACTCCCAGGATTCTGCATCTCCTATAATAGACCAGTTATGATTTTTAGCGGGTGCAGGCGCATACTCCAGTACCATGTAGGCATTTTTCACATACTGCGCTGCCTTCACGGTAATATTGCGTGTGGCAGTGGCAGATTGTTTACCCGCTGTAGTGCGAAGTTTCAGTGCAAAAGTGCCGGACGCAGGTGAAATAAAGCTGAGGTCACGCTTCTTTCCTATAACAGAATCGCCGATAGACCATTCATATTCGTAATCGGTCCGGTTAGGGCCATCTATCGCAGGCTTGATTTCAATTACCTGGCCCATGGATACTGCCAGCGCATCTGCAATGGATACAGTAATCGCCTTCTCTACAAATATTTTGAAAGTCTGCTCATCTGCCCCTCCCTTATTATTTACCTTGAATGTAACATTGAAATTACCTGCTGTTGCCGCTTCAAAGGTATAGTTGACCTGGCCGGAAGCGGTTTCCTTTCCATTTACCAGCCATGTATAATCGTTTCCTTTCAGATTGGTGATGTTGGGGGCCAGCACTATTTTATCTCCCAGGCTGAGTACAATCGTATCTGTTCCCACACCGGAAATATTTGGGGCGTTGTATTGCTCTTTCTTACAGGCGTAAGCAAAGAAAACAACCACTGCCAGCAACTTCAGAAAAAAGGTTCTTTTCATATTTAATTTCAGTTTCCGCTACCCTTTTCCAGGTAGCATTTTATTTATGATTTTGGTAATAAGGCAAAATGAGCAGGTATATCACCCGTCCGGACACTCCATTTCTTCTTACCCTCTTTCGTAAAACAGTACAGTAGTCCGGGTGAAACATAGTTACCTGCATCTGTTACATAGATATCTTTGGTGACGGGATGCACCATAATTCCATAAGGGATTTCTATTTCTTTGTCGGTGCCATCTGTGATAAAAGACCGGCTTACAATTTCATGTGTACGTGTATTTACAATGCCATAGGTAATCACGTTGGAATAGGTAATATAACTCCACTCGGTACTGTATACATAGAGCGAATCTCCGTCGAGGTAATAATTGCTCACCGCAATAGGCAATGTATCGGTCACCTTCTGCTGAAGCTTATCAATAAAGTAAAGCCTGGAAGCGAGCTTTTTATAATCGCCCCTGGAGGTAACCCAAAGGTCCCCGCGCTTGTCTGCTTTGATGTGATGAAGATTATAAGCGACATCGATGCGTTTATCTTCTTTAAAAGTCGCAAGATCAATGACGGAAACCGTCCGTTCATACTTTTCGGTATTGCCCGCACCCATGTAGCCGCCGGAGTTGGCGACATAGATCTTGCCATTGGTGATTTCCAGGCCATCGGGCTGGTAGCCGACGATACATTTATCTACCATCGCCAATGTGGTGGTATCTATTTTGGCGACATATCCCTTCTGGGTATAATTAGGATTTACTTCAATGGGTCCTGCGTAAGAAGTGATATAGGCAAATCCTTTATCAAACTTTATATAGCGGCAGTTAGGGATCTGGATCTGCCCGATTCTCCGCGCCGTTCTGGCATCCATCACCTCCACTTTATTGGAAGCATTCACCACCGCATATAACCGGTTGCCATAAATAGCGATATCGTTTCCTACATCGCCCAATTCTTTAGGTACATTGGGGTTAATGGCCGCATAGATATTCCGTTGAAATTTACCGGAAGCATAGTCAAAATAATCCAGTGTGCTCTTATTGCTGCCCATGTTCCCTTCGTTCAGCAGGTAAAAACCGGCAAAGCCATTCTGTGCAGAAGAATCCAGGGAAGTATCTTCATTCATAAATACCTCTACATCCTTGCGACAGGAGGACACAACGAAAAGCAACAGTACTATGAAAAATAAAGCCGGTGTTCTCATAGCTCAACAGATAAGATGATTTTATAATTTCGTTTGGGCATCGGATAATTCAATACCACTTCATAATCCTGGTTAAACACATTATTCAGCTCTCCGGAAATCCGGAAACGGTATCTTTTGAACTGAATGTTTTTCGACGCAGATACATCGCTGGTGTACCAGGGCTGCTCATAGTTCTCCGGGATATTGGCCGAATTCTGGTAACGCTCTCCTACATAAATAAAACTATAATTCAGCCGCCACGATTGATATTGTATACTTGAAATAACGGAGCCGCTATGCCAGGGTATGTAAGGAATCTGCCCACCGTACGTGATCTTCTGCAACTCCTTGCTTTTCCGCTTTGTAAAATCCTGTGCTGTCTGATAAGTATAGGCTGTTCTTACATTTAATAAAACGCCCTTCGGGAGAGAAAATGCCAGGTCTGATACCACATCCACTCCCCTGATCTCTACCTCGCCAATGTTCATCATCATCCAGCGGTACATGCCGCTGCCTTTAGGTACAGCCACTATTTTATCGGTTACCTGGTTGAAGTAAAAATCAGATTGCAGCTGCCATTCGCTCAACAAGGCGCCTGCACGGCTTTTGCGGTAGGCAAAACCCAGGTTGTACTGGTGGGTATATTCCGGTTTCAGGCTGATATCGCCAATGTCGGTGTAATACAGGTCGTTGAAGGTGGGCATCCGGAAGATATTCTTATAAAAAGCCCGTATGTTAAAATCCGTTTGGGGAAAAGGTTTGTAAGAGAGAAAAACTGCCGGCGTTACTTCATTCTTGGAAGGTGCAGCGATGGCAGAATCTCCACTGGCTGCATTTCCACGGGTAACGCGTTCATCTACAAAAGTACCTAAGAGACTGGCCTGCATTTTCAGTTTACCTAATTCTGCCGCCCCTGCCAATGCTACCAGGGAAGTAAATCTTTTTGGTGATACAAACCCATCCAGGTTCGAGTTCAGGGTATTGTACTGAAAATCCGTCGACAAGTTGATATCTATCTTTTTCGTCACGCTATATTTGTTGGCCACCGAGCCATACCACTCCTGCTGACGAAAATTATTATCGATATGCATTAAAGTAGGATCGGGATTCAGATAGCGCATGTAGTCGTTCGCATACTTTGCATTCACCTGTATATCATACTTGGGGAGAACGTTTTTCTGAAGAGATCCCTGCAGGAAGAAATTCCGGTCCCATTGCCTTTGTGAGCGCATCCATACGTTGTTCACGATGGCGCCTGGTATGCCTCTTTCTGAATCATAGAAATAGGCCTTGGCATTCCATACGCCACGGTTAATATTTCCATAGATACCACTCTCCACTCTAAGTGCATTGATGTCTCCGTTCTGCCGTATGGCAGTGGTATCCCAGGCGATATCACCCGACTTATGATATACTCTTTTATATCGGAACGGATAACGGCCGGAAGATTTGATGAATTCACTGCTGATGGAGTAGTTTATATTTTCGGTGAGTTTACGTTCAAACAGTACAGAGGGATTTATTAAATCAAACGAACCCGTTTTAAAAACGCCTTTAAAATTGGTTGTTTTGGAAGAATCAAAAACGGGCTTCCTGCTCCGCAGATAAATGCTGCCAGAGGAGCCATAGTCCCTGGCTGGCTGGAAAATATCGCTTTTCTGTCCGTTGTATACGGCAATGGACTCAATATTATCCATGGAAAACTTTCCAAGATCGATCTGTCCGTTTTGTGCGTTGCCCAACTGGATGCCATCGTAAAACACACCCATATGGTTAGTGCCCATACTGCGCATGTCAACGGTTTTCAGGCCGCCAATGCCACCATAATCTTTTACCTGTACGCCCGCAAAATAGCGGATAGCATCAGCTACAGAAAAACTGTTCAGGCTTTTTAAGTTATCTCCAGAGAGTTTCTGTGAAGGAATAACTTCTTTATATACTGATGTGTAAATAGTAACACCCCGCAATGTCTTAACGCCTCCGGTATCCACACGTGTAGAGTCCCGGTAGGTTTGCTGTCCATACAGATGAGTGCCAATAAATGCTAAAAACGTTGATAGCAACGTCTTTAATACGTTTGACATATAGGTTAATAATTAAATTCGCCTGATAGCCTACCAGATGATATACGAAAACAAAAAGGTCCTGAAATTAAATTCAGTGCAAGTTGCATTCAAAGCCCCATCCTCGAAAGCTTTAAAAATTTATGTGCAGTGGCAGGTCTCCTGACTTATTCTCACTTTTGACGGCCTTCCCATTTTTATTCACTAAAAACAGTGGCAAGAGTAGATGTCAAAGTGTGTTGATAGAACTTACAGTAGCGGGTCTGCTCAGGATTTTCACCTGATTCCCTATTAATTTTAACATTGTGAAAGTTATGTTAAAAACCAAATGCGGCGTGAAAGTACAACAATTTCTTTGATAAAGATGAAAGAAGCTAAAATAATAAGGCTCAGGTCTCCTAGTAAAGATCGTGTATCCGTTAGCGGCAGGAAGGTTCGCATTGCCGGCGTTGATAAAAATTACAGATAGCTGCTTCCAGTACTGCAAAGATAAAAGGCGTATCCAGGTAAGCAGCCAGTAAGGCAAGATCCTGCGTCAGCTCTTTGCCTGTTGCTTTTGCGGGCGACTTCCCATAAAAAAACCAGCGGCAGGCTTTCTTGTAAACACTGCCATTTGACAGATAGGCCGCATCGGGTTGGATATCTGCGAGCCCTAACAGCCCTGCCCAAGTAAGAAAATGATACTGATGATAAGGAGCAATAACAAGACCTTCGCTGACATCACGCATCATGTACCGGAAAAGTGCATGAGGCGACTGTCCCGCATACATCACGGCATCTCCTATATTTTCTGCATAACCAATATGCCACCACCGGATAAAACGACCCAGCATTTCAGTGGCCCTGGCGGCCTCGTACCCGTCGAACAGTTCCTGTTTATGAAGACCTCCCAATCTCCCGGAGTGCATCAATAACGGCTGGTTGGCCGACATCCAGTCTTCAAACAACTCCGGCGCTGCTGATACTGCTTCCCAATTCCAATGTTTACTACTGTGAAGCCCGGTGTAAATAGCGGCGGTCAAACGCCAGCCGGTAGTGGCATGTTTTCCAAACCATGTAGCTAAAAAGGTTAGCCACCAGGCATCCATCTTATGGCCTTCCTGCTTTTGCCTGATCGCCAGTTTCAGCGGATCAAATACTTCCATGGAAGCAATGCTTCCGGTGCTTGCGGACTGTACCCACCCTGCATGCCACGAAAATGACCGCGCCATGCAGGATACAAAAAGTTGCCTGTCTTCATTTTTTTTAATACCGGGTATAGGTTTTACATGCCGGATAAACTCATCTAGTTGCTTTTCTATCATCGCAGCTGATGAGGTAACTGCTACGTACTTCATACAAGTTGACCGGGTTACTGAACGTTTGAATATATGCTACAGAATAATAGGTGATCGCAAAATAAAGAAAGCTTTTGTTATTTAAAACATTATTGTCCCTGTAAATCCAGGCGGTAATCTTTGTTAATAAATGCTGCCCCAAGTACTTTCTCCGGGATAATGACCACCATTAGACCCGTTTTGTCGGAATTCATCCCCCAAGTTGTCGTTTTTACCCCGGGCCTGATAGTAAAGTGAATTTTAGTTTTGTAGTGTCAACAACATTCAAGTTACCGTTACAAACAGCTATATGAAAAACGCTTTCAAAACATATCTTTTTCTCCAGTCAATATTATTCATAACTATCATTATGCTTACAGCATCTCCATCAAACGGACAATCCACCAACAGCGGCTACGCACCTGTTAATGGCATCAAGGTTTATTACGAAGTATATGGCGAAGGCAGGCCTGTCATTTTATTGCATGGTGCTTTCATGACGATTAACACCAACTGGGGCGAACTGATTCCTGAGTTATCAAAAAACAGGAAAGTCATTGCTATTGAATTACAGGGACATGGCCATACCCCATTTTCAGACAGAAAATTATCGCATGCTACCCTGGCCAGCGATGTAGCAGGAGTAATGGATTACCTGAAAATTGACAGTGCCGATGTAGTAGGATATAGCTTTGGTGGTGCGGTGGCTTACCAGTTTGCCATACAAAGCCCTGAACGGCTCAGGAAACTGGTCATCATTTCTGCTACCTATAAAAGTAATGGCTGGCTACCCGAAGTAACCAATGCGTTTAAATCCATGAAGCCTGAACTTTTTGCAAACACGCCCATGAAAGCGGCATACGATGCTGTGGCGCCTGATACAACAAAATGGATCCCTTTCTTGGAACAAATGATTGCATCCAATCATATCCCGTTCAATTTAGGTGAAACAAATATTGCAAAAATTACTGCCCCTGTATTACTGATCGCCGGAGACAATGATGGCCTCGATAAAATTGAACTGATAAAAACATATCAATTGCTGGGCGGCGCCATATGCGGCGACTTTGGCGCAATGCCCAAATCACAGCTGGCCGTTGTTCCTTCACAGGGACATGTTAGCCTGATGATGCAGACTAAAACAATACTGGGCTACCTGGATAGTTTTTTAAAGTAGCATTCACCCAAGAGCGAACCTTCCATCATAAAAAACGTTTCCTGTTTCTTAAACAATAAACTATCATCGTATGAGAAAAATAATTGTGTTATCCATGATTACATTAGATGGCGTAATGCAGGCGCCGGGCGGCCCGGAGGAAGACACCTCAGGAGGCTTCAAACATGGCGGCTGGACAGCCTCTTATGGCGACGAGATTTTTGGCAAAGCGATGCAGGAAGAACTTAAACCGGCCGCCTACCTGTTAGGCAGAAAAACATTTGATATTTTTGCGTCGTACTGGCCCCATCATGCCGACTTCTGGCCAGGTATCAATGATGGCGAAAAATATGTACTGTCGGAAACATTGGAAAAATCAGACTGGAAAAATACGGCTTTCCTCAAAAGCGCAGCAGCTATCGAAAAGCTCAAACATTCAGCAGGCGCCGATATCCAGGTATGGGGCAGCAGTAAGCTCATTCAATTGTTACTTCAACACGACCTGGTAGATGAACTCCGCCTCAAAATTTACCCATTGATTCTTGGTGAAGGGAAAAAGCTGTTCCAAAACGGGACAATTCCTGCCACCTTTACATTAACAGACAGCCTGGTAACATCCAAAGGCGTTATTCTGGCCAATTACAAGCGCGCAGGAGAGGTTGTAACCGGCACTGTTGGAGCATAACTCTTCCCCTGCTCATTTTTCTGTATATACAACATCAGGATGGCTCTTGAGAGCCATCCTTTACGTTTTAAGCCCCCCTTCCCTGTCTGTCATCAACGATCTGTCAATCGTTTTTATTAAAATAATTATCTTTATAGAAATAACAGGAAAGAGCAAGACACCCTTATGCCCACATCTTGCTCCATCCGTTGCCTGATTATTCACCTATACCAAGTACTTAAATGACGATCATTAACATCCCTAAAACAACAAAGTCAACACCACCTTATTTAGCCGGTTTGCTGTGCCTGATTCCCCTGATCGGCGGAATGGCAGGCTTCGTACTTTTAATCCTTGCCATTGTTAAATACAGAGATAAATGGCTGGCCATAATAGGCGCGGCCGGCATTCTTTTTACGGTAGGAATATATGGCTTTATGTTTTATTACATGAAGAATGGAGATTTGTCTAAACGTGGATTCGCAGAAATTTCACAAATGCAGTTAAACAACCTTGTTAAGAATATTGAATTTTATAAACTGCAACATGGCGAATACCCCGACAATCTGCAGGAACTGCTGGAAGATGATAAATTCGCGCCCATCCACGATGCTATTCAATCCGCTCAGTTCCGGGGAGCGGTCTTTTACAATTATGAAAGAATCGGCAGCCGTTATACCCTTTTTTCATCCGGACAAGATGGAAAACCACATACAAAGGATGATCTGTTTCCAAAGGTAGCCGTGAGCGATAGCAGTAAAATCGGGTTGATAAAAACGCAGTAGCTGTCGCTGTGAATAAAACTTAATCACCGTCCTCATTACTACCAGATCCGTCTTTTTACTATTTTTAACAGATGGACAAGAAAGCAAAAAATATTCTTTTCAAAACATACTGGAAAAATGGCTGGATAGATGTGCCGCAGGTAAGTACGGAAGACTTTACCTATGCCAGATCCAAGGGATTGATGTTCGATCCTCTGACCATTTCTCACGACGAATGCATAGCAGAAATATCCGGTTTGTTACCCGCCATTTCCACTGATAAAATTGTGAAAGCCTTTCTAAGCAGTCTTTCCAGCAGGCGACTGGACTGGCGGTCAGGCTTAGCCTCTTACTTTATTGCAAAGCAGTTAACTCCCCATAAGTTCCATAAAGCAGTAAGCGGACATAGCTATACCAATGGTGTTATCAGCCATACGAGCTATACCTGTGGCATTTGCCGCGATCTGAAATATGGCATCATCGGTGATGAGTTTTACCAGAATACCGATCTGAATGTCCTCAATTTCGAAAGAATTAAATGGGGCGGCGTACGTCATGGGCAACTGGACTACACTTTATTTGACCTGCAACAACTGCAGTCAGCAACCATCCCAGACCCCACCCCGGAAGACATCAGCATCTTTAAAAGTATTTTAAAGGTCATCGCGCATTCACAACCCAATGATTACCCCGGCGCATTGGAAAAAAATTTAGCGTCTGTCATCAAATCAACCAAAGCCGAACGAAAAATACTGATCGAAATACTGGCCTGTATTGATATCCTGAAACCAGGATCCTACGACAGGCCACTCAAAGGAAAAAACGACTGGCTATTCGTTGAATACTGGCGGGGGGAAGATAAATATAACCAGGAAGCACTGGACAGGTATTTTGCCGCTTATCTCTGATGCTCTTCTTAAAAGACCTTCCTGTCAATATCGGATAGTGTCACCGGTTGTTCCCTGTTATTTAAATACTTCCACCACTGACGGATCTCCCAGTGTTGTTACCACCGGACCATTGCTGCTGGTATTGGTAGCAGGGTCAAAGGTATAAATGCCTACGCCCGTGGCTGATGAAACAGAGAACAGAATTTTATTCTCAAAAGGCACTATGTACCCGGAGTAACCATTGGTATTCGGAATATCCATTTTTGTGATGGTCTTTGCCGCCAGATCCAGTTTGAATATACCATAAGAGCGGTCTGTCACATAATTAGGCGGATTACTTACCAGCGAAGGAATATTACCGGAAGCATATGCCTGCCCGTTTCCACCATAGCAGAGATGATGAAAATAATTTACCTGTGCAGACAACCCTTTTATGGTTGCTTTTGATATAGGGAAAAAGTAGCCCGGATCAAAAGTACTGGCGCCTTTGCGGATACGCAGTATGCCTGATTCTTGTCCCGGCACAAATCCGTAAGAAGCGACACAGTTCACATACAAATCTCCCTGTTCATCAAAAAACAGCGAACGCGGTGCATCAATAGTACCCGCCCAGGTAGTTCTGGCGTCCGTGGTGCTCGTAATTTTATTGCCCTGTTTTAGATCAACAATCAGCACCTGCGCCGGATTCACACTGGTGTAACCGTTAACAGTCTGGGTAACGGCCACAAACAACCTGCCATCCTGGTAAACGATATTACCCGGATTCGGCGTACTTCCCGAAACAGCAAATGTCTTCACATCGATGGTGCCGGTTTGTGCCATGGTGGTTGGATTAAATTTCACAATAACACCGGTATTATACAACGTGCAATATGCGCTGGTATCGCTTTCGAAAGCAATACCGGTAGGCTGGGAAGCGGCCGGCATGGTCAGGCTACCACTCTCCGCCAGCACCCCGTTGCCTGCACGTGTATACTTTTTCAATATATCGGCGCCACGGTTGGGTACTACAAACACATCGTCGTTGTGCGTGTAAATAAATGGCGTAAAGGAAGAAGGTCTGGCCTTATTGTTATTGTAAACGCCCACGCTCAGGTCTTTCATCGTTCCCACATAAGATACCTGCGAGGTACCATTGCTGATACTGGTCACCACCACCAGTTTATCTTTATCCGGTGCAGACGTATTGTTTTTCGGATCTTTTGAGCAGGCGCCCAGTATCATGAAGGCAGGCAGTATCGCCCATCTGTTTAATTGCATTGATTTCATATACAATAGTTAAGAATTGATGTTATTGATTTTTACCAAACAGCAGGTAGCGGAACCGCAACCGCCAGGTGCGGCCGGGCAAAGGATTGTTATAATTATTGATAACAATGGCATCTGCCAGGTTATGGACTTCTGCTGTAATGGTATACCGGTTACGCCTGAACGATTGCTCCCAGGCCAGGTTATGTGTATGATAACCCGGAATACGCAGGTTCTCATAGCTGCTCACCGCAAAGCCATAATCGTATTGATGTACATAGGAACCTTCATAGATAACACGGGTACGGCTATGGGAAAATGGCCATCCATCGTGATGATACTCCACGCTCCAGTTGGTGAAGAAGGATGGAATATTGGGCAATTGCAGCTGATAGGTTGGATTGGCCACATGATTACTGCCCGGTAAATAACGCATGGCATCCGTGAGCCGCTGCCAGGTGGCATTTCCCGAAACATAAAAATCACGGGAGATATCATATTTCACTTCCGCATCCACTCCCTTGATTCGCGCCTGCTGATAGTTGACGTATCCGAGCGACAACCCATTACCGGCCAATTGTATCAGGTTGCTGACGTCCATATAAAAAACGTTGGACTCCAGCTGCAGGCGGCGTTGATCACTCAGTTTCCCGTCGTAAAATATGCCGGCGGTTACGTTATGCGCCAGTTCCGGGTGCAGCGTAATGGCAGGTGTTATCAGGGCGCCATCTCCAAAGAGTTCCGTCGGCTGTGGCATTCGCAACGCCTTTTCATAACTCGCCTTTACCAGTAATGCAGGCGTGAAATTGTAACGGATCCCCAGATTGTAGCCAACATCCTGTTGCACATTGGATACTTTATCCGGCTCTCCTATCACGTATATATTGGTATTGTAACCACTCACCTGGTAATAGTAGTGTTTCAGCGATGCCGACATCAGCAGCTTGCCTTCCAATACAGCGCCTTCCAAAGCCAGCCCCGTTACACTGTTGAAAAGATCGCCCGGGTAGTTGTACATATTTTTGCCGGCATAGGCGTTACCAAGACTATCATCCGGATTAAAACCAGCCTTGCGGATGGTATTGTTCAGGTTCAGCGACCAGGCGGTAGCTAGTTTATAGTTCAGGTTTAAACGGTGCCGTAGTTCCTGCTGCCGGTTGCTGCTCAGGTTAGGACCTGTTCCGATTTCTCCTTTACCCAGGATACTCGGATAACGGCTTCCATCCCAGTTGTACATCCAGGAGGACGTATCCGTAAGATGCGTTGTAAAGCTGCCCAGGATAAGGCTGTACCGGACATCCAGCCGCCCGTGCCATAATCCTTCCTTCCGGGCATTCAATGCCAGGATCCGGGAGTCTGCGCTGTTTTTTGCCTGTTGAATATTCCGCTGTATTCCCTGGATCTGCTTATCGTTGCGAAGGTATACGCCCTCCAGTTCTATTTCATCGAACCAGAGTTTGTGAAAGCGCAGACTGGTGCCTGCCATCAGCGATTGGTAGGCATCATGGTCTCTTTTAATACGGAGTCCGGGCTGATACGGTGACTCCATCGTATAGTCGTTTTCGGTAGCTGTATAGAACAGGCCGGCGCCCAATTCCATACCGGCACGCTCAAAGGTCTTCTTTCCCAGCAGCGACAAAATAGTAGTATGATTGGACTCCCGGGTTACACTGGCATCCAGGTAACTGATGTCCCGGTGTTTGATCACAATGTTCACCGCACCCCCAAGCCCATCTCCCCCCAACCATGCCGGAACCGTTCCTTTGTATATTTCTATCCGCTCAATCAGCTGCAACGGAATATCATTGATGCTCAGGCTGCCGTCTGGTGTGTTCAACGGGTTACCTTCGATGAAGATCTGCACCCGCTTACCTTCCAGACCACGTATGGAAATACGCGCTTCGCTTCCCAGTCCGCCGGTTTGCCTGATTTGTACCCCTGCCTGCCTGGCAAGCATTTCATTCAGGTTGCTGGCCCTGTTCTCTATCTCTTTTCCCGATAAAATAGTTACCGGTACCACACTTTTCTTCAATGCAGCCGCCTCAGATTTTGTACGGTTGTTGCCGGTGATATTCACCTCCCGCAGTTTCCTCGGACTCCCGGTCGTGTCCCGGGGCTGTTCCCGCGTGTGCTGTTTCTCCTGCGCTACCGCCATTACCGGCCAGCAAAGCGCCATCAACAGGCATCTCCATTTCTGCTTCATAAAACGATCTATATATTAGGCAAGGATAAAGCCGACAACAAATGCCATAAAATTTTGAAACAATGTTGCATTTATTAGCTATTTTAGCGCAAAAGTAACGCAGACATCTCTGGCGGGCTTGACTGAAACGGAGTAATAATTGACTGAAAAGGATTTATCTATGCGAGGAACCATCCAGGCAGACATATCCGGCCAACTATCGGAATCATACGATTCCAATATCTTATTTGCAGATCCCCTGGATATTACCGGGGAAACGGCGTCATTCGATTTCGGCGCAATAAAGGGTATCAGAAAGGGATATTATTTTGATGGAGGCGCCATCTTTCATATACAGGCATCGGCGGTAGCAGACTATCGCATGCATGCGGTACATGATGCACTGGTAAAGCTTCATTTCTGTATCAAAGGAGGAAGGAAATCAGGCATACCTGTTTCCAACAGGCATTTTTACGTCCCTGCCCAACATCACAACATTTACTATTTTACCGCCGGAGAAGGATACATCGATTTCAAAGCAGGGCAATCCATGGAGTTTATTGATATCTGCCTGGATGCTGATTATGTAGAAAGATTGTGCGCTATCCACCAGCATGCTTTTTCCGCTTTGCTGGAAGCCTTACGCTCGCAACAATTCTATCAGCTGAACACCACGCCTATGCTCATTACGCCCGGTATCAGTCAGCAACTGACACAAATACTGCACTGTAATACATCCAGGCAACTGAAACGGGCCATCTTTGATAATAAAATGGCCGGCCTGATGCTACTGCAACTGGAGCAGGCCCAGGTAAAAAAACACCTGCCCTCCTTTACTACTGCGGAAGATCTCGAAAAGCTGGAAGCAGCCAGGAACCTGCTGATCTTGCATCACCATGCACCTCCTTCCCTGCAGCAACTGGCCAGGAAAGTAGGTATCAACGATAACAAACTGAAAAAAGGATTCCGGGAAGTGTATCATAACACCGTAATGGGTTATCTGACCGACTATAAAATGGGCCTGGCGCTTGAGATGTTGTCTTCCGGAGAACATAGCATTTCAGATGTATGCTATCAGCTGGGATATAAATCAGTCGCGCATTTCTCAAGGCTGTTTAAAAAGAAATGTAACATGAACCCCAGCCAGGTAAAAAGGCAATAAGGTAAAAAGAGCCGGCCCTCCTGCGAAGACCGGCCCTTTGGATCTGAGCTTTTTAAACGGAGCTGCTGTTACGATGCGACTGGTTCACCGGTTCCCCCCAGCGTGTATGCTGGTGATCTTCCGGATGTACATCCGGACAGAATTCAGACGGCAGGCGTATCTTATTGGCGATATTACAGCCGCAGAGGTCACATACCTTTTTACCGGTGCGATATCCTGGTTTGTCTTTCCCCTGCGCGGATGGTACGATCTGCTGAAGCGTGCCTTTCGGATCGCGGAGATGATGGCAGCTGAGGCAGGCGTCTTCACGCTGCTCCAGTACATCTGCATTTACAATCGCGAAACCGGTTTTACCCCAGCGCAGTAATGCCGTAGCTGCTTTCCTGATGAGGGTAGCGTGAGAAAATTCCTGTGTGCCCTGTCTCCCTGGTTTGTTCAGCAAGGTTTCCAGCATCTGCGGATTCTCCTTGCTTAGCAACAGGTTACGGGCATAGCTTTCATTTCCAACAGCCGCTTTCAGCACTTCTTCAGAAACCGGCCCTTCCAGGCCAAGGATCTCCGCCAGCTGGCTCCGTTGTTCCATGAGCATATTATCCATAACATTCCTGTTTACTGACCAATGAATTTGATGGAATTCTTCTTTGGATCCATGCCTTCTCCCTTACTTCCTTTTACACCTGAAACCACAACGGTATACTCCACTCCTGCTTTGAAATCTGCCACGATCTGTACAGATCTTTCATTGTTTACCGGCACATTCACAGCGCTGATGGTAACAGCAGGTGTAATCGCATAATTGGCTGGTGGCAATGCCGTGACTTCATCCAGACCATCACTGAAGTAGAGTCTCACAAATGGCGACTTATCCACGAGGATACCTACCTGTTCACCAATGAGCTGCAGCAGCTTAACCGGCAACTCTGCACATGGAGGAAGATTACCGCCCAGTCTTGCATAAGTCATGGTGGTCAACCTGCATTCAATAGAAGGATCTTCCTGTGGATGAGCCGGATCACCTTTCTGATTTTCCGGTGAAATATAGCCCCAGAACTGTTCCATCTGTGTGATCGCCTTACCATTGATAGAATAAGCGTTGAAATGCCAGACGGTAGGCATTACCAGCCCTACTCCGTAATAGTCCGCCTGGATGGTTGGCAGCGGACGTGGCCCCTGATATACAGATGGTGGCAACACCACGAAATGTGCTACGCAATGCGCCAGAATAAAGGCCAGTCCTTCGATATACAAGCCCTGCAATCTTACCAGGCCTCCTGAAATCACCACCGTTTTCACGCCGTAAGATTCAAACGAATAGGCATTCGGTGTCAGGTTTTCCCAGTCCAGGTAAAAGTTGTAATCCGGGTAAAAGGCTTTATACAACTGGAAGAGATATTTGACGCTGTCGATACCGGTTTTATTACCATAAGGACGGAAATGCGCTTCCGGGTTGCCTACAATATCTATCGCCTGTTTATTGGTGATGAAGGATTGCGCATCCGCAGGGATATAGGCAGGAGTTTCATTAAACAGTTTGAAGTGTTTAGGCAGATGATCCTTATTCCCTTTTGCATTTTTATGCGTATAAACACCCGTTCTGAGCATCATCGATTTGTTGGCCTTTTCGTATTCTTTTGAGCCAATCACCGGACCGGCTTCAAAACCCTTGCCCAGTGCCACCGGATCCAGCTGAACAGAGAAATCTGCTACTACAAAACTACCGGCGCTGATAAGGTGACCATTGAGATCGCCGGTGAAAGGAGCGCCCGCAGTAATGTGATGAACGCCACCATACCAGTTACCGATCTTGATACTCATGATAGCCACGGCATCTCCGGATACCGTTACCAGCTCATCTCCCGGCTTTAAGGTATTGGCCTGTTTCAGTACGCCTGCCGGTGTCATGAACAGCTGATCTTCTGTGGAGATGATTCCCAGATCATCATGGCAATAGATGAATACCATGGTGGAAGCAATACCGCTTTTAGGATCAGAAGGCGGCGTTCCCTGGCTGAAAGTAACAGCGGCGGGCGTCCAGGAAAAAGATAGCTTTCCTCCTTTACTGGTAACGGCGCCACCCATCACTTCTTCACCAACGATAATTTTCTCGATGGCCTTCAGCCCGGAAGGAATAGCGATCGGTGTGCCATAAGCCAGGCAGGAACAACAGCAGTAACAGGGACGGGAGTCCATGTCGGGATGTACCCGCAGGTACTTCGCAAGTTCCGACACTGTCGCAAATACTTTCTCCTCACATTTCACCGCATTGTACTCGTTCTCACGGCACTTCGTCACATTATAAGCCTCGCTGTATTGAAAAGGCTCATAGTAAATACCTTCTTTGGCGCAGAAGGCATGAATAGCGCCACTTTCCTGTGCATCCAGGCAGTGGTAGGAAGACGCCGTGCCGAGGTCGTTGGGGCATGGTCCCAGGTTCTGGGATTTCAGGGAATTGTAGCATGTAGTAGGATCGTAACCCATAATCTTTAATGTTTATTTTGAGGGTGAGAAAATAAGGTCTATCAGAACACATCTGCCTCGTAAACCACCGCCATCGCAAGATTCAGCAACTTTGCCGGATCCAGTGATTTAGGCGTACTGTTGTTGAGGAGGATAGCCGGTGTTTTGTTGATATCAAACGTCAGTTTCCACATCACAGCAGATCCATCACCGCTAACGCCCGCCGGTGTTATTTCACCAAAATTATCTGTGATGGAAATGTCTTTGGCAGTGCCTGTGCCGATCGTCAGACTGATAAAATCAGGGCCGTTGACTGCCGCATTCTCTGCTGCTTCAAATTGCACCAACACTGCATGGAGCTTTATATTCCGGAGTGTGGTCAGCAGATAATTATCTGTTACGTTGAAGGTGATGGATTGCTTACCATCTACCGGAGGTGTAACAAACAACTTATACCATGCATCTGCGTAAGCCTGGTTCATCTCCATGGTTTTCGCCAGCAGGTTTACATACTGCGGCGCCGGCGTTTTATAGAGCGCCTTCACTTTCGCGGCAAAGCTGCTGCCGCCGTCAAGCGCCGTATACCTGATCTTCACAATCACATCTGAAATGCTGTTGAAATTGATACGATTGGTATCTGGCGGCAACTTGAAAGTCCAGCTGGATACCGCACCGGTACCTTCATACGGCAGGTAGCGGTCGTCGTTGAAATTGAGCTGGAACATACCACTGTCGTCCACTCCTTTCGATACGGCGATCTGCTGTCCGGGCATCCAGTTGGTACGCAATACACTGGAAGACGGCGCCGCCGGTGTGGTACCCTGAAAATCCGTACTCGTCAGGTACACCAGGTAATTCACCGGCGTTACATCCTGTGCATCTGCCTTGAGCAGCACATAGTTGGAGTTTTGGGTCAGCGTAGCGTTCAGGTTCTGATAAGGCCCAACTATCGCCGGCAGCGATATGGAAATGCTTGCGATCTTCCTGCAGTAATGACCGGGATAATCAAAATCAAACATACGCTCGCTCAGGGTGAAATTGAACACGCCCTGCTCACCGTTATTATGCCCCCAGATGAATTTCAGGAATTCCTGTGGATACGTCTGCCGCAATGAGATCGTCTTTTCAATTTCAAGACTGCGGGAGTTATGATTCAGATAAGAAGTCTCCATCTGTTGCAGCGACAACTGCAGGCCTTCTCCGGAAAGCAGTCCTTTACGCAGACTGTCCCAGTAGTTGTACGTAATAAACGTATCACTGTTGTTCAGTTCATACTGGTAGGTGGTTTGTACTGCCAGGGCAGTGGTCATGGCCAGCTGGTAACTGTTGTAGAAGATAGATGATACCCGGTTAATCATCCACTGATACAATTCCTGGTTCGTGAATTTTGTTTTGAGGAAATCATACACACGTGCTGCCTGGTCTATACTTTTCAGGTGTACTGCCAGGTCCTGCTGGTAGAATGAAAGCTGCGACTGTGCCGCTGCTATCTGTGCCGTCATCTGCGACACTTCAAAGGCGGCGGTCTGCTGCTGCAGGCCCCAGTCTTCATTCCTTCTGTCGAACTGCGCCACCGTTGTCAGGATCGATGCACTCTGGTTGAGCATGGCGGCGATGCCATCGCTGACCTGTGCGCCGCAATTGATCGCCTCCCCGAATTGCATACCACCATCCGCGAAACCGAAGATATTGGGCAACAGGTAACCTGCCAGGGCTACACCGGAAATACCTACGGCAAGCGCCTGTGGCGCTCCCACAGAGCCGGATATGATGAGTGCCGCTTTTTCATTTCCACTCAGGCCATTGTCGATCAGCCCACTGTAATACGTCTGCCGGTATTGCGCACTTTGCAATGCTTCGTTTAAGGAAGTGATAGTGTTTTTCTGTTCTTCAATCTGCTGTTGCTTCATGACCGTCATCATATTCAGCAGTGCTATCTGCTGTGATGAGTTCAGCAGCGAAAGCGCCTCTGCATCATTGTTCTGCAACACGGTCAGCAGTGTATTGCCCAGCTGTATAACGGCGCCGGTAATACTGTACGCACGGGCCAGCATAGCCGTAAACCGGTAATATGGCACGGCGGGCTGGAACGGATACTGCACGCCCAGCACCCCATTGTTGGCTGCAGCGGCCTTGATGAGCAGGTTAGGATCTATCGGTGCATCAAATAAAGGCAACGGCTGTGCAATACCATTGATATTCAGACAATGCCTGATTTTATAAAGCCGGTCTTCCACCCGGTCCCAGTAGCCCATAAACTGGCTGTTGTCCGGCACACAGAAATACACGTTCAGATCATTATAGGCAATACCCGACTTCCCGGTGTTCTGATCCAGCCGGTTGCCGACGGTGCTTTCCAGGTCTATCAGGAACTGTGGTATGTCTACGCCATATTTGGCCTGGATATCTGCAAAGTTAGCGGAAGGCTGACTGCTGCATGGGCCCAGGTCTTCGGGCCTTGGCCCCAGCAGGTCGTAAGCATATACATACAGCATCGTAGCAGTAGTGATGCTTTCCCAGGTATATTGGGTGAACTCCATATCCCCCCAGTCCAGCAGGTTATCGATATACTGCATCACCGTATTCTTCTCATATGCACCAATCCTCAGTCGCGCTATAGCATCCGGATCGAAAGGATCATCGTTGTAAACCTTTATCTGCACCGGGTTTTGCAGATCGCTCTGTATAGAGGCAATAGTATGGTTCCGGAAAGGATTAAACTGCCAGTAGCGAACCAATGGTGTAGAAAGATAATTGTTCTGCAACATGTTCTGCATCTCCCGGGCTGTTCTTAAATTATTGCCATTGGGATCCCTGGCGAGATTCAGCCCGAGTATCTGCGCTATCTGCTCTACAGTAGCACTGTTGCCGGCACTGGTAACATTACCGCCGGCGATATAACCCGAAGTAACCAATTTGGTATAGAACTGCTCTGATTGCGTTTTACTGATATCCCTGTTGATAAAGGCATCAGGCGATAAAATGAACGGTGGTAATGTAGGGTTAAAGATATACTGGTACCATTGTTCCGCTTCGAGAAACTGTTGATTGCTGTTCAACAAAGATGCTACCATAGTAGGTGCATAATAAAACAGCTCCCAGTAATACAGGCTATACGGCCCGGTGAAATCTACCTGGTTGTTGTAATTGGCTGCCGGCAACGATACCTGCGGCCCTGGCAGATAATCGCTGAAGCTATAGCCGATATTAACGGGCGCCTGCTGTGCGCTCAACGCCAGCACGGCATCTATTCCACCGGCAAACAGCCTTCTGCTGAGATCCTGTACCGCACCTGTATTCAGCCTGGTAGATTTAAATTTCATGGTGTTATAATCCACGTCCTCATTCACCGTTTTGCTGTCGTATTGTATGCCGGTACGGCCGGAAGATAACAATACATTCAGCACCCATTGTGCCTGCAACAGGGTAATGAGCAGCAACCCATTGATCATATTCGGTTTCAGCCCGGCAGCAAGATCCATGTCTACGATGCCATTGGCATCTACCACACCGATTACCGCTGTTTGCAAGCCCTTGTAAATACTGAGTGACTTCGCCGCATTGATGTCAATCCCGAAGTTGATGAAGGACGTATCGCCTACCCATCCGAAGGTCGAGGCTACTTCCAGGGCGCTTGTTATTTCCGGAACAACCGCCTCCGGTTCAATGAGGAAGCTACCACCGGGATGCAGGAAAATGAAACTGCAAGGCGTATTCCGCACAGGAATTACTCCTGCGCCTGCACCCTGAGGCTTACCCAGTATTAACGGAGAGCCAAGGAAAAGCTGTAAGAGCGTATCGAGTACATAGCGGGCCACTGTTTTACTTTCTGCCTGTATGAGAGATTCTATCATACTGACCCTGTACACCACGATATCCGGATCGATAACACCTTCCGGGTTGAGTGGTCCGGATGGCGCCTGGAGATTATAGAAATAAGTTTCTGAATCTTCCGCAGAGATGCCGCCCTCCGGCCAGTAGAAAGACATGATAGTAGCCGACTGCACCGGAGGAAATGCGGTAATAGGCTGTAAGCCCATACCTTCCGTATAGTTGGCTCCGATCGTATTATACACCGGCACCAACACCAGCGCACCGGATACATCGTCAAATCCTGCCTGGAAGGCGGGTGTGGAGTTATCTCCGAAAGTATCATTTTCCAGATACCTGAACTCATCCTCATTGATCAGCCAGGATGGATTCAGCATGTCGTCCACTACCGATGATCCCATCAATGGCAACTGGGCATTTTCAGGCCCCCACACCAGCTCATTATAATCGCCGACGGCAGTACCCAATGTGTCTTCAAAAGCAACGATACTGGCATTGCCCGGCGTTATTTTAGAGGGCGTTAAAGTCTTGCTGCGCTCATTTACCGACAGCAACGGACCGTAATAGATCATCAGTTTTTCACCGCTCAGTCTTCCTACCGCAGGATCCGCAAAATGATCGCCGGTCACCGGTATTGCCGCTACCTTATACCAATAGGGCTGATCCGCATCAAACAGTGCAGGGTCGAATGGTGCATGCAAATCCGTTTTGCTCACCACATTAACAGGCTGGTTGCTGATGAGCGATTGTGGCTGCGTCCAGTTACCATTAAAATCAATAAAGGAATAATTAACGGATGCAGTTGTAACAGTAGCACGGGCACTGTCGCTGTTCGCCGTAGGATCTGCTACCTGCGCGGAAGACAACTCCGTCCAGAAAATGAATAACCGGTTAAACGCATATACCGGCGTAATGAACATGGATGGAATGGTGATCTTGATCTCCTTCCATTCAGACCAGATGCTGCCCGACTGCCGCGTGATGTAGTAATAGTTGGCCGGATCCGTTTGTGACCGGGCAAAGAGATAAAGCGTATCGGTAGCGCCGAAAGTAGGATCATGCGTAACATACTGGCAGGCATCTACATATTGCAGCTTTGCCAGGTAGCTGAAACTATCGAGGTATTTTTTGTAAGCCAGATCTGCACTGGGCTTGGTGACTTCATTCTGCGACAAATCATTTTCCAGCTGGTTAAATAGATTCGTCTTTGTTCTGCGCAGTGCCGGGTTCAGGTAATTCTCAGGGTAAAGGAAGATCTGCCGGTTGGCTTCCCATTCGCGGTAACTCATCAGCCATGGCCACCAGCTATCAGGAATATCATCTTTACTGATACTCACATTGATCTCCAGGTTCAGGCGGCAACGCTGCAGGTACAACTGTGCAGAGTTCAGCGCCTGCCGGATGAGGGATATTTCACTGCATCCTCCCATGTCTACATCAATCAGCAGGTATTCATACAACGCCCTTGAATTGGTGATGTCTGCATAGGTTTTGCGGAGCTTCCATATGCTGAATGCTTCCAGCACATTCCGCTGCTGTTCGAGCAGCGGGCCATTATATTTTTTGTAGACAGCCACCCAGGCCTGATCCCCGAAACGCGCACGCAACGCCCCTGTCAGCGCATTCGCACTATCCGTAAAGTTGAGCCAGTTGGTAGTATCAGCGGCCGGTAGTAATTTGAGTGAAGCCAGCGACTTCATAAAATACATATCCAATCCCAACTGCAGCCCGAGTACAAAACAATTGTTTACCTGGTAAATCTGGCTAACAGTACTACACAGATTTCCCGCGCCAAACAACAGGTTGCACACAAATACGCATTGGTCCAGCGGCCATCCCGTGAGTGCGCACAATTTTGCCAGTTCATCATCATTTACTTTCCCTGCCGACACCAGCGCCAGGAAGTTAATGAATTGATTTTTTGTATCCTGGAAAGTATATACCAGGCTTTTCATCTTCCAGATATTAATCACATTGGAAAGCAGCAGGGGCGTAAAATTAAATACGTCTTTACTGCCATCCAGGTAGGCCGCCGGATATTGGTAAATGTTGCTGAGTTCATCCGGCGTGAGTGATAGTCTCACAGACAGCAGCAGGTGTTGTGAGAACATCAGGATAAACGCCGCCACCAGCGGATCATCTGCACCGGTATTGCTCATGAGCAAAGCCACTACAGATGTTATCTTCTGTATGGTACCAATACCATTGATCATAACAGCTGTTAAAGGCACCTCCGCTGCGAAAAATCCTGCGAGGTTGCTGGTAACCGCCTGTTGCTGATCTGTATTAATCTGGTTCAACCGCTTTTGTACATCATTGAGCTGTGCGGCATCAGGCGTATACGAAGTCCCGTCAGGTAAAGTGATGGTTTTGATCTTCGCTTTTTCTGTATCTGTCAGTGACTTCAGCACTACGCCTTTGGCATCAATAAAGCTATTGGTGGTAAAATAATTGAAGAACGCAGTGGATACATCCGTGGTAATGATATTGGAAACAAAACTGTTGCTGGCAGCCAGTAACGGCTGCATATTCAACACAAAGGATTTCAGGAAAGCACTGAGGGAGTCTTTCGTATACCCGGTATTGACATACAAACTGGTCACACTATTGAGAATATAGTTCAGTTCATACACATTGAACCCGGCCAGTTTCATCCAGTCCGCTACATCTGCTATCTGTTTGATCTCTGCGGGCATCAGTCGCTGTTTGTCTGACATACCGGTCAGCTTAAGCAGGATCAGGTAATCTGTTACCGGCAGGCCGAGTTGCGCGGGCAGCAGGGTATGCCGGTATAAGAGCGACAGGTTACTCACACCCAGCGTGATCTTGGAGGTATCCGGAAAGAAATTGGCAGCGATGGCGGTCAGATCATTGTTACAGGCTTTGATACCGGAAACAATCCTGCGTGCGTAGGTCAGCGAGGATTGCATGACCTGGGTTACGTCGGCATTTTCGGTATTGTAGAGCGTCTGGCTTACAATCCAGTCGATCGGCGTATTCAGGTAAAGCGAATTATTAAAAAGTGCATTTTTATCATTGCCACTGATGGCTGTTGTGGGATGATAATAATCCAGGTCTTCCCCATTGCGGATAAGGGCAGGATCGTTGAAGATGGTATCGAAGAGCGCCTGGGAATAGGTACCATCGCCCATGCCCGTGGTTTTGATATCGAACCAGCAGGCGGCAAGATTAACCGGGGGAATATTCAGCCGGTCCGACAAGGCCTTTACATTCGCCAGTGTTACCAGCATCTCGTCGGTAACAGCGGTATAACCAAAAGAGGTCATGAGCCAGTCGAGCGTAGGGTAATCCCATCCGATGGCAGCCGCCAGGCGCATAAACCTGTTCAGCCGATCGAGTGTATCGTGGTTGATGTTGGTGATCTGTTCAAAAGGATGATCCGGATCTGTTTTATTCACCACCACTTCCATGTAGGCGTTGGCGCTCAATCCCTGGTTGATGAATAACTGGTGCGCCAGCGTAGTGGCCTGTGCATCGCCGGTTTGGGTACCATTCCAGGGCGTAGGATCCCATTCACTTTCGTATCCTTTCATCCATTTTCCGGTGAAGGAAGATAGATTGGCAGCCATGGTAAACTGGAAGCTACCCTGGTTATCCGGAGGATCTACACCGGCCTGTGACCAGGTACCGGTAATGATATTATCCCTGATAGTACCTTCGAGGGTACCATAACTTTCATTAAAGGAGCCACGTACTTCATTTCCGAAAAAAACGAGCATCAGCCGGGTACCAAAGATAGTGGGTACATAACTATACGTAACGCCTGCACGTTCTTCCGGGGATAACTGCTGGTGAAGCAGGAGCATAAATTCGCTCCGTTCAAGCGCCGTCTGATCCAGCATTTTCGTGAGTACATCCAATCCACCGTTATCGCTGTTCCCAACGGGCGTACCGTAGGCGGCTGTCAGGTCTGCCCCGGTGGTAGCTACTTTTTTTACAAGCTGATAGCTTTCGTAGGAGAGGTTCAGTTCTTCTACGGCATAACCTAAAGGCAGCAGCGTGGTGGGATCAAATGCGGCAATGATAGCGCTCAGGGTGAGCTGGAATTGTTTGAGCAGTCCGCGTATCTGGTTCAGCGGCTGGTTATAGGGAATATTAAAAGGATATACAGCGGTGGCCATTGCCTGCCATACCACGGGGTAAGTGCCCGGGTTTTCATTGATCAGCGCATCTTCTACCGTATTCTCAAGAATAGCATTCACTATCTGGAGATACGGTACCATCGTATTTGTATTGGAGCAGTTCAGCTCTATATTCCAGAGATCCGGACGGCGTGCCTGCAGGGTAAGTCCCGGGGGAACAGGATTGGCGCTATGTGAGTTGGGTACTGTAATCGCTTTATCGATGATCCGCATCAGGTCCACGAAATAAGCGGCGGCGCCAAGCACAGATTTACATTCCTCACAGGAGCAAAAGTTAAGGCTGCCGAAGATTTCCTGGTAGTCGGACAGCGCTTCAAAATAACCGGTTACCTCATCACTGATATGATTCACTGCCATGTTGCGGAAATAGCTGTTGGCCACCACGCCATTCACCGTACCCAGCAGGTGCATGGTCTGGTCTTTTACCCGCAGCGCCCTGTCGTATACATTGTTGGCGGTTCCGGCATCTCCCAGTTTCTTCTGGTATTGATGCAGGAAAGTAGTACGGCTCATGGTAGTGAGTTGCTGGGCGGAGTCGATCCCCTCTTCGTAAAGCGTGTGCGCGGTATGGTCGTCTGGCGAAATGCGGGAAACGCGCTGCCACTTACGCAGGTGCTGCACTTCTTCGGAGGATGTTTTCAATCCATGGGAAGTAAGCACGTCTTTGTCCAGCAGGTTCACACTCAGTATATCAAATGCAGGATGCCGGTGATAGAAATCCCTGAGTGAAGCAGGTATTACCGGAGCTGTTGTTTTCTGGGAGTTCATGGTTATTTTGTATTGAGGTAATGTAAAGAGTCCATGTATATCAGTGGAACCACAATCCGAGGTAATTGCTAACATGCCCGGTGTGATAAGTCCTTGTAACATTTGTGCTTTCTACACCCGGAACAAGGAATATACCAGTACCAACAGCGGCTTCGGAATAGTAGAAGTGTGGTACCCGCTGTGCAGTGCTGTGCGTATTGCCAAAGAGGCCGTTCCAGGTCAGCGTTCTGTTGTAGTATTGATCGTATGTTTCGCCCGCAGCAAGCGTACCTCTTGGATCGTCCCTTCCGGCCGTACTCGTTGGAGTATAAGCAGGTAGTCCGCCACCCGCTTGTCCTACCGCAGGAATTCTGGCATATGCAGCAGTGAATGTCTGTGCATTTAACGCAGCCTGTTGGGCAGATACCGGTGGTGTTTCTGTGGTAATAGACAGCGTGGCAGGGCTGAAAGTATGGCTCCATCCCATATCTGCATAAGTAGATGCCTGGTATTGGGAGGGCCATGCGTCGGCTATCACCAGTTCACTTTCCGGCAGCGCTCTCGGATCACCAATAAGAGTAAAGGAGTGATGCGCTGTGGCATCCCACAGCCTGATTACCGGTTCGGTGGTGGGCCGGCTAATAAGGTAACTATGGGTAAGTGCACTGAATTCATTACAGGCACCTCCATGTGCGGCAATGGCGGAGGAGGCCCTGTTGAAGGCATCGGTAGCACTGGTGCCTTCCGCATCCAGGAAGGTAGTACGCAGGATATCCCTGGAAACATTGAAACGTGCCGTGCTTTCAGCACGGGTGGTTACTACATCATTCGAAACGTTACCGGCATATGGCACGTTGTTTCTGGCATATGTAATCGCGCCCTGTGCATCCTCAAGTCGCTGCCTCACCCTTGGGGTGACTGCCACCTCTCTTGAGTTACCGGTAGGATCTGTAAAAGTGACCGGGTTATCTCCGGAGAAAAAATACAGATTGATCCCATCCACTGGTCCTGCCGGATCTGGCTTCAGCCAGCGGCCCTGCCAGGATACATAATATCGTGCGCCATAGTAATACAACCCCGTACTATCATCACATTCTTTTCCCGCATAGCGGTAATCCTTCCGGGACACTTCCACCTGGCTACTTCCGGCGATGATACTGGTACCGCCATAAGGAAAATATTCTTCATAGCTGATCAGCTGTGCAGTGGTATCTACCTCCATCGACACGGAATGCAGCAGGTTGCTCAACTGCCAGCGCAGTTGCCGCGTACCGGGTGCAGCCTCTTTTTTGTTATCGTCCTGCTTCCAGTATTGAATGATCAGCACACAATTGCCGCCATCCATTACTCTCAGCGTTTGCCTGTTCAGTGTGGTAGCGCCTCCTGCTTTCTCATATTTAATTTCATAATTGCCCAGGTAAACTTTCTCTGTAATACTCACAGACCCGCCTCCATGCGCCACCAATTCACATACTTTGCGCACACGGATCTCATCACTGCCGTAGTTGTAGTAGTCGCTGTCATCCGGTTCCTGCGGCCGTTCAATGACGCCTGCTTTCACCAGGTTTTCGCAGCAGTTATAGGAAAGAGGCACCGCGTTATTGATCAGCAGCTGCCGGAGATTCCCCGATGCGTCGTAAGTGAGTCCCTGCAGGCGGTTGGAATTATCTTCCACCGGCGTGTCCCGGGTCCATGATGAAGAAACGGCTGTATGACGGGTGCTTACCAGGTTGAAAGCATCATCATAACTGTATTGCTCCCGGTAATTTTCAAGCCCGGATTGATCTGCCGGCAGCTGACTGAATTTGCTTTGCTTAAAATCGCCGTCGGCCACATTATTCCGGTAGGTGGTGGCAGTGATCCCCGGATGTTGACGGCCATTGGCAATGATCAGCCGGTACAGCGCATCATAGGTATAATCCGATACAGGTTCCACCTTCTGGTTATTGCTGAACACAATATCGATGCTGGCATCCGTCATCCGTGTGATATTCCCCACCGGGTCGTAGGTATACCCGATCTGCTGCAGCACATCATTGTTCTGTCGGGTGCTTTTCATCAGCAGCAGCCTGGAAGTGGTATCTTCATAAGTAAATGCCGTTCTCACGCCATTCGCATAATACACTTTGGTCCGTTGGCCATTCGCATCGTAATCGATCTGCGTTACTACAGGTTGTGTGGTTTTATCCTCGTAGGTAACGGTGACGGCATTAACCAGCCCCTGTACATCATAACCGGTAGTGGTAATGGTACTATCAGGGGTTTGCTGGGTGAGTGCCTGTCCGAGTGCATTGTAGGAAAACACCATATCGTAGATCTCAGGAGCCAGGGGCACAGATGCAGGATTGTTCCAGTCCGGCGGCAGTTTATAGTCTTCCGTGAGTTGCCTGGAATCTTTCAGTGAGTTGCCCTGTATATTGTAAACATAGCGGGTGCCTATGCCGGCCAGGTCATTCAATTGATAAATCTTCCCACGCAGGTTCTTCGCTGCGGCATCCGGCTGTGTTTCGCCATAGGTAAATACCTCCGCCAGCGGGTATTGGTCAGCCAGTTCAACTTTATCCGCCGGGAGCATCTGTTTAACCCGGAGGGCTATACGCCGTTGCAGGCGGTCGTAGCTGATCAGCTGGTTGTAGTTGCGTGGAGACCAGGACCATACCAGGTTGCCAAAAATATTATTCAGGTTGTATGGTTTACCTGCGTCAATACTGTCGGTCAGTATCGCATCCTGTTCTCCCATCATATAACCATACCTGAAATTATAGTAGTTGGTTGCTTTTGTAACATTTGAATAATACAGTCGCGCATCAATAACGGTGGTAATCCTGCTGCTGATATCGGTAGCGTAGTATGCGGTGACACAGTTTTGCTTTAACAGTGCGGTAATTTGCGGAATAAAATTATTGAATGCCGTCCCCAGCTGTAGAACAAACCCACGTTCATAAGGCTGAAACTTCACAGTTACATATCCATCTGCGGAAAGATATTGTTTAAGGACGAGTTCATCCCACACCTGTTGCGACGTAACCGCCGAACCCTGTACAATGGCAGCAAAGGCCGTATTAGCCACATATCCCAGGTTATCCTGAATTTTCAGGAACACGCTGCCCGTATTATCCCTGATCTGTATGGCTGGCGTATTGAAAAATGCAGCTGCTTTTTGCAGGGCATCCTTCTCATTGATCTGTTCCTGCGTAGGATTAGCAGGATAATTCGCCATAAAAGAGATGTAGTAGGGAGAGGTGATCACCGTATCATCCGGATCGTATGCCTTCTCCTCCCACGGTGTATATACGATGGAGCTGTAAAAACCTTTGGGAAAATCGGTGCGTATGGGTCTTCCCAGCGCATCATATTGTGTGATAGTGGGCGGGGGAACAAATTCCTTCACCAGGTCCTGTTGGGATTCATAATGCGGGGAATCACTGTAATAGGGAAGATACAATTCGGCCACGCCTCCTTTGTTGTTGTAAACCACCCGGCCTGACGCCTGCCATTTATTTCCTGCCGCGAGTTGTTTACTTTCAATGCTTCTCCCCTGTCCGTCGCTGTATTGAATCATTTGCTGGCAGGCGAAGGTACTGGTGCCGCCATTTATGTGATAGAAATCTGTCCGGGTGAGGGTAATATTATTCACCGGCTGATTATCCCGCTGGTAAGCATCCAGGTCATAAAAGAAATAAGTAGCTGCGCCTTGCAGATAGTAGGCCGGATCGTTGATCACGTCATCGAAAGTAATGGGACCGCTGTCTTTGTTGGTGGTTCGCACCACGTATTCCGCAGGCTCACTGAGGTACTCATATAACCGCATAGCGCCCGTGTGAACACCTTCTTCGCTGCCGAATAAAGCACTTACCACTACATTTCCCAGCGGGTCGTATAATACCTGTGTAACGTTGCCGTTAATATCCACCATCTGTCGCAACTTCATAGCCTGGTAATCGCAAACGGCAGTTGTTTCATTGACATTACCGGCATCCAGGTATTCTTTGCAATCTGTAACCAGGAAGTAGTATGGATCGTAAGAAAAGGTGCTTTTTTTAAAGAGCGAAGAAGACGGATCTGCAAACGAATTTTCTGTTTTGGATAACTGGTAAAACGATGCAGCGGTGTTATTATAGTGTTGTACCAATCCCCTGTTGAACCAGTAACCGGTAGTTGTATCCAGGTAATAGCCGCCGGCATCCCGGATGATATCCGCTGTCATATTTTCACCAAACAGGTAGCTGATATTTGCGGCAGTAAACACAGCGTTCTGCTGATGGTGTATTAATGACCGTGACGACAACTGACCCAGTGGCAGCATGGCGTCCTGTGCTTCATTCCAGAAGTATGCCTGCCCGATTGTAAGCTGTTGCGCCTGTAATATCTGAGGGGCTGGGATTGCCAGATAAGGAATGATCTGCTCAAGGGCGGTATTTACCTGCGTTTTGATAGTGTCATAAGTGAAATAAGCGCCGCTGAGAGTTGGATGAATGATCTCAAATTGTTCCTGTTGGTAAAGTACACCCCGCCAACGGTAAGGCTGCTGACTGGTGGTATTGATATAGCTGTTTCGTTGAGCCGTTACCTTTAGCTGCTGTTGTTCGGAATAAACATGGCTGTCTGCAAAAGGCCCACTGCGCCTGGGGAGATACACTTTGCACGACAGCAATACGCTGCCGCAGAGCGGATCTACCTCCAGCGTAAAGTCCTGCGTAATGGCCGGATCAAGGGGTTCTCTTTCATAGTTGTAGCTGATACTCTCGCGGCTCTGCACTGCAAAAGAAGCATAAGGCTGATCCCCTTTAGGCTGTATCAGCAACACAGTTACATTGGAAGCATCAACGGTATATGGGTTTACTGATGCCGGCTGGTCATCATTGGCATATACTTCTTTATGCATCACGAAACCTTGCAGGGCTGCATATGCCTGTCGTAGTGTTGCTGCATCCGCCTCATAAATCGCCGGATCAAAAACGCTTGGGGGAAAGTTCAGTGCCTGCGGATCTCCCTGGAAATATTCCTGCTGATACTGCCGGATGATGGCTTCATTCTCCAGGAAGGCGCCGGTATGACACCAGGTTTTGGTATAAACGGGAGGCACATACAATTCCTTGTTTAACCTGTTCACCGGAAAATCCGGGTTGTCGGTGCTTTGCGTATACTCCAGCAAGGTTTCCGTATCCCAGGATTCAACAAAGCCGAAGCCACGGAACTCCCTGTCCACCGGATCGTAGTAACCATCGTGATACTTATAGCTGTTAACGGTCTTCGTACCGGACAACACATCGTTTACGGTCATTTTCTCCACCACCTGCACCGGGAATCGCAGCCTGGTTACCCAGGGGCGGCCTGCTCGTTTATCTTCCATGATAAACTTTGTGGAGCTGCAATACCTGATGGAGATAACCGCCCCCATATTATTGCTGATCTGGTTCAGCAGGTAAGGCTTCATCCCATCGCTGACAAAATCATAGTAGTAATGTACAGGTACGGGTAACATCTTCGAAAAAACCAGGCAGCTGGTGCCGTTGCCTTTTACATCCATGAAATGAATCTGATCCGACAGACCGTATTGGAAGGGAAGATTCACTACAATGGGAGGTGAGAAGGAATTACCATTCTGGTTGATGTAGATGGTAACGGTGTGGGAAGATACATACACCAGGTCGGTGGTACCGGAACCGTCTATATCTGCCAGGAACAGGCGGCTGTTATCCAGTTCGATGCCCAGTTCAGGGGCATTACCGAATGTAATCTTTTTTCCATACCGGCCGTAACCCAGGCATGGCCAGCATTCTACTAATCCGCTTGAAATACATACCCGGTGGGATAGCCCGTCGCCAAACATATCGGTGAAGGCTACCAGTTGCCCGGATGGATCAGCCGCTTTAACAGGGATACCATTTTCATTCTGTGTGATGCTTCCCTGGCGGAAACCTTCCTTACCTGCAGAGGCGTAGATCAGTATCTCTTCTCCGGTAGCCAGCAGCAGATCACTTCTGCCGTCGGCATTCATGTCTGTCACTTCCAGGAAAGGATTGCTGCTATCAACAGCGTTATACGGGAATGACTGAAAGCTGCTCCAGCTCCCATCGTTATTATACTGATAGAAACCTCTGCCGGCTAGTAGCTCCAGCTGTCCGTTGCCGTCCAGGTCTACCAGGTAGGCGTTATTATCCTGTAAATTTCTTTCAATGGGAAAGGGCGCGGGGGATTCCGGCAATTTGTATTTGCCGTCTCCTTGCGGGGCGAGGTAAGTGGTGATATATTCGTTGCTGAAAAGAAATCCCGGCAAGCCTTCTCCGTTGAGGTCTACCGGCAAAAAGCCCTGTTCGCCCAGGTATCCCGGAATCGTATTACCATCCATTTCCAGCACTTCAAACACGGGCGACTCCGGCACATTAAACGGGGTATAATCCAATGCAAGCGCAGGCGATGTTTTACTATCATAACTGCCGTCATCATTTTTCCTGTAGCCGGTGGAGGCCACATTTTTCAGTAACGACATCGTGACAATCTGTACCGGCTGATAGTGTTGCAGCGCGTCGTAAGTCAATGCGATGCTCTTCACCAGGCAAGGGGTTCCCAGTTCCTCAAAATGATGAAACAGTAATACCTGCTGACAAAGGCGGCAGGTGCGTATTTCGAAGCCGCTTTTATAGGAAGAGAAGGCGTCGGGGCGGTATGCCCATTCCCGTACAGGCGTATAAGGATCTGCATTTTTTTGATGAAGATCCGACAGGTCATATTCGCCATAATCGAAGATCATTTCGAATGCGTATTGTGCATTTCCTTTACTGTCGGTGTAGTTCCCGTATTTCACCGATTGCGGATACCTGTTGGCTTCGTAGCTCCTGTTCACTTCATAGATAGCAGGAGGAACATTATGATCATTTTCCGCCTTATAGGTATACGCTATTTTATTTCCTTTTGCATCTGTTGATGTATCCGGGAACCACTGAAATATCTGTGTATGATCGGCCGGATGCGTGATACGGGAATTGCTGGCAGTACCAAAATCGGTTGTGGTATTATTCATGGAAATAACCCGCCACCAGGAAGTATGGTCCTTTTCACTTACCCATTGTTCAATGCAGGCATAGGAGCCTTGCACTCTTGGGAGGTATGCTGTTACCAACCAGCTTTCTCCATTGAGTTGCGCCACCCGCTCCGTTGTTTTCACCAGTTCCCCTTCACCTGTCAATGCGTAAATATCAGTTCCCATATACCTGGGAATGCCCTTATTGGTGGTTCTTGTAATGCTGCTTAATGTCAATGAAAATCCTAGTCCGAATGCACTGTTGCCTTGTCCGGAGTTATAGGAAAGCGATAGTGATGGCTCAAATCCTCTGGCCGGCGTTACGGGCAAAGGAATAGTATAACTACCGGTTCCGGAGAAAGCATCGGGCTGAAATGTATTACTGATACCACTTATGGCGCCACCTCCTTTAGGAAGGGTAATTTGAGGGACGACAATGCCTGACAATTCAGATGGAGAGTCTGTTGTTTTCATCAAATAGGGTGTATTACGTTCCTTATGTAAAGTCGTATTGTCTTAAAACAAGTGCATCATCAGATCCTTACCTGTTGAGGGTATGATACAAAATGGTTTTCATAACAGTTATTTTGAGATTTGATACAATCGGCTAACGATATCTAAAAGTAAAGTAAACTTAAGGATAAGTTTTTACTTCCAACAATTTATTTTTCCAGCAATTTATTTTAATAAAAAAATTTCGATTGGAATCCTTCCTTATTTTATATGCTTACAAAAGCACCCGGGCAGAGCATATCCATCGTACTTTTCTGAGAAAAAATATATGCCTAAACAACCCACAGCAAAGGATTTAAAAGGCATCAATCCAGATCGTAAAAACGCATAAGGCGATCGACCTGCAATAGATCACTTCTCATCTCCCATCTCCCGTAACTAATATTTCTATGTTATAAACATACCGGGAAAAATCCCGTATTAAGCAGATATATGGTTTCATTTGAATTTAAATTAACATCAAACAGATGCTTCCGCTCAGGACCTGATCATCCATAAGTAATTCACCAGGTTAATTGTCAGCAGCACTATAAAAAGCAGCACTACATGCACACAGAAACCCAGCAAATTCCTGCCGGCTTTCAGCAGCCATTCATGTAGAATGGGTATTTTAGAGAATACGGTATGATAAATCAGGATCATCGTCAATACCAGCCCTATCAGTATCAGGAGCGACCTCCATTTATACTCATCATTCACCGGTATAAAATAATACATAAGCAGCGCGCTTAACAATACAGGTACCATAAACTGAAACCAATACATGACCAGCTTATCAAAACTCATGTTTGCCGGAGGATTTCCATAAGCATACCGGCGGCCATATATCCGATACCGGGGTGTAGCAATATATAGTGTAAAAAAGGACAGGTAAGCGCCGGATGCCCACACTGCCAATAAAATGCACATCAGCTGCAATAACATGGTAACTGCAATAAAAGCGATATGCTGGAAATTGTAAACAATGGGAACCGTAGCTGTCTCCATCAGCCCGGATGACCAAAAAAACAAGTGGTAGCTCCAATTGCTAAGCAGGTGAAAGTTCAACATATAACCTGGCCAGAAAAAAAGTACTATCGGATAGGTAAGCATAATGACTATAACAGCAGCCATTCCCCACCTCGTTTTCAAAAAGTCCCGGAATACCTCAAATGTTTTATTCCAGTACCAGTGTCCGGCAAAAAGAAGTAGGCAGAGCGCTAAAAGTATAAAAGGCAATAGCTTTTTTATTTCGTCTTTCACCCAGCTGTCGCCAAACAGATACCAGTCTTCGTTAATGGAATCCTTCACGGCGCCAGGTGAAACTCTTTCATGATAGGGCTGCACCATTTCCCAGGGTAAGAATTCAGCGTGGATATCGCGCTCTCCAAAATAGGTAAAGCTGCTCCATATCTCCCTCCGCCCTCCGGTCTTTACTATATAGATATGCTCTCCTATCAGCAGCTGCGTTTTTTTTATGGGAGCCGGGTTACCAAAGAGATTATAAATATAGGTATCCTCTATAGGTACAAATAGTTTTCCCGCGATGGTGTCATCCGGATGTTTATCCAGATTAAGAAAAAACTTTTCATGATGAGGTGGTTGCGCTTTAGTGGGAAAAAAGAACAGACAAAAAAGCATTGCCAGCAGAGCCTGGATACGGATAGTCATGGGCATAGGAACAGGTATTGATAAAACCGGGTTTCGTGCAAATATACATCGATAATAGCAACTTTTTAAGTTGCTTCATGCCAATCATGAAAACAAAATCGACATTGACGCGCTGCGGGAGTTCTGGCAATTTTATTACAAACCGGACAAAGATTTAAACATAATTCATCGCGATGTTCGTCCCAGATCCGGTTTACAATCCTGTCCTTCAGTGCTTCCGCTCCATCTGTTATCATGGCGTGTATTCTGGGATGGTCACTTATCCATCCTTTTTCCTTCATTTTTGACAGGGTCGATTCGGATGGCATATAGAAATTATACAAAACCGTTCTCTTCGCCATTATTTCGTCCTCTGTCATAAACTCCAGGCAATATTGATAGATGTACGTTTTAAGTTCGGGATATAAAGTATCCATTGATCTCTCTGTTATTTTTTAGTAAAAAAGTAAATAAAGATAAGAAGAGAAAAGTGTGCTATGCAATCAGATTAGAATGAACGGATAGCAAAGCTTAGTAGGTACTGATACGGGTAAATGGTCAAACTATGGATTTGGGATATTAGAAATGAGCTACTCCCGCCAATACAAGGATATGAGTTAGATGATCTGATAGTAGAAAGCAACAGCTTCATGCCAATCATGAAAACAAAATCGACATTGACGCGCTGCGGGAGTTCTGGCAATTTTATTACGGGACTATTTCACTAAGTGCGTAAATAAAAAAATCGGGGAGTCAAATTGATAACTAGATTCTCACCTTTTTATCAAAGATAGTTAAGAACTGATTAAGGATCATGCCCCAGTTTTCTAATGGGCATGGTCCATTTTTTTGAAGCTTCCGTAAGGCCAGGTATACGGATTTAAGCACAGCCTCGTCTGTAGGGAATGAGAGTTTATTTTTGGTGTATTTTCTGATTTTCCCATTTAAGTTTTCTATGAGATTTGTAGTGTAAATGATCTGGCGGATTTCGATGGGTGTCTTGTCCTAGAATAGGTTTACATCAAAAGTGTAAACCTATTCTAGGACAAGACAATACCGTTAAAGATCCTGCTATGTTACAGCGCCTTAATGAAATCAGCTCATTGCCTGAAGAAGATCAACACTGCATTTTATATACTATCGATAGCCTGCTACAAAACGCCAGGACAAAGAAGGCATTCGCACATAAATAGAAAACCCAGTCACAACAGACCGGGTTTTCTATTTATGTGCTTTTTAAACGAGCTTTTATTCGACATTCTTAAGATAATCACCAAAATCATTCCTGAACTTCTCCACAGCATCCTTATTTTCCTTCCATGCCTCAGAGTTGACAACTAATGAATCTGCATCTGCTAAAGAAATTTTCAATTTTCTTACTAAAAGCATTACGGTTTCCATCTGTGTTGCGCCACTTCTCTTTAATACCGCTATAGTCCTATTCATATCCTCCCCATCTTTATATTCAGTATCAAAAATATTTTCAAAATCTAAATACATAATAATTTATTTATTTAAGTCAAAAGTACGATCAAATTCATGACCAGGATTTCTGGAAGAGCTATTCTCAGCCCTTTTCCATTGTATCCTCACCTTTTCATATCCTTGATCTTTGGCATAATCTTTCATTGCATTAAGTGTTTCAAGCATTTCACGTGCTCCAAAAGCATTCTTTAATTGATTTCCATCCACGCCATCTGGATAAAAGAGTGTATTGGTAAATTCTAACGTTGTCCCATTTACTGTCTTATCTGCCATAAATCCTACAGTCAACCCATTGCTATATTTTACTTTCCCACCAATAATTCCGCCTTCTTCTCCAAGAATATGCAATGTAGGGCGAGAAGAACTTTCAGAACCTGTGAGATTCCTCCGCGCTATCTCCTTTTTGTATAAATAATCCTGACCGGAAGCATCGCCTTTAAGAATTCTATCTTGGACGCCTCTTAAATATTCATCAGACAATCCGGACGGATCCCTAAATTCTTCAATGTGAGACTGTGCATAAAAAGCTTTAGCTTTCTCCATTGCAGCCTGCTTCTGATCTATCCAGGATTTGCTGTTCTCATAATTTGACGTCTGAAGTGGTATAACAGTCAGTATAGCTGTCAACACAGCTGCTCCAATTGTACTGCCACCAATTCTTATTCCTGTAGAAGTAACTAATCTTCCAGCTGCATTAACTGCCATCCGTTTGCCAGCCTCTTCTGCTGTCCTGGTTACCACTATCGTTGTCGTTGTTGCCAAGGTAGCTTGGCCTCCGACTACCTTCAGAAAACGCGGCTCCTGATTACTATTAACTAATTCTAATCCATCAAAGTCTACTCCTTGTATAGGACTATTACTTGCGAACTGATATGGTGTAAGCTCTGGATACTGATAAGTGATTGGATCTACGCTCAAAAACTTTCCTATCCTCGGATCATATATCCTCATCCCATAATCCTGCTGATTCCCCTCTCCCTTCACATCATTATCATTCTCCTTCCCATTAAACCCATACCTATAACCCCCTCCACTCATCTTCCTACCCACCAGCTGCATTCCAAAAGGCGAATAATCCACCGCACTGCTAATCGCCACATCATACACGCCACCAGTTACTGTCCTCTTATCCGTTATCGTCGTCAGCACATTCCCCAGGTGATTCGTAATCTCGTACTCCCGGTTATTAAATGCTGTCCATAGTGCATCTTTAGTACCGGCAGCGCCCAGCTTCATGTTAGGTTTCCATACCCCCAGACGGCTGCTACCATAAAGATACTGTTCTTTCCATATAATGTCAGCAGACCCTGTTTTTTGTTCATAGGTAGCCAGAACATTACCTGTAGCATCCCTTTCATAAAAGGTAGTGGTGTAATTATTGGCGGATGTTTCCACTACTTTCCTGGACCGGTTACCCGCAGGATCATAAAAATACTCCGTTTTAAGTGTTCCTTTTTTAAAACTTTTGATTTTTCCTATAACATTCCATTCTATTTCTGATACATCATTCCCATCTTTTATAAGATTACCAATTTCATCGTACATGTAGGCATCACCGGCCGCATTTCCGATATCGCTGACTGTTTCTACAGCGGGGGCCTGATTCCCGATATCCATACCTGGATAAACCGGGTCTTTGATCCCATCCTTCACATACCTCAGGCGGTTCCGGGTAAGCTGACCGCCACCATTCCTGGGGTAGTTATAGGTGAGCCGGTCCATTGGTTGACCATCTCCCGTATTGCGGTTATATGTCAGAATATTACCACTGGCATCGTAGGTGAGGTCTTCCGCGTAGGGCTCCGCTGAAACATTTCCCAGCTCCCAGGTGGCGGCACCGCTCGTCATGGTACGCTGACGCATGGTTCTTAACCGGTTCAATTGGTCGTAGCGGTAAGCATACCCAACCGGGTTTCCACCATTAATTCCTTTCAACGCAAGCTCTGATCGGGCAATATTACCATTATACAGATCCTGTCCTGCTATATCAGCAGCGTTACCATTCCATGCTAATGTAAAAGGATTAATGCCAGATGGCGGCTTACTAATCGGAGTATAGTCACCCTTGAAGTAATCCAGTGTATAGGAAACCACATCTTTAGCAAAATTCTTCCTTGGTGCTGTTTGATCCGCATCCATACCCATATCGGATGTTGGCTGGAGATAGTTACCATTCATCCCTTTCAGCCAGCCTTGCAGTGTATAGGCATAGTCAATACCCTGCAATCTATCCCGCAGATACTCCATGCGGCTGAGCGGACCGTGTTTATAATAGTAATAGTAAGCGTCGGTAACCGGGTCACTTATTGCCCATTTGTCGGCAGAACCACTGCTGATGCCCGATTTTGCTGTTACCAGCCTGTTCTCCGCATCATAGGCATAGCCATAATAGAACTGATCGTCCTTTCCTGGCTGATAACGCACGGCATTCACTTTTCCACTGATCAGGTCATAATTATAATCTGTCTGCTTATAATCAGACGAGCCATTCCCATGCCAGAAGGTTTTCACATTGCCCAGCAAATCGTAGCTATAAACAAAATTATCCACCGTATATCCTCCTGTCGGGATGGAAACATACCGGCCCTGGGAGGAGACCCTGTTTCGCAGGTTATCCTGTGTACCCAAACCAGATGGCAGAACGGGACTGTCATACGTAGTATAGATACGTTCAGGATTTGAAAGAGCACCTACTAACAGATTCCCATAACCGTTAATAAACCCTGGCTCAAAAATACTGACATTGCTCAAAACTTCACCAGTCTCAATAATACGGCCCAGCGCATCATATACGCTATAGCTATAGTTATTATTGCGCTTCGCCTGTTTGGCATTCCGGGAGGCAATCAGTCTCCCTTTATAGTCATACCAGAAACCACTGACACCGGCATCCGGCGTCTTTTGCGTAGATACCTGGTTCAAAGACGTATAGGCATAATCGGTAGCAAGCCTGTGTTGGGGCTGTACCGGCACTGGCCGTACCTCCACGTTCGAGTTGGGCCCTCCCACCGTTCCGGGCGCGCCGTTGGCAGGTGTATTAAACCGCCCCCAGAAACGCTTCGCATCCTGACCAGCCACCAATGCCATACAAGGCTCCTGTGAATTCGCCCATATCTCTTCTCCGGTAAGCTGACGGTTATAAGTTCTCAGGTGTTTCAGATCACTGAGATCGTTGGTAATAGATACACCACCTGTACCCACTGTAACATCCCAGGCACAGGGCGCAGGCGGCGCTTTTGTATCATTATTCAGTAACCGTCCATTTACATAGGTATTCAATACCCCATCCATCAGGTTACCTGACTGCACCACCAGATGCAGCCAATTGCCGGCTGTAAAGGTGGCAATTGGTACCGCTATATCATTACTTCTCACGAAACTGACAGCATTCGTTTCGGGATTCATTTTGTAAATCGATACATAACAATAGGTATTACTTACACAGGTAGTAAAGAAATAATTGTTATTGGAAGTGGGTGTCAATACCTGGGTAGCTCCCGTTGGACGCCCTTTTATCCACATCTCTACTGCAACTCCCGTTTGAATATTTAAAGAACTGGTCAGTTCGTTCAATGCCGATGGCAAAGCAGTATTAAACGGATCGCCATTGTAATTACAGGCAAAGTCCGCAGGTACCTCAGTGGTCGTTTTATTCAGTCTTTCTGCACTGAGTACGTCTACCCCCTCCGGCGGCACTGTTCTTACCAGGTTACCCGCCTGATCGTAATAATAAAGGGTAAAATGATACAGCTGCTGCTGTGTTTTCAGATTGGCATTAGCTCTTGTGCCGGCACATACGGTGATGTATTGCCTGCGGAATTCCTGTCGCACCGAATCAATATACACAACATAACGGCGGCGGCCACCGGCTATAGCGCCGTCTATCATTTCCATCAGACAGGCAGCAGGATCAGGCGTTACTGACTTATATACAGGTTCATTACAAAGTAATTCCGATGTCCCTGCTGTTACTTTAGTTCTGTAGTCCTCGTAGTCTGAATAGCCAAGTGAAAAACCCCAGCGGTGGTTCAGATAAGTGGCCACAATCGTCTCATAGTTACCATCCTCTACACTGAGGCCACCATTCCATGGCTCCTGGTTAAGGGCAGTCATGGCAGCAGTGAATTCACCCGGAGTAATACATCCTTTTGCATTTACTTCCAGGAATACCGGCAGTGTCAACTGGGTTGCCAGCAGGTACCGGCAGTTGCCACAGCTTTTTATCAGCTGATCCAACTCCTCCTGCTTAAGATTCATCGCCTTGCCGTAGGTATCCGTTAGATATCTGAAAAAGGTACGACCAGCGCCTTTAATGTTATAATCGGCCTGCAATACACTCAGTCGGGCACAAATAGCCGCGTTTGTATTGCCGATAACCGCTTCTGAGGTTTGCGCTTTCACATTATAAGGATAAGGCCCGGAAAGAATCCATGGATTATTTTCCATCTTAATACTGCCGGCTCCCAACACCCCTAACATAACATCCTTGAAGGAACGGTATCCCTCAGCAGTAGCAGTAGGAACAGCAGCACTCGCGCCACTCAGATGAGCCGTGTCGCCGCCCAGTTTACATACTTCAATCAATTTCTGGCGAAGTGTTGTTTTTTGTGCATCACCATAACCACTAAGATTCAACTGCGACATCCATACATCCGCATTGTTGGCACAGTTGTCTGCCACCAGGTTGGCTATCTGCGCGAAACCGTCATTCCTGAGGGAGTCGGGGTTCATGGAGAACGTTTGATCATAGTCTATTCGCTCCATACGGGAAATCTTATTCCTGAACAAAGGAGAACAGCCACCATCGATCTGATAGCACGAAACGGATATTACTTTAACTTCCATTTCTGCTGCCGAGGGACTGGTATTATCAGGTAGGGCCGCTGTTCCTTCATAAACGGTTAAAGGACCACGAACATTGACAGTTATTATACTGTCCTTATATATTTTCAGTTTGAATACATATTCTGTTCCTTCAGCCAGGGGAGAAGAAAATGTGATATAATAAAAATATGTATTATGCCACAAGGTACTACCTGTCGTCACCACATAATCGGTTCTGCAATTCGGAGATGCAATGACCTTCGGCGGAAAAGACACCGCTCCACTATTCCTGCAATAAACAGAATCCACTTTTAATACACTCAGCGGAAGATACTGAGGCACACAGATCATCTTATACCGGTCTCCCGCATTAAAAGTTAATACCTCTGATGTATTGCCGGAACCTGTAGAATAAGTAACCCCAACACGGGTTTCCGTAGTAAAACGGTTTCCTTCGAAATTAACCCGGATCCGCTTTGATCCAGCTCCACAGGCATTAACCGTATCCTCTGCAAAAGAAAAATCAGTTACCGTAGCACAACTTTCTCCCAACACCGGAATCGGACGCCCTATCTTACAGATATCCCCGCACCTTGCATCCCGGATACGCTGATAATAGATTTCTTTCAGCTGGAAATAATACTCCGCATAAGCCAGCCATTCCCGGTCAGGTACCCGGCATTGCGCCTGTGGCACACAGTTATTCCACCTGGATACAAATGTCACATCTGTAGTAGCATTGGTATTTCCGGTACTATCTGCGCAATAGAGAAGATAGTCTACATACTGCCAGATATTTTTATTGTTAAAAGTGCTGCTTTTATACGGCGTCCTGTTCCTGGAATAATTATTAAGATCGCTGACAAAGCTGTTGATGTATGGCTGCGCAGCGTTGTTCGTCAGAAAAGGATCAGCATTCAGTAACCAGGTCGGATTATTACGATCATAGGTGCTGCCCACATATTTCGGAAGGTCGGATGCTTTTAAACACAGGGAAGTGATCTTTTCATCCCAACGCTTCACGGCAGACAAACTCTCACAGCTTTGCAATGCACAATACTCCCAATGGTAAGGCAGAAACAGGTCTGCCCATTCCGGCCGCCAGTTTGTTACCAGGTCCTGCAAGGTAAAGCTTGCATCGCAGGGGGATATACTCACGCCGTCCACCGTTACGATCCTCGTTGAATCATAACGTGCACCACCAACAGCATCGATTTTGAATACCGTTCTGAAATAAAGGCTCAATATATTTACCCCCTGCTCCAGTGGCCTGCCATAGGTGTCAAACTGTGCATATTGTCCACCAGGACTTACATCCTGTTTCAGCGTTTCTCTTAACTCCCTGCAAGGATCAGGCGCACAGTTCAACAAGGCAATAGTGCACCTCATCTTCAAGATGTCGTATAACGGACCACTCCAGTTATTTATCTCATTGGTGTACAGGGTAGCATTCACCTTATTGTCGGCAATCCGCTGCCATACCTTCTGTTGAAATTCCGCTTTTGTACCCAGCGCAACCTCACAGGTATGACAATCACTCACACATCCTGTAAAATCTGTCGTTTTCAGCTGATTGATGATAAAATAGAACTCCGGCTGCAGATTGGTATTACGCTTAATAAAATCATCGGTATATCGCTCAATTACATCCGGGTTCAGCGACAATTCAAAACGGATGCTATATTCACCGGCTTTTCCCAGGTCTACTATAAAGCTGTTTTCTACAAATCCTTCGTCCGCACAATTGGGATCAGGACTGCCAATCCTGATGGGTGTTACATTCCCATCTACTTTGTTATTACAATCATCATACACATCAATCTTGAGCTCATAATAACAATTGCTGCATATTTCTACTGCGTTCTCTTTATATTTCTTAATCAGTTTATCTATCCGGTACCTGATGCTGGCATTGTGATCCGGAACGGCACAAAGATAGGTAGCGTTACCTCTGAGTTTCAGTTCCTGCTGATCAAATACAAATGATTCCGGCTCCAGCACCGGTACATCTACCAGTTCTGTAACGCCTTTTGATACCAATGGCAATACATTATCGGGCGCTCCTCCGCTTAAAGCTGTGGCCACCGGTTTACCGGAAGAATTCAGATAACTCACACTGATCTGTCCATTGGGATCAATGACCATGTTCTTAAGAAAATGGGAAGCCTTCCCTGCGTTCGAACCAAAAAGCCGGTCCAACTCCCATTGTAAAGGCTTTCCATAAAAATACCTGGTACTATGATTCAATGCCTCATCCTGGTTCGGCTGCAACACCTGTCCTACACCACCTTTTACACGAACACGTCCGGTATTGTCGTTGGTATAGGCGGTGATAGCAAAAGGATAACCGCCTGCATCGGGAACATACTTTATGGCCGAATCAAGCGTCTTAAACGGATTGTTGCCTGAATAATACAATGCCGCACCGAATGTCTCTTTCAATGGTGCAGGCATCACCACGCAACTACCAGTGCTATTGTTATAAATATCGCGGTAAGAATATACTTTGCCGGCGGAATTCAGATTTTGTTTTCCATAATAGTTTAAGTTCGTTGCCTGGATCGGTGCGGGTAAAATATTGGCGGCCACCCTTCCAAACTCGTCGTAAACATTTTCCTGTAATATGGCATTCTTATCCGTGTTATTGATAGTCACCGTTTGCCGGTTCTTGAGTATCCCATCGAAATAACTGACCACTTCCTTCTTCTTTCCCCCCTCTGCATAGCTGGCGCTGAATTGCCAGTTAAATCCGGGTTGATGCCAGGCCAGATCCAGTACCCTTGCTATCTCTCCGGATGCCAGTTTTACCTGGTATACCCATGGATGTTCCTCCCGGAAACCATTTACATATACTACATACCGGATACGAAGCAACAGGTATTTACTGCTGTGCAACAGAGTGATATCATAATTGTGCTGATCAGTAGTGATACGGGTGGAATTATTCCGGAACATCTCTTCCAGCTGTGCATCGGTTATCGAGGAACGGTTTGCGGCGAGAAACCGGCCATTGACAGATTCCTCGTCAATATAAGTCCACTCCAGGTCATACTCGTTGCCTGGTATGATCTCATTCCAGTTAACATTCACCATACCCGTTAAAGGCGGCGTATTCGCAGTGGCTCCCATCGGCATCATGCCTGCTTTACCCTGTTTACCGGGAACTGCCCCCGGCTCACCGGATTTGAAGAATGCCGTCATCGACAACTCTTCTTCCTTATTAGAAGTATATTGCCGGTCCACTATCACCTCGCCTTTCAGCGAAAAAATCGCCGGTAGATCCGTACCCAGTTCTTTACTGGTGATATCGTTTACCGTTAACTTCACCTTATAGGCGTTGGTAAATGAATAAATATTCTCTCCCTGGTAAGACGCCAGCCAGGCTGTATCATAATTAATATTGATCCGTGCATGCTCAATGGTGATTGGATCGTCCTGGTCAGGCTGACTCCAATACTCGATTTTCAGATCAAGCTCACACTTAAAGGGTTTATCGATGCTATAGGTGGAGTCGCGGTACAACCCGAAAGTAATTACGTTATTTACCAGCTTGTTATTGATCGATTTCCAGTCAAAGGCATCGTTCCGGAATTTTTCATCCTTAATAACAAGGGTATCGCCTTTCTTTATCTTTCCCTGTAACAGCTTCTGGTATGATTCTACCTGTGCACCGGCAGTGTGAACCGTTCCAAACATCAGGAGCAGTATCCAGCATACACTGTAAATAAGGATATTTAATTTTCTATAACCCATAGGTAAAGGGCATTAATGGTGAATAGGTTAACACTTAAAGCGTTGATATCAATCTGAAATTATTATATGCTGCTGCAGGTTTCCAGCCATCAGCTTCTTTTTGCAGATAGGTAGATAACTGAAGCCGGTGGTCATCGGTAATTACCTCGTTCCATTTATTAAAAACCGTGGTGATCTCACGATCCAGCTTTCTGTTAAGCGGATCTTCCAGGTTAGTCAGACGCATATAAATGCTGTTTAACTTTCCCGCGCTATGGTCATAGGTAATCTTTAATTCCTTACAGGTAACATGGCGTTCACAAAGCAGCTGTATGGTTGTTAGATTATCCGTGTGCGTGGTATTAATGGCATAGCTGTCGCTTTCCCAAAGTGAAATGATACTGTCTACCGGCAGCTGTGGTGCTGCAATGACCTCTTTCGGGGGCGAAACAAACAACTTTTCAATGCCACGGTTAGCCGAAATACACATGCCCTCCAGTTGTACCATTTCATTATCCCCGAGTTGGTAGTACATCTCCGCTTTCCGTCTGCAATAGTTAAATGTGGCATTCACATTTTCTGTCGGCTCTGCCGGATCTGTGATGCGGATGCTTCCACCCATGTCGATCACTGACAACGTATCGATACGCCTGTAAATAGCAATCACCTGCCGGAGCAACTCCGCATCCCCGCTTTGAAAACGGGGAGTTTCTTCTGTTACTGACTCCGGTGCATTCACGGGATGCCACCAACTGCGCAATAACGGCCTGGCGCCTATGGCCAGTCCTACAACCATTACGGCTGCCAGGAATAAAACGATAAACTTTCCATTTATATAATACTTTTTCATCTTTCAATATTAAAACGGTTAATTCTGCGCCCTGTAAGAAGAGCGGTTTTCTTTGATAGTCATGATGCCACGGTCTGTTTCCTTCTTTAACCTGATCAGGGTACCCTCATCATCATACTCATACAACGTCGCCAGGTTATTTTCATCCAATTGCGCCATGAGCCGCTGGTTCTTAGGATCGTACGCAAACGTTTTAATACTGCCGGCAACAGGTAAGATCCGTATATCGTCTATCCTTGTTGCGCTGCTGGCAGACAGGGTTACAGCAGTGGTCGATGCAGTAGCACCAGCATAAAATTTCAGCTCTACCAGTTTCCACCCTTCTACCGAAGCTTTTACGGTGAGGCGCTGGTCAACATCATTAATGCTGACTTTCAGATCGGAGGTACTGCCCGCAGGTTGCGCATCTTTTACCCACGCAGAAAAGATATACTCTGAATAAGGCTTTGGAGCAAATCCCGCCGGGTAAACATAAGGCCTGGTAGTACGCATATAGTCTCCAAGGCTAGAAAGGTCCAGGTAAGGCACCGTATGGTGTACATTTTCGTGTGGATGCGTATATAACACCAGCGGACTGTTTAGCTTCAGACTATATTTACCGGTATGGGCAATCTTGTTATCCAGCCAGTCTGTATACTGCCCCTTGTCGCGGATCATCACAAACATATTGAAGCTGTCTTTCGGGCTGCTATTTTCAGGAATAGCAGTCACCCGGTAAACATAATCTTCAAATCCATCATAGAATATTTCCCGCTGCATCGCATTGGCAGCAACGGCGGCGGTAAGTGTATTATTGAAGCTAAACAAGGCGCTTTTGAAAATACCCAGCGGATCTTTCGACTCCTGGCCATTGCCCTGCGCATCAAAAAGAGTAGTGGTACCTGTGCCCACCCATTTTTCATCGTTTACCGAGGTTTGCTTCCAGGCATTGTCTGCTAAAGAGAAGTACCAGTAAGGGGTAAAGTTCTGATAAACCCCACCTTTCCTGATGTCCGGAACAGATAACTGCTGCCCGGTCCTGTTCACCAGGAAGGCTTTCTGTTCTACCGGCCGCCAGTTGCCCAGGAAACCGTACAGAAAAGGGTTAACCTGGAAACGAATAGGTTTTGTATAATGTTCTTCACTTATCAGGGTTCCTGCTTCTCCCTGGAGTTCCTGTACGTCAGCCGGATAACGTATCAGATCCTCCGATGAATAAGCGATGATATTTGTATAATTGCCGGTACTATATAATTCGTAAGCTGATTTATTATAGATCTCTGCTGCAAAAGAGGCTTGAACATCGCGGGAATTACGGCCCATAATCCTGAAATGATGTTTGCCAGGAAGAATGTCCGGTAGTTCGACAACATGCCATTTTCTATGATTACTTAGTTTCTCTTCTATCAGCTTTTTCCTTAATATCCCATCTATATATACATACACCTCATCATTACCAGCCAGACCAAGAGAATAGCTTGCAGCAGGTTCCAATGTTATATCGGTACTGTAAGAATACCATAGAAAATTATCGCGTGTACCCTTATTCCTGGGATACATCCCAATGGTGTTTAATCTTCCGGTATAACCGTTCCCTCCCCAGAAATAGCCTGTCCTGTTGCCGTATTCTGCACCTTCCGGATTGTAAAAAGTGGTTCCCTCATTTCCATCTTCGGGATCTTTGAACTTCGCATAATCAGGACACATGAGGTCATTTGCATTAGGCTTTCGTATAAATACTCCCCTGTCCGGCCGCGCATAATCGTATCCCTCAGCAATGCTATCCTTCTCAAGCCGGGCGCCCCAGGACTGATCGTACAGTGTTACATTGGCATCGAGTACTGCCATAGAAGCCAGTTCGTCGTCCGTATCTGTTGTAAAACGGAAAGCACCGTTTTGCACCGGGTTCTTCAGGCACACCACAGAAGCGCCGGGAGCAGTCAGCTGGTTACGGTACCCGGAGCGCGCCAGTTTTACGTCGCTCTGGAAATTAATCGCGACCTCCCCATTCCTCCTGATAATTTTATAGGACGAGGCCTGGTCTCCCTTTGTCAATGTTTTTATCACCCAGTAAGTGGAGTCCTGTTGGTTAAGATCAATCAGTTCATCTCCTGGGGTCATAAAGCCGTTATAGGCGGATGGAATTTTGCCTTTAGCATCCGTCCTGAAATTGCGGATAACAGCATTATTATTTTTATAGGCGCCAGACATCCCGCTATTCATCCAGTAAGCCGGCATATTTACCTGGTACACGGGATCATCAAACTCGTTATTGATAGTAGTGACCACCGGATCGCCGGTAACCGCATCATACAACGTATTTTTCGTAGTAACAGTAGATCCATTGATGGTTTTCACTACCCTGTCCAGTACCCCGGAGTATTGAACGGTTTTTAATACAGATGCCGAACGAAACAGCCGGTACTCATCATTCTGACTCATAGGCCAGTGTGGGATCACCCACGGTATAGGAAACCCGGGGATCATATCCATCCCCTGACGGATCGTACGACCGGTGTTGCTGGTTTCCTCTTCCCGCATGTCCACCATCATTTCTATCTCCCTGCCGATAACCTGGTTCTGCATAACCACTCCTTTTTCATTCACCACATCCACATTATTCACAAGAGCCTGTGTGCCTGCACCCAATGGTTTTGCATTAAAGTAGTAGCTGGTATTGGCAATTTCTGCACCTGATTGGTTAAATACTCTTTCTGCTTTGGGCTTTCCATGCATGTCATTTAACTTCACCACATACCCCTGCGATAATACCAGTTCATGCGCTACATTGGAGCCGATAAAACTGAACCAGCCCTTGGAATCATAATTATAGGTCTCCGGACTTTGATCATAGCTCACCTGTACCGGGAAATCCCTGGCTGTATAGAATTCATGTTGTACCCATCCTGTTTTTGGTGCTGCATCTACCACCCCGCTGGCATTCAGATCTTTTACCACCACTTTACTATAACCCACTACAGGAGCAGGAAACAAGGATTCACCAAAGGGCTTCTCCAGGTAATAATAATTATTGAGACCACCCTTTACATCTTCTGTATAGGATACCGGTAAACGCAGCGGGTTTTCATCGCCACCTACACCCGGCTCATAACTGGCTACACCACTACTGATCGTTTTCCCATTCCAGGTAGTAGTATACGTATATTCCTGGCCGTAAGTAGCGCCCGTTAAAGGCTCACCACTGATCGTGTTCCAGATATCTGATATGGTTACACGCTTTACCCTTGCTCCACCTCCGGGTTTCATTCCATCCACCCTGGCAATACGGCCAAAACTCTTTTTCAGATCCACACTGCGGGCAAACCTCTTTCGCTCCGCTCTTTTATAAAAATTGCCCGTTATTTCGCGGAGGTTACTGATAGAGTTTACCAGGGCGCCCAATGCGGCCTGGATAGGCATATCGTCAGATATCCTGTTCTTGTAGCCGGGATATGCATACTTGGGATACTCTAATCTCATTTTCTGCCAGGCAGCAAAAATGAAAGGATTCGAGGTTACATTCCCCTCACTCATCTCTTCAAATATAACTGCCACATCTCCACCTCCTATATCCAGCACCTTATCCACCTTTGCGTAACAAGGAATATAATCACACTTTTCTTCAGATGCACCATTCTCCACTCTATCTGTGACATTCACAAATAGTTTGGCATAAAAATCCCTTTCGGAATTCAGGTAACGCGCAATAAAATCATTCGTTTTATCTCCCTTCAGCGGTTCGTTGATATGAATCAGGAACCCTCTCGCATCATAAAGATTCTCTGCCGGCGCACCTTTATCATTTACCAGCTGCTTCAGTTCCACCATCTGCATCGCAGGCTTATCCTGTACATAAGCATAGTCACCGGATTCATAATCCACATGCATTTCTCCACCCGTGGGCAAAGTGATATCTGTTAAATTCCATGCACTGGCATTCTGATCTGCCATCGTCTTATCCTGAAGACTATAGGGAAAACGATCATTGCTTAAGTTATTCAAGCCAGATTTGGGAAGCTTATAATTACCCCATCTGTCGGTAGAGAGATAGCCATAATCAGGATTCGCGCCCATATATCTGAACGTATAGGGAAAATGCTGCCCTTTCGTAGATGCACCATAGGTAAAATACAAACCTGTTAAGGTAAGTTTACCACTATTGGCATCCATCTGATTTGGTACTTTTTTGCACAGGGTATAGTCATAGTTGAGTACCACTGTTTTTATGGGCGTGGTAAGATCCTTCTTTGCATACAGCCGGATTTCCTTCAGGCAACGTTGTTTACCGGTTGCTGTTTTGTCGATATCGCCCATGATACCTGTAACGCCCAATGCATCCTTTCTGTCATCCAGCAGGAAATACATGACCTTATTCTTTGTCTCAATGGAATTCAACAACCATATTTCCTTCTCCCCGTATACAATGCTGCTTTTATCATCATCAGTATCCGCATTGAGTGCTTTGTTGTACAAGGCCATTCTCGGTTTCATAGGAGAACGCCACTTATAATTACTGTTTACCCGTGTGTAGTTAAACTTAATAGCGGTACCCAAATCGTCATCTGTAATACCATTCCCCGTCACATCAATATAGTCAGGCGACAATATAGCCGACAGCAGGAAAGCAGATGCATATGCAGGCTGTGTTTCTTTATGAAAATATTTATCAATACCGTAATTGTGCTGAATGCCGCCATCAGGCTTCAGCGAAAATCCAACCAGGTTATTGTTTTCGTCCTTCGGAGCATTCGGATCTGTAGCAAAGGAATATTCTTCCTGCACCTTGTTATAAACCGGCAGACTATACACCATTCTCTTCCCATCATCGCCGGTAACCGTAAATTCAGAAAGATGTGTACCATACCTGGATTCTATTACCGCAGAAGGCGGAGCCGGTGTAAAACCTGCCACCTTATTCTCCCGGTAATCTTCCTTCATTTTTATCACCCCGCCTTTGTATGTTTCTGATGCCGTGAGATAGGAAATCGCATTACGTCTTACCTGTCTCGAATTCTTTACCAGTGGCGTCCCATAGGATATCGGATAAGTATTGTTATATCCGTCTTTCAGTTCATTCTTAGCCTTCAGTCCATCTAAAGACACATGCACCACGTCTTCTCCATTTATCAACGACTCATACCGGCTGTTGCCTATATTCTTCTCATCCATCTGCTTGAAGTAGGCATGCTCTTCTTCCGGGTTAGTATCACTATTCCTGTAATCTCCTACTTCATTAAAATAGTTTTCCTTCTTCCACTTGCCGGTTTTGTTGGATATATCCTGCTTGTAAAATGTTATCCCACCATGAAAGTATAAACCAAAACCCAGATCTACACCAAGCGTAGTGGTGTTATTCACATCGCTGACAGCCGGATCAAATACCACCCCTGTACCACCCCGGTGCAGACGGAACTGGCCACTTCCTGTTTGACTGGAATAGGAAAAAATATCGGCTGTGGCAACAGGAATGGCAATATTGGGCATATTGGGAATGACCGCATTGTCCTTTTCCCGCATAAAATCCATTACAGCGTTGGGCACGTCCTTACCCCGGTTAGCATATAGGTAGCCATAAGCAGGATTGGTATTAACCCTGTTCAATATCTCGCGTTTATACCGGTAGCCGGTAAGTCCTGCGCCGGCAAAAGCACCCGCGCCCGAAGGACCCACGTCTATACTATAACTGCGATTAGTAGACCGGTAAGGCACGCCGATGTGCGGATAAAAAGGCGGAGTATTGTAAGTGAACCCGATACCACCTGCGTCGAAACTGGCCGAACCCGGGTCACCAAAATAGTCTCTCGTTGTTAACCCGAAAGAGCCGGTCAGCGTAAGGCTTTTAAGCCCCTGACGGGTGTTGTAGCCAAGATTGGCCGACAACCCTACGTTAGTGGTTTTATTTTCGTTCGACTTATCATACAATGCCAGGGTGATATTAGGCGTTACATCCACACCATTGCTGGTATTGGACATCAGGCCTACGCCCAGTCCGGGCGTTAAACTGCCAGTCCCTCTTGTAAGCGAGATACCGGCATTTATGCCAAACTCTGCTCCTATACCCGTGTAAGTATCACTAAAAACGCCGAGCGACAAAGATCCTTTCAGGCCAATCAGTTTTGTACCTCCAAAGAATTCTGCTTTAACAGTTCCCCGGCCACCAGTGGTTGTTTTAGGAGCAGTATAATGCTCCGTGATCACTTTGTCGCCGTTCATATCATCCGGAATGCCTCTCAGGCTCCGGTTGATGGCGCCCACATTGAGGTTCCAGCCAAGTCCCACCCAACTGGCCTCATCATCCATTCCTACACCCGACTGGTAATTTAAATTGATGGGGTAACCATCAATGTCCATCAGCGGAATATTGTATTTAAAAGCTCCTGTAAAGAGATCTACCGTTTCGCTGGTACCAGCTTCAACAAACTGTTTGCTTTCCGGTTGGGAAGGACCGGTAGTAAGTGCCCATGCAGCACAGGGCATAAATATCTGGAAGGCAAGCAAGCCTAGAAAAAAAACTGCAATGGACTTTCTGAAAATCATGTTTCCTGGGATCATAACCTGCTGCTTAATGAGTCAATACTATTTATGTGTGCTACCTGGAAGGGAAATACCAGTTTATGATGCGTATATATCCAATCATTCATCACGAAATACAACACCTCCGTTCCTGACGGCACCGCCCTCTTAAAGGTGGTTAGGTACTCCGCAGAAGAAGTGCTTCCATTCGGAATTCTCTGTGTGAACTGGGCGGCAAGCGTATCGCTTCCGGCCACCAGCCAGAACAGGGTATCTACGCTGACGGCAGGCATTACCGTTTTATCGTTGCGCGCCGAAGCTGGTAAGGCAACATTCAACTTAAAGGTTATTTCTCCTTCCGCATCCGGATTTTTCCTACCCAGTATCCGTTCCCATTGAACCGGCAGATAAGTAGCCTTAACGGCCACACCTCCGGCATCCTGCTCCTGTACCAATGCACGACCATTGTTGGCGTAATAATTTTTTATTTCTTTCTTTGCCGGATGACAGGCCGATATCATCAACAATATCATTCCGGCTACGAGTAAATATTTCATCGTTATTCCGTTTCACTTTTATAAAGAAATCTCAATTGTTTTTCTTCTCCGTTAGGAAGTCTCAACTCCAACAGGTAATAGTAACCATCCACAAATGACCTGTTTTCTGACAGGGGAATGACAACCTGGTTGGCGCCCCGCTTCAACCTGACTACCGGTAGCTTACGCATCTCAAGTTCTGGCTTGGTGATACAACGGATCTTATAATTCAGCGGAACTTTATCATATACATTGTCTACCGCAAACAATACTTTTCCCCGGGCGATATAAAAATTCCCTTTTGTCAGATCAGTAATATCCCGGAAGCTTTCTGTTACTATGGGTGTACTTTCCTCTTCACAGTACACCGTAAATTCCCATATCTCGGAATTCACCAGCAGCATATCGTTCTTGTAGGCGCTCACCTGCCATACGTATGTTTTTCCCTGGGTAAGATCTTTTGCCAGCGAAGGATAAAATAGCATAGGGGCATTAATACCAAACTGATTAAGCAAAGGCAGATTGTAGTTAAGCGCTTCTACCTTTGCCTGACCAGGCTTTAGCTCTGCAAGTACAAGGCGGTATTGCACACCCGGAACTGCCGGCAACAATGGCTGCCAGAAGAAAGGTGGCCGCTTGTTGCAGATCTGGTCTTCCTCTGCCGGGTTTAATAACAGTAACGGAGAAAACGGCTGGAGATAATAATCGAAACACTGATCACCAAGCGTTTCACCCTGGTGCGACTGATCACCCGCATTCAGTTCAAAACAATATTCATAATCTCCTTCCGTAAAATAACCGGACTGACGGCAGACAGTAGCTGCCTTATTTTCTGCAAAGCGGATGACAGATCTGGCGATCAGTCCACCAGGCAAAGAATTAGTGCCGGGCATCAGCTGAAAGGCAGGTGTTTTTATACTGACAATATTGCCAGCACCCGCAGCAGATACTTTTATAGTGAGACTTACAGGTTGCGACTGGCTGCCGGTATTAGCCAGCTTCACCTGCAACAGACCATCCAAAGTGCGGCCGTGCAGCTCCGGAATAAAAACAAACGTAACCTGCGCGTGGAGTTGAACAGTACAAAACAGCATCAAAAAAATAACTCCCTGATAAAACTTTAACATAGGTACTTAATTCAATTGGTAAGAAATAGCCAGTTCACTTCTGAAGTTGCCGAATAAATAGTTCTGTGGTGTATTCAGCAGGTTTTTACGGCAATCAACATACATATTCACATTTAACCGGGGCAACACGCTGGTGCCAGCCGTTTGCCTGAAACCCAATTGCTGCACCACTGCTTTATTATCCAGGTAGGTAACACCACTGCTGCAACTTATTTTTTTCAGGACCAGATAGGTCCACCCGGTTTCCAGCGTCAGGAGGTTGGCATACACCGCCTCCCCCTTGATATCTTTGTTGTAAAACAGGTTCATCGACAACACATGTGAGCTGATCACAAGGCTATGATTGATATTAATATTCAACAATGTGCTGTGTTGCGGCAGAATATCTATCTGCTGATATCCCAGCATAATATTGCTGTTGTATGGAAGTGTGGCCATCTTTCCCTGCAGCTGTGATGCCAGCGACAACTGCCTGGTCATATACTGGAACGAGGCTGCCTTTTCACCTGTACTTTTCATCGCCGACTGGTTAAAACGTACATCAAATGCCATCTTTTTATTCAGCTTCCAGCGACCATCAATCGCAAACTGCCTGTTTTTCCACTTACTGGAAGTCAATGCCGAAGAACTGATATCCTGGAAATCGGATCTCACACCCAGCACCAGTTTATTCTTATACCAATTCCTTTTCAGTTTTAATCCGTAACGGATTGTTCCTCTTCCTGCTCCGGGCGAAGCCGGGTTATTATATCCCAGGCCTGAATAGCTGACATATGCACGTTGGCTCATGTTCCACTCATCCACTTTTCCGTTATAATCCAGACCAACAGACAATGTTTCCCAGAAGTCATTGAACAGCGATAATGCGGCTGCCTTGCTGGCTACCATCGGATCATTTCCGGTTGCTGAGTTCTTAAACTGGTTATTGGATTTTGATAATTGTGCGGCGATACGTCCATAACTACCCAGGCTGATATCTTCCGAAAAAGCACCTACAAAAGTATTTCTTGGTAGGGTCAGAGTAGTATACTGTCGGCGGGAATCACTTTTGGTATTGGCGTTTACTACCGCTGCATGGCTGTGTGGCTGACTGATATCACCGGCGCCCATTTGCAGGAACTGCATACTGTAAGCGCCCGGATCGAGCGAACTATTAAAAGTAAGATCCCTTATGGTGCCGCCATCAATACGCTTTCCGGCGCCCAGCATCAGGAATTTATTATTATTCAGGAAACTGGTTTGTAACCCTGACATAAACAGGTCCTGCACCCCACCTTTACTTCCCGAAGCAGCAATATTGCCTATATCAAATTGTTTGGCACTCAATAACAGGCGTTGCAGCCCATTTAAGGGCAACAGTTCCTTTATATTCCTGATTTTACTGCTTTCCTCTTCCAGCTGTCCGCTGATCTTTCCTTCAGCCACCCGCCCATCAGAAATGATGGATTTTGCCTGCAGGCCCTCTTCTACTTCTTTCTTCAGTGCAAAAACACCTGCCATATACTTCCTGGCAGCACTGGCAGTCCGGAAGTGTTGCAACTGACTGTTAAGCGTGCTATCGGCCAGCGGGTATGCCAGTAAAATACTATCCTGCAATGCGGCAACCGCCGGCTCCAGGTCCTCTGCTGTAATACCAAGCACCCGGTTATTCAACAACTCATTCTTTAACTGGATCGAATCCAGCTGGATGATATGATCGCTGTTAAGCAGACTGCTGAAAGCCGCTGATTGCTGCTCCCCCAATCCTGCCAGCTGTTGCTGAATACCCTCCAGCCTGTTACGGGTAAAGGATTTCACCGCACTTCTCACATCAATATCTTTCAGAAAATATTTTTTGAGGTCATATTTTTTTTCTACTATGCTGTTGAGACGCTTTACATAAGCCGCTTTGTCAAAGGAAAATTTTACCAGTGACTGATCTGCAAACGGATTACTCCAGGTGCTTTGTCCTGAGATATTCGAATACCCTATATTAACAGGAATATTCTTTATCATCAGTTGATCCGCAATTGTAACACTGGTTCCCAGCATAGGTACGCCGGGCGTATTGTCTGCAAAAGCGCTGGCATTGGCTTCTTTGAGATGATTACTATAGGCGCCGGCACCTAACAGTTTATTCACCCCGGTTTCATCCCGCAAGGCATAGAAGCCTCTCAGCTTATCTTCCATATACCGGCGGATACGGGCAGTATCTTTGATGGTATTCATACTTTGCTGCAGTTGCACCAGCTGCTGTTTACCGGCTGAGTTACCAATGAATTGAAAAAACTCCTGCCGGGCCGATTCCTGGAGGTATTTACCGGCTCCTATATCCGGAACTACCGGAAGATTTTGCCGGAGATATGTTTTAGCCGGTGCAATCGCTGATCTCTTGTTCAGCGAGTCTGCCAGCATCATCTGCAGCATGGGGTTTTCCATCGGCAAACCCATCTTTATACCTTGCTCTTTCAGCTGCCTGCCGGAAGGAATTACCTTTGCAGTTTGAGCATGAAGAGTGATGGAAAGTAGCACACAGGTACACCAGGCTATTATAACTTTTGCCATATAAAAAATTTCATGGTATAGGGATTATTTATTCAGAAGATAGCAGGGCTGCTATTGAGGAAGCAGCCCTGCTACCTGTTAATTTTCCTGTAATATCAATGCGTTCAGGAACGAGAAAGAACCATACGTCGGAGAATTTGCCGACTGATACACCGCGATATTGATATTTCCGTTGGCGTCAGGTGTTATATTCGTTACAACAGACTCATTGGTGGTGTTATCAAGGGCATCCTGTATCACTTCCGCGCCACCATTAATACGCCATACACCATAACGAGGAGCAGTAGTATTATCCGCACTCGTCCGGGATGCGTACAACTTCAGGGTATAGGTTTTTGACGGGTTGAGGCCAGAAATGATCACGTTGTTTTTTCCCGCAGCATAGGGCACTGAATAGTTAAACCAATAGCTCTTCAGCGCTATATCCGGAATAACACCTGTGTTGTTGCCGGTTACTTTTCCGTTTACATCTGATGCGTTTACACCAGTGTATGAGCCCCAAAAAGTATTTGAGGTACTGGCATTATCAATAGTCCAGTTAGTGGCAACATCCGTATAACTTACTTTATTTGCGGTGATAGGTCCATATGCGTTCAGCCAACCGGGAATATCTTCTATTTTAGTGTTCGAAAAGTTCACACGTAATGTTTTCTTGCCTCCATTATTCGGAAATACCTTCACCTGTATATCACCGGTAATAGTAATACCCGCTGTAGTGGTAGCACTTAACCGCAGGGAGAAGGTGCCATTACTCAGGTTAGAGATAGTAGCATTGGGCTGTGTCGCGTTGGCGATGTTGACAGTAGCCGGACCACCAATCTGCGTCCATTGATAAGAACTGATCGTACTTCCCGCAGTAACAATTTGCGGCGCCATTTGAATCGCGTTTAAAATAGTACTGGTATCTGCCATGATAATTTTTGGAGCCGGTGGCAGCGTACCCATAATTCCGATATCAATAATGCTCACATGCCCGAATGTACTACCAACACCTGCTTTCAGATTAATATCCAGTGAATCTACGCCGGTGATACTATTGAGAACAATGGCATTATTGTAATTAATAACCGCCGTAGTAGGATACCTGGTATTGACAACAGGAGCGCCTGTCCAGCTATCTGTGCCCAGTTTGGCCACCAGGTTTCTTGGTGTGTTATTGTCATCCAGTCTGGCTCCCCAGATCTTTATATAGTAGGTATTTGTTTTGGACAGGTTTTTCAACCGGAGCGTTACTCCATCTCCTCCTCCGGCTGTATTGTGTATGAACATATTATCATACACGGCTTCCATCGGATAATCGTTTACCCCAACTTTGAATCCATTATAATTGATAGCCTGCGTAGCAACAGAGGAGGTAAAGGTTCCCTGCGGATTCCCAATTAACCTCATTCCTATTACTGTTTGCGCTGCCGCCACTGTTTTCAGCCCTAATATTTCCGCTCCGCTTATAAAGCCACGTACATCTCCGATTCCATACCAGTTGTTCCAGGTTTTACCCTGTGCATCCGGTGATGGTGTGAGTTTTCCATCTTTCTGACTGGATCCGTTTAAGGTCGTAAAACCATCTCCTCCTATATCGATGAGAATCCGGTGATCAAAAACGGTAGGCACCGGCGGGGCTACATACGCCTTCAGCAATGCGACGCTGGAATAGGGTGTAAAATCACCGGATGCCAGTTCAGCCTTCACCCTGAAATACAGGTCCTTGTTCTGCAGCTTGGCATATACTTTCTTTACCGTATTCTTGTCCTGGATGGTATCGAATGGCTGCCAGCTGATATTATTACCGGAGGTATCCACTACAAAGCGTTTTACCGTACCGGGAAAGCGGAAATAGCTGGTCCACCGGTCAAACAACCGGTCTGCTATAAACTGGTTACCATTAGGATTTAAATGGATACCATCTCCGTTATTATATTGAGGCAGAATAGCAGCTGGTGTAGCGGCATTTTTATCTACTACATCCAGGAATCCTTCCACATACCTGTCAGGCCATATTTTACGCACACTGTCTGCCAGTGCTTTGAGCATTCCCTGTTGCGTGGCATCGTATTGTGAACGGGGCTGTGTTGTTTCAATAAATAAAGGCACACCCCTGCTCAGGGCAATACTATCCAGCTTTTTGTAATTAGTGATAGATTGATTTACGCTTATCCCGGCAGATGGATCATTGGAAGCGAGACTGAGAAATATAAAATCAGGATCGGAATTCATAGCGCTGTCTATGTTGGCGCCAAACATTCCCCCATCTTTCTCCGGCAGCATATCCCGGCTGTTGGTCCCGCCTATGGCGAGATTCTTCCAGTTAGCATTGCTTACATTACTACCCAGCCATGTATTTATTTTATCACCAAGGCGATAAGGTGCCTGCAGGCCATAACCTGCCAGCGTAGACGAGCCGATACCAACTATTTTCGGAGAAAGAAACAGCGTTTTTGCATTGGTGGTCCACCGCAGGGTGAAACTATTGCCGTTATCAGTTACACCGGCATAAAGTTTACCTAAGCCTGCACTCACTACTGGCGGCAATTCTGTATTATTATCATTTGCCGATACCTGTATAGCGTTGATCGCTTCTATATAAATCCTGTCGCCCGTAGCCAGCGCAGGACGAAAAGTAATTTTTCCTGCCAGCGTGTCTATTGCAACTCCATTGGAAATATCCCGGTACTGCAATAGCCCGTTGCGCCACACTTTGATCGCCTGACCCGTAAAATCCATATTCACGTAGGTACTATCACCTGCTTTAGGAAAAGAAGGAGCACCGGCAACAAACTGGATACTGTTACCCAGCTGCCGGAAGGCTGTTCTTCCATTATACTCATTGAAAAGGAATCCTGCTATATTACTGCTGGAATTTCGGAGCTGTAATTCTCCATTCTCAATTTTTACAGTATCTCCACTGATACGCATAGTGGTTTGTGCGGTGACCGGAAACACCAGCCCTAACAGAAAAAATAACAAACAATACTTCATGGTATAGGCATTAAAAGCTCTTTCCGTGCTACCTAAAGCACAGCTTCAAAAAAGAATAAATAAAATGTATATCAGAACCCGTTAAGGGCTTCTATGAATATCCGATCGCCTGCTGAAAGCTGCGGGTTAAACACTATTTTACCTGTATTATTATCAATCTTTACTCCTCCTGGCAGGTTCGTGTACTGCAAAAGCCCGTTCCGCCAGACTTTCACATATTTCCCCGCCAGATAAGTATTCGTATAAATACTATCTCCCTGCAACTGAAAATCCGGGCTAACACCTGCTGTAAACTGAAATTGTTTTCCTACCTCCGCAAACACAGTATTCCCGCTTCCTTTATTGACAAGAAAACCTTTTACCTCGCGGGAAGTATTCTGTAACACGAAATTATTCCGCTGTAAACTGACGGTATCTTTCAGAATTTTGATGGGTGCCTGGGAAAAAACATTCATGCCGCCCAAGCTGAGCAGGATTAACAACAACCGTTTCATAATAAACGCTATAATTATTTTTATGACTCTAAAATTGGTACAGTCAGGTATTTACATTTATGACAAACAATATCAATTAATTTTGGTTACTCTCAAAGTATAGGTATGCATTCATTGATGTGCAAAATAAAGTTAACAAAACGAATTAACCAACAACTATTTTTTCAAGAAAATTTTTTTTACCGATACAATTCAAAAATAGAAAGACTACACGCACTGTATATGCGTAGTGTTCATTCAATAAATACAACAGCCCTAACACGAACATGTTAATCAACAAACAACGCATTTACCTTCGCTTCAACATACATAAAAAAAGGCTGTCGTTACCGACAGCCTTTCAAAATAACAAAAACTCACCTCATTATTCAGGAATATCAAAATACCTGCACACGGCAGTATAATCATTATAATCAGGATGCGCCCCCTGCCTGCCGCCGGCAACGCCACCAGGAATAATCACATAACGATATTGCAACAGCGTACTCAGCGCAACACTGTTAGTATTATCATGCGTAAAACGCGTAACAAGTATTTTATTCAACATCGGCGTAAATGAAATGGTATTGGGTTTACCACCTGCATTACTGGTATAAGGCAAAACAAATGTTCCGCCACCATAGGTAAAATATACAATCACTGTTCCTGAATTAAGAATAGCCGTAGAAAGACTTGGCGCTGATACATAGCCTACTTTCAACGAAGAGTTATCTATCGTTGAGTCATTGAAGTTAGTGGCATATCTCCAGGTGGAATAGATCACGTTGGCAGTACCTGCGGGACCCTGAGGACCAGCCGGACCCTGCGGACCTGCAGGACCTTGCAACGATAAAGCTGCACCCCACACACCAGCTGTTTTAGGACCGTATAAGTTATAGGTAGACTTATCCAGGTAATAATCTCCATTGCTTCCCACTGTATTGGCAGGAACACCTGTACCACTCAATATCTTACTGCCGGCTGCTCCTGCGGCTCCTGTTGCACCAGTAGCGCCTGTTGCTCCTGTAGCACCTGTAGCGCCTGTAGCACCCGTAGCACCCGTAGCGCCTGTTGCACCGTTTGTACCATTTGTGCCATTGGCACCTGTTGCGCCCGTAGCACCCGTTGCTCCCATCAGCGTAATAGGTGTTCCCCAGCCATTAGCCGTTTTAGGTCCATAAAATTTAGAACTGGAAAGATCCAGATAAAAATCACCGATCGCCCCAACATTGGCGGCGGCTGCTCCATTTCCACTATAAATCTTGCTGCCGGCAGGACCTGCTACGCCCTGTTGCCCGTCTGCACCTTTTTCACCTTGCGGACCAGCTGGTCCCTGGTCACCTTTCTTACATCCTGCCGATACCAGGATCATAAAGAAAAAAAACATCATTACATGTGATAACTGCTTCATAGCATTTCTTTTTATTGATTAAAGTTGATTTGTATCCGGTCGTTTTGGGTAACAGCATTCCTGCATTAGCTATGAGCGCTAAATGTCAGATGACACACTATTATTCCTTTAGATAAAACGCTTGTTAGTATTTAGCAACAGATATACTAAGCATATCCGTTTGCCGGAAGCAGATGGCATCCCGCAAGTCCTGGGGTTATATTTTAACTACTTTACCAACGGACATTACAAGCCTATCAACAGCACAGACTACAGCTGCTGTCGATGCTTCCTGTTCGGCATTACCTTCTTATAAATTTGTTTTTCCCGGGGTTGCACAGGGTCGACCACTACAACCTATCCGAGGTTTGCTTGCTGTTTTATTTTTTTGAGGAACAAATATTCTTTGACCATACTGATCGTAGAAATTTAAATATTTCGTTTTCTTTCACCTTATTGAAAATTAAAAATAGTAAAAAAAATATAGGCTTCTACATGCTAAACAATTATTCGCTTAACTGGCAGTTTTTTGCTGATAACCGGTAGAAATTATTGTACGACGAACCATTAAAATCCAGCAAGAGAGCAGGAAAACAGCCACAAACATGTAGAAATACCACACTTGAAAAACACGAAAAAAAAAGTGATCTCTAAAATAAAAAATCGTGATACCATTCTTCCAAATGGCATCACGATTAGTTGAACATTACTTTTCTATTCTGCTTTATCGTCCAAACAGCTCTTTTAATTTTTTCTCTATCTCCCCATCCCGCTCCTCACCAAAGCCAACCTGCTTCATAATTATTTTTCCATCCGGGCTGATCAGGTAAGCAGTAGGTACTGCTGTTATGGCAAAGCTGTTCACCGATACGTTTTTTGTATCCAATAACTGCGGCCAGGGCAACTCCTGCTTTTTCAATTCTTTCAGCCACGCACCCTTATCCTCGTCAATTGAAATACCAAGAATCTCGAATTTATCACTGCGATATTGCTGATACAACTCCTTCATGTACGGAAACGAGGCTTTGCAGGGGCCACACCAACTCGACCAGAAATCGATCATCACATACTTACCCCGAAAACTACTGAAGCTAATGGGTTGATCCCCGGGCGTATTCAAAGTAAAATCAACCACCTCCTGCCCTTCTGCAGCCCGTTTTATACCGATCAAACGCGCGGCTACTTCCTGCGCCGGAGCAGAACGCTGCTGCATAGGACTAAGTTTGTTATACAGCCGCTCCAGATCGGATGCCGGTAAAATAGGCTGATAACGGCCAAGGATAAACGCACCTGCAAAAGAACCCGCATGGGCTTCCACAAAATTGCCGATATACGGAATCAGCCGCTGCTGTATCAATTCCAGGAAAGCCATATTATAGCCCGAGTCCTTTGGTGAGCCCCCCTTAAAACGCTCATTTACGATTGCGTTTATTTCCACTCTCAATTTCTCCCGCCCGTCTTCAAAAGCCTGAAAATCAACCGCCGACTGATTCCCCCGGATCCTGCCCGAGCGAAGCCCCCTGTTTACATCTGCCACATCTAAATAAATAGTCCCTGGTCCATCTACCACCAGCGGAAACGCTGGCAGCCTGGGTCTTAAGGTGGTATCATACTCCGCATGCAAATAAGGAGCAACATCTTTTACCCAGGGAATACGAATGGTAAAACGACCATTTCTTATTTCAACCGAGTCCCTTTTTTGGGTACCTTCCAACACATACACTTTATTATGCCCTTTCAGATCCCCTTTCACCGTTCCTTTGACAACAATCTTCTGTTGAGCTGCCACACCAACAGTACATCCAACCATTATTAAAACCAACAATAACTTTCGCATATTCATCAATTGAACAATTAATAAGGACGGGTATCAAGCGGAATACCCCAGTTAGGATTAAACCTGAGCACCACATTACTGATAGATACAATAAAATCTTTCGAGTCAATGGTGCCTTTATAAGTCTGGCTGCCAACCTTATGCGTGATCTGTGTTTTGGACCAGGGCTTGCCATTGTCCAGGGTAAAGCGCTTCAGATCGAGGAATCTCTTGAAACCACCCAGCGGCAGCTCACGCCTTCTCTCTTCCAGCACCCATTGTATCACTTCATCAGTTGTACCGGCAGTCAGCTGCGGAGTTCCCGGTTTAAACCGGTATTGGCGCAGCGTATTGAGGTCCGCAATAGCCAGATCAGACCTGTTCGTTCTTGCATACCCCTCTGCACGCATCAGCAATACCTCCGGCCAGGAAAAGCCATCCGTCATTTTCACTTTCCGGGAACGGTAGTTACTGATACGCATGCCGTCGTCATATCCGCCGCCCATTGTTGTTTTATATCCAGGCGCATTGAGGTAGAAAAAACTAAACCTGAGATCGGCTGCCCGGTCGTGCAATGCCAGCACCTCGGCAGATGGATAGGAAAGCGCGGCACCCAGACCGGCATCCCTTTCAGTAGCCCGGTAAAACAGGATCTCCCGGCTGGTTACGAGGTTCAGGTTAGCATCCTGCGGCGTAAGGATCAGCGAAGTAAGCGGCCTGGCAGGATCAGCCATCTTGAATTTATTGAAATCATATAACACATTCGCCGGACTACCAGCTGCAGTCCACGCCAGGTTTGCATAATACACCACACTATCATACTGATGGGTAAAGAGATGGTAATATGCCAGCATAGCATGCCCCGTAGCCCTGTTGGCACGTGAAGGCCAACTCGATCTTACCGGAAGATCCGGCAATGCTTCATGCAATTCACGAAGCACCCGTGCGGCCACTTCCCCCGAAGTAGATAAATCAGGAATAGGCTTATTGATATCACCATCCACCAGGTAAGGGATCGTTTTGGCCGAATTGGCGGTACCTGGTTTATACACCGGCCCATAGATCATATTCGCATTCAGATAGCACCATGCTCTTGCCACCAGCGCCTGCGCTACCGATGTTTTAGCCAGCGTTTCTTCTTCCGGTGATTTTTGATCAATCCCCCGGATACCCGTAATAACGTTATTGAAATAAGATACCTGCGGATACATTCCCTGTGAACCGGAACTCCAGAATGCATCATCGAGATTTGGATTTTTGTAGGGCTGACGGAAAATATGCGCATAATAACGCTCCACATTCGGGTGACTGCTCAGCACAAAACCTACTTTTCCCTGCCCTTCCGTTACTTCCAGGTTATCTCCCAGATCCGCCAGCATAGAGCCTTTGTTACCATCCAGGAAATTAAGCTCCACTGTATTGGTATTATCCAGCAGATGATCATAATCTGCTACCGATGAAGGAATCAGTTTTCCTTTAGGCTTCACATCAAGATACCGTTTACAGGAACTCATCAGGAAAACGGCCGCAAAGAATATAATATATTTTCGATTGGTCATAGTAATTAAATTAGAGGTTTACGGAAAATCCAACATAAAACTCGGGTCTCATTGGAAGCGCCCTCCTGACAGGCGTATTCACAGTTTGCTCAATTGCTTCAGGATCTATCCCCACTTTATTGGCAGTGAGCCTCCAGAGATTACGACCCTGGAAATAAATTCTTGCACCGCTGAGCCCCGTATTACCCCATAATTTATTATCGAGTTTATAGGAAAGCGTAAGATCACGCAGCTTCATGAAATCCGCTCTTTCAATCATCATCTCTGTATACGGGAAATACCAGGCATCCGTGTTAAAAGCAGCGAGTTTGGGATAAATAGTACTGCTCTCATCTCCCGGTTTACGCCAGCGCATAGAAACATCTTTATGATCAAAATTATCCCCGTTATAGGTATCTCTGCGGAACACGCCTCCAATTTGTGCAATCATCATAAAGGAGAGGTCAAAGCGCTCATAGCTGAAGGTATTGGTAAGACTAAGAATAAATTTCGGTCTGGCTGTACCTGAATACACCATATCCTTCACCGTCAGGTCATTTCCATAAATCTTCTTTCCCGCTTCGGAATAATACTGGGGCGTACCTGTATTATCCAGTCCGGCAAACTGATAACTGAAAACGCCATCCAGCGGATACCCGGTTCTTAATACCGCACCGGCATTACTTCCCAGTATGGTATTGGAAAAACTAAAGGTCAGGAAATTAGGACTGGGATAATCATAATTGAACTGCAGCACCTTGCTCTTGTTATAACTACCATTGAAAAAGACATTCCAGCCAAACTTATTCGTTTTCACCACATCCGATTCCAGGGAAAGTTCAATACCGGTATTCCTCGCAGAACCCGCATTCCTTGTCACCATAAATCTTCCATAGGTAGGATCAATAAAATCAGGCGCCAATAAATCTTTGCTTTCCTTGTTATAATAATCCAAAGTAACATTGAGTCGTCCATTCATCAAACGCATATCCGTTCCGATATTGGTGATGATGGTACGCTCCCAGCGCAGGTTATTATCCGGCAGGGAAGAAATGGTATAAGGAATACCTCCTGTTGCGGCGGAGTAAGATGCCGGCGTAATCAGCATAAACGGCCCCTGTGTAAAGGAAATATTTCCATTGATACCATAGGAACCACGAATATTCAGTTGATCTATCCAGGGAATATGAAAGAGTTTTTCCTGCCCGAGTTTATAGGTTCCGCCTACAGACCAGTTAGGTTTATACCTGTACTTCGGATTGGTACCAAACAGGTTACCCTGATCGATACGCGCGCTACCACTCAAAATGAAACGGTTATCGTATTCATAGGAACCATTGGAATACACGGAAAAGAAACGGTTATCACGCAGGGAATAGGATCCGTTACTTACCACATTCATACCATCAGGAAACAGGAAATCCGACTTATAGGCATTACTGTTGAAATCCAGGTAATTGAAAGTGGCAAATGTTCCTGCCTGGTCATTATACCCCATTCTGCTGGGTGCTGTATTATTATCTACCAGGTCTTTATTTACTTCACTACCTGCAATTACTGAAATCCGGTGCACACGGTTAAAGGTTTTGCCGTAATTCGCCTGTGCCCTCAAAGTATAGGCTTCACTCTGACTACGGGTTTCATTTAATATGGCCCCTTCGGGGAGATAATGCTTGCCAGGGCTGGATATAGAAGATGCGGCATTGTAAAACGATCGCACGTATAATGAATTAGCCCCACGCAGGCTGCGAAGAAGACCGCTGCCTCTTGTCCATGAGCCACCTGCTTCCACGCTTAAACCATCCACAATATCTACCGCAACACTACCTCCCAGTCTTGCCAGGAACCCCTGGTTCCTTGTAGTAGATAAACCCAGGTCATAAAGCGGATTGTACTCCATGGATTTAAGACCGCCATAACTTGCATAGCGATCAATAAGGTCGGGCCTTACCGCAGGTATTGCCTGTGGATTTCCGGATGGATCAACAATATTATAATAGGGTTTCATGATTCTCAGATTGGTAAAATCAAGCATATCGTTTGCGTCCAATGGCACCTTGCTATTGTTGAAGTTGATATTGGAGAACATTTTGATAGTAACCCTGTTCACCGGTTTCCAGTCGTTCTTGAGATCAAGAATCAACCGGTCGTTGCTGTTGCCTTTCATATTCCCCTGGTTGGCAATGTAACGCACAGCCGCATTGGTAGAGAATTTATCCGAGCTGGCTGCAATGGAAATATTATGTTGCTGCGTGGATGCCGGCCGGAATAAATACCGTTCCAACTGGTCCTGGGCATTATTTTTCTTCAACTGGTTGAGTTCCGCATTTACTTCATCTTCCGACAACAGTCCCTGATCTTTCATTACCATCAGCTGCGTTACGCGGCCATAGGTGGTAAATGATTCGTAGTCCCAGCCCACATTGGCGGCATCACTGTTATAGTAGTCCACTTCTGCGTCTACATAATCTGCCGCATTGGTTTTATTGAGGTAGCTTAATTGTGGGCGAAGCGTTACGCCGGTACTGCCTTTATAACCTACCTGCAGCTTGCCGCGTTTAGGCGTTTTGGTGGTAATAACGATGACGCCGTTGGAGGAACGTGCCCCGTAAATAGATGCAGCTACCGCGTCCTTTAACACCGTGATAGTTTCCACGTTGTCAATATTCACCGTTTCCAATCCCCCTGGCGCCGGATATCCATCAATCACCACCAGTGGATCACCGTTGGCCAGAAAAGTGGATCTTCCGCGCACTTCTACTTTACCCTCTTTAGTAATGGCCACACCTGCTGCCTGCCCTTCCAGCGCTGTCAGCAGACTTGGCTGCAATTTACCTTCCAGCCGCTTTGTTTGCACGGAGGAATAAGCGCCTGTCATCCTTTCCCGGGAAATCGACTGATACCCGGTATTTACAGTAACAGACACTTCATCGAGTTTGGTCGCCGCCCGGCTAAGCCTTACACTCAGGGCGGGTTGTCCTTCTTTCAGCATATCGGCAGTCACCGTTATTTCACGGGAAGTATATCCTACGTAGGAAAATCTCAAAGTATTCCCTTCACTGACCGCTACCGAAAAACTACCATCAGATCCCGTAGCGATGCCTTTCTGGGTTTCTTTTACCTGGATGCTGACACCAGGCAGCGCATTCCCTTCCATATCGGTCACGCGGCCGGTAATCACTGTGGCAGCTATTTGTAGAGAAGGACCGGAAACAGGCGCACTCACTGGCTTTCCCGACAATATGATTGTTTTCCCCTGTAGCACATAATCGAGTTGCTGGTCTTTCAACACCAGGTCCAGTACTTTTTTCAAAGGAACGTCTGTAACAGCAAGCGAAACCGGCTTTGCTCCGGAAAGCAATTCTTTATTGCTGAACAGCACATATCCTGTTTGCTTTTCAATGACTGAAAACACCTTTTTCAGCGGTAAATTTTTTCCTGAAAGCGTTACGGACTGGGCAGAAACAGCCGCCTTCACGGAAACCAGTGCCGTGATCAAAAAAACGGGTAGCAGCCTCATTACTTTTGAAATTTGTGCCGGCAACCTCCTTCCCTGCAGCGCAGAGAAATACAGGCCACCATAAGCAGTTTTTTGCATAACTTGTGAGCTAATTTTGGTTGTGAATAAAAAACGGTTTGCGAAACCTTTTATAAATCAACTAAAACACCGCCGGAAACGAGGCCAATCGGTTCCGGCTTTTTATTTTAGCAGTATCAGCGCATTACAATCAGCGTTCTGCCCTCCAGCCGAAAATGAACATTTGATTTTTCCAGTGCAATCAATAATCCGTTCAACGGAATATCCCGCGTCATTTTGCCGACAAATTCTATGTCCGGTACCCCGGACTCATACTTCACATCGATATCATACCATCTTTTCAACTGGCGCATCACCTCATCAATTCTGGCGTCTTCAAAGTCAAACACGCCGTTCTTCCATGCCATCACCTTTCCCAGGTCTCCCGCTCTGACCACCATATTCTCTACCATATCGCCACGCATGGTCAGCGAAGCCTGATCCCCGGGCTTTAATATGATTTGCTGCCGTCCACTCTTCCGGTTCATGCCAACCGCTACTTTGCCTTCCAGCAAAGTGGTATTCAGGGCCGGTTCATCGGCATAAGCATTCACGTTAAAACGTGTACCCAGCACCGTTACTTCAAACCGGTTATCGGCATTCACGATAAAAGGAATTACTTTTCCCGCTTTTACCATAGCAGCAGCTTCAAAGTAAACTTCTCCGCTGATGTCTACCCGGCGGGTATCACCTGTAAACTGTGTAGGAAACCGGATCGAACTGGCTGCATTCAGCCACGCTATTGTACCATCCGGCAACTGGATCTTAAATTGCCGGCCCTTTGGGGTGGTCAGTTTATTAAACGTTATTTCCTCCGATGCTTTACCGGCAGCGTTGTATGCAAGTTGTCCGTTCTTCACCGACAGGTCTGCTCCGCCCTGATGCGCCACGATGCCATTTCCCACAGCATCGAGCAGGATGGTGGAACCATCCGCCAGGGTAAGAATAGCCCCATCCTGGCCCGGCATCACCGGTGTTGCTTCTTTTGGCGTTTGCCTGGCCAGCTCCGTATTTTTACCAGGCAAAAAGAACCAGGCAACCGCCAGCAACAGCAATATGGCAGCAGCGTAACGTATCCAGGAAAAATGCAATAATGTAACCGCACGGGAGGGCTTCTCTCTTTCGGCAGGCCGCAGGTGTTGCTGGTGAAATGCTTCCAGTGCTTCCGTGGTAGCCGCTTTAAAAGCTGCATATTCTTTGCTCAGTTCAGAGAGGCTATTGCCTTCACTCAGCCAGGTGCTCCATTCCTGGTGCTGCGACTTCTGTTGCAGCCAATCCTGTAACTCCTCTCTTTCTGCTTCCGATAACTGATCCAGTTTTTCATACGCGATGAGCTTTGCAGCCCTCAACAGCGCAGGCAATTCATCCTCCGGCATAGGAGTTTCATTCATCATCGACAATCTCTGTTTGTTATATGACAACAGCAATACACAGGATTTGACTTCCATCCTGCGTTTTTTTCAAAAAAAATAAAATAGGGAGTTAGTCGGCCAGTAACAGGCTGATAAATGCCATCCCGGGAACAATTTTTTCCCGCAGCAATCTGATGGCTCTGGCTTTCTGATGACTTACTGCTGAAGGGGAAATGCCAAGTTTCAGTGCAATTTCATTGGTACTAAGGCCTTCGATGTTTAATTGTACCACTTTTGTACATTCGGGAGGTAGTGTCAATATCGCTTCATGTAATATGCGAACCGCTTCGGCATTGAAAACATCTTGCAAAATATCTCCATACGACTTTTCTTCCTGTTGCCTTTCGTAAGCCAGTTGTACTTTTTTCTCGCTCCGCTTTTGCTTTTTCAGATGGTTTAAAGAACGATTGCGGGTAGCTACGTACAGATAGGCGCTTATATTCTTTACCTCATTTAAAAATGTCCTGGCCTTCCACAATTGGAGAAAAACCTCGGAAACGATATCCTTTGCGGTAGCCTCATCGCTTACAATCCTGTTCGAAAGCAGACAGAGAGCCGGGTACATGTCGGTAAAAAGCCTGTCAAATGCGGCTATATCGCCCTCCCCTATACGTAAAATCAACTCTTTCTCACTATGTAGCTCACTATTTTGCAATGCTTATATTACTTTAAGTCTATATTTAACGGTCAAAGATAAATTTAACTCCAAAATAATCCTAACATTCTGCTGCCGCCCAGGTTTCCCCATTGAGCCTCCGCAAACCGCTGCGGTTATGAGCAATAATGCCTGCTTTCATAGAAATGTACCTAAAAAACCTCTCCTTGTACCTGTTTTTACCTGTTGGCCGATACTAGTTTTGATAAAAAAAGAATATGTCGCAGAAAAAGTTAGTGACGCCATTTACCAGTGAAAACATCTCTCTTTCCAACCGGGTGGTAATGGCTCCCATGAATCGCCGCAAAGCAATTGAAGGTGTGCCTCCGGCATCTATGATCACCTATTATCAGCAAAGAGCCGGCGCCGGATTATTAATAACAGACAACATTGCCATTTCTTCTAACGGTGGCGCTTATATGAATACACCGGGTATTTATACGGAAGCACAAAAACAAGGCTGGAAAAAAGTAGTGGACGGCGTACATGCCAAAGGAGGAAAAATATTTGCGCAACTGGTACAGGCAGGCCGTGTCGGGCACCCGGCCATACAGCATAATGAACCGTTGATAGCTCCATCTGCCATCCAGGTGAATGAAACCATCCGTACTCCAGATAATACCTATCAACCCATGACAATGCCCATTCCTCTTAACACAGCGGAAATTCCGGTTTGGGTGGCTGCTTTCAGGCAGGCAGCAGCCAATGCCATGGAAGCTGGGTTTGACGGGGTGGAAATTCATGCCGCACACGGCTTCCTCATCGATCAGTTCATCAACCCGCATAGCAACCACAGAACAGACGAATACGGAGGAAGCATTGAAAACAGAACCCGTTTCCTGCTGGAGGTAATGAAAGAAGTGGTGGCCGAAGTCGGGAAAAACAAAGTAGGAATCAGGCTTTCCCCCTTTCGCGAAATTTATGACCTGAAACCCTATCCCGAGGAGTTAAGCACACACGAATATATTCTGGAAGCCTTACAGGCACTGGATATTTTATACATCCACTTTTCTAACGCCGTTACAAATGAACAACCCTCCATTCCCACCGATTTTTTGCAAAACGCGCGGCAACGTTTTAAAAATATCATCATCATTGCCGGTGGGTTTACCGTAGAGAGTGCGGAAGAAATATTACAAAGGCAGTATGTAAATTTAGTCGCTTTCGGAAAACTGTACATTTCAAATCCTGATCTGGTGGAACGTATAAAAAATGATATTCCGCTGGCCGATTGGGATGAGACAACCTTTTATCATGGTGGTGATAAAGGTTATATTGACTATCCGGCTATCGCTTTAGATAACTGTGTACCCCAATAAAACAGGATGATATACTACCCAAGCTTTTTCCGCAGCCATTTACGAACCGGTTCATCATACCATTTCAAACTGGCGTAAGCCAGTATAATACCACCTGCCAGGATCAGCAGGGCATAAGGCCAGGCCTGCACAATGGTCACCCCTTTATGATTGCTGATCCAGGCAACGTAAAAATAGACCAGCGGATAATGCACCAGGTAAAGCGGATAGGAGATATCGCCCAGGAATTTGCAGATCCTGCCCTCAGCTGCACTATGTAATACGCCGCTGGCGCCCAGGTAAACAATAACCGGAAAAATAATGATGATACATACCGATTCATAGATCCCGTTCATCCAAACATGTTCAGCTCCGCCTATACGCGGCATATATAAGACCAGGGCAACCAGGAGGCTGCACCATAAAAAGGCATGCTTGATACGCGTGGGTTTAGCTATCCGTGAAAGCAGCAAACCTGCAAAGAAGGGGTACATGGTGCGGGTAATGCCCACGCGTACCTGCGCTGTATTTAATGTCCAGCCACCACTCACATCCCCGTTGGGACTGGTGATAGCCAGGTGAGCGAGCGCGATGGCCGCGATCAGCACCAATACACTGAGCGCTGTTTTGGATAACTTCCTGATGCCAACAGCATACAGGATATTGGCGATGTATTCAAAAAACAACGACCAGCCTACGCTATTGAGCGGGTGCATTTCCTCCCAGCCCCGTATATCCAGCGATAAAGGAACCGGCAGTATAGTATACCCGATCAGCATCACCAACAACATTTTCCACAGGGGAACAGTATGGATCAGCGGCCAGATGGTGGAATCTGTAAAATAGAACCCGATGGCCCCGAGTGTCATCCCCAATACCACCATCGGTTGCAGCCGTTCTATCCGGCGCTTGAAGAAAGTGCCTATCGTCATTTTGGGCCAGCGGTCGTCATAAGCATAGCCAATCACAAAGCCGGACAACAAAAAGAAAAAGTCAACCGCCAGGTAACCGTGATTCACCAGGATATCCAGGTGCCCGGTTCCCAATGGCTCCGTCAAATGAAAAGTGACAACTATAATGGCGGCTACACCACGTAATCCATCTAATATAGGGTAATGCGGTTTTGTGGAAAGGCTGTTATTCTTCATTGCTCTTATCGTGTGAAAATCCGGTTTGATTCGCAAAATTAGATAAGTGATTTATCAAAATCGTATCAAAATGGAGACAAATAGTCTCATTTTTACCCATAAAAAAACGAAACATCCCTGTGCAGGATGTTTCGTTTGGCATAAATGTGATACAGATACTATCGCTTACCCGCCCGGATCAGATCCAATGTATACTGGATCTCCGGATCTTTGCCGGCGCGGATATATTGCTGAAATGCTTCAAAGCTCAGCTCTTTATCAGGCTGACAACCACGCCCGTTATCCTCTTTGGCCTTCATAAAATATATTTCGCTCATAGGAACGGTTAACTTGCTTTTCGTTTTAGGCAGTGTATAGGTATTGAACCAGGCCGCCGTGGTAGATGCTTCACCGCTGCCGGTTTCAGTACCTACCAGCACACCACGCTTGTTATTCTTTACCAGCGCCGCAAAATAGGTGGCTGCACTGACGGTACCACCGCTGGTCAGCACATACACATTGCCCTTAAAGTTATTCTTATCAGGAGGATAGTTGGAAATGGAACCTTCCGTTAAGCGCGCATTGCCATAATAAAATCCTGCCGCACTGTCGTAGTCGAAGCGTTGTTTCAGGAAGTTCTCCGTCTGCTTCACTTCTTCCTCTGCCATTTTCGTTCCGTAACCATTCAACAGGTTGCCGGGATCATTCATCTCTATGTTCTTCGTGCGGTAATTGAATACATTGTCGAACGGACGTAATGCTACAAAGGAATACAGCAGGGCAGACATATTCGGATTGCCCCCGCCGTTAGACCGGATATCTATGATAACATTACCGATATTACGTTTTTTCACTTCCGCAAAAAAATCATTCAGCTCCTTGTACATCGCGTTTTCCTGGAGCATAAAGGTAAGCACGGTCAGGATGGCCGTGGATTCCTTCTCCTGGTACTCCTTCGTTACATAGGCACGTTTCAGGAAAGTGTTAAAAGGCAGTTCACCCAGGCTGCGGTTATGATAACCGGTTTTGGCATCTACGGCTTTCAGTTGTACGGTAGTGGAATTTTTAGCGCCATATTCTTTGTACACCACTTCATAGCTGGAGGCTTCCGGGAAAACAAGACTGACAAACAGGCTAAGACTGGCTCCGGTACGATCAGTGCCCGTTCTGATAAAACCATCACTGTAAGTGACATACCCGATTTCGCTGAGCAGCTTTGCAGCGGGCATTTTATTGATACTCAGGATCTCCGCACCAAAAGGAATGGTTTCTCCTTTGGCATTCACTATGATCCTGTCTTTAAAGGTGGTGATAGCCAGCGGGAAGTGATTAATACCGTAAAATACCTCTACCACGCGCTCTTCATCATAATCGAGTTTCAGATGCACATCATTGAATAACTGCACCGGAGAATACCGTAAAGCGCTCACCAGAGACGGATCCTTATCCAGGCGGTTCATCAGGGAATCCATTTTATGATTGAACATAACGGTATCCGTGAACTTATAAGGATTCGGATGCTGCTTCTTCAACAACTCAACAGCATATTTAAAATCATCTTTCAGATCCTGCCTGGTAAACCCTGTAAAAGGTTGTACCTGGGCCAGGGCTGTAGTGGAAAGTAGGGACATAAGTATCCCTGATGCAAATATTTGCTTCATGCTTTGATAATTTTAAAAGTAGTGATCTACCGGTTCAGGTTACATTTTATTGATAAGCCCGATGATCCCCTCGTTTTCGATGATCATCATACCCTGCCGGTCTTCGGTAATACCTTCCTGTAAAGTATAGGTGTACCTGGGTACATTTCCTTCCAGTATGGTAGGCATAAACCGGAACTGTACATTGGGCAAGTCTTTCAGTGCTTCGCCCACTTCGATGATATGGGTGGATACGATAAACAGGCAATTGTTGTATTCGGAAAAACCTTCTGTAACCGCCAGCGTACCATCAAAGGCATCTTTTACGTTGGTTCCCTTGAACAACTCATCAAACATCAGCAGCAGGTGTTCGCCGGTAGCTGCTGCTACCGCCGCATCCTTCACCCGTACCACTTCGGCATAGAAGTGACTGTATCCCATCGCTATGTTGTCGGCCACGTTGATGCTGGAGAAGATACCTTCCCGCACGGAGAATACCATTTCGTTAGCTGCAACAGGGAAACCGATATGCGCCATGTACATGCCGATGCCGATAGATTTCATCCAGGTAGATTTACCCGCCATGTTCGCTCCTGTGAGAAACAATACATTACTCCCCTCCATCATTTGCAGGTCGTTGCCTACTGCTTTTGAAATACAGGGGTGACGCAGACTCCGGGCATGAAACAGGTTTTCCTCTTTCGGCACCGCCGTTGCGTAACAGAAGCGGCGCTCACGCGATACATTGCTGACCGCGATGTATACATCTGTTTCCGCAATAAACTGCAACACGTCCCTCATGGCTTCGTTGTGCCTGTTGCGCAACAGGAAATCGTACTCTGCTACTGTCGCGGTAGACATGGATTTGTAAATATCACTGTCCAGGATTTTGCGGATGTCCTTCTGGTGCATGATCGCCAACAGCGCTTCCACACGGTCCTGCAACGGGCTGTTTTCGCGCTTCAGCAACTCCAGCAGACCGAAACATTTCTTCAGTGTTACAATCGTCGCCTGCAACTGCACCAGCGTGTTTTTGAAACGCCCGTCTTTCGTGAGGCCGGCCAATAACTTCTGCAGTTGTAAATCTGCTGTTATTGCCCATTGCGATTTTCCGGCTGTAGTATCAATATATTCCCGCATCAGGGCCACCTGGTCGGCCTCAAAAGGAAACGTCACACCTTTCTCTTCGAAAAACTCAAAAATCGCTACCCGCTTATTAATAGCGGCAGCATCATTCAGCGGATGCGAAAACATCTCATCCATCAGCTTCTCCCCGATCCGGGTTTTCACTTTATTGAATAAAAAGTATACGGATCCCTGGCGGAATTTTCCCATGAGGTTTAGTTCCCCTACCGACTGACGATCTATTTTAAAACTCATAATTGCTTATTTAACCGTTTTCCGCCTTTGTTTCCCTGCCTGAGAATGTCCAGGATCCCTTCATTATTGATAATGATCATGCCATGTTTATCGTTGGTAACGCCTTCCTCCAGGGTATACGTGTATTCAGGTACCGCGCCTTTCATCACAGTAGGAAGAAAGAAAAATGCGGCGCTTTCCTTTTTCCGCAACTCGTCTGCCGCTTCGATAATATGCGAGGAGATGATGAACTTGCTGTCTTTCCGGTTGGTAAACGCATTACAAACAGCCAGGGTACCTTCCAGCGCATCCTTCACATTCGTCCCCCGGAATAATTCGTCGAACAGCACAAACAATGATTTTCCTTCACTGAGTTCCTGTCCTATTTTCTTCACACGCAGTACTTCCGCGTAGAAGTGGCTGGCGCCAATGCCCAGGTTATCGGGCAGATTGATGGTAGTATATACGCCGTCCATTACGGAAAATTCCATGGCCGCCGCAGCCACAGGGAAGCCCATGTGCGCGATGTAAACGGCTGTACTGAACGAACGCAGGAAGGTGGACTTACCGGCCATGTTGGCTCCTGTAAGAAAAACCAGGTTGCGGGAGGGAGCCATATGAAGATTATTCGCCACCGCGTTTTTTAAAAGCGGATGGTATACACCATCCACTTTTAAAATACTGGTCCCTTTAGGGTGTACCACAGGGAATATCATGTTATGTTTCAGGGCAACCTGCGCTACTGAAACATAAACGTCGATATGATAAATAAAATGCAGTAGTTGCAGCACTTTCCTTTTCTCCTTATTACGGATCAGCACATCGAAAGCTGTAACAGCAGCGAATGAAATCCTGGTATTGGGCTTTTCGTTAAACACCGGTATAAAAGCCGGATCGTTCAGTAAACCGATCGCTGCCAGCCGTTCTTCTTCCAGCTCTTTCACACCTGCCATTTCCGGCGACTGCAGGTATTGTCTGAGCCGGTGGAAAAGATCGATGACCGACATGATCCCATTCTGTACCTCTTTTTCGCTGAGTGATACTTTCGTACCTCCGTCCGGGTTATCATCGAAAGAAATGTATTTTTCCGCCTGGTCCAGCATGGCGCCGTCGAAAGGAAAGCTGGCCTTCATTTTCACGAAAGCAGCAATGGTATTGATCCGTTTGATGATCGCTTCCCTGTTGTTCAGCGGCTTCCTGAACATGGCTTCCATAATGGTTTGCCCGCCACGGGTAAAGGAATGATTATAAATATCATAGATACCCTGCGTGTCCGCCTTCGAAAACAAGCGCAGATCATCCATTGTCTGCGTATCTGTCTGCAAATACATAATTATACTTTTTATAAAACAATGAAAGTGCCCGCTATTTGCGTTTTCTTCTTATCAGTATCACGATGCCAACCGCCAGAATAAAGGCGGGTATCACGTATTGAAGGATCATCTTCATCGTTTGTGCAGGCGCCTTTTTGATCGTGAGCCAGATATCTGTAGGCACCGGGAAATTATGATAAACAGGGAACCTGTTATCAACGGTGTAACTATAGAACGCATTGCCATAATCCTTTCCGTCGTTTTTAGCAACAGACATCATGTCGGCATCGCTGGAGATAATGATCTTCTGTAATTTGTTACCCAATTTGCGGGTAAGCTGCAGACCCACCGGATAAGGAGCTTCCGTTCTGTAGTCCCCTTCAGCAGTGTTGAATACAGGCGCTGCGGAATCCACTACCAATATGCCCCTTTCTACCCAGGTATTTGCATTGTTCTCCAAAGTAGTGATCTGTTCTGCTTTAAATCCGCTGGTATCAGAATAGCTTAAAATACTGGCGCCGGTAATAAGGGTATAACAGGCGTTGCTAATACCGTTCTTGAAGAAGAAAAATGGCTGCTCATCTGCCATGTCCATACCCTTTCTGGAAATCAAACCGGCAAACTTATGCGGCATATCCTGTGGGTTCACCCTTACAATGGTACCTTCATCTGCATTTACGCCCACATGATTCAAAATCGGGTTCATGATAAACTGCTTACCTGGCTCGGAATAGAACATAGCATTTCCTCCCCTGTCGATATACTGTTTAACGCTGTCGATAATAGCCTTATCCAATAATGTTTTCGGATCAGAGATCACCAGTACATCCTCTTTACTGAAGCTGCCGGCGCCCACGGATGGGATGGTATCAAAATTCAGCCCCATATTGATCAACGCATTCCTGGATGATTTATTCGAGGAATGGTTGCCATATTCCCGTTCGCCATACTTAAGTGGTGAACGCTCGTAGTGCCCGGTCAAAAATTTAAAAGTAGGTGTGGTATCATTTATTAAACGCAACAGGCTACCGGAAACGTTCCGCTCACTTGGAAAAATTTCAGGGTCCAGGTAAGTTCTCAGATAGGTTTTTTTCCCTTTGTACTCCACCTGCATCAACAAGCCTTTCGCTTCCGGCTCCAGGTTGATAAGGCTCCTGATTTCTGCTGGTTTTTTATAGATAGCCAGATCCGTTTTATTCATTTCCGCATACTTCTCGGCTATTTCATCCAGCGTTTTGCCCGGGTACATCTTGAAGATAGAACTATCGCCATCGTTCACATCGTAATAATACACATACTCAAACTCCATGTTAGTATAAAAGCGCTGGTACCTGGCCCAGAAGTTCCACAGATAGGCATTGCGTGCAGTTGGTACACCATTTCCCAGGTTATAGCCTAACAGGTTGGTATACAATGTTACTTTCAGCGGTGATCCATCCAGTTGCTTAATGACGCCCTGGGTATTTTCATGCAGTGTATTTATTTTGCCCCTCGTTACATCCCAATAGCCTATCAGTCCGTGCCGCGAGGTAACCACCAGCATTACCACCGCTATCGTGAATGCCACCAGGTATCTGCCTGCTGATACACGCCATGACTTCGACTCTGTCACCGATTTCATTTTGATGACGGTGAAGATGATAAAAAGGGAGGTGATAGCGATGAAATAAACTAAGTCCTTTGTTGTAATCAGACCACCCAGCATGCTTTCTACCCTCCCCGAGCTGGAAAGAAAATAGGTAACATCCCGCACATAATCCGTTCCCTGGAACAGCAGGCGTAGTGATGTGAACAGGGTCAGCACCACAAATGTTCCAATCCCTGCCACAATGGGGTACGAGGTTAAACTGGAGATATACATACCTACTGCCACATACATGGCGGCCAGTAAAAAGAAGCCCAGCACCATCGACATGATATGCAGGAATTCCACGTTCTTAATGGAAACGGTCAGAATCATCACTTCTGCCACGAACATCAGGATCATCAGGCATACAAAACTATACACCCCCAGGAATTTACCCAGGATGATCTGACGTGTTTTCAGCGGCGACGAATGCAGCAATTTAATGGAGCCGGCAGCATATTCCCGGTTGATCACACCCATTGTCAGCAGTGGAATGTATAAAAAGAAAATCATCAACACCGTATCCAGCCCCTTACCGATCACCGTTTTTGTAAGTGGCATATTGAGGAATCCGCCAAAACCAGATCCCTGCAATTCAAGCATCGCGTCCTGCTGCACCGCAGTATCTGCCAGGTTTCCCATGATGATGCCGGCACTGGACATCAGGAACAAAATCAATACAAACCATGCGATCGGCGAAAAGAAAAAATACCGCAATTCTGCCCGCGCTATATTAAAAACTACTCTCATTACTGTAAGATTGAAGAAGAATTTGATGATAATTGTTTGAATACATCGTCCATACCGGATGACTCTGTGTGGATAGAAGTGAGCCGCCAGTTTCTCTCTGCACTCTTCTTCACAATTCTTTCCGCCAGATCGTCGTTGGGCAGGAAATAAATCCGGCATTTGTGATCCGGCAGCAACTCTACTTTCTGCACGTCTTCAATAGCCATCAATTCTTCGGGCGCAGGCATATGGAGCATTCTGGCCACCATGGTATTAGGCTGGAGTATGTTATTGAAAGCATCCAGCGTATCAGAAAACACTACCTGCCCGGATTCAATCATGATGATCTCTTTGGCAAGCAGGTTAATTTCAGACAATACGTGCGACGATAACAATACCGCACGATCTTTCGCAATTTCTTTGATCAGCTTCCTGGCTTCAATGATCTGGTTGGGATCAAGCCCATTGGTGGGCTCATCGAGGATCACCACTTTCGGTTTATTGATAATGGATTGCGCGATGCCTACACGCTGGCGGTAACCGCCCGACAGATTTTTGATCAGGCGTGATCTCATCTGCGTAATAGACGTTTTTTCCAGTACTTCGTCCACTGCGCTTTTGATGTGACGCCTTTCCATAAGCCTCAGCTGCGCGGCGTACTCCAGGTATTCCTGCACGGTAAAGTCCAGGTACAGGGGCGCCTGCTGTGGCAGAAAACCGATCTGCTTTTTATATGCAATAGGATCATCTTTCATGTTCAACCCGTTGATGGAAACATTTCCATCGGTTTGCAGCAGGGTACCACAAATAATATTCATCGTGGTAGACTTGCCCGCTCCGTTTGAGCCCAGCAATCCGACAACACCGGTATCATTGATCTCAAAATTTATTTCGCGTATGGCCCATGAACTGGCATACTTATGCGACAGGTTTTCCACCTTTAATATAGGCTGCATATAATGTTGCTTATGATTTAAAACTTGGATTAAAAATGACCGATACTTGTTGCCCTCACCGAAAAAACGCTCTCAGAGCTCCAGGTGCCGGTTACCAGCATGGTACGTGCTCTAAATAACCAGTTGTTATTGGGCGAGGCAGTACCCGATAAAATATTTTCTTCGGACAAGGTGGCCAACTTTACCCCCGTGGCATGATCCCTTACTTCGAAGCGGTAGTTCTTTACGGCCATCGTGGTAGGCACTTTTATAAAACCGGTCAATTGTTCATAAGCGAGATTGGAAACCATGACTTTAGCCTCCGGCTCCAGTTGTAACACATCGATAGGCCGGTTCTCAAAGAGATTAATGATCCGGAGATTGGCCACACTGTCATTCAGGCTACGGGAAGGCAGCTGCTCTTTTACGGTTTTTTGTTTTACCTGTGTTGGACTGCCATATACAAAATGCGTGAAGATACCACCGGGTTCCAGTTTCAGGTTATTTACCACAAAAGGTTTTGGCTGAAGCGTATCAAAATTCCTGAACAGCGTAAGCGGCAGGTCCATTTTATCGGTGGCATAATCGAGAGAGCGCCCGCTGCCTACATAAGAAAGATAGATGTAGTACTTAGGCCGTGTCGTTCCAAAATAGGTGGTAAAAAAGGAGGTGTTATCGTTAATGCCATTTACGATTGTCAACGAGGCCGGAAATTGCGCTACCGGTACATCCTTCTTACAGGAAGCAGCGAGTAGCATGATGCCTCCTGCTAACAGCCCTGCGTTGAAATATTTTTTGAAACTGAATTGAAACATCGTTCCTGATTTAAGATTGATCATGTTTTAGTTGTAGCCGATATTCTGGGAGAGATTGTTGGCCCAGCGGATCTCCTCCGGAGGAATAGGGTATAGCAACTGATACGGATTCCACGGCTGTTTGTAAGAGATGGCGGAAAGCACATCCGACGCCTTGTTCGTCCTTTTGAGGTCCAGCCAGCGGTGTCCCCATTCGGCAAACAATTCTATACGTCTTTCCTGCGCGATGGCATCCTTTACCTGCTGATCCGTTAAAGTATAAGGCAAGTTGGTTAACCCGGCACGCGCCCTGATAGCATTCAGATCATCGATCACCGCATTTTTATTGCCTGCGTTCCGCAACATGTTCGCTTCCGCCCTTACCAGGTACATTTCTGCGAGCCGCATCACCACATAATATTCAGACAGGTCTCCTCCCGGCACACGGTTGTACTGATTGATCTTGTACTTATTCGGTGTAAAGCCGGCCGGTGTATATTGATCGCCGGGAATAGCCCTCACCCACGCAGTTTTCCTGTTATCATCCGCTTCGAAAGCATTCATCAGCATGGGCGATAGGTAACGGCTTGACAGACTATACCCTTCCGGCGTGGCATTACCGCGTGTCGGAATAGTATTGGTTTGCTTCAATTGGAAAATAACTTCCCGGCTGGATATACTGAATACGTTGTTCAGACTCTCCAGTTGAAACAGATCGGTGCGGCCAATCACTTCGTTCGCATACTGCCAGGCTTTGTCGTAGTCTTTGGTAAACAGGTATACCCTTGCCAGCATTGCCTTTACATACCATTTATTGATCCGGATACGCTCCGTATTGTTCCCATCATAACTTTCGGAAAGATATCCCGACGCCTCCTCCAGATCACTGATGATTTGCTGATACACGGTGGCAGGATTGGCGGAAGGAAGTTTTTGTGTATCGTTGTAATCGATGGATAAGGCGAGGGGAATTTTTTCAAACAGGTTCACCATGTAGAAATAGCTCATGGCTCTTACCGCCATTGCTTCACCCAGCACCCGTTTCCGGTAAGCCTGTGTAAGCTCTTTCGACGTGGAACCTTTCGCACCTTCTATCAGGGCATTGGCATTGAAGATGCCCTTATAGGCCGTCTTCCATATTTTCGGGGTAGCACCCGTGTTCTGCAACGTAAGCCTGGCAGCTGTTTCTGCATAGTACACGTATCCTCCGTCCAGCGAGGGTGCAAAGAATTCGTCTGCCGAGTGCCCGGCAGCCTGCGTAATAGCTCCGGCGCTGTACAGATTGTCGCCCAGGTTGCCGTCCGCATTCACTTCGTTCAACCCTCCGTTGATCAGATAGGAATACAAGCCATTGAGCGCGGCGCCTGCCTGCTCATCGTTCTGAAAAACCTGGTTGGTAGTGATCGAATTGATCGGGTCCGGTATATCCAGCAATTTATTGCAACCTGTTATCAACAGGCCGGATAATAGTATCCCAACTGAAGCTATATTGAAAACATTTTTTTTCATGCGATTGATTTTAGAAGCTTAATCTCAGGTTAGCCGCAACTCTTCTGATCTGTGGCGTAGTTCCCAATTCAACATCCGACAGCCTGTATTGCGAGATTTTGAAGATGTTTGATGAATTCACGGAAACCGTACCCTGTGTCATGCCCACCTTCTTTATCCATGCCTGAGGTAGTATATACGCCACGCTCAGGTTACTCAGGCTTAAAAAGGCTCCTTTAGCATAATAGGCATCTGATCCGGCAAACAGGCCGGTACTAGTGCTGGAATACTTTGCGTAAAGCGCTTTATCGCCCGGTTGCTTCCAGTGCCCGTTTGCTATTTCGTCGTACATCACCGCATTGCTCTTAAAACCATAGCCCATGTTACTTAACCGGTCTTCAATCAGGGAATTTTCGAAGTTGAATTGTGCATCCAGCGATAATACCCGCTTGAAGTCTATCCGGAAACCTGCTCCACCGAAATATTTGGGGTTAAGGTCTATTACCTTGTAGTGATCGTCCAGGTCTGTATCCGGGTAATTCACACTCATCCCGGTCGGCATGGCCCCATCCCCGTTATGGTCTTCAAACACAGGTATTCCTTTCATCGGATTGATACCGATATAGCGCGAGTAGGATTTGGCAGTTACAGAGGCGCCTATCTTATACATATCCCTATAGGGAGAATTTTCCAGCCCCGGGAAAGCCACCAGTGTATTCGTATTCCTGCTTACCTGGAAACGTGCGGTAATACCCCAGGTATTGTTGTTCACGATCGTTGCGTCCAACATCACCTCCAATCCTTTGTTCCGGATCACTGCAGGCCAGTTGCCCATTACCGCACCAAAACCTGTGAATGCCGGTGTGGTAATACTCGTGAGCTGCTTTCCATCCTTATTGATGTAGAAGTTACTTTCGATATTAAATCTGCTGTTGAAAAATCCCAGCCGGGCGCCCACTTCAAACTTGCTGGCGCTGGACCAGCTATATTGCTGGTTAACGGGTTGCACAAGCGTATAAATAGTCTGACCATCGTAATCCGGCAATTTTTCCCAGGAATCCGGTGGAATATTGGACCAGCGTGAGAGGTATTGGTAATCGCCCACATTGGCATTGCCCATCACGCCATAAGTAGACCGCAGCTTTACAAACGACAGCCAATTCATATGCGCCTGCTTAAACCACTCTTCATTAGATAAAATCCATGAAGCGCCTACAGATCCGAAGTTCCCGAAACGGGACCCGCTGCCGAAGCGCGACGAGCCATCTCTCCTGCCATTCAGATTAACCATGTACTTACTTTCCCAATCCAGGGAAACCGTTGCCAGCCAGGAAGCAACTTTCGACGGAACAAAGTTATTGGACGATTGCACCTGCTGGGCATTGGAATAGCTCTTGATCAGGTTATCACTGGAAAAACCGAATGCCATCACCGATGCCACATACTGATCTGCATAATTGTAATCTGCTGCCAGGGAAGCGGATACCCTGGCACCACCGAACAGTTTAACGTAATTCAGGCTTGGCCTTACCAGGAAACTTTTCCCGTTACCATTAGCGAAAGTGGCGAAGTTGTAGGGGTTGTACAAAGGATCCTGCCCGGCTTTTGGAACATATCCGCCGCCTCTATTGGTGAAAAATTCCCCGATAACACGAACACCTGCTGTGAAGTCCTTGAATATTTCGTAAGTAAAACCGAGATTGGTCTGACTTCTCAGCGTTTGATTTTCGCCCCAGCTTCTGATATCCCTGAATGGATAAATGCTCCCAAGCTGATTCCTGTACGGAACAAAATTATATTCCCCGTTCTCATTATACATGGGTGGTGCATTAGGCGCCAGCGAGAAAAAGTCTAACGTAGGGGCAGTTTCATCGTTGGCGTAACTATTGTTGGTAGAAAGATCCAGCGCGAACTTGCCATTCGTACTACGGTGATTGAAAGCCACTCCTATTGTTAAACGCTTATTTCCTCTGCCCTGGTTGTACATTTCCGTTGTGGAAGTATATCCCACACTGATGCGATAGGTATTGAGCAGCATACCGCCCTCTACACTCAGTTGCACATCATTCGACTGCTCATTTTTGAAATAGGCGCGTTGCCAGTCGGTATAAGCTTTCGGATCCCAGATCGTGAGGTCCGGCGCACTCAACTGGGTAGGAAGTGCTGCATCATTCATAAATGCTTCCCTTCTTGTTGCCAGGAACTGCTCCGTGTTCATCAGCTTCATGTAACGCTGCACACCCGAAAATATCTTGGAGTAGTTTACATTAAACCTGGTAGGCCCCGGCTTTCCCTTTTTAGTGGTGATCATGATCACCCCGTTTGCGCCTCTGGACCCGTACAATGCAGTAGCATCCGCATCTTTCAGCACATCCACACTTTCAATATCCAGTGGGTTGATCATGTACAAAGGATTTTCGGTCATCGAATATCCTGGTTGTACAGGCTGATTGGCGCCATATGGATTAACGGATAAAGTGGCAATGGGTAATCCGTCCACCACATAGAGCGGATCTGTAAAACTGTTTTCATTCAACACATTCCGTCCGCGTAACTCTACTTTTCTGACCCCAGCCGTGTTGGCCGACTGGCTGATACGAAGGCCCGGCACACGGCCTACGATCGCATCCAGCACATTTACAACGGGCTGTCTTTCGATATCACTTGCTTTCACGGTGCTGATATTGGCCGTTCCCGTTCTTTTATTGGTAGTACCCAACACAGTCACCTGTACTTCATCCAGTTTGTTTGTGGAGAGTACCAGCTCTATGTTGTACGCCCTGTTGGTGAGGATAGCATCCGTAACTTTAAACAGATGATCCACATACCCGATATAGCTGATCCTGATCAGATCGCCCAGCCTCACCGGCACCTGCCCCGTCCCGCTTCCGGCGGTGAGATAATTACGCTTGTCGGTAAGATTACTGATAGTAGCGCTAACCAGTGGCGTATAACCAGGGGCATACACATACACATGGAGCATTTCAGGTTTCACCGGTACCGTATCAACAGCCGGACTGGCTGCTGCGGCCAGTTTGACTTCCTTCTGGGATACCAGGATGTTTTTGTCGATGATCTTATAGAGCAATGACTGGTTCTCGAATACCTTGTTGAGAAAGGTACCGAGGTCGGTCCCCTTCGCATTGATGGTAACCGGTTTTGCCACTGATAAGGCCGTAGCCTTGTACAGGAAAACATAATCTGTTTGCGACTCTACTGCCGCAAAAACTTTTTCCAATGCAACGTTTTTACCGTTGAAGTTGATGTTCTGTGAAAGGCCTCTGGCAGATACCTGCAACAGGGCAGCGGTAAGTAAAAAGAATGTTAGCTTCATGACTAACAGCGATTTGGTTGAGCTACGTGTCCTTCCATAGGGAACCCGTATGCAATTAAAAATAATTGGCATAACTTTGCATAAGCCGCCCCTTCCCATAAGGGACGGAATGTTTAGTGAATAAATAAGCAGTCTTTAACCTGATTGTGATTATTACATGACCTGAACATCTACCGGGAGTGTCGCGAACGCTTCCGGTTTCTTTTAATAAATAGCTATACTACCCGTTATCTTACATACAAAATATTCCCCTTCAATTCGAAATTAACGTCCATCGTTTCCAATACTTTCAACACATCTGACAAATTGGTGTTGCGGTGCATTTTTCCTTTAAATATTACATTCTCTGGTGTTCCAATATATCGTACTTCTATGCTGTACCATCTTTCCAGCTGTCGCATGATACTGTATAAATCCATGCCGTCGAAGTTAAACAGGCCATTTTTCCATGCGATAATTTTATCCGGATCAGGCGTTTCCTTTATGGTGAGCTTAGCTCCTTCCGATGCATCCGGTTTGCTTAAATCGGCTGTCTGACCGGGCACGAGCACTTTTGGTTGAATAGTTTGCTTAGGTGTTATTTTCACCGCACCGGTCAATAATGTTGTGCGGATTATTTTTTCGTCATCATAGGTGTTCACATTAAATGAAGTACCCAGTACTTCCAGTTTCATCTGTCCGGCATCCACTACAAAGGGCTGCCAGCTTCTGGCGGCTACCTCAAAATAAACTTCCCCGCTGATTTTCACGCTTCGCTCCTTTCCTTTGAATGCAACCGGATATTGTAAAGAAGACGCGGCATTCAGCCAGACTTCCGTTCCATCAGGAAGCACCACATGGTATTGCCGGCCTTTGGGTGTGGTAATCGTATTATAGGCCGCCCCGTCTGTTGCGGCGGAGGCATCATATTTAAGTTTATTATCACTCAGCGACACCTGGGTACCGTTCTGCGTGGCTATTTTCCCTTCACCCAGGCTGTCCAGCACCAGCTGCGTACCGTCTGCCAGCGTGAGTATGGCGCCGTTTTTACCCGGTGGAATATCGCGCTGGGCGGATTTCTGACCAAAGCCGTCCGCATTTCCCGAACGATGTACCACGAAGAAATAAGTGGATGCACCCAACACCAGTGCAAGCACGGCTGCTGCCCATCTCCATGTATGAAGACGACGTATCGGGCGTACAGTTGACATGGCGGGCTTGTTGGAAAGATAACGCTCCAGTGCAGCAGTTTCATCAAACCGGGCAATAGCGCGCACCTGCTCCTGCTGTATGCCGGGATTGTTTAATTCCGCCCATAACTGCCGGTTTTCATCGCTGGCAGCGATCCATGCATCCAGCTCTTCCTGCTCGCCGGCCGTCAGCAGGCCTTGTTGCGAACGGGAAATGAGCCCTGCAATGAGGAATGGATCGTTTAAAGAAGACGCCATGTCTGATCTGTTTTAAGTTATTACAACGCGATATTCCGATCGTACTAAAAGAAAGGAAAAAAATTTTCAGTGGTGGGAAAACAATAAGAAGAAAGAAATTACAACCGGCGACACGCGCATTCTCAGGAGCTTCATGCCCCTGGTTTTCTGATTTTTAACCGTTTGGAGGGAAATGGCCAGGATTTCGGCGATCTGTTCGTTTTTCAGTCCTTCAATATAACTCATACGGACAATCTTCCCGCATTGCTCGGGCAGGTTGCTGATCTCACGGTACACCAACCGGAAAACTTCCATACGGATGATGTCCTGATCTTCCCCTGTGGCTGCCGCTTCCTGTGCGTGGAGAAATTTGGCCTGCCGCTCTTTGCTATGCTGCGCCCCCTTCAGGAAATTAAGCGCCGCATTTCGTGTAGCCTTGTACAGGAAATCCTTCAAATGCCGGAGATCTTCGAAGTCATATGGCTTCTGCCATAATTTTTCAAAGACATCCTGCACCATATCTTCCGCATGCCCCGGCTCACCGATGATTGTTTCGGCGTAGTGGCAAAGCGTGCTGTAATACTCCTGAAAGATATAAGAATAATGCAATGTATCTCCCGAACTCAATCCACGCAAGAGCTGATGTTCACTATAAGATGATTTCCACGCCAAGTTTGCAGCCCAATTTTTAGTTGAGATGTAAAAATAGAAAAAAAATTAAGCTATTAAAATGTTATTGACCGGCGGAAAAACGGATTTGGAAGAGGTCCTTCCCAAAACATACCTCTCTTTATATATAATAAATAGCTGAAGGGCCGGGCGTTAATTATTCTTTTGCGATCATTCTGATATCATCCGGTTTCCAGGTTTGGTCAAAGTACGGGGCCAAAGGACCATAAAAACGCATAAGGGGAAACCATCCCTTTCCCGCAACTGTTTTAATCCAATTCTTCTCTTTGCCTTTAGGCGCATCCGGACCAAAATACACATCAACGGAACCATCACTATTGATTTGCGGGCCGGAATACTGGCTCAGGGAAGGAAACCGGTTCCCGTTACGGAGCATGGAACGGCTTTGCGCATCGTATACTACTACCGACCAGAAATTTTTTACCGGAATATTACCCGGGATATGTAACTGATAATTTTTACCCCCATCCAAAAATTCACCATTCGCATCGCGGGGCGTCCATAAATATTGAGAACCTCCACCCACAATTTTTTTCACCATAGCTGGCGACATCCCAATGGCGATATAGGCGAAGGCCGCCCTGCGGTCAGTATTTACATACCCTTGCGAATCCCATGTGGCACTCCCTCCTACAAAAGCCCACTCCCAGTGTTTGTCGCTATATACCATTTTCGCGGTGTCGGAAGACGCAAAACTGTTGACACGCGCCATAGCCGATGCGGTTTTTGCAGCATCTTCCAACAATGCTTTACGGTCAGCATCTTTTTGAAAAGATTTGCCTTTTTCAATTCCAACCGAAGCAAGCAAAAATCGCTCATTACTTTGCAAACATCCGTCAGGCTCCTCCGATATAAGCTCGGCGAGGTCCTCAAAAAAGTGATAGTTATCACTGAATATCGTATTCACTTCTTTACCGGAACCATTTACAAAACTTGTGGCAGGAGGATTGGTTGCAGCGGAAAGTGGATAAATCTTTGTTGTCTTCATCAATGCCACTGCTTTATCAGGCTTACCATCCTGCATAAAGCCCCGTACACCTAAGCTCACTTTGAAAGTTGTGCATTTCAATGTGATATATCCCCCGGGAACTTTACCAGAATACCCCGGTGGCAATAACAGAAATTTACCTCCCAGTCCTTTATCGGCACCGGTAGGCCCGATACCGGCCAATTCATTTTGCCACATATCGCTGATGCCACCCAACATCATGGCAGGCAGTTCTATTACCACCGGACCGTCCCGCTTAAGATCAAGTGAAGCCAAACCATATACCGTTTCCGTGTTCCCCGTGAGCAGCAATGTTTCGCTGTCCATCAATGACTCCCATATCACCAACTGGTTGGGCGTACCCGCCCCTGCAGCCGCCACCCCTTTCCATACATTATACCATGACACCGCATGCATCTGATCCAGGTATACTTCAATTGCACGGTTATATACCAGGGCATCCGATAATTTTTTCACCGCATCTGCAGTCGGATATCCGTTTCTAAATTCAAAGTCGCCCAATCTTGATTTTAAAGTCTCCGTTTCAATCCAGCCATGAGCATCAGATCCAGCCCCTGTGGATTTACCTGCTTTTTCATTTTTTACGGATGGAGGTGTACTGTTGCAAGCTGCTAAAAGACACGCGAGCAGGAATGATAGTATATATTTCATAAAAAACCGGTTATCCATAAATTCCAGATCAATTGTATAAACAGGCCGTATGCCTCCATCAACAGTGGTTTTTGTATTAAATATTTCTTAATACATCCACATCACGACGAACGACGATTGAAATTTGCTTGCTTATGCTCAGAGAGAAGGAACGCTAAATAACCAGCAGCAGGATATTGCCTGGCAATGCGATAGCGGGGACTTATCTTTATTATCGAAATTTGTTATTATCGATGTATGCCCCCTGATTTAACCCCTAAGTGCCTTAAATTGTTTAGCAGATTTTCGCCGGAACTTTAGAGAGAGGTGAGCGGAGAGATAAATACTGCCTCACGCTACATTTCAAGAAAGCGGGGGATCATGGCCATCAGCAGGTCTGTTCTTTGCGTGAGTACCGAATGCATGGTTCCCGGCAAAATAGCAAGTTGTGAGGCAGGCATCGACAGCTCCCCCAGGCTTCCTCCGCCCAGCAATCTATACAGCGAAACGGTATGTTCGGGTTGAATAATATCAGCATCGCCGGCAATAATCAACGCAGGAGCCGGGATTTTACGGATGGCATCCTCAGACCAATGCTGTACTTCCTGTTCAAAAGTTCTTACTTTATCGAGCAGCTTCGCCCAGTCATCAGGTCTTGGAGCGGTACGCAGATATGCTGTTTCAAAGGGCGAACCTTTCAGCATTTGTTCCATGATTGTTGCATTAAACAACGTACCGAGATCGGGATGTCTCCCATTGCTTTGGTAGCTAACCGACGCCAGGATAAGTTTCCTCACCAGCTCCGGATGGGTCATAGCTACACGTAAAGCTACGCCAGCACCTGTACTGTAGCCAAAAATATCGGTTTGCGGTATGTCCAGGAAACGGAGTAGCGCCATCACATCACCGGCGAGCTGCTCATAGGAAAGCGGACGTTCCGGAAGATCTGCAGTATGCCCATAGCCTTGAAATTCAAGCGCAATTACCTGCCGGTCTTTTGCCAGTAACGGAATTAATTTTCCGAATGCGGTATCAATCCCCGAAAGCGCCCCCGGCAGCAGCAGCAGTGGCTTGCCCACTCCATGCACTTCGTAATATAGTTGCAGTCCGTTAACAGGAGCATAGCTCCCCTGAATTGTTGTCATCCTGATCGTTTTTTTACCAACAAATCTCAGGACTAAAAAAGAAACAAATCTTGGTCTGCACCAACATCAGAATTTAACATGGTTGAAAAGCCTGCTAAAATTAGTGGGATCTATTCCTAAATAAGAGGCGATATATTTATGCGGCACCAGCTGGAGTAAGTGCGGGCTTTTACTACAAAAATTTTTATACCGCTCTTCTATCGTCAGGGCACGCAGTTCGATATGAAGATTGATCATATCTGCCAGCATCGCTTCCATCATGCGCCTGAACAATCGCTCTATCTGCTGCGACTGATCAATGAGTTGTTGCAGATCCGTATAACTGATGTATTCCAATTCGCTGTCTGTCAAACAAACCAAATGGTATTTAGAAGGCACCTGGAACGAAAATGATTCCGCAATAGCACATAGCAATGGAAAATAGGAAAAAGAGAGGGTATAGATTTTGTCGCCCGTGTCAAAATAAGACATCTGAACGCCGCTTTTTACGAAGTAAAGATCCCGCTGCACCTGCCCTGGTATAGTGATAAAATCGCCTTTCCTGAACGACCTGGTTTTAAAACCATCTGTCAATAAATGATAATCAGCCGGATGAATGTTGTGAAATTGTTTGAAAAATTCATAGCGTTCCATAAACCAGTACTCTTTGCTACAATTTAAAGATCTTTTGCGGATCATTGGGGTTATCAATATACACACAGTGAATGAACTCATCAAATGACGGGCACTTTCAAAAGAAATATAAAAAGCATAATTTGGATGAACATTACCGAAAGTAAAAAATGATGATAGACAAACTGTTTTCGAACTTCGATAATTACCTTCCACTCGATGCGGCCGAAAGAGAAGATCTGGCCGGAAGGGTGATTGAGCGGAAAATAAAGCGGAGGCAATTTATATTACAGGAAAATGATGTTTGCAGGCATTATACTTTTGTGGCGGAGGGATGTTTCAAAAAATTCCAGGTAGACGACAAAGGCACTGAACATAATCTGCAGTTTGCCGCCGAGGGTGACTGGCTGATGGAAATCGGCAGCTTTTATTTCGAAAAGCCCAGCCGTGTTTATATTGAGGCCATAGAACCCGCTGTTATATTTCAGATCTCCCGCCAAAACCTTTATCATCTGTATGATAATAATCCCAAGTTCGACAGGAATTTCAGGGTGATAGTAGAAAACCGTTTAGTGGAAACAGAAAACAGGGTTTTACAGGCGATCAGTTCCACCGCAGAGGAACGTTACCTTGCCTTCATTAAGCAATATCCGCACCTGCTGTCAAGACTCCCCAATACCCAGATTGCTTCCTACCTGGGTATTACACCCGAATTCCTGAGTAAAGTCCGTAAAGATCTCCTCAAAAAATAACCCTCCCCTTAATCTACCTTAAGCGTATTTATTAAGATAGCTTATGGGCTGCCCGGATCGTTAGCTATTATCTTTGTTCCATCATCAAATAATAAAATATGGAACCAACTTATGTATTTATTCCAGGTGGATGGCATGGCGCATGGGCTTACGACCCGGTGAGGGAAAGACTGGCACAGTCCCGAAAAAAAAGCATGTCATTCACCCTGCCGGGGCTTGAGGCACAACCCGGAATACCAGACAAGGGGATCAATTTAGATACACATATTCAGTTCGTGACAGATGTACTTTTAAAAGAAAATCTCAGGGAGGTAATTCTCTGCGGCCATAGCTATGCAGGGCTGGTGATCACGGGTGTGGCCGACAAGATCCCCGACAGGATTCATGCATTGGTGTATATAGATGCTTATGTTCCTGCGGATGGAGATTCCTGCTGGAGTCTGACAAGTGATGTTTACCGGCAGCGTTTTGTAACCGGCGCCAGCATAGATGGCTTCACGGTGGCCAACCCTCCCGGATCAGATACCCGGAGAAGACCGCATCCACTTGCTACCTTCATGCAAACCCTGAAATTAACCGGGAATTATGAAAGGGTTGTTAACCGCACCTTTATTTATCTCAGTAACTGGGAAGGCTCTCCCTTTGTTAAACAATATGAGCGCTTAAAAAACGATCCTGGCTGGCATGTTGAAAAAATACATTGCGCGCATAATGTGATGAGAGATCGTCCGGATGAATTAGTGGATATCTTATGCCGCCTGGAGCCCGGCCCGGTTGACGCGTAAATCTATGCCCGGAGATCCTGGCCGCCTTTTTCCTTTCTTTTAAAATATCTTCGCCGTTCGATCGTCTACCTTAAAGAATACATGTTTAACATATAGGTATACAAATAAATGGCAAAAAGACTTCCTCTTATTTTTTTACTCTGGATCGGCACCGATCTGTATTTTTATCAGGCTATACAAACCCTTATCAGTTCCAGTGCATTGCTATGGAGCTACTGGCTCATCGATTTGCTCGTAATAGCCGGCATTGCAGCGGTCATTTTCGGCCGGCGCAGTTCCCAGCAAACATTGATTGCCTGGCTGATGGGACTGATGCTGCTGGCTTTTATTCCCCGCTTATTTTCACTCCCTGTGCTGCTGGTGGAAGATATTACCAGGCTGTTCCGGGGCTTTCCACCACGAGCGATCGGGGTAAGTGAACTTACTTTGGGCACAGCCGGCGTACTGTTCCTGGTTGTGCTGTTCGGCATTACGCGCGGGCGGCACTTCTACCGCGTAAGGCGTGAAACCATTTACTTCCCGGATCTGCCGGAGGCATTTGACGGCTTTACAATAACACAGATAACGGACGTTCATTCCGGCAGCTTTACCAACGCCGCAGGCGTACAGAAAGGACTGGACCTGGTAAACGCCCAGCACAGCGATGTGATCCTGTTTACCGGCGACCTGGTGAACAACCAGGCATCAGAAATGGCCAGGTGGATACCTGCCTTTGCAGCCTTAAAAGCACCAATGGGGAAATTCTCCGTGCTGGGGAACCATGATTATGGCGATTATATTCAGTGGGAAACGCCTGAGGCCAAAAGGGCGAATCTTGCCCGTTTAAAGCAGGTACATGGCGAAATCGGCTTCCGGCTGCTGCTCGATGAAGCCATCACCCTTGAAAAAGGAGGCCAGTCCATTACGCTGTTAGGCGTAGAGAACTGGGGCAAAGGAGGCTTTCATCAATACGGCGACTTAAACAAAGCAGCTGCCGGCGTTCCCGACGACGCTTTCAAGGTGCTGATGTCGCATGATCCCTCACATTGGGAAGGCGTAACGCTGGAGCATCATCAGCGCGTTCATCTCACCTTATCGGGGCATACGCATGGCATGCAGTTCGGCATCGACCTTTTTGGTTTTAAATGGAGCCCTATCAAATATGTGTACAAACAGTGGGCGGGACTTTATCAGAACAAGGGTCAGTTCCTGTATGTGAACCGTGGATTTGGCTTCATCGGGCTAAAAGGAAGAATCGGTATGTGGCCGGAAGTGGCGGTAATTACCCTAAAAAAGGGAACTGCGGGTAAGTAATACTGTTCTCATGCGATGTCAGTTAAAAGAACGGCGAAACTCCAGCGGTGAAACGTTGGTCTTGGTTTTAAACAGTTTGCTGAAAGATTGAAGATGCTCAAATCCTAACTCATAGGCGATTTCGCTGACGGATAAATTGGTGGTAGATAATTTCTCTTTGGCCAGCTCAATCAGCTTGTTGTGCAGATGCTGCTGGGTATTCTGACCAGTAAGGGATTTCAGCAAACTGCTCAGATAACCCGGTGAAATGTTTAAGTTCTCAGCAATATAAGTAACGCTGGGTAATCCTTTCAGGGCAAGTGCGCCGCTATCAAAGTAACCGGCGAGCAGATCTTCCAGCCTGGTGAGGATCTCATGGCTGGCAACCTTGCGGGTAATGAACTGGCGCTGGTAGAATCTCTCTGAATAGGTCAGCAATAGTTCCAGTTGTGCAATGATCACGCTTCCACTGAACCGGTCGATATTGGCGTTATACTCCTGCTCTATATTCTGCGCGATGGCGGCAAGCATCGCTTCTTCCTTATCAGATAAGTACAGCGCTTCGTTCACCGTGTAACTAAAAAACTCGTATTGCCGGATGTTCTTTGCCAACGGCGTATTCCATAAAAAATCAGGGTGGATCAGGATCATCCAGCCTTCGGGGTGATGTACAACGGCTTCTTTTTCATATTCCACCCCAAACACCTGCCCGGGCGACATAAAAAACAACACGCCTTCATCGAAATCACTGGTCTGCTGCCCGTACTTGAATTTCGTATGCTTCACCCTTTTCATGGAAATCGAATAAAAATCATAGATCAGGCTGAACGGACTTTCCGCCAGCGGCCTGTTCAAATCATCCATGTGAACCACGCTGATCAGCGGATGTGCAGGATTAGGAAGGCCCGCAGCCCGGTGATATTCGGTGATAGTATGAAAACGGAAAATCTGTTGGTTGCTCATCGCTAATAAAGTTCGTTATTTTCTGGTACACGGCAGCCAACTCCCTGATTTAACCAGGGAGTTGGATCTTACCCATTTTCGCGTCTTACCTGGTATAAATGCCGTTTGCTATATCGGTCAGCAAGGTGTCATGTGTGGGCTGCCAGTTCAAATGCTCCTGTGTCCATATACTGGAGGCAGGACAGTCGATCGCGGCCATTTGTGCAAACCAGCCAAAATGTGCAGCCGCTGCTTCCGGCGCTATCGACACTACCGGCAGGTTCAGTTGCTGGCCTATGGCTTCCGCGATCGTTTTAACGGTAATGGCTTCTTCGGCGGCGGCATGATAACGGGCGCGCGGTTCAGCATGTTCTAAAGCCAACCTGAATAAATGGGCTGCATCCATTCTGTTTACAGCATTCCAGCGGTTTTGCCCCTCGCCTGTATATGCAGATATCCCCTTTTCCCTGGCAATATTGACCAGGATGGGAATAAAACCATGTTTATCGTCGTGGCCATGTACCGATGGCGATAAACGGATCACTGCAGCACGGACACCCAATGCAGCTACGGCATCTGCTGCCTGCTCAGACATCCGGGGCCAGGCCGGATTAAACAGCGGAATGATATCTTCGGTAGCCAGTTCTCCTGGTCGCACCAGCGCTGTACCGGAGGTAACGATAAAAGGACGATCGGAACCAGCCAGCACCCCGCCAATCGTTTCGATGGCAGTTTTATCCACTTCACACACTTCCCGGAACCGGCTGAAGTCATGGATAAACCCGGCATGAATCACGCCATCCGATTGAGCGGCGCCGCTCCGGAGGCTTTCCAGGTCTTCCAGGTCGCCCCGGTGTACTTCCGCGCCTGCGTTGGTGAGCCTTTGGGCGGATGCGTCCGAGCGGGCCAATCCCAGTACCTGGTGACCGGCGCTTATTAATTCCTGTACAATGGCCGTACCGATGAAGCCTGTAGCTCCTGTAACAAATATGCGCATGATTATTTTTCTTTTGTTGACACAAAGGTCCGCTGCTTTGGCCGGCCGGATTTATCCAAATCAGTGTTTGATTTAGCTAAAACCGTAAAAACAGGTTGTATTTTATTGTACATTCATAGATGACGAAAATGCGGTCTGATATGTTAGCCCATTCCTGTTCCATCAATAGGGAACAGGAGAAAAATGATCTTAAATGAATAACCTTCTGTACCGGGTATTTTTTTCCGCCATCACCCGGATGGTATTGGGTATTGCCCTTTTGCTCACAGACCCGTTGTCTGTCACCTTCCGGTATCTAATTGTAATCATCTTTTTATTACCGCTGATAAGGTATTTTGTTCATGAGCGGCAACAAACAGAAATGGACGTTTTTTTTACCGGCTATCCGAAGCTGGGAATCATAAGTCATGTTTTCATCACTGTGGGGGTCGCCATTCTCTATTTGCTTGTGTTAGCGCATGTGTTGCAGATATACACCACCTCCTATTTCTGGTGGATACTGATGATCATTACACCCGTGATATGCTGGTACCTGTTGTTTGGCAAAGATGCCACTCCTACGGAAAGGCATGAGCATAACAGGCGTGCCTTGCTGCGAACAGTAGCCTTTTACCTCCTTCCCTTTTTCTTTGCTGTCAATTATGCGTTCGACTTCTCCACCCCCAGGTCGGCAAAATACTATATCACCCGCACCGATCACAACACTTACCTCAGCAACGATCCGGATATCAGCGAAACAACAGTATATTATTTTTACCTGCTGCCCACCGAAAGTATTACCGGCATTACCCACTGGCAGAAAGTTCCCCAAAGCGACTACTATAGCGTCAGGAACTTCGGCCGTTATAATGGCAAGGATAGTCTGCACTACCTGGTAATGGATAAGTGGAAGGGCCGCGACAGCGCCTCCCTGCCTTTCAGAGAGCAATTCAAACTCCTGCTGCTCCGTACAGACACCATACCCACCAGGCAAAGTGTTCCCTACCGGTTATACAAAAGGTTTAAAGAAGGGGACTCTCTTAATAAAGAGGAGCATGATGGACTGTTTGGGATTAAATGGGTGAGCTATCACTAACACTTTTGCTTATCAGTACATAAAAAAACAGTCGCCAGGCAGAAGTTGAACTTCCACCTGGCGACAGGCAATATCTGATTTGTTGTTGATCCTAACTCATCTTAGAAAAAGAATCTTACACCCAACTGCACCTGGTATGGATCACCACCAGGATTAGCTATTCCGCTGGTGTTAACGGAATAGTTGTACGACTGGGTTTCTTTACTGAATGCAGATGCACGGTACAGGGAGGTATTGCCAAAGTTGTGGCTTGCACCCCATTTCTTATTGAGCATATTGGCGAAGTTGAAAACATCTACAGAAAGCTCAAAACCGCTTTTCCTGGAAACCTTGAATGATTTGGCCAGTCTTAAGTCGAAAGTACCATAGAAGCCATTGATACCACCATTTCTTTCAGCAATCTTACCTTCTGATTTCTCAATATACTTTTTGAAGCTGCCACCGGCGTCTGAATTCAGGAGTTTATTCAAACCATCTCTAACGGCTGCGGAGGTGGCGGGATCCTTCGGATTAAACACATATGCCAGATCGTTTGTACCGCTTACAAAATCCTGGTTGCTGTTTACACCAGACAACAGGCTGTAACGGGTACCGCCGATACCGGAGAAGCGTACACCCAATACAAATCCTGCGAAAGAAGGTGAGGTACCATAAAATACAACCTTATGACGGAACTGTAAATCAGAGTAAGTCATTTTACTCAGGTTACGTGGGTCATCTGCCACCGGCAAACTTAAAGTAGCACTATTGGCAACGTTACCATTGTAGGAGGTATTGTCTTTGGAATCGTTCCAGGTGTAGCTGGCGGTGATGTTACCATCTTTATAATAACGATAGTTAACATCATACACAAAAGTATAGGTATTGTTTTTACCCTTGCTGGTCAGCTCCAGTACGCGACCAAAAGCTTTGCTGATTCTACCGTCCAGGTAGTTACCACTGCCACCGCTGGTGTTCATCTTATCCAAAGGAATATATACTCCCCTGTTAGCTTCGCTTGACATGGTAAAGAATGGAGTTTCCACCATGTTTTTGTCGATATAGAAGTAGTTATTGCGGCCGTATGTCAGGTAAGCAGAAACACCCATTCTGAGGCGGCTGGTAATGTATTTGGTATAATTGATATTCGCCTTATACACGATAGGAATTTTAACATCCGGTCCTGTGTAATTGATCAAAGGTAACTGATATTGCGCAAAAGAAGGAACCGTAGAAAGATCTTTTCTGAATGCGGCAAAATCAGGAGCAGGTATATTTACAGAGCTGGAGTTCAGGTTAGCAGTTCCGAAATGTCTGCCATCAAATGCCAGGTTGTTGATGAGCATATAGTTATTGATATCAGAGCTAAACACACCTGCGCCCACTTTGATATAATCTGTATGCTGCTGTTTCACATCCCATGTCAGCTGAATTCTTGGCTGTGGTACAAAAGATTTGATGCTGTTGTTGGTATTTAAACCCAGTGCGCTATTCAGGTCCTGGTTGAACGGCGCCTTAGGATAAGTAGCCATATCGAAACGCAAACCGGCAGTAAGACTTACACCTTTACCCAGATCTGTTTGCAGCTGGCCATAGATACCGCCGTTAAAAATGGCAGACTTTACACTGGGATCAGCCACCAACGGTACTTCCCGGTAGAATGCATACGGTGTATTATTACGGAATGCATCCAGTCCACGGTACACATAACGGCCGTTTACTTCACTACCATACAATGATTTGGCGTGTGTATACATCAGGTCGATACCAAAGGTATAGTTAACTTTTTCTGTATTGTAGTACAGGTTATCGGTCAGCTGTATTACGTTGTTGGTAAATCCTTCCTGGCCAAAGCGGTGACCACCGATCTGGATATTGGTAGCCTTGGTGGAGCCGTCTGACAGTACCGAAGTTACGTTCTCTACAATCGCTCTTGGCAGCGCACCCGGCAGTTCATCATTTTGCCGGCTGGCTTGCCAGGTGTATAAATGCTGCACTTTTAATTCGTTGGTAACCTTCGTGCTGATGGTAGATCTCAGGGTCACCAACAGGCTGTTATCTTTGTTGAAGTCATTACCGGTTGACTCATACAAATCAATCGCCGTATTATCAATCAAACCCAGCTTGTTTACATCATTGGTATAGTTATCCCGGATGGTCAACAGGTTTTTGTCGTTGATCTGCCAGTCCAGGCGCAGGAAGCCGGCATCTGACTGACGTGTTTTTCCAAAAGAGCCATATTGTGCATGGCTGGAAACACCGTACTTGGATCTCGCAATATCCACGAATGAATCCAATACACTTCTGGTAGTGTTATACACCAGCTCATCGGAGTTGGACCGGATGTCTGCAATGACCAGGGAACGATTGTCTGTCTGATGATCCCAGGCAAAGAAGTAGTGAAGTTTATCTTTTATGATTGGTCCGCCGATAGAACCTCCGAACTGATAAGTGGAATAGTCGTTGTTCCTTTTGTTGCCACGGATATCATAAGGGCTGGATAACCAGTTGGCACGGCCAAAGCCGAATACAGAACCGGACACGGTATTGGTACCGGACTTGGTAACAGCACTCACTGTACCACCACCGGATCTGCCCAGTGTAACATCATACTGATTGGTAACCACTTTAAACTCACGCACCGCTTCGATAGAAATAGAATAAGGCGCACCGCTTCTGGAGGTAGTAGCACCAGCGGAAGTAGGGTTCTTTGCGGTCATACCATCGATGGTGTAATTGGTACCGGACCCAAGCTGGCCACTGATACTATTACCATTACCGGTAAGTGGCGACAGGGCTGCGAGGTTGGAAAAATTTCTTCCGTTGACAGGCAACCTGTTCATATCAGTGGGAGTGATAGTGGTAGCTGCACCGGCATTTACAATCGCTTTCTTGTTGGACGTAGATACAATCGTAACAGCATCCAGATTTGAAACAGACTGTTCCAGGTCGAAATTTACCTGGAGCGCATCTCCCTGGTTAAGGTTATAGTCCTGCTTCTTCTGAGCGCCAAAGCCTATGGCAGATACGGTAATCGTGTAAGGACCGCCGAGTGGCAATTGTTTAAAGGTATAAAGACCTTTAGTGTTTGACTGTGTCCTGTTGGTAAAACCGGTTGACTCATTTCTTACAGTAATGGAGGCACCTGGAATCAGTGTACCATCCTTCGCTTTAACCTGACCATTCAGGTCGGCCAGCGTAGATTGCGCAAATACGTTAGCAGACATTAGTATCCCTAACGTAATAAATAAAAGACAGCGTAAGCGGTTCATCGATTTAGATTGATTTAGATTTATTTAGATTTGAAGCAGCGAAATTAAACGGCCCGCATGTACTAAACATTAACGCGGCGTTAACAAAATATTATCTTCAAAAACGGGTTATCCTATTCCTGGGATCGCGTATCATTGGTTGCAATGACCATACATCCATCTTTTAATGAGCTATCACACCTTTATAAAATGCATCTCATCTGTACATAACCCGTATTTATCAGGTACGGGTTATGGTCGGCTTAACCAGGAGTTATGGGTAAGATATAGGCGGGTGAAACCAGCATTCCGCTAGCACTATACTAGCATTACACCAGCACTCCTCTAGCTGTGTCCCGTCCTGATATAGCTATGTCTCGTCCTGATATAGCTATACAATCACAAGGGCTCTGCATAGTTTTTGTTTTCGTTGACGTGGAGGTTCCCTGTTCCGTTTGATGGCCTGGGGCAGTGTTCATGACTGCCTGGTTGCAGTTGATGAATATTCAGTATCCATTTGTGGGCGGCTGCCTGCCAGTCTGTAATAAGTACTTTGCCACCCTGCCGCCAGCCATTGGCCTGGTAGTGGTAAAAAAATTTGCAGGCTTCCTGCTGCGGGTAGTTGTGACGCTGAAAAAAAGTATTGAGCTGTTGGAGATCGGGGGGGTGCTGGATTTTGTGATTTTCATTTTCCGCGCCGGGTGCATTTAGTCCGCAACGGGAATTTTCAAATGTAGCTTTATAATTTTTTTTTGAGGGCGGGAGCCTGTTTTCTCTCTCTCGTTTATTATTGTTTATTTGTTTATAATAAAAATGTCCCATTTTTGAGCCCGGCACGGACTCAATTTTGAGCAGGGAAGCGGTCCTATTCTGAGCTTCACCCGGGCTCAATTCCGGACCGGTTACCGGCTCATTTTGGGGCGCGCAAATACCCTCAGCAGGTGGTAATTGTTTATCAAGGATGTTAGTGATGATGGTCACCATGCCCGGCGCAAAGAGCTGTTTTGACGCTTTATAGGTGATGTAATTAAAATCCTGCAGGTCTTTCAAACAACGGGCGTAAGTGTTCCGTGAACCAATACGGCAAAGCCTTAGCACATCCTGCCGGGACACTGGAAAGGAGACCGGGAAACGATGCCGGTTCCATAGCTGGAAGAGTGCCAGATAAAGACTTACATGATTGGCATGCAGGCGATCATCTTTCTCCACCTGTGCATAGAAAGCTGTCAGGTGCCTGATATAATTTACTTTTTCTACGGTACTCATGAACGAGGATTGGGGGTTTGATTAATTACTTCTGTCAGTTTTTGTATTTCATCATCATCAAAATAGATTAATCCTCCTATTTTGGTAGAAGACAATATGCCACTATTCTTCATTTTTCGGAGTGTGCCATAGGAAATGCCAAGAGTTTCGCACACCTCATAGGACTTCAATAATTTGCGTGGCCGGAGACCCTGTATTTTGGCCAGATCGCGAATCTCTTCAAATAGTTCTTTCTTAAAAGACAGGAATTCCTCCTTCGTCAGGATTTCAAGTACCATAAGCTTAAAGTGGAGGTTACAAATAAGATAAGGTTGTTGCATATGAAGGTTGTTTCTTATCTACACAATAAAGCAGTGTATGTGGGGTGGTCTTTCATCTGATATTGTACTGCAATTTAGAACTTTGAATTGAGAAAAAACGGTGATATTTGTCACGCGCCAAAGGTTTCAGTGAATTCGCTCAATACTATAAGATCACCGGTATTCCGAGGTTCCTGATTTTCGATAAAGAAGGGAAAATCGTGACGGTGGATGCACCCCGGCCATCTGAACCGGCGCTTAAAGCGCTGCTGCTGCAGTTGGCGGAAGGTTGATTGTTAATAAGAAAGAAGGGCGCCTGCCCTTCTTTCTACATGAATATATCATCTCTTTCAAAAGATCCTAACGGATAGCAGCAACCTTACGTGCTTCAATTAATAGCGCACTGTGCATCGGCAACGCCCGGATGACATATTCCTCTTTAAAATCACCCAGTTCCTTACCCGTCCATTTATTCACTAAGCGATAAGTTCCCCGGGGCAGCTTAATACGGCGCTCCACTGTTTGTTCTCCCCAATTAAAAACGGCGAATACCAGGTGATCAGGTAAAACAATGGTTCCTACTTCGAATTGCTCATTATCAAATCTCGCCGCCTTTCCTGTTGGCGGGATCAGCTTTTTTAGGATACTAAGCCTTTCCGGGGTAATTTTTGTGAGATCATCACCACTGAGCAGCATCCCTCCGGAAGCGTATATGGTGGTGGCATGAAACAGGTATTCGTTTTCAGTTGGACCCGTTTCTTTTTTATGTGCATTTACATTATTTCCCGCCTGGTCCATAATATCAGTTGCTCCGCCGTCTGTCAGCAAGATACAATCCGGATCATTCCACCATAGTCTTCCGTTCTGCCATCCTCTAAGCAGGTTTTCCCGGCCAATATCCCGGAAAGATTCCCATTTCCTCCAGGTATCCATAGAGCTGCGGGAGCCATGAATTAATCCCAGGGAAGCCCATACCGGATGGTTACAGCCCAACACAAACGCATCACCCGATCCTTTCAGAATAGCTTCCATACCACGGCGGTAAGCTTCAATCCTGGTGGCCTTTTTATCATAGTGTACCCCACCGTGGATAGCTCCCCAATAGTTGGCGTCCAGCTTGAAATAGGAGCAACCCCATTCCTGTCTCATTCTCCTGAAAAGCTCCGTCAGGAACTGCTGTACCTGGGGATGGGTGCCATCGAGTACGTACCAGGGACCCAAACGCCAGCCTCCAAAACCAATTTTATCAGAGCGTAACGGCAGGCCATTTTCATCCTTCACAAACCAGTCGGGGTGGTTCTTAAACAATTGTGATTCCGGGCTGGCTACAAATGGGGCTACCCATATGGCAGGTTCCAATCCCTTTTGTTTTATTTCCTTCAATACGCTTTCCACATCACCACCAAATGCGGTTCCCTTGTCCATCCAATCGCCCATCCAAGGCTGATAGCCATCGTCGATCTGAATATACCTGAGTTCCGGCAGATGACTCGCAATCCATGCCGTGTTATCGGCCACGTTCTTTGCGGTTACCTGCGGACCAAAACAGTACCAGGAACACCAGCCCATTGGCACCGGTTCATGCTTTAAGCGCGGGTGATGCTTAGCGATAGCTGTTGTTAACGTGTCGAATAGTCTTTCCCTGTCGGGTCCTGATATCGCTATAAACTCCTCCAGATTCCAGGTTTCCCCTGGCTCTAACAGCAGGTTTTCGCAATCCAGGGAGATCCGTATGCGCTTGCCATCAAAAGAAAACCTGGATATAAACCGGTTACAGGAAGTGGTAGCCAATAACACGCGATCGTGCGGTAGTTGGAGAGTAAGCATACCATACGCGGTACGCATATGCTCGGGCTCCTGGATTTTGTAGTGATTCCTGTCGGTGTAGGTTCCGAGATCCAACGGTTTCGCCAGTGTGCCGCCCATCTGGGCCAATTTTTGAAATCCTTCTCCGTAGATACCGGTGTTACCAGGCAGCTCATGTTGAAAATCGAACAGCACAATTTCACGTATGTGGAGCGATTTGCCGGAATTATTACTGACGGACATGGTGCAGGTTCCGTTATTCCATTTTCGCGAAACTGATACACCTGATGCCGCCGGCGTTCCGGCTGCCAGTATCACTGTTGCGGATGACTGCTGCAGCTTAGCTATGAAAGTCCGGCCTGTTGGTGGATGTGCTGCTGCGCTGAATGCCCAACTGCGGGTAATCGCGATCACGCATATAAATAGTAAAAGTATTTTCTTCTTACGCATATTGTAATTTTTTTTGCCTGCGTTTATCATTCCACCACCAGCCAGGTGCTGCTATTGGCAGGGATGGTGATATTTACGATTGCTTCTTTCTTTGCGTTTAGTGCAAAATGCCTTGCAGGTGCGCCCTGTATGCTGATCTTTGCGTTGTTACTCAATCCGGCATAGTATAAAGGTAATTTAATGGTCCGGGTAATGGGCTCACTAAGCGGATTAAAGAACATGGCAAAAGCCTTTTGTTTTAATTGCGGATCAGCGTGCATAAATCCATCCCAATCTCTGCCGGTAGGACGTTGTAAGTGAATGATATCCGCATTGAGGATCTCCCGGTATTTTTTATAGTGCGCCACCTCTTTGATCACCAATGCCCTTGTGGCTTCCGTATCATAAAGACGGTTTCCCCTGTAACAGGCCTGTATACCAGCACCATAATTTTGCTTCATGTGCGCTTCGTACGCATCCAGATGGTCTGCGAGGGGCTCCAGTGTAGCGGCGGCGCCTCCACCATGGTATTCCACCAGCGGCACAAAAGTCCAGTTCATAGCCGGGGTTCTGGTCCAGGTACCGTCATAGTTATTTTGTCGGCCTAATACCAGTTGCTGTTCACGTGGTAAAGACCAGTTCACTTCTTTATAACCGACGGATACCTTATTGCTGCCAGATAAAAAGTAAAAATCAGGGAGGTTCAGATAGATACCTTTCTTTCTTAAAGCTTTATAAAAAACAATACTCTCTTTCCACTGATTCCATTGGGAATCACCATATCCGTGATGTCCGGGATGATCTTTTGATGCGCAGAAGTCGCCGGGATAAGGCCCGTCATGCTCCAGCAGATCAAATCCTGTTTCAGCAAAAAACTTGTTTATTTTCTGCAGGTAGGCAATCCCCCATTTACTACCAAGACAAGGAGCATTTCCAAATCTGGCACCTCCCGGCTTTCCTGTAGTAACGTCTATCACATCATTTTCCGCATCGATGCTACGGCTCGAAAACAAAGAGTATCCTCCTATTTCAATGCCTTTAGCGTGCGCATAAGCGGCAAGCGATCTGAATTTTTCTATGTTCCGGGCGCTGGTATCTTCCATATTCAATCCACTTCCAAAGCTCAGGATAATCATTTCATAACCGGTGGTCTTACATTGGTCAACGGCCTGTTTAACAACCTCGGGGTTAGTAGAAGTGAGGTGTAAGAAAATAGGATTTTCCGTAGCCCAGGGCGCCAATGTGCGGTACATTTTCCTTTGACTGAGACCATTTCGCTCCCTGTCTGTTCCATCTAAAGCCAAAAAGTATGTATTGAATGTTACCATATGCTGCCCCTGTTCCAATATTTGCTCAGGGCCCTTTGCCGGCATACTTTTCACCACGCAGGGCGTCATTAGGTTATAATCTGCCTGGGAGGTGTAGGTTTTATCTGTTTGCCAGAAAATTGATTGATCAGAGCCTTCATAGGTAAAGCCGTCGAACGCATAATCGTTTTCCAGGTGAAAATCAGGCTTCAACCATTCCTGTTTTCCGGAAGGTGAATTTGATGGTTCGCTGAAGGCGATTGTTTCGGCAGTAAAATGGTTTACCTGTATCTTTTTATCACCCTGGTTATTTATTTCCAGCCATTTTGAAATGAGTGGTATGCCGTCATAAATTTCATAGTGTACTGCCACCGAAATACCTTTAAGATCCGGATGTTCATAATAACAGGTCAGTTCCTTACCGCTGGCTTTCCACTGTGAACTTGCCAGCCATCTTTTGCTGGTCCAGGGTATTTTCTGTTTGAGTTCACTTACCTTAAACGTTTTGAATAAAAAGGAATGAGGTATAACATTCATCTTATCCAACCAGTCCGGCAATAAATAAGCCTGATCAATCTGACCGGTCAGGCCACCTACCGGATAATTTATGCTGTCGATCATTACATCGGCTTCCGGTTTTATTGCACGCAGATATTCCTCACCAGTCACGAGGTTTCTGATGCTGGTGGTGGCCATATTTGCACCGACATAAAAAGTTCTGCTGATCAGGCCATTGCTCAGGATTACCTGCTGATTACCTATCCGCGAAACAGCAGCTTTCTGTGCCGGCTTTTGGATTAACCAATCTGTAGCGGCGACTGATGGCTGCGCAACTGGTAACGATAGCAGCAGGGCAGATAGCTGGCTATTAACACCATTTTCATGAGGCTTATTTTTTGACAACTGATGCTCGTCGATCAGCTCCGGTTTAAATCCGGGTTGCATAATAACGGCAGCATTGGCCAGATCCGCGATGTCGCCGCTGATACCATTGCCACCATCTGTAACTGAAAAACGAAGTGCATCTATTCCTGAAATATCCACTTCCACATGCACCGGTTTATCTCCCTGCCTGAGGATACCTGTGGACAAGATCTGTTTGTCATCACCCAATAGCGTAAATACAATACTTCCCGGGGCAATACTTTGAACATCACGACCTACGCCGGTTAAGTTTTTCCGGTTGGTTGTTTTGTCCGTATGATAAAATGTTTTTGTACCGTCGGTTGCGGTAAGAGACTCCATACCAGCTGGTTCCAGGTTACGGTTATCTTTATCATCTACCCCGATATCGGCAACAAACCGGATACCTTTTCCCTTCAAACTGATAATGCCGGACGCCGGTGCATGTACGCTGATACCATTTTCGTAGATCTTCTGATTCATCTTCATTTTCCTACCGGTCATAGAGGCATTTGCTACCGGGGAAAAAATGTCCTGCCTGATGGTGCCGTTGTTTAAGCCGGAAAGGAATTGTGGCTGTTGTGCCAGCGAGAGCATGCTGCAGCCCAGCAGGGATACAGTCAAACCTGATAGATATCTTTTCATGTGTAGTAAGTAACTTGAATAAAATCAGTCAGGTCCGTTGCTCAGGACCTGACTGGCAGTTTCATCTGCGATTATTGCAGCGGATCAAATGTTCCACCGTCCCAGCCTTTTGTTTGCTGCAGGTTGGGATTTTTCTGGAGATGATCCTGCGGGATCGCATAGAAATAATATTCGTCTTTATAATTAATTACATTGTTGGGGTCCAGCAATTTTGGTGTTTCGCTAAAATAGCTGAAGTAATCGGTGTTCAGGTTGATCGTACCGGTGGCATATGCGGCAAAGAAATCTCCCGCTTTACCACCAAACTTGATTAACCTGATATCCAGTCCTGTGCGTTTTTTGCCATTTAAAACGGAGGCATATAGTCTGCGTCTTCTCAGGTCCTGATCGCGTTTACCTTCAAAAGCCAGTTCCAGCCTTCTCTCTGTAAGAATAGCCGCTCTCATTTCCTCTTTCGACATATTGGCTTTCAGTCCGTAGTGACCGTCGGTACCTGCGTCAATACCGGCCCGTTTCCGGATGGCAGTTATCATATCGTACCCTGTTTGTACATTACCTGTTTCATTAGCCGTTTCTGCATAGTTCAGCATCACCTCGGCCAGTCTTATTTCTATCCAATCGGTACCGCTATGCTCTGCATCAAATGGTTTATACCCTTCAAAAACTGTTTTCCTGGTGTAAAAGCCGGAGAAGGTTCCGCCGATGGCTTCTCCCCCGCTGAACGTCCATTGGATGCGTCCTGTTTTCCCGGAAAGCGCCCAGGCATCTCCATTATGCACTACTGTGGTAGCGAAGCGCGGATCACGGTTGAGCCAGTAAGCCTGGCTGTTGTAACCTGATCCCGGTGTAGTAACCGGCAATCCGTTTTTCATGGGGAATGCATTTACCAGTTCCAGCGATGGCTGATCCCCACCGGTGTAATTCTGTGATTCTTCCAGTGGCCGGATGCTGGCATCATGGGTTTGCGGGCGACCCGGATAACTGAATCGTGTTACCATGATTGCTTCTGTATTGCCGATACCTTCTACAAACCAGAGGTTTCTGAAATCTGGCATCAGGGCATTTCCATATTTTGTGAGTGAATCCATTGCGGCCTTGTTCGCATTGTAGGCAGTCTGCCATCTGGATGGATCCTGGGTTGGATTAAATTGTTCGGAGGCATAGTGTAGCAGCACTCTTCCTTTAAACGCCAAAGCCGCACCGCGTGTAATTCTGCCGGCATTATCCGCATTCCAGCTGGTTGGCAATAACGCCACCGCATTGTCGAGATCCTTTACAATCTGCGCAATACACTCTGAAGTTTTATTGCGGGATACGTTCAGATTATCTTCCAGGTTCTGTGGGGTAAGAATAATGGGAACTCCTCCGTATCTGCTGACCATCTGGAAATAAAGCCAGGCGCGAAGAAAGAGGGCCTGCCCCACGAGTGTATTCTTATCGCTTTCCGTGAATGGTGCAGCGGGCACCTGTTGCAACAGGAGGTTGATGCTCCTGATATCCGCGTAAGGCCAATAGTTAATTGAATTAACGGTGAGCTGGCCAAACAGCACGTCTCCTCCTCCACTGCCCTCATCAGATACATGGTAAGTAGCATCGGGCCAGTTGGGTAATACATTCAGGTATATATTGTTCAGAAAAGCGGTACTAAGGTTGAGGTCTGTCCATACTTCACCACTGGGGATAGCTCCCAGATCAGGTTTATCCAGCACTTTTGTGCAACTCATTAATCCGGAAACTGCCATTGCGATGCCGATGGCAAAAGCAGGGATGGAATTTTTATAGCTAAAAAATCTATTCATAGTAAGAAGAATTGTGATTTTTATAAGGTAACATTTACACCAAAAGTATAATTGCGGTTCAGCGGATACGACACCAGGCTCTGGGCTTCAGGGTCATATACTTTGATGTGGTCTTTCAGGAGAAACAGGTTGGAACCATTCAAAAACAGGCGGACACTTTTAAAGGCCGATTTGTTTTTTTGCAAAGGCACAGACCATCCCAGGTTAAGATTTTTAAGCCGGATAAAAGAAGCATTATCCAGCCAGAAGGTGGATGCGCTGCCTCCTCCTCCCTCATCTACATAGATGGGGTATTTCCCGTTTGGATTTTCCGGAGTCCAGTGATCTTTCCAGAATGTAGCACTTCCTGATTCCTGGGTAAGCCATTGCGCACTATTCAACACTTGTGCGCGCATTTTGTAGTAATTACCGGTACCCTGAATCAGGAGGTCTATGCTAAACGATTTCCAGGTAGCACCAAGATTCAGATTGTAAGTAGATGGCGGGGAAGAATATTTAGCAATAAATTCCTGGTCATTTACGTCAATTTTACCATCCGGTTTATCGGACGTAGCACCGCGTATGTCTCTGAAGTTAAGCATCCCCAGTTTTGGCACTGCACCGTTAATAGTGTAGCCTGGTGGCAGGGCGTCAATATCTGCCTGTGTACGGAGGATATCTGTGGCGATGTAGCCCATTATGCCTCCTTGTGGCCGCCCGAGTTGATTCTGATAGTCCCTGATATTCTGGGCCTGATTGATACGTACCTGTTTGTTTACAGCGTAACTGTAATTAAAGCCTGCGTTAAATGCAACATCCTTAGTGATTGACTTCCTGTAATCCACGCTTATTTCATAACCTTTGGATTCCATAGCGCCAAAATTTACAAGCGGATAGGTAGCGCCCCAGGTAGTTGGGACACTGGCGCCGATATCACCGAGGATATCATTTCTTTTAGTCATAAAGCGTGTAGCAGAAATATTTACACTGTTATTGAACAAGCTGGCATCGAAGCCGATGTCGATGGCCTGTTTTTTGGCCCATGTAATATCGGCATTAGGATATGCCCCCAGCGAAATGCCATTGGAGATATTGCCAAAGATGGCACCTGGCACTTTCCGGTAATACTGCTCCCATTGTAAGGTGGTGTTTTGTGAACCATCTGCATTCAGATTAGGCTCTTCGCCTGTCATACCAAAGGAAGCTCTGAATTTGAAATCATTTACAAAGGAGATCTTGTCTTTAAAAAAGGGTTCGTCGCTGATGCGCCAGCCTACAGATACTGCCGGGAACAGGGCATAACGATTACTTGGAATAAAATATCTTGATCCCTCGTATCGAAAAGATCCTTCCACGAGATATTTGCCGGCATAGTTATAGCTCAAACGACCGAATGCTGCTAAACGGCCATCATCGAACTCACTGCCGCCAACACTATAGTTCAAGGGGTCGCTGCTGGCGAGACTTAACTGATCAAGCTTCCGGGAAAGGACAAACTGGTTCCTGGCATTAAACGCATCATTGTTGGTTTCACTTTGCTCATACATCGCCGTAGCGGAAATATTATGTTTCCCGAATGATTTATCATAATTGATATAGAAATTCAACTGGTAAAACGATCCGGCATTATAAGTTTCGTTAATCGCGTTTCCATCGTTCCGTTGCTTGGTGCGGGTAAAATCTATTTCATCTCCAACGAGATGATTGTTGTCGCCAAACCGGTTAGTGATATAGAGATTATAAGGTAAATTAAGCGTTTTACGGAAATCGTGGCGGGTATAGTTGGCGTAGGTAGCCCTGAGTTTTAGTCCATCTACCAGGGATGACAAGTTATAGTTTACATCCACCATTGCCTGGTAGTTGCTCCACTTTTTACGATTATATCCTGTATTCCCGTTGATCACTTCTCCCGGGTGCCACGCCATCAGCGTACCTACGGGATAGCTTTTACCATTGAAATCCACATAATCGGGGGCCATTTTACCCCTGGTCAGCAGGCCTTTATATAAATCCGGCATATCATCATTATCATAGTCATACTCCCAATAAGGTTTCTGATCGTTCCTGATATCTGTGGTAAGATTCAATCCTATATTAAGATCCCTGGTAATTTTAGCATCCATCTTAGCGCGGATGTTATACTTTTGATAGTCGATATTATCAAATGAACCGGTTCCTTTATAAAAGGATCCGCTGACAAAATAATTAATCTTGTCACTGGCGCCGGATATATTGGCGGTAGTTCGGTATTCGGTGGGGCGCTTATAGTATTTCTTCAGCAGATCAACATTATGGGTTTTCCAGTATTCTACTTCGTCGTTCGTATAATACCTGGAATCTGAGAGATAGCCGGTAGGATTTATCTGCTTCAGAATATCGTTCTGGAACAGCGCTTCATCGTAAGCACTCAGTGTTTTAGGCTGTATAGTGGGTTCATTGATACTGTAGCTGGAGATCACATTTATCTGGGGCGGTCCGGTGATCCCTTTTTTTGTGGTTACCACGATAACGCCGTTGGCACCACGTACGCCATAAGCCGAGGCGGAGGCGCCGTCTTTCAGCACGGATATATTGTCCACTTCAGAAGCATCGAGGCCATCGAAGGCAAACTGATCTGAGATCACGCCATCAATCACAAATAAAGGGGGTTTGGCGGGGCCGAATCCATCGTAGGCACGTACGCGTATACTCGACGATTTACCGGGTTTTCCGCCGGACTGGGTAATAACCAGGCCGGGAACCCGTCCTGCAAGGGTTTGGGCTAATGTGGCGGCGGGGACTTCCACCACATCTTTTCCTTTCATGGTGCTTACACTCTGCAACAGATTCCGCTTGCTGCTCTTACCATAGCCCAATACCACTACTTCTCCGAGTTCGGCATTTGTTTTAAGACTGATGATCAGCGAAGACTGTTCTGCCGGTTTCAGCATAAAATTATCGATCGACCAGGTTTTATAACCAATATAAGAAACGCTGATCTGGTAAGGAGATCCCGGCACCAGGTCTGTAATAGCAAACTTTCCCTCGGTATTTGTTAGTGCTGATTTTTTCTTTTGTGGATCGTTTTTGGAAGTCACTGTAACAGTGGCAGATATTAATGGCGTGCCTGTTTCATCCTTCACAACGCCTGCAATCTCGGGCGTTTGTGCCTGTACCATGGCGGTACAGACCAGTATGAAAAACAAACTGAAAAACAATTTTTTTGTAATTCTTTTTTGCATAGTGTTGAATTTATTTTGGTTTTCGGGCAATAGAAGCCCCTTCCCCCCGAATGGGGTAAATGCAAATTTCAATTGGCACTAATTATTTTTTAATCAGGAAACCGTCGTCGGTCTTGATAGCTGTTAATTTGTTCACTTCTGTTACGTCTTTCAATACCTGGTCAAGTGGAATTTGTAGGTCTATTGTTCCTGTAAAAAACATTGTTTTTATGGCTGCTTCATCGCAGTTTATCTTCACTTTATAGTGTTGTTCCAGCTTATAAAAGACATCTGGCAAAGGCGTCTGCATAAAATTGATGGATAGGGAATCCATGAGTGGAATAGCTGCCTGCTTTGCTACTACCTTCACTTCTCCGGTTGCTTTATTAAGGACCAGCGCCTCTCCTGCCGTCAGCACCTTACTAAAGGAAGGCATTGCTGTGGCCGAGGAAATGTTTTGTACCAGCACTTTCCCTGTGTGTAGCTTTACACTGATAGTACCGCCTCCTTCTATAGCTGTAATGGTAAAGGAAGTTCCCAACACGGTGGTGGAAATCCCTCCGGCATATACAATGAAGGGACGCTGCTTATCGGGTGATACATTAAAATAGGCGCTTCCTTTTAAGTAGACCTCCCTCTTCTTTTTGGCAAAATCCCTTGCATAGCTGATTTCAGCTCCGGGATGTACTTTTATTTCTGAGCTATCGGGCAATACGACTGCCACATTTTTATTACCATAGTTATAGGTAGATTTCCACTGTGCTACGTGGGCTTCTTCTTTTTGATTTTTTTCATTTTGTGCGATTTTAGGAATTGGCCGCGTTTTCATAAACAGGAAAGTACCTACAGCTATCAATACAATAATAACCGCCGCTGCTGCCGCATATCTGAGCCAGTGCAACCGCCTTACTTTGGGGAAGGTGTTTGCTGCTATCGCTGCAAAAAGTTGATCAGTCTTTTCCTGTGATAACGGTGCATCTTCCACAGCATCCCATTCTTCTTTGGTGAGCAGGTGATCGGGTAGCAGATCTACCTCGCATAAAAACGAATTTATCGCTTGTTGCTCTTCCGGCGTGCATTGGCCTTTAAAATATTTATCCAGCAGTTGATCGGTTATATTCATATCTCACCTCCTAATACGATCGTACTTAACAGATACCCGTAATCAATAAAAAAAAATTTAAGAAATATGATGCGCGAGGCAAATGACAATGGTGGCGCCCGCATAACCACCCAGTTGTTTTAATGCCAGTGAGATGTGTTTTTCCACTGTGCGGGGGGAAATCGAGAGGCGGGCTGCTATCTCCGCATAGCTGTACCCTTCTATCCTGCTCAGGATGAATACCTGTCTGCGCGTGGGCGGCAAACGGTCCAATATAGCCGAAAGTTGCTCGTTTGCTTCATAAGTGACTGGTGAAACGGCGGTATCCGGGGCATGATCCCGGTAATATGATCTCAGATTCCTTTCTTCTGTAGCTACTTTTTTAAAATGATCCAGGAGCGTTGTTTTGGCAATCCGGAACAATTGTATATCCAGGCTGATATCCGCTGTCAGTGTATGCCGGAAGCGCCAAAGTTTTATAAAGGCCAGTTGTGTCAGTTCATCTGCTAATTCAGTAGAGGCAGTTTTCTTAATATAGTAGGCGTATATTTTTTTGTGACTTAGTTTAAATACCGTTTCGAAAGCCACCGGATCATCATCTATAATATTTTTAATATGTTCCTGCATCAGGTACCAGATACGCTTGTTTAGTGTTGAAAATTGGCGGGATGATGCTGTTAAAATAAGTATTTTTTTATTAACCCGAAATAAAATATGAGGCACATTCATCAGGCCAGGATCAATTAAAGGACTGTCTGAATGCTAAAGGAGAAACTTTGCTTTTTGTTTTGAATAATTTACTGAAAGATGGCTTCCTGCCTCCAATTCTTTGAAATTCACAATTATTCATTTGATAACACCAACCGGTAAACAGCGGGAGGCCATACCTTCATATCATGAAAACCATATGCAGTCACTAGTGCAAAGGAAATCCTATGGATCATCCCGATCCCCACAGCACATTTACAGCAAGGGTTTTACAATTGAACAATCACCAAAGTTTTAAAAAAATCATGAAAACTGCAGCAAGCAAAAGTAGCCTGGAAGAGGAAAAGCATTTGATCCTACTTACTCTTAATGATTATCTTCAAGGGCGTCCGGTAAAAGACATCGATAGGCTCCGGAGGGCGTTTTACGCCGATGCGTATATCAGGACCGTCATAGACGGCAAGTTGGTTCAATGGACACTGCCGCAATACCTGGAGCTGGTGGCGCAGGCTACATTACAGGAATGCCAGCCCGAACTCCTTTCCTATACCTGGGATGGAGATACCGGGTCTGCCCAGGTGCAGTTGACTTTTGCTACGTTTCGGTTCATTGACCGGTTTAACCTGGTAAAGTTAGACGGGAAATGGCTGATCGTGGATAAGATCTCTTACCGGGAAGACTTATAGTGAGAAGTATCGCACAATAGTTCCTTTCTTATAGAGCGAAGTGATTCCGGAAAATTCTGTGCGGCTTTATAGCCTAACATACAAAAAACCGCTGGTACGGCGGTTTTTTGTATGTTATTGTGATCTGTGTGGTACGGCAATTGAACTCGCTATTCAGTGGATTTGGTACATAAGGCACCTTACCTGTTAATGTGCTTCTATTCCTCCAGGCGCCACAACTGCCTTTCTTTGCCAAAAGAATAAAAAGGTAAACAAGACGATCAGTATAACCGGGAAAGTGATCATATTTACCAGGGTGGCCTGGCCTGCAGCCAGCTCCAGCGCTCCACCCGTAAGACCCTCAGAGGCTTTTTCTATCCTTGCTGCATCTATCCAGCTTCCAATAAATGGTTGAAAAATCGCTGTCGAGAACATCCCTATTCCACCAATAATGGACATTCCTAAAGCACCGCTTCCAGGCACCCGCTGTGCCACCGTACCTACCATCACCGGCCAGAAATAACATACCCCCACGGCGAATATAACAGTAGCCACATATGCGAGCGGCCCTGTTACGGTACTAAACATATAGATACCAATAGTGGCCAGGATAGCTGACACCAACAGCACGCCCGTTTGGCCCAACATGCCAACTACCGGACCGGCAAAAAATCTTCCCAATGCCATCAACCCGGTGGTAAGGGCAAGGATCAACATAGGACTGGCGCCGCTATTACTCATAATAACACTTACCCACTGATTGGGGCCAAACTCTGTAATGGCGGTAAAGGCCATACAAATAAACAGGAATATATACAGCGGGCTAAGCATCGCTAAGAAATGCTGTGAAAGGGAGCCCCTGACCTCTTCTTTTCTTACCACAAAAGTTTTCCCATAAAACAAAACAGCATATATAACAGTGGGCACCATCGTCACCCACATCTGCGCCTGCCATCCGAAATGAAGATCAGTCATAAACTTGGAGATCAGTGATCCGATCACAATTCCTCCGGGGAACCACATGTGGAATCTGTTCAGCATCTTATTCATATCACGACCAGCATAGGCATCTGCGATCAAAGGGTTGCAGGCTGCTTCCGTACATCCGTTACCAAACCCGATGAACAGCGTGGATACCAGGAGGCTGGCATATCCGCCAGAAAATATAGTCATCAGAATGCCAATAGTATGTGTAACAAATGCTACCTGCATAATTCTTTTCGGACCAAAAGAATGATATACCAAACCGCCAATGATCATTGAAATAGGAAAACCTAAAAAGAACATGAGGTTAATAAACCCCAGTTGCTCTGCGGTAAGTTTAAACTGAATACCAAGTTGAGGTAAAATACCTGCCCGGATAGAGAAGGTAAAGGCAGTGGTAATTAAAGCAAAACAACTACCGGTAAACAGCGCACCTTTGTTAATTTTATCGTTGGTCATAGATGTGGATTTTAATTTCAAAACGGGAATATGAAAAAGCTTTATAGAAATAAGGAACTACAGTTCCCTAAACATATCTAATCTTTGTTATAAATAAAAGTACTTGGCTTGCATATTTTCGATACTATATTAGCCCATCCGGGGTAAAATGTATTGAGAAAGCGGTTTTGGCCAATGCCAAATGCATACAAATAATCAATTTTTATACTCAAAATATTTCTATATTAACCATTAGAAAACTGGTCCAAAAGATTCCAAGCCACCTGAGAATAACAGGAGCAGTTTTCCTGCACTTACTAAGCTATCGTGATGTTGGCGATATAGGTCATCTTCATAAATTTAAAAATGAAACATACAAAGCGATTACTTAGTATAGTTATGCCAATCGTTGCGGTAATCTGCTCAGTCGTATTTATACCCTGGGAAGCGGTATGGTTATGGGCAACACCGCTACCAGATACTGTTCAGGAACAAGTTGACAAGGCAATTGGTCGTACTTTCGACGGCATTATTGTTTATATAGATACAAAAGGAAGCAATCCTGAATTTTATGCTGCCGGTTGGAAAAACAGAGAGCATAAAGTTAAAGCCGATCCGCACGCATTATTCAAAATTGGCAGTATCAGCAAGTTATATATCGCGGCCGCTGCCGCCAAATTGGTAAATAACAAGCGTTTGTCGCTGGATAAAACACTTGCTGCGTATTTGCCTGAATTTGCGGGAAGAATTGAAAACGCAGACCAGATTACACTGAGAATGTTACTTCAACATCGAAGTGGTATCCCGGATTTTATTGACTCACCCAAGCTTCCGTGGGACAAACTGCCGGCGGACGCCAACGGGTTTCTAAAGCTGGTATTAGATAAACCAGCCGATTTTAAACCGGACAGTCGTTACCGTTACTCCAATACAAATTATCTGTTAATTGGTGATATTCTCGATAAAACATTAGGATACAGCCATCGCCAATATATAAAAAAGGAAATATTGGATCCTCTTGGTCTAACCCACACTTATGGCCTGCTTAATGAAGTGGACTTAAAAGAAATGGTCAGCGGGTACTATATTGGATATAACGGAGATTTAAAAACACAAAATTTTGTATCCCCTGGTGGATCGATGGTTGCAACGGCGCAGGATGTTGGAATTTTTCTGAGGGCGTTGAATGATTCATCATTACTTAATGGGGATGAACAGGCCATTTATTCTTCGATCTATGCGTACGAACATACCGGCTTGTTACCTGGTTATTCAAGCATTGCACGCTATTATAAGGATATTGACACCGTAGTTATTGTGTTCGTGAATACAAGCGGGGGAAACTCCTGGGCGAAACTGGAAATAGTATATAACCGTATTGTTCGCATTCTACATAAGCAATTGCCCAAACGATAAGAAATTGTAGTGCTTGAAATTGCCATTTATGTAACCTTCTGATAGTATAAGAGTCATTATATGATGATACAAACGAAATTATGCGGCTCCATCTAACACCACCTAACATTGATCAAACGCAACAAAGCATAGCATTTAAGGTTAGTAACGGTTAGCACAATTTAATATTTACCCTGTTACAGAGGAATATTTAATATACATTTATACCATCCTTATGAGAAGATTAATCCTCACTCTATGTATTCTTTTAAATCTTAAGCCTGGCCATAGCCAAACCAGATCAGTCCTTATTACAGGACTCGATCATATCCCTGTAGTGGTTCATAACCCCGATAATGTTGCAGCTTTCTATAAATTGATTGGCTTCTCAATCAAACCAGGAAGGCGTCACCCCAATAGTATCAGAAACCAGCATATCAAATTTCAGGATGGTACTGAACTGGAGCTGATCACGGCAGACACTGCCAAAGATGAGCTATCGACTGAATACTGCAATATGCTAAAAACAGCAGAGGGACCGGCGTTCATCGGGTTATTCAGCAAAAATATTCCGGCAGTGGAAAAGCAATTAGCTACCGCCTATAAGCATCTCGAAGCTGATAACAACGCAGTGTCCTTTGCTCTGTCATCCTCATTGCATCCCCTGTTTATTGGCCGTCGTAACCTTTCACCGACAGATAAACCGGAACATTTTGCGCACCCTAATACTGCCTGGGGCCTGATAGCTGTTTGGCTGGCCCCCACCCATACAGATGATTACAAAAATGTGTTGCAGACCCTGGGAGTGCCATTGCAACAGAAACAGGTAAACTTTCATGGAGTGAACGTAAATGCGAAGATCGGCTTACTTTCGGAAGGAACAATCTACATCCTGCCGCCGTCCTACCAGGTAATTAAGGGAAGGCCCATCATAGGCGTCACTTTAAAGGTAACAGATCTTTCGACCGTTCAGTCCTGCCTGCAAAAATCCAGCATCAAAGCAATAAAATCAGGTAACAGTATCTTCCTCCCACCTACCATTACGCATGGCTTCTGGCTGGAATTTACAGAAGTGAAGAAGATAAAGTAAAAACAGATTGTATTAAGACAGCCGAAGATAATGGTTTAGCATCAGCATGACTGAAACTGGAGACGAAGGGGTAGTTATAGGTCTAAGAATAGAATTGACCTCATGATACTCGAACCACTCTTAAGGTTTATAATGAGGTAGTTGAATAAAATTCATATTAAATACAGAAAATTAAAAAAGGCTTCAAGTTACATGACTTAAAGCCTTTCTAATTTGCTTGTGATCCCTATGGTACAGAAATCGAACTTTCTCCTATGCTATATACAGGCATTGCTGTCTGTAAGTCCTTAAATCCAGCGCCGATAAATCGATGCACCTAAAGCGACCCATAAAAATGTTTGGTCAATGACGCAACTCGAGATTAATATTAAAACCAATCATCATTTAATACAAGGAAAAGCGGATCACAACTTCGAATCAACCGAAGTGGAATATGCGCTGCGCGATTTGAATAAACCTATAGGTATAAGTTCCTTTGAACTCTCCGAAATTATACCAGACAGCTTGAAAACAACTACCTACTGTTGAAGAGATGGATAGAGAATTAATAGACGAGTAAAAAGGTATTCAAACAAAAAAGCGCGATACATTCTTTCGAATTGTATCATGCTTTCGGGATCCCTGTGGTACAGAAGTCGAACTCATTATTTTTTGACTTAAAGTCTTATATACGCTATAATACCAGATATTAAAATACATTTGCGGACCCGTTCTTGTACTCATTTTATATAAAATAAAGCCACTATATTAACATCGCTTAAAGTATATTTGCTTTGCAACTTTTTCATATGGAAATACTGGAACAAAAATACAAACAACTTGTTTCCGGAATAGGACAGTTGTTAGCCACCGGGAGGGAAAACGCAGCTCAGCAGATAAATACTATTTTAGTATATACCTATTGGGAAATTGGTCGATATATTGTAGAATATGAACAAAAAGGAAACGAGAAAGCTGAATACGGAAGCCAGTTATTTGACAAGCTATCCAAAGATCTCACTACCTCTTACGGAAAAGGATTCAGCAGATCCAATCTTTTATACATGAGAAAATTATACAATAACTTTCCAATACGTGAGACGCTGTCTCACAAATTGACATGGAGCCATTATTTTGAAATCCTCAAATCAGATTCAGATCTGGAAATTAGCTTTTATGCCAAACAATCCGAAAAAGAAAAATGGAGTGTAAGGGAATTAAAACGGCAAATGAAAAGCATGCTTTTTCATAGGCTCGCTTTAAGTACCGACAAAGAAGGGATTTTACGGCTGGCCAATGAAGGACACGAAGTACAGCAGGCTGAAGATTTATTGAAAGATCCATTTGTATTGGAATTCTTAAATATTCCCGAACAACACCTATATCTTGAAAGCGAATTAGAAGAAAAACTCATTAATAACCTTCAACACTTCCTCTTAGAATTAGGGAAAGGGTTTGCCTTTATCGGCAGGCAATACCGCATGAGTATTGGTGGCAAACATTTCAGACTTGACCTACTATTTTATCACAGAATTTTAAAGTGCTTTGTTTTAATTGATTTAAAAAGAGGGGAAATTGATCATACAGATATTGGTCAAATGAATCTATATCTCGACTATTTTAAAAAGGAAGAGGCATCTGAAGGCGATAACGAACCTGTAGGAATATTATTAGGTGCATACAAAGATCATATCCTGGTTGAATATGCGACAAGTAGTATAACGAACAAAGTGTTGCTAGCTAAATATCAGTTATACCTGCCAGATAAAAAACAGTTAGAAAATGCTTTGAACAAATTACTTGAGTAAATATTAGCAACTTATTAATTATCCCGCTGACCTCAACGCTCATTTCTCTATCGTTACTTATCTTTTACACATTTACCACCAAAAACAAAAAAACCTTGTAGAATCAGCTTCTACAAGGTTTTAATTACGTAAGAGTATTTACTTTTACTCCTGATGGTGATCCCCTTGGGACTCGAACCCAAGACCCATACATTAAAAGTGTATTGCTCTACCAACTGAGCTAGGGAATCGTTTAAAGGGAGCGCAAAAGTATGCATAAATTCTAAACTTCCAAATTTTTATTAAGAAAAATTTGGAAGCCGCTTCCGCACATCATTCCCCGGCGACGTAAAAAAGATTATAAGAGCACGCTAACAATAAAAAGAAACGCGTATACCATTCTATAAATACCTCTTAACAACAGGATTCTTCCTCAGCAGATTCGTTATCCACCAACTGATGATTAGTGACACGGGGAAAGTGATAAAAAACTTCAGTACCGCCGGTAAAGGAGCGTCCAGCAGCGCATACTGGCACCAGATCACAAAAATATAGTGGACAAGGTATATGCCATAAGCATTGGCAGAAAGGGATTTCCACCAACGGCTGCTGTAATTCAAGATACTTCTGAAAGTAGTTAAAAAGGCGATGTTGCTCAGTGTACAGGATAAAATCCAGATAGACCTGTAGATAAGGTTGGCTGGCCATTCTCCGATTTCTTTACGCGCAATCATGTCGGTTAACGGTGCCTCGCTGCCTTTCAGCATCGCATAGGCACCGGCACAGGCAACTACCCAGAAAGGCCAACGTTTTACAAAAGCACTATCTTCCCCAAAAATGCCATTGCTTAATCCTGGCGCCCCGATGATAATGCCCAGCAGAAAATAGCCGAAGTACAGCAGCACCCGGCTTACCTGGAAATCAAAAGGACCGATGCCCGTCCAGATGCCCGGCGATACGAGGGACAATACCGGTATATAAAGCACCCAGCTGAAAATAAACCAGCCCAGGCCAATCTGCCACGGATGTTGCTGCTGTGAAGATAACCACTCCCCTGCCTGTTGCAGACCACGTTTCACAAACGGGTAGCAGCCGGCAAAAATTACGTTGAACACAAACAATACCCAGATAAACCAGGGCGGTCCCACAGGCCAGGCTTCAACAGTGAAGAAGTCTACTACATAGGCTTTCAGATCATGCCGCCCGTAGGCCAGGTAAAAAGCGGGATAGTAAGCCAGCAGCATCAGGATCGTAACACCTATCATAAACGGAATAAACAACCGGTAAAATCTGTCACGTATAAAGATGGCCACGGTTTTTTGCCGGAGACTACCCATCACGAAAATCCCACTGATCAGAAACATCAGCGACATAAAAAAAACATCATTAAAATCCTCGAAGATATCCAGTCCCCTGGATCTGGCAGCATCTACAACAGGATGTGTAGAAGCGATATACGCGGCTTTATTGAAGTAGGCAAAGGTAGTGTAGGCGAGCGACGAATGATGCGCCACCACCAAAACAGTAATAAACGATCGTAGATTATCTACCCAGCTGTTCCTGGCAGGCGGCAATGCCGTATTTGTCATGATGCTTAGAAATTATGGACCTTTAACGTGAAAAGAGAAACCAATGCGGCTCATTTAAACAAGATACTCAAAATAACGAAGGAAACAGCTCAATAGGTAATCTCTCCCTTACTGGTGAAAGGCACAAAATTATCCAGTACCGGCAACGGACTTACCGGGATCACGCGATTTTCCACCTCACTTTTACCGGTACCATCAGGCGCTTCTTTGTAGCGGATATATTGCCCGGTAGAAAGATTGTACTGTTCTTCTGATACAGTATTGATATCCTCCAATTGATCCTGGCTGAAACCAATCAACTCAAAATGTCCGTGCTGATAACGGAAAATATGATGCACATTGGAGTGGATCAGGGAAGTATGAATATCGAGCGTACCTTTTTTGATCACCACTTCATCGAAACGGTGCCCTTCATTCATTCCATCGGAGCCCAATGGATACGTAGCCTCAATCACGTGGTCTGCCGTCACCACGGAGGTATAGGTACCATCCGCATGTCCGAAGAAAACCTGCAACCGGTAGGGATGCGTATTATCTGTGGTATCCTGCTGTACAGTTACAGAATCTGCAATACCATCTTTATCAAGATCCCCGATAGCTTTGCCCGCAAGATAATTATACAACGATTGTGCGGTAGCGGTATCCGGCGTATTATCCGCCGGCAGCGTAGCTGCTTCCTGTGGTGCAGCGCCGGGTGCCGTCGGGTTTTCGTGAGGTAAGCAGCTATTAAGGGCGGCGACAAACAAAACCAGGATCAATATCCCGTTGGGTTCCAAAAAAGCTCGGGGCATATGGTGAAATGTTTATTTCGGCTAAGGTACAAAAAGCACGGAAATTGTTACCTGCCATCCCGATTGTAACATTACGCAGTAACGGGCCGTTATACAGCGTAATCATTAAAAAATTGCTCGTCTATGAAACTATTTTTTACTTCTTTGTTGATGCTGACCTTAATGGCTGTAAGCTGTAAAAAAGATAAATTCGTCCCCTCTGCTGATCCGCTGACAGGTACCTGGGAATTAACTTTTTCTGCTTCCATCATGGGGCCTGCTTCAAACCATGCCCCTGGCAATGGCAACCTGCTGAAATTCTCTGCCGGTAATCATTTCAAAAGAAATTACGGCACCGGCACCATTGGCGATAGTGGCATTTTTCACTTAAGCAGCGATTATCCACGTTACGATAAAAAGAACCGCGTAAACCTGATCCGTTTCGGAGACGCACAAAGCATGTCTATATTTTCAATTGTACAGGACACCCTGTTTATGTCTTCTTATCCTTACGACATCAACGGCAATGAACTGATGGACGGCGGAGAAGCCCGGTATGTACGGATAAAGGATTAACCGATATTTTGACTATTTTTGATGCCATCTATGCGTATCATAAAAGTCTTGTTATGCCTGTTAACCATCTGCCAGACAACAATGGCGACAGATGCAGCCCTGGCAAAAATTCTGGAATCACTTACCCCCGGACAAAAAACTATTCTTTATCAATATGGTACCTTAAGTACCTATGCTGATAGCACACAGGCCGCGCATTTCTGGCAGGAACATCAGCGGGAACTTCCGCTGCTAACTCCTCAACAGGCCGATGTGCTGGCAACAGAACTATTATCGAATACGGAACTGGTATACACCATGAAGAAGCCCTCGCGCCTGCTGGCGCTGAGGGGCGTATTCACTGCTTCACGGCTATTACTTGGACTGGCAGCACTCATTGGTGCGTATGCACTCATCACGCTATTGGGTAAATATATTCCCGGCTTACTGAAATGGCTGATCAGGTATTTCTCACCCGCCTTCCGGTGGCTGTTCTCTCCCCGCATGCTTACCTGGGAACTGTTTATCATCGGCGCTGCAGGCGTTTATTTCGGGCCGCAGATACCCGACCTGGTGATCCGGACCATTGTAATCCATGCCGGTTTATTCCTGGCATGGGCGCAACTGACGGCGGTTTTCACCTGCAAGGATCTCTTCAGGCACTACAAAGAGGAGATCATGCATACTTTCACTCATGCGGATAAACCCTTCAAGGCATTTCTGTATGTATCTGTTCCGGCGATCATTACTTCACTGGCTATATTATGGGTCATCCGGGAATGCCCCGATAGCTGGTACCGGTATGAAGTGGCGGTACCTGCGATGATCGCTGTATTTACCCTGCCTCCTTTGCGTCGCATGGAACGTATTTTCAGCCGTTTGATTTTTCCGTTTGCTACCAGCCAGGTAAAAGTAAAAGACCAGCGTGTAGGCGCTTACGTAGTTATAACCCTGGTAGTATGGGTGGTAATGCTGCTATTGCCGGTGATCCCCATGGAATCTTTACTGGTACTGACAGTATTTCTGGCCGGTGCCCTTTTACTCCTGTCCATCGAAGACCTGGTTCGCTGCGGCATCAAAAACTACATATGGCTACAACTGCTTACATTGATATTTCTCTGTGCCGCGATTCTGACGGGTTCGCAGCTGGGTATGCTGCTCCTGGCCTGGACGGGCCTGGGTGGGCTGCTCGTATTTGTACTCATCAAATATTGGGAAATACCTATGTTACTGGGCTGGTCCTGGAAAAATAAAAAAGCCTGGGGCGCACTCGGTATGGCATTACTCATATGGGGCATTGCGGTGTTGATCCGTTCCCGTCCGGAATGGTTTGCATTGTTTCCGGGATAATCAGGGCAAACTTTTGATAGTAGCAGACATAAACGAAATCGGGCGTTTTCTGCCGATTTTGATAATTATTTGTATATATTCGTCATTATCAGAAGACAAAATGCCATATGAAAGGATACGCTTTAGTAGTATTTTTACTCGTTTCATGTTCCGGCTTTGCCCAGAACACCATCAATAATTACAAATATGTACTGGTGCCGGAAAGATTCAGTTTCGCCAGGGAAAATGACCAGTACGGATTAAACAGCGTGGCCAAATCGCTGCTGGACGAGAAAGGATTTACCACCTATTTCGACAATTCAGAAATTCCGACCGAAGTGGCCGGCAATCGTTGCAATGCCCTGATCACAGAAGTGGTACAGAAAAAAGGACTGTTTGTTACCAACCTGACGGTTATCCTGAAAGACTGCAAAGGCAACGTCATTTTTAAAAGTAAGGAAGGAAAAAGCAGGGAGAAAGAATTTGCGACCTCTTACAATCTTGCACTGAGAGATGCCTTTACTTCGCTGAATGATGTACCGTATGCTTATGTACCAGCGCCTCAGCAAGCAGCTCCGGCAGTACAGGCAGGCGTGGTACCAACCTCGCCGGTGGTTACGCCAGCTGCCACGGCACCTGCCGCACCCGTTGCCACTACACCTGTGGTAGCAGAAGTGAAAGAGGCCGCCGGCACCCTGTATGCACAGGCAACTGCAAATGGTTACCAGTTGATTGACACCTCTCCTAAAATCGTTTTAACCCTGCTCAAAGCATCCGTAGCAGATTACTTTATTGCCAATAACGGCGCTTCTCACGGAATAGTGCTGAAAAAGAACGGGGATTGGTATTTTGAGTATTACAAAGACAATAAACTGATTTCAGAAAAACTGCTGATTAAGTTTTAATCAGCAGGGAATACACATAAAAAAGCCTTCAGATCAACTGGTCTGAAGGCTTTTTTTATTAATATACTTCCAGGATAAGCGTATCTGTTTTATTAAAAAGAAAACGCTCTCCTGCCTTTTTGTGCAACAGTAACTTCGCCAGTGGTGTAAAGGGAGATAGGAAAAATATGGTCTGGTCGCCTACTACCTGTTTACCCAATCCGGCTGCAATAAAAAAGGCCTGATCCCGGCAACGCACAAAGGCGCCGGTTTGGGCGGATGTATAAACAACAGCGGTATTCACCTCCTGTAAACGGGCCAGCTCCTTTACATGTTCTGCCAGCTGACGTGCATACATATCTTTCTCCAGGTGCCCCATCGCCCTGCCGGTTTCGTATTTATCCCCTGCGGAACTTTTCCCTTCGCTGTTAGCCGCCTCCTGGGCGTTATCAATGGCCGATTGGGCCATGGCTATACGTGCTGCTATCAGTTGCTTTCCTGCCTGCTTTAAACCGGTTTTAAAGGCGATCATTTCCTCGCTTGTCATACTTCATGGATTGAATCCCGGTCAAATTAAGAAAAAATCCCTTTCCAGGCGGACAAAGAAAAGCGTGATCCATTGTTGCAAATGGTATCACGCTTACTGATGTAATGGGAAAGTAGTAAAAGTGGAAGGGGTAACTTAAGACTTAATAAACGCCAGCAAATCCTTGTTGATGGTAGCCGATTCTGTAGTAGGCATACCATGCGGGAAACCGGGGTAGGAAATCAGTTTACCATTTTTCAGCAAAGCAGCTGCCTTGGGGGCAGAAATGGGATACGGCACGATCTGGTCATCTTCACCATGCATGACCAGTACCGGAATATCCACGCTTTTAAGATCTTCCGTAAAATCAGTTTCAGAAAACGCCTTGATACAGTCGTAATGAGCTTTTATAGCGCCGGCCATGCCCTGCCGCCACCAATTGTCTCTCACGCCCTGTGATATTTTTGCGCCCTCCCGATTGTAGCCATAAAAGGGAATGGTGAAATCCTGGAAATACTGAGGCCGTTGGGTGGCGGTATTTTCCCGTATTTCGTCGAATACGCTCAGCGGTACACCATCCGGGTTTTTATCGTTTTTAACCATCAGCGGTGTTACGGCACTGATAAGTACGGCTTTGGCCACCCTGCCTTTTCCATGTTTGGCCACGTAGCGGATTACTTCACCACCACCGGTAGAATGCCCTACGTGGATGGCGTCTTTGAGATCAAGCGCTTTGGTGAGTTCAGCCACATCAGCAGCGTAGGTATCCATATCATGCCCCTCCGCCGTTTGACCGGATCTGCCATGACCTCTCCTGTCATGGGCTATCACCCGGTACCCCTGCGCGAGGAAAAACATCATCTGTCCGTCCCAATCATCGCCGGACAATGGCCAGCCATGATGAAAAACAATAGGCTGGCCTGTTCCCCAGTCCTTGTAATAAATTTCAGTTCCATCTTTTACTGTGATCTTGCTCATTGGTTTAAATTTTTATTTTTGATTTTTAGGATCCCGTTACTTTAAACACAGGCAATGCGCATGTTGTTCATAAAAAAAAAACATCATTGTCCGTTTCCGGACGCTCTTTGCCCATGCCCGGACAGTTATAGAAAAAAACCATACATAAGTGATATAAATTGTATGCTGCCGGATATGGCAGCCTTATTGCGGAAGCGTCTGTATAATACCAACGCTATGAGCCACATCGTCATTCCCATTCCCCCACTCCCGGGTAAACAGGAGATAGAAGTAGAAGTAACAATCAACAACCAGAAGCAACAGCTGCGTTACAGGGTTGAATTATTTTACTGGGACGATTGTTCCAATCCAATGGGACACCGGGCAGATTGTATCAGCGAAATGCTATCGCATCACGATCCCGAATGGATGGTTTACTACATCGGTTCTCCTACAGATAAATTTGTACCGATCACATTTGTGAGCAGGGAAAGCAGGAAGTTGTTACAGAAGGTCAGCGTATAAGGCCGCACTTCATGATGCAGCGTTATCCCCGGAAGAATGCTATTACAGCAATCGTTCCAGCACCCCTTTGCGCTTAACTATATTCTTGTAATCCCATTGAATATTTGCTGATTTCTCCAGCCAACGTTTTAAGAGCACGGTATCTACCTGCTTTACATCCGTGTAACGGGCCTCCGCTGCTTTGAAAGTGCCCTCGGGTTGCAGCTCCTCTTCTTCAAAAGATTGACCGCTCCAAAACAATAAACGTACGGAGTCCTTCAGTTTACTATATCCAACAATCGGATTGCCATTCAGAAACCACACCGGATGACGGTGCCAGATTTTACTCTCCGCATCCTTCAGGTGCGTATCGATTTCCTGCGCCAGCTTTTTGCAGATCGCTTTATCCGCTGGCAGCATCGAATCATTATAGGTTTTTATTTCTTCGTGCATATGGGGTAGGTTTTATCAACTGGAAAACAATAGTATCACAAATAAACTATCCCGCAAAACATATCCTGTATAAAAAATGATCTGCCACTATTGCGATATTTAAAATTATTGCGTAGATTAGGTGAAGAAATAGCCAACGAACAGTGAAGACCCGGGAACTTTCCTAAAAAATAATAAACAATTTATGTTCGCCTGTAGACCGGTCCACCGGTAGTTTGCATTATAAGCCCGTAAATCCACATTCCATGTTAAGAAAAGCCCTTATAGAGACTATCTGTGTCTTATTCATTCTGTTATTCGTTTATACAGCTGTGAGCAAATTCCTCGATTACGAAAACTTCCGCGCTGTAATAGGTCAATCGCCGCTTATTACCCGGTTTGCACCGGTGCTCGCCATTGTAGTACCCATGGCAGAACTGGTGATTGCCTTATTACTCGTACTGCCCGCCTGGAGGCGTGCCGGCCTCTACGCTTCTTTTGCCATGATGGTGCTGTTTACCGTTTACATCATTGTACTCGTTACACTATCTGAACGGATTCCTTGCTCCTGTGGCGGCGTCATCTCTCTTATGACCTGGAAACAACATCTTTATTTCAACATCGTATTTGTAGGATTGGCATTACTGGGGATGTGGCTCTATACAAAACAACCCGGTGAAAATACCACACGCACCAGCCCTGTTCACGCATAACTGATAACCCATGCAACACCCTTTCAGATTTGCCGCAGGCTGTATTGCGGCCTGCCTGGTCCTTGTCCTTATTCTGTACGCTTTTGCAGATAAACCCAACGATCAGAAAAATGGCTTTAACCGTACACTGTTACCACAAACAGCGATCCTGAGCAATTCACTGGAATTGCCCTACCCCGCTTATTATATTGCAGGCTATACGGATCAGCATATTTACTTAGGTAACTTTTCTGCTTCCCTACATCTGCTGGCAGTAAATCAAAACTTAAAGGATAGCCAGCGATTTACACTCAAAATCCCCGCAGGCGACCGCTACGCCTGGAAGCTGGCGCGCGTAATGGTGGACTCTCCCATGGTGTATATGGCAGAAGGCAATACGCCTACGCTATACCAGGGAAAACTGGACAGCTTATCCATGCACCGGTTCCTGTCCGAAAGCTGTTTCTTTAATGTATTGCAAAATATCTCTTCTACTTCTTTCATTTCACGCAGCATTCATGTGGATGAATCAGGCAACAAACAAAATATCCTCGCAAAAATAAAAACAGATGCTCCCCACGTAACACTGGGAGAAAACATTCTCACCAAACAGGTAGATGGTATTTTCTGTACAGACGGTACACTGGACTACGACAAACAATCCGGTAAACTGGTATACCTGTATCACTACAGAAATGAATTTATAACGCTGGATACGAACCTGCACGTAATTTATACGGGCCACACGATCGATACCAACAGCACCGCCAAGATACAGGTCGCCAATATGTCGACCGGCATCAACAAGTTTTCCGCTCCTCCCGGTTACGTTAACAACAGGGCCAGGGTAGCGGACAACCGGATCTATGTGCTTGCTTCGCTGCTGGCCGACAACGACGATACGCAAATCAGGCAACAGCATGAAATCATTGATGTGTATTCACTGGATAACGGGGCATACCGCTACACTTTATACCTTCCATTGAAAGGAAAAGAACGCATCATGGACTTTATGGTAAAAGGGAACCAGTTGTTTGCCTTATCTGAGCGTACACTGAGCGCATACACCATTATAAAAAATTAATAAAACAGGCGAAGCCGAAAACCTGCAGAAAAGAGTAGGCATGCATCCGATCTAAAATTTACTATGATGAACTTCAAGAAAATTGGCTTATCAGTAGCTGCATTTGCAATCGCCATCGCCGGCGCTTTTGCTACCAATGTAAAATTCGCGGAAACGGGTTACACCAATCTCCAACAGGCGCCTGACCAGGGTACTCCCTGCTATGCAAGAGGTTACTGCGCAGGTGGATTCACCACCTGCAGGTATACGCTTTCCAGCGGCGCTACCGTGCAGCTGTTACGCCTCGAATCCAACGGGACATGTAGTAGCACGGTGCTCACACAACCCTGATCAACAAAAACACAGCGCCCTGCAACATTGCAGGGCGCTGTGTTTTGCATCACTCTTATTTTGCAAACCGCTTCGAACCGGCCACACAAAGAATCACACCCACCGTAATACCCACCATACCTATACTCACCTGCTCATGCAATAACACCGCCGCCAGCGTTAACCCAAAAAACGGTTGTAACAACTGCAACTGCCCGATCGCGGCAATCCCTCCCTGCGCCAATCCACGGTACCAGAATACAAAACCAATCAACATACTAAAAACGGAAATATAGGCCAGTCCCATCCAGGCAGAAGTGCCAACCCCGGCAGCCGGCGATGGAAACAGGAAGATCATCAAAGGTCCCATTAAAGGCAATGATAACACCAGCGCCCACGAAATCACCTGCCACCCTCCCAGTGTCTTCGACAGCTTTGCGCCTTCCGCATACCCCAGTCCGCACAATACTACCGCTACCAGCATCAGTATATCGCCTACCGGCGATGCCGCCACACCTTGCGCAATAGCATAACCAATCACCAGCAGGCTACCTGTCACAGCACATACCCAGAACGCCGCACGGGGACGCTCTCCTCCACGTATCACGCCGAATATGGCCGTGGTAAGCGGCAACATGCCCAGGAATACGATCGAGTGCGCCGAAGTTAAATATTGCAGCGCCAGCGCTGTTAACAAAGGGAATCCTATTACCACACCAAATGCAACAATCGCCAACGACGAAAAATGCCGCTTCGCCGGACGCTTCTCTTTGAAAATCACCAGTACACAAAGGGCCAGCAAACCCGCTATCCCGGCACGCGCCGCCGTTAGAAATATCGGGTTCAACTCCAATACCGCCACCTTTGTTGCCGGCAGCGAACCACTGAATATCAGCACCCCGATGAAGCCGTTTATCCAGCCGCTCCCACCTGACAATGATCTGTTACTATCCATTGCTTATTTTTTGTAAAATTAGACATCATGCACCAATAAGCACAGTCTCAGTTTTGCGTATTTTAATGGATACAGTTAGATTTGTAATATGAGTAAAGACTTCCTGTATAATGAGATCGCCAATGGAATTGCCCGCCAGATCAGCAACGGGATCCTGCAACCCGGAGATAAGCTGCCTTCCGTAAGAAGCTTATGCCATGAGCATGGCATCAGTATGAATACCGCCAAACGCGTATTCCTGGAACTGGAAGCGCAATCGTTTATCGATGCAAAGCCACAGTCGGGCTATTATGTAAGTAAGCGGTCCTATACAAAGCTCCCGCTCCCGGAAGTAAGCCGTCCATCCTCCAGGGCCAACGACAATGAACCGGATGAACTGATCAGTAAAGTGTATGCGAATATGGGAGATGAAAACCTCACGCTCTTCTCTATCAGCGCACCATCAGGCGATCTGCTCCCCCTCGCAAAATTGAAAAAGGAAATATTGCAGGCCACACGCGAACTCAGGGAAGGCGGTACTGCATACGAACCTTTACAAGGGAATCTGAAACTGAGAAGAATGGTGGCGATCCGCTCGCTCACCTGGGGAGGCAACCTGCACGAAGATGACCTGATCACCACGAACGGCGCCATCAACGCGGTGTCTCTCTGCCTCATGGCACTCGGAAAACCGGGAGATACCATCGCGATGGAAAGTCCCTGTTATCCCGGTACCTTACAACTCGCTATCAGTCTCGGATTTAAAGTATTGGAATTGCCCACGCATCCCATTACAGGCCTGGAGATAGATGCCCTTAAAAAAGCGATTCCTAAGATCAATCTCTGCCTCCTGGTCCCCAACTTCAACACTCCACTGGGCAGCTGCATGCCGGATGAACATAAAAAGGAAATTGTGGCACTCCTCGCCAAACATGATATTCCATTGATTGAAGACGATATATATGGCGATCTGTATTTCGGGACACAACGTCCGAAATGTTGTAAGTCGTTCGATAAAGAAGGTAAAGTGCTCTGGTGCAGTTCCATTTCCAAAACACTGGCGCCAGGCTATCGCGTAGGATGGGTAGCCCCGGGCAGGTACAAAGAACAGCTGTTAAAGATAAAGTTAATCCACTCTATTTCTTCTGCTTCTATCATCCAGGAATCCGTAGCGAACTTCCTGAAAACAGGTAAGTACGAAAATCATATCCGTCAGCTTCGCCGCACGTTGCACGACAACTACCTTCATTATGCACATGCCATTGCGCAGTACTTTCCGGAAGGTACCAAAACAAGCCGGCCACAAGGCGGACTCGCTATCTGGATTGAACTCAGTAAAGAAATCAACACCAAACATTTATATGAGCTGGCCATCAAACAACGGATCAGCATTGCACCCGGACGGATATTCACACTACAAAATCAATTTGAAAATTGTATCAGGATCTGCATTGGCTTACCCTGGTCCGACGAGATAAGAAGTAAATTAAAGCAATTAGGCAACCTCACAAAGAAGCTTTGAGACGTTAACGTCATTTTTCCGGATAAGGAAAATATATTTCCCGATCTCGTAACCGGGTAGCGACAGAAAGATGTCAATTTTGCGACATCATACAAATCGCACAATGTCAATCCGATCTATCCTCGCCTGGTTACTGCTCTTTTACACTCCTGCCCTGCTGGCCCAAAAAGGCAGTGTAAAAGGACGTATTACCGCAAGCGACGGTAAACCACTCTCCTATATTACGGTAGGTGTAAAACAAACTGCCAGCGGCGCACAAACCGACGAAAACGGCAACTACATCATTCAACAGATTGCTCCCGGTAAATATACATTATCCGCATCCGCAGTGGGTTACAAGCCGGCAGAAAAAGTCATCTCTATAACCGGTGGCTCAACTATAACAGCAGACTTCCTCCTCCAAACCACTTCCACCACGCTGGAAGAAGTAGCTGTTCAGGGATACAAAAGCGGTGGACAAATCCGTAGTCAGACCATCAGCACAGCCGCTTACAAAGAACAACCCGCTACGCTCGTAGAACTGATGAACCGCGCTGCCGGCATACGTATCCGGCAAACAGGCGGACTTGGATCCCGCAGCAATTTAATGCTGAACGGCTTTCAAAACCGCTCCGTACGGTACTTTAAAGATGGCATACCACTGGATTACCTGGGTGGTGGCTTTGACATATCCCTGGTACCTTCCAACATGCTCGACAGAGTGGAAGTTTACAAAGGAGTCCTTCCTTTCCATCTCGGTGCAGACGCACTGGGCGGCGCCATTAACATGATCACCGCACAGGATACCAAAAGCTTCCTCAATGCCTCCTTTGAACATGGCTCCTTTAATACGAACCGCGTATCGCTGAATGGCTACTATAAAAATGCATCCGGTAAATTCTTCGCCGGTGTTAATGCCTTCTACAACTACGCCGACAATAACTATAAAGTAAATGTACAACAGGTAGATACCGCTACCGGCAACAAGAAAGATGCAGCAGTGAAGCTCTTTCACAACCGCTTCTCCAACTACTATGCAGAAGGATTTATAGGTATTGCCGGAAGAAAATGGGCGGATGAACTGCGCTTCGGTCTGACGGCTTTCTCCGTGGAAAGACAGTTCCAGTTTGGTTCTACGATGGATAAACCTTTTGGTGCGGCTACCGGAAAGCAGTATTCTGTAGTGCCTACCCTACAATATAAAAAGCAGCTATGGCAAGGTAAACTGGATATCAACCAGTTCCTCGTATACAATTCCCTGCATGCCAAAACAGTAGATACAGCGCACGGTCATTACGATTGGTACGGTCACTTTAGTCCATCTTCCAATAGCATTGGTGAAATATCCGACAGGGGCTCGCTCTCTGATATCACCTTTAAATACTTCACTTCCAGGACCAATCTCAGCTATAAACTCACACCCGGCCAGGTGATCAATGTAAATGTGGTATTCAATAATTTCTCCAGAACAGGAGAAGATCCTTATGGGTTCAAGTTCAAAAATGAGAAGGATGTACTCACCGTTCCTGCGAAATATAACAAGATCATTGTAGCGGGCGGACTTACCTCTACCTTCCTGGAAGGCAGGCTGCAGAACAGTCTTGCCGGAAAGTTCTACCACTATAATACCGATGCCAGCGATGCCGATTACCAGGGCAATGAAATCAGGACTAAAAACAGCAACACTGCCTGGGGCATAGCGGAAGGCATCAAATACAATATTACCCGTTACTCTTCTGCACAGTTGTCTGTAGAAACAGCACTGCGTTTACCGGAGCAGGATGAACTTTTTGGAGATGGCAACCTCAAGTTATCCAACTTTGATCTTCATCCGGAAAGAAGTCTGAATATCAATGCCGGCTACAAAATAGCGGTACCCGGACGTTTCAAAATAGAAGCCAACGCATTTTACCGCTACACGAAAGACCTGATCCTGCTGATGCCGATCAACTTTATGTATGCCCAGAGCCAGAACGTGGAAAAAGTAAAAGGCGCCGGGTTGGATGCAGATGCCAGTGTAAATATATTTTCCTGGCTGGAAGCCAGTGGCAACTTCACTTACCAGGATCTGCGCCTCGTAAACCCCGGGAATGTAGCCACCGATAAAGCCAGGTTGCGCAATACGCCTTACTTCTTTGCCAATGCAGGATTGAATGCCCGTTTCAATAAAGTACTTTTTAAAGAAGATAAAATTCACCTGTACTGGTACTACTCTTTTGTGCGGGAATATTATGTGGACTATATCCCGAAATCGGTAGAACCAGACGGCTTCCTGGGCCTGTTTGGTAAAACAAAAATAGACGCCCGCAATGTGATTCCTGATCAACAGGTACATACCGCAGGATTCACTTACTATCCGGACAAAAACCGCTATGCCATCGGCTTCCAGACCCGGAACATCTTTGACACACCGGTATACGACAATTTCCGGATTCAGAATCCCGGCAGAAGTTTCTCTTTAAAAATCTCCTACTCACTGTAAAATATAAACAATGAACAAAATCATCCAACACAGCTTAAGTATACTCACAGCAGCCATGGTGCTGGTTTCCTGCGGAAAAGACAATGACAACAACACTACTCCCCCGGATAATACAAAGGCCAGTTACATTCTCTTTACCAATGAAGCAGACCTGGCTACCGCCGGTTACATGACCGCATATACCACCATGCCCAAAGGTAACCCGAGCAACATCGGCGCCAACACCCTGCAGATGAAGACTGCCTTTGGCTTTACCAAATATGGCAGCTGGATCTTCAACCGCACCAGCATTGCCGGTGAAACCGGTATCCAGAAACTGGAAGTGGGTGCCAACGGTAAACTGAACGGCACCGGCTTCCTGGCCAATGGCGCTATGTTTCATATTGTAAGTCCTACCAACGGTTACTACCTCGATCCGGTAAAAGGCGCTATGCTCATCCAGATCTTCAACCCCACCACGATGCAGCGTACCGGTGAAATAGACCTGAACTCCCTGAAAATGGACGGCGTTACCTACCAGGCGGTTGGTCAGCATATTATCGCTTCCAAAGAAGGCAAGCTGTATGTAAGCGTTACCTATGGTACCAAAGAACGCGGTGGCTATGGCGACGATGTAGTGAATTATATCAAAATGGCTGTCATCGATATCGCTACCAACAAACTGGAAAAAACCATTAAATACGATGGGTTAAAATCACTCGGCTGGGGCGCCAGTGCCAATAAAATGTGGACCCTGGGAGATGATGGCGCACTGTACTTCTATTATACCGGCTTTAATGAAGGTATTACCAACAGCTCCATTATCCGCATTAAAAAAGGTGAAACAGATTTTGATAAAACCTGGATCCTGAAAGCAGATACCTACCAGCAACATTCCAGCATCGGCATTTCGCTGGTAAAAAATGGCAGGATCTATATTCAGCTGCCGTCTGTGGTGCTGACGCCCGATTTCAGCAACCTTGGCACGCCTATCTGGGATTACTATTCCGTTGATATCAATACCCTGAAACAAACAAAAATCACGGGCATTCCACACACCAGGTATGCACACTCCAATGAACAATGCATTACGGAATAGATGGCAAAATATATCTCTGGATGGCCAATAAAACTACCGGTGAAAATGGCTACTATTTATTAAATGAATCCACCAACAGCGCTACGTCTGCATTCAATGTAACAGATGGCGGACTCGTATCTGGTTTTATCAAACTGGATAACTGATCTGCGCTGGAAAACCACTCGTTATATGAAACTTAAATCCGCCAAACGTTGGTTCGAATGGCATAAATGGACCAGCCTGATCTGTACGCTGTTTATGCTGATGCTGTGTATCACCGGTCTTCCGCTGATCTTTCATCACGAACTGGACGCAGTACTGGAAAAAGAAGTGGTGGCACAGGTGCCTCCCGGCGCTCATAAAATGAGCCTGGATTCCCTGGCCGTCATTGCCGGTAAACAGTACCCTACCAATAACATCAGGTACATTTTCTGGGATGAAGATGATAAAAACAAAATTGTATTCGACCTGGCGCCAAAGCCAGATGCGCCACCGGAGCAAAGTAAGTATGCCATGCTGAATGTGTATACCGGTGAGTTGCTCGACAAGCCCACCACCGACGGAATCATGGATGTGATCCTGAAAATTCATATGAACATGTTCCTGGGCATCCCCGGCAAACTGTTTCTCGGACTGATGGGTATTCTCTTCGTGATTGCCATTGTGACCGGAGCCGTGCTGTATGGCCGTATCATGAAAAAGTATGATTTCGGGATGGTGAGAAAATACAAATCGAAACGGTTGCAATGGCTGGATACACATAACCTGATCGGCATCGTTACGCTCACCTGGGGCAGTGTAGTGGGTCTTACCGGTATTATCAACTGTATGTCGGATGTAGTGCTGGCACTCTGGCAACAGGGACAACTGAAAGAAATGGTAGCGCCTTATGCACAACAGCAGCCGCTGACCGGCAAACTGAGTTCACTGGATGAAGCCATGGTAGTGGCACAACAGGCAGCGCCGCATATGGAGCCACGTATTGTTACCTATCCGGGAACGATGTTCTCCAGTAAACATCATTATGCCGTATTTATGAGAGGCAACACCGCTCTCACTGCCCGCCTGCTGATGCCGGCGCTGGTAGATGCAAAAACCGGCAAACTCACTGATGCAAGGCGTATGCCCTGGTATGTAAATACCCTGTTTTTGTCCGAACCACTGCACTTTGGCGATTATGGCGGCATGCCCTTAAAAATTATCTGGGCCGTTTTTGATACCGCCATGATCATAGTACTAATTACAGGACTCTATCTATGGTTTGCCCGGCGCAAAGCCAGCAGACTACAATGGACCCGGTTAAGCGAAAAAATAACAGCCGATGAGGAAGAATACTAATACCACACTTCACGTATGGGGCAAACCACTGCTCGTGGCGTTGTTATCCATCACCGGGTTAATCACCGCACTCGTTGGCGATGGCTACTGGGACGCTTTCTCCTGGCTGGCCTTAGGCATTCCTTTGGTGATGATGGCCGGACATTATTTTTATCCGAAGAAAACGGAGTAATCAGCTGCGTCTATATTTATCATATCCGCCAGCAGCATTATACAGGAGGCAGTATCTGAAAATCGGTACTGCCTTTTTTACTTGTTTACAAACTGTTGGGTAGTATATCCTTATTTTTACAGCAGAACAGGACACCATGACAAAGCATCCTATTTTATTACACAAGGGCGAACTCACCGAGCCGGGTGTTGACGTAAAAGCAATGACAGTGATAGGGTTGCATAAAAGAGTGCAGCTGCCGCACAGGGATGATCATTATATGTTTATTATCCAGCAGAAAGGCAACTGTTTATGGGAGCTGGATTTCAATGAAGTAGCCCTTTCCGGTCCGTCGCTTTGTTTCGTGACGCCGGGACAGGTACACCGGTACATCGACCATAAGAACACAGAAGGCTGGCTGGTATTTGTGGATAGTGAACTGGTGCCTACTGCTTTCCGGGAAATATTCGATACTTATCTGAATAGCCACCAGTCGGTTGTGGTAAAAAAGGACGATGCGTTCTTCAACATCGTGTCTCTGCTGGAAGATACGCTTCATCAGTCGTCCATACCACTCCGGAATACCCTGATCAGTTCTATGGTAGCCAGTTTAACAGGATTAATCGCATCTAAAATCATTCTATCCAGACATGCCGGCAATTTCCTGGGTGGGCAAAAGTATAATACCGTTATCCGTTTCAAGCAGCTGGTGAATGCGAAATGTAAGGAATTAAAACAGGTGAAGGCTTATGCTTCACTACTCAATATCACACCGCTTTACCTGAACGAAGTAGTAAAAGAAATCACGGGGTTTCCTGCCAGTCACTGGATACACCAGGAAATTTTGCTGGAAGCAAAACGTTTGTTGTTTTATTCCACCTTAGACATCAAAGAAGTAGCTTATGAACTGGGCTACGAAGATCATGCTTACTTCTCCCGCTTTTTTAAAAAACAGGTAGGATTAACGGCCTCCGAATTCAGGGCTAAAAACCATTAATTGTCCAATCATAGCCATTGGATGGCTATCCTCTCCTCTCTGGCTGCAGGCTAATTTTGTATCCGTAAAATTTGATGTAATAAATACGATACAAAATGACAACAAAAAACAAGATAGCATCCATCGCGTTAACTCCCACCGCCACGGACAAGCATTTTACACGGGTGATCACTGCTATCATCATATCCGTATTTGCTATCTATCTTACTATCGGCATGACTTTAGGCGTACTTCCCGGTTTTGTAAAAAGCGATCTTAAGTCTGGCAACCTGGTAGTGGGCCTGGTGATAGGATTACAATCACTGGCCACCTTACTAACAAGGGCATACGCCGGGAAAATCACAGATACCATCGGCGCCCGTACCAGCACACACCGGGGAATTTCAATGGTGATGCTATGCGGATTGTTATACATCACCGCTGCCGGCTGGGGTGGTAATCCTTCACTGGCACTGGGTCTTTTGCTACTATCCAGGATCGTACATGGCATCTCTGAAAGTATGGCCGTAACCGGTACACTAACCTGGGGCATAGGTCTTTTAGGTGCGCAGAAGTCCGGCAAGGTGATGACCTGGAATGGGATTGCTATGTACGCCGGCATTGCCATAGGCGCGCCGCTGGCCATCTGGATGAAAAATACGATAGGGATTACTTATGTATTCGCAGCCATCCTGCTGCTGTCGGCTATCAGCTGGCTCGCCACCATCAGGCTGCCTGACTTACCGGTAGACGCGGCGCATATCCGGACTCCCTTTTATAAAGTAGTAGGACTGATTGCCGGCCAGGGACTTGGGCTCGCATTTTCTTCCATTGGGTTCGCCTGTATTTCTTCGTTCATTTCCCTGCTGTTTGCCGCCAGGAGCTGGGGCGATCCTTCCATGGCGTTTATCACGTTTGGCGCCTGTTATGTGCTGACCAGGATCTTTTGTTCCTCCTTCCCCGATAAATATGGTGGCTACAAAGTGGCATTGGTATCGTTAACAGTACAGGTAGCCGGACAACTACTGATTGCTTTTTCATCTTCCAGAATAATGGCCATACTTGGATGTAGCCTGACCGGTATAGGCTTCTCCCTGATATTTCCGGCTTTGGGTGTACTGGTGGTGAAGAAAGTAGCACCGCAAATGCGCGGCACCGCACTCGGCGCCTACGCCGCCTTCTTTGATCTTTCGCTCGGACTGGCAGGCCCGATAGCGGGTATTATTGCCGGCAGATTTAATTATGAAGCCGTTTATCTTTTTGGCGCAATCAGTTGCCTGCTTGCCATCTCCGTTTTATTTATTTATAAAAACAAATAACCATTTATCATGGACATCATACAAAAGAAAATAGTACGTTCTGTTTTTACGGTCAAAGAAAAAATCTTCGTCACGCCACATTACATCCGCGTCATATTCGACATGTCGGATGAGCAGCTGGTCTTATTCAGCGAGGTCACCATCGGGAGGAACAACAAAATATTCATACCACCCTTTGGCGCCGGCACGGTCGATTTTCCCGATGAAACGGGGGCGTCCTCTTCTATCCGGAGAACGTATACCACTAGGCATATCGATTTCGGAAAGAATGAAATGTGGATCGATTTTGTGGCGCATGGGGATAACGGGCCTGCATCTTCCTGGGCGCAACGGGCCGAAGCAGGCCATATATTAGGCATTGCAATGAAAGTAAGCGACAAACCATTACTGCCGGAAGCGGACTCCTATCTGCTGATCGGCGATAGTACCGCCATTCCGGTAATAAGCGCGATGCTGGAGCAGCTGCCGGAAGGCGTAGATGTGAAAGCTATCCTGGAGGTGCATGGCCCGGAAGATGAGATCGGACTTTCTACCAGGGCAGATTTACGTGTTGAATGGCTGCATAATCCTGATCCGTCAAGGGAAAGTGAACTGGCCAGTTTTGTCAGTACCCGGTCCCTTCCGCAGGGAAAGCGGTTTGCCTATATCGCCGCTGAATACGATACAGCGAAAGCGTTGCGCCAGTATTTTAAAGAAGAACAAAACTGGTCAGCAACCGAATTTTCAGCGGTTTCTTACTGGAAGCGTGGCGAAGCAGAAGAGGAATCTGCAGCAACACGCAGGGAAAAGTAAAGGACATACCATAACCGGAAGGAATAAACGTTAAATGAATGTATAATACCGGGAACAAATAATTTATATTTGTTTCAAACATCCATTTACCTATACCTTACTTATCATGATCTGGGACATCCTTATATTCCTGCTTATTGCTCTGTTGATCTTTATTGCGCGTTTTTTAACCATCCTGGTCCATGAGTTGGGACACGCCGTTCCTGCCATGATTTTTACAAGGCAGCCTGTTGCCATCTACATCGGGTCTTTCGGCGATGATGAAGGCAATGTGCAATTCAATAAAGGCCTGCTGGAAATAAATATCAAGCGGAATCCTCTGTTATGGAGAAAAGGATTGTGTGTCGCCTATGATGACGACATGAACATCCGGCAGCGACTCATCCAGGTGCTGGCGGGTCCATTGTCTTCGATAGTGATAGCGGGAATAGCGGTTTGCTTTTCGGTGGTATTCGATCTGCATGGTTCTATCAAACTCATATCCGGTATTTTTCTGTTCTCGGCCATGTTTGATCTGGTCCTTAACCTGTACCCCAGAACAATGCAACTTGATAATTACAGCACCCTGGATACCGACGGAAAACAGGTACTGAACCTGCTACGGGATTGGTCTTACGAACGGTCCATGATGAAAAGAAAGAAACGCTATCCCTCCAAAAATAACCTGAGAAAAATATAGCCCTGTTATCATCTTTCCGCAGCTACTTTTCCCTTCCGGGAGAAGTAGCTGTTCTTTTTGTACCCCGTATATAACCGGATCGCTGCCCTTTTGCCTCCCCGGAATTCGATAATGTTTTGATAACATTGATCTTTATTATTTTACTGAAAAGAAATTTAATTTCACATAAAGAAATAAATCATCCACCTATCAACAACATCGAAAAGCAAAAAATGTACGGCACCTATATGTAAAAAACAGCGGCTTCCATTCACTACATCATCTACCAGTATACCGGAAAAAGCCGGTGAGGCATTTCTTTGTCCGAAGGCCATGACAAAGGATCACGACCACTCAAACAGGTACTAAAAACGAACAACATGTGTATGCGGGGAAGCCCGTGAGCAGATTGCTATGCCCTGACATTAAAAAACAATAAACCACTGACAGACATGAAAAATATTTACCTGACCATTACGATGCTTTGTATGAGCATCAGCACCATCCTTGCCCAGGGAACATTAAGGGGCAGTATCACCGATGGCAGCAACCAGCTGGCCTATGCTACCATCAGCATCTCTTTGATAAAGGCACATACGGTAACCGGCCTGGATGGAAAATTTTCTATCGCCCTGCCCGAAGGCAAACACCTGGTGTCTATATCTATGGTAGGCTATCGCAAACTGGATACACTCATTCAGATCACTAATGGCGCATCAACTGATATTGGTGTTATCAACCTGGGCGCAGGAACCGCCTTGCAGCAGGTAGTCGTAAAAGAGATGTACAGTTCCGGAGAACGGAAGGCCATCGCTATGAAAAGAAATGCTACGGCCATTATGGATGTTGCCAGTGCCGATGCCATCGGAAAGCTGCCAGACATCAATGCAGCAGAGGCCGTACAAAGAATTCCCGGCGTGAGCATTGACCGCGACCAGGGAGAAGGCCGTTATGTAACCGTAAGAGGTACCCCATCGCAATGGAGCTCTACTACCATTAACGGCGACCGTATGCCCGCCGCCAAAACCTCCGGCGACCTGCTGGGCAACCGCACCGTTCCCATGGATTTATTGCCATCGGAATTCATTCAGTACATACAGGTAGTGAAAGCCATCACCCCCGAATACGAAGGTGACGCGATCGGTGGTACCATTAACTTTATTCCACGCACCTCGCCCGAAAAAAGAACCGTCCGGGTAATGGCCGCACTTCCTTATGCAGCAAGACCAAATGAAAAACTGGGCTACAATGGCAGTGTGCTGTATGGCGACCGCCTGCTGAAAAACAAACTTGGTTTTCTTTTACTTGGCAGCGTTAATCAACGTACCTATGGCACAGATGATTATGAAGTGGTTTATGGAAATGAATTACATAATGTGACTACCCTTGATGTCAGAAATTACCAGGGTACCAGAACCAATAAGGGTTTAAACGCAGCGATTGACTACCAGATCAGCCCAAAAACAAAAATCTATGCCAGGGGATATTATACACAGCTGCTGGATAACGAAAGGAACCGCAAAACCATGCACTACTTCGACCGCGCTACCAATAACGCGGTGCTGCGCTGGAACGTAGTGGATTATTACTTTAAAAATTACGGTGGAGAAGCGGGTATCGAATCTTCTCTCAGCAGCAAGCTGAGTATGAATGCACGTGTTGCCTGGTATAAATCCTGGGCCGGCTATAAAGGGCCTTCTTCCGTTGATAAGGATATGCGCGGTTATTACTATGGCAACTGGATACAAACCGTGAAATATGATAACCTCGTTAACATAAAAGGCAAGGATTATAAATTCCTGAAAGGCGATGGTCCGGAAGGTTACCAGGGAGATGATCCGCAGAACATCCAGCCGCATTTTTCTGCATCTACTCCTTACAATCCTGACAACTACTACCTGGACAGGTTTGTTACCTCTATCCGTAACATCACAGAGCAGGATAAAGTGGCGGCTGTCGATTTTAAATATCAGGCGCAAAATAACCTGCTCTTCAAGTTTGGCGGTAAATTCAGGTATAAAACAAGTACCTATGACTACCGGTATGTGACCTGGATATATAAAGCAGGCGCACCGAAGGCCTATCTTCCCCTATGGGAAAAAGAAGCATTTCCAGCCAGCAACTGGTTTCCGGAACTGCATAACGCCTACGACAACCTGAAATTCAATTATCCAACGGCACAGTCGTTTATCAATCCCAACAGCATTCCTTCGGTAGCACAAAATCTTACCTATACCGTCAACGATGCTACGAATTCTTCCTATGCTACCGGAAATTATGATGCAGTAGAAAAGGTGGGCGCCGCTTATGCCATGGGAGAATGGGATCTGACGTCCGAACTGAAAATGGTGGGTGGCCTGCGCTTTGAATATACTTCAGACAGATCCAACAGCTTTGTGTACAATGATATCACCAAAAAAGTAAGCCCGGTTTCCGGCAGCAAAGATGTACCTGCTGTACTTCCCATGTTGCATTTCATTTATAAACCGAATGAAAAAACGGATGTACGTGCCGCCATCACCCGCACTTTCGCCAGACCGGCATTTAATGAGATCAGTCCAACCACCAGGGTCAATCCAAATACACTGACCACCACACTCGGCAATCCCGGTCTGAAGCCTACTTTCTCCTGGAACTTTGATGTGATCGGTAGTTACTACCTGAATAGTACCAGCTATTTAACGGGCGGCCTGTTTTACAAAAAAATCAAAGATGCCATTTATACGCAGTCGTTCACCCAAAGTCAGACGATTGAAGGAACGACCGCCAACTACCAGGTATCTCAACCGCTGAATTCTGATAATGCCAAACTGTACGGCATAGAACTCGGCTACAATCAAAAATTCAGTTTCCTTCCGGGCATATTGAGCGGACTTGGGCTCAACCTGAACTACACGTATACAAAATCAGAAACCACGCTCAAAGACCGGCCGGGAGAAAAGATCGGTTTATTGAACCAGTCGCCCAATATTATCAATGCTGCCTTATTTTATGAAAAAGGAGGTTTCTCTTTCCGGGTGGCAGCGAACTACCGCCAGGCTTTCTTAGTAGATGTACGGGATAACAGTGGAGCGGACCGTTACCAGGACAAGGATTTTCACCTGGATGTAAACACATCCTATAATTTCCCGAAGAATATCACGCTGTTCCTGGACGCCAACAATCTTACCAATCAGCCGCTGATATACTATCATGGCGTAAAAAGCAGGCCTGAACAAACAGAGTATTACTCAGCAAGAGGCCGCATCGGCGTAAACTGGGGTTTCTAATTTCAGCTATACAAAAAGACCATCATGCTTACATCCAGAAGGAAATTTTTATTATCTGCTGCCGTGCTCATGCCGCTTCCCAGGCTGTTGTCGGCCACCGCGTTGCTGAGTGAAAACTATTTCCGGCACGGCGTGGCATCGGGAGATCCGCTGCAGGACCGCGTAATTATATGGACCCGGATCACCACACAACGGTACAACTACGGGCCGGTGATATGGGAACTGTCAGCAGATCCGGATTTCAGCAAAAGGATAAAGCAGGGAAATTATCAGCTTTCAGCAGACAATGATTACACCGTAAAAGTAGATGTAGAGGGCCTGCAACCAGGACACACTTACTATTACCGGTTTCAATATAACGGCGCCAGCTCTCCGGTTGGCGCCACCCGCACCCTGCCCGATCACCTGGATGACCGTGATCTGAACATGGCCGTTGTAAGTTGCAATAATTGGGAAGACGGCTATTTCAATTCTTTCCGTTTCATTGCACAGAAAAAGGAGATCGACCTGGTATTACACCTCGGTGATTACATTTATGAATATCGCACCGGCGAATACGGCAACAAAGCATCCGGCAGAATTCATGCGCCGCTGCATGAAACAGTTACGTTGCAGGACTACCGGCAGCGATATGCACAATACCGTACCGATCCTGATCTGCAATTGCTGCACGCAGCAAAACCGTTTTATATGATCTGGGACGATCACGAACTGGCAAATGACGCTTACAATGACGGCGCAAAGAACCATCAACCCAATGAAGGCAGTTGGGATGTCCGTAAACAGGCCGCCATCCAGGCTTACCTGGAATGGCTGCCGGTAAGGGCAAAAACGGCTGGTGAAATTGTCCGTAAGTTCACCATTGGCAACGACCTCGAACTATTCCTGATGGATGAACGAACCCATGGCCGCACAAAGCAACTGGATATCACAGAAGCAGGTTTTGAAGGATCTGACCGGAGCATCATTGGCGCCGGTCAATACCAATGGCTGGCAGACAATTTACGTAACAGCAAAGCCAGATGGAAGCTGATCGCTAACCAGGTGATGTTTGCCGGCTATAATGTAGCTCCCGGTTTCAAATTGCCAAAATACAACGACTGGTGGCTGGGATATCCTTATGAACGGGGAAAGATCATCCGCCTGCTGGAAGAAGAAAAAATAGCCAATGTTATTTTTTTTACCGGAGATCACCACGAATCCTTTGTGCTGGCATTGCATCCCGAAAAGGAATTCATGCAATATAAAAAAGGGTTCGAAGAAAAGCCGCTGGCATGGGAATTCCTCACTCCCTCTATCACCTCGAAGAACGCCGACAGGCTTTCATCCGAAGAAATAAAGGTGTTCGAGGCAATGTTGTACAAGAAAGATATTAACCCACATCTTGCATTTGCAGATATCAAGAGCCATGGTTATTATATCGCGACCATCAACAAAAATAAATGCCAGGTTGGTTATCATTTTGTTGATAATGTACTTAGCAGGGAGGCGCGGGAGCGGGCGGCGGCTACATTTACGATAGACGCAGCAACGTTTGCTATTTCCTGAGAAAATAAGAATACCAGGGCGGTAAAACAGCAGCTATTTATTCCTTTCCAGTTGTTGCAGGCGCCTGTCCTGGTCTTTTAATAATTGCTGCTGCTCTTTTATCAGTTTATCCTGTTCGATCAGGTAAAGTGTCAGTTCCTCTATTTTCTGGAGTAATGCAGCCTGATTGGAAGCGATATCCAGCCCTTTATCCGCAACTTCTTTAGCGGAAGGGATTTGAGGCAGATGCTTATATGTCCTGATAAAGTCCTCTACCTGTTGTAAGGATGGTAACGGATATGAAACATCAAATACATAGTCGGGCCAGCCACTCTGCAACTTTACCTTCACTTTTTCCGCGAGGAAATCTCCGGCAACGGCCAGTTTGTAACCAGCAGGAGGTTTTGTACCAATACCCACACTATTGGCAGTATTAATGAAAATTGCGGGGCTGGTTTTATATGCCAAAGTTGCATAAGCGTATGATTCCGGCGCCGTGGTAATATAAAATCCGGGACCAAATGCATCAACGGCAGTACCCATTTTCACCCCATACGAAATACTGTCGGTTCTGTGATGTACAAACTCGATCGCTGCATTTCCGTTTCCCTCCTGGCCCAGGGATAACCGTTCAAAGTTATAGGTACCGGGAATGGTTATTTTACTTTGATTATTGGTGGAATAGTTCCCGATCTGTAAAGCCGATTGAGGCTGCAGTGTGCCGATTCCTACATTGCCGGTGCTTTCCAGTTTGTTTTGGGCAATGGCTGCATAACTAAAAAAAATAATCGTAACAAACAATTGAATTGCTTTCATGGGTAGCTACTAAATTTTGAAAAAGGTTATTTATTGCTTTGAAAAAGTAAGGTCAGACATACTACGGTTAGCACAATACCGGAAATAATCAACCACTTACCTTTATTTTTTGCGTTAGTTGAAAATGCATCTGCGCGGGAACCATCTGGCAGTGTCTTTTTTGTCAGCAGTACAAATGCCCCGATAAAGATGCCGATAAAAGAGAAATAGGTAAAAAAAGCCATGGGGGAAAGCCAGAGAAAAGGAGAAAGACTACCGGTTAATAGCCAGATGCCTGGTAGCTCCTGTGGTTTAGCAAGGGTTGTTAAGCGGCTGTTCCCGAGCGCCTGTATTTCTTCCGGGGAATATGAAATACCCCGCTTCTCCAGCAGTTTCAGCGCCAGTGCAAAATCAAAATCACCCCATTCATCTTTCTTGATAATTACTTCTTTCAATTCTTCTGTAGAAAAGGATAACAGGTAATAGTCAGGTTCTACATCCTCCAGCGACACGCGGATGCGGCTTTTCAGGAGTGCATCGGCGGAAGAGAAATAATCAGGAGGAATTTTCACCAGGTGCCGCTGATCAAAGTTCTGGCCCATATATACTTTATCAATCAGCACCACTTCTTCTTCATAGTGTGCAGGGATATCGTTTTCCTGCAAAAGAACGATGATTTCGGCGGCTTGCTCTGCAGTATGAAATCTTTTGAAGGTAAGTTGCGCTGTCATAGGTAAGGTATAGGGCATGAAGATACTGTTTTGCATAATAATTTGCAATTTCCAGGTACCTGTCCATGAAGTTATCATGGCGCTGTGGAAATGATGCTTTGAATGTTACTCATAAGTATGTTCAACGATATCGATTACTTTTTGCTGGCCTTCCAGCCATTTCGTCCAGCCATCATAATTTTTCGAACTATCGAAATTAAACTCCCGGCCAAAACCCTTTTTCAGTTTGATCCATTCGCCCTTTACAGCGGTCACTGTAAATGGCAAAAAGGTCTTTTCCCTGTTCTCAAATATTATCTTGCCATTGGGCTGATCATAAATGACAAGGTTTTCTTTGGTGATAAACTCCACCCGTTTTAAGTACCGTTCCCAGGTTTCAAAAAAATACCATTTCGGATTGTATTGAATGCCCGGGCAATTACTGCAGCTATGGTCATACAGTTCTTTTTCTGAGGTGTAATACGCGCTGGCCGCATTTCTTTTGACGATAAAGGTTTCGCCCGTTTCTTCGTTGGTAACAATTTTAAAAAAAGATGCGGTAGTGTCTGTCACGCGGAATTTCAGTTCCGGAGAAAACCGGATCAGCCCCATCTGAACGTTCTTTTTACCTGCTTCGTAGCTATCTCCCCCGCTCATCACATAAGGCTTCAGACGGATTTTCGAAATAAAGGAAGTTACCCCGGATTTTGCCACCTGGAATTTCAAGGTATCAAAAGGCATGTTGTCTGTATAGTTTTTATACAACGGAACAGGATACAGTGTGTTTACTGTCAGCAGGCCTGTGCCGATCATTTTCTCCGGCGTCCGTTGCTGGCCCTTTCCACTACAGCAGGAAAATATCATGGGAACCAATATGGTCAGGTATTTATACATTGTCTTTGTTGTTATGCATGATCAGGGAAAACAGGAACACCCGGTGTTCTTACGAAGGGGCAACTTCAATAACGCCAAATATAAATGGATCAGCCAGAATAAAAAAATGTCGGAGAGACAGGTCACTTTTTGTCTGGCACGTAGCGCCATATATTTAACGCTTCCTTCGAATTTCCGGAAATTCCCACATTTATTTATTTAAATTGCCGGAGTAAAACGCCACGTTGTGAATACTATAGCTGCTTTGAAACAAGGTAACCTTTTGGTATTTAATGAAGTATACTATTCCTGGCATAAAAGGATCTACTATTTTATTCTCCGGAAAACGAAGTCTCCTTTCATCGCAGAGGAGGTGGTGCAACTTACATTCATCAAATTCTGGAACTACCGGGAAAGCCTGGCCGATGACCTCGATGTACAGCTACAGTTGTTCCGCATAGCCCGTACCACGCTGATCGACTTCCTCCGCAAGGAAAGCGTTTATAAAGAAAAGGTGATCCACGTGATAGAGCGGTATACGCTGCCGGCCGATGACCTGTGGGGGAAACTGGCCGAAAAGGAATTACAACATAAAATTGCCCACGCACTGGAAGAAATGCCACCCATGCGCCGGAAGGTATTTGAAATGAGCCGCTTTAAAGGGATGAGCCATCAACAGATCGCACAGGAACTTTCCTTGTCGTCCCGGACGGTAGAATCGCATATTTTCCAGGCCATCAGGCAGATAAGACATTACCTCGGCCTCCTGTTACCGCTACTGGCCTGCCTTTTCCCTTTCTGAAAATATTTTTTCGTTCCGACTAAGTAGTCTGTCTCTCATAAACGTATTACTTATCTATCAGCCGTACATAACATGATAAATGATGAATTACTGACGCGGTTCTTTAACGATCAATGCACACCGGAAGAAGCCCGCGAGGTAGCTACCTACCTGGAGCAGCACCCGGATATGCTGGAGAAATACCTGCCGGAAAAAGAATTTTTGCAATTACAGGAAGACGATCACTTCCCGGAAACCGTTTCCCGGCAGTGGCTGAAAAATATTCATCAACAAACGGCCTTCGCCAACAACCGGATCAGATGGGCCAAACGACTGGCCATTGCTGCGGTAACCACAGGCGTACTCATAGGAGGAACACTGTTGCTGGTTCATCGCGATCAACCAAAAGTAAACACCGTTTCCGATATAACGGTGGCGGCTATCCCTGCTGAACAGCAGGAGCGGAAAGAAAATACCGGTAACAAAACCATGGTCATTGTATTACCGGACGGCTCTGTCACACAACTATTGCCCGGAGCCAGCATGGTATATGATAAACATTTCAAGGAAAACAGGAACATCTACCTGACAGGGGAAGCTGATTTCACGGTAGCACCCGATAAACTACATCCCTTCGTTGTGTATAGCAGCGAACTGAATACCACCGCCCTGGGCACCTTTTTTCATGTGAAAGCCATCCCCGGGGAAGATATGATCACCGTAAGATTAAACACCGGTAAGGTGCTGGTAAAGGGAGCCAGCGACAAAAAGAAAGTCATGAATGATGTAGTGCTGACACCAGGCAAAGAGCTTCGTTATTACCGCAAAACCGGCAAAGCTATCGTAGCCAGCTTCAATGCTACGGGCACGGATATACTTGTAAAAGCAGGAAGCAATGGTACAGGCAATGCTAAGCCCGACTGGTATAAATTTGACAATCAACCAATGGCGCAGGTACTCGACCAGCTGAGTAATTACTACGGCGTAGCTATCTATTATTACCCATCAGACGTGATGGAGATTTATTTTGATGGCAAATTTGAGAAGACCGACTCTCTGTCGAAAATCCTGACCGACTTAACACTTCCCAATAATCTGAAGCTTATCAGAAACGATAGCGGATTTATTATTAAGAAGAAATAATTCACTAATTACAGTCTATTCCACACAAGGCGCAAAGGCGCCGGGGGCTTGCTATGTCCCTGACTTTTAAAAACACGTTCCAGTTATGAAAATGTTCTATCAACCAAAGTGGCGTTTCTGTCTGCTGCTATTCATGTTGCTATCAGGCGTATCCATGTCCATCCAGGCACAGGGTCGCATGCAGGTAACCGGTACTGTGCGTACCGATCATGGCGAACTCCTTCCCAATGCCTCCGTAGTGGCGCTGAATGAAAAAACAAAGTATTCTGCCGGCGTAGTCACCGACAGCAACGGCGTGTTCCGTTTCTCCGGGCTACCACCCGAAGGGAGGTACTCGCTAAGTGTGTCATACATGGGTTTTGAAACACAACAGCTCAACAACGTTCAGCTGAAATCAGGTGCTACCCTGACCTTCTCCGTGCGCCTCGTCAGAACGGTGGCTGCCCTGAACGATATCGTGGTAATCGGCTATGGTACTGCCCGTAAAAAAGATGTGGTGGGCGCCTTTAACGTAGTGACGGTGAAAGAAGCCGGCGCCGTAAACGCCACCAACCCCTCACAGCTGCTCATCGGTAAAGCGGCCGGCGTACAGGTGCTCCAGAGCAGCGGCAGCGCAGGTGCGGATGCACAGATCATTATCCGTGGTACCGGCAGTTTTACAGATATCAATCCCCTGTATGTGGTAGACGGTATACAGGGCACCAAGAACCTCTTTAATACCCTCAATCCCCAGGATATAGAAAACATCACTATTCTGAAAGATGCGTCTTCCACCGCGATCTACGGTTCGGCAGCCGCTAACGGTGTGGTGATCATTACCACTAAAAAAGGAAAAACAGGACCTCCACGCGTGAGCTTCACTACCCAATGGGGTATGGCCAAAGCATGGAAACAACTACACCTGCTCAATGCAGCGCAGTATGTAGATGCCCTGAAAGATCTGGCCGCTACCAAAAATGCGGTGTTACCGGCAAAATTTAATACCCCGGCAGTTTTACAGGACAGCACCGATTGGCAGGATGCTATTTTCCGGAATGCCCTGGTATCTGAAAATGATCTGAACATCAGTGGTGGCGGTGAAAAAGTAAACTATTCCATATCCGCCACCTATATCAATCAACAGGCTATCTTAACCGATGCTACCAACAAAAGATTCCAGGCACGCGTAGGACTCGAAGAAAACCTGGGGCGCTTCCGGTTTACACAAAACCTCATCTTCAGACAATATGTGGGCAACGGTTATTATGCCAACATCATCAACGCACTCCAATACGCTCCTTATAAACCTGTACTGGATCCATCTATACAAGGAGGCTATTCGATCCTCTCCAACATCGACGACTACAGCAACGCCGTTAATCCCCTGCAGGAAATTGCGATGAAAAGTCAGACCAGTAAATCACTGGCCTTTTTCCCACAGCTGTCGGGCGAAGTGCGCATCATAGACGGCCTGAAATTCCGCTCACAGTTTGCCGCAGAAGTGAATTCCAGCCGGAGTAACAGCTACCAGCAACAATACCAGGCCTCCAATTTTCTGAACCAGGCGCGCCAGTCGATGCTCTCCTTTACAGAGAACTCGTATTACATGCTGGAAAACTACCTGTCGTACGAAAAACTGTTGGGCAAACACCAGCTTTCGCTTGTAGCCGGACAAAGCTACATTGATCCGGGAATCACTAACTCTTCCGCGATCAGGGGTACCGGTCAGCCGAACGATAACATTACCAACGTCACCGTAGCTTCTTCTCAATCTGTTACCAGTGCCTATTCCAATTATGCCCGTCCTTCTGTCATTTCTTATTATGGCAGATTGAACTATACCTTTGATGATAAATATATACTTACCACCAGCTATCGCAGGGATGGCGCCTCCAACTTCGGCCCCAATAACCGTTATGGTAATTTCGCCGCAGCCGGTCTGTCATGGCGCTTTTCAGAAGAAGCCTTTATCAAAAATATCCTGCCGGTATTATCCGATGGAAAGCTGAGTGCCAGCTGGGGGCAAACAGGAAACAACAACATTCCCAACTTCCTGAACACGGCAAAAACTTACCAGGGTACACCCGGTGGTGCGCTCGTATACTCATTCGGCAGTACCGAAACATTTGTCTCCGGCACTACCCTCACCACCCTGAGCAATCCTGATCTGAAATGGGAACAAACCAATCAGACGGATATAGGTATCGATCTTGCATTCCTAAACAACCGCCTTACCGTGGAAGCTGACTGGTACGACCGTAAAAGTACCGGTCTGCTGGTGACCACGCTGCTGCCGGCCAGTATTGGCGTAAGCACTACCGGCAATCAGCCCCGGAAAACTGTGAATGCGGCAGACGCCAGGAATAAAGGCTTTGAACTCACACTCGGCTATAGAGATAAAATCAATAGTAACTTCAGCTTCAATGTAAGCGTAAACGGTTCTATTAACCACAACGAAGTATTATCACTGGGGGATCAGTTTTCCGCACCCATCCAGGCAGGCGCCTTTACGCCCGTACCGGCTACCACCTATACTGCTGCCGGATATGCCATCGGATCGTTTTATGGCTACCGCTTAGACCACGTTGCCAGAGATGCTGCCGAAGTAGCCGCGCTAGACCAGGAAGCAGCAAAGAAAACGGGTAAGCCCAACGCGAAGTACCAGGACGGACTGTTACCCGGAGATTTTATTTATAAAGATATAGATGGCGATGGGGTGGTAACTGCGAAAGACCAGGAAATATTAGGCAATGCTATTCCAAAATATATTTATGGTATCAACGCCGGCATTACCTACAAAAATTTCGATCTCAACCTGGTGCTGTCTGGTATCAGTGGATTGAAACTGCTGAATGGTTTAAAACTGAATACCAACATTATGGCTACCGGTCATAATGCCACTACCGATATCCTCGACAGATGGCGCAAACCCGGCGATGCGGCGGCTTTGCCAAGGATAGGCCAGAATGCCACCGGCAATGGCAACCTGCGTCCGTCAGACTGGTGGCTGGAAGATGGCAGCTACCTTCGTTTGCGTAATATTACAGTAGGCTACAATGCGCCGGCAGCCATGCTGAGCACTGTGACCAAAGGCACGCTTAAATCACTCCGCGTGTATGTGGCGGCCCAAAACCTGCTCACCTTTACCAAATACACCGGGTATGATCCCGAAGTAGCCGGCGATTACATTTTTGCGCGGGGTATTGATCAGGGACAGGTGCCACAGCCAAGAACCTTCCTGGCAGGTATTCAATTAGGGTTTTAACTTTTAACATTGATTTTATGAAGAAGTATATATATCAATTGCTGCTGACAGTCGTGCTGGTCTCCATCACACCCGGATGTAAGAAGTCGCGGCTGGACCTGGTAGATCAGAGCGCCTACGCGTATGACACGTATTTTACCAACATCGCTGCGCTGAACCAGGCTACCATTGCCAGTTACGCCACGTTGCTCCACCCCGGACTATGGGCCCGTGAATACTATTACATTTTTGATCTGATGGGACATGAAGCCAAACGCGCCAGCTTCCTGCTGGGAGCAGAACAGGAACTGGGCGACTATAGCTTTGGTACCAACAATGCTGATCTCAGTTCATTGTGGAGTTCACTATACCGGATGATTTTCAGAACCAACCTGGTAATAGACCGGGCGGCAGCCTGGAATCCTACTGCCACAGCAGATCGTGCCAAACTGAATCAATACCTGGCGGAGGTAAAATTCCTGCGGGCTTATGCCTACTTTCACCTGGTAACTTTATGGGGAGATGTGCCACTGTACATCGACTATCAAACCACACTCAATAACAACTATTTATCCCGCAGTCCTGCTGCTGATGTATGGAAGCAGGTAGAAAAAGACCTGACAGAAGCCGCTGCTACTGCGGAATTGCCTACCGTGTATCCTTCCGCTGAATTAGGCAGGGTAACGAAAGGAGCCGTGATAGCCTTGCTCGGCAAAGTGTACCTGTACCAGAAAAAATGGGGACCCGCGCAAAAGGAATTTGAAAAACTGATGGGCGCTCCGTATGCCTACAAACTCGATCCTTCCTTTGATAATGTATTCAGCATCACCAATCAGAACACACCGGAAAATATCTTTCAGATCATGGACCAGCAATGGACCGACTGGGGCATTGGTTCTCCTTACTACATGTTTGGTAACGGCGCCGAGCAGGTAGGTAAACAAACACATACCGGTCGCGCTATGGAGTATGGCTGGAACGACTGGAAGAATGTGTATATCAGCAATGCGGCAGTAAAAGCATTCACCTATACCAATCCCGCAAACGGTCAGGCCTATACGGATCCTCGCGCTAAATCCACGTTCTATGGCACCGCTGCTTCCGGCGGTGAAACCGTTTACTGCCAGCAATGCGCTACCGGCGCAAAGCCTTACCCCTTTGATGCTACCGACCCACAGGGCGATTACCGGTGGAAGAAATATGAGTATTATCATCTCATGGAAAAATATGGTGATCCCAAAAGCCCGATTAACGGGCAGGTGATCCGGCTGGCAGATGTGATGCTCATGCTGGCGGAAGCTTACATACAGCAAGACAATACCGGCAACGCACCGCTGGCGCTGATTGATAGCGTGCGCTCCCGCTCCAACGCCTTTTTGTATACCACATTAGGCGATAAAGCCAATGCCATGAAAATACTGATGCGTGAACGGCAGCTTGAATTATGCGGGGAACAATTCCGGTATTTCGACCTGTTGCGCTGGGGTATTATCAAACAAACGATCAATGCAGAAAAAGCAGCAGAACCAGGTACCGGCACACAGCCTTTCCAGGATAAACATTTACTGTTTCCCATTCCGGATGCAGAAAAGAATTATAACCCCAATGTTGCGAAACAGGTTGGTAATGGCTGGAATTAGCGATCGCTATTGCTGAAACTGAATAAAACCATTAACAATTTTCACAGGAGAGCCCCCAAAACGCAGGTCGTTTTGGAGGCTCTCCTGTTTTACTGAATGCACACGCAGATACATTGCGTCATCAGCAGATAACATTGGGAGTAAATATTATTTGTTGACCCTAAATTAACTATCAGATGATTATCCAGAACATAGCGGCGTTACAGGCCATTGCTACTCCACTTACAAATGAAACTTATGATGTCTTAGGTTATTACGCTCCGGGAGACAACGGAGGAGGTGCATTTTATTGGGATAGCGCCTCCAGTGAAACTCCCAACGCAGGTACGATTCTTTCAGGGGTATCTTCCACTGGTAGGTGGAAAAGGATTTATACCACTTTTATTGATTTAAGGTGGTTTGGTGTTAAAGATGGAATTGATTGTTCCTCTCAGCTGACTACCGCTTTATCTCTTTCCGACGTGGTAATATTGGAAGATAAAACCTTTACAACTACCAACACGGTAATCATCCCATCCTACAAACAATTATGCGGCAAAGGCGCCGTTATTTCCTCTACGGCTGATCCAATACTTTCTATACAGCCGTATGCGGAAAGGATAGAACTCAGTGGTCTTTCCATAACCGGCAGTGGAAATAACACTGCCATTGAGATTACAGGTATTCATTCCGGCCAGTATGCTTCCACCGCCAAGGCATGTGACCTTACCTTTGTGAGAGTAACCAAATGCGGGTTAAGCCTAAAGCTGACCAACGCACGGAAGGTAAATCTGCTTTCCTGTGAGTTTTATTCGAAATCAGGTATCTATTACTACGACTGTACGGCAGAAGTCAATATAGACAACTGTTTCATCGTATCCGATTCAAGTTCCACCAGCGACTTCGGACTAAAAGTAGAGGCCAATACAGCGAGTGCACCACAAACACCGGAAGGACTATCTGTTTCCAATACTATGTTCTATCAATTTCCGGTAAACCTATGGATCACTGATCTTTTCATTGGCACTTTCTCTTCCTGTTATTTTGATGCAACTGGTAAGGATCAGAATATACGGATGGAATACAAAATAAAAAATGACGGTACATTATTTAACAACTGCTGGTTCTTTAGTCAGGGTATCAATTACACACCTCAGGCGCCTGCCAGTCCAAAACTCTTCAGATCATCTGTGAATAACTGCTATTTCCAGGCGCAATCGGGAATAAGTGTTAGTATTCAACCTATGGCCCATGAAATAGCGGTGAGTAATTGCAGATTTAACGGTTCTACTACCGGTACACAGGTAGGATTAGTGTGTGCAAATAACAACAACAATATCTCGCTTTCAGACTGTAATTTCGCTTATTACGAAAGCATCGCGCAATTCAAGGGAGCAGGACAGTATAATACGGTGTCAGGAATAGTGTGCAACGGTTTGACTACACCCTACTATTTTGAATATCCTGTGAATATTTTCAATTCCGAAGGTATGCCCAGAAGTTTTCAAAACACTATCCCACAGGGCTATAGCTTTCCTGTTGCAGGAAGTATTTCAAGTCTTACCGGAATTTTCAATGGAGGTGTCTATAAAATAACACTTAATGGGGCTATAACTGTCAGTCATGCCGGCTATCTTTTATTAAACCTTCCTGCAGGTGCAAAAGTATTGGACGGCGTTTACCGGCACCTGGACTTATCCAGCAACCCGGTTGAGATTTCATGGCTGGTCCAGATGGCAGAATATGGTGTGAGCGGAACAATTTCAGTTTTATCTGAAACATTAGGAAATGGAGCTGCAGGAAATTTCTCTACTTCATTTTTCAACTATTTTTCCATTGTTAAAATGAGTTAACTCATTCCACAGTGTTGAATGGGTATCCGCTTCATCACTAAAGCATTCTCCAATTATCGGTATTTTGTTAAGCCAATGACCACAAAGCGCGATACCTTCTTTTAAGTGTATCACGCTTTGTGGCCATTAGCCATCCCTGAAAATAAATCAGATCCAACCCCGGATCAGGAGTAAACGTAGCTCCATCACTACTATAACACTCCTCCTCTATTTCCCATCGATTTAAATATAAATTAAGCAATTACTAATATTATTTTACCTGTAGCAAAAATTTGCTCGCAGCGATATAATTTATTCTATAACTTTCTGTTACTACCCTATAAACACGGGTCGAATAATACAACTACAAGTCCGGAATTCAGACAATTAACCTGTATAACAGGAATGCCGTCATCAGCCATGAATGTACATTTGAAAGAACCACACCTGCATTGAAATGCAGGATTACAAGCACCTAATATTACAGAACAACTAAACAATGAACTTTTAAACTGAAGCTACTTACTTTTTTTTGATGAACAATGCAATCGTTTGCAGTTAAACGACAACCAACATCTATTCACGTTAAAAAACCACATTATGAAAAAAACAGAACGTCACCAAACAGACCGTTCCCGTAACTGCTGTTACCATCTTACCTCATTTTATCCCCTGATCGCTAACACCAAAAAAAATACGTTATGAAAGGAATAGGTAAAACAACCATTGCCATCCTGCTGACCCTTTGCGCAGTATTTGCCCGGGCTTATGGACAAAGCAATACCAGCGCTGTAAATGGTACCGTCACCGACCAGGGAGGCACGCCGCTTCCCGGCGCCACCGTTGAAGCATCGGCCAACGGCAAACGTGTGAACATCGCTATCTCTGATAGCATCGGAAAATTCGTATTTAAAAATTTACCTGCTGCCAGTTATGTCTTCCATGTGAGTATGATCGGCTATGATCCAAAATCGTTCACAGGATATAAAATTGTAACCGGGCATAATGCCACACTATCGTTTGCCTTATCTTCTACTGTAAGTGAACTCAGTAGCGTAGTAGTAATCGGATATGGCACCCGGAAAAGACAGGATGTTACCGGTGCTGTAACAAAAGCAGACCTTCAATTACAAAAACAATCTCCCAATGCCAACGTGATGTCTTCTCTGCGGGGTACAGTACCCGGGCTCACAGTAGGACAGGTCAACAGAGCCGGCAGTGATCCCACCCTGATGGTACGCGGCAGAAACTCCATTTCAGGTACCACTTCTCCGCTGATTGTGGTAGACGGACTTATCTACAGAGGATCACTCACTTCCATCAACCCTTCTGATATTGCCAGCATCGATCTGCTGAAAGACGCCAGTGCAGCCGCTGTATATGGCTCCCAGGCATCTAATGGAGTAGTGCTGATTACAACCAAAAGCGGCGCAAGCGGTATCGATAAACTCACCGTCGATTACAGTGGCTCCTATTCCATACAGGAAATGACTAAAAAAGATATGAAACCGGCTTCGGGAGCGCAGTATATACAGAAACTGGGCGACTGGTATCTCTCTGAAAGCCGCGATCCCAACGACATGACGAAGATGAATCCCAACTGGGATCCGACGACCAAAATGCCGGGCATCGAAGGAGATAATTACAAAAACGGTTATGAAGCCAACTGGTGGGATCTGATGACCATTAGTCGCCCGAGAATTCAAAACCATAATATTGGTCTCAGCGGGAGATCTAAAAAAATACGGTTCTATCTCGGCTATGGTTATTTCGACCAGCTGAATCTCATTAAAAATGATAATTACCGCAGAAATAGTTTACGCATCAATGTAGAAGCCAAACCGGCCGACTGGCTCACCGTAGGTGCGCAAACAGGACTTTCCATCAATGACTACAGCGGTGTATCACCCACTTTCTCCGATATCATGCTGCTAAAGCCATATAACCTGCCCTTCGATCCTAAAACAGGAAAGATGCTGGAGTTCTATGCACAAACAACTACACCTACTCCGCTGGAAGTACTCAAAAGATCGAGAGACTTTGACCGGAACCTGAACCTGATAGGAAACTTTTTCGTCAGCGTAGATATCCCACATGTGAAAGGACTCAACTATCGCGTGAATTTCGGGAACAATTATATCTATACCAACCGGTTTAATTATAATGCCCCTTCCGTGGAAGCCACAGCCTATAAAACCTACATGACGGATTATTTTCTCACACTCGATAACATCCTCACTTACAAAAGAGACTTCGGGAAACACGGCGTGGACCTGACCTTATTGTATGGCGCAGAGAAAAACATACACGACGGCACCAGCACTTCTGCCGGTGGTATCACCAATGGTGTGTTATCTTACAACAGGCTGGATGTGGGTGATCCCGCCCGCTTAACGGTATCAAATGACCTGGCTACCCTGCCCTGGCAGGAACAGGCACTTTACCAGATGGCCAGGCTCTCCTATTCCTTCGACAAAAAATATATCCTGACGGGTACTATCAGAAGGGATGGCTTCTCCGGTTTCTCCGCCCAGAACAAATGGGCCACGTTCCCGTCTGTCGCCTTTGCATGGCGTTTAAAAGAAGAACAGTTTCTTACATCTGCCGGCTTTATCGACGATCTGAAATTAAGATTGTCTTACGGCTCTACCGGTAACAGAACCGTAGGCAGATACCAGACACTTGCCCAGATGAATGTGGGGCTAGCGAATGGTTACCTGTACGGCAGTTCCGGTGGCGCCCAACTTGGCTCCTACTTAAGTCAGTTGCCCAACTCCGGCCTGCGCTGGGAAACCACGCACTCGTTCAACACAGGAGCGGACTTCTCATTTTTCAACAACCGTCTCTTCGGTTCACTGGATCTGTACTTCTCCAATTCAGTTAACCTGCTGAACTCCAGGGCTACTCCTACTGTCACGGGCTTCAACAGCTTCCTGATTAACATCGGGAAAATCCAGAACAGGGGACAGGAACTGAACATCACCGGCGTACCTGTCAGCAACAAAAACTTCAAGTGGGAAGTAACTGCGAATTTCTTCCGCAACCGCAACAAAGTACTGGATATCGATGGTACTAAAAATGACCTGATCAATGGCGCCGATCCTATCTTAAGCTACTTTATCGGTCAGCCTTACGGCGTAGTGTATGACTACAAAATTACCGGTATGTACCAGCTGGGAGATCATATCCCTACCAGCCTTGCTGCGCAGGGCTTTAAAGCCGGCCAGTATAAAATTGAAGACATCAACAACGACGGGCAGATTACACCGGCAGACAAACAGATATTGGGCAAACTGGATCCTTCCTATAGCCTGGGTATTTCCAACAGTTTCCAATACAAGGCATTCCAGCTGAAATTCTTTATCAATACTATCCAGGGCGGCAAAAACAGCTACCTCGGCGCACCGGGTATCATGCTGCAAAATCCGGATAATATCCGTAACAACAACGGCTTTGTATACGACTACTGGACACCCAATAATCCCAATGCCCGTTACAGAAGCATCGCAGCCTATGTAGCCACTCTGGGTGAAAACTTCGGTCCCTATATGTCGCGGAGCTTTATCCGCCTGCAGGATGTAACCCTTACCTATATGCTGCCGGAAGGATTACTGAGCAGGTTAAAAGTAGTGAAGGCCGCCAGTGTATATGTGAATGCACAAAACCTCCTGACCATCACCAAATGGGATGGATGGGACCCGGAATCAAATCCGCCTGCCACTCAGAGGTCTTCACTCGGTTGGAGAATGCCGGGCGGACTGGGCCTGGACATGAACGGATACCCCGTGATGAAAAACTTTTCATTGGGCGTCAACGTCACCTTTTAATGCTTTCACCCGTAAACTTTAAGACATGAAAAAAAGAATCGTCATATATCTGTTGGGCTTCGTGGCAGTATTATCTTCCTGCAGCAAAAGCTTTCTTGATGAAGAGCCGCTCTCCATCTATACACCGGATAATTCCCTGCAAACGTCTATCCAGTACCAGCAAGCAACCAACAATCTTTACAATGGCATCAGGAATATCTATATGGGCAATATCAACCTGGATACCTATTTCGGGTTGTATTATGCTACCGACTTTGCCTACAACGCCACCGACTACGATCCTGCCGCAAAGCTGAATGCCTATAAGGCCACCATGGTACCCAGTTATTTTATTCCGCAGGGTATCTGGACCGCTTACTACAAGATCATCACAAACGCCAACCTCATTATCAGCCAGCTGAATAAATCCACGCAACTGAGTGATGCGGATAAAAACAGCTTCCTCGGACAGGCATTGTTTTTCAGAGCCTATTCGTATAATACGCTGGCCAACCTGTTTGGTGGGGTGCCCATTGAACTGAATGAACTGGCAGCACCACGGTACGACTATGTACGGGCCAGCAGGGACGAAGTATACCAGCAATGTAAAAAAGACCTGCAACAAGCCATCACCTTACTGTCTGATATTAACCAGGTAACTGATGGAACAGTGAACAAACAAATCGCCAAGCATATCCTTACAGAAGTACTGATCTCTTTAAAAGATTACGATGGCGCTATTACCAGTGCCTCAGAGGTGATCAACTTCCCGGGACTGTCGCTGATGAAAAGCCGGTTTGGCAGAAAAGCCAACCTGCCGGGCGATGCCTACCGTGATCTGTTTGAATACAACAATCAGAACTATAGCACCGGCAACCATGAAGGACTGCTGGTCCTGCAAACCACACTAAACAATTCTGCATCCATAGGCGATCAAACTGCCTGGGCAATAGTCCCCAGTCTCACGGGCGTCAGAATTGTGGAGTCTTCCTCCAAAACAAAGATGTCTATAATGTTCAACACCAAGTTCGTAGACAGCATTTCCTCCAATGGTGTTGGCTGGATACGGCCTACCTCCCACTTCTTTTATGAAATATGGACGCCTGGAGATATCCGCAATTCTACCTATAATATTGTCAGAGATATCCGGATTTCCGGTGTTCCTGCTACTTCGCCTGATTATGGTAAATGGTATGTAAAAGATGGGTATAAAGACAAAGTTCAACCGGCAGATTTCAGAGATACCATCCGCAATTTTTATCCGGTGATCAGGAAAACATCCCCGTCGGCCGGTGATTTTGTATCTGCTGCGGGACCGGCAATGCTCACCAATACAACTAATCCTTTTGGCGGATTTTTGTTGAACGGCGCCTCCCGGTTATTTATGCAGAAATATATGGCCCGCCTGGCGGAAACCTATCTCTTAAGAGCAGAAGCATATCTCGGGAAAAGCGAAAAACAGAAAGCAGCAGATGACATCAATGCACTGCGGAACAGGGCACAAGCCACACCGGCCTCCGCTGCGGAAATGAATATGGATTACATCCTGGATGAACGTCTGCGGGAATTATACATGGAAGAATTCCGGGCGGTAACACTTACCCGCTTAGGATTGCTATACGACCGTGATAAAAGATACAACCCAAAGTCTGGTCTTACGATCGAAACATATCATAACCTCTGGCCTATCCCTGCTACTGAAATAACACAAAACACAGGTGCAGTATTAGATCAGAATAAAGGATATTAGCGAAATGATAGTAGTTCCGGCCGGTAAAAGCCGGAACTATTATTTTTCTAACTCCTCTTCTCATTCCTGAAAGCCGACTTCATTTATAAATACAGCATCATTAACTGGCTGGAAAGCATTGCATCCAACATACTATATCCTGTCAAAATCTTATTGGCAGGCCAGATGCTGCCGTTTATCAACTCAGCTGGCAGCTACTTCCGTCTGTTTTCCAGCTTTTTTGATTAACTTCGGATAGTAAGCCCCTGTCAGCAATATATAGATGAGCTACCCCGAGCCGCAGCCTGTTGTTTAATACTTTTAAAAATGTACAAAACAAAAAAGCTATGCCCCTCCCTTATCTGAGATTAATGGCGATCACGCTCCTGTTTGCATGCCATCATAACAATCAAGACAAAGAAAAAAAATCAAGCGAAAAAGACACGCGGATGGTCCGCTGCTATGTTCCCCCAACAACAGATAAAGACTGGTACAGCACTGGAAAAAAGGCGCCCAAACTGAAAGGACTGGAAGGGATCCGTTTCCAGATTTCAACAGCGAGTAAAGAGGCGCAGACATACTTTTCGCAAGGAATGATGCTCGCCTATGGATTTAATCATGCGGAGGCGGCAAGGTCGTTCTTTGAAGCTATCCGGCTGGATTCTTCCTGCGCGATGGCCTACTGGGGATATGCGTATGTGCTGGGACCCAACTACAATGCAGGAATGGAGGAAGATAATTACGAACGTGCATACGAAGCCGCTTTGAAAGCAAAGTCGCTGTCAAAAAATTGCAGTCCGAAGGAAACTGCCTTAATTGAAGCACTAACCACCCGGTATGCTGCAAAGCCGCCGGCGGACCGCAAGGCATTGGATAGCGCTTACGCCGCCGCTATGAAAAAGGTATATATCCAATACCCTGCTGATCCTGATATAGGTGCTTTATATGTGGAGTCGCTGATGGACCTTCATCCCTGGGATTTGTACGAGAAAAAAACAAAGGCTCCCCGGCAATGGACACCGGAGCTGCTGACTATCCTGGAACATCTTATGAAAATCAACCCCGGGCATCCGGGAGCGCATCATTTTTACATTCATGCATTGGAGGCCTCAGCTACTCCCGAAAAAGCGTTAAAAAGCGCCCAACTGCTGGAAACACTGGTACCCGGATCGGGACACCTGCTACACATGCCGTCGCATATTTATATTAATACGGGGGATTATCATCTGGGGTCGCTCTCCAATGTTCAGGCATTGGCCGCTGACAGTACCTACACTACAGCATGTCATGCGCAGGGCGCCTATCCTTTAGCATACTATCCACACAATTATCATTTCCTGGCTGCTACGGCCACACTGGAAGGTCATTCAAAACTAGCCTGGAACGCCGCAAAGCACCTGCAACAAAATACAGCAGCCGACATCATGCGCATGCCGGGCTGGGGAACCTTACATTACTACACGATCCCCTACTATATAGCCGTAAAGTTTTCGATGTGGGACACCATTGCTTTGCTCACACCTCCGGCAAAAGACCTGGTATATCCCCGGGCTATCTGGCATTACGCAAAGGGTATGGCCTATTTAGGCAAGAACGATCTGGCAAATGCACAAAAAGAAATGGATAGCCTGCACACATTAGCCTCCGACACGGTGCTTCAGCAACTTACCGTTTGGAATATCAATACAACCGCTGACCTGGTGCAGATTGCAACCAGGGTATTGTCTGCCGGAATCGCGTGCAAGCAGGGCCAGTTGGACAAAGCAGCTTCCCTGCTCGGCGACGCCGTTGTGATGGAAGATAAACTTAACTACAACGAGCCGCCCGACTGGTTTTTCTCTGTCAGGCATCACCTGGGAGCGGTTTTACTCAAGGCAGGAAAATACCCCGAAGCAGAAAAGGTATACCAACAGGATCTGCAGACCTGGCGGAAAAATGGCTGGGCATTAGCCGGATTACACAATGCACTGACATTAATGAACAAAAAGAGTGAAGCTCAAAAAATCAAATCCGCTTTCAACGATTCCTGGAAATATGCGGATATAAAAATCCAGTCATCTTCAAGTATAACAGATTAAGGTACCCGGACAGGCGAATGTTACCGCCGCTAAAAAGGTAAATCAGTAAAATCGAACACGGATGGGGGCAGTTCTGTAATGTCCCATGCCTCCTGATGGCTGTTTACAGCATCAATTAAATGTCTGGCAGACTTGAACAGGGGATTTAAATTTATCTCGTCATGCGATAAATAGCAGATATATCCATGATTCTCCGGGCCGCCGTTTATACAAATAAAATTAGAGTTATCATCCGTCAGCAGCGGTATTATATGGCCGAAATCATCCTCATACTGCGAGATGAAAACCATCATCCCATCAAATTCCTCTTCCGATAAGAATTGGAATCCGTCTCTTGGCAGGAAGCGATCAAGTGCATCAATATCCTGTTGCGGAATATTATATTCCAATAATTGCATTTTCAGCTTATCCGCTACCATATCAAAATTTTACCTTTTGAGAAATCAACGGCTTCATAGCCTTCATTTTTGGGCTGAGGCCCGTCCCATCCGCAAGGTATATGCCCTGAGCTATACACATTCATCAGCGTTTCAAACTGCACCGGTATAGCAGGGCCAAGTTTACCGGTATAATAACGCTCCATTGCTGCCATGCATACCACTCCTTTTAAGTCAATAAAAATATCGCCTGGAACGTTTTTCAGGGTCGCTTTTTCCTGTATGAGATCTTTATACACATCAAATTCAACGTTAAATTTCTTTACATGGTCGTTCCAATGAATAACTTCTTCCCGGTGAAAAGTATCTATATAGCAATGCAGGTTATTGATAGCATACAAAACAAAGTTCTCCCATTTAATGGAATTGATACTCTTTAAACATTGCTTTTCATCCACCAGCCGATAGGGTATTCCGAAATTCGTATCAATAGCGGTACCGATGCTTTCAAACCATCTTATTGCTCCTAAATACATATGAATTAAAATTTAAATAGATTTATTATCCGGAGGCAACGGTAAAATACGCATTTGTGGAATAAACAAAAAGAGGTGTTTTTATGGGTTTTCTATTTCAAAAATTTAGCGGTACACCGCCTGATTCCTTTTTTCTCTTTAAATTTAAAAATTGTAACCTGTTTTTATTAAAACTCTTACTTAGCAATGAATAATATTCGTGTCACCTTCCTGGATAAGATAGACAATGAAATGACCGGGTCAAAAGAAGCATTGGATCTGTTTATAAATCTGGATAAAGATGATTTAATTTATTCCAATACCGGCTACTTTCAGTCAGGAATTTCCGACGAAAGCAGCATCATACTACACTTCTCTATTCTTAATAAAGAAAGTATATCATTCAGATATGACGAAAATATACCCAATACAAGGGAGGGTAAATCCTGGTACACTTCTAACGGCAAGCAGAATTTAAAAATGATAGATGCCGGTGATGAAAATTATGTTCCTGAAAACTCCTTTTTACCTTTACATCTTTCTTTAGCACTCATAACGGCTTTTTTTAATGATCCCCGGGAGAAACCGGATATGGTGAGTTGGAGTGATGTAAATGATTTCGACGATTAATCATTCCTCCTCACGGGTTCCAGATGCTGCAATTCCTCCTCCGTAAAAAGCCGGTAATGTACTTTAAAGGTTTTTCCATAGGGTGTTTCCAGCGAAAAACCGCCAGGGCCGAAGCCATCTAACACATCCAGTGTGAAATGTGCATATTTCCAATATTCAAATAAATCTCTGTCTACCCAGAACTCAAAGCCATTGATGGTGCCGATGCAGGCGTCATTTGTCCGTGGAAAAAATCCTCCTTTCTCAAAACACTGGGGTTGTGTGCCTTCACAACAACCGCCTGCCTGATAAAACATCAGATCACCATGCTCTTTGGAGATCATATCAATCACCGCCAGCGCCTCTTCGGTTGCGTCTAATCTTTTTATAGCTATCATTGTTTGTCTGATTAAGCTGTCTATATAAATGAGTTATATAATCACATTCCGTTATAACGGGCATAAAAAAACAAAGGCCCGGCTATACATGATGTCGGGCCTTTGTGGTTAATATGTTTGAAATCCTAGAAAAATCCGAGTTTTTGCTTGCTGTAAGAGATCAGCATGTTCTTCGTCTGCCGATAATGTCCCAACATCATCTTGTGATTTTCTCTGCCGATACCGGATTGTTTGTAACCGCCGAAAGGTGCGCCGGCAGGGTAAGCATGATAATTATTAACCCAAACCCTTCCTGCCTGTACTGCCCTTGGTACGCGATACAGCTCGTGTGCATCTCTCGTCCATACACCGGCGCCTAATCCATAGATGGTATCGTTGGCAAGTTCAATGGCTTCTTCCACGGTTTTAAAAGTGGTTACTGCCAATACAGGTCCAAATATTTCCTCCTGGAAAATGCGCATCTTGTTATGGCCTTTGAATAAAGTAGGCTGGATATAATACCCGGTTTCCAGTTCACCGCCAAGATGATTTTCGTCTCCACCAACCAGCACTTCTGCTCCTTCTTCTTTACCGAGTTTCAGGTAAGACATGATCTTATCTTTCTGGATGCGGGAAGCCTGGGCTCCCATCATTACCGTTGGATCGAGTGGGTTTCCTATCTTTATTTTCTTCACGCGGTCAATTACCCGGGCAATAAATTTGTCGTAGATGTCTTCCTGGATCAGCAAACGCGAAGGGCAGGTACAGATTTCCCCCTGGTTGAGTGCAAATAAAACTGCGCCTTCAATTGCTTTATCCAGGTACTCGTCGTCCGCATCCATCACAGAATTGAAGAAAATATTAGGAGATTTACCACCCAGCTCCAATGTAACCGGGATGATGTTTTCGGTAGCATATTGCATTACTAAGCGGCCTGTGGCTGTGGAACCTGTAAATGCGGCTTTTGCCACTTTAGGATTGGTGACCAGGGCACGGCCCACTTCTGCTCCAAAACCATTCACGATATTAATAACCCCTGCGGGGATGAGATCTTCGATCAGTTCCATCAGCACCAAAATGGAAACCGGTGTGCTTTCAGCGGGTTTAAGTACAACGGTATTACCGGCAGCCAGTGCAGGCGCCAATTTCCATACGGCCATCAGGATCGGGAAATTCCAGGGAATAATTTGCCCGATCACGCCCAGCGGCTCCTGGATGATTAAGGAAACGGTATCTTTATCCAATTCCGTGGCCGCCCCTTCTTCTGCTCTAATTACACCTGCAAAGTACCGGAAATGGTCTATGGCCAAAGGCAGGTCCGCATTTAATGTTTCACGGATGGCCTTTCCATTATCGATGGTTTCCACCGTCGCCAGCTTTGTAAGATGTTGCTCCAGCCGGTCCGCCACTTTATTTAAAATAATACTGCGTTCTGTAGCCGAGGTATTCTTCCACGTTCTGAAGGCCACTTCCGCTGCATCAACAGCCAGATTGATATCCTCTTTGCCGGAATGAGCTACTTTGGTAAAAACTTTTCCATCGATGGGAGAAATCACATCAAAATACTTTCCACTTACCGGCCCGGTCCATTTACCTCCAATGAAGTTGTCGTACTTGTCTTTAAAAGATGGACGTGCAAAATCATCATTCTGTGCTACTATCTTGTCCTTTTTTTCGGTATCTGTTAATATCTCAGCCATAATTTTATGTTTTATTTCACATAAAGCTATCGTAAATTAGGATGCTGGAATAGCAATATAGTATTGAAAAATAGCAGTATAATAGCATTGAAATGGTCATAACAACGACCTTTGCCCAATGCCGCCGGGAGCAGCGTTACCAGGATAAAAAACCGCCAGCAGATCCGCGTACTCATCAAAACATGCTTAACTGTTAAAAAGGACGTTATGAAAAGAAAATCGCTTTTAGATCCTTTGAAATTAAGAGCTATCAAGGATTTAAATTCCCTGGTCGAAAATAAAAAGAGCTATACCTATAATAACTGCGAATTAGATATCTACGAAACACATACTTCTATACAAAATGTTTCACTAAAGTTTGACAACTTCGCTTTTACAGGTATGATCCGTGGGAAGAAAGAACTGAGAATTGCCAACAAAACAGATAAATTCGAATATTTACCTGGCGAAAGCCTGATCATGTTACCGGGTGAAGAAATGATCATCGATTTTCCGGAAGCAGATACCAGCCCGTCTCAATGTATTGCGCTATCTATCGACCGTAATTTTATTAAAGGTACCGTTGATTATCTCAATGGCTATTTTCCCAAAATAGATACCGAATCGCAATGGAAATTCTCCGACGAATGCTTCTATTTATTTAATAGTCCCTCTCTTTCCGCAGCTACCAATAATATTCTTCGCATTGCCATAGAAAATAACAGTGCAAAAGATTTTATGACAGACCTTGCGTTAAAGGAGTTACTGATCAGGATTATGCAAACGCAGGCAAGGAAATATTTTGAAACGAATTTTTTACAATATAAAAATGTGAACCGGTTTGCGTCAATTATAGATTACATTAAAAATAATATACGGGAGAAGATATCCGTAGATGGCCTTGCCAAGTTGGCCTATATGAGCAAGTCCAATTTCTTTCGTGCATTCAAACAGGAATTTGGGATTTCTCCCAACCATTTTATTCTGCAGGAAAGGATAGGGCAAGCAAAATCGTTACTGCGACATCAATTGCCAGTGTCCGAAGCGGCCTACCAAACGGGATTCTCAGACCCCAACTATTTTATCAAGGCGTTTAAGGAAGTGGAAGGTGTAACGCCGAAACATTTTCAGAAAGACTTACTACTAAAGAAATAGTAGACAAAAAGCCGCATAAATTTTCGATTTATGCGGCTTTCCTCTTTTTCTTTGTTGAAGATCACTATAACAGGTATTCCTGGGGTAAAAATGGATAAAGGCCGGCTATTCGATCGCGAAGCTGATGGACAGGTAGATATACTGATCCGCAACCGGCTTAAAGTAAAAGTTTTCCTCCACCGTAGTTTCCAGCGGGGTAAGATCCGTTACCATCAGCACTGGTCCTAACTTCTTATTAATCGCTTTTGCAATGATGGCGGCTTTATCTTTCCCATTAAGAAATGCTGCCTGGAAGCCTTTTTCATCTTTCACAACAGGTTTGAACTTTATCCGTGTACCGGTGATATTGATGACGGTGCCGTTGGCCAGTCTTGCCGCTTTCAGCAGTTCATCACGCGAACTGGCTTTCAACGTATATAAGCTGCCTTCCCTGAAAAGCTGTAATGCCTGGTAAGCCAATTTATCTTCTTTGAACCGGCTTTCATCCAGACCAGCTTCTTTCGCCTTTGTGAAAAAGTTCTTTCTCAGCTCTTCATAAGATTTTTTGCTTTCTGATTCTCCATATTCTACTGCTATGGCAAAATCAATCAGGTAAGATTCCACTTCGCGCTCTATTCTAGCGCCGCCGCCCACCTGGATAGAGTGGATTTGTTGTTCCTGGGCATGGCTTCCCAATGCCGACACCATTATGATGGCGGCCAGTATTAATTTTTTCATCCGTTTAAAGTTGATTCGTGAAAGAAGAAATGCTAGGCAATCGTAAAGAGGAAAGACGCAACAATCATCCATGCGCCAACGATGATGCCCAATATGCCGAGTTTACCTTGTTTGGGAGCTACACTTGCGCGGATACGTACTGCTTTTTCCCTGGCCTTTTCATTATTGGAGAGGAAGAATTTGTTGATGAGCGGGAATCCGAGTAAGAAACCAAGGCAAGCTTCCACCAGGCTGCCGGCGGCTAAAGTGATCCACCAGATGGGCGCCGAGGTGAGCCAGCCCACATTCAAAACAGCCGTTACAAGCCCCCAGATACCCCAAAAACAGAAAATAATTCCGATCCATCCCTGGTAGGGTTCTACTTTTTCCAGCAACTCCTTTGCGTTAGGTTTTTTAGATAAAAGCAGGGAAGGAACCGCAATGATGCTCAGTAAGATTAATGTTATCCCGTAGATCATGATGTTGCATTTTTTAGTTAAGAGATGATTCCGTTTTGTTATGCAACAAAGGTAGCCAGGCACGATGGGGGCAACAACATCGTATCCAGTGAAAATCAATACCCTGTTTTCAGGGGGTTAACTGAGAAGACCTAATTTGACCGCGTACCTGGTAAGGCCGGCCAGGTTGCGTACTTTCAGTTTCAGGATGAGGGTTTTACGGTAACTTTCGATGGTATGCTTGCTGAGAAAGAGTTTGTCGGCAATTTCCTGGGTAGTATATTCTTCGGCGATTAGTTTCAGTACATCCCTCTCGCGCGAAGTGAGCATTTCAAGGGTTTCTTTCTCTTTGTTGAAAACGCTCCGGAGATATTCCTGTTTCACGGCCTCTGAAAAGTATTTGCCGCCTTTCAGGATCGTTTTAACCGCTTCCAGCAACTCTTCTGAATCTGCGTTTTTCGATAAAAAACCATCCACATGATGCTGGACCAGCGTATCGATCATATTACTATCTGTGTGCATACTTACCACTAGTGTACTGATCTCCGGTCTTTTCTCCTTTATATAGTTATTCAGGGTAATGCCGTCCATGTCCGGCATACTGATATCGGTAATAACAAGATCGACCTGTTCTTCCGGGTGCTGGTCAAGATAGTTCATAATCAGCTGGCCATTATGGGCATAATACAATACGTGGAGGTCTTTTTCCTGCGCTATCAATCTGATAAGACCTTCCAGGAACAATTTATGATCGTCTGCAAGGATAATATTATGCTTCATAACATTCCGGTTTTAAAGGTATTTCAATGTCAATTACTGTGCCCTTTGAAGGAAAAGCGTCAATGGAAAGCACGCCATCGAATAATTGCAACCGCTCACGAATATTCTGAAAACCGATACCGTATTTCGCCGTTTCGGGTGAAAATCCACGTCCGTCATCTTCAAACAGCAATTTCAATATACCATCCAGCTGGGTCAGTTGTATTTCTACTTTCGAAGCCTGGCTGTGTTTCTGAGCGTTCGTGATCAGTTCCTGGATGATTTTATAGATCTCCACTTTCAGGGAAGTTCCGATGCGGTCTATTTCTTCACTGGGAAACGCCTGAAAGGTAATAATGGCATTACCGGGTACATTGAACTGCCTGATATAGGCGGCAATGAGTTCAGTGAAGCCGGTGTTACTGAATTTCTGTGGAACAAGATCATGGGAAAGGTCGCGTACCTGGTGGTAAGTGTCGTCCACCTGCCGGATAAGCGCTTCCCTCCTGACCATGTCTGTTTGGTTAGAAAGCTGGAGCTTGATGGCCGCCAGGTTACCGCCGATGCTGTCGTGCAATTCACCTGCAATGCGCTTCCGCTCCTTTTCCTGGCCGCTAACGGAGGCTTTAAGCAATTCCAGTTCTTTATCTTTCAACAGCGCAGCGATTTTCTGGCGGTTCATTTCCTCCATAGTCGCATTCAATTTACTTTGCGCCTGCAGTTTCTGATAATACATATACAGCAAACCAATGACAGGCAGCAGGATGACGAGGAAACCGATCAGCAGGCTGTATTTTATCGTTTTCTGGTGGTTTAACTCGTTTTCTTTATTCAATATTTCCTTTTCCTTCTGGGCTGTCTGGTATTTTATTTCGAGTTCATTGATCTCTTTTTTATTCTGTTTGTTCAATACGTCCTGGGAAATACCCAGGTACTGGGTCATGAGCGCATAGGCATTTTTATAGTCGCCCGTTACTGCGTGCAGGTTGCGCAGGCTGTTCAGTGCTTTCAGTTGTGCTTTTGCGTCGTTCCATTGAAGCGCATTGGCATATACCAGCGACAGCAAAACTTTGGCATTGTCATACTCCTTCCGGCTAATCAACAGGTCACCCATCCTTTGGCCGGCGCTGATATACAGGTCAAAAAACTGGTGTTGCAGTGCATTGTCCTTTACTTCATTGTAAATGGAATACGCCTCCTCTGCCTGCTGGTTGAATTCCGCGATGATACCCAGTGTCAGCTTGGCCTGTAGTACTTTTTTCTCCTGGTGTTGCTGTTGAAAATAAATCAGTGCTTTTTCGGTGTACTGTTTCGCCTGGAACAAGTCCCTGCGTTGAAGAAAAATCATGCCCAACCGCTCATATACCAGATATTTCAGTCGTTCATCCTGTCCCGTATTCAATAAGTCGTTGTAGGTGGTTATAGCCTTATCGTATTCACTGCGGGCAGCATATACGTTAGCCATACCCAGTTTATTTTCATTGACGGCGGCCTTATTCCCCAGAGATTCCGCGATTCCAATACCCTGCAGGTAAAAGCGTAAGGCTTCGTCATATAAGCCTTCCTCACTGTAGGCGTTGGCCAGTGTAAGGTAAAGGGAAACCTGGTAAGAAAGCTTGTCAGCCGCCGAAAGTCCATTTTGGTTCAGCGTGGCAATGAGCTGTTGCGCATAAAGTATCACGGAATCTGTAGTGCCATGAGCAGCATGGAAAGCCAATAGCGGCTGTACAGCCAATATTTTCGTTTTAACATCGGTGGCCAGATTTATTTTCCGGAAAAAGGAATCGGGTGTTTTTACAGGCACTTCTCCATAACCGGTAAAACCGCCTTCATTTTGGGCCAGACAGGAACCGGAAACTGCCCATAGCCCTGCAAGCAGCAAGAATATGGCTTTGTATCGCCTCATTTGGGTTAAAATTATAACGCCTGTAATCAAGAAAAATCTTTTTGTTTTAACATGGAAGATAATGATAAAACAATTTCAGGTCCACATTTTCTATGTCAATAATGGTTTTCTGCAAAACAACATCTTAACGGGTACAAAGAAAAATTAATATCACTGTCCATAAGGTTTAACACGCCTCTTTATTAGTCCTCCTGTCAGATTTACAACATACGCCAGTTGTCCGGCTATAAATATTATCTTCCAGAGCAAAGAAATCCTTATTTCTCTCGGATTACTCTCCAGTGCAAACTTTGTGAAAATGACATCCACCTGGTTAGCAGGATATTTAAATGCCCAGGCACGAAGCGTGACCAGGGAAACTATACTAATCATGCTTATCAGCATATGCAACCAGGTCAGATACATCGTTAGTAATATATTTTTAGTTAAACCATAAACTATCCAATATAATAAAAAGACAAGTGCAAAAAACCAGGTAAAATAATGGGAGGAGATAATTACGTAATGCCCATTAAAATCAATCCTTTCACTTTGTCCATTAAAGACCAAAGGAGTAATAGCTAACAACAAGGATACTAATAATAACAAGCTATAGGGAAATTTGAAAAAATTCTTTATTACTGTGGCCATAAAATTTGGTTCATAGAGAGACGGGATAAATATATATCTATTTCTGATTAACCAGGAAACAAAATTATTCCGGATTATGGCCATCTGGCGCTTTCTAAAAGGACCGCCGCGATCAAATAAAAAGGGACAAACCTTTTCCAGAAAGATTTGTCCCTTTTTATTATAAACAGCTTTAATAAGATAATGAATTGTTTGAGGCTATCTAATAAGGAATAGTTTCTTTTCTCAACCTCAAAACCACCTTCTGCATCTGTGATAAAAAAAGCAGGACAACAATGATAAAAACCAAACCCACCAGCATAAAATCGTAATAATCCTGCGTAGCACGAGCCAGTATTTGCTGTCCTACCAGTTTATTAAAATACTCCCCTGAAACTCCTTTTGCGGTGTAAATATCGCTGCCTGCATTTATATATTTGTTTTGAATATCCAGTAAAGTAACCGGCAACTGGGGGTTAGTTTCGGTTAATGTTTCCCGTACCTTCTCCCGGATTGCAGATTTAAAAAATAATTGGATTTCGTTGTTAAAAGCCAGACTGGCGGTAAACCCAGTGAACCTGGCAAATATTCCCACAAGTGATGCATTCAACGCAATGTTGGGCGGGGCGGCGGAGCTGGTAAAGGAAACAATTGGAACAAACAGTACGCCTGTTGCCACACCATAGATAAACATAGGCAGTATGAAATCAATTGTTTCCCCCTGAACAGAAACAAAAAGTATCATATACGCATAATACAAGGCCATAAAACCAAAGCCTGCTATGATAGTCCTTATGAGGTTAAAGCCCATCAGGACAAACCGGGAGGTAACAAACATACTCAGTACGGTTCCAACAATTACTGCGATCCATATTGGAATGGTACTGAGGGGATCATTGCCTAAAATCACTTCCAGATAACCATAGGCAAGTCCGGTGCTTCCTTTGAAAATATAAAACGAAAAAAGCAGTAGCAGCCCGATGACAAAATTCTTTGCTTTGAAGATCTGTAAGTTAATCAAGGGGCGCTTTAGCTTTGATTCTCTGATAACAAATAGTGTAAGGATGATTAAATTACCAATGCCCAGGAGGACGATTAAGCGACTGTTAAACCAGCCCAATTGCCGGCCGTATATCAGGATGTATCCTAATATCAGTATAAAAGATACATAAAACAGATACCCTACCCAATCCACCTGATAAAGCGGTATCTTCTTAGTAAATCTTGCTTTAGTGTTCATCGTCAGCAGCACCACCAATGTCAGGGTAATGAGCATGACATTGAAACCATAAAATAGCCAGTTGAAGTCGTAAAAATAAAGTACGGCACTGGAATAGATGGAATAAAACGGAACAGAGATCTGTATACTTCCATAAAGAAGGCTATACGCAATCACCCGTGCACGTGTAGACTCCAATCTTGGAAAAGTGAGTTGCAATACAATGCCTGACATCAATGCACAGGTAATCCCTTGTACAAACTGACAAATGATAAATAGCGTCCAATCTCTGGATTGAAAACAGATCAGGGAACATATTGCATTGATGGCGAGTGCCGTCAGCAGATATTTCTTTGGCGGAAAATACTTTACGATACGAAAATCCAGGGCCAAAAAAGCCACGCACGATCCATAAATAACTATCATGGCGTACTGAACATCGGTAGGTTGTACACCGTAGAAGCCCATTACCGCAACCGGACTACTGAAAAAAGCAAAACTAAACAGGCAAGTCATCAGAATGCCAAATATCACGGATCTTGCCATCCATTCGGATACCCACGGTTTGAAAACTGGAATCTTGTGTGCCTGCATGATTAATCTTTTAAAACGTAAACATTAGCATTCATCCCTGCAGAGAGTTTGCTTAATTTTTCTGGTGTATCGGTAAGTTTAATCCGGACAGGAATACGCTGGATAATTTTAACAAAATTACCGGTGGCATTATCTGGCGGAAGCAACGAATAACGAGAACCTGTGGTTGGAGAAAGGGATTCGATGATTCCACTGAATTTTTCCTTTGAAAAAGCATCTACCTCTATGGATACTGGTTGCCCTATCCTGAAATTACCAATCTGTGTTTCCTTAAAGTTCGCTATCACCCATTTTTGTTCGGTTTTATTCACCAGAAATGCCAGGGTTTGGCCGGGCTGTATTAATTGCCCTTCCTGAATGGTCTTCTTACCAATCTGTCCGTCAAAAGGCGCGGTGATGACGGTATACTTAATGTCCAACTCCTGCCGTTCCAATAGCGCTTCTTTCATCTTTATTTCTGCCGCTATTGCATTACGCTGTACACTGAGATCATTTAGTTTGGATTCAGCGACCTGCAGGGAAGCCTTTGTCTGATCATAATCAGATTGTACGATAGCCAAAGACATACTGACATTCTCATATTTCTGTTGTGTGGTAGATTCATCCGCCAATAGATTTTTATAACGGTCGGATTCTCTTTGCTGCTGATTCAGTTTCGCCTTTACACCGGACAGCTGTGCTTTTATTACTTCGATGCTTTTGATTTGTGTTGCTTCGTTAGCGGCCAAAACAGGCAATTTGGCTTGCGCACTCATTAGTTCCGCTGATGCGGCGTTTCTTTTTAGTCCGTACTCGTCAAACTCAATAACCACCAGTGTATCTCCTTTTTTAACCCGCTGATTGTCTTTGTAATAAATCTTACTGATATAGCCCCCTACTTTTGCATTTATGGGTGATAAATACGCATCTACCTGGGCATCATTGGTTTGTTCATAGCGGTATCCTTTTAAGAAATAAGATGCTCCCCAAATGATGATTGCTGCAAATAACGCGATTCCAAACCATTTGGTTAAGGTTACAACTATTTTATCTGTTCTATTTTTGTTCATAATTATAGTATTAAAGAATTCCTATGATTGCCAGTAGCCGGATATGACTGAGTTTTAAATTTGTTTGTGCGGTGGTCAGGTTAAATTTTGCTTCCAGCAAAGCATTTTCTGCATCCAAAAGATCCGTCAGCAGCGATTCCTGGTTGAGATAACTGTTTCTGATGACCCGAACGGTTTCGGCAGTTTTAGTGATATTCTTCTCCGCCGTCTCCACACTTTCCGACGCCTGTTGTTGTTGTAAATAAGCCTCTTTTACCTGAATTGAAATTTCATCCTTTTTAATACTGGCATTCTCTTTCGCCTGATTATTTATCACTTGTGCACGTGCTATAGAGTGCCTGCTTTTGTATAAATTATCAATAGAGAATTGCACCTTGATGCCAGTTTGCCCGAATGCCCATAAATCATTTGAATAAGGATAGAATGAGATCTGCGGATAGGTATAATTGTAATTGGAGTACAGGGAAGCTTTTGGTAACAGCGTAGCTTTAACTTGCCTGATATTTATCTCGCTCAATTTAATATCACTATTGACCATCTTATACGCCGGCGATTGCTGGAATGCGATCGCAAGGTAATCGGCGTAGTCTGACTCTTTAATCGCCTCCATTTCAAAACCGCCCTGATAGGTGATATCTATTGCCGCTTCATTGTCGCGCCCCATCAGGATATTGAGGCGTTGTGCGGTAATGTCGCTTCTTTTTTTAATATCTGAAAGATTTAATTCCAATTGCGACAATTTCACCGAGGTTCTCAGCACATCACTATTCAGCACAATACCGTTTTTGTGTAAACTTTCGATGAGTGACAGCTGTTTTTTCTCAGCAGCAATTTCCGCAGCAAGGAAGTCGCGGAAGTGCAGGTATTTATACAGATCGAAATAAGCAATAGCAACATTGTATTTTACGTTGTGCTTTTGCAGATCCACCTCATACTGCCTGCGTGTTTCCTCTTCCTGCTTCATCTTCACATTTCGTCTGTCTTTACCGCCATTGAACAGGTTAAAGTTTAAGTTATATCCAACTCCGTAGCCATAACTCTTTACAGGTACATCTTGCGGAGAGGAGAATAATCCATTATCGTAAATGAGAAATTTAGAATTGAGCTTTACATCTCCACCTACTGAAAGTTCGGGTAGCAGGCGGTCTTTGGCTTCCAATACTTCTAAATTGCTTTGCTGGAGACTTAAATCCGACAGTTTCAGCTGGCGGTTATTTGTTTCGGCGATCTTCCAGATTTCTTCCAGGCTTAATGCCCGGGTAGTTTCCGCATCCTGGGCATGGAGAGCTGTCACGGATAGTAGCAGTATCACTCCCAGCATTGGAATTGATATATATCGTTTCATTGATTTTGATTTGTACGATCTTTTTTGTTTGAGAACCATTTTTTTATCATCTTTCCTAACTCATCAAAAACAACGGTTAAACCGATCATGGGCAGGAAGGGACTATAATAGGTAGGCCAGTAGATATTCAGTGAGTCCATTTCTTCTGTTGAACTGGAGGCGGTCTTATCGGAAGGCTTTTCTGGTGCCACTGGCTCAACGTCTTTATCAGGGTATGTGATTTTCTGTTTCATAATGATGCTATTATTTACATAGCAAAATTATCCCGGCCAACAGAGCAACCTTTTATATAATTAGCCTATTATTTGTTATATTTGGCCAAATGAGTATTCTTAAGCAACTTATAAATAGTGTTGATCAGCATCCAGCCTCTATCCTGGTGGTGCGGCAGCAAACCGAGCAACGTTTGCCTTCACATCAACACGATAAGGCCCAGTTATTACTGGTTTTTGGAGGAATTGCCTATCTGCAGACGGACGAAAAGGATTTCTATATTCCGTCCAATCATTATATCTGGATACCTAAGAATTACCCGCACAACCTGATGTTTAATACGCAGGATCTGTATATCATAAACATTTATTTTCCCGGAAAAAATTCAGGTGAATTTTATAATGAGCTGGGCATTTATCCGGTAAGTAAGCTCTTATCTGAAATGCTGTCTTTCAGCGAGAAGTGGCACGGTGATTATTTCAAGGGCTCCTGGGAATTTGATTTTTTAACAACACTGAGAAACGTGCTGTCCAAAGAAAATCTTAAAAAGTTTTCGATCCAACTCCCCACTACCGATGATCAGCGGCTCCAGGATATTGTAGGGCAGCTTCGAACACGGCTGAATGAAGAGCTTACTTTGGAAGGTGTGGCCAAACAATGGGGCATGAGTGTAAGAAGTCTGACAAGATTATTTCAGACGAAACTTCACATCACCTTTATTCAGTATGTAAAAATGCTGAGGATTATCCGGGCGATGGAATTGATAAAGGACAGCGATCTGACTATGACCGAGATCGCCTATGAGATTGGATATTCCAATATATCTGCATTCAGTAATAATTTCCATCAATTAACGAATATGCGGCCTACTGAATTTAAGACCATGTCGAGGGTGTAGTATAAATTGGCCAGGAACAAACAATTAAAAGGCGTTGTTGCAGTATTTATGCAACAACGCCTTTACTTTAATCGGCGAGGGATTTAATCAGTGCGGCGGTTTCTTTTGGAGCTGTCATCATGGCGTCGTGCGCTGTTGCCAGTTCAAAATACTTCCATTTCTTATCTTTCCTAACATTCCTGGCAAAGTGTGCAAACTCAGGGTTAATCTCTGCTGTGCAGGCAATAAAGATCAACGGCAGCTGATTACCAAAAGGATGGCTTAACGTCAGTTTTTGGGTAAAGGTCCGGTATGGCTGTGCTGTAAGCCGCTGTCCTACCCAGCGGGCATCTGCGGTATCTTTAATGCCGAATATGGATACGGGCCAGGCAGGGATGGTTAACCCACCATCTTTTGCGGCGGCTTTTGTGACATCTGCCGTTACCAATGCTGAATTGATAGCGGATAGTACGCTCTGCCCGCTTTCCACCAATACCGGGTCCAGGAATACCAGTTTACGCAACCTTTGCGGTATTCTGTCTGCAACACCTGCTATTACTGCGCCGGCATAGCTATGGCCCACCAATATCACATCGTGCAGGTCTTCCATCTCTATCACGTTTACGATGTCGGTGATATGTGTTTCAAGATTTACGTCAGGGCTTAATATATTCCGGTGCTCCCCAAGTCCGCTGAGCGTAGGCGTATACACGGTGGCGCCGTTTCCACGCAGTATACTGCTGACCTGTTGCCAGCACCATCCGCCATGCCATGCGCCGTGTACCAGTACGTATACAGGTGGTTGTGTTTTAGGTGATTGAGCATAACTTTCTCCAAATAACAGGAGAGATAATAGTGTAGATATAACTACCAGTCTTATTCTTTTGTAGTTCATTTGAATTATTTTTGGCAAATTTATATCCACATTACAGGGTGACCAATATATCACCTAAAAGTGAGTTATTAAATCATAGATATGTCAAGCAACATTAAAACGAGTTCATCAAATGCACATAACCGTCAGGTACTGGCCGAAGCTCATGACGTGAATGATATATTAAGGACGATCAGCGCCCGATGGAAAATGGAGATCCTCTGCAATATAACCCTGGGAGTGAATCAGTTCAGCCGCCTGAAAGAAAAATTACCCTCCTTATCAGATCAGATATTGGGTAAACGTTTATCGGAAATGGTGAAAGAAGGGTTAGTGGTGAAGGAAAATATCGCCGGAACGGTACCACCGCAAACTATTTACAAGCACACCGAAAAAGCAACGCAACTGATTGTAATATTAAAGCAGCTGCATTTATGGGGACAGAAGAAGTGGGAAAAGTAGCCTTCTACTTCCTCTTCTTTACCAGGGTATTTCCCCTGTTTCAGGGTTATTTTCTTCACTAAAGAATTTTCCCGTTGGACCATCATTGTCGATCAGCGCGTATTTTACGATTCTGTTTCCGGCACTTTTGACGGTACCCGTCCCACGATTTCCATTGAAGTCTGTTTTTGTATATCCCGGGCAAATGGCATTTACTTTAAACCTGGTATTTTTCAGTTCATATGCCAGCACAACGGTGTACATATTCAGGGCTGATTTTGAGGAAAGATATACTGCACCTTTATAGTCGTAGTACTTGTAGGCCGGGTCGCTGTGCAGAGTTATTGAACCCTGACTTGAACTTACATTCACAATACGAGGCTCCGGCGATTCTGTCATTAGATCAATAAATGCCTGGGTAACTCTCACCACACCGTAAACATTTGTATCATACGCGGCTTTAAACTGATCGATAGTTGCGTTCAGGGCGGTTTGTGGGTGGCCGCCATACATACCCGCATTATTAATCAGTATGTCGAGGACTTTAGTTTTTCCACCGATTTCTTTGCGGGCATTTGCTACTGATTCTTCATTTGTGATGTCGAGCTGAATAACTTCAACGTTATTTACGCCCATTGCTTTTAATTTGTCCACGGCTTCAATACCATGTTCCAGATTACGGCTACCGAGGTAGACATAGATTCCCTTTTGAGCAAGTTGCTGTGCTACTTCAAAGCCAATACTCTTGTTGGCCCCTGTTACTAGTGCGAATTTCATTTCCTTTATGAATTTTATAAAGCAAAAGTAGCGGGCCGGGAAATAGCGGGAATGGACAATTCACTTTATTTACCCGACAAATCCTGCCTGGGCAAAAAATCGCTGGCACTTTTCCCTGTACTTTTTTTGAAGAGTCTTGAAAAATAATCCGGGTCATTAAAGCCCAGTTCGTAGGCCAGTTCTTTGATAGAAGTATTAGAATAGCGCAATTTCCGCTGGGCTTCTGCCATCAAACGATTAATGAAATAGTCTTTGGGCGATGAGCCGGAATATTCTTTTACAATTCTATACAAACTGTTGGTAGATAAAGCCAGTTTTTCTGCAATTTCATTGATAGAAGGTTGCTCCGTAAGGTGTGTTTCCACCACCAGTTTGAACTCAATGAACTTGGAAAGGTTAACGTTTAAGATGTTGAGGGGTTCTTTGTTTCTGAAATAAGCACTGTTTAGTTCTGATAGCAATGTGTTCAGATAAGCTAATATTACTTCTGTGTCGATATCATAATTATCTGCATGAATTATCTGGTTTAAAATCCCCAAAACCTTTATTACCCTTTCTTTCGCGGCACTATCCAGTACTATGGCCTGGTTGTTTAAGGGATTGACCAAAAAGGAAAATTGCTGTGGCAACAATGCCAGTGTATTTTCGTCGAACAGCAGCTTGAAATATTTAAGATCATCCTTTTTTTCGGGTGGTATAAGGATTTGATTAGGCATTGCAAAAAGCAGGTGTCCGTCTGTAAGATGGAAGTCCTGCAAGTCTATATTATAGGTAATAGAACCACTTTCAATTAATACAATAAAGTAAGAGGTCAATTTACGGGGTTGCAGCTGCTTGATCTGGATATCAGCAGACGGATAGGGGTTGTCGTTTGAACGGATGATGATCTTCAGTTCATCATGCTGTAAGCCGTCATCTTTTTTATGTTGTTCCTGCATATTGTTTGATCAAAAGGTGGGAGGATGCTATCAAAATTTCCAACATCGTAAAGTTAGCATTTTTACCATTGCCATAACAACATCGTGATTTGTCAATAATATCAGCAGCCATGCCACACATTCAACATTTATCAAATACGAATCAGACAGACCTGTTTTGTATTAATTCCACTGTTTTTTAGATAGATACAAAGGTGTATTTAACGGCCATTGTTCAACGATAATATGTAAAAGCCCGGGGGAGATCCGACAGTGGGATAAATTTTCAGACAGCACGAGGTAGATCATCCAGCCGCTATTTTTTCAGGAAAGTTAACCGCTAATTTTTATCTTACTTCAGAAGTAGTCATTCCGAACTTTTGTTTGAAAGAAAAATAAAAATGGGACAGGTTTTCAAAGCCTAAGTCCATATAAAAGTCAGACGGTTTTTGTTGTTTATATCTAACTAAGTAATAGGCTTCCTCCAAACGCTTCTCACGTAACCATTGTTTGGGAGATATATTGAAAGTTTTAATAAAGTCGCGCTTAAATCCTGAAAGGCTACGCCCGGTAAGTTTAGCAAACGATTCCAAAGGAACATTAAACATATAATTTCGATTCATAAACTTCTCCAGGTCTATTTTATAAGGTGCTGAAAAATCAAATAATATATTTTTAAAATCAGGATTACTTTGCAGTAACAGCTCTATCGCTTCCCTGATTTTTAAATTTGCTAATCGTGGCGTAGCCTCTTTTTTCTTATTAATGTATGGCGCAAGAGAAATAAAATAATTATGTAAAAAATCGTCTGGCTCAAAGAATAATTTCTGTTTTCCTTCGTAGCTATTTTTTACCACAATTTTATTCTCGAGTGCATATTTCTGCAAAGTTTCTTTATCCAGTGTAATGGAAATAAACTGGTACTTTCCGGATTTAGAAGGATATTTAATTGTACGGATCAGCTGGTTTTTCCGAACGAGGACAACAGTGTTCTCTGGAATTACAATATTACCGTTCGCATAAAAAGCATGCGTTTCCCCTGAAAGTTGAAATCCTAAAAAATGTTCAGGGTAAAACTCTTCGTATCCCCTGTGCTTTTCAAAAACACAGGAATATACCAACCTATCAAAAATGATTTCATGTCTACCTTCCATACTTACAAATATCCGAAATTCTATAGAAGTTCAATAGCCCCGGCATTTGCAATTTCTTTGTCCTGTTCGGGAGTACCGCCTGAAGAACCGATTGCTCCGATGACAATACCGTCTTTGCTCTTCAAAACAACCCCACCTGCAATGGTCAATAGCCCGTCGTTCGAATTTATCATACCGTAACCATTCATATTGGTGCTGGTGATGATTGATCCCATAACATCACTATCCACACCAAACATAGCCGCAGTCCTTGCTTTTTTTATGGCAAAATCTATAACACCATAAACACTATCTAATCTTGCAAAGGAGATCATGTGTCCGCCTATATCCACTACTGCAATGCTAACAGGTATCTTTAAGGTTTTAGCCTTTTCAATTGATGCGTTCAACGCTTTTATTGCTTGCATATAACTTATACTCATCCCGATGCATTTTGAAATTTTTAATAAACAGGAAGCACTGTTTTATATCCGTACTTCCTTTGGCATCCAGCTAGCTTTTCGCAGTCCATGCTTCTGCCTGTAATTTCTTTACAAAATCCTCAGTTTCCTTTGGATGAACATTTCTGAATTTAGAATTATCATCCAGTGCTACATTTACAATGCAATCTGCCATTGATTGTGGATCTAACTGATGGGCCAATGATTCTGCTGCACCGTCAAATGCGGAGGATGGTGTGAAATTGTTTTTGGGATCGTACCAACGGAAAATGCTATCTACACCACGGTCATTGAAGCCAGTACCAAATACACCAGGGTTACAGGTAGCAATCTTGATATTAAATTCGGCCAATTCTGTTTTTAATCCTTCGGCAATAGCTTCCATTGCATGTTTTGAAGCACAGTACGCCGCAACATATGGCACTGTCCATAAGCCACCCATAGAAGTAGTGAATACAATTTTTGCAGGCTTTCTTTGTGCTATTAACTTTTTGATAAAGCCTTGTGCCAGCTCTAAGCCTCCAAATACATTCACATCAAACATAGATCGAATTAAATCCAGGGGCTGTTCCGCAATAGGACCACCTTCCATAATGCCTGCATTGCTAATTAAAATGTCTATATCATACTTTTGGGTGATATAGGCAATGTCACGCTGATTAGTTACATCCAGTTTATCAACTGTAAGATTAACTCCCTGTTTTTCAGCTTCCCGTATCAGGTCGCTCACTTGAGGATAAACCTGCGCAGTAGCAATCACTTTGTATCCTTTTTTTGCCAAGTCAAACGCGGCTATTTTCCCAAAACCGCTTGCTGCTCCTGTAATTAGAATTGTTTTACTCATTTCTTCCTATTTTAATTAGAGCATAAAATTACATGAGCGCAACACTATGTTTTATTCTTGTACGGTTCAATTTTGTATTGCTAGAAAGTTCGTTTTATGCAATCCATCCTTTTTTTGATATCGGGTGGGTTAAATTCCGAATTAATATTGCTTGTTAATCGAGGTTGATTATGACGATTCAATAACACAAAAACGCCTTCAAATCTTTTGATTTGAAGGCGTTTTCATTTTCGTGATCCCTATCGTACATAAATCGAACTTTCCTCTCATTGGCTTAAAAAATTATATGGCATTTTCAGCTGATACTTCATCAATCACTCCCCTTATGCACCTTAAATCCTATCATGTCGCGGGGGGCAGATACAGGGATAAGTAACTGTTTAAGATAATAGAGGATCAGTCTTATATCTTCGTCATGGTTACTAACTTTATTCTCAATTTGCTCCAGCTTCAATAAAATGTCCTTATGAGCTGAAATCATCTCCCGCATCCGATGAAATATCCGGATGATCTGGATATTTACAGCTATGGCCCTCTCACTGTTCAAAATACAGGAAAGCATAGTCACCCCCTGCTCACTAAAACAAAAAGGGGCATAGCGGAGTCCCTTAAACTCATCTTTAGAGGACGCAAATTGCGTCCTCCAATTCTCAAACTCTTCTTTGGCCATTTCAAACATAAAATCTTCTGGAAACCGATTTATATTTCTTCTCACAGCCTCTTTCAACCTTTTAGTTTCAACACCCTAAAGCTCAGCGAAGTCAAGGTCTAACATAATTTTCTGTCCTATGATAAAATAAATTTTATTCATTATTATTTCATCTGGAATTGAGACTTGCTTAATATTTTTAGACATAAATAAAGCTTATACAAGGAATTGATTTTCGTGAAGTAAAAGTAGTCGTTAGTATAAACTGTATACTTTATCATTTGATAATTGCGCGGTATTAACAAATCATTGGTAGGTAAACAATTAAAAGAATATTAAACGGAGAAACTGTAAGACCTGGCGACTAAAAAATCGGCCTATGGTACTCGAACTAATCATCAATTGAAAATAAACAATTAAAATGAAGGCTACCTTTTCTACGCAAAATTATCGAACACAAAAAAGCCTTCAAGTCTTGCGACTAGAAGGCTTTTTGTATTCTTCGTGATCCCCTTGGGAGTAGCACGTATCTTTGTAATACCTTTTAGAATCTGTATTTAAAAGTGGTGAGCGTTTATTGCTAACCGTAATGCTAACCTGATTACGTGTAACCGTAATAGTCAGGAATGTGACACAAAAATAGTAAAGAGTTCGGCTATACCAGTAAAAAAAATCTAAATTATGGTCTAGCGTTTGACCCAATGGCTTTACGGTCCTTTTTAGGTAAGGTGGTAGATCGGATTCTTTCTTTCGATTGCTTCCGTGCTTTGATAAAATCGCTGATTGCTTTTTCATCTTCTTTTGTTAAAGACCCTAATCCGCCAATAAAGTCAACATCTAGTTCTGCCTTACGATGTTTCATTTTCCTAGTTTTTAAAATATTTATCAATCAATTTTAATGCAGCTTTCGTTTCGATAATCATTCGTCGTCCACCAATATGAAGAGCACCCAAACTTTCAATATAATGTTCAATCAATTGTGTTTTTGACAAAAAGGAAACGGTGCCTTCAAAACCTCTTCGGAACGATACGCGACAAACGAATGCAACAAGATTGCCGGGAACACCAGCATAAACTTTTGTCTTTCCTTTATTAAATGGAGCACTTTCAACCAAATGCATATAAATATGATCACTTTTTACCTCCAAACTAACCAACCCTTGAATTATAGTAATATTATTTACAATTGTTAACTTATATACTTCCCGAGCAGGCTGTTTAAATTCTTCCTTCCAGTCGAATTGCCAACCGTTCTTCTTCGTTACTGCCTTTAAATCTTCTTTGGTAACTGGCAACACATCTGTAGGAAAACTATCTTCCGTAACAATATTTTGAATCGAATTTGTAAGTTTATCAATCTCAAAATCCAAATGAATTACCTGTTTTCTTCTCATTTAGCGAATTTACGAAAAAAAGTTCCCATGGCCAATATACCTGGACATACCAAAAACATATTTCTCATGCGATCGCATTCAGACCAAAGTTTTAAAAACACCCAACATATAAACACATTAAATAATATAAAAAGAGATATCTGTGTCATTTTAAAACAGGGGCTTTTTTCTTTTCACCGGCAACGCGATCTCCCCTTTAATCTCCGCTGCATTTCCCTTTTGTGAACACCGGGAACAAAAGGCAGGTTGTTTTTGCATAGTAAAAACACCGCTTGCTAACGGAGCAAGATCCGTTCAACCTCCGCAACCGGATCGGCTGGTTTATCCGCATACAGGTAGCGGAGCTGCCTATATAATCTCCCCGAACAGGTGACAGGGTTACCTGTTCAATCTCCTTTTACTGTGCTTAGAACATTCGCATAGACAGATTCATTCCTTCTATTGCAAGGACTACGAAGTCCATTTTCTTTGAAGATTGATTTTTGGAGGTTAAAACAACCCTGATACCTTTTGACGGATCTTTGAAAGTATTTGCCAATTCGAAGCTAGACGCAAGGGAAATAAACTCATCAGCCAACTCTAAGTCTGCAGGTATAAACTTCCCATCAAAATACCACATATCGTTTATTAGGTCGGAAATTTCGCCTACTATCTTTTCCTTCCAGATTATTGAATATCTTTCGCTCATAAATTACTCATTATACAATATGTCCAAACCACTCTGAACCACTATCCAGCCTAACTAAGAAGTTGGTAAAAGATTCTCCAATCTCAATATGGCATTCTTTATCAAGATCAATGAAGGGCGAAAGCACAACTCTATAGCTCCCCTTATCTATATACTCAATTGCTATAAATTCCCCACCACCATTCCCCCCTATTGCAATGGTATTAGGCAGATGCTCAAAAACTCCATAGGCAGTAAAAATATGAACATCCTAGTAGAAATTGCCGGTGAAAAGAAAAAACAGGCATCCACAAAACACCAATGCCTTATGACCAGAATCTGGTTCACCGTCTCAATCGACACATCATTTTCAAGTTTTAAGAACGGCTCTTATTAAGTTAGAAAAGAACAGAAAAACTGGTCATACACCATTTGTTTTTAGTTAACCAAAATTGTTTCAATTGCACTTACCCCGGGATCAATCAACATTAGTCAAACACAATCCAGTATAGCATTTAAGGCCAGTGACGGTTAACACAATTTAATAATTCTATTGCTAACCGCAACGCTCACGTTTCTACCCTTACTTATCTTTTCACAACTTTACCACTAAAAACAAAAAACCTTGTAGAATCAGCTTCTACAAGGTTTTAATTACGTAAGAGTATCTACTTTTACTCCTTATGGTGATCCCCTTGGGACTCGAACCCAAGACCCATACATTAAAAGTGTATTGCTCTACCAACTGAGCTAGGGAATCGTTATTCATTCAATGGGAGCGCAAAAGTATGAATTAATTTAAAACTTCCAAATTTATTTTAAAAAAAGTATAACTCCTATGCATACACGCCAGGCAAAAATGTATCTTTATTACTATGGCTACTCCTAAAGAATTATCCGAACATTTCTTTGAAACCCAGCAGGAATGGGAGAAATGGTTAGCGAAAAACCATTCACAACCAGACGGCGTCTGGCTGCGCATGTATAAAAAAGAAACCAACATCCCTTCTATCAATTATGCACAGGCGCTTGAGGAAGCGCTCTGCTACGGCTGGATTGATGGCATGGCGAAATCGGTGGATGCGCAGTCCTTTATTCAGAAATTCACCCCACGCCGCCCCAAAAGCAACTGGTCTGAAAGAAATACCAAACATATTGAACGCCTCACTGCCGCAGGCAAAATGAAACCCTCCGGTATTGCAGAAGTGGAAAAAGCAAAGGCCGACGGCCGGTGGGAACAGGCCTATGCTGCCTCGAGCAACGCCAGTATACCGGAAGATTTCCTGGCTGCACTGAAAAAGAATAAAAAAGCCCAGGCCTTTTATGATACCCTGAACAAACAAAACCTGTTTGCCATTTACTTCCGGCTGCATAGCGCCAAAAAGCCGGAAACAAGAGCCAAACGCATTGCAGAGTTTATAGCAAAACTGGAACGGCACGAAAAATTCCATTAACGGCCGTTCCAGCGTACAATTATATCATCCCGTTACGATGCGGCATCGTGGCGGGTATGACCTGTGTTACACGCCAATGTTCGGCGAGCAGTCCATCCTGCAACCGGCAGATATCGTAGTACACACTCCCCTCTTTGGTAGATTGCACCAGCACAAAGTTTCCTTCGCCCAAAACACGGTGGATCTGCACCGGCAAATGCTCCAGACCAGAAGCTCCGGGCGTATGTGAAAGATAATCCGGCGCCAGGAAGGCATTATCAGGCGAACGGAAAAAATGCTCCACCAGCAACTTATTAGTAGCCGTATACTCCAGGTCTGTAATTTCCGAAGCACCATTGGTCATGGTTACCGTACCGGTATATTCCGGCTGCGCCTCTGTAGCATCCCAGTGCTCTGCTAACTTCCCCTCTTCGAGGCGATAAAGATCCACAACGGCCACACTTTTGCCCATAAATGCTACATCCATGTGCAGCATTACAAAATCGCCATCTGCAAGGGTCCGCACTACAGGCGATTTACGCTCCGCAGGCAGCGGTTGCTGCTTCAGGTAGGCCAGCGCCTCCAGCAGCCCGGCTTTGCCGTCTTTTACCATAGGACTGTGCTGCCGGTAGTGATCATGGAGATAAGTATCTATTACATCGGTATTACGCTCCCCGATGAGGTGCTTGAATGCGGCCAATACAATGGCCTTATTGGATATTGATGACATGTAAAAAGCGGATTAAAAAGAAAAATAAAGTGGAAATATCAGAGAAAGGAAACCCTGTTCCCTTTCAGGGATGACCGATTTTTGGCAATCGGGAGGAGATATGTAGTGAGCGTAAATATGCCCTAAACTTAGTATTTTCCGGGGATATGAGGCAAATTCTTTTACAACTGGATAAAAAGAAGCGCGCCCGGAGACCGGACGCGCTTCTTAAAAAGGTGTGGGGGCTTTTATCCCATAGCATTACTGTATATTCCATTGGCTTCCGCCTGTGCTTTGCGCATATATTTACGCATGGTGCCGGTAGATTTCTTTACGGCATCTTTCGCATCATCGATTAAATCCTCCCCCTGTTGACGCTTTCTGAGATATAAGATCACCAGGGATGCTGCGGTACCCACAGCTGCTGCGGCAAATAATATCTTTTTCATATTTCAGTTTTTAGTCCGGAAATAGAAATCCAATAGTCATGCCAACCGCGACACACACAGCCGTTAGTAAATCTCCTTGCCGAATGGCGTAAAACTGAGACTCATCAACTTGAAATGCTGCCTGCCCCAGGGAATACCTATAATCGTGATAGTGAGCAATAAGCCAAATACCAGATGGGTGAGCGCAATCCAGATACCGCCGATAAATATCCAGATAATGTTGAAGATGGTTGACAAACAACCTGTTTGCCCCGGTACCTCCCTCACATGGCGACCGAACGGCAACAAAGCGAAGAAACCGATCTTAAAGCACTGAAAGCCAAAAGGAATTCCGATGATCGTCAGGCAAAGCAGGAAGCCGCTGACCATATACTGTACAAAAGTGAGAAAACCTCCAAAGATGAGCCAGATGATATTACCGAGTAAGTTCATGCTCCAAATGTAAAAAGGATGACGGATATTTAAGCGCGTCCCTGATAAATTCTGCTGAATTAGTAGTATCTTAGGATAGACTAAACCAGTCGACCTATGGTGGATACCGGTTTGTGATACATCCCCATTAATCATCTCACCAAACTATACCTGAGCAAACATTTACAGCAACCATCAACAGAACAGTGCGTTTTGTTTCCTATCCGGAAACAGTGATAGTCAGCACCAAGGCTACCCACCGGGAATATCTGTTTTTTTAAGACGGAAGTGTCGGAATTATGTGAGGTAATCAATACGGAAAGAATCTCTTACTATAAATTCAGACACAATGAGTACTATTCAATCGAAAACGATCGTATTTCTCACAGGCTGCTTCGTTGATACCAGCGGCTGGGATAACTGGAAAGCTTTCTTCGAAAGCAAAGGTTACACCACCCATGCACCAGCCTGGCCATTTAAAGACGCCCCGGCCGCAGTACTGAGAAGCCGCCACCCCGATGCAGATATCGCTTCCATCAGACTCACTCAGCTTATTGATCATTTCTCCGATTTCATTAAAAAGCTGCCCGAAAAACCCATCCTCATCGGACACTCCTATGGAGGCTTACTTACACAATTGTTTGTAAACCGGGGCCTCGCTGCAGCCGGTGCCGCCATCCATTCCGTTCCTCCCCAAGGTATCATCCCACTCAGCTTTTCCTTTTATAAAGCCACCTGGGGACCACTGGGATTCTTCACCGATGTCAGGAAAACATTTATGATGTCTTTTGAGCAATGGCAATATGCCTTCACCAACGGCATGCCGCTGGAAGAGCAAAAAGCCGCTTATGATGCTAATTGTATCCCGGAATCCAAACACGTATCGCGGGATGGACTAAGCAGCGCCGCCAAAGTGGATTTCAAAAAACCACACGTGCCACTGCTGATACTCGCAGGCGATAAAGACAACATCATGCCGCAGGCAGTCAATTACGCCAATTACAAAAAGTATCCGCAAAACAACGGATCTGTCACTACCTGGAAAGTGTTCCCCGGCAGAAATCACTTTGTCATCGGACAACCTTCCTGGCAGGAAGATGCAGCATTTATAGCAGATTGGATCGCACAGCACTAACGGCTCTCAGCGGCGAAGGCGCAGGCCTTCGCCGTTTTTTAACCCGGTAATACAACGCGGACCACAGCAGTTCCATCCCAGTTTTTCGATTGCACCACCCTCCCTTTATTGGTTACGACTACCTTAAACTGCTTACCGGCCCGCGTTACCTGTATATCCATATCCGCCCCAAAGGCCATCACATGCCGCAATGCCATGGTATTCCAGTCTGCCGGCAAACGGGGCGACATATCAAAACTGCGTAATCCGGTAGGCACTATTCCAAAAAGACCTTCTGTAATGACCCGGCAATAAAGCGCACTTTCAGCCGATAAATGCCGCTGATCGCCCTCCGGCCACGCTTCCACAGGGTATGGCACATGCTCACCCAGCAGCCGCTGACGCGTATAATAGGCCAGGTATTTCAAGGTGGTATCTGTTGCCCCCGCAAAGAATAAGCCCCGGAAAGCATACAGGGTAGACCGGTCCCAGAAAGTATGATCTCCTGCCGCTGTAAGAATGCCATTACTGCTCCAGAGATAAGGCGATAACAAAGCTTTCATCGTGGCGGCTTTCCGCTGATCAATACCCATCACCAACGGTAAACAGATCCACGAACGCAGGATCGTATTTTCTTCATAATAACGATAGGTATCAAATCCCTGTACGTTATGCCCGAAAAATGTTTCAATATCGTTCGCCAGGCGTGCCGACTGCTTTTTATACAGCATCGCAGCTTCACGATCGCCCAGTGCAGTGGCCAGGTGAGCAGCACTCTGATACGCCCCATATGCCAGTGCATTGGTACTCAGGTTCGCTTTACCCGCAGGGAAGCGGTTTTCCAGCTCATCTGCATCAGAGGTGATAATGCCGTCTGGCCTTTTGTGCAATTCCAGGTATTCCAGGCACCAGCGGATTAACGGATACAACTGCCGCGCCAGCGCAGTATCGCCGGAAGCCAGTGCAAAACGTGCCGCCCCATAAGCAATCATGGCCTGATCGCCGCGATCGCCGGCACCGTTCCAGTAACCATCTCCCTCAGCGATCACAGAGCTGGGAATAGGCTTGTAGGCCGCATTCATATATCCGGCAAACAACCGGAAACTGTTCACTGCAGATTCATTGCCATTCAGATTGCCCAGGAAAGGGAAAAAAGGATTGGCATATTCTGCCTGGTCGTTGGCCCACACCGCCGCATAGTAGGCGCCACCACCCGGACCATGCAGCAACCCTCCTTTCGTATCATAAATGCTTTCCGTAGCGCGGATCTTGGCAAAAGCAAAACCCCGGTTAATGGTATCGTTAGGTGTTTCCAGCACCAGGTGCTGCATCAGCTCCTGCACAAAAGCTGTTCTTCTTCCCAGTTCATACGCCGGCGAATAGTGATAATCGGGCGTACTTATTTTCCGGGCGGTATAAATAACCGTCAGTGTATGTTTCTCTCCCGGTTTTAACACTACCCTGCCCACACCGCTTACGGCCGAACGAATAATGTATTCCCCATACACGCCTTTATCGGCCGGAGTATGCTGCTCCTTTACTATACTGTCGATCTGCACAGTGCACTCGCGGGTACCATTATTCAACAACTCACGCTGCTGGATAAACGCTGCTTTATCGACCGACGGAAATAATATATCCGTTACCGTTAGCCCGGTGTTACTGCGGGATTGAATCCGTAAAATACCTTTGAGATAAAAGCTCACCGGAATGGTACGGAGCAAAGCCCCATCAACGGTAACCGCTGGCAGCTCACTACCATCGAAATCCGCTTTCAGACTGGCATGTGTGTTATTGGGAATGGTACGCAACATCGGAAACACCAGTTGCTTTTTTACCAGCAGCTGCTGCACACTATCTGTTCCATAAGTGATAATACCAGACAACTGCTTACCGCTCATTTCTATGTGATCGGTATGCGCAGCATTGCCCTTTACGTTCCATTGAATACCACCGTCTGCAGCCAGTGCCCAGCGGGGCGACTGTGCCGATGTACAGAAAGCATGACCGGATAATAGCAGGGCCGGCAAAAATTTAATAAATCTGATCATACAATAAATGTCATTAACGGGAATGCACACACGGTTTTGAGCATAATATGATAGTAAGATATAAAAACACTTTGATGACACCGACACCCGGAAAATATAAACGAAAAATCTTTTTATTCCAGCTACCTTCACCGGAATGAGGATAATGCTGTCCTTATAAGCACCCCCCTTTTGCAACAGACCTTTGATACGTTAATCAACAGCTTCATTGAAAGCAAAGTAGGTATTTCAGCAAATTTTTTAAGCAGTCAGCTTTCCAACGACTTAAAAGAAAATCTGTTACATCTCCATTCAGAAAAAAGCATGCTGGCGGCAGGCACCGGCAACCAACAAGCTATCAGCCATGATAAGGCGGTGCGTGGCGACGTCATCTACTGGCTCGACAGGAAACACAACAATGCGCATGAAAATGCTTTCTTTGATGTGATGGATGCCTTCGTATTGTACCTGAACAGGTCGTGCTACACGGGCATCACCGGGTATGAGTTCCATTATACCCTGTACGAGACCGGCAGCTTCTACAAAAAACACCTGGACCAGTTCCGTAACAACGACAGCCGGCAGTATTCCATGATCATCTATCTGAATACGGACTGGCTTCCTGCCGATGGCGGCCAACTGTCTATTTACCACGCCAATGGCGATGCCCAGCAGGTAGATCCCATCAGTGGTAAAACGGTATTTTTTAAAAGCAGCGAGCTGGAACACGAAGTACAGCTGACCAACAAACCCAGGATGAGTATTACGGGTTGGCTGAAACGCTAAGGCAAACAGACACAGTCATGTGGCGGTAGGAATGCGACCGCCCTGCCGGAGGCTTGCGCGTATTTTCCCTCCGGGAGATAAAAAAGCACTATTCCATCTCTTATAAAAGCAACTCCCCACCCCCGGGAGATGTGAAAGCCATGTTCCCAGTCATTTATTACTTAATGTGCTCCTATTGCAGGTGATACCTGTTCATGCAGTTATTTCCACTGCTCCATTCGCCGGCTCATCCCCTGAAACCAGCCATAGATAAGCCTTACCTAATAGGAGGAGTTTATAGGGCGCTTGCATAGGGGGGAGATAGGGCTATAATAGGGCTTACCTCCTAATAGCCGCTATAGTGGCGCATTCCGGACCTTGAAAAATCCCCTGTTACGCTATTGTTCTTCTTAGAGGAGAATATTTATATTTAATTATATATAATATGAATAATTAAAAGATAGTATCATTTTATTTTTTCCTCTAAAACACATCAATTAACTATCTAAATACATTGATTATAAATTATTTAAATTAAATAAAGCCACTTTCATCAAAACACATTAAAATAAAATATATGTACATTTATTATCAACACTTCACATGAATTTTGATCATTTTATCAAAAAATAAATGAATTAAGTAAATTAATCTTCTACTTTTATACTTAAGTATACTGATCGATCAACCAAAAAAGTACTTAAGTACATTATCTCATTTTTAATTACTTATTTTATGAAATTGTCAGTCACCTTTATCTGCCTCCTTGCCACTTTTTCATTTATTGCAAAAGCCGAAAATGATCCCCCTAAAAAGAAAAAGAGAGGTAGCTACCTCATTGAACTCCCTGCCTCCCTTAACAACAGCAACGACAGCGCAAAAACAATAGCCCCTCTTGCAGCGGCCATAGAGGTACCTTTCAAACCCTCCATCCAGGTAGGCGCCATTGTACATATGTTCGCCTCCGGTGAACAAACAGGGTTTGGTGCACCCGGCAACGATAAAACGGCGAAAGACTGGAACAAGGGCTTTTCCGTTTACAGGGCCAGGGTACTCGTAGGCGGTCAACTGACAAAGAAAGCCAGCTTCTTTATGGAAACGGAAATTCCTTCACCTATAGGTATACAATCCAATGGGGAGAAGAATGTAAAAGTATCGCCCATCATCCTGGATGCACAACTGGAATATACTTTCACCAACGCCTTCCAACTGGTAGCCGGCATGCAGCTGGTTTCCAACAACCGCAACGGATTACAGGGCGCTGCCGGATTAATGGCCAACGACTTCACCTACTTCCAGTACCCTTATAACCTGTTTGCCAACAGTCCGCTGCAGGGAAATTTTGGCCGCGATCTTGGGATCAACGCACGCGGATTTCTTGCAAACGATAAACTGGAATACCGGCTCGGCGTATTTACCGGCCGCAATGTGGATGGTGGCGCCCCGCTCCGTACCGTAGGCCGCGTGGCCTATAACTTCCTGGATGCGGAAAAAGATTATTACTACGCCGGCACCAAACTGGGCAACGGCAAAACACTGGCATGGGCTGCCGGCTTCGATGCACAGGCCAACTATTACAACCTCAGCACCGATGTGTTCTTTGATCACCCGCTGGGCAACGCCGGCTCCATCACCGTTAATGCCGCCTTCCAGTACATGACCGGTGGCACCAACATCGATTCCAAATACTCCTTTGCCACCCTCATCCCTAAACAAACCGTTCAGTTCCTGGAACTCGGCTACTACTTCAAAAAAACGAAACTGCAACCCTGGATCCGCTACGAAAACCAGGATGTAAGCGCCTCCGCTGAACAAGCCGGCGCCGTAAAACCTGTCAATTTCGATAAAAATAATTCCAGCAGTGTCATGGGCGGAGGATTAAACTACTTCTTCAATGGCACCGGCACTAACCTGCGCCTCTCCTATACCACCCGTACCTACAACGTAGCCACTGCTACCGCCGACGAATACACGAAAAAGACATTCGGTCAGCTATGGCTCCAGGCGCAGTTCTTCATTTTCTAAAAACACACAAGCATTCATTCATCTCTTTATAAAAATAATACGACACATGAGAAACGCTTTCCTGAAACACTTACCCATACTACTCCTGGGCGCATCGGCACTCTTTTCTTCCTGTAACAACAGCAGCGCTAAAAAAGCCGGCGCCAGCGACTCTGCCACTACCAAAGAAACCGTTAAAATTGGCGTACTCCACTCCCTCAGCGGCACCATGGCCATCTCAGAAGTATCCCTGAGAGATGCCGTGCAAATGGCCGTAGATGAAATCAATGCCAAAGGCGGCGTACTCGGCAAACAGATAGAACCGGTGATTGTAGATCCGGCGTCCGACTGGGACCTGTTTGCAGAAAAAGCAAAAGAACTCCTCATCGATAAAAAAGTATCTGCTGTATTTGGCTGCTGGACTTCCGTATCCCGCAAATCAGTACTCCCCGTATTTGAACAAAACAACGGCCTCCTGTTTTATCCGGTACAATATGAAGGAGAAGAATGCTCCAACAGTGTGATCTATACCGGCGCCACCCCCAACCAGCAACTCATTCCGGCAGCCGAATACCTGATGAGCGAAAAAGGCGGCGGCTATAAAAAATTCTACCTGCTGGGAACAGATTATGTATTTCCCCGTACCGCCAATAAAATCCTGAAAGCATACCTGCTCTCCAAAGGCATTCCTAAAGAAAATATCATAGAGGAATACACCCCTTTCCATCACCAGGATTACCAGACCATCATCTCCAAGGTAAAACGCTTTGCAGCAGATGGTAAAGCCTGCATCCTGTCGACCATCAACGGCGACTCCAACGTGCCTTTCTATAAAGAGTTCGCCAACCAGGGCCTCTCGTCTGCTACCTGCCCCATCATGGCCTTTTCTGTGGCAGAAGATGAACTCCGCTCCATGGATACCGAATTCCTGGTAGGACACCTCGCTGCATGGAACTACTTTCAGTCGAACGACCTGCCCGAAAACAAAAAATTCGTGGCCGACTTCAAAGCCTTCTGCGCCAAAAAAGGATTACCCGGCGGCGATAAAAGAGTAACCGACGATCCTATCTGCTGGGCCTACACCGGTGTATACCTCTGGGCTAAAGCAGCAGAAAAAGCAGGCTCCTTCGAAGTATCCAAAGTACGCAACGCCCTCTACAGCCTGGATTTCACTTCCCCTGACGGTCTCGTAAAAATGGATCCGAGAAATCATCACTTGGCCAAACCGGTAGTGATCGGCGAAATCAAACCAGACGGCCAGTTTGATATCATCTGGAAATCAGAAGGACTGGTAGACCCACAACCGTGGTCGCCACTCACTTCTCCCGATAAAGATTGCGACTGGGTGAATCATAACGGCACCTACGCCAAAAAGTAAGTACGCCGAAGATCAGACAGACAGGCTATTTCCAACTTATCAAATATGACGCAATGAAAATTTCCTTATCATTCCAACAAGTGGGGTCCGGCACAAACGGGAAACAAACCGGCATACCGCCCGCCAGGGAGCTGCTGCAAAACAGGTACACACATGCTGCAAAAGCCATGGCCGGCCTGTTACTGCTCTGCACCCTGCTGCTGCTCCAACAGGTAGCCGCCGCCCAGGACAGCGCCACGATCTATACCACACAGGTACTGTCACCATCGCACGATTCCGTAAGGACACAGGCAATAGGCAGACTGGCCGCTCTCCGGATACCGGCCACCTTCCCCCTGCTGATGGCGATCAACGACAAAAAGCTGTACCTGCTGGACCACAAAGCGGTGACCATCGACGCCAAACCCACCGGAGAAGGAACTTACCGGCTCTATACCCTTTATCCCGATAATAAATTACTCACCAACAGCAGCGGGCAACCGCTGCTGTTACCTTTGTCTGCCTTGCAGACGGTAGACATCCCCCGGGGCGACCGCCTGCAACTGGCCGACATCGCGCCTTTGCTGAACCTCTTCAGCAATGACGCACAAAAACGCATCCTAGCTTACAGTCAGCTGAAAAACACCGGCGACACCGCCACCCTGCGCATCCTCCAGGCAGCACTGGCAAAAGAATCCAATGCCGACGCCCTGCGCACCGGCAAAGATGTACTGTATGCCGCCCGTCTTTACAGCGCCGGCAACGCTACTAACGCCAAAGCATATATCGACAGCATCGGTGATAACTGGAGCGACAACGCTCCGGTATTATTACGGAACTACGCAAAAAACAACGCTTTTGATAAGGAGGTAGCCTCCTATGCAGCCGCCAAAGCGGTAAGCCTCGAGAAACGTTACGACCAGCTCCAGCGGGTACAGAACTTCTTCAGCGGGTTAAGCCTGGGCAGCATCCTGATCCTGATTGCACTCGGGCTTTCTATCGTATACGGATTGGCCGGCATCATCAACATGGCGCACGGTGAATTCCTGATGATAGGCGCCTACACCACTTATTGCACACAACTGCTTTTTACCAACGTACTGGGCATTCCCCAAACAGATCTCTTTTTCCTGGCAGCCCTGCCCATCTCTTTTGTAGTAGCCGGCGCCATGGGCCTGGTGCTGGAAAGACTGGTGATCCGTCACCTCTATGCGAAGCCACTGGAAAGCCTGCTGGCTACCTGGGGCGTGAGCCTGATATTGATCCAGACCGCCCGCCTGCTGTTCGGCGACCTCACGGCCGTAAAAACACCACAGCTGTTATCAGGTGGCTGGCAGGTATCGCCGCACCTGACCTTGCCTTACAACCGCATCTTTATCATTGTGCTGACACTGCTGATGGTGCTGTTTACTTACCTGATGTTATACCGGAGCAGATTAGGCCTGCAGATCCGCGCCGTTACACAGAACCGGCAGATGAGCGCCTGCCTCGGTATTGAAACCAGGCGCGTGGCAGCCATTACCTTCTTTATCGGCTCCGGGCTGGCCGGACTGGCCGGTTGCGCCATTACGCTGATCGGGAACGTGGTACCCGATATGGGACAAACCTATATCGTGGATTCGTTCCTGGTGGTAGTAACAGGAGGCGTGGGAAAACTGGCTGGTACCATCTTTTCGGGACTGGGCATCGGCTTCTTCACGAAAATATCAGAATCCTTTTTCCAGGCGGTATACGGCAAAGTATTTATCCTGGTGTTTATCATGCTGTTTATGCAGTATAAACCCAAAGGCTTATTTCCAGACAAAGGCCGCATTGCGGAAGATTAAAAACCAGGCATATGAGAACGAAAACAAATCCACTGTATTATATATTATTCATCGCGTTCTTCGCGATCCTGCTGCCGGCAGGTTATCTCTCCGGCTTCTTATCAGTGAACACCATTTCTGTATGGGGACGCTATTTCTGCTTTGCCATCGCCGCGCTGGGCATTGATCTCATCTGGGGATACACCGGCATTCTGTCGATGTGCCAGGCCTTCTTTTTCTGCCTCGGCAGTTATGGTATTGCCATGCACCTGCTGCTGAAAAAAACGGTAGCCGCAGGTGCGGTGCTGCCCGATTTTATGGCCTGGAATAAAATAGAAACACTGCCCTTCTTCTGGCAACCCTTTCATTCTTTCGGCTGGTCCCTGGTACTCTGTTTGCTGATTCCCGCACTGTTTGCCTTTGTAGTGGGTTTTGTATTGTTCCGGAGCCGGATCAAAGGCGTATACATGGCCATCATTACCCAGGCGCTCACGCTGGCCATGTGGCTCATTTTCCTGAGAAATGAAACCAACCTGGGAGGTACCAACGGGCTCACAGATTTCAACACCATCCTGGGTTATAACCTGTCGTCATCTTCCGTAAAACTAGGACTCTACATGATCTCCTTTGCGGTGCTCTGCGCGGCCTACTTTGCCTGTTACTATATCACGCATTCCAAATTCGGGAAAGTACTGCAGGCGATCCGCGACAGCGAATCCCGCATCAGTTATGCCGCCTACAAGGTGGTAGATTACAAGCTGGCGGTTTTCGTAGTGGCGGCACTGTTAGCCGCCGTGGGAGGTATGCTGTACCTGCCTCAAACCGGTATCATCACTCCCGGACGCATGGATGTGAAAGCCTCCGTAGAAATGGTGATGTGGGTAGCCCTCGGTGGACGCGGCAACCTGAAAGGCGCTGTGCTGGGTGCTTTGCTCGTAAATTTCCTTTACAGCATCTGCACCAGTTTATTCCCCGACTCCTGGCTGTTTATCCTGGGCTTCCTCTTTGTGATCACGGTATTGTATTTCGATAAAGGATTTATGGGACTGGTAGAAAGTATCCGGCAACGGCTTGCCAACACCCGATTCAAAACGCCTCAAACGACCCTCTGATATGCTACTCAACGTCAATAACCTGTCGGTATCCTTTGGAGGTGTACACGCCCTGAACCTGGACCATTTCAGTTTGCGCGATAAAGAATTACGTGTCATCATTGGTCCCAACGGGGCGGGCAAGTCCACCTTCCTGGATATCATCTGCGGAAAAACAAAAGCAGACAAGGGGGAAATCACTTTCAACGGAAAACCTATCCTTGGGAAAACAGAAGTAAAGATCGCCGAAGCCGGCATCGGCAGGAAGTTCCAGAAGCCTTCTGTATTCCCCGGTTTAACGGTGTATGACAACCTGCTGCTGGCTGCGAAAATGAAGAAAGATATTTTCTCTTCCCTCTTCTTCAAAGCTACACCGGCACTGGCAGAACGTATCCATGCGGTAGCCACTAAATTATCGCTCACCACCGCCATGTACAAAATGGCCGGGGATCTGTCGCACGGACAAAAGCAATGGCTGGAAATCGCCATCGTGGTATTACAGGACCCTACGCTGATGCTGATAGATGAACCCGCCGCAGGTATGTCTGATGAGGAAACCGAGAAAACGGGCGCGCTGTTGCTGGAACTCTCCAAAGCGCACAGCATCATTGTGATTGAACATGATATGAAATTTGTAGAACAGATAGCCAACGAACTGGTAACCGTACTGGTTCGCGGCAAACGATTGATGGAAGGCACTTTCGCGGAAGTAAAGAACGACCAGCGGGTAATAGATTGTTATTTAGGCCGTACTAACGCTCAACTTGAAACATTATGATCCACACATTCCAGGCACCGGTATTAACCGTAAACAATATCTCCGCCGCATACGGACAAAGCATCATTCTGCGCGGCACCACGCTCAGCGTAAAAAAGGGAGCCGTTACCACCGTGATGGGACGCAATGGTGTAGGTAAAACCACCCTGCTAAAAACCATCATGGGGCTACTCCCTGCACAGGATGGCACCATCCTTTTCAACAACGAAAATGTAACCACCCTGCCCCCGCATAAAAAAGCCCGGGCCGGTATTGCTTACGTACCGCAAGGCCGGGAAATTATCCCGAAACTCTCGGTGTACGAAAACCTGCAACTCGGCCTGGAAGCACATCCCGACCGCAAAGCAAAAATACCGGAGGACGAAATATACCAGCTGTTTCCTATCCTGAAAGACTTTCGCAAACGTGCAGGCGGTAACCTCAGTGGCGGACAACAGCAACAATTATCTATTGCCAGGGCACTCGTAAGCCGGCCCTCCCTCCTGCTGCTGGACGAACCTACAGAAGGCATACAGCCTTCCATTGCACAGGAAATCGGCAGCATCCTGCAACAACTGGTACAGGAAAAAGGATTATCGGTATTGCTGGTGGAACAGAAAATCGACTTTGCCAACCAGGTTACGGACCACTACTATTTCATGGACCGGGGCAAGATGGTCATGGATGGCACTGCAGAAGAATTAAAGCATTCAGAACTGGAAAAACATATTTCCGTGTAACGCGAAAAAATAGCTGCATACGGCTGCTGTGAAGCATCCGGACAAAAGGCTGGCACCAGTTTACCTGGTACAGCCTCTTTCCTTTTAATTACCTTTATCATTATGCATCCTGTATCCGAAGATAGAAGCGTATTTAAAATATTCACCATCCTCTATGCGGTGGCGCTGACCACCATTGCCCTGCTCTCTGTATTCAGCCAGATAAAAATCCAGCAGGCGCTGAACCATCAGATGAATGATTCGCATGTCATCAACTTTGCCGCGCGATTACGTACGTACAGCCAGACCCTCAGCAAACTGGCGCTGTTACTGGAATCCGGCAGGGACATCGATGACAACCGCAAGGAATTTATCAATACATTGAAGCAGTGGCAGAAATCGCATGAAGGTTTGCAGGCAGGCAGCAACTTCCTCAACCTCCCCGCCAATGACCAGGATGAACTGAAACAGATGTTTGAAATTATCCGGAACCCACACCAGGAAATATGGGCCGCCGCCAGCAAGATGATTGATGTATTGTACCGCGACAGCACCTTCAACCCCGCCCATATACGCCCTTACGTGCAAACCATTCTTGCATATGAGAAGTCGTACCTGCTGGGCATGGAGCTGATCGTATTCGATTACGACCGGTTTTCCAAAGAGAGAATCCGCAACCTGAAAGAAATTGAATACATCGTACTGGGCCTGGTACTGTTTACCCTGATGCTGGAAGCCGGCGTTATCTTCTATCCTTTATCCACCCGCATCCGCAAAATTATCCGGGGGCTGGTAGATGCCGAAGAAAGGGCCCGTAAACTCACCGAGCAGGTACAACTGGCCAACCAGGAGAAGCTATTGCGCCAGGAAACGGAACAGCGTATCCGCTCCTATTCCATCATCAACGGGCAGGAAAAAGAACGCAAACGGGTGGCCGCTGAAATACATGATGGCATCGGGCAGATGCTGACCAGCCTGCGGATGAAACTGGAACAGATCGAAGACCGCAGCATGCAGCACGATCCCGAAATAGCCATGGTAAATACCATGATGTACAGCATTATCAATGAAACCAAGCGGATCTGCGCCGACCTGCTGCCCAGTGTACTGGAAGATTTCGGGCTTAGGGCCGCCATCGATGAACTGATAAAGCTGTGCCGGCAAACGGCGCCGGGGATTGACTTCCAGCTGGAAGAAACTTTGTCGGCCGCCGTCTTACCCAAAGAAGTAAAGACAGGCGTTTACCGTATCTTGCAGGAAGCGTTGAACAATGCTATCAAACATGCGGAAGCGGATACCATTGAAATAGATATTGACGGCACTCCTCATTTCCTGCAGCTGACCGTCCGCGATAACGGGAAAGGCTTTCATTTCGACAGCCAGCAACTGTACTCAAAGGAACAGGCCAGGAAAGTGAATGGCATCCGCAATATGAAAGAAAGGGCAGAGTTACTGGGCGGAACGCTTCAGATCAACTCAAAGCCCGGCACCGGAGCAATTATACAGTTGGCGATAACCTTTTAGCAATGAAAAAAATAGGCGTTTTTTTAGTAGATGATCATGAAATATTCCGGAACGGCCTTAAACAGCTGATCAACAGTGAGGCAGATATGGAGGTAACCGGGGAAGCCAGCAGCGGGGAAGATGCCCTGCAACAACTGGCCACCGCACAACCGGACGTGATCATCATGGATATCCGGATGCCGGGTATGAACGGATTGGAAACCAGCATTCTCTTACTGGAGAAAAATCCCCGTGGCAGGATTTTGTTTTTTAGTCTTTTTGATGAACCGGATTACGTGGCCGCTGCGCTGGAAATGGGCGCCAGTGGTTACATCCTGAAAGATACCAGCAATAAAATATTCCTCAGTGCCATCCGCACTATTCATCAGGGGAAGTATTATTTTATCGGGGAAGTGAGTGATATTCTTGTGAAGAAATACCTCGATGCCAAACAAACACCGGGCAATGGCGGCGCCCAGGAGATCTCCCTTTCCCGCCGCGAAGAACAGATCATGCGGATGATCAGTCAGGGACTCAACAACAAAGACATTGCTGAATCCCTGAACATCAGTATCCGTACTATTGAAGCACACCGGATGAATATTCTGCGCAAATTCCAGGTGAACAGTATCGAAGAAGCGGTAGAATACTCCAGGGTAAATGGTTTGCTCAAAGAAGAATAGTCCTTATTTCGTCCAGCTGTTATCTTTCGCATTGGCATCCATGAACAGGTTGCCATCCAGTTGTATTCCCTGCACGTCTCCGGCCAGCGTAATATCCAGCGTTACCGCTTTGGTATTGGCTTTCCAGATACCCGGGGTCTGGTGGAAACTACCTGTTGTACCATCTGTATAAGTCACGATCACATCAAAAGGAATCGCAAAACCGCCGGTATTGGCGATCTGTAAAGTGGCTTTTTTACCTTTTACTTTTACAGACGACAGCGTAAGATCTATATAATTATTGCTGAAGAACCAGTTATTCCAGAACCAGTCCAGGTTCTCTCCTGCGGCCGTATTGAAGGAATAGAAATAATCCCAGGGCAGCGGATGTTTACCATGCCAGTTGTCCATGTAGGCATGCAGGCATTTTTTGAAGCGTGCATCTCCCAGCAGGTCTTTTACAGCAAGATACGACAGTGACGCCTTGCCATAGGAGTTGTTGCTGTAGCCCAAACCACTTACCTGGTTAGACATGGAAATAATAGGCTGGTCTTCTTCTGTAGAAGGATCAAAAATGTATTTTGTTACCCTGAATTTCTTGTAGAAGTTATCCGCTACTTCCTTTCCTTTTTCCGCAATCCCGATCAGGTACTCAAACGTAGTGGCCCAGCCTTCATCCATAAAGGCGTAGCGGCTTTCGTTGATCCCCATATAAAACGGGAAATAGGTATGTGCAATTTCGTGGTCCTGCACCAGCTGTGCGAAGCTGAGGTCATCGCCGGCAGAGCCATCGTTCACCATCATCGGGTATTCCATATCTGCAAAACCCTGTACGGCGGTCATCACAGAGAAAGGATACGGTACGCCCGGCCAGTGGTGGGAGAACCAACCTAGTGCATTCTGTGAAAACCTCACCGAGTGATGGAAATCGGTAGCCGTGTCATTAAACGCGGCCTGTACGCTGGCGCGGCGCATGGTGCTGCTGTCAACAATTACGCTGGCGGCATCCCATACATAGTGGTTGCTGGCAGCGAACGTCACATCTGCAATATGGGTGGCTTTAAATTTCCAGGTATTCCAGTCCTGCTGACGGGTCACCTTGTTGCCTTTCATTTCATCGAGGTTCGCGATATGCATCACCTGATCCGACGTATAGGACTGCTGTAAACGTTTGGCGATGGCGGGTTGCAGCACTTCTGCCCCATTCTGCAGATCACCGGTGCCCCAAACTACAAAGTTTTTGGGAACGGTAACGGCTACTTCATAATCGTTGAAGTCACTGTAAAACTCTACGCGGTCGGTATGATCAAGGGCATCCCAGCCGTTATAATCGTCGTAAACAGAAATGCGGGGATAGGCGTAAGCCATGAACACGCTGGTACTGTCCAGCATGCCTTCCCGGCCGCTTTGCACGGAGAGGTCGTAATGCCAGTTTATCAGCAGCTGCAGACTGTCTTTCGACGCCAGCGGCTTTGGTAATATCACATGTGCCAGGGTGCCTACATCATTATTGAATTTCACGGGCACGCCATTGATCACCAGGGTATCTATGGTCACACCGTCGGTGAGAAAGTCTTTGCTTACATAGCCGGAACGCGGGGCCTGGTATTTATGCAGGTTCACGATCAGGCGCAGCACGAAGCTTTTCAATACATCCGGGCTGTTATTAATATAGCGGATGGTTTCGGTGCCGGTCACTTTGCGGTTGGGTGGGTTCACGGCCAGCTGAATGTTGTAAAATCCTTTATTCTGCCAGTAGTGCTTACCGGGTAAGCCGCTCTTATCTCTTGTTCCCTTTACATATGCCTGTTTGATATTACGCGGCATGTACAATTCCTGTGCAGATGCGATGGTAGTAATACCCAACAGCATCAACAGGCTATAAATTACTCTGTTCATAAGCACTTGCTGATTACAAAACGCTAAAATTAGGGAAGAAATCAGAAGAAATACGATTCTATTTTTTGGGCGAGCCGGGAGAGAAACTCGTTGGGAATATGATCGTGGGAGGCCTGGAGCTTACCCTGGTCGTCTGGCCGGAAGGTAACTTCATGGGTATCTATCTGCACCATATATGTCTTTTCCTGGTTGTTATCACCGGGTAAAATGTGATAGTCTTTCCCGTCTAAATGAATGATGGCCTTTTCCATGGTAAACTATTTAGTATGAAGTTAACCAATTCCACTGTCATTGGAAACAGGCTGAACCCCGGACCGCACGATGGCACAAATGCCCCCTAAACAAGTCGCATTTGCACAGGCGGATTGTCGTGCGAACACAGGAGATTTGTAGTACATTAAAAAACTGAAATCATGAGTACTCCTGTAACGACTGGTTTTAAAGATAATGCTGTTAAACCCGGTCCCCCACACGCTGTAGTGTCTTCTGAAGAATGGCTGGAAGCCAGGAAAAAGTTCCTCGAAAAAGAAAAGGCCTATACACATATGCGGGATGAGCTGAGCCGGGAACGGATGGCTTTGCCCTGGGAAAAAGTGGAAAAAAACTATGTATTTGATGGTCCGGATGGGAAAGTGACCCTGGCAGACCTGTTTGATGGCCGCAGTCAGCTGATTATCCAGCATTTTATGTTTGGTCCTCATGAAAAAATCGGTTGTGTAGGCTGCTCCTTCGCCGCAGATTCCATTAACGGCGCATTGCCCCACCTGGAGCATCACGATGTATCGCTGGTGGTTGTATCACGCGCACCGCTGGAGGTGCTGCAGGCCTTCCGTAAACGGATGGAATGGGATTTTAAATGGGTATCCTCCGGTGAAAGTGATTTCAATTACGACTACCATGTATCGTTCCGGCCAGAAGAACTGGAACAGGGGAAAGTGAATTACAATTATGGTATTACAGAAGGATTACCCAAACATGTGGAAGATCTGCCGGGACTGAGTGTTTTTTATAAAGACGAGGCGGGCGACATCTACCATACTTACTCTACTTATGGCCGTGGTGGAGAATTGCAGCTGATCACTTATAATTACCTGGACATAGCGCCACTGGGGCGTAATGAAATAAATGCGGCAGGAGATTTAACCTCATGGGTACGGCATCACGACAAATACGATGCGAAAGGGCATGTGGACGATACCGGGCGGTATCATGAAGAGAAAGCGCCGGGTTCCTGTTGTTCCGAAGAATAAAGATTCCGATACCATCAATATGCGTATCATGAAAACAAATTGTTCCTGCGGCGCTGCAACGGGCAGCAGCGATCGTAAAACAACCGCAGCGCAAACCACTGGTCCGCTTACTATACGGCAACGCTTTGTAAAAGGAGTGCGATGGCTGATCCCGGGCATCACCCTGGTACTGCTTCCAAAGTGTCCGGTTTGTTTTGCAGCATATGTGGCGCTGGGTACAGGTATTGGTTTATCTGTAACAGCTGCTGCGTGGCTCAGAACCGGACTGGTGGTGTTGTGTGTGGGTTCATTGATCTACCTGGTCCTGAGCAGGATCCTGGCTTACCGTAAGCGGCGTTCTGCCCTCCCCTAACGATATATCGAACAAGATCAGTTCCTCCACATCTCCCGGAGGGAGGATAGTACCCAGCGTGTTAAAACCGGCGCGTTTCAGCAAACGTATAGAGCGGTGATTATCTGGCTGTGTAATGGCAAACAGGCGGGGAACGGGAAGTTTTGCCGGCTATATTCCACGGTGCCGGTGGCTGCTTCATATCCATAACCCAGACCTTCTGCCTGTGGTAAAAAGGCAAAGCCTATGTCTGGCTGATCAAGATATTTTCTTTTGAAAAGACCACAGATACCGATGGCATTCCCGGTTTCTTTCAGCACTGCCACCCAGGCGCCATATCCCTGTTCTGCGTATAGCCGTAACAGGTTGTTCATGATGTAGCGCTGTGCATCCGCGAGCGTGCGGATCTGGCGATCGCCGATATACTGCAGCCAGGAAGGCGTATTCAGCAACTCCAGGATAAACGCATCATCGGTGGCGGCTAAGGTGCGCACCTGCAGCCGCGCGGTTTCAAATAAAACTTTCATTCCTTCATTTTAAGCTCCTTAAATTCTTCCACACGATCTAAAATAAAATTTTCTGTTGAAGGGAACAAATCAGCGCAGAAATGAACAGCCATTGTACATTAGCGGACAACTACCGCACATTCTCATTTGTAACCAGCTGATTTTTAGCAACTACGATTCTGGCACTGCGTTGGTAACGGACATGACCTGATCTTTTTCAACTGAAATTTTTTATGATTAAAAGCTACTTTCTGACTGCCATCCGTTTTTTGCAGAAAAACAGAACCTTCAGCTTTATAAATATCCTCGGTCTGGCTACCGGTACGGTATGTTGCCTGTATATCCTGTTGTATGTGCAGGAGCAATTCAGCTACGACCGGCATTACCGGCAGGCCGGAGATATTTACCGCGTAAATACCTCCTTAAAATCGACCGGTGATGCGGCGCATATTGCCACTACCTCTCCTCCTATTGCGCCAGCCATTAAAAATGACTTCCCCGAAGTGCAGCAATATACCCGCGTAGCTATTTCACAAACAGAAAACCGGCACCTGCTTCATTTTAAAGATAAATCACTGTATGCCGAAGATGCCGCCTATGTGGACTCCACCTTTTTTGACATCTTCACCTATCATTTTGTGAACGGGCAGCCGGCCGATGCGCTGGCCGCGCCGTATTCCGTAGTATTACTGCAACCCGTCGCAGAGAAATTATTTGGTCATACTGATCCGGTGGGCAACATCCTGCGCATTGAACATGCCGGTGGCGTACATGATTTCAAAGTAACCGGCGTAGTGGATGAAAGCATGGGAAAATCACACCTGCATGCTAATCTCTTTTTTTCCATGAACAGCGGTGGCGTAGGTGAATTTGTACTGCACAGCGATTCCTGGGCCACCAACAACTTCGTAGCCGCCTATATCAAACTGAAACCACATAGCAGTGCCACCACCCTGGAAGATAAGCTGCCGGCGTTTCTGCAACAACATGGCGCCGCACAGCTAAAAGCCATGGGAACCCAAAAAGTACTGACACTGCAACCCATCGCCGACGTACATACCAGCGATACCTTTACACTTGGACTGGGTAAAACGGTCAGTAAACGTTTTCTCTACCTCTTACTGCTGATTGGGGGCCTGATACAGCTGATTGCCTGTATCAACTTCATGAACCTTTCTACGGCAAGGGCCTCCAAAAGAGCGAAAGAAGTGGGCATCCGAAAAGTAATGGGCGCCAAAAGGAAAGATCTCGTGAAACAGTTCATCGGTGAATCCCTGCTGCTTTCCGCAGTAGGTGTATTTATTGCCATCCCCTTACTGATGATATTACTGCCCTGGCTGAACCAGATGACGCAGGCGCAAGTGCAATTGTCTGTTTTTGCCGATTTCCGGCTATGGTTACTTATTGCAGCACTGATCGGGGGCACTGGTCTGATCGCCGGCAGCTACCCCGCCTTTTATCTTTCTGCCTTCAACAGTGTGAAAGTAATGAAGGGCAATTTCAGCAACCAGATCTCCGCAGCAGGCATCCGCCGCTCGCTGGTGGTTTTCCAGTTTGTGTTGTCGATTGTACTGATCACCGGCATTATCATTATTTACAGTCAACTGAATTATATCCGCAACCGCGACCTGGGCTTCGACAAGGATCAACAACTGGTACTCAGTTTTGATACCCCCGAAGCTAAAAGCAAAATGACCGCACTGGCCTCTTCCCTGCGGCAACTGCCCGAAATTAAATCGGCCGGTATGTCGAATAACTACCCCAGCCGGTTTGTGTTTAATGATGTACATCTTCGTACGCCCGTGACCGATGTGGCCCATGCAGTAGATGCGCAGTTTATGCTGACCGACGAAAACTTTACCAGCGCTACCGGCATACAACTGGCCAGCGGACGCCCTTTCCGCGACAACGATTCCAACCGCATCCTGATCAATGAAACACTGGCCAGGCAGCTCGGACTGGATCCCAAAACCGCCGAAGGACAACACGTATTCACCCATTCGGTAGATATAGCCACGCCCGTTAACTTTGAAATAGCCGGCGTCATGAAAGATTTTAATTACAGCTCCCTGCAAGATGCTGTAAAACCTTTTATGCTGATCTATGACGGGGAAGTGGCCGACTTCTCCCACATCATTCTCAACAGTAACAGTAAAAACTACAAAGCACTGCTGGGCAAAATAGAAGGCGTCTGGAAAACGCTGTTGCCCAACGTTCCGTTTGAATATGTATTCCTGGATGAAGCGATACAAAAGCAATACGAAACAGAAATGACCTTGTCCCGCATCATCAATTGCTTTACCCTCATTGCCATCCTTATTTCCTGCCTGGGCTTATTCGGACTGGCTTCTTTCAGTGCAGAACAACGGAGAAAAGAAATAGGGATCCGTAAAGCATTGGGCGCCAGCGCCAGTGGTATTGTGCGGCTATTGTCCGGCGATTTCCTCAAACTGGTGATGATTGCCTTACTCATTGCCACACCGATTGCGTGGTATGCCATGAACAAATGGCTATCGGCCTACGCTTACCGGGTACCTTTGCAATGGTGGATGTTTGCTGCAGCCGGATCGCTGGCCATCTTCATCGCCCTTGTTACGGTGAGCTTTCAGTCGGTCCGCGCGGCCACGGTGAACCCCGTAAAAAGTCTGCGCACAGAATAGTTACCCGTTACCACCGAACAAAAGCAACGTACGGCACGTTAAATGAATATAGAAAGACCACCGGTTTATCACGGTGGTCTTTTTTTAATCTGTAAAACGTGTACAGCATGCCTGTTTCACCATATCGCCCCTGGCTCCTGGTACTCCTGCTATCGGGCATATTTTCCATGAGCCAGGCACAAACGGATACCACACACGCCATTGCAGATACCACCCATAAAGCCCCTTCAAAGTTTGATCGCTTTAACAAGAAGGCGGAAGCCCTGTTTAAGATCATCCCCGTGCCGCTGTATTCCTATACCACGGAGGCTGGGCATATTTTCGGACTCGCCAAGTATAACCTGTTAAATTTTTCGAAGAAAGATACCATCAGCAAACCTTCCAAGTTGTCGGAAGTGTTCACGGTATCTACCAATGGGCGCATCAATGCGTCTGTATCTACCGAAATGATCTTAAAGGAAAACCAGTACGTGATCATGGGGTATATCAATTACAAAAAGCAACCGGAGTTTATATATGGCATCGGCAATGATATTTCGAAAGACAGTATACAGGAAGTGCAATACAGCCGTTTCCAGTTCTCCGCAACGGCTTTGCGGCAATGGTTTAAGAATTTCTACGCCGGTGTAGCCGTTACCGTATCCGACTACTTTAGCGTGCAGCCGGACAGCAATAGTTTCCTGATCCGGGAAAACTACCCGGGTCTGGATGGAGGCTATTCTACCGGCATAGGGCTTAGTACGGCCTACGACAGCCGCGATAACCGTTACAATCCACACAAGGGCGCGTATGCCATTGGCACGGTACTGTTTCACCCTTCTTTCCTGGGCAGCGCCTACGAGTATACGCGGGTAGATGTAGACCTCCGTAAATATTTCAATCCCTGGTTGAAACATGTCATTGCATTACAGGCTACCACTACCTATACCGGCGGGGATGTGCCCTTTTATGAGCTGGCCCAGATGGGGGGCGACAGTAAGATGCGGGGCTATTACATGGGCGCTTACCGCGATCGTGTTTTGGTAGATGCCCAGGTGGAGTACCGGGCGCCCATATGGAACATCTTTGGCGCCACGGCCTTTGTTGGTACCGGCCGGGTGGCGGATAGTTATAAGGATTTGTCGCTCAACGGCTTTCACCTCAGTTATGGCGTAGGCCTGCGCATCCGGGTAGATACAAAGAACAACACGAACCTGCGTTTTGATATGGGCTTCGGACCAGACCACTGGCAGGGATTCTATATCAATTTCTCGGAAGCGTTTTAGGAACGGATCAGTCCCCGCCGGACAACTGTTTCAGTTGTCGCAGGTAATCGTATTGCAGATCCTCATGTTGCGTGGCAATTACTTTGGCGATCTTCTTCAGCTGTTGTTCGTAGAGGTTATTCAGCTGAACACTATAGGAAGATAGTAACCCGGCCGCTTTCATCTTCTGACAGAAATAAATCAGCAGTTCTGCTTCTGCGGCTTTGGAGCCTGTATAACGTATATGCTTGTTGGTTATGCGGAGAATTTTGCGGAGCCGCTTTTTGGCGTGGTATAATTTATCACCGCCCATTTCTGTGAAGCCGTTGTCTATTTCTTCTTTCACGGCGGCCACGTAGCCTTCTTCATTATGGGCTTCAAACAGCAGGTAGGTGAGCAATTCCTTGTTATCGTTCTTGTATTTGGCCAGGCGTAAACATAACGCCGACAGTTCTGCCGGCGCGAGGGTAGTCAATTCTTTTTTTATTTCACTGATGCTCGCAGCTTTCATATTTTGTCTGATGATCGGGGCGAAGATACTATCTATTATGCAGCATGGGAACCCGGGGTCGTATCTTTACGATCCAGCCAGGAGTTGAAAATGGTATAGAACACGGCTACGATGATGGCGCCCTTAAACATGCCGGTGAATCCCCAGGCAGCCATGCCGCCAATAACACCGATGAACAGCACCAGGAAAGGCAGCTTCCCGCTTCTGGCAATCAGCAGCGGTTTCAGGATGGCTTCTCCCACCTGGATGCCGGCGCCATAAATGGCGAGGAAGACCGTCATACCGGGATGTCCCTGTGTGGCCATCCAGATGGTAAGCGGTACCCATACGACCAGCGGTCCGATCTGGATCACTACCAGGAAAAAGATGATGGCAGCCAGGCCCAGTGCAAAAGGAATTCCGGCGATCTTCAACCCGATAAAGGAAACAATTCCCGTGATAAAAGCCGTTCCCATTACACCGATCGACACGCCCTTTACAGCCATGGTGGTGGCTATCAGCAGATCAGCCCCATCTTTCCTGCCCAGCAGGTGCTGCGCGGTAGCACGGATAGGCCGCACGGCCTTCTCTCCTCCTACCAGGAAAAAAGCGGAAATGATAATGCCGATCACCAGCTGTCCGGCCGCCCCCAGGATACCGGCGCCACTGCTGATCACATGATGTAATATCATTCTTACCTGTTGTTCGTGTACATTGGTGGATAAGGTTTCGCGGGGACTTTCCTGCATGTGCTGCCAGAACTCGGTAATATCAGGCCCTACATAAGGCATCTTTACCAGCCAGTCGGGCAGCGCCGGCAAGCCGTTTTCCTTTACATTGGCGATCCATTGTATGGCTTCACGTACATGCCCGCTGAGGGCTGCAATAATATAAGTCACCGGCAAAGCAATAATCGCCACCAGCAGAATGGCATAAACGGTAGCCACCAGTTTGCGCCGCCCTTTTGCCCAAAGCACCACCCTTTCAAACAGCGGGTGAAAGGATACTGAAAAGATAAGCGCAAAAGTAAGCACGCCAAAAAACAGCCGCAGCACACTATAGAGTGCCAGCAGTAATGCCAGCAGCAGCAAGAGCACCAGGATGGATTCTATCATATTCTTCGAAGCAGGCCGGAGGTGATTCATACGCGGAGTTTTAAACAGGTTACTCCCTAAATATAACACCATTCCGTTAAATAGATATCCGGCCTTTACCTTAAATTACGTTGCTACCGTTGTCTCCGGGAGTAAACCGGGGGTCAGCAATTCCGGACATCCGCATGTCCGTTTCCGGACAATTTTCCAAAGGCCGCCATGTGCGTATCAGGTCTGGCAAGGGATTCCGGGAAATGGCAATGTTCTTGTATACCGGACAAGGCTTTAAATGCAGCAGTATGTTCAGCAATTATCTTAAACTGGCGGCGAGAAATCTCCGGAAAGACAAATTTTATGCCTCCATCAATATTGTGGGGTTGGCAATGGCCACCGCCGCGTTCCTGTTTATCATTCACTACGTGCGGTTTGAAAACAGCTACGAAAACTTTTATAAAAGGGCGGACAACATTTACCGTATTACGCTGGACCTGTATAAGGGTGCGGAATATGTGTTCACCGATTGTGAAACACATCCCCCGATGGCGCCCCTGCTAAAAAAAGAGATGCCGGAAGTAGTGGATTATGTCCGGGTAGAAAACATGGACGAAATCCGTGATATTAAATCGGATAACAAAATATTTAAGATCAACCATGCATATGCGGTAGATCCTTCCATGTTCAAAGTATTTAACTACGACTTTATAGAAGGCTCGCCGGAAGGCATTTTTACAGCGCCTAACCAGGCGGTGTTAACAGCCTCACTGGCCAAACGGCTGTTTGGCAATGAACCGGCGCTGGGTAAAACCTTCCTGGATGGAAACGAGCTGTTTACCATCAGCGGGGTGATCAAAGATGTGCCACCCAACACGCACCTGAAAGTGGAATTGTTGCTGTCCCTGCTCACCGTTACACGCAGGAATGTAGACCTGACTTCCTTCCACGGCAACAATAACTATACGTATGTACAACTGGCGCCGAATGCGAACCTGGCAGCTTTCAACCGCAAGCTGAAAGACTTTGCCAAAGCGCATATCAAGAACGCCCTTTATACTGCGGAGCCCATCAAAGATATTCATCTGCATTCGCATAAATCGTTTGAACCGGAAGAAAACGGCGATTCCAAAACGGTGCAGTTCATGATGGTCATTGCCGTACTGGTATTACTGATAGGCGCAGTGAATTACATCAACCTGACCACTGCTAGGGCATCTGACCGTACCAAAGAAACCGGGATGCGGAAAGCATTGGGCTCTTCCCGTTTATCACTGATCAAACAATTCATGACGGAAACGTTACTGCTGAATATCATTGCGCTATCGCTGGCATTGCTGCTGATTGCAGTGCTGATGCCGGCTTATGTAAAGCTGATCGACCGACCTGTTCCTACCAATATTTTCCAGTTGCCGTATTTCTGGTATACCGTACTGGGCTTGTTTGCGTTCAACTGCATAATATCCGGTCTGTATCCGGCGCTGGTATTATCGGGCGTGAAGCCGGTGAGTGTTACCCGTCGGTCTTTCACGGCGTCGCAAGGCGGTACCGTATTACGCAGCATACTGGTATCCGGGCAGTTTGTAGCGGCACTGGTGGTGCTGTCTGCCTCCCTGATCATATTCCGGCAGTTATCGTATATGCGTCACCAGGACCTTGGTATCAATACCAAACAGGTATTGATACTGCCTATTCCTGCCGGTAATGGCGACGGTATTGATTCCATTCGCCGGGCGCAAAGCCAGGTTTTCATGAACCTGGTAAAACAGCTGCCGCAGGTAGAACGCGTGAGTAACAGTGGCGCGCTACCCGGTGTGAGCATCCACGAAGTGAATACATCCACAGGAATCAGTCAGTATGGCTCTGATCAGGGTTTGGAATATACCTATTACTTCTATGGCATCGATGCCAATTTCCTGCCGCTGATGGATATTAAAATGGCCGCAGGTGAAAACTTCCGTGCAGACGGCTCCAATAACGATCAGCTTATTATGAACCGGGAAGCCTGCCGTATGCTGGGTTTCAAGAGCCCGGAAGACGCGATTGGGAAAAAGCTGTCGCTTTCTTTAAGCAATCTTGGATATACTACCATTAAAGGCGTAGTGGAAGACTATCACCAGCAATCCCTGAAAGGCGCACTGCTGCCGATGATCCATTTCTATTTCCCGGACAGGGGCAAATATTTCAGCATCCGGCTGAATACTTCGGACATGGATAAAACACTGGCCAGCATTGGCAACTACTGGCAGCAGCAATACCCGGGCTATCCGTTTGAATATCGCTTCTTTGATCAGCTCTTTGATCAGCAGTACAAAGCAGATCAGCAGTTTGGCAGGATTGTCCAGATCTTCTCCGGTTTTACGTTGTTTATTACCTGCCTGGGCATCCTCGGGTTAACCGCCTATAACATCAATAAGCGCCGGAAAGAAATCAGTATCCGGAAAGCGCTGGGCGCCTCTGTATCACATATTGTAACGTTGTTATCGGGAGATTTTATAAAACTGGTACTGATCGCAGCTGTAATCGCTACCCCGTTGACCTGGTATGTGATGAACAGCTGGTTGCAGGAGTATGCGTACCGCATTCAGATCCACTGGTGGATGTTTGCCATTGCGGGTATGGTTACCTTATGCGTGGCATTGCTGACCGTTGGGGTACAGTCGGTGAAAGCCGCGCTGGCCAACCCGGTAAAAGCATTGAAATCCGAATAGGCAATTGATCAGGGGTGCAGCGACAGGCGCATGAATTGCTGCACCTCTTCATTGATATCTTCCGGTAACAACATCCGGAAATGATGATTAAACTGTTGACGATCGCCCGGTACCTGCGCAATTTTCTGGAAACAGAGGTTTTCTTCATAGGGCTTTTGAAAGGGGAACACGATATGCACAAAATTCTTCCCCAGCTGTGTTACCCAGGCTACACGCCGTTCTCCGCTGCCAATACCTATCATTGATTTAGTGGGATACAGGTATACTTTCTTGTCCAGCTTCACATATGCTGCAATAAAATGCCGCAACAACTCCAGCGTTTGTGCGGATTTACCTGCTATAAAAGCTTTGAGCAGGGGATCGGTGTTCTGATCTAATAATGAAGTAGCCATCTCCCTTAATTTACCGGAAAGTTAGGGAAATGGTTACAAAAAAATAAGCCGGCCTTAAAAGGCCGGCCGTCATATCAGATCGAATAATAAACAATTAACTTCTTATGGTATCACCACTGCTTTTACGAACCGTTGTCCGTTGCTGTGTACCGCTTCCAGTAAATAATATCCTGGCAATATTTTATTGTTCCATTGAATGGTAACCGGTGTATGCTTATCCGTTACATTCACGGTAGTCTGGTAAACTGCCTGGTTCATGTAGTTCATCAACCGTAGCTGGTAGCGACCGGTAGCGCCTTCCCTGAACTGGAGCGACAAACGGGAACCGGTTACCGGGTTCGGGTATACGAAAAGTCCGCCTTCTGTTCCGGAAGGATTTACTTTCACCACATTACTGTAGGCCACCTGGTTATTAGCGCTTATTGCCTGCAGGCGGTAGTAAGCCTCATCGTTGGCCTGACGGGCATCCAGCGCGGTATAGAACGCTTTTTCCGGATCTGCCGTTACGGTAGCTACCGGAGAAAACTGTGCCCCGTCTGCCGAACGCTGTACTTCAAATCTTACCCACTTCCATTTATCGGGCGACGACCACGCGATGGAGATCTGATCCAGATGTGGCTGTGCCTTGATCCTGAACTGAGCTGCCGCAGGATCTATCGGCGCCTTGATGAAGGCGGTGGAATAAACAGTATCGGTAGAGATAGCCGTTTTGTTACCATCCAGTGTTGTTACAGTGATAACGGCCACGCCTGCACTTTTTCCTTTCACTTTACCGGTGCTGTCTACCGTAGCAACCGCCGTATTGCTGGAGGCCCATACTTTTGCTTTATTGGTGGCATTTACCGGGAGAATACTGGCAGTGAGCTGCAAGGTGGAATCCACTTTGAAGCGGGCCGATACCGGTGTTACGCTCACACTGGCTACATCCACTTTACCGAATACATAGAACTCGTGAATAGACCAGTAGTTCCCTTTGGCGCCGGTTTGCACAATTTTGATATATCTGCCGGTTTTATCGGTAAAGCTGATCAGCGTCATACCGGTATTACCCACCCCGGTAGCGATAGCGGTGCCCCAGTTAATACCATCATTGGAGGTATAAGCGCTGTAGCCGGCGGGGGAATCGTCCGGGCTACCGGTTACATCGAGTACGATGGCGTGGAAAGTATTCACGGTTTTCATATCTACCGTAAATGATTGCCCGTTTACCTGCGAGCCTTGTGTATCCCAGCGGGTAGTAGCGTTGCTGTCGAGTGCATTTTTAGCGTTGCCGTTGTTGGCAGATGCGGTAGCGGTCCATCCCTGCCGGTCCATGGCGCCTACAATGGAAACGCCCCAGATATTACCCAGGTTATTTTTCCATAAGGCAGCCGTGCTGGTTACCAGCTGGGTGCTGTCGATAATAGAAGAACGGGCCGATAAACGTGGACCTGCGCCGCCGTTGAGCAGGCTGCCCACCGACCAGATAGCAGAGTTATGTACATTCAACGCGCCGCTGGACAGGTTGCCCCATCTGAGTTGTCCCGGATGATGAAAATTAGCCTGCTGCATATTGATGGTACCGCCGTTCATGATCAGTCCTTTGCCGGGATTACCCCACCAGTCGGAGTTGAAGAGCGTAGCGGAACCGGTATAGCTCGGCTGTGAAGACAGATAAGTTGTAGTGGTGTCGCCATACGCTACTATCTGGGAATTGATAAAATCCATATTGCCGGCGCCGGCGCCTTCAAAGCGCATACTATTGCGGGAGCCGTCGATACCGAGTCCCAGGATCAGTCCTGTAGGACCGCTGCTGTTTTCTGATTTCAGCACGATACCGCTGTGGGAACCAAACACAAAATCATTATACAATACTTCATTCTGGCAATTGCCGAGTGTGAGGAAGTCGAGGTTGGCGTAGTTATAATCATAAGCGCCAGAGTTATCACCGGTGGGTGAATTGGCCCAGCTACCAAACTTCGATTCTGATCCGGCAGCATATACGATGGTATTGAACTGGAGGTTATAAATTTTGCCTCCGGCAGAATTTCCACCTACCCGGATGCCGTTTTTAAATACGTGTCCGGCAACGAAGTCGAGGTAATGGTTATCGCATTTGTAGGTAAACAGGTCGATACCGCTATAGGTAGCGCGCATACCCACATTTACAATATACGCGTCGCTGCCCGTCACCTGGATGAGGTAAGGATAGGCCGGTACATTGGGCAGGTTGGAATACACCTGCTCGGGGTAGTTGAAGGTCATGCCCCTCACGCCGCTGTTGGCCGAGAGTTTGAGGAAGGGTGTACCTGCTGCGTTATTTTTATCTGCATATACTTCGATAATACTGCCGGGTCCCATGGGCACAGAACTCAGATCGGCGGAGCCTTTCAGTTCCACGCCGGAGGGCACCGTGAGGTGACCGGTTACTTTATACTTGCCGGGTGGCAGGAATACGATACCGCCGCCGTCCTGCGAGGCCTTATTTAGGGCCGACTGTATAGCAGTGGTGTTATCGGTGGTACCATTGGCCACCGCATTAAAAGGGGCCTTTGTAGCGATATATAATACCGCTCTTGATGGCTTCTTCGTTTCAGCGCTTACATCCGGGAAAGCAGGCAGTGCTTTCAGGGTGAGCGGCGTATGATCGATGGTGCTGGTATAAAGAGAATTGTTCTGGATATTCACGCCTTTTGAAAAGCGGTTACCGGTTACAATGCCCCTTGAATTGTTGCCCAGCATAATCTGGGGCTGGTTGTTATTGAAGTCGTTGTCGGATGCCATGAAGGTGCCACCGCCCACATCTACTTTTCCTTTGGTGATGGTGCATTGCTCCAGCATGGTGCGGGTAGTGGATGCAGGATCTACAGAAATACCATTCAGGGTACCGCCGATGCTGCAGGTGTGAAACTGGGCCGTGCCTGAAGTACCGGAAGCAATGGCTACTCCTGTCTCGCAGGAAACAGTATTACAACGGGCAAACATAATCCCGTCGGAGCTGACTACCTCCAGGTAGATACCCGTTTTACAATTGGTGAAGGTCATACCGTAGTTATGACCATTGGGGATAGAACCTACCGTAGTGAGGGAGGGCGCGGCATGAAAGCCTTTGTTATATCCTTCTATATTTACAAAGCAGGTGTAGGACCAATCGTTTCTTCTCATCACGATACCGGTACCGTTCTGGTAGATCCAGCCTTCAAAGGAGCTGCCGGCAGCGGGAGCATTGGCGAGTCCGGAGCCAGACCAGTAAGCGGGTGAGAAATCGAGACTTTCAATATGTCCTACGTCTGCGATATTATCTATTTCAATACCACGGGAAAGCGGGGTGCCGTACAATCCGTTGATGATAGGGCAGCTACCGCCGTTTAAGCGGGAGAATATGGCGCCGCTGTAGGCGTTTACAAAAGTTACATTCTTCGCGTTACAGAAATCGTTGCCGAAGTAGTTGGGTTTTCCGAACATAATAGCCGGCGGATAAGGGGTAATATTCGCGGGCAATTGTTCGGGGTACCAGATGGCAAGATCCATTACAGCAGAAGAAGGTTCCATGGTAATAAACGGGGTGGCGTTTTCATCGCCGCGACCGGAAAAAGCCATGAGTATAGTGCCTTTGATGGCTTGTCCTTTTACAGGTTTCTGCCATTCGCCGCGAATGGTCACTCCTTTTGGAATGATGAGGGTGCCATTGATGCGGTATTTTCCCCGTGGAACAAACAGGGTACCGCCGCCGAGTATACGAAGGGTGTCGAGGCGGCTCTGGAAGATGGCAGTTACATCGGTAACGCTATCGCCGGAGGCGCCGTAGTCGGCTACATTGTAGGCCGCTACAAAAGCATCTTTGGTGGGGTACAACGGGTTAATGAGCTGCCAGGACTGGGCGCTGATGCTGACCAGGGGTAACAGGGCAATCAGTAACAGAAAAATGGTTTTTTTCTGAGGGAATGATAAGATAGTTTTCATACGCGGATGATGTTTTTCATGGAAAAAAAATGCAGGGGATATACCTTATTGCATACCCCCTGCTATCATTAATTTTTTCTTGTGAAAATGAAATCTCTCAGGTTGGTATCACCTGCCTCCCATACAAACTTCACCAGGTGTTTACCAGGTGTGAAATGCACTGTACCGTGGATATACATGTATTTATCCCAGCCACCGGTTGGTGTATATGGAATGCTACCTGTCTGGTTTACACCATCCACTTCAATATGCACATTACCGGTAGTACCAGGTGTGGTGATATTGATGGCAATGTCAAAGTCGCCTTCCACCTGTGATTCCACGGTATATTTCAGCCACTCTCCCGGTGCGGTGAAGCCGATGTTGGCGCCATTTCCTTCAATGTCTACGCCTTCGGAAGTACGGTAGGTACCGCCTCTGTTGGCTTCGTCATTATCATGATAGCCCCATCCTTCTCCGCCGAGGTCAAAGTCGGCCGCCTTGATCATGGCAGTGGCGCCTATAGCTGCGGGTAATTGCAATGGCGTACCTGAATATGGATTGTATTTTAGTCCTTCCGGATCCAGGATAACAATCAGTGTGTTCCTGGTGGTATCTATTTTATAAACGGACGGATCGTAGAGGTCCAGTGCCAGCGCCAGTTTTTTACCGGCATGTGCAGCAAAGGCTGCCAGTTTCACGGTAACAGGGAAGTTCAGTGAATTATTGAAATCCTTGAAAGCGATAGAATCCGGCAGTACCAGGTCGGCAGCGGTGAGTGCGGCTACTCCGGGCAAAGCATTTTCTGCCAGCAGTTTGGCGATGGTATCCTGGTTTGGTTTTACGCGCAGGTAAAAAGATTTACCGGCGGAGCTGGTGTAGCTTACCGCTAACGGCACCTGGATAGTACCATTGCCCAGCGTATAATTTTTAGTACGCAGCGCAGGCACCTGGATGGATTTGCCGGCATCCGGATAGTATACATAGTGGATCTGATCAATCGGTACAATACTGGTGGTATTGATCTGTACCACTACAATTTTCTTAGCCGGATCCAGCTGGTTGTTTTTGGTAGGATTGGTCAGTTCTACCGCTACCGCCAGTGTCTGGCCATAGTATTTTTCGAAGGTGGCCAGGTTTACTTTCAGCGTGAAAGCCGCTTCCTGCTGACCAAAAGGCACATTTACCAGGTTAGGCAGTGAATAGTCTTCCTGGGCCAGCAATACGCCATCAGGAATTGCGTTGCTGGCGATCATACCGGCAACGGTATCCGGGTTTACGGTAATGCCTATATCAAACCTGGCCGGTGCTGCATCCGATAACAGGATCTTCAGCGGGATATCTACCGTGGTAGTGGTTTTGGTATAGCTGCTATCGCCTAACGGGATCTTTAACTGTCCGCCGTCGCTTTTAAAGGCAACACCAACCTGTTTCACGGTGATATCTTCTCCTTTGATGTCCGGTTTTTTGCAGGACACCGTGGTGACTGCGAGGTAGCTCAGCAGCATCCAGAGGGGGTACTTTATGTTGTTTATCATCGGGTAAAGCGTTAATTGTTATTCATACTTACATACCTGGTGGTCCATACTCTTCCGTCGAGGTTCCAGCGAAGATCTGCAGATACCTGGAGCCAGTCGAGGATCTGCCGGCTTACATCTACCGGTTGTGGCATCAATCCGGCAATGTTATCCGGAGAAGCAGGACAGATCAGGTCGTTGAAGTTGAACCATCCGTATGGACCTTTGAGGGAGAAGTCGCTGAGGTTATCGCTTTTATCTTTCAGCACAGCGCCCTGACCATCTGTACCTGTCCAGTAACCGGCGATGGCTTTCTTTAAAGGGTGACTGGCCGACATGCTGGTTTCGCAGGCATAATCAGCGATATTCTGATCGGTGGCTGCGCTGGTCCATACCTTCAGCTCAGTAACATATACATCCGGTGCGGGGTAACTGCCTGCATAAGGCAGGTAGCCAAGCAGCAATGGTGCGGTATTGTTCAGGTTACCGGAGCCGGTGATATCGAGGTCTTTATTGAATTTGCCATCGGTAAAAGTTCTGACGTGCATAGTTTTAGCGGAGGTATCATACACAAAGCTGGCGGCGATATCATGCCAGTTACCATCGCTGATGTCTGCACCATCCACGATCATGTTAGCGGTTCTGCCGGGTGCATTCTGACCAATATTCAGTCGCCAGCCTTTCTGGTTCAGTACTACAGCCCAACCTGGATCGCCGTCGTCGAGGGTGGCTCTTTTGGAGAGTACCGCCGTGTTGGCATAAGTATAGTCGCCGTTAGCGCCGGGTTGTACTTTAATCTTCATTTCGATGGTCAGTCCGCCTCCATCGCGGATATCATAGTTGCGGTTTACATCGTTGATGGAAGCAAATACAGCGGATGCATCTTTTCCATAGAGATGAACCCCCTTGCCCATATAACGGTTACCGGTATACGGTTTATCTATAAAAGAAGGCAGGTACACGGGTGTGGAGAATATGGTGAACCCGTTTATTTTCGGATTGCTGAGAATGGTGTGGTCGTCTTCCGTAGGAGGAATCGTCCAGGCGCCGCCATGGGAGGAGGTAACCACTATCATCCAGTTTTCCGATGCGTAGCTTTTACGGGCTTTCAGTGCGGTAAGCAGTTTACCGATGTAATCATCTGTCTGGAAGATAGCAGCGCGGTATTGCGGTACGCTGAGGTCATAGCCATACTGTGCACCGCTGGCATCCACGCCGTTGTACTGCACCATCACGAGGCCGGCGCTGTCCTGCGCCAGTTCGGTTACGGCAGCAGTAGTAGCCGCTTCATCGTTGTCGGCAAACGTTTTGTTCACGTCTGCACCGGCGGTGAGGTTATTCCCCAAAGCATCAGAAGAACTGAAGGCGGCCACACGGATACCGGGCGCTCTTTCCTTGATGCGTTTAAAAAATACGGGGAAGTTGTTCAGGTTATTGTTATCCATCGAATTATTTTCGATGCTGTGTTTGGCTTTATGCACGCCGGTGAGCAGGTCTGCCCAGCCGGTGAGATCTCCGATATCGGTGTCTGTAATGGAATTCCAGCTGAATACCGCATGATCGGTGAGCGCCGAAATATTGGGGGTATTTGCATCCCTGACGGATACTCCTCTGGCCCCGTCCATGATCACGAACAATACTTTGGGATTCTTCACGATGGCACGGGTGGTGTCGGTATAATCCCCGGGAGTAAGGGTGCGGTCAAATCCTTTGTTGCAGGCGGTCCAGGTGGCCAGTCCTCCGAGCAATACCCACATCATTCCTTTTACCCGCATTATATTATTTATCTGCATGTTTCAATGAATTAGAATGTAACGATCATTTAACTAAAAGCCGGCTGATATTACCCAGAGGTTGCTCATCGAACTTGCCGAAACTACCGGTGATCAGCAATTGCAGCTGACCCGCAAAGTTTTTGGTTTCGTACACGCCTGTTACGATACCATCCATATCGCCGGTGGTGTTGTATCCTTTTGCCAGGGCACCGGTGCCATCGAGCAGCATCAGCTGACCACGGTGTACGCCGCCATAGTTTTTAAAGTACCCGCTTACCAGCACCATTCCGTTGGATAACTGTTTGGCATAGTAATAGGTATCATCGTTATTTTTGGTAGCGCCTTTGAATACCGGGTCAAGAGAGCCGTCCTCATTCAGAATGGCCAGGCCGTTCTGTACTTTGCCATCAAAACTGGTAAAGCCTCCCGACAGTGTAAATTTGCGTTTTGCTTCATTATAGGTAAGCGATGAAATATAATTATCTGCGCCTATTCCCACTTTGAAAGTACGGTCAATAGAGCCGTCTGTATTCAGGCGTACGATGTAGTTTACGGACTCGTTGTTATAGCGGGTGAAACGGCCAACCAGGATCAGTTTACCATCTTCCTGCATAAAGGCATCGTTGACAGGGCCGTTGGGGCCGTCATTGCTGCGGTGCAGGAGGAAGTTATAGTTGAAAGACGAATCCAGCGAGCCATCAGCAAAAAAGCGTACCACACTTTTGATCCTGACAGAGTCGGTTACCAGGGAATCCCGTTTGCGACGGTAGTCTGATTTTCCGTATACCCGTTGCAGGTAGAAGTTGAAGTTGCCGGCAGCAGTGATGGTACTGCCATGCACAAATGCGCGCTGGATGCTGCCATCTACCCCACCATTAAAAGCGGGTACCGTGTCCTGGTCGAGGAAAGTTCTTACCACCATACTATCAATGGTACCATTGGAATTCAGTACGGTAATATTGCTAACTTCTCCCCGGTGGATATCATAGGTAGAGAAGCTTCCGCTTATCACCATTTTTCCATTGGGCAAAGTGCTGATGTTATTCAGGTAACCGGTTGGCAATGCGTCTCCTACCTGGAGGGAACGGTCCAGTTCTCCATCTTTCGATACCAGTACAATTCTGTTCAGTGGTTTTACAGATCCTTTGTTCTCGTAGTTATTGAAACCACCGATCAGGATCATTCTGCCATCCGGGAGGGGCATCACCTGGCTGATGTTACCATTCGAACCAACCAGTGCTTTAAAGGTATTATCCTGGGTCAGTTTTCCGTTAACGCGGAATACCGGTCCGAATACAATTTTGTCGTCTACCGTTACATAGCCGATCCCGGTGCTGGCATTTTCCGGCACTTTCACCTGGATGCTCACGCTGTCTACCGCTACGACTTCTGCCACTTCTCCGTTGATAAAAAATTTCAACTTCGACTTATAGGGTACCAGGCCAGTGGCTTTATAAGTAACCACTGTACCGGGATCACCAAGACGGGGGCTGGGGAAATCGGTACTCATTCTCACACCCAATGGCGGTTTACCACCGGCATAGGGATCGTCATATACTTTATCTTGATTGTTTTTACAACTGCCCAGCAGCACCATACAGATACCTGATAAAAGAATTGCGTTGTAAAATCTGGAAATGCATCTCATCTGCAAATATTTATGCGGTTGATATATAGTTTTATTTACCGGAGTTGGCAAAGGCCACCCGCACATCGTCGGCAAACCGGTATTGGTTGAACCCGAATATGCTGTGATCGGCACTGAGCACATGCACCACGCCATTTTTAGTCAGGATGTTGCAGGATGCCACAAATGCGATGTTCCAGTTCTCAGTGGGCCTTGCTACATCCGGGATATAGGCAATGCTGAGCTGCCGGTATCCTACGTACTTCACACCATTATCGCTGTTATACACTACACCGATGTTCATCGGTTGGTTATCCCAGGAGTAATAGGTTTGTCCGGGAAAATTGATGCGCAGGTTATAATCGATCTGCGGATAATCCTTCAGTTGGTTAGTACCATGAAACAGGTAAAGGGTCAGGTATTTGCGCCATATTTCAGGTGGTACATCCTGTAACGTGCGGATGGTATCAAATCCCTGTCCGTAAAGCAGTTTATTGGTTTCCACCACCAGGTTCTGGATACTGTAGTCAGTAGGCGAAAAGAAGGTGATGGTATCTTTGGTAAATTCATTCTCCATTCCGGCAAGCTTTACGATGGTTGCTACGGAGTCAAAATAAAATGGCTTCGCATTGAAGTAGTCCACCACTGTTCCATCGAAATATGGATTAGCCAGACCGGAGTCGAGATAATAATCTTTCTTACAGGAAGAGAGTCCTGTTACTACGATCATCAGCAGTAACAGTCCGGGAAGCGTATATTTTCTGAGTAAGTTCATAACCGGTAATTTTAATTAGTCCAGTAAGTATTTAATTGGATCAACGGATTCTGATTCTGTACAACGGGGTCCAGCGGCCAGGTCCATCCGCCCATATTAAACTGCAGCTGGGTGAGTGGATAATAACACCACTGTGAGTTGAAGATGCGGCCTGTTCTTACCAGGTCAAAGTAATAGTGTCCTTCTCCCATCAGCTCCCTGGCTCTTTCTGCAAAAATCTCATCTTTCAGTGGCTGACCACCTGGTCCGTTGTACGGATTTGCCAGCGCACGGTTACGGATAAGATTCAGGTTGTCCATGGCTTCCTTATCACGGTTCAATTCTGCCAGCGCCTCTGCCAGCAATAGAATTCCATCAGCATAACGGAAGAGGATCACATTACCATCGGGGTTATAATCTTCTTTATCATTGATCGCATATACGTTCACGAATTTCAGGTATTGGAAGTCGCCGTTATCTGCAAACATATTTTCATCAAACCAGTATTGCACGCGGGCATCCGGCTGTCCTGTAGGAAACAGTCTGCGCAGGAAATCGGCCCGGTAATAGGAGTAGCTGTGCTGATGCGTAGCTACCGGTCTTTTATAGGGATAATGCAATACCAGATCGGAGAAAGTATTGTACATAATAATTTCATTGTAGTTCGCATTCTGTGCTATTTCAAACAGGCTTTCTTTGGTACGGCCCTGGAACAGTTTGCGGTAATCGCTCAGCAGGAGCAGGTCGTACTGTTTGCTGCTTACCAGCTCTGTACCCATATCGGCAGCCTGTTGGTAGTAGCTCCTGGCATTGGCCTTATCGAAGCCGGCGTTCCACATATCCAGTTCCATCATGAGCGTGAGCAGCGCGCCTTTGGTGGCACGTACGCCCACATAGGCCGGATCGCTGTACTGCCAGGGAAGATCGTCTTTTACTTTGGCGAGATCGTCCAGGCAGCCTTTGGCTACAATCGTCATTTTTTCCCTGGGCAAAGGATCGCTGTGATAAGGATCAGTGTAGTAAGGCACATCTCCCCATACCCGGATCATGATCCAATAGGCAATACAGCGAAGAAACACCGCTTCTGCACGGTAACGTTTTCTCTCCGTTTCAGAAACATCTTTAAAGTCTCTTCTGCCTACTTCGTAGAACAGATTATTGGATGCCTGGATCACTTTATAGAAGCCCTGCCAGCGGGTAAGTTCGCCCCAGTGATACAAACCGTCGTTTCCTCTCAATGCAATGAAAGTGGCCAGGTCGTTCTGTGAAACAAAGTGTACATAGTTACGGCCGGCTTCTTCCGGTGATTCTGCCATCATACCGGATCTGATATCACCGGCGTTTGGCAGAAAGGGACAGGAACCCAGCTTATCGCGCAGCAGGCCGTAGGTATCCCAGAGATTACTTTCAATATCTTTCTTATCCTGCAAAAAGGCGTTTCCTGACAGCTTATCCAATGGTTTCACATCCAGGAATTTCTTACAGCCATTCTGACCCAGTGCAAGCAGTAATGCGAGTAAACAGATAATCTTGCGGTTCATGATCAATAACTTTTAAATAAACATTTATCTTAAAACTCTACGTTTAAACCTAAGTTCCAGCTGCGTGGAATGGGGTAGCCATTCGACTGATCCCGGCCCAGTGCGGAAACGTTTTCTGCGTTGGGGCCGCTGTAGCTGGAGAAAGTTTTCACGTTATTACAGCTACCATACACTCTCACTGTATTGATACCATAACGGTGCGTCAGGTTTTTATTCAGCAGATATCCTATCGCAATAGTATTGATCTTGAAATAGGATCCATCTTCCTGGAACAGCGTCTGGTCAGCTCTGTAAGGATTGATAGCACCTGCTCTCGTATAGTCGAAAGGGTTACTGTAGGTGGCCTTGCCGCCGCTTCTCTTCCAATAGTCGATTTCATTGAAATCAACGATCGATTTCTGGTCAAAAGGTTTGCCCAGGTACTGCAGTCTTTCTGCCAGTGCATCGTTGAGGATATCGCGGATGGCTACATAGGAAGCAGTGATATTGAAAGTGAAGTTTTTATAGGTCAGGTACGATTGTAATCCACCGGTAACAAGTGGTTGTGAGTTACCCGCGATGGCGTAATCATTGATATCGAGGATATAGTTGCCATCCCTGTCTTCCCAGTAAGGATCACCTGCCTGGAAATACTGACCGCCTGCAGTGCGGTATCTCAGACCGGTAGCAGGATCAATGGGCACATCTGCCGCATTGCCGAATACACCTTTGGTGGTGAGGAGGTAATTGCTCAGTGAATTACGTCCTACACGGTACAATACATTCTGTCCTTTGTCATTGTCATTCTGGATGAGCTGACGGGCGCCTGCCGGCAGGCGGGTAAGGATATCTTTATTGAGTGCGCCGTTTACAGAAATGCTCCACTGGAAGGGGCTGGATGTTGACAGCGGACGGAAAGTCAGCATCAGTTCATATCCATAATCCGCCAGCGAGGTTTCGTTGGTATTTACCTTGTTGAAACCGGTCATGTTCGACAGATCTTTTGAACGGAGCAGGTTTTCCACTGTTTTATAGTACACATCAAATACCATATCTACTTTTCCTTTGAAAAGTCCGGCTTCAACACCGATATCATATTGTGTGGTAGTAGTAGGCTTCAGGAAGGGGTTGGCCATCTGATCAAAATCACTGCCTATCCTGGGATTACCATTATAGGTACCATTAGGGCGATAGGTTCCATAGATAGAAAACACATCTCCGGAAGGAACGATGTTTTTACCCCAGCTACCACGGAGGGAGCCATAGGTCAGCCATTTGCTGTCCTTGAAAAGTTTCTCTTTATTAAAGTTCCATCTCAGACCCAGTGCAGGGTTTCTTGAGTACGGATCTTCGAAACCGGAGGCAGAGCTTCCATCAATACGGTAACTCGCATCCAGTACATACTTCTGTTTGTAGTTATAGGAAAACAAACCGGCAAAGGAAGCGGTGTGGTTCTGGGCAAAGTTGTCCAGCAAGCCACCACCACGGGAAGCATCGTTACCATAACCCAGCGGACCTTCGTACTGATCATTAGGAGTACGCTGCTGCTGGATCATTTTCGCCTGTAGTCCCCGGTTAAAGGTTTCATTCAGGAAGTTGACAGTAAAGTTGTGCGCTTTGTCGATACTTTTAAAATAAGTAATACTGTTACGGTTGTATAACTGGAAGTTACGGTCGTCGTATGCCTTGATCTTTGAATAATCGTTGTTGGCAGCAGCCGGTGTAAATTCATCCTGGGTGTTGGAAGCGTAGGTATAACTGATAGCTGAACCAAGACTAAGCCCTTCTATGATCTGGTACGTAGCATCCAGGCTGGCGCTGAGGTTCAACGTTTTGTTGTTATTCTGGATTTCCAGTGCCCCCAGGTATCCTGCGGTACTCTGGTAGAAAGATGGAGCGGGCAACAGCGATGATTTCTGTCCGTTGTCTGCCACACCTGTCTGTAACAGGCCGTTACCACTACCCAGCTTCCGTTTACCTACCTGCGTATTCAGCAAACCGAAAACTTTGAGTCTCGGGGTTGGCTGATACAGCATGTTGGTGTTGATAGAGTAGCGATCGAAACCGGTATTGCGGATCACCCCATTCTCGTGGTAGTAAGACAAATCCGTTTTATAGTTGAAAGTAGGATCACCACCGCTGATGTTGATATTATGCGTCTGGTTATAAGTGGTCTGGTAGAAAATGCTCTGCCAGTTGGTAGAACTGTTCCAGTATGGATTTAAGCTATCTGCCAGGAAAGCCGTTTTGGAAATATTGAGCAGGTCAGCATAGGTGCCGTACTGCATAATTTCCTTGATACGGATCTGGCGTTCCATGTTACCTCCTACAGTGGAGCGCAGCTGTGGCGGCGTATTCATAAAGAAGTTACCGGTATAACGTACAACAGGAATCCTGGAACTTCCCCTGCGGGTAGTCACCACAATTACACCGTAGGCAGCTCTGGAACCATACAATGCGGTAGCCTGTGCATCTTTTAAGATCTCCATCGTCTGGATATCTTCCTGCGGGATGAGCGATAAGGGGCTCACACCGGGGCCTGGTGTCTGGAAGCCATACGAGAAATTCGCATCAGCGTCTATAGGCACCCCGTCGATCACATACAACGGGGAGGTGGGCGACAGGAAAGAGTTGGCGCCACTACCTGTCACGTTGATATTGGACAATCCCCTGATGGCAACCGTTCCACGGCCTCCGGGAACACCGGTATTGTTCTGGATATTCAATCCGGGTACACGGCCCTGCAGCAACTGTTCCACGTTGGATACGGGTACCTGTTGCAGATCTTTACCACTCACGATCACGGAACTACCTGTGGCCAGTTCCCTTGTTTTATTCTGATAACCCACGATTACGGTCTCCGTCAGTTTGTTCTCATTAATTACAAGACGGATATCCAGGGGCTTTCCAGCTTTCACTTTAGCGACAAATTCACGGTATCCTACGTAGCGGAATTCGAGACTTGCGTCCGGGGATACTTTTACACTGAAATTTCCTTTGTTGTCGGTAACGCCGATTACCTTTCTTGTTTTACCGATGATCTCCAGGATACCTACCCCGATCATGGCTTCGGTAGACACCTTATCACTCACCGTTCCGGTAATGGTAACCTTCGCAGCGGGGGCAGCTGCCGGCGCGGGTTGCTGTGCCATGGCGGCGGGGGCATTCACCAGCAGCAGGAGGAGCGCTATTGCCCCTGCACCCATACTTCTGGCAGTAAAACGATAAAAGCAGGCAGCCGTACTGTTATCGTGAAATGTTGTTTTAAATATATTTGGTTTCATATCACCAGATCATTTATTTCAAAATGTGATTCACTAGAATTACCAGATGCTTTCTTCCCTATTCATTTCTGAACCTTGGTGTATCGCTGTAGAAATAGAAAATAATTTCCCAGTCGCCTTTCTGATAGATCGCAAAGTAGAAGTCGAGCGTAGCCCGTGCTATTGAGCCTCCAAAGACTTTCCGGTCGTAGGCGAATCTTACTTTCGCCTGTGAGCCGTCGCCTACTGTCCAGCGGGTAGGATATTTAATCAGCGGAATCGGATAGGCTACATCGAAGCGGATATACTCCGATGTCAGTTTCGGGCTAAATCCGTGAATGAGACTATCCAGTGGTCCGGTAGCATTAAATAAAGCGGGATTGATGGGCAGCGAATCCTTGTCCATGAATTTAAAAGTGAGTGAGCTGCCATTACCTGTTTTATGAAAGAGTACGCGCACACTATCACTCTTCATCGGCAACTCTGTGCTATCACCCATGATATTCACCATTCCCGGGTGATTGTATACCCGTGCATAGGAGGAGGAATCCGAGGTATATCGGATGGCCGGCGCTCCGGTTAACGGATCAATGTCGGCGGAGGGTGAATAAGGCAATTCCCTGTAAGGTAAAAGCGTCAGATCCTTATAAGTATTGGAACCACCGGAGTTGGAAGCTACTACATCAAACAGGTAACCGCCATTGGGTACTTGTGCTACCATGCTGCTGTCTGCTCCTGCCCAGAGTATGAAGTCGCCGGAGTGTTCACGTATTTCCCACAACGGATGATTCTCCTGTATTCTTTTCGCATTGATTTCCGCTACCGATTTCTCGTCACCGGTATATCCCTGTTTCCAGACCCATACTGGTATTACTTTATTGAGATCAGTAGACGGCTGACCCGTTATCATGTTACGCACATTCATGATTTTAAACGTGAGTGGCGTAGTGGAGTTATCGGTATTATATATGCCGCTGAAAACGGTGGTACGGCCCAGAGTGGGGGTAAATGATTTCTGGGAATACGTGGCCTTCGGACTTAAATAATCAAGATCTTCCGGCAGCCATTTTTTACATGCTCCCAATCCCATTAACAGGACAGCGAAAGTTCCGGTGAGTCCGTATCTGCATAATTTAGACATATCATTCAACATTTTATTCGTTTCGTTAACCTTAGTTAACTTCACTGATTTTATAAGATCTGATATTATAACCGCCGTTTTCCAGGAAGAATCTCATGGTATGTATGCCTTTCTCCAGGTGCACCGTGCGTGGTGTGGTAATATCCCTATAGTTAGACCAGTCGCCCGTATTAGGGCAGGTCATAGATCCGCTCACATCCTGTCCGTCTATTTCAAAATGGAAACGCTGCCCTCCGTTGGGTTCATTCGGACTGGCCAACCTGGCGGAGAAGAAGTAATCGCCGGCTTTCTTTACATCGATGGTATAGTTCAGCCATTCGCCGTCGTTGGTCCATCCCACTTCATATCCACCACCTTCTTTCGCCATACCGATATCTACACCTTCGTTCAATCTGAATTTCTTAGGCTGATTGTCTGCATCTGCATCGTGATAGCCAACACCTTCTCCACCGGGATCAAATGCTTCCACCGGAATAGTACCTGGCACGGGCCATGGACCATTATTTATCGGAACGAAACGCATGTAACGGAGGTTATAGTTAGCCAGGTCATACTGCACTTTCAGCAGGTGTTTACCAGCAGGAAGCGGGCGGGTAATGATCTCGTTATAATACCAGTTCTGGTTGCCGCCGGTGCCTTTGATCTTGATACCGTTGGTCACCATATCGCCATCCATTTCCAGGTGCAGGGTACCGGCATCTTCACCGGCGCCTTTGCCGGATGCAGCTTTTAAATAGAGGTGATAAGGACCGGGCTCATTCACGAATACCGTGAAAGCCAGCCATTCGCCGGAAGCAGTCCAGCCGATGTCATATCCATTTTCACCACCGCCTGCATCTTCAATATCCACGCCTTCTCCCGGCCGGTATTTACCACCGTTGTTCCGTACATCTTCATCGTGGTAGGCAACTGATTCACCACCTTTATCAAACTGGTCGAAAGAAATGGTGCCGGGAATAGGTAACGGATACCCGTTAAATGGTACCGGCAGTGTAGGATTGATACGGCCGATAAATTCGTCGAAACCGAAAATATGGTTGCGGTCCATTACGTTTACCAACCCGTTGGTGGTTTTAATGTCTACCGTCACCGTGGTGCTGGTGCTCCACTGACGGGTATATATTACATTCTTGGTATTGCTGAATTCTATGATACCGGGGCCACCTTCTGTATAGCCTTCTGAACGGGTAGATACATATCTCCCGTGCATACGGTAATTGTACCTTACTCCTCTCATATCGATACCATCCTGCTTGCTCATGCTATCTGACGGAATGATACCGGGAATGATATAGCGTGTTACCATCGAATCCATTTCATTCGCGGCCGCTGTTGACAGGTACAATAAAGGACGGCCCTGAGCTTTACGGAGGTTATTCATATTGGAGATGGCTTCCGAGAAGCTGGCATTCGTAGGTGCGAACACGGTATAATTACCTTTTTTCAGGCTATCCGTAAGTCCGGCCCTGTCAATTACCAACAGAAAGGAGTCGTAAACACCTGTCTGACTTTTCAGGAATTCGTATGTATTGCCTTTAAATTCATGAATCACATTTTCATGATCATAGTACCCACTATCCTTCTTACACCCGGCATATAAGAACAATATCACCAGTCCTGTTACTGCACCACAACGAAATATGTTCTTTCGCATGAGAAATAATTTGTTTGTTAATAATAGAAAAAGAGAGCTATGCTGTTTTATTTATTGATCCAGTAAGCATTCTGTGTCAGTTGCTTATTCTGCGACAGCACACTTTCTGCAATTGGCCAGTAGATACCGCCCTGGTCGATCAGCCGGTTAAAGGTGGCGTCGTCCCGTTTCAGTTTATGGTAGCGGATCAGGTCAAACCAGCGCCAGCCCTCTCCCATCAGTTCTTTATGGCGTTCGCGGAAGATGGCGGTTACGAGGTCCGGTTCTTTTGTGGCATCATACCTTTCCATCACGCGCAGGTCGCGGATCTGGTTCAGCAGATCTGTGGCGCCGGCTTTATCACCGAGTACCGCCAGTGCTTCTGCTCTCAGCAGCGCCATGTCTTCCATGCGGGTAAAGATGATGGCACTGCCATACATGCGGAAGTCAGGATCGATGGTACCACCGTCGAGTATTACTTTTATCTTCGAGAAAATAGGCACATGGCTGTCGAAGCTGGTGAAATAGTTGGTACTGGTAGGTTCGCCTTTGATACTATCCAGGCTGAAACGCTCATCACGGTTCTGGTCGAACAGGGCCAGGATGGTATCTTTGGGAACATAGATTTCCGGCTGACTTTTAGATACCACCGGCAAGGCCAGGGTCAGTTCCTCCAGGTGGCCGGTATAGGAGGCTTCCCCGTTTGAGAACTGAAAGTCAAACGCAATCATGTGGTTATTGATAAAGTTGTTGGATCCTCTGCCGGAGAAGAAGCCATCGGAGGCGGTGAGCCTTTCTGTTCTCAGAAAGTTCAGGGAACTCTTTTGTGCGTTATCCAATACAAACTTCGTATAGGCTGCCACGTAAGAGTACTTTGCCTGCCAGGCAGCTACGTGTGCCATGAGTGCATAGGCACTCAGTTTACGCGCCAGTACACCGTTCCATTTATCGCCGCCTTCCGCGTAGTAATCCCCCTGTTGCAGCGGATCACCGTTGCTGTAGCCATAGGGCAAAGCATCGGCAGCAGCCTGTAACTCCTGTTCTACAAAGGCGAGTACTTTCTGCTGACTCGTTCTTGGCTGGTTTATAAATTCGCCGTCATGCGAGGTAGTAATCAGTGGTACATCTCCCCATACCCTTACCATGGTAAAATAAGCAAAGGCGCGGAGGAAGCGGATCTGGGCAATATCTACGTTCATGTTCTGATCACTGTATCGCGGATCTTTTGCTTTTACTTCGCCCACATGTTCGAGGAACAGGTTTGCGGCATTGACTACTGCATAAAAGCGACGCCAGTTGGATAGCTGATTAAGCAGGTCGAGCGGCGCATGCAGGTTATTATTGATCACAGCATCGAGGTCCTGGCGTTGTACAGCGGCGAAATCGCCTTTGCGCAGTTCCCCATACATCCAGAAAGCATTATTGTCAGCGAGCGCAGCACGTGTGAGGCCATATACGCCGATCAGTGCACTACGGGTATCTTCATGTGTGTTCCACATATTCTTTTCCGCCACCGTATGCGAGGAATCCACGTCCAGCAATTTCTTGCAGCCGGATAAGGTAACGCCGCAAAGGCATGCCATCAACAACCACTTTGCTGCCTTCCTTTTTTTATTACGAGAGAATGAATACTTCATCAAAAAACATTTTATGCGGTTCATTTAATTATTGGTCGCCTACAGGTCCATTTTTACACCCAGGGTATAGGTTCTGGAGATAGGAAGACCATATCCGTTATCCACTCCGTTAAAGTAAATGAGCTCCGGATCGCCACCGGTATAGGGAGAAATGGTGAACAGGTTGCTGGCAGTACCATAAACGGTGAGGCCGCGCAGTGCTGATCTTTTACTCCACCAGCGGGTCTTTGTAAAATCGTATTGCAGGGATACATTCCGCAGTTTCAGGAAGGAACCATCTTCGAGGAAGAGGTCCTGGTCGGCACGGTAGGCGCCTACTTTACTCCAGGGATTGTAAAGTGGGTAGCGGGTATAATCACCAGCTTTCTGCCAGAAAGTAATTTCTTTCACGGCATCCATAGAGATCTGTCCTTCGTGGTTGGCGAAATCGAGGTGACTGGCCATATCCTGGTTCAGGATCTTCTTTCCCAATGCGGCATAGAGGGTAAAGCTAAAAGTGATATTACGGTAGGAGAAATCACTGCTGAAACCACCGGATACCTGTGGCAGGTAGTGGCCTTTCAGTACTTTATCCTTATCATCGATGGTGTTGTCGCCGTTCTGATCTACCCAGATCGGATCGCCGGCCGACAGTGGCGTACCTTTATAAGTGCGGGCGCCGCCGGTTTTCGGATTTACCGGGATATCCTTTTCCCTGTTATAGATGCCTTTATTTTCCAGTACCCAGAACTGATCGATGGCGTTGCCTACTTTCAGGATACGGGCAGAAGCGCCGGTACCGATCTGCATTTCATTGAGACCGCCGGGTAAGGCCAGTAAAGTATTTTTGTTATAGTTAATATTGACAGATGGTACCCATTGCAGTTTGCTTGTTTTGGGTAAAACATTGGCCTGAACTGTCAGATCTGCCCCACGGTTACGTACTTTCAGACCATTCTGCCAGATAGACGTATAGCCGTATTCGTTACCACCCGGTATATTAAACAGCATGTCTTTATCTGTTTTGTCATATACATCGACGGATACATTGAGGCGACGTTGCAGGAAAGCCATATCCAGTCCCAGATCCAGCTGATCGGAAGACGGCCATTTGATATTGTTGCCGATATACCCGGTAGAATAGGGTCTTGACAGCGCGCCCAGTGCGTTGTAGGAAAACTTGAGCGGGTTATTGCTGAAAGAAACGTCTGACAGGTACTGGGAGCCTTCACCGAAGCGGTCATCTGTCAGCAGGCGGGCAATGCGGCCCCAGCTGGCATGTAACCTCATTTCATTGATCTTGCTCTCGCCGTTCAGCAGTGTACTTTTCATGTTCCATCCGGCAGAGAAAGTCGGAGAAACGGTCCACCAGTTGTCTGGCTGCGCGCTGGAAGATCCGTCTGCGCGTACCAGCACGGAGAAGTCGAGCGCATCACGGTAGCGGTAAGCACCACGGCCGTAGAACGACAACAGGCGATGCCGTTGTTTATCCAGGTTCATGTAGATCAGTGCGCTGTTATATGTTTTAGGTAATAAGTATTCCGCTTTATTCGGATCGGAGTTCACCAGGTTCAGCTTGATCAGGTCATTCGGTCCGTTGTACGCATAACCGTAGTTGTAGCGGTTAAAATCGGCTTCAAATACCTGTCCTGCTTCTACCGTTACATCATGTACCTTACTGTAGTTGTGGTGAAAGCTGAGGGTATTGTTGAAGCTTACGCGCTGGTTATAGCCGAAGTAGTTGGAAACATAGTTGATGGTTTCCATGAGGGTGCTGGGGTAGAATACATCCCGCAGTCCTTCGTTATAATCGGCAGCCAGGCTGGATACGAAGTTCCAGTCTGGTGAAAACTGTGCTTTCAGGCGGAAGAAGCCGTTGATGCTGTTTGTTTTGTTATTATCAAACGACTTGTTGTATTCGTCCAGGTAAGCACCATACGCGCCTTTATTGGGTGGCAGCGGGGAGGTGAGATCCGGGAGATATTGCACATCTGCAAAGCGGTCGCGCAGCGATCTGTTGCGGATGCGTTCCATGCGGGTGGCGTTGATCATAGCCGACATGGTAAGCCAGGAAACGGGAACCATGTTGATTTCGAACATGGCGTTATAGCGGTCCAGGCGGGTAGCATCTCCGGGATTATTCATCTGTTCATTACCTGCAGCGAAACGGAAGTTGGCCCGGTCGGAACCGCTGGAGATGCTGGCATTTACACCACGGATAAATTTATTCGCGTAGTAGCGGTCCGTCCAGTTGGCCGGACCATAATACGCATCATTGGTAGAGTCTCGCAGATACAAAGGATAGGTAAGAATATTATCCAGGCTGGCGTACCTGTTATAGTACGGCTGACGGAACTCATTTTCATACCGGGCGTTGGTGGTATTCACGTGAGGTTTCTGAGCGATACCAAACCAGGTATTAAAGGCAATTTTGCGGCCGCCGATCACCGGTGCCTTGGTGCGGATGGAGATCACACCTCCGTTGGCGGCGCGGGGTCCGAATATGGCTGCGGCGGCGTAATCCTTCAGCACTTCAATCGAAGCGATGTTATTGGGATCGATGGCCGAGAGCAGGTTGGTAGCGGGGCCGAGCCTGTTGTAATCATATTGTTGTACGTCAAATGCGAAGGGATGATCCATAATCAGCGGGATGCCATCCAGTACTACCAGGGGTTGTGCATCATACACATCGCGGTGGGAAGTAAGGGGGATGGCGGTACCCCGGATCATCATGCTCATTTCGGTACCGGGTTCACCGCTGGGCTCCTGGATATATACGCCGGCCACTTCTCCTTTCAGCATCTGCTGGAGGGAAGAATAGGGATAAATAGCGGCCTTACCCATGTCCAGTCCGTTGTTACGGAAGGTAGCAGGTTTAAGGTGATTGGTATCCACCGGGATCATTGTTTTACGGATACTGTCTTTCTTTGCTTTTTCACTCAGCTTCTTTACCGATGTATCCTTTGGAATAAAGTAACCAGCCGGTGCGGAGAACCCGGTGAGTACGGGAATTTTCACGCCTTCAGCTGCTGCTGTTTCTGCTGCAAAACAACCTGCCAGTAAACCTATAACACAGCGTCGCATTACGAAATGCATAAACTAATATTTTGTGTATGAGAAATGATATTACGATGCCATAGCGGCCGGAATCCCTTGCGGAGCCGGTCGCTATCCGGGAGCCTTACCATGTTGCCGAAAGGGAAATCCGTAAAGTATTGGCCAGCGGGTGCAGCGGATCTCCACCTGCGGGAACCAGGTACGAAAAGTCGATGTTTCCGATTTTGTACTTCAGGCCAAATCCTACGGTCAGGTATTTCCGGTTACCTTTTGTCTGATGTTCATTGTAATAACCTGCCCGCAGCGCCAGCAGATCGTTGTACGTATATTCCAGACCGGTAGAATACATCAGTTCATGAAATTCTTCTTTCAGGCCGCCGGGGGCGTCACCGAAAGAGCCGAAGGTGCCGCTGAGGATTCCTTTCTGGCGGTAATCGGGGATACCGTCTTTGTCTCCATCCACGCTATCGGGTGTGGGTACCATGAGTTTATTGATGTCCAGTGTCAGGGTAAGGGCGTTTTTATCATCCAGCTGGTATGTATAGCCGGCGCCGATACCCAGGTTGGCAGGTATGAAGTATTTATCCTGGCTGTCGGTAGAGTAGGAAATTTTGGTACCGATGTTAGACATCACGGCACCAAAGCGCCAGGTACCTTTCTGATCGCCGCCATATTCCTTTACGGAAGTATAGGAGGCGCTCAGATCACCAGCGAAGGCGTTACCGGCTTTATAGGTGCCGGCGCCACCAGCTTTCGGACCGGAGGCCAGTTTGGAGTGGATATAGCGGAAAGCTACGCCCACGGCCCAGTTTTCAGATAACTTACGGGTATAACCTGCATCCAGGGAGAACTCTCCCGGGCGTACCGTACCCTGATCGTTGCCCTGAAAATCTGTGAGCTGAATGCTACCAAGATTAAAATAGCGGAAACCGATGCCGATGGCCTGTTGTTCATCCAGCTTCTTATAAGCCGCCAGATCGGCCAGATATACATCGCTGGCCATTGACCTCAGCCAGGGAGTAAAACTGCCGGAAACACCCCTTTCTGCCTCAGCAAATGAAAGCTGCGAGAGATTGGAGAAGACCGAATTGGCATCCGGTGATAAAGCGATACCGGCTTCACCCAATGCCGCCCTGCGGGCATCGGGGGTAATCCGCAGAAATGGTACGGCGCTGCTGATCGCGTGGGTGCGGCCATCTACGCCGCTGTACGACATCTGGGCGTTGGTTTGTTTTCCTGCGAGCAGCAGGGAAATACTTATCAGGCCTGCCGCCATCCATCTGCCTGCACGTGGCATCCTTTTTTCCTGATTAAAGCGGGGATACATCATTTTCAAATGATTTATAAGTCATGATGCCGTTGCCGTCATCATCTGATGATACATATTTGTTTTACCTGTCAATCGTTGCTTAATGGGAAATCAACAGTTTCCCTTTCGCCACAGAATCTCCTGATTGCACCTTTACGAAGTATACGCCATCGGCCAGTGACCGGGTATTGACGATATAGAAGGTATAGCCGCTGGTGATCACGGTGGTATTCACCACAGCACCCTTGCTGTCGGTGATGGTAACCCGGTATCCTTCACGGGTATTGATCATATCCGTCCAGCTGATCCTGGCCTGATCACTGGCAGGATTAGGTGTAATCGCCAGTTTTCCTTTAGGCAGAGTGGTATTTAGCAGGGAAGTATCCTTTGCTGCACCGGTAACCACATATTTTGCTTCTGATACCACTGAATTCTTCATACCTGGTTTTACGGCAATGGCCTTGATAATGGCACTGTCATTTACCTGGATGAGATTAAAATACAGGGTGGAATTTTCATCCGGTACGCTGCCGTCCAGGGTGTAGTAAATAACCGCGTCTTTGGTATTGGTATATAAACCCACCTGCCTGGAGCCATTGTAAGTACCTGATGGCAGTGTAAACCGTGGTGTATCTACCAGTACATCTTCTTTACCGATCACGTAGGAAGCAATCGTTACTTTGGAATCGGTGAGGTCATCAGCGGAAGCATATGCCTTCAGGGTGGTGGTAGCGGTGATCTTCACCGGACCGGTATATATCGGTGAACTGATATTGAGTGCATTTTCGTTGAGTGCGTAGCGGATAACGGCGCCAGGGGTTGCACTGGTGATGGTAACATCCTGCGGGCCATTATAATTACCTGCCGGCACACTGAATACCGGTTGCTTCGTTCCATCCGGAAGAATGGTATAAGTGGCAGCCATTACCTGTGAAGGCGAGTGGCCTTCTTTCACGGCAAAGGTTTTAATACGCATGGTAGAATCAATGTGTATGGAGTCTGTATACACCAGGGAAGAAGTATTAGGTGTACTGCCATCTATGGTATAATAAATAGTAGCGCCCGGCTCTTTCACACTGATGCCCATTTTAATCGGCTCACTGTAAATACCTGCTGAAGGCACAAATACAGGATTGGGTAATGCCGGAGGCATGATGCTCAACAAAGCGGTAGACACTTCCGACACGTACATATTATCCATCCAGGTACTGGCCTTAACGGTAGTGGTGCTGGTAATTTTGAGGGTATCTTTTAACGGATCAAAGACCGGAGAGTTAATAGTAGGTAAAGTACCATCCAGGGTATAGCGGATCGTACCGCCAACGGTGGTGGTGCTGAGGAACACGTTCACATGATCTTCAAACAAACCACGGTCGGGCGTTATTTTAGGCCTTGCGGCAGCCTGTGGCAACAAGCAATAGAAGTATTCCGCAGGCACCTGCTGCTGGGCGATACCCGGCGCAGTCCATTTAAAATACATGATATTGGCGCCACCACCCTTTTCAATAAATTCAACTTCAATCGGGTACAGTTTGCCCGCTACCAGGTCTACCGTTCCGGAGAAGTCGGCGCAGCAGTTACCGTTGTTGTTCATCACCACGGTTCCTGCGTCTGCTTCCCGTTTGCCAAAGTCTTTGATAACAAATTTAAATCCATCATCTGCGTTGGCATTAAAGGTATAGGTACCGGAAACGGGTACACGAAACAACCCCTTCCATCTTACGGAGAAGTTATCATTGGTGATCCTTGGATCAGGAGAATTATCTCCCCAGTTGAACCAGAAGTTAGGATCCTGCCGGTCGAATACCAGCGTAGTAAAAGGTCCGCCTTTACCATCTGTGGGATCCTGGAAATAGTACCCGATCAGTCCACGGGTGGTATCTGCCAGCGGAGAAATGCTATGGACCGGCAAAGGCTTTCCGCCGGCTGCAGCCGCAGATTTTTCCGTGGCCTGCACCAGGAGGGCGAATACGCAGCAGAGAATAAAAAGAACGTTGTTTAATTGTTTCATATTCAATAATGAATTTTAATCGGAAAAATGCTAAGCACAGGTCGCTGTTCTCCGGATCTTTTATTCTTATTTAATTAGTATTCCTTACTAATTCATTTTGCAAACAAAGGGCATGACATTCCCTGTACCTGTATACAGGTAGAAAAAATAATGGAAAAAGCACCCCCGTTCCGGTGTCCGGATACGGATACCAGTATGGGAAAACACAACGCTGTGCGGCGATGTGCGACTAACGGCTACTTGTTAACTGCTAAAATTTTTCATGACATCAGTTGTTTGCCTGGTAATACAGCAGGGTCTATGGAACAGGGATATTATTCCATTTTACCTGGATTAAATTTTAGTTGATATATCTAGCAATGCCACACTAATAACATGTTGGATATTGGTTGTATCCATCAGATAAATGCCCGTACACGCAGGACAGTCAAGGCAAAGGAATAGCTACCCAAGACGTACCTGGTAAAATTTCAGATAATAAATAAGGTGATTTGTCCAGCAACATTTTGTAAAGTGTCCTACTGTATTAATTTCCCAGGATATCCCGGTTACCTGTTCTGTGGATGCTGCAAGCGGAAACATATTCCCGGTTGATTTCAGCATACGGCCAAAATGGTAAGAGACTGGTGAAATGGAAAGAAAACTGGTTGTACAATCGGACCTGAATAAATGAGAGCAACAAATGCCTGTAACGTGGAATCGTGGAACTTTCTATTGATCTAAGTAATACTACATCATAAATTTTGGAATTGTTCTTTAAGATTTTCAAAGCCTTGGTGCTAAAACGTTTTAACAATACTAAAATACGATGCGTTATTTGAAAATCCAAAGTTTTAGCCAAAAAAATCATAAATAATTTTAGCGGCAACTTTCGGCTGTATTCCTTGCCAGATAAAGGATAAAATAGCATACGCACGTGATAAAATAGTGTAAATTAAAGACGTTCCTTTTTAATAATTATTGCTAAACTAAACTGTGTATTTCTTACACATCTTAATGATAGCATTTACTGTTTCGTATATTCATACCGGTGGTATTTACTTTCTTGCGGGCAACTGGTCGCCATAAGTTCCTTTACCGTGAAACCAACGTGCAGCCTGACCTGTAAGCCACAGGTAGTAATCGCTGCCCAACTCCTTTTCTATACCGGTAAACGAACCATCTGCATTCAAAGGCAAGCGGTCTGTCGTGGCGCATTTAAAAATAGACGTCCCTTCGTTCATCTCATCAAACATGGCCACATACAACATTTCCGCACCCGCATTTTTTGCGCCTGCAATCTGACGCCAGTAAAAGCTGCCTCCTTCTCTCGGAATGGTATTGGCTTTAGGACCATTCATATTTTTCCAGGAGAAACCCGGGAATGCCAATGGCACATAGTCTACACCATTACTTTTGCACCAGGTAATATCTTCTGCCACCAGCTTTTTAAAACCATCATAACTCTTTCCGTTATAACGACCCACAAACCAGGGCATAATGATATCCGATTTTTTAATAAGGCGGTGCAACCCTTCGTCGCTCACCGCATCCTGCCTGAGTTCGCGCCAATAGGTTGGCACACCCAACATTACGCTGAAACCCTTTGCTTTCATCGCATCCAGTAATGTTTCTGCTTCCTTCAGACCATAAGCCCGGCGATCATTAAAGCCAACACCCCAGATCACGATAAGCGGCTTTGCGTTGTGATGCAGATAGGTAGGGCTTTTACTGCCATGCAGCAGATCGTATTGCTGGTTAAGTTCATCCAGATCAGACAGCACCAGCTGTTCTTCTCCTGCACGCATACCGCTGAGATCATACATCACTGCAATGGCCCGATCATATTTCTTTGCCGCTTTCATGGCATGATCCAGTACCGTATTGAAATGCCGCTTTCCACTGGGATTGCGGATCTCTGCCACAAAGCGCTGCATAAAAACACCATCAATACCATAATCTTTCATCCATTTAAAATGCACGGCTACCGTAGAAGCATCATGTGGACTAAACACCGATGCGGGTGATCCGTCTGCAAAAGAGAAAGGAGTGGTATAGGTTTTTTTGTATTCACGTACGTCCGGCCAGAAATCTATCTCGCAGGAACCCGGTTGAAATACCCCTCTTTTTTCGTAGTGATGCCAGCCCCTGCCGGCGCTGTCGCCGGGCGTGTTAAACCAGCCCTGGTAACCTGCCATCACCAACCCTTTATAGGTGGGATACCTCGGAGAATGTTGCGCCTGTGCCCATAAGCTACCAATCAGGCAGCTTATAAAAAAAACGTGGAATCTTATGCTCATTACTTTATACTGTTTCTATGCCTTTACTTTTTTATCACGGTTACCTGTCCGTCCTTCATCACAAATTTCACATCTCCCGCCAACTCCAGCATCCGGAGTACTTCCGACAGATTTGCTGACCGGCTGATGTTACCACTCAGGTAAGTATCATGCTGCCCTTCAAACTTCACCTCTACTTCATACCAGCGGGCTATCTGCCGCATAATTTCATAAATACTGTTATGGTTAAACGAAAACTCGCCATTCTTCCAGGCGATGACTTCGTCGGTATCTACGGTCTGTACTTTCAGCTCCTGCCCTGCTGCTACCTGCTGTCCGGGTTTCAGTATAACGGCTTCTTCTTTGCGCTGCACCTTTACCGCTCCCTCCACCAGTGTGGTTTTCAACTGCGCTTCGTCCGGATAGGCCATCACGTTAAACGCGGTGCCCAGGTCGTCCATCACCACGGCACCTGCAGTAACCCGGAAAGGCATCCTGGCGTCCGCAGCTACTTCAAAGTAAGCTTCACCGGTGAGTGTTACTTCCCTCCTGGTACCGTTGAAGGCCACCGGATACCTGACAGAAGAGCCCGCATTTAACCACACCCGGCTGCCATCTGGCAGTACAACCCGGAACTGTCCGCCACGGGGTGTTGTTAATATATGATACGCAACCGTTGTTGCAGTATTCTTACCTGTTGTTTCGTATACCAGCGTATTACTGTCTTTCTTCACTACACTACTACTCCCTTCCTGCGCGGTCCATCCATTCTGATGGGCATTCACCACTATTGTATCTCCGTTGCCCAGTGTCAGCACTGCCCTGTTACCACCGGGAGATGCATCCTGCATGGCTACCGGCATGGTGGTATTTTCTTTGGCCGTTTTCCGGGAGATAAAAAGCAGGTAGCTACCTGCCGCTGCCAGTAATATTACCACGGCCGCTGCCATGGGACGCCACCATCTTATTTGCGGAAGTGGCTCCTGTACGTCCTCTACACTTGTTACACTGGCATACATCTGCTCCCAGTTCACCGGGTAAGTGGTTTCTTCCTTCCGGATACGTTCCCACAATGCCATCATCGCTGGGGTAAGTATTTCCTCCGCAGCAGGGTCCTGCATCAACAGCACCAGCTCTGTCACTTCACCGGGGGTACATTCCCGGCGCACATAACGATCGAATAATACTTCCAGTCTTTCTGTAGATGACATGCTCTTATAGTATGTAAGTGTCCCGCAGACAGTAGACGCCTCCGCTAAAAAAAAGGACTAATGAAAAGACAAATATTTTTAAACTTTTTTTTGAGCGCCATAGATCAGGCATACAGGACAAACAGCAGCAGCATTTCCACCCGGTGATCGGTCAGAAAAGTGCGGATAAATTGCAGGGCGGCAATGAGGTGATTTTTGGCGGTATTACGGGAAATACCCATTTCAGCCGCAATTTCATCGAGGGTTAATCCTTTGTCGCGGCTCAACTGGTACACTTCTTTCCGCTTGGGACTCAATTGTCCTACTGCCTGTAACAATAATTTATCGTATTCCTGTTTAGCGAGCCGGTCTTCCGCAGGATTCCGGTCTGTTTTCATCTGTGCCTGCAAATGCTGCAAAATTTTCACATCTGCTGCGGCATTCCGCAAAAAGGAGATAGTGCGGTTGCGGGCCATGGTAAAGAGGTAATACTCCAGGTTCTCCGCTTTCGCCAGCAGGTCGCGCGACATCCATATCTTGATAAAGAGTTCCTGCGTTATTTCTTCCGCATAGTACTCCGAATGCGTGAGTGATAAAATATATCCGTATAAACGGTTCTTATATTTATCAAACAACCCGTTAAAAATATCCAGGTCAATATGTTGTACACCAACAGCCGACATATAAATTCAATATGGGCTAAAGGTAATATTTTTTCCACACCCCCCGTTACAGGGAGAAAATCGGCTACGTCTTTGCGAGGAATGTATTATCCAATATTTTAAATGCGGAGGGCTCCATCATTCTTTCCAGCAGGCTGCTGATTTGAAGATAAACATCTTTATCCACCCATAAATGTAAGGCAGAACGGGTTTCTTCATAATTGCCCAGGTGTTCATAAAAACTAACACCGGCAGCATTCCATAATTTTTTGTCGCGCTGACGCAAACACCAGGCGGCAAACGCATAATATTGGGTTAAACGCGCATGATCGGTTTGCTGATGGGCTTTAACAACAGCATCCAGCAAAAGCCCCATCATTTCATGTACTGAAAAATCCGGGGCTTCTATATCTCTTTTATGGAATGGCATACATTCCAGTGCTTTTCTTCTCCAGGTACTCAAAAGGGTATTATTTACCCCTAATATAGTCATTCCCGTTATAGCCTACATCAGTCTCTCTTCTTTGCACCTACCAATAATACAACCCCAACAATCGCCACAATACCACCGGCATAAGTAGGCCAGCCTATCCATTTGTTTTCTTTCTTGTTAATTTCAACCGGACCAATATCCACTACTTTCTTTTCTGTAGGAACAGAGAATCCGCGAATGATGATCATTGCGATACCCACAATAACGAGGATGGTGCCAAGTACTTTCATAGTGTTTGAATTTATGATGGTATGGCAATCTGCATGCCATCGCACAGACGGCACTTTTAGCGGGCTTATGGGGAATTAGCACCCCAATGAGTAGGATTATTCTGTTTTCAGGCTTTTAATGGGATTCATCAGTGCAGCCTGGATGCTCTGGAAGCTCACCGTCAGTAAAGCAATCAATACGGTGATGCCGCCGGCTATTCCAAAGACCCACCACTCCAGCGATGTTTTATAGGCAAAATGTTGCAACCACTGCCCCATCGCGTACCACGACAACGGGAAAGCAAGCAACATCCCCAGTAATACCGGTTTCAGAAAACTGGTGGAGAGCAGGATAAAGATGTTGGTTTCAGATGCCCCCAGCACCTTTCTAACGCCTATTTCCCGGGTCCGTTGCGCAGCAGTGAACATAGCAAGACCAAATAAACCAAGACAGGAAATAAACACAGCCAGACACGCAAAATAGTTGCAGAGCGTACCTACCATTTGTTCACTTTTATAAAGCCGGGTGTATTCTTCATCGGAAAACTGGTAGGTAAAAGGAAAGTCGGGGTTCAGGTCTTTACAGATGCCTGCCAGTCCGGCCAATACCGGCTTCGTTTTCCCGGCAGCAGTACGCACCAGGATGTTACCCCATTTAGGTTTTTCATCCAACCGGATCACCAGCGGTTCAATCGCATCGTGCATAGAGTTGAAATGAAAATCCTTGAGAACACCGATGATGGTACCGGATACCTTTCCAAGTTGGAATGGTTGTCCTACTGCATGTACATACCCTATCTTTTTCACTGCGGTTTCATTCAGGATAAAGCTCGCAGAATCATTCCCGAACTCACGGGAGAAATCGCGGCCCTCCAGCAAGGTGAGACGCGTGGTTTTCACAAAATCATATCCCACCGCCGCATCTGCAAAAGATGCCGGCTGATTGGGATCTTTTCCCGACCAGCTCAGGTCGCCCTTATGATGTTCAATAACAGTAGGAGATTCTTTCATTTTTGATATCGCCAGCACACCGGGCAGATTACCCGCCGCTTCTTTAAAAACGGAGTACCGGGAAATAAGGTCCCCTTCGATGGGAATATAGATCAGGTTCTGACGATCGTAGCCCAGGTTCTTTGTCTGCACATAATCCATCTGCCGGTAAATTACAAACATCCCTATCATCAATAAAATAGACAGCGTAAACTGGAACACGACTAATCCCTTACGGAAATAAGTGGCGCCGGCGCTGAATTTCAAGCTACCTTTGAGTACACGCACAGGGTTTAAAGAAGAAAGGAACAATGCCGGATAACTACCGGCAACGAAGCCGGTAAATGTGGTAAGTGCCAGCAAGGTACCCCAGAATGCAGGCTGTGTAACAGGCAGAAACAGTTGTTTTCCACTCAGCTGATTAAAGGCAGGCAGCAGCACCACCACCAGCAACAAAGACAATAACAGGGCTAAAAAAGCCAGCAACAGCGCCTCGCCGATAAACTGGATGATCAGTGAACCACGCATGGCGCCCACTACTTTCCTTACACCCACTTCCTTTGCTCTTTTTACAGAGCGGGCAGTGGCCAGGTTCATAAAGTTGATACAGGCGATCAGCAGGATGAATACGGCCAGTATGGTAAACAACCGTACATATTCAATACGGCCGCTATCAGGAATGCCATTGCTAAAAGTAGCGTGGAGGTATTTCTCCGCGTAGGGCTGCAAGTCCAGCTCCGTATAGGAGCCTGCGCTTTTTTCCTGGTAATGATATACAAAGTCTTTTATTTTAGCAGCTACTTTATAGCGGTCGGCATTATCACGGAGCCGGATATACGTAGCAGGACTAAAACTGCCCCAACTTTTAGCCCATGCATTCCCCCTGGTGAAGTCGTCCCAGTTACGGATAAAATCGAATTGCTGCGAGGAAGTGGCGGGCACTTCATACACGGCGCTTACGGCGAGATTGGTGGTATCTTCATAACGGATGGTTTTTCCCATCGCCGCTTCCGGACTACCAAAAAACAATTCTGCCATATGCCTGGAAATAGCAATAGTACCGGGTTTATCGATCGCCGATGCAGCAGTTCCCTGTAATACCTGATAGCTGAACATCCGGAAAAAATCGGGGCTGGCATAGCCACCACTCATTTTCAAGGCCTTATCATTTACCTGGAACGCTACCGGTGGATAATATTGTAATCCGCTGGCATAAAGCACTTCCGGGATTTCTTTCTTCAGTTCTGCCGCCAGTGGCCCCTGGGTAAGATACCCACCATCTACTTTGCCGTCGTACGATTGCCGCAGGTAAACCTGGTATAACTGGTCGCCCTTTTCATGAAAACGATCCATGCTCCGCTCATCCTGTACCCACAGGATCATCAGGAGGCTGCAGGCCAATCCTAATGCAAGGCCCAGGATATTAATGGCAGAAAATGCTTTATTGTGAACAAGATTGCGCCAGGCAATCCGACAGTAGTTTCTTATCATGGTGATGGTATCAGCTACTATGGCTGTTGAAAAAACATGCCACTTCCTTCTGGCTATGCGGATCAATTATTTAAAAAGCGAATTTAAATTAATATGTCCGTTTTTGATACAAACATTGACCGCTTACAACCGGTAGCAGCACTGACGTTCATCCATAACAACACTAGCAGACCTGGATAGCTTCGATCCCCAGCAATTCTGCCAGCTTCCGGATTTTACCGGAGATATGCCCTTTCCCTACCGCGCAATGATGCGCCGGCCCCTGTGCGTTCCAGTTTTCCACAAATTTCCGGGCGCCGCAGGGAAAGCGGTACCTGCTGTTGGTATTCCCGATTTCAAGAATAGGCCCTTCTTCTGAAACGCCTTCCGCCAGCAGGAACAGGAGTTTGCCATCGGCGGTTTCCACCAGTGATAACAGGGTAACCGGGCCATGCGCAACCGACATCTCCACCGATAATCCTTTTCCTACTTTTCCATGATATACCTGCAGCGGTTTCAGTTTTATTTTTCCGGCGGCAATCACCGGGTGACAAGGTCCGTCGTGGCCCATCAGCACAATATCGTCGCGGTAATCCATGGCGTAGTACTCCGTAAACGAACCGCCTGCACCAAAGCTGTCCATGATCTTCATGGCCTGTGCATTCTTTACTTCATACTCTCCCGCTACCGGAATGCCTTGTGCTGTCAGCAGGGAGTTGCCCATGATCACGGAACTCATGGTATCTTCATTTACGGCGTTACCACTTCCTTTGTGATAATAGGCCAGTGACCCCAGTTTGTGTTTTTCCACCAGCAGATCCAGCGCTACCGCTGTTTTTGCGGCACGGTGCAATTCTTCGGGTGCACAATCGGGTTGCACGTCAAACACCTGGTACACTTCCTCCAGTTTGGCGGCAATGGCTGCTTCGCTCACGGTGCTGCGGATACCCGACAGTTCATCTACCTCTATAATTTCCATATGTCCGCCAAGAACCGCAGCATGTAAGGTGAGGTTGGAATAGATATCCAGCATACCACCATAATAATTACCCATTAAACCCAGGCGGTTGTGATACAGCGTATGCGCCACTTTCGCGGCGGCGATCCATTCTTCCACCGCTGTCCATACCTGCGGATCGTTTTGCAGCATACCCGTTACCTGGTAAAAAGGAATCTGTGAGCGACGGAACACACTCGCGATTTCCGGCACCGGACAGGCCGCGCAAAAAGCCAGCCATTCGCCCGTCATGGTAGTGCGGTCCGGTAAACGGTTAAATGTGGCATAGTCGATCGCCGCTTCGGGAGAAAGGTTTAATACAATCACCGGTACTTTGGCTCTTTTCACCACCGGCAATACCGTAGAAGACAATGCGTAAGTAGTCACGTATAAAAAAATCAGGTCTACTTCTTCCCTGCGGAAACGGCTGCCGGCTTCAAATGCCTTCTCCGGCGTGTCTATTAATCCGAGGTTTACAATATCAGCGCCATATTGCTGTAACTGCGTATGTACGATACCGATGTATCCCGACAGGCGCTCCTGCAGACCTGTAAATTGCTCCCAGTAGGCTTCCAGGCCGATGCCAAAAAGACCTATTTTCAATGTACTCATGGTTCGATAGTTTGAATAGTGACCGGTCCCAGTAACCCGGATGGTAACAGGGGTGAGTCTTTCGTGTAAAATTTCCAGGTGGCGAAAGTATAGCGGGCACTCTGACGCGGTTGCCCTTTCTGCAACCATGCAGGCCATTGCCCGTCTTTAATACCGTCGTCGGGCAACTGTTCATCGCCGATCAGGCGATTGGGCCACAGATTGGCCACGGTTATTTCGAGTTGATTATCTTTCTCCCGTAAAGCATTGCTGATATCTATCTGCCAGGGCGCTGCCCATAACACGCCCAGGTCTTTCCCGTTCAGGATCACCCTGGCCAGATTGTTCACTGCTCCCAATTGTAGCAGATATGACTGTTTTCGGGCGCCTGCCGGCAGGTCAAATGTTTTATGATAAGTGGCCACACCTGAATAATAGCGGATGCCTGCTTCGGGCCGTTGGGTCCAGTCCTGCAAAGAATCGAAAATGCAATTTGCCGGGCCGCCCCACTTCGGATCGAAGGCTACCTGCCACGGACCGTTTAAAGAAAACCAGGTTGTTTTTTCCGGGAAGTTTTTGGAAGATACCGGCATTTTTACACTGCCGGCAGGGGTACTCGTTTTTTTATTTCCGGTAGATGAAGACGCTGTGGCCACTTCTTTTGCATCTTCAAACACCTTTGCCATTGACTCACTCACGCCCATTATCCCCTCTTTTGCAAACACAATAAAATAACTTTCATATGCCTCCAACTGTAAAGGAACACTGGTCAGGCTTCCGCTGGTATGATATTCCGGAAGCATCCGCATGGCGCCCGTCATCGGATCCCACAATTGCGGCGCGCCCGCCTGACCGCGGAACACAGCGTTACTATTCACCTTTGCTCCGCTGCGGTTGGATACAAAGTAAATATCCATATTGCCGGTACGCCGGTGGGTATAGCGAATATTTTCATCGGCGGTAAGATCCTGCGGAATACCCATGGAAGCGAGTATGGCGGCAGTGCTGTCGTAATGCGGATAAAGCTGCCCCGCAGCAGCGTAGCTGTAAATCACTTTTCCTTTGCCTGTAGACCCGCCTGCCCACAGGGTTTTAGCCAGGGCTTGCACTTTTGTATCACAGGCCGGATAGCCAGATAATCCCGGCGACTGCTGCGGCGGGATACCCGTTACGATAGCGCCGGCGAATACCAGGGAACGGATTTTTTCCAGCAAAGCCGGTGTCATGGTGGTAACCGCCGGTAGCACGAGAATGCGGTAGCTGGCACCTCCGGGAAATACGATGCGACCGTTTTGTACGGTAGCTTTATACAATTGTCCAGGTGCGCAACCATCAAAGTTGTAGCCCCTGCGATCGGGTAGCACCGCATCACCGGACAATGCCGAAGCAGGTGGCAGGAAAACATGTGGCGCTCCTTCCGGTGTTAAATAGAGTATATCCGACACCGTAGTACCTTGTTGCAGGATATACTGGCAGCGTGACAAATAACGATGATAATCGCCCACCATCGGCCACCAGGTCTGGTTACGGTCCCAGTGAACCCCATAGGGCCCCATGGTCATGCCCGGCCGCAGCGAATCCGGCAGCAACTGGCTCTGGAAGGTGTGAAAAACAAAGCGGTTAATCCCGGCCGCAAAGGCCCAGTCGCCCTGGTTCTTCATAGCCCCCGGATATTGCTTCCAGCCTTCATTATTCTCGGCGGTAAAAGCTTCCGAAGGCACCATCGCCTGACCATTCACATGCGCTACAGAAACTGCTTCTATACAACTGAATGAGGAGTTGTAACCGAAGCCTTTGCTCCAGAATTCACACATAGGTATATCGGCGATGGCGCCCAGTTCCAGGTCGGCTGTGGGGTTCATATCATATGGCTCTATCGATAAACTGAGCCCGTTCCGGTGCGCATATTTTTTAACCTGGCCGGCATGATTTTCCAGCACCAGTTCCTGTGCGGTCTGACGCAGGTCCCATAAGAAGCGTTCACTGATTTCCGGGCTTTCCACTATGCTGCCGGTGTATACAGGATAAAAGGGCAACGGATCATAGCCTCTTCTTTTCCGGAAAGCTTCCCGGAAATGTTTCGTCCAGTTTTGTGCGCCCATTTCCCAGCTATCCATATGCAATCGTTTCAAACCTCCGGGCAGTGCGGGATCCCGCTTGCCCAGTTTGCGCAGCAACGTACCAATGTAATGATCGAGGTGTGCATTGATGGCAGTCGTATCCAGTTTATCTGCTTCGAAACCCAGGCCTGGAAAGGGTGCAGGGCGGGTGACAGCGCCATTGTTACGCACGCCAAAACGCATAATGGTCCAGTTACCCGGTGGCACGGTCCAGTTCAGCGTTCCATCCGGCCGGAGTTGTTTTGTAAGATCGATGAGTTGCTTTTTTGCAATCAATGCAGATGGAGGTAAGGATTCATACGTGGAAGGCGCCGTCAGGTAAGGTTTTACGCCGGCCACAGAAGTGTAGGGCGCGCGATAGTACAATGCTTTCTCATCAATATCCGGAATTGGTGTGGCAGAAGCGGGAGTAGGAAAAGCCAGTACAGCCACATCTTCATAAAAATCTGTCCATTGCTTTTTAAGATCAGGGGTAAAACCGCCTTCTCCGAAAAAGGGATTCCGGGGAGATGGCAATGGCAGTAGTAGCGGCTTTTTATCGTTGCCCGTCACGTTTACACGAGAGGCTACGAGGTGCTGCATGGATTGGGCAGCAGTTACCCAGGGACCGCCACTACCGGACCATCCCGGGCCTATGCCCAGCGTAATTTCTATGCCAAGCCTTTCACTTTCCCGCACGGTATGGGTGAAAATATCCTGCCATGCTTCACTCAGAAAATCCACCTGCCCACGGGGAATACCAACATTTACTTCCAGGAAAGTAACGTTGGTAATACCGGCTGTTTTCATGGCTTCCAGATCGGCGGTAATACCGGCTTTGGAAAGATTCCCATCCATAAAATACCAATACACCCCAGGTCCGGCGCTGGCCGGCGGGTGAAGAAAACCGGTTCGCAATGCCGTTGTTTGCGCCGTAACCGGCCTTACAAAACACAGGAGTCCTGATATGCACGCCAAAAGGTAACGGCAAAGGAGATATCTCCCGAAAACAGAAAAAGGGTAATAACGTGGGCCTGTAGCTATCATCAGCGGAATTATTCTGGTTGTCGTAAAACTAATTCTGCACGGATGAATTATTTGATATTTCACCTGTACATTCTGACACAATACCGGCTGGCTGCTGAAATTCTTATTACTTTCCCAATCCTTTCCGGCTTTTTATATTTTTATGTGAAATGACGACGCGTTATGATTAACTATTACAAATATCTGCCGGTAAGCAGGGAAGATGAAAGCTGGGGATTATGGGTGCTGAATGCCGGTTGTACACATGTAGCAGCAACAGGCACCTATCCTGTAAAACATCATCCGGCGCATTATCACTTCAACTGGAAAGCAGGAAGGGTACTGAATGAATACCAGGTGATCTATATCACCAGCGGGAAAGGCATTTTTGAATCGGACCGTTGCCGTCAACAGGAGATCAAAGCAGGCACAGTGATCCTGCTGTTTCCCGGAGAAAGGCACCGCTACCGGCCATTGCCTGAAACCGGCTGGGATGAATACTGGGTAGGCATGAAAGGTCCTATCCTGGACAACCTGCTACAGGAGAATTTTTTCACACCGGAAAAGCCCTGTCTGACGATCGGTTTCCAGGAAAGTATTGTTCAGTTATTTCATCTCATTATAGAAAAAACAAAACAGGAAAATCCGGGCTACCAGCCATTGATTGCCGGCGCTACATTACAGCTGATGGGAAACATCCATTACCTCGTAAAACAACAAACCAGCGGCAACAAGGATAAGGAAGCACTGATGAACCAGGCACGCTTGCTGTTCCGCTCCAATATTTCGGCGCATTACTCGCCGGAGCAGGCTGCGGAAGACTTACAGGTAGGCTACTCCTGGTTCAGAAAAGAATTTAAAAAATATACAGGGCTATCACCCTTTCAGTATTACATACAACTAAAAATAGAGAAGGCCAGGGAGCTGTTGAATGATCCCTCCGTATCTGTCAAAGAAATTGCCTATGATCTCAGATTTGATTCATCGTTTTACTTTTCGCGGCTGTTTAAAGAAAAAACCGGCTTCACGCCCACAGAGTACCGCAAAAGAACACAAGGGGAAATTTAGTGTATTGCTGGCATTATTATGCAGCTATCACGTACACGCACAAACGAATTCGGCCCTGGTGAACTTTAATGCACAACACGAACAAACCGTTCGTTTCAGCACTGCCGGCGCCGCCGTAGATGCACACGACGGAGAAATTGCCTTTTTCAACGGTACCTATTACCTGTATGGCACCAGCTATGGCTGCGGATTTGAATGGGGTAAAAAAACGGCGCCCTTCTGTGGTTTCAAAGTATATACCTCCACAGACCTCGCACAATGGACCGACAAAGGATTCCTGTTTGACGCCAATACACCTGTATGGCAAACCCGCTGCAATGGCAGTACCTACGGTTGTTTCCGGCCACACGTGATCTACAATAAAAAAACAAAACAATATGTTTTATGGATCAATGTATATGACAACCGCACCGGCTTCCGCGTGTTTACCAGTAAAAAACCTACCGGGCCTTTTACGGAAGTGGCAGAACCGAAGCTGGCGGTAAACAGCGATGGCGCTATCGCCGGACTGAACAACGGTGACCATGATACCTTTGTAGATGAAGATGGTACGGCTTATCTCGCGTATACCGACTGGCAAACCAAAGGCACCATTGTGATTGAAAAACTCAGCGCTGATTACCTGACCGGTACCGGTGAACACATCAAATCAGTAACCAGTGGAAATACCGAAGCCCCTGCCCTGTTCAGGCGTGGCAGCAGCTATTACCTGTTGTACTCCGATCCCAACTGCGGCTATTGCTCCGGCACCGGTACCTCTTACAAACGTGCGTCGTCGCCATTAGGCCCCTGGTCTGATGGCACAAAGATCAGTGACAATTCCTGCGGTGGTCAGCCTTCTTTTGTATCGTTTCTGAAATTAAACGGCGACAGTGTATTCCTGTATGGCAGTGATCTCTGGAATAATGCCGCCAAAAATGAAGCATTGGCCAACTATTTCTGGGCGCCGCTTTCCTTCGATGCACAGGGGAATATCCTTCCGATAGGTTGCCACGACAGCATCCCGCTCTCCCTGAAAGCAGCTCCATTACCAGCTGCTGCAAAAGAGCTGGATAACAGCAGCGGGCAACAAGGCTTCCGGCTACAGTGCGATATCCATCAATGTATACAACGCGCTCAATCCTTTACAGCCAAACGTTCCGGCACACTGCACACCGTGAGCCTGACCGTATTCAAAAGCGGATACCCCGACGATGACCTGCATATCAGTATACATCCGGCAGATGCCAACGGGTTGCCGGTAACAGGCAAGGTACTTTACCAGAAGGCCATTTCCCGCGACACCATCAGCTGGGCAGCGACGCCGGTGATCCTCCATCCGAATATACCAGTAACGGCTACACGTGATTATGTAATCGTGGTAAGATCGGCCACCAATAGTGGCCGCTACGGTATTACATTTAGTGATGAAAGTACAAAAACCGTTGGCAGGGCTGCATATAGCAGCGATTGCGGGCAGGTGTTCCGTGTAGAAGAAAACCGGGTATTAAAGTTTAGTACCTATATCGGGAAATAATTAAAAAGTCAGCATGGGTAGTACTACATACTCCCCATGCTGACTCACCAAACACGGCGCTGGTATTGCGAAACGGGTCAGCAATAGTCTTGCGCACGTACCGTTGATGTAAATGCGATAAGAAACACACAGATATTTGTTAGCCAGGCAAAAAACCTAAAGAAACAAAAAGCCATCTGCCTCCTAGGCGGCTGCCTTCGGCATGGAAGGCATGCTGCTTTCCACCGGCTCACTGTTCCTTTTAGACACATATACAATCAGCAACGCAATCAAACTCCACACAATCATCTGCCAGGTGGCCAGGTTCCACTGTCCTAGCTTCCAGCTCAGTAATCCGAAGTAAGTACCGGTAGCCGCGCCAATAAAATAGGTGGTCATATAAACCGTATTAAGACGGCTATGTGCGTTTTCATTCAACGCATAAATGCGTGTGAAATTGGTGATCTGTGTGGCCTGCACCCCAATGTCCAGGAAGAAAACGCCGGTGATGAGTACAAAAACAGAATGCGGAAACAGTTTTATCAACGCAATACTTGCGGTGATCAATGATACCGTAAAAAAGAGACTTTTAAATACGTTCCCTTTATCCGCTGCTTTTCCGAATACCGGCGCTACCAGCGCACCGCCAATGGCAATCAGCCCAAACAATCCTATCTGTGCCGTAGAATAATGCAGGGGCGCCATACTCAGGTGAAAGGTCAGGGTGGTCCAGAAGGAGCAGAAAACACCAAAAGTAAAAGCACCCAGCAACGATGCCTGCCGCAATACTTTGTATTCCTTCACCAGTTGCAAGGTAGAACGGATCAGGCTAAGATAGTTACCGGTAAAACGGATAGGCACTTCCGGTAAAAAGAAATGCAGCAACACAATAACGATCAGCACCAATACCGCAGAAACAATAAATACATACTGCCATCCGAAGTAGGTGGTGATCAAACCGCTGAGTACCCGTGCGCCCAGGATGCCTGTCAGGATACCACTGAACACCTTGCCCACATTCTTTCCCCTGTTTTCCTTTCCCAGCGTGGCGGCCATCGGTAAAATGATCTGGGCCGGTGTGGAAAACAACCCGGTGAAGAAACTCAGCACCAGCAATAGTCCCAGCGACTTTACATAAGCCGTGCCTATCAACGCAACAGATAACAGGATGCTGGTAAAAATGATCAGTTTTTTCCGGTTTACCTTATCGCCCAGGGGCAACAGGAAAAACATACCCAGCCCATATCCCAGTTGTGCCAGCATCGACATCTTTCCAATTTTACTTTCTGTGGTATGGAAAGCAAGCCCGATCTGGCTGAGTATCGGCTGGTTATAATATACATTCGCTACAATAACACCCGCTGCTATTGCCATTACTGGGATTGCATAAGCTTCTTTGTTGACCGGAGAACGATTCATCGATTAATTTTTATGCAAAGCTAGCAGCAGAAGATGGCCAAAAATTGTACTTTTGAACTGTAAATTTGTAAAAAACAACTATGGAAAGGTTTATCCAGTTCGATCCCATATCCATGCGGCATTTCTCCACCACTAAGTGGCCTTTCCCGCCGCATAACCATAACCATTACGAACTGATATTTCTTCATGCCGGCAACGGCACCCATATATTGAACAATGTGACGGCCGCTTACCAGGCGCCAGCCATTTACCTGCTGGCTCCTGAAGACCAGCACCAGTTTATAGTCAAAGCACAAACGGAATTCAGCGTCATCAAATTTCTGCCGGTCAGCCTCAGCGGCCATCTCCGGGACGCCGAAGAAAAAGAATGGCACCTGCTGATGGGCGAACTGATTGTCAACAGTCAGCTGATCAGCGAACTACTACCGCAAACCCTTGCCATGAACAAACTGGAAACACTGTTCAAAATGATGGTTGCCGAGTGGAAAGAAATGAATGAAAAATCCAATGAGCTGATGGTGCACCTCCTGCGGAGTATCCTCATCATTCTAAAAAGTAATATTCTCGTTAGCTCCAACGTTACGGCACTGATGACCGACAACCTGCCCATGCAGATCGTACATCATATTCATGCGCATATACAATCGCCCGAAAGCCTGACCATCGATAGTATCGGAGCGCAATTCAGTTTGTCCGGCTCCTATCTCTCTTCCTTGTTCAGGAAGGAAATAGGCATGTCGCTCAAGGAATATATATCGAACTACAAATTAAAGCTGATTAAAACCCGGCTGAAATACAGCCGTAGCCTGATTAAAGAGATCAGCCACGACTTTGGCTTTTCGGATATCAGTCACTTTAATAAATTTGTAAAAAGACATGCAGGAGTAAATCCGAAAGAACTGCGGGAGAAAAACGGACAATAAGAGCAGCTGCTTATAATTTACCCATTTCCTGTAAGGCCGCCTTACCACCTTCGTTGTCGGGCTTTAGCCGGAGCGACTCCCGGTACATCATCACCGCCTCCTTTAGTTTCCCACTTTTCCTTAATATTTCAGCGTAGCTATCGTACACATTAAAGCTATCCGGGAAGAGCAGCGTATTTAACCGGAATGTTTCCAGGCATAGGGAGAGATGATCCTGAAAAGGAGCATACATCAGGTCATATCCCAGCCAGTTCATTTCCTGTTCGCTCAGGTAATAATGTGCAGTATCTGATTTTAGTTTTGCAAAAGTGGCGATCGCAGATTCAGCGCCCTCATTTACCAATAGAGTACCATAAGTTCTTGCCAGCGATTTTTTACTGCTGATGGTCAGCGGCGGCTGATGATTTAACAGCAAAGCCGCACTGGTAATAAGTTCCCCGAAGCGGTCGCCAGGCCCGTTGTCAAAGGCAATAATAGTTTGACAGCGGTCCAGGTCATGAAAGTAAAACGTAGCGATGCCGTATTTAAACCCGCCATGTCCTACGGACTTCCCCCTGCCCCGTTGCTGGAAAATTTCCCATCCCAACCCGTAGGAGCCAGTGCCTTCTCCCTGCATGGTGTCCATATGATCGCTTATATATGGTTTGCCATTATTAAGCACTACCGGCGTCAGCGCCTTTTCCACCAATGCTTTGGCCAGCAGGCGGCCGCTGAAAAACGCTTTATCGAATTGCAACAGGTCGCCAGTGGTGGTAAAAACATCTGACCCACCCACGCTTCCGCTGCAATTGTAGGCAGTATAACGGTAACGCCTCACCGAATCTACCGTTGTATACTGATCCGTATACCAGTTTGGATATACATGCAGGGTTACCGGTCGGGAGGTTACCTTTTTGCCTTTTACATAGGTGTGTGTCATCCCCGCCGGCCGGAAAATATACTTATCAAGATAAGCTGAAAAGCCTATTCCGCTTACTTTCTCTATGACCATGGCCAATAGCTCGAATCCAAGATTACAATATTCCCACTTATTTCCCGGCTGGAAAGCCAGGGGCTTTCTCCATTGCATCAATTCCGGGATAATGTTCCGGTTGCTGATAATCGTATCCGGGTATTTGCGGATCAGGTCTTCAAACAATTCCAGGTCGGGCAAACCGGAAGTGTGCGAAAGCAAATGCCGGAGCTGTATCCCAGGGTAAGGGAATGCCGGCAAATACCGTTGCAGTGGATCGTTCAGTTTTAATTTCCCTCGTTCCTCCAGTTGTAAAATAGCCGTGGAAGTAAATATTTTGGAGATGGACGCCAGGTTAAACTGGCTTTCTGCTTCGTTCCTGGCCCCTGACTGCCAGTCTGCCCAACCAAAACTTTCTTTGAAAACAGGAGCGCCATTCACTGCCAGCAATAAGTTCCCGTTCAGATGTCCGGGTGCATTCCGGGCAAAAAAGGAGTCCGGCACCTGTGCCTGTGATGCACAGGAAAGAATAGAAAATAAGATAACCACCAGGTAGTGTTTCATAGTTCCAGATTTTGACAGGAAGGTAGTATCCCGCCACCATAGGGCATCTATAGAAAAGGTGAAGATTTTATATAGATTTCCCCGGAAACACAAACCGGCAGATTATTAATTGTAATTTCACCGTTATACATTCAGTTATGGACAATTTCCTGATCAACCAACGTTACCGGGTACAGCCCTCTCTTCATATCCTGTACGATTTGCAACTACAGTCGGAAACAAGACTGGAGCCCAGGTTGATGCAGTTACTATGCCTGATGGCACAACAACCCGATCAGCTGCTGAGCAGGGAAACACTTATCCAGGAGATATGGGATAACTATCCCGGCGCAGATGAAGGGCTGACAAACGCCGTCTCTTTTTTGAGAAAGATATTGGGAGATGACCAGAAGGAAATGATCCGGACCGTTCCTAAAAAAGGATACCTGCTGAAAGCGCATATTACCAGCGCAACAGAAAAAAATGGCAGTCCCTCCCGAAAACGTATTTATGGATATGCAGCCGTAGCTGCGCTCACCATCATTGTACTCACCGCCGCATTTATGACCCGGCAAACAACCATCACACCACCCACTATAAAAAATGTGTCCACAGAAGTAGCCTTTCCGGATCTCAGCAACGATTCATCAGACCATTACCTGACCACCGTTACCACAACAGATACCGCAGGCGTAAAATACCGGCTTGTCATGATCGGCGACCGCCGGCCCGTGTTTTATGTAAATGATAGCGTGTCTAACCAGGAACCCTATACGGAACTGATTGACCAGATGGCGCGGGAGTTATGGAAAAGACAGGCGGCCGCAGAGATAGGTCAGTGACTATCTGCTTTTTTCCTGCAACCATTGTTCCTGTTCAGTCGTGTCGGGCACTTTCAAATCACGTAAACGGCTGATTTTATCGAGCAGGCCTTTAAACGGATGTCCTTTCAGAAGCAACACCCCTCCGGCGATCAGGGAAGACCTGCCAATGCCCATCCGGCAATGAATACATACCGCATGACCAGCATCAATTTCTGCGGCCAGTGATTGTAGAAAAGCAGTAGTCCCCAGGCTGTTTTCCGGAATGCCCCGGTCTTTGATCGGGAAATTGATATAGGCGACACCGTGTTGTGTACAATAGCTTTCTTCTTTCCGCAGCTCCAATTCTTTTACCTCATGAGTTTCCAGCAAAGAAACCAATACCTTCACCCCCTGTTGTTTGAGATGAAGGATTTCACTCTCCAGCCAGTCGTTTCCACGTGGCCTTGCCATGATGCCCAAACGGCCGCCATTGGGAAACTGTTCCAACCAATATATTTTTGTAGGCATATGCTAAATCCCTGCTCTCACATCTTTTAATTTCATCACCATCTTCTCCGCATCAGTATCCAGCCAGGCCTGGTATTCAGTTATCGCCTGTAATCTCTCCGCTTCTGTAATAAACCCGCCTTCTACTACCTGCGGTCCTCTCAGCTCAGCTACCTTAGACCAGATGCCGGCCTTTTCCGCAAAGTGAGGTGCTCCCCTGGTGTATACTTCATCTGCATTCAGGGTAGCAATGCTGTGAAAACCAAGTTCTTCAAAGTGTGCAGCAAGGTGATCTGCGATTTCATTGTCCATACCAGCATCGGCGCGCCAGTCGAGGAATGCTTTATAAAAACGCAGCATGCTGTCAGGTGGTGCCGGTGTCCATTCCAGCTGGGTATGATTGTAATCCAGGATAGAAATATGACCACCCGGATTTAACAGGGAACGGAATTTCACGAGTGCCTCACGTGGATTACTTAACCATTGCAACACGCGGGCCGACACAATCAGATCAAATTTTTCTTCCGGTGCAAAAGCAAAGAGATCTGCCTCCTGTAAAATTAAATTGGTCAGATCGGCATGATCTGTTTTCCCTTTGGCGATTAAGTGCGCGCTGCTGTCTATTCCCACAACAGTGCCCTGTTCTCCTACTACGGCCGCAATACCGGCAGAAATAGCGCCTGTTCCACAACCTACATCGAGTACCCGCATTCCTTTATGCAGCAATGGAAGCAGCGTACTATAGCTGTTTTGCAAACTCCTGCTGTCTAAAATGCTGCTGTCTTTGGGCATCACGGCCCTTTCATTTGCGGTATTGCTCATGGGTAACGTCGTTGTGGTAAATTTGAAAAATTGAATTTAAATATAACATTTTGTAAACAGAAAATAGGAATACTTTAGTATACCTTAAAACCCACTGTTATGACCCGTTACTTCACACTTGTGCTGCTGATTACCCTTGTTTACGGATGCCAGCCGCCGACAGAGCAACCTGCCCCCAACGGGAAACCAGCGGTAACCCGCCTGTATTCCAAAGCGGTAGCCGACTCGTTTTCCATCTTCATAAATTTACCGGATGATTATGAGGCTAAACAGGCGGAAAAGTATCCCGTGGTTTACCTGTTGGATGCCAATTTGTATTTCGATATCATGGCCGTTACGCTGAACCGCTATGCATCAGTAGGACTGGCACCCAATGTGATCCTGGTGGGCATCGGATACACTGATTTCCCTGCGATGGATTCCCTGAGAAACAGGGATGATACTTATCCGGTGGCGATTCCTGAGTACGAAATGAGCACCAGCGGGGGAGCAGACAAAATGCTGTCGTTTCTCCATCAGGAACTGATGCCACTGATAGATCAGCAATATCGCACGGATACCACGAAACGGACATTGATGGGGCATTCCCTGGGTGGTTTCTTTACTGCGTATACCCTTCTCCGTAGCTTGTCGGGAGAGGCGACCGGCTTTAGCGGATATATTGCCGCCAGTCCTTCTCTGCACTACAATCATTATTATCTGCTGGATCAGCTGAAAAGCCTGCCGGTAAAAGATAGCAGTCCTGCCAAACAAAAAGTGTATATCACCTTTGGCGGCAATGAGGACAGCACAGACAGCACCAGCCGGCCTCTGAACGAAGTAATGACGCAATTGTCCGCATACATCTCCCAAAAACAATCCGGCAACATTATCTATAAATCGGATATTTACAGTCATTTGGACCACATGGATACGCAGCTGCCTACTTTTATAAAAGGCCTGCAGTGGATGTGGGCGGAACAATAAAGGCACCCGGTATCAAACTATTTCGCGGGTTCTTTGTAATGGTATGGATGATGAGAATACGCTTTTTTTTATGGCTGCCGGCCTGTGCTATCGTCCTGTTGTTGCACGCTTGCAGCAGCAGCCGGGTTATCAACAGTGCTGCGGTCAATATCAGCGGCAACTACTGTGAACCTGCCGTGCGATACAGCAGTAATGCAGATAGCGCCCCATTAAAAAATACAGATTCCTTGCTGGCTGCCAATGCGGATCTGCCGGCACATGTGGTATTGATGGCCAATGCCACCGGTACCCTGTTGCTGGTAAAACAGATGAAAGCAGTAACGGGAGATACCACCGCCCTGGGGTTCATGAAGAAAGCCGAAATCAGATCCAGGATCCAGCACCGCCTGTTACTGGCCACCATGGAAATAGCCGGTATTGCCGCCGAGCTGGACTGTGAAGGTGAAAAAGCAGATCAACTGGCGAGATATCTCGACAATTTCAACAGTAAAAGAAATACACGGTTAACAGTGGCGTCTATTATTACCGGCGCACTCACTACTATTGCCACTGTGGCCATCAAAAAAGACGGGCCGCAGAATGTGGTGGCCATCGGCGGCGGCCTGCTCTCCGCCGGACTTGGCGCGCTCACCATCAATGCCGCCGGCAGAAAAATCCAGTTCCTCCATCCCAGGAATACCCTGCAGGATATCTGGGAGATGCCGGAGATCTCGCAGATATATCCGCCTTTCACCTGGTATGTACTCACGGAAAAACATTTCAGCAACAGCGGAAAGATCCCGCTGGCCGCCAGTATCCGGGAACGTTGGCAAAAATTTGACTTCGAAGGAAAAATAAGCTCCTCTGACAGTACCTTATTTTTCGGCACCGGTGGGGTATACAAAGCAGATGACCTGCATACGCGTGCCGCCATGTTAAATGAACTGCAATCCACCATCCGCTCTGTGAACCAGGACCTGGAACGACTCCTTCATTACCTCGTCAGCATCGAATAACGGCCATGATTTTCCCGAATGCGTAAAAAGTATTCCCATTTCGCCTTCCATTCCCTTCCTTACTCCACTAGCTTTGCGGATCATGCGTCATATATAAATTAAGATATAATGAAAAAATTCCTGTTTTCTGTACTATTATGCTGTAGCCTGCAGCCGCTCTTTGCTCATGCCATCTGGATCGAAACCATTACTTCCGGTAAAATCGGACAGGCACAAGAGGTAAAAGTTTTCCTCGGTGAATATGCCGGTAACGAACGTGATTCTATCTCCAACTGGTTCAGTAATATGAAAGATTTTACGCTGTACCTGGTAAAACCCGACGGACAAAAAGAAAAACTGACCTGTACCAACAAGGGCAACTATTTCTCCGCCACCTTTACACCAGCAGTGGCCGGTGCACATTTACTTACCATTGATCATACCGTTCAGGAAGTGTATAATGGCAGCAAGATCCATTATTATGCCGTGGGACTGGTAAAAGTAAACAATGCGCTGAATGGCGTGGATAACGTGAAAGAATATACGGACTTCTCGCTGTTGACTAATTTCCAGAAGACCAACAAGCTGAATCAACCTGCTACCGTGCAGTTAAGCTATAAAAAGGCAGTTCCTGCCGATGGTGAAGTAACGATCCAGTCGCCTGAAGGATGGACCAAAGCTATCAAAGCAACGCCTGCAGGAGATGTAACTTTCTCTCCCGCATGGAAAGGCCGTTATATGCTGGAAGGCACATTTACCGAAACAGCCAGCGGTCAGCATGAAGGAAAAGATTTTAAGAAAGTATGGCATTGCGTCACTTACTGCATGGATGTAGAAAAGTAAACAATGAATCAGGGGGCTGACTACGGTCAGCCCTTTTTATGATGTGGCAGTACCTCTCCGTAGATTTCCTCAAAGTCTTTCCCCTTATGTGATTGCCAGATACTGCTGAATTTTGTTTCCACTCCTTTCAATAACTGGATACAGAGCTTCCGGTCATCGTCTGCCATATCATGAAACATCATTTCTGCCAGCTGGCTTATTCTCCTTCTGCACTGTATCAGCACTTTCTCTCCTTTGGGTGTCACTTTCAGCCGTTTGGACCGCTTATCATCTTTATCATCATATTCTGTGAGGTAGCCGAGTTTTTTCAACCGGTTAAGTTTATCTGTTCCGGTCGATAGCTCCTGCAAGGCCGCGTAAATGGCTTCCGTTTTCCGTGGTTCGCCCACCTGCGCTACGGTGTTAAGCAGGGAGTATTCATCGATCGTATTGATGCCGGTGCCATCCAGCGCTGCTACGGTATAGATCGTGTGCAGTTTAAAGATCCTGCCAATGATGCGCATGAGTACACCATCGCTATGCACCGGTAAAAACCTGCCTTCCGGTGGAACAGGCTTCCGCTCTTTTTGATGGGCCAGGTAATGCCTGCAAAAATCTTCAATACTCCCTTCCGGATGCTGATCGTCAAAAGCACCCCATTCTGTGATCAGTTCTACCGCTTTATTCATGCTATATATTTTACTTTCGTAGCAATAATAGAAAAAATACTCCGGATTTTTTGTTTTTACTATATTTCCGATATACATTTACTATTATTATTTCGATTATATCATATAAAACCCACAATCAAATGTCAACACAAGTAATACTCCAGGGCTTTGTTGTGCTTCATCTCATCGGACTACTTCTTTTTGCCGGTACGTCTGTGGCGGATTTCGCGGGCTACCGCCAGTTCTGGAAGCAATATAGCCTGGATAAAAGCAAAGCGGCGGTCATGCTGCAAACCGTAGGCGGTTTTCACATTTTAATGCGGATTGGGATCGGGCTTATCATCCTTTCAGGAATTGGCCTGATGTACATGACGCATGGCGTATTCGGGGAGCAGTTATGGTTCCGGGTAAAATTTGGCCTCGTAATCCTCATCATTCTGAACACATTCCTTTACGGGCGCCGGCAGAAAATATTGCTGGAGAAATCTATTGCCGGTCCGGAAACGGGGATACAAAAGATAAAGGAAAACATCCGGCTGTTTCACATCGTACAATTACTGATCGTTTTTATCATCCTGCTGTTGAGCGTATTCAAGTTCAACTGATCAAATTATTATCTCATGAAAAAAGATAAAATCATTTACTGGACCGCCACGCTTATTCTTACGGGGGTAATGCTGTGGAGTGCTTTTAATTTTGCGTTCAACCCCGAAATGAAGCATGCTTTTGCGCATCTGGGATTGCCCAACTGGTTCCGCATAGAACTGACCACGGCCAAGCTGCTGGGATCACTGGCGTTGCTGCTGCCTTTCACGCCACCAAAGCTGCGGGAGTTTGCCTACTTTGGTTTTGGGATCACGCTGATTTCGGCAGCCATCGCACATTTGTCGAGCGGCGACAGCGTACTACTGGAAATTGGTCATACCAGCTTTTTTGTCAGCCTTGTGGTTTCCTATGTGTACTATCATAAGCTTCACCCGGCAACGGCGGTCGCATAGAAAAATAAAGCCTTCAGACCGGGCCTACCTGGAGGCTTTATATATGTATTGTTATATTATTTCGCACCCGGTGCTGCGGTTACTTCTTTATTGAGCAACTGCCTACACAATCCCTGCGCTGTTTCAACGCATTCCTAAAACATTGACAGCGATCCAGGTAGGCGTATCCCCCGAAACACGGAGCCGCTTCTCCGGAAAATAAAACCACTTCTCTTCGGGTTACTGTTGTATATTTGTAAGGTAAACTTATAATTTTACCTTACTATATGCCTTCCAGGAATACGGATCTTCTTGCGGCGGAATTACGCCCTTTGTTAGCCAGGCTGATCAGGAAGCTGCGGAAACTCTCCCCGGCCAATGAGCAGCTATCGCAAAGCGAGCGCTCTGTGCTGGTGCTGCTGGATCAGCAGGATGCATTGCTTTCTGCCGAGCTGGCCGTCATGGAAAAGATGACGCCCCAATCGATGGGACAACTACTGCAACACCTGTCGGCCCTGGGCCTGATTACCAAAACCATCTCTCCCACCGACAAACGGAAAATCCTGATTTCCCTTTCTGCAACAGGAAAGGAAAGGATACAGAAAGTTCGCAGGGAGCGCGATGAGTGGCTGAGCAGAGCTATCGGTGAAGTATGTACGAAAGAAGAGCAGGCCATCCTGCGGGCAGCCATAGGACCATTATCCAGGCTGGTTGAGTATGAATAAAAGCGCGGCAAGAACATGAACATCAGCACCTTCAATGCATTTAAAAGTCGTAATTACCGATTATATTTCAGCGGCCAGTCTATTTCCCTGATCGGCACCTGGATGCAGAAAACTGCGGTGAGCTGGGTCATTTACTCTCAGACACATTCCAAATTTATGCTGGGCGTCACCCTTTTTGCCAGCATGTTCCCTTCCTTTGTGTTCTCTTTCCTTGGCGGCGTGGCATCCGACCGGTACAACCGCTACAAGCTGTTACTGATCACACAGCTGGCCTCTATGCTACAGGCGGTTTTACTCACAGTACTGATCTATTTCAAACATTACCAGGTATGGCAGATCATCGGACTCAGTGCTTTCCTCGGACTGATCAACGCATTCGACGTGCCGGCGCGGCAATCACTCGTGTATGAAATGGTAGACGATAAGGCCGATCTGCCCAATGCCCTCGCACTGAATTCCTCCATGGTGAATTTATCGCGCCTGATCGGTCCCGGTATCGCAGGGCTGGCACTGGAGAAATTCGGGGAAGATATCTGCTTTGCCCTGAATGCAGTCAGCTTTATTGCCGTAATAGGCTCCCTGCTGCGCATGAAACTACCGGCATATACCGCCAAAGCACGTACGAAAAATATATTGGGAGAACTGAAAGAAGGTTTTGCCTATATCCGCGCTACCCCATCCATTTCACTGATACTGCTAACACTGGCATCGGTGAGTTTGCTGGTACTGCCTTATACCACGCTGATGCCCGTATACGCCAAGGATATTTTCAAAGGCAATGCGTCCACCTTTGGAGTGATAGACAGCGCCATCGGCATGGGCGCCTTCTGTGGCGCTATTTTCCTGGCTTCGCTGAAACCTGGAAAAAATCTGCGGCGCATCCTGGCTTTCAATACCCTGGTATTCGGCGCAGGACTGGTACTGTTTTCCCATTCCACCATCTATCCGCTGGCGCTGGTATTTGCCACCATCGCAGGTTTCGGCATGATGTCGCAGATCACCATCAGCAATACCCTGATCCAGACCACCGTAGATCCTTCCATGCGGGGACGCGTGATCAGCTTTTATGCCATGGCTTTTTTCGGTATGCAGCCACTAGGCGGACTGCTCATAGGCGCTATTTCCCAATGGATAGGGACACCGAATACCGTATTGTTGCAGGGCGTCATTACGCTTATTATCGGCGGCTTACTTTTTCGCCGGCAACAATTAGCAGCCGCCAGTGAATTGGCCATCAATTCCTAAACGGTTATCTTTAAGGAGATGTTAACCGGATTATTTAAAACAGGAACACTGTCCTGCTGCATGATGCTGCTTTGTGTATCCTTGTATGCACAAAACCTGCAAGGCGTCTGGAAAGGCTGGACTGCCGCCGAATCCCAGGGATGGTTCTATGGCACCGGCAGCTATATCATGGAAATAAAAAACGCCGGAAACGGAAAATATAAGGCCACTGCCTGGTTTTATGAAACACCGCAACTCTATGGCGAAGTAACAGTAACCGGCCTACGAAATGATAGCGCCGGTAAATATCGCTTCCAGGAATTAAAATTCAACCGGCTGACGATTCCCAAAAATTACAGCGCACGCCTGGCCACCATGCAATTATCACTTTTTGATATAGATGGGGAAATGGTATTGCAGGGCCCAATGATCAGCTACTCAAAATATACCGGCAAAATACGCACGAAAAGAACCGTGCGCTTATCAAAACTCAGCGAGCTGGAAATTGCCGCCCTGCGGATCCCCGGTAGTAACCAGTTATTTTCCGGGAGAGATACAACGGCTGCGGATATTCCGGTGGTGGCAGCCATCGGGCCCAAAGCACCGGAAGCGGTGAAACCGGTACGGCCCCCGGTGGCAACCCCTCTACCAAAGCCGGCAACTACACCACCCCCCATCGCAATTATGCCCGATACTGCCCGCACGCCGGCTTTGCCTCCCCGCGAAAACCGCATTCAGGGTAGCTACGAGATCCGTGAACCCGGCATCGACATCACTTTATATGATTACGGTACCATTGATCATGATACCATTACGGTATTTTTCAATGGGGTGAAAGTGGCCGACCGCCAGGAACTCACTGCCAGTCCGCTGCGTATGCACCTCCTTGCAGACCCCGGCCGGGAATACCAGGAACTGCTGCTACACGCCAATAACCTCGGCGATATTCCTCCCAATACCGCTAAAATGATTATCATGACCAGCGACAAGCGCTATGAGCTGAAAGTCACCTCTTCTGAAACAGAAAATGCGATGATCCGCTTCCATTATCTTCCCCAAAACGCTAATAAGAAATAATCCCCAGGGGCCATCGGCCCTTTTCGTTCCCACAATGCGCTGAAATCCTTATCGATAGCGGGCTCTGCATACTCTTTTACCCAACACAGATGCGCAACGATTGATTTATTTTACTATTTTTAGCATTTAACTGTTTCAACCTGAAATAAGTGAACTAAAAATCAACTTACACATGGCAAAGGACATCATTGTATCCCTGAACAGTAAAATTACTAACCATTAATAGCGACACACCAGTAAAATGAATCATTCATTTAAAAGAAATTTACTTGTCAGTTACGGTACTTCCCTGTTTTTACTGATTGTCAGCTCCATCGCCTCCTTTATCAGCATCCGCAACCTCCTCGACAGCCAGCAATGGGTGAACCACACGAATACCGTGATCACCAAGCTGGAAAATGTGATGTCGGTTATGAAGGATGGAGAAACCGGCGAACGCGGTTTTCTGCTGACAGGAGAAGCCGAATTCCTGGAGCCCTACAGCGGTACCGCTGAAAAAATCAACCGGCTGCTGGAGGAAATCCGGGAACTGACCATAGACAACCCCGCCCAGACACAAACCGTTGAACAACTCCGCGAAGCTTCCAACAAACGGCTGGCCGATTTCCAACACATGATCGATCAGAAAAAGGCGGGTGTGGCTGCCTCTTCTGAAATACTGCGACAGGGAAAAGTCAAAATGGACGAATGCCGCAGACTCGTACAACAAATGCAGAACAGGGAACAGGCCTTGCTGGTAAGCCGCACCGGCACCGTAAGCCAGTTTGCCTCCTATACCTCCATCCTCATTTTACTGGCATCCCTATTGGCCATTCTCGTTACCATCGTGTCTTTTGTACGGGTGAACAGCGATTTCAACAAGCGGGTTCAACTGCAACTTGAACTCCAGCAAAAGGATGAAGAAACCACCCAACGTCTGAATATCATTCAGCAGATTGCAGATAGAATTTCTTCCGGCAACTATCAGACACGGGTTGGCGATGAAGGGAAAGACGTACTGGGCGCCCTCTCCGGCTCCCTGAATAAAATGGCCGAATCCCTGGAATATTCCTTTACCAGTCTTTCTGAAAAAGAATGGCTGCAGGCTGGCATTGCTGCCCTCAATGAAAAAATGATCGGCGAAAAAGCGTTAACCAAACTCACCTACCAGGTCATTGAATACCTGGCCGCATACACCGATGCACAGGTAGGCGCCTTTTACCTGCTGGAAGGAGAAAATACATTATCACTCTCCGCCAGCATCGGCCTGAATACAAAGGATGCCAGATCTGAAATATTACTGGGTGAAGGACTGGCCGGCCAAAGTGGCTTATCCGGCGCCCCCATCCAGCTCCGCGATATTGCCGATGCGGAAATGCTCATCGACTACTCCGGTGGCAGCATAAAACCACACAGCATTATCGCCTTACCTGTATTCCACGAAAGGATGCTGAAAGGGGTCATTGAAATAGCATCACTGAAACCGTTCTCCAACATCGCGATAGAATTCCTGAAAGCAGCTATGTTTAATACCGGTATTGCGGTAAACAGCGCACAGGACCATCAGCGCTTACAGGTGTTACTGGAAGAAACCCAGGCACAATCCGAAGAGTTGCAGTCCCAGCACAATGAGCTGGAAAGCATTAACGCAGAACTAGAAGCACAGTCGCAACGACTCCAGGCATCCGAAGAAGAATTGCGCGTACAGCAGGAAGAACTCCAGGAAGCCAACCAGGAACTGGAAGGCCGCAGCCGCCTGTTGCAGGAAAGCAATGAACTGATCCTGGAACGCAATTTTGAAATACAGCATAAAGCAGAAGAACTCGCACTGAGTACCAAATATAAATCTGAGTTCCTGGCCAATATGTCGCACGAACTGCGCACACCACTGAATTCCATCCTGCTCCTCTCCCGTTTGCTCGCAGAAAATCATCCTGCCAACCTGGAAAAAGAACAGATAGAATATGCAGAGGTGATTCAAAGTTCCGGTAATGGCTTGCTCACACTCATCGATGAAATACTGGATCTCTCAAAAATTGAGTCCGGTAAAATGGAACTGGAATATGGCTATGTTGCGCTGGACGAAATCAGCGATGAAATGACATCCCTGTTTGAGCCGATAGCACATGATAAGGGCATTACTTTCACAGTGGAAGCCAGCGAAGACCTGCCCAAGATGATAGAAACAGATCATCTGCGCCTGCAACAGGTATTACGCAACCTTATTTCCAATGCCCTGAAATTCACGGCAGCCGGCAGTGTAGTCCTGCAAATAAAGAAAGACCTGCCAGGAATTTCCTTTGCGGTGAAAGACACCGGCATTGGCATCCCCCAAAACAAACAACATACTGTTTTTGAAGCCTTCCAGCAGGCAGATGGTTCCACCCGCAGAAAATATGGCGGCACCGGCCTCGGACTCTCTATCAGCCGGGAACTGGCCCGCTTGCTGGGTGGCGATATTTACCTGGAAAGTGAAGAAAACAAAGGCAGCACCTTTACCTTAAAAATTCCGCTGCACAAAGAAACTGCTTTACCGGAAACCACCGTTGTGGCTTCAGCGGATACCCCGGCCTATAAACCCACTCCTCCCCGGGAGCAACGATATATAGCAGAACATATTCCGGCGGCCATTCCGGACGACAGAAACGAAATCGGCCCCGGAGATAAAGTGATTCTTATCGTGGAAGACGATACGCCTTTTGCCCGCTCCCTGCTCGAATATACCCGCAGAAGCGGATTTAAGGGTATCGTTGCCGTAAGGGGCGACGAAGGCGTAGAACTGGCCAAACAATACCGTCCGCTGGGCATCCTGCTGGATATAGAGCTGCCGGTTAAAAGCGGCTGGGAAGTGATGGAAGAGCTGAAAACCAACGCCAGTACGCGCGCCATCCCGGTACATATCATGTCTTCCCATGAAGTGAAGCATAGAAGTCTTTCCAGGGGTGCGGTGGATTTCATCAACAAACCTCTTGCCGTAGAAAAACTCGGGGAAGTATTCCAGAAAATAGAAATGGCCCTCAGCAAGCACCCTAAGAAAGTGCTGATTGTGGAAGAGAACCAGAAACATGCACAGGGACTGGCCTATTTCCTGGAAAGCTTTAATATCTCCACAGAAATCAGGAACAATATCGGCGAAGGCCTGAAAGCACTGAACCGCACGGAAGTGGACTGCGTGATCCTCGATATGGGTATTCCCACCCAGGGCTCCTATGATGTGTTGGAAGAAGTAAAGAAAACACCAGGATATGAAAATTTACCGATCATTATCTTTACCGGTAAGAATCTGTCGCATGTAGAAGAATTCCGCATCAAGCAATACGCGGATTCTATTGTAATTAAAACAGCCCATTCCTACCAGCGCATCCTGGATGAGGTATCCCTCTTCCTTCATCTCGTAGAAGAAAATAAAAAAGATCCGGGTACTTACCAATACAAAAAGCTGAACGAACTGAGTGAAATCCTGAAAGGAAAAACCGTACTGGTGGCGGATGACGATGTGCGTAATATCTTCTCCCTAACCAAATCACTGGAATCCTACGGACTGAAAGTATTATCCGCCATTGATGGAAAAGAAGCGCTGACACAGCTGCAGGAAGGGCCAAAGGTAGACCTGGTACTCATGGATATGATGATGCCGGAAATGGATGGTTATGAATCCACTGCCAGGATCCGCCAGATACCGGCCTATAAAAACCTGCCGGTAATTGCGGTAACCGCCAAAGCCATGACAGGCGACCGCGAAAAATGTATCAATGCCGGCGCTTCGGATTATATCACCAAACCAGTGGATGTAGACCAGCTTATTTCCCTCTTACGGGTATGGTTATACGATTAATAGCAGACAGCTGTCTTCATAAAAGAGACCTATGCCCGGACCGGGCATAGGTCTTTTCCCCTAAAATTAATTGCCTTATTTCTTCCCCTGTTCATAAACGGACACTCCTCCCCCGAAAGCGCACAGGTTTTTCAAAATACAAAAACATAATACACTGGTGATCAGTGCATAAAAGACTGGCATTACGATGGAAGGATGTTTGCTAAATGATCGCCATGCTGAAAAATTATTTTATCATCGCCTGGAGAAACCTGATCCGCAATAAGCGCTTTTCTTTTATCAATATATCCGGGCTGAGTATTGGAATGGCAGGCGTTATCCTGATCATGATCTGGATACAGCATGAAGTCAGCTTTGATAATTTTCACCCTGCTAAAGACCGGCTCTATGAAGCCTATGGTCTTGCTAAGATAGAAGGTCACCTGCAGGCCATCAATGAAACCTCGCAACCGCTGGGGCCAGCCATGAAAGCGGAATTCCCCGAAGTGGAAAACACCACCCGTTTTATTCCATTAGGCGGAGTGCTTTTCACGGCAGGCAATACACAATTGAGCGGTTTGCAAGGCGGCGTCGTAGATCCGGCATTCCTGGAAATGTTTCGGTTCCCGCTGAAAACAGGTGCTGCAAAGGAACAGCTGGCAACACCCAACTCGATCATTATTACACAGGAGCTGGCCATAAAATTATTCGGCACCGAAGATGCCCTGAATAAAACAATCCGCATAGAAACCGCTGATGTAGTAACCGTTACCGGCGTATTAAAAACGCTGCCCTCCAATAGCCGCTTTCATTTCGAATACCTGCTGCCCTGGGCCTTTATAAAGCAAAAAGGATGGGTCAACGACAGCTGGCTGAGCAACAGCATTTCCACTTTTGTGTTGCTGCAGCCACATACCAATGTTACTGCCTTCAACGCCAGGTTCAGCAACTTTTCACAACGGCATACCGGCAAAACAGATGTATGGACACATTTTCTGCACCCACTGGATAAATGGCACCTGTACTCCTCTTTCGAAAATGGCAAAGCCACCGGCGGAAGAATTACCATGGTACGCCTGTTTGGCGTTATCGCCGGTTTTATCCTGCTGATTGCCTGTATCAATTTTATGAATCTGAGTACCGCCAGAAGCGAACAACGCGCCAAAGAAGTAGGCATCCGTAAGGTAGCCGGCGCGGGTAAGGGCCTGCTGATCCGGCAGTTTATGACAGAGTCTTTTGTAACAGTGTGTATATCTGCATTGGGCGCTATACTCATCGTAATTTTTGCTATCAGACCTTTCAACCAGCTTATAAATGAACAGCTCAGCATCCCCTGGAAGCAGCCTTATGGCTGGCTGGCGGCAGCCGGGTTTATCCTTTTTACCAGTATCCTGGCTGGGGCCTGGCCGGCATTTTACCTGGCCTCTTTCAGCCCCGCAGGCATTTTTCAGCGGAAATTCAAAAAGGTAAATGCATTCCTCTCCCCCAGGAAAGTGCTGGTGGTGATCCAGTTCAGCTTCGCCATTGTACTCATCATTGCTACCATTGCCGTGCGTAACCAGATCCGGTACGCGCAGGACCGGCAAACCGGCTACTCACAGAATAATCTTATCCGGGTGCATTTTACGGGAGAGATAGAAAAAAATTATGCACTCATCAAACAGGAACTGCTAAGCTCGGGTGTAGCCGTTGGCGTTAGTAAAAATATGTGGACCATCACCGAACGCGGCACTAACACCTGGGGCCTCCGCTGGTCCGGCAAAAAGGAAGGAAACAATCCCACCATTGCGCTGTTCAGTACCGACGCTGATCTTGTAAAAACGGCGGAACTGCAATTGGTAGCAGGCAGGGATATCAATATCCAGCAATATCCTTCCGATTCTTTTGCAGTGCTGTTAAATGAAACGGCCGTAAAAACCATGGGCTTTAATGCGCCGCTGGGACAGGTCATTTCACAGGCCGATCATCGTGTCAGCTGGCATGTAGTCGGCGTGGTGAAAGATTATGTACTGAATTCTCCCTATGAAACAATTCCACCACTGGTAATACAGGGACCCGGCAGCTGGTTTAATACCATGCATATCCGGTTCAGCAAAACACGCAGCACTGCAGATAACCTGCAACTGGCCGCCGCCATCTTTAAAAAATATAATTCCGCCTATCCATTCGATTACCGGTTTATAGATGATGAATATGCACGGAACTTTGAAAACGAGCAACGGATCAAAGCCCTTGCAGGATTGTTTTCCGCGCTGGCCATCAGCATTTCCTGTCTTGGCTTGCTGGGCCTCTCCGCTTACATGGCAGAAAACAGGACCAAAGAAATCGGAGTACGGAAAATTTTAGGTGCCTCGGTGCTGAGTATCACACGGTTGTTGTCGGTCGACTTTATCAAACTGATACTCGTGGCTATTCTTATTGCGTCGCCGGTGGCATGGTATGCTATTCATCGCTGGTTACAAAACTATGTATACCATGCGCCCATCAGCTGGAGTATCTTCGTTCTGGCAGGCCTGATGGCAATCGTCATTGCGTTGGTCACTATCAGTTACCAATCGCTGAAAGCCGCACTGATGAATCCCGTCAAGTCTTTAAAAAGCGAATAATATAAAAGAGGCTGACTTTAAAGGTCAGCCTCTTTTATATTATGTTATTTAGCGGGAATTTCCCGGAGAATGTGTAACAGGTAATCATAAAACCTGCCGACGGAAGAAATCTGTACCCTTTCATCCGGAGAATGTGCCCCCCGGATAGTAGGTCCAAAAGAAATCATATCCGGGTTACCCAGGTGCGCCCCGAGGATCCCGCATTCCAGTCCGGCGTGACATGCACCCACATTGGGTGTATGCGTAAAATGATCTTTATACAATGCCAGCAGTAAACGCAGCACTGCCGAATCCGCGTTGGGTTTCCATCCAGGATAATCGCCGCCCTGCTGTACTTCGTTGCCGATGTTTTCAAAAGCCGCACTCACTGCGGTAGCCACATCTTCTTTGGTACTTTCCACGCTGCTGCGTTGCAGCGACTGCGTAATCACTACCCCCTCTTTTACCTGTACCCTCGCCAGGTTAGTGGAAGCTTCCACCAGGCCTGCGATGTCCGGACTCATACGGAATACGCCATTGGGCGCCGCATAAATGGCCCGCAATAAACCCGGAAGATATGCCGGATCCATGACCAGCGCCGGAGCCGTAGTAGCTTTACATTCCAGCACCAGGGCGGGTTCTATGGTTTGATATTCTTCTTTTACCGTTGTGGTAAAATCGCTGATAAAACGAAGAAATGCATCCTGGTCCTTTGCCGGGATAGTCACCACCGCCTGTGATTCACGGGGAATGGCGTTACGGAGACTGCCGCCATCCAGGCTGGCCAGCTGCACATCGAATGATGCCAGGGCTTTATACAGCAACCGGTTCATCAGCTTATTGGCATTGGCCCTGCCTTTATGGATTTCCATACCGGAGTGTCCACCCAGTAAGCCTTTCAGGGAGATGAGGAACGCAGTGGTATCTTTCCCCGCCGGCACTTCTTTATAGGTGCCTTTCGTATTGGTATCGATGCCGCCGGCGCAACCAATCGTTAATTCATCTTCCTCTTCTGTATCCAGGTTCAGCAGAATGGTACCGGAAAAGTTCACGGGATCCAGTTGCTTGGCGCCTGTCATACCCGTTTCTTCATCAATGGTAAACATGGCCTCAATGGCAGGATGCGCAATATCTTTGGCACTCAGCACCGACATAATAGCTGCTACCCCGATGCCATTGTCGGCCCCCAGTGTAGTACCCCTGGCTTTTACCCAGTCGTCTTCCACAAACATCTCAATACCCTGGGTATCAAAATCAAATACAGTATCATTGTTTTTCTGATGCACCATATCCAGGTGCGATTGCAGGATAACCGTTTGCCGGTTTTCCATTCCGGGCGTTGCAGGCTTTTTGATCACCACATTCCCGATAGCATCTTTCTTTGTGTCCAGCCCGAGGCTTTTACCGAAATCCATCATAAATGCAATAACCCGTTCTTCCTTTTTGGAAGCCCTGGGTACGGCATTCAATTGGGCAAAATGCTGCCAGAGCGATTGCGGTGATAAATCTTTTATTTCCATTGACATGCTTATTAACCGATGATTGTAAAGGTAGCCGTAAAGATAACGGATCCGGCGATATCAGCCAGCCGGGTTATCTCTGGTATGATTTTTTATCCTGTAAGGAGCAAATAACCTTAAACTTTTAAACCAGCTTTATGACTAATACCAATACCAGCACTGCTGCCAAACAAAAAATACTGATTGTGGAAGATGAAGGAGAGATGTGTTTATTGATCAATTTATTACTGGATGGAAAGGAAATGGAAGTAGAGCATGTACAATCTCTTTCCGAAGCTGTGGAATATTTTCAACAGCAGCCACCCGCCATTGTATTACTGGATAACAGGCTGCCTGATGGATATGGATTGGATTTTATCAGTTATATCAAAGAAAAATACCCTGCTACAAAAATCATTATGATTTCCGGTATGGATGCTGCCGCGAAAGATGTGGCCATTGAAAACGGCGCAGATACTTTCCTGGAAAAGCCTTTTAATAAAACAACCCTCTACAGCGCCATCGAACCGCTGCTGAACTAAATGATACCGGCTGCCACCCTTCCAGGTGGCAGCTTTTTTTTGTTAGTCCCCCGCCTACTTTTTGGTAAGCTCTTGTTCCCCGTTTGCTTCTCCGTTACATTTACGATGATTAATAATTATATTTAAAGAAACCATCTCTATGACAACAGAGAAGAACATTCCCACCCTGTATGAATGGGCCGGAGGTATGCCGGTATTTGAAAAACTGATGACCGCTTTTTACGATAAAGTATTACAGGACGAATTGCTGGAGCCTGTATTTAAGCATATGTCGCCCGAACATCAGCGCCATGTGGCGCATTTTATTGCAGAAGTATTCGGCGGTCCGAAAATGTACAGCACCGCTGAGGGTTCTCATTTCAAAATGATCCAGAAACACCTGGGGAAACATCTCACGGAACAGCACCGGAAAAGATGGGTGCAGCTGTTGATTGAAACAGCAGATACCCTGCAGTTACCGGATGATCCGGAATTCCGCTCCGCATTTGTAGCGTATATAGAATGGGGTACGCGGATAGCCGTGATCAATTCCCAGGAAACGGCGGTGCCGCTGCAACCGGATGAACCCATGCCGAAATGGGGCTGGGGGGAACCAGGCGGGCCTTATATTCCCTGATGAAACATTATTATAAAAGTAAATCCCTCTTCCGTTTAACAGAAGAGGGATTTCTTTTTTAAAATGCAGCGTCAGGGTTGTACTGTTATCTTCTTCCCTTCTACCCGGAAATGCACCCAGCCGGTGGATTCGAGAATTTTCAGTACATCCGGTAAATTCATGCTACGGGGGATCTTCCCTACAAACTGCTGCGGGATGGCGCCTTCGTACACAACATCTACATCATACCAGCGGGCAATCTGCCGCATAATATCGGTGATATTTGCATCCTGTAAGTAAAAAAGCCCGTTCTTCCAGGCCAGGGTAGCATCCAGATCGGCTGCTTGTACCTGCATACGGTTACTGTGGCGGGTAAGCAACGCCTCATGACCGGGAATCAGCAACGCCTGCTGATCACCTGCTACTACATTTACTTTACCGGTTACCAGCGTAGCGGCTTGTACCGGTTCATCGCCATAAGCCTGGATATTAAAGCTGGTACCCAGTACTTCCAGCTGCATCGGTGTGTGTTGCGAACTGGCAACCGTTACTTTAAAATGCTTTGTTGCATTGGCGGCTACTTCGAAATAGGCTTCGCCGGTGAGTTCCACGCTTCTTTCATTTCCGTTGAAGGCTGTCGGGTAACGAAGCGAAGAAGCCGCATTGAGCCATACTTTCGTGCCGTCCGGCAATACCACCTGGTACTGGCCTCCACGCGGGGTGGACACTTTATTGTAAACCAGGGCGGTATCCGGGCGTGGGGAAAGGGATTCATAGGATAGTGCGCCCTCTTTTTCTTTCCGAACCAGGGTGTTGCCTTGCTGGCTTAGCGCACCATTAGCCGCGCTATCCAGCACAATCACACTGCCATCGGCAAGCTGGAGGGTGGCTTTATTCCCTCCTGGCACCACGTTGGTATCACCAAGCGATGCCATAGGGGGGATAGTGGAATTTATAACTGTTTTGCGATGCAGCCACCAGCCGGTGCCCAGCCCGACCAACAACAATACCGCTGCTGCGGCGGCTGTCCGGCGGATCCAGATAGGGCGTATGGCAGGCGATGTTTTCGGACTCTCCTGCCCGATCCGCTGCCACACATCGTTCCAGGCGGCTGTTTCGTCAATCTGATAAAATTGATGCAAAGCCTCCTCTATCTCCGTCCAGGAAGTCATGCTGGTATAAAACGCCCTGTTCTCCGCAGACTGCGCTGAAAGCCATTGTTCCAGTTCTGTTGCTGCAGCACTATCCAATGTGCCTTGCAGTTTTTGCAAAAACAAACCCGCTATGTGCTGCATAGCCTGAACGCGCGCTTGATCCTGTGGTGATAGTTTCGCTGACAAATCTGATAGTTTTACTTTCACCAGAACACCTTACCCGGGTAATTGAACTAGTGGTGATGAAAATTTTTTTTCACAGGCCCCCTGTGTATTTTTTTTGCACAATATCCTGAATATGTTTTAGTTTAGCCCGCTAGCGGAGGCAGCGAGGCCGCCTTAAAACCAGAGTCATGACAGAACATCCCGAACTTACGGAAGATATCATTCCCGCGTTCCAGCAAGGCGATCCGCAGGCATTTAATTCTTTCTTCCGGCTGTATTACCGGCCACTCTGCTTCTTTGCGGCGCAGCTGATGGGAAATATGGCGGAGGCGGAAGATATTGTAAAAGACAGCTACGTAAAGCTGTGGAACCGGCATCGTGATTTCGACCATCCCAAAAGCATCAAGGGCTTTCTTTACACGACTACCCGGAATGCATGCCTGAACTATTTACGGCACCTGAAAGTAAAAGATCATTTCCAGGAAGAAATGCGTTACCTCGATGATCAGCAGGGCGACGAACTCGTGCTGCAACAAATGATCCGAACCGAATTACTGCAATCCATTTACCAGGAAATTGAAAAACTGCCGGAGAAAAGGCAGCAGGTGTTCCGCATGGTATATTTTGAAGGACTCAAAAATGAAGAGATCGCAGAAAAAATGGGGATCTCCGTTTTTACCGTAAAGGAACATAAAGCCAGGGCACTGGCACAGCTACGCCTGCGGTTCAGCGATCAGCAACTGATGATACTGCTGACGTTGGGAGGAAGTGCGTTGCTGATGAAGGCCTAGGGTACTTTTGCAACAGCAACGTTCTCCCATTTGTCTTTTATTTTCCAAAGCATGATCACGTAGGGTACCTCTATCAATAGTATAAAGAGATTTATTACAAGAAACATAGCACCTGGTGCCAGGTAATACATCTTAAATGTATTATAGCACTGTAAGAGTATGGATATCCCTACTGTTACCAGCGTCAGTAATACCGCCCATCTTCTTTCCAGTAACAAAAAAAGATTGGGAAGGAAACGTAAAAACGGCGTCGCCAGCATCATAATAAAATTCAATATATCCAATGAAGAGAGGGTAGTAAAACTCCGGAATGTATCTACTGTACTATAACTGTATGCACTTCTAACAATCGTCAGCGCAGCTGCTATCACAAAAAACCATACATATATCTTCAGGGCCAGCGGCATCAGATCCCTGCGGCGTATAGCCGTCCCGGCTACAAAATCCTTGTCAAAAATAGAGTTCGTTTCGTTGGTCATAGGGATTAGATAAAATATAAAAAACTATTTCTTACGCGCCAGCAGCAACAGATCTGTGGTCATATTGCCATCAAAGCCCGGATACTGCTTGCGGTCGGTGAAGATGACCTCAAAACCACTGTTCTCCAGATCAGTGGTGAGCGCTGCCGCAGGATGATAATACATATACACTTTATCGCCGGCACTGGAAGTAACCACGCCCGATTTTTCATAGTCATCTTCCATCGTGCTGAGATACAATACACCACCCGGCAATAACCTGTCCGCCGCATCAGCAATGAGTTTCGCAGCTTCTTCCTGATTGAGATAAGGCAAACAGAATCCGCACATAATGCCGTTAAACTGTTGGGAGATGTGGCTGATATCCCGTGCATCCATGGGTTCAAACGTTGCGCCGGGGCTATTCACCCTGGCCAGTTCCAGCATATTGGGAGCAATGTCGGTAGCCAGGATACGAAAGTCCGGCCGCCTGTCGCGCAGGTACCGTGTCACATTACCGGGCCCGCAGCCAATTTCCAGGATAGCGGCATTTTCCTGCGGGATATGCTGACAGAACAAATCGAATGAAGCATGGTAAGGCTCCACGTTCATGTACTTCTGCTGGTACAGGGCGGCATTCTTATTAAAGACTTCCGCCGCTGAGAGTATATGATCCATACTCAGGAAATTAGCAAATTTTATCTGCACTGCCGGCCATTATTTTTTGCTAGGCAGGAAGGCCGTTGGGATCGGCCGTGAGGGCCTCGCTCATGAAATCGAAAAACGGGCGCATCGCCTGAAACGTACGACTGGCTTCTTTTACAAAATCTCCCTTTAATACCTCTTCGTCAGTGAACCGGCGGATGAGCAAAAACTGTTTGTAACGCAGCAGGTCAATCGCTTCATGATCCGCCGGAAAGCCTTTGGGCGCTGTTTTCAGCTGCTCTCCTTCCAGTGCCTGGAACATCGTTTTAAAAGACTTACTGTTGATGATCTTCCGCAACGGAGCAGCGTCAAATGCAATCTCTTCCCGGATCCTTTTCAGATCATCGGTCGACGGTCCCCAGAAACCACCGGCCACAAAACTGTTGCCTGCCTCAATATGAAAATAGTAACCTCCCCGGCGCTGTTTGGTAGCACGTTTAAAGCTACCGCTCCAATGCGTTTTATAAGGGGTTTTATCCTGGGAGAAACGGGTATCGCGGTAAATACGGTATATGCTCTTTTTGCCGGAAGGCGTTTCGATCAGGTCGTGTGCCGACAACTCCTGCAACAGGCCTTCTGCAAATGTTTCCACCTGCTCCAGTTCCTGCTGGTACTTTGGCTTATGGGCGTTGAACCAGTCGCGGTTGTTATTTTGCTTGAGGGTTTTTAAAAAATCAAAGCCAGACTGCTGTATACGGGGTAATTGAATATCTTTCTTTGCCATAAATATTATTCATTTTTCGTGGCAAAGATACTATAAACGATGCAGGCAGATGGGCTAAAAAAGTTATTTTTACAAGGATGCAATCCTAAAAACACGATATGAAAATAGCCACTTATAATGTGAATGGCGTGAACGGCCGCCTGCCGGTATTACTCCGCTGGCTGAACGAAACCGCCCCGGATATTGCCTGTTTACAGGAGCTGAAGGCGCCGCTGGAAAAATTTCCGGAACAGGCCATCCTGGATGCCGGCTACAAGGCCATCTGGCATGGACAGAAAAGCTGGAACGGTGTAGCTATCCTATCCCGCGAAGCGGCCCTGAAAGAGGTCCGCAGGGTGCTTCCCGGCGACCCGGAGGATCTGCACAGCCGTTATATTGAGGCAGAAGTAAACGGGATCATCATTGCCTGTCTTTATTTGCCCAACGGCAACCCCGCCCCCGGCCCTAAATTCGATTACAAACTGAAATGGTTCGAACGCCTCACCACGCATGCAAAAGAACTGCTGGCAGGCAAGCAACCGGTGGTACTCACTGGCGATTTCAACGTGATGCCCACAGAACTGGATGTATACAAACCGGAACGCTGGGTAGATGATGCCCTGTTCCGTCCGGAAACAAGGGCGGCGTTTAAAAAGCTGGCCGGTCAGGGCTGGACAGATGCCATCAGAACCCTGTACCCCGATCAGAAAATCTATACTTTCTGGGATTATTTCCGGGATGCCTATGGCCGCGATGCCGGCTTACGTATTGATCATTTTTTGTTGAGTCCGCAGCTGAAAGATAAACTGGTGGCAGGTGGCGTAGACCGGAACGTACGGGGATGGGAGAAAAGCAGCGATCATGCCCCCGTATGGATTGAACTGAAAGATATATAATATTTACCGGGCCTCGTCCGGGTGGCCCTTTTTCCATACTTCGGTAAAATACCGCCCGCAGTCCTGGATATACTTGTAATACTGGTACTCATTCTCAAACTGGAACAGCATGAGATAATCGGGCCGGTATTCTTTCATAAAAATTTCCAGCGCCGGCGATTCAATACCGGTAATCTTTTTCACCAACGTTTTATTAAAACGGTGGTCTATGTATTTTTCCTGCTCATCCCTTTCCAGGAAGCGCCGGAAATTTTCCATTCTTTTTATTTTCTTCATGCTGAAAAGCGCGTCGAGGCTAACGCCCACGCCTACACCGTTACTGCCACCCGTCAGGTATTCAGGTGAATACTCAAATATTTTGCGGTATTCATTGCGGTTTTCCAGCGAATCCTGTTTGTAGTTGCGGGCACGCATGGTAGATACTTCTACTGTAGGCAGATAATGCACATCCACATGCAGGCTCATATTGAAAGGCCTGTTTACCGGGATCTCCTTCACGGCAAATTTCATGGTTGCTTTTCCCTGGTAAGAAAAACTGATAGAATCGTTGGGATAAAGTATAATGTTATAACGTCCCGCAGAATCAGTGACGGCGCCGGTACCGGAATTACTCATCACACTCACACCGGCCATACCAAAACGTGCAGAGCGATCATAGATCGTTCCGTTGATCCGCACCTGGCCATCAGCCGCCAGGCGGAGGAGGATCAATAACGTGAGGATTGCGGTCCTTTGAAGGAGTGTAGAGATGCCCATTTCGCCCTCAATCTAAGACAGGATGAAAACATAAGCAAGAACAGGCAAAATATTAACAATTCGTTATATCTGATTCCCCGCGCGTTCGCGGATATTTTTCCGGAATGCAGCGGGTGAGATACCGGTATGTTTAATAAAGTATTTTATAAAGTTAGATGGCTCCGGGAAACCAAGCTCATAGCCTATTTCCTTGATCAGCTGATGACTGTAACCCAGCAGCCGCCGGGCTTCCAGCAGCACTTTATCATCGATGAGCTGCTTCGGGGTTTTCCCGGAGATCTGCGTGGTAGCCAGGTGTAATCTTTTTTCCGAAATATGCAGCATGGCAGCATAAGCAGCCACTTTTTTCTGCCGGGAGAATTCTTTTTCTACCAGGGAGATATATTGCTGGGCAAACAAGGCATCCCGGTTCAGCGGGTCGTGGTGCATATGGGTCATACCTTTTTCGCGTGCCGCCAGCATCAGGAAATTGCGGAGCAGGTTACGGAGAATATCTGTTTTAAAGGCATCCGGTGGCCCTTCTATTTCCTCTTCCATGGCATGAAGAATGGCCATAAAAGCCGGCAGCCGCTCCCCTGGCTGAATACTCGTTAAAGCGGCATGATCGCTGAACAGGGCGGTATCCTGCAAAAAATGTTGATCTGTGATGGTCTGGTAAAGAAAATCTTCTGTAAAACTGATAGTGAGCCCGTGATAGTCCTTCTCATGGTGCAGCAGCTGCACACTGTCCTTCCGCACAAACAGGATGGTATTTTCCTGGAATTCCACCGGGCTGAAATTTACCTGGAAACATTTTCCACCGGCTTTAAACCAGAAAATATGAAACGCATTGGTGCGGATAGGATGGTTGAGCAACTCGTTGTTGGCGGCTATAAAGCTTTGCATGGACGCTATTTCAAAGCCTGCTGCCGTGAGCCGCAGGTAGGGAATAGCGTTGTTCTTAGTTCCTGTTGTTCGTCTGTTGGCCGTTTGCATAGCTATCAGGTTTAATCTGTTTATTCAGATGCAAACCGCCTAAAAATCCATAGAAAAAATAGCCGGTCTGAGTTCCGGTAGTTTGCTGTCTCCTCTGCCACTTCTATTATTGTCATGTGTTTTTTTTGTACTTTGCAAACTCCTTCTTTACTGATAGGTGCATATTTATGCCGCTATCATGGAGATATTTCAATTTACGTGAACAGGACTTAACGGATGATCAATGATACCGGACATGAAAGTGCACTTTTCCACCAAATAGCTCAGGGGGATGAAGCCGCATTTGAAACCCTGTTTCATCTGTACGTCCCCAGGATCAAGCCGGTTATTGCCCGTATCATACAGGTAGAAGGACCGGAAAAAGACATTATCCAGGAAATATTCCTGGGGCTGTGGCTTAGCCGGGAAAAGCTCACGGAGGTAGTTGTTCCGCACAACTGGATCTTTAAAATGGTATATCACCGCTGTTACAGCTGGCTCCAGAAACAGGGCATCCGGAATAAGGCCAGCCAGATCATTACCCGGGAAAACAGTGACCATTCCAATCTCACAGAAGAAAATTTATCCTTTACAGAAACCTCCCTGCTGGTAAAACAGGCCATTATGCTGTTACCGCCGCAGGCGCAGAAGATCTACCTGCTTAGCCGGGAAAAAGACCTGAAAATTGCAGAAATTGCCAGTGAACTGCAATTATCTCCCCAAACCGTTAAAAATTCCCTGGTCCGCTCCCTGAAATCTATCCGGGAATACCTCACCCAACACGGTATTATTCTTCCGCTGATCCTCCTGGCATGGGGCACTTTATATTTTTCTTAACTTTTTTTCGGGAGACATAGGTACTATGTTGATACTTGTGGTACGTATATGCAGGGGCGCCTGTAATCGCCCTGTTATCAACTGAATTTAATACGCTTTAAAACGAAGCCGTTGTCCACATCAGAAAGACTTACATACTTAATAGAACAGGTACAGCAACTCCGCGCCACGTCGGAAGAGTATAAAGAGCTGTTACAACTGATCCAACAGGATGAGTCGGGAGAGGTTGTGCGTCAGCTGGATGCGTTTCACGGCAATCACCAACCCGCCTCCACGGCTGAATACGACCATACTTACTGGCAGCAGGTGGTACAGGAAGTATTAACGGCAGATAAATCGCTGACAAACAGGTTCGTTCCCCTTCCGGTGAGCAACCCGCTCCGTTTGCGCCAACGCTACTGGTGGGCAGCCGCCGCAGCGGTGATATTACTGGCCGCCGGCGTATATTACATAGCACCCAAAAAACAACAGCCACCCGTTATTGCGGCGGCTCCTGTAAAAGATATTGCCCCGGGAGGCAACCGGGCTATCCTCACTTTATCGGATGGCTCCCAGATCCCGCTGGACAGCGCCGGAAACGGCGTACTGGCCCAACAGGGCGGCACCCGGATCACCAAACTGAGTAACGGGCAACTGGCCTACAATGGCGCAGGCACCAAAGACGACCAGGTATTATATAACACCATGAGCACCCCTCTTGGCGGACAATACAAACTTATTTTACCGGATGGCACCACCGTATGGCTGAATGCCGGCTCCTCCATCAGCTACCCCACCGCATTTACCGGCACAGAAAGAAGTGTGTCTGTTACCGGGGAAGCCTACTTCGAAGTAGCAAAGAACGACAAAATGCCCTTCCGTGTAAAGGCTGGTAATACTACCATCGAAGTATTGGGAACAGATTTCAATGTGAATGCGTATAAAGACGAAGCCAGTATTAACACTACCTTATTACAGGGTGCGGTAAGAGTGAGCGCACAGCAACAGGTACAAATACTGAAACCGGGTCAGCAAGCCAGGGTAAACGGAAACACCCTGCAGGTAATAAATCACGTAGATATCAATGAAGTAATGGCCTGGAAAAAAGGCTTCTTCTCCTTTAACGACGCCGACCTGCCCACGGTAATGAGGCAGCTGTCGCGCTGGTACAATGTACAGGTTACTTATGAAGGCGGCATCCCTGAACGGGTATTTACCGGGGAAATAGGCCGTGACCTGACTTTATCTCAGGTATTAAAAGGACTGACAAAAACAAGAATCAAATATAGGATTGAAAATGGTAACCGGATTATTATCCAACCATAGTTATGAACAATGAAGTATTCAGGACAATGAAAAATTTAAGGCGACCGCCGCAAACACGCTATGCATATTGAATAAAAAAACCGGGGATAAAGATTGGCGTCCTACCCCGGTTATAGTTCAATTTAATCAACAAACAAGTCGGTAAACATCATTTATTAATTCAACCAAACATTGCAAAAGTATGCAACTTAAGGCTATTTGTAATTCCGGTACCCGCAGATATTGGAAATTTGCGGGGCTATCCACCAAAATCTTGTTAGTTATGAGGCTAACTTCTTTTCTGCTGCTTATAGCGGCATTGCAGGTAAGTGCTGAAGGCAATGCACAAACAGTGACCTACTCCGCAAAAGGAGTTAGTCTGCAGAAAGTGCTGAACGCTATTAAAGAGCAGACCGGCTTCGTTTTCTTCTATGATAAAGAAGATCTGAAAAACAGCCAGCCTGTTACCGTAGATCTGAAAAACGTTTCTGCCCAGGCAGCCATGGAAATGGTACTCCGCCAGCAGGCACTCAGCTTTGATATCCAGGGGAATACCATTTTCATTACCCGGAATGAGAAACCCGCAGCTCCCATATTACCCGCTCCTCCCCCTCCTGTAGTCATTTCAGGAAAGGTGACGGATGAAACCGGCGCGCCTATTCCCGGCGCTTCCGTTGTCATAAAAGGCACAAAAAAAGGAGTTATTTCCGGCCCGGATGGTAGCTACCAGCTGTCGAACGTACCGGAAAACGCCATACTGGTAGTAAGCAGTATCGGCTACGGCTCCAAAGAAGTAAGCACCACCGGCAAAACACAACTGAATATTACCCTGTCGCCCGATGTGAGCACGCTGCAACAGTACGTTGTAGTAGGTTACGGCACACAGAAAAAAGCCAACCTCACCGGCGCAGTCACTTCTATTAGCACAGAACAACTGACTAACCGCCCGGTTACCAGCTTAGGCAATGCCCTCCAGGGAACGATGCCCGGTATCACCGTTACAGCGGCTACCAGCGGCCAGCCCGGCAACGATGCTGCCAAGATCCGTATCCGTGGTATCGGTACGATGAACAACGCTGATCCCGTGATCGTGGTAGACGGTGTGGTAACCAATGTGAGCAACCTGAATAATATCAACCCGGACGATATTGCCACCCTGTCTGTACTGAAAGATGCGGCTTCTGCTGCCATCTACGGTTCACGTGCCGCCAACGGCGTACTCCTCATCACTACCAAACAAGGTAGAAAAGGCCCGCCACAGGTAACTTACAACGGATATGTCGGAAAACAGCAGGCAACCGGTTTACCGGATTTCCTGCCCTCCTGGCAGGCAGCCACCCTGTACAACAAGGCACTGAGCAATGAAGGCAAAACTGCCCGCTGGACAGACGCCGAAATACAGAAATTCAAAGATGGCTCCGATCCTTTCAATTACCCGAACACAGACTGGCTCGGAATGTTCTATAAAGGAAGCGGCTTACAGCAAAACCATTACGTAGGTGTAACCGGCGGCGCTGATAAAACACAGTATGCTTTCTCTATGGGTATGTTTGATGAAAATGGTCTTGTGAAAAAAACCAACGCCAAACGTTATACCAGCAGACTGAATGTTACTTCCCAGATCACTGACCGCGTAAAAGCCATCGGTAACATCGCCTTTACTGCCTCCGACAGAAATGAACCCAGCAACCCTTACACGGGTGATTTTACCCAGCTGGTAAGACAGATCAACCGCATTTCCCCTACCGTTCCTTACAAATATGCAAACGGTTACTACGGACGCATTTCGGATGGTAACCCGATGGCATGGCTGGAAGGTAACAGCTTTAATAAATACAATAACTATGACCTGATCGGTAATGTCGGCGTAGACTGGGAAATTGTAAACGGCCTGCATTTCAAACCCTCCCTTGCTTATGTGATGAAGATCTATCATAACAAGAAGTTTATTGCAGATCAGCAATACTATGATGCAGACGGTAACAAAACCGCTTACCAGGGGCCCAATTCCGTAAAGGATGAAAATAGCTTCAGCAACACTGTTACCCAACAGGCACTGCTGGATTACACCAAATCTTTTGGCAAACACAATTTCAAAATACTCGGCGGTTATTCACAGGAACTGACCAAATTCAGCTTTGACGACAACTATCGTAAAGGTTTCCTGAATAATGAATTAACAGATATCAACCTGGGTTCTACAGACGGACAGAAAGCCACCGGTTATTCTTATGAATTAGCGTTGCAGTCTTACTTCGGTCGTTTCAACTATGATTACGACGGCAAGTACCTGTTTGAAGCGAACATGCGTTATGATGGTTCCTCCCGCTTTGCGCCAGGCAACAGATGGGGTGCATTTCCATCTTTCTCCGCAGGTTGGAATATAGACAGGGAAGACTTCTTTACTCCGTTGAAAAAATATGTATCCAATCTTAAAATCAGGGGTTCATGGGGCCAGCTGGGTAACCAGTACATCACGGGAACGGATGATACCAATTTTCCCACCTTTGTTTATTATCCATGGATTACCAATATCAATGGCAGCCAGAACTATAGCTTCGGCGGAACTGCGGCAGCTATTGCGGCCGGTGTAGCTCCGGTAAACGGCGCCAACGAAAAAATAAAATGGGAGTCTACTACCGAAACAGGCGTAGGTATTGATGCAGGCTTCCTGGATGGAAAAATTAATTTCACCGCCGATTACTTCCACAAAGTAACCAATGATATCCTTCTGGCAGTACCCGTAGGCGCAGTTTACGGACAAAAAGCACCTGTTCAGAATGCAGGTTCCGTGCTTAACAGCGGCTGGGAATTTGCCGTAGGCTACAACGAATCCAAAGGCGCCTTTAAATACAATGTTTCCGCCAACGCTGCCTTTATCAAAAATAAAGTAACCGATCTGGCAGGTACCGGACCAACCGTTACCGGTTATACTTACAGACAGGTAGGCTATCCGGTGAACTCCCTCTATGGTTACGAAGCAGACGGTATTTTCCAGTCGGCCGACCAGGTGGGCAAATCACCCTACCAGACTACCAATACCGCAGCAGGCGATCTGAAATACAAGGATAAAGATGGCAATGATACCATCAACAGCGCCGACAAAGTATACCTGGGCAACTATTTCCCTAAAGTAACCTTTGGGCTGAACCTCAGCGGCTCCTGGAAAAATTTCGATGTGAATATTTTCCTGCAGGGCGCTGCCGGTGTAAAAACATATATAGATGCGGGTAAACTTGGTGCAGTAAGCTCCGGAGCCGGTAAGCCTACTTCAGCCTTACTCGATACCTGGACACCGGAAAATACTTCCGCTGCTCTCCCACGTATCTGGTACGCCAATACGCAGAATGATCCGAGTGGCACACCATCTTCCTTCTGGGTAAAAGACGGCTCTTATCTCCGCCTGAAAAACTTACAGGTAGGCTATACTTTACCGGAAAGAGTAGTGAAAAGCATTGGTCTTAAGAAAGTACGCTTCTATTACAGCGGACAAAACATCCTGACCTTTGATCACCTGTACAAATGGATAGATCCGGAAGCTTCCATTACCAGCAGTATCTATTACTACCCGCAGGTGAAAGTGCACACATTTGGCGTAAATGTTAGTTTTTAACACAAAGCAATCAACATCATGAAAAGAAAGATTCTCTCTATCATACTTGTCTCTGCGGTGCTGCAATCAGCCTGCAATAAAGACTTCCTCGACAGAAAGCCGCTGGACGCCTATAGCAACTCATCTATCTGGCACTCCCAGGGCGATGCAGCTGCGGCATTAAATGGCTGTTATAAAGACTGGGAAGGTGATTATGCCCTCCTTTACATGGATGCTGTGAGCGATAACATGTACAGTCAATATTACTGGGAAGGCTATACGGATTACGGTAATGGCAGCATTACCCCCGCCAACACCAACGCATCCAACCGCTGGAGCTATACCACTATCCAGAAATGCAACTGGTTCCTGGAAAATGTGGATCCTACGCCAATGGATGAAACATTGAAAACACAGTATAAAAGCCAGGCCCGTTTTCTCCGGGCGTACCAGTATTTCCTGCTGACACAGCTTTACGGAGATGTGCCACTGGCGAAGAACACCGTAACTACCGATGTAGCGAATACCATCAGCAGAACATCTGCTGTAGAAGTACGCAAATTTGTACTGGATGAACTGGAAGCCATCGCTCCTACCCTGCCTGTAAGCTACACCGGCAGTGATGTAGGAAGAATTACACAGGGCGCTGCGCTTTCCCTGAAAGCCAGGATAGAATTGTACGATAAAAACTACGCCGCCTGTATCGTTGATTGTAAAAAGATCATGGCACTGGGTTATGAACTCTATCCCAGCTACCAGGACCTGTTCCGTATCCAGCATGAAAACAATAAGGAAGTGATCCTGGATGTACAATACAAAGAGAACGATTACGCCAACTCCGACATCGGTATCATGCCTTCTTCCTCCTTTGGTGGCTGGGGCTCACTGGACCCAACGCAGGCGCTGGTAGATGCCTATGAAATGAAAAATGGTAAAACCATCAATGAAACAGGATCAGGATATAGCGAAGACGAACCTTATACCAACAGGGATCCCCGTTTAAACGCTACCATCGTTTGTCCTGGCCAATTGTATGAAGGTAAATACTATAACTCTATCGACAGATCTTCCGGCGATTATTACAACGGTGATAACAATTCCAAAACCGCCTACATTCCAAAGAAGTTTACTTCTAACCTGTCCGACTTTACGGATATGTGGAATACCGGTTTGAATATGATTGTGATCCGTTATGCAGAAATACTGCTCACTTATGCAGAAGCGCAGATCGAATCCGGTATCATCGACAACAGCGTGTATGATGCCATTGATGCAGTAAGAACGCGTGCAGGGATGCCGGTGGTAGATAGAACCGTTTACAACTCCGTTGATAAAATGCGCACCCTGGTAAGACGCGAACGCCGCGTAGAACTTGCGCTGGAAGGCCTTCGCTGGTATGATGTACAACGCTGGAAGATTGGTCAGGATGTAAGATCCGGCACCGTATACGGCGCCAGGTTAGGTACTGTTGATCCGGCTACCGGCAAACTGACCCTCAGCGGCGATCATATCAAAGTAGAACAACGCACTTTCCTGCCAAACAGGGACTACCTCTGGCCGGTACCACAAACAGAAAGAGATATCAATAAAAACCTGACACAGAATCCAGGTTACTAATCTCCTTTTCCTATTTTTTAAAAAATCCCGCGAGTTGAAAAATGAGCGGGATTTTTTACTTTAAAAATGTGCTCACATGCAGTGTTTAAAATATTTCTTACTATGGTTGGTTTGCTGGATGCTGCCTGTTCATGCCTTTACCCAGCCCGGAAGAATAGTGCTGAACTTCAACACCAACTGGGCTTTTCACCGGGGAGAGGTGAAAGGTGCGGAAAAAATTGCCTTTAATGATAAAAACTGGTCCGGCGTGAGTATTCCTCACGTGATGCGTATAGAACAAAAACACAACGGAGGTAATAATGTATACCAGGGTACCGGCTGGTACCGGCGCTACTTTAAAATACCGGCAGCCGGGCGCGATAAGCGGATCACCCTTTGCTTCGATGGCGTGCAAACCGTGGCCGGTATTTACCTGAACGGCCGGCAGGTGGCTACACATACCGGCGGCTACCTGGGCTTTGTAGTAGATATTACACCCTATGTAGATATGGATAAAGATAATGTGCTGGCAGTGAAAGTATCCAATACGGACCAGCCGCTCGTACCACCCGGGAAGCCACAGTCGAAACTCGACTTCAATTACTTTGGGGGGATCTACCGCAATGTATCTCTCGTAATGACAAACAAGGTATTTATTTCCCATCCACTGGAAGCTAATAAAATAGCCGGTGGCGGCGTGTTTATTACTTATCCGGCCGTTAGCCAGGCATCCGCTACCATGGGCATTCAAACCCATATTGTGAATGCCACCGCCAACCCGGTGAATACCACCCTGAAAACCTCACTGGTAAATACTTCCGGCGAAACCGTAGCTACCGCCGGCAGTGAACAGATCATTGCAGGCCAGGCAGATAAATCGATACAACAGTCACTCACGGTAACGCGGCCACAACTATGGCATCCGGATCATCCTTATCGCTACCAGCTGGTATCCGTTATTTACAGGGATGGCATAGCGGTGGACAGTATGATCACGTACACGGGTATACGCCATCTGTATTTTGCAGCAGATGGATTCTATCTTAATGGAACGAAACTATACCTGCGCGGCGCCAACAGGCACCAGGCGTATGAATACGTAGGCGATGCCGCTTCTGATAATATGCAGTACCAGGATGCGCTGCAACTGAAAAAAGGCGGCTTTAACGCGGTGCGTGCTGCACATTATCCGCAATCGCCCGCCTTCCTGGATGCGTGCGACAAACTGGGTCTCCTCGTTATTGAATGCGAACCCGGATGGCAGTTCTTTTCAAAGGATTCGCTTTTTACAGCGCATACTTTCCGCGACATCCGCGAAATGATCCGCCGCGACCGCAACCACCCTTCCGTGTTCCTATGGGAAACTTCGCTGAATGAATCGCCTACACCAGCCACCTGGATGCAAAAGGCAGTAGCAACGGCCCGGGAGGAAATGCCCGGCGATCAGCTGTTTGTGGCCGATGATTATAACGCAAGGAGCAGGGATTATTACAATGTTTCCTATAAAGTGGTGAACGAAGACGGTACTGATCCAATGCCTGCCCGGCCCTTCCTGACAAGGGAATGGGGCGACAGCTGGATGGCGGATGCCGCCGGTGAAAACAGCTTGCGGGCCAGCAGAATGTATACAGAAAAAGGAATGATCAATCAATGTGTGCTGCGGCAAAATGCGTTGAACGGTGAAACATCGGAAGCATTGGGTGGCTACTGGGATCATGGCGGCCTGGACGCCCACCCGAGGATAGGCGGTTATTTTGTGTGGAGCTACAACGACTATACCCGTGGCTCAGATCCTATCACGGCCTTCAGCGGCGTTACGGACCTGGACAGAACAGAAAAATTCGGCTATTACCAGCTGCAGGCCATGCAGGATGCATGTAATCCCACCTATGGCCCTATGGTATACATCGGCAGCTATAATAACCAGCCGGCACTGGATAGCAACATCATGGTGTTTTCCAATTGCGATGCGGTACAACTTTACCGGAACAACCGCCTATGCGGTACCATCACCCGGGCCCAAAATGCAGCAACGGCACCGGCAGTGGCAGCCAAAGGCGGCAGTCCCTATTACATCTTCCATACCGGCCGTTATGAAGCGGGCAGCCTGAAAGCAGTAGGCATCCTGGATGGTAAAGCAGTGTGTACACATATTGTACAAACACCAGGCGCACCTCATCACCTCGAAATTGTGCTCGCAGAAAATACCCCGGCCTATTACGCCGACGGGTACACGATGACGCCATTCTATGTAAAGGTGTGCGACCAGGCGGGTACGCTTGTTTCTAATACACGGGCGGGGCAGTCTTACCCCGTTCAGCTCCAGGTATCGGGAGAAGGCGTATTGATGGGCGGCAATATCCGCTCAGCGGGCATTGCGATGCAACCTACCGAAGGTGGTATTGCCTATGGTATTATCCGCCACAGCAACCGTGCAGGGAAAGTTCAGATCCTGGCTACCAGCACCGGGCTTATTGCCGGCAAAAGTGTCCTTATTACGTCCCCATCTCCCGAAAAAATGGTACCCGACGGGCACCACCACCCATGGATAAACGAAAATAAACAGGCTATCGGCATCGACTACACGAATACAGCCGGTATTGCCCGGCAATGGAAAGAAATTCCGCTCACCGGGAAAGTGCAGGTTACGGTGGAGCCGGTAATCCATAACAACACCACAGCACCGGCAACGCAAAGCGCCATGGCAATGACAGACGGCAATACCGCCACCGGATGGATAGCGGATACCGCCGGTACGCCTGTCAGCATTACGCTGGACCTGCAGCGCAATTACGTGCTCACCGGCAGCCGGATTGTATGGGGCAAAGACAGCGACTGGTATACTTACAGTATAGCCGTATCCGTGAATGGCACCGACTGGATCAGTGTGAAGAATCCGGAAAAGGTATCTGGTCAGTATTACCAGCCGGTACCGGTAAATACCACTACGGCCAGATATATACGTTACCTGATCACCGGGGTACAACCGGAAACCAGTAAAGTGGCAGTAAAAGAAATCACGCTATACGGACCTGCTTCTTAAAAAATAGTATTGAGTACGCCGCCATCTGCCCGGATGGCGGCACCGTTCGTTGCAACGGACAAAGGACTTGCCAGGTAAGCTACCAGGTGGGCTATTTCCGCCGGCTCAATAAAACGTTGTATCAGGGAAGATGGGTTCAGGGTAGTAAAGATGTGATGCCTGATACTATCTACCGGCTGTTGCTGTGCAGCAGCAATCTGTTCAATGGCAGTGGCTACTCCCTCAGAGTAAGCGGGTCCGCCTACAACCGTATTTACCGTTACGCCCGTGTTTTTAGTCAGCGTGGCCAGTCCACGGCTCAGAGCCATCATAGCGGTTTTAGACACCCCGTAATGAATCATATTACCCGGTACATTCACCCCTGCCTCACTGCTGATAAATATAATCCTGCCGGCCTGTTTTTCCAGCATGCGGGGCAGCAGGTATTTCGACAACCGCACTCCACTGAGTACATTGATGTTGAAGCAACGGTGCCAGTCGTCGTCACTCAGTTCCGTAAATTCCCGGAGTTCAAATATCCCTACATTGTTCACTAAGATATCGATGTGGGGTAATTCCGCCAGTAGTGCATCCACAGCGGCTGCGTCGCTAAAATCGGCAGCTATGCCGGAAACGGAAGCGCCGGGCACTTCCTGCTCCAACTGCTTCACGGCTGCTGCTACCCTTCCGGATGTTCTGCCATTGATGATTACATCAGCGCCTTCCTCCAACAATTGCCTGGCAATAGCAAACCCAATGCCCTGTGTAGAGCCGCTCACAAAGGCGGTCTTTGATCTTAACTGTAAATCCATGTTATATTTATTTCTGTGTTGATCACTACAAAAATCAGCAAAAAAAATCAGCTGAGTATTTCCAGCTGCATTTCTATCTGTTTGAGGAGAATTTTATTATCCGGGTACATACGCCGGGTAACATTCATGCCGTTCCAGAGCGTAATCAGGTATCTGCCCAGGATAACAGGATCGGTCTGGTTTTTCAGGGTGCCGTTTTTCTGTGCTTTCCGGATGGCTTTCGTATACATCTGTTCCACTTCCTTGAGAATGGTCACCGCTTCCTCTTCCAGCTCCGCATCCAGGGACGCCATTTCCACTACCGTATTCACGATCAGGCAGCCCTGCAGATGGGTTTGCCGGTCGGCCCGGGCAATACTGCGGAAAAAATCTTTGATCAGTTCCATGGGCGCATCACTCTGATCCAGCGCCGCTTTAAATTCATTGAATGCCTCCCGGCGTTGCTGGATCGCTTTACTGAACAACTCTTTCTTTCCGCCTTTAAAAGCATTGTAAAAACTTCCGCTGCCGATCCCCATAGCCGTCAACACTTCCTCCAGCGAAGTAGCGGTAAATCCCCTGGTCCAGAATACCTTTTGTGCTTTCTCTACTACTTCCCGGTTATCGTAAATAGTGGGCCTGCCTTTCATTTATTTTTGTGTTATTCATTACAAAAGTAGATAAATTTCTATTCCCGCCCTATTCTTTTCTGATTTTATCTACCTTTAATCGTCTTTTATTTCCGGACATACACCATATATGGATACTAATTTAATTTTCCGGCTCGCCACCAGGGCAGATCTTCCTGCCATTGTGGACATGCTCGCAGATGATGTGCTGGGCGCCGACAGAGAAATTACCGGTCCAACCTTATCGCCCGTATACGAACAGGCATTTGAGAAAATAAGCCAGGACCCGCAGCAGGAATTAACAGTAGCCACACTGAACGGAGAAGTGGTGGCCACCTACCAGATGACCTATATCCAATACCTCGCGTTTAAAGGAGGAATGCGGGCGCAGATTGAAGCGGTACGTACCCACTCTGCCTATCGCGGACAAGGCATCGGTACTAAATTATTCCGGTACGCCATTCAACGCGCCCGCGAAAAAGGTTGTCATATTGTACAACTCACTTCTGACAAAAAAAGAAAAGATGCTATCCGGTTTTATGAATCACTGGGCTTTGTAGCCTCTCATGAGGGGCTTAAACTCAGATTTTAATATAAATCAGCTCTATGGGATATTCTATCACACTAGCTATAGGCCTCCTCCTCCTGGTTATTTCATTGACTTTTCTGCAACAGTCGCTATCGTTTCTGAAAACTACCAACAGGACCACCGGTAAGGTGATTGACCTGGCAACCCTGAGTGGTTCTGATGGAGATACCTACAGCGCCGTTATCCGGTTTTATGCAGACAACGGCCAGGAATACATTTACCGGCAACAGTCTTCCAGCAGCCCGCCTACCTGGGAAGTGGGTGAAGCGGTAACAATGGCCTATGATCCCGGTAATCCGCAACGCGCAAAACCCGTTGCTTATTTCAGCATGTTTGGCGTCACAGTTATCCTGATGATGTTTGCCCTTCCTGCTATCGTGATTGGCGGAGGGTATTATTTAGCGCAACTGGTGCTGAAGTAAGCCACTTTCCCTAATTCCCGGAGAACAAAATACTAACACTAAAAAAAGCCCGTGCAGCTCTATGCACGGGCTTTTTTTATATCAATAATTGAGTATATTTATTGTAACTGATACCAAACAATCCTTAAACCGCTGATATGACGCATACTCCCAAGCAAAGACTCTTTGATGCCGTGGCATGGCAGTTGAAACAATTCCCTAAACCGGATATGCTGGCTGCCAAGGTGAATGGAAGCTGGAAAACCTATGATACGGCCAGCGTCGCTGAAACCGTGAATCATTTCAGTGCAGGCCTGCTGCAACTGGGCGTGGGAGGAAATGATTTTACGCCTGAAGGAGCCGATAAAATTGCCATTATCAGCAATAACCGCCCCGAGTGGGTGTTTACCGATCTTGCCGTGCAGCAAACCGGCGCCGTACTGGTGCCCATCTATCCTACCACCAATCCTGCCGAACTACAGTTTATCCTGCAGGATGCCGCCGTGAAGTATATGTTTGTGAGCAGCAGGGAACTACTCGATAAAGTAAGCAGCATCCAGGCCCAAGTGCCTTCCCTGCAACATATCTATACCTTTGATGAAATACCCGGCGCCACCCACTGGTCGGCCATCACCGCACTGGCTACCAGTGAACTGCTGGCAAAAGTTGAGACCATCAAGGCAGGTATTGATACCCATCATCTCGCCACTATTATTTATACCTCCGGCACTACGGGCACGCCTAAAGGTGTGATGCTCACGCATAATAATATCGTCTCCAATGTTTTCCTGTCGAAGGAAAGCTTCCCTTTTGAAGATGCCCCCCATCCCTGCAAAGTACTGAGCTTTTTACCACTGAATCACATCTTTGAAAAATGTGTGACCTATATCTACCTTTTCAGTGGCATCAGTATTTACTATGCAGAAAGCATGGATACACTCAGTGCCAATCTCAAAGAAATCAGCCCTGATGGCTTCACTACGGTACCACGACTGCTGGAAAAAGTATTTGAAAAAATCATGGCTACCGGCAACGGGCTTACAGGTATTAAACGACGCCTGTTCTTCTGGGCCGTGGCGCTGGCTTCAAAGTACGACAATAACATAAGCGGGGGCGCATGGTACAACCTCCAACTGGCGATCGCCAACAAACTCGTATTCAGTAAGTGGCGGGAAGCCCTGGGCAACCGCATCAGCTTTATTGTAACCGGGGGCGCCGCCTGCCAGGAAAAACTCCTGCGCATTTTTAATGCGGCCAAAATCCCGGTATATGAGGGATACGGTCCTACTGAAAACAGCCCGGTGATCAGTGTAAACCGTAAAACACCCGGTGGCGTTAAATTTGGTACCGTAGGCCCGCCCATTAACGGCATAGAAGTAAAACTGGCGGAAGACGGAGAGATCTGTGTGAAAGGCCCTACCGTAATGAAAGGCTATTACAAACGTCCGGACCTCACCGCCGAAACCGTGATAGATGGCTGGCTGCATACCGGCGATGTAGGGGTATGGGTAGACGATACCTTCCTCAAAATTACCGACCGCAAAAAAGAACTGTTCAAAACCAGCGGCGGAAAATATGTGGCGCCTCAACCTATCGAGAATAAATTCAAGGAAAGTCCCTTTATAGAACAGATCATGGTAGTGGGCGCCGGGCAAAAGTTTACAGGCGCTTTGATTGTGCCTGCCTACGCCTACCTGAAATACTGGATGAACCAGCAGAATATCCCTTTCACGACCAATGAAGCCGCCATTACCACTCCAAGGGTACTGGAAATGTACCAGGAAGTAGTGAACCGGTATAACCAGTATTTTAATCATGTGGAACAAATCAAGAAGTTTGAACTGCTCACAGAAGAATGGAGCATCGCCGGCGGGGAAATGACGCCCAAGCTCAGTCTGAAAAGAAAAGTAGTCACCGAAAAATATAAAGACGCTATCGCACACATCTACAGCTAAGCGCGATGCTGCTTCACTTTACCTGCATCGGGTATAGTTCCGCTCCCGGAATTATACCCGATGTGCATGATACCCGCTGGCGAGCTGATCATAAAAAAACCTATCTTTACCCCAGAAGTCATTACAATTCCGGGTATTAAATTCCCCCTGATAAGTAGGCCGGTATGGCCTATGCTATAGTTATAAATGCTCCCAGCACTCCATGCATAATACAAACATCAAGAGAATTGCCCTTAAGGCATTAAAAATAATATCTATATCAGTAATCGCGCTCCTCGCGTTACTTTTCCTGCTACCGATACTTTTTCCAAATACGGTTTCCAATAAAATAAAAACCTGGACCAACAACAGCATCACCGGGGATCTCAATTTCTCCAAAGCGAGGCTCTCGTTTTTTAATCACTTCCCTTCCCTGACACTCACGCTGTATGATTTCAGCCTGAAAGGCGCGCCCCCTTTTCAAACCGATACCCTGATATCGGCCAATGAAGTAGCGCTGGGCATTAACCTCTCCAGTGTTTTCTCGAACTCCATCAATATCGATGAAATCTATCTCACAAAAGGAAACATCCATGTATTGGTAGATACCGCCGGTCATCCGAACTATAACGTCTACAAATCCAGTCCGGCTGCAGCTACCAGTCAGCCCGACAGCGGCAGCGCCAACTTAAAAATAGCCCGCATCCAGCTCGACCACTGCAACATCCTTTACAACGACCAGTCGCTCCCCATGTATATCCAGGCAAAGGAAGTGAACTACCTCGGTAAAGGAGACCTCAGCAAAGCACAGTTCGACCTGTATTCAAAAATCAGTATCGGGTTGTTTGACCTGAGTTATGCCAACACTTCTTATATTTTATCGAAGAAACTGAACGGGGAACTGATTACGAAGATCAATACCAATTCCCTCGACTTCATCTTTGAAAAAAATGACCTTAAGATCAATGAACTGCCGGTACGGTTCAACGGCGCCTTCGGATTCCTCAAAAACGGGTACAAAATGGACTTCCGTCTGAGTTCCATGGAATCGGAACTCCATGCCATTTTCGGGGCCTTACCACCCGCCTATGCCACCTGGGCAGAGCATATGAATATTACCGGCACCGCCGATGTAAACGCCACGCTCATCGGGCAGTATATTGCAGAAAGCAATACCATGCCCGATATTACCTTCAACATGAAAGTGAGAAACGGCACCGTTACCAACGATAAAGCGCCGGCGCCGGTGAAAAATCTGTTCCTTAACTTCCAGTCAACATTGGCACAGCTCAATACAGATAGCCTCTACGTGAATGTAGACTCTATCTTCTTCAATATCGATAAAGACTATTTCAGTTCCGTGATCCGTATCAAAGGCCTTAAAACCCCGGATGTTCATGTGAAGATGAATACCGATATAGATCTGCATAAATGGAACCAGGCGCTGGGACTGAAAGACCTGGACCTGAGAGGACGCCTGCAGGCACATTTGCAGGCAGACGGACGGTATGCCAAAAGTGTGGTCTATAAAGGGCTGCAAAAACGGGCCGACACGGTGATCAGCAGCATCCCCGTTTTTCATTTTGACGCCACCCTCCGCGATGGTTATTTCAAATTTGCCTCCCTGCCGGAAGCGGTGAATAATATCAGCTTTAACGCCAACGCTGCCTGCCCTGATGGCAACTACACACATACCCACTTCGATATCACCGATATCAATGCCAATATGCTCAGCAATTACCTCAAGGGGTACCTGCGGCTCAGCAATGCACAGCAGCCGCTGATAGACGCGAAACTGGAATCTGTGCTGCATATGAGCGATCTGAAAAAAGTGTACCCGATGGACAGTCTCGATATGACCGGCGACCTTGCCCTGAATGTAGCGACCAAAGGTACCTACCTGCCCGCAAAGCGGTTATTTCCCGTTACTACCGCAAAGCTGACCATGAATAACGGTACCGTACAAACCAAGTACTATCCCCATCCCGTAGAGAAAATTAATATAGACGCCACCGTTACCAATACTACCGGCAACATGCGTTCTTTGCAGGTGAACCTGAAACCGGTATCTTTCGAATTTGAAGGGCAACCCTTTGTGCTGAAAGCAGATCTGAACAATTTTGATAACCTCCGGTATAATATTGCCTCCAACGGTGTGATCGACCTGGGCCGCATCTACCAGGTATTTGCGATCAGGGGCTATGACCTAAAAGGCTTTATCAAAACCAACCTCCAGCTCCAGGGCACGCAGAATGCCGCCACCAGCGGCCGGTACAATGAGCTGAACAACAAGGGCACCTTAACGCTGAAAAACATTGCGCTGGTATCTGACTTGTTCCCCCTGCCCTTCCTGATTAACAATGGTGTTTTCCGTTTCGACCAGGATAAAATGTGGTTCGACCAGTTCAACGGCAGCTATGGAAAATCGCTCATTAACCTCAACGGCTACCTGAGTAATGTAATCGCCTATGCCACGCAAACCAACCAGCCGCTCCGTGGTAATTTTGACCTGAAGAGCGGGTATATCCTGGTAGATGAGATGATGGTGAATGGTAGCAATGCCGCCGTAAAAAGTGCGCCCACTGCACCTTCCGGAGTAGTGATGGTACCGGGCAACCTGGCGCTTACACTTAATGCCACCGCAGATAAGATCCACTTCAAAGGTATTGATATCAACAGCTTTCACGGGCAACTGGTGATCGACAGCAGCAAAATAAAACTGAACCAGACCGGCTTTACCATTATCGGCGCACCAGTAGAAATGGATGCCACGTATGCCAGTCTGCAGCCGAAAAGTGCGCGGTTCGACTACCACATCAGTGCAAAAGAATTCGATATCAAACGCGCCTATAATGAGATAAAGATCTTCCACGACATGGCTTCTTCCGCGTCTTATGCCAGCGGCATTGTTGGGCTGGACTATACTATCGGCGGCAAACTTGATCAGAATATGAACCCGGTATATCCCTCCCTCAAAGGAGGTGGCGTGCTATCGGTAAAAAAAATAAAGCTAAAAGGCTTTAAGCTGATGAATGCTGTAAGCAGCAGTACAGGTAAAGGAGACATCAAAGATCCTGATCTCTCCCAGGTAGATATCAAAACCACCATCAACAATAATATCATCACCATTAACCGCACAAAGATGCGCATTGCGGGCTTCCGTCCACGTTTTGAAGGACAGGTAAGCCTGGATGGAAAACTGAACCTGAAAGGTCGCGTAGGCCTGCCGCCGTTTGGTATTTTTGGTATACCCTTCAGCGTTACCGGTACACAGGATAACCCGAAAATAAAATTACGCCGGGGCAGTGATAAAGATAAATTGGAAGAAACACAGGAGGAGCCTAACGAAGAAGACCAGCACCAGTAATCTATCTGGTCAGTAGCCCGGAGGGCGTTTCCCCGAAATGCTTTTTAAAAGCATAGGAGAAATGCGACAGGTCTTCAAAACCCAGTTCGAGGTAAATATCTGATGGCTTACAACGTTTTTTCTCTATCAGGAAATAAGCTTCCTGCAAACGTTTCTGTTGTAACCACCGGTGAGGAGTTGTTCCGAATATCGCTGCAAAATCACGTTTGAAAGCCGACAAACTTCTGCCCGTCAGGTAAGCAAACCGCTCCACTCCTACATTGAATTTGTAGTTGCGGTTCATATAAGCTTCCAGGTCCAGTTTATCGGGCAGGCGGAAATCGAACAACACATCGGCGATCTGTGGCTGGTGCTGCAATAAGATCATCAATAATTCTTCCCGCTTTATATCTGCAAAAGTGCTGTTGAGCTGCTGACCTCCCTCATAATAAGGCATCAGCGACTGTATAAACGGCCGGATAAGTTTATTTTCACCAGGAAGTATAAAGGCGCCTTTGTGCAAAGGTTTTGTATGAACTACAGTATGTTGTTGCTGGTATTTTTTCAGAAACGCTTCGTCCAGGATAATCACTACTTTTTCAAACTCCCCGTTGTTCTTTTGTTTGTTGTAGCGCGCCAGGTGGTTCTTGCGTACGATACAATACTGGCCTTCTTCCAGGATATATTTTCTATGTCCGTCGTATCCTTCTATTTTTCCTTTGCCGAGATACAGAAAAAAATGTTCAGCGATAAACTGTTCCGGCGATATTTCCGGACCTATGTAACAGGATTTGATGGCATTAACATGCATGCGATTCTATTTACACGTTATTATATTTCACAAGACTCTCCGCACTGGCCAGTATGGCTTCTTCATTGGTGCGTGGCTGCCATCCCAGCTGTGTGCGTGCCTTTTCATTGCTGGCATTCCGGTATATGCCCAGTAAAGGTACAATAGCTTTTGCTTTCTTACTGAAAAGTGCGGCCAGCCGGACGAGCCAGTCGGGCATAGCCTTGGTGGCCGCATTCCTGGTAGCATCGGGCATTTTCGACCTTAATAATGCCGCGATCTCCGGCAGAGACAGGGTGCCGCCGGCCAGCGCCAGGTAGCGTTGCCCTTTTGCCAGCGGGCTGGTCATGGCTTTGATATGCAGATCTGCCACATCCCGCACATCCACGATACCGAGTGTAATATTGGGAATGGCTTTCATGGTACCATCCATCAGTTGTTTGAGCAGTCCGAAGCCGCTGGAAAGATCCGCATTCAATGACGGGCCAAAAATCCCCATTGGGTTAATGACTGATAGTTCCAGCGCTCCCCCTTCTCTTTTCATAAAATCCCAGGCGGCCCGCTCTGCCAGTACTTTGGATTTATTGTAGGCCGACAAGCCTTTTTCATCCGGGTTGGTCCAGCTTTCTTCTGTGATTTGTACGGAAGTATCTTTATGGCTATAGCCTACCGCGCCAAAGTTGGATGTCATCACCACACGTTTTACTCCGGCATCCCTGGCGGCTTTCAGCACACGCAACGTACCATCTACCGCAGGACGTATCATATCGTTTTCATCATCCGGCAGCGTGAGCCCTATCGGAGAAGCCACATGCAACACATACGTACATCCCTGCATGGCTTCCGCCCAGTTAGGATCTGTTGTAAGATCTGCCGCGATAAATGATAATCTTTCGATATGGGAAACTCCCGCCTGACGGAGAGCTTCCACTACCTTCTCTTTTTTTGAGAGTGATCGCAGGGTCGTTCTCACCATATATCCCTGTTGCAATAATTGCAGGATGCATTCAAGCCCAACAAACCCATTTCCACCAGTAACGAGCACTAAAGTATTTGCATTCATATGCCTTTGATTTGATGTAACAAAGGTACTGGTAAAAGGATATTGCTCACTTTGTTAAAAAGTCCAACTTCACTTTGCCCGAAGGGCCGGCCAAATTAGCCGATATTTTAGCAGAATGAACTGTACACGCTTACCCAATCTGTGTATTACCGCACCCAAAGATCCGCAATGCTGCGGCATCAGCGCATCAAAAAAAAGCACTTGCTATATATATAGGCCGCTATACCCTGTATATCCGGCATAATGCCATCTGGTATGCTAATTGCATTTTTGCTTTCAACATATTTATTGAATAACCTTAAAAGACTTTTTTATGAAATCGATGTTGAGAGTCCTCGGCGTATTACTGTTATCTGTAGTTATTTTTTCTTCCTGCAGCAAGAGCACAGATCCTGCAGATGTAGATGTATTTGCAGGCACCTTTAAAGGTAAAGTAGGCTATATTGATGCGGATAAAAACATTAGCCAGGCTGCTGGTAGTGTGTTTGTAACAAAGGTAGGCACCCGTTACGACTTCCGTTTCTCTGATGGCATTCCAGACCTTACCGGTGTTGAGTTTGAGAAGAAAGATGATAACACCATGGTCAGTGTTGGTTCTTCCGGAACAGGTCTTATTACAATTAACAAAGATAAACTGGTAATAGGTTTTACGAGAGATAACAAAGCATGGACAGCAGATTGTAACAGATAGTAAGTCTTTTCTTCTGTACTGAATTATTGCTGTATAAAATACTTCGTAATGATAAAAGGCGTGGTGTAACAAATTAATTTGTTATACCACGCCTTTTTTTAGTTATCATTGTCCCGCAAGTTATACCCACCTAAACTTTAAAGCCTATACCCTTGAGACATTTTTTTCTGATGCCCATTTTTTTAAGCAGAAGTGCAACAATTAAAATCCCGGAACCAGTAATAAATCCTGTTACCGTTATCCAACCTTCCTGATGGAAACACTCCCAAACTTGGCCAAACTACAGAAATTCCGTAGTTTGGCCTTAGCGCCTTATTCTGGCCTGCCTATATTAAAGCTTAGCACCTATGATGAAATCTGTCCTTGTCCCAGTATCCCTGCTCTTTTTATCCGCTGCCAACGCACAACAAACGGATAGTCTGAAAGCCATAAAAATACTGCAACAGCTGGAAGCAAAAAATGCTTCCCTCCAACAACTTACCACGCATGTCAGATATGAAATGGAAGATACTGTTAACTACGACGCCATAAGGGTGGTAGAAGGAACACTCTGGCTCACCCCCAAACCGAATGATACCATCTTCGGCAACGTGTTTCATTTAAAAGGAACAGACAATAAAGGTGCTTTCGATTGCTACTACGATGGGCACACCAGCTTTGAAATACGTCACGTAAAGAAAACAGTACTGGCCATAGACCCCTATCTTTTTTCGAACGGCCAGTATAACCCGGCTAAAAATAAAGGCCTGATGAGTATTTACGAACCGCTGCTATTCGACAAACACCTGGTTCGCTCGCTGGTGACAAATTCGCCCTTTGCGGCGCCATCTGCTTTAAAATTGCAGGAAACAGCAGATGAATGGATGGTGACGCTCAAATATCCTCCTACAAAAGGCGGCGCGTTGATTTCCCGCGTGCTTCATATCAGGAAACAATCGATGCAGCTGACCCAAACAACAAAAACCATTCAATACATGGGTACTACCCGAAAGGATACCCACTATTTTGATAAAACAGATACCGGAAATAAGATAGCACCTGATAGTATTGAACTACGCGAAACCTTTTCGGATTATACTTTTGAGGAAAAGGAACCGGATCAACCAAAACCTCTGCGTATTTCACCTTTAGTTGGTAAGCAGGCCAGCGTATTCAACCTGCCTGCCTTTGGCGGAGGAACTGTATCACTGGAATCTCTTAAAGGAAAGTATGTATTATTAAATTTCTGGGAATCGTGGTCCGGTTATTCCATTATGACAATTCCCTATTTAAAAACACACTATCTGTTATACAAGTCCAGGGGATTGGAAATTGTGGGCATAAGCACAGAAAACGAAAAACAGATAGCTCAGTTAATCCAGGCACAACAACTACCTTATAAACATCTCAAAGGCAATAAAGAATTGTTGAGCCAATACGACATTACTGAACATCCCAGCTATGTATTGATAGATAAAACCGGGAAGATCGTTGCTCATAATAACATAGCGGAGATAGAAAAAATACTGAAGTCTACCTGGTAAAAAGTAGCGCCCGGGATTATCCCGGGCGCTACTTTTTATAACAACATTACTCTGCTGCTTTCACTTTATCCCCTTTCACCGGGGAATAGTCTTTTTGAACAACGTCATTTACTACCAGCTGATCAAAGTAACATTTTATACCGGTCGCCTTATTTACATTCTCTACGCTTTGTATATGAAAATGTAAATGAGGTTCAGAAGAATTTCCGGAGTTGCCACATAGTCCCAGTTGTTGCCCTCTTTTCACGCGGTCTCCCTGTTTTACTTTCGTGGAATATTGTTTCAGATGCGCCAACAGGATATATTCATTATTTACCGTTCTGAGCACCACGCTATTCCCTCCAACGTACATTGGATTTAACTCTCCGGGCACATTATCTTTCACGCCATCTACCGCCAGCACTACTTCTGCATCGCAGGGTGCAATGATGGGCCGGCCAAATGCGTAATAGTCTTCATTTGTTTTTCCGTTGGCGTTAAAGCTCCGCCCCTGTGGATTATTCACTACTATATCAAAAGCATTTTTCTGGAACCTGGAAACAACGTGATAGTTTAACTCCTTTGTATCTCCACCCCAGAACACCGTCCATTCACCTTTAAATGGCAGTCGCATGGGCGTAATATTACGCGCCGCTACAGTGGATGTATCCTCCTCATACGGCGCCGCATATACGCCTGTAATGGCGGCATCATCATCTGCCGCGATGCTGATAGCCAATACCCCTTTTTCAAATTCCGTTTTATACACGGCAAATCCTTTCTGGTATTGCAGGAATGTTCTCCGGGTAATAGGACCGAAGTTGTTGCTCAGATGATTCAGGAAGGCATTGGTTTTATCTGCCGGCAGGTCGATCTGCGTTTGCGGGGAAAAGGCAGCAAAAATGCTATCGAACTGGTGGTTATTGTAATACTTTTCAAATTTCGCGGAAGCAGATTTGCTTGCGGCGTTTTCTGTTTGGGAGAAAGCCACGGCAGTGGCCAGAGAAAACAGGATCGTTAAAATAGCGGTTAGCTTCATTTTTCAGCATTTGGATGATTAGTTGCTGAAAAGATAGAAAACTTACAACAGGGGATAAATTCTAAGTGATAAATTACCCGGTGCAGATGACGGACTTAACGAATCCCATGATGAAGCAGCCTCCCGGCAACTGTTGTCAGTCGGCGGGAGGCCATTCCGGGAGAAGCAGTTATAACGTCTTCACCTATACGGAGTTATTGCGCCACTGCTATCAGCAGGCAGATACTTCTTTCTTGCTAAGTTTAGGTTCTAATCCCAGGTTTTGCAACATCTTCATATCCTCGGTTACACCTGGATTGGGTGTTACCAGCAGGGTTTGGCGTTCGCCGGTGAAGATAGAGTTGGCGCCTGCCATAAAGCACCAGGCCTGTTCTGACTCCGTCATTTCAATACGGCCTGCGGTAAGTCGTACGGTAGATGCGGGCATCACAATGCGGGCAGTAGCAATCATACGCACCATATCCCAGGCATCCACTTTCGGATTATCTTCCAGTGGTGTTCCTTTTACACGGGCGAGTGCATTGATAGGCACGGATTCCGGATGTTTAGGCATCGTGGCCAGGGTGAGCAACATGGAAATACGGTCGCGGTGCGTTTCCCCCAAGCCGATGATGCCCCCGGAACATACCGTGATTCCTGCTTTGCGTACGTTGTTGATGGTATTGATACGGTTATCAAATTTCCGGGTAGAGATAATCTCTTTATAGTAAGTTTCTGACGTATCGAGATTGTGGTTATAGGCATACAGTCCTGCTTCCTGTAAACGAACGGCCTGTTCTTCTGTGAGCATACCCAGTGTGCAGCATACTTCCAGCCCCAGGTCATTTACACCTTTTACCATGTCGATAACGCGGTCGAAGTCCTTGTTATCCCTTACTTCGCGCCAGGCGGCAGCCATACAGAAACGGGTAGACCCGGTATCTTTTGCTTTCTGGGCGTGAGCGATCACGGTTTCCGTAGGCAGCAATGCCTGTACTTTAATATCGGTATGATACCTGGCTGCCTGTCCGCAATAGGAACAATCTTCCGGGCATCCGCCGGTTTTGATAGATAAGAGGGTACATACCTGTATTTCTTTGGCAGAATGCCTTTCCCGGTGTACGGTAGCGGCCTGGAAAACCAGTTCCAGCAAAGGCTGGTCGTAAATGGCCTGGATTTCTTCCAGGGTCCAGTCATTTCTGATAGCTGATGTCATCTTGCGTTATTGAGTGGATGATGAGTAGTGTTGGAATGTGGTCAGGCGAATTGGTGTAATTCCTGGTCAATGGCAGCGAGCCAGTTGTCGAACAACTGCTGTTCCAGCGACTGTACATACCGGGCATGTGTTTCCCAATCGGTATCAAATTGTTGCAGCTGTTTGATCATTTCTTCGAGATGACCTTCTTCTTCTACAATAATAGAGCGCACCATCACCTTGCTCTGTGCTTTATCGAGCGCTGCCTGGTATACCGGGTACAGCAGGTCGGCGCGTACTTCTATCGCATAGGTAACAAAGAGATAGGCCGCATATTTCAATGCCTGCCCTTCGAGGCCGAAAGCCGTTTTCAGGTACCGGCACGACTGCATATCCAGCTGGTGCAGGTAATGCCGGGTCTGATGCGGCGCCAGCAGTTCATGCAACTGGTACGTTTTACAATTGTCGGTATCTATTTTCGTAATCTGCTTTTTCAGGTAATAGGCGTGGCGATGTTCTTCGGCCGCATGTTTCAGCTGGATAAAGTCTACCAGCGTAGGATGCTCACAGGCGGATATTTTCCTGGCGCCGGCATTCTCCATAAAAGAAAGGGTATTTAACCACCTGGCATGCAGGGAATTGTTACCAACAATCTGTTGTAGTAAATCGTCCATAATCAACTTGTTTCCGTCCAAAAGTAGGCGCTTGCCGGATGATTCAGATAGGCCAGTTTTCATATTTCCGCTAGTCCGGTACTGATACGCATGTTTCTGGGTGAGCCCAGCCCCAGTTAAGCCCTATCCCCGTCCCATATCAGCCCCCTATAAACGCCTCCTATAAGATAGGACTTACCTATGGTTTGAGATGGCCTCACCAATCAGTATACATTGATTTACAATATAATATACAATACATACTTGCAGCTTCGGGTAGCCGGGAAAAAAGATATTAAAAATAAAAACATATAATTATCTTTTCCGGAAATAAAATACCTTTCCGGACTATTAAATAAGCATATTTATACCCACATGAGCAGTCCGGCAACCGTTCCTTATAAAAGTTTTGTGCAGATAGACCGGCAATCCGGTACGGCCATTTATTTACAGATTGCGCACCAGTTGATCAACGCTATTCAGCGGGGTTTCCTCGTTACCGGTACGAGGTTACCGGGTACCCGGCACTTCTGCGAGTTGCTGGACGTGAACAGGAACACCATTGTAGCCGTATACGACGAACTGGATGCCCAGGGATGGGTAGAAACCCGGCCCAACAAAGGCACGTTCATTATCGGTAAAATAGACCCTACTCCGCAGAAGATCCGTAACACCCAGGAGAACCAGCTGGCGCATTATCCAAAAGTAACCGGCTTCTCTTTTAAAAAATCTAACCTCCTGGATAATCCCTTTGAACACTCTTCCTGCGAATACGTGTTCAACGACGGCACCCCTGATATCCGGCTTACCCAGATCAGTCATTTGTCGAGTTTATACAGCGCTAACCTGAAAAGAAAAAGTAACCACAAGAAACTGGGATACTATAACCATGACGGCAGTGAGTTCTTTAAACAACACCTGTCGAATTATTTGAACCAGTCGCGCGGACTCCATATCTCGAAAGACAATATCCTGATCACGCGCAGCACAGAAATGAGCGTGTTCATTACCTCTGAAATATTACTTTCTCCAGGAGACATTGTACTGGTGGGATCTCTCAGCTACTTTTCCGTGAACATGATTTTTCAGAAATCCGGCGCACGGATCATGCCGGTGCCGATCGATGAAGAAGGAATTGATGTGGATGCGGTTCGCAACATCTGCAAAACACACCAGATACGGATGCTGTACATCACCCCGCATCACCACTACCCCACCACCGTTACATTAAGTGCTTCCCGCCGCATAGCGCTGCTGCACCTCGCTTCGGAATTCGGGTTTATTATCCTGGAAGACGACTACGATTACGATTTCCATTACGACAATAGTCCGGTGCTACCCCTGGCCAGCGCCGACAGCAACGGTATGGTGATTTACATCGGTGCCTTCGGTAAATCGCTGGCTCCCGGCTTCCGGACCGGCTTTATTGTAGCACCGGAAAACCTGATGACCGAAATGCGGAAGCACCTCGGTATCATCGACCGGCAAGGCGATGTACTGATGGAACAGGTACTGGGGGAAATGATTGAAGCCGGAGAAATACACCGCTACCTGAAAAAATCGCTGAAAGTATACCAGGAGCGCCGCGATCATATAGTCCAGGTATTAGAAGACCAGTTACAGGAGTTCATCGATTTCAAAAAGCCAGCGGGTGGTTTGGCTGTATGGACCCGCTGGAAACAACCCATCAATCTGATGCAGTTAAGCAAGGCCTGCGTACGAAACAACCTGTTCATTCCAAAAACCTTACTGTATCAGCATAAGGAACTCACCGCCATGCGGCTGGGTTTCGGCCATTTTACGCTGCAGGAAGCTGAAAACAGTGTACAGCTACTCCGGCAGGGGGTACTGGAGCAATGGGGACGCTAACGCTTTTTGGCTACAACAATGCGCCTTACGGCTACAATGGTGTGGCGATGCCGGCGGACATTTGTGTCTACAAAACATCGCAATCATGAACATCGTACTTACAGGCTCATTAGGGAATATCGGAAAGCCCCTGACAGTAGCATTGGTGAAAAAAGGTCACACCGTGACCGTTATCAGCAGCAAACCAGAAAGACAAAAAGAGATTGAAGCACTCGGCGCCAAAGCGGCTATTGGCAGTATTGAAGACGTCGGATTTCTCAGCGAAACTTTCAAAAACGCGGATATCGTTTACCTGATGGAAACACTGGAAACCGCCGGCAGCTTCTTCGACAAAAACGTAGACTTCATCGCTACTATCAACAAAATAGGCCAGAACTACAAACAGGCGGTGGAAACAGCGGGTGTTAAAAAAGTAGTACATCTCAGCAGCGTGAGCGGCAATACCAATCAAGGCAATGGTATCCTCATTTTCCATTACAACGTGGAAAAGATTTTGCAACAACTGCCGGCAGATGTATCGGTTAAATTCATGCGTCCGGTTAGCTTTTATACCAATATGTTTGCCTTTATCCGGGGTATCAAAGCACAGGGCGCCATTGTACAGAATTATGGGGGAGATGAAAAAGCGCCATGGGTTTCACCTTTAGACATTGCGGAAGTCGTGGCCGAAGAAATGGACAGCCCTTTTCACGGCAGGACGATCCGCTACATTGCCAGTGATGAATTTTCACCAAACGAAGCGGCAAGTCTTCTCGGCGAAGCCATCGGTAAACAAGACCTGACATGGCAGGTGATTCCGGATCAGCAATTACTGGACAACTGGCAGGCAGCCGGTATGAATGAACAGATTGCACAAGGCTTTATCGAAATGCAGGCGAGCATGCGTGGCGGCCTGTTGTTTGAAGACTATTACAAAAACAGACCTGCTTTGGGCAAAGTAAAACTAACCGATTTTGTAAAGCAGTTTGCAGCTGTTTATCATCAGTCTTAAAAGAAGTATCTTTAATCATCAAAAATACCACCCCTTAAGGCATCACTTCCTTAAGGGGTGCATATAAAATGGCTACTACAAAACCATACAGGATCAAAACCATCAGCGAGTACCACCAGGTCAGGGGTTTACCCAGGCCGGAACATCCACTGATCAGCGTGGTGGATTACGCCGCTATAAAGCACTCGCCTGATATGCATACGATCAATTGGGTGTTTGACTTTTATCTCATCTCCCTGAAAAGGGGAATAAACGGTAAAATCGCTTATGGTCAGCAGACCTACGACTTTGACGAAGGCGTGATGTTTTTCATTTCCCCCAACCAGGTTTTCAGAATTGAATCTTCGCCCACTCCTGCTAATGAACGCTCAGGATGGATGCTGCTCATACATCCCGACTTTATCTGGAACACCCCGCTGGCAAAGACGATCAGGCAGTATGAATATTTCGATTATTCCATTCATGAGGCACTGTTTCTTTCTGAAAAAGAAGAACAGACACTCAACAATCTCATTAAAAACATTCAGCAGGAATATCATTCCAATATTGATCATTTCAGTCAGCAGATCATTATTTCTCAGATAGAAACCCTGCTCAACTACGGAGAAAGATTTTATCACCGCCAGTTTATTACACGGAAAATAGCCAACCACAACATCCTGCATCGCCTGGAAGAGTGGCTGACCAACTATTTCAAGGGCGATAACCTGTTACAAAAAGGGCTGCCTGCCGTGCAACAGATCGCCGGTGCATTAAATGTATCGCCCAAATATCTCAGCAGTTTATTGAAAGTACTTACCGGACAAACCGCCCAGCAACACATCCACGATAAGCTGATTGAAAAAGCCAAAGAAAAACTATCTACCACGGATTTATCTGTAAGTGAGATTGCATATGAACTGGGGTTTGAACATTCCCAATCTTTCAGCAAATTATTCAAAAGCAAAACGAACCTTTCACCGCTGGCATTCAGACAGTCATTCAGCTGACTGCTATCTTACCGCACCCACAGAACCCCATCAACAGTGTATTTCAGCCACCCAAAGTGCAGCCAGCAAGCAGTACCGCTAGCGAACCCATTGTATTACAACTACTTGCTCCGGAAACTATTCTTGATAAAAAGAAAGTGACGTAAAAGTTAGGAAACCAAATAGGGATTTGCTTATTTCAACACGATAATTTTTTTTTATTTCCACGTATCACTCAAAACTCCATTTATGCGAAAATTCCCTCAGATTTTCACGATCCTTTGTGTCCTAACTATTTCCTGTTTTAGCAGTCTTACCACCAAAGCCCAGATCATTACGGGTCCTACATCCGTATATCCGGGTAACATCGGTATCTATGAGTTGTCGCCCCATATCGCGAGCAACGTGTATGTATCCTGGTGTGTAAGCTGGACAAACAATGCGCCGGATGGCCAGATCATTTCTGCACCGGTGAATACCTGTCTGGAAGGCTATGGTTATAACACCTGTTATGTTACCTGGTCCAATAACCTTAACAGGGCTTCCCTCCGGGTAGATTTCCCACGCGGTGGTACCAGCATTACCAACTACACCCTGTACATCACCAAAAAAACAGGGTTCAACGGCGAGGATAGCCTCGTAGTAGAAACGGCTAATGGCGAAAAATCACCGATCACATTGCGTCAGAAAAAAGCGTTTAACTACTTATCATTTAACAATTAGGTAAGTAAAAGGCCGGCAAATGCCGGCCTTTCTTTCTCATAGAAATGGAAGATAGAAATTCACCGTTCTTCTATAAAATCGAGGTCCCGGTCGTGTGTTTCCGGTACATTGTAAATACAGTAAAAACCAATGGCAAAGCAAACCGCCCCCACAATACCGGCAGCATTATTCACTGCTATCAATGGTTTGAGCGCACCATAAGAAAGCGTCATAATCACCACGGTACCGCGAACAATATTGGGGATGGTCGTAGCAGCCGTAGCCCGGAGATTAGTACCAAACTGCTCCGCACCAATGGTTACAAACATGGCCCAGTAACCGATTCCAAAACCCATAAAGGCGTTTAAGAAATAGATATTCTCTACCGTGTTGATACCGGCATAGAGATATACCAAACAACCGGTAAAAGAGAGACCCATTAAAAACAGCACCGCCTTGCGCCGCGATTGCAGCCGGTTGCTGATGAAGCCACTCAACAGATCCCCGGCCGCCAGGCCTACGTAACACCACATCACACTCAGCCCTGGCTTTACGGCTTCTCCTACCTTTACCGATTTTCCAAACTCATTGCTGAAAGTGGACAAAATACCGATCACATACCAGGTAGGCAACCCGATCCCTACACATTTGAGGTATAATTTTAACCGGTCGGTATTGGTAAAAAAAGAGAAGAACTCTCCTTTGGCAATCTGCTTGCCATCCATTTTCTTGAACGTATCGGATTCAAATACTCCGATCCGCATAAACAGCAGCAATACGCCAAGGATTCCTCCGGTGAAATACGCATTCCTCCAGCTGAATAATTCTACTGTAAAGTAAGCGGCCACGGCACCGAGCAAACCCACACCGGCTACCAGCGAAGACCCGATAGCCCGGAGTTGCCGGGGCAATGTTTCCGACACCAGCGTAATGCCGGCGCCCAATTCTCCCGCTAACCCAATACCCGCAATGAAACGCAGCAGTTTGTAAACGGTGATGGATTGCACAAAGCCGCAACCGAAATTGGCGATAGAGTAAGTAAGGATAGATCCGAAAAGCACAGACAACCGCCCCTTCTTATCGCCCAGGATGCCCCATAGTATTCCTCCCAGCAGCAGGCCACTCATCTGCCAGTTTAAAATGCCGGCGCCTTCGCGTGATATAGCAGCGCTGTTTAATCCGAGATCTGTTAAGCTCGGTATGCGGACGATGCCGAATAACAGTAAGTCGTAAATGTCAACAAAATACCCCAGTGCGGCTACGAGGATAACAGGACTGAGCAGGTGCTGGATCGTTGTTTTTTCTTTTATGCCTGCGATATGGTTTAACTGCATGGATAAAAAGTGATTTTATATGTTGTTGTACAGCGCCTGATGGTGCTGTAAAACAAATTGTTACTGATAAATAAACCAAACCGTCGCCTTACAGTCATTGTCTGCCACAGCCCTTATCCAATGGGCGCTGTAGCCATCCGGGAAAACATGCGTGATGGTTTTACCTGCCGGCACTTTTATTTTTTTATAGGTATGCCAGCCATTCAGATCTGTATTTACTTCCAGCGTAATGGTAACGGCTTTATCTGCCGTCAGCGTTACTTTTTTCTTATCATAACCGGTCATGAGATAAGGCAGAGAGAATTCACCGGCTTTTATCGCAGCGTTTTTCCATACCCCACCTTCTCCTCTTGGCTTACCAAGTTTCCACAGGTCGTCGATGGCGCCAAACCAGAGTCCGTTGGAATTGGTGGCGTTGCTGAAATAATGACCATCTGGTTTTGCGGTTGTTTTGGTACCGCTGATCACCAGCAAACCTCTCCAGGTACAAAAGTCGATGATCTTCTTTTTATGGGTAGTAATAGGACGGATAGCTGCAAACCCCGACTCCCGGCCTATTTCATACAAGGTACCCTGCGCGTTCAGCACATATCTTTCCGACTCCAGTTCCCTTGCTCCTCTTGACATAAATTCTTCATAATGCGCCGAGGTGGTGGGTAAACGGAAAGTACCGGTGTGATCTTTTACAATCACGGAGGCGGCATCTATTTCATAGTTTTTCTTCAGCGCCAGCAATGCTTCCAGTTTCGCAACACTGTCGGTTGCGGCAGGAATAAATTCAAGTTTTTCATTTACTTCACTGTATTGTTTTCCACCAGCAAGTACCTGCAGGTTTTTGTTATGACCCGCCGGGCGGATGAGGCTTCCGGGTGTATTTCCTTTTTCATCAATATCTGCGAGTGTATTAAACATCGCATCCTGTGCAGGATGTGGGGTTCCGCTGAAATGGAAAAATGCAGAAGCAATACAGGATTTATCTGCTTTTATTCTTATCCACGCAGATGAAAATCCTGCGGGAAAGATAAAATACTGGTATCCTTTGGCAGGAACGGTGATGGTTTTATAGGGCTGCCATTGGTTGTTGCCGGCCTTATCTGTTTCCAGTGTAAAAGTAACGGCCTCATTTACATCATGACTCAGGTGCAGTATTTTTTTATCAAAGCCATTCAGCAGAAAAGCATCCGATGCCTGGCCGGCTTTCACGGTATCATTGATCCATGGCCCGCCCCAGCCGTTGGCCGGTCCCCAGCTTTTAAGCTCCTCCCAGCTACCAAACCATAGATTGGATTGAGAGCGCCCCGCCATCGGGTTCTGCAGGATGGTGGTTTCATCGGTAGCCAGTACCAGCTGACCATTCCAGTAGCAGAAATCCGGCACATATCTCAGGTGGTTGCTGACAGGCGCAATGCCGGCACTATTGGCCCGTGAAAAGGTTTTCGGAAAGTTGTAGAACATACCATGCATATCCATCAGCATGTTGTTATTCCCCACTTCCCGGATACGCGGCCACTCAGTGTACCAGCCACCGATACCATCGTAGGTATGAGCTGCTTTGGGAAGCCGGTAGGTATACCACTCGCCACCATCCAGCAGTTTCAGAATTACGGAACGCTTGTCCCACCCGATACTCCATACCGGAGCCGCATCGTTGGGGGCGCCATAGATGCCACCCGGACCGGTAACATCGGTAAACTGCTTCCTTTCTATCACCGACCATTTTTTCCCATCCCAGCTGGCGAGAATACCTTTCTCTTCGCTGTTTTGCGGCAGGTCGCCTGCTTCCAGATCTGCCTTATTTATTTTAAACACGGCCTCTTCTCCGTTATTGGCTACAATGAAGCGATGCTGGCCGGTATAGGCGCCTTTGCCATGCCATCCGGGCACCGGTTTTTCGAACAGTTTTTTTGCCGCCAGGGTATGCACATTTACTTCATAAACTTTTCCTTCCATATCGTAGAAGTACACCATATTCGCAGGATCTGCGAGGTGACGCGCTGTAGCCGTCATTCTTCCCGGCATCACAGAGAGTGGCACCACCCTTACTTTACCGGTGGAGTCAATAAAATAAGAGCCGGTGATCAGCTGCGCGGATTCCCGGTGAATGAGCCGGTTGGCCGGCGTACCGCCTACACTTTCCGGGTGAATGGTGATATCCAGGTCTTTGCTGATACTGTACAATTTATCAGAACTACCGGTGGGGCAATGCGGAGAATAGGTCACCATCCACAACTGACCGGCCCAGGGCGTTACCGCTCCGATACCACCTTCTGCGCCATCGCCTGAGCAGGCCGTAGAACCGCCTTCATTAAACAATGCCAGGTGCGGATATACCCCACTCACCTGCAATCGTTTTGTTTTATCTACGGGCGATTGTGCCCATACACTTCCTGTAATTCCTGTTCCTAAAACGAGGCAAATTCCCAGCGTTAAAATTTTCATATCATTGTTTTTTTGAAGTCTCTTGCTAATAATTAGGATTCTGTGTCAGCTTCGGGTTCACCCTGATCTCAATCGAAGGAATGGGCCAGAGATATTGTTTATTTTTATCAAAGGCGCGCTGCGCTACGATCTTGGTATCATTGGCAAAGGCGGTATAATCTGCGATACCGTCATCGTCCAGTGGTGTTACGCCAGGGAACGGCCATTTGGCGCGGTTCTGCTTAGCCGGATCCGGGAGGCCGATTACGGGTCTTGTCAGTGCTTTTTCGGCGAGTTTCCATCTGATGAGATCCATATAGCGAAGTCCTTCTCTCACAAATTCCACCCTTCTCTCCCTTCGTACTATTTTACGCAGCTGTGCTGCATCGGTGGTAGTAACTGCCGGGTAAGCGGTTGTTTGTGTAACGGCAACGCCATAGGCTCTTGCTCTTACCTGGTTGATAGCATCCTGCACGGAAGCATCTGTTTCACCCAGTTGTATTTTCGCTTCTGCATAGATGAGTAGTATTTCAGCATAACGGTATAAAATGGCGTCGTTATCTTCTGCCTGCCTGTCGGCCCAGCTCTGGTCCAGTCCTTTTTTCCAGAGGAAACCGGTAGGGCTCGCGAAATTGGCAACAGCGCGGGTATCCCTGTTGGATACGCGGAGATTTGTTTTGCTGCTGAAAACGGTGAGCGTATCGGGATGTGGCTGATAGGAATATCCCAGCCACTGTGTATTGAACTCTACCAACGTAGCGGTGAGGCGTGGGTCCCGGTTTTTGAACGGGTCCAGTGGATTATACAAAGGTGATTCATCTATCGGGAGTCCGTCTTTGCATTCGTAGGCGTCGAACACTTCGCGGGTGGGTACATAGGCCCCAAAGCCGCCGGCATTACGACTGATATAATCCAGTACATATCCGGAACCATTAAACACCTGTTGTGCCTGATCTCTCGGTATGCTGATGATGATTTCCGGGCTGGTTTCGCCGGCTTTCTGGAACAATTGTGCATAATCCGGATGCAGTTTATAGACATTCAACTGCATCAGTTGCGCGGCAGCATCCTTCGCGACACTCCATTGCCCGGTATACAAGGCGATCCTGGCTTTCACGGCCAGCGCAGCACCTTTGGTGAGCCGGCGCACTTCTGCGGTGCTGTAGGAAGCAGGCAGGTTAGCAGCTGCAAAATCGAGTTCTGAAAATATAAAATCAAGGATCTTTTTCTGATCGGTACGTTCAATGCCGGTTGCTTCTGCCAGTGGCATTGGCGCAATGAGAAAAGGTACATCGCCGAAGTGCGTGATCAGGCGGGAGTATTCGTAAGCGCGGATCAACCTCGCTTCCGCTTCCAGTTTGGTGATCACAGCGGCAGCGGTATTGCCGGCGGCTTTATCTTTATTGGCGATAAAAGCATTGACACGTGCAATAGCTTTATAGGCATTTGTCCATAACAACAACGGAGCGGCATCGTCGGAGGTCATGGTACCAAAGGTGACCGAGTTACCGCCCGTGGTGCGGTACCAGAGATTGTCCGATGAATTTTCATCATCGTTGCCCCAGAAGTCAAGCCGGTAAAGATCATTGACAGCCAGCTCCAGTTCCGTCTGATTATCATAATAGGTTTGCGTAGATGCCTGCGCAAGTGGATTGAGATCTAATTTGCTGCATGCAGTTAAAGTAACTGCAGTAAGTAAACAGGAAAATATCTTCTTCATTTAACGTGGTTTTTTCAGGTAAGTAATCAGAACCTGGCAGTAGCGCCGATCATAAAAGTTTGTACGATAGGATAGGTATTGCTTCCCAGTTCCGGATCCCAGTATTTAGGGAAATGGTGAAGTGAGAAGAGATCATTGGCAGCTACATAAAAGCGGCAGGATTTCATACCTATCTTTTGAATGGATGGTACTTTCAGCGTATAGCCGAGGGTGATATTTTTTACCCGGAAGTAGGCGCCGTTTACCAGGTAGAGATCTGACAACAGGTAATTGTTGCCCACCGAGTTGCGGGAAAGACGTGGATATTTCACTGCCAGGTTCTGTTCAGTGCTGTTGTTCGCACTCCAGAAATTTCCGGCCAGTTCTTTCGGGAAATTACCGAAGGCCTGTGCAAAGGGTTGAATAATATCACCGGGCATACGGCTTAACTTTTTCCCAACGCCCTGGATCACGATGCCGAAATCGAAGTTGCTGTAATCGAGGCGGATATTACCGCCATAGAGGTAACGCGGCATAGAGCCACCGAGCAGCACTTTGTCGCCGAGTGGGGTAATCTGTTTATCGTTGTTCACGTCCAGGTATTTTACATCGCCTACTTTTGTGTTGGTGCTGATCTTTGGATAATTGGCCAGTTCATCGGCGGTTTGAAAAAGGCCGCCACTTTTATAGCCAAACCATTCATTGAATTCTCCTCCTTCAATATTGGCCTGATCACCGAGGAACTGTGTACCTTTTAAATCCACGATCCGGGTGCGTGTATCAGAAATATTGGCAGCAACGGAGTATTGCAGTTTACCGATATGATCTCTCCAGCCCAGTTCCAGCTCCCATCCTTTTGCATTCAGCACGCCGGCATTCTGAAAGGGATTATCGAAGCCCAGGTAGTTGGGAATATCCAATTGCAGCAGGATGTTATAGGTCTGTTTATTGAAATAGTCGGCCGAAACAGATAACCGGTTATCCAGCAGTGTGCCGTCGAATCCTACATCTACAGAACGGGTCGTTTCCCAGGTAATATCATTAACGGCATATACCTGTTGGTTACCACCATTGAGCGGCAGCACATTTCCATTCTGATAAAAAAGTGCTGTAGTAAAAGGAATGCTGGCCTGGTAAGGGTAATAGGATGGATTGCCGTTGATATCCTGTAATCTTTCATTACCTGCCTTTGCCCATGACCCACGTATTTTAAGGAAATTGAGCCAGGAGATTCCTTTCATAAATTTCTCTTCAGAGATGGTCCATGCGCCAGACACGGTGGGAAACACCGCTCCCCTGTATGCTTTGGCAAAGCGGGATGATTGATCATAACGCAGGGTACCTTGTATACTGTACTTATTCTGGTAGCCATAACGTAAACGGCCAAACGTGGAATGCAGGGCATACTGGTAAGCATCGCTGCCGTTGTTCCGGAGCAACAGCGAGCCGGCAGATAAGTAAGGAAAATCGGTCAGTGCAAAACCATCCCGGGAAGCGGTGAGGTATTCGTAGGAGCCATAGTTTTCTTCGTAACCGGCCAGCAGATCCAGCTGATGTGCCTGATGGAATGTTTTGGTATAGGTAGCCAGCAGTTGCCCGTTGATCTGGAAGTTTTCAGCACGTTGTTCTTCCAGTGTGGTGCTGGCCTGGTTCTGGTTAATCACCCGGGAAGGATCGGCTTTATCGGTGAATTTAATCTGTTTGGAGAAGATCTTTGTTTTGTCCATGTCAAAGGTAGGGGCCACCATCGCCATGATTTCCAGTCCGGCTAACGGTTTTAAGGCGAGAGACATCCTGCCTGTAAACTGGTTCTGTTTTGATTTCTTAAAACCGCCTTCGCGTACCTGGGCCAGTGGGTTAAAGCCATCTTTTCCGGGTGCATAGCGTCCGTCGTCATAACGGTCATCATAGTACGCCGGGTAAATACGTATATCCGTGATCGGGTTGTAGGTGGGAATATCCTGGTCGGTGCGTCTGTAGGCAACATCCAGGCTACCGGTCAGTTTGCTGCTGATTTCCAGGTCGTTGTTTACGCGGAACTGGTAGCGGGTAAAATTGTAGTTATCGTACAGGGCGCCTGCTTTCTGGTAGCCGAAAGAGGCTTTGGTTTTCAGTTTATCAGTACCGGCAGTAAAAACAAGATCGTGGCGGGAGCGCGGTGCGCTTGCCTTCATCACGGCCTGTTGCCAGTCGGTGTTCGGAAACTTATCCGGGTTCACGCGGTTACTGTCGAGGTAAGAATTGATAAAAGGTGTGGCGTAAAGTGGAGCGGTACCATCGTTGGCCAGTTGTTCATTAAAGTAGCGCATATAATCCTGGATACCCACATAGCTGGGCAGTGCGGTAGCTTTCTGGATACCATATTCATAGGTATAGTCCAGGCTACTCTGGCCTTTCTTACCCCGCTTTGTGGTCACCAGCACCACCCCGGCTGCTGCCCTGGAGCCGTAGATCGCAGCAGAGGCGCCGTCTTTCAGTACGCTGATATTTTCAACGTCATTAGGGTTGACGTTATCGATGTTACTTACGGGCACTCCATCCACAATGATCAGCGGGCTGTTATTATTCAGGGTGGTTACGCCACGGATAAGGATATTGGAGCTGGCGCCGGGGGCACCGTTGTTGCGGGTAACCGATACGCCGGGTACACTGCCCTGCAATGCTTCGGAGATCTGTACGGTTTGCCGGCCGCCTACATCTTTAGCGCCAATAGTGGAGATGGCCCCCGTGATATCCCGTTTTTTCTGCGTACCATATCCCACTACAATTACTTCATCCAGTCCTTTTACATCGCGGATCAGGTTTACCTCCAGCGGCAGGGCGCTGACAGGTACGAGCTGGGTTTTGTAATTCAGGAAGGATACTTCTACCTGGGTGGTATTGAATGGCACCACCAGTTTAAATTGCCCGGCATTATCGGTGGTGGTACCGATGTTTGTTCCCCGGATCATGACTGTGGCGCCGGGAATAGCCATGTTTCCCGATGCGTCGCGGACTTTTCCGGTAACAGTTTTGTTTTGTGCAAACAACGCGGAACTACTGACTAATAGCAGTAGGAATAGGAATGTAAGTTTCATTTTGGTTGCAGTTAGTTTTTCTCGGGTGGAAGCCGATTTGAAATTTGATTAAGCGATGTGGTAAATTTAACTTTGGTCGGAAGGCGTTTCCAAACTTTCAATTGACCAAAACTTGCCCAGATATTTGGACAACCGTAACTAACTGACAATCATTATCTAAGAAAGTATGCCACTGGACAATGGACAAGGTGAAACACCGTTTTCATTTTATTACCTGGACATTTGTTGTCACCAGATACAACTGAAATTTAATAGTAAGCCTATCCAGGAATGGACAAATACTGATTATCTCCGTTTAAAAGATGTGCTGTTACAACAGACTGATGTGGCGATCAGTCCGAATACATTAAAAAGGATTTTCGGGAAACTGAGAACCTCTTCGCGGTATTATCCGCAGAAAGCGACCCGGGATGCGCTGGCTGCATACATCGACTATCCGGATTGGGAAAGTTTTGTGGCTGTTCATGCGCAGAAGGAAAAAGCGCCCGCCATAGCGGAAGAAATACAGCCGCCCGCCCGTGAAGCCGAAACATGGGCACCTGCCAAACCAGGCAGACCGGCTATTCAATATTATGGACTTGCCTTCACCGGGTTGTTGATTATTATCATGATAATATTCCTGGTCAAAAGTAACCTCAACGGACTGGCGGCAAACAATCCGCAGGGAAAAGTGCATTTGATTTGTCAGAACCCTGAAGGCGAAACAACGCCCCGTTCTGTTGTTTTCCGTTTGGAAGTGCCTCCGGGCATCAACTATTCGGCTGAACAGTTCTCCATCGACTTCGGGGATGGCAAACCGGTGAAAAAGATCAGACCCGGTGAGTTGATGACACATTATTATGAAGTGCCCGGGAGATATTATACATTACTCAAATACAAACAACAGCCGTTAGATACGTTACCGGTGTACCTGAAAACAGCTGGCTGGACGGCTACCGCTTTTATGCCTACGGATACTACGCGGGTATATCCCATCGAACACCTGGATATACTTCCTGCCGGCGCCATAACGGTCAATACGGCGAATGTGTATCATTCAGGGATTGACACGGGTCACACGTTTTATGTAGACTTTATCAACGCCAGACCGCTTGCTGTAAGTGCAGATAATTTTGAGCTGACAGTTACCGGTCAGACTTCGGAGAACCGGCCGGGGGTTCGTTGTTCGCAGATGAATGTGACTGTATATGGTGAAAAAACGAGGCACTGGCTGGTGGTGATGAAGCCCGGATGCGAAGCGTTTATCAACGCCGGTTTTGCTGATTGGCTGGGAGACGGCCTCTCTACCGATATGAGCGCCCTTTCTGCCGATCTGACGAAAGGGGGCACGATCCGTTTAAGCATTATCGATAAAAAGGTAACCATCTTCATAAATGAAAAAGAAGTATTAAAAACCGCGTACCAGCAGCCGGCAGGGAATATTTATGGTGTGGCCGTCCGTTTTTCCGGCATCGGGAAGATCGGTGAAGTGACCCTCAAAAACCTGCTTAATCAACAGGAAATACCGTTACTGGCTTCTACAGAAAGTCGTTGACCTCGTTTATCCATTCAATCCAAGGAAATGGAAAGGTGGTGTTTTCACAAAGGCGCCGGCGGCATTTCCTGCATAGGTTTCCCCTTTCGAGATACTCAATTTTTTCACACTCCCTTTCTCTGAGAAATCGACATTTTTAAAATCGACCCAGAAAGTATTGGGAGTAAGTACCGTTTCAAAATAGTAGACAAGATTTTTGTGATCCGCCACTACTCTCCACCTGGTAGACGAAATATTTGGCTGATCCGGTGTAGAGATGCCAAAAGGTGTGGAGCAGTTACGGATAACACTAAATACGCTGGCCACTGCGATACGGGTATTATCCGTTTTGGGAATAGCATCAATATAAAAGGAAGCGCGTACAAAACGATCGGCTGCACGGTTGGTGCCCGGCAACATCACAGTGCCTCCGATCTCTTTCCAGTACTCATTTAACGCCAGTTGTTTATCGAATATAGGAGAGTTGGTCATCACCGTATAGGATTTATCGTGATGCACCACCAGTTTGCCATTGATATATTCAAAAATGGCGTTATCCCCACTGGCATCAGAAACAGACAAATGCAGGGTGGCTAGCCTGGACTGCCCCGGTACATTGTCTGTTATAATCTGGAAAGGTTCCTGTTGCAATACATTCACCACTTCGTCTACCGTTGCAAAATTGTCCAGCACATACTGTGCCCAGGCCGCAATAGTTAATCCCGGTTTCTTACCGTCCCATTGTTCGTATTGTGACTCCACCAGCCAGAGTACATTGGCCACCAATCCTTTTTCGTTCATCCCGTCGGTAGTAGAAATATCATAGCCGGATGCAATCACACTGCCATACTTTGATTTCCACCTGATAGAATTCGGGCCTACTTCGCCGTTTCGTTCCATCCCCCGGGGAAAAATCCAGAGATTGGTCAGGATATCATCTTTCCAATCCATTGACCTGGCAGTCAGAATCGTATTGTTTGGCCCCTTGTATACGACCCTGGTACAGGCGTATGCGGGCTGTATAACGGACGCCAGGAGGGCGGCAAGCGGAAGCAACAGTTTTTTCATAGCGGCATATTTAAGTAAATAAATAATGGTTAACAATCTGCCTGAGGTAATGTTCAATCACTATTTTTTGGGTTTCACCTTCCCTGACCAGTTGCTGCGGGTTACTTCGTAAATGTAAAGCGGAATAGACCATCCCATCCAGAATAATGGCACCGTTACTTCTTCAAAGCCACCCAGCTGTTGCACGAAAGGTATTTTATAGATAAATCCTGAGATCAGGAAAGCTACCGTAACAAGATAACTTCTGATCATCCATTCCTTATGGAGTTTGAATTGCTTTTTCATAGCGGTATACCAGGCAATAAAAGTGGTGCTGATCCAGACGCTTGCCCATACCTGCAAAGTGAAGGCGTATGCCCAGTTCACTTTATAAGCCGTAGTAAAGGACAACACCAGTGCGGAAGTACTGCTGACGATGATGGCCAGCAGGTATACATAACCAATGAGGCGATGCAGTTTCCAGCTGTATAGCCGGAGCTTCGGCCAGAATTGCACGATGCCACTGATTAACGCGCCGCCACCGGCGGTAATATGGGTGATCAGGAACCAGCGTTGTCTGAAATACTTTCCCATGGTTTCGGGCGTCATCTGCAGGTAATGGTCGGCCCCATGCATGAAGAGCCAGGTCATGAAAAAAACGGCGCCCCATATTAAAAAAGGCAGGGTATCTTTGTAGCTGAGTTGGAATTGCTCTCTGGCATTTAATTCTTTTTGCATTGTATTTGCTATTGGTACGGCCACAAAGATCCGGGGCAAAACCCTCGCAGGCAATAACCGAAAAAAGATTCGGTATGCAGAAGATTGATTAATTTTAAAGTATGTACACGAAAAAGATAACCGAAGATCTGGACTGCGGCATCATCCTCACCATGAAAATACTGGGTGGCAAATGGAAATGCTGTATCCTGGATGCTGTTAACAAGGGCGTTACCCGGCCCAGTGAAATTGCCCGTTATATTCCGGAAGCATCGCAGCGGGTTATTGAAATGCAATTGGCGGAATTGCTGTTTTTAGGTGCTATTGAAAAATGTGTGGAAGATGAGCATGCTTACCCCAAGAGAACAGAATACCGGTTAAGCGCATTGGGAGAAAGCCTGCTACCCATTCTTGCCCAGATAGATGAATGGGGACTTAAGCATGGAGACGCCATCAAGGAAAGAATAAGCGAGCTGGAAGAACAACTGTAGCCATAGCACTCAGTTGCTTACCTGTTAACCCTGACGTTTGCATTACCCGGGTATACCTTTTATGTTGTGAATAAAGCATGCACAGCACCATATCTCCAAAAACACTTCCATATTAAAAAGAGCGGGAAAGCATGGGATTTTTAGTTTTACTATTTGTCATTTTATTAGTCTTTGGCATCATGTCTTTAAGCAAAATTAAAGGCATTGTTCCTACACGGGAAATTATATTCGCGGCGGTATATGTACTATCATTTGGCCTGTTTGTGCTTGGAATGATGTTGCACGACCAGGAATACACGCACGCCATAGATCCTATCGATGTTTGCTATATTCCTTTTGGAGGCAGGCATATCATCAGTTTGTTCGTATATTTCCTTTTATATCACATCGCAGTTCTTTTTATCTGGATAAAGGGAAGAAAGCTGCCGCCACTCACACTGGTACTGATGCTGGTATTCCTGATGCTGGGTATGGTCATTAATTTATTTGTGCTGGCGCAGGTAATCTTTCATGATACCACCAGTATAGACATGTACAAAGGCAATGATGGTACTTTTCTATTCATTGCTACCCCATTACTTAGTCTTGTGATCGGTATTTCCCTGCTGCTGAAAATTATTAAAGCAGAACATACTGCTGCCAGGGACAGGGTTTTCAAAAACGCGTTTCTTCAACGATGCAATAGTTACCTGGCAAAAAAATTTGATGAAACCACCTGGGCGTTAATCCTGTTGTTGCCTGTTTTTATCGTTATCACGCTTATCCTGGTTTTATTCGGGCAGGACTATAATTCACTGGTAAAAGTATTTACCGACACTACTACCTGGACCTTTTCGCAGAAAATGCATCCGCCGGTGCTGGAGCATCGGGGGCATTATCTCTGTACAGTGGCCGCCAAGGGACATCCCAGGATTGTAAAGCCCTTGAAGATCGGGCACCGGCATGGCCATCCTATTATTGTAAACAGGCAACTACAGATTGCCAATGCCTTCGAAGAACTGATACAGGACATCTCTCCACGCGGTCACCGGTTCATCCGCCACAATTACGATAAATATGGATACAATTTATCCTTAAAAATCAACACAGAAAGAGCATCCAATATTACTTACCTGCTGATGCGGCCTTTGGAATGGTTTTTCCTGGTGACATTGTACCTGTTTTGTGTGCAACCGGAAGTGAAAATTAAAAAGCAGTATCATTAATCAATGAAGCAAGCATCCCGTGAAAAAGTAAAGTACGCGATAGCCGGAATATTACCGGTACTGACCTGGGTATTGCTATACCTGCTGGTGAGCGCGCTGCCATCTGTTGATAAAAGAATGCGGCTGCCGGCGGCATCGGCCATTTACCTGCTGATGACGGTTATGCTCTGCATTGTCTCTATTTACAGACCCGCATTTAAATTTTCCCTGATCTGGGCCGGTGCTTTAATATTTCTGTCGTTTTTTATGACGGAAGATGTGCTCTGGCCGGCTGTCATAATGTGGCACAAGCGTTATGCCTTTATCCTGGCGATAGAAATTGTGTTGATGCTGGTTTTCGCGATCGCCATTATCCGTATTTCCGGTTTAACGATAGCAGCAGTCCGCGAGGGTTTTACCAACAACCAGGAGCCTTTTTTTTATAAGATAGTAGCGCTTCCGGTACTGGCATTTGGGGTATTTCTCTGTTGGAGGGCATTGGATAGATTTGTTTGTACGGCCATTTATCAGTTGCCCGGTAAAAAAGTTCATATCACAGCAGTGGTGACCAGCAATGGTTCCGTAAAAGGGAAATACTATTATCACCGGTATTGGAATATGACCTTCGCTAATGGCGGAAGAGAGAAATTCTGGGTGTATGCAGCGGCCAATACGCAAGATGGTTATAAATGCAGTACCAACCCCGATCCTGAACCGGGTGCAGTCGTGTACATCACCGGCCGGGAAAATGTGCTGGGCTTTGCCTATGAGCGCGTTGACAGCATCAAAACCAAAAATGGGGAACGGATCTGCCCTCATTGAGCATGACTTATAGATTGAATCAACGAAACATTCACCCGGATAAACATCTCCCGAAGGATGAAAAACAACACCATATTACTAAGCCTGATGCTATCTGCTACTATGGCCTGCTCACAAAATAAACCGGCTATATCAGCACAACCTTCAAAAGAAGATAAGGTATATACCGGAGATGTAAAACTATATACCCAAAAGGACATCACCGATTTTGGGAACAAACAGTATACCTTCATCAATGGCGATCTTAATATTGAAAGTAAGTCTGCCACAGACTATTCAGCGGAAGTGCTGGATACGAAACCGCTGGCGGGTATCCGGGTTATTAATGGCGGACTGCTGATCACCCGGCTGATGAACTTAACCTCCCTGGACGGCTTGCAAAACCTTGAGCGGGTTTATGGTGACTTTACCATATCCGGCTGCTGGCTTACGAAGGTTGCCGGCTTTGATAAATTATCGCTGATAAAAGGAGATCTGACGATCAGTAACAATACCGCTAAATATGGAGAAAATGGACTCGCAGATATTACCGGCTTTCATCAATTAAAAGTGGTAAACAATATTCACATTCATGGCAACACCGCTTTAAAAAAGCTGGATGCCTTTAATGCCGTAGAACAAACCAACACCATCCAGATAATGAACACCAATCTGGAAGAAATCAGCAATTTCAAGCAGCTGAAAACAATAAAAGGTAATTTCTCTGTGGAATATTCACCCGCATTAACAAAGATCACGCTGGATAAACTGGAACTGGTAGATGGATTTTTCGCATTAAATGAAAACAACACGATCAATGGTAATATTTATTTGCCCAGGCTGAAAAAGATCAAAATGTTGTACTTTATGTCTAATAAGAATTTTAATAACTATTGCGGTTTTGCTGATGCCCTGAGGCAGCAAAAAATAGAAAGCATCAGCGCAGAAGGCAACAAATCAAATCCTGACAGGGAAGCAATTCTGCGTACCTGCAAATAAAGGATATCTTCATTTAACGTTAAAACAAGTATCATTGAAAAAACTATTCACTATATGCTGTATCCTGACCGTTTTACTGTCGTGCAATGAATCAAAGCTGTCAAAAGGCCCTGTAGGAAGCCTTTCACTGCTCCGTGCAGAAATCAGTATCACGCAACGTTTATATAGCAAGATCGAAAACCAGGTGGTAGTGATGTTGTACGATGAAGACGGCAGGAAGGTTAAAAACGATTCTATTAAAATATATGTGAACGGAGACGAAGTTAAGTATACGGTCAGACAGGAACTTTACTACACCACCAGCACTTATTACTTAAAGGATAGTGCAAACCCCAGAAACGATCAGTTCAATTTTGAAATCGTGTTGCCGAATGGTCAAAGATCATTCCTGGCTGAAGTAGGGGCACTGGACCTGGTGAATGGTCAAAACATCAGTTATACGGAGAAGGGGAATCTGAATAAGGATTATGAGATAACCTGGAAAGAGCTGACCGGCGTAAATTACCTGTCTATGGAACGATCCATGAAAGTAAAAAAACAGGAGGAGCCAAATATCACTACCGTTGAAGAGTGGGCGCCTGATACGATCAGCATTCATCCTACAGGGCGTTATGTGGTATCTAAATCGACCTATGAAGATTCAACCCACCTGCTCAACATACTCTCGTTTAAATTTATAGTGCAAAAGAATGGGAAAGTAAGTGAGGAGCTGGCAAAAGGCAGCTGGATCAGTATAATGGGGAATGTAGAAAGAAGTGTGTCGTTTGAATAGTGGCTGTATGTTTATTGTTTAACCGTCAGCAGGTCTATTTCCTTTTCCAGCCTTTCAGGTTGGGAGGGCCTGGAGGCATTGACGGTTTTTACATTGCCTCTGCGATCGATTAATATATAGGTAGGAAAACCGCTGATATTAAAATTCCCCATCAGTAATTTACTGTTATCATCGTTGAGAAAATAATTTTCACCTGGTACTTTCTTTTGTTGCAGTAGTTTTATCCAGTCCTTTTCCGGCGATTGCAAACACAGGTTTACAAAGACGATCTGCCGACCTGCAAATTTATCATGTAAAGCCGGCGCGAATGTCATTTCTTTGAGACAGGGAGCGCACCAGGTTGCGTATACATCCAGATAAATGACCTTGCCCGGGTATTTGTTTGACAGGAAATTTAAAAGGTCGGTATCTGGCAGCGATAAAACCTTTGTACCCGACATATATTGCATCGCGGATACCACCGTTTTCCTGACTTTCACATGGCGGGCTCTATCAGCTGCAAGTTCCAGGTAATGATAGAAGACAGGATCCGTAAAATAATTTTTCATAGAAGGAATTTCCGCTTGCAGTACGGGGATTTTCGTGATGCCAGCAGAAAGATAACTGAACAACAGGTAATCGCGGCTGATACCGGCAGGCTCTTTTAGCAGCACTTGTGCACCTGGTATCAGGCTTTCTTCTTTTTTTATTTTATCAGCTTCTATCTTCCAGCTCCTGTAATAGTCCAGATGATAAGGATACATCATTGATACAAAGTTGCTGTCATTCGCATATTCAAAAAAGGGATCACTAAACAGGGCAATTCTTCCGGCTCTGGTGGAAGAGGAATCGCTGCCTTCCTCTACATAGTCAGTTATCCAGTTGGATATACCATATTTGATATCCCTTTTGAAAAAATCGATGACGATGGGATCTGTTACATGTTGGCTGGTATACCCGTTCATGAAAGCGAGGTAACGGTTGTAATCCTTCTTTACCGTCTCCAGCATTTCAGCAACAGACATTTTATAATTATATGGATGATAGGGCAATTTGCTGATGGCATCATGAAGTAAATTCAATTGAGTACTGATGGTGGCATGATCCCCGGAAATATGCAGCCATTTAAAGTCGGGCTAATCCAGCAGCGCCGCATCTATCTGCAGATGTACCGAGTCGCCGGGTACCACATACAGGTTGATAAAGGTCTTATTATAGGCGATTGTCATGTTTTGCGTAAACAGCATATTTTCCTCCACGGAGAATTTCATCCCACTATCGAGGGTAGCGCTCTTGCGGCTGTTATCAAAAGGATTCAGGAAGTTAATACCGAAAACTTTTGGTGTACCTGCGCCTGCATTGATGACCTTACCGGTAACGACTACTCTTTTCGCGCTTATCTGGGCAACTGCATTGGTCAGTGTAACCACGAGAAAGAAAAAGAGCATGCTTCGTTTCATAGCTTCGTATTTTATCGCCTTGCCTTTTAAGGACTATAAATTTAATAACATATTACGCATTAATTTGTGATTCCGCCACTTGAAAAGTTGTCTGCAATTACTGCGGAAACAATGCAGTTTTTTCTACTTTTTATCTTACCTTAAAACAAAACGCGAAACCATGGGATTCAATGTAGCCGGATTGATTATCCGTAAAAAAATCGATCAGTCAGGAATAGAAACATTACTGGACAACAAGATCAGTTTCACAGAAGAAGTTGACTTTGAAGAGGCCACCAGTATGGAAAAAGAGGATAGTGCTATTGACATACTGCAAAATGAAAGTGGCACGTTGCTCCTTACTACACTGGGCAGCATGTTTGACCTCAGTGATACTTCAGATGATATTATCCAGTTCATGCTTTCTGAGATATCCGATACTTACTATTTTGAGCATTACAATAATGGTCAGCTTATCAGGAAATTTATTTATTCGCAGGGGGAAATAGCGGAAGATACAGGCGAAGGGATTGTTTCGGAAGATGATGATCTGGCAGATAAAGTATGGGAGCTGGCAGGCAGTTATCTGCAGAATGATTTTGCGGAGAATATGTTTGATCATAGGTTTAAGCGGTATGAGCTGGCATAGGGTGCTGCTCTTTTATCATAACAAAAGTTCCGGGCTTTTTTTAAAGGTCCGGAACTTTTGTTATTTACATTAAGATGCCGTAATAACGTTTTATTTGCACATTAAAATCCCCATATTACTTCCTCCTCATTATTGGTCATAACAATTAATTTAAAACTATAGTTAACATCAATATTAATTGCATGTGGAGACGCATATCTCACATCAATAATGTTACTAACATCCGCCCTATGACTCTTGTAGTCTACTATTTTTAATTGCAAACTTTGTCCAGGTACTAATTTATAATCTGTGCAAGGTGGATCTATAATAATCAGCAAAGTTTCCTCTGTTGTGTTTTCAAATTTCAAAATCAAATCTGTATCTGCCATAACTCTAATTTAATTAAATCGTTTCTCACTCAGCGCTAACGCAGAAAAACTATCCTTTTTGAATATAATGTTACGTAGAGAAATTTTAATACCAGGAGTACTGGTGTATAAACTCAGCTAGCCCGGTTAACTGACAAAAATAATTATTCTCCTTTTGTATGTATAATAACATCTTTTTACATACATTTACGTAATTAATATCAAAAATGAAAGGTACAAACCTCGGGGAATTCGAAGAACTGGTGCTACTCACCATTGCTGCGTTAATGAACGAAGCCTATAGTGTAGCCATATGCGACGAGCTATCGGAGCATACCGGCCGTTCAGTGAAACTTGGTGTGGTGCATGCGGTACTTAACCGCCTTGAAGAGAAAGGGCTGGTGACAAGTGAGCTGGGAGAGGCCACAAAGGCCCGTGGTGGTAAGCGCAAGAGGTTCTATGAACTCACGATGCAGGGAAAGGCGGCCCTGGTCAACGCCAAATCGATGCGTGATCAGCTCTGGGCCAGGATTCCATCGCTTGTCTGGAAAAATAGCTAGCATGAAAGAACAGCATCCGCCCTCCTGGGCGCAGCGATTTGTAGCATGGTATTGCAAACCTTCGCTCGTAGAGGATCTTATGGGAGATCTCCACGAATGCTTCGAGCGTAATATACAATCCGTGGGACCACGCCGTGCAAAGCTGATCTATATCATTGATGCGCTCAAGTTTTTCAGAAGCTATACGGTACGAAGATCCATATTTGCTAACCTTTTTATGAACCCGGTCATGGTTGGAAGTTATGTCAAAACATCAGGGCGCAACATCCTGCGCAACAAGCTGTTCTCTTTCATCAATATCCTCGGTCTTGCTATCAGCATGTCCGTAGGGCTGCTACTGATCGCGTTCCTGCTCGATCTCCATTCCTACGACAGATTCAACAAAAACGGCGAACGGATTTATCGTATCACCAATATATTACGCTCCAACGGGGAAGAAAACGGCAGGTTTGCGTCCACATCTGTAAAAACGGGAAAGCTTATCCGCGAGAAGGTCAGCGGCATTGAAGAAGTGGCTATCATGCGCAATAATTTCTCCGGCGATGCAAAGGTGGGTGACAATATCCTTCCTATCAAGGGTTTCTGGGCAGAGCCTTCTCTCTTTAAAATCTTTACCTTTCCGATGATAGCAGGTAACCCCGAAACAGCATTAAAAGATCCTTATTCGGTTGTACTCACGGAAACGGCAGCACGTAAATTGTTCGGCCACCAGGCGGCGCTTGGCAAAACAGTCAGGATTGATACACTTGCCTACCAGGTAACCGGTATCATGAAAGACGTTCCCTTCTTTTCGCACCTCCGCTTCGAAGCACTGGTATCATTATCTACCGCAGAACAGGTTAACAAAGGCGATCAACTCTTCGGGGCATGGACAAACATGTGGTCCGGTTCTGTCTATATCCTGCCTTCACAACATGCAGACATAGCCTCCATCCGGAGGCAGCTCAACGCCATTGCCAGGGAAGAAAACGCTGGTACAACGACTGCCAGCATCCAGCTTGAACTGCTTCCTTTATATCATATCGTGGTGGGAGAAAGCCTTCACCAATCTGAAGGCGGCCCAGGCAACACGGGGCCTCATATCTCCCCTACCCTGCTTTGGATACTGGCGGGGCTCGCAATTATTGTGATCTTGTCGGCCTGTTTCAACTATACCAATCTTTCGATTGCGCGTGCGATGCGCCGCGTGAAGGAAATAGGTCTCCGCAAAGCGATCGGCGCGGGAAACAACCAGGTCAGGTTACAGTTTCTCGCCGAAGCAGTGATGATTTCACTCATAGCGCTTCTTTTATCCTTCCTCATGTTTCTCCTATTGCGGCCGATACTGGTGAATATGGCACCGGAAATGCAACGTATGGTGAAACTTAATCTTACACTATCCATGGTGGCTGCCTTTATTGGCTTTTCAGTGGTGGTAGGTATCATTGCCGGCTTTATGCCTGCTGTATTCTTTTCGAAAATCAGTCCACTGAATGCGTTTGGAAATGTTTCATCAATAAAAATATTCAAACACCTGCCCATCAGGCGCGTACTGGTGGTGATGCAATACACGGTAACGCTCATCTTTATCACAACCACCGCCGTTGGCTATGTGCAGTATAAAAATATACTGGCATTCGACCTTGGATTCAGCACTAAAAACATTCTGAACATTAATATGCTGGATAATAAACCAGATGTAATGATGAAAGAACTCAGTGAGATCCCGGGAGTAACTGCATTGTCGCGATCCCTCATTACCACCGGCGTCGGGAATGCCTGGGGCAGCAGTATGAAATACAAAGATTCGCAGGATTCCGTGCTTGTCATGACTAATCACATCGACGAAAACTATCTGGCACTCCATCACTACCAACTCATTGCCGGTGGAAATTTCATCGCTCACCCTGCTACGGCCCAGGCGGTTGCCGAAGTGATAGTGAACCAACAGGTGCTAAAGCGATTCAACATCAGCACCAACAACCCTGAAAAAGCAATCGGCGAACAGATCATGCTGAATGGACACCAAATGACCATTGTAGGCGTAATGCAGGACTTTCATTATGGGAAAGTGGACAATCTCATCGGTCCGGTTGCATTCACGTTCTGGACACCCGAAGACAGAACCATCATCAGCGCCAGTATAAAAAGCACGGACATACACACCACAGTAGCCAGGATAGCAGCCGCCTGGAAGAAGATAGATCCGGTACATCCATTTACAGCGGGATTTTATGACCAGGCCATAGCAGATGCCTACAGTGAGTATTCCACCATGATCAAAATCATTGGCTTCCTTTCATTGCTGGCCATTTCCATTGCGTCTATGGGATTGTTTGGCATGGTGGTATTCACGACCGAAACAAGGCTGAAAGAAATTGGCATCCGGAAAGTAATGGGCGCCAGCATCGGCCACCTTATCTACTTACTGAGCCGTGGATTTTTATTTCTTCTCTCCATATCGGCTGTTATTGCCCTGCCATTGACTTACCTCTTTTTTCAAAACATTGTGTTACCGAATTTCCCGTATCATACACCTGTACATGTTACAGAGTTGTTTGCCGGATTACTCGCGGTATTGCTGATCGCGGTGATGATGATAGGATCGCAGACGTGGAAGGCAGCGAGGAGTAACCCGGTAGTGGTATTGAAGGGCGATTAGAAAATGTTATTATTCACGACAAGGTCTATAAATGGAAAGAGAAATTATTAATGGGTTTAAATGGGTATCCATACTGGGGCAAAAAATGCTGGCAATCGAATCCGACCGCTTGCAGGAATATCTCGATCACGCAAGCAGCAAGAATATTAAAGCCATTTACCTGAGCAATTACGAGGGGTACCGTCTTACTCATCTGGACTTCTTCAGGCAATATGATTTTTTTACGGATGTTACCATCCATGTAGAGGCCTGTGATGTTTCCCCCATTCACTCGTTAAGAAATCTGAAAAAACTGAATATCAGCAACGAAAAACAAGTAATCGATCTCACTCAATTCAGCCACCTTGAAGAATGTTCGATTGATTGGAACAACAAGATAATTGGTCTGGACACTGTAAACCCTATAAAGTATCTCAAACTATGGAAGTTCAGACCTTCATCAGGGGACTTCACGGTTCTTGCTGGTTGTCAGCAAACCGAAATCCTGGAAATTACGGAATCCAATATCGAATCTTTCAAAGGTATTAATGCCCTCACATCATTGATTCAATTTGAAGCCTATTATCTTTCCAGGCTGGAATATCTTGATGGCCTGGAAACCGGGGTCCCTCAGCTTTCCACGTTAATCCTGGAGTATAGTAGGAAGTTAAAAGGCTATGATACTGTCCTGGGACAACTTAGTCATCTTGAAAAATTGATATTGGGTGATTGTGGTCCATTAACGTCCATAAATTTCGTTCACAACTTACCCAGGTTATCTTTTTTCAGTTTTGTAGGTACAAATATCCTGGATGGTGATATTTCACCAGCAGAAAGATTAACGTATGTTGGTTTTAATAATAAACGTCATTACAACAGGAAATCCCAGGAGATGAAAAACACATTGAAATATCAGTGACAAACCTCCGTGCCGTTTCTATTGGAGTGCTATATTTCCTACGCAGCTATTACCGTACAGCACCTCCAACCTGTTGCAGGGTCACCAGGTTATATACCAGCGTGTCTTTCCTATCTCTACGATCGAGTTTTTCATTGGCGTTGCTATCGAAAAATCCCCGGCAGCTAATAGTAGCCTTATTGCTATCAACAACATAGCTACTCACAAAAAAACATTGGGTGTGAGCTGTTGGTTTGTTTTTCCATCTGACGAAAGAAGATACAATTTCAGCGGTCGTTCCCAGATATCGATATGTTTATGGATACGAGGGTTATTCTTCCGGGCAATCAATACCGCTACTTTGTTGAGATGATATGGATCCAATTTAACCTGATTAATACGCCAAAGCAGCGAGCCTGCGGGATATTCGACCCTGGTTGTATCCTGTCCGTTGAGAAAAAGTAAATGCCTTGTGCCTATACCTTTTTTTGTTGTATCCTCTTTATAGGCTACTGAATAGGGAGTTCCTTCCAGGAGAAGCAACCTGTTATAGGGAAAATGCAAGAGGGCGTTATCTGTTTGCTGCTGGGCAATGGCAGCTATTCCAGGTAGGAGGGCCAATAGCAGAAAAAAGGGTTTCATTTTCTTATACCAGTTTAAGACGTTTCAAATAAAATAAATACACTAATAACTACCTTTACTAAACATTGAAGGTGCATTGCGCTATTTACCCAAATATAATTTCAAAAAATGATGTGGTCGCCCTTTTATTGGTATTACGAGATACGAGGTAACGAAACTTATAGTCAACGACTATTAACGAATGATGTTCTGGAGGTATTGGAAAATACGGGAAAATTACAACGCCGGGGTAATCAGCAATTCTGTAACATAGACGATTTCCCCTGGATTGATATTGTTGTTGTTAATTCAGATAATGGCAATTATGGCAGCCTCGAAGATCTTAACAGTGAATGGGTTAATTTAATTGCCATAGCGGGCTCAAAATCCAATCCTGGAAATGAAATATTGTATATCAATCTGCTAACTGAAATTGCCCAAAAAATAAACTGGGAATTAATATCAGAAGCAGATGATGATGGCAATGAAAACATTGTCCTGGTGGGAAATCATTAGAACAAAGCGGCAATTCGTCCGATTTTTTGCATCTCGGGTGATCTGAATTATTAATTCCGTCTGAGAATATTACGAAAAAATGCCTGCTTAACTACTTTACGCAATTCCTTGGCAGTTACATATTGCCATTCAAATAATTTACTTCCAAAGAATAAGGGAAGAACACCTTTTTCTTTTTTATGTCTTAAAAGGGAATACCACTTTTTATAAAGTATTTCATTGAATACCTGAGCAGCATAACTCCCGGCTGTAGCATTACCTTTTTTCAAGGCTTCAAAAACCTGCAGGAATTCTTTTGAGCTTCTGGCTGAAAACCGGTAACTGAAATAATCATGATGAATCCGGATGAGATTTTCATCTTTGGGAATGCCCAGGTTGGTGTGGATGTTTTCGATGATACGGAGTTCTGCGCGGACTACCTTCTCCTCCTGAAGCTTTGAAATATTGTTGTTGTGAAGGCGGTAGGCAACGAGCACCTCGTTGAGGTTTGTTACCGGATGATGTAAAGAGATCCTGTAAGAAAGATCATAATCCTCCGCAGGAGAATAGTCCCTGTATCCGCCAGCCTCGATCATCGCTGATCTTTTGATCATCAAGGTAGAATTGATAAAGGTATTCTGAAATACCAATTCTGGGGAAATACTCTTATCTCCGGCCATCACATTTAAGTTCCCGGTTTGTTTGCCTGATTCATCAATCAGTATGGCTTGTCCGCCACATATGGCGAATTCAGGATTCGAATTTAAAAAACTGATTTGCGATTTAAGACGATCAGGCGTAGCGAGATCGTCACAATCCAGCACTGCAATGTATTTTCCTTTAGCCTCTTCGATCCCCCGGTTACGGGTGAAAGTAAGACCTTTATTACCGTCATTGTGAACTAAACGAATCCGGGGATCGGTAAATTGATGAATGATGTCAAGTGTTCGATCTGTAGAGCCATCATTAACAATTAATAGCTCAAAATCAGTAAAGCTCTGATTAAGGACACTTTGTATGGCCTTTTCAATATAAGCTTCACCGTTAAAGGCGGCCATAAAAACAGTAACTAAGGGCGTATTTACATTTTTATCCATGCAGATGGCATTGTTGAATTCGATAGATCGTTATTTACTTATTTTTTCTGGTCTGATGCCAATTTCTCCAGGTTTTCATTTCCCCCATCAGCGAAGGCTGCTGTAGACGATGATATTGTGTTTTGCAGTTACTCATCAGTTGCATCTCATACAATATTTCTGCTGCGCAAATTTACCACATTATTATAATAAGCAGTTTGTTGATTTGTTGCTGTATTCATTAACGCCGATCAAAAATAACATGTTTTATCACGATAGTTCAGCTCTTTGTAAAGGCTACTCCCAACATCATCACTATAGCGCAAAAAAAGAAGACCCGCACAAGGTGCAGGTCTTCAAATCTTCCAGTGATCCCCTTGGGACTCGAACCCAAGACCCATACATTAAAAGTGTATTGCTCTACCAACTGAGCTAGGGAATCTTTTACCCCGTCTTTTTGTTTAACGGAGTGCAAAGATAGGAATTATTTATTTCCAGCCAAATTTTCTTGAAATTATTTTTACCACTTCCCTGTAAAGACAAGCTTGTAGCGGATTACAGGGTCATCTTTTTCTTCTGCACTGAAAATATGCAACAGGTAATACTTGCCCGATACCCAATCATTTATCGCATTATCATAAAACGGACTTCCCGGATTTCCGCTTTGTCCGCCGGGATAAATACCATAGGCTTCTGTTTTATCAGAAAGCTGCACCACCATCCTCCAGGAGGGGCCATGAGTCTGCTTTGTAGCATTTACGATATGCTGGCCTCCGCCAGTATTCAGGTGTTGCGCACTAAACGCAGGAATGCCACGGGAAAGATGATTGATATCGGTGCCACGTGCTTTGCCCAGCTCCAGTTTACCAGCTTTATTCAACTCAGAAAGCTCCACCACCGTCCGTGCAAATACACCCTGCATTAATTGCGACAACGTTTCTTTCTGTGGCGTATTGATATTGTCAATGAAATGAAAAGCGGTATCCCGCAATAACAGCTGCAGCGTAGTGATAGATTGCGGATAAGCCAGGATGGTAGTGTCTTTCGGACGTAGTTCATCCTGCCAGATGGTATCTTCCAGGTGGGCCCACAATGTATTGAAAATGCTGGCTGCTTTACTGTCGGCAGTCGCCATACAATCCCAGGAGGAAAGCAATTGCCAGTAAGGCTGTTCAGCCGCTGTGAGTGCCGTGGTATCAATATGTTTTCTGATCATGGGTATAGCAGCGGCGGCGAAAAGATTCTTGTCATCATTTTGCAGCTGCATCATATCCTGCGGAGTGATGGCGTTCATGGCAGTTAACCGCTCATTGATGCGCACCCCCCGGAACAAATCATATTCACCATAGAGTGCATATGGATAAGTACTGTCTGTAGGACGCTGATTGGCGGAACTCACGAAACCACGTGCCGGATTTTTGATATGCGGCAATTCCTCACGCGGAATAAATCCTTGCCAGGCATAGGTGCTGTCACTGCCGGGCATGATCCATTTACCCTGGTCTTTCCAGCGCAGGGGATACTGGCCATTATGCCAGATGGCGATATCACCGGTTTTATCCGCAAATACGAAGTTCTGGGCAGGACAGGTATATACACTGAGGGCATTGAGATAATCGTCGTAATTACGGGCTTTATTCAACCTGTTAAAGGTGGCCAGCTCGTTGGAAGGATCCAGCGCTTTCCAGCGCATAGCCAGGAATGTCTGACCTGCGGTTTTATCCGGGAAAGTATTGTCGAAAAGTACAGGACCGAATACCGTATAGGCCACAGTATCGCGGACGGTGGCGCCGCCTCTTACTTTTATTTCTTCGATACGCAGGTCTGCTTTGCGATAGCTGCCGTTGTACAGGTATTCACTGCGACCGTTGCGGAATTGCATGCTATAATAATCTTTCACATCTTCTTCTCCGTTGGTAACACCCCAGGCGATGTGGTCATTGAAACCGATGATCACGCCGGGAGCGCCCGGAAGAGAAGCCCCATAAACATTCATGTCCGGTGTGTGGATCTGTATTTCGTACCAGAGGGATGGTAACGATAAACCCAGATGCGGATCACTGCAGAGAATAGGCGCACCGGAGCGGGTTTTGCTGCCCCCAACGGCCCAGTTATTACTGCCGTTATCAGGATCGGGTTTATCTGTTTTAAATTTCATAAATGCAGCAGCAGCTAACAGTACACTATCCGGCGGAGCAGTGGCTTTTGCGGTAGCTGCCGCATAGCTGGTGCCTTTGGGAATGATGGGATCCGTGGCATCATGAAAATCGGGATACAGGAGATTGAAATCCTGCAGGGAAAACAGCCTGCGGGCATTCGTAAATTCAAGGTCATTACAGAATCCGGCGAGGTCATGTGCCATATATTTCAGCAGCAGGGCGGATTTAATAATATCCCATCTCTCCGGTTTATAATCCAGTATTTTATATTCTACAGGGTAAGTGGCGGGCGTAAGCGTGGCAATATAAGCGTTGATACCGGCTGCGTAGGAAGTCACCGCTACTTTGGTAGCCGGATCTGCCAGCATCTCCTTTACGGTGCCTTCTGCGGCGTATACCATGCCAAGACGGCGCTGCTTCCTGTCGTACTGTACCAGCTTGGGACCCAGTATTTCAGAAAGACGGCCAGCAGCGGCATAGGTCTGCAGTTCCATTTGCCAGAGCCGGTCTCTCGCGGTCACATATCCCTGCACATAATACGCATCTCCTTCATTCTCGGCAAAAATATGCGGCACCATACGGTCGTCATACCAGACTTCTGTTTTGCCGGAAAGCCCTGGCAATACCAGTTGTTCCCGGGGGAATTCACCAATAGGTTCTGCATTTTGCCAGAAGCCTGTCTGCGGACTTAACAGTTTGCCCATCGGGGGTATCTGTCCCAGTTTATGACTGAAAGCGTATGTAAGCGATAAGGTAATTGCTGCGGTGATAACTGCGGGAATGATTCTCATAGTACATATCCGGATGTAATATGTAAAATACATCAAATTTGATTCATAACCGCCTATGCGGACAATACTTTTATAAGATGATCCACTTCTGCTGTCGTATTAAAAGAATGCAGCACAATCCGCAGTCGCTCCGACCCTTTGGGAACCGTAGGATGCAGGATGGGCCTTACATCCAGGCCTTCCTGCTGTAGCCGCTGTGCCACGTTGCGCGTATGTTCATTCCCCCTTGTCAATACCGCCTGTATGGGAGTAGTACCGGGCAATAACGCGGAAGTAGCTACACCGGCGCGGAATTGCGCTATGAGCGCCGCTAATTTTTTTCGCTCCGCCTGCATATAGGGGAAAGTGGCATAACCGGCTTCTATAGCTGCCAATGCTGCCGGAGGTAAAGAAGTAGTATAGATAAATGACCGGGAGAAGTTGATGAGATAATCCCGCAATTCCCCCGAACCCAGCACCACGGCGCCATGACAACCTACCGCTTTTCCGAAGGTATGGATGCGCGCAAAACAGGCGGCTGTTAATTGCAGGTGTTGTACCAGTCCTTCCCCTGCCTCGCCGATCACGCCGGTAGCATGTGCTTCGTCCACGATAAGATGTGCACCATACTGCCCGCAAACCGCCGCAATGGCGGCCAGCGGCGCCAGGTCGCCATCCATGGAGTAAACGGATTCCACCGCCACAAAGATATTGCCGGAGGCATGCTTTAATTTTTTCTCCAGATCAGTAATATCATTATGAAAAAAAGAAAAGGCCTGTGCGGCTGACAAGCGCACGCCATCACGGATAGAAGCATGTATCAGCTGATCATAGATGATGGTATCCCCTTTCCGTCCGAGACAGGAAAATACACCCAGGTTGGCATCATAACCCGAGTTATACAGCAACCCGGCTGCTGCCTGGTGAAAGTTTGCGAGGTCCTGCTCTACGGAACCAATCCACTCATAATTGCCCGCCAGCAGCCGCGATCCTGTGCTGCCATGCGCCGGATGGCGCTCTTCCATCAACCGGTGTATATAGGCGCGTACGTCCGCATTGCGCGTAAGACCAAGGTAATCGTTGGAACAAAAATCTACTTTATCTCCCGGCAAACGCAGTTCGCGGAACGACTGCTGCTCCCTGCGCTCATCCAGCAATCGCGTTAAAAAAGAGGTACGGTCTTTACTCATGATGCACAATTTAAACTTTGCCGTTATCTTCGCAAAAAAGCGACGTGCTATTTTTCATATGAGCAAAGTATCTATACTCGGACTAAAACTACCTACAGATCCACGATGGGTGAATCTGGCAGCGATTTCATTGCAGGACATTCTGACGGACCACGCCTATTGCGAACAAAAGGCGGCATCTTCCGCTATCTCCCTGATCCAGCGTAATCCGGAAAGAACAAGAATGGTGGAAGAACTGGCGCCTATCGTTACGGAAGAATGGGGACATTTCCGGCAGGTACTCGCCGAAATGAAGAAACGCGGCCTGTCGCTCGGCAAACAACGGAAAGATGATTATGTAAACGCACTGATGGATAACCGCGTAAAAGGCGGCAGTGCAGAAGACAGTTTCCTCGATGCCCTCCTCATCTTCGCACTCATCGAAGCCCGCAGCTGCGAGCGCTTCCGGCTACTCAGCGAAGGACTGGAAGATGAATACATGCGCGAATTCTATCGCAAATTCATGATCTCCGAAGCAGGCCACTACCGCCTCTTCATCGATCTGGCCAATGAATATTTCCCGGAGGATAAAGTACGCGACCGCTGGCAGGAATGGCTGAAAATGGAAGCCGAAATATTACAGAATATTGAAGTCCGGGGCGACCGGATGCACTAAGCGAAGTTTGTCTTTCTCAGTATTACACTGGGAAAGACAACATCCATATCAGAAGTTGAAACCGAGGTTCACATAAAATTTGAGACGGCCCGATTGATCATTATACATCATCGTTGCTTCCACAGGGCCTAAGCGGCTGCTGTAACCCGCTCCGATACCATATCCCGCCAGGTATTCATAGCGGTTCCCACCGGAAATAGTACCATCATACACGGCAGCGCCTATACGCGGAATAGCAAAGAGATTCCTGAGAAATTCATATTGCCAGGCTACCTGCACCGCACTTATTTTCGGGGTAAGTACTTCTCCTTCATAAATGCCTACAAAAGGCACCTGGTTACGGGTGATGTTTGTCATCCCCCCTACCACAAAGGCATTGATCACCGATTCTTTGTAATTCAGATTGTAACCGATATTACCATCCAGTTCTATCGCCGACTTCCGGCCGACCGGAATGTAATATTTCATATTCAGGGCAAAACGCTGGTAGTCGTTGAAATTTACACCCAGCGTATCAAAATCCTGATCTACCCCACCGGAGCTTACTTTAATCCCCGGATGCTGATTGTAGATATGTCCCACTTCCAGGTCCAGCAACAGTCCGCGCGTAGGATATATTTTCTGGTTCAGGGAATTGATGCCGAAATTAACATAGGTATTCAGCTGATTCGTACTGCCACGCACATCCATAAAATTGGATAATTGCGGCTTGTATTTGATGTACTCCCAACGGGTACCCGCACCAATCGACATATCGCGGGTGAACGTATATTGCACATCCACATTCACGTTGGCGTATTTACTGCGATACGGCTGTTCCTTATTGAAATCACTATCGTAAAAAGTAAGACCATTGTTTTCATAATAGGTACTTAATCCGAAACCAAAATTACGGCTACGTCCCAGGTACTTGAAGTATTCGGCCTCCAGGCGCGGGTTTTCACTGATCACAGCCGTAACGAACGACCGGGAGTTAGGCACAATAAAGTTCCGTTGAGTCAGGTTGATGATAGCATTGGCGCCGGTAAAGGTATTATAGTTCAGCGCAAACTTCACATAGGTAAGCGGGTTCTCTTCTACCTGGATATCCATCCGGCTCTTACCATATCCTTCAGGCACCAGGTTGTACGTGATCAGCTTATAAAACCGTGTGCCATATACATTCAGGATCGCATTTCTCAGTTGGGCAGGTGTGTAACAGCCGCCTGGCTTGAGATGCAGCCGTTGTAAAAAGAATTTCTGATCAGAGTGTACCAGGCCGCTCACATGTACGCTGCTCAATTCTATGTCGGTGGCAAAAGGCAGACGGTCGGCTACAAACGGCGGCTGTGGATACAATGCATTTAAGGAATCTGCCAGGTGCTTGAATATGGGATACATTTCCCGGCCTTTGCGGCGGCCTACCTCAATAATGGAATCCACGCTGCCGAAACTGGCGGCAGAGTAGTTTTCCAGCTCCCTGTTCATCGGCACATAAATATCCGTATGCTTAATGGCTTTCGTAAAATCGGAAGCATCCTTGTAAAAGCCCAGCTGGTAAAGGATATCGAAAGGAGTTACCAGTTGATCTGCTTTGCGCAGGCCTCCGCTCACATTGGCGCCTATCACAATATCAGCGCCCATGTCTTTGGCGGTGAGCACCGGGAAGTTGCGGACCACGCCACCATCCACCAGTTTGCGGTCGCCGATTTTTACGGCGGTGAAAACAGAGGGAATGGCCATGCTGGCACGCAGACTGGTCACAATTTCACCGCTGTCGAGCGTTACAATATCGCCGGTCGCCACATCAGTGGCAATACATTTAAAGGGAATATTAAAATCTTCAAAGTTCTTGATGTCCTTCACAGGCCAGCACAAACGGGCCAGCTCCAGCCATAGCGCTTCTCCGGAAATCACGCCGGAAGCCAGCTTGGGCTTACCATACTCAAAGGGTATTTCAATAATGTATTTGTTGTATTCCCGTTTTTCTTCGTAGGAGATATCGGTCAGCACAGGCTGATTGGAAAACAAACTATTCCAGTTGAGCTTACGGGCTACTGCTTCAATATTATTTCCTGAATATCCCATGGCATACAGCGAACCTACAATGCTGCCCATGCTGGTTCCGGTTACCAGGTCGATCTTCAATCCGGCGCTGTCTATCGCTTCCAGGATGCCAATGTGTGCGAGGCCGCGTGCACCGCCACCACTGAGTGTTAATCCTATTTTAGGTCTGTTACTGATCGTTTGCTGCCCCTTCACGGTATAGTGGCTCGTCATAAAAGCTAACAACAATAAACTGATAACCTGCCAGATGTGAGCTTTTGATCCCTGCTTCATTGTAAATAATTGGCCCTTATTAAAGATAAGGCTTTATAGACATTCCCGAATGTTAAGCACAAGAGATTTTTAGTTGAACATTTGCTCTCATAGTAAATATTCGTTATCTTATTCCCCGCAAAAAGCTAACTACTAAAAGTTAAGCGTCACAATTAACACGTATGAAAAACTCGCTCCCCACGCAGAACATCTGGCAGGTTATTATGGCTTCGTCGGCTGGTACGCTCATTGAATGGTACGACTTTTACATCTTTGGCAGTTTGTCGGCCATCATTGCTGAAAAGTTCTTTCCACCCAGTAATCCGCAGCTGGCCTATATTGCCACGCTGGCCACCTTTGCGGTAGGATTTATTGTACGTCCTTTCGGCGCCATCGTTTTTGGCCGCCTGGGCGATATGGTAGGACGTAAATACACGTTCCTCCTCACCCTGTTGATCATGGGCGGCTCTACGTTCGCCATCGGCCTTATTCCCAGTTATCATACCATCGGGATACTGGCTCCTATACTGGTACTGATCCTGCGCCTCGCACAAGGACTGGCCCTGGGTGGTGAATACGGCGGCGCGGCTACCTATGTGGCCGAACACTCACCCGACAACCGGCGCGGATACTACACCAGTTTCATACAAACCACCGCCACACTGGGCCTGTTTGTATCGCTGGGCGTTATCCTCCTGACCCGCATGCTCATGACACCAGACGATTTCAACAACTACGGCTGGCGTATTCCTTTCCTGCTGTCGGTGCTGCTGGTGATCATGTCGTACTACATACGTATACGCCTGCACGAATCACCCCTGTTTGCCCAGATGAAGAAAGAAGGCAAAACTTCCACCAATCCTATCAAAGAAAGCTTTGCCAATAAAGAAAACCTGAAACTGGTGATGATAGCGCTGTTTGGCGCCGCTATGGGTCAGGGCGTGGTTTGGTACACCGGTCAGTTCTATGCGCTTTCCTTTCTCCAGAAAACGATGAACATAGAATTCGTACAGTCCAATATTATTATTGCGATTGCGCTGTTGCTGGGCACCCCTTTCTTTATTTACTTCGGCTCCCTGTCCGACCGCATCGGTCGCAAAAAGATCATGCTCACCGGCATGCTGCTGGCGGCCCTGGCCTACTACCCGATCTACAAGGCCATGGACAATATTGGGAACGTACAGCTGAAACAGGAGCAAACAGAACTGTTTAAAATAGAAAGCAATTCTTCCAGAACCGAATCGGGCGAACTGGTAGTCAAAAGCAGCCGGGTACACACTTACACCGATGGCAGCATCCTGAGGGAAACCGCCGATAAAAAGGAACTCACCGTAAGCCGCACCCATGTAACCTGGCTGGTGATCCTCATCTTTATACAGGTGCTTTTCGTAACCATGGTATATGCGCCCATCGCGGCTTTCCTGGTAGAATTGTTTCCTACGCGCATCCGCTATACCTCCATGTCGCTGCCGTATCATATCGGTAACGGCGTTTTTGGCGGATTGCTCCCCACTATTTCCACAATCCTGGTTACCAATACGGGTAATCACCTGGCAGGACTGATCTATCCGATCAGCATTGCGGTGATCTGTTTTATTGTGGGTATGATTTACCTGAAAGATAAAAAGGGAATTCCGCTGTAAGTACGGTGGTAATATATTTTCGGGGAGATGGAAGCTGCTATAGCAGCTTCCATCTCCCCGAACTTTTTTACAGGCTATTGAAACTGCTGTAAGAGATCCTCCAGTTGTAAACCAGGATGTGCGGTCATCAGCTGTTGTACTTTTGTAGCATAAAGCCGCCGGAACTGCTGATGCGCGGCACTTTCCGGGTTAAACGGCCGGTGACGGGCCGCCCGGTTAATATCTGCAATACTGTGCAGTAATTCCTGGCTGCCGGCACTGATGGCGGTTTTCACCACCTGTTCCCACACATAGTTAATGGCCAGTTCATTGGGATGTACCAGGTCTTCCTTATAAAAACGGTAATCCCGCAAATCATCTATCACCAGCTCATAGGCGGGGAAGTAAAACAGGCGGTTAAATTTATTCACCAGGTGATGCACGGCCTGCAGCAGCACGGCTTTGCTGAGGTTATTTTCTACAACGCCGTCGCGGATATAACGAACCGGGCTAACGGTAAAGAGTATATTAATTTTCCGGTTGCGGAAAAACAGGCGGTGCATCATGTTATCCAATGCCGTCACTATTTCATCTACGGTGAGCAGGCGTTTGTAGAAATTGCCTGCTGGGACCTTATGACAGTTACCTACCAGGCGGTTATTTTCCTTTAAGACGTATGCATGCGCAGATCCTAATGTGAGCACAAGCCAGTCGGCCTTTTCCATAGCCTGTGTGGCCGCCGCCTGCATCTGACGGATATTCTGAAGGGTCGCTTCCGGCGTAAGGCCGGAGAAACGGCTATGATGATCCCAGCTGTGCCAGGTATCATTATGGAGAAACAGGTCTTCTTTCGTATATACTTTCCCGTCGAGATACGAGGTAAGCGCTTTGGTAATGCTGAGCGGGTTATATAAAATGCCATGCGGGTTCACCAGGGTATTAAACCGGTGTTCCGCCAGCTTTTCCCCGATTTCTTCCGCAAAACAGGAACCCATCAGCAACAGCTCATGATCGTACTGGATGGCGTCCGATAGTGGCGCCACCGGAAAACTCAAATGAAATTGCATGTAATAAGGTTAAGCTTTAAATACAGCATCTGCCAGTCGCTGTGTGCCTCTTAATGCGGTCATATCGAGCGACAGCGGCTCTTTCCGCTGATGACAGAACGCGATCAGGTTTTCTGTTGCCAGGTTGCCTACCAGCTCATCTTTGGCCATCGGGCAACCGCCGATCCCTTTGATGGAGCTGTCGAAGCGCTTACATCCTTGCTCATAGGCCGCCAGTACTTTCTCTTCCCAGTTATATGGGGACGCGTGAAAATGCGCGCCGATCTCCACATCCGGATATGCCGGGATGAGGTGTTTGAACAACCCGCTGATGGTGGCGGGATCCGCTACTCCTACCGTATCTGCCAGGGAAATAATGCCGATGTCCATCTTCACCATCTCCTCCACATATTGCAGCACTATTTCAGGGCTATATGGATCTCCGTAAGGGTTACCAAAGCCCATAGAAATATAGATTACCAGCTCTTTCCGGTTCTTGATGCACAATTCCTGCATGGAATGCACCTGTTCCAGTGATTCTGCAATGGTTTTGTTGGTATTTCTCAGCTGAAAAGTTTCAGATATGGAGAAAGGGAAACCGAGGTAGTTGATTTCATCAAATACCACCGCCTCTTCCGCACCGCGTAAATTAGCTACAATAGCCAGCAGCTTACTTCTGGAACCAGACAACTGCAGCCTGGGAATCACGTCTTTGGTATCCGCCATCTGGGGGATGGCCTTGGGAGACACAAAGCTGCCAAAATCAATGGTATCAAAACCAACTTTCAGGAGGGAATTCAGATACTGCACTTTTTCATCCGTACTGATCATCCGGTGCCAACCCTGCATGGCATCACGCGGGCATTCCACTAGTTTTAGCATAGTAAACCATTTTCTGTGCGGATTCCCGCAGGTCCGCTTAAATATTTACCGTTCTCTGTTTCAGCGCTTCATACAGGATGATGCCGGCTGCCACAGATACGTTGAATGATTCGAAATTACCCGCCATCGGGATCCGGAACAATATGTCAGAAGCCTTTATCAGCGCGGGGTACACGCCTTTATCTTCCGACCCCATGATCACCGCTACCGGCTCTTTCAGATCGCAGTCGTATAATTTAATTTCCGTTTCCATTTCGCTGGCCATAACCTTGATCCCGTTGAGATGCAGGGTATCAATGGCTTTATTGAGGCTGTTCACCCGGCATACCGCGATCTTTTCCAGGGCACCGGCCGATGATTTTACGGCCTCTTCGTTCAGCGCGGCAATACCTTTGTCTGGTATAATAATGGCCTGTGCGCCGCAACACACTGCACTGCGGGCAATAGCGCCGATATTACGTACATCTGTAATACCATCCAGGATCAGGAACAACGGCGTTTCTCCTTTTTCTATCACATGGGAAATAACATCCTGCAGATCCAGGTAGGTTACATTACCTGCAATGGCCACTACGCCCTGGTGATTTGCCTGGGTAAGACCGTTGAGCTTTTCCACAGGAACATAGTTCACCGGGATATTGTTGGTTTGTGCCAGTTCCCGGATCTGGGGGATAATGTCGCCCGTAGCCGTACGCAGCATGAAAATGCGTTCGATGGGCGCTCCCGTAGTCAGGGCCTCCAATAACGGCTGACGGCCAATAATCATGGTAGATTGCTTTGGCCGTTGCGTTGCATATTTTTTAGGGCCTCGCTGCCCCTCTCTTCTTTCACCTTTGAAAGCGTTAAATTTCCTTTCCATTTGCTGCAAAGGTAACGGGTTTATTTGTTTAATAAGCCTTCATAGCCCATGAGCTTCACTTTTTGTATGGCTGCTACCGATAAGGAATCGGTGATTTCAAAGTCATTGACCATCCGGTAGGCCTCTTCAAAAGGCACTTTCTTTACTGCCAGCTGCTCTGTTTCTTCCGGTTCCGGCTCCCGTTGCTCCAGGCCACGGGCCAGGAATATCACTCCTTCTTCATCAGACACGGAGTTAGACAATGCCATCCGGGAAATCACCTCCCAATGGGAAGCCACCAGCCCGGTTTCTTCCAACAGTTCCCTCCTGGCGGTATCCAGCGGATCTTCTCCCAGCGGACAGCCGCCCTCTGGAATTTCCCAGGAATATTGCTTTAACGGGAAACGGTATTGGCCTACCAGGTAAATATTCATGTCATCGTCCAATGCCACGATGCCGATTGCCAGATTCTTAAAATGCACCACCCCATAAATCCCGGCGCCCCCCGCAGGGTTTAATCCCTCATGATGCCAGATGCTGATCCAGTTATTGTCATATCGCATTTCCCGGGAGTGAATGGTCCAGGGGTTTTTCGTTGTGTCCATGATTTCCTTAAAGTGACTTGTAATAATAGTAGGAGTTGGTATCTTTTTTAAATCCTTCTTTTTCGTAAAGGGACTGTGCCCCTGTGTTGGCAATATAGGTTTGTAACATCAGCCAGGCTGCACCGGTTGTTTTACCATATTCCGCAGCAGCATCCAATAGTGCTTTTCCGGCGCCTTGCCCACGATGTTCCTCCAATACATAGAGGTCGTTGAGTAACCAGCCTCTTTTCATACCCAGCGAAGTGAAGATCGGGTAGAGTTGCGTAAACCCGATAATTTCATCTCCGTTTAATACCACAAATATGACGCTGTCTTTTTTTGCAATTCTTTCTGAAATAAAATCAAGTGCTCCTTTGAAATCGGGCGCCTGGTCGTAATAACTGCGGTAGGCATCAAACAATACCGCCACTTCATTCGTATGTAACTCCGTTGCCTGAATAACTTCCATAAGATAACAGATTTAAATATCCTTGCCCAATTTAACGCATTTCCCTAACAAAAGAAAAGATGCTCCGTCCGGTAAAAACCGGGGTGAGCATCTGGCTACTTCTACCTTAAAATATTTATAGCTATTACAATTTTGCAGTCGCTGCAAGACTTTTCTTACTTTTATTTACCGCACTGTTCACCAGGTACACACCACCTATCGTTACCAGGGAACACACGCCTGTTAACCATGTGAGACTTTCGTGCAACAGCAGCCATCCTAACAGCACCGCTACCACCGGATTGATGTAAGCGTAGATAGATACCTGTGCCGGCGGCAGATTATTTAATGCAAATACATACGCGGAATACGAAAATACAGAGCCTACCAATACCAGGTACAGCAAGCTTTCCCATAACTCCGTGGTGAATGTGGCTACGGCTATATGCTGCCCCAGGAACAACGTAGCAACGAGCAACATGATCACCCCGCTAAACATCATCTGAAATCCGGCACCATAGAGATAATTCACGCCCAGCGACCACTTCGCCGTTAATACAGAACCCAGTGCCCAAAAAATACAGGAGACAAACCCGATGATAATACCAAACTGAAAATCGGGATTCATCAGGCTGGATAAATAATTATAGAAGATACCTGCTACTCCCCCAAAACCCAGGATCATACCAATGATCAGCTGTAAACTAAGCCGCGTACGCTGTACCAGGAAATAGCTGGTAATGGTGATCCAGATAGGAATAGTGGCCGCAATAATGGCGCCCAGGCCGCTGGGAATATATTGTAATGCCCACGTGAGCAAACCATTGCCACCACACATCATCAGTGTACCAATCACAAACAGTTTCGACAACACCAGCTTACCAGGTAATTTATATCCTCTCAATAAAAAAAATCCGGTGATTAAAATTCCGGCGGCACTTTGTCTGAGGCCAGCCAGCATCACACCATGCATATGTCTCACGCCCACCCTGGAAGCCAGGTAAGTGGTTCCCCAGAAAATACTTACAATGGCAAGCGCGATGTAAGCATTTGTATTTGATTTACGCATACGTATATTTATTCACTACTTTTCCAGCCAATACCTTCATGGTATCATAAGCCAACAAAACATCTTTCCCTGTGGTACGCCAGTTCACCAATGCCGCGCGGATGGCCGATCGACCGTTGTACACAGTGGCCGTCATACATACCACCCCACTGGCATTTACGGCTTCCAGGTATTCACTGACTGCTTCCGCTTCTACTTCCGGAGACACTTCCAATGTGAAGCATACCACACATAATCTTACAGGCGACAACACCACAAAATTGGGATCTGTTTCCAGCAGGCTTCCCAGTTGCTTCGCCAATGAAATATTATTTTCTACCAGCCAGCGATAACCATCTTTACCATAGGCCATCAAAGAGAACCATGCGGGTAAAGCACGCTGCCGGCGCGAGTTTTCAGGGATATGATTGATGAAATTAAATTGAGCCGCCGGATCTCCCAGGTAGGCGGCACCTGCGTTCTGGAATACCACCGATTGCAATTCCGGGTGCCGGCAAAAAATCATCGCGGCATCATAAGGTACATTCAACCATTTATGTGCATCGATGGTGATGCTGTCGGCCTGTTCCCAGCCATGCAGCAAATGTTTCCACTGATCGCTGCAGGCGGCAAATCCACCGAAAGCCGCGTCTACATGCAGCCAGAAGCCGTATTCCTCACGGAGTTCCACCAACGCGCGCAGATCATCAAAATCAACGGTATTCACGGTGCCGGCGTTGGCAACATAAATAAATGGTTGTCCTTTATGCGCTTCCAGGTATGCTTTCAGCGCAGGAATATCTACACATTCCCTGCCGGGTAATACGGGCATCCGCACCATGCTGTTGCGGCCCATACCGAGCATAGACATCGCTTTACCGATACTCGAATGCGGGGTGGCAGAAAGTACTTTTATTCCGGACAAAGCAGCCATGCCATCTGCGGCGATATCTACTCCCAGCTGTAATCCGAGCCACTGGCGGGCTACCGCCAGACCGGTGAAATTAGACATGGTAGCGCCGGATACAAAGCAGCCGAGAAATGCTTCCGGCAAACCGAATAATTCCTTTAATAAGCCAATGGTTTCCGTTTCTATATAATAGGCAGCAGAGCTTTTATCAGATGAATTCAGGTCCATCGCCGAAGTAAGCCAATCGCCCATAAGTGCCGCAGGAGTAACACCACCTGTAACAAAGCCCCAGTAGCGCGGACCAGCGGCAGCAGTAATACTATTGCCATACTGCTGACGGAATGCTTCCAGTGCTGCAGCGCCACCCATGCCTCTATCGGGAATGGATACACGACAATTGATATGCACCTGCTTATCTGCTGCCAACTGATTGATGGCGGATAAAAACCGGCTGCTGAAATCCTTTGTCAGCTGTAATAACTGATCTGTATATTTCAGATCGTCCTGCAATTTCAATTCCATGGTTACACGTATTGGTGGTAATGCTGGAACAAAATTGAGATAAATTATGATCTGAAAACAGATGCAGTTTTGTAAATATGGACCATATCAGATGAAGCGCTTATTTTCTTTACATCATCATGCAGTTATTATAACAACCCGGTAAACAGGTCGGTACGTTCATGTTCCAGCAACCAGCGTTTCCGCCACAACCCGCCGGCATAGCCGGTAAGCGTGCCATTGCTGCCTATCACGCGGTGACAGGGAACAATGATAGCTAACCTGTTTTTTCCGTTGGTGGTACCTACCGCACGGATACTTTTAGGATTGTGAATACGGCGCGCCAACTGCTGGTATGAAATAGTTTGTCCGAATGGAATATTCAACAGCTGTTGCCACACGGTTTGCTGAAACTCGGTACCCTCCTGCGATACAGGCAGTTCAAATATTTTCCGTTCTCCTGCAAAATATTCATATAGTTGTTGTGCGCAATCCAGCAATAAAGCAGGTGCCTGTGGAAAATCTACTGCCGGTTCATCCGTAAAAGAAACCGCATTTATAAAGTGTGTTGTCCCGCTTATCAGTAACGGACCAACGGGGGTGTCTATACGTAAATGATACATTCCGTCTTCCATGAAAAAAAACTATTGGGGTAATAATGACTGCCACAAATAAAAAGTGGCATATGCTGCATGCTCCTTCCATGGTTTTGTGTACTCCTGTAATGCCGGCATAGAAGGCTTGGCTTCCAAATTTAATCTATTTTTTATTGCATTCTGCAAACCAACATCTTCCAATAATACAGATTGCGGAAACCGGCGGTATTTCATCAGCGCATAGTTGGCCGACCAGTTGCCGATGCCTTTCATGGCGACCAGCCTCTCCAGCGCAGCTTCGTAGCTCAACACACCCAGCGAGGTCTCGCTGAGGGCGCCACCCGCCATCTGCCTGGCCGTTTCCACCAGGTACAATGCCTTACTGCGGGAGAATTGCAGCGGCGTGAGCTGATCCGGCTCCAAAGCCGCTATCACCGCCGGATGCGGATATAAATAGTAATCAGTACCCATCAAAGCAACACGATAACCAAACTGCTGAATAAACCGTTGCCGCAGCGTGTAGGCAAAGGAAAGATTGATCTGTTGCCCGATGATAGGCCAGGTAATGGCTTCAAACAGATCAGGCATACCAATCAAACGTAGCCCGTTGAATTGCTCTGCCAGCCCGGTTAACAGCGGGTCTGTGAGGGTATAGTCATAAAACGGCTGAAGGTTGGCATCCAGGTGCCACCAATGCGTGATATATCTAATAACTGGTGCTTCCGCCACTGCTTCGCCGGCTGGCGCCAGCACAGTCGCTTCAAGAAATCCATTTTTTGCAGCGGGCGCAATTTCCACCACTACCGGCTCTCCTTCCGACAACAGCATCCGCCGCACTGTTCCATCATGTATGTAATGCAAACATTCTTTGTCCGACCGCCCCAGGAACCGCAGGCATTCCGCAAAAGAGAAATGCGCAGGATCATTGATGGGGATCATTATTTTCTGCAAAGCCATGCTGCAAAAATACGGAATACAGGAGTTTTGTATTTACGCTTTCTTGCTAAATTCAGGGGAAGACACTGGGGGATCATCCTCCCCTGAACGGGTCATTATTTATCCTTGTGGCAACGTTCTTGACGTTACAGCAATACGGTTCCAGGCGTTGATAGTTACGATAGACATTACGATAACAGCTACTTCTTCGGCGGTAAATACTTCCAGTGCAGCATTGTACACATCATCCGGCACACGGGAAGAAGCTACCAGGGTAACGGCTTCTGTCAGCGCCAGTGCCGCGCGTTCCTTATCGGTATAGTACGGCGCTTCATGCCAGGCAGAAAGTCCGTAGATACGTTGTTCGGTTTCACCCATTTTACGGGCTTCCTTGGTATGCATATTTAAACAAAAAGCACAACCATTGATCTGGGAGGCGCGGATCTTGATGAGTTCTCCCAATGTTTTATCCAGACCGCTTTCATTCACAAATGTCTGTAAGGCCATCATTGCTTTAAACGAGCCAGGGGCCAGTTTATAAATGTCCATTCTTGCTTCCATGATTATATTTTTTTAAAAATGATGATATTAATAGAAAAACTGCTCCCGGATAATTTTGCCGTCCTGCACCTGGTATATACAGAGTTCATTTCTCATGCGGCGGCCAACGTTTGCTAACGTCACATCCATCAGCAACTGTACAGCAAAATAATCGTCTGCCACCACCGGATTGGATATCTCCAAAAGATGCCTTTCGGTGATCATATCCAGGAAGGTTTGCTCCTTCGCCATAATGGCGGCCAATCCGGCTGTGATGCGGCCATCCGGCTCTACATTCACCGCATCTGTATGAAACAGGGTGGCCTGTGCCTCCGGAAATTTCCAGTCCCGGCAAAGCTTTACCAGGGTATCTGCCAATTGCTTAACAACAGTCATCGGTTGTGGTTTAGGATTACAAAATAACAGCAAAATACATAACCAAAACAGATACAGAATTATCAATATTAAACCATAACAGATTACCTTTGGGAAGATGAAAAAGAACAGCGGATTTATCTATCTTCAGCTGGCAGAAAAGATCCAGCATATGATCAGCGAAGGCGTTTATACAGTGGGCGATAAACTGCCTTCTGTGCGTTCACTGCACCAGGAACATGGCATCAGCATCAGTACTGCATTACAGGTATATACCCATCTCGAAAAGAAAGGCTGGGTAGCCTCCAGGGAGAAATCGGGCTACTTTGTACATTACTCCAAAAAACTGCGGCCTGAACTACCACCGGTAACGGATCCGCTGCCCACTCCCGCCAAAGTACAGATCAATGAAAAGCTGGCCATGTTCCGGAAAACCAGCCAGTCCCACAAAACCATTTCCCTGATAGGCGCTTCTCCGGATACCTCTCTGCTCCCTTCGGTAAAACTGAAAAAAGCATTGCAGCTTGCTGCCCGTGAACTGGATACTTCGTATATCCCTTACGGTGATATCAGGGGGCATGAGCCTTTCCGCAAGCATATTGCCAGGCATTGCCTCAACTGGGGCCGGGCGGTATCCCCGTCAGATATTATCGTTACCAATGGCGCCATAGAAGCCGCCAGTCTTTGTTTACGCGCAGTTGCCAAAGCCGGCGATACCATTGCCATTGAATCGCCTACCTTCTTCGGCCTGCTGCTGGCCATTGAAAGCCTCGGCATGAAAGCGCTGGAAATCCCCACCGATCCGGTAACCGGTGTAAGCCTCGACAAACTGGAAGATGCCTTTAAACACAAAAAAGTACAGGCCTGTCTTTTTGTTAGTAATTATAATAACCCATTAGGCAGCTGTATGCCCGACAACAGCAAAGAGCAACTGGCCCAACTGCTGCAAAAATACCAGGTGCCACTGATTGAAGACGACGTGTACGGCGACCTTCACTTTGCACCGGAGCGGCCCCGGACTGTTAAATCGTATGATGAAGAAGGCCTGGTACTTTACTGCTCTTCCTTCTCCAAATCCATTGCTGCCGGGTTACGCGTGGGCTGGGTCATTGGCGGCAGGTACCGGGACAAAATAGCGCAGCTGAAATTTATGACTTCCGGCAGTACCGGTTTGCTACCGCAACTGGTGCTGAATAAGTTCCTCGACCAGCAGCGGCTGGACCTTCATCTTAAATCCCTGCGCCAGGCGCTGAGTATGCAAACCATGCAGATCACGAAAGCCATCCAGGAATATTTTCCGGGAGATACGCAACTCACCCGTCCCAATGGCGGGATCAGCTTATGGGTCGTACTTCCTGCCGGCATCAATACCTGGCAACTGCATGAAGAAGCCGTGGAGCAGGGGATCACCTTTACGCCCGGGTCCCTGTTTTCCAGCCAGGACCGCTATCAGAATTGTATCCGGCTTACAAATGCCAACCCATGGAACGATGACCAGGATTGGGCTATACAAACGCTCGGACGCCTGATCGGGAAGCAGTTACGATAATATTGCTGTCGCTGTTGGTTTGCAACAGCGACCGTTTTTTCCTCCCCGCCTGATACCGGCTTTCGCCCGCATGTCCATGCACGCCGCGCCACCATCGAAGATCCCTTGTGCCACTACCCGTTCCCCATCTCCCTAAAATAAAACCCAAAAACAGATGCCACTTTAGTAATTTTGACCAGATCAGATTAGTACTGCCATGATAAAAACTGCCGATCACCTGTATCTCCAGGTAGCTGATAACATAGAACAGCTGATAGAAAAAGATGTGATGAAAATCGGGGAAAAACTGCCGTCTGTGCGCATGCTCAGCAAGCAACAGGGCATTAGTTTAACCACCGCGTTCCAGGCTTACTATCACCTGGAATCAAAGGGCCTGATTGAATCCAGACCTAAATCCGGCTACTATATCCGTTTTAATTCCAGGCGTATGCCCGCCATGCCAGGCACCTGTTCGCCTGTGAAGAAAGCCAGTGAAGCCACTGTAAGTGATATGGTGATGGAAGTGTTCAGCCATATGAGAAACCCGAATATCCTGAACTTTTCGGTGGCCACGCCCCCACCAGGCCTGATGCCTGCCGCCAAAATGGCGAAGGCCGTCGTACATGCGCTGCGGGAATTGCCCAACAACGGGATCGGCTATGAAGAGTTGCAGGGGAATGCACTGCTACGCGGACAAATTGCGCGGATGTCGCTCGCCTGGGGCGGCGCTTATACAGCAGATGATGTGATCACCACCAGCGGTTGTATGGATGCACTGACGCTCTGCTTAACGGCTGTTACCAATCCTGGTGATACCATTGCGATTGAAAGTCCCGCGTATTACGGCTCCATGCAGCTGGCAGAAAGTCTTGGCCTCAAAGTGCTGGAAATCCCCACCCATCCCATTTCCGGCGTGGACCTCGACTATCTCGACAAAGCGATTCCCCGTCATAAAATCAAGGCCTGCCTGTTTGTTACCAACTACAATAATCCGCTGGGTTCCTGTATGCCGGACAAAAACAAAAAGACACTGGTAGACATGGTGGTGAAATATGATATCGCATTGATAGAAGACGATATTTACGGGGATCTGTATTTTGGCAAACAACGCCCGGTAAATTGTAAAACCTTTGATAAATATGGGCATGTGCTGCTGTGCAATTCCTTTTCGAAATCACTGGCGCCGGGCTATCGCGTAGGCTGGACTTTGCCCGGGAAATACAAGGAAAAAGTATTGCTGATGAAACAAAACCACTCTATCGCCTGCGCATCTTTGCCACAGGCGGCGGTAGGACATTTCCTGGAGATAGGCCGGTATGAGTTTCACTTACGCAACCTGCGAAAAACGCTGCATACCCAGTGTTTACGCTATTCACAGGCCATCGGCGAATACTTTCCGGAAGGTACCCGTATTTCGCGGCCACAGGGCGGTTGTGTGTTGTGGGTAGAACTACAGGGAGAAATCAACACATTTGAATTGTTCCAGCAGGCGCTGAAACATAAGATCAGCTTCTGTCCCGGCAGGATCTTTTCACTGCAGAACAGGTATAGTAACTGTTTACGTATCAGTTTTGGTCCGGTGTGGAGTAAACAGGTAGACGACGGATTGAAGACATTGGGAAAACTCATCCGCAAGATGAGCTGAAAGAGCGAAGACCGGGATAAGAATATCCCGGCCCGTTAAACCTACAACTTAAATTTCTAATCTTTTAAGTTGCTGCCAGATGCCCGTATAGCAAGCGGCATCCGGCAGGCAACCAATGGGATTTACAAACACATCCTAAAACAACCATTAAACTGTAAAATCAACAAAGAAATTTCTTTTTATGTCCTTGCTGCCGGTGCAGCATTTGCACAATGCTGCACACCGCAACGCCAGGATCATTTATCAACCGATCAACGGATGTACCATCAGGCCGCCGTCTACATTATATTCTGCACCTGTTATGAAGGAGGCTTCGTCTGAAGCCAGGAAAGTAACCATGCTCGCAATATCTTCCGGTTGACCCAATCTTCCCAATGGCGTGATATTTTGCAAATGTGGCCGGGCTGCTTCCGGTACGCCTACTTTTGTAAGTAACGGCGTATCAATAATACCCGGATTCACAATATTCACCCTGATCTTTCTGTCCGACAATTCTCTCGATAAGGTTCTGCCCAAACTGTTCAGCGCAGCTTTGCTGGCGGATAATACCGATGCATTCGGTGAGCCCGCATATGCATTCAGGGCCGACAGCAACGTAATGGAGCCACCATCATTGACAAGAGGAAGTAATTGCTGGATGGTGAAATAAGCACCTTTGAAGTTAATGTTCATTAATTCATCGTATAGTTCTTCTGTGACCGTTTCAAACGGCGCCAATTTCGCCACACCAGCATTTACAAATAAGGCATCTATTTTTCCGAAACGTCCCTGCAGGTATTCATACAGGCGACGTATGTCATTCATGTCCGACTGATCTGCTTTAAAACCTTCTGCAGGATGTCCGAGTGCATGTACTGCCTTTTGCACCGCCCCCGGCTGACGACCTGTTATCAAAACCTTTGCTCCTTTTGCTAAAAATGCTTTTGCTGTTGCGTATCCTATGCCACTGTTACCACCAGTGATAACAACTATTTTATCTTTCAGAGAGGACATGAATGTTTTTGTTTGTTTTTGGAGGATTAACCGATTAATGGATGTACGTTGATACCACCGTCAATATTGTATTCTGCTCCTGTGATAAAAGAGGCATCATCTGAAGCCAGGAAGGATACCAGTCTGGCGATTTCTTCCGGCTGACCGATCCGGCCTACCGGTAATACTTTTGCCAGGCGTTCTGCGTCGATGGCTTCTTTCGGAACTCCTGCCTTCTCCAGTATGGGAGTAGCTACAGGTCCGGGATTCACCACATTTACCCTGATCTTTCTGTCTGCCAGTTCTCTTGATAAAGTACGTCCTAATGAATTCAATCCTGCCTTGCTGGCGCTGTATACCGAAGCTCCCGGCATGCCCGAGTAAGCGTTGACGGAGGATAACAAGATAATGGTGCCTCCTTCATTGATCAGTGGCAGCAGGTGCTGCACTGTAAAGAAGGCGCCTTTCAGGTTGATGTCCATCACTGTGTCGAAAGATTCTTCTGTAACGGATGTAAATGGTTCGATGGCGGCGACTCCTGCATTGACAAACAGGATATCTATCTTGCCATAACGGTCACGTACATACGCTGCCAGTTTTTGTGCATCACCTGTTTTACCCTGGTCTGCGATAAAACTATCTACTCCTCCCAACGCTGCGGCTGCCTGCTGTACGGCTTCCGGCTTGCGTCCTGTGATTAATACCTTAGCTCCTTTCGCTAAAAAATCTGCTGCTGTTGCATATCCTATACCGCTGTTACCGCCCGTGATGACAGCTGTTTTATTGTTTAACAAGTCCATCCTATTGATTTATTTAAGTTTATCGATATTTTACCTTCAAAAAAAAGAGAAAAAATCTCTCTATCAATTTATTAATTTAAAAGTATCAATATATAAAAGTATAAAAAAAGCTGTTGATTACCCGCCCGGTAGTACCTCAGCTTATTTATAATTTAACTCAACTGTAAAAAGAACATCGATAATTGTTTCATCATTTCCTTATTGAGCGTCAGCTCCACTATTCTGCCATTTTTCACGGAATTCAGTACACCACTGTCTACCAGGATCTTCACATGATGCGACACCGTAGGCTGCGACAAACACGTAAACCCACACACATCACCACAAACCAGCTGCCCTTTCTTAACAATCTCCATTATAATAGATAATCGATGCTTGTCGGCGATGGCATTTGCTGCTTTTTCTATAACTGCTAAATCCATAGAACAAAAGTAATACTATTTTTGAAATATCGAAATATTTCGATGAATTTTTTTTCCGGCCATGTCATTTCCGTTATTTATTTCCTCTTTCCGGTAGGCGGCAGGCGTCATCCCATGGTACTTTTTAAAGAGCCGGCTCATATGACTTTCGTCTGTAAACCCCAGCTCATCGGCGATTTCAGAAATGGTGAGGTCGCTGTACTTCACCCGCAGCTGTACCAGGTTCAGCTTATGGTGGATAATAAACTGTTGCAGGCTCTCCCCGGTTTGCTTTTTGAAATACTCTCCTATATAATTGAGGGAAAGATTGAACATCTTCGCCAGATGCTCCTGCTTCAATAGTTCCGGGTGATAAATATGCTGGCGGATATACCCGATCATCCGGCTGATCAGGGGAGCCTCGTCTTCTGTACCGGCGATATTCGTATCTTCCGCTACATTCCTGGCCACAATATTCAGGAGCAGGCTCACGTAATGCTGCAGGTTTTCCTGGTAGTAAGGTGGTTTCTTTTCATACTCATCCATCATATTGCAAATCAACGCCATCATCATCTTGCAATCATCCGGCTGACGGATCAGCAACTGCTCCTGCCGGTTGTGATAAAAGAAAAGATACTCCAGTTGCCGCAGCCACTCCCCGATGCGCGCTTTCTCCTGCGCAGAACGCGACAGTCCCACGAACATCTCTGAAAAACGGACAGACACAAACCGGGTAGGCGTTTCTTCTTCAAATCCCCGGCAGTCGCGCGGTGTAAACAAAAACAAACTTCCCTTCTGATAAGGAAAGCGGTTATTATTCACCGTACGGAAACCGCTTCCCTCCCGGATCTGGATGATCTCGAAAAAGAAATAGACCTGTGGTCTGGGGTCCCAGTCCGACATATCTGCCTGGAGCAATTCAAAGGGTGTATAGATATTCCGTTCTCCCATAACCTGCAAAATTACAGGAATCCCCCCGCATTTTACCTGTTCCGGCGGCTAATACCCTACTAATTTTGTGAAATAAATATACCGAAAGATGAAATTACTGGAGCCGGTCAACGCGCATACATTGGCCCTGAACAACAGGACCGTCATGGCGCCTATGAGCAGAAGAAGAGCCACCAACGGAATACCCGACGAGATGGTGGCTACCTATTACGGTCAGCGCGCAGGCGCGGGCCTCATCATTGCGGAAAGCACCGCCGTGAGCCCCAGCGGCATGGGGTATTCCCATCTGCCCGGCATTTACAACGCCCAACAGATCGCCGGCTGGAAAAAAGTGACCGATGCCGTGCATGCCAATGGCGGTAAAATATTTGTGCAGCTGGTACATAGCGGCCGGATCGGCCATCCGCTGAACCTGCCCGGCGGCGGCCCTTTGCAGGCCCCCTCCGCCGTAGCAGCCCACGGTAACGTAAACACCATACAGGGACCATTGCCCATGCCCGTACCCGAAGCTATGTCCACTGCTGCCGTGGAAAAAATGATTGATACCCATCTGCAGGCAGCACAAAATGCGCTGGAAGCCGGTTTCGATGGCATAGAAATACACGCGGCACATGGCTACCTGATCGAACAGTTTATGCATCCGCACACCAATCAACGCACCGATCAATACGGCGGCAGTATAGAAAACAGAACCCGCTTTTTACTGGAAATTACACAAGGCACTATCCGTATCGCCGGTGCAGAAAAAACAGGCATCCGCTTTTCTCCTTTTGCCGCACTCAACAGCCTGCCGCTATACGAAGAAGAAATTGCCACACACATGTACCTGGTACCAAAACTAAACCAGATGGATATACGCTATATTCATCTCTCTGATCAGTCAACAAATGGCAGTTTACCCATCCCCGCCAGCTACATACAATTACTGCGGCAGCAATTTAAAAACTGATTAATTTTAGCAGGTGGTTTTACCGCTGAAAGTGCAGAAGAAACACTGCAACGAAATGAAGCAGATCTTATTGCATTCGGAAGACCATTTATCTCCAATCCTGATCTGGCAGAGCGTTTCAGGCATCAGTACCCGTTAGCGCCGGGACATAAAAATACATTCTATGAAGGTGGCGCCGGCGGACTGACAGATTATCCTTTTATGAACAAATTGCAATAGATTTTTATATTATCTTTAGGCGCTTACACCGGCACACGCCCGTGTAAAAATATGCCAAACTCTATTGCTATGAAAACCATGAAAAAACACCTGCTCCTGCCTGTAGCATTCTTTACTTTAGCGGCCTGCCATGAAAGTAAAATACAGGAAGAGAAAGTGACAACAGACGCTGCGCCACCAGCGCATCCTGTTACCGAAACCGCAGATCAGATTACACGTCCCTGCGCTGTATTCCACTATCCTGATAGTATGCAACTGGAAAAGTTGAAAAAAGACAACGGGGAAGAAGCCTTTTATACTATCAATGAAGACTACCAGAGCTACATGACGGATGCGCATGCATTCCTGGAACAAAAAGGATTGAAGATCATCGAACCGGCCGGCGGAAAAATCATTTTTCATTCCGCCAAAGGAAGCGTATCCACACTGAATCTCAGCGATGTAAAGTACAATTGGGAAATGTGGTTATTTGATGGAGACACCCTCCATAAAGTAGACGTGATGGACATCGAAAATGAGTACAAAAAGTACATGAAATAATTTTCAGGGGGCTGGATAAAAATTATTCAGCCCCCTCTTTTTATTTATTCCAGTGATCATATACCGCTTTTGCAATCTTTGCAATAGTTCCTTCCCGCTCCGCCTCACTGGCCTTTGCATCAGACACAAACACCGTTATTGCCACATGCTGCCCGTTGGGCATAGTAATGATCCCCACATCGTTGGTAGCACGGGTCAATCCGTCCGATGTCCACGAAGTACCGGTTTTATGCGCTACCGGGGTACCCGCCGGCAGCAATCCTTTCAGACGTTTTGCGCCCGGGCCGGAAGTAGTGAGCAGGTGCATCAGGTAGCGGTGACTGCTGTCGGACAGCACCGGCTCCTGGTAAAATATCCTGAGCAGCTGCGTCATAGCAGCGGGTGTAGACCAGTTCTGGTACTGGATCATTTCGCTGGGCACCTGCACTTTCTCCGTGGTGGCGATGGCGATCTGTTTTACCCCCAGGCTATGTACATATGCATTGGCATTGGCCGTACCGCCGAGTAAGCGCAACAGCACATCACAGGCGCTCCCATCACTGGAACGGATATTATAATCGATCAGGTCTGACAACGGTATATCAAAATTGCCTTCCGGATGCAGATCACGCACAGGACTGACGCCTCTGGGACCAATCAGATCTTCTTTGGTAACATGTATCAGCTGATCAAGCCGGAACTTTTGCTGATCTACTGCGTGTAGCATCGCCATCGCAATAGGAAATTTATAGACGCTCTGCATGGGAAACCGTTGATCGCGGTTAAAGGAAACAGTATCCTTTGTTTCCAGTATTTCCGCATATACGCCAACTTTTCCTGATATATTTCCGGCAATAGCAGCTATCTGCCGGCGAAGGGTTTGCTGCCCCTTCGCCGTTGGCAAAGACACTACAAAAGTGGCTACGGTGGCCGATATGAGAAGAGAAATCTTTTTTATCATATAGTGGGTTTAGTACATGTAAAAGTCAAAATAAGTGTTTCACTGCATAACCGGCGAAATTATGCATTTAGAATTTCGCGTCCTTAATATTATTTTAGGCTCCAAATAGAGACGAAATTGAGCAAACCGATATTAGTTATAAAATTTGGAACGGCGTCGATCACCCATCAGAATGGTGACCTCGACGAAACCGTGATTGCCGGAATAGCGCGGCAGGTAGCCACTTTGCACGAAGATTATCATATTGTACTGGTATCTTCCGGTGCTGTTGCCGCAGGAAAACAGTTTTTACGCCACTACAATGGCAGCATCAGCGAACGCAAAGCCGCAGCGGCCGTAGGAAACCCGCTGTTGCTGAATAAATACAGCCGGTACTTTGCCCCTTACAATATTGCCGTGGCCCAGAGCCTTTGTGAGCGGCAGCACTTCTCCGACAGGGATCAGTTCCTGCAGCTAAAGCGTACCTACGAGGAATTATGGGCCAGCAACATCATTCCCATCGCCAACGAAAACGATGTGGTGAGCAGCCTGGAGTTGAAGTTTTCAGACAACGACGAGCTGGCCACGCTGATAGCCGTGGGCTTTGGCGCCTCCCTCTTGCTGTTCAGCACCTCCGTAGCCGGTGTACTGGACCGTTCCGGACAGGTGGTACCACAGATAGATGTAATCGATAAAGCCGCCCTCGGACTGGCAGATAAAGAGAAATCCAGTCTTGGTTTAGGCGGCATGGTATCCAAACTTACCTTCGCCCGCCTGGCTACCCGCATGGGTATCCGTGTGGTGATTTTCGGGATCCGTACGGAAGATGGTATTCTCAATGCCATTGCAGGCAAAACAGGTACCTTGTGTTTACCACAACCCTGCAGCATGCCCGCCCGTAAAAAATGGCTGGCCAGCGGCAGTCTGGTTACCGGCAGGATACAGATAGACGCCGGCGCGCAACAGGCGCTGGAAAAACGTCATAGCCTGCTGGCGGTGGGTGTACAAACCGTATTGGAGAAATTCGAATGCGGGGAAGTGATCGAAATCGTAAATGAAGAAAACATCGCGATTGCCGTAGGCAGGGCGAAAATCAGTTCAGATACATTGGATACACATCATAAAGCGCAGAATATTGAAGTGGCGCATGCCGATGATATTGTGTTGTTATAAAGAATTCCCCTCACCGGGGCTAAAGTAAAAATGATCATGCAAACGATACAACCTTTACTGGAACAGGCCCAACAGGCAGGTGTTTCCATCCGCACCCTTCCTGATGTGGAGAAACAGGCCCTGCTGCGCAGACTGGCCGCTGTGATCCTGATCCGCTCAGAAGATATTACCACAGAAAACAAAAAGGACCTGGACCGCATGTCTGACGAGGACCCGAAGAAAGACCGGTTGCTGCTGACAGATGCCCGCATCCGCGACCTGGCCTCCAGCCTGGAAGATATTGCTGCGCTCCCGGATCCCGCCAATGTGCTGGTGCTGGAACGCACGCTGGACAACGGCCTGCTGGTGCAGAAAAAAACAGTCCCGTTAGGGGTAGTTGGCGTGATCTATGAATCAAGACCCAATGTAACTGTAGATGTAGCTGCGCTCTGTATCCGCTCCGGCAACGTATGTGTGCTGCGTGGCGGCACCGATGCCTTTTATACCAATACCATCCTGGTGCAACTTATCCAGGAAGTGCTGAAAGAATTTAATGTAGCCACCGCCGCTGTACAACTGCTGCCTACCGACCGCAGCTTTGTAATGGAAATGCTCACTGCGGTAAAATATATCGACATCATTATTCCGCGTGGCTCTGAGCAGCTGATCGAATTTGTGCGGACCAACTCCCGGGTGCCCGTCATCGAAACCGGTGCGGGTGTATGCCATACCTACGTGGAAAAAACAGCAGATCTGCCGCAGGCGGCCGCTATCGTCACCAATGCGAAAGTGTCGCGCCCATCGGTGTGCAACTCGCTGGACACGGTGCTGGTGGATGAAGCCGTAGCAGCGGATTTCCTTGCATTGCTGGCGCCGCAACTGCTGCCATATGCGGTAGACGTATATGCGGACCCGTTAGCTTTTGACATCCTGCAGAAAAATAACTATCCGCATCTGTTCGCGGCACAACCGGAAGATTTCGGCCGGGAATTTCTCTCCCTGAAATGTTCGGTAAAAGTAGTGCCGGATGTACAGGCAGCGTTATCGCATATCCAGACTTTCTCTTCCCGTCACTCGGAAGCGATTGTATCGCGCGACACAGCCATCAGTGAGCGTTTTCTCAATGAAGTGGATGCCGCTGCGGTATACGTGAACGCCTCTACGCGATTCACGGACGGCGGTGTATTCGGACTGGGTGCGGAAATAGGGATCTCTACACAGAAACTCCATGCACGTGGACCTTTTGCACTGGAAAAGCTGGTAACAGAGAAATGGTTTTTGAGAGGTAACGGCCAGGTAAGATAAAAAGAACAAGAGCAGGCATTAACGCCTGCTCTTGTGGTATTATGCAATAGTAATCTGTTCGTTCAGGTATACATCCTGGATAGCATTCAGCAGGGCGGCTCCTTCTGCCATCGGGCGCTGAAAAGCTTTCCGCCCGGAGATCAGCCCTACCCCACCGGCTCTTTTATTGATCACGGCAGTACGTACCGCTTCTGCCAGGTCAGCAGCTCCTTCGGAAGCGCCACCGGAATTAATCAATCCCATGCGTCCCATATAACAGTTCGCTACCTGGTAGCGGCACAGATCAATCGGATTGTCGGAAGTAAGTTCGGTATAAATGCGTTCATCCAGTTTACCATAGGAAGAATTACCTGTGTTAAGCGCCTTGTAGCCACCATTGACTACCGGCAGCTTCTGTTTGATAATATCTGCCTGTATGGTAACCCCAAGGTGGTTAGCCTGCCCGGTAAGGTCGGCAGACAGGTGATAGTCTACATCTTTCTTGAAGGCGTCATTGCGCAGGTAGCACCATAGAATGGTGGCCATGCCCAGTTCGTGCGCCCTTTCAAAGGCCTGCGATACTTCCACGATCTGCCGGTCGGACTGCTCAGAACCAAAATAAATAGTGGCGCCAACGGCTACTGCGCCTGTATTCCAGGCTTCTTCCACGGTACCGTACATCACCTGGTCTGCCCGGTTGGGATAAGTGAGCAGTTCATTATGATTCAGTTTTACAATAAAAGGAATACGGTGTGCATAGCTGCGGGCTACGGAAGATAACACGCCAAAGGTGGAAGCTACTGCATTACAGCCGCCTTCAATGGCCAGCCTGACAATATTCTCCGGATCAAAATAAGCCGGGTGCTTTGCAAACGATGCACCGGCGCTGTGTTCTACCCCCTGATCAACGGGAAGGATAGACATATAACCCGTGCCCGCCAGGCGGCCGTGGTTAAACAATTGCCCGAGGCTGCGCAACACCTGTGGGTTACGACTGGAAGGTTGGTAAATCTTATTGACCGTATCCGGTCCCGGCAGATGCAGCAGATCTTTGCTGATGGTATTGCTTTGATGCTGTAGCAGGGTATCACTTTCTTTGCCTAATAATTCGCTGATCTTTTCCAAGGATAACATAAGCATGACTTTTTAGTACTCCTAATTTAAGGATTTAAAACCGCACTGCATCCGGGCAACATTCAATAAGGAGTTGGTTCCTTCGGACGTGGTTTTTCTTCCCGCTCTTCCGTGACCATTTCCGTGCCTTCAAATGCACCTCCGGAACCATCGTGGATAACGGGTTCCGGCTTTACTGTTTCTTCCTTTTTTTCCGTTTTTTCTTCGTTGGGATTGATGTTCATTTCCATAATAACAAATGTACTGATTCCTTATAAATCGTGAATAGCCGGAGAAGATTAAAGCGGCATTAAAAAAAAGAAACGAATTTGACTTTAGGAATAAATATTATAACTTTGGAAGACGGTGTCTGTAGCCCCTTAAAAAAGGATGCCGGAAGAACTAACAACTGGAGATTACCCTCAGAAGATCATTGATACATTATTTATACCTACAATTACAGTACTATCCTGAATTCAATATCACTAAAACGCTACGACTATCCAAAATGATTACAACACTAATAGCGCGCCTGAAAAAAACCATTCATAAGATCGTTAATACCGGCACTCAGGGCATCATAGATGATGAATTGATTACCAGGATAACTTTAGTGAATTCGCTTAGTCTCGCGATCGTTATCCTCATTATTTGCGTGGGCAGTGTGTATTACGCCATGAGCGGGCAGTTGTCCATTCTGCTGCCAGCGTCCTTTGAAGCTTCACTGGCGTTATCTCCCATATTTTTAAACCATTATAAAAAGCACCATCTTGCTTCGCTGATTACTTTTTTCACCCAATGTCTGGCCTCGTTGTATTTTGGATTGCTACTAGGAAACATTATTGAGTTGCAGGCGATGGTTATTTTTCTTTTCCTGATCACCTTTCTTATTTTCAAAGATAAATGGACCAGGCGCATCTGTATTGTTACATCGATGGGTATACTGTTCGTACTGGAAGCGAACTACTATGACAATTTTGTGTCTACCATTTCCCTCAACCATACTACTACCGTTATATTTAAGGCGCTTTCAGTGATGGGCGTGATGCTGCTGGTGCTGATTGTTGGCAGTCCGTATGTTGCGAGTAATGATGCCCTTCATAAAGCCAACCATTTCAAGCGGATGTTTGTGTACCAGGTAACGCACGAAATGCGTACCCCGCTTAATGCGATTTATGGAGCAGCCCAGCTGTTAAAACGGGAAGCAAAACTGGATATCAACCTCCGGAAAATAATGCCTCTTATAGATCACCTGCTTACTGCCACCAACAATACCCGGCGTATTATCAACGACGTACTGGATATGGCGCAGATAGAATCCGGGAAAATAGAGCATACGGTGATGGAAGTAATTGAACTGACACCTTTCATTAACAAGATAACGGATGTAAACAGGATTATAGCGCGCTCCAGGCAGATAAAGATTGGCCTGACCATTCACGAAATGCCGCAGGTCATCATATGCGATACGCTGAAACTGAACCAGGTGATCACCAATCTGCTGGGGAATGCGATCAAATATGCCGATAAAAATACGACGATCAATATCCATGTTACGCGGCTGGAAGAGCAATGGCAGATGCAGTTTGTGAACCAGGGTACTCCGATCCCGGAAGCGCAGTTAAGCGAGATTTTTGAGCCTTTTGTAGGTACCCGGAATAACCATACAGAGGGAACAGGACTTGGACTATATATTGTAAAGAATAAAGTGAAGGCTATGAACGGCAGCATTACCGTTAGCAGTTCCGCCAGCGGAGAAACCTGTTTTACCCTATGCTTACCGTTAACTATTGCCTCTCTTGCGGATATTCCGGCAGGGATGAATGAGGAAGTAAAGGAAAGAGATCTGAGCAACATTCATGTGATGATGGCTGAAGATGATGAGATCAATTCAAAGATCCTCCAGATGCTGCTGCAAAAAATAGGCTGCGAAGTAACGGCTACCACGAATGGTATTGAGTTGCTGGAGCAGGTGCAAAAAAATGTCCCTGATATGATTATTATGGATTATCACATGCAGGGACTCAATGGTGTGGATACATTAAAAATACTGAAGGCATTACCGCAATACGCCCATATTCCTGTAATAATCGCCACCGGTGACGTACGTGGAGCAACACAACAGGTTCTCCTGGAAGCCGGCGCCAGTGCTGTATTGGAAAAACCAGTACATCACAGTCAGCTGTTATCCATTATGAACCAGCATATCCGCCATTTCGATGCTGAGTTACAGGAGCGGGTGTAAAAAACCTAAACTGCTTTTCTCATTTCTGTAGTCAGCTGTGTTTCGAACCAGATGGATTGCGGCCGCTTATAACGCAGGGTGTGCACCTGCCATACCCAGCTGGCCTGTACACAACGTTCCAGACCATCCAGGTGTTTTCTCAACTGTTCTGCAGCGTCCGGATCCGATATGGCGCTATCCATGCAAACGGTATTCATTTCTTCCAGCAGTAACATAAACTCACGAAGCAGGCCCTGTACAATATCTCCGGCTTCTTTTAATACACTGTTCAGTGAATAGTGCGGATAATTCAAGGCAATTACCGCGATGAGATTAGAATCTGCCCCGTTGTCAATCATTTCTTTTTCGAAGGAGAACATATCGTTCATCAAACCGCCGATGGCCGCCGTAACATATTGCAATCTTGCCAGCTTCGCTGCGACGCCCTTCTTTTCCAGCCAGGCTGGATCTGTAAATGCACCGATACTGTAATCGATCAGGCTGATTACATGATGCATTCCCGCCATATGACAACGCAGATCTGTGTACTCGGCCACTGTAGGAATACGGCCCAGTTCAGCGGCATTACCGTTCCGGTGGGTCACTTTGATGTGGTAATTGTATAACCGTAAAAATTCGTTGAACCATGCTTCCGGAGAGGAGGTTTTCATCTGTTGCAGGATATCCCTGTTCGCGATTTCAATAGCGGCCAAATCAGTGTATTCATCTTCCAGTACGGTGGCAGCCGCCATCCTGTTGATAATGTTTTTTGCGCTTGCCTGTTGCGGCGTAGAAAGTTTATCGAACACTTCACGGCCCATGGTGTCATTGAGGTAATAGTCCACCGCAAGATTCTTCACAATCGGCAACATTCTGCTGAGCCCCGCATCCGGGAACAAAAAGATAGCGCAGGTGATATAGTGTTCCGCATTGCTGTGCCAGATGTTATATTCCTCTCCGAAAGACCGTGCAGCTTTCGCCAGGGAGGAGGCAAACGGATGTTTTTTAAATGAGCGGCAATAATCCTCCAACCGGAAATCGCCGTAGTTAAATAATTGTAATAAAGAAAAACTGGGGGTGCCTGCTGTCATTGTTACTGCATATTCTTTCTGAATTTTTTGCATTCTGGCATGAGCCATCATCTGAACATTGTGTTTCATAAATGTTAATTTTTGAGTAAGAAAATGGTGAAATTGTATTAATTAGATCCGGTTATAGGGCATACTGATTCTTGGCAGGAACAAAACTGCGGCGGATGAAAGGAAGGTATTGGGTGATATTCCGAACAAATATATTATACTTTTAATGTACAAAAACGTACTGAATTCTCCCTGCTTCCGGAATTTTGCTATTAACCCCGCCCTGTTTTATATATATTTGTCCCCCGGAAAGATAAAAAGACCAATATGACCCAGATCGCTATTATCCGGCATGGAACCACTTCCTGGAACAGAGCCGGCAAACTGCAAGGCCATTCAGACATCCCGCTGGATGAAGAAGGCATTACGCAGGCCTTGAAACTGGGACAACGGCTCACCGGGGAAGACTGGGACCTGATGTACTCCAGCCATCTGCTGCGCGCCAAACAAACAGCAGCTATCATTGCACAGGAATTATCCATAGAAAGCGTCATAGAAGACAAACGGATCGGCGAAGCCGGCGGCGGTCTTATTGAAGGAACAACAGAAGAAGAACGGCAACTTCAATGGGGCCCCCATTGGAAAGCAATGGACCTCGGCATGGAAAGCAATGCTTCCGTTGTTGCCAGGGGCCTGTCTTTCATGCAGGACCTCCTGTCTGAAAACAGTGGCAAAAAAATCCTGCTGGTCACCCATGGCAGCTTTATCCGCCAACTGCTCGATGCCCTGATGCCACAAATGCATCCAACTCCCGCCATGAAAAATACTTCTATTACCCGGCTGCAGTTCTCCGACGAAAACTGGAAATGCGAGTTGTTTAATTGCGTGAGCCATCTCGAATAGCCCTATATTTGCCGTTCATGAAACTATTATTAATAGAAGATGAACCTGCTGTAGTATCTGTTATTACCCGTGGCCTTTCAGAAGCTGGCTATGAAGTCAGCGTAGCCCCGGATGGCAACAGCGGGCTCCAGATGGCGCTCCAGAACCCATCCTTCCGGCTCATTATACTGGATGTGATGCTCCCCGGTATGAACGGGATAGAAGTATGCCGCTCCCTGCGCAACGCGCAACTGGAAGTGCCCATTCTTATGCTCACCGCCCTCGGTACCACAGAGAATATTGTGATGGGGCTCGACAGCGGCGCTGATGATTACCTGGTGAAACCTTTCAAACTCCAGGAACTTGAAGCCCGCATACGCAGCCTGATGCGCAGGAAAACAAATGTAGATATACCCGTTCCCGTTACCCCCAGCACCGCTATTCTCAGTCTCGCAGATCTTGATCTCGATACCGATACCAAATCCGCCAACAGGAACGGCAAAAATATCCAGCTCACGGCTACTGAATACCGCTTGCTGGAATACCTGCTTAAAAATCCACGGAAAGTATTGTCACGACTGGAAATACTGGAACAGGTATGGGGCATCGAATTTAATATGAGTACCAAAGTTGTAGACGTATATATTAATTATCTCCGGAAAAAAATTAATAAACATAACCCGGCAGAACTGATACATACCGTAGTTGGACTGGGGTATATGATCCGGGAAACCAAGGCCGATGAAGATACGCACTAAGATATTACTGGTATTTGCCGGTTTAACGATTTCCACTATTCTCATTATGAGTATACTGGTATTTTATTTTGCCAACCAGCATTCGTTTGAAGACTTCTACAAACGGCTGGAAATACGCGCCTATCTTACTGCGAAAGCCACCCTGCCCTATTACGAATCTGACTCCGTTATCTACAATGAAATCCGGGAAGAACACCTGGAAAAACTACCCGCTGAAAAAGAATATTTCCTGCAGGTAAGTGCCGATGGTACAGTACATAAGGATGAAACGCTCTCCCTGCCCAACTCCTTCTACCAACAGGTACGAAGGGAAAATAAAGCCACCTTCCGGGAAGGCGACCGCTTCTATGAGGGCGTACTGTACAAGAGCAAACAGGGACTCTATATCGTGATTGTTTCCGCTATCAATAAATACAGCGTAGAATACCTCGGATGGCTGCGCAAAATCCTGATTATCTGCTCTGTAGCTTCCAGCGTGATCCTTGTGGGCGCCGGTATTTTCTTTTCCAAGTATATCCTGAAGCCCATCCGGCATATGATGATACAGGTAAAAAGTATCAGCTCGCGGAACTTACACCTACGGCTAAACGTAGATGACAGCGGCGATGAAATCAACGACCTGGCCGGCACCTTTAATAATATGCTGGACCGGCTCGAAACCGCCTTTGAAACACAGAACAACTTTGTCAGCAACGCCTCCCATGAACTGAGTACCCCCCTTACCGCCATTATCGGTGAAGCCGAACTGGCCCTGAATAAGGAACGCAGCGCAGGTAACTATATCTATGCCCTGCAAAATATCCTCCATGAAGCAGGACGGCTCGAACATATTACCAAAAGCCTGCTGCACCTGGCCCAGACCGGATTTGACGGAAAGAAACAGGAATGGAGACAGATCCGCAGCGATGAACTGCTGTTTACCGTAAAAAATACCATCGATAAGTTACAGCCTATTAATAAAGTGGAAATAGATTACAGCCTGTTTCCGGAAGAAGAAGACAAATTAATCATCCCCGGTAACGAACAATTGCTGGAACTGGCCCTCAGCAACATTGTCATGAATGCCATCAAGTATTCCAACAATGAACCCGTATCTATTGCACTGGCCGCCACGGAAAAGAAAATTATCGTTATAGTAAAAGACCATGGCATCGGTATTCCCCAGGAAGACCTGCCCTATATCTTCTCTCCCTTCTTCCGTGCTTCCAATACCGGCCGCTTTAAAGGTTATGGTATCGGTTTGCCGCTGGCCATGAATATTATCCGTATGCATAAAGGAGATATCATTGTGAACAGTGAGGTAAACCACGGAACCGAGATCAGGGTGGAACTTCCACTGTAGGGCCTGCTTTCTTACCGAATTCTTACCACATTCTTGCTACCTTTTAACCCCGCTCTTACTGGTTACTTATTTCACAGCAATAATTTTGTTGTTATAAAAGCTACCAGATATGAAAAATATACTCATACCAACAGACTTCTCTATCCGCTCACTCAGTTATGTTCACAGCATTGTGGCGCAGCATCCCTGCGAGCAGGTAAATATCATATTAATGCATGCCCTGCAAATGCCGGATTCTTTGTTTGACCTGATGACGTACACCCGTAACAGCAGACATGTGGAACTGATTTCCTCCGACTTCCAGGATGGCTGTGAAATTATCCGTAATAAATATTCTTCCGCTATCAATCAGCTGAGAATAGAATTCTTTCACGGCAGTACCCGCGTAGCATTACGCAATTTCCTGCTGGCGCAGAATATAGACCTGATCATTCAGCCTGCTGACCACGACTATAATCCGCCTTCAAAAAGAAGCTTTGATCCGGAGAAACTGCTCAGCAAATGCAATTATCCAAAAATGAAAATTCAATTACAGAGACGGAAGTATGTGGCAGACAAGTCGACCATCTCTGCACTTTTACTGGCAACAGAATAAAAAAGCAAGGTTATGCTACTGAAGAAAAATATCCCCTTAAAATATATTTTTGGTAAGATAAGAGTGGAACTGTTACTGGTGGCCATTTATTCGCTCACCATCAACATACTCTACTACCAATACGATTTCACCAGCCTGGTTATTCCTATATCGGTACCGATGGTGCTGGGCACGGTGTTGTCTTTATTGCTCGCATTTCGTTCCAACCAGGCGTATGACCGCTGGTGGGAAGCCCGAACGATCTGGGGAGCCGTAGTAAATGATTCGCGCTCACTGACAAGGCAGGTGCTAAGCTTGATGGATGCAACGTATCAGTCGGAAGACCTGACCCTTTTCCAGGAGCGTTTTGTAAAGCGACAGGCAGCATGGTGCCATAGTTTGGGACAATCGTTACGAAAGACAGATCCACTCAAAGGGGTAGACAGATTATTATCAAGGAGGGAATTAAGCTATGTGATGAGATATGATAACGTACCGGCTGCCTTGTTGCTCTTACACGGAAAAGACCTGAAATACGCCATGGAGCAGGGATGGATAAACCAATACCAACAGATTGCGATAGACCAGACACTATCCAGACTCTGTGATTCCATGGGTAAGTGCGAGCGTATCAAAAACACCGTGTTCCCGGCTACCTATAGCCTTTACACCCATTTCACCGTTATATTCTTTATACTGTTATTGCCGTTTGCCTTAATAGATGTGCTGGGCTTTATGGAAATACCATTGGTAGTAGCCATAGCCGCATCTTTCCTGCTGATCGAAAAAATGGCGATCAACCTGCAGGACCCGTTTGAAAATAAACCTACAGATACACCAGTAACGACCATTGCCCGGAATATTGAAAAAGACCTCCGGCAAATGTTACACGAGCAATACAATGCTCCCGAAGAGCCGGTGGAAACACCTGCTTACTATGTACTTTAAAGCTGATTTGTGTTTAAGGTGCCCATCCTAAAAGGGGCCGTAATTTATAGCGTTAAGACAAAGGCCCCGGTATCCACCGGGGCCTTTTACTATTTTATAGCAGCCAGTTCTTTTTTTGATAACCTGACCCACTTGCGGATTGTACGACGGATATATCTCGGATGCAAATCTATTTCTGCCCGGGTTTTCTCAAACTGTGCCCTGGCTTCCGGAATACGGACCTGCTTTTTCAGCAGCAAGCCATAATAATACATTGCCTCCAGCGAATGATGTACCTGTATAATTTTCTGATAGGCTTCTTCTGCCTTTGCCGTTTCACCCACCTGCTCCAATGCCTGCGCATACATCAATTCATCTTCTGCCTTGCTCATCCGCACCCCTTTAAAGCTGTTCACCTTATCAAAGCTCACAATACTGGATGCATATTCGCCATTCAGGAACTGCAACCGTGCCAGCTGCAGAATAATTCCCGGATCCTTACTGAAAGAATTCGCACATTCCAGCGTGAGCGCAATAGCTTTATCATATTGCTGTTGCTGCGCATAGGCGTCTGCCAGCTGCATTTTGTTGGTTACGGTATCGGATATACGTACCTTTTTCTCCCATTCGTTGATCCGCCCGTTGGGCCATAAAGTGCGTAAAAGGTTTTCGCCAAAGGCGCCACTGGTAATATCCGGTAAGATTTCCCGGATAAAATACACCACTGATCCGATCATGGGCACAAATAGAATAAAGAAAAGCCAGTCCCGGTTGCCCGTTTTAAACGCGTGCACCAGGCAAAAAATTTGCAGGGCAATAACAAGATAATAATAGTCACTCCAAAATGGGAACATAGCCATATCGATATCAGGGTTGGAAAACTGATTAGCTCCAAAAATAGTAAAATATGCTAATTTGTCGTTCTGAACTAACCTGAAACAATTGAAAAAAGCGCTTAAGATTACCGGTTACTCGTTGTTAACCTTTCTCCTGCTGATAGGCCTGTACCTGCTTTCAGCCTACACCCTGTCACGCATGAGCACCGACCGGGAAACCGTAGCCGATGCCGATATTCCGATCTATATTCTTACCAACGGGGTACATACCGACCTGGTAGTACCTGTACGTACCGCACAAACCGACTGGAGTACCCGCATTCCTTTTGGCAATACCACCGGCAAGGATACTACTGCCCAATGGCTGGCCTTCGGCTGGGGTGATAAAGGTTTTTACCTGGAAACACCCACCTGGAATGATCTTAAAGCCAGTACCGCATTAAAAGCGGCATTTAACCTGAGTACATCTGCCATTCACGCCACTTATTACCGTCAGCTTACAGAAGATGAAAGCTGCCACCGGATTATGATCAGTTCTTCGCAATATGCGCGGTTAGTCGCCTATATCAATAACAGCTTTTTAACCGGCGCCGATGGCATGCCGGTATATATTGCCACCAATGCCAACTACGACCGCAACGATGCGTTTTATGAAGGCAAAGGCAGTTATAACCTGTTTCATACCTGCAATACCTGGGCAAATAACGGTTTAAAAAGTTGCGGCCAAAAGGCTTGCCGGTGGACGATTTTCGATACGGGGATTTTTTATCAGTACCGCAAGTAATACTCATGTTGTAGTGGCAGTTTGCAGCTGTCCTGGGATAAAGCATACTGAATTTTAGTGCCGGTCTCGAAGCCTGTCCGACCAGGGGTTTAATACTAGTGGAGTGCTAGTGTCAAGCTAGGTTCACCTGCCTATAACTTACTTATAACTTATACTTAAGTCCTCGATATCCCGTACCTGATAAATGCAGGTTATGTGTAGGTAAAAGGCTTATCTGGGAGGGAAGAGGGGGGAGATTACTTTTCCTCTAAATATAACAGCCGGCGCATTACTTGCGTCGGCTGTTACATTTAGCCCCAATGATTTATTTAGCTAACCAGCGATTATTACAAAAGGATTAACTACCTATAAACAAAATCATTGATTCCTGTTTTTTATTAACCTCCGGAAGTATCTCTTCCACAGGTTATTGCCGGTACTTTTCAGTATATTTATTATCATTTTTTTTATTCCTCAAAACATATAACCATTATGGACTCCTTATTTTCTTTACTTTCTACATTGGGCACGATTTCTCAGGATCTCAAAAATGAAATCAACAACAAACTTAAAATTATGACACTCCAGAAAGGGGAGATGTTACTACGGCAGGAAGAGGTTTGCAATCACTTATTCTTTGTATCCAAAGGGTTATTGAGAGCTTACTATGAAAAAGATGAGGAAGATATCACGAGTTGGTTTATGATGGAGAATGACTTTATCGTATCAGTACAATCTTTCTTCAGGAGGATTCCAAGTCACGAATCCATTCAGGCACTGGAAAATTGCGAGTTGGCATGTATTCATCACGATGATCTGATGGATATCTATGCGAATTTCCTCGAGTTCAATATTATAGGGCGCAAACTTACTGAGCATTATTATTGTAAATGTGATGAGCGTTTGTTAGGCATGAGAAAGCAACGCGCATCTGAAAAATATGATTTCCTGCTGGAACACCACAATGAACTGCTGTTAAGGGTTCCAACAAAATTCATTGCTTCTTATCTTGGGGTTGCTTCCAGGACATTTTCCCGGATGAGATCTGAAATAAGACAATGATTCAAGCAAAAAACGCTGCTATTTATCCTTGATACAATTGCATCCCAACATAACATCAGGAGAAACAACCCTTCGAAAAAACCAAATTTAAGACGATAATATTTGAGGACAAATGGCACTTTTTTTCTCATTCCAATTCTCTAATTTCGATCCTATACAACAAAAACAAGTACCGAAAATCCATCCGTACAAACAACAAACGACTCATTAGAAAAACCGAAAGAACAACCGTACAACAACAATTCAAAAACATTTATTTATCTATTGTTTAACCCCCAAACCAGCTGTGGATCTGGCGTGGCATTGCTATGGAGTAAAGTAACTACAGTTGGGTAATTTCCCCTCCCCATCCTTAAAGGGTGGGGAAAAGGGGAAGCAGTTATTTAGCCGTATTGCAGCAGATGGTCAGTACAACACTTACCAACGCAGCGACCAAAGTCAGCGGCAATAAAAAATCAAATGCAAACTCACCGACAATACGCAGGTATTGTTGTAATGAATAGTTCTGAAACTTAGGCATATAGATATTCCTGACGCTTAACCATGCGATCGATGAAAGTAACAGCAATGGAATAAGGAAGCGAAAAACAAAGTGCGGTGCCAGGAATTTTGCCTGTTCCAGATAAACGAGGGCATAACACCAGCCGATAACGGCGCCCATTACCAACGGACAAAAACACAACAGGAAAAGTCCGCCGTAAGTGCCCAGATCCTTACGGGTAATAATGGTAACAATATAGATCACAGTAGCCAGAAAGCCTGTCAGAGCGGCTATACCAAAAGTTAATTTCATTTGCTGTTGTTTAACTGTACACCATAATACCTGTCATTGGAACGCAACAATGCAAATGGTGCGTTGTGTGCGTGATAATAATTCAGGCTTCGCCAGAACTCTTTTTTTGTACTCCCTTCCAGTACCATTTCATGTTTAAACCGGAGTGTATCCTGTTGGATGGTCAGGTACAGGAAACTGGTGCCAAACCAGGAATCTGTTTTTTCATTAATAAGACTTTCTTTCTTCACCTGTTCCAGTACAAGGCCATCATTCGCCAGGTCGGGAAGTTCATCGCTATTCATTTTTTGATATAATCCTTTGCCATACAGGGCATGCCATTGATGGCGGATCAGAAATAATACAACATCTTTTTCTTCTTTAAACGCATCTGTTCTGTAATTCCAGGCATCTTTATAAGAAAGATAAAAAACGGTATCCGACTGTTGTTTCAGTTGCTCATATGTTGCTTGTTCCTTCACGTATGAATGCGGGATGGTATCTCCATCCATCCACCAGGTACTATAATATTCGGGATGAAGCAGAAATCCCTTCATGGGATGAATACGCCGGTATTCATTACTGATAGTCAGCGAGTCTGTTACTTTACCCTCGCTATCAATTTTATAAAAACTTTGTTCATCCTGGCGCTCACCCATTTCCCCGGGGATGGAAGCGATAAGTGCTGTTTTACTTTTTTCATCATAAAAAGGAGCGGAAAGCGACCGCGTATCGAAATCACTGCTGAACAACGGACGGATCGCATAGCTGCCGGCATGTACGCCTTCTTCCAGGGTAGGGTAAGTATTATATACTGATGGGAGGGGCGGCGAATCTATTGCATTTTGAAACCAATAACGGTAAAATATACTGATCAAAAAAATCGCCGCCAGGACAAACAACAATAAAAGATTTTTCTGAACTAACGTAACAAACATAGACGGAATTTAATAAAAAACGGTAAATCTAATCGCTCGCTTCTGCCAACCTATCCAGCCATACTTTCTTTCTGATTCAGAATTTGATATCTTTAAAATCAAGGGAATGGCTGTAGCGCAAAATACTTTTTTCTACGCTAACATCCATATAGCTTCCCGGGTATAATGAGACTATAAGATGAACAAATGAGATGCTTTAATGAATTAGCAGCCACCGAAGAGGCTATTTTTGCTCCGGATTAAATATAGTAAAGCCACGAAGATGAAATTTAAACTCTTAGCAGCAGTACTGATCAGTACCCTGGCCTGCGGACAGCATACCAGCGCACAACAGGCAAATATTCCAGGCGATTTCGCAGACCCCTCCATTATCCGGAAAGGCAATAACTATTACGCTATCGGAACGTCGAGCGAATGGGGACCTCATTTTCCCATTTTCCAATCCAATAACCTGAAACAATGGAAACAAACCGGCTTCCTGTTTGAGCAGGCCCCTACCTGGACAACCGCCTCCTTCTGGGCGCCGGAATTTTATTTCCATAACAATACCTACTTCGTTTATTATACCGCCAGAAGAAAAAGCGACGGCATCTCCTGTATTGGTGTAGCCACTTCCAGCTTCCCGGATCGGGGTTTTAAAGATCATGGCGTTATTATCGAATATGGCAAGGAAGCTATAGACGCTTTTGTTTTTAACGATAACGGGCAGTTATATATCACCTGGAAAGCATACGGACTCGATAAGAGACCTATTGAGCTGCTTGGCAGCAAACTATCGGACGACGGGCTTTCCCTCAGGGGCGAACCCTTTACCCTGATGAAAGATGAAGGACGCCAGGGAATGGAAGGACAAAGCATCCTGAAAAAAGATCAATATTATTATCTCTTCTACTCTGTTGGTAACTGCTGCGGAGTATCCTGCAGTTATAACGTGCGCGTGGCAAGGGCTACCTCTTTCAAAGGCCCCTATGAGGATTATGCTGCCAACCCCGTACTTACAGATGGCGGCGACTGGAAATGCCCCGGCCACGGTACTTTTGTTGAAGATGCCAGCGGAAATAACTACTATATCTATCATGCCTACAACAAATCCAGCAATGTATTTACCGGCAGAGAGGCACTAATGGCCGCACTATCCTGGAATAAAGACCAGTGGCCGGTATTACAGCATACGCCCGCGCTGGAAAATCCCCAAAAAGATTTCAATCTCCATGATGATTTTAAAAATGCAAAAGGTCCTGTCTTCTGGCAATGGGATTTCAGGAATACACAGCCGGTGTTCCGGCAGGCAAAGGGTAAATTATATCTGTCTGGCAAATCCAATGATAAAAACCCATCTGGTATAGCGCTCACCGTAAGACCTTATGCTGCTGCCTACGAAATCAGCACCGCCGTTTTAAATACCAATAAGGCCGCTAAAGGATTGATCATCTATGGGGATGTATCTTCTTCGGCAGGTATTGCCGTGCGTGATAATAAAGTAGAATTCTGGGTATCGGGAGATGGCAAACGCAAGGTGCTCAGTGAAGCTACCATCCCGCAAACGAATGCACCTGTTTACCTGAAAATGACGGTATCACCGGATTTCACCTGCACCGTTTACTGGAAACAAACAGCAGACTGGCAGCTACTCACCCCCAACCAGCAGCCGTATTCCATTGCCTCACTGCCACCATGGGATCGCAGCCCCCGCCCGGGATTGAATTACCAGGGCAGCCCGGAAGAAAACGGCGTATTTGGCTTCTTCGATATTAAGTATACCCACTAAAATGAACACCGGGGCCGGTAAGATTTAACATAACGCTTACCGGCTCCGGTTCGGAAAAAGGCCCCATCGCAACGATTAGTGTAAAAAATGCCTCAGTCAGATTGCCCGGATGTGGATTTGGGGAAAATCCACCCATTTACGCAGGGTCCGGCGTTGGTAAAATAATGCTGAACGTAGCCCCCTCCTTTTCTTTGCCGTTGGCCCATATCGTACCACCATGACGTTCCGATATTTTCCGGCATAGCGCCAGCCCCAGACCTGTACCTTCAAACTGGTCCTTTGAATTAAGACGGGAGAAAATCTGGAAGATCTTATCTGCATATTGCTCGTTAAAGCCAATACCATTGTCCGATACTACGATCTTTACATAATGACGCCGTTCGTCCAGCTTCTCTTTCAGCAACTCCTCCACTAACACGGGCGCTGCGCTGATGCGGATCACCGGATCACGTTCCGGAGTGGAAAACTTAAGCGCATTGCTGATCAGGTTAGAAAATAACTGTGACGTAAGCAAAGGAAAACCTGCTATCAATGGCAGATCTGTATACTCGATGCTGGCCTGTTTTTCCCGGATCACCACCTCAAAGTCGCTTTCCACCTCCTTCAGGATACTGTTGAGATCCACCTGCCCCACTTCCAGGTCTACTTCCTGGAAAGAAGAAAAAGACAGTATTCCTTCAATCATGGAATAAATACGTTTAGCCGAGTCAGATATCTTAGCAAGATACCTGGCGCTTTTTGTATCCAGCTGATGCCCGCATTCATCGGTAAGCAAACCGGCAAACAATACGATTTTTCGCACCGGTTCCTTCATATCATGTGAGGATACATGTGCAAACTGCCGCAAGTCTTCATTAGAGCGGTGCAACGCCCTGGTCCTGTCTTCCACCAATACTTCCAGTTCTTCGCGGCTGCGGCGCAACGCTTCCTCTGCCAGCCGTATTTCGGTAATATCGCGGGTGGTTCCTGCTACTGCCTCTACATCGCCTTCTTCATTGACTACCGGTACGAAGATATAATCATAGATGCGTTTGCCCAGCACGGCATGCGGGAAGGAAACCTCTCCCCGTACTGATTTCCGGGTGGCCACTACCTGGTCTATCTCCCGTTCATGCATCTCGGCATGCCAGGGCTCATATCCGTTTTCCAGCAAACTTTTGCCGATTCCCTGTTCCCAGGTCTTGCCCCACATGGTGAGCAGTGCCTCATTGGCGTATGTAAAGCGATAGTTTACGTCTAATACATATATGAGATCAGGGGTATTATTGGTGATCGTTTCATAAAGCCGCTTGTAGCCTTCCAGGTCTTCCTTCGCCTGCTGCAGCGCCTCGTCCATTTGTTTGCGGATAGTGATATCCCTGGCGGCGCCGAACCATTCAACGATTTCACCGCTACTGCCCAGAATGGGAACAGCCCGGGAAAAGGCCCACCCCGGCGAGCCATCGGCCCGCAGTACCCGGTGTTCCATTTCAAAAATAGTTTTGGACGCAATGGCCGTTTGTATGGCAGCCCAAAGGCGTGGCTTCTCTTCCTCCGGAACATAGTGGGCATCCCAGTGGGATATGGGCGATTTAACATCTTTCAGAAAACCCATCCCCTGTAATTCCCACATTTCCTTCCAATCAGGGCTCATCCGGTATCTCATTTCCGTAGTAGCCATAACCAGCGCCCGGAAACGCGCCTCGCTTTCCTTTACTTTCTTTCTGTCTTCCACCTGCACGGTAACGTCTGTGGCCATCACCGACACCCCCGTAACAGTTCCGTCAGCAGCAAACAAAGGCTGATACACATAGTCATAGTAAGCGTCGGTTTCACTGTTCTGCAACGTTACCTTTTCTTCATAGCTATGATGCGGCTGCCCCGTTCTATAAACAGTTTGTATTAATGTGGGGAATGACTGGCCGCCCATTTCCGGCATCAGCTCCAGCAGTGGCTTTCCCACAATATCAGCATCACCTTTCCACAAGCGTAACATCGCCTGATTCACAAACTCCACCACCATATCCTGCCCGCTTAAGATAGCAAAACCCGCAGGAGATTGCAGCAACATATTACGGAACCGCTGCTCGCTATCTGTCAATAATCCATTTGCAGAAGAGGAAGAACCGGAAGGAAGATCAGGCTTGGTATACTCCAACATATATAGAAATTATTCGGGAACTAAAAGCCCGGCGACAATTTTCATGCCACCGCGACCGTATTATCCGCGATAATACAGGAACCGGGCCATGATGCGCTGGCATCAGGTAAATACCAGCAGCAAGATAGGCAACGGCTTTTAATTCTCTTATCTATAACAGCCGTTTTTATTATTCTCTCCCGGAAAAAACATATACCCCTGCCGGCACCTCAAACAAGGTATATCCGTTGGCAGTGCCTTTGTTTTTAGCAAAAGCAGAAGATACTTTAACAGGACCATTTCCGGCAGAAGGGAAATAAACAGTGGCCTTCCCGCCGGGCGGTACAGTTACCAGCAGATTGAAATCACCATTTTTCCTTTGCCAGGAGGTTTCGATCTTCCCTACGGGCGACTCATACGTGGTTTTAGCCCATGTCATTTGCGGGGCATGGAGTTTAGGGGGACGGATAATGAAATGTTGAAATCCCGGAAAACGGGGATCAGCGCGGATGCCGCCGATGCCATCTATATACCAGGCGCCCGGATAAAGAAAAGAACTGTGCATCAGGGAGTGGCCGGGCGTATCCTTCTCCCACATTTCCCATAAACTGGTGGCACCGTTGGCCTTCATATAACCCCAGCCAGGATACTCCGTTTGAGACGTCATAGAATAGAGCAGGTCGTCCCTCCCCGCATCCCGCAATACTTTGAAAAGAATGCCTCCCGCCGTGATCCCCACATGCAGGTGTCCTTTCCGCACCACGAGGATCTCCTTTTCAAGGCGTTCCATCACGGTTTCACGAAGCGCGGGCGGTGGTATCTCCGCAAACAGGGCGATTGCCAGGTTCCCCATGGAACTGTCGGCATAACTATGATCCGTTGCATTGTAATATTTTGCGTGAATAGCCCGCGCCGATGCTTCCGCTTTCTGCTCCCACTCCAGTGCCTCGGCGGTTCGTCCCAACAGTCGCGCTATTTTGGCGGCTGTACGTAAATTGTACACCCGGTAACAATTATTGAAACAGATATTTTCCGGCTTATCATTATTCATTCCTTCTGCATTGGCATTGGGCCAGAGCCAGTCGCCCAGAAAATCCCAGGCACCGCCGAAACGTACCATCAGGTTGTCTTTCTGCGTATGTCCATCCAGGAATTTCAACCATCGTTTCATGGTGTCAAAGTTCTTTTCCAGGATACGGGTGTCTCCCTGGTGCTGGTAAATAAGCCATGGATACATGATACACATGCCACCCCACGCAGGGCCGCCGCCGCCCTGATAAGTGGGGGCCGTATGCGGGATGATGCCGTCATCCGCATTTCCACCATAATTCAACGGATCCATGGCCCTTGCTCCCTGCACATCTCTCCAGTCTTCCATCCATTTGGTGAACATCGCTTCCAGGTGATAGTTGAACAGCCCTGTTTCTGCAAAAACGTCTGCGTCTCCATAACCCAGTCGCTCCCGTGAAGAACAATCCACGATATAGCCACCTAAAGAAATATTCTCCATTGTCCACCGTAAAGTATTGTAAATCCAGTTCTGCAATGAATCTGAACATTCAAAGCTTGCCGCCGGCCGGTAATTGGTGTGAATAGCCCAGCCACGTATATCGGTTAGTTCCGGCTTTTTTGTGAGGCCTTTGATCGTAATCCATCTTCCTGAACTATAATTAAAACGGTTTTTAAACACTCCTTCTCCTGATTTACCCGGTATAAAGGCATTCCGGATACGAAAGGTCATGTCATCTTTCTCCCTTTCGGAAAACAGCATGTCTATCCGCTGACCAGGTTTTCCTTTCAGCCTGATTTCTGTCCATCCGGCAAAATTAACGCCCATGTCTACACGATAGGAACCATCCGCCCGTTGCTCGATAGCTACCGGGTGTATCTCAGTGAATAAGCGGTTCGGCTCCACCATCTGGCTGGTCAGCATCAAGTGAGGCGCATATAACGTTGCCTTCTTCCAATCTGTTTCATCACAGGTGGGCCCGTTCCAGTCGGTGATCTCCTTACCGGCATCCCAGATCTCACCACCCATATTACCAAACTCCCATTTGCCCAACAATTGATTGGGACTTGGATGTGTTTTCCAGCTGGTATCGGTTTGTATGCGCATCACCGGCTTGCTGTTTATCTCATTGTACACATCCGCCTGGGCAATCACGATGGGCGCACGCGGTTTATCCGGCGTAGCATAAGCACCAAATACCGACCAGGAAGCGCCCAGCCAGATCCCTATCTGATTCTTACCGGGCTTTAACTCCCGGCTGATATCATAGGCCATATAACGCGCCCGTTTGGTATGATCTGTCACCGCAGGCGCCAGTACATTGACCCCTATTTTCTTTCCATTCACATATAGTTCATGATATCCCACGGAGGCAATAAACATTACTGCTTTACGGGGTTGCTTCTCCAGCGTTACCGTTTTACGAAACCAGGGGTCCGCTATATTACAGTCCGCCAATGCCGGGTTAAGCACCTCTGTAGCGCCTATCCATCTGGCCGTCCACTCCGCATGTTTCAGCAAGCCGGTACTCCAATAAGCCACCGGGCTCCAGGCCGATTTCCTTCCGGCCTCATCTTTCACCATCACTTTCCAGTAGTAATACCGGTCGGATACCAGGGCTTGTCCTTTATAAACAATGTGCTGCATGTCGGCCGACGGTGTCCAGCCGGAATCCCAGATATCTCCCTCTCCTTCGGCGAGTTTATCTTCTGAACAACTGACAATAATCCGGTAAGCCGTTTGGCGCTGCCCGAAAGCAGCTGCGTTTACCGCGCCCAGAGTCCAGCTCAGACGTGGTGAAAGCTCGTCGATTCCTTCAGGATTGATTAAATACTCACAACGTTGATTTTGTACCAGTATACTGCTCTGCCCTATAGCTAAAAATGGCAGGCAAAATAAAATAAACAGAAAAGATAATTTCATACCAGGTGGACTGTAAATTGATCACCAAATTTATCCTGTACAGAAATGCCTTTTTGATATATCGTATGCAGTTTTTGACACTATTTACCGGTAGCGTACTTCTTGGGCTTCACGCCGATATGCGCTTCAAACAATCTTGTAAAATGACTGAGGTTGGAGAACCCCAAACGATAACCAGCCTCTGATACCGACAATTTCATTTCTCTGATCAGGTAAGCCGCTTCCTTCATCCTGAAAATCTGGTAATAGTTGTAAATACTATTTCCGAAAACCTGCTTGAAAATACGCTTCAATTTTGATTCACTCATGCCGGACATCTTCACGAGTTCCGTTAACACAGGAGGCGTACTCATGTCCGACAGTACTTTATCTTTTATTTCGTATACCGTTTTTACATCTGCTGCATTCAATGCCTGCAGCGTGGTATCTTCTCTTTTCAGCAGTGCCGCAAACAATAAATAAATCAGTTCTTCTGCTTTTACCTTATAATAAAAATGTGTCAGTTCCTTCGTAGGGTTTGCGGTAACAATCGCCGCTGCCACTTCCTGTATCTGAGGTGAAATTATTTCTTCAAATAAAAAGGGCTGGCTGCCGGAGGTGATCATTTGCAGCAACGTACTTCCCTCCTTTGGTTGCAACAGCTCTTTCAGATAATCCGTGTGGACCGTAATAACAATGGAATTGATTTTCTTATTGGCAGGGAGCAGTTCATAATTAAACCCGGTAGTCGCCACCTGTACAGAAGGCAACGATCTGCCGTTTGCAGCGGCAGGCGATGGCCGGTGCTTCATTTCCTCTTTCGATTGATAAATATGATGAAACGCAATGACTATAAACTGCGCTTCTTCTTCCGCCATGCCCCGGTCCAGCATCAGGTTTTCTTTCAACTCATATTGTCTTACGATGAGCCGCAATTGCGGACTGAGCGCAAAACCTTTTATATAACCCGTTCCTATGGCGGGCGGAATAACGGTGACCCCATTTCCGGGTTTGCCGGTAATTGCTTTTACAGAGGCTGCTACCTGCTTCTCTTTTTTATTCGCTGCCATCATATGACCGGTTAGAGCTATTATATGAACTAATGTAACTATTTTATCTTTCTCCGGTCGCCTAATTTTGTGCTATCGCATTAAAAAAACAGCACAATATGGAAAAAACGCAAGTAATCATTCTGGGCGGCGGCATCACCGGTCTGGCCGCTGCACTATATTTAACGCAACAGGGTGTTGATTTTATCCTGGTAGAAAAACACATCGGCACCTCTATATATCCCCGGGCAAGAACCATTGATATCCGGACAATGGAATTATTCAGAGGATTGGGCATTCAGGAAGATTTACGCGAAGGGGGAAAGGCATTAGCGCCTTCCTGGGGCGTGCTGCGTGGCAACAACCTGCTGGATACCCTGGAAAACCCCGGCACTGCCATTAAAAAAATGACACCTGAAAAGCTTATCGCCGCACAAAAAGCCATGAAAGCGCTGGTGGAGAAATCTCCGGAACGGGTATGCCGCTGTACACAGGATATCAGCGAGGTCATTATGCGTCATACGGCGGAAAAACAGGGCGCAGATCTACGCTTCTATCACCAGCTGATTGGTTTTGAACAAACTGAAAAAGAGGTAAAAGCAATGATACAAAACAGGGCTACCGGGGAAGAATACACGATCCTGGCCGACTACATGATTGCCGCAGATGGCGCCAACAGCATCGTGAGGAAACAACTGAACGTAGCTACCTCCGGTAATATTCCCGGCACAGATCTGCTGAACATTTATTTCGAAGCCAACCTGGAATCACTGGTAAAAGAACGTGAGTTCAGCCAGTTTTTGACAGACACTCCCGAGATGACCGGTTTCCTCTTAGCCATCAACAACAAAGACAAATGGGCTTTTCATTTACGGTTCCATCCGGAAAACGGAGAAACAATAGCGGACTACCCGGAAGAAAAATTACAAACCATTCTTCATCAGATGCTGGGATTACCTGATATTAAAATTACTATCCTGAAAGTAATGCCCTGGCAACTCACCGTCAACATTGCCGATCAAATGCGCATCCAACGGATCTTCCTGGCCGGAGATGCCGCACATACCATGACGCCCTACGCGGGAAAAGGCGCCAACACCGGTATCCAGGATGCACAGAATTTAGCATGGAAATTATCTGCCGTGCTGAAACAGCAGGCAGGAGATCATTTACTGGATACCTATCAAACGGAAAGGCAACCGGTGGGCGCGTTCTACGCCACCCTCTCCGGAGAACTTGCCGAAAAAAACGGGTTGATAAACGACACGCTGATGGTCACCAAAGCACTGGACCTCATGGGCGTACCTAACTTTGGATATCGTTCGACGGCGGTAATAAGGGAAGCGAACCTGCCATTTACTTACTTTACAGGGGAACCAGGAACGCGTATGCCACATCTATGGCTCGATGAAGCGCATACCAGCTCATCGCTCGACTGGGTAAAAGGCCAGTTTGTGCTGATCGCCAATAGCCATGCAGACTGGCAGACAGCATGCAATAACCTACAGGTGCAGTTGGTAGTATTGAACGAAAATGTACTGGAACAATGGAAGATGCTCACCAACACGACAAACAACGAAGCGCTGCTCATCAGACCAGATGATTTTGTGGCGGCTAAACTAACACCCGGCCATTTGTCAGATGTGATACAGCTGATTTTAAGCAAATAGGAATGTTTGAAAAAAAACGTGATACAAAAGATTTTGTATCACGTTTTGCGGGGCAAGCCCCGGATATATAAAAACAGTTGCTCACCTGCTTATTGTAACTTATCGAACGCAAACTGAAAAATAGCGTCTCTTTCCTGGCTATCATCTTCCAAACTGTTGGATACCCGATAGTCGGGAGAAATGCCATCTTCTATATTTTCCCCCTCCGGGGAGATGGCCATAGAAGCGGAATATTTTAACAGCCAGCCATTGGGCAGTTCGTAATCGAATGGTGTACCGCCTCCACCCCCCGTTTGATCACCCACCAGTTTTACATTCGTTAACTGCGACATATACAGTACAAAGTCGTTGCACGAACTGAAACAGCGTTTATTGACCAATACAAAAACCGGGATACCGGTCCAGGCATTATTTTGAGGCGACAGGTATTTAGCGATGGGAGCGTAAAAATCGTTATGCCCCGGTCCCTTCCGGTAAATATCATATTTCAGCAGCATTTTCTCTTTCATAAATTGCGCAGTAAGCGCATCCACTTTAGCAGAACCTCCACCGGTATTGTCTCTTACGTCGATGATGAGAGAGGTGGAATGTGCCAGTTGCTGCAATGCCAGATCCATGTCGGTGGCCAGCAAATCTTCCCGGAAGGAGGGGATATAAAGATAGCCCACCTTCCCGGAAGTAGCATATGCCACGATGCCCTGGTATCTCATTCCCGGTAAATATTTTTTCTTCAGTACCTCCATATTAAAATTATGAGGCGATGAAGTATAATAGCCATTATAAATGAAGCGGCGTTCCCCGGCCAGTAAAGCCACATGGCCGTCTTTCAACACAGCCAGCATCTCACTGCAAACACGGAATAACTCATCGTTGCTGGTTTGTGCCGTTATCATGGGGCGGTATTTCCGGTATATTTCCGGCCAGTCTGTTTGCTTGTAATCAAACATTGCATAGCGGGCATCCATTACGCTCCATAATTTTTCAAAAACCGCCACAGGGCTTTCAACAGGATCCTTTATCAGGGCCTTTTCGCAACCTGTCAGGGAGAATAATAACAGGGCATATAAGCATATTCTGACAATATTGATCATAGGGAGAAGTAATAATTGACGGTGATGGTATTCGCTGCAGATTGTAAGTCGCCTGTGTCGCCAATGCGGTAGTACTGCCATTTCCAGGCGAAGTACAACCGGTTCGTTTCCCCTACCGGCAAATACAGGATGGTATTGATTCCCAACCCGGCATACCTGTTCCAGAAAGCCGGTTGTGTATTTTTTAAAATGGATTTCCAGGTGGAGGAATAGAAATCATTTTCCTTGTTAGCCGTACCACGAGATACAGACAGTAACGAAGCTGCCGGGCAAAATAAGGACGTACTCAACTGCCATCTGCCGGAAAATTCATATGTTCCTTTAACAACAGGCCCTATGGAAGAATTGAAGACATAATATGCCGGGTTGTTATTATAATCCTGGTGTTCCCGGAGCTGCAGGAAACTGCTTATTTCTCCGCCCAGGGAAAACCGCAGGCCACGGGATTGCTGAAACGGAAACAGGCATTGGTAAGCCGCTCCGAATTCATTTTCACGAAGGGAAGACTGCCTACTTTTATCCTGCAAACGGCCGGAGGCGCCCCATGCCGCCACATCATGGGTAATATGCGGATGTGCTGCCAGGAAACGGAGCGTAACACCAGCTGTGGCGCCGCGATAAACCAGTGAAGACATCGCTTCGTCATTTATAGTGCGTGCCGATAAAAGGACGCCCGCCAGGAAGCCCTTCTCCGGCTGCTGCCGGGCAAAACAGGGATGAAAGGCCATCAGCAAAAAAAGGCAGATACACCCTTTGAATATGCAGATACGTAACAAGCTATATCAATAGTTAGTACTTACAGGATAAAAGTTAGTCCATTTGTCCAGCCAGTTCTCCGTGCCAAAAGCACCTATATAATTTACTTTCGTAAAGAAGCTCTTAAAATCATCGCCGTCAAAATCGGCGCCGGACATAGCCGGTTCACCGCCTTTAGGAAGCAGACCCGGTTGTGAAAAATTAAAAGGATCCGCCAGGTTTATTTCTGCCGGTGTTGCATACATTTTATTTTTATGATCCAAAGCGTAAGTGGTAACAGCCGCAGCATCTATAGAATATACCGCATCAGGATTTACGGTAAAAGCATCTGTAGCAATATTACTGTGTACCAGGTTGGCTGAAAATGCGGATTCTCCATTCAACAATCTTTGAGCGGCCATATCTTCGCTGAATTTGATACCACCCTTAGGCATTCCCATGAGGATCGTATTACGAAGTACAAAAGCGCCGCCATTAGTTACATTCAATGCGGCATTCCAGGGTAAAGCATTATTATAACCAGGGTTATTATAGGGACCTATCACGGTGAAATTAGAAAGGACAGGCCTTGTGTTATCGGTTAAAGGATATCCTTTGATGTCATTGAATACCATCAGAGCATCGCAGGTACTGATAAAGGAAGTACCGGTGGATCCGAAGTAAGGATGCTTATAGCTTACTACAAACTGTTGCTTGCCAGTATATCCATTGGAATAGATAATGCTGGCTACGCGGTTACTGAAGGCCACCAGGTGCCTGGCGTTTACCGTTCCTCCAAAAAATCCCATACCGCTCACCTGTGTATAACTGGATGATACGTTTTCGATAATGGTACCTGCTCCCACACCAACGCAGGCAAAGCCGTAGCCATCACCGTTACCGGTGTTGCCGGCAAATTCTATTCTTACATATTTTAATACGCCGGAGTTATCTGCAGGATCATTTCCGCCGCCTTTAGGTGCACTAGCACCCATTGCTTCAGTAAGACTCATTTCTGTACCGGCGCCCCCGGTTGATTCATCGTAAGTGCTTACAGGCGCATTCCCGAAAATGTATAGTCCTACCCAGTCCCCATGCAAACGCTCACCGGCCGGTTTACCTGAGGTAAACACAATAGGTTTATCCGCAGTCCCTTCTGCTATAATTTTGGCGCCCCTGGTGATGGCAAAATAACCAGCGGCTCCTTTCCCTTTCTGGAATTTAATCACCGTGCCTGGTTCTATGGTCAGTACTGCATTGTCTTTCACCACGACATTTGATTCAAAAGTGTATACCGTATCGCTGTGGAGGGTACGGTTGGTTTTTATCTCTACAGGCAGCATTGCCACTGGTTTCACATGGCTGGCAATATCGTCTCCTTTTTTGCAGGACAACCAACTGGAGGCGATCAGCAAATTGAGTAATAACAGGGAGTAGTTTTTTTTCATCAGGTTTAATATTGAAATATAAAGATGAGATTGGCAGTAACTGCCAATCTCATCAGAGAAAAAATGAATGATAACACATCCTGCTTAGAAGCTGGACCATGTAGTACCACCCCAACCATTGGTGCCGCCTGTTGGAGGGAATGCACCACGGTAAGCAACCGAAGTAAATCCGGTTGTAAAGCTGCCACCGGTGAAGTTAGCACCTGTAGCAGTTACCGCTGTAGTTGAGCTGATGAAGAACTGTCCTAATACAGGGCTGCTCAGGTTAAACGGATTAACCAGGCTGGCATCGCCTGCGTTGGCCAGTTCTACGTTAAGATTGGTTGCATTTGTCAGGAAAGCTTTCAGGGTAGCATTTGTATAAGAAGTAGTACCCGAAGCCACTGCAAAAGCACTTCCTGCAGTGTTGCTGTGTACAAAGTTGTATCTGAACTGTGAGGTACCATTTGTCAGCGAATCAGCTGTAACGTTACCGTCGATCAGCAGACCTGCAGCAGGATATCCCAGGAAGATAGAGTTACGCACTTCCAGGCCAGTGTTTCTGCGGAAATGGGCACCTGCCTGAAATGCACCAGGAGTACCGGTAGTAGAGGTCACTGGAATGAGCGGATTAGAATCGGCCACACCATTGTTACCCAGTATAGTCAGGTTGGAAATAACCGGATGTGTACGCGGTGTATTGGTAGCCACACCTGTATTGTCGTTATCACACTCAATACCGTTAGATTTTGACTGGTCATTGATTTCAGGATCGCGCAGTGCAACGAGGAACTGCAGTTTACCCTGGAAACCGAAATCGAAGTCGAAATCATCATCAATAGCACGGTAAGAGATCAGGTAAGAAGGGCTAACAGTACCACCGAAAAATTCAAATGAATCATCGCCGCTGTAGCTAACCTGAACGTGGTGTACGGTAGTACCGTTACCAACGCCGCCAAAAGTCAGACCGTTTACTTCGTTATTGCTGCCTAATGCACCCTGGAAAACACCGCCTGCATATTCAATACGGGTGTAGGTGATAGAACCGCTGTTGTCTCCGATTACATTACCACCGTACTGTGCATCGGAAGTATTTGGAATACCTTCAATGGCAGTAGTGGTTGGTTTGTTGGTAGGTGCATTACCTAAAACGATGATACCACCCCAATCGCCATGTGCCTGTCCGCTGGTTTTGTTGGATGTGAAAATAATAGGATTAGCGGGCAAACCGTTTGCGATCAGTTTTGATCCTCTGGTAATCACCAATGTACCTTTTTCACCTGCTGCAGTGAAACCTTCAATCCTTGTTCCGGCAGGAATGGTGAGGGTAGCACCGTTCTTAACAATTACCAGGCCTTTGAGCACGTAGGTTTTGCTTGCTGAGAGGCTAACAGAAGTGGTGATGAATCCTTTAATGGTGTCAACGTTAGGGTTAGGGCCAGTTACGATGTCCCTGTCGAGGTTTTCACTTTTCTTGCACGCCGCAAAAGATGCAGTCAGTGCTGCGATAGTTAACAATTTACTAATCGTTTTCATTTTTGGTGAACTTTTAGTGATATAAATAAATGGATTAAAAAAGGGCTCCCTGGGTTGGGACAATACATAGCCGTTAACAAGATTCCGGTGAAAATTGCCTTCAACTATTGTCTGAAAAAATGGCGATTCCTGCGCGCGCTAAAAACCGTTTACTTCTCCAGCTTTACTTTTTAAAATTGTAAGTGATCGTGAATGTGTAATTCCTGAATGATTTCCTTGAAAAAGTGGTTGCATCAAAAGTATTTCCTGAATACCTGCCATTCAGGTCAAAATCCTGGTACTGTATGTAATCATCATCAAGCAGGTTTGATGCGTTGATCCTGATCTCCAGCCGTTGTTTCAAAAATTTCTGGGCAATCTGCAAATCCAGTTGATTCCTTGGGTTTTCGTAGATATCCGGGTAATTCGCGATATCTGTTCTCTCTTCCGCTGTTGTTCCTACCACCACAATACGCCGGCCTGCGCGATTGAGTGCTGCGGAAAAACTGAAAGTATTTTTAAACGCATTGACAAGCACGCCTGCATTGAGGAGATAAGGCGATTGTCCCATCAAAGGTCTTTCCTGTAACTTCGCATCTGTTTCACCAGGCACAGCATCCCGCTTACCCCTGATTTTAGAATAAATCCGGGAATAATTTCCAAACAGGGTAATATGCTTCAACCACTCAGGGCCTGCACCAAAATAGAGGTTCTTTCTCAGTTCAAACTCATAGCCCCATACCAGCGCCTGCTCTATATTCTGATATGTTCTGATGTAAGAAGTGGTGGAGGTGGTACCACGCGTAACCACTTCTACGGGGTCGTGTAAATCTTTCTTAAACAGGGAGCCTGAAATAATTTCCCCTGCTGTCGGGAACCACTCCACCCTGAAATCAAGATTCTGAATAGTTCCCCGGTTCAGATCCGGATTTCCTACGGTAGAATAGCCATTCACGAAATCAAAATATTCATATGGGCTGATCTCTCTGAACTCCGGCCTGGTTAATGTTTTCGAATACGCAGCCCGTATATTCATGGCTGGTATCGGGCTATAAATAGCACTTGCAGAAGGCAATACATCTGTATTGTAACGCACGTAATCCAAAGGCGCCTGATCATCTCCGGGACTTCCGCTACCCACTACCTTGCGCGAAAGCGTTTTGCTGGTACTCAAACTCATTGCATAAAATTCCACCCTTACCCCATAGATCAATTTAAGCTTATCGAACACCTGGCTTTCCATATTGGCAAAAGCAGATGCCAGGTTCGCGCCACCCGTATACTGATTGGCGGGCAACTCATATACTACTGCCACCAATCCGCCTGGTCTGAAATTTTCCGGACTCAGTATCTTATCTATCGGCTGGTTGAAGTTAACCGGCGTTCCTGAAGGAAATCCCCCGGCATCATTTCCAGGTGTTACCCCACGTGCCGCATCGAAATATCCAAGATTATTAGTAACATAATTTCTTTTGCGGAACTGTGTGAAAGCGCCCGCCTTCAATATCTGGGGCTGCCCTGCAATGCTAAACGGCGTAGAAACTGCAAAGTTGAGATTGTAGGCATCTTCCTTCAGGTCGGTATATAACTTGCTCGATGATTCTATAGAACCAAATTCCGGCGCCATAAAGTTCCAGTCTTTGTAATTGACCGAGTCCGCCATGTAAGTGTTGCGATAACCCAGTCGTACCTGGTTGGGTTCGTATTTCCTTACTTTGTTGTACGATACATTCCACGTAAGCGTTACCGGACCTTCTATACCAAACTTATGCTCTCCCTGCAACTGTCCGCCCAGCAACGTTTTCTGCGTTGGATGCATATCCACTACCCTGCTGCCTGCAATATCATACAGGCCTTCTCCCAGCGTTTTCCCTCCGTTCTTGATTATCGTCACAGATTCGAAATTCTGGTTAAACATTGTTTTCAAAGAAACTTTGTTCTGTCTGAACTGGTAAGCGACATTCACCAATGCACCCGCATTCACCAGATAACGGTAATCCTTCTCATCCGGATAATACCTGGCAAATCCTATCGTATCACCTGGTCCTCCTTCTCCCTGAAACTTCTTGTACCGCGCCAGGTCGTAACGTTCTACCTGGTCAATGGTTTCATCTTTCCGGTAACTGGCCATCGCCACGATACCGAACTTGCTGTTATCTTTAAAATTGAATGTCTTCCCATATCCCACCTGCACCTGCTGTATGGGTTGTGCTTTTCCAGCGCTTACCGGCTCCCATCCCTTGCTCAGCAGGTTACTGAGCTTAAATCTTTCTTCAGGGGATTTCCTGTTTAACTCAGCAAAAGTTACTTTTAATGGTGCCGGTATCTCTCTGCCCCCATCATCGAATCCCATCCAGTCATTGCTTCCTTTTCTATCCCTAAAAAAAGCATTTCCTGTTTGTCCTTCATAATAACCGGTTCCCAGCGACAAAGTGAGAAAATCCTGATCAGGAAAATCTTTCGTATTTACCTGTACCACACCTCCTGCAAATTCTCCCGGCAGGTCTGCTGTGGCCGTTTTTGTAACGATTACATTTTCAATCGCCTGGGCAGGGATCAGATCCAGACTAAAGGTGCGTCTGTCTGGCTCTGTACTGGGTAGCAATCCGCCGTTGAGCAATGTATAGTTGTATTTATCTGCCAGTCCTCTTACTACGGCATATTTACCATCCAGCACGCTTACACCGGTGATTCTTTTCATCGCTTCTCCGGCGTTGCGGTCGGGTGTACGACGGATCAGGTCTGCTGAGATACCATCGGTAATGGCCGTACTGTTTTTCTGAAGGGAATACAGCGATGCCTGTGACTCACGGCGGTAAGAGCTGGTGACTACCACACCTTTCAGTTGCCGCGACGCCGGCTGTAACACGATATTCAAAGGTGTCAATGTATTCTCCTTTACTTCCACATCTGTAATCACTTTTGTCTGGTATCCTATAAACCTGAACTCCAGCTTATATTTACCGGGCTGCAGTTTCAGGATGTAGTTGCCGTTTACATCCGTAGTACCGTACTCCTGTGCGGCACCAGCCATGATAATAGTTACGCCTGGTATGGCCTCTCCCGTTTTTCCATCCGCTACTTTACCCGCTACACGACCGGGTTCTGCCCGTTGGTTCTTCTTGGCCGCATCCCGGCTGATCAGGATATTTCCGTCCATCATGCTATAGGAAAAATCTGTTTCTTCCAGCATCCGGTGAAGTATTACATCCAGTGAGGTATTTTTAAACGACATCCTGGAGATATTTGTTTCTTTAAAAAGATCCTTGTTATATGCAAATGACAATCCTGTCAGTTGTTTTAATTTTTCAATTCCTGTTGCGAGTTTCTGTTTATCAAAATCTACCGTCAGTCTCACCTCAGATAACTTCTGAGCCTTTACACCGGCAGCATTGATCAACATGCTGGCATTGAAAATAGAAAAGAATATCAGTGTCCCAATACGTAAAAAGCGTTTCAAATAAGTAAAATTTAATGTCAATAAGATGGATTAATACATGGTAATAATACTGTCAGAAATCGAGTAGCGGGTCTTATTAATTGCGCTGAGCAATTTCATGACATCTTCGATGTGATCTGTTTTCTTTAATGTGGCTGAAAAGCGCAGGTGATTCAGGTTTGGCTTTCCTTTACCGGCTTTCAGTGTATAGTTATAATTATTAAACAGAATGGCTTTCAGACTTTCAAAGTCTACATAGTCCAGCACGATTTTTCCGGTTCTCCAGGAGCTGGCAATATCTCCGTTTCCTGTTGTTTTCACAGATTTATCGACCAGTAACTTATACTGTAACTCTTCGTTTGGCGTTAAAAAGCCGATAATCTCCTTATCCTTGCTAACGCCCACTTTACCAGTGGCTACGGAGATCTTCACACATTTGGAGAAACTATAGGCATCGATATTAAAGGAGGTGCCCAATACACGTGTGCTCAGTCCTTTACTATGTACGATAAACGGGCGGTCTGTTTCATGTGCTACATCAAAGAATGCTTCCCCTTCAATCAGGGTTACTTCCCTGGTAGTAGCAGAAAACTGTTTCGGGTAGCTGAACTTAGTGGCTGCATTCAACCATATTTTACTACCGTCTGTGAGTTCTACCAGTTTCATTCTTCCTTCAGGTACCACTACCACATTCATTTCAGCGACGAGATTGTTCTTTGCTGCCGGCTTCACCAGGAAGTAAACCAGGCTCGTTGCTACTATACCTACCAACACCGCTGCTGCAGCTATTTTCAGCATAATACGCCGTCCTGTTTTCTTAGCCGGTTGTATATGATGATGTATATTCTTTAACATGGTATTGTGGACAGCGGCTTCTTCCCGTGGGTCAGCAAATGCCGCCGGAATATCCGACGCAGCATCAAAAGACGCATACCATTCGTCCAGCAATACACTTTCTTCCGCTGATAGCGTGTTATTTAAATACTTGCCGAGCAGCTCCCTTATTTTTGTTTCGTTTGGATTCACAAAATTTCCTTTATACTATATACTTCTCTTCAAACAGGGGGAAGTACCATAACGAAAACGGGCGTAACAATTTGTTAATCTTCGGGAGGCTTAGTAGGCATTGTAATTATCAAGCGATTGCTTCAAACGCTTGAGGGCCAACGATATCTGGTTTTTTACGGTTTGGGAGGAAATCGATAGCAACTCTGCGATCTTTTCATTTGGAAGATATTGCTTCCTGCTCATCAGGAACACTTCTTTCATCTTTAATGGCAGGTTATCAATTTCATTGTTCAGGAATGTTTCCAGTTCCTTTACCATCAAAGGATCATTGGGCCATGCTTCTATGGTTAACTCAATACCACCCAGATCTGTAAGCGATACATGTGAATTACTCTTGTCCTTATATATTGCATCTATTATTTTATACTTTAAAGATTTGAACAGATAAGGCCGCAGGGGAAGTTCTTCATCAAAATTTTCCGCATTGTTCCATAACGATATAAAAATCTCCTGGATAATATCCTGAACCATGTCCTTCGAACGCAATCTCTTATAGGCAGTAGCATACAACTCACTACAATAACGGTAGTAAAGCTCATTAAACGCGAGTATATTCTGTTTTTTGAGAAGTTTGATCAGGGTTTTTTCAGAAAGGGTTTCCCATTCCATAGCTTGTACAGATATATGCAAACATAAGACCTCCTTATTACGCTTAAAGGTTAGTTGTATTAAAATAATATTAACATTATCGGAGTATGGGATAAGTGGTTGAGCACTGCAAATTTATCGCAGCAGCGAAAAGTGATTTGCTGACAGTTACCCGAATTTACTCAAAGAAAAACGTGATACAATCTCCATTACCGGATGTTGTATCACGTTTTGAATTGCCTTTGGCAACTAATAGCGCCGACTTATTTCGCAGGTTCGTAAGTAAGCTGCACCACGCCCGATCTGAAAACATCGGTGGCCGTTAATTGCAGATTAATGCGTTCTTTCAGATCTTCAAACAATGGTTTCCCGGTACCCAGCACTACCGGATGTACAGATACCTTATATATATCTATAAGCCCTTCGTTAATGAAGGTTTTGATAAGACTGGCACCACCATACAACCAGATGTCCTTGCCTCCCTGCAGCTTGATTTCTGCCACCTTACCGGCGATATCTGAATGAATGAAGGTAGCTTTATCATCCTGGCGATGCTGATGTGAAAAAACGAACTTCTTTTTTGAGTGGATCCCTTCCCACATCTCTCTTTCCGCAGGAATTGTGCTGGCATCGGGTTGAAAATTTCCCCAGGCATCATAGCTTACTCTGCCATAAAAGATGGTATCAATGCTTTTCATAAAGCCACCGAAGTCCATATCGTCGTCCATGATGCACCAATCTATTTCTCCATTTGGACCTTCAATAAATCCATCTAACGTAACTGCTAAGTTCAGAATTACTTTTTTCATTTAAATGCTTTTTGCAAAATTAACTCCGGAACCTGGTTGGTCTTTTGGAAAAACACGACAAAATTAAAGTTGAGAAGGAGTTAACCCTGTATGGAGTTTTACTTCATTCGCAAGATGTGCATGATCATAAAAACCACATTCAAAAGCGATATCTGATAAGCTTTTCTTTCTTACATCGCTCATCATAGATAGCGCTAATTGAAAGCGGATGATTTTTACATATTCCTTTGGTGTTAAACCGATCTGTATTTTAAAAAGCCTTTCCAGCTGCCGCACCGTTGTAAAGTTCCTCCTGGCTATTTCACTGATGCTTAAATTTCCATTGGAAAGATGAATATCATTTAAAATAGGCTGCATAGGCTGATGGCTGCTCTTCTTCCTATCTAAAAAATACCTGTTGAGATAAGTATTGGAATCGGCTTTTATCTTTTCGGCATCGAGCGAATACGATAAATCAAATTCAAACGTATGATCCGTCAATTCATGCTGTGAGGCGTAGTTGTAAAAAGAAGAGAATGCGGCTGGTTTCAGACATACACCGAGCAGATGTGTATGCCTGTCAATAAAAGTATCTTTAAAGGAAGTCATGGCGCCTACTACGTAGGTCTTTCCGTAATCCATCGTCGACTGGCCATTATCCGTTTTGCAGGGCGCTCCCAGGTTTACAATGATCCCCGGACATCCATCAGGGAAGATCCGTTCCCATTGCTGGTCGGTATCATCGCCTTTCAACTCCCAAAAGGAATGGATGTGGGTTTGTAAGGCTGTGGAAGGTTTAGCGTCATGATATTCCATTAAAATTAATTTATTTATAACTTACCGGGTTAGATACAATGATCTATAAAGCTAAACAATTATTCCAAAAGCAAGGGGGAAGCGTCTGGTATCCGTAATAACTACGTTTGACGGTGTCTCAATTATATATTAAATTTGAAAATAGTATACCAAAATAAATATTGTAATCAAATCCCCTTTTACACGTACCCCTTATGATAAAGAAAATTGGTCTTTTAGGATTATTATTCATCCCCTTTATTTATTCCAATGCGCAGCAATACAAATTTACCATCCGGGAAACCATGGCCAATACCAGCGATGAATTTCTGGGAGATGGCAACCTGACCGTGGACAATAACCAGCAAATTAAGGGCACTATCCGCTGGTCTATAGTAAGCATCGACAAGAAAGGGCTTTATTACTATAAAGATAAAATGAATGCTACCGCTACGGAATATGTGAGTGGCAGCTATGCCCCGGACAGTAAAACCTTCTCTTTCTCCGGTTATAAAAAGGATGATGCTGCAGCGATTATCATCCTGGATGTTTATGCCATTAATCTTCTTGACAATACACGTTTCTCCGGAAAAACAAGGGGAACAGGAAAATGGGATGGTATTATCAATGGAAAATATAGCGCCGTTGCTTTGCCGCCTGTAGCGAGCGTTCCCGATAAAGCACCCAATACAAAAATAGCGGATAAACCGGTTAGTGCTCCCATCGCTGATAAGCAGCCGGCGGAGGTTGAAAAAACGCTTTCCGAAACGGAAATGATTGCTTTGAATAAGAAAAAATATGCCGCAATAGTAAAATTGATGAAGTCGAAATACCCGGTTCCGCTGAATAAAAAATCACTGGCGCCTGTTGAGTATACAGAACGGGTAGAGAAAACAAAAAAAATAAGAAACATCGTCCCTGCTTATGATGGGCAAGGTAATGTAACAACTGCTGAAGTGGAAGATGAGAAAAGTTATTGGGAAGATGAGCAAAGAAGGGGACTTAAGAATATAACTAACAAAACAATAACGGTAACAGGTCTGGAAAGAGAACGGTTTGAAAAAGGGGAATGGTTTTATACAGATATTTCTTTCACATTAGCGCCCGGCGAAGTGATGCGAGACAGAGTTATTCAATCTTTTTACGAGCCCGGAGATGACTGGCTTTCTGACATCTATTTTTATAATATTAAGTAGTAGCCATAGGAAAGGAAACAATCAAAATTGGTTGCTTCCTTTCCTACAGCTATATTATTTTACCGTTACTCCTCCTGTTATCAATGATAAAATACCTTCGTTTTTTATAATCGTCATGCCCTGCCGGTCTTCCGTAATACCCTCTTTCAGCTGGTAAGGATAGCGCGGACGGCCATTTTCCATCACAGTTGGCATATAGGCAAAACGAACGTTTTTATTATCCATCAGTGCTTCGCCGACTTCAATGATATGGGTCGAAACAATAAACAGGCAATTGTGATATTCCGCAAAAGCAGTAGTAACGGCCAATGTACCATCATAAGCATCTTTAACATTGGTTCCTTTGAACAGTTCATCAAAGATCAGCAAGAGGTTTTTCCCGCTGGCCACCGCGTCCGCCGCTTCTTTCACGCGCATCACCTCCGCGTAGAAATGACTGTACCCCAGGCCGATATTATCGGCGGTATTGATAGACGTGTACAAGCCTTCACGAACCGAGAAGGTTAATTCCGATGCTGCCACAGGAAACCCCATATGCGCCAGGTATAGTCCTATGCCGATGGCCTTCATCAGGGTTGATTTGCCCGCCATATTTGCACCTGTAAGGAAAATAATATGCTGGTTATTATCCATCTTCACGGTATTACCAATGGCGCCATCAATGGCCGGATGTTTGAGATCTCCGGCATAAAATACATTGGCGGCAGCCGGCTTCGCCCTTGCATAAGCAAAACCCCGTGCATGTGCCACTTCACTTACAGCAATAAATACATCCACTTCATAGATAAACGAAAGTATCTTTTCTATCTTATTGCGGAATTTATTTCTAAGGAAGTAATCATAGGAAGCCAGTTTTTTAAGAGACAGTGCCTCGTAAATGTTGACGCCGCACAATTTTTCGATTGTTTTATCACGCATAATTTCCCGGATCTCCCGGATCTGTTCAGCGTAGACAGTACCGGTATCCCCGAGCATTTCTACAAAGGTGCTGCAGTTGCGCAGCGTGGCAATGGTTGCCTGCAATCCCTGCACTATCTTTTTCAGCCCTTCATCATGTACCAGGGTAGAAAGCATCGTTTTCACCAACAGGTTGCCAAAGTTCAGCACCTCGTTTTTTCCCGCGCTGGTGTCTATGTATTCCCGTACTTCTGTCAGTTGCTGTGCATCGAAGGGAAAGCGGATGGCCAGGTGCTGGAAGTAGCGGATGGTACTGCTGCGGGCATTGATGGCCGTCACGTCTTCCAGGGGGGAACGAAACATCTCATCCAGCAACTGTGCCCCACCACGGCTCCTGACTTTATTGAACAGATGATAAACGGAATCTGTACGGAACTTTCCGTTCATGTTCAGTTCTTCCCGTGTTTGCCTGTCTATATGGAAACTCATCTTGTATGTTTAATTAAAATAATTATTATCCTGCTACGTATTAACCGGTTTCTTTCCGTTCTTCAACACCTCCAGGATACCTGCGTTGCGGATGATGACCATGCCGTGGCGGTCGCCCGTGATGCCCGCTTCCAGCCTGTAGGTGTATTCCGGCGTATGGCCATTCATTCTTGTAGGCAGATAGGAGAAGCCAACGGCGGGCATTTGCGACAATTCTTCTCCCGCTTCTACAATATGCGAAGAGATCACAAACACACTGTTCCGGCAGTTGGAAAAAGCGGCGGTAACGGCTACCGTTGCTTCGTGTGCATCTTTTACATTAGTTCCCCGGAATAGTTCATCGAAAATAACAAACAGGGATTTCCCTTTACTCAGCCCCATAGCCAGTTGCTTAATACGCAGCACCTCCGCATAAAAGTGACTGGCCCCCATACCAAGATTATCGGGCAGATTAATGGTAGTATACATACCATCCATCACTGAAAACTCCATGGAAAGGGCTGCCACAGGGAATCCCATATGTGCCAGGTAGAGCGCCGTACCCAGTGAGCGCAGGAAGGTAGATTTCCCTGCCATGTTTGCACCCGTGAGAAACAGTACATTCCGGTCGCCTCCGAGGCTAATATCATTGCCTACAGCGTTGGCTATCGCCGGATGGAATACGCCTTTCAATTTTATGAGGCTGTTACCCTTGTCATGCACCAGTGGAAAAACAAATTTCCGTGTATTGGCCACTTTCGCTACCGTGAGATAAACATCCAGCAGGTAAATGTTTTCCAGCACCTGCTTTATCGTATGGTGTTCCTGCACGCTAAACAGCTGGTCGTATGCCGTAGTAACGGCATACGATAGCTTTCCATGAAGCGTTTCCGTTAATGCGGGCAAAAGGGCCGGCCGGTCGAGCAATAACGCTATTGCTGCACGTTCGGTGGCGTAAGCAGTAAGATTCACTACCGATGGCTGGCTGATGAAATCCTTTGCCTGCCTGAGCAAAGTGATAACGGCAGTAGTTCCCTGCTGCAAATCCTTTTCGCTCAGTTTCTGTCTGGTGGTGTCTCTCGTTTGACCGGGGATATCTGCCAGGTATTTCTCGGCCATATCAAAAGAGGTGGCTTCAAAGGGAAAAGAAAGCCCGAGTTCCGCGAACTGCCGGATCAGGTTATTCCGGTTCCGGATAGCTGTGGCATCAGACAGTGGGTTCCGGAACATAAACTCCAGTAGTGCTTCCCCTCCACGGGTAATTGTCTGGTTATATATTTCGTAGATACCGCTATCATCGCCTTTACCGAAAAAACGTAGATCGGCGATCGTCTGTTCATCTATCTGCAATTGCTTCATATGCTTTTATTGTCTTTTCCGGCGGATTAATAAAACCGTACCGGCCAGTAATAACAAACCGGGTATCAGCCATAAGTAGATTGTCTTTTCTATCACGGCCCCCTGGTAGGTAATATTCAGTTTATCATCCAAAGGAGGCGCATAATGCGCGTAGATCGGAAAATCGTTATTATCCATCCAGCTGTAAAATGCTTGCTCTATACCCAGGCTGGTACGAAGCCAGTTGTTGTTCATAAAATCCGCATCGCCGCAAATGATGATGCGTTGTGGTTTGTTATTAACGGATCGTGTCAACTTCAATGACGTGATAAACCCACTACTTTTAATGTCTCCTTCAGCAGGATTAAAAACGGGAGGCGCGGAATCTGTGACCAGCTTGCCGGCTTTCAGCCAGGTACTTGCATCCGCGATCATCAGCGGTTCCATGTGAAAGGCGTTGCTATCGGATTGTGTCAGCGGAGCTGCCCCGGGCATCAGTAAACGTGCAGTATCCCAGTCCGCCCTCAGGCGCAGCAGATTAGGTTGTTCTGCCAAACCGGTGGCTGCGTAGGTTATATAGGGAGTAACCATATCGGGGGTATAGTTCCGGGTTACCTGCACCAGCGTTCCGGCCATCATCTGCACCCCCATTTTTCCCAATACCGGATTCAATATGTCCTGTTTGCCCGGTTCTCCTGTTATTAGCAGATTCCCTCCGTTGTCGGTGTACTGCCTGAGTTTATTTTGAGATATTTCGCTGAGCGCCGTTTTCGGATCGGCCAGCACAACGATATTGACGTCCCGGGGAATATCCTGGTTATCGAGGCAAAGCGTATCGATATCAAAACCGTTGTTGATTAACGAATTACGGGATTGCTTATCGGTGCTATGACCAGAATACTCCCGATCACCTGATTTGTAAACACTGCGTTCCAGATTGCCTGTGAGAAAAATTACCTTCGGCATTTTGGCGAGTTGAAGGCGTTTGAGCGCAGCAGCTACCTGTGCTTCCTGGGGCCAGAATACATTGTCGATAAACGTGCGTAAAAAGGTTTTCCTTCCCTTATAGGACAGCTGCATCACCATCTCATAATTCTCCGGCTCCAGGTCAACTTCCTGGCGAATCTCCGCAGGTGTTTTGAATTGAGACAAAGGCTCTTCAAATCCCCTGGCTACTTCTTTTGCGATCTGGTCTATATTTTTACCCGGAAACCGCCAGTACAGCATACTGTCCTGCTTTTTGAGATCGTAGTAGTAAACATATCTGAAAGTGATGTTGGGCTTAAAACGCAGATAGGGTTCCCATAGCCTGGTTAAATACTCATTACGCTTTTCGGGAAATCCGAGTGCGCTGCCTTCCGCAAAGAGATTGGTGTAAAGGGTTACTTCTACAGGCTCATCTCCCAGCTCCCGGATGATCTGCTGGGTATTGTCCCGTAAGGTATGCACCTTTCCGGCGGTGGTATCCCAGTAGCCAATCAGTCCGGGCCGGGAACCAACGAAACCGATTAATATGGCAGAAGCAAAAACCAGGACATACTGGCCAATTCTTACCGGCCATGACCGGTAACTCCTGGCGCCTTTCAGGCGGATCAGGGTAAAGCCAACAAACAGGTAGATGACCACCAGGAAATAAAGAATATCCTTTGTGGTGATAAGTCCTGTCAGCATCTTCCCGGTTCTCCCTGAAATAGAAAGAAAGTAGGTCAGGTCCCTCACAAAATCATATTGCTGCCATAAGGTGCCAATGCGCCCCAGCACCAGTATCACAATAAAACTGCCGATGGCAGATACAATCGGATAGGTGCTCAGGCTGGACATAAACAGGCCGATAGCGGTATAAGCGCATACCAGCAGATAGAAGCCCAATGCAGAGGATAGTAATATGCCGTAATCCGCAGATTGTATATTCAGGTAGCCTGTTAATAGAAAGATGCCTACAATACCCAGCAGTAGCAGGTTGTAGCACATAATGGCGAGGTACTTCCCAAAAACAATGTCGCGGGTTTTGATCGGGGAGGAATACAGCAATTTAATGGTACCGTTGTTCATTTCCCGGCTGATCAGATCCATCGTCAGCAGCGGAACGAATAAATACAGGTTCTGAAGGATGTTGGCAAAAATGCTCTCTCCCATGAGGAACAATTGCGCCGTAAACGAACCGCCGCTACCTTTGAATTTAGGATCATTGCTAACGCTGATGCCATACCATTTTGCACTGGGCAACAATGAGTTCATATAAAAGTAGGCGGTCTGTATCCAGAAGGCAATTGTCAGAAACCACGCAACGGGTGAGTAGAAAAGGTTCCGGAGATCGGTTTTGGCTATCTTAAAGATCATCAATGTCGTTTTTTTAAGCGTGAATCTGATTGGATAACTGTTTGAATATATCGTCGAGCAGGCTTTTGTCGAGGCTGATCTCACGAAGCTGCCATCCTTCCTGTGTGCTGGTGGCTGCGAGTCGCTCTGCAATTTCTTCACCGCCCTCGAAGTATACCCGTACCTGTTTATCGTTGAGGAAATCAACGCTGGTGACCCCGTTGATCTTAAGCAGATCTGCCGCTCCCGGTGCGTTTTCCAGGCGCATCAGGATGCTGTGTGGCCGCACATAATTATTAAAGGCATCCATGCTATCTGAAAAAATAATTCTCCCCCCTTCCAGCATCACTACTTCGCGGCAAAGCAAATGGATCTCAGAGAGAATGTGCGACGACAAAAGCACGGTGTGATCCTTCCCGATGTCCCGGATCAGCTTTCTGGCTTCAATCAGCTGGTTGGGATCAAGACCATTTGTAGGTTCATCCATTACTACCAGTTTCGGCTTATGGATGATCGCCTGGGCAATGCCCACCCGTTGACGATAACCGCCCGACAGATTCCGGATGAGGCGATTGCTAAAATGCGCTATTCCACAGCGCTCCTTGGCTTCGCTCACCGCTGCCTTTACTTTAGCTTTTTCAATGCGTCGTAACTGTGCCGCATATACGAGAAACTCATCCACAGTAAGATCCAGGTACAAAGGCGGATGCTGTGGAAGAAAGCCAATTTGTTTTCTCGCCTGTTCCGGCTCTTTTTGCGTATCCAATCCCTGGATATATACCCGGCCTTCCGTTTGTTTCAACACACCGCATAGAATGTTCATGGTGGTGGATTTCCCGGCGCCATTGGCGCCTAATAATCCAATCACGCCCGTGCGGTCGATTTCCAGGTTGATATCCCTGATAGCCCAGGCACTGCCATACTTATGCGATAGCCCTTCCAGTTTAATAATAGCACTCATAATATTTTTTTAAGCAATAATGGCCTGTACTTTATTCAGGCATGGTAAATCCCAGTGTTGTAAATACCTCGCGTAAAACCTTATATTTTTTCATGACCTGTGGGTACTGGCCGTATTTGTCGGTGAATGAAGCGGCCGACTGCCCAAGCACTTCCGTGAGATAACGGTCCAGGTCATCTGCCTGCGTGCCAATGGAATAGTAATCGTCCGACTCCGTGCCATCGCTCAGAAAACCGTATTCTTCTTTCACACGGTAAGGGATATAATCTCCGTTAAACTGCGTACCGTTGGCTGTTTTCCCATACCAGGTGGCACTCACCTTATAGAATTCCGTCAACAGGGATGAATTGGCATTCAGATAAGGAATGAAGATGGCCTTGAATACGCTTACCTGGTAGGCTTTCCTTTGTATGGCGTCCATATCCCGGATACCGGATACAAATCCCAAAGCCACCGCTTTGAGCCCCCGGTAAGAGGATAACATGACTTTATTGTAACGCCATGGTGAATCATAGGTATACAGCGAATCTGTGAGAAAAAAAGCATACGGCTTCATGGAAGTACCCAGAAAGGGAACGATACTGTGTTTGATAAAATTGATGCCCTGCAGGATATCGGCCTCATTGGTCAGCCTGGTAAACGTTACCAGCGAATCAATGACCGTTAGATGATACCATAGATTCAGTGTAACGAGTGGATTTGCGGCGACCGTATCGTTGTATAATATCGCGATGCCGGTTTCCTTGTAATACAGGTAAATCTGGTGATCGGTTGCATTGGCGGAATTATCGTGCCGTACAAAAGCATCCGGCACATCCGGTGAAGGTTGTGTTTTTTCTTCCTTTCTACAGCCGAAGCAGCACAAAAGAATCATCAAACCATATATTATCGGACAATTTATTTTTATCCTGTTCATAGCTTTACGATTAAAAAGTTCTGTCTGGTCTTTGCGGATTTTGTTTAAGTACTCCCTGGTTAAATATGATAGCGTCTGCGGGTATTGGAAATACATAAGCCGGATCATTGGGTTCCAGGGCCAATGATGCTTTTACAAATGGACTACCACCGAAGAAAACATCGGTGTACTGGTGAATGATCTTTTTCGAGAAGGGATAAACGGAGTTTACCGCATAGCGCTTCAGATCGAACCAGCGGTGTCCTTCAAAGCTGAGTTCCCTCCGGCGCTCATCCCGGACAAAAGCCGCCAGGGCGGCGCCGGATAAGTCAACCGGCTGAAAAAAAGCGGCCGGAAAACGGGTACGCCGCAACGTATTGATCACCTGGTTGGCTTCCGGATCTTTTTTCAGCATTGCCAATGCCTCCGCTTTATTCAGATAGGCTTCTGCAACACGCATGGTAAAAACATCGGATGCAGTTTCCGTTGGTATAATATTGTTCATGGAAGAGCTGTACACCTTTGTGTAGCGGTATTTGCCACTGCTCAGTTCAAAGAAGGCGCTTTTTCTCAGGTCATTACCGGTGTAAAGCGCCATCAGTTCCGCTGTGGGTTGCATGGCTTTAGGCGGAAAAACCTCCGGCATAATGCCCATGATCATATTGCCGTCCTGCGTAAAGATTACTTCCGGCGCTTCTTTGGTGAGAAAACTGGTACGCGGAATATAGGCTGCCAGCTGAGATAGCGCGGGCTTCCGTGCCAATACTTTATCTGCGGCGGCAATTGATTTTTCCCATTGCTGCATATAGAGATATATCCTGCTCTGTAACAGGTTTACGGCGTTTATATCTGCCCGGTAGGTATTGCGTTGTCCTGCGCCTTCCAGGCATTGTTCCGCCGTTTCGAGATCCGCTACCATTTGCTGATAAACACTATCCACTGTAGAGCGGGTAAAAAAGCGGTCTTCCACGTACTCGCTGATCTTTAGAGGCACGCCCATATCGGTAGCAGCGGTAGATGGTTTGTACGCAGCAGCGTATATATTCACCATATAGAAGTAGTAATACGCCCGCATAAAAAGCGCTTCTCCCCGGATACGTTTCAGCTGGGCGGGATCATCTTTTGAGCTAGCCGCCTGGTAGGCGATAATGTTTGCAGCATTGATCCGCCTGTATACCGGCGCCCAGGTGTTATCGGTCAGCTGCATGAACGTGTTTGCCGTAAAAGGATTGGCCTGCCAGGTATAAAACCCGAACACATCGCTGCGCGCATCAATAAAAGAAACGGAACTGACATAATCAGCAATGTCATCGTCCATGGTATTCAAAAATTTGAATGGCAAACCTTTATTGATAACATATACTTCACCACGCAGCACTTCGTCGAGTTTCTGCCAGGTTTTGGCATATGCCAGTGTTTGCGATTGCTCTTCCAGAAATTTCTTACACCCGGTAAACAGGAAGAGCGCCAGTATCATGAATGTATAAGAACGAATACTTTTCATCATCTTGTTTTAAAAAGATACATCAATGGTGAACGAATAAGTTGGCCTGGGCGATACCTGGATCATATCTCCAAAGCCCGTCTGTTCCGGATCCTGTCCATGCAGATCTTTGCTGGCCCAGGTATGGACATTCATCGCAGAGAACATCACATTCGCCGCTTTTATATTCAGGTACTTGTTTAAATGATCCGGCAGTGTATAGCGGAAATTTATCGTCCTTAGCTTCAGGTAGCTACCACTCACCACGCGGATATCTGCGTTATCGTACATTTCCCACATGTTTTTAGCATAACTGAAAGGATAGCTCATAGACCAGTGACTCAATGTTTGCGAGAAATCGCGACCACCAATCAGTGCCGAAATATTGGTGAAAGCCTCATCCCCTGGCTTTCTCCAGCGGTTCTCAAATTCAAGCCTTACATTGTTCTCCGGCATGGGTGCAGCGACACCGGAATTCAGCTGCTGGTCGGTAGCGGTATATAATTTTGTGAGCCTGATTTTACTACCCAGACTGTAAGCGAGATTAAAGCTCAGTGCAAATCCCTTATAGCTGAAGGTATTGAGGATACCACCCTGTATAGTAGGAATCCGGTTGCCGGTGGGCACCATTACCTGCCGGAAAACGTCATCCGGCTCTTCGCTTCTGTACTTGTCGCGCAGCGCCTCATCGTCATTTTTAAAAGTAGGCTTCCCTGTTTTATGATCAAGACCGTTAAACGCGTATGAATAGAAGGTATTTACCGCCTTACCGTTCACAGTTTGATTACCTGTGAGGTAATCATTGTACAGGTTGGCATTCAGGCTGCCCAGGTACTTATTCAGCCCATAGTGATTAATACTGTTAGACAGGATAGAATTGAGGACCTGCCCCAACTGCGGATCAATACGCCAGGAAAAGCCATTGCCGCCTCCTTTGGGGCCGAGGTTATTGATGGGCATAAAGCTCAACGCTATTTCCACTCCCTTGTTCCGGATAGTACCGGAGTTCACCACATAGGTGGTAAGCCCATTGATATCTGCTACTCTTTTATCCAGGAAGGCATTTTCTGTTTTCTTGTCGAAGTAATTGACAGTACCCTGAATTTTGTTATTGAACAGCGAGAAATCCAGGCCGATGTTCAACTCTCCGTTTTTCTCCCATTTTAAATTAGGGTTGGGATAATAGGCAATGGTGGAATAATACTCCTCGCTGATGGGGTCCAGGGAACCCTGGTTAATAATCAGGTCTGGCGTCTGATTATCCAGCATATTTCCCTGGTATCCGTAAGATGCTTTCAGCGCCATCATATTCACCGCTCTGGAATTTTTAAAGAAGTCTTTGTCTATATCCCAGCGGCCTGAAACAGACCAGGTGGGCAGGAATTTTTCGCGGCTCCGGCTGCCGAATTTATTGGAGAAGTCTGTACGGGTATTGAAATTCAGGATATACTTGTCATTGAAGGTATAGGCAGTGGCCAGGTATCCCGAAACGATATTGGTCAGGTTATTGGTGATCTGATCCATATTATTGATGGTGGACCATTCCGCGTATTTCGGATATTTAACCGGGTCTACCGGCGCAAAGATCTGACCGCGATCTTTCATATACCCTCTCCTTATCATTTTCAACCCGTTATATTGATTCGAAGACATCTCGCCGCCCATCGTTATATCCAGCTGATCACGCTTGTTCACTCCGACAGGATGAGTGAAATTCGCCTGTCCACGCACCAGATAAGAGCGGTTACGCACGTTAGAGGAACGGTATTCCCCACCGTAAGGCATTGTAGTTCTTGCCGGATCCGCCGGCATTCCATACTCGCTCAGGCGTATTTCTGCAGCAGAAAAAGTGTTTTCCTCATAAGCGGTGCGGTCTTCCGTATTGTTATTATTAAAGGATAGTAACAGTGTTCCATTGAGGTGTTTATTTAACTTGTAATTGAGATTGGTATTGAGGGCAAGACCTGATGCGTCAATATTATTCCGGGAATGCGCCATTTCATTGAGGATATTAAACCGGAAGTAATCGGAGGCACTACTGCTATACCGCTTATAGTAATTCAGGTCGCCTCCTTCATTGTAGGCCGGTACTGCCCTGCTGGTATTGTATGCATAGGAAAGCGCATTTACGGAGCTGGATACAAAGTCCCTTTTCTCCGTATTACCTCTGAAGTTCAACTCCCAGGTGAGCCTAGACGATAAAGCGGTATTTAATTTAATCAATGCGGAGTACTGATCTATTTTGTCTCCCCTGATCGTACTGCGTTGCGTGGCGGCGCCTACGGAAGCAAAATACTTTGTTTTCTCATTTCCGCCTGAAACGCTCAGATTGTTCTGGGTGGAAACAGCATTGTGAAGAATAACATCAAACCAGTCGGTATTAATGGTTTCCATGCGATGTACATCCTGCTGGAACGCTTCATAAGAGTATTCTCCGTTGTACAATTTAGTCAGCGCACCTTCATATCCTACATAGTTGATGTGATCAGAATAATTCAATCCTTTATCTATCAGGTCTCTTGAAAAATCAATGCGCTGGCGGGAGTTCATCACATTTACGTTGGCGTCTGTATAATGCGACCGCTGCACTATGCTGGTAGACTGATTAAAATTGACAACCGGCGCCCCGGTTTTTCCCTTTTTTGTTGTTATCACGATAACTCCATTCGCTGCTCTCACACCATAGAGTGCTGTTGCAGAAGCATCTTTCAGGATATCGATCTGTTCTATATCAAAAGGCTTTAGCCCGGAAATAGCATTCCCCAGCCGGTTTACAAAGTCGAGATCATTAATGCTGGCCGGATCAATATTTACCGGGTCATTTACTACTACACCATCTACCACCCAAACGGGTTCCCGGTTGCCTAATAAAGTGGAGGTACCACGGATCCGGATTTTTGGGGCTACCCCGATATCTCCTGATGGATTCATCACGAATAAGCCGGGCACGCGTCCTTCCAGCGCCTGGTCGATAGAAAACATACCGGCACTCAGGATATCTTTTGCCTTTAAGGTAGTGATGGCACTCGTAAGACGCCGGCGGTCTATTTGCTGATAACCGGTGCTAACGGTCACCTCGCCCAGTTCTGAGGTAGATTTGGACAGGGTGATCTTTAAACTGCCCTTGTTGACTTTTACTTCTTCTTTTTCAAACCCGATAGAAGAAATAACCAGGATTGCATGGGTGCTGACATTTCTAAATGCAAACTCTCCATTTGTATTGGTAGTAGTACCCAATTCCGTTCCTTTTACGGCTACGCTTGCCCCTATTACGGGGCCGCCACGTTCGTCCTGTACTTTCCCTATAACCCATATCAAAGTATCTGCAGGTGGGTCGCTTATACCCTCCTGCTTTGGGGCCGCCACTTTAGGCGAAACAAAAATACTTTTGCCTTTGATGGTGTATTCCAGTGGCTGACTTTTGAACACCTCCGCCAGAAATTGCTCCAGTGGCAGGTTTTGTGCGTTCAGAGAAACAGGTTTGGAAGAACGGAGGGCAGACTCAGGATAGAGGAACAGGAAATCGGTTTGTTTCTCTACCGATTTAAAAACAGATTTTAAGGATACTTTTTCTCCCTTAAAAGTAACATGCTGTGATACGCCCCTGGCGCAAACGGTTAAAATACCAACCGTTAAAAAGAGTGTAGTTAGTTTCATGACTAACATGATTTTGGTGATGTGGTGATTGCTGCGGCGAACCAGCCATTCACAAATAGCAGTTTTTAGCATACTTTTGTGTTGTTTGGGTGATAAATAGGCAGTCCTCCAGGACTTTGTTTACGTTGCCCGAACTTTCCACCGCCCAGGCCTGCACGCCCGGGCGGTTTTGTTTCCGGCATTTTGTTTTCTTTCAGGGACAAAGCATCCCCAGATCAAATGTTTCATTTGACCTGAACTCAGCAGCCGTAGTAGCAGCTAAACAGTAATTGTAGTTGTCAGATAAAAACTGTCAGTCGATTCCCGGGCATTGCTACAGTCTTTACCGCTGGCTTGATGCCAGCTGACATTTCTGGATTTTTGACATAGACATTTTGGTTGGTTTTCGATTTTTTTGCCGGAGCACTCAACGATGCGGCAACGGCGGCAGATTGGTAATAGCTATTTAAAAGACAATCAATTTTTTCCCCTGTAGTTCCGTCTTCACGCCCATTTTCTGCAAGCCTTCCAGCACATCTTTCAGATGTACGTTCCTGTACATTTTCCCTTCGAATGTTATATCAGATTCAGTTCCCCTGTATTCCACTTCGATATTATACCATCTTACCAATTGTCTCATAACGGTTTTCAGATCGGCGCCTGTAAAATCAAATATGCCGTTCTTCCAGGCCAGTACCTGATCTGGATCTGCTGATGAATTAACATTGATGTCCTCGCCGGCAGACGCGATAACGGCTTGCTGTCCCGGTTTAAGTACCATTTTCTGATGATCATTGACTATTCTCACACTACCATCGATAAGGGTAGTCTTAATACTTTCCTCATCGTCATAGGAATTAACGTTAAAGCTTGTTCCCAATACCTGCACGAGCGCCTTCCCGTTTATGTCCACGGTGAAAGGCTGCTGTTCATTCTTTGCGACTTCAAAATAGACTTCGCCATGAATTTTAACGGTGCGTTTATCTCCAACAAAAGTTGCGGGAAATGTGATGGAAGAAGAAGCATTCAACCAGACTTTTGTGCCATCCGGTAGCACCAGCTGATACTGGCCACCCTTGGGGGTTGACATGGTATTCCATAGCATTTCTTTACCTCTCAGGCCTGCGGCATTGTAGGCGACCTGCCCATTGCTCAGTTTTATCACCTGTGCATTGCCCTGTTGCGCCAGTTTACCATTAGCCGCACTATCGAGCGTAATGCTGCTGCCATCAGCGAGGGTCAGGGTAGCCAGGGCGCCACCCGGTGCTACATCCGCCGGTAAGTTGTTGTTATTATTTCCGGCAGATAGCCGCTCTTGATGATGGTAGTTCCAAAACCAGGTGCCGGCTGCCAGCAGTAGAACAGCCGCTGCAGCCCAACGCCATTTGCGGGCAAAAGGAATGCGGCGAACAGGTGTGTCAGTATCCGTCAATTCCTTCGCGCTATTTGCTTTAAACTTCTGAAAAGCCTCTTCTGTATGCCGGTCGTCCAGCATAATGGAAAGATATTTATCAATTTCACCGCTATCCCTGATCTGATCAAACAGATCCCGGTTGACAGCGGATTGATTCAGCCATTGCTCCAGCAGCGCATTCTCCTCTGCATTCAGCGGCTGCCCGCTGAAATGGTGATAGAGAATGTCCTTTATCTGATCCATATTGACTTTCATACGTTAGTAGTTGTTCCCAATGAATGCATCGCCTGGTGCTGTTACATGGAAAATTTAGTGCGCCTGGGATCATACATTTGTATAACCTCCAAAGCGTAAAAATTGCCCCGTATGATAAGTAAACGACTGAACCCGGGCAGGCATCACAAAGAATTAATAAAAAAATGAAAAAAATATCATCAGTCTCCGCTTTTCAAGCAGCAGGCGGAGCTTTTCAAGCGCTCTTGCTTTTTGATTGCGGACATTATTGGGGGTAATGCCAAGGCGTTCAGCGATTTCAGGCGTAGAGAGGTCTTCTACAAAGATCATCTTCAATAGTTGCACCTGGCTGGGGGGTAAAGTCAATATTTCCGCATATACCCGGTTAAAAAGATCTTCTTTTATAATCTTTGCTTCCAGTATATCTTCTATGGTTTCCTGGCTATAGATGATCTCTCCCTGTTTGGACGATTTCACCTGCAGGTGTTTCCGGTGGTCATGACATTTATTTCTCGCGACAGTAAAAAGAAAAGCGCCCGCTTCTCTAATAGTAGCATGCCTGAAGTGTTCACGCCGGTTCCAGAAGATAGATATTGCTTCCTGGGCGATGTCCTGGGCTTCAGCGTCATCCTTTAAAACGTCTAGAATGAAATATCTTAACCGGGGATAGAAAGACTGGAAAAAGTGCTTCATCGCGGCTTCATTCCCATCTGCTATCCTCGCCAGCAACTCCGGATGATCAATATGCATGTTACTGTTATCCAATTGGTTTGATTACATTCATCAGGTGAATTTAATAGATATAGGCATCACCCATACCAGGGTGATTACTTGGAATCAGATGCCGTGGATGTAGCATTAGCAAAATACAAAGTTTATTTAATTTTATGAAAATACTCCCAATCAGAGAAAACAGGAACTCCTCCTGTACATTATAAGTGACAACTTTCGGGGCATTTCGTGAAAACAAAAAAGCCTGTAGATTTTTTATCTACAGGCTTTAGGCACCTTTGTATCAGGGATTTCGCTCTTATGTTCCTGACAGGATTAACTAATCAATTTTTATACTATCCAGGGCTTTCTCCATGGCCAACTCTTTCACACCCGGCACTTTTAATCCTTCTGCACGGAATACGGTCAGATCAGTCATACCCAGGAAACCAAGGAAAGCATGCAGATAAGGCGCAACAAAATCGTTGGCCTTGCCTGGTCCCTCAGAATAAATCCCTCCGGACGACATGGCCACATACACCTTCTTTCCTGTTACTTTTCCGACAGGACCATTTTCACCATATCCGAAAGTTATACCTGCCCTTGTAATATGATCAATCCAGGCTTTTAACGAAGTATGAATAGTATAGTTATAAAGTGGCGCACCAATTACAATGATGTCTGCAGTCATTAACTGTTTAACCATTTCATCAGAAAAACGGATGGATGCTTTATCTTCTTCGGTCAGCTGATCCCCTGGAATAAAGAACGTGCGAAGTACTGCCGGATTTAAATGTGGAATGTCGATATCGACAAGATTTAATTCCTCCAGGGGACTGCCTGGATATTTTTCCTGAATTTTTTCAACGATCGCACGACCCAGCTGAATGCTGTGTGATCCTTTTGCCTGTATACTTGAAATTAAATGAAGAATACGTTTCATAAAAAATGCCTGTTTATAAGTTTTTATTCCCCGGTTCATCCGGTTTTTTTATCTCCTGCGAAAGAATTCTTTCGCTTGAATTATCAAAGGCAAAATTATGGTTACCAGATGGTCTACGGGAGGTACTTACATAAAGGGAAGCGGTTACATTGAGGTAATGTAGTTACCTTTGCATGTATGGAGACAATGATAACCGAGTCCCTTCCGGACAATGAAGCATGCGCAGGTTCGCTCAAAAATATGCTTGATGCACTATCTGTTATTAATGGAAAGTGGAAACTGGCTTTAATCCTTTGCCTGGTGCAATCATCAAAGCGCTTTAATGAAATTCAGCAGGAAATTCCCGGGATATCTTCCAGGATATTGGCCAAGGAATTAAAAGACCTGGAATTAAATGACTTTATTAAACGTCATGTATATCCGACTACGCCGGTGAGTATTGTTTATGAAGCAACAGCGTATAGCCGCACTTTAAAAAATGTGATAGGTGAACTTAGCACGTGGGGAGGACAACACCGCGAGAAAATCAAGGCAAGCATGAGAAAGCAGTCTTGATTAGGTTTCCGATCCTATATAGCATCAGCCGGTATCATGCCGTTAGTTATGCCTTCATCATTCTCCTCTTTGTTACCCGGTTAACCCTACGTCCGGATTTTTTATTTATGTTACTGTTAAACCTTCAAAACCCGCCGCCGTCCAAAATGCTCAAAATTATGTTATAGAGCATGTTTTCAGCAATCTGTCCCTGGTAATGCCCCATCATTACCAACTGGCTTTTTTTTGCCCATGGATCCAACCCTTTATCTACATAAGGTTTACAACAACATCCAAGTTTCCTACACTGTTCATTAACATTAAAACAACATTAGCCGAATGAAATTAAGAGGAAGTATCCAGAAGACGCTGACACTCGCAATTGCGTCTTCCCTGCTGCTGACCGCATGCTCCAAAAAAGATGACCTGGCTAATATGCCGGACCCTGTGCCCACCACGACAACACCTTTAAATGTAATCACCCAGCCAGTTACACTCAACCTGTTAATGGTGAATGATGGTGGTTACGTAAAACGATTGTTGATGCCCATTACACAGATCGGATCGAAAACTGTTAATCTGAAAACCGTTTTTGACACCGGTTCGGAGGGTATGGTGCTGAATGCAGGCGCTGTACTGCCCCAGGAAATGATCACGCAGAATGGTATTGATCTGAAAGGGCAAACTTCATTGACAATAGATGGCATTACCATTACCAATGCCAGGGATTCCACCTCTTATGGTGAGCCTCCCTATACCAGGAAATACTATGGACAGATTGCCTATGCTACCATGGTTTTAGGGGATGATGCCGGTAATGTAACTACCCGGGAGATGTCTGTATTCCTGGTGTACAATGGCATCAAAACAGCCACCGGAAAACATGCACCATTAGACCCCGATCCAATGGTGGATGGTATATGCGGCGTCAATAATCAGGTTATCTCCAACGCTGACCGGGTAGCCTCCAGGAGTCAGATGAAAGGCCCGTTCTCCTATCTCGATTATGGAGCTGGTGTGAATGCAGGCATGTCCCTGAGTGCTTTAAACGCAATACAAAATGCGGATGTCATCAATCAGAGTGGCAGCCGTATTATTTACAGCGCCCCCTTGCTACAGGTTGGAATAGATCCGGGATCTGAAACAGATTATATTATGCAACAGCAGGGATCTGCCGCTAATGGCGCCGCCTTCTCCCCACAGGTGCATGGCACTATCTATGCAGATGGAGATCAGTTTGCCGGAGCCATACTATTCGATACCGGTACTGCTACAGGTGGTAGTATATCTGATCCGGATACACCCTCTCCCGATCCTTATGTATTGGATAGTAATATGCCGGTATATTTTTCCACCAACGAAGGATTCTCTTATCAGTTCAACACTGATAAAAATGAATACCGTATGAGAATTGTCCCCAATCAATCCGGCAAACTTGGCAGATCGATCCTGGGATTAGAGTTCTTCACCAATCATTATTTTCTCCTGGACTATACCAGCAACCAGATTGGTATCGGTGATTTGTAAATAGTTTACCATTCATTAAAAGAAGAATGTCTCAAAGTAATGGCTACCAGGATAAAACAGGATAGCCATTACTTTGAGACATTAAAAATTTTACCGGAAAGATGTGGTATAAAAAGGCGGTATATACTATGCTTAGCGTGTGGCAATAAAGAATAGCCGTGAAAAAGGCAATAATCGGCCACCTTCAAAAAACGGATAATAGGTTTCATTTACCCTGGCACTGTATAGAGACAAAAATTCAAGCTGCTCTTCTTTCTCAAGCGGGTCGAGATAGAGGTGGAGATCTGTTCCTCTATACCATTCGCTTGCTTCTACCGGATTGGCGGCTGAAAAATAGTAGGTAGTGCGCCATACCTCAAGACGGGTTACTTTATCCCTGAGTTGCTGGTAGTACCAATCTGCACTTTCTACCGCCATTCGCTGAATAACCGGGTCAATTTTATGTGCCCACGGACCTTCACCGGAAATAGTGCGCAGTATTTCCTGCATCGGCTGCTCCGCGTTATCAGGCACCTGGATAGCCAGCGTACCACCCTGGGAGAGTTGACCTATTAACTTAGTCAGTATAGTGGCATGCGCTGATACCAACTGAAGTACCGAGTCTGAAAATATTAAATCATATTTCCCGTCATCTTCCCAGGTAGAAAGATCTGCTACGCTAAATGATACATCCGGCAGACGTTTACGGGCGGCTTCGATCGCAGCTGCTGATTTATCCATCCCACAAATATTGGCCTCCGGGAAGCGGTTTTTCAAGACTTCGGTCGAGAAGCCATTGCGGCAGCCAATATCGATAACATTATTAATATTTTCATTACTGACGCGTGCCAGTAAATCCAGTAAAGGCTGCATTCCAGCCAACTCCAATTTTTTCTGAATTTTACTAATATCAGTTGCATTAGTGCCAGTTTCCTGCATGTCTTTTATTTTAAAATAAATAACAAGTCATGGGACCATCTAAATCTGATAAGGTTTAAAGTGTAGACAAATATTCAAATGGATGATGCTATAAGCGGATGATAATTTAGTCCGGTTAAATTATTATTCAATAAAATTTCGTAAAGCTTGTTAGAAATAATTGTTCCTCTTTGTGCAAATCCGCCACTCCCAAAATACTCCTGCGTATAAAAAAAATCATATCCGCCAGGGTTGTCTTCAAACATGGGATAAGGCATGTCCGCCCTTAGAACATATTTTGTGAGGTTCCAGCCTTGTACAGCTTCCATTTCATCAATATACCTGGCATTGAGGTGCAGTTTAGATGGAGCTACTCCTTGCTGTACCAGCTGTACTATCGTCTTCAGGGGAGCCTTCGTTTTTAGATCCAATACCGGTTTGCAAGCTATATTTAAAGGTTTGAAGCAATCCTCATAAACCACAGGATTTACAAAAAAGATGTGTTCTGTAAAATGTAAAGAAGCAATTTTCCATTTACCCCATTTAGGTTCCCCCTTCATTTTAAAAAATCCGGTTTGCTCACCTCTGAGTATTCCATATTCCTGATCTCTTGCCGCCACGTCAAAAACATCCCCGTCCGTATCCGGGAGCGCATAACCTAAATACTTCTCCGCATATATATGCAGGAATTTAGCGGATTTTAAATCCTGTTCATCAAATACCATTTCTGTTGAAAGCGTATCTGTCCAGGTTTTTCTAAAGCGTTTTTTTATTACATTCAGTTGAGGGGAATCCGCATCAATCATGATGGCATCGAATCCCTCCTTTGCTTTGATCCCCAGCGTAGCTAAAAAAGCGACATCGTCACTTGTAAAATCTTCAACAAATCTGTATATCTTCTTCATACCTGTAATATAGAATGAATAGTGTAATGATAGTTATTCCGGCAGCTCCGGTTTTGTATATTTCAGCGCTATATAAATATATCGACATCTATTGAGAAGCAAAGGAAGAAACCTTTACTTGATGAATATAAAAAAAACGAATTAGGGATTTAAGATTTCTGATCAATAGCCATTGATCAATAGCAGCAACGATAAAATATTTTCTAATCAGCATTCAGGCTTGAGTGATGTGGGATATCTGGTATACAAAAAGAGGCGAGATCTTAATATCGTACCTCTTTGAGGGGTACCAGGATTATAATCTTCGGGAATGTCTATATCAAATTCAATGGTGTGGTAAATACGATCGGCTTCAAAATAATCTTTCAATTCTATATATAATTTTTCATACAGGTTGCTATGAAGAACTTCCCGATTGATAAAATGCCCAAAGCTAATCTCCTCCGGGAGGACATGCACAATCTGTCAGTGAATTTTCCAGGAATAAAACAGCCATTTCTCTCATCAAATGCAGATGAATTTTTGATTAATATATGAGGCCAGGATAATAACTACTTCTTAAAGGAAAAAGAGCGCGAAAAGTTCACCATAAATAATCCCTAAAAAAGACACATCTTTGTTATATTTTATGAAAATAAAAATGGGATGGAAGAACCTAACCAGGACATACTAAAAAGGAGCAAAGAGATTACCGAAAACTATTTTCAGTTTCTTGACAAACACATTGCCGATGTTGTTTCGGGTCGTGTTGGCGACTTTATGGAAATCAATCAAATCGCAAGTCAATTATTCATTTCGCATAAGCATCTTTCTGATACAGTACAAAGGGAAACAGGAAATCATCCTTGCCATTTTTATGATTTAAAGATTATAGACCACGCAAAATCAATACTTTCTGAAAGCAATAAATCAGTAGCAGAAGTTGCAGGAATACTCACTTACGACCCTTCGAACTTCTCTAAATTCTTCAAAAAATTTACAGGGCAAACTCCCGGACAATTCCGGAAAGAAAACAAAAAATAAAGTTCCGAAAAGTTCACCATGTGCTCAATCGTTTAGTTAGTCATCTTTGTCATATCAATTGTAAACATTTAAAAATCAGACAAAATGACTAGAAACGATTTAAACGGAAAAGTAGTTTTAATTGCAGGAGGCGCAAAAAATTTAGGCGGACTATTAAGCCGTACTTTCGCATCCAAAGGAGCGAAAGTAGTCATTCATTATAACAGTGGCAGTACAAAAGCCGATGCTGAAAAAACACTGGCCGACATTATAAACGCCGGTGGAGAAGCATTTTTATTTCAGGCAGACCTCACGCAAGTCAAAAATATCACCAAACTATTCGATGCTGCTATCGAAAAATTCGGAGGTGTCGATATCGCGATCAACACCGTGGGGAAAGTATTGAAAAAACCCTTTGGAAATACCACTGAGGAAGAATACGACAGTATGAGTGATATCAACGCTAAAGTAGCTTATTTCTTTATTCAGGAAGCAGGCAAGAAATTAAATGACAACGGTAAAATCAATACGATTGTAACTTCATTACTGGCTGCCTTCACGGGATATTATTCCACCTATGCAGGGGCGAAAGCACCGGTTGAGCATTTTACCCGTGCAGCTTCCAAAGAATTTGGTACCCGAGGCATTTCAGTAACGGCGGTTGCTCCAGCACCAATGGATACGCCATTCTTCTATGGGCAAGAGAGTGACGATGCGGTGGCTTATCACAAGCAGGCGTCTGCTTTGGGCGGTTTGACCAATATCAAAGATATTGCTCCACTCGTAGAATTTTTGGTTACTGATGGATGGTGGATTACTGGTCAAACTATTTTTGCGAATGGTGGTTATACCACGAGATAAAGAAATTATACCTGCGGTTAAAATTTTTAATATGTATATCAAACTATTGGGGAAATAAAATAATTGTGGCGAGCTTTGCAGGAAGAACAACAGGGTCTGTGCAATAGATTATTTACCAGCATTAAGATAATATGAAAACAAATCTTTTTTTGATACTGCTACTTTCTTTATCGATAATTAGTGTTGGACAGAATAATTATCAGAAAAAATTCACCGGACAGATCGAAAAGAAACTCAGCTTCGGCGAAAGTTTTGTTTATGCAGGAAACGCTGATTACAATATCGATAACCTGTGCGAGGTAGAGACAAATAAGACGATGAATTTAATAGCAGGCAATAATAATGCGCTGATATTGCATAATGACTCGTTGTATAGTAGCCGGGAACTAAATTTTACGGAAATATCGAAGAATGAGTTTCTATCCTGCAAAAACAGATATAAAACAAATTGCGTTTTAGATTCCGGACAATTTATCAGTGGCTCAGGTATTTATGTAATTCACGACTGTAAAGAAATCTGTGAAACTTACCTGGCAGAAAGGAATACAGATAGAAAAATGTTAATGCCTTCATCCTATGATGCCGGAATATTAAAAATGTTACTTTCTTCATCGTGTGATCAACTATTAGTTTGTTCATCGTATGACGGCCCTGATTATAGCAACTATTATGAACACAGAGCAGAGATTTTTTTATTCAATGTTTCAACAGGGATAGGATTAAAAGGAATAACGCCCGCTCTTAATTATTACACCAACGAATGGTCAATTAATAACCTGATCTGGGTTGACGAAAATACTATAGCACTTGAATTGTATAATGGAACACGGACGGGTAATGGAGAGAATTTAAAATTCAGGTATTTCAAGTCAGATTTAAATGCGAAATAGCAATTAATAAGATGATAAGATGTTTATTTATTAAAAACCCCTGATAATAAAATTATCAGGGGTTTTTGCGGAGAGTCAGGGATTCGAACCCCGGGACCTGTTACAGTCAACAGTTTTCAAGACTGCCGCAATCGACCGCTCTGCCAACTCTCCAGGCTGCGAAAGTATAAAAGGAATTGATTCTAAAAAAATTTGTTTTACTTTTTTTTATAAAAAAAATTCGTTAAGACACCGCCCCCTGGCAGGCATCCGGGGATTGAAATAGTTTACGTATAGCCGTTACTGGTAGTTAACCTCCCCGTTTTACCCCTCCGTTTTACACCACTTTTCCGTAAATTTAAATATGAATGTATTCTTTGAAGGACCTGTATTATGGTCACAGATAGACGCCAATATGCACCTGCGTCACTCGGCTTATGCCGATTTCGCCGCACAGGCCAGACTGAGCCTGCTGGAACAGGTAGGACTTACCGCAGTCCATTTTATGCAGCAGCAGCTCGGGCCCATCCTCTTCCGGGAAGAACTGATCTACCACCGGGAAATAAGCCCGAACGATAAAGTAAGGGTAACCTGTGAAATGACGAAATGCCGCGCTGATGGCTCCAGATGGTCCATTAAACATGAAATCTTCCGGGGCGACGGTGTAAAATCCGCGACCGTAATAGTGGATGGCGCATGGATCGATACAGCTAAACGCAAGCTTACAGGGCTTTCTCCCGAACTCATGGAAAAGTTCAGGGCCATACCCCGTAGTGAAGATTTTGTAGAAGAATAACCGGCATACCATCACCGGTATGCCGGGAATAATGTTGTTACCTGGCTGTAAGCGGTTTCGCCTGCCGGTCAGATTCCAGCTCCTTAATAAAAGGCAACTGGTGCTGCAGGTACACCCGCGTAGATTGCTCCAGGTAATTGTCCAACTGGAAGAACTGGGCAGCCCTTGTAGCCCCCAGCAACTTGTTGAACTTCCGGAAATAGCGCATCTGCAAGCGCCCGAATTCCAGGTCATTCGCAATAAATTGCCTGGTTAGAGAGTTCATTTTCTTCTCATCAATGGAAGAAAACTCCTCATTGTACATCTTTACCAGGGCAATACGCTCCGATAACCACGGACTTTTTTCCGTTTCATACTCCAGGAAGGCAGATTGAAAGGCCTGTTGCTCCAGCGGGGAGATCTTTAACGCCTCATTAAGCAATGACTCCTTGTTCTTACCAAAGATCTGGGTGACCAGGTCTTCATCCGGCAAAACAATTGACACTGCGGTGGTCTGAGCCGTTAACCGCCAGGCCGCACCCAGGATCATCAACAAACAGATAAGCTTTTTCATGCACTGAAAATTTAGGATTAATGGCAGGTTCAGCCAAAGCCCTATGCAATCAGGGGGTAACGCACACTGCTCGGAGTATGGTGTAGTATAATTAAAGCAGGTGTAGTGCCCACTACATTATGGCAGTGAATCCACCGTCTTAAATAAACAATGCTGGCGGAGAAATGGTTGTGATAACAACAAATAAAAAAACGGCTGCGGGAAAGTTGCAACTTTCCCGCAGCCGTTTATATCGATAATGTGGTGGTAAATCAGTTCATGGATGACTGGTTGGATGCCATAAATGCGTCATATGCTTCTTTTGTCCAATGCTGATAATCTTCCAGATGGATGCCCAGTCGCTCATCACGCTCTACTTCTTTATATTCCCGGCTATCCCAGTAGCCCTTTGCCAATGAGTCAATATTCTCAGAAACGGCTGCAGGTGCTGTTTCGTAATCGTCCGGATAACTTTTATAGTTTCCAATTGCCAATTCCTGAATTTCGGTTTTTACTGCGTCCTTGCTTTGCTTTGCCATGGTTAAAATTTTTGGTTCAACTCATAGAAAACAAAAATGGTTCCTGTATGGTGCCAACAGGCACCCTTTTAAGGTTTCCTTAACTTAAAATAATGTTAACGGGATCAGGGCTGTGCGTAAGTTACAATGTCAATACCCACGCCACTGGGGTCTTTGATAGCAAAGTGCCGGTCGCCCCAGGGCTCATTCCGGATGGCGATCTGAACAGCTATCCCCTTTGCTTTTATCTCCTCATATACCTTGTCTACATCAGGCACCTCAATGGTGAGGTACATTCCCTGCCCATTGAACGCCGGTCTGAACAACGGCTGCTGCGAGGCATGTTCCGGCAGCAAAAAGCTAAGCTCGGCCTGCTTATCCGGCGTATGGAGCAAGAGATAAAACTCATTTTCAAACGTAACCCCGAAGCCTAATACTTCCGTGTAAAACTTTTTACTTTCCGCAATCTTAGCTGTAACGACGCCTGCATTCAATTTCATTTTACCTGGTTTTACGGGTGAATAAATACTGGTTACAAAAAAAGAAAAAGTAAGCAATAACATGCTCGTTTTCATATGCTTTCCGTTTATAAAAGCAAAATTAAGCCGCGAAAAAGAAGGAAAATTGTAAAAAAGGGACAAACTTACTTGTGGAAGACTTTCGCCGGAGTGAGGCCATAAAGCCGCTGAAATTCCCGGATGAAATGGGCCTGGTCGTAATAACCGGCATCCAGGTACGACCTGTTTTTCCGGATCCCTTCCCCTGCATGTGTAGATTGAAGCACCTGCTGGAAACGTACCACCTTACTGAATACCTTGGGAGTATCTCCTATATAAAAGGAAAACAAACGTCTCAATTGCCGGGAACTGATCCCCGGCGGCAATTCCGTCTTTAACGTAATTATTCCGGCAGTCCGCACAATCAGATCTACCGCTTCCTGTACCCGGTGATCTGCCTCCTTCGCTTTGCTGACTACCTGCATTAAAAATCCATCCAGCAGGGTTTGCAGCCGATGCAGACCCATCCCCTCCCGGAAATGATCCGATAACAATCGGGCGGCCACCGGCGCTACATCTGCCAGCGCAGTCACCTGATCCGATAATTCACCGGCATCACTATGAAAAAGCCTCGGGAACATACCCGGCAAAAACCGGATACCCACGTAATCAAAAGGCCCTTCGAGGGGAAATGACGTACAGGCGTCACTGAAACCCATTACAAATGATTCCTGTGGCCGCTGCCATTCAAAGAAGATATCCATACAGCCATCCGCCACTACGCGATAGTCGAAAGCGTGTGGCATAGGTCTGTCCATTTTAAGTTGCCAGTAACAGAACACATATTCCTGTAAACGAGGATCCGGCAGCAATTCACGGTAAACGACCTCCCCCTCCCCTTGCTTCACAAAAGGTTGTACGGGTGTGTACAAAGTGCGTATGTGGGAAAAGACAGCCATTTCTGCTGCAATTATAACATAATCGACTTAATATATGAATTTCCATAACGGCCCCATTTCCCCAGTACTTTTGTTATAGATTCCCGGATCCCCTTATTGTCCACAGGTTTACCCTTTACCGGCGGCTTTAATGTCTCCGGTTTCACATCATCTACCAATACCTTCGTGGCAAACCAGGTGATATGCTCATGCGGCAAAGCCACTCCCAGGATCATACCGGGCAAGCCACTGAACGACTCCGGACCACCAGGCGTTACAATCGCATCGGTATAAAAGGCCACCACATAAATAGAGTCCATGATAACCGCATTGGCCCGCCGGCAATCAAATCCGGCGATCTTTCGGGTTTCATCCGTAATCTTCCAACGGATCTGTCGCATCGTGTCTTTCACGAGATAATTTTGCTCAAATACCTGCTTCTGGGCAATACTCTGCATACTGTCCAGCCGGGAATACACGATGTTCTTCTCTGCAGGAGCATCCTGCCAGGGAATCACTTTATTATCGGGATTATCTCTGCCGGGTTTATAAAGCGTGGTGCTATTGGTGAAAGCATAATCAAAATAAGTAACCTGGTACTGCGACATTCCTTTCTTAATCATCTCTGTCCAGGAGTTCTCTTCCCCTTTATTCAGCTCATCCATACGGGCAAAGGCATTTACCCGCTTTTCATATTCAATACGCCCCTGTTGCAAAAACACGGTATGCTGCGCCTTTGCCGGAAAAACAGACAGTATCACGATCACGAATACACTGAGTATTATACAGATGCTTTTCATAATTGATTATTCTTTAGGAGATCCTGCGCCTAATTTGTTGAAATTCCAGATAAAAGATAATAAGCCATACCGGCCAATCTTGCTGTAAGTACGCTGATAGATGGTGTTTGATTGTATAGATCTGTCGAAACCAATACTTTGGTTTAGAATATCGTTCATGGAGAAGTTAAGTTGCAACAGTTCTTTTTTTCCAAACTTTTTCGCCACGTATGCATTCAGAATAGCCACATTATTATTGGTGGTAAATACCGGCGTTTTCTGACGGATACTATAGTTCAGATCGGCATGCAGCTCCAGTTTCAGTGGCAGATAAAAATTTGCACCCGGCGAAAAATTGTATGTCCAGTACTGGGTACGCAGACTTTTATCTACTGAAGATACACTGGTATTATAGTTTGCTTCTCCTTCAAAATACATTTCATACTTCTTATCCTTATCCTTATTAAGCCGCAGACTTGCCCCGGCATCGGAGGCATTGGTGATATTGAGCAATCCATTCACATAATTCACATTCCGGTTAAGGCCGCCATTCAAACTACCCCCTATTCTCATATCCAGGGGCACCACTTTCCAACTCAGGTAAGTCCGGAAATGTGCGCTCCTGCTGCCATTCACGTTCACAGCCTGCGTAGTTCTTTTGCCGGATGTATCCACATAACTCTTCTCACTGATACTATTAACGGTAGATTCGTATGATATATATCCCCAGATACTCCGGCTGGTCATCACCTTATAATCAGAAAAATTCAGACTAAAGGAATTATTGAAAGATGGCTTCAGTAATGGGTTCCCAATCTGGATATTCAACGGATCATCATTCACCCGGATTGGCTGCAGGTCGTCGATGCCGGGTTGACGGGTAGACCCGTTATAATCAAACGACAACCGCCGCTGCTGGGAAAAATTATAGCGGAACATCGCACGCGGGTACCAGTTTACAAAGCTCCGGGTAACCTCGGTATGGCGGTACATATCTTTCTGGTTAAAATCGGTGAACCCAACGTTACCGCCTATATTAAAACGGATCTTGTCTTTCGTATAACCATAACGGATACCACCCTTATGCGTCAGTATATTAAAAGCGAAGTCGTTGCTGTACAGGGAATCCATAGCGGTATACTTCCCACCGGCACCCTGATTGTAGGAGTTCCTGTTGGAATGACTGTTATCCACGCTAACGCCGTAGTTAAACAACAGCGACGACGATTTGGACAAAGGTTCCGTATAAGCCAGGTTGGTGTTAATACTGATGTTCTCATTATTGGTGGTTTTGCGCTGATCGGTATGTTGCACAGAATCCACCTTGTTTAATTTATAATACTCAGTAAAAGCATCCAGCATGCCTTCACCGTTAGTGCGGGAATAATTTTCCGCCAGGTTGAGGGAAAGGGTACGTCCTCTTTTCTTAAACTTTTTGCGCCATAAGAGGTTAGCGTTCATGCTTCCTACATCCGTTACGTTGGATGTTTTGCGTTCACCCCGGTTAATGATCATATCATTTTTCTCCATGCCACTGCTGTTTAAAGCGCTGGAGATTTTATGATCCAGTCCTCCGTCAATTTCCAGTTTTATCGAAGAAGTGGAATCAAACTGCCGTTCGTAATTACCATTGACCCGATTACGGAAAATACTGTTTTTAAAACTTTCTTTTGAGTGATTATAGTAAATAGTATCCGGAAGAATATTCTGCGATAATGACTCGCTGTTACCATCCACATACAATTTCATCAGTTTATAATTGGCATTCATACTCTGCCGGTCGCGGTCCCATTTATTGGTATAATGCAGGCCTCCGGTCTGTACCAGGGGATACCCGTTGCCCTGGAAGCGGCCATCCCAGCTATCCATGTCATCGCCACGGTAATAAAACTCCATGTCGCCATCGTCATTGACAGACATCTCTCCATTTCCTGAACCGAATTTTTCGCGGTCGCCCCAGTCCAGCCCTACTTTACCAGTATTAGACATGATGCCAAACGCAGCAAATTTCTTCTTGCCCTTAAATATATTCAACATCGCCTGGCTATCATGAAATCCCTGGTCACCGGCGCCTAAAGCGACTTTACCAAAGTAACCATGCTTCTTATCTTCCTTCAGCTTAATATTGATGGTCTTCGACTTCTCACCATCATCAATACCAGTAAAGGCCGACTGATCACTTTTCTTATCATATAGCTGCACTTTATCTACCATATCTGCCCGTAGATTTTTGGTGACCAGCGTTGGATCATCTCCGAAAAATTCTTCTCCATCCACCAGTACTTTCTTCACTGTTTCGCCCTGGGCCGTAATCTGGCCTTTGCTATTTACCTGGATACCCGGTAATTTTTTCAGCAGCTCCTCTACAGAGGCATTGGCAGCCGTCTGATAACTACCGGCGTTGAATTCCGTGGTATCGCCCTTCATTTTTATGGCCGCTACTTTTTGTTGCACCACTACTTCCTGGAGCAATCGGGACTTCTGCGTGAGCATCACTTTATCCAGTTTCACCACAGTAGTATCTGATAACGTTAAAGGCTCAACGTAATCAGCGAAGGAAGGATAGCTAATCAGTAGCAGATACTTTCCTTGTGCGGCATTTCTTATTTCAAAATGTCCTTTTTCATCACTTCGGGTAAACTTATACAAGATGGAATCTTTGGCATACAGCAGTGCTACGACTGCATTTGACAACTGCACACGGTTAAGTGTGTCCGACACATTTCCTTTTACTGTAGCCTGCTGCGCAAAGCAGCAATGGGTGACAATCAAAAAGATGATCAGTCCGGATAGTTTCTTCATTGTGGAGTATACAGGTTATTGGGTACAGATGCTATCGGATTAAAATTCCATAATAAATTTTAGACTTTGGTGAGTCGCTGTGATAAACATCTGTTAAATGATAACCTACTTATCATGTAGAATAAGCAGGTTGATAAGCAGACCTGTAATGAGCCATATGGAAAATTATATCTCACTGATTTTCAAAATCCATAATTTATTGTACCTTATCGCATATCGACTCACGTTATGAAGCAGGAAAATTCACTCAGAAGCAGCAATTGGTTTGCCCGTGGAGGCAAAGATGGTTTTATTTACAGGGCCTGGTTAAAGAAACAAGGGATTCCTTCGCATGAACTGGAAGGCAAGCCCATTATAGGTATTTGTAACACCTGGTCGGAACTCACCCCCTGTAATTCTCATTTCAGGGAACTGGCGGAAGCCGTGAAGCGCGGCGTACTGGAAGCCGGTGGTTATCCGCTGGAGTTCCCCGTAATGTCGCTGGGCGAAACACTGATCAAACCTACCGCCATGTTATACCGGAATCTTGTGAGTATGGATGTGGAAGAATCGATCCGCGCCAATCCGCTTGACGGGGTAGTATTATTATGTGGATGTGACAAAACTACACCAGCATTGGTGATGGGCGCCTGTAGCGTCAATATCCCTACGATTGTGGTATCTGGTGGCGCCATGCTCACCGGACGGCACCGGGGCCATAGCATTGGTACCAGTGATATCTGGCGGTTTAGTGAAGATGTGAGGGCCGGCCGGATGAGCAACGAAGAACTGGCCATGGCAGAAGCCGGCATGTGCCGCAGCGACGGCCATTGCGCAGTAATGGGTACCGCTTCCACGATGGCCTGTATGGTAGAATCATTGGGATTATCACTGCCACAGAACGCAGCTATACCGGCGCCGGACGCCGCACGAAAAGTGTTATCGCAACTCTCCGGCAATGAAATCGTGAAAATGGTCTGCGAAAACCGGCGACTGTCTGATATCCTGACCAGGGAATCTTTTGAGAATGCGATCCGCGTAAATGCCGCCATTGGTGGTTCCACCAATTTTGTTATCCACCTGCTGGCCATCGCCGGCCGTATCGGGATAGAACTGAATCTGCAGGATATGGACACGTTTTCGGCCAATATCCCCCTGATTGCCAATCTCCAGCCCTCCGGCAGCTATTTCATGGAGGATTTGTATTACGCCGGTGGTTTACCCGCCGTCATGAATGCACTCCTGCAACACCTGCATACTGATTGTATGACTGCTAATGGAAAAACGATCGGCGCCAATTACGCCGATGCAGTGAGCTATAATAAAGAAGTCATCTCTACCCTGGAAGATCCTTTTAACGCCGTTTCCGGTATCGTGGTATTGAAAGGCAACATCTGCGAAGATGGTGCCGTTATCAAGCCATCTGCTGCAAGTCCGCACCTGATGCAGCATACCGGCAAAGCCGTTGTATTTGAAGACATCGATGATTATAAAAAAAGGATCGATGATCCTGCACTGGAGGTAGATGAAAACAGTATCCTGGTACTGAAAAACGTTGGCCCTAAAGGCTATCCCGGAATGCCGGAAGTAGGCAACCTGGGACTACCGGCTAAACTGCTGGCACGCGGTATCACCGATATGGTGCGCATTTCCGACGGAAGGATGAGCGGTACCGGTTTTGGTACCGTAGTACTGCATGTATCACCAGAAGCCGCTGCTGGTGGCAACCTGGCCATTATCCAGGAAGGCGATGTAATCACACTGGATGTACATCAGCGCCGCCTGTATGCCGATATTACCCCGGAAGAAATTGCCCGTAGAAAAGCAGCATGGAAACCGGTGTATCCGCAATCGACCCGTGGATATGTGCAACTGTACCAGCAACACGTAGAGCAGGCGCATCTGGGCGCTGATCTCGATTTTCTGAAAGGCAGCTCCGGCAGCCAGGTAACCAGGGACTCACACTAAATACCGGTTTATGACATTTGAAAACAAAGTAGCGATCGTAACCGGCGCCGGACAGGGCATCGGATTTGAAATAAGCAAACAACTCGCTTTGCAGGGCGCAGTGGTCATTCTGAATGATATTGACACGCCCCTCGCACAACAGGCTGCGGAGGCCATCACCGCCGCCAACGGCCGCTGTATAGCCATGCCTGGCGATTCCAGCGATGTGGCCTTTATTCAGCAGATGGTACATACCGCCGTTACCGAATACGGAAGACTCGATATCGTGATTGCCAACGCAGGTATTACGCTGTTTGGTAACTTCTTTACCTATACGCCCGAAGCATTTAACCGGGTGATGCAGGTAAACTTAGGCGGTACTTTCTTCCTGGCCCAAACGGCCGCTAACCAGATGAAACAACAACCCCAGGGTGGCTCCATCCTGTTTACCTCCTCCGTTACCGGCCACCAGGCGCATAAAGACCTGGCCGCCTACGGTATGAGTAAAGCGGCGCTGGAAATGCTGGCAAAAAACCTGGTCATTGAATTATCTGCACATAAGATTACGGTGAACACGATTGCGCCCGGCGCCACCCTTACGGAACGTACGCTGGACGATCCTTCCTACGAACGCACCTGGTCGGAACTCACGCCTATGGGGCGCCCTGCTCATACGCAGGATATCGCCAACGCAGCGCTATTCCTGGTATCTGATCACGCCAGGCATATTACAGGGCAAAGCCTGATTATCGATGGCGGGTGGACGAGTATCAGTCCTTCGCCGTTTTAAGCGCTATAAACTATGATCTGCGATCAGGTCCAGCAACTCCCTTGCATTGAGTTTGCCAGCCTGATCGCTGCCTTCCAGCAGCTGATCTGCCAGATCACGTTTACTATTGTGTAATGCAATGATTTTTTCTTCAATGGTATATTGCGCCACCAGACGGTAAATGGTAACCGGCCGGGTTTGACCGATACGGTGCGCCCTGTCGGAGGCCTGCTCCTCAATAGCCGGATTCCACCACGGATCCATATGAATCACATAATCGGCCGCAGTAAGATTAAGTCCCAATCCACCCGCTTTCAGGCTGATCAGAAACAATTGCGCCTTGCCCGCCTGGAAATCCTTCACCAGCTTATCCCGCTGCGATAAAGGCGTACTGCCGTCGAGGTAGAGATATGTGATGCCCAGGTGATTCAGCAGCTGCTTCACAAGATCCAAATGCTTCACAAACTGACTGAATACCAACGCCCGGTGTTGATTGGACACGAGTTCCTCTACTATCTCCCTGAATACGGATAGTTTGGAAGATGGGATCTCGCTTTCTGCATCCACCAGCTGCGGGTGACAAGCAGCCATTCTCAACCGGCTGATCTCTGCCAACGCACGGATATGCTGCTGCGCCATGCTACCCTCCTGTGCCTTGATATTTTCAAGGGCTTTCCGCCGCAATGCTTCGTAGAAGGAAGCTTCATCAGACGACAAAGGCACCAGTTTTACGATTTCTGTTTTTGGCGGTAACTCATCCAGCACACCTGTTTTAGTACGGCGTAAAATGAAAGGAGCAATTAATTTCTTAAGATGCTGTTTCACGGTGCTTTCCGGGTTACGCACCGAAGGGAAAACAAATTGTTTATTGAAATGATCCAGGCTGCCCAGCAGCCCGGGATTAAGGAAGTTAAACAGGTTCCAGATTTCGCCCATGTGATTTTGGATAGGCGTTCCTGTTAGCATCAGTTTAAATCCGGCCTGCATGGCCATTGCGGCTTTGGAAGTTTTTGTCTGGAAGTTTTTGATGGTATGTGCTTCATCCAGCACCAGGGTGGGCCATTTCACGCGGGCCAGCAATTTTTCTTCTGCCTGCAGCAGTCCATAGGTGGTGATGACCACATCAAACGGGCCGGCGCTTTTAATCAGCGTGGCACGATGCCCGTTATGCAGCAATATTACGTTCAGCGACGGGGCAAACCGTGCTATTTCATTGCTCCAGTTAGTCACTACAGAAGCCGGACAAATCACCAATGCAGGACCGTCGGGCGCCCGGTGTAACAGTAGCGCGATCGCCTGAATAGTTTTACCCAAGCCCATGTCATCTGCCAGGCAGGCGCCTGCCCCCCAGGCAGCGAGATGTGTCATCCAGCGGAAACCCTCTTCCTGGTAAGGTCGCAGCTCCGTTTGCAGTGTATCCGGTACCGTTACAGCCAGTTCCATTGCGCTGCTGCGCTTACGGGAAAAAGCTTTCCAGGCAGCATCGGTGGTAACACTACCTGCCTGCTCCAGCAGTTCATCCAGCACAGGTGCTGCATAAGGCTGTATACTGATATCCTGTTGATCTATATTTGCAACGCTGGACATTTCGTTTAACCGTCGGCGTAAATCGCCCGTCAATGCCAGGTACTCCCCGTTCTGCAAGGCGATAAATCGCTTCTTTACCGTGCGGGTGGTATCCAGCAGGTCTTTCAGCGCCAGCACCGTCATTTCATCTATTTTCAGTTCACCGGTGCACATAAACCAGTGATCTTTTTCTTTCAGGGAGATGCTCAGCTGCGCGAATCCTGCCTGCTGACGGACTTTATACCGTTCTCCTTCGGGCCATTCGGCCCTTACGAGTTCGGGATACTGATGAATAATTTCGAGTAGTTGCAGGCAGTCCAGCGGGTCTTCAAAGATGATGGTATCATCACCAAGATCCTGTTCAATAGCGCCTTGTATGAGGTTGAGCAACGCCGTTACATTAGTTTTTTCTTTAGCGAGATCGCGGATGGCCTGCCAGCGTTCTCCGTTGCTGATGCCGATAATATTATGCGCCCCTATACCTGGTTTGCAGTAAGGAGGATCTATGGTAAATGGCTTCACATAGATACCGGCTTTGAGGCCATCGCCGAGTGGCAGCAGTTGAATTACAATACGGCTGTCGCCCGGCCGCTTGTTGATGTTGGCGGCAATATCGCCCATATCCGCATGGATGGTCAGGTGTGCGCCGATGCTTTTCAACACCTGGATCAGCTTATCCTTGCCCGCAGCAGGTACCACCGGAATCTGCTGCAATGTTTGTAACAGGCGTCGTTGCTGGGCCGTGAGGTGAATCACTTTCAGGCGGGTATTGGTTTCCTTTACAAAAACGGTTTCGCTGACATAGTCATCAATATTGGCGCTAAAGGTATATCCATGGCCGGTTTTATTAACGCTTAGTTCGGGCTGTGCTTTAATGATTTCTACAGACAGCGTGATATCATCTGCAGAAAACAATAACGGGTGACCGGCAATTTCTTCCCAGACTGTTTCTGCAAAGGAATAGGATTCACCGTCGTAGTTGTAATAGTGATCCTTTTGTACGGTAGCGCCTATATGCAGATCCTGCTCAGTCATGGCTTCCGCCTTTCCTTCCTTGAGTTTCTTCAGCGCTACATTGCGGCCACTGCTCCAGGTGTTGCTGCCTTGCGAGGTTTGCAACACCGGTTGTATTTTATAGTGATCAAAATCTACCAGGTAAATCAGGCGGGTGGCGACCACCTGTTTTTCTTTTTTTGTGAGATGGCTATCCGCCCCTAAGAGGGTATTTAACAATCGCTCCCAGTCAGGTGTTTGCTCCATCTGTGAAAATACCGGCGGATAACCGGCAATGGCGCCTGCTTCCTGGAAAAGAGAGGCATATCCCTGGTAGTCATCTCCCTTAAATAAATATAAATATTCGTAGGTCAGTAACCGGTAGTGACGTTCCATACCCAGGTTCATGACCCGGGCAGCGGTCATACTAAAGTTGCGCAGCAATTTACTTTTGGGGTGCAGCAGCTGCAAACACAATACAGACAAGTAACTCAGGAGAGAACTTTCATCACCTTCCAGAATCAGCAGTAACAATTGTTCTCCTTTTTCTTTCCGGCCGGCATGAAAATGCAGTAAGCAAATGGCAGGCGTAATCGCCGGAAATAATTTGCGTTCATAGGCGCTCACAATTTTTGTGATGAGTGCATTTACGTGTTCACCCGGCAGTACAGCCAGTGTGAAGGCGTAATAGAACGCAAACAACGGTGATAACGGCAGTGTATTCTTTTTATCGTACTGCCGTTGACGTTTGATTCCTTTTTCAAAAAAAGCCAGGGCTTTTTCAGGTTGCCGCTGATACAGGAGGATCACTGCCTGGGCATAAAGATCATCCGCTGTTTTATCAGCGGGTGCTATCTGTAGTTGTCCCTGCAACAGCATCAGTTCCGGAAAATCCTGGCCATACTGCCGGGCAAAAGCTTCCAGTTCCTCTACCGGTGGCATTTTCAGCAAATTGTATTTTAATGCAAAGGATACAATTTTGTCCATGCTTTCCTGGCTGAAAAAGGCCAGTAATCCGGCATAAACGGGGAAATATAACAGGTAGGAAAGATAGGGCTGGTATTCAGACAGCTCCAGTTCTATTTTCCGGACAGGCGGCGATAATAAAAAGCGGTCGCCCGTAAAATACGCCACCAACACCTGCTGCAGATCCTGGATACGGGCACTGATGCTGTAAAAGGCGTGTACTGCGTAGCGGGTTCTTTCCAGCAAAGTAGCATAACGCGCCTGTTTAATATTTAGCGGAAAAAGAATAAAGTTCAATTCCGGGATCAGCGAATAATTGCCTGTCACATGCTTTATCACCAACCCGGATGCCATCAGGTGTTTTATGATTTCACTGATCCTGATACCTTTTATTTCTTCCACCCGGTTTACCGCGTCTGTAATGGTAAATGTTTCCAGGGGATACATGTACACAGACATTACGTCCATCACCAGCCGTGTATCGCCTTCCTGGGATTCATATTGCCGGAGGTAGAAACTTTCATTGACCATAGCAACAAAAGTAGCTGAAAATATTTTCAGCGGGAGACAACCTTTTTACTGTTTTTATCGAATACGCATAAGTACCGATTGTCTGACCCGGCTGTTACTGACCAACAGCCCGCAACAGCGTATGTTATTTCAAATTTCTAAAAATCACAACAGTATGAACTGCGTAAAAAACACCCTTCTTTCATTGATAGCCTTGTCTGGTATCATTGCGTTTTCTTCCTGCGGAAGTAAAAACGATGATCCGTCCACTCCTCCCACACCTAAGCCAGTGGTACAATTGAGCAGCAACGCTACCTTAGGGAATCATCTGACGGACGTAGATGGTAATTCCCTTTATTATTTCTCCAATGATTTTAATGGTAACAACAATTGCACGGGTGGCTGTGCGGCCGTATGGCCGGTGTACTATGCCGGCGACAACCTGGCGCAGGCAGCACTCGGAACGGGCCTGGACATCAAGGACTTTGGCTCCATCACCACCACCGATGGTAAAAAGCAATCTACCTATAAAGGATGGCCGCTGTATTACTATGCGCCACCATCCGGCGGCTACAACGTACGTGAAGCGCCCGGACAGACAAATGGAGAAGGCGTTGGCGGCATCTGGTTTGTTGCTAAAGCAGATTACTCCATACAGCTTGTAAACGGCCAGCTCGTTGGATCCGACGGAAAAAACTACCTGGCGGATCATACGGAAGGCACCGGTAAAACATTGTATTTCACCGATGCTAAAGGACTTACGCTCTATGCATTCAGCAAGGATAGTTTCAACATCAACAAATTTACAAAAGCGGATTTTTCCAATAATGCGGTATGGCCTATCTACGAAACGGATCAGATCGTAGTACCCTCTACGCTGGACAAAACATTATTCGGCAGCATTACCGTAGCCGGTAAAAAACAATTAACCTACAAAGGCTGGCCACTGTATTACTTCGGTCAGGATGCCGGTGTAAGAGGCGCTACCAAAGGTGTGAGCTTCCCTGCGCCAGGTGTATGGCCGGCAGTTACAAAGGATGTAGCCGCCGCTCCTAAGCCATAAACAGGCAATATGAAAAACGGATCAGCAGGAATACGATGTGGTATTCCTGTTGATCCGTTTCTATTGTTTCGCTTATTAAAAGCGCAAACTATTCTCTTCTGCTTTCTACCGTATATACAAAACTATCGGCCCTGTAATAACCCAGGTTATATTCGATAGGTCGTTCTCCCTGATCAAATACAAACCGTTTTCTTAACAGGATAGGGCTTCCTGATTCCAGTTCCAGTTTGCCCGAAATAAATTTATCGGCAGATTTTGCGCTGATTTCTTCTTTGGATAAAGTGGCTACCGTCATGTAATCCTTTTCCAGTATATCATACAGCGGACGTTTAAAATCCTCTTCACCGGTTAATCCCACTCTCGGGTGAAAATAGGAAATGAAATATACAAAAGGTCCTTCCGCTTTACCTCTCAAACGTTCCAGTTTCAGTACTTTCTTGTTAGGGCTAATTTCAAAAAAATTGGCAATGGTTTCATCCGGCAATACCCAGGTGACATGCAGTTCAAAGTTTTTGATAACAATGCCACGCGCGGTCATTTCCTGCGTGAAACTGAGCCAGTTCTTTGATTTAGAACTGATGGCAGCTTCTGCTACTTTTGTTCCCACTCCTTTTTTCCTGGTCAGCAGTCCTTCGTATACGAGTTTATTTAAAGCGTGACGTAAGGTAGATCTGGAAATCGCCAGTTGTTTGGCGAGCTGGACTTCGTTAGGTAAAAATTTTCCACCGGCATACTGTGGATCTTTTATCATATTCCTTAACAGGTTTTCTGCCTGTATATGAAGTGGTAAAGGATTTTTATGATCTATACTCAAATTCATGCAGCAAAGCAAGGGGAAATAAACAAGAAAAACAATTTTACCTGCGCTTATTTTGGCAGTATGTATGGTGGCGCTTCAAGATAAGAATAAGTACGACTAATTAATATGAATTTATTTTTAACATCATAATTATTTGATATTAAATTAATTATTAGCATACGATCTTGTTAAGACGATGTTAAAAACTTTTCTTGCATTAATAAATTTATGTTTATATGTTTGTACATAATATCCGGGGCCACATTATGAAAAAGATTTTTTCGATAATTCCCTTTATAGCAGGTATTGGTTTTCCTGTTTTCCTTTCCGGAAACCTGGCTGCTCAGAATAACCCAAAAAACCTTGCTGCCACGATACTGGCAGATAGCCGTCTGGACACGGTCCAGGCGCGTGCATTGAGATTACTGACAGACTTTACGGCGGGTACTTCTTACGGAGAAGTATGGATCCGGGATTTCAATACTTTTATTAACGGTTCCCTGCAGGTACTTCCACATGCCCAGGTGAAAGAAATGTTGCTGCTTTTTTTCCGGATGCAGGCGGCAGACGGGAATATCCCTGATGGCGTTATCCCGCGCGCAAAGGCGAATGGCGGCTACCAGTACCGTTATTCAGATCTGGCGCCGGAATGGGCAGCGCATAAGAATACAGTAGAAACCGACCAGGAAACTTCCCTGATCCAGGCGATCAAAAAATACGTGACAGCTACCGGCGATCAGGCCTTCCTTTTTTTAGTGATTAATGATAAAACGATTTTGCAACGGATAGAGGCCTCCATGGAGTATCTACTGAAAGAGCGCTGGTCGGAAAAATATGGTTTAATCACCGGAGCCACTACCATCGACTGGGGGGATGTTCAACCAGAAACCGGTTGGGGCGTGGCTATCAACGATAAAACGAAGTGGGCGATAGATATTTACGATAACGCGATGTTCGTAATCGCCATCCAGGATTTCCTGGCCATGCAGCCTCCCGGTTATAAGGCGCAACGGGACTGGCGCGCCGTAGCGGCCGGGATCCGCAAAAATGTACGCAAATACCTGTGGGATACGAAAGCACAGAAATATATCCCGCATCTTTACCTGGACGGCAGTCCGTTTTCCCCGTCCTTCAACGAAAAGGAAATACTTTATACAGGAGGCTCCGCCTGTGCGATACTGGCAGGATTCCATACCGCCAGCGAAATAGCAGCTATTAACCGGCAAATGACACAGGCCGCCGCCAAAGAAAAATTCGCCACCATTGGCATTACGGTATACCCGCCTTACCCCGCGCAGGAGTTTCCGAATATGCACCCTTATGTGTATCAGAACGCAGGCGACTGGACCTGGTTTGGCGGACGCATGATACAAGCCCTCATTATAAACGGATTTATACAGGAAGCAGTAGCAGAGCTCAAACCCATGACCGACCGCGTCATTGCTCACAACGGTTTCTTCGAATGGTACGACGTTCAGACAGGCACTCCAAAAGGATCAGGCAATTTTCGGGGAGAAGCAGGTGTTTTATCAGACGCCATCACGCTTTTGAAAAAATGGGCAATTAATCAGCAGTAATAATTAAACAATTAAGCCTGCTCATTTATTATTTATTCATCAACCGGATCTAACTGATTAAAAACACATCATCACATGAATAAAACCAAATCTCACTTGCAGTCATAGACACATCTATGACTAACATCAACTGAAACGTACAATTTACCGGCTATTATTCCATCATCTCTAAAGACTTGTTATGAAAGCAAAACTATTTTATGTGCTTGCATGCCTGCTATTCTCCATGCAGGCTATGGCCCAGATTAAGATAAGCGGCAAGGTCACCAGTGCCGCTGACGGAACCGCGATCCCCAATACGACGGTCGCTGTGAAAGGTACGTCCACCGGCACCATTGCCAATGTGGATGGCGTTTACACCGTTACGGTTCCGAATCAGAATGCCGTCCTTGTATTCTCCTTCACCGGATTCGGAAGCAAGGAGGTCGTGGTGGGCAATCAAACCACTATCAACGTTTCCCTCGAAGTGCAGGTAAACACCCTGAACGACCTGGTGGTGATCGGTTATGGATCGGTGAAAAAATCGGACCTCACCGGTGCCGTATCTTCCTTAAAAGCAGAAAGGATCATGGACGCACCTGTTCCCAACATCTCACAGGCTTTGCAGGGTAAAATTGCCGGTGTGGATGTAAACATCAACAGCAGTGCCCCCGGCCAGGCAGCTAAAGTGCGTATCCGTGGTATTGGCTCCATCAACTCGTTTGTTGACCCGCTATATGTAGTAGACGGTGTGGCCGGTGTAGATGGTAATGCCATCAACCCGAACGATATCGCCTCTATCGAAGTATTGAAAGATGCCTCCTCTACCGCGATCTATGGTGCCAGAGGCGCCAACGGTGTAATCATGATCACCACGAAACGCGGTAGATCAGGCCCCACCCAGGTAAGCTACCAGGGAGATGTAAACGTAAGCACCCTGGCCCGCCACCTCCGGACCCTGAACTCCGATGAATTTGTAAAAGTTTATAACGAAGCTTTTGCCAATGCCACCAAGTTCGACCCGGATCATGGCACCTGGACGCCTACCGCTATACTGGATCACGCCCACTATCCTTTGCTGTTTGATGAAAACAACAAACCACTGTACAACACCAACTGGGAAAAGGAAACCTATAAACCAGCCGTTTCTACCAGTCACCAGCTGAATTTCCAGGGCGGTACCGACAAACTCTTATACAGCGCTTCCCTCGGTTATCTCGATCAGAATGGTCTGATGATCAATTCCTGGTTCAGAAGATATTCCGCCAGGGCCACTTTTGATGACCAGGTAAAAGACTGGCTGAAAATAGGCGGTAGCCTGAATATCGTATCCAGTACCCAAAGACTGGTATCTGATGGTAATGGTTCCCTGAACGTACCCAGGATGGTAACGGAAGAAGTACCCATCGTTCCGGTAAGATATCCTGATGGCACCTGGGCAGGCAACTACGACATTGCCGGTCTGGAAGGAGGTCCAAACCCGGTACAGATAGCCCAGAACAGGTATACCCTGAACAACCAGATGCATACCCTGGGTAACTTCTATATGCAGTTCCGCATTACCAAAGACCTGGAATTCAAAACAGACTTTGGTTATGACCAGATCAGCAATAAAGCAAACTTCTATTCTGCCGGTAACCTGCCCCACTTATCACAGGACCAGGGTGGTGTAGCGAGGATTACCAACGACTACAACAAATACTGGCAGTCAGAAAACTACCTGACTTACAATAAAACATTCAAAAACAACAATACCTTAAACGCCATTGCCGGTATTTCCTTCCTGGAATACAATGCACAAAACAATCTCTCGGAAACGCAGAACTTCCTGTCTGATTACTTCCAGTGGAACTACCAGGCGGCAGGATCGGTACGCGCCAATATCACTTCCCAGACACAGCCATGGTCGATGAACTCTTACTATGCGCGTGTGAACTATAGCATTAAAGGTAAATATCTCTTTACTGCTACCGGCAGGTATGATGGTTCTTCCAAATTCAGCAAGGACAACCAGTTTGCGTTCTTCCCTTCAGTAGCCGCCGCATGGCGTGTGTCTGAAGAAGACTTCCTGAAAAACAGCAAAACGATCAACAACCTGAAAATCCGCGCCAGTTACGGTACATCCGGTAACCAGGAAATTGGATTGTTCCAGAGTTTAGCACAACTCAGACCAGACCAGGTGGTGTTAAATGGCGCCAACCAACCCACCCTGATCCCCGGATATGTGGGTAACCCTGATCTGAAATGGGAACGTTCCAACCAGATTGATGCAGGTCTGGAATTAGTAATGGTAGATAACCGCATTAACCTGAACGTGGATTACTACAACCGTAAAACCTCCGACCTCCTGCTCGCAGCGCCTATTCCATGGTCTGCCGGTATGTACACCCCCAATGTGTATAAAAATGTGGGAGAAGTGAGAAATACCGGTCTGGAAGTAAACCTCAGCACGATCAACATCCAGAAACCAAACTTTACCTGGAGTACCACCTTTGTTTTTGCGACCAACAAAAACAGAATCCTGACGCTCAACGATGGTAACGCAGATATCTTCCCTGGTCCCAACTTCCTGGGTCAGACCAATATCCTGCGGGTAGGTGAACCCATTGGTTCGTTTTATGGTATGAACCGCTTAGGTACCTACAGCACCGATGAAGCAGCGGAAGCAGCCAAGCATTCCCTGTTACCCGGCGACAGAAAATATGAGTATGACGCCAATGGCAACGCGGTATACGGCATCATAGGCCGTGCATATCCAAAATGGACCGGTACTTTCAGCAGTACATTTAAATTGAAAGGATGGGACTTCACTTTTGATATCCGTTTTGTACAGGGTGTAAATACCGCTGCTGCGTTCAAGCACTCTACCGAAGACCGTCAGACGCTGGCAAACAGCCTGGCTACTGTATTGAATGCCTGGACTCCGGAAAATCAGAACACGCATATTGCACAGGTGCGTAGCTACAAATTCACACAGGATTCCCATTTTGATACCTGGTGGGTAGAGGATGGTTCCTATATCAGAGGTCAGAATTTCACCCTGGGTTATTCCTTCCCGGAATCATGGCTGGAAAGAAGCCATATCACCAAGTTCCGCATTTATGCGAGCGTGCAAAACCTTTTCCTGATCACCAAATACACTGGTTATGATCCTGAAGTAGACACTTTTAACTTCGGTTATGGTACCAACACCGGTTTCTCCCAGAACATCGACTTCTTCCCTTATCCCCGCCCACGCGTGTGGAACCTGGGTGTGAATGTCAGCTTCTGATGAAAAACGTGTACCCGTTGATGTGATAACCTTTTTAGTGAATTTAAAAATAAGAAAATGAAAACGACTCAACATATCATACTCGTCTTGCTGGTGTTGCTTAGCTGCTCCTGCAAAAAGTTCCTGGAACAGCAACCTTCGAATTTCATTCCGCCGGATGCCGACCTGTCGGATCCCAAAGTGGCAAGAGCCATTGCAGATGGCTCTTACCAGTATCTGCAGGGCTTTTTGCAGGGCCAGCCGTCTTCCTATGGTGGTAATGTTTACAACCTGATGGAGTTCATGACAGGCAAATCGAACAGTGATCTGGGACAAACCGGTTTTGCCAGTTTCCAGAACCTGAGCTACAATGCGACCTCCTTCTATTTCGATACCTGGTGGCAACGTTTATACATGGGTATAGGCGCCTGTAACCTGGCCATCCAGAATTTGCCGCAGGCAAAAGTTACAGATGCTGTTAAAACAAACATGCTGGCCGAAGCGCATACCCTGCGCGCACTCTACTATTTTCACCTGGTGAGAATGTATGGTGCGGTTCCCAGTGTAACCCAAGTGCCAAAAGACCTGAACCTGAATCTGCCACGCACTGCAGCCAAGGATATTTACGACCAGATCATTATTCCAGACCTGGTACTTGCCGCCAAATCCACGCTGCCATGGTCCGATAAAACCGGCCGTGTGTCAATGGGGCTCGTGCAATCATTACTCGCAGATGTATACCTGACTTACGCCGGAGCGGCTATCAACGGCGGTAACCAGTATTATGGCCTGTCCGCCGCAGCCTCCAAGGCCGTGATCACACAGGGCGGTTATTTCCTCTTCCCTGAATACACTGACATGATCAACCCGGCAAATAAAAATACCGGCGAATTTATTTTTCAGGTACAATACGCGGCCGCCGTGCCAAGTATCAATCCACTGACACCTTTAACCATTCCTAACTACGCGGGTATTTCCCAGTATTCTGATGAGTATGGAGCAGTGTATCCTACTCCGCAGTTTATTGCGTCTTTCCCTGCCGGTGACAAACGTGTACAGGAAAGACAATTCTTCTATACCAAGTACAAGAAGAAAAACCCTGCCGTTGATACCATTACGTTTAAAGGACCTTACATCTATAAATGGTTTGATTCTTCTGCTGTTGTAAGTACCGCTAAGTCGGATCTCAACTATACGCTTTACCGCCTCGCAGATGTGTACCTGCTGTATGCGGAAGCTTCCAACCGTGCGGAAGGCGCTCCCAACGCGGATGCTATTGAATACCTGAGACGCGTACGTGCCCGTGCGAAGCTGGCACCGCTGCCAGCAGGTATGTCGCAGGCTGCTTTCGAACAGGAAGTATGGGCCCAACGCTACTATGAACTGTGCTTTGAAAATAAAATGTGGTTCGATATGGTACGGACCCGGAAAGTACATAATGATGTAACCGGTGCCTGGGATAATTTCGTAGGACACAAAACCGTTTTCGGCGCCACTTTCGCGGAAAAGAACCTGCTGTTCCCTGTTCCTAAACAGGAAATAGATGTAAATCCTAAACTGCTTCCGAATAATACCGGATTCTAAGCGTATACTTTTTTAGTTTCGGGGAGATGACCACTCGTTAAGGCGGTCATCTCCCCGATCTTTTTTCGTGATTTCAGATAGCTATTTATTCATAATCCTAAAATATGTACGTATGTTTGTACATATGAAGCATATCATAGCATCACTCCTGTTATGTAGCTGCCTCGGAAGCGCCTGTGCTCTTGCGCAGAAGGCCGTTATTCCCGCCAGCCACAGCCAGTCTTCCCCAGACACGAAGACCAACCGGCAACGCCGCACATCTGCTGAAACGAATCCGGCGAATCAGTCAACTTCCTTTACCAGCATTGAATTACAGCCTACCGTCGCCTATCTCCGGGATCATGGCGCCGCAGCACGCATGGTAAGGATCCGTTTTCATGGAGGCAGCAGTTATAAGGCTGCTACGGTGTATACCCAATTTAATGGGCGGGAAGACAGCACCACGCTACCTGCCAGCACCGCTGGTATGACGGATTATGAACTGGCACTCCCCGGACCACCGGTGGAGAAGGATGCCCAGCTGTTTGTACGCCTGGTCAGCGACGGACAAACTTATACCGCCCGCTGTATTATAGCACCGGCGCGGCAATGGAAGGTGTATCTTATGCCGCACTCCCATGTGGACGTGGGCTATACGAATGTACAGGCAAAAGTGCTGGCCATTCATATGAACAACATTGATGAAGCCATCAAAATAGCGGCCCGCACGGCCAACTATCCGGTGGAAGCCCGCTTTAAATGGAATACAGAAGCCCTTTGGGTAGTAGATAAATATCTTTCCACTGCGAGCAACGAAAAGAAACAGGCCTTCAAAGAAGCAGTACAGAAAGGCTGGATCAACCTGGATGGCGCTTATGCCAATACCAATACCAGTGCAACCTCTTCCGCCCAGCTGCTGCAATTATTCAGCACCGGCGCCCGCCTGGCAAAAGATTACGGGATGCAGATCCACACCATGTTCCAGGGAGATGTACCAGGCGCTTCATGGGGCCTGATCAGCCAGTCGAATCTTACCGGCGTTCATTACTTTCTCAGTGCGCCCAATGCCAACGACCGCATCGGCAGCTCCGGGCAATGGCGCGATAAACCTTTCTACTGGCGCGATGCCTCCGGTCAGCAACAGGTGCTGTTCTGGCAATCCTCCCCCTACTCTATCGGCTATACGCTGAAAGGAAGTAAAATCCCGAACTTCTTTACCGTGGAAGATCCCAAACCTTATTATACGGGCAAACCCAGCGATAATTTTCTGAACCCATACCTGTTTGATTATCTCTCGCAGCTGGAGCAAAAAACATTTCCCTATAACATGACCCTGCTTACCTGGGCCATGAGCGATAATGCACCCATAGACCCCGAACTGCCGGACGCAGTAAAAGCATGGAATGAGCGGTACGCATCTCCCCAACTGGTGATCACCTCCGTAAAACAATTCTTCCAGGATTTTGAAACCGCCTGGAAAGATAAAATACCGGTCATGAGCGGTGATTACACTGAATACTGGACAGACGGCATCGCCTCCGGCGCCAGGGAAACTGCCATTAACCGGCAGGCCTCCGACCGGCTGCAACAGGCGGGCGCCATCTGGGCTATCCGCAATAAACCAGGCTACCCTGCAGATTCTTTTCATAATACCTGGCTGAACCTGCTGATGTTCAACGAACATACCTGGGGCGCGTATAACAGCGTATCAGAACCACAGGATCCTAAAGCAATCGCCCAATGGCGATACAAGCAGGCATTTGCACTGAACGCACAGCAGCAGTCGATCGCATTGCTGGATAGCAGTACCAACGGGGCTGCAAATGCCGCTGGGGATAACGCTAAAGAATATACGGGAAATACAGCCAATGCAGTAGATGTGTTTAATACGCTCGGCCAGCCACATACCGCAGTGGTATTGATACCGGCGGCTCTTAGCCAGGCAGGCGACCAGGTAAAAGACAGCCAGGGGAAAAAATTACCCTCGCAAAGACTGAGTACCGGCGAACTGGCATTTCTAGCCACCGCACTTCCGCCATTTTCCAAACAAAGATTTACCATACATGCCGGCCCACAAACAACCGGCACGAAAGCTACTGTCACAGCCAACAGCCTGGATAATGGCCTTTACACCATCCGGGTAGATCCCAACACCGGCAATATCACAGAGCTACGCAAAAAGGGCTACGATGGCAACCTGGCCGATGCTGCCGGTCTGAATCAATACTCCTATATGCCAGGCGATTCTGCTGAAAAGGTAGTTTCCAGCGCCCAAGCCAATATCCGGATCAAAGAAAAAGGACCATTGGTGGTAAGTTTACTGATCACTACACCTGCACCCGGCGCCAATTCACTCACCCGGGAAATCAGGCTGGCAGCAGGCAGCGACCAGATTACCCTCATCAATACCCTCGACAAAAAAGCCATCGGCGATAAGGAAAGCGTACACTTTGTATTTCCGTTCCATGTACCGGGCGCACAGGTACGTTACAGTATTCCCTGGGGAAGTATCCGCGCCGAAGCAGATCAACTGCCGTATACTAACAGGAACTGGTATACGCAGCAACGCTGGGTAGATGTTTCCAATAAAAACGTAGGCGTTACCTGGTCCAGCCCGGATGCACCATTGTTTGAAATCGGGCAATATCCTACAGCGGGTTTGCTGGGCGGGCTGCATAATTCACCCCGCTGGCTCGCCTTCACAGAACAGCAGCCACTCATTTCTTCCTGGGTGATGAATAATCTCTGGCATACCAATTTCCGCCGCGACCAGGAAGGGCCAACCACCTTTCACTACTACCTGCAGGTACATGGCGCCTATGATGCCGCCGTGGTAAATCGTGCAGGCCTGGAACATCATCAGCCGCCTGTTGTTACTGCCGCCAGCGGCCCTGCTTCAGAACGTCTTTTCTTCGATATAAACGGAGGACCGGTGTATGTGGAAAATCTTTACCCTGCTGCAGATGGCAATGGCGTACTGCTGCAACTGGTCAACAGTGCCGATCATACAGCCACGGTGACGCTCACTTCAAAGAATGCATTGAGCATCTCTGAAAGTGATTTACTGGAAACCAACAAGAAAACGCTGTCAGATAGTTTTGAGATACCTGCAAAAGGCATCCTGATGATCCGTGTCGCCAGGAAATAAAAGGACGTTTCTTATTCTATATTAAATACGGTTAAAACCGCCGAATGATCGGAAGCCCACACATCATCTATTTCGGGGGCGGTCCGGATAATTTTGGAAGACAGGGCTTTGATACCCGGTCCTTTATAGTAGATAAAGTCGATGCGTGAAGTTTGCAGATGTCCATAGATAGCCGCGAAAGTTCCGCCGGGATGTGTTACCTCATCAGGTTGCAGATCCCGGTAACTATCGCGGTAACCTTCCGCCAGCATTACTTTCGATGTGGGCAAGGCCACCGGACCATAGCCGTAATGCAAAAATGCCGCCCTGGCGGTCCAGTCGAGATGACTCCCCGAATTAAAATCCCCTGCTAATATCACCGGCAATGAAGCATCTGCTTTCAGCAGCGGATCAATATCCTGCTGCATATTTTTTCGTGCATCCGTTACCGCGAGTTCGCTGTCTTCCCTGATCCAGTCGTCGGTATTAAATCCGGGGATAGGGTAAAAGTCGGTGTATTCATGTTTATAAGCATATCTCAGCCACCAGTTGCCGATCAGCACTTTCCGGTTGCCGGGCAGCTGAACAGTCGCTGTATTGGACTTAAAATTATCGTTAGACAGATGTTTCTCCAGCGGATAACGGCTGAACAGCGCGAGGTTGGCGCCGGGTGCAGAAGTCTGCAGCTGGTAACCCAGCGACTCCTTCAGGAATTCCTGCGTACCATAAGCTTCCTGCATGGAAATAATGTCTGCGTTGGTTTTGAGCAATAGTTCCTTTACCCGTTCGCGGCCGCTATTCCCTACGTGAACACCGCCATGCCAGATATTCCATTGCAAAAGCTTTACTGTATTGGGTTGTACCGGCAATACTGTTTTGGCAATATTACTATGCGTTGCTTCCGGCGTATAGGCGACACCGTTCAGTGCAAACGAAGTAACATCAGCATACAGGGTATCTCCTGCCACTGCGTCTTTTTTCACATCGAAAGTAACCAGGAAATAATTGACTCCGTTCTGAAGCGGGTATCCATCTGCCGGAGGCAGTATTAATTTCATACTCCTTTGCGGAACATTCCCGGTTCCAAACAATTCCTTTCTATTGGCAGCCCTTGGGGTTTGCCCGGTGTAGTATACATGCACAGCTCCTATATCAGACAAGCGTGTGTTACGGGACAGATCCAATTGCAGGCTGGTCAGCTTCAACGGAGAGGCGTTACCGTTAGCAACAATACGCAACTTCAGGACCTGTTCATTGGCGCCACCCTGATCTGCATCCCATTCACTTTGTATAGTCACGGCGTTGAACAGTTGCTGTTTGCCCGCCGGTATGCTGAACAATGGATTATCGTTTTTCGCAAGGGTAGCCAGTGGCAGTGTACTTTTGTATTTTTTGCGGGTATTGCGCATATGATAGGCCTGGTGGCCTTTCCCTACGATATTCAGACTTACATCGTCCTGCATATCATCGAAGGGATAGTAGCCTTTCAGTGCAGCGAAATCATGATGGCGGGCAGTAAGCGGCTGATACATCCATTTGCGGATAGTAGCTGCCGGTAAGGCTTTTGTCCATATCCTCACTTCATCTATATAGCCGCCAAAAGTACTGGAGTCCTGGTCATTGGTACCAATAGCTCCTGGTAAAATGTCGATGGCCCCTTTAGCGCTGCCTACTTCCTTTCCATCGAGGTATAATTTTGTTTCCGCACCGTTGCAGGTAGCGGCTACATGGTGCCAGTTGTTATCCAGTATACCCGGCGCCGTTATATTGGCCTTTGCGCTGTGCAGATGACCGTTTTTAATCATCAAAGGCAGATTATCGACATGCGGGTATTCAGCGTATTCGCCTCCACCTATGATCACTTCGCGTTCCTTCCATACATTGTCGTTTCCTTTGATCCAGGCTTCAATGGTCCATTCCCGGCGGATAATATCCATACCTATGCAGGGATTATTGTCGTTACCATCCAGCAGGAGCGCCTGGTTGATGGTTTGTGCATGAGATAAGAGCGCGCCGGAAAACAGGCATATGATGAGTAAAGCCTCCATTTTCCAATAGCGGAAGAAACCCTTGATAGTCATTGTTCGTTTTTTTATTGTTCACTTCGTTCCACAAAATAAAAAACCGGTTTGGATAAACCGGCTTTTTATTTTTTTCATGACTATTTTCCGACAGGAGGCAATAACGGCCGTGGGTCGAATACTACCTGGAAAGATTGGATCCGGCCACCAACCAACTGGTACCAGCCGCAGGTAAGTACGCTGATGCCCTCCATTACTACATCGTACCAGACGCACACATTGTCATCTTCTGCAAACACTTTGCGGACGGTATACTTCAATTTCATCCGTTCCATATCTTTAAAATATGCGTCGGCGCCATGACGAACGCCCAGTACGCCGTTGAAGGTCAGCTCTTCGTTTACACATGCCCGTGCGGCAGTGAAATTTTCTTCATTCAGGGCAGTGAGGAACCGTAACACGGTTTCTTTTGAGTGAGTCGTATTCATATCTGTTGCTGTTTAAAGGTGAATATATCTGCAAAGATCCTTTGCTGATATCGTTTTCACCTGTGACAATCGTCACAAAACAACAGGCATCATTTTCTGCTGCGGATGCGGCTGAGGGTTTCGCGGGCCACTCCCAGGTAGGAGGATAGTTGTGTAAGAGATACCCGCTGTAGTAGCCGGCCATCCTGCTGTTGCAGGTATTCATACCGTTCCTGTGCGGTCATCAGCTTAAACATTGCTGCATGTTTTTCCTGTTTTGCGGCGATGAGCTGGAGGCATTTTCTTCCCAACGCATCAATAGCAGGATCTTTGGCAGATACTTCCCGCAATGTTTTCACATCAAAGCGGACCACGCTTAATTGTTCCGCTGCCTGGATAGAGAAAGCGGATTTTTCCCCGGTAGCCAGACTGCTGATATTGGTGGCAATGTCATTTTCAAAAAAGAAAGCGGTGTTGATGTCCTGTCCATCTTTGTTGTACCAGGCCCTGCAAAAGCCGCTGTCAATAAAGTAAAGCGCATGGCATACTTTACCTGCTTCCAGCAGGAATTCATCTTTTTGCAGTTCCATTTCCGTCAGTGCGGGTTGCAGCGTTTGCCAGCTTTCTTCACTGAACGGTGTCAGGGAATGGATGTATCGCAGTAAATTTTCCATTTCCAAACTTACCGTGATTTTTTCTAAAAAACCCGGTCTAGCCCTGCTGTTTTGCATCCCGTTTTACCGACAGCTGATAAGCCTCTTCCAGTAAGGGGCTGAGCTGTTGAAAGGTAGCTTCACCAGGATTGAGTACCGATATCCAATACATTCTTCCATAAAGGGGATGAGGCATCAACTGGTCAAGGGCGGTAAAATCGTAGCCCAGCAATTCCGGATGTTCTGCATCTTCCCGGGAAATTTTCCTGTCAAATAATTTCCGGAATGTTTCCGCGCCAACACCGATGTTCAGCCGATACACATCAGCACGGTTAAGATTCGATAAATGATCAAAGTCATTGTCTTTGGTTACAATCGTGGCAAACGGAAAATTATTATCGGCGCCATAAAAGAAAAAGGTGTCTCCTTCTGCTTCAATCAAACGGCTGTCCTGTAAATTTTCTGTGATGTAACGTTGGATAGTGGCTGAATTCATATGTTCAATTAAAACTTCTGTAAGAGAAAATGAAGTAAACCGAAAGATATAAAATACCATCAATGATGAAAACCTTTGGGTAGAAAACGCATTTTTTGTATTTTAATGCCATGACAAAAACATCTCTCGACCTGCTGGTATCAGGCGCCATTGCACCCTTGTTAAAGAAAAATGAATTCCGTAAAAAAGGATTGGACTTTTATAAAACAACCCAGGATCTTGTTTTTGATGTTAATATCCAGAAAGGCAAAGTACAACAGCAAGCTTATTTCTACATCAATATTGGCATCTACTCACCGGAACTGGACCGTACCATTGGCATCGCAGAAAACGGGCAACCCAAAGAATTTGAATGTCATTTCAGACGGCGCATCGCAGACCTGATCAATGCCGGGCAGGACCGTTATATGGCGGATACCACTACTGCCGCACAAATAACCACCGACCTGGACCTGGCCATGGACGTACTTGATAAGATTCGATCTGCCAATGATCTTGTTAAACTGATGTGTGAACGTGGAGGACTGGAGAATTACGAAAAACTGGTAAGTTACCTGGCGCTGACAGACAATCACACTTTACTAAAAACATACATCGACGCCTTGAAAAAATTATTGGGCGATGATAAGAGATGGCCTTTCTTCGAAGGCAAGATGAATGAAATCCTGAAAAGCCATGGGAAAGAATATGGCATATTCAGTATTCCGTTCTCCTGAAAATGTGAAATCCGAAGTTTTGTAACACACCAGAACATAATAAATGCACCCCAACATACGACAAGAACAACCGGCAGATTACAACGCTGTATATGACCTGCATCATGCCGCTTTCAAACAGGAAGACGAAGCCAGGCTGGTGGATGCTCTCCGGAAAAACACGACGGCGTTTATACCGGAGCTGTCGCTGGTTGCCAGCATCAACAATACCGTGGTTGGTCATATACTTTTTACAAAAATTAATATTATCAGCTCCGATGGGAAAGTGTTTGAGAGCTTAGCTCTGGCACCTGTTGGCGTTAGTCCGTCTTTCCAGAAAACCGGGATCGGCGGTCAGCTGATTAATGCCGGTATTGCGAAAGCAAAAGCACTGGGATTTACATCTGTTATCGTGTTAGGTCATGAACATTATTATCCAAAATTTGGTTTCGTTCCCGCAGAAAAATGGGGAATCAAAGCCCCTTTTGAAATACCACCCGAAGTGTTTATGGGTCTGGAGCTGGTAGAAAATGGATTAGAAAATATCAGCGGCACCGTACAGTACCCAAAAGAATTTGAAGCGGTGTAGTTAAAACTGTAACCTGAAACTGCCAAAAATCCCGAAGTTAGATTTATGCGAAGTGGCCGCCCCATTAGGGTATAATCGCCAAACCGCATCTACGCGGAAGAAATGGAAAATATTATCCAGGCCGGTACCTACTTCCGTGTATACGTTCCCCTTAAAGGAACGCATGCCATAACCCGGATACTCTATCCTGTTATAGATCCTGTTGGCCGGTGAAAGATCGCCTACCACCGATTTCACATTCCAGAACTGACGGATACCTGTTTTCCGCATAAAGGGCAGCAGATTGAGTAATTTCCCATCGAAAGTATGTTCAATATTCACTCCTGCATAACGGTCGCTGATGAATTCATATTTATTCATCAGGCTGAATGATTCTTTGTTATAGTAATACGTTTCATTACCGGGATGTATCTGCAGCAACATAAATGGCAGTCTGTCTGCAAAGAATTTTCCGCCATATACCATATAGCTTACCCTTCCCCATTGCGGAATACGGAAGCGATGACTTACACTCAGGTCCAACTTTTCATAGCTGTATTTGCTACCCAGCACGCCCTGCGGCGCGATGGTCCACCGTGCTTCTACCACCGGCAGCTGACTGCGTATACGTCTTGTTTTGCGCAGGGTATGTATTTCCCTTTCGCCGGGTGCGTATCTTATTTTCAATTGTCCTTCTGCATTCACGACGTTACCGGCGTCTTCATCGCGAAGAAAAATTTTCTGGGGCGGCAGTGGCGCAAAGGTGCTGAAACTGCTGTGTATCACGGTACCTTCCACTGAAAAATTAAAAGGTAGCTTTTTGATAACACTGAGTTTCATTTCTTTCTCGCGGATAAATTTCTGCGGAATTCCACGGCGCCGCACAGCCTGACCGAATATATTATCCAGTGAAACTTCTTCGTTGTTGAAACCCCGCTGGCGATTATCCAGGTCATCTTTATAAGATACCAGCAGTGTGTATTCACCGTTACCTGGCAGATCCCAGGACATGCCCATTTTGCCTTTCAGCGATTCGTCGCGGGTGCCATAGGCAAGATAACCATACAGGCGCAAACGTTGGCTGAATGCGGCCGTGGTCCCGAGGTCAAAGCGCAGCCGCAGGCCTTCCACCGGGTTGCGGCTTACCCATTTGTACCACGGACCTATTTCTACTTTTCCCATTTTAATATGGCCGTCAAAAAGGAGCGTGGCTTTATCGCACAACCTTTTGAATGCCGGCATAGATTTCAGTGTATCTATCAGGCCGGCAGCGAGTATTTCGTTGCCGGTCAATGCTTCCGGGCGGCTTTGTTGCCAGTATTCATTCCCGGTAGTGGTAGCCGTATCTGCAATTACCACTTCTTCCTTATTGCGGTTTTTATTTATCCGCACGGCGATACTGGAATCGTTTACTTTTATTTTCTGTGCGTAACTCGTTTTGCGGGCAATGAATGTGGCTTTGTCTTTCCCCATGGGCGCCAGTTCTACGATAAATTTATCTTTTACACTTACCCATTCTTTCTCATTTAAAGGGGCAAATACCTGGATAATATCAAGTCGTTTTACAAAGTTAATATTCACGGCGCCGGCCACGCTCATGCTGATCCTTTGCAGCGCCCAGGTGCCGGCATGGATCCAGCAATCGCCCTTAAAAAGATTTTCGCCTTCCCGCTTTGGCGTAAAAGCAAGGTGAAAATACTGTGAACCATTTTGCCAGACGGTATCCAGGGCTTTGTAGTCGTAGTATTTATTGCCGGTAACTCCCACCGGGCTTACAAACTCTCTTCCGAAGATTTGCATATAGTCCTGGTAGGAATTAATTTTCTGGTTGATGCCACCAAGATATTCCATCACGGATTCATTCCTGATACCGCTGCTGTGCAAGGCTTTAATTTCCTCCCTTACACGGGGCGGAGCTGCTACCACATAATAATCGCTGATAGATTCGCTAAGAAAAACCGGCAGAAACGGTTGGCTTTCGGAGGTGGTATCTACCTGTTCCAGTAAAAACCGGAACGGCTGCAGCATAGGAGAATGCTGCCATTTAGTTTTATGGAGATTGGCAATATCAATTTCTAATTTATTATACAATTCTGCATAGTACGTATCGTAATGGCCGGGTGCATTCTGCGGCTTATTCGCTACAATTTTCCGCCACCAGATCAGGCCACGGTTCATCTTCTCCTTTACTTCCACCACATCTTTCATAATGGTTTCCAGCTGGATCAGCAGTACCGGCTGGCTGTAAGCCACCGGCGCGGGTACAAATGCCAGGTGATGACCTACATAGCGGACCACCAGTGTATCTATGGCGCGATGACTTCTTTTGAGACTGAAACCACCCACGCTATCTGTCATGCAGCCAAAGCCAGCCGCTTTCCAGTAAACGGTTGCAAAAGGTAATGGTTCTTCTGTAAACTTTGATACCACCTTTCCGGTCACCATCAGCGGTTGTTGCGCATGAATCTTCATGACGATAAAAAGCAGGCAGAAACAGAAAATCCAGGGATTTCCAATACAGTTGTAGGTAGACCGCATCAATATTATTCACGCTTATATAAAATGGGACCTTCCCATGTTACCGCTATTGATATGACGCTGCAATTCATCCTTCCCCCTATTGCGGCAAGGTTAACCGTTTTTCATCTTTTCAGCCGGAAATGGCTTATTCTTCTTTATATAAAGAAAAATTTCATTTCTCCATGTCGGCATTCCTGCTTATTTTCCAACCCGCAAAAGCAATGCGGACCATATTGAAACAGAAAAGCCGGGACCATGCCGGTAATCATCATTAACCCAAAATGTAACAGGAATTTATGTACGAAGTAACTGAACTTACCCAAACTTTACGAAGAGGTAATCTGGAAGATGCCCGCCAACGACTGGAACAGGGAGAAAAATTACCCGCCAACCTCGCCGATTTTGACAAAAGACAAATAACAGATACCCTCCTGCGTGCAAAAGCTTTTGACCTGGTAGACAGGCTGGTAAAGGATCGCGTTGTGGATCTCGATGTGTATGAATACGATAAACTAGACGGCAGCATTTTTGAATCCATCTTCAGGAATCTTGGTGATACGCCGGAAGAACTGGCATTCCTGGAGTCTTTCCTGTCGAGGACAGACAATATCAATGACGCCGTTGCGGATATAACCCTGCTGGAACTGGCTTTTACAAAGAATGCTCCGCTGGCGCATATTGAACTACTCGTTGCCGCCGGTTGCGACCTTCAGCGGAAAGATAATTACGATCACACCTATTTATATAAAGTTGTACGGACCTACGGTATTAAAACAGACAAGGGGCTGCTCTATCTCGATTACCTGATCCGCAACGGTGTAGATCCCAATGCCGGTAATGTAGCCGGAGAAACGCCGCTACACCTGGTTATAGGCGAGCAAACAAAAGCCTATAGCACCTTCCTGCTGGAACATGGCGCAGATCTCAACCAACAGAACAAAAAAGGAGAATCCGCTTTTTATACGGCCATCGTTCACCATGTATGCACCGCAGAACTGTACAAACACCTTACCCAATATGCCGCGCCTGATTTCGAAATGATCAATAATAACGGAGAAACAATCATCTGTGGCGCCATACGGATGCGTAGCCGTGGCTCTGAAAGTGAAACCGCCCTGATCAAAGCATTGATTGCTGATGGCGCAGATATATACCAGACCTCTCCGTGGTATTCCAAAGGCAAAGCTGCACTCGACTGGGTCGCAGAATATCCGGCGGAAGTACTCCAGGCCATCATGGATACCGGCGCCATTGAACTCGAACGCCGTGATGACCAGGGCAATACCCTTCTCCATAAAGTATGTGCATACAATGTAAATTACCAGCAGGAAGCCGCCAAACAGTTATATCGCAAAGTGAAACTGCTGATTGAAGCAGGCGCCGACGTGAATGTCACCAACGACCAGGACCAGACGCCATTCGACCTGGCGGCACAGGATAACCTGAAATCAAAAACGGTAGAACTGCTCCTGAAACATAAATCCTGATAACATGTCCATGTCTTTTATAGTTGCCTGTGAAAGCGGCAAAAGAAAAATTGCAGAAATACTACTGGCTAATAACGAAGTAGATGTAAAATATACCGACGAAAAAGGTAGAACCGGACTTCACTACGCCGCCCACCAGGGTTATCTTGACATCGTAAAACTATTACTGGAAGCAGGTGCGGAGCTGGATTATGAAGACCATAACGGTGAAACCCCTTTCTATTTTGCGTGTTTGCAGAAACAAAAACAAACCGCCTTGTACCTGCTGGAAAACGGTGCCAGAACCGACATCAATGATCACCAGGGCAACAATCTCCTGCATCTGACTGCCAGAACCGGGCAGAAGGAACTGGTTGATACCTTGCTGGCAAAAGGAATGAATGCGGACCAGGCCAACAACCAGGCGGCTACTCCCCTGCTGATTGCAGCAGCATGGCGGAACAAGGAAATTGTGCAGGCGCTGCTGGATCATGGTGCCCATGTAAATGCAAGCGACAAAGCCGGGGAAACACCTCTGATTGCGGCGGTGCGGGCCAAAAATGTTCCTATGGCCACCTGTCTTATTGAAAATGGAGCGGATGTAAATCAAACCAATGATGCCGGAGAATCTCCCCTGCTAATTGCCTGCTATGACACCAACCGCGCACTTACCAACCTGTTGGTGAGTCATGGTGCAGACGTACAAATCACTTCCAAAAACGGACTGTCTCCCATCTGGTATGCCTGCGCCAATAACCAGAAGGAAATGGTAAGCCTCTTCCTGGATAAAGGCGTGGCCGTGGATTTCAGTCAGCCGCTATCCGAAGCCACCACCAGTATGAACAGTTACCTCGACTGGGTAGAAAGCAGTAATAACCTGTCGCTCGAAAGCACTTTCAGCTTTAGCCATACCTACAGCTATGGCGGTGAAAGCCTGTTACATGTAGCTGCGAAGAACGGGCACCTGAGCATGGTCAAGCTTTTGCTGGAGCGCGATGCCAATGTGAATATCCAGGACGAGTCGGGGAATACCGCCCTTCATTATGCCGTTTCCGGCGGAAAGAAGGACATCGTGAAATACCTGCTGGAACAAGGCGCCGATGTGACGGTCGTCAACACAAAAGAACAAAAGGCAATAGACTATGCTGCTATCAAAGGATTTAATGAAATAGCCACGCTGTTGCTCAGTCATCATTCACCGGCAGCCAAAGCCACCGCAGCAGCTGCGGCTACAACGGCGCCACCGGCCACCGATAAGAAAAAAGCATTGATGGATCTGAAGGAATTGCTGGATGCAGGGATATTGACGCAGGCCGAATTTGATGCGGAGAAAGCGAAGGTGTTGAGTGGGGTGTAAAAACTAAAAGAGCTGCCTGGAAAAATCAGACAGCTCTTTTTTATTTGCGTTTTATACAATAATAAATATAACAACATACCATGCCCAGACAAAAGTTCAATGTATGATTGGCGTTACCTACCGCTATGTAAAGAGGTGAGTCTGGCTCATAAAAGAATCGGACATAACAACCCAAAGCGGCCATTGTACAAAAGAAAATCGCTGCAAGAAGTGACAATATCCTGGCTAATTTGCTCTTTTTCCACCCCTCAGGAACATCATGGGTTATTTTAGTTTTTACACGCATAGTATAGAATAAGAGCATAAATATAGAATAACAAGGTCAGATTCCATCGTATACTTCAACATGCAGCCTGCTTTACAATAAATATTCCCCCGAAAACTTTCCCATCGCTACCCATAAATATTTTATTACTTTTAGCACATTCCGTTTTCAAATATAAATCCTGCACCTACTATTCATGGAGTGTTACTTAAATAGCAGCGATCGTGATCTGTTGAATGGCATCTCTGCAGGAGATCCGGAAGCATACCGTTGTTTGTTTGATCGTTACTGGGAGCGGATTTACTCGGCAGCCCTGGCCCTGAGCAAATCTCCCGAGATTTCCGAAGATATCACGCAGGACGTTTTCACCATGATCTGGGAGAAACGGACCACCCTTTCCACAGTGGCCAATCTTGAAGGTTTTCTGTTTATCAGTGCACGTAACCTGATATATAGCCGTCTCCGGAAAATAAATGCCCAGGATAATTACCTGAAATATTTACGCAACTACTTCCTGGAAAGCCACCGGGAAGAGGAAGCACACATTTATTCCAGGGATATCCTCCAGCAGGTACAAAAGGCGATGAGCCAGTTATCGCCACAGCAGCAACGGGCTTTCCGGCTCAGCCGACTGGAAGGTCTCAGTCACGAAGAAATTGCAATAGAAATGGGTATTTCCAAAGTAACCGTAAAAAGTTATATCGTTCAGGCTCTGGCAGCACTACGCAAATGGCTACCCGCACATATTTTCAATTTTCTGCTGCCCTTATTGCTGGCATTTCCCCTCTGTTAATTTTTTTTTAAGATACCACCTCCTATTTTCCCTTTGATGCGTCTTTAGAGATATAATCATCCTCATGCATCCGGATATTTTTGCCACGTTATTGTCCCGTTATCTGAAAGATGAACTGAGCGCCGAAGAGCTGGAGCGCTTCAGGGAAGCCCTTTTGCGAGATGAAAACCGCGAGCAGTGGCAACAGGCCATTGACGGGATACTTCAAAGCAATGAATTTCCCGCTGTTACCGGCAATGATACGAAAGAACGTATATGGCTGGCAGTCAACCAGCAGGAAAGCCACCCTGTGTGGCGGCGCCGGATTCGCCCCCTCATGGCCGCTGCGGCTGCCATCGGCATCCTCATCACCGCAGGGATTTACCTGTATCCCAAACCATCAAAACAACTGCCAGCAACAGCAATAGCCGCTACCAAGCCCATCATCCGGCCGGGAGGCAATAAAGCCATACTCACACTCGCAGACGGCTCGCAGGTGACGCTCGACAGCACCGGCGCCGGCGCCATTGCCACGCAGGGAAATACCCATATTGTACAAGTCAGCGGCGGGCAACTGGCCTATAAAGAACACAGCAGCATAGATGCGCCCCCCCAATTCAATTCCCTGCAGGTGCCGCGCGGAGGTCAATTCCGTATCACCCTGGCCGACGGCACCAATGTATGGCTGAATGCCGCGTCAGTGCTACGTTACCCGGCCTCCTTTGCCAATGCCGACCGTACAGTGGAACTGACAGGAGAAGCTTATTTCGAAGTAGCTGCCCTTTCCGGAAAGCCATTCCGTGTAAAAGTTAATAATACACTGGTACAGGTGCTCGGCACCAGCTTCAATATTATGGGATACTCCGAAGAGCAGGTAACCCGCACCACCCTGCTGGAAGGCGCCGTGCAGGTAAAAACTGACAGGGCCACCACACGTATGTATCCTGGTCAGGCGGCCACCACACAATCCAATGGTGAAACCCAGCTTCACCAGGATGCAGATGTAGACCAGGTAGTAGCCTGGAAAAACGGGTACTTCCTTTTCAACCATGAGAAATTACCAGGTGTCATGCGCCAGATAGCCCGCTGGTATGACGTAGAAGTTGAATACGCCGGCAAAATCCCCGAAGAAAGGGAATTTGGTGGAAAGATCGCCAGAAGCAGCAGTATAGAGGATGTCATCAGGATACTAAAACTCAGTAATATTCACGTTAAACTGATAAACAAAAAAATCATCGTTCAGCCATGAAGCCAACACCGTTATGAAAAAATAAGCATCACCGTTATCTACGCATAAAAAAACCGGAAGTGCGCTAACACCTCCGGTAATAATGGCGGGTAACCTCCAGAAAATCGTTCCATGACTTCCACAAAGCACCTGGCTTACGCCGGGCGGGATTTTATTACCCAAACCAATCAAATGTATGAATTTTAAAGCTATTCTCCGGCACACAGGACATCAACCACTGTGGCTCAACAAAACGTTTCTTGTTATGAAATTCGCTGCCATTATTATATGTACAGCATGCCTGCAGGTCAGCGCAACAGGTTACGGACAGGAAATTACCTTGTCGAAGAAGAATATGTCCCTGGAAAAAATATTCAGGGCCATCGAAAAACAGACAGGATATGTTTTCTTTTTCGATCACCAGCAGCTGGACATAGCGCCGCCCGTCAACATCGATGTGAAGATGGCGCCGCTCAACGTTGTCATGGAAAGTTGCCTGAAAGACCTGCCGCTCACTTACACGCTGGTTGGAAAAAACATCGTTATCTCCTTCCGCCCCACTCCCACCACCGTTACCGCCGGTTTCCTGGAGATCACCGGAAAAGTAAGCGGGAACGATGGCTCCCCACTACCCGGTGCTACGGTGGTCGTGAAAAACACCACCGTTGGCGCCCTTACCAAAGCCGATGGTACTTTCCAGATCAACGCCGCTCCCGGCGCCACATTGGTGGTATCCTACCTTGGATATGAAACAAAAGAAGTAACCGCCACCGCTGGCAGTCCGCTCAACATCGTCCTGAAAATAGCGGTGAATAAGTCTTCCGAAGTAGTAGTGATAGGATATGGCATCGCGAAAAAATCAGATCTCACCGGCGCCGTATCCCAGATACGTTCGGAAGACATCAGTGTACAACCACTCAACAATGCCATGCAGGCACTCGCCGGCCGCGCTCCCGGCGTACAGGTAATGCAGAACAATGGCGCACCCGGAGGAAAACTCAGTGTTCGTATCCGGGGTGTGAACTCCATCCTGGGTAGCAACGAACCCCTGTATGTAATAGATGGCTTCCCTTTCACCGGTAGCCCCGACTTCCTCCAGCCTTCGGATATCGCGAGCATGGAAATACTGAAAGATGCCTCCAGCACCGCTATATACGGTTCCCGTGGCGCCAATGGTATTGTCATGATTACCACTAAAGCCGGTAAAAAGAAAGAAGGTACTACTGTTGATTTCTCCACAGGATACAGTATACAGTCTGTTACCAAAAAAATGCGCCTGATGTCGCCGGCCCAATATGCCACCCTTTACAACGAACAGGCGAAAAACGACAACGTGGCGCCCTATTTTACGCAACAACAGATCGACTCCTTCGGACTCATGAAAGGAACCGACTGGCAGGACCTGGTAATGCGGAATGCGGCGCTTTCCAATACAGCCGTTACCGTTAGCGGAGGAAATGAGAAAACCCGTTTTTCTGTGGGTGCAGGCGCCTACCTCCAGGACGGCATTGTGCGCAACAGCAACTATAAACGCTATTCTATAAGAGCCAGCATCGAACATGATATCAGCAGGATTTTCTCGCTTTCCTACAATGCCACGCTGACGAAGATCGATACAAGAGTACAGAATTCCAGCCTGGGCAACCGTGGCAGCGATCTGATCTCCGCTATGCTCATGGCGCCCCCTACCTTGTCGCCCTACCTGCCTGATGGCAGCTACCGCCGGCTCAACACCGCCTATCCCTTCATTTCCAATGCGATCATCAACCCACTGGTGCCGATCAATGAAGTCTCTGAAAGACTGAAAGCCAACCGCGTATTTTCGAATGCTGCAGTTACCATCAGACCCTTCGAGGATCTCACGATCCGCATTTCCGGCGGTATCAATAACCAGGACGACAGAAGAGATATCTACGCTAATATAGAACCCTCCACCAATTCAGTAGGCAGAGCACAGGTTAATACCGCACAGACACAAAGTCTGCTCAACGAAAACGTGGTGAATTATTCGAAAAAGTTCGGACGTCATGCAATCAATGCTACCGCAGGTTTTACCTACCAGGATAATATAGTGACGGTTATGCAGGGCTCCGGCATCGGCTTCCTGAGCGATAACGTAAACACCGGCTCCCTCGGAAGTGCTGCCACACCGGGCGTTCCTTCTAGTTCCTATGAAAAATGGGTATTGCTCTCTTTTATCGGAAGACTAAATTACACCCTACAGGATAAATACCTCTTCACCGTGAGTATGCGCCGCGATGGCTCTTCCAGGTATTCAAAGGATAACAAATGGGGGAACTTCCCTTCCGCTGCTATCGCCTGGCGTGCGTCTGAAGAACCGTTCCTGAAAGGATCCCGCGTGATCAATGACCTGAAGATCCGGACCAGCTACGGCGCTACCGGCAGCACCGGTATTACTCCCTACCAGACCCTGAACCTGCTTACACCCGGCACCACCATCTTTGGCGATGCCGCCTACACCGGCTATGCACCCGGTACTGCATTGCCGAATACTTTGAAATGGGAAACAACCTACCAGGCAGATTTTGGCTTCGACGTGGCGTTGTTCCGCGACAGGGTGCGCTTTACGGCCGACTTCTACCAGAAACGCACCAAAAACCTGCTCAACAATGTGCAGCTACCTGCTTCCATGGGATATCGCACCACCGTGCAGAATGTAGGTGAGATGCAGAACCGGGGAATGGAATACGCCGTGGATGTAAAAGTAATGGACAAGGCCGTGAACTGGAATGTAGGCGCCAACATCTCGTTTAACCGGAATAAAGTGATAAAACTCTACAACGGCCAGGATATCTATGGCGCCACACTATACACCGGTTCCCTCAACGACTATGTAAACCTGCTTCGTGAAGGTCAACCCTTTGGCATATTCTACGGTTATGTGGAAAAAGGCTACAGCAGCACCGGCAATCTTGAGTATGAAGATCTCAACAAAGACGGGAAGATCAGTGCCGCCGACAAAACATACATCGGTAATCCCAATCCTGATTTCACCTATGGTATCAATTCTGTGACCAGTTATAAAGGCTTTGAATTATCACTGTTTATCCAGGGCTCACAAGGCAATGATATCTTCAACCTGAATAAGGCAGCTACGCTGGATCTGGGAATGGGGCTGAATCTTCCTGCAGCCGTGGCAGAAGACCATTGGACACCGGAGCATACCAATGCCGCCTATCCGAAAATTACCCGGAACCTGGCAGCGAATATGTCCAGTCGTTTCGTCGAAAACGGTTCTTACCTGAAAATTAAAAATATCCAGTTAGCTTATAATCTCCCGGTAGAAAAATTACACCAGAAATGGTTCCGTAAAGCCCAGGTATATGTAAGCGCACAGAACATGATCACCTTTACCAAATATTCCTGGTACGATCCGGAGATCAATGCCTATGGCTCTGAAAACTCCGTTAGCCAGGGGATTGATTATGCTACTTATCCTATCAGTAAATCTTTTACAGTAGGCATACGTTGTGGTTTCTGATTATTTAAATTTTATACGATCGTTATGAAAAATATTTTTTGTTATATACTGATGCTGGTACTTTTTTCCTCCTGCTCCAACCTGCTGGAAGAGAAACCACAGGCCATTGCCGCAGAAACCTTTTATAATACTCCCGGAGAAGTACAGGCCGGCCTGAACGCCATCTACAAACCGGTAAGACAAGGCGGCAATATGGGCGCCCTCTATCAATGCCAGCTGGAAATCTATACGGAATATATGTATGGACGCGGCAGTCATGCCCCTCTGAACGACTACCAGGGCCTCGACAATACCAACATCACCCGCGTGGGCGACATGTGGGCCGGGTTCTATGAATCTATCCGCAACGCCAACCTGGTGATACAGAAAACTCCCTCCGGCAAGAAAATAAGTGAAACAGATGTAGCGAGATTTGTAGCAGAAGCACGCTTCATGCGCGGCCTGTTCTATTTTCACCTGGTCCGTAACTGGGGAGGCGTACCCTTAAGAACAGAAGCCAATATGACCCTGCAGAACCTCGCGAGAAGTTCCGCACAGGACGTCTATAATTTTATCCTGGATGATCTTGGTTATGCCGTAACCAATCTCCCGGAAGTACCCCGGCTGGCCGGCGCTCCTAACAAATGGGCGGCGAAGACGGTGCTGGCAGATGTATACATGAACCTGCACGACTACACGAAAGCGCGCGATGCCGCCAAAGAAGTGATCAACAGCAACAAATTCTCCCTGGTACCCGTTACCGTAGCAGATGACTTTGATAAATTATTTGGTCCCGATGTACAAAGCTCTGCCGAGGAAATCTTTTATCTGAAATTCTCCAGAACACCGGCAGATCAGGGCTTCCAATTCCCCATGTATGCGCACTATCCTAATTCCGGCTACTATCCTCCCGGAGGATATTATACCTTTTACAGCGATGCGGTTACCAATAAATTTGTAAGTCAGTGGGACAAGAAAGATCTCCGGTACACTTTTAACTGGTATAGTCAGACATTTGGTTTGGGCAACAGCACCATTTTAAATAAAAAATTCAGCGACCGGACCACTACCACCGCCGGTGGTAACGATTACCCCATGTATCGTTATGCGGATGTACTGCTGTTCTACGCCGAATGCCAGGCACGTGCAGCCGGACAGCCGGATGCAGATGCCATGGAAATGTTGAACAGGGTACATCGCAGGGCGTATGGTAAACCTGCCGCTATTCCCGATGCAACTGTAGATTTCAAACTGACCGACTATGCTACCCTGGATGCATTTGTGAACCTGGTGGTGAAAGAGCGGACTTATGAAGATTGCTGCGAAGCCAAGCACTGGCACGACCTGAAGCGGCTCGGTACGGCGAAACAGGTGATAAAAGACATGAAAGGTATTACTATGGCCGATAAACAATTACTCTGGCCCATTCCAACGATTGAATACAATTACAATAAAGCCATCGATCCGGTGAAAGATCAGAATCCCGGGTATTGATTCAAACAACTGACAAACTATGAAACTGAATCTGTTATTAATTGTAGCAACCCTGTCGACGGGTTTTGCGGCGAAAGCAACGGCTCCTCCGCAACAAGTAGATATCTGCGTATATGGTGGCACCTCTGCCGGTGTCATTGCCGCCTATACCGCCAAAAAGCTGAACAAAACCGTGGTACTTATCTCGCCTGAAAAACAACTCGGCGGACTGACCACAGGCGGACTGGGGTATACAGACATTGGTAATAAATCTGCTATTACTGGTATCTCCAGGGATTTTTACCGGAAGATAGGTACCCGCTACGGACGTTTCGAACAGTGGATCTTTGAACCGCATGTGGCCTCGCAAACCTTTGACCAGTATATCAAAGCCGCCAGCCTGCCGATATTGTACGAGTACCAGCTGGATAAAGTAGAAAAATCCAACGGCGCCATCACTTCCGTTACCATAACAGGAAAGGATACACGTACTATCCGTGCAAAAATGTTCATCGACTGCTCCTATGAAGGAGACCTGATGGCAAAAGCCGGTGTATCCTACACCGTAGGCCGGGAAGCCAATGCCCAGTACAACGAAACATACAATGGCGTACAGATGAAACAATACCACCAGTTTCCGGATGGTGTTGATCCGTATAAAGTACCCGGCAAACCGGAAAGCGGCCTGCTCTGGGGCATCAGTCCGGCTACACTGGATGCACCCGGCACGGGCGACAAAAAACTGCAGACCTATAATTTCCGGATCTGCCTGTCCAATGTACCGGAAAACCGTATCGAGATTCCGCAGCCGGCTGACTATAAACCAGAAAAATATGAACTGCTTATACGTTTACTGGAAAAAACCAATCCCAAAAGCCTGAGCGCTATCCTGAAAATAGACCATATGCCCAATGGTAAAACGGACATCAACAACAACGGCGCCTTTTCTACCGATATGATCGGTGAAAATTATGAGTACGCCGAAGGAGATGCCGCCACCAGGAAGCGTATCATCCAGAACCATGAAAGCTACACCAAAGGGCTGTTGTATTTCATTGGTCATGATCCCCGTGTACCGGAACATCTCCGCAAAGAGATGCTGCAGTGGGGCTATCCGAAAGATGAATACACCAACAACGGACACTGGTCGCCGCAGTTATACGTGCGCGAAGTACGCCGCATGGTGGGTGAATATGTAATGACGCAAGCCAATTGTGAAGGCAAGGAAAAAGTAACCGATGGCGTTGGTATGGCCGCATATACCATGGATTCCCACAACTGCCAGCGTGTAGTCGTAAACGGTATGGTTAAAAATGAAGGGGATGTACAGGTTGGTGGTTTTGGCCCTTACCCGGTTTCCTATCGTTCCATTATACCGAAAACAGGTGAGTGCAGTAACCTGCTGGTACCTGTTTGCCTGTCGGCCACACATATTGCCTATGGCTCTATCCGTATGGAACCCGTGTTCATGGTGCTGGCACAATCTGCCGCCACAGCCGCTACAGTAGCGATCAACGACGGTGTTTCCGTACAGCAGACAGATGTTACCAAAGTACAACGTATCCTGGAACAGAATCCACTCGCGGATAACAGTACACCGGAAATCCTGGTGGACGACAATGACAGCAAGCGTGTAGTCATCAAAGGTGATTGGCAGACCGAACGTCATGGCGGTTATGGCCCTTCCATGCTGGTTGACCGTAACGGTGGCGAGAAAAGTGTACGTTATTCTCCGGAAGTAAAGAAAGCCGGCAAGTACCAGGTATATACTTATGTACCACGTGTACAAGGCCAGGCGCCGCATACAGGCGTGACCATCTATGACGGGAAAACATCCCACGATACCAGTATCGATGCGGGTGGTGTGAAAGTAGAAGGACAAACATCGGGAGAGTGGGTACACCTGGGTACCTATCAGCTGACACCCGGCGCCTGGGTGGAATTCCAGACAGGTAAATCATCCGGCACTGTAGTAGCAGATGCCGTATTATTTGTACCGGCCACACGGAAGTAAAAAAACGGGATGTCTCTCTGTTTATATAAGAACAGGAGACATCCTTTTTTTATGCCGCGCCCGGAAATAAATTATCTTCCGCAAGATTTTGCTACTTTAGCAACAGGGGCTTTCCGGCATGCATGCGCAATTATACGACGATAAAGAATTATTTCTGGCCATCGCAGAAGGCGATGAAACCGCTTTCCGGCGGTTGTTTCATAAATATGTGCCGCAACTCCGTCCCATAGCCCAGCACATCACCAAAACAGCGGCCGTTACCGAAGACATCATCCAGGAAACATTTCTGCGACTATGGGTCAGTCGTGACAAACTGCCTGAAATAGAACAGCCACGATCCTGGCTGCTGCGCATCGTTTTTTACCAGTCTTTTACTTACCTGCGGAAACAGGCGGTACACCACAAAGCGATGGATACCCTGGCACCGGTGGAACCGGTTTTCAGCATGGAAGAAAATATGGCTTATGATTCCATGATGAAACAGGTAGGCCTTGCCGTGGCACAGCTTCCCCCGCGTGCGAAACAGATATACCTGCTCAGCCGGGAACAAGGGCTGAAGATACCCGAGATTGCCAGAGAACTTTCTCTTTCCACCAATACCGTTAAAAATTCGCTGGTCCGGTCATTACAATCCATCCGCAAGCACCTGGAAGGTGCAGGTCACCTGTTACCCGCGCTGATAGTGTGGTTACTGCGGTTATAATTTTTTTTTATTCCGATAGGTCCTAAATATTTGTTAGCGCGTCTGTTTGTATAGAGAGGACTATTTCACGTTGCTTTAAATACCACGTTCAGCATCACAAAAACGACCAAAATTGTCTATCCAGGACCGTCTTAGCTACCTGTTACGACAGGCATTGAACTACTCCGCCACTGACGCAGAGTTGCAGGAATTATCCAACCTCGTCAGGGATGACCAGGCAGGCGATATTACCCGGCAGCTGGAACAGCTGTTACAGGAAGAGATTCCCGCAGCGCCATCCGACGCTTACGACAGCGTATACTGGGATAATATTGCCGGGAAGATACTGGCATCAGATCACCTTCCGGAAACAAACCAGGCGCCGGTTGTACGCCTTGGGAGGCTGCGCTGGTTATCAGCAGCTGCTGCCGCATTGCTGCTTTTACTGGCCGGGGCATACTGGCTTCTGCGCCCCGCTGCTCACGCACCGGAAATGGCCACAACAGCGCCGCTGCTTAAAAATGATATAGCGCCCGGTGGCAACAAAGCCATCCTCACGCTGGCAGATGGTACACAGGTACCGCTAGACAGTAGCGGCGACGGAACGCTCACCCGGCAAGGCAATACCCGGATCAGCAGACCCGCCGGCGGACAACTGATGTATACTCCGCTGGCAGAAGACCATGCCGTAACCACATCCTATAATACGTTACGCACCCCAAAAGGCGGCCAATTCCAGGTGACCTTGCCTGATGGTACCAAAGTGTGGTTGAACGCAGCCAGTGCCCTGAAATACCCTGTTGCCTTCAATGGCCGCAGCAGACAGGTGGAGCTGACCGGAGAAGCCTATTTTGAAGTAGTCCAACGGGCTGATATGCCGTTCAAGGTAAATGTTCATACCGGAACAGATCAGCTGGAAGTAACGGTACTGGGCACACAATTCAATATCATGGCCTACGAAGATGAAACCGCGATCAATACCACCCTGCTCCAGGGCGCAGTGAAAGTTAGTCATGGAAATACGAGTAAGCAGCTGGCTCCCGGACAGGGCGCATATCTCAACAGGCAGGATCATCTGCTGTCCGTACTCCCACAGGTAAACACAGAGGAAGCCGTGGCCTGGAAAAATGGCTACCTGCAACTGGAAGGAAATGACATTACATCCGCCATGCGCCTGATAGCGCGCTGGTACGACATGGAAGTAGTGTATAAAGCGCCCGTCACCGCGCACTTTCGCGGTATCATTCCGAGAAATGTACCCGTATCACAAGTGTTAAAAATGATGGAGATGACAGGAGAAGTGCATTTCGACATCAGGGGAAAACAGATCATCGTATCTCCCTGATTTTACCTATATGTTTTAAAAACTGATACCATGAGTCCGTAAATTCCACTTATCCCTTTACATATATGGGCCTAAAAAAACCGGAAGCGTTCCCGCGCTCCCGGTAAAAAGCCTGGGCCTGTATGTACAATCGCTGACAGCAATTATTCATTATTTACCCAAACCATACAAATGTATGCAATTGATGCTTTTTTCCCAAGGCAGGCAACTATGCGCTGCGTGGGGCAAACATTTTCCACGATTATCTGCAAAAACGTTACTGATCATGAAATTAACGGTGCTTTTGATGACCATTACCCTGCTACAGGTACATGCAGCCGGGTATGCACAAAGAGTGACCCTTTCACAACGTAACTCGCCGCTGGACAAAGTTTTCCAGGAGATCCGGAAGCAAACCGGTTATACCTTCCTGTACACCGATGAACAATTGCTGCAAGGACGTAAAGTCAGCCTGCAGTTAAAGGATGCTCCGCTGGAGCAGGCACTGGAAGCCTGTTTCCTGGATCAACCGCTGACTTACTCCATCTCAGACAAGGTAATTATCGTGAAACGGAAACCTGCCCCGGACGCTACAATTGCCATCGTTGAAAAAGAAATCAGCGGAAAGGTCACCAACAACAACGGAGAACCGCTGCCAGGCGTTACTATACAGGTAAAAGGTACCAATAAGGGCGTAGCTACCAATGAGAAAGGCGAGTACACCATTACTGTACCGGACGATAATGCCATATTGGTGATATCTTCCCTTGGCTACAACAAAATAGAAATGCCGGTAGGTAGCAGAAGGGAATTATCCATCACCCTCCAACCATCTGCCTCCAATATCAACGAACTGGTGGTAGTGGGCTATGGTGAACAAAAAAAGGGAAGCCTCAGCAGCTCCATTTCTTCCATCTCATCCAGATCATTCCAGGATGCACCGGTAAACCGCCTCGACCAGGTACTGCAGGGACGTGCCACCGGTGTGCAGGTTACTAATTCTGCCGGTTCTCCCGGTGGAGGGGTGCGTATCCGGATCCGTGGTTCCAACTCCATCAATGGCAGCAACGATCCGTTGTATGTTGTGGATGGTTTTGTAGGCGCTGAATTCTTCGCCATTAACCCGGACGATATTGAGTCGATCCAGGTATTGAAAGATGCTGCCGCTACAGCGATTTATGGCAGCCGAGGCTCCAATGGGGTGATTTTGGTAACCACCAAAAAAGGCAACAACGGCGGATTGAAAGTAAACTTCACTTCGCGCTTCGGTTCTTCTACCGTGCTGAAAAAACTGGACCTGCTGAATGCATCAGACTTTGCCGAAACCGCCAATGCACACGCGGTTGCGGTAGGTACTGCGCCAAAATTCACGGACGCACAGATCTCTGAATTCCGCGCCAAAGGCGGCACCAACTGGCAGGATGAAATATTCAGAGCAGCACCCAGCCAGGAGTACCTGTTGAATCTTTCCGGGGGAAACGATAAATCCAGCTACTTCATTTCAGGCAATTACCTGAACCAGGACGGTATCATTAATAATTCTTTTTACAAGCGTTATACCGTCCGTTCCAATATCAATTCCAAACTGTCCGACAAAGTATCTACCTTCCTGAACATCACGGGTTCCTACAGTACTGCGCAAAACGTAGACATTCCTGCAGATGGTCCCAGCAGTCCGCTCGCACAGGCCATCACCTGGGCGCCCACCACGCCGGTATATAACGCAGACGGCAGCTTTGTGATCAGTGATCCGGTAGGTTCTATCTCTTATAATCCTTTGGCGTTAACTACCAACAGGCTGGCTGTGAGAGACCGCATGCTGGCAAATATGATCGGCGGCTTCAAGTTCAATATCATACCAGGGCTGACCTTCAACCTGCAATACGGCGCCAATTACCTGCAGTACGACGATAAGAGCTTTGCCGGTAAAATCACCAACAACAATACTTCCACTTCCGGTATACGGTCTAACAAGGAAATCGTATTACAGAACACCAATACACTGAACTACCGGAAAACTTTTAATAAAGTACACAGCCTGGATCTGACGGCAGTAATGGAATACCAGCAATCTACCTATAACTATTCCGCTGCCGGTGCTTCCAATCTTACCTACGAAAATTTCCAGTGGAATAACCTGGCACTGGCTACACCCGGTACGCCTTCTTCCGGTTATTCGAAGTGGGCGCTGTTTTCGCTGGTAGGACGCGCCAACTACGCCTACAACGACAAATACCTGTTATCAGCAGCCCTTCGTCGCGATGGTGCTTCCAAATTCCAGGGCAACAACAAGTATAGTTATTTCCCTTCTGTTTCCGCCGGATGGGTGCTGACAAATGAGCCTTTCATGCAGGAAGTAACTAGCATCAGCAACCTGAAACTGCGCGGCAGCTGGGGTCTCACAGGTAACCAGGCCATCAGTCCCTATAGTACGCTTTCCTCCTATTCCAATATAGCCGCTTCCTTTACCAACAATAACCACCTCGTTGGCCTCGTAATGGGTAACATCGGTAATCCAAATCTAAAATGGGAAACAACAGAACAGAAAGATGTGGGCATCGACATCGGATTATTTAAAGGCCGAATCAATGTAACCGCAGATTACTTTATCAAAGACACACGCGACCTGCTGTTACAGGAAACGGTACCCATGTACCTGGGTGGCAATTCTATCACCAGGAACGTAGGATCCGTTCAGAACAAAGGCTGGGAATTTGCCATTGAAGGCGATGTACTCAGCGGACATGCGGTAACCTGGAACACAGGATTCAACGTGTCGTTCAATACCAACGAAGTCATTTCCCTTGGTGAGGGCAAAACCAGGATCTTTGATCCCAACAACCGCAGAATCGGCGGAGGTATGTCGCCACAATCTGAATTCGTGATCATGCCCGGCCAGTCTATCGGCGCTATCTGGGGACTCACCTATCTCGGCACCTGGAAACCAGGCGATGCAAAAGCCAATCAATATGGTGCCAAAGCGGGCGATTCCCGTTACCTCGACCTGGATAATAACGGCACCATCGACGCCAGCGATTATCACGTAATAGGCACCGGTATTCCTAAAACATCTATCGGATGGAACAACACGGTTACCTATAAGGCATTTACCCTGAACCTCCTGTTCCAGGGGCTCTTCGGATTCGACCGGCTCAATTACAACAGCGCTGCCGCCATGTTCTATGGCGGTGATGCACGAGAAGCCACGCTGGCGGATATCAAAAACAGGTATATCCCCGGCGTAAACGAAACCTCCGATATACCAGCCTTCAGCACTACCAACCGGAACTTCACACAGAGCAGCCGCTTCCTCGAAAAAGGAGATTTCATCCGGCTGAAAAATATCAGTCTGTCCTATGCCCTGCCTAAATCTGCATTAAAAAACACAGTAGGTATAAAGCTATTCGTAAGTGCCACCAACCTGCTGACGATCACCAACTACTCCGGCCTGGATCCGGAAAGCAATTCCTCTGCGGGCGACATCCGCCAGGGTATTGACTTTGGCACTTATCCGAATGCAAAAACAATTACCGGGGGTGTTACCCTCAGTTTTTAAAACCTAACAGTTATGAATAAACGATATCACATGAAACATGCAATATATCTCGTTCTTTGCCTGGTGCTGGTGACAGCGTGCAGCAAAGAATTAACAGAAGAGCCACGCGGGCTGGTGGCCGGTAAAGACGCGCTGAGCAGCCAGGCTGGCCTGGAAACCGTGCTTTCCGGTGCTTATGGCAGCCTGCTCGTACCCTGGACCAGTGGCTTTACCACCGTATCCCAGATAGCGCTGGCTATGGGTGGCGACGATCTCACTACACATCCCGGTTCCAACAAGGAAGAATTCAGGGAATTCGACCGCTTTACCGTATCATCCCTCAATAGCAGGATGACGCCTATCTGGCTCGGCTGCTACAAAACCATACAATCCACTACCAACATCATCAACAATTATACTGCCGTACAAGGCGGCAATCCCGATTCCATCCGCGCGATGGTAGGCGAAGCCAGTTATCTGCGCGGCCTCTGCTACTACTGGCTCACCAGGCTGTGGGGAGAAGTGCCCATTATCCCATCAGAAATATACTCGCCGGATTACCTGACGCTTAAAAAAAGTAAACCGGCGGAAGTATATGCCCTGATTGAAGCCGACCTGAAAAGAGCAGAAGAATGGATTCCCAATGGCCGCCGTAGTTCCGGAAGGCCCAATAAAGGCAGTGCCAAAGCCCTGCTGGCAGATGTATATCTTACAGAAGCCGGATGGCCGCTGAAAGACCAGTCCAAATACGCACTGGCTGCGGCTAAAGCAAAAGAAGTGATAGACAACAAAGCAGCTTACAGCTTTGATCTTTACCAGGGTGACTACCTGAAGATCTTTGCCGGAGGCACCTCTGAAGATGTGTTCACACTCTTTACACGTGGCCAGTGGATCACCTATAATTCTTTCTACGGCCTGTCCACCATGCCGGAAGATGAAGGGGGCTGGAGCGATTTCTTTCCTGAACTGAATTTCTATAACAACTTCCCGGCAGGGCTCCGGAAAGATGCTACTTTCAGTACACAGTTCACCAACAGCAGTGGCGCTGCTATTACCTGGGAACAAACTACTACCAAACATCCCTACTATAAAAAGTTCACGATTCAGTCCGGCGCTAAAAACGTGTACATGTCTGCTAACCCCGTAATCATGATGCGGTATGCGCATGTATTGCTGATTTATGCAGAAGCACAGGCACGCGCTACCGGCACCCCTAACAGCGACGCCTATACGGCTATAAATGCAGTACGTCGCAGGGCAGGATTGCTCAATCTGCCGGAAGGATTGTCCGGCGCCGATTTCGCCACCGCCGTGGTGAATGAACGCGCCTGGGAATTTGCCGGAGAATGGAACCGCTGGTTTGATCTTGTGAGACTGGAACTGGTAGAAGCAGCCAATGCCAATAAAAACCCCGGCGACCTGCAGCCATCCGGCACCATCACCAAAGCTAAATACTGGATGCCTATACCCGGCGCTGATGCCGTGGTAAACCCGAATCTATGATCCTTTTGATGAACTAAAGACCCGATAGCAATAATGACTTCCGCCACATAAACCTGAAAACCCGGATCAGTCCCGCAAATGCGGGGCTGATCCATTCAACCAAAAATGAAGCGTTATGAAAAAAATATCGACACTCTTAGTAGTGTGGTGCATGCTGTTATGCAGTCAGCTCCACGCACAATACCTCCTGCTGGATGATATGGAAGGACATGGTCCCGCCTCCGGGAAATGGACTTACTACGCCGGTAACACCACCACCGGGAAAGTGCAATTCGGCGTACCCAATCCTAATCCCTCCGGCCTGAACACCAGTACACTGGTCGCTAAATTCACAAAAGATACTTCCTGTTTTGAGTACATGAGCGCTTCCTGCTCCCTGAAAGATTCCTTTAACCTGTCTTCCAACAGTACCTTCAAAATGTTAATCTACAGCAACGTACAGGAAGAAATCATGTTTAAGATCCAGCCGGGAACAAATTACAGCAAGGCCGTCTTTTTCACCTACAAGCCCACCCGCGTAAATCAATGGGAAGAAGCTACGTTCAACTTCCAGAGTGTAAAAAACCGTACGGACTTCAACACCATCGCCATACAGTTTATTGACGGAAAAAAGGCAAATGGCATTTTATATTTCGACTTCGTACAAGCGCCTAATCCTACCAACATCACCCTAAAGGACACGACTATCCGTATGGGTAGTGAAAATGGCGCTATCCTCACCGCCAAAGTAAATGGAGGCGCCTGGCGTTCCACATTAACCGCCAGCAACTGGGTGACTTCCAATCTGCCTCCCGGCGTTACCATCGGTAGCGTACAACGGGTAAATGACAGCATCGCCCGCATTACGCTCAGTGGCAATTCCGCTGCCAACTATTCCCGGACTACCCTCCGGCTCAGCGTTGCCGGAACAGAACTGGACAGCGCTAACGTAGCCGCCTATACGGCAAAAGGAAATGTAACGTTTGAAGGGAATCCCAACTGGACGCTGGTATTTGCAGACGAATTCAATACAAACGGTATTCCGGATGCCAGCAAATGGACAGTAGATCCACGCCCTAAAGGCTGGATCAACGGAGAGCAACAGGTATACACGGATACCACTCACGATAACGCAAGGATAAGAGATGGCCGGCTGGTACTCACCGGGAAAAAAGATTTTCCTACAGGCAACACTACCGAGCCATGGTCTTCTGCAAGACTGATCACACAAGGTAAATTCGATTTCCTCTATGGCAAAGTAGAAGTAAGGGCCAAACTACCCCGTGCCCGTGGCTCCTGGCCCGCTATCTGGCTCATGCCCACCACCAGCGCCTATGGCGGCTGGCCTAAAAGCGGTGAGCTGGATGTAATGGAACATGTAGGTAACAATTTTGGAACAGTACTATCGACCATACATACCCAGAACCGCAACTGGACCAATGTGGGCGGTATCAGCAACACTAAAAAACTAATGGATGCCGATACCACCTATCATGTTTACAGCATGGAATGGGAACCAGATACGATCCGCTTTTTTTATGATACATCCCGGATCCTGACCTATGCTAATCCGCATACCGATTGGAAAGACTGGCCCTTTGACCAGAAATTTCATCTTATCCTGAACCTGGCGATTGGCGGAGGTATGGGTGGATCTATCGCAGAAGCCGACTGGCCGGACAGCATGGTGGTGGATTATGCACGCATTTACCAGAAAGGCCTTGGCACACCCGTATTGGATAATATTGTGGTTACACCTGCAGACCTTTCCTTCCTGGCAGGCAAGCAACAGCAATATACCGCCAAAGCCTTTGATCAGAACGGTTATCCCATCGCTATTACCCCGGTGTGGAGCATCACCGGCGCCGGCAATACCATTACCGCCACAGGACTGGCTACACTCAACAGTTCCGGGAAAGTGACTGCCACGGCCACAGTAGATACCACCACTAAAACCGGTGCCGCCAATGTAAACGGGCGGCCAGCCAATTACAAAAATGTGCCGGTGAAGATACAGGCGGAAAACTTCGACAATAGCAACGCCTGCTGTACCGAAGCCACTGCCGACATCGGTGGCGGCCTGGATGTAAGCTACATCGGCGCCGGTACCTGGTTTGAATATGATCTCAACGTACCCCGTGCAGATACCTACCGCATACAATTCCGGGTAGCGGTAAATTCCATTGCCAGCCTAAAGATACAGCTGGACTCAACACTGCTGCAAACAGTAAACCTGCCTGCCAGCGGCGGATGGCAGAAATGGATCACCGTAACGTCGGCGCCTATACGGCTGGAACAGGGACAACAAACCATCAAAATTGTTTCCAATAAAGATGGCTGGAACTTCAACTGGCTGAGTATTTTCCGGGCAGATTCCATCACGTTATCGCGTATCCTGGTAAAACCCGACAGCGTAACCCTTAACATGGGGCAAACACAGCAATTCACGGCCACCGGACAGGGACAGGATAGCAGCACGTTTGTCATTACGCCGGTATGGACCGTTTCCGGCCCCGGCAGCAGCAGTATCAGTGCCAATGGCCTCTTTACCGCCAGTGCTACTGGCAACTACCTGGTACAGGCCACTGCAGGCGCCATCAGGGATACCGCTATTGTCCGCGTTATCACACCACCTGCATTAACACGTATTGTGATCATACCAGATTCCATCACGGTGCCTTTGCGCGCCTCGCAGCAGTTTGTTGTCAAAGGTTATGATCAACGCGATAGTATCTTCATTTTTAAACCGGTATGGAGTACTACCGCCTCCGGCAACACGATAGATACCAACGGCGTTTTCACCGCAGATAACGCACCGGGCACCTACAGCGTAACCGCCAGCGGAGGTACGTTGTCTGCCACGGCTGTTGTGACTACCGGCTATACCTGCACCGTGAATGATAAGTATGAAGCAGAAAGCGCCTCCAACCGCGCTACCGGACCCGTACTGGGCACCACCACAGATGTGGGAAGTGGCCAGGATTTCACTAACCTGAAAGTAAACGACTGGTTTGCCTACAGTACGTTGAACGTTCCCGTGAAAGGCAGGTATACTATCAGTTTACGCGTATGGTCTACTGCGGCATCCACCGCATGGATAGGACATAGCGGGTTTAATTTTGGCACTATTACCATTCCTTCTACCGGTGGTACCTGGAAAACTGTCAAAGCCACCATCACCCTGCCAGCACTCAGCTACACAGGTATACACGTAGGCTCGGGTAGTTTCAGATTTAACTGGTTCAGTATCGACAACTGTGCGATAGATTCTTCCATAGCCCGGATGGCATTCGGTAAACCGGAGGTTCCGGTAGAAAACGCCGATACCCAAAAGCTATTGCCTTATCCCAATCCAACCAACGGGATGTTGACCATCAACCTGAACAATACCTCCTACCGTTTACTCACACTGACGGATATACGAGGTAATATTCTCGGCCAATGGATCATCCCGAAAGGTGAAAAACAGCTCAGCAAGGATATCAGCTCATTGGCTGGTGGCACTTATATTCTGAAGCTGGAAGGAGGTAACAAGACAAAAACGTTTAAAATAGTAAAACTGTAAAAAGGAACCTGACAAGTATATTTCCCGGATGCCGTCTCCCAACAAGAGACGGCATCTTTTTGTATATAAAAACCAGCCACAACGAAAGGCTATTTTATATTGATACCTCATCCTTTAATTTGTAATTCAATTCCCCGTTTCTTATTTTTAATGATCGACATATTACCGCTTTAAAAATGCATGATAAGCACATGAATAACCGTTATAATATCCGGGATGCTTTGAAACTGGCAATAGTATTCATGTTATCTGTTTTCCAACCGGCCCTCGCACAACAACATACAACGGCGCCTGGTTACGAATTGCCGGACCTTTCACAGGATTCATCCATCACCTCACTTCACAACATTTTTGACACAAAAATAACATCCGGCATATCGGTAGTGGGCCTTGGAGAAGTGAGCCATGGCGCGCAGGAAGCGATGCAATTCAAGAAGCGGATGATTCAATACCTGGTCACTGAAAAGGGTTTCAGAAAGTTGCTGGTAGAATTTACAAATGTAGATCTCAAGGTATTAAATGCTTTCCTGGGAGATAATGAACAAAAAGATGTCAGCCAGATAAGAAGACTGGTAGACCATGCCTTCTATTCGAGTTCGATGACCATACAAACAACAGTAGACCTGATGACCTGGCTGAAAAAATTTAACCTGACGCATCCCGGTGATCCCGTTCAGGTGATTGGTATAGATATTATCGGAATGTGGCCATCTTTTTCAAATTACCTTTTCTACAATTTCCTGCTTCCATTCGATTACACCTCCGCAGAACAGCTACAATATAAGTGGAGCAGCGGCGTACCGGATTCTCTCCGGTGGCTGGACCTGAAACAATGGTTCACACAGAGATCTGGAATATTACAAGAAAGGCTCAGTAAAGCGCAATTTGAGCAATTGCAGGCAGATATGAAAGATGCAGACAATTGCGCAGTCTATAATACGCTGAACCAAACCAATTATTATAAAGGGGGCTTCTTCCGCGACAGCATCATGGCGGATAATGTGCGCCAACGCTCCACCGGCAAGTCTATTATCTGGTCGCATAACGTACATCTTGATAAAGAGCCAACAGCGATGACATTTGGCAATATGACACACGCGAGAATAGGCGCCGCTTACTATACGATTCTTACCGATTTTTCAGGTGATGCGAACGTCAGCGTGTTTAATAAAGATCCTAAAGGTCCATTCATGATCACAAAAGAATTTGTTTCCCAAAAACAAACAGCTGCCCGGCAGCTATTGAAAAAATACCACGCAGCCAATGGTATATTCTTTCATGACGACTTACAAAAGGATAAAATAACTGTAAAGATGAATAATATAGATGCCTATGGCAACAATAGTCTCATAGGATATGGACAGGCATTTGATGCCATTGTTATCTTTAACCGTTTAACGCCTGTTTTACCCTATGATCAACCCTAAAAAATTATTCCTGCTGGTATTGCTGGCAGTATCATCCACAACAGCAGTACTGGCACAAAAATTAACGGCCGATATCCCGGCGGCTTATAAAAACGATACTACCTATGCTTTTCTGGATAGTACATTCGGGCATCGTATTCCCGCCTCCATCCGTGTGGTTGGATTAGGAGATGTGGCTTATACCGCTGCGGAACCGGTGGATTTCAGCAAACACATGATACAATACCTGGTGGAGAAAAAAGGATTTCGCACGATACTGCTACCCCGGAATAACTGGGGCATGAGACGACTGAACCATTATCTGACCAGCAACGCTGCCAGTAATGCGGATATCGAAGTGATGCTGGTAAAGGAGGTAACGAAAAACACCATTCACAACACCCGGGAATTTGCCGCTCTGCTGGGCTGGATAAAAGTGTATAATCTCCGGCATGTCAACGATCCGGTTATATTAAAAGGTATGAATTTTTTCCCGCCTCCGACTATCATCTACCTGATGTCCCGGTACATCATGCCACATGATAGTCTGCGAGGCATAGAGATGATGAAAGGATGGTCTACCAAACTAAGGAATGACACTTTTGCATTGGCGCAGGTACAGCAATGGGCAGCCGACAAAGCTGCGATACACGCTCGTCAACCGTGGTACCAGGAACTGACAGATGATCTGGAAAACATCGGGAACTGTAAAAAGTGGATGTTAAATGAAAACATGTACAACGGACAGGTATTCTTCGACAGCTGTATGGCCCGGCAGGCAGTGGCTGCCACTGCAGATGAGAAGAAAACAATCATCTGGGGCGATAATGAAATGATTTCCCGCATTAAGCTCCACAAGCAACAGGAAGGCAAAAATTTTGGCCTCCTTCTGACAGACATGCAGACTCCTTTTTATTCCATTCTCACAGATTTTTCAGGAAAAGCCAACATTCACCTGATCTCGGAGAATAAGTTTGGACCAGCAGAAAGAAGTGCCGGTAAAGCGTCTGCCGCTTACCTGCTAAAACTAAAGTATCCGGATAACGGCGGTATCCTTTTTCCGGATGATTTTACCCGGCTACAGGTGCCCCCCTTGTTTAATATCATTGATATATACGGACAGGACGTTACCTATTCAACGAGTGACCCCATCAAACCATTTGATGCGCTCGTACTGTTTACCAGCCTTACTCCTACCTCTTTTCTTAACCAATAAAGAAGACATTATTTGCGCACGAAAAAAGGTAAATTCAGGTATAAAACCCGGAATAAAGATGGTAACAGGCTTTTTTGACATCATATATCAGCATCCTCTTCTCAAAAAAGAAGATTACAAAGAAATCGGCAAAGCACATACCAGGATAGCGTTCCGTCAGGGAGCCATGCCACTTGAGATCGGGAAAACGGCCAAAGAATTTTACCTCATAGAAAACGGTCTGTTCCGGTCTTTTCTTTATGATTATAACGGTAACGAAACTACGACCGAGTTTTACTGCGCCAACGAAATACTGATAGAATCTTTTTCCCTGTTCCAGAGAATACCCTCCAGGGAAAACTTTCAGGCCATCACAGATGCAGTTGTCTGGAAAATTGAATACGACAGCTTCCAGGCATTGCTGCAGAAAACCGAAGCCTTCCGGGAATGGGGAAGAACCTGGGCCACCAGCGAACTATTCTCCATGAAACAGCGGTCCATCAACATACTGACGATGAATGCCACAGACAGGTATTTGCAGCTTATCAACGAGAGACCACAGATTACACAACAATCCCCGCTCAAATACATCGCGTCCTATTTAGGCATTACCGATACTTCGTTAAGCAGGATCCGGAAAGAAATTGCCGCCGGTTAGTATTTCTTGTCATATGGCAAGTACGTTTCTCTTTACAGCAGCTACTTTTGTAGTATTCTATTCATTTTAAACAAACATCATGAGAAACGTAATTAACTGGTTTGAAATTTATACAACAGACTTTGACCGGGCAAAAAAATTCTACTCCACGGTATTTAACTGCAAGTTAACCGATGTGCCTATGAAGAGCGACAGGCATACGCAGATGCAATACGCTACCTTCCTGGATAGTGAAGACAAATCCGGCTTCAATGGCGCGCTGGTGAAGATAGAAGAAGCCAAACCCGGTATGGGCGGTACCCTGATCTACTTTGCAAGTGAAGATATCAACGAAGAACTAAGCCGGGTGGAAGCGGCCGGGGGAAAAATCATCCGCCCCAAACTGGATACCGGTGCATTTGGCTTTATTGCTTTGATAGCAGATACGGAAGGAAATATGATCCGCTTGCGTTCAGCGTTATAGCATCGTATATTTTTTGGGATTCATACCCATGTGTTCATGAAAGACCCTTGAAAAATGACTCAGGTTGATAAAGCCCAACTGGTAACCAACCTCTGTCACAGACCGTTTTTCTTCTCTTAGCAAACGGGCCGCTTCTTTCATTCTGAATTCCTGGTAGTAGCTGAAAATACTATTCCCGAAAACCTGCTTAAACAAACGTTTCAGTTTGGTAGGGCTCATGTTTGCGACCAGCGCCAGTTCACCGATCAGTGGTGGTGTATCCAGGTGTTCCAGCATTTGAGCCCTTACCTTGTAAATGGTTTGTATATCGTTGCTATTTAAAGCCAACAGGTGTTGCTCGTCCCTTTTTTCCAGTTCCATCAGCAACCGGCAGATCAACTCTTCTGCCTTCACCCTCAGAAAAAAAAGCTTAAACGCTTCCTCCACCGGCTCTGTGAGCATTTCATCTACTATCTTTTGTAAAGAAGGATAGATGACCTGGTCGAATAACAATGGTTGTGTATTCTGCAAAAGACTCTTCAACACCGGTGATTTATCCGATAACTCGAAAAGTCCGTTCAGATAGTCTGCATCTACTTCGATGTTTACAGATGCAATATTTGTCTGGATAGGAATCACTACATCCGTGTTCATGGTGCTGGTAGCAATTAAAACAGAAGGCATTTCCTTTATTCCATTTCCTGTAGACGGTGCATCTGCTCTGGGGAAAATGTTATGAAACTTAAACAGGATCATTCTTCCCGGCACATCAATGTCCGGGTTGGTAATCACCAGTTCTTCCTTTAATTCGTAATTAAGGAAAAGAATCCGGATATGCTCATTGAAAACAAATCCCTCACAATAGCCTTTCCCAAATTTCTTTGGAATGTTTACCCTGCCATGCTTAACTGTTGTTCCCAACAGGTGAGCAAACCGCTTTAAAATATTCGGTTCAGTTGTTTTCATAAAAGTCTTTTACGACTATTTTTAGGTCAAATGTAGCTATTCCACCTCTAAAATACGTCCTAATTTTACATTGAATTAAACAAGTCAATTATGTTACTGAACAGCAAACAAGTAGCTATCGTAGGAGGAGGCCCTGGTGGTCTTATACTGGCAAGGCTATTACAACTGAAAGGAGCAAACGTAAAAGTGTATGAACGGGATGTTAATAAAGATGCCCGTCTCATTGGCTCTCCGCTGGATATGCACGAAGGATCAGGATTAACGGCGTTACGTACAGCTAATTTACTGGAGGCGTTTAAGAAGAATTTCCGTCCTGGTGCAGACAGGAAACTCATAGTAGACGAGCAGGCCAAAATTTTCTTCAGCGACCACGACACCAAACCTGCGGAAGATTTTGATAATCCGCATTTTCATCCTGAAATAGACCGTGGGCCGCTGAGAGCGCTGCTACTGGAATCCCTGCAGCCAGGCACCATGGTATGGGATAGTCATTTTATGTCGATGGAGGCCAGAGAAGAAGGCTGGTTATTACATTTCAAAAACGGTTCATCCGTTTATGCAGATGTGGTGATTGCCGCTGATGGGGCTAACTCGAAAATACGTCCCTATCTGACCAGTATCAAAGCTTTCTATTCCGGCGTAACCATGCTGGAAGGCAATATTCCGGATGCCAGCAATGCGGCGCCTCATATTTATTCGCTGTTAAATGGCGGCAAATTAATGGCGTATGGTCATGAGCACAACCTGTTAATGGGGCTTAAAGGCAACGGGGACCTGACGTTCTACGCCAGTTTCAAACCCGCTGCAAACTGGGCCACTGATAGCGGTATCAACTTTTCAGATAAAACCCAGCTACTGGCATGGTTCAAAAATGAATATGCCGGCTGGAGCAACATCTGGTATGAACTGTTTGAAAATGCGGCCACACCTTTTATCCCCCGCCCCATTTACTGCATGCCTTTAGATCAAAGCTGGACAACGCTTTCCAATCTGACATTACTGGGCGATGCGGCGCATGTAATGCCCCCCTTTGCCGGAGAAGGCGCCAACATGGCCATGCTGGATGCGCTGGAATTAAGCGAATACCTGACCTCCGGCCAGTACGGCACAATGCAGGAGGCTATTTCTGCATATGAGACCAACATGCGCAAAAGAGCGGCTGCAGCAGCGAAACAATCACTCGACAATGGCGAACGCATGCATTCGAAAAATGCCCTGCATAACATGCTGAGCATATTCGGTGGGCATCACAACTAAACATGATAATGAAATCGAAGAAAAAATTATGGATAGTCATAGCCATTGTGTTGTTGAATTCTATCGGGATGTCTATCGTGCTTCCCCTACTGCCGTTCCTGGTCGGTAAATACCTGCCATCCGAACAGGTGGTAGTGGGTATGAGTTTGTTAATGTCTGTATTTGCTGCCTGCACCTTCTTCTCTGCTCCTATCCTTGGCGTGCTCAGCGACCGCTATGGACGAAAAAACATTCTTATCGTCAGCTTACTGGGCTCTGTAATTGGCTATGTGATATTTGGTATTGGAGGAGCCTTATGGATACTTTTCCTGGGGCGGATAATAGACGGTATTACCGCCGGCAATATCAGCACACTATTCGCCATTGTATCCGACAATACGGAACCGGATGAACGCACCAAATGGTTTGGGTACATCGGCTCTGTTATGGGAATGGGAAAGATAGGTGGTCCGGCATTAGGCGGATTGCTGGGAAGCATTCAGCTTTCACTACCCTTCTTTGTTACGGCCGGGTTGATTTTCCTCTCCGGCTTACTCACCTATTTCCTGTTGCCCGAATCTTTGCCTCCTGAAAAACGGGTAAAACATATAACAGCTGCCAATTTCAATACGTTTTCCCATTTCCGGGATATCTTCCGTCTGAAAGCCTTGAAGCTACTGCTGCTACCCGGTGTATTTTTCTATGCCGCCCAGGGTATCTTCCAGTTTAACTTTATCATTTTTCTGAAAGATGTGTATAAATGGGGACCCGCCGTGATAGGCAGTATGTTAACCATTGTCGGCGTCTGCGATATCTTCACGAGAGCGTTATTGTTACCCTGGCTATTAAAACGTTTCAACGAAAGAAGCATTGGAATATCCGGGCTGATTGGCCTTGGAAGCGGTTTAGCACTGATCCTGGCAAGCACGGTTATTCATTCTGCCATTATCATTTCATTAGCCATCGCCTTTATCATTTCCGGTGCAGGCTTATTCGAAACAACCTACAATGGTAGCTTATCGCGATCTGTTAACGAAGACAAACAAGGAAAATTACAGGGTGTGAACCAGAGTTTGCAGTCGCTGAACAACATGCTTATTCCGTTAGGAGCTGCCGCGGTTTATTTTTACAACCCCGGAATGTTGTATGGGATCGCTATATTGACTGTATTGACGGCCATCTACATATATAAGAAGCCCTTACAGGAAACGGCCACCATTGATAAGTCACTGTAGTACAACCCCTTGCAGCAACCAATCGTCTGTTCGTAGATTTAAAAGCGCGTAGGGTTCCATTAAAACTTACCTTTGTATATCCAAAGCAATTTCTCTGAATGTACAATACCGGCATCAATAATTTTTATGATCAATATGTGAATGACGGGCGCTCCGCAGAGAAGCGCTTCTCCGGGCATTTTGACTTTTTATTGTGGGAAAATCTTCAGAAAGATGTTGCTGCCTGTGCTAAATTTCAGCGCAAACCTTTTTATAAAATCGCTTTACTTGAAGGAGAAGCCGTTTATCACTCCGGCAACAAACAAATTACTATTTCAGGATACACGATTGTATTTACAGATCCATTGATCAGATTCAGTTTTAAAACATCTGATGAAAATTTTAATGGCAGATACCTTGTGTGCAGTGAGCCTTTTCTCAGAGGAACCAGTAAAATATCGCTGAATAACTGGCCTGTTTTTAAAGATAGAAATATTTACACACAATCCTTAAGTAGTGAGCAGTACGCGGAATTACTGCGTATTTTCAATGAAATACAACATGAATACAAGTCTGATTATATTTTCAAAGAAGAATTAATCCGCAACAGGGTTTTTGATGTTATCCATTACACGCAGAAATTAAACAACAGCTTATCTGATTTTATTCCGGCACAGGAAGAAAGCCTCGAAAACCGCTTCTTTAAACTTATAGAGAATGCTTTTTTCAACATCAGCAAAGAGATGCCCCTGGAAGATAAATCCCCTGCCTATTTTGCGCAATTACTATTAACTTCTGTGGATCAGCTGAATAAAGCTTTAAAGAAACTGACAGGAAAAACAACACAGACCATTATTCACGAACGTATCATTGAAGAAGCAAATATTTTGTTAAAGCATACCAACTACAGTGTTAAAGAAATTGCCTGGTGTCTTCATTTCCAGGAAACCTCCCATTTTCAGAATTTCTATAAAAAACAAACTGGTCATACTCCCCTCGACTTCAGGAATAACTAGTTTTTTTGTAACTATCTCCTGGATTCTTGTACCTGCCACAACTCTCTCCCAACGTAGCTTTGTAAAAAGTTAAGCAATGAAACAATCATTTTTAGTTATTGGTGCGGGTGAGGTAGGCCTTGCTATATTAAACAGCCTGTATGATTACCAGGAAAAACATGGACAGCCGCTGGATATAGCGGTTCTCGTACAGCCTCTGGCCAGCAGTGTGGCCAGAATAAAAAACAATCCGAAATTTATAAATGTTACTGTGGAAACCGCTGACCTGGTAAATGAAAACATCACAGCATTAAGCGGAATATTTAAAAAATACGATACCGTAATATGCTGCAGCGGTTTTTCGACAGGCAAAGGCATGCAGGTAAAAATTACTAAAGCAGTACTTGATGCCGGTGTCAGCAGATATATTCCCTGGCAATTCGGTGTGGATTACGACAAGATCGGACGAGGCAGCGCACAACCTTCGTTTGATGAGCAATTAGATGTCAGAGACTTACTCAGGGCGCAGCACAACACCCATTGGATCATCGTTTCTACTGGGATGATCACCAGTTTCCTGTTCCGGGAGGATTTCGGCGTGGTGAGTTTATCTGATAAAACCGTCAGCGCGCTGGGGAGCTGGCAACATGCACTTACCCTGACTTCCTGCGAAGATATCGGCCGCCTGACTATTGAAATTTTGTTCCGGCAGCCAGAAATTTCAGACCAGGTAGTATTTATTGCCGGCGACACCCTGACTTTTAAAGAGCTGGCCAACACGCTGGAAAAGGTTTTCAATATGGAATTCAAACGTAAACTTTGGGACATTCCTAAATTGCAGAAAGCCGCAATCGAGGATCCAGCAGATGTTTTCAACCGCTACCGGCTGGTATTTACAAATCCCGGTGTTACCTGGCCAATGACACAAACTTTCAATTATCAACATCGTATTCCAACTGTAGATGTGGAACGCTGGGTTAAAGAAAATGTGGTGAATCAGGAGGCATGACCTTGTGTCGTCATATTTTCATAGTGATCTGCGGAGTTTTATGCAGAGAGAGAGAGGGATTCGAACCCCTGATCCGCTGAGCACGGGTTCGACTTCCTTACACCTCGTTTTTACCGGACGAGGTACATTATGGAGTACTGCTTAGAAGGCAGTTGGTCTATGTTGTTCTATGATTCCGGGCATGAGATGCTAGCCTGCACAGGCCCCTAAATACAATGCCGGCACTCACTTAAACATTCAAATCCCCTTCACGTCCTATATCAAGCTTTTGACCAGACACCACACTGGCCGCAAGTTTTAAAAATGTTCCGAGTTTATTTGTCTTGTTATCCCAATAATGAGCATCCTTAACTTTTACTTTCAAAATACGGATATGCGGATCTTCTTTACCTTTTTCAAACCAGGCCTCAACGAATTTACTCCAATACTTTTCGATCCTTTCTTTGTCCTGTGATACTTCTGCGACTCCATTCAAGCTCAAAAAATTATAATCGCTTACCTGAGAAAATAAAATACTTATCTTGTCATTGACCTTCAAATTCGCATACGTTTCACTTTCGGAAGAAAACAGATACCAGATATTTCCTTGCTCATCTACTTCCTGCCTGCTCATAGGCACGGTGTGCACATAAGTTTCATTTGCAGGATAGGTACAAAGCATCCCGACATCGATTTTATTTACTAACTCACGCAGCTTTGCGATGGCGTCTTCATTATTCAGATTTTCGGTACTCATAGCAAAATGGTTTTATAAATTTAAAAGTGTTGATTCCGGATTATAGATCTAATTTATTGGGCTGTTGAATTTATCACATTTATTGTTTCTCTACCAGGTACTTCCAGTACCTTCTGGGAACATGCTGCAAGTGTAGTTTCATATTTCTCCTGGCTTCGATATTGGTACTTTGAAAATAGCGCTTCCATAGTTGCTGAAAGTGTTCGTCTTTTTCATCTAATGTAATCACTTCATCTGCCGATAAAGCCTGTTTATCTTCCGGAGAAATATTTACTTCCGACACCGTTCGCTTATCGTATAATAAGCCGTACTTTCTTTTTACGTCATAGATCAGCCATTTTTGATCGGCGTACCTTTTTTTGAAAAAATCCGCAATCAATGGCAACACATTGAAATCCGGTTCTATAACAGCAAAAAATAAACCATCATTACTTTTCTGAAAGCGAACGAAAGCTTTCATCCGATGACGTTCCCGGCTTACTTTTTTTACAGTCTGTGTAAAATACAGCACCTGGTCATCTCCAAAATTCTCAAGAATATCTGCCTGACCGGAAAATATCCGGCATACAATATAAAAAGCGGCAGCCCACGCTTTTCGGTCCTCTGAAAGGAGGACACTAAAAAAATCCATAGCTACGGTACTGCCTACATGCTTTTGCAAACCATGCTGTACCCTCTGCGCTTTTGGCACGTCTGTCACAATGGATCTGCTTGCACTAAACATATCAGTCTGACAAGCGTCATCCCCCGACAACTGAAGCCGGACGGCGGTGTCTTTGTATTCAAAATATGTAAACACACAGCATAAAAAACCCTGGTATGTTCCATCAAATATGTAAATCATCTAAAAAAGGCTTAACTGAATATCAGTTGTTGAAGCATTAAAAGCATTTTTCTGTAAAATCCGTTGCCTGATTTGATCCATAGAAGGAGCACCAAGCACAACAGGGCTATCTGCACAAGTCATAAAATATCGGGCGCGGTTATACGCAATGCCCATTTTACATACCTGATACTCATGCAACTGGCCGAATTTCCTCGCCTGGATGATCTTTATGGCCGATTGCCTGCCTATCCCCGGAATTCTGATGATCTGCTTATAATCAGCGCGGTTAATGTCGACCGGAAAAAAATGTGGATTACGCAAAGCCCAGCTCAGCTTAGGATCTATATCCAGTTCAAGTTGGGTGTATTGTGTATTTAATATCTCCTCCAGCTTGAAATCATAAAAACGCAATAGCCAATCCGTCTGATACAAGCGGTTTTCACGGATCAACGGAGGACGGGTCCCCAACTGAGGCAACAGGGAATTTTCACTATTTATGGGAATGTAACCGCTATAATATACCCGCTTTAGCTTATAGTTGTCATAAAACGTTCTGGCTACATCCATTATCTCAAAATCAGTTTCAGGAGTAGCCCCGATGACCATCTGCGTACTTTGGCCAGCGGGCACAAACTGACGTGTATGCTTAATCAATTTGGATTCCGACTGGTATTCCTGAATTTGTTGCTGCACAAAAGCAAGCGGTTTTTTCACAGACTCGTGATCTTTTTCCGGCGCTACCAATTTCAACCCCGCTTCTGTAGGCAGTTCAAGGTTGATGCTCATTCTATCCACGTACAAACCGGCTTCTTTGATCAACTCTTCGCTGGCTCCTGGAATGGTTTTCAGATGAATATAACCATTATATCGTTCTTCAGTACGAAGCTTCTTTACCACGCGGAGCAAGCGCTCCATCGTAAAATCGGCATTTTTAAAAATGCCTGAACTTAAAAATAAACCTTCGATGTAATTCCTCCGGTAAAAATTCATCGTTAACTCCACCACCTCTTCCACTGTAAAAGCGGCGCGCTTTACATCATTGCTTTTTCTGCTCACACAAAATGCACAATCATATATACAATGATTGGTCAGTAAAATTTTTAATAAAGAAACACAACGGCCGTCCTCTGTGTAAGTATGGCAAATACCTGATGAAGATGCGTCACCAATACCTCCGGTGTTCTTTCTCTTGCTCCCGCTGGAACTGCAGCTAACATCATATTTCGCGGCATCTGCAAGTATTTTTAACTTCTCCTCTATTCTTTCCAAACAAGCTCCTCCTTTTAATTTTTTATAAAAAAAGACTTTAACAAACAATATTTAAATTTCATCAATTTTTTAATCAAAAAGTCTTTATGCGGTATTAAAATTTATGCACCGGGGTCTTAACTGGCCAATGCGTGGATGCGGGCACGTCCTTAAGGGTGTCAATAGCCACTTTAACAATAATACTGCTCAACCTCTGGCATACGAGAAAATTCGAAAGCTAACCCTGCCCAAACAAAAATAAGCGACCTACCTGTTTGACTACAACAAATACCAATCCAGCTACTTTTAGTAAAATACAAACGGGACCTTTGTATTGAAATTAAATTGGAAAAACATGCAAAACATACAAGGAAAAGTAGTAGTTATTACAGGGGCAAGCAGCGGTATTGGAAAAGCGATAGCAATAGAACTGGCGAAAAATGGCGCCAAAGTGATTGTAGGTGCACGCAGAAAAGAACAGTTGCAAAAATTAGTGGATAACATTCATCAAAACGGAGGGGAAGCAACTTTTGCTGTTACTGATGTGAGAAACCGGAATGCGCTCACCCATCTCGTAAATCTGGCAGTTGAACAATACGGGAAACTGGATGTCATTGTAAACAATGCAGGGGTAAGCCAGATCAGCCGGATCGATGATTTAGACATTGATGGCTGGGAAGAAATGATTGACATTAACCTTAAAGGTGTTCTATATGGAATGGCTGCGGCCATTCCCGTTTTTAAACAGCAACAATCGGGGCATATCATCAACATTATTTCCACATCAGGACTAAAAATTGTTCCTATGCAGGGAGTGTATGCCGGAACAAAAAATGCAGTGCGCACCATTGCAGAAGCATTCCGCCAGGAGTCTGATGGCAGTATACGCATTACAGGAATTTCGCCCGGATTTGTAAAAACCGATTTTGTAAGTAATTTAAAAAATGAAGAGATGAAAGTTGCTTCTGCAAAGCGTATGGAAGAAATTGCGATAAATCCGGAAGCTGTTGCCCATGCAGTTATTTATGCGATAAGCCAACCAAAAGAGGTAGAAATTGGCGACATTGTGATTCGTCCTGCAGTGCAAAATTGATTAATTTGGTACTATCAATGCAACAATCACCAGACATACTGCATATTGAAAGTATATCACAACTAATGATGGAGTTGGGATTGCCAGCGCCATTACATCCCCTGATAGCATTGGTAGATTACAAGGATGTGCCGGTGGAAGTCATTAAAAAAAGTCAAAAAATAAGTCTTGATCTTTATAAAATATCCTTCAAACCAACGTTTTACGGGAGAACAAAATACGGGCAGGGGTATTACGATTTTGAAGAAGGAGGACTGGCTTTTTTGAAACCCAGACAAATCGTTACATCACCAGAAAATGCGGATAGTTACGTGGGATATGCGCTCTATTTTCATCCCGACTTCATCCGGAATTATCCATTGGGCAATACTATCAATCAGTATGGTTTTTTCTCTTATGATGTGTTCGAGGCATTATTTCTATCTGCAAAAGAAAAAGAAATCATCCATAACATGTTTAATGCGATGGCAGATGAACTGGATACTAATATTGACCAGTTTAGCCAGGATGTATTGGTTTCACAGATAGAATTATTACTGAATTACAGCAATCGCTTCTACAATCGCCAATTCATTACAAGAAAAGCCGTAAATACAGAGATCACCACGGCTTTAGACAAGTTACTGCATACCTATTTTGATGAAGAAAATGGATTAAAAAAGGGACTGCCGTCTGTCAGGTACATCAGCACACGGCTGAAATTATCGCCCCGCTATTTAAGTGATATGCTGCGTTCACTGACAGGACTGAACACGCAACAATATATTCAAGACGCCATTATAGAAAAAGCGAAAGAAAAATTATCTGCCACCCGTTTGTCGGTAAGTGAGATTGCATATGAGTTAGGATTTGAACATCCTCAATCATTCAGCAAACTGTTTAAGAGCAAAACGCATCTTTCTCCTTTGATGTTCAGGAAGTCGTTTAATTAACCTCTGGGAGAGGAAGATTTAGGTATGCTCACAGCTTATAAAAAATAAAAGTATTTCACCAGTCGGAAATATATCAGATGAGTTTTAAGAGCGTTTGTCTGGTCTTATATATTGCCGAATCCATTCAAGGGAATCTGGAAATGAAATGTGAAATTTCTTAAAGTCCATAGGGAGTATTAATATCGTGTTATTATTCACATTAGTGCTGTCATAAGCAACGGGAAAACTCCTTCCTACAAAGGAATAACCTTTTGACGAATAAATGGGAGCATACAAACTTTTGTTTTCGTATTTTATACCGTTTACAACGAATTCATACGTAATTCCACCTCCAGCTCCCCGATAGTCAGGAGAAAAACGCAATACAGTTCCATTGGTAAAAGTATAATTCTTCATCAACTGCTCTTCTCTCCCACATGACCTAAAAAAAGCAATTACGAACCCTAGTATTATAATGTAAGGGATTCCTTTTACTGTGTTCCTGATTATTCTTCTTTTTACTGATTTCTTCATCCTTTATTCTATTTATAAGTCACACATAAGTAATGTTTCCTATCAAGATCTACTTGTCTATTTTCGTGTTTTCCTGAAGTGCCTGCAAAATAGCAGCGGTAAGTCCTCCTAGTTGAGTCCAGGTAAATGCTCCAGCACCAACTTGAATAGTTACAGCCCCACTCCTTTTCAAGCCACCGGAAATTAAAGATTTTAAACCAGCAGAACTCCCAGCACCCAGATAATCGAGCCCGGCTCCAGCGTACTTACCAGCTATGCCTGTCACCAGGGATTCCAGCATAAATGTTCTCGCATCCTTTTTATCATTCCATAAGGCATTCTCCCAACCGCCTTTTGCTCTATAATCAAATGCACTCGATCCCATAGCTCCCACAAACGGGTTTTTCGCAATTGCTGTCAGAGCAACACTAGTCAGATTTATATCTTTGGCTTTATTTATTAATCCTTCTTCACCGCTTGCTAACATCTGAACTCCTGCATCTGCCGCCCCCATTCCCAAACTAGAATATGTAAGTCCTAAAGTAAGTGCATTACTGGTCATCCCTGTTCCTACAGTCAACATTGAAGTTAAACCAATTGCGAACCCATCAGCAAGCTTTGCCATATTATGCGCCCGTTCCGTCATAAAATCTGCCTCCGTTTTGGGAGTAAACTCTTGCCAGCCTTTTCCCTTTTCATAATACTGGAATACTGCATTATAATTTCCTTGCTGCTCACTCACCCAATAACTATCAGCCTTTATGATTTTCTGTCCACTCGGATAAGTATAGCTATTTTCCGTTCTCCTATCCCAGGATTCCACACTTGTCTTAGGCTCTAAACCATCAAGATCTATATTTTTGACTGGATTATTACCTGCATATTGATATGGGCTCAATTGCACAAACTCGCCTGCCAGTGGATCAACCCTCATAAATCTGGCTATTTGCTGATCATAGTCCCGCATACCATAAGCATACCACTCTAACCCGCTGCCATCATTAAACTCCTTTTCCTGCAACTCCTTCCCATTATATTTCATTCGGTTCTCAGGATAGGAAGTTCCCTTCAGTGCATTACTACTGATACCTGCCATGGTCAATCCAAAGGGGTAATAGTGCGTTTCTTCCAGAATCCGACCCGTACTCTGCGTTACAGCAAGATTATCAAAGAAAACATCCTGAGGACTTTCATTACTGGTATAAATATAAAGAAAGCCGCTTTTCTTCATGGCTATCTTCTCTACAGCTAAGCTTTGCAACTGATCAGGCTCATTTTTCACTTGTTTCACACCACTATTCTCCTCTACCAGCTTAAATTGATCATCAAACAAAACATAATTAACGTAAGCCTTCGGCTTCTTATCCGCATCTTGATCTTTTTCTTTCATCTTAAGATGTTGATAATCCTGATTATAAAAATTCGCGTTGAACGGCGACAGATTATTGCCTGAAGATAGGTTCCCATGGGCTCCTAATGTCTCACCTTGCCCTCCGAAAGATTGAAGTAAATCAGCCAGCATCGCCCCCGCTGGGATATCCTCCTTATTCCTGGTCTGAGGACCATCAGATTTGTAGAAAGCTTTTGCTCCGATCTGAACACTATCTCCGGCCATTACACGAAGAACAAGGGAGGGCCCAATTTTCTTTCCTGCACCCGATGCATTCAACTTTGCTACAGACTTATTTTCGGAAACGTTTTCCTCTGAAGGATATCCAGGAGGCTTGTTGCTCCTGCTATTATCAATATTACTGAAAAGTATATTCTCTTTAGCAGCATTCGATGTCTCCATGGTAGCAATATAGGAGGAAACATCAGACTGTTCTGTAAGTATCATACGGATATTACCCAGGTGATCTTTAATGAAATAATCATACACGCTGGATGGAGCGTTTCCCTGCTTATAAAGTATTCTTACTCTCCCTGCCTCATTTCCGTAATGCTGCAAAGTATCATTCTTATATACCAGGTTTAATATATAATCGGTGGTAGTTACTTTAGAAGGAGTAACTGTATTATCCGTTATAATTTTTCTAAGTTTATCTCCATTAGCATTATATACAAATTCAATAACTCCTTTTCCGGCGATAGTGATTTTTTCAGGCGCGTTAAGATGATTATACACTATACCATTAGCTGTAATATTCTTATTAAGATCCTGTGTTAAATTTCCATTTACATCATATAGATAATCGTTATTACTCTTACCATTTAACTCCTTAAAATCTCCCAGCGATGATAGAGGATCAACTATTTCATCAGAGACGCCCATTAATCTGTTGCTGGCAGGGAAATAAGTGTATGTTAATTTATCGATAGGAGAACTCGTTGTTCCTTTCAACCCCAGTTGTGTCATTGAAAGTATGTTCCCATTTGCGTCGTAAGCGCTACCGGGGTTCATTCCATCTCCAATTTTCACACTAAAATCTACTCCTGCGGTATTATTCCAACCTCCATTATTCTGTGTAAAGTCAGCTCGCAACATTCTGTTGGCAGCATCATAATTATATCCATAAGAACGCCATTGATTATCTGTTTTGCTCCTCCATGTTATACCCGAGATATTGCCACTATATTGAGGGTTGCTGTATCCGTAGTCATAATGCAATTCTGATCCAAAAAAATGTGTACCCTGGCCAGTTTTGGCATAGTCCTTATTGATGCCCTTCAGCCAGCCACGTACGTTATAGTCGTAGGCCAGGCTTTCCATATTATTCCCCAATACTTTTGTTTTCAACTGCCCCAGCTCATTATAATCGTTGTGTAGTATAATTTTATTCACCCCGTTATCATTATCTTGCTTTACTACCTCAGTTAATCTTCCAAACGCATCAAAGTTAAATACTGATAAAATTCTTGTGTCTGATGTAGTACTACTTCGCTGATTTGTATGATGATGATAGACCGATATTTTCCTACCACTGAAATCATACATGTTACTGATAATATCTTTCCCACCGGTAAGATTATCCTGAACAACCTGAAGCAGATGCCCCTTATCATCATAATAATTAGTAGTAGTCAGCCATTGATCTGAATTTAAGACCCTGACTTTACTTCCTGTCACCATCCCAAGCATGCTGCCTCCAATAGTGGCTAATACAGGATATTTATTAGTACCGGGTTGAAGTTTGTTTAATTCGTCAGGCACAGATGTTTGGACGCCATTAAAGCCATATTTATCATAAAATGAATAAGTAAGCGGGTACAGTTTCTTAGGATCCAATCCTGGCAAAACATTAGATGCAACTATGTTCACCTGGCCATCTGTAGCAGATGGATTGATCTCCATTGTTATCTCCCTGCCAACTCCGGAATCAAAACCATCCAGCAGCGTAATAGAGTTTGTTGCCTGGTAAATGCCTGTTTTACCATCATAGCTGGTCAATGTCACATCAGCCCGTCCCGGAATTGGATATGAGAGAGGCTGGCTGGTTGTTACTACAGTATTCATTTGAGCCTGCAAATCTTCCCTAAGGGCGATAGAATTATATAATGCCGTCGAAATAGGTCGATTTAACTCATCATAAAAAGTGACCATCCATTGAAGCTTCCCTTTCTGATTACCGTCCCTTGTAAATACAGGTAAGCCTCTCGTACTATAAACTATTTCTAAAGGCGCAGCTCCAGGCATTTTCTTTACAATCAGCCGATTACGGGTATCATATTGATACTGATAACAAAGTTCGTCGGCGATCTGCTGACTGATAACCCAGGAACTCTTGATAAGATCCACTGCTTTGGGTGATATTATAAAGCGCAGATTATTTAAGTCATCATATACATAGTAAGTACTTACCCAGTTCTCATAACCCTGAGAAGGATTAGCCACCATACTTGTTTTTCTCAATATTAAATGCCCTTCTTTATCCTTAAACTCCACTGACAGATAACCATGCTCATCAGTAGATGCTGATTTGTACAATTCTCCTGCTGAATAGATTTTCCCAACCGGACTTACTGGTATACTACCAGCAGTAAGATCCCAAATTCTCACGGCATCATCTGTGGTATTAATGCTATACTGCACAGATATACCTCTTCCACTCCCCCCCCAGCTGTTTCCAGCTGGCAAATTCTTGACTACCCGACCTAACGGAGACTTCTCATATTGTACTTCATTATAAAATATACTCTCACCTGGAAACTGGGAGGCTAAAAACTGTCGCTGCTCTGAAAAGATCTCGGGTTTAAAACTGCCATCACCAGACAGTGCAACATAGGGCATGTACTGATATGCCTCTCTTCCCATATAATCATACAGTACCGGCGTTACTACATCTTTTCCACCAGGACTATTCCCTTTTATAATTGTTTGTATCTCCCGCCCCAAACCATCAGAATAGCGTGTTGTCTGCTTCACTGCATTAACATCTTGGTTACCCGATACCTGTAATGGATCTATGATACGCATATTGGGCTCCCATATACGTATATAATTCAAAGCACCCTGATAAGGGGTGGGTTGTGCTACCGGGGTTGCAGATGTCTGGATCGAACTATTGGGGATATTCTGTGCATTTATCGTCAATGCACCTACCACAAAAAATGAGATCAGCGAAAAGGACCTATTGAGTTTAAATATCAGAGGCATAAAAATGTTGGGATGGTAAGAAATCTATAACGTAAAAATAGTTGTACAGATAGTCGCTGTTGTCAAGGCTGATTAGTTGAATATTTATACTCAAGTAGTCTAACCACATTACTATCCTTGTCTCTGATTGTTTTCAATCGGCCCTGGCCATCGTACTCATAATAACTGACATTTCCTGTCACACCGGTCTGGGAAGTAATACCAATCAAAGGGTTATAGGTATTGCTAATGATGAAGGCATTAGGAAAACTATTCCTCCATTTATCTGCTTCCTTTCTAAGTGTGTAGTCATTCGCCGGGTTAGCAACAATACCATTGTTGATAACAGCTGCCAGAGAACTATAGGTTAAACCAACCCCTTTCCCCACCGGATAACTATTGTTATATCCCCATACCAAACTCGTCACTATACCATCTTTGCCTCTGAACTGCAGTGGATTACCATACAAATCATATGCCTCATAGGTGGCTTCTGTTTCCATTGCTCCTGCCATAAGCGCCCTTTCTTCTTTCAAAGGTGCCACTATCGCTTTATTGTTCCAAAGGTCATAGGTGGTCTTCTCCCTGCTTACCTGCACGCCACCAACTTTCTTTACATTTTCGAGAGTTATTCCCAACATATTCCTATTGATCATTGTATCCACTACGGGAGAAGTACCTTTAAAATCCTGTACATACATAACAGAGTCCAATACTATCTCTCCTTTTGAATTACTGTAGGTAGAAGATGCAATAAAATTCTTATTGTAATCCTTATATTGGAAATTGGTTATTTTAGTCAGCTCCTGCCCATTATTATAGTAGGTTTCTTCTTCACTAAGCTTTTTCAAATATCCTGCGTTCATAACCGGATAGGCAAATATCATCATTACATCATCCGGGTTCATACAATTTCCAGGTAAAATTGTGCCGCTACTTGCTCTGAAATATTTCACTCCCCATATCTCATTTGTTAGTTCGTATAAATACTTAAATGTTTTTGAATGAACAAGCTGATTTGTATTGCCGAGATAACTGCTTTCCTTTGTTAAGAATCCATTTACAGGAAAATTAATATACTTCAGCCCACTTGTATACATTCCATCATAATTGGCAGTAGCGCTTGGAATTAAACTATAGTCATACACTTTTCGCAAAGTGTCTCCACCACCAACTTGCAATTCTTCAATACGACTATACCCTAAGTCATCTGTAGTAATAGCTGCCGGCATCCCGGAAAACAGCCTGATATCTGTCGGGCTGTTTGGCGCAAAGCATGACCTGGTTACTCGTTGGGTTAAATTGATCGGCCTGTTTATTAACACACCATATGTGGAGCGTACCATTATATCCATCCCATTTGCATCTTTCCCTGGCTGATAATAGTTGTAGTTATAAAGACTGGTAGATGCGATAGATGCCTGATCCGCTTTATGTACCACTTTTTTTACTCTCAAACCAGGGCCTCTTTTCATAGGATAGGAATCAACAAGCGTAGTAAGCGTCTTCGGCCAATTAATACGAATCAGCAGGTAAGCTTGTATAAACTGCCAATTTTTATCAAAGCTGAACTCCATTCTATACTTCCCGGGCTTTAAAGAAGGACGTGAATCTAAAATGTATTGTTTCCCTGTTGGATCAAAATAATTATAGGCTATATTACGTAGACCTGCGTCTGCCGAATAGACCACCGCACCCGAAGAATCATATATGTTAAGGAAAGTAACCTGATAATTAGGGTTCTGGCTAAAATACTGATAATTTACAGGAGCAACGACCTGAAGTGTACAAACTACAGCATTATTGGGACTAGCTGAAGGAGGAAGATCTGTCGCAGGGATGTAAAAATCCATTGTCCTTACTTTACTTCCAAAAGCATCCATAGGATAGCCACTCTCCAGTTTCGGTGCCTCTGGTGGTGACTGATCCATTAGATTAAAGCCAGTAAAGTTATAGAGTTCCGTTTTTTTTATATTAAACTCATTATTCTCATATTCTATTTCAGTAAAACCACCAGTTGGGTACTTAATTCTTTTGAGCACATATTTCTGTACCTCATCCAATACACCGGCAGACCTGTCTGCGGTTCCCATCGTGATCAAAGCCCCAGTCGGATAAGGTAGATACATCGTTGTTCTCGGCAAAAGGGAAGTTGCTCCACTAGCGTTATAGTAGCCCCATAAATCCCTGGAGAAAGAGTTTTTTGCAGGAAGAGGAGATGGAGTATCATTATACTCAAATTTGTAAACCTGATCATCTTTTCTCGCAGCGGCAATATTGATCGATAGCGAATCCAACTTTAGCCGGTGCGTAAGATACTCTGCATTATAGTTAAATTCTGAAGGTATACCATTACTATATCCTCCGGTACCTATAAAATAAGATTGATAAAAATGGACTGAATCAATCACAGGAATTCCCTGCTGAATACGATGTAACCGGATAGCACTTATCCGATCTCCTACCGATACATCTTTACGGGATTCTCTAAAGAAACTTACTTTAAAATTGCGGGCTATCACCGAATCCAAAACCCAGGTATTTAAATCCATTAGTGGGGTGTAGGAAATTACGGGGACTCCCGATACCTCGATCTCATTTCGACTTGTATAATTCTTTATTGAATTATAACTTCTGGCGGTATACTTATAATCAATTTTATCTCCCTGAGGAGTAACGATCTGGGTCAAATACCAATTGGCAATGGACCATGGTGGCAAAGCTATCTGCCCTGTGGGAGAAAATCGTTCTTCATATTTATTGAAATAGTAAATAACTCCATTAGGAGCCACAATTTTCCAGGTAACATCGTATTTATTAGTGGCTACGTTATAGCTATAGGTATAGTTATATTTTGCACCAGAGTTATTCTTTTCATATACTTTGCCACGTTTGTCTATAATAAATTCTGCCGAAAACCCCGGTACTTCTACATTATACACATCTGGCTCATACTCATTATTAATGACAGTTTCATTCACAGAAAACTGCGAACTAACATTGAATACCTGCGTTTCAGCTCCTCCCAGTCTCACAAAAGGAAGATATAACTGACTCCCGGCTTCCTCTGCACCATTTATATATATTTCACGTACCTTTTTAGCAGGTAGTGTATATTTCAGATTATAGCTCATCTGATAAAGCGGATATGGCACAGTATCTACAAACTGTATGTCATTATTAAAGTAAATAGTCTGACCATTCGCGTTGCCCTTCGTAAAATCATCATAGCCATTGACTGTTCTCGCTATTCTCCCAACAAAATTATGCGACCAACCAAGTCCAATCTCACTAGCTTCTTCATCTACTTTAATTCCCTTTGAATTATAATTAATAGTAAATGATAACAATTGATTAGATAGCTGCGTAGGAAAAAGGTTATAGGTAAAATCAAGTGTTCCATTATAATGAATACCGCTGGAAGGCTTCTGGATGCTAAAACCGGCATCAGAAGGAAGTTTACCTAGTCCTCCCTGGGTCAGAACAGCTTGCTCAACATATTTCTGAGCATGTAATGATACAGTGCAAACAAAGAAAAAAAATAGCGATAGTAAATATCTCATGGTATAAAGATTGCATACGATACGTATCCCAAAAACTTTAAACAAATGTAGTTTACGGTACGGGTTAAAAATACTCAGATTACTAATAGTGAAATGCTACATGGTATAAGGCTTCCTATCGATAATATAGAGATTACTACGTTGAATATCAGCGAAAATATAAAAAATAAATAAATGAGAAGAAAAAAAAATGAAAATGGAAAAACCTGAGCGCTAGTCCAATTATTTTCCCCAAAAAATAAGCGATGGATAGATATCCATCGCTTTCCAGGCGCGCAATCAGCAACACAATCGAATATCTGATTACACCCTTAATATTCTTGAAATGAGATTAAATAATTATTTACTATTATTATTAAAACTCAACGCCAACCCAATCCGGGTGCTACATGCTCCAGAATAGACGACAGTACATGTACATTGTAATCAACACCCAATGTATTAGGTATCGTCAAAAGAAGGGTATCTGCCTCCTGGATAGCTTCATCGGCAGCTAATTCTTTTATCAGCTGATCCGGCTCTGCAGCATAGCTTCTTCCGAAAATAGCGCGCTTGTCAGCTTCAATCATTCCGATTTTATCCTTCCGATTCGATTCCTGCCCAAAGAAGTAGCGATCCTGATCGTTTACCAATGCGAAAATAGACCGGCTTACCGATACCCTTGGTTCCCTTTGGTGGCCAGCTTTTTTCCAGGCATCTTTGTACAATCTGATCTGCTCGGCTTGTTGTATATGGAAAGGTTTACCGCTTTCATCGTACTTCAGCGTAGAACTTTGAAGATACATGCCGTTTTCGGCTGCCCAAACAGCCGTAGCGTTGGAAGCTGCGCCCCACCAGATGCGTTCCCGCAATCCTTCCGAATGTGGCTCCAAACGTAGCAGGCCTGGTGGATTCGGAAACATCGGATACGGATTAGGCTGAGCAAATCCTACACCTTTTAGCTTATCCAGAAATTCCAGCGCTTTGCGGCGACCCATATCTGCGTCCGTTTCTCCTACGGCTGGCTCATACCCAAAATAGCGCCATCCATCAATTACCTGTTCAGGCGAACCTCTGCTGATTCCCAATTGTAATCTTCCTTCTGAAATCAGATCAGCAGCTCCCGCATCTTCCACCATATACAGTGGATTCTCATAACGCATGTCAATCACACCTGTTCCAATCTCTATTTTGCTTGTTTGGGCGCCGATAGCCGAAAGCAAAGGAAAGGGGGATGCTAACTGAGCTGCGAAATGATGTACACGAAAATAGGCGCCATCTAAACCAATTTCTTCGGCAGCAACAGCCAGATCGATAGATTGAAGCAACGTGTCTCCTGCTGTACGGGCTTTATAGGCAGGGTGGTCAGACCAATGCCCAAATGATAAAAATCCTATTTTCTTCATAAGTTCCTTTTCAGCCTGAAAATTAACCCATTCTTATCTATTTATTGTTTGCCGAAAGCAATTTCTTTCAGGCTGATTTTTCGCTGTCTTCTTAAAATATTAAACGCTTTTATCTTCTTAAATATGCTGCTGGAATACATCTCTATAAAATTATCCGGCCTACGACACAACCGTGCTATTACTGCTTGCGGTAATGAAGCGACATACATCCGGATTTTAAAGCCCTCGAATCCACTAGCTGTAAATTTAGCTTCTCAGGAAGAACCACCTCATCTAACAATCGTCTACCCTGACCTGAAAGAACAGGATGAACAAGAAAGTAATATTCGTCTACCAGACCAAGCCTTATCAGTTCGGCTGGCAGGCTTACACCACCAAGGGATATATTCTTACCGGGAGCCTGTTTTAGTTTCAGTACTTCTTCCGCAAGGTTACTACGGATAATCCTCGTATTACCTTCTACATGCTCCAGTGTACGGGAGCAAACTACTTTGTCAATGGCATCAAATACCTGTGCAAATTCATTCTCCGATTTGGTCCCGGATTGTTTCTTTGCTACCTCCGGCCAGTAAGGGACCATCAACTCATAGGTTTTACGTCCGTAAATAATCAGGTCTGCATCCCGCATCAGATCCGTAAAATACTCGTGGACTTCTACACTGCCGCTAAGTTGCGTATGGTCGCAGCAACCATCTGCAGTCAGATTGATACCATAGACTATATTTCTCATTTGATCAGATTTAGATTTCTATTTTTCAATACAGATTTATTCCGATACCAGTCAAAAATAAAGTAATACATCATAACAGAGAGGGCCATCTGCGCCAATAAAAGGGGTATTCAGGCCCAAATTGTTTTTGGTACATTTGCATCATGGGTATTATTAACATTACATCATTCGTGATAACGTCTTTTCTTTTTATTATATCTCCTGGCATTGATACCATATTCATTCTGAATAAATCCCTGACTCATGGGCAAAAAACAGGTCTTTATGCTACGCTTGGTAAAGTAACCGGTGTGATGGTACACACTTCTTTCGCTGCCTTCGGATTATCATTGATATTAGCTCAATCTGCTACCGCTTTTACTATTGTTAAATATTCAGGTGCCATTTACCTGGTGTATATTGGGATCACTAAACTATTTTCAAAACAGCACATTATCAATAAAGAAAACCAGGTAAAATTCATATCTAATAAAAAGGCCTACTGGACTGCCTTAATGACAAATGCACTCAATCCCAAAGTAGCCATATTCTTTTTAGCATTTATCCCGCAGTTTATAAAATACGAATATATACATGATAAAATACCATTTTTTCTTTTAGGGGCCATTTATGCCATGCTTAGTATGATATGGTTTACCGGGCTCACGTTCTTTGCAGCCACCTTTTCGGCGAAACTTAAATCAAACCCCGGAGTCGGAATACTGGTCAACAAGATTTCAGGGGTAGCCATCATTTTCATGGGAATAAAAGTTGCGTTAACTAAGAAGTAGGTATTTTTTTCTTCCTTTTAAAGACCACCGTTTGTTTCAAAAGTTGGCCACATCCAGATAGCTGTCACCATAAGAAAATTTAATAGCTTTATTAAAAATAAGGATAACGTATGGACGCGCAACAGCTCGAATTTAAATCAGGCATTTACCATATTCGCAGGCTCCGGGAAGAGGAAGCCCTACTTTATAAATCCATGCGCCTGGAAGCGATTAAAACCGAACCTTCTATGTTCAGATGCACCACACCCGCTGAAGCTGATCTTACTGACGAACAATGGCAGGAACGCATAAAAGCCCCCAGAGCGGTATTTGGACTTTTTGCCAACGATGAACTGGTGGGTATGACCAGTTTACTACTATTGAATGACCATGAAGGCTACCTTGGGCAGTCTTATATAAAAAAAGAACATAGAGGACAAGGATTATCCGCTCTTCTTTATAAGATCAGGATGGCCTTAGCCTTAGAATTGCGGCTAAAGCGGCTTAGTGTAAGTCACCGGGAAAGCAACACTGCTTCCAAAGCCGCCAACCAGCGCTTTAACTTTCAATACAGTCATCGGGAAACAGCCAACTGGATTGATGGAACCAGCGAAGATGTGCTATACTATGTATTGGACCTGGAGGCAAATTAGATAAACGCTCATAAAAAAACGGGAAAATGCCACCTACCATTGCACCCCAGCCCGGAGAAAATATTTTAAGCACCTTAAGAAGGGAAGCTACTATGATGCTAGTTTTCTTGATTTGCTTTAAAAAAGGATCTTTATGAGGAACACTATCTCTGGACATTACTATAACTTCCATCATTCGTGAGATACGTCCCAATACTTTGCTTTTAACTTTTGATTGACAAATTGTATTATATCATGAGGATAGTAACACTCGAAGAGCATATCTCTTTCCCAGAAATGGCCAATAAAATACCTAAGGAAGCATTGGGTGGCTTTGGTCAATCCGAAAGGATGCTGCAACTGATTCCCAAACTCGCAGATATAACAGGAGACCGTTTGAAATCGATGGATGCAAATGGCATTACAATGCAGGTACTTTCTGTTGACAGCGCTGGTGCAAATTTATTAAATGATATGAAAGGTCCTGCTTTTGCAAGGGAGTATAACGATCTCATAGCTGGTCATATTGCTGGTTTTGAAGACAGGTTTACGGCTTTTGCCCATTTGCCAACAACAGCTCCACTCGCTGCAGCAGACGAATTAGAACGTGCCGTAAAGGAACATCATTTTCGTGGTGCGATGATCCGGGGTATGACAGAAAACCTTTTTCTGGATCACAAAAAATTTGCGCCCATATTTGAACGTGCTGAAAAGCTTGGGGTGCCCATATACCTCCACCCTGGCTTGCCACCAAAAGAAGTAGCCGATATATATTATAGTGGGCTGCCTAACCATTCGGGAATGGCAGAAGCAATTGCATGTTATGGATGGGGATGACATTCAGAAACAGCTATACATGTATTACGATTGCTTTATGCCGGAATTTTTGATATGTATCCTAATCTCAACATCATTATTGGCCACATGGGAGAAATACTCCCGATGATGATGGCAAGATCAGAACGGGCATTCAAACCAGGAAACGGAGGGGCGAACCAGCGTAGTCTTGCCGAAACTTTTCATCAGCAGGTACACATCACAACCAGTGGCTTCTTTACACAACCCCCATTAAGGATTGCTTTGGATACTTTTGGTGTAGACAATATCCTATTTTCCATAGACTATCCGTTTAGTACTAACGAAATGGGTATGGAATTTCTAAATGCAATTGACTTACCTGATGATCAGATTACCAAGATTGCTCACAGCAATGCCGATAAATTGTTAGGGCTAAAATCGTAAAGCTAATTTTGTATTAATGGAGAGAATCCCGACAGACAGGCTATAACACAAGACAAAGCTATTGGATGCAGCAGGAAATGGTTACTGTAGGTAAACGTTTCCTGTATTATAGCGGCGCTGACGTAAAACAGACTTCGGTTACACGATTTTGCCCTGCTGCTGTCGATTAATCCATGGGCCATCCTGCGTGTTTGAATGCGCTAAAAGTGGCGACGTTCATATGAATGGGAAAACTATGCGCTTTCCTACGCAGTATCCTGCATTAATACGCCGCGCATCCCATCCTCTTTAAAACGCTTGAAAAAGTAGACATAAGGCCAGGCAAAAAGCAACCCATTTAAAATAGTCAGTGGCATGATATAAAATAGAACAGAAGCCAGCAAGGTTGGTTTAAACAGATTTACAAAATAGCTCACTAACGGCACTTCCCCCATTAACCCTGACATAACAAGCATAAGGCGAATATCCCTGAGTAAGAAATAAACCAGCAACTTTCTTATGATTGCTTTATTCATTTTGGATCTCTTATTAAAACCAGCGGTAGCCACTGGGAAGGGTCTGTTAAGTAATGAATACGTTTATCTGAAAGAGGATATTTATAATCAAAATAATAGCACACCCTCTTACTGTAAGATCTGATACGTAGCCTTGATACTCTAAAAATCCCGAACGCTATTTTGGATCAATAAAAAGAAGATGAGAAATCTTGCTGATTAATAAAATACAGACATAAAAAAGGAAACAATCAGTTTTGATTGTCTCCTTTAGCGGATAGTCAGGGATGACAGTCGAACACCTGATACCCCTTTTAACTTTTCCAGAAGGTTTAAAAACGATGTAAATAACTAACAACAGTTACTTGTAATTTCTTAGACTTTAGCTTTTATAAATAACTTTAGCATAGTCATATTAATTTAAAGATCTGTATTCATTGGACGCATAACCAACACGGCTTTTGAATAACCGACTAAAGTGCTGAGGATATTTACAGTAAGAAATCCCGGTTGCAGTATTTGTAATCGAGATTTTACAGATGATCACAGATAGTACATCCGCTATTCAGGTATCTATATATTCGCTACAGAATAAAGATGAAGTTGTCAAAAACTCGGGGGCACTTCAAAACCGGGGCATGATGCCAAATCAGGGATTATTTCATTAAGTGTGTAAACTTAAAGATCGGGGATCAAATTCATAATTAAATTCTCACTCTTTTATCAAAAAATAGTTAAAACCTGATTCAGGATCATTCCCCAGTTCTAATGGGCATGGTCTTTTTTTGGTACTTCCCTCAAAGTCAGGTATACTGATTTAAGGACAGCTTCATCATCTAGAGGTTGTTTTTGCCAGGCAACAATATCTTCGGTCACACGGCTGGTGATGTGGCTGATCGTAGCAGTGGAAACGTCAATTTATAGGCTTCCAACTCACCTTCCAGCATCTTTTTAATACCCCGTTTCTGAATCTGGGCAAGGAAACCATTTAGCTGATCGGCCGTTTTAAACTGCTTCAGAAAATCATCTGATAAAAAATCTTCTGTTTTCATAAAACTGTATATCTTTTAAAATTAAAAAATTGAGGCGAAACACCCCGATCTTTATGATTTACACAGTTTATGAGATAGTGTCTCAACTCAATTCTTAATTATCTTTGACAAAATGGTTAGCACCTAACCTATAAAAGAAACCTTTATTTTTTAGGTTCACACTTATTGAAATAGTCCCGGTTCATGTTTACTGACAATTTCAATAATTCTCAGTCCTACTTTCAGGAGAGATTCAGGCAATTCCAAATCTGTCTCACTTAAATTATCTGCAATATCCAGCGCAGCTGCCTGCTGGCGGGCATTCAGTAGTCTTGTCTCTTTACCCCAGGTACCAAATTTCCTCCATTGTTCATTTTTGATAGAAGATATGGTATTAATTTCAAACTCCCTAAGACCTTCTTCAGAAGATGCTGCCATTTCCTTATCCCTCCGATTCTTCTCTACCGCACTAATTACATCAGTTCTTATTTCCTGAAAGTCTATGCCAAACTTCTGAACCTTTACTGCACTCCAGCAATCTTCTTTCTTAGCCCATTCGCCGTATAGCGAGCCAGGTGCATTGTTCTTGATAAACGCTTCGACTCTCCTCATTATTATTGACAGAACCTTCTCAAGGTTCGCAGATATATTCTGTGCTTTCCAGATTTTTCGATAGTCAATTCGTTCATTCGTTCTATAGCAAAGCCATGCAATAGTATATGGCACGGTAATATATCTCATGTCCCCAATTGAATTCGGCTTAATTCCATAAATCCACTCGGCATGACGAAAAATAATTGCTTTCCCAATAAGCTCTTCAAAAAAGAATAAATTCGGATGTGAAGGAAGGTTGTACACAACAAATTGCGTATAATTTTTCTGACTTCCACGGACTACCATATGAGGGCCGGTCATCAGTTTACTTCCAAAATACCTTTCCTGACTTACATTGATATATTTGGCTAATTCCTCTTTCGTAAAGAATTGCGTCCGGGGGTTTCTATTATCAAAATCCTGCAATTTCCGTTTAGTCGTGCCAAATTTAAGCCGCGCATTTTTGTACTGCCCTCTGGCCCTTTCGTAAAACCATCTCGTTTGCAATACCTGCCCTCTGGCGGGAGCCCAGGTATTCCGGGACAGCTTTTCTACTTCAACGTGGAATGGGGTATTGGAACTTAGGTCAGAAACAGAAATTTTATTTTGTGTATTGGCATACTCGGATATCCGGCTAACGATTCCACTGAAGTTGGATTTATCTTTTATTACTGATAACTTCATCTGCACAAAAACCTTGGTTATATCCGATCTGTCCTTTTTCAAGGTATGGTAGATAGCGGCAGTGGTTTGACCACCATTCACGATCTGCAGATCGTCTATGCTTTCTATAAGTAGTCCTTCCTCGGTAGTTCTTAAAACTATTGAATTTGCTGTTGCCGCAATACCATTATTAAATGCAAGAAACATATGTGGCTCCCGCATGATGGTAGATCTTATTCCCTTATTAATCTTACCCGTAAACTGTAAAAATGCCCTGACATTTTGTTCCAGCAATCGCGCTCCATATTTCTCATAAATCGCTGCAAGTGCCGATCCGGGGATTACAGCCAGATACGACTGATAGGCAGGATTTTCTGTATTGGCCTTTATGCAGGAAACATTAAATCCCTCTTCCAAAAAATCAATGACTATAGGTGTATGCTCCTTTTCAGTGAGATTAAAAAGATAATTGAGATCTACTACTTTATAGAAAACAGGGAAACCAAATGATTCTCTATCCTCCGGTATTTCTCCCTTAAATAACCCATTAGTTAGTATAATGACATTAACCCTCACAAGATTAGCCTTAAGCTGTTCAGACTCACCGAGTGTTCTTGCAAACTGAAATATGTCTGTAGATTCTTCCAACTCGCCTGCATAGTTTTTAGACCTTGATTTCTTGAAAAAGCTTATCCCTAACTTAGAGACATTGTCAATTTCTGCTTTTGATACCCTCTGTATGTCATCCAGCTGGTTAAAGATGGTAACAAAAAGATCAACCGTCTCATGGTTATCTGCAATAGAATAGGCATTAATTTTATGCCTGTTACGCGGGATCAGACTCTCGCTGTAAGCAAGCCGATAGTTTTCAGTTTCCCCAGCTTCCGACAGCAGGTTAATTGCATAAGCTGTAAAGATTTGTTCCAGAAATCCACCATCCTCTACTGCAATTTGTTCACTCCGAACATCCTGCATCAATTCTGTATAATAGACATTCAGTTCATTATTTTCCATGCGATGAGTTTAGATCAGCTCTGAAAGTTTTTTACCCTCTTCCGTAATAATTTCATCGTAGATAAAGCGATCATCTAATTTTTCGGATGCGCCGGGAGCGGAAGACGCGAAAAAGACAGATTCACATAATTTATTAATAGTCAAATAGTTATTTTCATTAATTTCTATTGACTTTCCCTCAACAACCTTGTATAAAGACCTGCATTTCGCATTCAACAAAATCCGAAAGGATTCATATTGAAAATAACGTATATTCTCGTATACCTCGAATCTGTAGCGACAGTTTTGCTGTCTGTAGTCCTCTTTATAACAGGATAGTTGAATAGCTCCTTCGTTGGACAGATGAACAATAATCTTGGATACAATTTTCTCCAGCTCGGTCAAAATAGCAAATGCAGTTCGTAGTTCGTTTTTAAAAACCACGGAAGTCAGGTCATCGTGAGAGAGTGGATTCAGTAACCTGTTTTTAATTGCCGATAGTTCATCAATATGGGGAAAAGGTATCCGATACTGACTCACAAGACGCTGAAACTGATTTATGAGGCTCTGAAGACTTGTAAACCTCACAGGATGCGTTGAAACTGTACCGTTGGTATCCTTGACCCTGAAAAACCACGAATCGTTGTTATCGGAAATAGCAAACTTATCCTTCGCAATCACCATCGCACTATTCTCTCCATCATCCGCAGCAAATCCTGGATGCACAGTATTTTCGGGCAATATAATTCTCAAAATACGCTCAAATTCCTTTCTCAAATAATTTGCGCTTGCGGGGTAATCGCAGTGAATGAAGTGAAATTCGGCTCTTTCCTTGTAAGTATCAGAGCGCCTGATGAATGGTCTATCAGGCTGCTGGGCATGATTATCTACATAAAACTCAAAATGCTTCCATCTTTTCTTCAGGTAACTTTTCGCTACTACAAACCATTCCCTGTCATATGTTGTAAGGAAAATCTGAAAATCACGGAAAGAACTTCCATCACCAAGATCTTCTGCCGACAGAATTTTTATAAGGGGAATTCTGTTGGACATATCAAGCCCTGTAAAAATATCATCCAGAAAAAGAAGTCTGATCGTAGCAGGAGGTAATGTCAATAAATGGGCAAGATATACAGATATGGCCATAGAGGTTAATCTTGCCTCATTCAGAAACTCATGATGTCCTGATATATTAGTTCCAAACATACTTACATCAAAAGATATTCCGGGCGCTATAACATTTCCATCGAGAACTCGGGAATCAGTATATACTATACTGAGTTCGCATTCCCTATGAAATATGGAAAGAAGCATATTAGCTTTTGACTGTAAATTTTCAAGCAATGCATAAGCATTCAGATTATAATCATCAATATCCCGCTGCTGCCTGTTTGTAACGACCTTTTCCCATAAATCACCGAATGACATTTTATTAGCAGGATTCACAGGTGCCGGCAATTCCAGATCGGTAAAAAGTCCGTTTGTCCCCAGGAAAAAAGCAGTCAGATCAGGCATTTCTTCATTCTCTCTGAAATGCAGTTTCAAAAGATCTCTGTAACTGATAAATCCTTTCAGGATATTTGCCTCCCTTATCAGATGGCTGGTTGATGTGTTGGTCAGGGCAGGGTCTGACGAGAAGTAAATACTCTGCCCATCCTCCAGCACTATACGGATGTGGGGCGGATCAGACACATTATCCTGCTTACAGAAAAGATTCCTTTTGAAGATATGTGCATTAGATTTCCCTGACAGGAAAAGGTCTTTCAATCCCTTGTAAAGGGAAGATTTCCCACTTCCATTCTCTCCATAGATCAAAAGATTCTCCCCGAGTGGGAGATCAATCTGATATCTTTCCTTTTCTTCATCATTATGATTCAGAAAAGCACGGTAATTGCTAACCAGGATAGTTTTAATTTTCATAACGGGTCATACTACAGATTTCTGTACATATAGTTAATCTTGTCAATGGCAGTAACTGCATACACCGCTTTTTTTATACTGCTGTCGGGTTTATTCATACTGTCATAGTATGATTGAAATTGTTCCAACGAGTTAACAAAGGTTGGAAGCATATCCAATTCATCCAGCACTGATAATTTACTTCTACTAAACTCCTCAGAAAAATAAATTTCCAACACTGCTACATCTAACACATTAATGAAGTAGGATGCTAATTTAGCTGATTCCCGGGAAAGCTGTTTTGATTTGAGAACCTGAATGCTTCTGACCAATGTCTCTATCCCTTTATTTCCAATGGCCCTTCTGTCAATTGGAAAATCTTTCACAATGGAGACTGTATCCTTCGCACCGCTATTCCTACGTTTATAATCGTAGGCAAATACAACTGAGTTCAACAGTGCACTTAAATACGCAGCAGGAACACCATCAATGCTGATTGCAATACAGTCTTCATAAATTACATATTTACCGAAATAAAGACCAAAAGCCTGGTCTGAATATATTCGGGGAGCAATCACAACACCTTCACCTGCATCCAAAGCACTGCCATTCACAACCCAAAATTCCGATTCTGCCTTTAGATAGTACCGTTCAATATCTTCTGCCCTGAACAACGGGAAACTGTCCTCAGGCCTGATAGCTGCAGGGACAGCTATTACCTGGCTGTCATTTTTCTTCAGCGTGGTGCTGAAGGTAACCTTTGTTCCATCGATATGAAAATCCTTGAGCATTTTATTTACCCCTCCCAGTCCATCTAAAAAAGAATCCAAATCTTGCTGAAGTCTGTCAACTTCGTCTTCTGTCTCGATTAACAGTTCATCCTCATTCTGCTCATCCAGTTCCTCCGGGTAATTCAATTCTTTCAGGAATTGCTCATTTACCGCATACTCGATTGGCGTATCTTTTGAAATATCAGGAAAACTTATGGCAAGCCCTATCAGAGGCAATTCTGCAACAGGGGGCTTTCCCTTTTCGGGTATATTGTCCAGGACATAAATTAACAATAGCCCATTTGAAACTGGCCTTTGCTCTCTGATACGTGAAGGAGAGGGGATGCTCACCCGTCCGGCATCCTTTCCTGCTTTGGCAGCATCTACGATGGTATTATCCATCGCTCTTTTGATCTGATCATCTGTCAAATCAATGAATTCATGCCTGGGATCAATCAACCGCGATTTCGCAATTGTATAGTTATAGCGATCTCCCTTATCGGCCCTTCGGGTTTTACCAACTTTTACATCTTTGTTAATGTCAAACCTACCAGCATCTTCCGTATTAGTAATCAGTACAATTGTCCAGTTGCATAATACTGACTGATTAATTTGCGCCGCGATATATCTGGTAATCAGCACCCGGTTGAAAGAAGGTTGATCCGTGATGAAATCATTGAGGTAGTCAAGCACCTGGTCTACATTATCTTTCCCTTGCCAGATATAATGATTTTTAAAGCTGGATTCGGTATTCGGAGCAATACCAGGAGGGCCAATTTCATTTATTAGCCGAAGCGTTCTGTTATAGTTTTGCAGATGACGTTTTCGATCATTCTTTTTAAATGTATAGGTTTCTATCAAAATCCCGGAAAAACTCAGTTCCATGATTTTCTTATACCGAAATTTATTGGCAGCAGTAATCACCAATGAGCCGGGATGCGTTCTTACCTTCAGCCCATATTCTGCAGGGATGCGGCCAAGGTCACTCATGTGATCAAATTCAGCCTTCATTTCTTCCGTCGCAATGGTAATATGTCTGTACCAATCTACCATCTCACTGCTCGTAAATAGCCTGCAGAGATCCAGGTAACCCGGCCGGTATCCAAACCAGCGTCCCATCTGCATGAGCGTATCGTACATTTTTGATGCACGTAGAAAATAGCTTATAGTCAATCCTTCCAGAGTAAGACCACGTGAAAGCTTGTTACCTCCCACCGCAATCACCGACAATCCGGATTCCCGATTATCATAATAGTCTAATGGCCGGATATTTTTATGTTCCAGATTTTCAATCCGGGTATCTCCATGTACCGCTCTCACTTCAATTTTGGCCGTTGCCGGATGCAGATGAGGCAGCAGGTCCAACCAGTCAAGGGTAACGATGCCTTTGTCCCTTACCAGCCCGTTATCAATGATCTGTCGTGTAACAGGTACAAATTCATTTACCCAGAGTACCTCAAGTTCACGGAGAAAACAAGGGTCACTCAGCTCTACTTTGCCTGCATAATCCTTTACAACTTCCAGAACCAGATCCGCGATACGATCCTGCCAGGATGTGAATCTTGACATATGGACAAGCATTGAATTATGCTCTTTTTCCTGTCCTCTTGCCCTTCTGGCGGCACATGTCAGAAAAAAACATCTGACGGCCTTTTTCAGGCTGGGCGGAAGATCTGTCATCCGGGAATCCGTCAACCCAGGACCGGGCACAAAGGCTTTATGTCCTTCTTTTATATAGGAATCATAATCGTCTACTATTTCGTACAGTTTCACAAATTCTTCCGACTGATCAGCACTCTTGTTGCCATCCACAAAGAATACCTTCTCAGGCCCGATATAATTGGAAGGAGCAGGTATGTTGACAATAAAATTCTTCGGAAAAATATCTTCACCCAGCGTAAAAGCCATATTGTTCACAGAGTATTTCAACCCCTTCTCATCCTCGCCTCCACCCTGCTTGATAAATATGTTTGCGTAAGGTGTGGCAGTATAACCAATATATACGCTTTTCTCAAACAATTTTATCATCGCCCTTATACAGGCATTAACGCCGGAAACCTGGCTTCTGCTGATATTTATTGACGCGTTATCTGCCTCATCATCAATAATAAGTAAAGGGACATTCTTAATCAGCTTCATCTGATCACTCATTGTTTCCCCCCTGCTATACAGCCACCCAAGAAGATTTCTCAATACTGTCACATTCTTTTTAACTGTAATAATAACGGGATCATTTCCTCTTATATTAGTCCCTGATTTTTCGGAAGCCTGACGGCTGAAATCACCATCTATCGCATTTGTAGTCAAAGAATGTGCAGCCAGATTAGGGTTAATTCTCCCTACTCCAATCCTGTTACTTGTCTGACTCAGACTGCGTGCCTGTTGTGTATCAAATCCAAGAAATCCCTCATCAATGCGCAATTGAGTCTGCGAACGCAGACTATTATGGACACCGGCTAGTACAATGATTATTTTGTATCCTACATCTGCCGCTTTACAGATTAAGCCTATATAATTCCCCGTTTTGCCGGATTGTACCTGTCCGACAATCAACCCTCGTTTATCATATCGTTCACTTGTTCCTGGTTCCGGTAACCGGTCCAGAATATCATCCGTCAGGTTATCCAGTTTGTTGATTGTATCGGGCGCATAATTTTTCTTCTCCAGTAACCTTCTATACCGATTCCAGAAACTCCAGGATACATTTGCCTTTGCATTTTTAACCCAGGGTTCTGGTCTTGTATCATCAAGTATTCTATACTGATCTGAAAAAACCGCGAACAGGGTTTCAAGTTCTTCCTGCATCCTGGCAAGCAACGGCACATCCAGTCCGAATAACAGATTAGCCCTGGCGATTGTTTCCCTGATGTAATCTGCATTGATTATTTCAGTTGTGCCGGAAAGCAGGGTTATACATACATTCTTTGCCTGGTCATAATTACTCATAAGCTCGCAATTAACTCTGGATATTCATTAAATGGTTCTATTAAAATTAATCTGGATTTTACCTCCCCAGGCGTAGATGTTCTGATCAATACACCATACATTTCTTTCAACAACTTCTTTAACTCCTTCAATTTCTCACCCTCAAAAGGCCTGCTGACATCTTCGACATTCTGCCCCGCAGAAAAGTCCAGTACATTTACCGGAACTGTTTCTTCCAGCAAATGAAGCAGGGGAGAAAGATTTGTCTGAACAGAATTCAGTACCACCGGATGATTTCTGTTGATTTCATAAAATCGGTGTCCATGTTTCTGTTTTTCGAACCATACAGGTTGAAAGTTTTCCTCCGTGATGTTTTTCCTGCTAATTATTTTTCCTTTATGATTATAAACTTCAGCGGATTTAGAACATATTGCCGCAGCATATGCTTTAATTCTATCAATATATCCGACGGGCAGACGGGCGATTGATTTTTTAATATCAATCTGCCATTCTCCATCCATTGAATTTGGGAGATCCAGCATTATACGAGACAATGTATAAAGTTTCTGCTTACGCAATAAGCCTAACCAACTCCCTCCCAGCAACAACCTCTCATTCCTGTAAACATAGAATCCTTGCTGGGCATACCATCCATTTATTCCCTCGGCACGCTCATAATCGCCCCTCGCCAATTTTGACTGATGTGGTAAGACAAAACCACGAAGTTTAACCCGCCCGTTATCAAGCAATTCTTCAGGAAAGCTTTGTGTTGCAGAATGTGTCGGGAGAAATGGATTCCAGGGTTCTATTTCACGCCCCTGAAAGTAGATCTTAACCTTCCTGCTTTCCAAAAAGCGATGATAAACAAGTCCCAGATGTCTCTTGGCCTTTATCATGACTTCTTCGAATAACTTCTGAGCTTTGGGGTCATCTTTCCGGACACCACCTACCAAACGGTCCAGATCATTCCATAAAACAATTGTTCCGGATTCCAGTTTTCCAAGTTCATCAGCCCAGTCTCCCTTTGGCATGTATTCCAATAATTCCCACTTTCGTGAATGATCACATACAAAGTCGAGATCCCATGTAAGAAATACAACCTGTTGCTCTGCCCTTCTGGACATAACTGAAAACATTTTGCATTGGGAAAATGACGCAGTTTTTAACCCAAGACCAAATCGCCCAAGATCTTCCGAGGCTCGTTCGTCTTCAGGATCTTTGCTTCCAGGTCTCATTGCCTCCAACAATTCAGCATCGTTCATACCACAACCATCATCCATAAAGGCGACAGAAGTTTCTGAACCGGACCATACATAATTAATCCAGATGCTTTTTGCGCCTGCCGATATAGAGTTATCTAGTATATCTGCCATAGCTGCTTCCAGACTGTAACCTATAGCCCGTAAAGATTTGAGGATCTGGGGCGCTGCAGGGTCAGCAGTTCTGGTGCTGTAAAGGGAATAGTCCATTCGCATCACGTAAAATTTATATATCACATGGGTTACACAGTAAGAATCCATAGGGATACTCTACACCTGCCCTGATATCACTTAAGTAATATACGATTTTGAGGGGTTGCACGGTAATTATCTATAAAATTCATCCTTCTCTTCAATAAAAAATGTCCTGCACAATCTGAGCAATTTGATAAGCCAGATACGGCGGCACGGCATTGCCAACCTGATGAAATTGTTGCGTACGCTCCCCGCAAAAGTAGTAGTTGTCAGGAAATGTTTGCGCCCTTGCAGATTCTCTTACAGTAAGACTTCTGCATTGAACCGGATCATAATGTATAAAATAGTGACCGTCTTTGGCAATATGGCTCGTAATGGTCGTTGCAGAAGAGTCTGGCAACTGCACCCGGAATCTGTCTGAGAATTTCCCCGAGTCGGCATTCTCATGATCAGGCAACAGATCAGCGCCAGCTTTCTTATAATCTTCCATTCTCGGAAAATTGCCATTCACCTCTACATAACGCGCAGCAAACAGATAGCGTTTAAGATCCTGTACCAAATGCTTCCTGGATACATGATGCATTACACCGTTCAATCTGTCATCTGCATACCAGCTCCTCAACGGATGACCAACTTTAAGATTGAATTTCCCAGGCCCCATAAACTCCTTCCCAAGGCTTGACGGATATACAATACCTTCCCTATCCTCCTCAATTTTCAATATCCTGTCAACCTGCCGGGTATATCTCTGAATATACCTCAGCCACCTTTCCTCATTATCCTCCACATTTTTATAGTGTCTTTTCTTTTTCTCATTGCCTTCCTCATCCTGAATGGTAGTGATATGGGAAAATTCCTTTGTTACACCGCTTCGAATAACAGGAAGACTTCCGATCACCGATTTTAACGTCACCTCCTTTTGCTTTTGAAGAACCTTACGGGGAGCGCTGATGTCTTCTCTTACCCCAAGCAAAATCACTCTGTGTCTTTTCTGAGGAACCCCATAGTCTTCAGCTTTTATTATAAAATCTCTCGGGTCATAGGAAGGTGTGCCATAAAGATCATACTGCGTAGGTTTTGTAGTAAGCGAATATATCCTGTACTTTATCATTTTCTTCTTTGCATCAATAGTCTCGCCTTCAGAAATGCAAGCTGAGACGGGATCCGAAAGATCTTTCAAAATTCTACCGAACACATATTCTTCCTCCGTCTGAGCAGACAATAGCCCCTTCACATTTTCCATTACAAATACTGCGGGCTTATGAACAGCTATAATTCGAAGATATTCTTTATATAAACCAACTCGTTTATCCTTACTGCTGTCAAGTTTCTTCTCCTGTCTCCTTGACCGTCCAGCCAGTGAATAAGCCTGGCAAGGAGGCCCACCAATCAAAACCCAGTCCCCGGCCCCCCTGAGTACTCTTGATATTCTTTTATCTACCTCTTCATTGCTGACGCCGTTTGTATCCTTTTCATCGGGATCTCCCAAAGTACCGCACCATGCCTCATCAGCAGCAAGTCTGGCTTCACCAGGGTACAATTCATACAATTCCTCCAGCGAGATTTTGCCTCTGACAAACTGATAATATTCCTCCGGTACTTCTCCAACAGGAAATTGTCTGAAAAAACTTCTAAGCTGTAATGTTTGGTGTGCATAGGAATCTTTTTCAATGGATAATTTGATCTTGAAAACCCTTTCATGTCTGGAGTTAAACACCGATGAAAATCCTTCACCCAATCCTCCGGGCCCTGCGAAAATGTCAATTATTGGTATCATTATATCTTTATATGCTACTATTTTTTCCTTTCCTTAATTCTGATCAGAATATCCATAAGACAACCAGGTCTTCTGTCCTTCTTTAAATCACATTCCCACACTACAAGTACGTTCCAGCCTAACTGCTGTAAACGCTCTGTTACAACAACATCATTTGAGACAGTCTTGTTGATTTTGTCCAACCACCACTCCGTTTTCGTTTTGGGAACAACAAAATATTTACAACCGGTGTGCCCATGCCAAAAGCATCCATTTACAAACAAAACTGTTTTGTATTTCGGGAAAACTATATCTGGCCTACCCGGTAATTTTTTATCATGCAGTTTATACCTTATCCCCTGAGAAAAGAGAAACTTACGCACCACCAGCTCTGGTTTGGTATCTTTCCCTTTTATCCTGCTCATATTGTAACTTCTTCGCTCACGGGTGTGTACATCTGTCATAATTATCTGAATAGATGTTACTATTTCAACTTCTGCTAATGTAATCTATTAAGATCAAAAACTAATACCGATTTAATCGTCATAAGGACACCCGAAGCATGAGGATAGTGGCTCCAATATGGCGTAAAAAAAAGGAGTAATCATTGAATGATTACTCCTTTTTTGCGGAGAGTCAGGGATTCGAACCCCGGGACCTGTTACAGTCAACAGTTTTCAAGACTGCCGCAATCGACCGCTCTGCCAACTCTCCAGGGACGCAAAAGTATAAAAGAAATTGAAAACAACAAAAAATTTGGCAACTATTTTTAAGAACAGCCACCATAGCGGATTTACCAAACAATAAATCCCGGCCTACAATAAGTAAACCGGGATTTATCTGCTGCGAATGACGGACCTAAGCGATCTTCATCTTTCGTAATGATTCAAAAAATTCACCTGTTGGCCATTCGCTTTGATCCGTCATTCGCATCAATTATTTCCATCCACCGCCCAAAGAACGGTATAGATCTACCATTGCACTTAACCGCTGACGGTCAATATCAGCCTGACCCAGTTCTGCCTGCAGGGCACGTGACTGAGCAGTGATTACTTCCAGGTAATTTGCCATACCGCTACGGAACAGCATTTGCGCCTGTTGTACAGCCAACTGGGAAGTATTTACCTGGCGAAGGGCGATTTCCTGTTGTGATTTCACTTTGTCCAACCGGATCAATGCATCACTCACTTCTCCAATTGCCTGTAAGGCTAACTGACGGAAAGATAATACTGCGGATTCCCGGCGGATCTTAGCCACTTCCAACTGAGTTTTCAATTCTCTGCGTTGGAAAATAGGCTGGGTAAGACTACCAGCCACTGTTCCGAACAGCGATGCAGGCATCGTAAACCAGCTACTCGCCTTAAAGGCATTTAAGCCTCCGCTGGCGGTGATCGACAGGCTAGGATACATGGCGCCCTGCGCAACTCCTACACGTGCATTTGCAGCCACTAATGCCATTTCCTGGGATCTAACATCCGGGCGACGACTGATCAGTTCTGCCGGCACGCCTGAAGGCAGGAATGCTGGTACATCAAAGCTGCTTAACTGGCTGGTACGACTCACCGGACCAGGTAATTCACCTGTTAAAATACGCAGCGCATTTTCCTGGATAGCAATACCTTGCTCTAACTGAGGTACAAGTAATTCGGCCTGCTGTTGCTGGCTGATAGCCTGTTGAACCCCAAGCTCAGTTACCTCGCCTGCAGTTTTCTGCAGTTGTATCATTTTTACAACGGTATCGCTGAGGGCTAAGTTCCTTTTAGCTATCTGCAACTGGTTATCCAGCATTAACAGGTTAAAATAACTGTTAGCAACGGAAGCAACCAGGCCTGTTTGCACAGCGTGCTGCCCTTCGTAGGTCTGCAGGTAATCAGCCAGGGCAGCTTCTTTCTGACGACGGATTTTTCCCCAGACATCAATTTCCCAGGAAAGACCAGCACCCAGGTTATAATCTTCCAGGTGTTCTCCCAGGTTGTTGGCCGCAAGGTTCACACCTGTAAAACTATTCTTCGACGGGAAATTGGTACTTGCAGATGCAGTTCCATTAATGGAAGGCAACCAGGCAGCTTTTGCCTGACGTAAGAACGATTGTGCCTCTTCTACCCTTTTAACTGCAATCAGTAAATCATAGTTACTTGTCAGCGCCTTACCTATTAACTGTTGCAGCGTTGCATCAGTAAAGAACTGGTTCCAGGCAATACTGGCAATGCTACTATCTGATGGTGCTGCCGTGTTGTTGTACTGTTCGGGCAGCGCCACCGGTGGCCGCTCGTAATTGCGGCCAACCCGGCATGCTGCTAATCCTACAACTAAGGAGAACAACAAAAAGTAAAATGAGCTATATCTTGTTTTCATTTGTCTTTTTTCTGATTCTAATAATAGATAATGCTAATGTTTTAGTGCACCAGCTTTGCTTCATGTCCTGCTTCCACTTCCACTATCGGCTTGCGGCTGATTTTCTCTTGCAGGAACTGGAAGATTACAAACAGCACAGGTATGATGAATACCCCCAGGACCACACCGGTAAACATGCCACCTACAGTACTCCAACCAATGGAATGATTTCCTTTGGCAGATGCACCCTGTGTAAAGATTAATGGCAACATACCAACAATAAATGCAAAGGAAGTCATCAATATTGGACGAAGACGAAGCTGTGCTGCTTCCAAAGCCGCCTCAACAAGCTTATAGCCTGCCTTTCGCCGCTGTACCGCAAACTCCACAATCAGGATCGCATTTTTAGCCAATAAACCTATCAGCATGATCATACCTATTTGTACGTAGATATTGCCCTCTATGCCACTAAAGCCGATGAAACTATATACACCTAATATACCCGTAGGTACAGTAAGGATTACTGCCAGCGGCAGGATATAGCTTTCATACTGTGCAGCCAGCAGGAAGAATACGAACAATACACTCAATAAAAACACGAACGCAGTCTGGTTCCCTGCTCTTATCTCTTCCCTCGTAATACCCGTAAACTCATAGGCATATCCTTTGGGCAATGAATTTTTCGATACTTCTCCAATGGCTTTAATTACATCACCGGTACTATAACCTGGTTTGGGTGTAGCATTAATGGTAACAGCACCATACAGGTTGTTTCGTGTAACTGTTTCCGGACCATATACACGTGTGAATTTGGCCACTGTGCTTACCGGTACCATCGTACCCAGGTTGTTTTTTACGTAAATAGCATCCAACGAACTTTTATCCATCCGGTATGAAACGTCGGCCTGCGCCATTACGCGGCTATATTTACCGAAACGGTTAAAGTCTGATACGAAACTACTACCATAGTAGGTTTGCAGCGTATTCAACAAATCACCAACAGATACACCCAATTGTTTCACTTTTATTTCATCTATATCAATTGTGTATTGTGGGTTACCTGTATTAAAGGTAGTGAACGCACTTGCCACTTCCGGCCGCTGACTTAATGCACCAACAAAACCCCATGCCGTTCCTGCCAATTTCTCCAGTGATCCGTTTGCTCTGTCCTGCAACATCATTTCTACCCCGCTCACGTTACCGAAACCTTGTATTGTTGGAAAACCAACAAAGAAAGTTAAGGCATCATGTACTTGCATTGATTTGCCTAACAAACCGCCTGCAATAACAGTAGGGTCTTTTACAACACCTCTCTCTTTACGATCTTTTAATCTTACGAAGATCGCAGCATTAGGAGAAGCGTTCGCATTTGTTACGAAGTTCATCCCATTTGCAGCCCAAACATCACTCACAGCCTCATCATTCATCGTAATTTTACTAATCTGGCTCGTTGCATTCTCCGTTCTGCTAAGTGAACTTCCGGGAGGTGTTTGGGTAATACCAACTACGAAGCCTTGATCCTCATCCGGAATAAACCCGGTAGGTGTTGTTTTGATCAGCCAAAAAGTAGCAACCACCACAAGCAGTAATCCGGTAATGGCCACCCATCTGTTCTTCAACAGAAATTTAATGCTCCGTATATATCTTGCCGTCATTGCATTAAAAGCGGTATTAAACGCATGGAAGAAGCGGGCACCAAAACCCTTTTTCTCTCCACCTTCGCCGATATGCTGATTCTTTAAGAATAAAGCACACAACGCCGGACTTAGCGTTAACGCATTCACCGCAGAAATAACGATCGCAATGGCCAGTGTAAAAGCGAATTGTTTATAAAACACCCCTGCAGGACCTTGTACAAAGCTCACTGGTACAAACACGGCTGCCATTACCAATGTGATTGAAACAATCGCACCGGATATCTCATTCATCGTTTTTACTGTTGCCTCTCTCGCCGGTAAATGCTCACGTTCCATCGTTGAGTGTACAGCCTCCACAACCACAATGGCATCATCCACCACAATACCGATAGCCAGTACCAATGCGAACAATGTAAGCAGGTTAATGCTAAAGCCGAATAATTGTAAGAAGAAGAAGGTACCTATAATCGAAACCGGAACAGCAATTACCGGGATCAATGTAGAGCGCACATCTTGCAGGAAAACGAAAACCACGATGGCCACCAGGATGAACGCAATGATCAGTGTTTCTTTTACCTGGTCGATGGATGCATCCAAAAACTCTTTCGAGTTATACATGATCTTAAACTTCATACCATCAGGTAACGCCTTGTCAAATTCTCCAATCTGTCTTTCCAGTTCGGTAAGAATTTCATTGGCATTGGAACCCGGTGTCTGCAAAATACCAAAACCAGTAGCAGGCTTACCATCGAGCAAATTCGAGGCAGTGTAAGTATAGCCACCAAGTTCAACCCTGGCCAGATCTTTAAGGCGAAGAACAGAACCATCGTTCTTTGCCTTAATCACCATATTCTCATACTCCTCAGGCTTATTTAACTTTCCCTTATACTTAATAATATACTCGAAAGATTCTTTACTACTTTGTCCCAAACGTCCTGGTGCAGCCTCTACGTTCTGATCTCTGATTGCATTCATCACCTCTGTTGTAGAGAGATTATTAGCAACAAGCCTATCGGGTTTCAACCAGATACGCATCGAGTAATCTTTTGAACCAAACGGCTGTACCTGTGCTACCCCTGGTATACGTTGTAACTGAGGGATGATATTAATTCTTGCATAGTTATTTAAGAACAGTTCGTTATACTTAACGCTATCCTCGCTGTATATCGCCACAAACATCAGGAAGCTGCTCTGCACTTTCTGTGTGGAAAGCCCGGCTTGTAATACTTCGGGAGGTAACTGGCTATTAGCTTTAGATACGCGGTTTTGCACGTTTACCGCCGCAATATCAGGATCCGTTCCTTGTTTAAAATAAACTGTCAAGATGTAGCTACCATCGTTGTTGGAATTGGAGGTCATGTACGTCATGTTCTCCACACCATTTACCGATTCTTCTATCGGGGTAGCAACTGTACGGGCTATCACCTCCCCGTTGGCGCCGGGGTAATTGGCTATAACCTGTACAGATGGCGGCGCAATCTCAGGAAATAAAGCCGTAGGCAGGGAGAATAAAGACAACCCTCCCAGTATAACCAATATGATAGAAATAACCGTTGATAACACCGGCCTTTCAATAAATCGTTTTAACATAAATAACAATTATGGTTGCGGTATGTCCGCGCGAACACAAACAGTGCATGTGTGTAACAACACTGCCTGCGTCGCAATTTGAATAATGTTGTGTGTAAACGTTCTTAGCACTGGCGTGCCTACACGCTTAATTATTTTAAAGCAGTGGTTTTGTTTTCAACAAACTATCAATAGATACCATCTGCGGCTGAATAACAACGCCATCTCTTAAACCGCCCATCATCAGAGTAGATTGAGAAGATAATACAATCCTGTCTCCCTCCTTTACGCCATCAGTAACGAAATAGTAATTAGACGTTTTGCCGGAAATGGTAAGTGGTTTTGTAACGATTTTATTGCTATCGGCCACTGTATAGACTAACACTTTGTCCTGCAATTCAAACGTGGCTTCCTGAGGAATTACCAACGCAGCAGCATGTAAAGTAGGTACTCTCACTTTACCGGTACTACCACTTCTGAGTACTCCCTGTGCATTAGGAAAGCTGGCACGTAAACTAATTGCACCGATAGTTTTGTCAAACTGCCCTTCCACTATTTCGACCTTTCCTTTTTCAGGATAAACACTGCCATCTGCCAGGATTAATTCTACTGCTGGCATTCCTTTTACTTTTTCAGCAATGCTATTACCTGGATATTTTTCCTTGAATTTGAGGAAATCTGTTTCACTCAAAGAAAAATAAACACGCATATCCTTTACTTCAGAAATAGTTGTCAGTGCGCCTGCCATGCCTCTGCTAACAAGGCTTCCTGTTTTAAAAGGAATACTACCTACATAACCATCGCTCGGTGCACTAATATTTGTGAACCCAAGGTTGATACGGGCAGCTTCTACCTGGGCCTGTGCCTGGGCAACATTCGCTTTCGCTGAATTGTAACTTGCTTCGGCCGATTTTAACTGAACATCCGATACCACATTATTACTAAGTAACGGTTTCAATTTATCAACGTTGATTTGTGCATTCTCCAATGCCGCTGTTGCAGCTTGCAAATTTGCAGTGGCAGTGTTGAGTTGCTCTACATATGGCCTTCTGTCGATCGTGAAAAGTGTTTGACCTTTACTAACGTAAGCGCCTTCATCTACCGAAATATTCGTTAGATAACCATCTACCTGTGGCCTTATTTCCACATCACGGGTTCCTTCTACCGAAGCAGAGAAATCCTGGAACGTTGTAGCAGGTAAAGTAGTTGCTTTAATTACAGGCAGAGATGCCGCCTTCGGTGCTTCTGTTTTTGCCTGAGATGCACCGCATCCTGATAAAACAGCCAGAATGATAGCGCTATAGAGTATGCCTGCCGGCAATTTTGTTAATGTTGATTTCAATGAATTCATACGATTTTTTTTTTAAACTTCTAAACAATAAGGATCCCATCACGATTCATGCACAGTTTAATGTGTACATGAGTCGTAGCAATCAATAAGTGACAGCAGTTGGGTAGTGTAAATACAGGTAGGAGCCCGCAATACTCAGTCACCGGTAATGTTACAGCACATTACAAGCATGAGTACAGCAATATGTTACTACTGTAAAAAAGAAATTGAAGGTTGCGGTAGGCCGCTAAAAAATTCTCATCGGTTCTCAAATTTTAAATGATGCACGGGCGACATCATTATTTTAAACACAATGCAAAAATAGATATTTAAAGTTAACGCAAGCTTAAATTATTACGGGTTTAGTTGTACTTTTCACGGATACTCTTTTGAAAAGAGGCCGGTGTAAACCCGGAATGCTTTTTAAAGAAACGGTTGAAATAGGCATCATCCTCAAAATTCAACTGCGACGCAATCTGCTTGATGGAGTGCTCTCCCCAATACAGTAACCGCTTTGCTTCCATAATCCGCTTCTCATCGATGATAAATTTTGCATTTCTTCCGAGTAACGCTTTCACTGTGTCATTCAAATGTCCCGGCGAAACATACAACATTTCTGCATAGTCAGATACCTGTGCTTTTTCATGAAAATGCTGGTCTACCAGGATCTTAAACTGCCGCGCCATATTATATTGCGAACTCTCTGCATTCATCCAGTTACCCGATGGTTCGGAAATCCGGCCACAGGCAATCACAAAAGCATTTAATAAATTACGGATAATAGCATCCTTGCGTAATTTGTCGCTGTTATACTCCTTGCGGATCAGGTCTGCATAAGACAACACTTCTTCCAGCTGATCTTCTGTAAGCGGTACCATACCGGAACTGAAAATGCAGCGCCAGCAGCTAACGACTCCCTGCATTTCAGGAACCAGGAAGTCGTTAGTGAAATAGAGATTGATCAGCTCCGCATCAGAGGTCATCTCATGCTGATGCACCTGGTTAGGTTCCATCAGCATCAACGCCGGTGCTTCCATCTCATATTTCTTAAAGTCAATCACCTGCGTAATACGACCTTTAATTAATATATCTATACTATATCCGTTATGCCGGTGTGGTACATTCATTTCCCCTACACAAACCTCAGAACCTCTCCACTCACCCATAAAAAAATGAGCGCCATCAGTATAATCACAGTTATAAACCTGCACATCAGAAATACGTGTTGCAACACTTGCTACTGCTTCCATTGGTTTAATACTTTTCGGGTAATTGTTTGTTCAAATTTGACAGCGTAAAGGTAGCTGATTATACATCTTTCATCCAACTATACGCGGCATAGATAATTTCTATATCGCTATAGATGATCCGCTATATCACTTTCCTTCATCTACTTTTTCCGCCGGTTTTTCCTGCACCAGTACAAGATCGCTCAGCTTCACATTAATCGGGATATTACCGATTTTCACAATGGCCCTTTTGTCGCGGATCTCCAGTACTTTACCCACCTGCCGGTTGGTCACTATTTTTACCTGAGTTCCAACTTCTATCTGGCCCTTTATCTCTTCAAATTTATCCTGCACTTTTTTGTTGAGTTGCTCGCTGTGCTGCTTCTCACGGCGACGGAACAACAGAATTTCTGCCTGCTTCATTACTTTCTCCTTATCATCCGCACGCTTCCACTCTATCACGATCTGTTTCAGCTTACGCTCCATATCTTTCAGGTACTGGAGGTCATCTTCCTTGATCTGATTCTGTAATTTCAACAGGGTATATTGCTGCTGCTTGCGTTCTTTATCCGCAAGTATTTCATATTCCTTCTTCAAACGCTCATTTTCCTTCAGCAATTTCTGCAACTCTTTCTCTTTATGCTCTACTTTCTGGAGATCCTGTTCTGCTTTATTCAACAGCTTATCCAACTGAAAATGGCCTTCGTCTACCAGCTTCTTAGCCCGCGCAATGAGTGCCGGATTCAGCCCGATACGCTCTGCTATTGAGAAGGTATAGGAACTACCCGGCTTACCCACCATCAGTTTGTACATCGGCATCAGGGTTTGCTCATCGAAGCCCATGGCTCCGTTGATAATACCCTTCACCTTATTGGCCATTACTTTCAGGTTTAGATAGTGCGTAGTAACTACCCCAAAGGCATGCTTCTTGGCCAGTTCTTCCATGATCACTTCGGCAAAAGCCCCACCCAGGTTGGGATCGGAACCACTACCCAGTTCATCGATGAAGAAAAGCGTCCGGCCATTGGCGCTCTCCATGAAATGTTTCATGTTCTTAAGATGGGAACTATAAGTACTCAACTCAAATTCGAGCGATTGCGTATCCCCGATATGAATCATCAGTTGCTTGAAAATGCCTAACTGCGACGACGGATGTACCGGTACCAGTAACCCGGATTGCAGCATCAACTGAATAAGACCGATGGTTTTCAGGGTCACGGTTTTACCACCGGCATTGGGTCCGCTGATCACCAGGATATGCGCATCCTTGTCCAGGTTGATATTTACCGGAATAGTAGGCTTGTTGTTCTTCCTGTTATACAACAGCAACAACGGATGATAAGCCTGTATAAGATTCAGCTGTGCATGCGGCAACAGCATGGGATAGTTCGCATCCATATCCAGCGCCAGTTTGGCCTTTCCACGGATAAAATCGAAGGTCCCGAGTATTTCATGGTATCCGTTCAGCAGGAAGGAATATCCGCTTAAAGCGGCCGTCATGGCCTTTAAGATGCGGTATACTTCGCGTCCTTCCTCTCTTTCGAGCGACTGGATATCATTATTGAGTTCTATTGTTTCCTCCGGTTCCAGGAAAGATGTTTTCCGGGTATCGGATTCACCATGAATCAATCCTTTTACCATGCGCTTATTCTCTGCGTAGATCGCCACTACCCGGCGGCCGTTGAGAAATGCTTCTTCCTGGTCGGCCAGGTAATTGAGTTTCTGCAACTTCTGCAGGATGCGGTCAAATACGCGGCGCAGCTCCGTGCGTTTACGGAACAGGGAAATACGGATGCGGGCCAGCTCAGGAGATGCGTTATCTCTTACCTGTCCCAGTTCATCCAATACCTCATCAATGGTAGCGGTGATCTTTTTCTCGTAATGGGTTTCTTTGATGACTTCGTACAGCGACGAATACTGGGTACGGCGGTCATGGTCAAAGAACCTGACGATGCTATGCATGCTCTCTGCCAGTTTACGCAGCAGCATGGCTTGTTCCCCGGTTAGTACTGCGCCCTCGATAGATAAAAGGCGCAGTTCTTTTTTCAGGTTCAGAATAAAATCGTTCGGAAAATTCTCCTGTAACAGGGTGAGTTGTTTATATTCATGTGCCTGTTGCAGGGCTGTTTTAACATAATCTATGTGCGTGTGCAGGCGGAGATCTGCGGCCATTTCCTTGCCCAGTTCTGTTTTGCAATGCTCTTGCAGCAATGCCTGTACCTTATCGAATTCCAACTGCATCAACGCAGATTCAGGAAAATATTTCAAGTGTTAATATATTTAAAGTAAGAAGGCACCAACAATCTCAGGTATTGTTCGTGTCTGCGTAAAAGGTTTACGTTCATGCGCGTAAAAGCGCGGCCATCGTTGTGGCGGGGAAGTTTTATCCGGGAAAATTCTTAATTCTTGTTCATCAAATTGTCATTATGCTATATCAAACGTTATCCGGCAATTCCGGTTTTTGGACCTGTTCCTGCTGCTGCTGACGTATGCTTTTGGGTGGTTTTCAGGGCGCTCCTGGGTTCCTGGAAACTGCAAAAGAATGTTAAAGTTACTTAACTTGTCGTTCTCCTGCATCATATATTACGTAAATTATAAGAAACAAGGGGATCATAAAGATGGATGAAATGGCTGCAATCCTTATACAGTGCTGCATCCAGGACATATAAAAATAAATGCCATCTTGAAAATTTTATTTTATGAGGAAGTATTCAATATTCATCTGCCTGATCGCAATGGCCCTTTTCGCCTGTGCCCAATCAAAAAAAGACCAAGTTGCCGGAGACATGGAAGTTAGCAAAGATCAAAAAACCGCCACCGCTACCTTTGGAGGCGGATGCTTCTGGTGTACAGAAGCGCAGTTCCAGGAGCTGGATGGCGTACTGAAAGTGGAATCCGGCTATGCCGGCGGAACGGTAGCCAATCCAACCTACGAACAGGTATGTAGCGGTACTACCGGTCATGCGGAAGTCATCCGCGTTACCTATGATCCGGCTAAAATCAAGTACGAAGACCTGTTACAGGCTTTCTGGCTCAGCCACGACCCTACCCAGCTCAACCGGCAGGGTAACGATGTAGGCACCCAGTACCGCAGTATAATCTTCTATAATAGTGAAGACCAGAAAGAAAAAGCAGAGTTCTACAAGAAGAAATTACAGGAATCCGGCGCATACGACAAACCGGTTGTCACAGAAATTGCACCGCTCACTGCCTTCTATGAAGCGGAAGATTACCACCAGAATTACTATAACCAGAATGGCTCACAACCGTATTGCACCTTTGTGATCAAACCCAAACTGGAGAAATTCAGGAAGGCTTTTGCCGCCCATCTGAAGAAACAGCCCTGATAAAGACCACCTGTTTAAGTTTTCGGGAGATGAGAAACAGCAGTAGCTGTTTTTCATCTCCCGAAATTATATCCCTGAACCCTCAAAAAAGCCCGGACATTGTTCTCCGAAATAGCCGGATCCGGAAAAAACAACCCGTTTCACTCCTCCCCACTGCATTTAATCGCCAAAACCTAAAAAACTTTTATTAACTTATGCAGCAGTTATAAAAAAAGTTCCACCATTAATGAGCACTGAACAAGTATGTCCCTGGTGTGGCAGCACGGATGTGATCCGTACTATACCAGAAAAAGACCCATTTCACGTAATGGTTGTCTGCCAACACTGTCAAAAGGTAATTAATGACCCGGCCCCATTGGGAAAACAGAAAAATGCCTCCACGCAACGCGCTATCGAGGAAAAAACCGTACAACTAGCCATGCACGGTGGCAAAATCGTCGCCATTAAGTACTATCTGACGGAAATGAATAAACTACCCGGCAACAATATCGGCCTCCGGGAGGCAAAAGATGCCGTGGAAAACCTGATCTTTTCCCGTGGCCTCACCAGCGCCATCAAACAACCCAGTAAAAACGGCTGTGTCATTGTACTGATCGTCCTGGTCCTGGTCATAGCCAGTATCGTCTACTTCTATACCCACAGATAAATTTTTCCGTTCCCCCCTATTATCGTACTTTTGTACTGTAATAAAGTCGATTACAGAATGAACAACGGACGATTTCCCATATCACTGCATATTCTCACGCTGCTGGCCAGCGCGGAAGGGGAACTGTTGGCATCCGACTATATTGCCGGCAGCATCAACATTAACCCGGTACTGGTACGCAAGGAGATCAGCAATCTCCGCAACCACGGATTGATAGAAAGCAAGGAAGGAAAAAACGGAGGCTCCACCCTGGCCAGATCTGCAGATAAGATCCGGCTCTCGGAAGTATACCATGCCGTTCAACAGGCTTCCCTGCTGGGAAACAGTAAAAATCAGCCCAACCCCGATTGTAATGTAGGGAAACAGATTAATCAGCATCTGGACCACCTCTACCAGGAAATAGAAGGCGCCCTGCTGCACAAACTGGAAAAAATGAGCCTGGCCGATTTCCTGCGCCAGTTCCAATAAGTTTTTATCATCAAAGGCATTGCTGCCATCAGGAGGAAGAGCATGCAACTGAACGATCTCAGAAATATTACCAACGAATTCAAACACAGCACCAGGATGCCCGTGATGTTCATTGGTCATGGTAACCCCATGAACGGCATCCTGGAAAACGATTTTACCCGCGCCCTCGGTAAAATGGGCAAGGATTTGCCGCAACCACCCAGCGCTATTCTTGTTATTTCTGCTCACTGGCTCACCAAAGGCACACATGTGCTGGTAGCTCCGCAACCGGAAACCATCCACGACTTCGGCGGATTTCCTGAAGCCCTGTATGCCGTTCAATACCCGGCCCCCGGCGCACCTGAACTGGCCCGCGAAACGAAACAACTTATTACCTCCACCCAGGTGATCGAAGACGGCCACTGGGGCCTTGACCATGGCTCCTGGACGGTATTAAAACATATGTATCCACTGGCAGATATACCCGTATACCAACTGAGTATCGATTATCATCAGCCACCGGAATACCATTTCAAACTCGCCGCAGAACTCAAAGCATTGCGCGATAAAGGCGTATTGATCATGGGTAGCGGAAATATTGTACACAACCTCCGCCAGGTTGTTTTCACCGATAACGCCAAACCATTCGACTGGGCCATTGCCTTCGATGAAACGGTGAAAAAGAAACTGGAACAAGGCGCATTCAATGATCTGGTCAATTATCATACACTGGGCAGGGAAGCACAGCTGTCTATTCCTACCAATGATCACTATCTCCCTATGATCTATACACTGGGACTGGTAGATAAACAGGAAGAAATACAATTCACTTACGAAGAAATACAAAACGGCAGCATAAGTATGCGCTGTTTTAAAACCGCATAAAAACATCCATTAAAAAAAGATGCCGCCCTTTTTGTAAAGTGGCGGCATCTTCTTTTATATGATATCGGGAGATATTAAAAACGGTATCCGATCGTCATCCTGAAATTACGTCTCGCTTCCACAATATAGCTGTAAATACCACCTGGAGCGGGTATAGACGCAGCTGTCAGCAACTTCTGATCGTTCAGCAGGTTATTCACCAGCAGGGAAACATTGTATTTTCCTTTTGCATAATTCAAACCGGCATCTGCACGGAAATAATTCGGAATATTAGGTGTGGTAGAAGTGCTTCCTACTACCCTGTCTGCCAGCCACTGGATACCACCGCTCACGCCAAATCCATTCAGCAATCCTTTATTCAGCCTGTAGTTCAGCCAGGCATTGGTAATATGCTTTGCTGTGTTAGGCGTAATATTACCCAGCGTTTTCGTTTTTGCATTCGCCGGCTCTTTCGATATTTTGGAATCCGTGTAGGCGTAATTCAACGTGGCATTGAGTCCTGGTAAGATCTCACCATTTACATCTATTTCCACCCCTTTGGTTTCCGTTTCGCCCAGCTGCTCTTGCACATCTGCACCGCGACTGTCCTTAATATTCAGGGCAATCAGTGCATTCTGGCGTCTGATGCGATAAACAGAAGCAGAGGTCATCAGGCGGCCACCAAACCATTCTTTCTTAACACCGGCTTCAATATCCACGCCGGTAATAGGTTTGAAGGCATTCAAATTGGAATCCACTCCCGGTACCGGTACAAAAGACTTATCAAATAATGCGTACACACTGGTGCTTTTATCTACAGAATAGCTCAGACCAACGCGTGGTGTTACTACATTGTCCTTCAGCTGCGCCGTTTTTGTTTTACCTACTGTTTCTGCATAGGTGAAACGCGCTGCCAGGGATAAACGCAGCTTATTATCAAAAAATCCGAGTTCATCCTGCAGGTAGGCAGACGTATAATTTACTACCGTAGCGTAGGTAGTTGCTCCGGCGCGGGTTCTCACGCTCTGGCTCCGGTCTATTTTAGGGATAGAGTCGAAGGCAATACCGTAAATGGGATTGTACACGTTGAACGGCACGCCCTTAGGCAATTGCAGATAAGGCGTCAGTGTTCTGAAATCGCCCCAGAATTTCTTGTTACCCATATCAATGCCTCCCAATATCCGGTGACGTACAGACCCGGTATATTCTTCACCGGAAAAGGACGCCTGGGCAAAACGATTCTCTCCGGCTTCATCTCCCACACTGAAATAACGTTTCATATCGCCGTTATCTTCCATGCTGCCGGCCCATACGCTGTTGGCCACCATGCTGAAATTGAAGTAAGCTACCTGCGCATGCGCTTCCCACCTGTCGTTCAGCTTATGATCGAAATAGAGATAAACGCTATGATCTCTCAGCTGACCAGGTTCAAGGGAAGGATCCCCGTAGAAGAAATCGTTGGAGATATTTTCATCCAGTAATTTCTTTTTGGAGAAGGCATAGTTACCGTTCGACAGGTACTTCGATCCCTGGAACGTATATTCGAGCGTAACGGAAGTACGATCATCTACCAGGTATTTTAATACCGGCGCAAACAGGTACCTGTTGCTGTAATTGTATTTGGTATAGAAATCTTTCTGCTGACCGGCCACATTTAAGCGGTACAGCAGCTTTCCATCTTTACTCAGTTTTCCGTCGAAATCCAGTGCGGCCCGGTAAGTACTGAAACTTCCCATGCTGATGGTAGCCGAACCTTTCGTATTACCGGTTGGCTTTTTGGTCACCACATTATAGAACCCACCCGGCTCGCCATTGGCCAGCATAAATCCTGCAGGCCCTTTTACAAACTCAATACGCTCAATCATGGCAGCATCTTCTGCAGTGGGCCCCCAACTGGCTTCTATGTTCATACCATTACGGAAAGCCGGGATTTTAGAACCGCGCATCCTGATTTGTGCATACTGGTTATCCCAGTGCCCTACACGGCTGGCGCCACTCACATTGCGGGTAATACCATCTACAATGTCAAAAGCCTGCTGATCTGCCATCACGGTGTTGGAGATCACCTGGATGTTTTGCGGTACTTCGAGAACAGGCGTTTTCAAACGCAGCGATCCGGAAAGACTATCATTCTTATAACGGTTCTTCATACCGTTGACAGTTACTTCCTTTAATTGCTTATCGGATGCTTCCAGCTGCAGTTGTACCTGAACAATCTGGTCCTTTATCACTTCCACTTCCTGTGTCAATGTTTTATACCCCATCAGCATAACCTGCAGGGTATAACGACCGGGAAGCATTCTTTTGAACACAAACTCTCCTTTTTCATTGGTGAGCGTTCCCTTATTTTTTTCTTTGATCTGAACCGCTACATAGGCGGCCGGCGTGCCATCCGAAGTAATAACCACCCCTTTAATGGCAGATAATGGTTCTGTTTCAGCAGATGCCGTAACAGTAAAGAAAACCATACATAAAAGGCATAGGGATGCGATACTCCGGTTGGTAAATAAAGACATATAGGTCAATTAAGTGCGATGAAAAATCAGGCGCAAAAATACAGTCGCCATGATAAGTTCGTTTTCGGATTCGGGAAAATGGTTTACGCAAAACGGAAAATAATAGTGAGGAATACCACCAATAGTAAAGCGGCCGTATCAATATATGATACGGCCGCTTTACTATTTACTAACGAACAATTACTCTGCTCTTAAACTCTTTACAGGATTGGCCGTTGCGGCTTTAAACGCATGCAGACTTACCGTAGCCAGTGCAATTACCACAATGGTGCCTCCTGTCAGCACAAATACCCAGATACTGATTCCTACATGATAGGCAAAATGATTCAACCAGCGATCCATGATCCACCAGGTGAGCGGGAAGGCCAATGCCGCAGCGACTAACAACAATTGCAGGAAATCTCTCGACAACAATTTTACAATGCTGGTTGTGGAAGCACCCAGGGTTTTACGTACTCCTATTTCCTTAGTCCGTTGTACCGCTGTGAAAGCCGCCAGGCCAAAGAGTCCCAGGCTGGCAATAAACAGGGCCAGTACCGCAAACATCATAAAAATCACTTCCTGCTTCTGCTCCCCGGCATATTGTTTTGCGAAATTCTGATCCACAAAACTATAGCTGAATTCATGCGCAGGGTCGAAAGTGCGAAAAATGTTTTCTATATATGCCACCGTAGCGGGAATACCGGTCTTTCCCACCTTTACATAAATATTATCCTCATCCCTCGCCTGTCCAGGCATCTGTAACACCAATGGTGCTATTTTATGCTGTAAGGAATAAATATGGAAGTCCTTCATAACGCCTATTACTATACGCTCTTCGCGGCTGCCATCTGCATTGTTCATCAATTGTACCCGTTTGCCGAGAGGCTGATCCCATTGCAGCGACTTTACCAGTGTTTCGTTTACCAGCACGGCATGCAGCCGGTCCGATTCACCGGTATCTGAAAAGTTGCGGCCGCTTTGCAAAGTAATTCCCATCGTTTTCAGATAGTCTGCATCTATCATATAATTCTGGGCCATATAGGTAGAATTCTGCATCCCGTTTTTTCCCTCAAAGTAGTAACCGTGTCCACCAATATCATTGCGCCCGATCGGATTGCTGGCCGATGCAACCGACAATACCTGCGGATTACGGAGCAACTGTTCTTTCAATGCCGGGATCCGGCTCCGCATTTGTTGATCTGGTATATGAAATGATAACACCTGGTCTTTATTAAAGCCCAGATTTTTGCGCATCACATATTGTAACTGGTCATAAGCCACCATGGTGCTGGCTGTTAACACAATGGCAATGATAAACTGAAACGTCACCAGGCCCTTACGGAAGCCCGCATGACTGGTACCGCCCATCTTACCCTTCAGTGAATTAATGATCCGGAAGCCGGACATAAACACTGCCGGATAAATACCCGCCAGTAAACCAGTAAATACGGCCAGTAAGGCAATAACACCCAGCGTTTTTACCACGCCAAACTGCCAGAGTATAATATGAGAGCCGGTAAAGGTATTGAACCAGGGCAATAACGCCGCTACGAGGCCCATCGCTATCAATGCGGAGAAAAAGGTAAGCAACATGGATTCCGTCAGGAACATCCGTGCAATATCTTCACGGCCCGATCCCATACTTTTGCGCACACCCACTTCTTTTACGCGGGTAGCAGCCCTCGCAGTAGCCAGGTTCATATAATTGATGCAGGCTATCAGAAGCGTGAGCAATCCTATACAAAGAAAAATATAGATATAAAGGATATTTCCATTGGAGGAAATTTCATAGTCGAGGTGAGAGTGCAGGTGAATATCACGTACAGATTGCAGCTCCATTTTGTAGGTGACGTTTCCCATCCTTGGTTTTAAATACCGTTCAAAAAACGCCGGCAGCTTGTTTTCCAGTGTTCGTGCATCCGTACCCGGCTGTAATAACAGGTAGGTATATACGTTAAAATCCTGCCAGCCATTTTCATTGTAATGAGGAGGCAGTAAACGCAGTGCGCTGAACGACAAATGCGAATTGGCCGGCACATCCTCGATCACTGCCGTCACGGAATAGACGGTGCTGTCTTCCGTAAGTACCGTTTTTCCTACCGCATCACGCGCACCGCCCAGTAACTTTTCTGCGAGGCTGCGGGTCACTACCAGCGAGTTCGGCTGCGATAAAGCACTGAATGCGTCCCCTTCTGCAAAAGGAAAACTAAAAACATCAAAGAAAGTACTGTCAACGAAAAGCATATCACCCACTTCGAGCTTCTTCTCGCCATATTTCAGCGCAGCGCCGCCTTCGGGATCTATGCGGGTAGTCTGCGCAATTTCCGGATAATCTTTTTTGAGCGCAGCGGCAAAAGGCGCGGAAGTGGTGGCCAGGTTCAGGTTTCCACCAGTCCAGGTAGCGCGGTTAACGGCCCTGTATATACGATCGGCGTGTGGAAGAAAATTATCATAGCTGGTTTCGCGTTGCACATACAGGAGCAGTAACCAGCAGGCCGCCATACCGATCGATAACCCGGCAATGTTGATCAGCGAATAATATTTAAACCGCAACAGGTTGCGCCAGGCTATCAGGAGATAATTACGAAACATCGGAAATAATTTAGGTTGATATCAATTTCACAAAGCTCTCTTCTGCAACTTGAAAAGCAAAAGCATGCCATCCTGGATGTTCATTAAAAATCAAAACCGAACAAATATAATTAAAATATATCTGTTCGGTTTTGATACAATATCTGTACGATATTATGCCTTCAGCAATTCACCTTCCTGCTGCACCATGTTATTCTCTATACTGATATCAATCGCTTTCAGGATTTCCTCTTTCATTTCTTCGGTTACCCGGCTGTAGCCAAACATTTTAGCGATAAAAGGCACGGCATCTTCCCGCTGGATGGCTACGGCATCTTTTACTACTTTTTCCAGCGCCACTCCTATTTCCTCTGCAGCAATATAATTGATCTTGCGGGCAGAAGAAGGCAGATGGCTGCGATTACGGACAACAGGCGTAGGCAGGGAAGTATCCCAGAGGAATTGGCCTTTGATTTTAATCCGTTTACTGGCATCAGAATGACGCACCGCATGCCGCAGTATTTCGCGGATACGCGGGCCTACCCTGGTAATCCCGGCGGCTTCTACCATCCGTCGTGCCAGTTCATCGAAATGCACGGGGCTTTCCACTACTACTACCTGCTCTATCCAGTTACATAATTTTCCGATGGGAGAGAGATGAAATTCCTGCTCCCGAATTTCATCCGGCAACACAGCTGTTTCATACACGGGCACCTCTTCTTCAGTGATTGTAACCGCCTCCCGGGCCAACGCGGGTGGGGCTTCCTTCATCACATCTTCCGCTACCTGGTCGTCGATGGCAGCTGCCGCTTTCGCTTTTTCAATGGCGGCTACCAGCCGGTTCAGTTCCCGCTCCGGATTACGGAACCAGTCGGTACTCCACACCCGGTGAATTTTCCAGCCGATCGCTTCCAGTACCTGTTGCCGCAACCGATCACGGTCGCGCGCAGAACGGGCAGAATGATAAGCGGCGCCATCACATTCTATTCCTAAAATATAACGACCCGGGTTTTCTGCATCTACGATAGCCAGGTCTATATAAAATCCTTTTGATCCTATCTGTTTACGTACAATATATCCCAGGGCCTCCAGCTTCGCCGCTACATTCTCTTCGAAAGGACTATCCGCCGGAAGTCCTGTTTCTGCTGTCATATACAGCTTTCCATGCTGGGCGAAGTAAAGGAAGTTTTTGAGCGACTGGATACCATAGCTTTTGGTCCGGTTGATATCGATGTCATCCGCCGTGATGTTGGTGAACACCTCGCAACGCGTCTTTGCCCGTGTAATCAGTACATTCAGCCTGCGCTCACCACCTTCATTATTCAGCGGTCCGAACGACATGGCCACATAGCCTTCTTCCGTACGTCCGTAACCGATAGAGATAAAGATCACATCTCTTTCATCTCCCTGTACATTTTCCAGGTTTTTCACAAAGAATGGTTCATCCTGATGCGCCATGAAGAAGGATTCCAGCTCGGGCGACTTACGCCGGCGCAACTCCAGGGCGTCACTGATGGCTTGTCGCTGCGAAGTACTGAACGCCACTACACCCAAACTCAGCGCCGGATTTTTTCGTGCATGCTCCATCACCGCATCAGCCACTATCTCCGCTTCCTTTGGATTGGTGCGGGTTTTACCACGATCATACGCGGTATCTTTCAGGTGATGAAACACCAGTCCTTTTCTTTCTTTATTGCCGGGACTAGGGAAGATCACCAGCTTGTTTTCATAAAACTCATGATTCGATAAAGTAATCAGCGATTCATGGCGGCTTCTGTAATGCCAGCGCAGCATACGTTGCGGCGCACCCTGGGCGTCGCATAGGCCAAGAATGCTCTGCATATCAGCAGTCACATTTTCTTCATCATCGGTTTCTTTTGTGAGTGAATCGAAGAAACTGGTAGGGGGTAATTGTTTATTATCTCCCACTACCACCAACTGCTTACCACGCAAAATGGCGCCCAGCGCTTCTACCGGCTTCACCTGACTGGCTTCATCAAAAATCACCAGGTCAAATTCCAATGTAGCAGGCGGTAAGAAATTAGCGATGGATAAAGGGCTCATCATAAATACCGGCTTAATGGCCTGTATTGCCAGTCCCGCTTCCTGCATAAGTTTGCGGATGGGCATATGACGTGCTTTCTTGTTAAATTCTGTACGGAGAATATTTACCTGTCCACCAGCATCTGCACGGGGCATCTGCTCCCAATGTTGCAGTGCGGCACGGGCACGGTTATACTGTAAGTTCAGCACATCCAGTTTACGGAACTGTTGCACGATTTCTTCATGACCGGCGCGTTCAAACTTGCGCAGCGACGGTTGTGATTTTACAGCTGTTTCCACCAGGTATTCATACCAGGTTTTCTGCAGCGCCGTTGTCAGCAATCTATCGCCTCCTTCCCACTCTCTGACCACACTGATCAGGCATCCCAGTTGTTCCTGTATAGCCGTTTCCGTTATATTGTTCCAGGCAATCAGGTGATGTATTTCCGGTAAGCGGTCGGCCCATGTTTGCAGCTGCACCTGTTGTGCCTCCAATAGCTCCGGGAAATAACCGGGCGCCATTTCCAGTCGTTGCAGTACCGCTGTAACCCGCTGTTGCTGATCTACCAGCAACTGTGTCAGCTGCTGCTGATCTGCTGCAGCCGTTGCCGCATCGCGGTGGCTATGCAGCCAGGTGGCCACTTCCGGCGGACAGTTCCCTGCCGCAATACGTGTATGCAATTCCGTTAGATACGTGGTCCCTTCTCTCAAAGCGGCCCAGTCGGTATGTGATTTCTGCCAGCGGCTACCGAACAGACTGCGTCCTAATGCTGCATGCTCTTTCAGGAGGGCATCCTGACGCCGGAACTCCATGATGGCCTCTACATACTGTAATTTTTCTTCGTTATCATCCGGCAATGATTGCTTACACAAGGCTGCCAGCTGACGGTTACTTCGTTTATAAGACCCTATTAAAAACTTATACCACTTATGACCGTGTGCCAGCAAGTCCTGACGTACTTCCATCATATTCTGTTCCCATGCTTCGGGAATAAATACTTCCTGATATTGCTCCTGAACGGCAGTAGCGGCTTCGCCTGCTGCCAGCCACTCTGTAATATCCTGTTTCTGCTGTAGCCATGCCTTGTTCAGTATATCCAGTTCCTGGAGATCCGGCTGTCTGGCCAGCAATTCGCAGATGCCAATCAACACGTGTACAGCAGGAATATGATGAGGAGCCGGAATACCCATTTTTCCTGCAATAACAGCAACGGTTTGCTGTAATGCAATCTGGGCGGCCAGAGCGTCTTTTAGTATCTGGATAAAAGCAGTTTGCTCGTGTGGCAGTAATACCGTTAAGCGGCTACCACGGAAAATAAGATTAGCCGGCACCCCGATTTCCTGCAAACAGGCCTGTATGCGCAAAGCCATTGCGGTAGCCTTATTCATGGCCGGGGCATCCCAGCTGGCAATATCGGGTAACTGCAGCGGCGGTAGTTCAATACCTGCAGTAGCTTCGTTTAACCGTAACAGGTAGCCTATCACCTGGTGGGCCGTTAAACCACTTTTTTCAATGGCCCCGTTCACCGACAGGCAATAGTCATTTAATTCCTTTTTATAATTCTCTAAGAGTAGTACTTCTTCCTGTAGTTTCTGGATAGATGGGCGGCCCAGCTCCAGTACTTTTCGCAGCTCCTGGTGCAATTCCTTTTTATTGGCCTTATGGCTATGCAGCTCCAGGCAGGCTTCTCCCAGCTGAATATTATCCAAACGCCGTTTTACCACCTCAAGTGCGGCCATTTTCTCTGCTACAAACAATACTTTCTTACCGCGACCAATGGCATCTGCGATGATATTGGTAATGGTCTGTGATTTGCCTGTTCCCGGAGGGCCCTGTATCACCAGGTTGCGGCCTTCCTCTACCGACAGCATCGCCATAATCTGGGAACTATCGGCATCCACTACCTGGAACAATTCATGCGCGGGCGTTTCGTTGTCGATAAATACATCATCAGACAGCTGGGATAGATTATCCTGAAATCCGCCACCAAAAAGGCTCTGGATCACAGGGTGTGTCAACATATCATCGTCCTGCTGCCATTTGGAGGCATCCAGGTCATTATAGATCATAAACTTACCAAAAGAGAAAAAGCCGAGTTCAATGGTATCCGGAACAACTTTCCATCCCGGCATAGGCTCCACTGCGGTCGCCACTTCCGCCAGGTAAGCATTTACATCAAAATCTTCCGCATCGGGAAGATCCGGGATATCCAGGTTAAAATCGGCCTTCATTTTTGCCTGCAGCGAGATGTTGGTACCTACTTCTTCCAGCGAATATTTGATCCGGAAACGCTCTCTCGCACTGGAGCGGTCCAGCAATACCGGTACCATGATCAGCGGTGCGTAGCGGGCTTCTTCGCTGCCGACTTCGTACCATTGCAGCATTCCCAGGGAAATATACAGGATATTCACCCCCTGTTCTTCCATGCTCATCCTCGCGGCGTAGTACGTATTCAGGAGCCGGGCATGTAAAGTGACCTGGTTTTCATTGGTTTGTAACCGGGTATCAGTAATCGCATCTTTCGATACCGGTTCATTGTATTGCACCGTTTCTTCTTCGGGCTTTTTTTCCGGGCGTCCCAGGAACGACAGGGTTTTACACTCCCGCACCAATATCTCGTAAATGGCGGCAGATTGTTCTTCTACTATATGTAAACCTTTGCCGGCTGGCAACTTGTAATTCAACAATGGATTTCTGAGGCCCAGATCCAGTAACTCCTTCCTGGATGCTTCAAGCCTGGTTAATATGGATGCGATCATAATGGCAATAATAAAACACTACAAATATAATTTTTATAAACGGGGAAGAAGTAGATGAAGTATACAAAAAAGGAAATTACTATGTTTTTCCGCATAGCCGTTCCCGTGAATAGTCCAATTCCTATCTTTGATCCCGAAACCAAACCCCTTCTCCTATATGAATACAAGATCACTGATTTCGCTATCTACTTTTGTGCTGTTAATGTTTACCGGCCTGGTTATTCTCGGTTTATGGGGCTGCCCCCAGTACAGGGTATACTCCCAGCGCATGGAAGGAGAAGCCCTGCTGGCGCATGCCCAGGCTTCAAAAGAAGTAGCTGTGGCAGAAGCCCGTGCCAAAATGGAGAGTGCCGCCATGCTGGCCGCCGCAGATACAATCCGCGCCCATGGCGTAGCCCGGTCCAACCAGATTATCGGTGAATCATTGCGCAATAATGAAGCATACCTGCACTGGCTCTGGATCGATAACATTGAGAAAAATCCTCAGGCAGTGATTTATGTACCAACAGAGGCTAATTTACCGATACTGGAAGCCGGCAGAAGACCGTGGCTGAAGGATACTGCCAGATAACCCAACATCTTATAAAAAGAAAGACCAGGATATCCTGGTCTTTCTTTTTATTTTATTTACTATATAATTCCGTGTAGTACGCCACCTTTTTTGCCCAACTCATCGACCCTGGCCTCTGTAGCCGCATCTTTGATTAATGGCGGCGCATGATGAGGCTTGATCCGTGCATCAATGATCAATGGCCCTCTGCACCCCCAATGTTTATGAGAGATAAAGCTATCAATACCGTGTATATCATGCGAAGGATTACTACGGGTAAAAGTCACCCACACAAAATTATCGATATTCGCAGCAGTAAAACCGGCATCATCACACAATACCATCAACGGCAAACCTTCGGTAGACGATGATTTGAGGTGATCGTTGAGAATGGCTACCTGTTGCAGCGTATCACGCTCACTGCTATAAGACGGCGCCTCCACTGCCAATACGCCAGGCATCACCAGTTTAAATTGTGTGAAAGGGCGTGGCAGACCGAATTCCGGGGGAAGTTCCCGCCATAGCTCACGGCGCTTATCACCCGCTGCAGCAATCGCTACTTTACTACCTGCATTCAGATCACTGCCGGTATAATCAAGCGTATCGATGGTGGTGTTGGTATAGAAATGCAGATCACGGGTAAGATCCACACGCTCCAGCATATGTATCAGAAATCCTGCAATATCGTGTACATGCAGCGATGGATTATCTTCTTTTGCAGAAATGAACAGGTATTTGGCCAGGCTCAACTGATTGCTGCCGAGAATATGGTTTGCAATCGTCAATATCTCCTGGGGCTTGCGTTCCTTCAGATAAGGCGTATACCGTTCACTTCCGATGGCGAACAACAAAGGATGTACACCTGCCGCATCCACCGCATGAATTTCATGTACACCCGGTATCTCTTTCGGGATAGCATTACCGGTAATTTCATGGATGAGGGCGCCGAAACTGGTATCTTCCTGCGGCGGCCTGCCCACTACTGTAAACGACCAGATGGGATTCTTTTTATGATATACCCGGTTTACCTTCATCAGGGGAAAAGGATGCGTGAGACTGTAGTAACCCAGGTGATCGCCGAAAGGCCCTTCCGGCTTGTTCTCATTCGGCATCACAGTTCCTGTAATCACAAAATCTGCATCTGCAGAAATACAAAAACCTTCCTCATCATAAAAATAACGGAAGCGGCGGTTACCGAGTGCACCAGCGAACGTCATTTCTGACAGTCCCTCCGGTAGCGGCATCACCGCCGATAACGGGTGCGAAGGCGGACCACCTACAAAAATACTCACCTTCAGCGGCTGGCCTTTTGCATTGGCTTTGGTTTGATGAATACCAATACCACGATGCAGCTGGTAATGCAAGCCTGCTTCCTTATCGGGAATATAATCATTTCCTCCCAGTTGGATACGATACATACCCAGGTTGGCATTCATGATACCTGGTTTATCCGGATCTTCGGTATATACCTGTGGCATGGTTACAAAAGGGCCACCATCCATAGGCCAGTTAAGAATCTGCGGCAATTCACTGATCCGTGTACGGCCAAAACTGATGGGCGCATTTTTTCCTACTTTCATCGGCAACGCCGACAAAGCAGTAGCGGCCACATTCAGGTAGCTGAAAGGACGTTTGATGGCCTTTACCGGATCTCCTTTAATATCTACCAGTATCTTGATTTTCTCCAGCGTATCGCGGAACATGAATTTAGAACGGTCGAGGGTACCGAAAAGATTGGATACAGCAGGGAAAGGACTTCCCTTCACATTTTCAAAAAACAGTGCCGGCCCCTGGTGCTCATACACACGCAGATGAATGGCCGCCATTTCCAGATGCGGATCCACTTCCTGCTTTATGCGGATTAAATGTCCATTTCTTTCCAGATCGTTAACGCAGTCCTGTAAACTTTTGTACCCCATGAGTAATGCCGGTTATGTATAATAAAGCGGAGCAAAACTACGCAAGTTTAGGGAGAAATCGGGGAAGCCCGGTGGGATGGGAGATCAAAAAAGTGGTAGGCAAACCGCCTGGCACTTTTCCATTTTACGGCAACAACAATAATAGTATTTTATTAACAGGGACCGCGCGCTGACTCAACCAATATTTTACAATCCTAACAGACAACACAATTCCTGCTACTGAAAACGATAATATTACGAACTAACTGATTAGTCTATTCTTTCGTACTCTCAAAAGATTTTTCAGGTTTAATGGATATTACGTATCGCCATGCCGCTTTATTGCTTGCCCAGATACTGCGGTCTTTCCTGAAATAGTCATAACTCACTTCAGGATACCCTGTTTTTCCAAATAAAAAAGAATAACTACTCGTGTCTACAGCACCATTATTCTCGAGTGCCACTTCAAAAATAAATGGTTCTGTCCATTGCTCCATATCATTTTCTATACCCCATATTGCTATTCCTTTGATGGACAGACTATGATCTGTTAAATTGAAATCTGTTATAAGACTATCATCCATCCATCTTATCGATATCCATTTATCATTATCCTCTCTTAAATGAGCCCCTAGCAAACCAACTAATAAAAATGAAGTATTTCCAAGATACTCATTAAAATACTCCATTGGTCCCGCAATTTTCTTTGTTATTGGAATACATCGATTCAATTCAGATTCCAACATCTCCCTAATCTCTTCAAGTGATTTCATATTATCATAATTTACTTCTGGTTCAGAAATTTCTTTATTGATTGAAGTAGCTCCTGCTCAGCGCCGGTGTCCCAACGAAATAGGAATCGTCAGGCCCCGGGTTTTAATTTCATAAATAGGTATATTAATATTAACGGTTACCGTCTGGTAATCTACCTGATCTACCGTGGCTCCCAGATTAAGATCCGACATAGTTGGAGGACTTCCTACCGCGCCAGTTTGTTGTTTATTAAAAACCACCTACGCAGGAACTGCAACACTAAAAAATAGGCAGACGCAGGAACAAACAATCAGTTGCTTCAATTGCATAGCTATAGGGCATTATTTTGAGTGGAATATTAATAGTCTATGTTACTTATCAGGGCTAATACTACAGCATCAGGAGAGACTATTTCCGGTAAAATAACAGAAATAGTCTGAAATTTCTCCTGAACCTAATTAAAATACATCATTTCCATAAAATCGGACACAGGCAACATGACAGGATTGCAAAAATACAAAGCTGCGTTTCAATACGTTGGACAATCCTTTTCATTTATTCCTTATTTTTGCTTGTAACCCAAAAAATAATGTCATGAGTTTTTTAAAGAAATTATTCGGGAAAGAGGAAGAATCCCCCAAAGACAATCCGCTTCAATCAGCAAACCAGGAACACGGAAAAACAGAACAGGAACTGCTGGAACAATATGGTGGTATCGGCCTAGACAAACAACGCAATCTCTACGAAGTGATCGGCAATAACGCATGGAATGCAGATCTCAGCAAAGGAGAGATCAGTTTTGGCGGTCAACTTGCTTTTCCCATCCAGGTACTTGGCACTTTTTCCCACTCCTCGAAAACCTGGCTATGGGCATGGGCCAATGATAAATCAAGTATTCCACCCAACCTGCTGCAACAAGCCCTGTATCTGAAAAATCATGGTGAAGCACATGAAATTCCACTGCTGAAACATAGTGAATTTGATGCGGAGATCAATGACCTTCACCTGATTGGTATGATCGCTTCCGGAATGTTCAATACCAGTGCCTATTACCTGGCGGATTATGGTCAGGGCATTATGCTGGTTACTTTTCAATCAGCGATCATAGATAAAAACAACAGCAACGATGTTGCGAGGATTAGCACCGTTTTTCCGGAACTCATTTCCACTTTTGAAACGAATCACCGGAATGCTTTTAAAAACTATGTAACGCGCAAAGGCTACACGATAGATCAACAGGAGAACCAGATCGTAGCAGAAAATAATGGTAAAAGAATTACTGCGGCATTTGATGAGTTGTCGAGGTTGACAAAGCTACAGGCGTAAGTGCAACCAGTATTATTTGAAACTATTAATAAAAATGGACCACTCTCTTTGAGGCGTGGTCCATTTTTATTATCTATTTACAAGGAAGACATTGACCTTAGATATATTTTCCCTTTACTCCTTAAACTTTGAGTTTTTCCTGACAAATTTCATATTTCTTTCTTCAAAAGAAACTTCAACATCAGTTCGTATAATCAATGTATCATTATCATAAATATCCATCATTCGTTTATCCGAATCTAGTATAATCTTATTCCCAATTTTCGCTTTAAAAGGTACATAACCATAAAACTCTGCGTACTCTCCCCGTAGTCTATACGGGAATATGGCACCTTTTATAGAATCATAAAACTCATTTATACTTGCGGATGAGACCTTTATCCCTATAATCCCATAATCGTGGTTGCCCGAGGCTTTCAACCAAACTATTTCTCCGGAGAACTTTACATGATTCAGTATGCGGGCTTTTGCCTGCATATATTCCGGAGATCCGACATTACCATTACAGGAAGTAATGGTAATCATGAGCATAGCGGCTATTACAATTAGAAACTTGTTTTGTGTCATACTATTCATCTGTTAGCGCTGATATTTGTATATAACCGATTTGCGAAGGAAAAGAAACATTGGAGCAGATGTATTCTCTGCGAATTTATATACTTTACAAAAAAGATACTTATCCCCTCACTTTATAAATTTCATAATACTTAATCATTATTGTTTCGATGATCTATACAAAGATATCGTAAAAGTATCTCCCAAAATTTATTTTGCGTCCTAACACTAATGTACACGTTTTGCTAATCAAGGCGGCTCTTTGCTCTTGTAATATTTCCGTGGTGTTGAACTTTTTAAAATATAGCTTGTATCGATTACTATTTTATACCTCATTACAGCCATGGGCAATTGAATAGCCTCCATATGCTTTTGAGGATTACCATAAAAACCAATGGTAGATTACAGCCAGGGAGCTTTGAGATGAACCATCAACCACCTTTGAAAACTGTGCAAAAAATAAAGGATATACGATTGATCAGCAGGGGACAGCAGAGAAAAACGGTGTAAAAATGACAACGCGGTATTTGATGCATTATGCAGGTTAACAAAATTGCAGGCGTAAGTAATAGTGAAGCTGCACACGCAAAGCAAACAACCTATTATAAACCTGCTTAAAAAAATAAAGCCTGCATAAAATGCAGGCTTCTTTCTGTGTCCCGGATTGGATTCGAACCAATGACCTACTGCTTAGAAGGCAGTTGCTCTATCCAGCTGAGCTACCGAGACTTACATCTCTCTTTTCCCTTGAAATGTGAAATAAATTGCTATATTTATCTCGCGTTTTGGGAGTGCAAATTTATGTAAATTTCTCTCAATAAATCAAATTTAATTTATTTTTCTTTAAATATTGATGTGAACACTATGGATGTACAAATAGAATCTAGCTGGAAGGAAGCGCTGAAAGATGAATTTCATAAGGCCTATTTCGATCAGATCGTCATGTTTCTGAAACATGAAAAAGCATTGGGTAAAGTAATCTATCCCGCCGGTAACCTGATCTTTAATGCTTTTGATAAAACCCCGATAGACCAGGTAAAGGTAGTGATCCTCGGCCAGGATCCTTATCACGGTGCAGGACAAGCGCATGGACTCAGCTTCTCCGTACCGGATGGCGTAAAACCTCCACCCTCTCTCGTAAATATTTACAAAGAAATGAAAACAGACCTCGGTCTGGAAATCCCTACCAGCGGAAATCTCACCAAATGGGCAGAAAACGGTGTGTTGCTGTTGAACGCATTCCTTACCGTTCGCGCAGGAGAACCTGCCTCTCATAGCAAAATAGGCTGGGGCGATTTCACGGATGCGGTAATACGAAAAATTTCCGAGCAGCGCAGTGATGTCGTATTCCTGCTCTGGGGACGCTTTGCACAGGATAAACAATATCTCATCGACGCCACGAAACATCATATCTTACAAGCAGCACACCCCTCACCTTTCAGTGCTGATAAAGGATTTTTTGGATGCAGGCATTTCTCCAGGACCAATGAAATTCTCGGTAAAGCAGGAATAGCACCGGTAGACTGGAGACTATAAAACTAACGTTATGTTTAAAAATATCTTCGGCAGAATATTCGCAGCATGGATGTTACTGATGTTCGCAGTGACCATGCTGGTCATTTTCATCCCCGTCTGGATTATTTCCTTCTGGCCGGAACCCCGCAAAACAAAGGGCTTCCTCGCTATCGGCCGGATATGGATGAAAGTATACATGCCGCTGATCGGTTGCCCTGTACGCAAGAAAGGCATGGAATATTTCGCACCCGGACAAACATATGTAGTCGTATGTAATCACAATTCATTGATCGATGTGCCTGTAACGTCTGCCGAAATTCCTGGTATCAACAAAACACTGGCAAAGGCGTCTATGGGCAAAATACCGCTGTTTGGCGTATTATACCGTATCGGCGGGATCCTGGTAGACCGCAGCAGTGAAGCCAGCCGTAAACAGAGTATTATTGATATGAAACATGCCCTTAGCCTGGGCATTCATATCCTGTTATACCCGGAAGGCACCCGTAACCGCACCGATCAACCGTTAAAGGATTTCTATGATGGCGCATTTGCTTTGGCAATAGATACACAAACGCCCCTCATGCCATCCCTGCTCTTTCACACCAAAAAAATATTACCTGTAGGAAAGAAATTTTATGCCTGGCCACATCATATTGCCTTTCATTTCCTGCCACCACTGCCCACTACAGGACTCACAAAAGATGATCTGCCTGCTTTTAAAGAGAAAGTATTCCGGCTGATGTGGGATTATTATCTGGCAAACAACACGAAATAATCACTTCGTATAAAAGAAAAAGGATCGCTTCATGCGATCCTTTTTCTTTTATATCATGCGGTGTTACAAATCCTGGAACTGTCTCGATCGGTTTATCCTGAGATCCCGCAGGATACCTGCTTTAGGATTAATCGTAATACTGAACTGCCGGAAAGTACCAAACGGAATCAGGTTAATCGACATCTGCCAACAGTGCAGATCCCGCGAAATATACATATTCGTATAGGCGATCTGCATATTCGTAAAATCAAAACCACTGTTCAAACCGATCTTCCATTTTGGCGTAAGGCTGAAATCACCGTTAAAGCTCACATATTGCGTGATACGTCTTACTACACCACCAGAATCTGGGATGATGGTATTGGTATAAGATAAGCTATAGGAGAGATCCAGGCGCCATGGAATATCAAAATCCACATACTCGCCCGGATTGTTACGGACCATCTGCAACTGCCGCTGTTGCGCAGCAAAAGCGGCGTCGGCGCCCTGCACATTCTCCATGGAATCAATCTTTTCTTCCTTCGCCTTCGCTTTTTTATCCTTCGATTGGAAAGAGGTACTCATGGAAATGCTGGCGTTGGTTAAGCGGCCTAAGCTCAGCTTACCCTGCTGCCATACGTATTTATCAAGGCGTCGTCCACGGTTATCCACCTGGTAAGGATCCAGGTTACCGCTCGCCGAAATGTTCAGTTTGTCGAACAGGTTGGTACGGGCATATAAACTGAAAGTAGACAGTTTAAAGGAATCGGCCACCAGGTTATAACTGCCATTGATACCAAAACCATCCAGTAACTTCACTTTCCGCTCATGGTTACCTGTTGTATCTTTTTTAGAAAATACCTTCATCTCCAGGTTATTATCCAATCCAAAGTTCAAACCGCCAAAAGCACCCGGAGAAGGCACCCCGATGATAGCCCCATCGAATTTGGATACCATTTGTTTATCCCCGTCCTTATTGTATTGCAATTCGTAATAGTTCTTGCTGTTCAGGTCCGGACGGTAACTGGCGCTCAGTGTAGGCCGCATTACGTGACGGATCGCTTTGATCTTCGAGGTCTTACTGAACTGGTACATACCATACAGCGCAGTAGACAAAGACATGCTGGCACTGATATCACGGGCGGCAAAGAATCCGGCCTGGTAGGCAGTATCAATAGCTCCGTTGGTACCAGTACCCGGGTTGAACTTGTTGGGATCCCATTTACGGTTAAACTGCTTCGTGTACCAGTATTCGGTATAGTTGATCCCTGGCGATAAGGTGAATGTTTTGAACACCGGGATGGAGAATGAAATCGGAATATTGTGCTGCATGCCCGTTTGCATCGCATCGAACATGGCCTGCTTGCCAAACAGCGAATCCTTAAAATTAGCCTGGTTACGCAGGATTGTATTATAGGACACACCGATTTTCTCATACCATTTTGGCGTACCTACCATTTCCTTTGGCTGGAAAGGATAGATCGTATTCACCGTGAAAGTCGCATCCGGGAAGGAAATAGACACATCCCGGGTACTTAAGTTCTGGGAATGGTTCAAACCCATAGTAAGGTTATATGGCTTCCCCTGCCAAGTTTTGGAATACGTAATGGACGATCCGATGTTATTGTTTACACGGGTATTGTAATCATACACGTTGTATTTGTTATAGGAAGAGGTTCCAAAGTTCACCGCTGCGCCAAAGTTCACGCCCGGACGGGCCTTACTGTCCATGCTATGGTTCCAGGTAATACGGAAATCTTTGGAGGTACTGAACTCCGATTTCACTGCCGGATCTCCGAAACGGGTATTGGCAAAACTCAGGTTAAGCCCCCCGCTGTACTTATACCGCTTTCGGTAAGTCGGGCTACCTGTCAGGCTCCAGCTGCCATAAGAGTACACATCCCCTCTCATGGTCAGGTCAAAATGCTCCCCCAGGCCAATGTAGTACCCCCCGTTTTCAAGACCAATCCCTTTCTGCTGGTTCACCACATATTGTGGAGGCAGGATCCCGGAACGCTGTCCCTGGGTAATAGGAAAAATAGCAAAAGGTATAAATAAAGGTGTGGGGATGCCCTCTATTTCCAGGTTAGCCGGACCGGAAATAACCAGTTTATCAGGTATTACCTTGATTTTACGGGCCCGGAAGCTAAAGTGGGGCGTATCCAGGTTACATGTGGTATAACCGTTTTTAAAACCAAAAATAGTGTTATCCGCCGCCTTTTTGGTCTGCTGGCTATGAATGTAGCCTTCGCCATACTGGGAGCGCGTATTATAGATCTTTGCCTTCTGGGAGGTAAAATTGTATTTCAGGGTATCCGATTCAAAGCTCTGTCCCCCGTCGTTCATCACCGGGCCGCCAAACAGCTTGCCGGCGGTATCTTTCGCGTTCGTGGCCTCCAGGATACCTGTTTCCTGGTCAAAATTCATTTTTTCCGCAGAAAGATCAATCGTTTTGTACTTTGTGTTGGCAGCACCGTATAAATAAAAGCGTTTATCGGATACCACCAGGATAATGGAGTCCTTCGCCTTATAATTTACGGGCGCATCCAGCGTGTCTTTTGATATCTTTGGAATAAATAAGGTATCTACTGTTGTTCCACCGCTGGTATCCAAGCCCTTTGATAATTGGGTAGAATCAGCTATAGTAGGGGGAATTGCTGCCGGCTTTGGAATTTTGCCCGTATCTTTCCGGATCAGCGGGGTCGTATCTGCCAAACTTTTGTTAAAAAACGATACAGCTTGTGGCCTTACGCCTGCAACTGCATCTATAATAAAGGGAATGGCGATGAACATACCGGCAAAAACCAGGTATGTATGTCGAAAAAACTTTTTATAATTATTTTTGTAGCTAGCGTTCATGTGTTATGGCGGCCACAAACCTACAAGATTTTATACAATTTATTACAAATGGTAACTTGTAATGTTTGTAAGGTAATATAAGGAAAGGTAGTGGAAACACGCATGGAGCAAGCGGATTATTAATTTAACAGATAAACTTATTTTTTTATTTTTTGTGATAAACAGCACCCATTAAAATGAGAATCATGTGCTGGAACCGATTTTGGATTTTAGGACTGGGAACACTATTCACCTGTACCTTTTTTATTCAGGCCAAAAATAATCCCGTTTCTGACAAACAGGACAAGCCTATACGAACTATTGTGATTGATGCCGGCCACGGCGGTGAAGATCCCGGTGCCAAAGGCAGCTATTCTACCGAAAAACAGGTCACCCTCGAAGTAGCCCTGAAACTGGGGAAAATCCTGGAAGAAAATATGCCCGATGTAAAGGTGGTGTATACACGAAAAACCGACCGCTTCGACGATCCCCGGAAAAAAGCCCAGATCGCCAACGATAATAAAGGCGAACTGTTCGTGTCTATCCACTGTAACTCTACCGGTAAAATCCGCAAGGTAACCGGTTATAAAACCGTATACCATAAGAAAGGAAAAAAGAAAGTAGCTGTAAAACAACCTATATACGCTTATTATCCCAGCAATGCAAAAGGCACGGAAACGTATATATGGGCTACCAGCAAGAATAACGCTAAAATGGAGTCCCTCAAACAAAACTCTGTAATCGTACTCGACGCTGAATCCGAAGAAACAAAACAACTGATGGACGATACCGATCCGGAAACCTTCATCCTCCTCAATACCCTGAGAAACGCCTACTTCGACCAAAGCCTCCGCCTGTCTACCCTCATCGAAGATGAGTTTACCCGGGTAGGACGTATCAGCCGGGGCGCCAGACAAAGGAATGAAAAGGGTATCTGGGTGCTGTCTGCCACCGCTATGCCAAGCGTACTGGTGGAGTTAGGCTTTATCAGCAACCCGGAAGAGGAAGACTACCTCAACTCCAACAACGGACAACAGGAACTGGCCAATTGTATCTATAAAGCCATTAAGCGTTACCGCGAGGAACTCGACAGGTTTACGAATAACCGCAATACCCAGCAGTCTACCACCAAAAACAATGGTAAAAACAACAATACCACTGCTTACCTCAAGGCTACCAGCAACAGTAAAGAAAACAGATCTGCCCCGGCTTCCGGCGACAGGTACTGCGTTCAACTGCTGATCACTGATAAATTCTATAAACCAGGAGCTTCCATTTTCAGGAAGCTCCATGGTGATATCAACCGCCAACCCATCGTGATGAATAAAAAAAAACTCAACAAATATATCTGGGGACGGTTTAAAACGGACGAACAAGCCTCCGGCGCCCTCCGCAAAGCCCGCAAACTGGGTTTCAAAGATGCTTTCGTAACTTCCTGCTAATCATACTACCTACCCCTTCCCCATCATTATTTCCCCCCTTTCCTCTTTTTTATTACCAACATTTTGACACGATCACTTCCCGTGCACGCTTTTTGATTATTTTTGCGTGAACGTATACGAATCTCATGCTCAAATTATCTAATGAAACCAAAGTAGGTGTACTAACGGTGCTGGGTATAACCTTACTTGTACTGGGCTTTAATTTATTGAAAGGAAAAAGCCTTTTTTCACATAATAAAACCATTTATGCCGTATATCAGCAGGTAAACGGCTTACAGCCAGCCAATGCTGTACAGGTAAATGGACTGGTAGTAGGTAACGTAGCCAACCTCGAAGTAATGGATAAAGATGCCTCCCGCATCCTGGTAGCCATCACCATTACCAAAAAAATTGAAATTCCCCGCAACTCCGTAGCCCGCATCAGCAGCGACCTGCTTGGTACCAAAACCGTGCAGCTCGACCTGGGTAACGCCGGCGAATATCTGAAAAGCGGCGATACCATCTACGCAGCAGTGGACGGCTCCATGACAGACGCCCTCAAAGAACAGCTTAACCCGCTGGTGAAAAAACTGGAAGGCACCCTGTCTAACATCGACTCCGTACTCATGTCCGTAAATGCTATCCTCGATACTACCGCTAAAGGTAACCTCCAGGATGCCATCCGTAACCTGAACAGCACCATGCGCAATTTCACGCATACTTCCGCCTCATTGAATAGTATGCTGGATCCCGACAACGGCAACATCCAGAAAACATTCAACAACCTGGCTGCTGTAACCGGTAACCTGAAAGACAACAACGCAAAAATTACAGGCATCCTCGATAACGCACAGAAAGCCACCGACGCACTGGCCAAAGGCAATATCGACAAAACACTGCAGCAACTGCAGCAAACTGCCACCAACCTGAACCAGACCATCGCGAAACTCAATAACACCGACGGAACCGCCGGTCTGCTGCTCAACGACAAAAAAGTGTATAACAACCTTCAGTACTCATTGGGTAACCTGAATAAACTGCTGGAAGACCTCCGGGTAAATCCTAAACGTTACGTACACTTCTCCCTGTTCGGCAAAAAAGATAAAACGAAACCGTTACCTTCTGACTCAATAGCGGTACAATAATAAGATTCAATGCATCGATACATAAAATCAGGGATTTTTCTGGCCGTCATCTGCTTCTTCGCAGGGACGGCCAGCGCCCAGTTTCCGGCCCAACCAAAGCCGAAACCCGGGTCAGTAATAGAAATCATACACTCGGATTCACTGATCATGAATGACAAAGATTCAATCAGTATCACCCGCTTCATCGGCAACGCCGTTTTCAAACAGGGGACTACCCTGTTTACCTGCGACAGCGCCGTAAAAGACAATAAGACCAATATTATCGACGCATATGGACATATCCATATCAACCAGGCCGATAGCGTACACATCTACGGTAACTACCTGAACTACGATGCCAATACCCGCATTGCACTCCTCACGGAAAATGCAAAACTGACAGACGGAAAAGTAACCATCACCGGCCCGGAACTACAGTACGACATGAACGCCAAAATTGGTTCCTATACCAAAACCGGCCAGCTTGTCAATGGCAAAAGTGTACTCACCAGCGATGAAGGATACTATTACACCGATACCAAAGAAATGCACTTCATACGGAATGTATTACTGGTAGACCCGGAATATACCCTGAGCACAAGTGAACTGCGCTATAATACCGATACGAAAATAGCCACCATCTTAGCCCCTACCACCATCAACAGTAACGACAAAAGCGTGATGTACGTCACCAGTGGCTACTATAACACGGAGAAAGGTTATGGCAACTTCGATAACCGCCCCACCATTGAAGATAGCTCCGGCACTATCACCGCCGATAATATCGAAATGGATAAGCTCACCGGAATGGCCTATGCCACCGGGAATATGGTTTATAAAGATACCGCCCGCAAAATGTCACTGCTGGCCAACAAAGGCATCGCAAATCAACGCGAGAAAACAATTCTGGCCATCCAGAAACCTTTGCTGATCATGGAAAAGAGTAAAGACACCGTGTATATGTCTGCCGACACCCTGTTTTCGGGCGTCATCAAACCAGGCGACAGCTTGTCTATTCCGTCTGTAGCAGGATTGAAACGTATACCGGAATCTCCTACCAAGAATCTGAAAACGATCAAAAATATACGACCGCCGGAACGGTTTACCGCTACCATCTCTCCCATTGCCCTGGGAGATTCCATTGCGCGGCGACAACAGGAAAACGTAGCCGGCAACGTGATGGCGTTTATCGCAGATAGCACACTTTCCAAAACCAGGCAAAAAATGGATTCCGGCCTGGTAAAAACAGTGAAAGTAGCGCCCATCAAAGATATCGTGATGCGTGATTCCCTCCCGGGAATCAAACATCATGCAGACAGCATGGCCCTCTCTGCACCAAAAGATACCGCCGAACAACGCTACATACTGGCTTATCATAACGTAAAAATATTCTCCGATTCCCTGCAGGGCGTGGCAGATAGCGTATACTACTCCTCCCAGGATTCCGTGTTCCGCCTGTTTGGTAAACCTGTACTCTGGTCTAATAATACCACCCAGCTGAGCGGCGATACCATCCTGATGTTCACAAAAAATCAGACCGCGGATAAAATGCTGCTGAAAACGAACGGCTTTATTATCAATGAAGCCGGCCCGGGAATGTTCAACCAGATCAAAGGCAATGTTATCACCGGTTATGTGCTGGGAGAAACACTCGACTGGATGCACGTGGAAGGAAATGCAGAAACGATCAACTTTATCAAAGACAAATTAGGCGCCTATATGAGCGTCAATAAAGCCCAATGCGCTATTATCAATATCTTCTTTAAAAAAGGAGAAGTAGAAAAAGTAGTGCAGATCAAAGACGTGGAAGGTACCGTGTATCCGTTTACACAACGCCCTATGGAACAGCTTCAACTGGAAAATTTCAAATGGGACATCAAACGGCAACCTAAAACGAAATATGAATTAATGAAATAATTTTCGAAAGATAAAAACCTGGAAATGGCTTCTTCACAGAAGCCATTTCCAATATTACATCTCTCCGAAATCATCTTTTCACCAAAATAATTTACTGTGATCCGGAAAACTGTCGACATCATCCGAAAAACGCTGATATCCCCTATCCACACTTTTTTAAAGGATAGCCGTGCGGTGGGAATTGTACTGATGATATGTACTCTCATATCTATGGTATTGGCCAATTCAGCAGTACAGGATGCATATGTTGGCTTCTGGAATACCCTGTTTAATCCGGCTGGTGGACATCACTACGAATATTACTCACTTCATCTGCCCAACTCCTGGCTGTTATGGATAAACGATGGTATGATGGTGCTGTTCTTTTTCCTGGTAGGCATGGAAATAAAAAGAGAATTAACCGTAGGAGAACTATCCTCCCTGCGCAAATCTATCTTGCCCGTACTGGCAGCTATCGGCGGAATGCTTTTCCCCGCGCTGATCTTCACGCTCTTTAATAAAAACACACCTTACGCTCACGGCTGGGGTATTCCGATGGCCACCGACATTGCATTCTCACTCGGCATCCTGTCCCTGCTGGGAAGAAGAGTACCGGTAGGACTAAAGATTTTCCTGATGGCACTGGCTATTATTGATGACCTGGGCGCTATCCTCACCATCGCCATCTTTTATACACCGCACCTCGACCTGAAATATTTACTGATCGGTGGCGGCGTATTACTGATCCCCGTATTACTGAATTACCTGAAAGTACAACGGCTGATATTTTATTATATCCCCGGTATCATCCTGTGGTATTGTCTTTTCAACTCCGGTGTACACGCTACTATCGCAGGGGTATTACTGGCCTTCTGTATTCCGCAACAACGTATAGCCGATCTCGTACATAGCCTCCATGATCCGGTAAATTTTATGATCATGCCTGTATTTGCGCTGGCCAATACCGCCATACAATTACCGTCAGATATCGCCGGTGCACTGCAAAATAATATCAGCTATGGTATCATTGCCGGGCTGGTACTCGGAAAGCCACTCGGTATTTTTATCATGTCGTTTGCTGCGGTAAAACTGAAACTGGCTAGCCTCCCCTCAAAGTCAGGCTGGCTACAGCTTGCAGGCGTCGGTCTAATTGCCGGCATCGGATTTACCATGTCTATTTTTATCTCCTCACTGGCTTACCTGGAAAGGGAATTACAGATCATCGCCATTATGTCTGTTATTGTAGCATCCCTCGTTGCAGGCATCGCAGGATTTATTTTTCTGCGCATGCTGAAACCGGTTGGCATTGTTCTTGCAAAGCATCCGTGATTTAATTTTCGTCGTGTATATACTTTAGAGGACATGCCAACGTTTCTCAACGTATATTTTTAAGTTTCATTCAAACAACACATCTATGAAAAAAGTCGTGTTACTTTTTAGCCTTATTGCTATGCTCGCAGTTCAGGCAAACGCGCAGAAGAAAAAAAGCTACCAGAGCAGTGATCCATCCAATTATGAAACAGCACTGGGTGTCCGTTTAAACCCATGGGTAGTGGGCTTTACCATTAAACATTTTATTCAGGGACCTCATGCCATCGAAGGTATCGTGAGCACCAATCACTCACACAGATCCAACGTTACTTTTACTGCATTATACGAATACAACTGGAATATAGGTTTACCTGAACTGAACATGTATGCCGGTGGTGGTGCGCATGTGGGCTTCTACGACCGTCGTGATTATGATTGGGATCGTTATGTAGACAAAGGGAAAGGCACCTATGTATCACCCGGCCTGGATGCGATCATTGGTATCGAATATACTTTCAAGAAAATTCCTTTAAACATCAGTGCTGATCTGAAACCTTACGTACAGTTTGTTGGACCCACCAACTATCTTGGTGAGGAGATCGGCGGTGTGTCTGCCAGATATACTTTCTAAACCGGCGACCACTTCATTACAAACGGATCATGAGGCAAGCATGGTCCGTTTTTTTATGTTCCTTATTTTGGAGTATTTTTAGTGTTCAACTACCGGACATGAAAATCTTCTCCGCTGCACAGATCAGAGAGGCAGATGCCTTCACCATCGCCCATGAGCCCATCAGCAGCACACACCTGATGGAAAGAGCCGCAGGTAAATGCGCAGCATGGCTGGAAGAACACTACTCCACCGCGCATCCCATGTATATTTTTTGCGGGAAAGGAAATAACGGGGGAGATGGACTGGTCATAGCCCGTTTACTGCTGCAGCACGGCTACCAGGTTTATACCGGCATACTCCAGCATAGCAGCCGTGCCAGTGCCGACCACGATATACAACTGCAACTGCTCCAACAACAATATCCTTTCACTATTCATACTATCGGCGATGTATCCGATTTCCCGGAACTACCAGCGAATGCCGTCATCATAGATGCTATTTTTGGTACTGGTATCAGTCGCCCGGTAGACGGATGGGTAGCCGGCATCATCCACCAGATCAACGATCAGCGGCAGAAACATCCCATCGTCGCCATAGATATGCCTTCCGGCCTCAGCGCAGATGAAAGTAGCCTGCATACCCCGGTGATACAGGCGCATAACACCCTTAGCTTTGAATTTTATAAACTGGCTTTCCTCCTCCCGGAAAATGCCGCCTGCACAGGCGCAGTGTCTGTTTTACCTATCGGATTGCATCCGGATTACATAACGCAAACGCCCGTACGCTATCACCTGGCCGACCGGGAAATGATGCGGACCATTTACCGGCCACGGGATCCGTTTGCACACAAAGGAACCTACGGCCATGCCCTGCTCATTGCCGGCAGCTACGGAAAAATGGGCGCCGCCGTGCTCAGCGCCCGGGCCTGTTTACGCGCAGGCGTTGGCTTACTCACCTGTCATGTGCCCCAATGTGGCACCCAGATCATGCAGATCAGTGAGCCCGCAGCCATGTGCATCACCGACGAAGACACGCATTTCAGTACGCATTTCCACCGCAACGTGCGGACAGCCGGCTATAAAGCCGTTGGCATAGGCCCCGGACTGGATAAACAACCTGGTACCGCCAAGTCGCTGGAAGTACTGATGGACGAATGGCAACGCCCCATGGTCATCGATGCAGACGCCCTCAATCTTCTTTCCGTATATCCATACCTGTTATATAAGGTACCCAAAGGCAGTATCCTCACCCCCCATCCCAAAGAATTTGAACGTCTTTTCGGAAAAACAGAAAATGAGGTACAACGGTTGCAACAGTTATCGGAGCAGGCCGTCAACCTGCAGCTTTATATTTTACTGAAAGGCCGCTACACTGCAGTAGCTTGCCCGGATGGCGCCGTATACTTTAATAATACCGGTAACCCTGGCATGGCAACGGGCGGCAGTGGCGATGTACTTACCGGCATCCTCACCGGTTTACTGGCGCAGGAATACACCCCCAAAGCGGCCGTCCTGCTGGGCGTGTGGCTGCACGGCTATGCGGGCGACCTCGCCGCAGCACAGCTCTCCCAGGAGGCCATGACCGCAGGAGATATTATCAGTTACCTGGGTAAAGCATTCCAGGAAGGGATCTGACAACTTTATTTTTTTTCCCCGGAAATACTGATTCATGGCTCATGTGTACAATAATTTTATTTACTGCGTACACAATTAATAATTTATGTTTTATATTCATTTGAGATATTTTTTTGGAATCCTATAACTTTTTAACTAATAAACTCTTTTTGTCAACCACGTATAAATAAATTTCGCTTACATGAATATAGTTTACCTCGTTCCATGTTTTGGATTATTGGCTTTGCTATTTACGGCTGTTAAAAGCTCCTGGGTGTCACGTCAGGATGCAGGTAACGAAAAAATGAAAGAGATAGCTCAGCATATTGCTGAAGGCGCTATGGCATTTCTTAAAGCTGAGTATAAAGTCCTTATTTACTTCGTTATTATTGCCGCCCTGCTGTTGGGCTATATGGGCGCTACCCATGAAAACTCGCACTGGTCTATCGCACTGGCCTTTGTGATAGGGGCTGTATTTTCCGCTACCGCTGGTTTCATCGGAATGAAAATAGCCACCAAAGCCAACGTACGCACCGCGCATGCGGCACGTACCAGCCTGGCCAAAGCCCTCCAGGTATCGTTTACCGGCGGCTCCGTAATGGGTATGGGCGTAGCCGGTCTGGCCGTACTCGGACTCGGCTCCTTATTTATTATACTGAAAGCATACTTCGGGGCAGAAGCCAATACCGCTGAGATGATCAAAAGCATTGAAGTCCTCACCGGCTTCTCTCTCGGCGCTGAAAGTATTGCCCTGTTTGCCCGTGTAGGCGGTGGTATCTATACCAAAGCAGCCGATGTGGGCGCCGACCTGGTAGGTAAGGTAGAAGCCGGCATTCCGGAAGATGATCCGCGCAACCCCGCTACTATTGCGGATAACGTAGGCGATAACGTAGGTGACGTAGCCGGTATGGGCGCCGATTTGTTCGGTTCCTATGTGGCCACGGTATTAGCTACCATGGTATTGGGTTCTGAAACCATTTCCCATGATAATTTTGGCGGTATTGCCCCCATCCTGCTCCCAATGATTATTGCCGGCGCCGGTATCCTTTTCTCTATGGTCGCCACTTTCTTTGTACGCATCAGCGAAACTTCCGGACTGAGTACCAGTGTAGTGCAAAAAGCACTGAACATGGGTAACTGGGGTTCTATTATATTAACCGCCATCGTTTCTTACTTCCTGGTGAACTGGATCCTGCCGGACAGCGCAATGACCCTCCGTGGTCACGACTTTACCCGTGGACAGGTGTTTGGTGCTATCCTCGTTGGACTGGCAGTGGGTACCGTAATCAGTATTATTACGGAATACTATACAGCGATGGGTAAACGCCCGGTGAAATCTATCATCCGTCAATCTGCTACCGGTGCTGCTACCAATATTATTGGTGGTTTATCTGTGGGGATGGAATCCACTACCCTGCCCATCATTGTGCTGGCAGCCGGTATCATGGGCTCCTTCCACCTGGCCGGATTATACGGCGTGGCCATTGCCGCTGCAGGTATGATGGCCACCACAGCGATGCAGCTGGCCATCGATGCCTTCGGTCCTATTGCTGATAACGCCGGTGGTATTGCCGAAATGAGCGAACTGCCGAAAGAAGTAAGGGAAAAAACAGATATCCTTGATGCAGTGGGTAACACCACCGCCGCTACCGGTAAGGGTTTTGCCATTGCTTCTGCTGCCCTCACTGCCCTGGCGCTGTTTGCGGCCTTTGTAGGCGTAGCCGGTATCTCAGGTATCGATATTTATAAAGCCAACGTACTCGCGGGCTTGTTTGTAGGTGCGATGATTCCGTTCATCTTCTCCTCCCTCGCTATCGCGGCCGTAGGTCGTGCTGCCATGGCCATGGTGGAAGAAGTACGACGCCAGTTCCGCGAAATACCCGGCATCATGGAAGGTACCGGTAAACCGGAATACGATAAATGCGTGGCAATCTCCACCCAGGCCTCTATCCGTGAAATGATGCTGCCTGGCGCTATTGCCCTGATTTCCCCACTCCTGGTAGGTTTCCTGGCTGGTCCGGAAGTACTGGGCGGTTTCCTGGCCGGTGCTACCGTGAGCGGTGTACTGATGGGTCTCTTCCAGAACAATGCCGGTGGCGCCTGGGATAACGCCAAAAAATCTTTCGAGAAAGGCGTGGAAATCAACGGCGAAACATATTATAAAAAATCAGAACCACATAAAGCTTCTGTAACCGGCGATACTGTAGGTGATCCGTTTAAAGATACCTCTGGTCCGTCTATGAACATCCTCATCAAACTGATGTCTATCGTGTCATTGGTGATTGCACCTACCCTGGCGCAGATGTATCATACCAAAGATGTACCGGCAACGCCTACTGCGAAAACGATCCCCACAGCACCAGCAGCCAAAACAGTGGCAGCTGTTTACCCGGTGGTAGAAAAGAAATAAACATACACATAACATAAAAGCAAGGGCTGACTAAAATATTTTAGTCAGCCCTTGCTTTTTAAAAAATCCTTCCTACCTTCGTACTGTAATTATTTTTATTACAGATCAAGCGGATCTGTTTTTTTATCCGCCAAACTGTAATATTTATCGTAACAATTAAAACAATCAGCACGGGCAGGCTGTATTACTTATCACTACAAAAAATAAAAATTATGAAAGTTGCCATCATCGGAGCATCCGGATTTATAGGATCAGCCATTTTAAACGAAGCGCTGAGCAGAGGTCATGAAGTAACAGCTATTGTGCGTAACCCCGAAAAAATTACTGTTACCAACCCACATCTCACCGTAAAAAAGGGAGACGCCACCAATGAAGCGGAATTAACTACCCTGCTGACTGGAAACGAAGCCGTGATCAGCTCTTACAGTGCACACGACTCCGTTACCTATCTCAAAGCCATCAACGCTATTATCAATGCCACCAAAAAAGCTGGTATTACCCGCTTCCTCGCGGTAAGCGGTGCTGGCAGCCTCGAAGTGAAACCAGGCGTACAATTGCTGGATACCCCGGAATTTCCGGCCGAATGGAAAGCTGGCGCCTCTGCCACCCGCGACGCATTTAACGTAATTAAACAGTCTGCCGACCTGGATTGGACCGTATTAAGTCCCGCCATGATGATAGAACCCGGTGAACGTACCGGCAAATTCCGCTTAGGCACAGACCAGGTAGTGTTCAATGATAAAGGAGAGAGCAGGATTTCTACTGCAGATTATGCAGTAGCCTTATTGGATGAACTGGAACAACCAGAACATATCAAACAAAGATTCACACTGGCTTATTAAAATAGCTGACAGGAACAGGAGGATCCCTGTTCCTGTTTTTTAACCCCTGATTTTACCGGGGCTGACACCAAATTTTTTACGGAAGGCGGTGCTGAAATGCTGGGGAGAAGAATAACCTGCCTGCTCGGCAATCATCGCCATAGGCAAAGTTCCCGACAGCACCAGTTCCCTGGCTAATTCCAGGCGGTGATCGTTCAGGTAACCAAATACTGTATTATCAAAAACCGCTTTGAAGCCGGATTTCAGCTTAAACTCATTCAATCCTGTTTTACGGGCCAGCTGCTCCAGGCTGAGCGGCTGTTGCATGTGCTGCAACAACAGGTCCCTGGCGTAATATAGCTTTTCCACGTCCTGTGGATTGATCTTGGCAGATAAAGAAATGCCAGTAGCGGTGGCCGTTTCCACCTGCTCGCATTGCAATGCCAGCAGTTCTATGGCTTTCGACTGTAAAAACAGCTTTTTCAATCCTCCCTGGAATCGGCACTGACGCACTTCTTCCATAACCATCCGCATACGCGGCGTAATCCGGGGATTGATCTTGTCGGCCAGCCGGGCCGACTTATTACCCGCCACATGATTGGCTAACCCATCCAGCACTTTTCCATTATTTTCTGCCAGCTCCAGGAAACGGGACGGCGTAAAACTCATTCCGAAAAAAAGAATGTCCCGCTGCTTCTTTACGGCCGCACTGTCTGCCTCTCCCGGGCTGAACATCAGGTTATGCTCCAGCGTGGAAAACCTGAAATGATCTGAAATCCCCTCCATACGGGTGGTAATATCACCCTGTTCCATAAAAAGCATCATCACACGGGGTTCCCGGTAATCCGAAAGGATATTGATATTTTTATATACTTCTGCTTTGCAACAGGCAATACTGGTACCTTCAAAATTAAATTCGTGTACGGTAGCAGCCCCAAAATCCTCCCGCATCACCTGGGTTTCTTCAATCATTCCCCTGGATCGGATCTTATGGTAATCGAAAGGCATGTCCTCCGTTAACAGTACCTGGTTGGCTTCATCTGTAATAACTACGCCCATAAAATAATCCGTTTCGTATAATTGATAATCCGTCTCGTGTAACAGTTATATGGGATAACAGCAGCAAATTTGCATAAAAATATTCCGATTCATCAAAAAAACAAAAACCTATGTTGGGAATATTCCGTACCAATATTACAACTGTTCAGGATAGAAACAACGTTATTAACGCCATTTCAGCACAATTTGCCATCAATGCCTGCAGTGTAGACCTGGAAGACTGCGATAAAGTATTGCGTATAGACAGTCCCCAATCTCTGACCGAACAAACCATCATCGACTTTGTAAGCCTGATGGGATTTAACTGTGCAATACTGGATTAACGAAGCATTTTCTTCAGATAAAAGCGAAAAGGAAGGCCACTGGTCTTCCTTTTCGCTTTATTGACGTTATAACACATTCATGCATGAAAAAAATAATTTATTAACGTAGGGGTACAATACTTTTGCAACGTCTTATATGCATGCTACGAAAATGCAATAGATCTAATATAAAACCGCATTTGATTTTTATGAAAACTAAGGCAACCATGTTGCTGTCGCTGCTGCTCATGATCCTGGCAGGACAATCAACAAACGCACAGCAGCAACGTTATACCGTAAGCGGCTATGTAAAAGACAAACAAAACGGAGAAAGCCTGGTGGGCATCTCTATTGGTAAACCCGGCACCACAACAGGTACCGTTACTAACCAGTATGGGTTTTACTCCCTGACACTCCCCGCCGGAGACCATGAACTGCAGTTCACCTATATGGGATATGGTACCTACAAAACAACGGTGAGCCTGAAAAAGAATATCACCATCGATGTGAGCATGGAATCCACCAGCAGCCAGCTCAATGTGGTAACCGTAAATGGCCTGAAACAGGAAAAAACCGTCAATACCCTCAATACCAGTATCAATAAACTGGATATCGCGCAAATGAAAAAGATGCCCACCTTCATGGGTGAAGTAGACGTTTTGCGGGCCATTCAGACGCTCCCCGGCGTAAATACAGTAGGCGAAGGCGCTTCCGGCTTCAACGTACGCGGTGGTAACAGCGATGAAAACCTCATCCTCCTGGACGAAGCGCCGGTATACAATTCAACCCACATGCTCGGTTTCTTCTCTGTATTCAACCCGGATGCCGTGAAAAGCCTCAACCTCATCAAAGGTGGCTTCCCCGCTGAATATGGTGGCAGAACCTCCTCTGTACTGGATATCCGCATGAAAGACGGTAATAACCAGAAGTTTGACGTAAACGGTGGTATCGGTAACATCTTCAGCCGCCTCTCAGTAGAAGGCCCGCTGGTAAAAGATAAATCCTCCTTCATCGTGGCTGCCAGAAGATCTTATATAGATCTGCTGATGAAGCCATTTGTAAAAGGAGATATGAAAGATACCAAACTCAATTTCTACGATATCACCGCTAAAGCCAACTACAAATTTGATAAAAACAACTCCCTGTTTGTAAGTGGTTATTTCGGAAGAGATGTTTTCGGCTTTGGTAAACAAGTAAATATGAACTGGGGCAACAGTACTGCCACCGTGAGATGGAACCACGTTTTCACCAACCGCTTGTTCATGAACTTCACTACTTATTATAGTAAGTACGACTATAGCCTCAGCTTCAACAACGAAAGCAAGAAGGAAAAAACCAATGAAGATTCACAGGCCTACGACTGGACTTCCAATATCATCAACTACGGCGTAAAACCTTCCTTTACTTATTATATCAATTCCTCCAACAGCCTGCACTTCGGCGTACAGGGTATCTATTATACCTTCAAACCAGGTACCGGTATCAGTAAAGATGGTTCAACCGAACATGTCAAACAGATCAACGATCAACATGCGCTGGAATCTGCTGTATACCTGGATCATGAGTATAAGCCATCAAAGAAATTCGGTATCCAGTACGGCGGCCGCCTTTCTGCTTATCAGTTCATAGGTAAAGGAACCGCTTACTACTACGCTGATACCACCCCCGGTATCCGTAAAAGGCTCATTGGTACCAAAGACTATAACGGTAATGACCTGATCAAAGGATACTATTATTTTGAACCAAGAATCAGCGCCCGTTATGCGTTTTCAGACGAACATGCTGTAAAGCTGGCCTATAGCAGAACTACCCAGTTCATGCACCAGCTCTCCAATACTGCATCGCCCACACCATTGGATATCTGGACACCGAGCACCAACAACATCAAACCAATGGTAGCCGACCAGTATACCGCAGGTTATTTCTATAATGCGCCTAACGACGCATATGAATTTTCAGCAGAAGTATTTTACAAGAAAACCGACAACCAGGTCGATTACATCGATAATGCCAACCTCCAGCTGAATCCCCAGATCGAAGCAGATCTGTTGCCTTCTGAAGGACGCGCCTACGGACTGGAACTGTATCTGAAAAAAGATATCGGTAAAACCACCGGTTGGGTAAGCTACACCCTGTCACGTACTGAAAGAAAAACGCCAGGTATCAGCATGAACGAGTGGTTCCTGAACCGCTACGACCGTACCCATAACCTGAACCTGGTATTAACACATACTTTCACCAAACGCACTTCCCTGTCGGCCAACTGGGTATTTGCCTCCGGCACACCAGGTACTTTTGCGGACAACAGACTGGAATTCCAGGACTGGGATATTCCTTACAACAGTACCGAAAAAAGAAACAACTATCGCTTGCCGGCCTACCACAGACTTGATCTGTCGATGACACTCAAAGGCAAACAACTGAAACGCTGGAAAGGAGAATGGGTGTTTTCACTCTATAACGTGTATGGACGCAGAAATGCCTACACCATCTACTTCAAACAGAATGAAGATGATCCTACCCAGAGAGAAGCTACCCGCTTGTCTATCATAGGATCCATCATTCCAGGTATCACATACAACTTTAAGTTCTAATTGTCCAAAATTCAAGATCAGATGAAAAAATCATTATTCCTCATATTGTTTGCTGCTGTGGCAGGTCTTACGGCCTGCGAAGACAAGATCGACCTGAATATTGCAAAAGGAATATCCTATCCGGTACTGGATGCATGGATCACTACTGAAAAGGGTGTTCAGACGATTAAATTTACCATGTCTGTACCTTATACAGATAACAATCCGGCGCCGATCATTGATGATGCAAAAATCACCCTCTTCGATCTGACTAGCGGTGAATCTTATCCATTTGCATTCAAAGACAATAAATACACCTACGATGCCAGCGCTAAAGCCATAGGCGTGATCGGACACGGATACAAACTGCATGTAGAGCTGAAAGGTGAAATATTCGAAGCGTTCGACAGCATCAAAAGGGTATCACCCATTGATTCCATCACTTACGAATTCAAAAAGAAAGAAGAAGCCATTAGCGGTAAAGAGGGTTATTACGCCACTTTCTATGCGAAAGATCTTCCCGGGGCGACTGATTATTCCTGGGTACGCTCTTACCGGAATGATACCATCAGACGTCTCGAGGACAACTTCGCGATAGATGGTGGATTTGACGAAGGCATTACAGATGGTGATAATTTCCTTTTGCCGATCAGAGAAGGTATCACGGACTATTCCAAACCTTTCCAGCAGAATGAAAAGGTGATCATAAGAATGCTCTCCCTTACCCGTCCAAGCTACGATTTCCTTACCCAGGTGAACGCCCAGGTAAATGCCGGCGGCCTCTTTGCCAAAGTACTGGAAAACGTAAAAAGCAATGTACAGAATACCACCCCTTCCGGCAAAGGAAGAATCCTGGGCTGGTTTGGTACCTCAGCTGTTAGCCGGGCGGAGAAGACGTTTAAATAGTTAGTAATACCTATATGCGAAATGCAGCGGAGAAAAGCAATTTCTCCGCTGCATTTTTGCTTTATGCACAGCGGGAAGACCGGCAAAAATTCAGTAACTTCCATAACAGAAAGTAATTACACCATGGCTCCCGACCTGATAACATATGCCATTCCAGGATTTGTGCTGCTCCTGCTGCTGGAAATAGTTTTTACTACCATTGATAAAAGGAATATGTACGAACCCAAAGATGCCCTTAGCAGTATCGCTATGGGCCTGGGCAATGTGTTTATCGGCATTTTTACCAAAGCAGTTATTTTCGGCGTTTATCTCTTCATTTATCAATACCGGCTGTTTACTTTCGGCTTTACCTGGTGGGCCTGGGTGTTGTGCTTTTTTGCAGATGACTTCAGTTACTACTGGTTTCACCGCTGCAGTCACCAGATCAGGTTTTTCTGGGCCTCACATGTGATCCATCATTCTTCGGAGAAATACAATCTCGCCACTGCTTTACGACAGAACTGGACCGGGAATCTTACCGGCACCTTCGTGTTCTGGCTATGGATGCCGCTGCTCGGATTTCATCCGGTGATGGTAATGAGTATGCAGGCCATCAGCCTGATTTACCAGTTCTGGATCCATACAGAAGTAATTCACCGGCTGCCAGCTCCCATTGAATTCATTTTCAATACGCCCTCTCATCACCGCGTGCATCACGGCTCCGACATTGATTATCTCGACCGGAACCATGCCGGCATCCTCATTATCTGGGATCGCCTGTTTGGCACGTTTACGCCGGAAAAACAACGCCCGGTATATGGCCTTACCAAAAATATCCATACCTATAACCCCTTCCGGATTGCTACCCACGAATGGGTAGATATCTGGCGCGATGTTCGGCAGGTCCGCTCTCTCCGGGAGGCGATCGGGTATGTATTCAATGCACCCGGCTGGAGCGCCGATGGCAGCAGGAAAACTACCCGTGAGTTAAGGAAAGAGCTGGAACAAAACACCACAGGCTGATCCAACATGCAAATCATCCGGGCAATTTTGCGCAACATGCTTCTCAGATTGTACAGAGAATAACGTTGTTACTAGCTCCTTAATCGCTCCATTTCCTGTCCCCCAATACTTCCATTCCACTCAGAGTACCTCCGGCAACCTGCAAAAGACAACATTGCTATCAGTTCTCCAACCACTCCCATAGGCGCTTCCCGCCTTCACATCATACCCGCTCCACTCCTACCATATCACTTCTCCATTTGTTAAAAAAAGAGCAATTTCAAAAAAATACACCCGAATATTTTGCTATTACGAAAACTATCGTACATTTGTTTACGAAGATATTCGTACAACAATTGATCATCCATAAATCATTGCTTTGAAACAGATCAGGCCTACAGAAAGTGAATTAGAAATCCTGGGGGTACTCTGGGAAAAAGGCCCCAGCACCGTTCGCGAGGTACATGATATCTTATCTCAGACGAAAGATGCAGGTTACACCACTACCCTTAAACTGATGCAGATCATGCATGAGAAAGAGCTGTTGCAACGCGATACCAGCAGCAAAACACATGTATATACTGCCGCCATTTCACAGCAAAAAACACAACAACAGTTACTGAACAAAATGATAGATACCGTCTTTGGCGGATCTGCCTCCCAATTAGTGATGCAGGCCCTTGGTCATCATCAGTCGTCTGAAGAAGAAATCGAAAAGATCCGGCAATATCTGACTGCAATCGAAAAACAACAAAAGGACAACAGGTAAATCTAGTACTATGAATCTATTACCTATTACGGGCGACTTTGTACGCGCCCTTGGTTGGACGATCCTTCATTCCATGTGGCAGGCCTTCTTTATCTATGCCTGTCTGCGGATAGTATTCAAACTCTGGCCACAGGCGGGCGCACGGATAAAATACAATCTGTCGCTCCTCTCCCTCTCCGGAATATTTACCTGGTTTCTTGCCACCTTGTATATGCATGTACAACGGTTACAGGAAGCAAGAGAAACCGCCATTCAGATCACAGGCAACAATGCTATACACGAACCCATTCACATTACTGCCGTGTATCCCAGCCAGGAGCCTTTGATATGGCTGTTTCCCAATCTTGAACTTTGTTTTCCCATCCTGGTAACACTTTATATTACCGGTATGGCAGCCATGACCGGCAAACTGCTGTCGGATTTATTTCAACTCCGGAAGATACGCACCACCAGGATAGAGCCCATGGGTGCGGCCTGGGAGAAACACCTCGATAAACTGGCAGCACAGCTGCAGATTCCCCGCAAGGTGAAACTCCTGATCTCCAGACATGTACAGGTTCCGGTGATGCTTGGTTTCCTTAAACCTCTCATCCTCCTGCCTGTAGCGATGGTGAACAATCTTTCCGAAGCCCAGCTGGAAGCAGTTTTGCTACACGAACTCGCCCATATCAAACGCAATGATTATCTGTTGAATATCTTCCAATCAATTGTTGAAACGATTCTCTTCTTCAATCCTTTTATATGGCTGATTTCCAAAATCATCCGTATGGAAAGGGAACATTGTTGCGACGACCTGGTCATTGCCAGTACCGTCCAGCCGCTGCAATACGCACATGCACTGGTGGCGTTGGAAGAATACCGACTTACGGCCAACCGGCTTACCATGGCTGCTGCAGACAGTAAACAACATCTGTTTCACCGCATTAAACGCATCATGGAAATGAAAACTAAACATCTTAATTATAGCCAGAAATTCTTAGCTGTACTCATCATCGCCACCGGCCTTGTATCCATTGCCTGGTTAAATCCTGCTAAAGGGAAAGATAACAGTACACAGCAACCAGCTGCGATAACAAAAAAAGTAACCGCTAATAGCAGCAACGAGACAAAAGCAGCTGTAGCAACATCGCCCATCAATAGCTTCTATCAACAGTTGGATGCCATTGCATGCGACAGCACCATACCGGCGCCCGCTGCACCTCCAACGCCACCTGAGCCGCCTGCTCCGGCTCCGGCACCTGATCCGGCCCCTTCACCCAACCAGACGCCTGTAGCAGCCCCCCTTGCCCCGCTGGCTCCTTTACAGGGAGATCTCTCTACTGACCTCTCAGATATCGTGGTGGTAGATATGAGTAATGTAAAAGCAGATGTAAAAACAAACGTACAGGTAAACAAAAACGTCAATCATCAATCCTCTTTCAGTTATCAGTTCCAGCAGCCCAATAAAGAAGAGATCATTAAACAGGTCAAAGAAGCGCAGAAAAGCATGCAGCTGGCAATGAAACAAATGAAGAATGTGGATGTAAAGAAAATGCAGGCGGAAATAGCGGAAGCTACCAAAAATATCAACTGGCAGGAACTTTCGGAAGAAACACGCAAAGCAAGAGAGGAAAGCATCAAAGCACTGAACAATATCGACTGGACCCAGATTACCAACGCACAAAAAGAAGCAACGGAAGCCCTGAATAAAATTGACTTCACTGCACTCAATAACCAACTGACATCTGCCGCAATGGGCGCCAATTCCAAAGCGATCTATGAAAAAATAAGGCAGGATGTAAAAGCTGGCTTCCAGGCTGCAGACGTATCCCGGCAATATGCTGCTGCCTCCATGGATGAAGTAAGGAAGAACAGAGCCTCAGCCCTTGCAAACGCAGCAAAGGTAAGAGCCGATGCCGGCCGCCAGCGGGAAGCGGTTGCCAAAGGCAAAGGAATGCCCCTGGATACAACCGGAAAATCCATAGAAGCGGCTAAACGACAGAAAGAAGCAGCCGAAAGAGCCGCTGAAGGCGACAGACGTGCCAAAGAAGGTGCGGAAAGAGCGAAAGATGCGGAGAGAAGACAAAAAGAAGCTGCGGAGAGAGGCGCCGAAAGAGCGAAAGATATGGAAAGAAGACAAAAAGAAGCGGCTGAAAGAGCAGCAGAATCCGAAAAACGTGTGAAAGAATCCATAGAACGCGCCAAAGAAAGCGCAGAAAGAGCCAAAGCAGCACAAACCGGCTATAAAGAAATGATCAGCCAGATGGCCGCCGAAAAACTGCTTGACGCCAATAACTATAAACTGGAAAAAAACGACAACGGACTTTTCATCAATGGGGTAAAACAACCAGACAACATTGCCGGCAAGTATAGCAAATACCTGCAGGGCAAACAGATTACGATGACCAGCAATATGGAGACCCGTCGTACAGAGATAAAAAACTGATTTACTGTCATTCTATTGCAGATTACATCCGTACCATTACCGTTCATACGGTAATGGTATTTTTTATTATAGGGGTTCACTTATCTTTAGGATAATAATTTAATGAGATAGTTTATGAAAGCATTTTGTTTTACCCTTGCCATGTTTGCCGCTGTAGCGGCGAATGCACAGGAAAAGGGCATTACCATCAGCAACCTGGAAAACGGAAAAATCAACGCGGCCACACCGGTTAAAAACCAGGGCATGACAGGCACCTGCTGGTCTTTCTCCTCTACTTCTATGGTAGAATCGGAGTGTTTGCGTAAAGGACTGCCCGAACTGGACCTGTCCGAAATGTTTACCGCCCGCAATATCTATATAGAAAAAGCAAAAAACTATGTGCGCCGTCAGGGATTTGCCCGTTTTGATGAAGGCGGCCTCGCACACGATGTGATCCACTCCATTGCTACCTATGGCATTGAGCCCGAAAGCGTTTACAGTGGCCTTAAAGGAAACGCCACCATTCATAACCATTCAGAAATGGTGGTGTCCATGAAAAAATACCTGGATAGCATCATTAAGGTATCTCCGGTACCAGACAACTGGGTTTCCCAGTTTACCGGTATACTCGATCAATACATGGGCGCTCCCCCGGCTACTTTTGAATACAATGGAAAAACCTATACGCCGCAAACCTTTGCTAAAGAAGTGGTAAAATTCAACGAAGACGATTACGTCTTCCTGACTTCTTTCACTCACCACCCTTTTTACAAATCCTTTATACTGGAAGTACCGGACAACTTCTCCAACGGCGCCTACTATAACATACCACTGAAGGAACTGACCAGTATCACGGAAACAGCTCTCCAAAAAGGCTATACGGTATTATGGGATGCCGATGTGAGCAATCATGGATTCGCCAGTAGCAAAGGCTTCGCCCTGTTCACCTCCCCGGATGCCGGCGCTAAAAAAGACAGCATAGATCCGGATATAACAGAAGCTGCATATACCCAGGATTCACGTCAAAAACTCTACGAGGAACTGATTACACAGGATGATCACCTGATGCATATTACCGGGATTGAAAAATCACCAAAAGGTAAAACCTTCTTCCTGGTAAAAAATTCATGGGGTAAAAACTCCAGTCCGTTTGGCGGCTATATGAATGTATCGGAAGCTTATTTCGCTGTAAATACGATTACCATTGTAGTACCAAAAGCTGCACTGGATAAAACACTCCAAAAGAGATATACCAGCAACAACTAGTGCGCGTACGCCCTTCATACTACGCATATATGGCGCCACACATTGCTGTCCATAAACATGCATGACAAAGCGCAAAGAAATTTTCACGGTTGTATTCAGTTGCGATTGCCCCGTAAAATTTCTTTGCGCCAGTTGTCTACCGGTCACGGATAACTTTTTGTCTGCGATTAATTGGCATAGGTAAACGAGCACCTGCTGTTACCGGACCAGGGGATTTATGAATAAAGGATAGTAAACCCTTTGATATGTTCTACCTCTCCGTCAGTGATCTCCACTTCCCTCACTGCCGCCATAGCTGGTCCCGACCTGCACCAGGCAATAAAATCTTCCATCTTTTCCGCTGTTCCCTCTGCCAGTATCCACACACTTCCATCCAGCAAATTTTTTACTTGTCCCTGTACCTGCATTGAATCGGCTACACGCTTTGCATTAGCTCTGAATCCTACTCCCTGCACACGGCCCTTCACAATGATTTCCTTGTGTACAATTGTCCTGGTTGCCATAAATTTATAACGATTTACCCCGTAATGGTCTTCTTCGGATGGGGTTATACCACATGAATACAAGACACACTAAAGAACTTACTAAATTTCCGTCAAAGATACAAACAACCAGAAAACTAATTACAAATCTGCCGCCTTCAAGGCATACTGATCGGGAAGAATTGGTAAAACAAACAACTATCTGAACCAGGATTTACCGGATTAAGGACCCGCAGCACCAACGAAAGGGTGTACCGACGGATTCAATAACTATTGCGCTTAACAGACAACTGCTAAATAACTGAAAAGCAGCAACAGCAACAGTATGAAAGGATGGTTAACTTGGGGGAAACAAACACCGATGAAAATGGATATAGAGGGATAACAAATTATTTTATCCGTCTCTCCTTCACCGATCCTGCGAATCTACCATCCGGCAATTCCTGAATCAGACAATATCTGACAGCTTATGCAGCCGCGTAATTAAATAAGGAGCCAACCATATGTTCAATGTCTCCAAAAACAAAATCTTTCACACGTTCGTACTTACCTCCACCCGCTGGTCGCTTCAACAGGCTGAAACAATGACAATTAAAGCTGCGTACAAAAATCTGCTGCGCCAGTAACGGCATGATCATATTCACCTCCGCATCCTGCAATCCCCTCGCCAGCATAATATGCGGCTTGAATGACTGTGGCTTTAACTCAAATGTCTGCATAATACTCCGGTGCAGATCCATCAAAGGCTTGGGATTCGCCACGTTGATGAATACACTGTTATGGCCATCTGCATGCCGCAAAGCATCGATCTTTGCCGTATAAATGGCAAATCCGGCCTGCTTGCGCGCTACCTCTTCCAGCATATTGATAAAATCGTTCTGAAAGCGCTCAGGAAAAGCCGACCTGAAAAGGGCCACATGAACCGGCGCAGCAGACATCAACGTATCATTTAATTCAGTTGCTACGAACTGACGGATACGGGTCACATCCTTCGCCACAAGGGCATCCGGCTGAACCACCACTAAATAATCAAATACCTCTTCCGAAATTTCATAATTCGTATTCATAACCTGATATTTTAATTCTTCCTGTTAGAATGACAATACGAATATACAACCTTTTTATTGAAATACTAATTTTTTTAGCATTTTTTACTAAAAAAATACGCAGTTGTCATAACTGCGTATCCTTCAATTATTTAAGCCAGCTTCTCAATGATAGCTACAAAATCAGCAGCTACCAGTGATGCTCCACCAATCAAACCACCATCTACATCCGCATTGGCAAACAGTTCTGCAGCATTACCCGGCTTCGCGCTGCCACCATATAAAATGGAAGTATGCAACGCCGCTTCCCTGCCAAATTTATTAGCAATCTGCGAACGGATAAACGCATGCATATCCTGCGCCTGCGCCGCACTCGCAGTTAATCCCGTACCAATCGCCCAGATCGGCTCATAGGCAATCACTACATTTTTCAACTGCTCTTCCGTCAGATGATATAAGCTTTCCTCTAGTTGCTTCGCTACATAAGCATTCTGCGTTTCTGCCTGCCTGATTTCCAGTGGCTCACCGCAACAGAAAATTGGCTTCAAACCAGCCGCCAGTACCAGATCTATCTTCTTTGCCAGCATCGCATTGCTTTCCTGGAAATATTCCCTTCTTTCAGAGTGACCCAGAATAACATAATCCACGCCTATTGATTGCAGCATCTCTGCAGATACCTCACCGGTATATGCGCCGGATTTTTCGCTGTAACAGTTCTGTGCCGCTACAAAATAACCAGGATAGCTTTTCAGCAACGACTTTGCCTTCTGTAAATAAGGAAACGGCGTAGCTACAATCACTTCCTGTCCTTCTTTCAGTTTCAGTCCTGCCTGCAGGATATCGTTGATCAGCTGCTCGCCCTGTGCCAGCGTAAGGTTCATTTTCCAGTTACCTGCAACAATTTTCTTTCTCATACTGTGATATTAAGTTTTAAGGTCTTTCTGATTTATAAATGCATATACTGCTTCCAGTATCATTTGATCCTTTTCCGTGAGTTGCTTCCCCTTCAGTGCCATCCAGTTACCTGCATCCCGGAGCGCTTCCACCAACCTGTATTGCCCGCTATCCCAACTGAAGGAAGGCACAAATTTGGGCGGAAAATGCCCCCCGAATACATTACAGGATACGCCTATCACGGTACCGGTGTTCAACATCGTATTAATGCCGCAACGACTGTAATCTCCCATCATCACCCCACATTTCTTTCCCGCAGACATAGCCTCTCCACTGGCTTCCATCCACACTTTCACGTCCGACACATTATTTTTCAGATTGGAACACGAGGTATTTGCCCCCAGATTACACCATTCCCCTATCACTGCATCTCCCAGATACCCGTCATGCCCTTTATTGGAATACCCAAAGAGCACACTGTTCTTTATTTCCCCGCCAACCGTACAGTAAGGCCCCAATGTTGTAGCCCCATATACTTTCGTACCCATCTTCAATACCGCTCCCTCGTTCATCGCAAAAGGCCCCCTGATCAGGCTACCTTCCATGACCTGCGCATTTTTCCCGATATAAATAGGGCCCGTACTGGCATTCAGTACACTGCACTCTATCTTTGCGCCGGGTTCCACGAAAATATCCGTATGATTGATCTGTTGATTGGTGTGTGATAACAGCGCAGAGGTTTTCCCCGCTGTAAGCAGCTGAAAATCTGCCCTGATTGCCTGGTCGTTGAGCGCAAAGATATCCCATGGCTTATAAATTCCCAGTACTTCCCCGGGATAATTTTTCCGGTCACCGGCAGAGAACAATGGTACATCCGCTCCCAGCACCGCTTTGGCCAACAACTCATTATTCTTATACAACTCCTGGTCCGGCGCCAGATCAAGGATAGCTGCCACCAGCCCCGCATCAGGCAGGATATGTCCGCTCAGTAAAACAGTAACAGACTGGCTGTCTTTATGCAGCAAGGGAAATTTTGCCTGCAGATGCGGTACGGTGAAATGACTGATACCTGTACCCAGCCAGTGTTCCCATTTCTCCTGTATGGTAAGTATCCCTACTCTGCAGGCAGCAATGGGTCTTGTATGTGTAAAGGGGTATAACAGTTCACGTACGGGCGTGTCAAAAAGAATATAATTACGCTCCATAAGGGGCTAAAATAAAAAATCCCATCGATAAGCCGATGGGATTTTCCTAAAAAATATTTTACTTAGAAACTAAGCTTTCTTAGCGTAGCGCTTGTTGAATTTATCAATACGTCCTGCAGTATCCACCAACACGTTCTTACCAGTATAAAAAGGGTGAGAAGTATTGGAAATTTCCAACTTAATCAACGGATACTCATTACCGTCTTCCCACTTTGCAGTTTCTTTGGAAGGTGCGGTAGAGCGGCTTAAAAAGCTCTCGCCGTTTGACATATCTTTAAATATCACAAATCTGTAACTTTCTGGATGGATTCCCTGTTTCATATCAAAATTATTGTAAATACAGGGTGCAAAGTTAACTAATTTTCTTAAACACCCAAAGATTATTCGTAAAAAAATCAGGATTTCATATTAATGTACTGCAAAGGAATACCCAGGTTAGCTTCCTTGGCCTTCTGGATAACTTCCTGCAAGTCATCAATTTTCTTCCCTGTTACCCGTACAATATCGTCCATAATCGCGGCCTGTACCTTTAAACCGGCATCCTTGATCATTTTCACTATCTTCTTGGCATCTTCCTGCTTAATACCATTACGCACCGGTATCTCCTTCTTAAATACCTTACCACTCTGGTATGGCTCCTTACTCAGATCGTAAATAGAAGCATCCAGCCCCTGGCGCATGGTTCTGCTCACCAGCACATCCAGCACCTGACCCAGCTTCATATCACTGTCTACTTCTATATTCAGCACCAGTTCTTTCTTATTCAGTTCAATCTCCACATGTGAACCCTTGAAATCAAACCTGTTGGTGATTTCCTTCTTCACCGTGTTAATCGCATTATCCAGTGTCTGTAAATCTACTTTGCTAACAATATCAAAGGACGGCATAACTAAAAATTTTATATTCGAACGACAAATATAAAAAAGAAAAAGCAGGTAGAGAACTACCTGCCCGTTATATACTCTAAATCTAACTTGTTATTATATCTTGCTGATCTTACCCATGCCGGAAACTGACTGGGTAATACTCGGTTCTCCTTTATATTTAACCCTTCCCATACCGGATATACCAATATCCAGTTTCTTCTGCACAAACACATCTGCTTTACCGGTACCGGAAATTCCAATCTTGGCATCGCCTGTGGCCAGATCCAGTGCCGAAATATCAGCAGAACCAGAAATTCCGTAATCCGCTTTCTCGGTACTTCCCTTCAGCGTGATGTTGCTCGCACCGGACACACCCACTTTCAATTCTTTGGTATGGATGTCCAGGGTTGCATCTGCTGCACCACTGAACCGCAGCTGGATACGGTCGCTGTTCAGCGTACCCTTGCTGGTAAAACCGCCCGCTCCGCTGGCCGACAGCTTATCTACCTGCTTCAGCGTGATATATACCCTGATTTCTCTGGTAGGCTGAATATTATACCCCTTCTTGGAATGGATACTCAGTTCGCCTCCGGCAATATCTGTCAGGATATAAGGCAACAGGTTATCTTCTGCCTCTATCCGGATACTGTGGGTACTTCCCTGTTCAATTATCACTTTATACACCCCGGAAGTACTGATATCGGTAAAGGCAGTCGCCGGACGTGATTCTTCTTTTACATTCCCGTTACCCCGGATTCTTTCTTCGTTAAAAGAAAAAGCATATTTACCGATATGCGAGAAGGACACCAATACCGTTGCTGCCATTAATAAAGGCAATGCGACTAACAAATAAATGGCAATTCGTTTCATAGTTGTATGTTAAAAAAGGTTTTAGAATGGCGGCTGATTAATAACTTCCCATTTTCACATCGGTGTTGGTACCCCGTACTTTTATATAGGGAGATGATTCACTACCGGTGACTGTCTGTGCAGAGTAACGAAGTGTCGAACCCTTCTCCTGGGAACTGACATTTTTCAGCTCCAAATGGCCGGCATTCATGTCGCCGTTCACCAGGTTAACTTCTATCAACAAAGGTTGCTTTGGTGCAAAACTTATATTCAGATCGGAATACGTAAGCAGTAAATCTGCCTGCTTAAAACCTGTTCCCACTTTCTCTATTTTCACATCGCCATAAGTCATATTCAGATCCACAGATTGCTGTAATTCCTTTATGCGCACATCGGAATAAGTTCCCCTGCCAGACACCGCGCCCACTGCATCAATTTTATAATCATCATAGTTCGACGATATCTTCAGGCTACCCAACCGGCTGAAACCATATTCACTGTAATTTGAAGTAGCATCCAGCGATTCCAGTTGCTCTCCGCGAATGGTGGAGTAATTGCCTCTTACGGTCACTTTACCGGCCTTTCCGATCTTTCCTTTATCACAGTAATTGATTCTGAAACTGAGTTGCTGCGCCTCACGGATATCAAAGGTGCAATAGTTCATATCCAGTGTTACAGGAAAAGAAAACTTGTCAGCGATCACATCCCCGAACTGATTGGTTACCTGCAGATCCTGCAGGCTTTGCGGGATATAGATATCGTAGTCAATGTTTACGTAATCCTTGGAATCCATCTTGCCGCCCCAGGAAAACCAACCGGAGCTATTCTTCGACGGGCTATAGATAGAGTTGAACGATACTGTGCCTCCACTCTGGTTGGTATTGATATCCACCAGTTCTGCAATGGCTTTGGCCTGCTCATCACTCTTTCCGAAACCGGTAATGGTAATAGTGGCCTTGATCTCATTCTTATTCCAGGCGTGAAAAATGATCTTGCCGTATTTGTTGGAAAGGGTCAGTCTGGCATTATCATTTACCTTGAACTCCTTTACAACCGTTTTCTTGTAAACCGTTGCGCCCTCGTGAGCGGCTGCCAATAGCGGCATCAGCAGAAATAACAGGCATTTAAATCTCAGCTTCATAATGTTTTTTTGTGTTACCGGGAGCTACATGCTTCTGCTGTAACTCTTCCAGAATTTTATCCAACAGGTCCAGCTTCAGCTGGTAATAGCGCACCATGGCGGCGCGGATTCTTTCATTGCCCGGATTATTTTTTAATTCTCTCTCCAGTGCTTTATAAGTATCGTTGCGAAGCGCCAATTCTTTACGGGCAGTGCTATCCAGCCCCAGTGCGGCATCCGGATAAGCATTAATCTGCTGTAGTTTTTCGTTGATGCGTGTGGTATAGTATACACCCGCTTCCTGTATATCCGGCGCTATTACAGCCAGTTCCTGCTGCTGATGCTCCCGGTGCCTGGTGAAGTAGAACAATGCCGCTGCATTGGCCATCAACACCACTATCACGGCTGCTTTAAACCAGTTTTTCTGTAAAAGGGAAACCACCTTTCCTTTGCGCCCGACCGTCAGTTCCTGCTCCAGCGCATCCCACACCCTCGGTGAAGGCCCCTTTTCCTCAAATTCCTCCCGGTGCTGACGGATAAAACTTTCAAAATTGTCTGGCATTAACGAGTTACATTTTGCTGTTTTACAATCTGCCTTACTTTCTCTTTGGCCCGCATATACTGCGTTTTTACGGTAGATTCGGTAATACCCAGCATTTCTGCTATCTCCCGGTGTGAATACTCCTCAAAAAGATAAAGATTCAACACGGTCCGGTATCCCTGTGGTAAGGTATGAATAGCAGATTTCACCGCCGCAACGGTCCAGGTAAACTGGGCCTCATCGATCCCCTCCTCTGCCTTTATTTCCACGTCCTCTACATCTTCAAAATACACTTTCTTTTTACGCAGTGTATTCAAACAATGATTTACCACTATCCGCTTGATCCAGGCACTGATACTGGATTCTTTCTCCAGCTTATGAATACTCCGGTGCACCTGGATAAAAGCCTCCTGTAAGGTGTCTTCCGCATCACTCACGTTGTTGGTCATACGCAGACAGATATTATACATGGCAGCAGAGTAAGCGTCGTACAATTCACGGAATGCACGAACATCTCCTTTTTTGCAGCGTTCTACAATATATTCTGCTAATGGCGTCTGATTCAAGTTAGTGGCTGATGCTTTCATTATAAAGACAGTAATTGTAAAAAAGGTTGCATACTGACGATGGGGAAATTTCCGGTTTAGTGTGACATTATCCGCTTTGTTAACAGCAAAATTCCGTTATCTGATTAATTATTAACTATTTATAGAGCATGGATGAAAGAGGTGCCAGGTGAAAAATTTCTTCAAAATTATTGTAATGTCCTATCCTCCGGGGTCAAATTATACCAAACTGCCATTTCCTGTGATGAAACCAACACATCTTTATGCCGGTGTAATGTTAAGGAAAACGCAGCCCGGTAAAGGGCTACGTTTTTCCCTCCTTATATACCTAAAAAACCATCTTTCAAACGGGACTGGTCTTAGTTACCGCCCTGTTTTACGCGATTTTGCTCGGCTTCCAGTCCGGTCTGACGGTTGCGCGCTGCCTTTACATTGGTGTTACCAAAGCGATAGGTAAAGCTCAGACGTACCTGCTGTGCATCCCATTTACTATAGATAGAGGTGTATTTACCCACATTGTCAAACGATCCGCGGAAGTAATTGGTTTTAAGCACATCCGTTATATTCAGCTTTAAAGTACCCTTACCTTTCAGCACTTTCTGGGAAACACCCAGGTCCAGGGAGCTCAAAGACTTCATTCTGAACAATCCTTCGTCTGTTACCTGCGGAGATACAAAGAAGAAGGTGGCTTCGGCAGACAAATCCTTGCTCAGGGTGAATGTTTGCTGGGTACGTGCAAAGAAGCCAGGAGAGGAAAGCTTCACAGTACTGTTGTTTACCACCGTTTCAAAACTCGCATAAGAGACAGACACCGTTGTAAAACTCATCCACCACTTTGTAATAGGCATGGGTACAGATACGTTCAGGTTAAAATTGTTAGCCTTTGCCACGTTCTGGTATTTATGCTTCAGAATAGTGGTATCACCGGTAGATTGATCCACCTCTACTTCCAATACCCTTGTCATCAGATCCTTTGTATGCGTATAACCGATGGAAGTAATCAGGAACTCTTTGAAGGTATGGGTGATCTCAAAATTGTTTGAATACTGCGGCTTCAGGTTAGGATTACCGGATTGCTTGGTATACCTGTCCAGGTAAAATTCAAACGGATTAAGATCTTCATAGCTCGGACGCTGGATCCTGCGGCTGTAAGTCACTCCCAGGGTATTACTTTTATTCAGTTTATAAGTCAGCGCCATGCTGGGAAACAGGTTGAAGTAACTGGAATCATTCTTTACTTTGCTTTCCTCCTGGTTTTTGGTAGAGGTGGACGTACCCTGGATATTGGTTTGTTCTCCACGTAACCCTACCTGCACAAATACTTTCTTAAACTGCTTGCTGAAATTCAGATAGGCGGCATTTACATTTTCCTTGTAAATAAAGTGGTTGGAACGGTTCTCATCCAGTACCCAATTGCCTCCTCTCAGCGAATCAAAGCGGGCATCATTGTCTGTTTTCACAAAACTCACTTTTGCACCGGCTTCAAATTTTGCCTGGTTTCTCAGCGGATGTGTGTAGTCAATTTTAGCAGTTTTAATATCGATAGTGGATGGCTGATTATTCCGGGAAGTGTCGCTGGCAAGAATTCCTTTCTCACTGGCATCATGTGAAGTGGCATATAAATTAGCCAGTTGTTTTTCCGTGTTTTTTGCGTAATCCACGTCGATGTTCAGTTCCCTGCCGGTGGTGTCCAGGATACCACGGTAGTTCAGGTTAAAGGCATTCCGGTTCCAGTTATTCTTTTCAATAGTATTGGTTTTCAGAATAGAATCCACCTGTTTGCCATTACCAATGCGGGTACTGGCATTACCCGGTGTGTTACGGTCGCCGCCGGAAATATCTGCCATCACACCAATGGTATGACCTTTACTGATGAAGTAGTCGGCCCCGATTTTACCCGCTTTGTAATTGGATTTCTGATGTATACCATTTACCTGGTCAAATACCCGGTTCTGGCCATTTTCGGTGAAGGCACGGTAAATACCCAGGTCCTGTTGCTGTTCCCGGTGACTGTAATTCAAAGAGCCGAACACATTGAATTTCTCATTACGGTGATTCAGGTTCAGGCCACCGTTCCAGCGGGGTCTGATACCCTGAGCCGCACCAAGACTGATATTTCCGTTGGTACCATAGTTGGTGTTCTTCTTTAATTTCAGGTTAATGATCCCTGCGTTGCCGGCGGCATCGTATTTGGCGGAAGGATTGGCAATCAGTTCAATCTGGTCAAGATTGGTGGCTGGCATACTTCTCAGCAGCTCGGCAACGTCCTGGGAGGTCATATTGGTTGGTTTACCATCTATCATGATGACTACACCGCTTTTTCCCTTCATGGAAATATTACCATCCTTATCTACTGTTACTGTAGGGGATTTTTCCAGCGCTTCCATCGCAGAACCACCAGCGGCAGTGATGCTGCTTTCCACATTTACTACCATTTTATCAGCTTTCTGCTCAATAAAAGGCTTACGCGCACTTACATCGACACCTTTCAGGGTTTTGGAAACAACTTCCAATGATACGGCCGGTACTTTTACCGGGGTCACCCCTACTTCAAAAACAGGACTGTAACGTTTGGTCATACCAACGGCCACTGCCGCAACCAGGTATTTACCCTGTTTTACCTGTTCAAATTCATACTTACCGCTTATATCTGCGATCGCTCCTTTTACCAGCGATGAATCTTTTGCTTTTAATAAAGTTACAGTAGCAAACTCTACTGGTTTGTTCCCGGACTGGGTGATTTGGCCATTTACTTTGGGGGCATTTTGGGCAAATGAAGTTAAAGCAGTACCTAAGACGCTCATTGTTAAGGCTATAGCTTTTAAACTTGCTTTCATATAAGGGTGATTTAGAGTGGTTTTGACGTTGTGATTGACTTTTTTTAGTTCCTTAGTTTGTATACTACAATGGTTAAACTACTACAGTGGTTAGACTACTACATTAGATTAACTACTACGATGTAAAAGTAGGTATTATGTATTACACAGTACATAGCATTACACAAGCGGTCTGTAGAAAGGGACGAATGGTAAATTGCTATGGAACGATAAGAAAGACGACCCAACAGAGAGAATGTTGCAAGAGAATCTGCACTATATTAAATAGCGGTGTTAATACCGGATAACCGGTATTATGGAAGGATAAAATGAATGATCAGTCCCCGACCCGGGAAAAAGGAGCTATATATAAAGAGGAGTAATATCTCCGGCTACCGCCGGATGACGAATAAAAAGGTGGATAAAAGGTAAAAACAAGGCTCCTAGTTCAGGTGCTCGTCTATTTTTATCATTTTGCGGAAGGCGGATCTGCGGCGATGATGATGGTAATAATCCATAAAGTAAACAAATAATACCATACACAAAGCCACCAGCATGGTGGATAAGATACTCCGGATGCTCAATAATATATTATCAAACGACAATATCCGGAGAAGCACGGACTCCTGCACGGGGGTCCAGAGACTAGCCTGATCAGTGCGTGGGTTAAAATCAATATACCGGTTACCTGCCGTAAAATATGCGCCGGCTGCCACTGTAGCAATCTGTTGTTTTATTAACGCCAACTCAGTGGATTTACCAATGGCGGTAAAACAAAGCGCACCTTTCCTGCCCAATACGCGGACTTCATAATTCAGGGAAGCTGGTATACCTCCACCAAAATGTAATATCCGCGCCCAGTGTAAAGTATGATTACCGGCATTATAATATGGTGTAAAGGCCCAATCCATTCCTGTAATAACACCCGCGCCTTTCCGGCGACGCAAAAGATTATCACTTTTCAGATCCTCCTTCATCTCCACCAACAACTTCTTATAATCAATCCGCTGGATTTCTGACTCTGCCATATAACCGGACGGTTCAAAGGAAATTACCACCCCACGGAAATTTTTCTCCATAGGCCCCATTCTGTCTGGCAACAACACACCCACGATATTTGGATTCTCCGGGTTGCCCCATAAGTGCTCTACAAGTATCCTGCCCTGCGCTCCATCGAGCAGGCGATAACCCGCCGGCACCTGCAAAGTGGCGCCTTGCCCCAACTCCTGTTCACCCGTTTTGTAATTAAAGGATGCTGCAAGTATCTCAGATGAGTCCAGTTTCTCGTATTTACTGAGACTATCTTCCCGGGATAAACCCAGCGCATTGAGGTGGAATGTCAGGCAACCGATTGCCAATAAGCTGTAAAAAAACGTACGCATAACTCTAATTAAATAGCCACAGGTTATTTACCAGCTAAACAAACAAGGAGAAACCGCGATGAGATGTATAGATAATTAATGGAACAATATTACAAACACATAGTGCTACTATAACTCTGTTGAAAAATTAGTATTAAAATCAGCTCCGTACAATAACACGTTCAGTACATTTATAACTACTCCAGTTTCAGGTTGGCCAGCACATCCGGCAACTCCTGCTGCAGTAATTCGAAAAACTCCCGCTCTTCCTTACGGATGTGGGCTTCCAGGCTGCAAGCCAATATATGCATAGATGCGTCCAGATCTGTACTGTCTGTTAGTGTACTATACATGCGGGAAATAACCAGATGTTCTTCCTGCAGCTCGCGGATCATGGCATCTATCACCTGATTTTTACCAGCGCATTTTTCAAAAAGATACTCTTCCTTTTGAATATGCGGCACCATGGTTTCCTGAAATACTTTAATGATATACTCAAATCTGGCTTGTGTTTCCAGCGGAAAGCCTTCATAAGGCGAAGCATCTTGTTTCAGGTAGCGGCATACAAATAGGAGGCGCCTGTGCTCGTGCGACAAGGGCACTAAGGAAGAGTGACGTTGCATATACTAAAATCAGGAAAGCTTATTGGCAGCGGTATTATTTTTTCGGTAGATGCTGATCAGTACAATACCTCCGATAACCAGAAGCGTGGAAATGATTTCGGCCTGTGTGGGATGAAAGCCGAATATATCATACCTGGTATCGACTCTTATCTTCTCTATAAAAAATCTTTCTACGCCATTTAATATCAGGTATATGCCAAAAATAACACCTGGCGTGGTTACTTTTTTCCTGATCCCCCAAAGGATACCAAACAAAATCAGGCAAACAATAATTTCATATAACGGTGTAGGATATACGGCTGTTGGCAATACCTTACAGTATTGTCCATCACAACCGGCTAACTGTACTCCTTCTTTAATAACATTGTGCGGATAACCATATGCAAAAAGCCAGTCGGGCAAAAAGCCCAAAGCTCCCGGCTTTTCAAAAGCAGCATGCGGAATCTGCTCTACGCTGGCATATTGCTGTTGAAAGAAACCGGCATTCTTTTGTACCACATCCGTAAAATTGGCGGGCGCCATCTTCACCGTATGGCCGGTATTGGTATCAATGGTGTAGGCGCTGTTGTAAATACCCCAGTCGCCATCTCCGGAAAAATGACAACCCATTCTTCCTATAGCGTAGGCCAGCATCAATGCGGGCGCCGCACTATCGATCAATGCACGGATATTGAATTGTCTCTTGCGCGCATAGCTGATAATCACGATGGCCGCTACAATCAAACCACCGTAAAAAGTAAGTCCGCTGAAAGATAACAATGCCCCGATCGGGTCGTGTACAAAGTCGTTCCAGTTTTCAAGATTGTGAAATATTTTAGCACCAAGTAAACCCGCAATAGCAGCCATCACAATAATATCTGGTACCCGGTGGTGCGGCATCACCATTACCACCTGCTCTTTCGGCTGTGGCAAGGCAGCCTTCTTTTTAGTGTAGTACTTATATCCGGCCATGGCGGCTCCTAGTAGAATGCCTGCAAAAAGACTACCCTGACTGGAAAAAACAAAGGCCTGTAAATCCTGGGAAGCAGTATCCCACTGAAAAAAGATCCCGAGGATCTTATACCCGATAAAAAATCCTACTACCGCATTACCAATCAGTTCTCCCTGAGAAGCAGGTAAGCCGGTAGTAATCTTTTCCGGAATACCTTTCAGTAATCCAAGCGCCTCGTAGCGCTTCAATTCACGCGTTAAAATATAGGCCCCAGCCAAAAATGCAATGGCGACAAAAAAACCAAACGTCTGGAAAATCTTCAAAAACGGAATCTCTATGCCAAGCAGATCTCTGAACGCGTAATATAAATTAGGATACATAGCCGAAAAAAAAATTGGTGATCTGAATCTTCCTATGAACAAAGCCGAATTTAATCAAAAGGAAAATCAAACCACCAAAGTACGATGCAATTTCGAATTTCTAAATTTGGAATTTAGAAATATGAATTTTTAGCAATATTGTTCAAAAGCGTCCGCCAGGTTTGCTGCAATCATCTGTGCAGAACGGCCTTCGATCATGTGGCGCTCGATAAAATGCACCAATTCACCATTTTTAAATAATGCGATAGCCGGAGAAGAAGGTGGATAAGGCATCAGATGAGTACGGATCTGTCTTACTGCATCACCATCAAAACCTGCAAAGCTGGTCGTCAGCCTGTCTGGTTTCTTTTCGCTGTGCGCTACTGCCAGCAATACACCCGGACGGGCAGTACCTGCAGAGCAACCACATACAGAATTGATCACTACCAGGGTAGTTCCTTCTTTCTGTAAAGTATTATCAACGCTTTCTGATGTCAGCAATTCTTCAAAGCCATTATCTGTCAATTCCGCCTTCATAGGCATTACTAGTTCCGCTGGATACATATAATTTGAGTTTTTTCTGTTTGTATTTTTTACAAAGTTAATTATATGTACCCAGAAAGTAAAAAAATGGATGCGCAATTAGACTTTTTGACACAAATTATACAATCATAGTGACACAATGTCGCAATCTGTAACCTTTTTACTAACAAAATAGCAGTTTTTACGGCATGGTATCCCATTTGATCTGTACCTGGTATCAACAATAAAATTGATTTCACACTAAAAAAATTTATAGAGACTATGACACACATCAAATTTAACCACAGCCCACTTCCCAAATCATTTGGCGGATTAGTAGAAGACATTCTCAATGGAGGATTAAATAAATACGTGAAAGATGATTTTCTGACCAACGATTATTTTACCACCCATCCTCCGGTAAATATCGTAGAAACACCGGAAGCCTTCCTGCTGGATGTAGTAGCACCCGGCTTCTCTAAAGAAGACTTCAAAATCAGTGCAGATGAGAAAGCTATTACCATCAGCGCGGAAAAGAAAACTGAAACAAAGAATGAAGGCGACAAACAGGTACGCCGGGAATTCAACTTCAAATCTTTTAAACGTTCCTTCACTATCAGCGAACAGGTAGATGCAGGTAAGATTAATGCGAAATATGACAACGGAATCCTGAAAGTAACCCTTGGTAAAAAGGAAAACAAACAGGATGCCCCTAAAGAAATAGTAGTGGAATAAGGGAAGTATGGCTTCCCGTTAAAAGGAAGCCTGCTGTAGTAACATGAGGGTTTAAGTAAGGGATGCCTGCAAAGGCGTCCCTTTTTTTATATCAGGAATTCACACAAACGTTGAATTTACCATTGTTTATTATGCAATAATTTGCTTCTCTAAGCACGCACTCATGGCAAAGCTCTTCCGGCAAGGCTGGTTATTCCTTAAAAACATTTATCTGAACACTGAAAAAGTAGTGATTGGTAAGGTACTCCTCCATACCGAAAACACTTACGAACAGGCAAAAATCAAACTGATCTTTGATTATGCCTTCTTCTATATCGTATTGCTGGTAAGCCTGCTTTTTATCAATATGCTCAGCCTGAATGTGGCCAACATGATCCTGATCCCACTCATGATCGTGTTACTGATAACCTGCCTGTTACTGCTGAGAGCAGGTATCTCCGCAAAGATAACAGGGCTGCTCACTACCCTCACCACCCTGATCATTCCGATACTTTCTTCTTTCTTCAACAACCAGGACCTGAGTCCCAAATACACACTGATATGGGTGATGAGCATCCTGATCTGCTACATCACCGTGAATCTTACGGCCGCACTGATCTGGAGCCTTACCCTCTGTAGCTACCTGATTGCAGTGGCATGGATCAAAGTGGATAGTGTGCCGGTGTTTATTACCCCAGGCTATTCCCCCGTTTTTCAATACCTCGCCAATCCACTCGTGGTGGGCATGTACCTGCTTTTCCTTATCCGCGCACTGGGACAGTACTATCGGAACATTATTTCCATGGAACAAAAAAGAACGGCAGAAAAACAAAAAGAGCACCTGTCCCTGATCAATCAACACCTCACCAAACAGTTCCTGCTGGTAAAAGGCTTTTCCTCTTCGGGGAAAACAGCCATTAGTAAAGGGGAAATAGAATTGCTGGACAGCTGCTTCAGCGAAATCGAAAAACACTGCGGATCCGCTATCGACTATCTCAATGATTCACAGACAAAATAGGCTTACACATCTGTGTTATAAAAGAATAGGCCTATATTAATACTATTCGTATTATATCGATAAGTAAATATTACCATTTGTGTTATTTCCGGACATCATGATGATAAATTAATGCTTCTCCCTTCCAAATGATTAAAACAGGATTAGAAAAAATTACAACTTTTATGCCTTATGGATGGCTGACGATAACTTTATCTTTGTGCAGTCAATATTCATCTCCTATTTTCCTTATGCCGGATGAATATCATCTAACCTATGCCATGATAGGGCTTTCAGTAACTTGAAAGCCTTTTTTTTATCACTGAGAGAAAAAAAATGAAAAAAAATAAGCCCCCCGAATAATCGGGGGGCTTTCAGTAGGATTACTAACCCATTTTTTTAATAACCCAAAATTTTCAACATGCTCTGCGCAGTCTGCTCCTTGGCATACAGCCAATCTTTCAACTGCCCGTTTTTGTCGTATCCTACAATCACATGTTTCGGTGAAGGAATAAGACAATGCTTGATGCCACCGTATCCACTCAGCTGATCCTGGTAAGCGCCGGTATGGAAAAATCCAATATACAGCGGCTCACCGGATGCCTGTTGCTTAGGCAGGAATACAGCATTAATATGTTCTTCTGATGTGTAAAAATCGTATCCATCACAGGTAAGTCCACCGAGATGCACTTCCTGGTATTCCTGGTCCCACTTGTTAATAGGCAACATCAGGAACTTCTCCCCAATACCCCAGGTGTCTGGTAAAGTAGTAATGAAAGAGCTATCAATCATATACCAGGACTCCCTGTCGTTCTGCATTTTTTCACCCACCACACTATAGATCACCGCTCCGCTTTCTCCAACGGTAAAGGAACCAAACTCTGTGTAGATATTAGGTACGGGTACCTTATTCTTCTTACACATACTCTTGATATTGGCCACAATCTCGTTTACGATATAGTTGTAATCATAGTCGAAGCCAAGGGAGTGTTTGATCGGGAAGCCACCGCCAATGTTGATGCTATCCAATTCAGGACAGATCTTCTTCAGCTGGCAGTAAAGATTCATTACACGGTTAAACTGGCTCCAGTAGTAAATGTCGTCTTTAATCCCTTTATTCATAAAGAAGTGCAGCATTTTCAGCTCAAACTTCTCATTACCTTTAATTTTATCAACATAATACTCCAGGATATCGCGGGGAGGAATACCCAGGCGGGAAGTATAGAAATCGAAGCTAGGCTCCTCTTCTGCTGCCACCCTTATACCCAGTTTCACCTTATCCTTGATCCTGATATTACGCTTGTAGTCTTCCAGCTCTTCCTTATTATCCAGGACAGGAAGTACATTTTTAAACCCACTGTTTATCAGACGTGCAATAGCCCTGGTATATGCCTTGGTTTTAAAACCATTGCAGATAACATAGGTTTCCTTATTTATCTTCTTACGCTCATATAATTTATTGACAATGTCAATATCATAAGCAAAGGAAGTTTCAATATGCACCCCATGCTTCAAGGTTTCCTCCATAATAAAGGAAAAATGCGAGCTCTTGGTACAATAGCAATAAAAATACTCCCCTTCGTACCGGTTCTTCTTAATGGCGTCATGGAACATTTTCTTCGCCTTGTTAATCTGCATCCCGATTTTCGGCAGGAAAGTCAGTTTAAAAGGTGTACCATACTTGTCGATCAATGCCTTAATATCCAAACCATTAAATTCCAGGTAGTTGTCTTTAACTTCAAAGCCCTCCTGGGGAAATTCAAAAGTCTGTTTAACCAGGTCTGTGTAGGTGTTGTTCATTTAGTACTGCAAATGAATTTTAGGAATTAGTAATAGAAAAAAATAACAGGATAACAATCCATTTTTCCCTCACTGGGAAACTCCTGGTTTACACACCTACGTCAGTTCGAACCCCAGCAAAATAGGTTGCAAATCTAAATATTTTGTTGATTGCCACCTCAATTTTTTTCGGGAGGTATTGATTAAAAAAGCACCATTACCCGGGCAAATATACAAACAATTACAAGTCAACAAGTTAAATAATATTATCCGATATCTCGCTTAGTCTTCCTGCAATATTTCCAAAGACTGCTTCCCTTCACAAAAAAGCAGGTCTAGTACACTGAGACCGGGAATAAAACCGGTACGCTCCTGGAATACCTGGGTATAGGATGGCTCCGCTTCTCTTACCACGTCCGGCAGGATCGTTTCCCGGGCATCCGTTACTCCCGTTACTTCCTTCTGATAGCTCTCTGTAAACGTTACTGGGATCATAAGGCCCAGCTTGCTATTCATCCATTCAAAACAAGCCATGTTCCAATCCAGTAAAAAGTCAAAACGGGTTTCAAATAATTCCTGCAGGTCCGCTTCATAATATTCAAACCAGGGTGAACGACGATAAGCAGACACCAGCGTTTTCCAATGCAAACCCTGCCATTTCTCCTCATTACTGATCCGTACATCCTTCATCACGGTCCGCTGGTTTTTCCCTTTTGCCAACGGTACACTCAAAATCATCCGGCCATTTGGCCCCGCTACATAACAACGGTTTCGATAACTGACCTTCTGATAGTGTTCATATTTCTCTATCTGTAATATATCGTGCTTAATTAAAGTTTTATATGAATCAATTGGTGGAAAATATTGAGATTCAATCAATAAAATCCTTCCTGATGCATTCTCTGTCATAATGTCAAATTTTAAGCGCCCGTTGTGAAATGACGTTTGTTCCACGGGACAACCACTTATACATAAATACTTAACAATTAACTTTAAGTAAATGATAAACAATTCATAGCACAGATATAAATATGCTAAATAAATTAGTACCCGTCTCTTTCAGCCAATTATTACCGAAATGCAAAAATACTAAAGAAATTAGTGGATTCTTTGTTCAATTTTAGCGAACACAGGAAGGATTACGAAGATAAGGTATTTTCATAAAGCACCATTTTATTTATATGTGTTTTATGTTCTAATTATTTTAGCGGCCTCCCCTGTTATTGTGCCCATTAAACACCTGCTTTACCACGAATAAAGCAGAGACTGCTTATATTTATTTAGGTAGAACTCCATAAAACAAGCTCTTCTTTTATATTATTGATGTGCCAGAGGTCGCCATAGAAATAACTGTAGCCAGCTCTTCTGTTTCCTTAAAAATGTCCGGAGCTTGCTTTAAAAAATTGATATTTTTTCCGAAAAGCGGACTCTTCTTTTGATTCAACATAATAGACAGAGACTGCTTAAAATCTCCAAAACCAAACTCCGATTTTACTATAGTTGTCACCGCCAGAACTTGCTTTTAAAATTCAACATCGCTGTCAAACCAGCCTCTTCCTTTACTGGATTCTCCCCCAGAGATCGCCTGGAAAAATTTAAAACACAGAGATATAACAACACTGAACATCGCCCCTTTTTTAAAATACTCCCTGCCGTTTCTCCGTTAAAAGTTTCCCAATTCAAAACCGATGTTTGATAAACTAAAAGCTTTGCAGTAGGTTTGACATAAATTAAATTACCTGGTCAGCTGATGAAAGTGCTTAGAATTTTAACTGCCGTTTTTCTTATCTGGGGATTAGCCAGTTCATGCGAAAAGAATAAAGACATTCAGTTCGTGAGAGTGGCCGGTATCGATATGGAAGAGCTGGGCATATCCAAAAGCATCGTAAAAATGACCCTGGCTTATTATAATCCAAACAATTACCGCCTTCAACTGAAAGACGCGAACTTCGACGTATATTTTGATGATACACAGGTAGGACACTCTTTACAAGACACCACTATTTCCATTCCCGCCAGAGATACATTCTATTTCCCGGTAAAACTGGAAGTAAATATGGCCAATGTGCTGAAAAATGCGTTCACCGCTTTCGCTAATAAAGAAGTCACCATTAAAGCTACCGGGAACTGTAAAGTAGGTAAAGCAGGCATTTTCCTCCCTTTTCCGATTAAATGCGAAACCCGGCAGCCGCTTAATTTCTTCTAGTCAACAGGACCACAATCCAGCAACGACATTATTTCCAATATATGGCCGCTCTCCGATACACTCCGGAGAGGCGACAGCCGTAAACCCGCTCTGAGTGCATTCAGATCCTCCAGCAGAGGGCCTTTCAGCCCCCCATTCCGCGATGCTGCCAGGTAGGCCAATGCTGTTTTGAGCGCCGATGCCTTCACCCGAAACGTATGCGGACTATACCGGCCGGGATGCAAGTGAATATAATCCGGCTTATCCGCCGCCAAACGCAGCACCCACACGGATGTATCAGACAACGCCATGGTGGCATAACCACCACCCTGCAACAGGTAAGCTTCATATGCCGCACGTGTACCCACCCCAGCCGTCTTCAGCTGTGTTCTTATTTCATCAAAAATAGCCGCTACGTCCAGCTGCCCGGCATACATATCCATCTGCGAGCCGCCAAGCGCCAGCAGCCGCACATTTATTTCGGAAGGAGCCGTTTGGAAAAGTGTTTCGATAAGCGCCGCCAGATGATGTTTCAGCGGATTAAAGAGAATTGGGATAACGTTAACTGTTTAAAAATGAAGTATAAGCGATAGGATAGTGCATCAATAAAACCGTATTTGAATATACACTGTAAAGTGACACATCTCCCAAAACTGTTCCGTGCTTCACTTACGCCCGGAAACAGTTCAGCCTTTAGTACTCCGCTTTTCGCAGGCATACCAAAGGCTGAATAATATAATTAGTTCTTTTTCTTCTTCGGATCCATGCCACCACCATCTTCAGGCTTCTTGCAGCAGGTAGGCAGTTTCTGGTAAGACTCCGGGTTAGCAGTTACATTGTCTGCATCATATCCTGCATTGGCAATACCGGTTTTGATATTCTCAATGTTGGTACGATCTGTATAATACTTTACCGTAGTTACATGTTTCTTGAAATCTACTTTCACGGATTGTACGCCTTCTTCGTGCGACATATACCTTTCAATCCTGTTTTTGCAGGATTCACACTGCACGGTCGGAGTACTGATCTTTGCAGTCTCGATCGCTTTCTGTTTCTGTTGTGCCATCGTTACACCAATACCGGCAAACAGGAACAACACGACTAATTTTAGGATACGCATAGTTGTAATATTAATACCCGAATATACGAAAAAAGTGATATGCAATTTTTGACTATTTCCCCCACTGATCCGGCGCACTTCTCCAGGCCTGCAAAGTAGCAATTTCATCTGCAGATACGATGCCTTTCTCTTCCGCCAGGGCAATCATCGCAGAATAGTTACTCAGCGAATGGAAAGGAACTCCCGCCGCTTCAAACGCTTTTACCGCAATATCAAAACCATAGTTGAAAATAGATACCATACCGATTACTTCGCCACCTGCTGCACGGATGGCCTGTACTGCTTCCAGGCTGCTTTTACCGGTAGAAATAAGATCTTCAATCACTACCACCGGTTGCCCTGGCTGTAATACCCCTTCAATCTGGTTACCCATCCCATGCTCTTTCGGCTTGGATCTTACATAAATAAATGGCAGCTTCAACTGATCTGCTACCAGCGCTCCATGCGGAATACCCGCAGTAGCTACCCCTGCAATCACTGCCGCATCCGGGAAGGTTTCAAATACCAGGTTGCACAACTCAGATTTAATATAGTCGCGCACGTAAGGAAACGATAAGATCTTCCTGTTATCGCAATAGATCGGTGATTTCCAGCCGGAAGCCCATGTAAAGGGCTGTGCAGGGCTTAATTTCACGGCCTGCACCTGCAGTAACTTTTCTGCAACTTGTTTTTCGCTTACTTTATTCATACAATCGCCAAAAGTACTATCATTTTATTCAATTTACGAATTAGCACCCACGAATTTATAGGGAGTTTCCCGAATCACAGACGATCCACCCAAATTCATAATTCGTAATCTCTAATTCATATTTCGTAATTACATTTGCGGCATGCAAGCACCAATTACGATCTATCTCAACGAACGTCCGCTCTTATTGAGTACTGATACCACTATCATTCCAGCTCGCCTGGCAGCTGCCAAAGTATACGACAATCCGGACACCAAAAAAATGGAAAATGTATTGCAGAAACTGGAAGATGGTAAAAAAGAAGCCGCAGTATTCATTGCCCCCGATGTAAAACAGCTCTTCAAAAAAGTATCCCTGCATTTCACCACCCTGGTAGCGGCTGGTGGTCTTATTACCAACCCTGCCGGAGAAGTACTCATGATGTTCCGTCGCGGAAAATGGGACCTTCCAAAAGGTAAACAGGACCCGGGCGAAGACCTCGAAACCTGCGCTTTACGCGAAGTAGCGGAAGAAACCGGCCTGCACAACGTTTCCCTGGAACATAAGATCACCGAGACGTTCCACTACTACCCCATGAAAAATAAAAAAGTACTGAAACATACCTATTGGTACCGGATGCTGTTTACCGGCACAGAATTAACCGTACCACAGATAGAAGAAGATATCCAGGACCTGCAATGGATCAGGCCGGAAAACGTAGAGAAGTACCTGAAATTCTCTTACGAAAACATCAGGGAAGTGTTTAGGGCCGCAGCCATGTAGTATTGCTTTGTTCCGGGAACAAACGCTCCCGGAACAAATACTATCGCTTGGCCAGTATGGCTACTGTTAACCGGCTTACACATACCAGCTTATGCTGATCGTCTGTAATACGGATATCCCATACATGACTATTGCTGCCAATATGCAAAGGCCTTGCGCAGGCATGTACATACCCGCTTCTTACCCCTCTCAGGTGATTGGCATTGATTTCCATGCCTACACAGATCTGCTTCTCCGGATCAATGATCAAACCAGACGCCATACTGCCCACCGTTTCTGCCAGCGCCGCCGAAGCGCCACCATGCAGCAAACCATAAGGTTGTACCGTTCTGTGATCTACCGGCATCATCATTTTCAGGTAATCCGGACCTATCTCTGTAAACTCCATTCCCAGACAGGTAGCCATGGTAGTGCCTCCCATCTCGTTCAACTGGTCCAGTGAAATCTTTGTATTGTGCCAGATCGTTTTCATATCATCTGCTTTATTAAATTATTGCTTCAGGCGTTGAATGCCTTCCAGTACTGCCGCCGGCAGGAAAGCTGAGACATCTCCGCCGTATTTATAGAGGTCCCTCACAAGTGTGGAAGCGATACTGGAATACTGCGGAACAGGTGTCAGGAAAATAGTTTCAATTCCGGGGGCCACGGTGCGATTGGCATCTGCAATAGCGCGCTCATATTCCAGATCACCGCCGGAACGGATGCCACGCAGAATAAAACGGGCATCCAGCTTTTTGCAGAAATCAATAGTCAGACCGGAGTAAGAAGCTACTTCTACCCGGGCGTCTGCCTTATATATTTCACGGATCCAGGCCATCCGCTCTTCCAGTGCAAACATAGGCGTTTTGCTGCTGTTTACCCCGATGGCAATCACCATGCGGTCAAACAAATCAAGCCCACGGTCTATCACATCCGTATGTCCCAGTGTGATTGGATCGAATGTACCCGGGAATAAACATGTTCTCATGAAGATGTTATTATTGATAGTGAACGGTCAGCGCTTTAATTCTTCCCGGTTAATAAATATAGAGAAGACGGTAGCGCCATAGTTTCTTTCTGATCTGTAATAAGAATAGTCCTGGAATTTCTTATGCTGTGTATGCTCTACCACCAGCCAGCCTTCCGGGTTCAATAACTCCTTCTCAAATACCAGTAATGGCAGCTGATCCAGCGTTTCCATCATATAGGGCGGATCTGCAAAGATCAGGTCGAACTTTTCGGTGCATTGCTGCAGGTACTTAAAAGCGTCCATTTTTACCGTTTTCAGGCCGGTAATTCCTAAAGACAATGCCGTTTTGCTGATAAAAGCCGCCATAGCAGGGTCTTTTTCTACCACGGTCATGTCGGTAGCGCCACGGGAAGCCAGCTCATAGCTGATGCTGCCGGTGCCGCCAAAAATATCCAGTGTTTTTAAAGATGGAATGTCCAGGTTATTTTCTATGATATTAAACAACCCTCCTTTTGCAATATCTGTAGTAGGCCGTGTATGCGGCATTTTTGCCGGTGGTTGTATTTTCCTTCCCCCACTCGCTCCTCCGATTATACGCATAGCGCTAACGCATATAAATTATGAAAATAATAGCCCGGTATTTCCTGCATTTTAGTAATGTAGTGGAAACCCGGTATTCGTTGTATCCATTCCAGGTGTGGTATAAATTTGTACATCTCCTGGTAAACACCGGCATCTGTAGCTACCGCACCACCCAATTTCACCTTCACCAGCTGCTCGTTCAGCTCCAGCTGGCGTAATATATTCACCAGGGCATATACCACATCCAACCCTGTCTGGTATTCCGATTCCTGCTGGATCAACAGTTTCCCTCCCGCATAAACGGTCATGGTAAAGGCATGCTGATCTACTTCTACAAATGCTACTCCGTCTTTTGCGTAAAAATCCAGGTCCATCGGGTAAGATTGCAGCAAGGCAGAATTGGCATGTATCACCAGATCAGTCGAAAACTCCTTGCGCAGGAATCCCAGCAGATCCTTATCTACGCTGTAAATATTCACCATTGGCAATGCCGGCAGCAAATCCGACAGGATGGCTTCCTGCATTTTCTCCGGTTTGGCCAGGTGCAGAAATTCCTTTTTCATGGAGGGCATATAGTACATATGCGGCACCAATACACCACCACCGGTATTGAAAGCCAGCAGTATAGATTTAAAAGCGGTAAATAACAGCTTGTCTGTATCAAATACCTGTTCTATCATTTCCAGATCGGCCAGGGCCAGCTTACGGGGCGTAAACTGATACGACTTCAACGCCAGGAATTTCTTAGCCGCCGGATCAAACACAGCATAGCTGAATGTGCCGCTTCCTACCAGTACCAGTAAATTGCAGGCAGTAAGATCTGTTTCCAACAGGGTTTCATCGTCTACCGTAAATGCAGGATGGATGTTATAAGCCACGGGCATATTTAACCTTTCAAATGAATTACAATAATAATCTTTTTAGTTAATTGGTGAGGGCGTTTTGTTGTTTTATCACGCAGAGATGATCAACATATAGCCCTATCTTTGTTTTTACACCCACAATCAGCAGAAGATTCATGCAACTGGAAGTAAGTAACCGGCAGATTATTAAAATAGCAGGACCTATCTGTCTTGCGCTCATCATTCCGCAGATAAACCATATTACCAACACGGCCTTCGTTGGCCGGTTGGGAGAATTTGAACTGGCCGCCAATGGTATAGCCGGTATTTTTTATCTGGTGATGTATATGATTGCCTACGGCCTGAATAATGGCATGCAGGTATTGATTGCCCGGAGGGCCGGGCAGCAGCAGTTCTCCGGCATCGGACAGCTTTTCTCCAATGGTATTCAACTTGGCCTCCTTTTTTCCGGACTGGCTATTTTACTGACTTTGCTGGCAGCGCCCTGGTTCTTTTCCAAAGCCCTGCACGATCAGCATATTATTTCTGCAGCCGTTTCGTTTATACGTATCCGTATCTGGGGACTGCCTTTTCTCATGCTGCTGAATATGGCCAACGCGTTTTACATAGGTAGCGGTCATTCTAAAGTGCTGGTCATCACCTCCCTCTTCCAGGAAATGATGAACATATTCTTCGATTACACCCTCATTTTCGGTATGCTGGGCTTCCCGTATATGGGCCTCAATGGTGCAGCTACCGCTTCGGTGATCGCGGAAGTAACCGGTTGCGGCGTAGCGCTCAGCATCCTTTTCATTAAAAAATACCATATTAGATATAGCCTGTTCAACTATCTGAAGATCAACTGGAGCATTATCCGCAATATCCTGAATGTATCTGCCCCTCTGATCGTACAGTTCCTTTTCAGCATAGGCGGCTGGTTTGTGTTCTTTATCTTTATTGAGCACCTGGGAGAAAGACCGCTTGCCGTATCCAATATGATCCGCAGCATCTTCGGTTTCTTCGGCATCTTCACCTGGGCATTGGCAGCCGCCTGTAATACGATGGTCAGCAACATTATCGGCCAGGGACGACCCGAACTTGTATTTCCCATTATCCGGAGAATTGTTTGGATCAGTGTAGGATGCGCTACTACCGTTTGCGTGCTTGTCAACCTGTTTCCTTATACTCTCCTGCATATCTATACCAACAATGCCGACCTGATTACCGCTGCCATCCCTTCTATCCGCATCATTACCCTGAGCACTATTCTCATGGCAGTAGCAGCGGTGGTGATGAGCGGGGTGGTAGGCACCGGTAATACCCGCATCAACCTGATTACAGAAATAGTGGCCGTTATCGGTTATCTGCTCTATTGTGATATCGTGATTGAAAGGATGCGCAGCGAGCTGCAATGGGCATGGGGCGCCGATTTTATCTACTGGACGGTCATCTTCGGAATGAGTTACTGGTACCTGCGCAGCGGCAGGTGGAAAGGGAAGGAAATCTGATGGGGTTTTAAAAAGATCCGGGGAGATAAAAGCCGCCATGCACTTTCATCTCCCCGAACAGTTTATCGTCCGTTAATATCTTACACATTATTGCAGGTCATCCAGCATCTTCTTGCAATCTGCTTTGATGCTGGCATCATCCTGGGTAATATTACGCAAAGTCAGCGCCTTCTTCAGCACATCAATCGCTTTCTCCTGCTGGTCATCGGCTTTATAGGCACGGGCCAGCTCATAGTAGTTGAGGATAAAACCAGGATCCAGCTGCCGGCATTTTTCGTAATTGGCGATGGCATTCTGCAGGGAACCGTCCGGCAATCCGCCAAACAGCATTTTGGCCGCGCCTCTTTCAAAAGCATTCAGGTTGGCCACTTCAAAATTCCACTTACCTAACACATGAAAGGCCTGCGCCATAGAAGGATTGAATTTAATTGCCAGCTCGGCATATTTCTTCACATCTTTAGAAGCAGCTACTTTATCTTTTGCACCGGAAATCAATGCCATGCGTCCCATCGCTATGGCCATGGATAAATTCGACTCCGGACTGTTGGGATTTACTTTCAATGCCTGTTGGGCATAGCTTTTAGCAAGATTGAAATAACTGATCTTGTCGTCTTTACTTTTCTGCCGGTTACCAATGCGGGAACATAACTGGCTCGCCTGGTTCAGTGCATCCAGTTCAGCGGGTTGTATTTTCAGGATTTCCTTATCTTTTTCAAATGCTTCGCTTTCCTTCATCTGTTTTTCCAGCTGCCTGGCTTCTTCCATCATATCTGTGACACTCTGGGCCCGGGCAAACAAGACCGTCGATAACAAAAAGCAAACTGCCATGATCCGTTTCAACATAGGACAGGTTTTAGCGTGAGAATTTGTTGATTAACTTATAGCTATAAATTTACGGAAACATCATACATATCCCAAAAAATACCTTTCCCGGCTAAGCAGCGTACTAATAATTTTTTTCCAGGGAAACGAGCGAGTTGCGGATAGTGGCTCCCATGGGGGGATTCATTTTACGGAGACTCACCATACTGTGTTGTATAGCGGGATAACGTTGCTTGAGCGCATCGGTTAATTCATACACTACCTCTTCCAGTAAAGGACGGGGTACTTCCATAATAGCTTTGGCTATTTCATAGATGCCCTGGTAGTTAACGGTTTCAGACAAATCATCTACGGGTACGGTACCGGGTATACGAACTGCCACATCCAGCACGAAATGATTGCCGATAATGGTTTCTTCCGGGTAAAGACCATGGTAAGCGTAGAAGGTAGCCTCTTCAAGGGCGATCGTGAGCATAAAGGAAAATTGCGGATAACGGATCATGGATCTGCAGGAATCATTTCCTGCAAATCCATGTGTTGCTCCGTGTTATTATTGGTGGTGTTCTTTTGCTGATAAGTATCTTTCTGCATCCAGGGCAGCCATACATCCGCTACCGGCAGCAGTTACTGCCTGACGGTAAATTTTATCCTGTACATCGCCGCAGGCAAATACACCTTCTACACTGGTACGGCTGGAGCCGGGTTCAGTTACGATATAATCCTGATCGTCCAGGGTCAGGTATTCTTTAAAGATACCGGAGTTAGGCTGGTGACCGATAGCTACGAAAAACGCGCTTACCGGTACTTCTTTCTTCTCGCCTGTTTTATTGTTCAGGATACGCAGGGCTTCTACTTTCTTATCGCCCAGTACTTCATCTGTTTCTGAATTCCAGTATACAATGATATTGGAAGTTTTCAGTACACGGTCCTGCATTACTTTAGACGCGCGCATTTCATCGCGGCGTACCAGCATATGCACGGTGCTGCACATTTTAGAGAGATAAAGTGCTTCTTCAGCAGCGGTATCACCGGCGCCTACGATCGCTACTTCTTTACCACGGAAGAAAAATCCGTCGCAAACGGCGCAGGCAGAAACGCCGCTACCATTCAAACGCTGCTCGGAAGGAAGCCCCAGCCATTTGGCAGAAGCACCGGTAGCGATAATGATTGCATCCGCAGTGATTTCCTTTTCTTCGTCAATAATTACTTTATAAGGTTGTTTGCTGAAATCCACTGAAGTTGCCAGACCATAACGGATATCTGCTCCCATACGGGCAGCCTGTTTTTCAAAGTCCACCATCATTTCAGGACCTTGGATACCTTCCGGATAACCGGGATAGTTTTCCACTTCGGTAGTGATGGTTAATTGTCCGCCGGGCTGAATACCCTGATATAGTACTGGTTTGAGGTTGGCTCTTGCGGCATAAATAGCAGCGGTATAACCGGCGGGGCCGGAACCGATGATTAGTAAATGCACATGTTCTTGTTGCTTGTTTTCCATTTTGTTTGCTGTATAATTACCTGCTAATAATAATTGTTTTATAGGAAACGGTATAACCGCCCCAATAACCTAATGCGCCGCCAGATACATTCCCAAGTATTTTGGTGGGCGATGAAAACGGATTGCCGTTGCTGTTATAGGCAAAATCAAGTGTCCGCCAGAAATCCCAAGTCGCTTTGTCAATATTACAAAACTTCAGGGTAACCGTATCTCCGAGTTCAAAGAAGGCGTCTGTTGACACATCCGGCTTCTTATTCTTGTCTACACCAGCGTCCACAGGAATTTCAAATGTTGTGCCGTTCACCAGCTGGTCATCTACCACAGAATTTCTTCCGGGTAAAAACGGCTCCCTGTTTCTCCGGGTAAAGTACCGGCCATAGTTCCCAAATGCAGGAGCATCCGTAATCTTCACCCATAAACGGGCTTTGGTCGAATCATCTACCTGCACCAGGGTCCACCAGATGGAGTCCAGTCTCATGCCGCGCGATGGTATAGTTGTCACAGATTCATATGCCTTATTGTCAGCGTTGATGCGTAAGGTATAGGTACCTGGCACTTTGCCGGTAAAACGGGCAGATCCTCCCGTAAAATCCGGTCCATATACATAGAACTTTGTATTTGCACTGTCTATTACCCGTTCTTTCAGTGTCATAACGTTATTGCCGGCATCGGTAACGGTGACAGCAGCGTTGTGTACAAAGGCTTTCGCCAGTATATCCGGCGTTATGCTGGAAAAATAGTTCAGACTATGCGTGAGAATCACCTGTGGATACATCCCGTTTTCAAAGGTGCCTTCTACTACCAGTTGTGGTGCTTCCACAGGCAGGTCCACGCTGATATCTTTTTCACAGGCGGAAAAGAGCAGTATCACCGGGATAAAGAAGGACAGCTTGCGCATAGAGTGCAAAAATAAGGGGTGAGCACTAAATAAAAACACCGGCCATGTATTTACAAGGCCGGTGTTCTTATAGAATAAAGAGGATTAGTAGATTTATCGTTTTCGTTACAAAATAACCCCAACGAAAAAGGTATTTTATCCCAGGTAAGATTTCAGTGCGCCGCTATAACGGGCTTTCTGCAGCCTTTTAATAGCACGTTCTTTAATCTGCCTGATTCTTTCTTTAGTCAGATCGTATTTCTGACCGATTTGTTCGATTGTTGCGCCATTTTCACCATCCAGACCAAAATAAGCATTCACAATTTCAGCTTCGCGTGGGCTCAGGGATTTTAATACCCGGCGTATTTCCTCACGGAGTGAATCTCTCATCACGTCGTCATCAGTAATATCTCCACCTTCCAGCAAGTCGCCCATTGCTACGTCTTCTGCCTCATGCACAGGTGCATCTAAGGACATATGGCGCGTGTTGCTCTGGAAGATATTGTTAATTTCTGATTCAGACATCTCCAGGATTTCTGCGAGTTCCTCGGTAGAAGGTTCACGCTCGTTTTCCTGCTCAAATGCCATGTAAGCTTTGTTCGCTTTATTATAGGTACCAATTTTATTTTGCGGGAGACGAACAAGACGACCCTGTTCAGCAAGCGCCTGCAATATGGACTGACGAATCCACCATACCGCATAAGAGATAAATTTGAAACCTTTCGTTTCATCGAAACGTTGTGCCGCCTTGATCAAGCCGAGATTACCTTCATTAATCAAATCACTCAGGCTAAGGCCCTGGTGCTGATACTGCTTCGCAACAGAAACAACGAAACGTAAGTTTCCTGTAGTCAATCTTTCAAGAGCCTTTTGATCGCCCATTTTAATGCGCTGCGCCAAAACGGTCTCCTCCTCAGGTGTTAACAAAGGGATCTTCGAGATTTCCTGCAGGTACTTTTCTACCGCCTGCGAATCACGATTGGTGATCTGGGTGGCAATTTTAAGTTGCCTCATATGAAAAATTGTATTGGTTTATAAATAAATAACAGCGAAAGAAATTTTTTGTTCGAATTTTTAAAATTATTAACTTACAAAGTTTCCCGCGCTTTATTGTTAGTTTCAAAATAAGTCTGCAAAGATCGTGCTAACCAATCACTCTACCAAATCCTTCTTATATTTGCCAGCCATATAACAAAGTACAGTTTTATAACGGAATTTTATAGTGCTTTAGTCCCTGTTCTGCGATGCTTTATACAAATTTTAACAATTGATAAAGAATCATATTTAAATTAACATCTTAACTAATTTATTTGTTAAGCCGTTGCAAATTTTTCAATAAAATGATTGACTTCAGAAGCGACACTTTTACACGTCCCGGCCCTGGCATGTTACAGGCGATGCTGCAGGCAGAAACCGGTGATGACGTTTTCGGTGAAGACCCAAGTATCAATAAATTGGAAGCCATGATGGCAGCCTACTTTGGCAAACCGGCAGCCTTGTACTGCCCTTCCGGCACAATGAGTAACCAGATCGCCATTAAAGTACATACGTTGCCGGGTGACGAAGTGGTTTGCAGCAATCTTGCCCATGTGTATATTTATGAAGGAGGCGGCATCGCTTTTAACTCCGGCGCACAGGTACACCCTATCACCGGCGACCGTGGCATGATCCGCGCCCCGCAAGTGGAAGCCGCCATCAATCCCGACGATGTACATAAAGCCCGCACCAGCCTCGTTTGCCTCGAAAACACCTCCAACCGTGGCGGCGGATGCTGCTACGACTGGGAAGAAATGGTGAAAATAGGCGACGTATGCAAACAACACGGTCTCGCACTGCACCTCGACGGCGCCCGGCTCTTCAACGCACTCGTAGCCACCGGCCAGGACCCGAAAACATATGGCCAGCTCTTCGACAGCATCTCCGTATGCCTGAACAAAGGAATGGGTTGCCCCATGGGATCCGTACTCCTCGGCAGCGAAGACTTCATAAAAAATGCCCGGAGAATCCGCAAAAAATTCGGCGGCGGCCTCCGGCAGGCAGGATACATGGCTGCCACCGGCATCTATGCTATGGAGAACAATATAGCACGTCTCGCTGAAGACCACCTGCATGCAAAACAAATCGCCCAGGCACTGCTGGAAAAATCTTTCGTCGGACATATGCTCCCCGTAGAAACCAACATCCTCATTTTTGAAGTAACGGGCGACTGGACCCCACAACTTTTTGCCGACTACCTGAAAAAACAAGGGATTCTTGTCATAGCCATCTCTCCCACCCAGGTCAGAATTGTAACACACCTGGACAATACACCGGAAATGATTGCACAAACCTGCGAAATCATCGCAGAAATGGCATAACACTGCACTATAATGGCAGGGCGTCATGTTTTCAGACAACATGACGCCCTGCCATCTGCACTGCGGTCATTCAACTATTCTTGCCCTTTAAATTTCCATCTCTGGCTAATCTCTGTTATTTTTGCAACCTTATATTATGAATAGCATGGAACTTTCGAAAAATTACCTGCCCGCTACGGTGGAGGAAAAATGGTACCAACAATGGATGGACAAAGGCTACTTCCGCTCTAAACCGGATGGCCGTCAACCTTTTACTGTCGTCATCCCCCCTCCCAATGTAACAGGGGTCTTACACCTTGGCCATACCCTCAATGAAACCGTCCAGGACATCCTGGTACGCCGGGCTCGTATGAGCGGCTTCAACGCCTGCTGGGTTCCAGGCTCCGACCATGCCTCTATTGCCACCGAAGCAAAAGTGGTAAATATGCTGAAACAGGAAAAAGGCATCGAAAAATCACAGCTCACCCGCGAAGAATTCCTCAAATACGCGTTTGAATGGAAAGATAAATATGGCGATATCATCTATCACCAGATCAAAAAACTCGGCTGCAGCTGCGACTGGGACCGCGTTACCTTTACCATGGACGACCACTACTACAAAGCAGTGATCACCGTATTCATCGACCTCTATAAAAAAGGCGTGATCTATCGCGGCGCACGCATGATCAACTGGGATCCAAAAGCCAAAACAGCGCTGAGCGATGAGGAAGTTGAATACAAAGACCTCCAGGGTAAGCTGTACCACGTGAAATACGCCATCACGGATGCCAATGGCACTCCTACCGGCGAATTCATCACCATCGCCACACAGCGCCCTGAAACCATCATGGGCGACACCGCCATCTGCGTGAATCCCGAAGATGAAAGATATGCACACCTGAAAGGTCACTTCGCTACCGTTCCGCTGGTAAACCGCCGCGTACCGGTAATATTTGATACCTACGTAGATAAAGAATTTGGTACCGGCGCACTGAAAGTAACGCCAGCACACGATATCAATGACTATAACCTCGGGCTGAAACACAACCTGGAAATAGTAGATACCCTTAATGACGACGGTACACTCAGTGCTGCCGCCATCGTATTTGTAGGAGAAGACCGCTTCGTGGCACGTAAGAAAGTGGTAGCCGCCCTCGCGGAAGAAGGCCTGCTCGAAAAAGAACAGGAATACACTACCCGCCTCGGTTACAGCCAACGTAACCCCGACACCGTAGTAGAACCACGTATCTCTACCCAGTGGTTTGTAAAAATGGCCGAAATGGCCAAACCCGCACTGGATGCAGTGGTAAACGGAGATGTAAAAATCCATCCCGGCGACCGCTTCCTCGCGACGTACAAATACTGGATGGAAAACGTGAAAGACTGGTGTATCTCCCGCCAACTCTGGTGGGGACAACAAATCCCAGCCTGGTACGCACCCGATGGCACCTTCGAAGTAGCCGCTACCGCTGCAGAAGCGGTACAGCAGTTTGCTGCCCGGAACATCACCATCACTGCCGCAGAACTCACGCAGGACGAAGACTGTCTGGATACCTGGTTCAGCTCCTGGCTCTGGCCAATGGAAGTATTCAACGGTATTTCACAGCCAGATAACGAAGATATCAACTACTACTACCCTACCTCCGTACTCGTAACCGGACAGGATATCATCTTCTTCTGGGTGGCCCGCATGATCATGGCAGGCCTGGAATTCAAAGAAGTGAAACCTTTCAGCGACGTATATTTCACCGGAATGGTACGTGATAAGCAAGGTCGTAAAATGAGTAAGCAACTGGGCAACTCCCCGGATCTGCTGGAACTCATCCACGCCTATGGCGCCGATGCCGTACGCTTCGGTATCATGATCTCTTCACCTGCCGGCAACGATCTGCTCTACGATGATTCCAGCTGTGAACAAGGCCGCAATTTCTGTAATAAAATATGGAATGCCCTCAAGCTGGTGAAAATGTGGGAACAACGCCAGGAAGACGACAGCGCTATCAACGCCGCTGCTGATAACTTTGCTGTGAAATGGTTTGAAAGCAGGTTGAATGAAGTACAACTGGAAGTAGCTGCCCTGCATAAAGACTTCCGCCTCAGCGAAGGCCTGAAAGCCATCTACAGCCTGGTATGGGACGATTTCTGCAGCTGGTTCCTGGAATGGGCGAAACCTGGCTTCGAACAACCGATCCCGGCTTCTATCTACCAGAAAACTGTTTATTTCTTCGAACAACTGATGCAACTATTGCACCCTTACATGCCTTTCATCACCGAAGAAATTTACCAGCAACTGGCAGTGCGTGCAGATAATGATTCCCTGATGATCAAACAGTTCACCACACCACAGGCGCCTGTTCACGCTACCCTGCTGGAAGGTACACTGGCCAAAGAAGTGATCAGCAGCATCCGCGATGCACGTAACAAACATCAGATCAAACCTAAAGACCCGATCGTACTGCACATAGAAACCAAACACGATAATGCATTCAAACAGATTGAAGGCATGCTCGCAAAACAGGTGAATGCGAAAGCCATTCACTATGTGCAGGAACCGGTACCTGGTTGCATCACCCTCGTGATCCAGAAAGATAAATTCTACCTGGGTACAGAAAATGCACTGGATACCACCGCACAGAAAGCTGCATTGACAAAAGACCTGGAATACCTGAAAGGATTCCTCGTATCTGTAGAAAAGAAACTCAGCAATGAACGCTTTGTACAGAATGCCAAACCGGAAGCGGTAGACGCAGAACGTCAGAAGAAAGCAGATGCGGAAGCGAAGATCTCCGTCATCGAGGAAAGTTTAAAATCCTTATAATTTTTCAGATCGCCCGGTCGTTACTATACCGGGCGATCTTTTTTATATCCCCGTACTATCATGCAAAAACACCTGTTACTTAGTTTCTTATTAGCCACTGCGATCACACCGGTAGTTGCCCAATCCGCTAAAAAGCCGGCCACTACTCCTGCCACCGTCAGCAGCAAAAGACCTGCGAAACTTCGTAGCAGCTGGGGTATCTACCTGAGCGACACCCTCCCGAAAAGTGAAGTGATAAAATTACTGGACTCCGCACTGATTGTGAGAGATGAAAAGAATATCAAATACCCGGTACTCTCTTTCGCATTTACCTACGAAAAACACGAACCCTTCCTGAACGATACTACTGGCCAGCCGGGCGTTTATAAAGATTTTACCGGCGATAATTTCAAAGCCGCCGCGCTTCCCGCAGCCTGGAGCAAGCACCTGAAAGACAACCTCCAGACCGGTGATGTACTCTACTTTGATCAGATCATTATCAAATATGCGGAGGAAAAGTTCTACCAGTCTCCCGCACTGAAAATCACCGTGAAATAAATATCTCCCTTAATAATTAAACAACTGCTGGATCGGTACTATAAAGTCTACCCGGTTCTGCACATTGCTTGTAGGATCCTGGTCAAACAGGTGACTCACCCGCACACCAAATGTAAACGGCAGTGCATTGCCTATCCTCGTATCAAAGAATAACTCCGTACCTGCTGAGGTAAAGCGGGTGTTCTGATTCACATTAGCCCGGGAAAAATTCGCCATACTGTAGTCATAGAACAGGTTGGCCCTGATGCGGTTGAAATACAGGATCTGCGCAAAGCCCCAGTCAGGATACACCAACGGCAAATGATAGTTTGCCCCCAGCTTATAAATGCTGGTATACAAAGGCGTATTATACCCTCTCGCATATACGAAATTATCCGTAAATGTGTAGTTGAACGCATTGTCGCGCTGCTGATAAGCAACCTGCAATACGAGGTTGTGATTTTGCCAAAGCCCCGGCAAATACTGATCCAGCCGGGCATACAGCTGCTCGGCATACAATCCGGAAACAGAGCTGTTATATTGCACCGCGAGATACTGCCCGAAATGAGAATAGATATTTTGCACCGCCTTGATCCGCTGATTATTAAAGATCAGCGTATTACTCAGGAACTGCAGGTCATTGCCTTTGTATTTAGCATCAAGATAACGGTGACGGATATTGTAATTACTTCCGACAGATAAACTACGACTGTAAAGTCCTGATGATAAATTCAACGGAACGCTGACGCCTACATGCGCGGTAGCCTCGTTCCAGTACACCCGTTGCCGGTTCTGATCCAGTCCGTTGCGGTTAATGGTATAATCGGCACCTACCGACAATACCGGGAACCATCCGCCGAAAGTAAAGCCTGCCGCAATATCTGAACTTCCTTCGTTCCGGTTGTACGTATAGCCGATACTGGTAGAAGTAGTACTTAAGATGTTTTCGCCGATCAGGGATATACCATAATCCGGATCATTAAACGATGGTACCCAGCTGTGGAAGTTAAACGGACGGGTAAACTGCGGATACTTTTTCACCGGCATGGAATCATCCGGCACCCGGTCCAGTATATTGCCGCCTTCCTTAAACTGCGGTTGCAGCCAGGCACTACGGCCATCACTGCTTACATCCACCGGTCTCCAGGCTGGCCGGTTCAATGCCGCCCGGTATAGCTTATATCCTTTGATGGTAAATTCATTAAACACAAGGCTGTCGCCCGCCACAGCGGCATGTTGCGTACTGTTCCCCCGGTCTGTTACTTCGTACGTTTTACGGTCTGCTAACGTAAGTGCATATACGTTATTTACATCTTTCACACCACTGGTGAAGTAAACGGTATCTCCCTGCACTACCGGTATACCGATCACGGTATAGCTGAAAGGCGTTAACATGGTGCTTTCCCCGGTTGACAGTGATTGCTGAACCAGCGCCATTTCTCCTTTATGATTTCTGACAGCACTGATCACCGCCTGCTCATCCTGCGTAAACCTCGGATAGGTGTAGTACCAGTTGTCCGGGTTGGGAAGCTGCTTTGTAACAGCCGACGTTTGTGTATTGATCAGCTGCAGGCTGTATTGCATATCCGGTGTGGTAGCAACTGCAATTACCTGCTGACCATTTTGGGTAATATCGGGAGAAAAGAATTTACCTTTTGGAGAGATGTTTTTGGTTTGGCCGGTAGCCGCATCCCACAAACGGATCACGGAGAAATCTTTCCAGCCCCATCGTGCGTCAAAGCGGGCAGCAGCCCATACAATGCGGCCGTTGCGGTAACTAAAAAAATCATCGTACATGATACCGGGACGCAACAGCAAACGCTCCTTGCCGGCAGCGTTCAACTGGTAAATACCCGGTACTTTGTTCCAGGCATTTTTTAAGACGATCCATTCTTTATCTCCCGCAGCATATACATAATTATAATTGGTCACCGGTTTGGCTACGGGCAGTAAAGCCACTGCTGCTGTGGTATCCGGACGGGCGGCATAATTATTCCACAACGGCTGGTATTCCCGCAACATGGCATCATAAAAGCCGGTTACGTTCATGCCCGTTCTTTTTTTCAGGCTATGCGACAGCGGATAAAACACCCCACGGAAACGGACAGCATCACTGGTGACGTCTTTCCAGAAATGGGAGCCATAATGTTCGCGGCCATAGCTGGTCATCAGGTAGCCAAGGGGGTAATGATCCGGTACATAATCTCTGTAAGAACCATTCCTGATTTTCATATAGGCGTAACGTTTACCTGCGAGCGACAAACCCCGGAATCCGTCGAAGAAACCAGGTAGTCTGCCCCTGCCCTGTGGTGTCAATGCAGTTTCCATCACCACCGCATCACCCTCCCAAAACCAGTTGGGCACAGCAATATTGGTCACTGCCGCCTGTCCGAGTTCTCCTCCCAGGATAGAAAACACTTTGGATACCCCTTGCCGGAAGTTCATATTCTGCAATACATGACGATATTCATGCACTGCCAGCTGGTCTATCCAGTTGAGCGAGCCAAGGTCGAGTGAATTGGAAGGAGGTGTCAGGTAAAATTCGGAACGGAAGGGCCCCAGTTGTACATATCCATTGGATTGCAGTGTTTGGTTCTGCAATACGATACTCACTTTTTTTTCGAGCGGGCCTATAGAAGCGCGGGTATAACGGTTCAGATAATGCACCATGTTGGCTACCCGTTCGCCTTGCGCGGTCATGCCCCGGGGGAAAATCACCCGCACCGTATCTGTATTGATCTGCTGCCATTTCAGCGAGGGAGGGTTGCCTCCGAATTGCTGCGCTGATAAAGAAAAAGAAAAGGAAAGGAGAGTAATGGCAAGGATAATACGCATAAAAAATAACGAATTACGGATCTAAGCAGATATGATAACGTATAAACGAAAATATGGTTCTTTCCTTATATTATAACCGATATTCGTCGTAATCTGCTTTTATGTCCGTAATTCGTTCGGGGATATCTTCTAACACATGATCAGTGCATCCCGTAATATTTATTTTAGCATTCCGGCAAACTGATCGGAATATTCACCGCCAGACCGCCATCGGAAGTTTCCTTATATTTTGAATTCATATCCTGCGCCGTTTCCCACATGGTTTTCACAACCGCATCCAAGGATACCTTGGCCAGTTCAGGATTACTTTGCAGCGCCAGTTGAGATGCTGTAATGGCTTTAATAGCGCCCATGGTATTTCTTTCAATGCAGGGCACCTGTACCAATCCGCCGATAGGATCGCAGGTAAGGCCAAGGTGATGTTCCATCGCTATTTCTGCGGCCATCAGCACCTGGCGTTGGGAACCGCCCATACATTCAGTAAGCGCTGCTGCCGCCATAGCAGAAGACACCCCGATTTCCGCCTGGCAGCCACCCATCGCTGCGGAAATAGTAGAACGCTTCTTGAAAATGCTGCCTATTTCAGAAGCCGTGAGCAGGAACTGCTGTATTTTTTCTTCATGAAAACCATCACAGAAAGCGATGAAATATTGCAAAACTGCCGGAATAACGCCTGCAGCGCCATTTGTAGGAGCTGTTACCACCCTGCCGAAGGATGCATTTTCCTCATTCACCGCCAGCGCAAAACAGCTTACCCAGTCGAGCGTATAACTAAAATGTTCCCCACCCGCGCGGATGGCTTCGATCCAGGAAGCGTAATCACTGTAGGTACGGCCTTTCAGCAATTTCTTATTAAGCGCCTGCGCACGACGGCCTACTCTTAATCCTCCCGGTAATTCGCCACCGGTATGACAACCACGGAAAGTACATTCCTGCATAACGCGCCAGATATTCAGCAGCCTTTGCCGGGTTTCTTCTTCAGGACGCCAGGCCTGTTCATTTTCCAGTACCAGTTCTGAAATGCTGTAGCCTGTTTTGATACACCATTGCAGCAACTGACGGGCGGTGTCAATCGGGAAAGGAAGATCTACCTGCTGGGAACTGCCGCCGGCATCTCCCTCCTGCACTACAAAACCACCACCGATAGAATACCAGGTGGAAGCCAGTTGTTCCCCATCCACTAAAGTAACCAGGAAGGTAAGTGCATTGGGGTGAAAAGGCAGAGATTCTTCAAAAAGGAAATCAATATCTTCAACGGGATCGAAGTCTATTTCATATTTACCCGCTATCTGCATTTTGCGTTGACGGCGGATGGCGTCCATTTTAGGATTGATCTGGTTTACATCAAAGGTCACCGGATCGTCCCCGCAGAGCCCCAGTTGTACGGCAATATCAGTACCGTGTCCATGGCCGGTTTTCGCAAGGGAGCCATACAATAATACCTGTACTTTGCTGACAGCGGCTAATTTGCCGTCCTGCTCCAGTTGATCCAGAAACTGCAATGCAGCGCGCCAGGGGCCTAAGGTATGGGAACTGGAAGGACCAACGCCTATCTTAAAAATGTCGAATACGGAAATACATTCGTGTGCCACTAATTACTTGATTTATCTGTAAAATTAACGGAAAGCCAGTGAATAAAGCAAACCGCCCGGTGCCTGGCAAAAAAAATGCCGTCTCCTGGTGGAAAGACGGCACTTCTTTTATATTGATCTTAATTATTTATTCACGTAATCTTTCAGCTTCACATTAAACAACAGCACGGAGTTCGCAGGTATTTTAGGAGATGCCTGGTTCTGATATCCGTAATAAGACGGGATAATCAGGTTAATCTCTCCACCCTTGCGGATTTTAGGAATACCCAGGATCCAGCCGGCAATCGTTCTGTTCAGGTCGAACCGGATGCTGTCGTTGCTGTCGAAAACAGATTTATCCAGTAACTGACCTTTGTAGGATACCAGTACATTGGCAGCCTGTTTCACAGAATCGCCCTCTCCTTTGGTGATGATCTGGTACCAGAGACCGCGTGGGTCATGTTGTACATTGGGAATATTATTGGCAGCGATGTAGGCTACGATCTTGGCGGAATCCGCATCATATTGTGCAATGGCGTCGTAAGGCGGGGTATCATCTTTCTTCGAACAGGCAGCAAGCACTAACAGGAACAATCCTCCCAACAGAAAAACTTTCTTCATACAATTTGAGTTTCGGTTTTATTAAGATTAAAAGGTGATACGACAATTGGCATAAGATAATGCTTCTACCGGATACTTACCAGTTCCACATCAGAAATGAGGATGGCATTGGCCGGAATAACGCCGCTGATCCCTGTGGAGCCATAGGCAAGGGATGGCGGGATATACAACCTGATTTTACCGCCCTGGGAAATCTTCTGCAGGCCGATCTGCCAGCCTGGAATATGATTTTTCAACATCCGTTGATCAAAGTCTGTGGCTCCCAGTGAGGTACCTACAATTTCCCCGGAGAGGAGACGGTTGGTGTAAATAACAGTAGGAATAGAGGTAGCTTTTACAAAATGTACACTATCACCAGGCGCTATTATGTTGTAATAGAGACCGGAAACATCCCTGATGGCCGTTTCATTATGTGCATCCAGGTATGCCTGGATGGCACTGGAGCTGGGATTATCCATCCGCGCATCCTGTTGAAGGTCATCGCTATTTTTCATGCAAGCCCCCAGTGCTAGTAGCAGGCTTACGCAAATTAATTTTACAACTGTATTCATCCGCTTCAATTTACTATCCTGGCTGTTAAACGGATATGTCATGATAAAGTTACAGCACAGGTTCCGAACTGCATAAAAAAACTCCTGCAGGACGATGCCTGCAGGAGTTCCTATTCTTATCATATGAATTAGTAATCCATGCCCATACCGTGGCCACCGCCGCCCATTGCAGGAGCAGCAGACTTAGGTTCTGGTTTGTCTGCGATTACGCATTCAGTTGTCAGCAACATAGAAGCGATAGAAGCAGCGTTTTCCAGTGCAATACGGGAAACTTTAGTTGGATCGATTACACCGGCAGCCAGTAAGTTTTCATAAACTTCTGTACGTGCGTTGAAACCGAAATCAGCTTTACCTTCTTTCACTTTCTGTACTACGATAGAACCTTCGATACCTGCGTTGGCAGTGATCTGACGTAATGGTTCTTCGATAGCGCGTTTAACGATAGCGATACCGGTCTGTTCGTCGTTGTTATCACCTTTCAGTGTATCCAACGCTTCGATAGCGCGGATATAAGCTACACCACCACCTGGTACGATACCTTCTTCAACGGCAGCGCGGGTTGCGTGTAAAGCATCATCTACGCGATCTTTCTTTTCTTTCATTTCCACTTCTGTAGCAGCACCTACGTAGAGTACAGCAACACCACCGCTTAATTTAGCCAGGCGTTCCTGTAATTTTTCGCGGTCGTAGTCAGAAGTAGTTACTTCGATCTGCGCTTTGATCTGTCCGATACGGGACTGGATCGCGTCTTTTTCGCCTTTACCACCAACAACGGTAGTATTGTCTTTATCGATAGTGATGGATTCTGCTTTACCCAGGTAAGTGAGGTCAGCATTTTCCAGTTTGTAACCTTGTTCTTCGCTGATAACGATACCACCGGTCAGGGTAGCAATGTCCTGCAGCATATCCTTTCTTCTGTCGCCAAAGCCAGGAGCTTTAACAGCAGCAACCTTCAGGGTACCACGCAGTTTGTTTACCACCAGGGTAGCCAGTGCTTCACCTTCCAGATCTTCGGAGATGATCACCAGTGGAGCGCCCTGCTGAGCTACTTTCTCCAGGATGTGCAGGATATCCTTCATGGTGCTGATCTTCTTGTCGTAGATCAGGATGTAAGGATTAGACAGTTCTGCCTGCATTTTTTCGCTGTTGGTAATGAAGTAAGGAGACAGGTAACCACGGTCGAACTGCATACCTTCTACTACTTCAACGGTAGTGTCAGTACCTTTAGCTTCTTCTACAGTGATTACACCATCTTTGGTTACTTTCTGCATCGCCTGCGCAATCAGTTTACCGATTTCGCTGTCGTTGTTAGCAGAGATAGAAGCAACCTGTTCGATTTTCTGTGTATCGTTACCAACTTTTTCGGATTGTTTCTTCAGGTTCTCGATAACAGCTTTCACTGCTTTGTCGATACCACGTTTCAGATCCATTGGGTTAGCACCGGCAGCTACGTTTTTCAAACCGTCGCCGATGATAGCCTGTGCCAGAACAGTAGCCGTAGTAGTACCATCACCTGCCAGATCAGCAGTTTTGGAAGCTACTTCTTTCACCATCTGCGCACCCATATTTTCGATTGCGTCTTCGAGTTCGATTTCTTTTGCAACGGTAACACCATCTTTAGTCACACCAGGAGCGCCGAATTTTTTTTCGATCACTACGTTACGACCTTTTGGTCCCAGGGTTACTTTAACAGCATCAGCCAGGGTGTCAACGCCTTTCTTCATTTTGTTGCGGGCGTCTATATTGAAGAAAATTTGTTTTGCCATAATACTTTGTAGATTTTTCTTTTAGGAATTAAAACATATCCGTGGAAGTATCTTAAACGATCGCCAGGATATCAGATTCACGCATGATTAAGTAATCTTCGCCTTCGATAGGGAGTTCCTGACCAGAATATTTACCATACAGTACAGTATCACCTACCTTCACAGTGATGGGTTCATCTTTTTTACCAGGACCAGCAGCCACCACGGTGCCTCTCACTGGTTTTTCTTTTGCAGTATCGGGGATAATGATACCACCAGCTGTTTTCTCTTCTGCTGCTGCAGGTTTCACGATTACCCTGTCAGCTAAAGGTTTAATACTTAATTGTTTAGCCATAGTAGTTTTTATTTAAAAAAGATGTTTTGTGTTTTTGTTCCTTCCCGACCACGAGAATTGTGCCAAGGCGGTTTTCGGGTCAAATTTTCAGGTCACGGAGGTAGGGACAGGGTTTCCTACTGACAAATCATGACAGGCGACCCGAAAAAATGACAGAACGCGGGTATTGTCCTTCCCGTATCAGGCCGATTATGGTGATTTTATGATGTCGATTTTGTGGGATTTAAAAGATTTTGGGAGATTGAAGCGGAAAAGTTCGCTTTAATCTCCCAAAATCTTTTAAAATCATAAGTATATCAAAATCGTAAAATCACCATAATCGGCCTAATCCTGAGTAAGACAAACTCCGCTAAAATCCTTGAATATGAAAATTTTTCTCTAGTTTTGCGCCCTTATACCAGTTCTTTTTTATACGATGATCAGTAGAAGAAACATCCGGGTAAAGGTAATGCAAACACTTTACGCCCTGGAAACGATGGAGGAAAGCAGTATTAAGCCAGGAACGGCTACCAGACTTTTAAACGAAAAGCTGGACCAGACCTGTCAGATCTTTACCTACTTACTTAATTCAGTGGTACAGGTGGCACAATACGCGGAAATTGATGCGAATGCCCGTGCATCCAAACACCTACCCTCTGCCGAGGACCTGCAGGTGAATACTAAAATTGCAGGGAATGATTTCCTTTTCCAGATAACCAGCGACAGAGGTTTCCAGGTAAACCTGGAACAATGGAAAATGAAGCTGCAGACAGACGACGACCTGCTCAGAAAGCTTTATAACCAACTGGCTGCTACTGATACCTACAAAGCTTATATAGCTGAAGGTACCCGCACCAAACAGGGCGAAAAGGAAATACTGGAATTCATCTACAAAGAAATACTGGCCAAAAGTGAGCCGTTTCTCCAGCATATGGAAGATACCTTCCTCCACTGGGGCGACGATGAAGAAATGATGAGCATACTGATCAATAACTATTTCAATAAGCCGCATCTCTTCAATTTCCTGCAGCTGATCAGCAAAGAAAAGCTCGATTATGCCCGGGAACTCCTGCTGACAGTAATAGACAAAAAAGAATATTGCCTCGAACTGATCAAACCCAAATTACAAAACTGGGATTCTGAACGTATTGCGGCAGTAGATATGTTACTGATGGAAATGGGTGTATGCGAATTTCTCTACTTCCCAACCATCCCTACCAAGGTAACCATCAACGAATACATCGATCTGGCGAAAGCCTATAGCACTCCGCAGAGCGGCCAGTTTATCAATGGTATCCTGGATAACATTCTGAAAGACCTGGAAAAAGACCAGTTAGTACAGAAACAGGACCGTCCGAAAAAGTAAGTGGGAAAAGTTATTTTTACCGTAAAATAGCAATGCCATGAAAAAACTGTTCTGTCTACTCGCCTGTGGAAGCCTGCTCATAGCGGCTTGTAACAATAGTGCCAAAAATACGCCGGCCACTGCAACAGGAAGCGAACAAAAAAACGAAGCTGTTCAATCCTCCGTCATCACTTTTGAAGAAAAGGTGCATAACTTCGGAGAAATTACAGCAGGTGAAAAAGTGGAATATTCCTTCAAATTCACCAACACCGGTACCAGCCCGCTGCTGATCGAAGACGCCATCTCCAGTTGCGGTTGCACCGTGCCGGAATGGCCAAAAGAACCCATCAAACCCGGACAATCCGGCTTTATGAAGGTGATTTTCGACAGCCACGGCAAATCCGGTTACACAGAGAAAGAAATTTCTGTCAAGATCAATAATAATGACGGCTACGTGATAGGACCTAAGATTCAGTGTAATATCATTACCAAATAGACCGGAATAAACTATTAAATCAATTATAGATGAACATCCTGAACATTTTATTAATGGCGCCTCAGGGCGGTGCCCAAGGCGGTGGTAACTCCTGGGTTTCTTTCCTGTTTTTTGGCGGTATGATTGTCGTTATGTGGCTTTTCATGATTAGGCCCCAGACTAAAAAAGCAAAACTGCAGAAGCAATTTATCGATAACCTGAAAGAAGGTGATAAAATCGTCACTATTGCCGGTATCCACGGTAAAGTGAAGAAAATGAACGATAACAACACCGTTCTGATGGAAGTAAGTCCTGGTACCAGCTTCACTATCGAACGTTCTGCTATCAGCATGGAATATACATCAGCTCAGCAGAAACCTGCTGATACCAAATAAGGAATTACGAACCACAGTAATTGCTGCTTTACGGAGTTACAGGAAGATGTTGCAAACGGATACCCTCCGCCGCACATCTACCGGTAACTCCGTAATTCATATGGGTAATTCGTATTTTTTTATAAATTGGGACTATGTTAAAGATTGGAATCACCGGCGGCATCGGTTCCGGTAAAAGCACCGTCAGCAGAATATTTGAATTATTGGGCGTTCCCGTATACTATGCGGACGATCGCGCCAAAGACATTATGGTCCGGGATCCCGAACTGATCGCACAGATCAGGGAGCATTTCGGCGATGAAGTATATGATGCTCAAGGCGTTCTGAACCGTAAGTATCTCGGCAACATCGTGTTCAACGACAAAAACAAACTTGCCCTGCTGAATTCCCTCGTGCATCCGGCTACCATCCGGGATTCCGATAACTGGGCCCAACAACAGCACACGCCCTACGTCCTGAAAGAAGCTGCATTACTCTTTGAAACCGAGTCCTTTCACCATCTAGATAAGATTATTGCCGTATTTGCACCACAACCGCTGCGCGTTCACCGCGTGATGAAACGGGATAATGTAACCCGGAACGAAGTACTGGCCCGCATGTACAAACAAATAGATGAAACTATCAAAATGCGGCTCAGCGACTTCATCATCCACAACGATGAACAACATATGGTGATTCCACAGGTACTCGCCCTTCATGAACAACTTTTAGCACTTTCGACCGGAAAGTAAGCACCACAGTGTGTTTCCGCATCAAGCCCACCTCACATCCGGCTAAAACCCACGTAACCTACTGTTATTCAGTATGTTTAAAGCACTCCCGAGGCATTTTCAGCGCACCTGTGAACCACTCCTGATTTTCCCTAACTTTGGGTAAAATTCGGATGATGGATACTGCGAACAAAGCTCCTATTCAATTGACAGCCACTGCTGTTGAGATCGTGAAACAATTATTACAGGGAAATACAGAAGCACCTTACCTGCGGGTAGGTGTGAAAGGAGGAGGCTGTTCGGGCGTAGCCTATATGCTCGGTTTTGATGCCATCATGGAAGATGACGACCTCTTTGATGTGGCCGGTGTTCCGGTGATTATGAAGAAAGCCCATGGCATGTATCTTATGGGAATGGAAATAGACTATCAACAAGGTAGCGACGCCACCGGGTTCGTATTCCGGCAGCCAGGCAGCTGATCACATCTCTCTATATTATTTATAATACCTCATAAAAAAACCTCCTGGCAAGCCAGGAGGTTTTTATTTATCAAACATTGTTTCAGTGAGATCTTACTTATTTAGTAGTAGCCGCTGTTTTCTTAGCAACAACTTCTACTGACTCACCTTCATTGGCCAGTTGATTCTTCTTGTCGAAGTCTACCAGAACTGGCGCCGCAACGAAGATAGAAGAGTAAGTACCAGTGATCACACCCACCAGCATCGCAAAGGCGAAACCACGGGTTACTTCACCACCGAACACAAACAGGATCAGGATGGTCAGGAACACCGTCAGGGAGGTCATAATGGTACGGCTCAGGGTGTCATTGATCGCTTTGTTGATCACTGTATCCCTGTCGCGACCATGAGCGCCGGTCCGGAAGTACTCACGGATACGGTCAAATACAATCACGGTATCGTTCATGGAGAAACCAATCACAGTCAGGATTGCCGCAATAAAGTGCTGGTCAATTTCCAGTGTAAATGGTACAAAGGATCTGCACCAGGAGAATACTGCCAGCGTTACCAGTACGTCATGCAGCAAAGAGAAGATAGTACCGATAGAGTACTGCCATTTGCTGAATCGTAACAGGATATAGAGGAAGATCACCACGATAGACAGTACCGTTGCCTTTACCGCACCTGCACGCAAGTCATCGGAAATAGTCGGCGATACCGTCTGGGAACCAACAACATAACGGGTAGTGAATACTTCCGGTGTAACTGAAGCGTCATAGAACTTCTTCAGACCATTGTATAATTTATCCGCTACTTCTTTGTCCACCGCCAGGCTCTGCTGCTCAATTTTATAAGCAGTAGTGATGCTCAGCTGGTTGGTGCTGCCGATTGTTTTAACGAATACTTCGGAATCAAACTCTTTGTGCAGTACATCTGCTACTTCCTGTCTGTTCATCGGATGCTCAAAGCGGACAGTATAGCTGCGACCGCCGGAGAAATCGATACCGTGGTCGAAACCATGGAAGAAGGAAGATACACCTGCCACCATTACGATAGCAGAAACGATGTAAGCATATTTACGTTTACCTACGAAATCGAAAGCAGCATGTTTAAATACTTTGCGGGAAATCGGCGTGAAGTATTCAAAATGTCTTTTCTTTCTCATCCAGAAATCAGTTACCATACGGGAAACCAGGATACCGCAGAACAGAGACAGGAACAAACCTATGATCTGAGTGGTAGCAAAGCCCAGTACCGGACCTAAACCAAAGTAGAATAAGATGAAAGCTGTTAACAGGGAAGTAACGTGACCATCGAGTACCGGTGCATAGGAACGTTTGTAACCATCGGCGACTGCTTCCTGGTAAGATTTACCGTGGGTCAGCTCATCCTTGATTCTTTCGAAGATGATTACGTTGGTATCCACCGCCATACCGATCGTGAGTACCATACCCGCGATACCCGCCATTGTTAACGTAGCACCCATGGAAGCCAGGATACCGAAGGTAAACAGCAGGTTGAGTACCAGTGCAATGTTAGCCACCCAGCCGGCAGAATTGTAATACACCAGCATGAGTACGAAGATCACACCGAAGGAGATCATAAAGGATTTGGCACCGGCAGCAATAGATTCAGCGCCGAGGGTTGGTCCTACGATCTGTTCCTGAACGATCTGTGCAGGAGCCGGCATTTTACCGGATTTCAGGATGTTGGCGAGGTCATTTGCTTCTTCAATGGTAAAGCTACCGCTGATAGAAGAACGGCCACCCGCAATTTCACCCTGGATGGAAGGAGCAGAATAAACGATGTTATCGAGTACTACTGCTACATAGTTAAAGGTAGATGGATCTTTAGGATTGGTTGGAGCCAGTTCACCGGTCAGCTTTTTCCACTGATGGGCGCCTTCGTTATCCATCGTCATGCTGATTTCCGGCTGGTTGTTCTGGTCCATATCCTGACGGGCATCAACGATGCTTCCGCCACCAACACGTGGATCAGGGTTAGCTGGGTTTACTTTCAGTGCGTAAACGGCTAAAGGACCATGTTTATCTTCTTTATTTTCAGCACCGTATGCAAAAACTGCATCTTTAGGCAGGATAGCCTTAACAGCTGGCAGTTCGAGATAACGGTTGAAAGTAGCGGTATCTTTAGGTAAGATTCTTCCGACAGACGGACCCGGATAAATGGAACCGGATTGTGGGTCTACGTTAGGGAATAATACCATGAACAGCGGGTTCTGTTTCTGCTGTTCTTTCAGTTGTAATTCTTTGCTGGCATTTTTACCGGTATCTGCTTTAGACAGGTAATCATGCAGGCTGCCATCTTTGCTGGTGTCTTTTGCGGCAGCAGCAGTAACAGCGGAAGTAGTATCCGGTGTAGCAGGAGTGGCAGGCAGTGCGCTCTGTGAATTCCTGATTGCATCGTTCATCGGAGCCAGTACATTCTGTACAAATTCCGGAGAGTTCTTGTATACTTCCCTGAATTCGAGGTTAGCAGTTGCCTGTAAGTACTTGTGTACACGGGCAGCGTTGTCCACACCTGCGAGTTCTACAGAGATCAGTCCTTTGTTTTCATCCAGGCTGATGTTGGGTTGTGCCACACCAAATTTATCAATACGTTTCTGCAGTACGATATAGGTATTCTTAATGGCAACACGTGATTCCCTGCGGATCATGTCCAGCACCTGCTGGTTGGAGGAATTGAAGTTGATATCCTTCTGGTAGGCATTTGCGAAGATGGAAGCCAGTTTACTCTGTGGTGCTACCTCGGCGTATGCTTGTCCGAATAAAGTAACAAAATCGGCCTGGTTTGTTTTCTTCAGCTCATTTGCTCTTTCCAGCGCTTTATTGAAAGCGGCGTCCTTGGATTGACCGGATAAAGCGCGGATAACATCTTCCACCTTTACTTCCAGTACAACGTTCATACCACCCACCAGGTCCAGACCGAGATTCAATTCTTTCTCTTTGGCCTTGGTGTAAGTGACATTCCATGGGAAACCTGCAATCTTTGTGCTGGCGGTACTGTCCACAATCTCTTGTCTCCTCTGTTTAATAAACCCTTTCAGCGTATCTGAGTAGAAGCCCTGCAGTTCTGAATTGCTGGGATATTTCTTTTCAGGTGTAGGGTATTGTTTGGCCACATCGTTCTCGGCCTGCTGCTCTATCTTCTTCTCATAGTTCCGCACCAAAAACGTGAAGGACAATTGGTACAAAGAGATAAGGATCAGTGCGATGGCAAAAAATCTTACCAGTCCTTTAAGTTGCATACTGTTTGTTTCGGGTTTATAAAAAAAAATTTTAAGAGTTGCAAAGATAGAATTTAAATCGATATATTAAAGTCCTTGTTAAAAGACGCGCAAATTCAATATGCGCCTGCCTTTGCAGGTTGGTTGGCACACTTTTTTTAAAACTGCTGCTCCCTGATTCTGGTCTTTTTAAATATATTCCTTTGCTTTACAATCTATAACAACGACAAATATATGCAAACCCAACATTATCCGGCAACAGATAATTTTCTGGAAGCTTTGCTGAAAAGTCAAAAAAGCCGGTTAGGCGCCATATTCAGCGATCCTTCGACTTACCGTTTACAGGTAATTTTCACCCGGATAGATCGGGATGAGCAGCAGCAGCCTCATTTCACGGACTATCACTACGGGGTGCCCCCGGATACCTACTTCTACCCCGCTTCTACGGTGAAACTCCCCGCAGTGGCACTGGCACTGGAAAAACTGAATGATCTACAGATCCCCGGCCTGCACCGGGACACGCCTTTTTTTACCGCCCCCCTCCCAAATATCAATACAGGCGTACGCCGCGACCCTTCTGCCGCTTCCGGACTCCCCTCCCTGGCCCATTACATCAGGAAAATATTCCTGATCAGCGATAACGACGCATTTAACCGGCTTTATGAATTCATCGGGCAGGAAACCTTTAACCGCCGGCTCTGGGAAATGGGATATGAAGAAGTGCAGATCCGCCACCGGGTGGGCCTGCCCCTGTATGAGGAAGACAACCGCTACACCAATGCCCTGTATTTCCAGGAAGGCGACCAGGTATTGTACCAGCAACCCCTTGCCTTCAGTGACCTGGAGTTTTCTCCCCGCCACGACTTTGCCGGGCAAGCCTGGTATAACCACCTGGGTGAACTGGAGCAGCAACCCATGAACTTCTCTCATCGCAATAAATTACCGCTCACGAGCTTACATCATATATTACGCAGCATAATTTTTCCGGAGGCTGTAACAAATCGCCAACGATTCCGTTTAACAGGGAAAGATTACCGTTTTTTGTATCGCTGTATGTCCCAACACCCGGAAGAATCAACGGATCCGGTGTACGACCAGGAACAATATTATCAGGCATACACCAGGTTTTTACTTTTTGGCGGTGACCGGGATAGCCGGATCCCCGCACATATCAGGATCTTTAATAAACCCGGCTGGGCCTACGGATTTCTGACAGATACCGCTTATATTGTGGATTTTGCCAACAACACAGAATTTCTGTTATCAGCCAGCGTTTTTGTCAATACCACCGGTATCCTGGGAGATGACCAGGCGGCCTTTGAGAAAATGGGAAAACCATTTCTCCAGACACTCGGAGCAATAATATATGAAGCGGAAGCAGCACGTAAGAAGCAAATTTTACCGGACCTGTCCCGTTTTCAGCCAAACGACTAAAAAAACAACCGATCAATAACACACTTTAAAAACTGAGAGCAAAATGCTAATCAAGAAAAATCGCTTATGGGCAGTAGTTGCCTTGTTGACAGGAGTAATCGGCTTTTCATCCTGCCTGAAAAACGATAACAACTTTACCAATCCACGCCCACAGGCCCAGATCTTATTCCTGGGTTCATCTACCAGTACTGCTCCGGCTATTTTTTACGACAACGATCAGAAAATAACCGATAGCCTTATCAACTATAACTTCTATGCCAGATACGCTGTATACGGCGGTCTGCATAAGTTTGACCTGAAGAAAAAAGGAGGAGACAGCCTGATTTCCACCACCACTTTCAACTTCGATTCTACCCAATATTATACATACCTGATCTGGAACAAAGTACCGGTTAGAACCTCCATTATCAAAACAGACCAGACTAACTACAGCCGCGACAAAGTGGGTATCCGTTTCCTGAACCTGAGCGAAAATGCTGGTCCTGTTGACATTTATGTAGGTACTGAAAAAATTGACAGCAACCGCCTTTACTTTAACGGCGATGTTAGTTCTGCCAGCATCTTCAAACCATACAGCCCGTTCAGCGTGAATAACTCTGTTACCATCAAGGAAGCTGGCACCAATAACACCATTGCCAACAATACTTCCCTGCGTACCGGTTATTTCACACAGGGTAACTTCTACACCATTTACCTGGTGGGTGTGAAAGGCAGCACAGGTGACGACAAGCTCACTGTCAACTCCATGCAGAGCTTATACTAAGCAGCGAATTTTAATTCATATAGAACGCAGAAGGGGCCGTGGTTACGGCCCCTTCTGCGTTTATGCGGCAGCCACACGCCATCTTTCCGTGTATTATCTGGTTTTTTTCTGTAGGTTTGTTCCGGTCAATACAATGTTAATGATATGAATCAACTAGCAGAAAGGCTGTCAAGGATTTCCGAGCCTCAAACAATTAAAATGGCTAAACTCGGCCGCGAGTTGAAAGCCCAGGGTATAGACATCGTAGACCTCAGTATCGGCGAACCGGATTTTGACACCCCGGCGCATATCCGCGAAGCGGCGAAGAAGGCGATTGATGAAGGGTTCACCCATTATACCCCCGTGGCTGGCTATCCGGACGTAAGACAGGCAGTAATACACAAATTAAAACGAGATAACGGTCTTGACTATACGCCGGAACAGATTGTTGTATCTACGGGCGCCAAGCAATGCCTGGCCAATGCCGTACTCAGTATCGTCAATCCCGGCGATGAAGTAATTATCCCAACTCCTTACTGGGTTACTTATTCCGAACAGGTAAGCCTCTGCCAGGGCGAAGTGGTATTCGTTCCGTGCAGCATCGAAAATAATTACAAGATTACACCTGAACAGCTGGAAGCGGCTATCACACCGAAAACGAAGCTGTTCATGTTCTCCTCTCCCTGCAACCCTACCGGCTCCGTATATTCCAAAGAAGAGCTGCAGGGACTGGCCGACGTATTCGCAAAATATCCGCAGATCTTTATTATCTCCGATGAGATATATGAATATATCAATTACGTAGGCAAACATGAAAGCATCGCGCAGTTTGGCGACCTGATCAACCGCACAATCGTGATCAACGGCCTCAGTAAAGGTTTTGCCATGACCGGCTGGCGCCTGGGATACCTCGCCGCTCCGCTGGATATCGCCAAAGCCTGTGATAAAATACAGAGCCAGTTTACTTCTGCTACCTGCTCTATCACCCAACGCGCCGCTATCACGGCCCTCACCGGCGAACTGACCACCGCCGTGGAAATGGTCGCAGAATTTAAAAAACGCCGCGCCTACATACATGAAGCCCTGAAAACCATTCCCGGATTAAAAGTGAATGATCCAGAAGGCGCCTTCTATATGTTCCCCGATGTAAGTGCTTTCTTCAATAAATCCTTTGAAGATTCACACATCAAAAATGCCGACGACCTTTGCATGTACCTTCTTCATAAAGCACATGTGTCTACCGTTACAGGCGGCGCTTTCCAGCAACCCGATTGTATCCGCCTGTCGTATGCCACCGGCATGGACAAGCTGGAAAAAGGCGTGGAAAGAATGAAAACCTGGCTTGGAAAACTGGCTTAGTAAAAGTGATTATCTGTAATTGATATGATTACCCGGAGTAGTTATTTTATAAACATCTCCGGGTAATCATATTAATTTTAAGCATACAGTACAGAATATATAAATATGTTTATATATTTGTGCGCATAAATAAGCAAGATGGGCATTGATGTGACTACACTCCTTTACGTGGCGCTTGCAGTTGGTGCAGTGGCTATCGTATATCCAACTATAAAAGACCTTTTTAAGAAAGATAAAAGCACCGGGCGGGAAACAGACGACAAACCGCAAACAGTCAATGCTGCTACCCTTCCCCTGCAGTTACAGGCCTATGAAAGGATGGCGCTCTATGTAGACCGTATCACGCCGCAAAGCCTTATCGGACGTACGTATCAGCCCGGGCTCACTGCCGTGGATATGCAGATCGCCATGGTACAACAAATCAAAGCGGAATACGAACATAATGTTACCCAGCAGATTTACGTATCTGCCATGACCTGGGAAGCTGTAAAAACATTAAAGGAACAAACCATCTCCGTTATTAACCAGGTGGCGGTGCAATTACCAGCGGATGCACCCGCCATGGAGCTGAACAAACAAATCCTGGAAGTATTCCTGCAAGCCGGTGAATCTCCGGCCGAACTCACTTCCCAGATTATTAATGCAGAAGCTAAAAGATTGATGCGGTAATTATTTCGCGTTAATCACTTCATTCAACAGGTATCCTTTTCCATTAAACATAATATAGAGCGGCTTTCCCTGATACCAGGGAATGCCGGATTGCCTGGCATGTACCTGTATATGCAGATGTGGTTCCGTACTGAACCCGGAATTACCCACACAGCCAAGCGGATCTCCCCGTTTTACATACTGCCCTTCCTGTACCACTACACTGCCCATTTTCAGATGGCCCATAAACACATAGTAACCGGGCGTTTCCAGTAATACCTGGTTGGTATTCTTCGGACCACGGTCCATAGCAGGTGGAATATTATCGGGGTTATTGCTGTAAGCCCGCATCACCAGCCCGTCGCAGGGTGCATAAATGGTATCACCAAAGATCACATAGTCTTCCAGTTTCCGGGAGAAGATTTTATTGGCCCGTCCACCTGCATCGTTCAACTGTACGATGTCCATTGCATAGATAGCCCCACGTAAACTGAAATGGAACACATTGGTAGGCAATCCCTTACCACCCTGCAGCACGAAGTATTTGCCCGGCTTGAAAGGAAAAGACAAGGCTACACGATCCGGCTTACCCGTAGTACCGGTGAAGTACAATACAGTCATCACCACGAATACAACCGTCAGTATTCCGTTACTGATTTTTTTCCAACGGGGTGTTGGTCTGGCTGCGTGATCATGTTTACGCGCAACATATGCCACTATATTTCCGAGTAACAATACACCGAAAACGTATTTGGAATAGATAGAAAGATATACCCAAGTTCCATACAGATAGAGAAAGACACCGAGGGAAAGACCCAGCAATAAATAGCTGAAAGTAGCCGGCAACGGCCTGCTTCCTGCTTTCCATACCAGGTATAAACTGTATAATGCCAGCGCAATAGTTGCACCCAATAAACAATAAATGATCATAATTGCCTGCTTAACTTTGACACAAATTATCAATATTTTTCTCAGCGGCGAAGTACCATAATAATTATGTAACATTGCAACGCTAGTTTTTGATACTATGGAAAAGACCATTCAAACCGATTCAGGCATTGTTATAGCGCCGCTGTATACACAGCCGGTGCCTATGGAAGAACAACCCGGCGCCTTTCCTTATACCCGTGGCATACACGCAACCATGTACCGCGATAAACTGTGGACCATGAGGCAGTATGCAGGCTTTAGTACCGCAGAAGAATCCAACAAACGATATCACTATTTGTTGAGTCAGGGTGTAATGGGACTGAGTGTGGCGTTTGATCTGCCTACCCAGATCGGTTATGATTCGGATCATGCCATGTCGGAAGGAGAAGTGGGAAAAGTAGGCGTAGCCATCGATTCACTGGAAGATATGGAAATACTGTTTAAAGGAATTTCCCTGGAACAGATCTCTACTTCTATGACTATTAATGCCACCGGTTTCATCCTGCTGGCCTTTTACATTGCCCTTGCGAAACGCCAGGGCGCTGACCTGAAAAAGATTTCCGGTACCATCCAGAACGATATTCTGAAAGAATACGCTGCCAGGGGCACATTTATTTATCCTCCCAAACCCTCCATGCGGCTGATTACAGACATTTTCGCCTATTGCAGCAAAGAGGTACCGAAGTGGAATACCATCTCCATATCCGGTTATCATATCCGGGAAGCAGGCGCCAATGCAGTGCAGGAGCTGGCTTTTACACTGGCTAACGGGAAGGCCTATCTGAAAGCGGCACTGGAAGTAGGACTGGACATCAATGTATTTGCCAAACGCCTTTCCTTCTTTTTCAATGCACACAACCACCTGTTTGAAGAAGTAGCGAAGTTCCGCGCCGCCAGGCGTATGTGGGCGAACATCACCAAAGAGCTGGGCGCTACCGATGCCAAAGCGCAGATGCTGCGTTTCCATACACAAACGGGCGGCAGCACACTTACTGCACAACAGCCACAGAACAATATTGTCCGGGTGGCCATCCAAACGCTGGCAGCCACTATGGGCGGCACCCAATCCCTGCATACCAACGGCTTCGATGAAGCGCTGTCTTTACCCACGGAAGAAGCAGCACGCATTGCACTCCGTACCCAACAGATTGTTGGCTACGAAAGTGGGGTGGCAGACACCGTGGATCCTTTGGCTGGCTCGTTTTATGTGGAAGCGCTTACCAACGAAGTGGAAAGCAAAGCCTGGGAACTGATCCATAAAATTGATGCTATGGGTGGCGCTGTAAGCGCCATAGAACAGGGTTTCATCCAGGATGAAATTGCCCGCAGCGCTTACCGCTATCAGCAGGAAATAGAAAATAATGAGAAAATAATCATCGGTGTCAATAAATTTACGGCGGCAGACCAGGCTGCACCACCCGTTTTCCGTATAGACGATAGTATCCGTACTTTACAGTCGGACCGGTTACGATCTCTCCGGGAACGCCGCGATAACACGGCGGTACAACAGGCGCTGGCCAACATCCGGCAGGCGGCTGGCACCAGCGAAAACCTGATGCCCCTGGTAGTGACCGCAGTGGAACAGTTATGTACCCTGGGAGAAATAGCAGATGTGCTGAGAGAAGTATGGGGAGAGTATAAATAATTATATAAGCGTATTCAACAAACAAATGAGTTTAATCTATCACAACACTTGTCCGCTTTGTGGATCTTCACAGATACATGAAGCGCTTACTGCCAAAGACTATACTGTATCCAAAGAAACCTTCCCCATCTTCCATTGCGGAGGCTGTGGTGGCCGTTTTACACAGAATGTGCCCGACGGCGCCAATATTGGACGCTACTACCAGTCGCAGGAATATATTTCCCACTCTGAAACAAAGCAGGGGCTCATTAACCGCTTATATCACAGCGTCCGGAAAATAACCCTGCGTTCCAAACAGAACTGGGTACGCAATGCTGCTGGTATCAAAACAGGTACACTCCTGGATATCGGCAGTGGCACCGGCGCCTTTCTGCACTATATGCAAACCGGCGGCTGGACTGTTACCGGTCTGGAACCGGATGAAAATGCACGCCGCAACGCCAAAGAGATCTACAATATTGATGCGTTACCGATTGAGCAGCTGTATAGCTTACCATCGCAACAGTTTAATGTGATTACCATGTGGCATGTGCTGGAACATGTGCACGAACTGCACGGTTACCTGGATCATATCCGTACCCTCCTGAAACCAGGCGGCTCCCTGCTTATTGCAGTGCCCAACTATACTTCCTCTGATGCCGGTTATTATAAGGAATACTGGGCGGCCTATGATGTACCCCGCCACCTGTATCATTTCTCTCCCGATTCCATGGAAAAGTTACTGAACCAGCACCATATCAGGCTGGCCAAAAAACATCCGATGGTGTTCGACGGTTTTTATGTAAGCCTGCTCAGCGAAAAATATAAAACCGGCAAAAGCCGGCTGCTGCAAGGATTCTTCCACGGCTTCCGCTCCTATCGCAAAGGGCTGAAAACAGTGGATAGGTGTAGTTCTATCGTATACGAATGTAAAATATAAGCAAAAATGCCGCTCAATAATTGAGCGGCATTTTTGTTATTGCAATAATGATTACAGCAACTTCATCTCATCGATCAACCGGGTACATCCTGCATATTTATCTATAATAAATAGCACGTAGCGGATATCTACCATGATATTACGGCAGATAGACGGATCGTAATTGATATCGCTCATCGTACCTTCCCAGGTACGGTCAAAGTTCAATCCTATCAGGTGGCCCGAAGCATCCAGTGCAGGGCTGCCGGAATTACCGCCGGTAGTGTGGTTGGAGGCAATAAAACAAACAGGCATTTTACCATTTACGCCGTAGCGGCCATAGTCTTTCTTCTTATACAACTCTATCAGTCTGGCTGGTACATCAAATTCATAATCACCCGGGATGTATTTTTCCATTACGCCATCCAGGTAGGTATAGAAATCATAGTGGATAGCATCACGCGGGTTGTAGCCGTCTACTTTGCCATAGGTAACGCGAAGCGTGCTGTTGGCATCGGGGTAGAAGGTTTTCTTGCTGCGCATTACTTCCATCTGTGCCTGCATATAAGTGCGCTGCAGGTTATTGATATTGGATTGCAGATCGGCCAGCGGGCGGCTTACATTATCCACATAACCTTTACGCATCGCCATAACGAGGCGGGCGGCCGGATCTGTCCACATTTGTGCTACCACGGTATTATAGGGTTGCTGTACAAATGCTTTCAGTTTATCCATGGAGGTTAGTCCCGAAGTAGCGTAGAGTTTATCAGCCAGGAGACGGCTGTCTTTGTTATTTTCCTGCCAGATCTGTGTAAACTCAGTACCGGCATATTGTGCAGGAACACCTTTGGCATACAGTGCCAGCAGGCTCACCGCTACATCATGATCGACTGTGGCGTTATAGTTCTGGTAAAATGGCTGCATAGACTCCAGGAACTGCTGCCGCATGGTCTCATACTGTGCTTCCCCTCTTTCGTGTACGTTATTGAGGAAGTTGATGAGACGGTCGCCTACATCAAACAGTTCTACGTTCTTGGTTAGTTCGCTGAAATAGTCGCGGGTTTGTGCATACGGCTGGATCTGTTGGTAGTAACCGTTCAGGGAATCCAGCACACCGGCATATTGTTGTTTCCAGGCCGGATTTGTTTCCAGCAGCTGGCGGTAAGTAGCTTCATACTGCAGTTTTCTGCCAATGCCATTGGTTTGTTTTACACCCAGCATTTCTCCTTTCCACTTTTTCCAGTAGTTGGCAGTACCTGCAAATTTTGCGGCATATTGAATTTTGATCTGTGCATCTTTACGCATGTAGCCATCCATGATTTTGAGGGCGGCATCGCGCATTTCAACTTTAGCGGCATCCAATACTTCCACCGTTTGTTTTACCCCTTCGGAAGGCAGGTATTCTGTGGTGCGGCCAGGAAAACCCATTACCATGGTGAAGTCGTTCTGCTTCACACCTTTCAGGGAAATGGAGAGTGCATATTTAGGCTTTAAAGGCACATTATCTTTGGAATAAGGCGCGGGGCGGCCATCTTTACCGGCATAGATCCGGAACATGGAGAAATCGCCGGTATGACGGGGCCATACCCAGTTGTCGGTATCGGAGCCAAACTTCCCGATAGAAGAAGGAGGTGCGCCTACCAGGCGTACATCCCGGTAAGTTTCGGTGACAAACAGGAAATACTGGTTGCCTTCATAGAAAGGCTTTACCAGGGTTTCCTGCCAGCTTTCCTTGCGGGCATTCTGGCGGATTTCGTTCAATCGTTTATCGATAGCAGATTGCCGCTCTCTTTCACTCATGCCTGGCTTTACATCCTGCAAAGCCGCTTTGGTGACATCGTCGATCCGGACAATAAAAGTGGCAAAAAGGCCCGGGTTGGGTAGTTCCTCTACCGCAGTTTTAGCCCAGAAGCCATTTTCCAGGAAGTTATTCTGCAGGGAAGAATGTTTCTGGATGGCATCATACCCGCAATGGTGATTGGTGAGCAGTAATCCCTGCTCAGAGATCACTTCTGCGGTACAGAAGCCGCCAAAGCTTACGATGGCATCTTTCAGACTTCCTTTGTTGATGTTGTAAATATCCGAGGCACTGATTTTCATGCCCATTCCCTTCATCTCCTTTTCATTGAGACCGGAAAGCAGCTGAGGCAGCCACATCCCCTCCGTAGCATAAGTGTGCGTGCTTAGTACCACAAGTACCAATAACAGCACCGGTTTCACGATTCGTTGCAACATATCTGATATTCTTTTTATAAAACAGGCAATTTACTATAATTCGGGGAGGGAGGAAAAGATAACCCCGTGTTTCTGATCATTCATCGACATAAACCAGCGATTTAAAGAGAACATGTTTGCTATCCGGACGGAATGCGTGAATTTCATCCCCATATCTATCTGTCGCAAATGTTCCGGTTAAAATCATCGGTAGTAATCGCACATATCACGGGGTGGCTGATTTGCCTGGGTCTGCCCCTGCTGTTTATCAGCGGGCAAACGGGCGACAGTAAAGCACTCTCCATTTTATTCTCTACAGATTACCTGGTTTTCCTGGTAACCTATGTAGCACTCTTCTATTTTCATACAACGTTCCTGTTTCCACGGCTCTACTTCCGGAAGCTGCACGTATTATATTTCCTTTCCGTTTTCCTGTTGCTGGTAATGGTCAATCATATGCGGCCATATGACCACCTGTTTTCAAAGTTACCGCACCCCGCCAGGGAGGAGCAATGGCAACCACAACCACCGCCCGGAGAGATACCCCGTGGCCCTGAGGGTATGGAACCTCCACACCGGCCACCTATGCGGATCGATATTGTCAGCGATTTCCTGTTCCTGCTCACCATCGCGCTGAGTATTGCCATTGAAACCACGCATCGCTGGCGGCAAACAGAGAAAAGAGCCCTGTACGCTGAAACCCGTAAAACCCAGGCAGAACTATCTTTTCTGAAAGCCCAGATCAACCCGCATTTCCTGTTTAATACCCTTAACAATATTTACTCCCTCGCCATTACGCGCAGCGACCACACCGCCATGAGTATCATGAAGTTGTCCAATATGCTGCGCTATGTCACCGAGGATACGAGAGACGACTACGTACTGCTGGAAAGCGAGATTGACTGTCTGCGGGATTATATTGATCTTCAGAAACTCCGGCTCACTACAAAAACCAAAGTCAATTTCGCTGTCACCGGCAGCCCTGGTATCAAGTGTATTGCACCGCTGGTACTTCTCCCCTTTCTCGAAAATGCCTTTAAATACGGAGTGAGCAACCACGAACCTTCCGAAATCACCATCCTGCTGCAGACAACAGAAAATAAGATCCATTTTTATTGCAGCAATAAATTGTTCCGCATCTCACCAGATACCAACCGCACAGGAATTGGCATTTCGAATACCCGGCAACGACTGGATCATCTGTATCCCGATAAATATGAACTGCAGATCAGCGAAGACAACGGGGCATATGCTATTTCTTTACAATTACAGGTGTAAGTGATGGAGATCAGGTTTATTATGATAGATGATGAACCACCCGCTTTGCAGGCCTCTATCAGCACGGGTACGCGGCAGCGCTGATGAACAATTGCTTCAGAAATTGTTTACGGGTGTTTTCCATCGTATCATTTTTTAATCGGTGATGAGATGAAGAGAATCACATCAACCAGCAAAAAAAATAGATGAACCGGCCATCTGTACCGGAGTATAGATATGCACCAGTGCATTTCCGGAGCGGAATTGATGGTTACAGGAAATTTAATTCAACAAAGAATACGGAGGAAATCCTTTCCCTGCCCCAAAAATTCCGGCCCCGGAAATGCGTTAACAGATCAGCTCATGCAACGATTAGTGATACAAATAATTCAGCGCAATGATATCATTGGCATTGAAGGTGCGGTTGCCCCCGTTGGAACAGGCGAGCATCCAGGAGTTGGCATCTGGTGCAGAAGGCGTGCCTGGAATGTATACGGCGCCTACATTGCTGGCGCCTTCATTGGTAGGCGTACCACCACAGCTGTAGGAACGGTCCATATAATCGGTATGCCGCATACCGATACAGTGTCCGATTTCATGCTGAATCACAGAACCTACATACAATACATTTGGATTGGAACCATAGGCATACTGGTTCGTGTTCATCTTGATAGTGTTGTAAGGATTACCGCTACTGGTAGGAAAGCCAGATGATCCGAGTGTGATGTAGCCACCGCTGGGCCCCTGGTTGAAACCCTGTATGGTGATGTTGGCCGTACCGCTGGTAATACGTTGAAAAGTAATACGCAGTCCGAGCCGGTTGTACCGTGCAATGGCGGTATCTGTGCCGGCAATGAACGCCGCGCCCAGTCCGGTTACCTTTACCTTAATTACGCGGGGCAATGCGGTTACCAGGTAATTGGTGCGGTACTGTTCTGTTTGCGCAACCCTTAAAACAGGACTGCTAACGGATTCCTTCAGTTGAGCAGCAGTGAGCAGGATATCTCCTTCCACCAGGTAGCCGTCTTCTGTTTTTAATACGTTCTCTGTGCTGAAGCCATTTGCTTTGATCTGGGCTAACACTTCTGCTGATACAGGATCTGGCTGCGCTTCTTTTTGTCCGTTATTTTTTTGACAGGACGCAAAGAGGAAAGCCGCTGCCATGCAGCAGAGCACAGGAATTGATTGTGTTCTCATAGTTCAGATTTTTGGTTTGGGTTTAGAAAAAAAGATTCAGATTTTTGGTTTCATGTTAAAAGGAAATCCGTGGCCTGCAGATGCGTGCAGGCGGCGGGTTACAATATTTCATAGCTGACTCTCAAGAAAACCATTAGCAAATAATCGTCGCACGGCGTACATCTTACTACCCGCAGCAGCTTGCTGGCAGATAGTTTCAATGCTTGCGATACAAGCAACTACAACGTGATCATGCCATTACCCGCAGCCACTTCCTGGCAGATAGCTATAACACTTGCAATACAAGCAATTACTACATAATCATGCCATTACCCGTAGATGCTTGCTGGCAGATAGTTACAACGCCTGCTATACAAGCAACTACAACGTGATCATGCCACTTCCCGCAGACG
>NZ_FOJG01000002.1:2572555-3178657 GCF_900110835.1 Chitinophaga arvensicola
TTGCTGGCAGATAGTTATAACACTTGCGATACAAGCAATTACAACATAATCATGCCGTTACCCGTAGATGCTTGCTGGCAGATAGTTATAACGCTAGCTATACAAGCAACTACAACATGATCATGCCATTACCCGCAGATGCTTGCTGACAAATAGTTATAACGCTGGCTATACAAGCAATTACAACAAGATCATGCCATTACCCGCAGATGCTTACTGGCAAAGGTTAACAGCATTTAATGCATGTCTTGTATCGTGGCTGAATAAAACATGAAATAAATAATAGCATTCCCATTCAGGCATGCCTGTTCTTTCATTTTTATTACCACAAATACAATCGCTTAGCTTTGATTATTTCCTGAAAACAGTGCGCTCGTTTCCGGGTACAATACAATCGCTAATATGCCCGTTATGGCATAGCATCAGATGCGCTGGGTTGGTGATGATTCAGTAATACCGGCTGTTTCCGGCGACTAAGACTTGCTCTACAGATTAAATGTTTGTGAAATGGTTTTCCAGATCGTTGCTCAGATTTTGTTGAATTTTATATTAAGGATTTCCTGTTTCAATATTACAACATTCGTTTTATTTAAAAAAAATATTTTGTTTTATGCGCGGGAAAAAATTGTGTTGAAAAACTAAATGCACTAGCTTTAGGTAGCAACATAAAACCAAAATCATTTACCTGTTGCCCGCGCCCCTTATGCGTTTACCATCCTGGAAAATATGGCCTGTGCTGCTTTTTCAGCTTTGTTACTGTTACTACACCGCTGCACAACCGGCCGTAAAAACAGATAGCCTGCTGCAACGATACGCAACAGATACCTTTTCATTACAACGAACCGGTGGTCCCTTCTTTGTAAAATTTTCAAAACGGCCGAAAGAATCACAACTGCAGCAGTGGAGGATACTGCAGCCGCTAAGCCGCTACCATTATATATTACAGCAACATCCGGATGACAGCACCGTCACGTATTGCTATACTGCAAATGACAATTTTAAAGCCAGTATGGCATTATTGCAGCAACTGGAAAAAATACGCGACTGCGATAGCATTACCGTACAACTGGCTTGCATGCTCACTGATAATACGTTACAAAATGCGCATATAATCTCTTATTCACCCCGTTATAAAGTAGCAGTAGCAAGCATCCGGAAGAAAGATTGGAAAACTGTTATCAGTAATCCGGTTATACAGTTTGCAGATCTTATCCGACGGCCTTCTCCTGAAATCATTATCAATACCGCCAACCTGACGCTCAACCGGATCACCTATGCACAACAACAGTTTCCCGGAGTCACAGGAAAACGTATATCCGTTTCCGTTAAAGAAGATCTTTTTGACACTACCGATATTGATCTGCAGGGAAGATACCGTCCTTCAGTATACGCATCAGCACTCAACAGCACGCATGCACTCATCATGGCCACGCTGATCGGTGGCGCAGGTAACAGCGGGATAAATGGTAAAGGCGTAGCGCCGGAAGTACAGCTGAGTTCTGCCGATTACAACAACAGTTTGTTTCCGGACGATGACGCTTACTATCAGCAATCCGGTATCACAGTACAGAATCATTCGTATGGTACCACGATAGAAAATTATTACGGTGCAGAAGCAGCGGCCTATGATCAGCAGGTGTATACATCAGACACAATGGTACATGTATATTCTTCCGGAAATATCGGCACACTGGCCTCTTCCGCTGGCCGCTACAGCGGCATTTCGGGCTATGCCAATTTATCTGGTAATTTCAAACAGGCAAAAAATATTATTACAGCAGGTGGTACAGACGGATCCTCACTGGTAATGGCGCTGAGTTCCAGGGGACCTGCATACGATGGTCGTCTCAAGCCGGAATTAACTGCTTTTGGAGAAGATGGTACTTCGGGTGCAGCAGCACTTACCAGCGGCGTAGTAGCATTGCTGCAGGATGCCTGGAGGCAACAGCACAACAGCCCCATGGCAGCGGCATTGGGCAGGGCACTGCTGATCAACAGCGCTACAAGGGCAGCGGGTACCGGCCCCTCCTTCTCTCATGGATACGGCGACCTTCATGCGTATGGAGCTTTACAAACACTTACCCAACAACATCTGCTGCAGGGAGCTGTAAGCAAAGGCACCATCAAACGTTTCGACATAACGGTTCCGGAGGGCATACAGGAGCTGAAAGTAACGCTTTGCTGGAATGATCCACCCGCAGCCGTCAACGCGCCTAAAGCGCTTATAAATGATCTTGATCTGGCAGCTATTACTGCAGATGGCAAAACCTGGCTGCCATGGATATTAAATCCGGACCCCGATTCCCTCGCTTTGCCGGCAAAGCGCGGCAGGGACAGCATAAATAATATAGAACAAATCAGTGTTATGCACCCGGTGGCAGGAAACCTGCAACTACAAGTATCCGGAGCTGCCGTATCCACCACAACGCAACCCTTTTACCTGGTTTATGAATGGATCCCGGTAAAAAGTTTTCAATGGCAAAACCCGGCGCCCGGAAGTGTTTCCCGCGCTGCCCAAACCATCCCATTGCAATGGCAAACTACGTATAGTGGTAACAGTGACATCTCCTATAGTACGGACAGTGGCCGGTCCTGGCAGCCGGTTGCACAAAACATTCCACTCTCCAACGGCCCTGTCAACTGGACCACACCGGATATTTTTCAACCGGTATTGCTGAAACTAACATTACCTGATACTTCATTTATCAGTGCTCCTTTCTATATTTCACCACAACCAACCATTCATACCGGATTTAATTGCAAGGATACCGTATTGCTTTACTGGAATGCACAACCAGGTGCTGCTGCTTATCAATTGTACACACTGGATAAGACCTCGCTGATACCGTATAGCCAGGTCCGTGATACTTTTATCTTCCTGCCTGCTTCGCAGGTATCTTCTGCATACTTTGCAGTGAGCCCGGTGGCTACTACCGGCTGGGCGGGCCTCCGCAGTTACGCCATGAATTACACACAGCAGGGCGTAGGTTGCTATGTACAAACTCTGCTGGCAGATCCAACTACCACCAACCAGGTATTGCTGTCGCTCACACTGGGCAGCACCTGGCATCTTCAAACCCTTTATTGGGAGCGGCTTACGCCGGAAGGATGGATCACCCTGCAGGAACAGCCCATCAACAACGCGCTGCACCTGAATTATGTAGATCCGCAACCTCCGGAAGGATGGCTGCACTACCGGGTTAAACTGCTTACCAGCACTGGCACTTACGTGTATGCTGATCCGGTCACCATTACCCTTATTGCTGACAACCATATCCTGCTCTTTCCCAACCCTGTTAGTACACAGCTGACTATACTGGATGGCGCTGCACGCTCCCGCAAGCTGTTGATCACAGACATGAGCGGTCGCATTGTTTTACAACGCAACCTGGAAGGCACGCAGGAAACAGTGCCGGTACAGCAATTAGCGAATGGGGTGTATCATTGCGGGATCTATGCAGATAATAAACGGATCTATTCAGCGAAGTTTGTGAAGCAGGAATAGGCTGATATAAGTTTTTAGCACGCATCCTGCCGGAAACAAAAACAGCCGCTCCGGAAATCCGGAACGGCTGGCATTATACTTACAATAATATGATGATTACAGGTGAATCGCTTCTCCGTAAGCTACTTCAATGGCGTCTTTTACAGATTCGCTCATGGTTGGATGCGGGTGGATAGAATCCAGCACTTCCTGGTAAGTAGTTTCCAGTTTACGCGCTACTACTGTTTCAGCAATGATCTCAGTTACGTTAGCACCGATCATGTGGGTACCTAACCATTCGCCGTATTTAGCGTCGAAAATTACCTTCACAAAACCTTCGGTAGCACCGGCTGCAGAAGCTTTACCGGACGCAGAGAATGGGAATTTACCCACTTTCACTTCGTAACCGGCTTCTTTAGCTGCCTTCTCGGTATAACCAACAGAAGCAATTTCAGGTGCGCAATAAGTACAGCCTGGAATGTTCATGTAATCAATGGTTTCCGGTTTGTGTGCATATTTCTTTTCGTTGTATGCGATAGCTTCTACGCAAACGATCGCTTCTTTGGAAGCCACGTGTGCCAGTGCCTGACCAGGAACCATATCACCAATTGCGTAAACGCCCGGGATATTTGTCTGGTAGTATTTATCAACCAATACACGGCCTTTATCGGTTTTGATACCCAGTCCTTCCAGACCGATGTTCTCGATATTGGCAGCGATACCTACCGCACTCAGTACCACGTCTGCTTCCAGGGTGATTTCGCCGGTGGCAGTTTTTACTTTCGCTTTCACACCGTTACCACTTGCTTCCACTGCTTCTACTGAAGCGTTGGTCATGATATCGATACCTTTCTTTTTGTATATTTTTTCCAGTTCTTTGGAGATGTCTTCATCTTCAACCGGTACGATGCGCGGGAGGAATTCAACGATAGTTACTTTCGTACCCAGGGTAGCGTAGAAGTAAGCAAATTCAACGCCGATAGCACCGGAACCCACCACAATCATGGATTTAGGTTGCTGAGGCAGTACCATCGCTTCGCGATAACCAATTACATTTTTACCGTCGATCTTCAGGTTAGGCAGCTCACGTGCACGTGCGCCGGTAGCCAGGATGATATGTTTTGCGTCGTATGTGGTGGCTTTACCGTCTTTATCGGTTACTTCCACCTGGCCTTTGGATTTTACTTTACCATTGCCCATTAATACGTCGATCTTATTTTTCTTCATCAGGAACTGAACGCCCCTGCTCATTTTATCAGCAACACCACGGCTACGTTTAATAACGGCCTCAAAGTCTACTTTTGCATCACCTACAGTGATACCATAGTCTTTTGAATGCTGTGTATATTCAAAAACCTGTGCAGTTTTTAACAAAGCCTTCGTTGGAATACAGCCCCAGTTTAAACAGATACCACCCAGACTCTCTCTTTCCACTACTGCAGTTTTAAATCCCAGCTGAGAAGCACGGATAGCAGCCACATATCCGCCGGGCCCACTACCAATTACGATTACGTCGTATGCCATATTGTTTAATTTTAAATTGAACTCGCCAAAGGTAAATAAATAACAAGAAAGGACAAAGCTTTTGGTACAGCCCTATTCACCACCGGCCTGCTGCGTAGCGCTAAATCACCCGTGGTGGCGGAATAGCAGGACCCTTTCAAACGGTAAAAGCCACCGGAACAGCGACAGACGGGGTATAAATCCGCTCCTGTTACTGTTCCGGTGGCCTTTATTATAGAAAGTTGATCCTATCGGAGGTCTACCACTTCTACACCAGGATAATTTTTGGCGTCAAAAGTGAAGGTCGCATCGCTCAGGTTGGTGTTCGGCGTAAAGTTGGTGATCTCGTAGGTATAGTGATTACCATTCTTTTCAAACACTTTCATTTTCGCAATGCTCTGGTTCTTCTTATCTACCGAAACGATTACCTTGAATACATTTTTGGATTTGTCGGTAGGTGTCAGCTCGATATTCTGCAACACTTTTCCTTTTTCAGTGGTTTCACCATCCAGTTTGTACAGATAATCCTTATCGTAGAAATTGGTGAACAGTTTTGCCGGTGTCATGGCGCTGCTGCTCTGGTCTACTGTATTTACGGTTACTTCATTCACGTCTTTCGCATACGTCCAGGAAGTTTTGTTGTCACTGATGATTTCCTGTCCGGGCAGCGTTACTTTATATTTGGCTCCTTTCAGGTATACGGTACCTTTCTTGGAATCGGATACGCTGTTGTTGGCGCCTTCTACTTTCAGGATGAAATTAGCGACTACTGTTTTTAATGATTTGAATTTATTACTAACACCATCCAGTACGGTTTTAGCCTTTGGGTCTGAGGCTCCCTTAGATTGTGCCATGCCGCTGAAAATGATACCACTCAACAACATTCCTGTTAATACAAATTTCTTCATCGTAGTTTTTTTTAGTTTGTGCTCTCCCAGCAAAGACAAATGCCATGCCGGTAAAGCTTAGTTGGTCTTTTACAGGGTGCAAAATTCATGATATTTCCTGAAAAAGGGTAATAAATTCGGTCTTCCTTAACATATTATAACAAATTATTAAGGATTTCGTTCAGCTCGCTCTCTGTTTTCACAAGTACATCCCTGGCTTTACTGCCCATATTAGGACCCACAATGTTCGCGGCTTCCAACTGATCCATCAGGCGGCCGGCGCGGTTGTAGCCCAGTTTCATACGGCGTTGCAACAGGGAGGTAGACCCTTGCTGGGCGGTTACAATCACCTGGGCAGCCTCTTCAAAAAGCGGATCCCTGTCGGCAATGCTCAGTTCCCTGCCATCCGGATCTTTATCGTCTACATATTCGGGCAACAGGAAAGCATCCGGGTAACCTTTCTGGTTACCGATAAATTCGGCTACATTTTCCACTTCCGGTGTATCCACGAAAGCACACTGCAAACGCACCAGCTCCCCGTTGAACGACACCAGCATATCCCCCTGTCCTATCAGCTGCTCCGCGCCGCCGATATCCAGGATAGTACGGGAATCTATTTTGGAAGACACCTTAAAGGCCACGCGGGCCGGGAAGTTGGCTTTGATGGTACCGGTAATAATGTTTACAGACGGACGTTGCGTGGCAATGATCAGGTGAATACCTACCGCACGGGCCAGCTGCGCCAGGCGGGCAATCGGCATTTCCACTTCCTTGCCCGCCGTCATGATCAGATCCGCAAACTCATCCACTACCAGCACAATGAAGGGCAGGTAACGATGGCCTTTCAGCGGATTGAGGCGACGTTGGGTAAACTTACCGTTGTACTCACGGATATTACGGGTACCGGCTTCCTTCAGCAGGTCGTAACGCAGATCCATCTCAATACACAACGCATTGAGGGTATGGATTACTTTCTTGGTGTCTGTAATGATTGCATCATCCTCGCCGGGTAATTTGGCCAGGAAGTGTTTTTCAATGAGCTTATATAAGGACAGCTCCACTTTTTTCGGATCTACCAGTACAAACTTCAGCTGGGAAGGATGCTTTTTATACAGCAACGACACCAGCAGGGTGTTGATACCCACAGATTTACCCTGACCGGTAGCACCTGCCATTAGCAGGTGGGGCATTTTCGCGAGGTCGGCAATAAAGTTTTCATTGTCGATCTTTTTACCGATCGCGATGGGCAGGTCCATAGTGCTGCTCTGGAATTTCTCCGAAGCGAGCATATTCTTGAGCGATACAATGGTCTTTTTCACATTGGGCACCTCTATACCGATGGTACCTTTTCCCGGGATGGGGGCAATAATACGGATCCCCAGCGCCGACAGGCTCAATGCGATATCATCTTCCAGGTTTTTAATACGGGAGATACGAACGCCGGCTGCCGGCACAATTTCGTACAGTGTCACGGTAGGTCCTACGGTAGCACTTATTTTCTGGATGGAAATATCGTAGTTTTTCAGGGTATCAATGATCTGGTTCTTATTCTTTTCCAGTTCCGTGGTATCCTGTACAATTACTTTATCGGCATTATGATTTTCCAGCAGGTCCAGGGTAGGGAACTTGTAATCTCTCAGATCCAGTGACGGATCATAGGGATCTACTGGTTCCACGGGCCTTACCGGGGCAATTTCCTCTACTTCGTCTTCTTCATCCTGGTAGGTAGGTTTTATTTCAAACGCCACTTCTGTGGGGGCGCCTTTCTTTTTGGCAGGAGGTGGCGGAGGCTCCGGGGTTTCCTCTATATACAGCAATGGCCCGGGATCTTCCGCTTCCTCTTCCTCTGTACGCAGGTCTTCTTCTTCCGTAAAAGAAGAAGCGGGCACAGGAGGCATATAAGGTGCGTGAGACGGGATGACTGTAATATCTTCCCTTTCCACCAACTCCATTGGTGGCAGGTCTTCTTCCTCTTCTTCCGCATGTGGAGGGATCACCATCACACCGCCATCGTCGCGGAGACCGTTTTTGCGCGGATCTTCCCTTACCGGAGCTGTATTGGTGGCTGCCGGAGCAGCTGGTGTTGCAGTAGCAGATGCTACAGGCGCTGCAGGTGCTGCTGCGGGCACTGGTTTGGGAGGTTTTATCTTTTTCTCCGGCCATTTGAAATCAAAATTGAATTTCCAGATCAGCCAGGAGAAGCCCACCACAATCAGGAGGAGTGCAGTCCCTGTTTTACCTACAAAGCCGCTCATCCACTTATTCAGGGCATCGCCCATGGCGCCTCCCCAGGGAAAATCGTGGCCATTGGTGACAAAGGCCATGGTCATGCTGATAAACAGCAAACCAAACAGGATATACTTTATACTGCGCCAGATACGGAATACCCGGCGGCCTACGATAAAGTTAACTCCTACAATAAAAAAGAAATAACAGAACAGGTAGGCAGCAATTCCTACACCGTAAAAGAAGAAGTTATGTGACACATAGGCACCCAAACGGCCCAGCAGGTTGTCTACTTTTACATCCCCAAAGAATAATTCCCGGGTAGAATAATGGAAGATTTTATCCTGGTCATCTTCCCAGGTGAAAAGATAGGAAGTGAACGCAATAAAGCAATAAACAGACAATAAAAGAAAGAACACGCCCAATACCTTATGGGTGCGTTCATCTTTCACCAGCTCTTTTACCTTTACCTCCGGCTCTTTATCTTTTTTCAGTACATCAGGGTTCGTTGCAGGGCCTTTCGGTGGTTTTTTGCTTTCCGGTTTTTCAGTTTTCAGTTTATTCTTGGACATATTCGTTTTTTAGCTGTTAGCTCTCAGCTTATAGCTCTTAGTGTGACTGCAACAGCTTTTGACAGCTAACTTTAAATTTTGGGACTACCTGTCCGCCGCTGGCGGCAACTGCAAAATCCAGTGCGCCATAAACTCGGGGACCAGGGGATCAATGGTTTGTTCTAACTCTCCGTATTCACTTACATCACATGTTTTACAACGTTGGAACAAATGATTCAACCCATCAAACTTACGGATTGTTGTGAGCAGATTGCCATTTTCATTTAATGCACGTTCAATTTCTTTCAGATTTGTATTGGCATCTACCTGTATGTCGGCGGTGCCGTTAATCGCCATAAACGGACACTTGATCTGTTTCAGATAGGTCAGTGGCCGGTATCTTAATAAAGTTAATGTTTCTGGCGTCATATTGGCATCCCGGATCAGTTCTTCTTCTGTTTGTCCTTTCTTAACGTCTGCACTTGAATTACGGTATATTTCCCGCAGCATTTTTTCTGCTTCGGGTCTGATCTCTGCTATCGGGCGGTCGCTGGCCAGCAGATCCCAGTAGGGTTTCAACTGCTGCCGGTCTGCCAGGATCAGGCTATCTGATTTGCCTGTCATTCTACCTTTGGCAGCCGCCTGCTGGTCTACCAACTCCCTGCCGGTAATACCTACACCTGCCATGGAAATTACAAAATCCACGGCCGGATTGTTTGCTGCAGCAATACAGGCCACGCTGGCCCCTTCACTGTGGCCCACAAAACCGATCCTTGCCGGATCAATGTCTTTCCGGGTTTTCAGGTAACCCAATGCTGTCAGCGCATCATGTGAAAAATCGTAAATATCGGCTGATTCAAAGTCACCCGTAGAAGCACCATACCCACGGTCGTCGTAACGCAGGGTCGCAATTCCATTACGGGCAAAATAATCGGCCAGTACCAGGAACAGTTTATGACCTGCCATTTCCTCGTTCCTGTTCTGCGGACCGGAACCTGTCAGCAGGATCACTACCGGGTATTTTCCGTTAGCCGCCGGACGGGTAAAGGTACCGCCTAATGAAACGCTGTCTTTTACATTATTGAATTTTACTTCTTCTGTATAGTAAGGGTAAGGAGGCTTTGGCTCCTGTGGTCTTTTGTAGATGTCGGCCAGCGCAATCTCTTTACGTCCCAGTTCTATCTGGCTGTCATCATTGCCTATACGGGCCACGCCACGGAACTTTTTCACTGCAGGATCCCATACGCCGGTGTACGTAAAATTCACATCATCCACCCGAAGCAGCAGGGTATCCTTACGGTACACGACTGTTTCCATTTCCAGCGATTCACTTTCCGGCAGATCGGGTAACAGGAGCTTGCCTTTGTAACCGGCTCCGTCCTTTTCCAGTTCCAGGATCACGCGGTACTTATCTCCGTAATAAAGTTTAAAGGCGCCGTACCATTTACCGGCAATATTTGCATTGTCCTGTGCCATCACTACTGAACCAGTCAGCAAACTCACTATCAACACCCAGAAACCTCTGTACATATACGAAAATGCTTTACGCTTTTAATTTTAAAATACCTGCCAGCAAAGAGATCCAGCCGGCAATAAAGAATACACCGCCTATAGGTGTCACAATACCGATGCCTCTCAAACCTACATTGCCGGTGGCTTTCAGGAGGGTGAGTGCGTACAGTGAACCGGAGAACAGGATAATACCGATAATAAAGCATCTGCCTGCCCATACCAGCTGGCTGCCGGGCAGATGTGCAAACAAAATGCCGGTAGCAATCAATGCGAATACGTGATAGAACTGGTAAGTAACGCCCGTCTGAAAAGTAGATACGGTTTCAGGAGGCACCAGCTCTTTCAGTTTATGTGCGCCAAATGCGCCTAAAATAACTGCCAATGCGCCTAATACCGCCGCCCAAACTAAAAAACTCTTATGCATACTAGAAATTTTGCGTAAAGGTATCCAATGAAATATTATCCGATGTAATTATATGCTTCGATTGCTCGTAAAAAGGCAGTCGTTCTGCCATCTTTTTCTCTATAAAACCTGCCAGGTCTTCATCTTCCAGATCAGCAATCAATGGCCTTTTCGATTTCTTACGTTGCAGTCTTTCTGCCATCGCTTCCACGGATGGATTGATCCAGATGGTCGTACCATTCTCATTCATAAAATCCATGTTCTCCTGGAAGCAGGGTGTTCCGCCTCCGCAGGAGATCAGGAAGTTTTCCTGTGCAGATAACTCCCGCAGCAACTCACTTTCTTTTTCGCGGAAATAGTCTTCCCCTTTCGTAGCGAAAATATCTGCGATGGCCATCTCTTCTGCTTCCACAATCACTTCGTCCAGATCATAATAGGGCAGTTGCCAGTGGTCTGCCAGTTGTTTACCCCAATAGGATTTTCCGGCACCCATAAAACCGAGTAAATAAATCTTCATAAATAAACGCAACAGTGCTTAATAAAATCTTTCCTCACGCAGGATGAGTCCATGCCAGGCATAGGTCATTTTCCATAATGTATTGCAAATATAACCGCGTATTTGCTTCCTCTTTGTTAAAATCGGCGGTGATGAAACCGGCCTGCTGAAAAACAAAGGGATGCAGCTTCATATTCTGTTTAAAATCAACGCTTCCCAATCCATACCATTTAAACATCGCCTCTTTGGCACTCCAGCAGATCGTTTTATGAGGCAGCTCATGGGCAGGATCAATAAATGCCCGTTCAGCGGGCGACAGGAACTTATGCGATACCAGCTCTATTTTTTGTTTCACTTCTTCAATATCAATGCCCACAGCGGCTTTGGTACTCACAATAGCAGCCGCGTAATCACCGCAATGAGAAATAGAGAAATGATGACTATCGCATACCAGTACCGGCTTCCGGGAATTGGTGACAGTAATCTGTTCGATGGGAAACTCCGGAAAAAGCGTTACCAGCAGGTATCTGCCGGCAAAATGCTGCAATCGCTTATGCGGATGATGAATAGCCGGGCTGATGTTTACCTTCTCCCGGAAAAAAGTTTCCGGTTCCGTTATCTTCCATACACCCAGCTTCGTTTCCGGATCAATTTGTATCGTTCGTATTAATGGCATATCTTGCCAAATTAAAGCAAAAAAGCAGAAAAAACAGCTTTTGGCAGGGCGTCTTTAACGAAATGCTAACAGCTGAAAACTCAAAGCTACCATTATAGCTCACTAAAATTAAACGAACCAAAGCATGATTCTGTCAGACAAACGGATATTGGAGGAAATTGAAAAAGGCACTATCGTCATTGCTCCCTATGACCGTAAATTCCTGGGGACCAACTCCTACGATGTGCACCTGGGCAAATACCTGGCTACCTACAAAGACCGTGTACTGGATGCGCGCAAACACAATGAAATTGATCACTTTGAAATTCCGGAAGAAGGATTTGTTTTACAACCCGGTACCCTTTACCTGGGCGTAACAGAAGAATATACGGAGACGCATGCGCATGTGCCGTTCCTGGAAGGCAAATCCAGCACAGGCCGTTTAGGAATTGATATCCACGCCACTGCCGGTAAAGGCGATGTAGGCTTCTGCAATACCTGGACCCTGGAAATTTCCTGCGCACAACCCGTACGCATATACGCAGGAATGCCTGTGGGACAGCTGATCTACTTCGTAGTAGAAGGAGAAGTAGAAACTTTCTATAACAAAAAAGGCAATGCCAAATATAATGGTCGCACGGTGAAACCCGTAGAGAGCATGATGTGGCGGAATGAATTCTGATAAAAGCGTATGCAGCGGAAGTATTCCGCTGCATACGCCGGTTAACAACAATAAATCACTTCGTGTGCTTCCGTTACAGACGGCACTTCCAGCTTACTGATCAACCGCTCCACCACCGCTACCGGCACCACTGCTTCCCTGTCTTTATTCTGTTGCAATAACTTCGCCGCCGGCACTTCCACATACACAATTGTTACTGCTGCCTGATAAGTTGTAAAAAGACTGATCACCTGTTCCCGCATCTGCCGGGTAATATTAGTGGCATTCCAGAGAAAGGATCTTTTTTCCCGGAGATACACACGCGCCTGTTCTTTCGCAGCCTGAATCACTGTACCATTACCGCTTTTATCGGTAGGACTGATCTTCATTTCCTGCCGGATATTATCCAGTGAGATGACCGGCAGGTGCCGGTAATGTTTACGGACGTATGTGTCTTTGCCTGCTCCCGGCAAGCCGCTCATCATGATCACGGTGGCTTGCGGCGTATCAAACGGCACGTAATCCGGGGAGCTGTCGGCCTTCTGAAGGTATTGCATCCGGGCTTCAGGCGTAGCAAACGCACGTGGCCTGCCCCAGCATTGATTATCGCGGCACAGTTCTTCAAAACAATCAATGCGGTACAGCAGATCGGCCTGGTCGCTGCAGATCCGGCCCAACGCATCGGCGCGGGCCAGCAATGCCAGCCATTCCGTATTCACTTCCAGGCTGGCCGTGATCACAGCTTTCTGCGGATCGGGCTTTTCAAACACCCATAGGGGCAGGCCGTGATACCGGACCAGTTTGGCGATCTGCTCCCGGAGAAAGAAAGGCGCCGGTACTTCCCGGTAAAGGATCTGCCGGGCCTTCCCCTCCCCTTTGCGGGCATGCCCCGCCGATGTGATGCTGCCATCAGGCGCTGTCACCGTGGTACTGAACTTTTCCACATCATGCAGTAGTGCCGCCGCCCAGAGCAGTTCCTGCTCCTGCGCGCCAAGCGCCTGGTAAGCGGGCAACTGCTGCAATGCCGCCAACACCATCTGCGTATGTACGGCCACGTTACCTTCCGCATGATGAATGGCATCCTGCGGAACATCAGCCATTACGCGTACCCATTCAAATGTATTTTCGAGGTGGGACCAGTCTTTATTTTCACTGAGCTGCCACATAATTACCTCCTTCGTTATTTAACCTTGCACGGCGCCAGTGACGGGTCCAGTGCTGGTCTGTTTTTACATGTCCCTTACGGACATACTTAAACATGTTATCTGCGAAATCGCTGACCGCATATCCGGCAGCATTACGGGACACAATACCTTCCATGGTAGCGGGTTCACCGGTATGCACATCATGCGGATCAAAAGCACCCGGACCGTTTACAAGCGATAAAATATCACGCTCAAAATCAGTGCGTACCAGTGGTGGTGTGATGCGTTTTACTTCCGGCACCACCGGCAGGTCGAGCATAGCGGCATAGAAGTGGGTTTCTTCCCAACTGAGCCAGCGGTCGCCCTCCCGGATGCCAAACACATAAAAATGATGATCCAGGTTACGGTATTCTATAGAATGCACCGCATAAAGATTCTCCAGGAAAATCTCCAGGTTACCCAGGTCGTTCCGGATACTTTGCCAGTACTGGCGAATGGTAGCTGTCCACGGCGATGTAGTGGGCGCTGCATGTGAGCGCGCAAATACACCGTATCGCGACAAACAATTATTTTCACCGTCCAGCTTTTCCGTATGAATCAACACCGGGATCTGTTGCAGCGATTGCCAGTATTCGTGTTGAATACGGTCATCGCTCGTAGTGCCGGGTGAAAACGGATAATGCCAGGTACGGCCATATTTCTGAGAAATTGCCATGTTAGCAGGGTTTGAATGAAACAATATTTTCACAGGCCGGTTCCGGGATGGAACGGCGAAAGGAATAAAACTAATATGCCTGTGACATTACATGGCGCAAGTGTTTGCAGTGTTTATTATTAATGAGCAGCAAAAGTAAAGAAAATAATTAAATAGTATATTACGGTGGCTTTTTTGAAACAACAACAATCTACTGCAATGAAAAGATTCCTCCTTTGCGCCACCGCCGCAGCTGCCCTCGCAGCCTGTAACAACAACGGCGCCGGCAGCAAAACCAGTGGTACCGATAGTACGCTGAATCATGCCTTCAGTAACTATGAAGCTCATTTTATTGATGCCCTGTGGAAAGAAAACCCTGACTGGGCCACCAACGTTGGTTTCCATCAATATGATTCCGTGCTGATTGTGCCGGATAGTGCCGCCAGACAATCCAGCCTGGCTTTTGCACAGCAACACCTGGACTCGCTGAAATCATATGATCTCAAGGCTTTGAGTGATGCCAACAAAATCGACTACCAACTGATTCAGAATTACCTGGAATCCGTGCAATGGAATATCAAAGAACAGAAAGGCAGTGAATGGGATCCTTCTTCCTATAATGTGAGCAATACGTTTGCGTTTATCCTGAATGAAAATTATGCACCGCTGGAAACCAGGCTGCGCGCCTTTGGCGGCAGATTGCAAAATATTCCGGCCTATTATGAAGCCGCTAAAAAACAGATCAAGGATCCGGTTCCTGAACTCACCTCCCTGGCAATTGACCAGAACAATGGCGGCTTATCTGTTTTCGAAAAAGACTTTGCAGACTCGCTGAAAAAAACCAGTATTCCTGCGGCTGAACAAACTGCCATGATTAACAGCGCCAAAACCGCCACCAAAGCCATCCGCGATTATGCCGATTGGTTAAAGGCATTGAAGCCGGAACATCCGCGCAGCTTCCGTTTGGGCAAAGCACTGTACGATCAGAAATTCAAATACGACATACAATCCTCTTTCAGCGCAGGACAGATCTATGATTCTGCCGTTGCCCGTAAAGCGTTTGTACACGGAGAAATGACAAAGATCAGCCGTCAGTTGTGGAGTAAATACTTTGGTACTGCTCCTATGCCCACCGATTCACTGGAACTGGTAGGCCTTATGATAGATACGCTTTCTGTGAAACATGTGAAACCGGAAGAATTCCAGTCGGCCATTGAAAAGCAATTGCCTTCGCTGATTGCTTTTATCAAAGAAAAAGATTTGCTGTATATCGATCCTTCAAAACCATTGGTGGTACGTAAAGAACCAGCTTACATGGCAGGAGTGGCAGGCGCTTCTATCAGTGCCCCCGGCCCGTACGACAAAGGCGGCAACACCTACTACAATGTAGGCAGCCTGGAAGGATGGCCGAAAGATAAAGCAGAAAGTTACCTGCGCGAATACAATCACTACATCCTGCAGATCCTTGATATACACGAAGCTATTCCGGGTCACTACACACAGCTGGTATATGCCAACCGCTCTCCCAGCCTGATCAAATCACTGATGAGCAACGGCGCCATGATTGAAGGATGGGCGGTATACACAGAACAGATGATGCTGGAAAACGGCTATGGCAACGACGAACCTGAAATGTGGCTGATGTGGTACAAATGGAACCTGCGCACCGTATGCAATACCATCCTGGATTACAGCGTACACGTGAAAGATATGAGCAAGGAAGACGCCATTCACCTGCTGACCAAAGAGGCATTCCAACAGGCCGCAGAAGCAGAAGGCAAATGGAAACGGGTGAGTGTAACCAGCGTACAGCTGACCAGCTATTTCACCGGCTACAAGGAAATCATAGACCTGCGTGCAGCCTACAAACAGCAGCAGGGACAAAACTATAATCTGAAGAAGTTCAACGAAACGTTTTTAAGTTATGGTAGCGCACCGGTAAAGTATATCCGGCAGCTGATGCTGAAAGGCGAGTAAAGGCGCCTCTTACTTTTTATGTCTAAAAGATTCGGGGAGATAGAAGCGGATATTCGCTTTTATCTCCCCGAAATATTTTTACAAATAAGTTTTGAGAAAATTCCTGATACCATCAGGTATCGCAGGTCACCTCATCCCAGGTTTGATCCCGGTAGTTGATCAGCCAGTTAAGGGCGTAATGTCTTTCGTATACAATACCAGGATGCACAGGTTCTTTTTCGCTTCTTAAGCGGGCGTCTACACAAGCCCAGTTGGCGCGGTAGTAAAGATCGTTGGCATCCAGTATTTCTGATGCGTTGCGTAAGGAGGTAGCGCCAGCCAGGAATACAGCCGGATCGGAAGCCGGGCCACGGAAAGGGAATGCCTCTTCCGGTACCATATCCAGGTTGCAGAGGGCGTCCATTTCCCCAAGAGAAGGCACTTTGTTGAGTGCCCACAACAATACCCAGATATCTTCACATTTCCAGGTTTCCCGTGTTTTTGCTTCGTCCTGCGGATCTTCGAGAAAAGCCTTTTCAGCGGGCGTTGTTTTATCCCAGAGCTGGTGTTGTTGCAGATAGCTGATTACGGCCGGACTTTCGAGATATCCAAAAGCTACCGTGTTTACAGCTGCAAGAACAGCTGCCCGTTGCGCTACTTCTTCCACAGAGCGGAGTACCACCTGGCTTTCGTCTGCAATTACAGGAAGATTGGGGGTGGTTTTCACCTTCATTTCCTCCAGCAGCTGCCGGTTTCTTTCTTTTCTGGCAGTAGCAGTATCGGAAGGAGCCTCCTGACTGTCGAAGTAGCGGGTATTGATATTTACCGTGAGATTGGTAGCGGTAGAGTGTCCGTTGACATCCAGGAGCAGTGCGCCGGTTTTATCCCAGAAGCCCTGTACATCTGTTTTAAAGATGAAATTGTTTTCGCAGAAGAAGATGCCATCGAGTTCGTGCGCCAGTTCCATGACAGCGGCCCGGAGGTCGCCATTAAAGGAAGGTGTGGCGAGGAAGGCGATTTCTGTATTGAGGGTGGCTACTTTTGCGAGCAATAGTTCTTTCAGGTCCGGATTATCTGCCGGGAGTTGTTGTACGAAGCCGTACATGCCCAGCAGGTTTGCGGTTACCGGGTCATCGTTGCGTACCAGCTGATAGCCGGGAATAGCGCGTTGACGGTAGGTAATAGTGAGGGTGTTGCCCTTTCTCAGGAGTTTTTTTCCTGAGCTGATGGTCAGCTGTTCCCATTGGTGTTCCGGTCCGGTTACCTTTACTGCCTGTTCTCCAAAATGTGCCCGCATGCGGGTCAACACTTTCTCCATTTCAACCTCGTGCGTATAGAGGGTACAATTTTCCATGCTGTGTCTTTCGAGGGGGCAAAGGTAGCAGAAAGCGGCTAAAAATGGTACCGGATTTGCCTTATTTGCAAGAAATGAGCAGATATGCGCATTTTATTCCAAGCATAAACATTTTCATATGAAAAGGAAATCCTTGCCAGCATTGGCTGCCTGCCTGTTGTTACTCAGCGCCAGCTGTTTACCGCCCAGACCACCCCGGCCGCCGAGGCCACCCCGCCCCCGTCATCACGTTATTTTGCTTTTTTCGCTCCCGGCCGGTTTTGCAACTGATGGAGAATTTTATTCAGCTTAACGGGATCATTGATGTAGGGAGAAAGGTCGAACAGTTCTACCTTTCTGAAGGCCACCGGGTGACTTTCACTCTGCAGGGAAATAGATCCTTCTGTGAGCAGTTTGCCTTCCTGGAGGAGGCCTGGTTTAGGGTGAGACACATTACCTCCGCCCATCTGCGGCTTGTTGTATACAATCACCGTATCTCCTTCTACAATGTGTTTAATCACGGAATCGCGCAGTACCAGTGCTTCAGCATGTACCCATACATCGCCGTGGTAGGTTTTTGAGGTGGAACTGATGCAATGGTCTTTGATCAGTTTTCCATTCATTACCACATTGGTACCCGGTGTACAGAGGTTGCTGGTAGAACGGGGATCAGTACCATTACCACCCAGGAGCTGTTCTTCCAGGGAGATAGGAAAATCCTGGTCTTTCGTCATGCTGGCAGCCGTTTGGCCGTGCAGCATCACGCCACTGTTGCGGTAAGCCCAACCCGGCCCACCTTTTACCTGCTCACCTGTAAATTTATATTCTACGACTACCAGGTAAGCGGAGAAGTTCTTTTTATAGAAGATGTGTCCGTATTGTTCTTTAAACTCATCATAGTTTTCGTAACTCACCTTCAGCATGCCGCTATCAACCCGGAAGGTGTTACCGTAGTTGTCGTTGAGTTCATGCCCGGTTATTTTGATATCCCAATCTTTAAGATCCTTTCCGTTGAAGAGTTTCAGCCATTTATTGGGGGCTATTTCCTTTTGTGCAAAGCTGTGAAGGCCAGCCAGCATGAATAACGCGGTCAGTAGTTTTTTCATATGTTCGTTTTATTTAACAAGCGTCAAGATAACCCTTCATTCAGAGAAATGCAAGCTGGCATATAATTCGTAAAGGCATTGTTGGCTCACACACTATCTTATGAGACGACTACTTATGTTATTCCCCCTGCTGTTATGCGTCATGATCACTGTTTACGGACAGGAAAAAGATGGCTGGCAAACTGATCTCCGGCAACAGATCATGGTATTGGAAACCGCAGCCCCTGCACAGTGGCCACCACGAATAGACACGCTGATGGCTTTGGCCAATGCGCATCCGGAAGAATGGTTATTGCAGTATTATGCAGGCTGGGCGGCTACACAACTCTCTTTTAAATCGGATAAAACAGCAGCGGAGGCACTTTGTAAGAAGGCCGAACCATTTGTGAAGAAGGCGTTGGAAATGCAACCCGGCAATACAGAAACGCTGACGCTGATGGGATACTGGTTATCTGCCCGGATCAATGCGGCGCCTTCACGTGGCGCTTCGCTGGGCGGAGAAAGCCGGAGTTATGCAGAGAAGGCTATTGCAGCAGATTCTACAAATCCACGGGCCTGGCTGATCAAAGCGTTGAATATTTACTACACTCCGGCAATATTCGGTGGAGGCAAGAAGCGGGCGAAGAGTACTGTAGATATCGTAGCAGAAAAGTTTGCCGCTTTCAAACCGGACAATGCGCTGGCGCCCCGTTGGGGACAACAAATCTTTGATGCGTTGCTGGCTTCTTACCGTTAATGAAAAGGCTGCAACGATTACAACCCCGGTGAATAACGGCGTGACGAACATCTCCCGAAAACAAGCTACCGGTAGTGTGTAAGAAATTACGCACCGTACCCGATGTGCCACAGGAACATGACGAGCAATACCATATCTATCTAACTAACAATCAATAACTTAATCGATTTCGAACAAAAGTGCAGGGTTTTAGCTGGTAGTTCCCCAAACTGTATATATGACTACCTTAACACAACATGATCTTTCATCACAACCAAAAGCAGGTTCTTTATATGATAGCTCCAATATCATCAATGTAACGCCGGAAGGTAGAATTGTTTCCATATTCACGGGTGCGTGGCTGGTGGGGAGTGCTATCAGCAAGGTCGATAAATCACCGGTAGGAAGCTTGTTAAAGCTGTTAGGCGCGGGTTACCTCTTGTATCGTGGCATCAGCGGGAACGACCTCGTGAATGGCTTTTTAGGTAAACGTAAACCCGACCGTCATACTGCTGCTGTGAATATCCGTACCACTCTTTCCATTGATAACCCAAGAGAGGAAGTTTACTATTTCTGGCGGCAGTTGAATAACCTGCCGGTGTTTATGAAACACCTGCAATCGGTAGAAGAAAAAGATCCTTTTCATTCGCATTGGATTGTAAAAGGACCGGGCGGTATTGGTACCCTGGAGTGGGATGCAGAAATTGTAAAAGAAGTGCCGGGTGAAATCATCGGCTGGCGTTCTTTACCGGGATCATCTATCGCTACAGCCGGAAGGGTTACATTCCGCGAAACATTCAATGGTGGCACCGAAATAGATGTGATGATCACTTATCGCCCACCAGCCGGATATGTGGGCTCCGGAATGGCCTGGCTGTTGAATCCTGCTTTTGAAAATATGATTGTAAAAGATATCAAACGTTTCAAAAACTATATGGAAACGGGAGAAATTTTGCAATAACATCTTGTCCTTTCTAATAAAAAATGCAGCGGAGATAACTTATATCTTTCGCTGCATTTTTTATTAAGGCAATTACCTTTATCAGGACAGAGCTTCTCTTTTGAATCTGTTGTAAACGCCCTGACTTTTGTTGATCAGTTTCAGTACTCTTTCGCGCACATCATCCTGTAAACCGGTTACTTCATGTTCAAATACTTCTTTCAGATCGGATAAGTCCTCTCCTCCCTTTCCCACAATGCCATTGATTTTATGGCGCCAGTCGTCTGCTTTTGTTTTAATTTTTTTACGGGTTCTGTCACCGCTATCCGGTGCCGTTAATAATCCGATTACTAATCCGGTAGTTAATCCGGCTATAGCACCTGCAAGAAATTTCGTTGTAGACATAATTTCTGGATTTTTATGGTTTAACAAATGATTCGTGTGCATAGTTCAAATCACACTACTAACTGAAATTTTCAAATATCAGGCCAGTAAAAGCCCATGTAGGAGGATCCGCTCTTAAAGAAATGTTATTGTATAAAGGGAGGAGAAAAAACCACCTGCTGAGTGAGAGTAAACGTAACCAGTATCAGTATCGTAAAAATCGAAGGGAACGCTATCCAGGACAACATCAGAGTTGACATTGCCCCGGCAGGTGGATAAGATAAGCGTATTAGATAATGGAATTTATAAAAGTCAAACGGAGCAGTAAAATAATTACATTCTGGTATTTTTCAAACCTTTTTGAAAGAAATGAAATAATAAATTTTATTAAAAAGTGAAGTATGCCCCGAGAGCAAATACCAGTGTGGGTTTGCTTCTTCCGGTATGATATTATATAATTATATCATACCATCGGATTAATACCTTTTTAACCTGAATATCTGAAAAACATCAGGCCGGAAAATAAAACTTAACAGGAAGATATTATAGAAAAGGGGTGCAATTCCTGTCCGGAATGCACCCCTTCGTATCGTTAAGCGACGTTCTATTTCGCGTCCAGCATATTGGAGACAAGGCGGTTAAAGTCGGCCTGGAACTGTTCATAATGTTCGCCAGTACCAGGACCGGAGAAACCGGTATGTACTTCCTGCACATCTCCTTTTTTATTGATGAAGATGGTGGTAGGGAAGCCTTTGATAGCAGTGAGCTGCGGAAGCGTTTTAGGCCCTTTCTCCGGGTCAGCGGGTGTTACTCCGGTGATGAGTACCGGATACTTTACATCAAAGCGTTTAAGGAAGCCTTCAAGCGCATGTTTCGACTTCTCGAAATCGGTGGTGCGTTCGTAAGCCAGACCGATGACTTCTACGCCACGGTCTTTATTTTTTTCATACCATTTGCTCAGGAAGCCGGTTTCGTCCATACAATTGGGGCACCAGGAACCCATGAGCGTAATGATCACTACTTTATTTTTAAAGCGGTCATCCTTGATGCTCACCTTATTACCGTTGAGATCCGGGAAGCTGAAGTCCAGCTGTTGCTGACCAGGCTTCATGGTAGCGATAGTTCTTTCGTCCTGTAAAGCAGCCGTATCATTTTTCACAGCAGACCAGAACTCCAGTCCGTCGCCGATACCGGCGAAGAAGCGGCCATCCGTAATGCTGTCTTTTCCAACGCGGGCAGTGAAGAGATACGCATGCGAGCCGTCGAAGGTAGAAAGACGCAGGGTGTCGCCATCTACCACGCCATCGAGGAAGCGGTAATCGCCGGTAGTGGTGAGGAAGGTACCGTGTACGATATTACCGGATTGCTTGAATTCACCGATCGCAGTAGAGGGTGCTTTGTCCTTATCTTTTGAAGACACGAACTGTGTAACCCAGCGGCCGGAAACGTTCACAGTGGCGGGTGTATTCACGGCGAAGCGTTCTGCTTTGCCGGCTACCGCCGAGAATGGAATGCTCACATCTTTATCTGCCAGGTGCCTGATCCAGAGGCCTTCTACGGCGCTATCGGAAGACAGCTTTGCTTTGAATTCCGAATCAAAGAAAGGCATTTTAATAAAGAGGGAATCGCCGGTTACTTTTACATCATCTACCAGGAGTTTGTCGTTGGCATTGATGACATAAAGTACCTTATTACCGGCGGTATCTTTTACTTCAAAATTGAATACGATAGCTGCTCCGTCGGCCCGGTGCAGCTTTGCCTGCCACACACCATTGGCGAGGTTTTTAGCGGCGTTGCCGTTGTTGCAGGCAGTAAAGGCCATACCTATACCTGCCATGCAATAGATCCATAATTTCTTCATAAGACTACATTTGTGAATAGTTCCTTTCGCCAAAGAGCAGGCTGCCGATACGTACCAGGGTACTCCCTTCCTGCAGGGCCAGTTGGTAGTCGGCGCTCATCCCGATGGACAGTTCTTTAAAGTACGTTTCGTTGTTAAAATAAGTGGTTTTAACGGATCCGAATAACTGTTGGAGCTGGTGGAACTCTTTACGGATCTGTGTTTCGTTGGTGGTGTTAGTGGCCATTCCCATCATGCCGGCAATGCGCACCTGTGAAAAAGCGGAAGGATCGGCCTGGTATGCCTGTAACAGTTGCTGTAACTCCTGTTCATCCATACCAAACTTTGTTTCTTCTGCTGCAATGTGTACCTGTAACAGGCAATAAATGATGCGCTGCTGTTTGGCCGCCTGTTTATTGATTTCCTGCAGCAGTTTCAAGCTATCCACTGCATGAATGGTATGTACAAATGGCGCAATGAATTTTACTTTATTGGATTGCAGGTGACCAATAAAATGCCATTCAATATCTGCCGGTAAAAGGGCTTGTTTTTCGGTAAGTTCCTGTACGTAGTTTTCTCCGAAGATCCTTTGTCCTGCTGCGTAAAATGCTGCAATATCTTCCGCCGGTTTCGTTTTGGAAACAGCTACCAGCCGGGCATGATATGGTTTCAGCCGGGAAAGGACTTCGTTGTATGCGTCGAGATTAATTGCCATCGGGCAAATATACGCGGAATTTGTGTTACTGCCGATGGAGAAGGGAGTATGGGGAAAACGGCGAACTATCCGGGGAGATTGGAATCACCTTGCGGATTCCAATCTCCCGGAATACAAAATTTTAGCTCAGGATGGCCCTGCTGATCACGATGCGTTGTACTTCCGAAGTACCTTCATAGATCTGGGTGATCTTGGCGTCACGCATCAGGCGCTCCACGTGGTACTCTTTCACATATCCATAGCCACCATGCACCTGCACAGCTTCCGTGCTTACCCACATGGCTGCTTCAGACGCAAATACCTTTGCCATGGAACTGCTGAGGGTGTAGTCGTTATGCTGATCTTTATCCCATGCGGCTTTCAGACATAAGAGGCGTGCGCCTTCTATGCGGGTGGCCATATCGGCCAGTTTGAACTGGATGGCCTGATGCTGGGAGATTTCTTTACCAAAAGCTTTTCTTTCTTTGGAATATTTCAGGGCCAGTTCATAGGCGCCGCTGGCGATGCCCAATGCCTGGGAAGCAATGCCGATACGGCCGCCGGCCAGGGTTTTCATGGCAAATTTAAACCCGAAGCCGTCCTCTCCTATCCTGTTTTCCTTAGGAACTTTTACGTCCTGGAACATTACGCTGTGGGTATCGGAGCCACGGATACCCAGTTTATTTTCTTTTGCGCCGATGGTTACACCGGGCATATCTTTTTCCACGATCAGGGCGTTGATACCTTTGCTGCCTTTTTCCGGATGGGTTTGGGCCATTACCAGGTATACACTGGCGGAATTACCGTTGGTAATCCAGTTTTTGGTGCCATTGAGAAGGTAATGATCTCCTTTATCTTCTGCGGTAGTGCGCTGGGAAGTAGCATCAGAGCCCGCTTCCGGTTCACTTAACATAAAGGCGCCGATAACCTGGCCGGAGGCCAGTGGCACCAGGTATTTCTGTTTTTGTTCTTCCGTACCAAATGTTTCGAGGCCCCAGCAAACAAGTGAGTTGTTTACGCTCATGACTACGGAAGCAGAGGCGTCTATTTTAGAGATTTCTTCCATTGCCAGTACATAGGAAATGGTGTCCAGGCCGGCTCCTCCGTACTTCGGACTCACCATCATGCCCAGGAAACCGAGTTCTCCCAGCTTCTTGATCTGTTCAGCAGGGAATTTCTGGTGTTCATCCCTTTCTATAACACCGGGCAGCAACTCATTGACAGCAAAATCGCGTGCAGCTTTTTGTATCATCAGGTGCTCTTCCGTCAGTTGAAAATCCATGGTTTTAATTTTATATAGTAATAGACCCAAATTATTTATAAATAAGCACCTAAAAAAATAGCCGGATTAAAATTCAACGTTGTCAACCAGAACCGGGAAAATATTGAACAAATCGCTACGATAACGCTACTGTATTGGATTTGATTCACCTATTATATGCAATTTTTCCACCATTACACGTTCTGTTGCTTTGGGTGTTCACATAAAAACCTGTAGCTTGCCTGTAATGATGTTTTTATGAAGAATATTAAAATAATAGAAGTAAAATCAGAAATAGGAGCAGGAACACGCGGCGCCAGTTTGGGTGTAGACGCCATTAAGATTGCCGCGCTGGACTTTATGAGCAACTTTTTTGTGCATTTCCCCACCGAAGCCATCGAAACGGAAAACAAGCTGCTATTTGAACCGATTGAGTCGCCCTACGCCAAAAGGATCAAAGGCACCTTCAATATGTATGAGCGCATCAGCAAAAGTGTGTGCGAAACGGTGAAGGCCAACTGGTTCCCGGTATTATTATCAGGTGATCACAGTACGGCAGGAGCCACCATTGCGGGTCTGAAAATGGCGCATCCCAAAGCCAAACTGGGAGTGATCTGGATAGACGCCCATGCCGATCTGCATACGCCTTATACCACGCCTTCGGGCAATATGCACGGGATGCCGCTGGCCACCGCTATTGCAGAAGACAATATGGACTGTAAGGTGCATGACCTGGATGAGAATACGGTCAAGATGTGGAATGCTTTGAAAAACATCGGCAAAATAGCCCCCAAAGTATTACCGGAAGATATTGTATTCATTTCCCTGAGGGATTATGAAAAGGAAGAAGATTACCTGATCAAGCAATACGGGATGAAGGTAATTACCACCAGCGAGGTACGCCGCAAGGGTCCGGAGAATATTTCGCGTTCTGTATTCCGTTATCTCAGTGATTGTGAGTATATCTATGTTTCTTTTGATGTGGACAGCCTGGACGCCTCCATCTCCAAAGGCACCGGTACACCTGTAAGTAACGGATTAAGAGAGCGGGAGGCGGAAGATCTGATTGCCAAATTTATGCAGCACCGTAAAATCTGCTGTTTTGAGATTACAGAAGTGAATCCTACCCTTGACCGGGAGAACCTGATGGCAGAAATTGCCTTTAACATCCTGCAACGCAGTGTGAATGTGCTGATGATGAACTAGGGTTTGATCTTAAAATAAGCCACAAGCCAGCCGGTTACTTCACTATAACTGCGGATACCCTTATCCTGTTTATTGGCTTTGAGGTACCGGTCGTATAGCACGGAGGAGTAATCTTCCACTTTCCCTGTATAGGGTTCATAGAAATCGATGATGGCTTTATAATCTGCTTTCACACCAGGGACGGCCCTTTTCCAGATATTGTGGGCGAGGGTAGAATCGCGGCGGGCGAGCTGACGCACGCTATACAGGAACATATCAAAATTGGCGGCATAACGGAAATGGCTATCCGGGATGCTGGTAGCGGCCAGGTAACCTACAAAGTTTGCTTCTTCTTCCGGTGCATATCCGATCTGGTGTGCAATTTCATGACAGGATACGAATGGCAGGATCACATCGGGCACGGTGGTATTTACCTGTGCTTCGTTGGTAAATGGGTTGAGATAGCCTGTTACACCGGGATAGTTGAGCCAGTGGCCAAACATGGCAGGTTTTACACTGGGAGCGCGGTAACGCAGGGCAGGCCAGGTTCTGGCAGCAGCCTCGTAGGCTGCGATGGCCTTTTCGAACACGGGTTTACCACTGGTATCTGTTTTCATGGTACCGATGGTGTCGCCGGTGTTGGCCTTTTCCTGGTTCACCAGTTGCAGTAAGGTATCCGACAACTGATAGAGCTGTTGCGTATTATATGGCCCTGTAACGAGGTGTGTATCGTAGGTGAGCGAGTTGCGTTCGTAGTTGAAGCCCCAGAGGACGAGGAAGGCCAGGTAAGCGCTGAGCAGGAAGCTGATACCGCTTAAAACCTGGAGGCCGAGGGCTTCCCAGGCTCCCCGGAAGAGTTTATAACATAGTTTTAACAAATAAAGTATTCCTCCGATAATCCAGGCAGTATATATTACATCGCCAATGCTAAATGGTACTATACCTGTTACTTGTCTGAACGCCACACTACTCCACTCATACCACCTATGAAAGTAGAAATCACTGAAGCGGTTACTCCAGGCGAAAAATCCTTTCAACAACAGTATAGCCGTAAGTGTTAGTACAATACGGACAATTTTCTTTTTAATCCTGACTCTTGTCTCCATATAATGTGGCGGAACATGATAGATGAAATTCTACAAAAACAGTTAAGCGTTGCACTTTCCGAACATTTGAAAGTAAAAATACATATTAATGATGCAAAAAGCGTGCATGGTGGCGATATTAACGAATCTTTTCGTATAGCCACCAACGAAGGGTATTTTTTTATCAAGATGAATGATGCCCGGAAGTATCCGGATATGTTTGCGCAGGAGTATGCTGGGTTGCAGGAACTGCAGGGGGCCGGGGCGTTGCGTACGCCGAAGCCGCTGGGTTACGGGAGTGTGAACGGGAAGGCTTACCTGTTGCAGGAATTCCTGACGAAGGGGCAGGCGGTAACCGATTTCTGGGATGACTTTGCGGTGTCGCTGGCGAAGCAGCACCGGGTAACGCGGCCCCATTTTGGGTATCCGGGCCCCAATTATGTGGGAAGTTTAAAGCAATATAATACGCCTTATAGCAGCTGGACGGTATTTTATGCGTTCAACCGTTTATTGCCGTTGATCCGGATGGCTTATGACCAGCAATTGGTGGATCAGCAGATGGTGCAGCAGGTAGAGCGGTTGTGCCGGCAGTTGCCGCAATTGTTCCCGGTGGAGGCGCCGGCGTTGTTACACGGAGATCTGTGGTCGGGTAATTTTATGGTGGGGAGCAACGGGAAGGCCTGTATTTTTGACCCGGCGGTGTATTATGGACATCGGGAGATGGATCTTGCCATGACGCGGCTCTTCGGTGGATTTGACACACGTTTTTACTACGCATACCAGGCGGCCTATCCCTTGTCGCCGGGGTGGCAACAGCGGATAGGCATCTGCCAGTTATATCCGTTGATGGTGCATTATATTTTGTTCGGGGGTAATTACTACAACAGTATCCGGGAGGTATTACAATCTTATTGATTATTCGCTGGGTGTATCAATAAAATCACGCATTTTGCCATATTCTTCTTCCACGAGGGGATAAAACTTATTTACGTCTTCCTTAATTTCATTAAAAAGCCGGGTAATATCGGTGGCATAGGTTTCCTGGTTGATCCGGAGGTAGTTTTCCAGTTCCTGCATTTTGGCGCTGATCCAGGTAAGGCCTACCATGGCAAAATTTGGTTTGAGTTTGTGTACCTGGAATTTCATGTCTTCCCATTTCTGGTTATCGACCATTCCCTGTAGCTTGACTATTTCATCCCGGATAGTTCTGATAAAAATTTCAAATAGGTCTGCGGCATAGGAAATATTACTCTCATAGAGGTCTGTGAGATATTTGACATCCAAATCGTTGTTAAACTCAAATCCGCTAAGGTTCTGCACTTCTTCCATTATTAGTTCTGTTTCGTCTTCGTTGAGATATTTATTAAAAATCTGTAGTAACTGATCCGGTGTATAGGGTTTGGTCAGTATATCTGTTATTCCTGCGGCTCTGGCCATTGTAGCGGTACTTTCCATGGCCACGGCGGTGGTGGCGATAACGGGAGTTGCTACATTGGGTTGATCTTCATCGGCCCTGATCTTCTGGGCGAGTTCCAGGCCGTTCATGCCCGGAATGCGGATATCCATGAGGATCAGGTCATATTGTCTTGCTTCGAGGAACCAGGTAGCATCAGGACCGTTGGTAGCCAGCTGGTAATTGATTTTATATTTTTCCAGCAGGCTCATGATGTATCTGAGGTTCATCGGGTTATCTTCTACTACCAGTACTCTTGCGTCTTCAAAGGATCTTTGCAGCAGTTTCCTGCTTAGTTTACCTGCCTGTGTGGTGAGTGGGCGGCGGCTGTCGAGGAAGGGAATATTAAAGCTAAAGCAGGTATTGAACCCGGTCCGTTCTTCCACGGTGATGTTTCCGCCCTGGATTTCCACCAATTGTTTTACGATGGCGAGGCCAAGGCCGGTGCCGCCATATTTTTCGCGGATATCTCCTTCTGCCTGTTTATAGTTTTTAAAGATCAGTTCCAGTTTATCTTTTTTGATGCCGATACCGGTATCGCAGACGAGGAAGCGAATCCAGAGTTTATTATCCTGCCAGCTTTCCTGGGTGGCAGTGATAGCAATTTCACCATCGTTGGTGAACTTCTCTGCATTTCCTAACAAATTGATTAGTATTTGGTTCAGTAACACATCGTCGCCGATCAGCCATGTATTGAGGCTGGGGTCCAGTTCGGCGGTTATTTTAACCGGCCGGCGGCCTAGTTTGTGTTCAAAAGTGTTCCGTAAAGACTGTATCAGTTCGCGGAGGTTGAATTCGCGTTGGTTAACCTGAACTTCCCGGGCTTCTATCCTGGAAATATCGAGAATATCACTGACAATGCCCAGCAGTATGGCGGAAGAGTTTTTGAGAATGTCTACATATTCCTGTTGTTGCGGGTCCAGGCGGGTTTCTTCGAGCAGGTGGGCCATCCCCACAATCGCGTTGAGGGGTGTTCTTATTTCATGGCTCATGCTGGCGAGGAAATCTTTCTGGGCGCGCTGGGCTTCTTCTGCCTGGCGGCGGGCGAGTTCCAGGTCTTGCTGGAGCTTTTTCTGGTGGGTGATATCCATGTGGATACCTGCGCCACCGGTGATGTTGCCGTGCCGGTCGTAGATATTGGCGGAGCTGGCGAGGATCCATCGGTTGGAGCCGTCTTTCAGCTTTATTTCCATGTCATAAACGAGGGGTACGTTTTCATCGAGGCGTTTCCTGCGGAGCGCCCGGGCGAAGGCGCGGTTATTTTCCGGTACAAATATATCGGTGATGTTTTTCCCGATGAGTTCCTCCTCGTTGTACCCGGAAAGGCGGCAAAAGCTTTCGTATACGCGGGTAATGTTACCATTGACATCGGTTTCGCACATAGCGGCATTGAGGTTATTGAGGATGACCCTGAATTTTTCCTCATTGCGTTTTATTTCTTCCTGCACATGGTGGCGGCGGGTAATATCGATGGCCTGCCAGATGGCGCCGCTGAATGTTTCGCCATTGAAAATGGGGAGGTAATTGATTTCCCAGGTTTGCCCGTTGATGAAAGGTACTTCCCAGCCGAACCAGGGTTTCTTTTCCTTGCGGAGGGCTTTCATTTTGGCTTCCAGGGGGAAGTTGGGTTCCACCATAGGTTTAAAGTAGCGGATCAGTTCAGTATAGGAATAGTGGAGGGGGGTATGATGGTTCATATACTGGCTGAAGATGTCGTTTACCCAGATGCAGCGGTGCTTTTCATTGGTGACCAATAAACCGGCGCTGGTATTGTTAAGCCAGGCAGTTATGGGCAGGGAAAAGATATCCGGGGCTCCGTTTAACGGCATGCCGGTACTATCAGTAGCAGTTATTTTCTTACTGTTTTTTCCTGTGGCCTTCATCTTTATTTGATGGAATGGGGACTACGGGTTTTCAAGTTAAATAGATGAATTGTGAAAAACAGGTATAAGATAAGGCCGAATTTCTTACCTTTGCGCCTCACGCCTGATGATCACACATCAATATGGCTGATATTTTATGATATAAATATATATATAAATAAGATATCGTTAGTGAACAAATTTATGAAATTTTTGCAATTGCAAATATTTAATTACCTTTGCATCCCTCTAAAAGTGAGGATATTGATATGAAACCACTCCGCGAATTTGATATAGCCTTTGTAGGGTTAAACCCAGGGGAACATTCATTTCATTATGCTATCGGAGAGCGTTTCTTTGATAATTTTGAAGAGCCGAGAGATTTCAGTGATTGTGCGGTGAGTGTGAATCTCACATTGGACAAGAAGAGTAACTTCTTTTTACTGAAATTTGCAATAGGTGGTAAGGTAACTGTTACCTGCGACCGGTGTGGAGAGCCCTTTGAGATGCAGCTATGGGATGATTTCAACCAGATAGTGAAGCTGGTAGAAAATCCGGAAGAGCTGGCAAGTGGAGAAGAAGATCCGGATGTATCGTATATATTGAAGACAGAAAGCCACCTGAATGTGGCAGAATTTATATACGAGTTTATCCATCTGAGCATTCCAATGCAACGTATACATCCTGACAATGCCGATGGCAAAAGCGGTTGTAATCCGAAAGTGATTGAAATGCTGGAGCAAATGAACCAGCAGGCAAAAGAAAACGATAACCCAATCTGGAAAGGATTGGATAAATTTAAGGACAATTAAAAATTAAATAAAATGCCAAATCCTAAACGCAGACATTCTCAGCAAAGATCAGCAAAGAGAAGAACGCATTATAAGGCGGTAGCGGATACATTAAGCACTGACAGCGCAACCGGTGAAGTGCACCTGAGACACCGTGCTCATTGGGTGGAAAACAAACTGTACTACAGAGGAAAGGTAGTGTTGGAAAAACAGAGCGCAGCTAAATAATTATTTTACTATTTTTACCCGAGCTAACAAGAACAAACCTTGAGTTACATGAGAATCGGGCTTGATATGATGGGTGGCGATTTTGCCCCCACAGAAGCAGTAAAAGGAGTAAAACTATATTTAGACACTGTTGCATCTGATGTGCACCTGGTATTAATTGGAGACGAGCAACAGTTAGCTCCTTTAATAGCTGAGGCACAGCTGGACCAATCAAAATATTCAGTTGTTCATTCATCCCAGGTAATCGGGATGGATGAACACCCTACTAAGGCACTGAAAGAGAAGCCACAATCCTCCATCTCTATCGGTTTTCATTTATTGAAAAATGAGAAAATAGATGCTTTCATCAGCGCAGGTAATACCGGCGCCATGATGGTGGGCACCTATTATTCCATTAAAGCCATAGAAGGAGTGCAACGTCCTACTATATCTACTCTGGTACCCCGTGAAAACGGTACGTACGGCCTCTTGCTTGACGTAGGTATCAACGCCGACTGCAAACCTGAAAACCTGGCACAATTTGCCCTTCTCGGATCCCTCTATTCCAAACATATCCTCGGGGTTCCTGACCCTAAGGTGGGTTTACTGAATATCGGCGAGGAAGAAGGCAAAGGCAACCTGCTTGCGCAGGCAACTTACCCGCTGTTAAAAGAAAGCAAACAAATCAATTTCGTCGGCAACATTGAAGGTAGAGATATCCTCTCTGAAAAAGCAGATGTTATTGTATGTGAAGGCTTTACCGGCAACATCGTTCTTAAGATGGCCGAATCATTCCATGAAATCGCATTAAGACGCAATATTCAGGATGATTACATGAAGAAATTTGATTCAGAATCATATGGCGGTACTCCCGTTTTAGGCGTTTCCAAACCAGTTATTATTGGTCATGGTATTTCCAAAGGAACAGCGTTTAAAAATATGATACAGCTATCCCAACAAATGATCGAAAGCAAACTGCTGGAGAAAATTAAAGAGAGTTTTGTAGTTGTAGCGAAGGATGCTCAGCAGTAAACGCCGAAAAAATTTTTAAAGAACCGCTTCTGAAAGGAAGCGGTTTTTTTATGCGCGGAATCCGGAAGCGGAAAGCAAATGATAACATGAGCGCCGGTGAGCAATTAGCAGGAACCGCCTGCAGTAGCTCATACCAGCGATACTCTGTTCAAATGAAAATGGGCAATAACAGTATCTCAGATGCTGTTATTGCCCATTCCTATCCGGAGATATTAATGTCCCTGCAGAGGTAACTTCACATAAAAAGTAGTGCCTTCATTCAGCTTGGTTTCAAACCAGATCTCCCCTCTCGCCTGTTCGGCAATATTCTTACACATGGCCAGTCCCAGGCCGGTGCCGGAAGATTTCGTAGTGAAATTGGGCACAAAGATGCGGGATTGCACCTCGGTAGAAATACCTTCGCCATTATCAGACACACTCACAATCACCGAACCACCGGAAATCAACTGCAGCCGCACGGTAATCTGCCCTTTCCTGTCTTCCGGAATAGCCTGGATGGCATTCAGTAACAGGTTGGTAAAGAGCCGGTTCATCTGCGTTTTATCGGCAAAGACGTAGAAGTCCTGCTGCGGCTGAATATACGTTACCTCACAGTCCTCATGTCCCTGGTACAAAGAAGTGAGGGAATACAATACTTCATTCAGCAATACCTCTTCATTATTAGGCTCACCTATGCGGGCAAATGCGGAAAAGTCGGACGCAATATTCGAAAGGTGTTCTATCTGCTCTACCAGTGTGCCGGCTACTTTGCGCGACAACTCCTTCACATTTGGAGAGTCGCCGGCGATGGCGCGCTGCAGGTACTGGATGCTCAGTTTCATGGGCGTGAGCGGGTTCTTGATTTCATGTGCCACCTGCCGGGCCATTTCCCGCCATGCCCCTTCCCTTTCGCTCTTCGCTAAACGCACCGCACTGATTTCCAGCTTACGCACCATCTTATTGTATTCTTTCACCAGTGCACCGATCTCATCATCTTTATCCCATTCTATTTCGTCGTTGCGCTGACCGAGATTTACATGGCGCAGCTTTTCCGTTACCAGGGAGAAGGAACGGGTGATAGAGTTCGTGATCAGCAAAGCTACCATTCCTGCAATGAGAAAAATGAAAGCATTGAAATTGATCAGGGCTACCAGGAAGTTAGATATCTGTTGATTCAGTTCTGTTTGTGTGGCAAAGTAAGGTACGTTCAGGTATGCAATTACTTCGTGTGTGTCGTGATTACGCAACGGCATATAACCGGAGAGCAACGGCATTACACCGATATACTCCGTATGAATAAACTGGATCTGCTCCAACCGGAAAAGGCTGTAATAGGCCTGTGGATCTATCTTTGTGGAGATCAGTCCTTTGTCCGTCATCATAGGCTGGGTGGTGAGCTGCAGGTTGCCGTCGCTATCATAAATGTTGATATCGAGCGCTCTTTCATTGGCAATATCCGACAGGGAGTTGGCCAGTTTTTTCCGCAGTTCGGAGTCGTACATATCCCCTACCTGGTCGAGGTCGCGTTGGTTCTCGAAGATCTTCTCCACATCTTTGGCTACCTCCCGCATCGTTCTGCTCAGGCGCTCGCGGTTCTGCATTTCGGAGCGGTAGATAAAGAATTTGATGGTGGTGATACCCAGGATCAGGAAGGAGAAGATAACGACAAAGATGATGGTACCATGAACCTTCTTGCGGATGCTGACGTTGATCAGCGTGCGCAGGTTGCTGATCCGCATCCTGGCTTTGATAAGCAGGTCGAATGCCTTGTACACTGCAATGATGAGCAGGAACAGGCAGAACATATAGGCAAACAGGGTGATAAATTCCACAAACATCCTGTTTTCCTTTACCACTATCACCACTTTCTCCGGTGTGGCGCGGTAGATCAATTCCGAATATCCTTTGATAGATTTTACGGTCACATCTGCATTCGGCAGCTCGTGTGTATATAACCGGATCGGGAAAGGGAAGTCGTTGTTGTTACTGACGAGAATACCTTTATCGTAAACGGCAAAGGAATAGATGCCTGCGTATTCACGGCCGGGATCACTCATATCACCTTCTACCAGCAGTTCCGGATAGAGCCGGTCGCTGCTTACCGGTTTGGGAGCCAGTGTATACACCAGCCAACCGGTTACTTCGCCGTTGGTATTATGGAATTCCTTTTTGGCGATATAACTATAATCGTTGAAGCTCCGTTCGTAATAGTACAGATCGTTGCCCGGTACGAGCGAAGGAGAGGCTTCTGATTCAGCAAATATCTGCCGGTTAAAAGTCAGCAGACTGATGGTATCACCGGGAAACAGGGACGTACCATTTTCATCGTAGGCATAGATACCTACTTTGAAGCGGCTCAGGTATCCCTGGAAATACCGTTGGAGCAGCAGGTCGTCGAATGCGGATTTACGGTGAACGCGGGTGCTTTTATCCTGGAAAAAATACTGGATGGTTTCATCGTGTTCAATCTTTTTGCCGATATCATTCAGGAGCATTTCGAGATAAGGATCCTTTTGCCTGGACAGGTCTTCCGCGAGCTTCTCACGGGCATACAGTTCCTTATGATTATTATAGTGTACCAGCGCCCCCGAAGTGGTAATAGTGAGCAGGAAGAGCCAGAAGAGGAACGGCACGGTGGCCATACTGCTCTCGAAGCGATCGGCCAGGAAGTCCAGCAACACAATATATATCAGCAACCAGATCACCATTGTTACCGAGAACGGGAGTTCGGGGTTATGGATGCGGAACAGCAGCCAGATAATACCCACTGCTGCCAGCCAGATGTATTTGGTACGGTACTGAAAATTGGTGAGCTCATTCAGCAGGTAGTTGATGATCTGGGAGAAGAACAGGAAGCTGAAGGAAATAAAGCCCAGCACCATGAACCCGATGATACTGTATACGATGCTGTATTCTGTAAGACTGAACGGATTTGTAACGTCAAACGAGATCTTGGAATCTATAACAAGGCTCTGTATGAGATCTGCCAGGAACTGCTCCACGATGTAGAGGATCAGGCTGGCAACGATAATGACTACGCTCTGGGCCCATCTCTTTTTGAGAACAGGCGGATTGATGGTTTTAACGTGTTCCCGGAAGAAGAGAATCATCCAGAAAGTGAGCAGTACATTGATGAGCAGATCGCCAAGGGAATAAAAGATTTCATCTTTTGCATAGATCCTGGGATCGAAGATATTGAGTTCTTTCAGGTTAAACGGAAACGGATATACGTAGCTGAGTACCCGCAGGCCGAATACGACCAGGAAGAGGAACAGGAAGCCATATAGCGGGTTCGTAGTTTTGGCCAGCAAGGTGGCGAAGAGATTGAGGAAGATGAGTACACAGATACAACCTAACACCCGCAGCAGTACGCTCAGGTTATTGGGATGATGTACGTGCATCCCGCTGTTATAATCGAGGTAAAACAGCGTTTGTTCATCACCGTTATTTACCGGGAGAATAATATGTTCCGGTACCAGCATAGCGGGTTGTTCCCGGAGAATACTGTACTCCTCTCCCAGTTCTTCCTTATGATAAAAGTGGCTGACCAGGTAGTTATTCCTGATGGCATATTCCAGTCGTACCGGAATCACGGCTACCAGGTATTGTGCATGTCCGGGAGCGGATTTTACTTTCCGGGAGATAACTTCATAGTAGCCGTTTTTCAGCTTCATAAAGCGCTGCGAATCTTCCAGGGATGTCTGGAGTTCTTCCGGCTGTACCTGGCTGGTATTCCAGAAGGTAAGCCAGATACCGGTATTGTTGGAATCGTAGGCAAAGAGGTAATACTCCATGCTTGTGAGTTCATCCAGTGTTTTCTGGTCGTAGCTGCGCTGGAAAAGGGAATTCGTAAGGGCCGTATCTTTTGTCAGTTTTCCGAAGGCCTTTTCCCGTTGGTGGATACTTTTCTCCATGCTGCGTTTCACGCCCTGCGGGGAGGAGTAGTAAGACCAGTAGTTGCTGAACAGGAAGGCGAAAGTAAACAGCCAGGCTGCAATGATCAACAGATAGCCATGTCGCAGGAAAAAAAGCCGTATTTCTTTAGTATCGATCAATGCGGGTTTATTAAAGACAGGTTTACAATTGCTCTGTGGTTTTCACCTGGTTCCAGAGTGTATCCATTTCCGTTAAAGTCATGTCGTTGAGAGTACGTCCCTGTTCGCGAGCCAGTACTTCCATGGCCTGGAAGCGTCGCTGGAATTTTTTGTTGGTCCGTTCGAGGGCATTTTCCGCATCGATATCAAGGAACCTGGAATAATTGACGAGGGAGAACATCACGTCGCCGAATTCATCTTCCATATCATTTTTATTACCGCTGTTGACGGCAACTTCCAGTTCGTTGACTTCTTCCTTTACTTTATCCCATACCTGGGCGGTATTATCCCATTCGAAGCCGGTTTGTTTGGCTTTTTCCTGGAGGCGCATGGCTTTTACGAGGGCGGGGAGGGAAAGGGGGACGCCGCTGAGTACGGATGTTTTGCCTTCTTTCAGCTTTAATTTTTCCCAGTTCTGCTTTACCTGGTCTTCTGTTTCGGCTTTTACATCGCCATAAATATGCGGGTGGCGATGAATGAGTTTATCGCATACGCCGTTGATCACGTCGTTGATATCAAATTTTTGTTGTTCAGATCCAATTTTGGCATAGAACACAATGTGAAGCAGGATATCGCCCAGTTCTTCTTTGATGGACTTCCAGTCTTCGTCGGTAATGGCATCTGCCAGCTCATAGGTTTCTTCGATAGTGAGCTGACGAAGCGTTTGAATGGTTTGCTTCCGGTCCCAGGGGCACTTTTCCCTTAAATCGTCCATGATCTGCAGGAGGCGATCAAATGTAGCTGTCTTTTCCATATTTTGTAAAAATAGGGATCATTTGGGGATTTTGATATTCATAGATCTGTCCGGTGGTTGGACGGGCCGGGGAACGTGTAAAAATGGGGAATACTTTTTCTTGGTTAAAAGGCCATTTTAATTACATTTGCCAGCTATTAAATGGTAGCGATTTCATGATCTGGAGGGGACATTTTTATCGGGTAAAACTGTCCTCTGGCAATCAAAAAATCCCAAAATGTATTGATTTATGAATCCGAAACACATTGCGCTTATTTCATCGGAGTTAGGTATTTCCGGCAAGCAGGCAGAAAGTACCATGACCCTGTTATCTGAAGGATCTACGGTTCCATTCATCAGTCGTTACCGTAAAGAGGTAACGGGTAGTCTGGACGAAGTACAGATAGGCCGTATTGAAGACTTGCAGAAGCGTTACAAAGAGGTGGACGATCGTCGTGATTTTATTATCAAAACGATCACTGAGCAGGAGAAAATGACACCTGAGTTACTGACCAAGCTGGAGAACACCTGGGTACTGGCAGAACTGGAAGATATTTACCTGCCTTACAAACCTAAGCGCAAAACCCGTGCTACCGTGGCTATTGAGAAAGGTCTGGAGCCATTGGCGACGTTGTTGTTTGAGCAACAGGACGGCGATCTTTCTGCAGCGGAAACATTTATCAATGAGCAGGTAGCTACTTCAGAAGAAGCATTAAAAGGTGCGCGTGATATTATTGCGGAATGGATCAATGAAAATGCGGAATGCCGTGACAAGCTGCGTAAACTATTTACTCATACCGGCAAGCTCACCTCCAAAGTAGTAGAAGGAAAAGAAGCCGAAGGCGATAAGTATAAAGATTATTTTGAGTTTTCCGAAGACCTCCGTGAGATGCCATCTCACCGGGTACTGGCCATATTACGTGCAGAGCACGAAGGCATCCTGTTCAGCTCCATTGCACCGGTAGAAGAAGATGCTACTGCGCTGATCAACAAACAGTTTGTGGTAGGTAAAGGCAAGGCTGCAGAACAGGTGACCAAAGCCGCAGCAGATGCTTACAAGCGTTTACTGCGTCCTTCCCTGGAAAATGAATTCAGGGCGGTAGCAAAAGAAAAGGCGGACCAGGAAGCGATCGATGTATTTGCAGAAAACCTGCGTCAGTTGTTACTGGCAGCACCATTAGGCCCCAAAGGCGTGATCGCGATAGATCCGGGATACCGGACCGGTTGTAAAGTGGTGGCGCTGGATAACCAGGGCAACATGCTGGACAACGACGTGATTTATCCGCTTGAGAAAAATTATAAGAGCGAACATGCAGAAGCCCTGTTGAAGAAGTGGGCGGATAAATATCATACCGAAGCCATTGCAGTGGGTAATGGTACTGCGGGTCGTGAAACAGAAGAATTTGTGAAGAAGATTGATTTTGGTAAAAAGATCAATGTATTCATGGTGAATGAAAGTGGTGCGTCGGTATATTCTGCATCAGAAGTAGCCCGTGAGGAGTTTCCTGATCATGATGTAACGGTGCGTGGGGCCATCTCCATAGGCCGCAGGCTGATAGATCCGCTGGCGGAACTGGTGAAGATAGATCCTAAAGCAATTGGTGTTGGACAATACCAGCATGATGTGAGCCAGTCGTCGCTGAAACAGAGCCTGGATCGCGTGGTGGTAAGCTGTGTAAACAATGTGGGTGTGAACCTGAATACGGCCTCCAAGCATCTGCTGGCGTATATTTCCGGTCTGGGTCCTTCCCTCGCGGAAAATATTGTGAAGTACCGTAAAGAAAACGGCGCGTTCAGCAACCGTATGCAGCTGAAGAAAGTGCACCGTCTGGGTGATAAAGCATTTGAACAATGTGCGGGCTTCCTTCGCATTGAGAATGGCGACAATCCGCTGGATAATTCTGCGGTGCATCCGGAGCGTTATGACCTGATCAAGGAAATGGCGGCGAAACAGCACAGTACTGTGCAGGATCTGATGGGTAAAGACGAATTGCGCAAGCAGATCAACCCGAAAGATTATGTGAGTGCAGAAGTAGGTTTACTGACTTTGGAAGATATATTAAAAGAGCTGGCGAAGCCTAGCCGCGATCCGCGCGACGAGATCTCTATTTTTGAATATGCAGAAGGCATTCATAAAATGGAAGATGTAAAGCCAGGGATGGTACTACCGGGTGTAGTGACGAACATTACTGCGTTTGGTGCCTTTGTGGATATTGGTGTGAAGCAGGATGGACTGGTACATATTTCCCATCTCTCCAATAAATTTATCAGCAATCCGAATGAGGCAGTTAAACTGAATCAGAAGGTACAGGTAACGGTCCTGGAAATTGATGTCGCGCGCAAGCGTATTTCTTTGTCGATGAAAGATAGCAGTGGTTCGCAGCCGGCATCATCCGGGCAGCGGAGAGAGCCGCGTAATGATTCCAGGCAGGAGCAGCCGAAGCGGGCAAATAAACCGGCGGCAAAAGAAGCGCCGCTGAATGATTTCCAGGCGAAACTGGCTGCGTTGAAGAATAAATTTGATAATTAATCATAAAAAAGGGAAGGCGATCGGCCTTCCCTTTTTCTTTATCGTTCGAATTTCTGCATCCACTGCAGGAATTTTTCCGGGTAATCGGTATCTCCTTTTTCACTGAACAGCATCAGGTTACTGTTGACCGTGAAGCCGATGTAAATAATATCCCTGTCCAGGTCGACGGCAATGGCGGCTTCATCGAAGCCTGATTTACCGGGCATATAACCTTCATTAAAAAGTATCTTGTTTTCCACTTCGATAGGTGGTGATACTTTTAGTCTTTCAAAAAAGGATTTACGGGCTTTTCCAACCAGTACTTTAAACCTGCTTTTCAGAGGTTCCTGATCAAACAGGCCGCTTTCCATGGCATATTTTCCCTGAAAGGACAGGAAGCTGTTCCAGGATGCGACCATGTCGGTTTGAATGGTATCGCCGCTGGCGATCATGGTATCTGTGGGGGGTAAGTTCGCCTGATCGGCCAGCACAATTGCCCTTACCTGCTGTGCAGGACCGTTACATGCAAGCGCATAGAATGTAAACGATAAAAGAGATGCAACAGGAATCCTTCTTGCAGTCATGGTTAAATTTTTATTTATTTTGAGTAACGGGGTTACAACAACTGACGGGCACCACTTTCCCGGCAGCTAACAGTCAGATTTATCAGTGGAAGGTTAACAAGTCAGATAATAAAAAAGTTTAATGGTTTTTCAATAAAGTCGGGTCTATTTCCCTTTAAATTCGGGAGCCCTTTTGTCAATAAAAGCCTGCATGCCTTCCTTCTGATCTTCAGATGCAAAGAGAAGGTAAAAATTTTTACGTTCAAAATGTAATCCTTCTTCGAGGCTGGTATCAAAAGTTTTGAGGACCGCTTCTTTGGCCATTTTCAGGGCAATGGGGCTCATGGCGGCGGTGGTAGCAGCCAGTTTGATGGCCTCCTGCAAAAACAGCTCCTCGGGCACTACCCGGTTAATGAGGCCAGCCTGCAGCGCTTCTGCTGCGGTTATAAAGCGGCCGGTGAGCACCATTTCCATGGCCAGGGCCTTCCCTACTGCGCGGGTCAGGCGTTGGGTGCCACCAGCACCGGGCATAACACCCAGTTTTATTTCCGGCTGACCGAAGCGGGCGGTTTCGCTGGCTACGATCATATCACAGAGCATCATCAGTTCACAGCCGCCGCCCAGGGCGAATCCACTGACAGCAGCGATGATAGGTTTTTTGATTTTTTTGATGGCGTCCCAGGTACTGAACTGATCGGTATTGTACATGTCCATGGCAGATTTCCCTGCCATTTGCTTGATATCTGCGCCTGCGGCGAAAGCTTTTTCGTTACCACTGAGCACAATGACCCTGACGGTATCATCAGCATCGAGGAGTTTCAGGGCATCTCTCAGTTCGCCCATCAGTTGCAGGTTCAGTGCGTTTAATTCCTTTGGACGATTTAACTGGATGTGGGCAACAAAAGGCGCCACTTGCTGGTGTATGATGATAAATTCCGGTTGCATCCTTTAAAGTTAAAGAAATATCGCAAACATGAGTCCAACAAAACCAGCGAAAACGAGTAAAATAGCAAAGAAATAAGCCACAAAAAGGAAGATACTTTTGAGAAAGGACTTCCAGAGTGATTGTTTATAGTTGTTATAAAGTGCCAGGACGAGGTAACCGAAAAACAGCCACCAGGCGAGAGATACAAAGAAGTCGATATGGAAGATCAGATCAAGCAGGAAGCCTGCCAGTCCGACAATAAATGCAAAAGAGTGCAGATGAATAGCAAAGATGGCATGGTCTGCGTATAACCACTTCTTCTTGTCGTAAATCCATTTCATAAACAGTGCGAACAGTGGCAGCAGTACGAACATCATTTTTGGAATGTTGTGGGTAAACATTTCGATCATGGCTTTCTTTGTATCACCGCCATATTTTTCCTTGATGCCGATAAGTCTTCTGAATGCCAGTCGAGCGGTACCGTGGAGTTTCTCTGAGTCAGGCAGGGCTTTTTGCAGGGAATCGAACTGCGCGACCGTCCTTACCTGATCCATGTCATTTGCAAGCCTGTTCATATTTTCTCCAACGGCGGAACTATCGTCCTTAAAAGCCTGCCGGATGGCTTCCGGCCCATCTGTTGCGCTAAGTGAATCCTTGCTGTTCCTGGTTGCCACGAGGGCAGCCTCCTTTTTCTCCTGCTCCGGTTTTTCGTCATGATACAGCGAAAAAACGCCAAAAAAGAATACAAAGGAGACGAAAACGTATAGTTTTATGGGATTTACGTAACGTACTCTTCGACCGGCCATATATTCCCGTGTGAGAAATCCAGGGCGGAACAAGAGGTATTTAAGGGTGGTCAGGAACTGGGAGTCGTAATGAAAGATATCTGCCACGAAGTGTTTAACCAGGTGGGAGAATGTTTCATGAGGGACGGTATTTTCTTGTCCGCAGTGTGTACAATAGCGTTCAGGCACTTCGGTGCCACAGTTAAGACAATGTTTATCTTTACGTAAAGGTTGCGATTTCAAGCGATTCAGAATTTTGGTTGTAACTTAATTTTGGTTGGTCGTCTGCCTTTTATTGTTGGCTGATATAAGGCTGCTGCCAGTGGAAAGATAAACAAGAATTATCTCCCGAGAAAGTCCGGTTAAAAAATTTTAATATGATTTTTGCGTTTTACCTTTGAAACATTTCCAATCAGCGATTTATACGGCATGAAGAAAACGATTTTACTGGCACTGGGTATACTGGGCATTGCAGTCAGAGGATTTAGTCAATATTACTTCCAGGACATCTACAATACCGGGCAAACTGCAGCCACTATGGCGCTGCTGAAGGCTAACAAGGTAAAAACCCAGCAGGTAATGACATTAGACGCCAATATGGAACAAGACCGGGATTTCCGTTGTGAACGGACCCTGAACCCTACCTACCGGCAGATGAAGACGCAGACGCAGTCCAGCTCTACCGGCTATTCTGCCATGACTGCGACCTTTGGCCCAGGCGGACAGCTGACCAAAACCGTAGACAGTTCCGGCGCCAGTATCACCACTACGTTGTACCGTTATGATAACGGGGGACGTCTGCAATATATCAGCAGTACCTCCACTGCCCGCGACAGCAAGCTGCGTTTTGATGAATCAAGGACTTACAGCTATGATGCCAGTGGCAACCTGCAGCAACTGACACAGCGCAAGGGAAATGATTCTACTGTAGTTGCATTCAAAACCGATAGTGCAGGGCATGTAACAGAAGAACTGGATAAGCGCCGGGGGACACGTATTTACTATAATTACGATAAAGCCGGGCGACTGACAGACGTGTACCGTTATCAGCCTGCGAAGAAACGTATGCTACCGGATTATATCTTTGAATACAATGCACAGGGAAAGCTCACGAAGATGACTACCGTGAACGCACAAACGTCGACGTATACGATCTGGCAATATGAATATCAGGCGAATGGATTACCTTTGAGTGAAACGTGCTATGGCAAAGGAAAAGAGCTGTTAGGCATGGTAAAATATGGCTATGAGCTGAATCCTTAGATACAGGTTAAAAAAACGAGATCTATAAAATATTTTGGTTCAGGGAGTAAAAAAATTTTGCAGCTTCAAAAAGATTCCTATCTTTGCAATCCCAACGAAAAAAGACGAAGGGAAAAAGTTCTTAAAATAATGCGAAAGTAGCTCATTTGGTAGAGCACGACCTTGCCAAGGTCGGGGTGGCCGGTTCGAGCCCGGTCTTTCGCTCTGATTATTCCCTACAGACCCTGGTGGTGGAATTGGTAGACACGCGGGACTTAAAATCCCGTTCGCAGCAATGCGAGTGTGGGTTCAACTCCCATCTGGGGTACATTTTAGAGCAGACGCTCTTAGGTTTTAGAAGGCATCGATGCAAATCGGTGCCTTTTTTGTTTATGAAAGAAATGCTATATTTATATTAACGTAGACTTAACCTGTTTTGCATCGTACGAACACTTAACAGCTTCAAATAGCAAAACAAACAACTTACGGGAAACTGCAGGAATAAAGTTGATGCAAGGACCCTTTCAAACGGCTTTTTCATTGTTGACAGATGCCGAATTATCAACTGGTTTTTAAATATCCGTTGCTTCTGTTTATTCCGGTAAATTGAGAGGTGGCACATTGAGTCAGATTTGTTCATCAGATATAAAAGGTTTGTTGTTGAATTTCTACACATCATTACCTTTTTGAAGGATGTTGAGTAATCCCGCGCCAGAACAATGCGAACGGAACTTTTCACTGGACTGATCCGACCTTTTATCATCATCCAAACTAACTTCTCCAGCCAGACAAACAAGCATATATTCTCACAAGGATTGTTAATTTTACACTTCAACCTTATCCGCTATATCTATGGAAATACTTGTTCTGACTTGTCCTCAATGCGGCAGTTCTGCTGTTAAACTCTTACCTGAACGCAACGATCTGGCTCAATGCAATTATTGCAGCGCTCTTTTCATACTTGCTGCTACTTCGAGTACAGAGGAGGCTAAACCAAAGATAACAGAAGTGAAAGATGAAAAGGAGGAAGAAAAAGTGGATATGACAGAAGTAGTTTATCCCATTAAACCGGCCCCTCCATTCGCTCCGGTAATTCCATTTATATTAGCCGGATGCCTGGCAATAGTGAGTGGAGCCTGTGGAATTAATGCGTTATTTCAATGGAAACCAGACCATCAGAAAATTGCCTTTTGGGGAATACTATTCCTGATTGGTGCAGTTGCATTTTTAATATCGCTCAAAAACATAAATGATAAACAAAAAGAATACCAAAGCAGTGAAGAGATGCAGGAGTACCTGAAGCAGAAGAGAGCTGCCGTTGATAAATCCTGGGCGCAATTTAAACAGCGCGGACGTCAAAAAAAATGATCCAATATCAAAAGGCAAAAGGATTAAGAAAACAGTGAAGAGGTGCTGCCACCCGACCATTGTCGCAAAATGTCTTATTTTTACACAAATATTCATTTTCCGCCAACATGGATAAAACAAAACACATCGTTATACTCGTTCCTCCGCAAACCTCCTTGTTAGACGTTGCCGGTCCACTGGAAGTTTTTTCGAAAACTTCCGATTACATGATGAAATATAGAACCGTAAAAGATAAATACTATACCACGCACCTGGTATCCATGGATGATACAACTGCAGTACCTACTTCTTCCGGGATGCCTGTTATCTGCGAAGGAGGTATCGGAGGGATCCGGTACCCGATAGAAACTGTTATCATTGCCGGCAGAGGGGAATATAGGAAGGGAGCGCCAGCTCATATATTAAAATGGATACAAAAGGTCAATAAGAGTAAATCGAAACCCCGCATTGCTTCTATTTGTGCAGGCGCTTTTATCCTGGCAGAAACAGGCTTATTGGATGGTCGCCGCGCTACGACGCACTGGCAGCTCCACGATCAATTTGCTGAAAAATTTCCGTTAATTAAAGTGGAGAAAGACCCTATCTATATCAAACAGGGCAATATCTACACCTCAGCAGGGATATCTACCGGCATTGATCTTACACTGGCACTGGTGGAAGAAGATCTGGGAAGAGAGGTGGCCATTGAAGTATCCAGGATATTAGTGTTATACCTGAAACGACCCGGTAATCAATCCCAGTTCAGCAATATCCTCCAGACACAAAAAACGGATTACCGACCTGTAAAAGATAGTCTGCAGTGGATCCAGGAACACCTCGATGAAGATTTATCCGTTGAACAACTGGCGGCCAGGGCTTCCATGAGCGCCCGTAATTTCTCCAGGGTATTTTACAGGGAAGCAGGCGTAACACCTGCCAAATTTGTTGAAAAAGCCAGGGTGGAAGCTGCCCGCCGCCGGTTGGAAGAAACCCGTTTAAGTCTTGAAGAAATAGCGGCAGAATGTGGTACCAGCGATGCCAATGGCTTAAGGCGGCTTTTTATCCGCCACCTTAATACTACACCGGCCGCCTACCGGAAAGCCTTTGCCTGATTTATAGATGACCGAAACAGATCAGTAATCTTATCAGCTGGGAAACAAATGACATCTCATTATCGTACCAGGCTACCGTTTTCAGGAGTTGTTTATCTCCCATCCCGGTGATTTTCGTCTGCGTAGCGTCGAACAGTGAGCCATAACTCATTCCTACTATATCCTGCGATACGATGGGGTCTTCGTTATAGCCGTATGATTCGTTGGCGGCGGCTTTCATTACTTCGTTTACTTCCTTTTCACTGGTTGTTTTATTCAGTAAGGTATAGAGTTCTACCACAGAACCCGAATGAACAGGAACGCGTTGCGAAGCACCATCCAGTTTTCCATTCAGCTCAGGGATGACCAGACCTATGGCCTTCGCTGCTCCCGTGGTATAGGGAATGATGCTGTCGGCTGCTGCCCTCGACTTGCGGAAACCATTTTTAGGATCAGGTGTATCCATCAGCGGCTGCGAATTCGTATAGGCGTGAATGGTATTCATCTGGCCGGTAATAATGCCAAAGCGGTCGTTCAATACTTTTGCCATGGGGGCCAGACAGTTGGTAGTACAGGAGGCGGCACTGATCAATACATCTTCCTTATTCAGCAACTGATGATTAACATTGTATACAATCGTTTTCACGTCCTTATCAGAAGGTGCGGATATGATCACTTTTCCGGCGCCTGCTTTTAAATGCAGTCCGGCCTTCTCTTTCGATTCAAAAATACCGGTACATTCCAGTACCACATCTATATTCAGCGCCTTCCAGGGAAGGTTTTCAGGATTTCGCTCTGCGTATACAGCCACTACCCTGCCATCTACGGTCAGCGATTTGTCTGTGCTATGAACAGTATGTGGAAGTACCCCGTGGACGGAATCATATTTCAGTAAGTAGGCGAGCATTTCAGGAGAGCTCAGATCGTTTACTGCCACTACTTCCACGTCACTATTACCCAGCAGCTTCCGGAATGTCATTCTGCCGATTCTTCCGAATCCGTTTATTGCAACTTTTATCATACTATCTGATTTTAAACTGTATGACAAAGGTAATCTTAGTTCGTTTTGTCCGAAATGACAAATTTCAATCAATTTAGGACAACATTAAAAAGCGACACATAACGTTGCTGACAAGTAGATTTTTGTATTTTCACGATATGAAACATCCCTTCCAGTGTATTGACTGGAGTACGATTACTCCTACTACACATGCTGGCATTACCGGCAACGCATTATGGCAAACACTTCAATTAGCGGGCTTGCGCATACGAATAGTAACCTACTCTCCAGGCTACCTGGCAGATCATTGGTGTAAGAAAGGGCATATTGTGCATTGCCTGGAAGGTAGCTTTACCAGTGAACTGGACAACGGGGAAGAATTTGTTTTGGATCAGGGCATGACCTACGTAGTTTCTGATGATCTGAGCAATCATCGTTCCAGTACGGAGTTGGGGGTTAAGCTGCTGATCATTGACGGAGATTTTTTGAAGTAGCTATGCAGATGCTATCTCAGGTTTACCTTCTGAAACACTGTGAAAAATACTTTACAAGAGTCTTTTCAGCCGCCTCCTGTAAGTATATTCCCCTGCGATCTCTTCTTTGTAATTCATTTCTTCATCGAATATATAGGGATCCCTGTAGTAAGTACCTGCACTCAGGTAGCCTAATTCCAGGCCACTACCACCGCAGATATTACAACCACCATCTCCTGCTTTTAAAAACCATTCACTATCCATAGTGATTTCGTAGTGATATGGATTATTCGCAATCACAATGCCGAAGTGATTGAAGGTATCCAGGAAAAAAGGTTCATCTGGGTGATGATCTGCTGCGAAATGCCGGTACTTTTTTGTGGGGTCTATCTCATTCCCCCAGGGAAAGATGGTCCGGGAACCGCCGCCGCACAGATACTCCCATTCATCCTCCGTCGGCAACCGGAAGCCGTTGTTTGCTACGTCGGCTACCAGTTCATCGTAAGTAGCCGGCTGGTAAAGGAATGCTGTTATATCCTGTCCATCTTTATTCAGACGAAAACTATTGTTTACAGTATATGCATATTTCTCGCGGGATGAATTCAGGAGATCATTCAGGGCCTGTTTAAAATATTTATCTGATACTAAGCGCCCGTCGTCCGGTGAAACCGGCAAATAGCCTGTCTCTTGCGCATACCGCTCCACTATCATTGGCGCAATGGTTACTGTTCGTAACGGTGAAAGACGGGCCTGCAGCCATTCATCTGTTTCCGTTGGTGTTGTTCCGTTTAATGCTGCCAGCTGCTCTTTATTGGCGCTGGTCATCGGGTATTCATTCAGGCCAAGTGTAACGGTATCTCCGGGTACAAAAACAAACTCACTGCCTTTGTAGTCCAGCACCACAGTGAACGTGTGCTGATTGAATTTACTGAATCGCTCAAAAGACCGGATGCTGAACTCCGGTAATTGTGTTTCAGTTAAAAATGTCAGTATTGCTGTGGCTTCTTTTTCAGATAGCGCATTCCAGTCTTTACGCTGATAAATCCGGGTCACATCCATAATGGCAAAAATACGTTTCCTTTTTTTTAAGTTTAAAGTAACGATGGCCGCTGATTACGTCCTGTGGCTTCCGTCGGCGAATAGCCGAAGTGTTTTTTGAAAGCAAAAGAGAAATGCGACAGGTTTTCAAATCCTGCTTCCAGGTAAACATCCGCTGGCCGGTGATGCCTTTCACTGAGGTGATAATGCGCCAGTTCAAGGCGTTTTTGCGTGAGCCATCGTTGCGGACTAACATCGAACGCTTTTTTAAAATCTGTTTTAAAGGTGGTCAGACTACGGCCCGTAAAATAGGCGAATTTCTGGAGAGGCATGTTAAACATGAAGTTCTTCTCCATAAAATCTGCCAGATCAATCTTCCCAGGCTCAGAAAAATTTGCCAGAAAACGGTCTATGCGATGGTCTAGTGTACGTAGTACTGTAATGGCTTCTTCTATCTTTACAGACACAATAGCGGGTGGAATTCCTTCTTCCATTTCAAAATAGGGAAGCAAAGAGCCGAAAAAACTCTCCAGCAACGGATGATTCTCATAACGTCTGATGCCATGATGCTGATCGGGGGTCATCTCAAATGGATAACGGGTATAATAAGCCTTCAGCCTTTCCGTCCGTAGGTAGATCGTTACTGATTTGTATGGTTTACCATCTTTTGAATATTTGATAAATGTTGCCAACTGGTTACGTGGGCAAAACCAGGTATCTCCAGGCTTTAACAGATAGGTCTGATCGGCAACAATTATTTTCACCTCGCCGGATATAAGACGGCCGAACGTGTGATCACCAGAAATCAGTTCCCGCTCAAAATACTTGTCCTGTTCACAGGGCAACATAATTTCCTGCGGCGCATTCCAATATACAGACATGGTCTACAGCTTTTGATATGACAAAGGAACGCACAAATTCCCAATCAACCGGTGCGCTCCTTTGAATATTTATTAAATAGCGAATGTTACACCAGTCAGTTGCTCACTAAGCGTCCAGAGCTTTTTGGCATTCCCCGGATCCAGCACCTCCGGGGTTACGCCTTTGGTAAACGCAAAATTTGAAGGATCAAATCCCTTCCAGGTAGTATCAATTGGCGCCACTTCCGTATCCTCACAGTAAACACCACCTATGTTGTTCAGCTTTGGACTGGTAGCGCACCACACAGTGGTTGAAGCACCTTCTTCCATGCTTTTATAGCCATTGTGAGGATCATGACGTATACCACCGTTTTCATCGTACACACCTAAACCGACCAGTACTTCTGCAGGCATTTCTCGGGCAAGATCGGTAGCTGAAATAGCGCCTGGATGCAAGGTATATGCCCTTACGCCATGATGCTGCGCCCGCTGATCCAACTCCACGGTAAACAGGATATTCGCCGCCTTGGCACGTGCATACGCCACAGAAGGGTCGTAAGGCTGATGATCAAAATTGGGATCATCGAGGTCCAGCGATGCCATATGATGGCCCCAGGACGATACATTGACCACCCGCGCGCCATTTGCATGTCTGAGCGCCGGCCACAGCCTGGCAGTCAGCTGGAAATGCCCCAGGTGATTGGTGGAAAACTGGGACTCATTACCTTGGGCATCCCGGCGTAGAGGCGTCCACATAACGCCTGCATTATTGATCAGTAAGTGCAGGGGCTTGCCCAGGGCGAGGAAACGATCACTGAATGCCTTAATGGAGGCAGTATCCATCAGATCCATCTCCCATATACTCACATCCGGTATTCCGGCAAGATTCTCCTCCGCTTTGCCAATGGACCTGGCTGGTACAAATACTTCTGCACCTGCGGCCACCAGCGCCTTCACGGTTTCCACGCCGATACCGGAATAACCGCCCGTTACGATGGCCGTTTTTCCCCGGAGATCAATGTCCTTAACAACTTCCATAGCTGTTGTGGCCGCGTTGAAACCTGAACTGGTAGCCTGTTGCAGCGCGCCGTAATAATTATTTGCTTTATTTTCCATTTGTTTCCTTGTTTTGATAAAGCAAAATTACAGGCGGGTAAGGCACGCTGTTTTGTTCAGCAGGCGGAAATTGCTTTGTTTAAAAGGCGGAGTGGCATAAGCGCAAAACAATTAATTTTAGTACTTCACTCAAGCAAAAAACACATGCCTCACTTCGTAATAGAATGTTCCCGCAACATTTTACAACAGCAACCCGCAGATGTAATCATGAATACTGTATACCATGCTGCTGAGTCTACCGGCTTGTTTGCGGAGAATGACATCAAAGTCCGGATTAACAGCTATGAACATTACAGACTAGGAGAAGGGAAAGACAGCTTCTTGCACATATTCGCCAGTATTATGGGTGGACGGACGCCCGAACAACGGGCCAACCTTTCCAGGGTAGTCATCCGGCAACTGGCGCCGCTGTTACCGGATATTTCGTTTCTGTCCATGAATGTAAGCGAATTTGATCCGGCTACTTATAGCAACAGGTCACTGATTGATCCCCTTAATACCGAAGGGAACAGGCATTTCTAGCAATGTTTTTAGGATGAACATTATAAAGGCCGGCGTCAGAAAACACCGTTATCTTCCAGTAGTTTATCTAAAGGAATATTCTTTTGCTTACAGTATGTTGCTGATTCTGTTTCCGAGGAAAAGAAGCTATCACAGAAATTTGTCAATTCTGTTCCCAATGCAGAAATATACCTGGAATCTGCGGTAATGTATTTCTCTACCTGTTCCACGAAACGCTCAAAATCGGGGTTTATTTTGCAGAGCTTATCAATAGTTATAAAGTCCAGCTCCTTATATTTTGCCGGAAATACAATCTCACTCTCAAACGGGTTACTGCTCAACCGGATAATGCCAATGCCAAAAGCCTGGTTCAAACGCTTGATTTCATCAATTAAAACATCATTCAATTCAAAAGTTACCAGGTACCCATAGTTCGCCCAACTTGAATTTGAAACTGCCTGAAAGAAACATTTCTTCAGCTCATAGTCCGTTTTAATTTCCTTTTTTATTTCATATGCCAGCAATTCAAATGTTCCCAGCCGATTGATGGCTTTCAGAAATGCCTGGCTTGTCTGCGTATGCAGATTAAGGAACCGGATACCTATCATATCAGGATGAATCCATTTTTGATTACTATCCTTCGCATTTGATTGCTCATGAAAGATGGTCTTAGATAATACACCGGTTGATTTGAGGAAACTGCTCAGCAACTTATGTAAACTTCTTTCGTCGAATCCCTGATTCGGACCGGATACCTGTGCAGGGGCGGTGGTGGAAACATTATCCACTACTTCCAAGGCAGTAATACTAATCTCACTTTCATATTTAGACAGGAAGTAGGTGAAATTCCCTCCCTTCTGAGGAATCCTTTTCACGCGGGAGTCACGATTACGGATGAAGTTTCCCAATGACGCAGAAACCGTAGACCAGGGCGTTTTTCCACCCCTGAAATCATAGTAGTTTCTCTCCATGATTTTCTTATACACCTGCATATAAGTAGTAGGCTCCTTAATTTCATCGAGAGATGCAATAATTGCATCATTTAAAGTCATTCCCATAGGATCTCAGTTAAAAATATCCGGGTAAAATCCATTGAATCCAACACCGGATTTTCAAAAATATAGCTAAAATATAAGTAAAATTGATCATAGTAATAACATTATGATCATCAGGCAGACAATAAAAATACAATGCTATATCCTAAAACGTACCATAAGACGATACCTTTTATTACCATAAATACAGCTGCGCGCACTGAAAGAAATTTATCTTGCGCCATAATTTCCTGCTCCGTATTACCGGACATCCCTTGTCCAAATCCGAACAACTTACAAAAAAACACCACGTATTACATCTCTGACTTACACCCGATAACTATTCCGGCACCGTTCTGGCGGCATGTTCCAGGCAATCCAAATCCAAACGCATGTTCCTGAACTATGTAAAGCTCGCCCTGCGTAATATCTACAGGGATAAAATACATTCCTCTATCAACATCACTGGTTTATCTATCGGCATGGCGGTGGCAATGCTGATTGGCTTATGGATCCGGGATGAATTATCCTTTAATAAATACCACCGGCACTACAACGACATTGCACAGGTGATGCAGCAACAGGTGTATAATGGATCGGTTACTACAGATGTAGCTTTACCGATGCCGCTGGACGCAGCATTACGCAATAGCTACGGAAGTGATTTCAGGCATATTGTTATGTCGTCGTGGACCAATGATCATATCCTCACGACTGGTGATAAGCAGCTATCATTTCCCGGTAACTTTATGAGCCCGGATGCCGCAGAGATGTTTACCCTCCATATGCTGAAAGGTACGCGTAATGGATTATCAGATCCTTCTGCGGTACTAATTTCACAAAAAGTAGCGACATCATTATTTGGCGACACAGATCCCATCAACCAACTGATCACACTGGATAATAAAGGCAGTTTAAAAGTAACAGGTGTGTATGAGGACCTCCCACGCAATACTACCCTAAAGAATGTTGCCTTTATTGCGCCCTGGAATTATTACGTAGCATCTGAACCATGGATCAGGGAGGGGCAGGATAACTGGAATGAAAACTCCTTCCTGATCTATGTGCAGATGGCTGCGAATACGGATATGGCCACTGTTTCACAAAAGATAAAAAATATCAAGCTGAATAAACTCCCCGGCCTGAAACCGGTTATCTTCCTGCAGCCCATGAGCAAATGGCACCTGTTCAGTGAATTTAAGGATGGCATTAATACTGGCGGCGATATTCAATACGTGTGGTTGTTTGGTATCATCGGCTTATTTGTATTGCTGCTGGCCTGTATCAATTTCATGAATCTCAGTACGGCACGTAGTGAAAAAAGAGCAAAAGAAGTGGGACTTCGGAAAGCGATTGGTGCTTTCAGATCGCAATTGATCATCCGTTTCTTTTGCGAATCGTTGCTTTTTGCAGTGCTGTCATTTGTACTGGCAATTGTATTCGTGATGCTGGCGCTTCCCTTCTTTAACCAGGTGGCAGACAAAGAAATAATGATCCTGTGGACTAGTCCCCTCTTCTGGATGATAAGTGCAGGCTTTACCTTATTCACCGGTTTAATAGCTGGTAGTTATCCTGCGTTTTACCTGACCTCCTTTCAGCCGGTAAAAGTATTAAAAGGCACTTTTAAAGCAGGACGATTTGCGGCTGTTCCGCGGAAAGTATTGGTGGTAGTACAGTTTACAGTATCTGTAGTCCTGATTATAGGCACTATCATCGTTTTCAAACAAATACAGTTTGCCAAAAACAGACCGGTAGGTTACAGCCGGGATGGCCTGATTCATATCGAGATGATCACGGATGATTTAGGTGATCATTTTCATGCACTGAAAACAGATCTGCTGCAGTCCGGCGCGGTAGCATCAGTGGCGGCTTCTTCGAGCCCGGCAACGGAAATCAACAACACCCGGGACGATATAACCTGGAAAGGAAAAGATCCCGGCATGACGGTCGATTTTGCCAACATCCGTGTCACAACTGAATTTGGCAAAACCATGGGTTGGCAGTTTGTGGATGGCAGGGATTTCTCCACGGACTTCCGGACAGATTCAACTGCAGTGATCCTGAACGAAGCGGCAGTGAAATACATGGGACTTGAAAACCCGGTCGGACAAACGATCCGGGTAGGCAAACGAGCGCTAAACATCATCGGTGTTACAAAAGATATGGTGATGCAATCGCCTTACATACCGGTTAAACAAACCATTTTTTATATTACGGGAGATGGGTTTGGCTACGTCAACATCCGGATCAACCCTGATAAAAGTATCCATGATGCTATCAATACTATTGCATCAATTTGTAAAACCTACTCTCCTTCTGTACCCTTCTCTTTCAAATTTGTAGATGAAGAATATGCAAAGAAATTCGCGGAGGAAGAACGTATCGGTAAACTGGCCAGCTTCTTTTCTATACTCGCCATTTTTATCAGCTGCCTGGGATTGTTTGGCATGGCTACTTTCATGGCGGAACAACGGATTAAGGAAATAGGTGTGCGGAAAGTACTGGGGGCGTCCGTATTCAATTTATGGGGGCTGCTGAGCAAAGACTTTATTATCCTGATTGTTATTGCTCTTTTTATCGCGATACCCTTTGCCTATTATGCGATGAACAACTGGTTGCAACACTATCAATACAGATCTGGTATGCCCTGGTGGATCTTTGCTGTCGTTGGTGCGGGCGCTATACTGATTGCTTTATTAACAGTCAGCTACCAGAGTATTCACGCTGCGTTGATGAACCCGGTAAAGAGCCTGCGTGCAGAATAAGAGATGGTTTGAGAAAGTATTGTGCTGAAAAATCCAGCACAATACTTTCTCCATATTTAATGATTGTATGGCGTCACAATAAGTTTATACTGAGCGTCCTTCAACAATTTGGTCTCAAAAGTGATCTCAAGCTGTTTCTGCTCTCCTTTCAATAACGTAAAATAATTATCATTCATAATCGCTGGCAACACACGTTCATTGTTATCGGCTCTCAGCAATTGCACATGCACCGCAAAGGCTGGTGTTGCGGCAGGGTTCCTGATGGTGGCCGTAATACAGGTGCTATCGCCCCGTTGTTTCAATACGGAAGATGTTTTCAGCATGGCAGAAGGCAGTTTTTCCAGGGCAGTGTAATCAGTCATGCGACTGCTTCTCCAATAGAAATTTTCTGATTGTAATCTTCCTTTTGCATCCTTAAGCAATAGTCGAATAAATTGTACATCAGATAACGCCTTACTACGGTTACCGTATACTTCCAGGTCGAACAGGGAATAGCCCCATTCTGTAGCGCGTTTGCGGCCCACCATACGGACATAGCGCGTTTTCACGGGTTTAAAAGTAACCGTTTCCAGTCCTCCTTTGCCCACATCCGTGTTGTACACATCCGTCCAGGACTGCGCGTCACCGGATACCTGGATACTGTAGGCACGGGCATAAGCATCTTCCCAATGCAGCATCACACTGCTGATCTCCTGTGCTGTGCCAAGGTCCACGTACACCCATTCGTTGTCGGTGTACTCACTGCTCCAGCGGGAGCCGGTACTGCCATCAGTCACCGCATCCGCACCAGCGCTTTCTGCGGAGGAAGACGATGCCACCGCCGATTTTTTAAAAGCAAGGTTGTCGATATTGAAATTTAGGTCGAAGCAAGGCGTAGCCGTATTAGAAGGTGCGTCCACGAAAGCTTTCCGGCCGAAAGATGTTGCAGGTGAGCCATCCATGTTGTAAACAATGGCCTCTGCCTGTAAACCTTTGTATTGTTGCAAAGTAGTGTTAATTACCTTCACTGAATTATCTGCTGCGCTCCACTGTATATGCAATGGTTCACAGGCTTTTTTCACGCCCCAGTAAGCACCTGTGAGATCGTAGTAATAATCATAGGTTTGCCATACCAGGCTGGGATAGGCGCTCTGGCTCATCCAGGTCATTACGCCGGAGGCATCATTCCACATATGATGTAGCCAGCCTTCGTACAGGGCCTTGTTGGTTTCAATATTTACCAGCTGTGCTTTGCGGCAATAGTCTTCGATGCCGGTGGCGGCGCCATAGCTTTTATTGATCGCATCATCGTAGCGGTCGGGGCCCGCGTTGGCGGCGGAAGGTCCGAAGAAGTGGAGATCCCACATTTTGTTACGCGGCCACCAGCTGCTGTCCGGCATAAATTTTTTAAAGCTTTCGAAAGATGTGAATACCGCGGTGCCTATCTCTGTGCGCAATCCCCAACCAGGTGTGCCACCAAAACCACCAGGATACTTTGTGAAGTACCAGGCAGGCATAAAATTGGTCCAGGGACCGCTGCCGGTTAATCCATCTGAATGGGAGTTGGCCTGGTACAGGCGATCGTTGCCATCATAAGTACCCACGTTTTCTTTCAACCATCCATTCAGCGGTGGCAAAGGATATCCTTCGTTATCACCACACCATACGGCTATACTGGGATGATTACGCAGCCGCTTGATTTTCTCCACTGCATTTTTATTAAAGGCAAAAACATCTTTTGGCAGATTTGGATGGGAGTTAAGCCAGAAGTCGTCCCATACCAGCATCCCGTACTTATCACAGGCGTTGTAAAACTCCTCATCGGTGGTGCTGCCAATCCAGTTGCGGATCATGTTAAAGTTCATTTCCTTGTGCAGGCGTACTTTGGTATCATATTCACCACCACGGCAACGCAGCATGTACTCAGACATGCCCCAGTTGCCGCCTTTGATGAATATGCGACGCCCGTTTACACTAATGTGCAGCACGCCGCCAAGGGTATCATAGCTATACTGTTTTACACCGAATGTGACCTGTTTACGGTCTGATATTTTTTCGCCGGATACAAACTGCAGCTCGCAGCTATACAACGGCTGATCACCATAACCATTAGGCCACCACAATTTGGGCTGCACGATCTCCGGCTGAAAGGATACCTGTTCCGATTGTCCACCTGATAGCTTCACCTTTTTTGAAAAACGGATATTACCCGGTTGAATAACACCGGATACTTCTCCCTCCAGCATTTTAGCCGAATGATTATCCAGGTCCATACTGATACTGAGTTTCGCATGTGCGGAATCAGTCAATGCGGTACGGATCCACGGGTCCACGATCGTCACCTGACCAGAACTGCTCAGGTACACATCATCCGTAATGCCCATATTGAGACCGGGTACATAAGGCATCCAGTCCCAACTGGCACTTGAAATATAGGTAGGACTCGAATAATTTACAATTGGTGTACCGGGCCAGTGTACGAGCAATAACAGCACATTGGGCTGATCATATCTCAGGATATGGGTTACATCAAATTTACCCCGGTCCATAAAACCATCGAGCAGGCCTATACGCTGACCGTTGAGATATACTTCTGCCTTGCGGTTTACACCTTCAAAATTCAACCACCACTTTTCGGCTTCACTACGTACGGGCGTGAACGTGGCACGGTACCAGAAATCGCGGTCGTATTTTGTTTTATCTACCTGGTAAATATTATCGCCGAAATTAGGATCCTTTTCCAGCCCGGCTTCTACAAATGCACCGAAAACGGTGCCGGGTACCACGCCATTGACCCAGCTGTTGTCGTTATAACCGGGCTCGTGTATACCCGCCTCCAGCCCCGTTGCCGGGGCTGCTTTTATTTTCCAGTGTACGGCTGTATTACTGCTGTTCAGAGAGATCGCCTTTTCCTGTGCTTTGATGGCTAATGCTGCAAGCATCAACCCGGCCAGCAATTTTCTTCCTTTGCTATTAAACATGTTTTCCTATTTCCAATTGAATACGCGTACAAAAAACGGCCGGTACCTGTCGGCACTTCCAGGATGATTAAAGTTGCTGGCAAAATCTGTAGGGTTGATATTGTAGGAAATCACCAACTCCCCTTCCCTGCTCAGCGCATGATGTACAAATGAATTATAACTGATAAAATCGCCGCTGTACTGATCCGGGATATGGTAGAGCGTCCGTTTGTTCGTCCACGGCCCCACAGGCGTACTGGACTCAAGAATATAGATGTCCAGCCCGAAAAGGTTCTGCTGGGATACCAGGTAATACTTTCCATCTTTGTAAAAAACGTTGGGCTGCGTAATGTCGTTGCACACATTATATTTCACCGGCGTATTGCTCCATCCGTTCTGACCATAGTATTCCCAGGTACCGCTGAGGTCCTGGTTGGCAGCGCGGGCTACATACATATAAGACGTGAGATAACCATTTTCTGTGCTGTACAAATACGTATAGCCATCAGGCGCTTTCATACTACCGGCGCTGTAATTACTGAGTACATCCTTGTCTTTTATCAACTGACTGAGCTGCATGGAAGGCAGATCGAAGATAGCCAGGTCAGTGCTTACATGTTGGAAATCCCAGGTGCCGCTGCCCGTTTTTCTGACATGACTGAGCAACATCTGGAATTTATTTCCGTGTACCTGTCCGGCACCAGGCCAGTACCAGTCTTCATCTTCGGGAGCATTACCATATTTGATCCAGGTCTGACTTTGTGTTCCCAAGCCGGGATTCAGCTGCACAAAACTCTGCAAAGAAGTATCCAGTTGCAGGTGCGCCGCATTGCGTACAAACACATTATTGGTGCGGTTACGATCGGTACTCACCTGTCCGAAGAAACTATCCTGGAATGACCACACAATACGGCCATCTGGCAGTAACGCGGAATAGCAGCCATCGCCGCCGTTCCAGTTCTGGTAACGGGTGAGATAATCGTTGTAATCAAGATCGCTGTATACCGTTACCCGCGGATCCCACCTGCCATTGCTTTGCAGCAATTGCAGGCGCGGACCGGCAGGTTGTTCATTCTTTTTCAGGAGGCGTACATACCAGTATTTCGGAGCGCCCGACTCGGAAGTAACGCGATAAGTATAGCGGTTGCCATGTGTAGCAAAATCTACTTTTACACCTGGCGCCGGCAATACCTTTGCATTTTTAGACACCGTTACTACGGGCGTGAGCGCACTCAGATCCAGGTCATTTTCCACGTACAACGTAACCGTAGCGGAATCCGCTCCATTCACAATCTCCGATGTTCCTATCTGTCCCTCCTGCAGTTTGAAGGAAATGATGGCGCGTTCCTGGCTCTGATAATCACGGAGCGGGTTCTTTACGCAGGACGTAAGAATGCCGCCGGTCATCAATAGCAGTATCATTTTATTCATGAGGATAGTTATTTAAAGCCTATTTGAATACCGAGGTTGATCACACGCTGGTTGATGTATGCGTCACCGGCGGAGTTACTGGCTACTTCAGGATCCTGCTGGTATTTATCGTAGTTGGTCCAGGTGAACAGGTTATAGGCACTCATGTATACACGCGCGTTGTTTAACTTACCGGGCAACCAGCGACTGGGCAATTGATAACCCAGATCCACCGTTTTCAGACGCACATATCTTGCATCTATCAGCCAGAAATCCGACATATAGGTACGCGCACTGTTCACCGTGGTAGGATTGCTGGTCAGGCGGGGGAACTGTGCATTAGCAGCGTTTTCAGGTGTCCAGCGTTGCTGATGGATCGGCTGGAACTGGCTCTGGAATGTTTCGATACCCGTACCCACCACACTGAAGCTATACCCGAAAGAGCCCTGGAACAGCAGGTTAATACTGAAGCCTTTGTAATTGGCGCCAAGGGTAAGGCCCAATACCGTGCTGGCCAGGTTGGGTTTACCGATAGGGCCCATATCGTTATTATCAATCACGCCATCACCATTGATGTCTTTGTATTTGAGATCGCCCGCCTGGATGGGATATTCACTGAGTGGTGTGGCCGGCTTGTCATGTGTATTAGCTTTGATTTTCTGCACATCTTCCGGAGTATAGTACCCGATAAACGTGTATCCGAATGGCTGATCGATCGGTAGTCCCGTTTCCCGTAACCATGGGTAAGCGGGTTGTGCTTCATCTTTAAACAGTACTTTATTTTTAAAATACTGGAATACGAGGCTCGTGTTAAAGTTCACCCGGCGGATATTTCCCCGGTAGTTGATTTGTCCGTCGAAGCCCTGGTTGCTGGTTCTGGCTACGTTTGTCGGACTGAAACCAATACCTATCATACCGGGTACCGAACCTTTGCGTACAAGCTGATCGAAGCGGATATCATGAAAATAATCTACTGTTAAGGATAGCTTGTCTTTAAAGAGGTTCATATCAATACCGATGTCGGCCTTCTTTGCTTTCTCCCAGGTTACGTTCATGTTGCCCAATTCGCCTTCATAGATAGAACCGCTTTTGGTATCATTCTCCCCGAAAGAATAATCACCGCCATTGAGATACTCCTGGCGGTACAGGTACCGGTTACCGTTGGTAACGTCGGAACCGACTACACCGTAGGAGCCACGCAGTTTCAGGAGACTGATAGCCGGAATATTATTTTTAAAGAATGGTTCTTCGGAAATGCTCCAGCCCACACCCACTGCAGGGAAGAAGCCGTTACGTTTGGCTGCCTGGAACCTGTCGGAGCCATTGTAGGCGCCGTTGAAATCGAACAGGTATTTCTGTTTGTAGTTATAACCTGCCTTGAAAGAGAAGCCCCTGAAATTGGCAGGGATATCTGCTTTCGACGTATAGCTTTGCCTGTTATACAGCGCGAGTGCATTGAAAGCATGATCCCCAAAAATCCGGTTATAGCTAAGGAAGGCTTGTGTATTCACGTTCCGGCTATAGAGATCGGTATTGCCTGTAACCCGGTACGCCTGTAGGCGATAATTGCCACGGGGATCGAGCGTGTACGATCCGTCTGCCGGGTTATAATAATAAGAAGGGGGTTCGGCTTCGCGAAACAGGTTCCTGGCATATTGTTCAATGCCGCCGTACGCCACACGACCTGTCAGCGAGAGGCCTTTGGTCAGGAAATCGAGTTGCTGCGTCACATCATAAAGCACATCAAAATCGGTTCTTTTGGTACGGCTGTAGCCACCGTTTGCCAGGCGCGCGTTGAGCGTAGGCAATGCGTCTTTTGTATCCACCGCATAAGCATAACTTCCGTTAGGATTCATCATAGGTGCAGAATACGGATGTATCTTTTCGAAGTTATACACCTCTGATACCACGTTGGCCGACTTAGGCTGGTTAATATCACCGAAGCGGGTGGTGAGATTGAGCCGCATGGTCAACGTTTTGGTAGCACGCATATCCAGGTTGGAGCGGAAATTATAGCGGCGGAAGAAGTAGTTGGTATTGACTTCATTCCTCGGATCGGAGAAATCTTTCACCAGCCCGTTCTGTGTAAGGAAACCACCGGAGATAAAGTATTTCACGGCTTCTGTGCCACCAGACACGTCTACGTTGGTATTGGCCTGGTAAGCAAATTTTTTGAATACAGCGTCATACCAGTTGATATCCGGATGCCCGTAAGGATCAGCACCACTTTTAAATAAATCGAGGTCCTGTGCGGAGAATTTCGGTGCCAGTCCGTCGTTTTTATATGCCTCATTCACCAGTGTAGCAGCGTCGTAGGAGTTTAAGAACCTCGGTGTTTTCACTGGTGCCTGCTGTCCTGATTCCATGCGTACATTCACCTGCGGCAGTCCCACTTTACCCCGGCGCGTAGCCACTACCAGTACACCGTTGGCACCTTTGATTCCATATATTGCCGTGGTGGAGGCATCTTTCAGGATGGAGATACTTTCAATTTCGTTTACATTGATCTGTTGCAGCTGATCATAGGAATATTCAATATCATCCACAATGATCAGTGGTTTATTGCCATCGCTGTTGAGAGAGCTCACCCCACGGATAAAGAAATCGGACGCATCTTTTCCCGGCTGACCGGAACGTTGCTGCGATACGAATCCGGGAAGTTTCCCCATCAGCGCATTCTGCACGTTGGCAGTAGGTACGTTCCTTATTTCAGCGCCGGTGATCGCACTCACGGCGCCGGTGCTGGTGATACGTTTGGCAGTATTGAACCCAACCACTACCACTTCATCGATACCCTGGGTGGAGGATTGCAATACCACATCGATGGCATCGCGGCCGGCCACATCTACTTCCTGCCCGGAGAATCCGATCAGCTTTATGAGCAGTGTATTGGAGCGGCCTTTCAGCGTGAGTTTAAAGCGACCGTTGGCATCGGCGATCACACCATTGGTGGGCATGCCTTTTTCCGAAACGGAAGCACCCGGCAATACGCCGTTCATATCTTTTACCGTACCGCTTATGATTCTTTGCTGTGCCGTAGCGAGAAACGGAGCAGCCAGCAGCAGCAGGAGAAACAGTATACTATTTTTCATCTTCAGTCAGTTAAATTTCTTGTAAGGAATATGACTTTACCAGCCCGGGTTCTGACGCATGTTATCATTCTTCACCACTTCGTCATAGGGAATGGGATAGAGATACATTTTGGGGGCCATAAAGACCGGCTTAAATACCTCCACCACGTTGTAATTAAAGGCTGGTCCGTCTTTGATGATACTCATACCATGCAATGCTTTTGCATATACCTGCTGCGCTATCTTCCAGCGGCGGATATCCCAGAAACGATGTTCTTCAAAAGCCAGTTCTATTCTCCTTTCGTTGCGTATTACACTGCGCATATCATCCGTATTCATATTTTCCCGGAGACCATACATACCGTTACTACCAGCTGCAATGCCTGCACGTGCGCGCAGGTCTTTGAGTACCTGGTACACTTCCGCCGTAGGGCCGTTAGCTTCGTTTTCTGCTTCCGCAAAATTGAGCAGTACTTCTGTGTACCGGAGTATGATCCAGTCGTGGCTGGTATTGCTATACTGCGTGGCATTTTCAAAGTTGCCCATGAACTTGCGCATATAGTAAGATGTCTGCGTGCCTGGTTCAGCACCACCCGGGCGGTGCTGGCCACCCTGAAACGTTTGTAGATCCGTATTCAGCCAGTGTGATCCATTATAGAGGATACTCATGGCGAGACGTGGATCGCGGCGGGCATAAGGATCATTGGAATTATAACCAGAAGTCGCATCTGTTATAGGTACCCCCGTATTAGTGGGAAAAGCATCTACCAGTTCCTGCGTAGGATTGGTACGGCCTCTTGCTACCTGTGCAAAACCTACAGGGCCATTGGTGCTTTCTATATCGGTGTTATTCCCACCCTGGCGGAAGAAAATAACTTCCTTATTGTTCTGGGTAATAAATACATCCTTGAAATTGGAAAGCAACCCGAATGTTTTTTCATTGATCAGGTCGCGGGCCGCCGTAGCTGCCAGTTGCCAGCGCGATTTATCGTAGCTGGCGTAACCTGTGAGTGCATTGTTGGCGTCGATGTTCTGTCCGTTGAACAAAGGACTGGCTGCATATAACAACACCCGTGCTTTCAGGGCCAGGGCAGCGCCTCTGGTAGCGCGATGACTGTTCAGTTCCGGCGCGGCTACAGGATTGGGACGCAGACTATCTTTGATAGCATCGCATTCTTTCACGATATACGAAACACAATCTGCAAAAGAGCTACGGGGGATTTGAACATCATCTCCCAATTCCCTTACCTTATCTCCCATCAGCGGAACACCGCCGTAACGTTTCAGCAGTTCGAAATAGAACAGCGCCCTGATAAAACGCGCTTCTGCTTTCCAGGCGTAACGAATAGATGCCCCGTTGGGTAGTTTTTCCTTTACAGGCGACACATCAATATTGGATACAAAAAGGCTGGCAGCGCGGATCGCACTGTAGCAACTGTTCCAGGGCGATTCGTCGCCGATAGTAGCGTAGGAAGAATAGGCGCCGGTAGCCAGTTGCGATACGGCAGAAGTACCCACGAGGCCGGAGATAGCATCATCTGATGCGGCATCCAGCAGATCGCCGCCCACACGGTTATAACCACCGGGTAATTTTGCGTAAATGTTATTGAGAAATTTATTGGCGTAAGTACCCAATGAATCATCCTGATCGAATACATATTCAATGGTTACTTTTTCAAGCGGAATAACTTCATAGTCTTTCCGGCAGCTGATGATCACGGTCATGCAGCCGGCTAAGAAAAACAATATGCGGAAATGTTTCATGATGCGATGTTTAGATGGCTGACTAGAATTTTATGTTGATACCGGTGTTCAGTACCCGCTGAATGGGATAGGCCCCCACTCCTACTTCGGGGTCAACGAAATCATATGCAGCGTGTGTAAACAGATTCTGTGCATTGGCAAACACCTTTACGCTGCCGAGCCGTACACGGCTGGTCCAGCTATAAGGGAGATTATACGCCACATTAATGTTTTTCAGGCGGAAATAATTGCCATTGCGCACCCAGAAAGAAGAAGACATCTTGTTATAGGTGTGATTGGCATCGGCGGTGAGACGCGGATAAGTAGCGGTATTCGCCGTTTCCGGTGTCCAGCGGCCGGTGATCTGCTGATAAGCCTGACCGTAAGTAAAGTTGAGGAACTGGAAACCTGCTTCCGTAGCGAAATTGGCGACATAGTTCACACGATTGGCCACACCCTGCAACAGCACACTGGCTTCAATTCCTTTCCAGGAAAAACCAAAATTAACACCATAGTAGATGCGTGGTTTGTAAGTGCCAATGGGCGCCTCATCGAATTGATTGATCACACCGTCGCCGTTCAGATCTTTATAACGGATGTCGCCTGCCTGTGGTTTGTAACCCGCGATGGTAGCACTACCTGCGGCTTCTTCAGCAGATTGGAAAAATCCATCTGCCACATACCCGAAGCGCATACCGATAGGCTGACCTGTTCTTTTATTCCATTCGTAATCGCGGCGCTGTTCATCCATAAATATCGCCTTTGTACCTTCTATGTTGCCATTGGCGGTAATGAAATAACTGAGCTGTTTAACGCGCCCCTGGTAAGTAACGGAGAGTTCCCCGCCCTGGTACAGGTTAATACCGATATTCTCCGGCGGATAAGCAGCACCGGAAAGTGCAATACTTTTTCCACGGATCTGTAACAGATTTTCGTAACGATCATGGTAATAATCGCCCGTGATCTGCACTTTGTTGTTGAACAGGGAAATGTCCATGCCCACATCCAGCTTACGTGCGGTTTCCCAGGAGATATTCACATTGGCCAGTCCATTTTCCTGGAAACCGGATGCCGGTGAGCGTGTAGTACCCTGAGAGTAGATACCGCCGCCAACGCCGTTGTTTTCGCTGAAATCCTGGCGCCAGATGTAGTAACCTGAATTATCGATACCATTGCCGGTGTGTGCGTAGGTACCGCGCAGTTTCAACTGGTTCAGCCAATTGCTGCTTCCTTTAAGAAAATTTTCCTGCGCCAGATCCCAGCCAATACCACCGGCGAAGAAAGTGCCGTATTGTTTACCTGGTATGTAACGATTATAGCCACTTCTGTTAATAGCACCTTCTATGAAATATTTATCAGCATAGTTATAGGCAACTTTACCGGAAAGATTGGTAGATTTTCCGGGCAGGTCATAATTGAAGATGGTTTGCCTGGTATCTGCCAGTACTACGGCATTCAGTCCATGGCGGCCAAATTGCCGGTCGTAGTTCAGCGAAGCCTGTCCGAAGAAATACTGGGCATTAAAAACAGAAATAAAATCGTTTTTCTGCGCTACTGCATTGCCATATTTTGTATACAGGGTATCTTCCGGCGTAATCGTCATCCTGTAAACGAGGTCATTCTTACTGCGGTCTACCGCGTTGGCAGATTGTATGGACAGGTTGCCTTTTGCTTTAACAGACAACCCGGGGATCCAGTCGCCCAGGTTGTAGCGCAGGTCTACATTGGCCATTACATCTTTGCTGTTATCCTGTATATAGCCACTGTTGATGGTTTGCGACAGCAGGTTGCTGGTGAGGTTATTGGTACCGCCCCAACTGCCATTTGCATTATAAACAGGATAAGCACCGTTTGGCGTGGCCAACAGGTTATTCAGGATGTTGTTGGTACCTGCTCCGGGCTGTGTACCTTCCTGGAGGCGGCCAAATAGCTGCATCCCTACATTGAGGTTGCTGGTAACGTCGATGTTCACATCGGTATTGATCAGGTAGCGTTTCAATCCGGCATTGGTGTTGTACTTGCTGCCGGGTGCAGTGTTGAACATGCCCTGCTGATCGGTATAGTTAAGTGATACGGAATAACGGGCTACATTGCCACCACCGTTCACATTCAGGTTGTAGCGCGACATCGGGGCGTTATCACGCAGCACGGCATCGCACCAGTTTACATCCGGGTTAGTGAATGGTTTTGTATGATCGCGGTAAGCAAGGAAATCGGCTTCTTTGTACAAAGGCGCTTTACCATCATTTTGCAGCGCTTCGTTGAGCAGGTAAGCATATTGCCAGGAAGGCAAGGGCTTTGGCAGACTAAGGGATTGCTGCACGCCTGTTTGCGCCGTAAACGATACCCGTGGTTTACCGGCACGGGCCCGTTTGGTAGTGACCAGCAATACGCCACGGGAGCTGCGTTGTCCGAGCATGATGGTAGAAAGACCATCTTTCAGCACAGAAATAGACTCAATATTTTCCGGATCAATGGAGAATACATCGCGTTGGATCCCATCAATGATCGTAACGGGCACCTGTCCACGCAATGATAAATTCATTTCGGTATTATCATTGGGCTCAGAGGCGCCTGGTTTGGGAATATTACCAATAAAGATATCCACGTCGAAATTATTGCCGGTACCTGGGTTCCGGAAACCGCTCACCTGCTGCGTATACAAGCCCGCAAGCCTGCCTGGCAAAGCGTATGCATACAGGGTAGATGGCGTAGTGCTCAGCTGATTCGTATATACGGTAGCGATAGACCCGACGGAGCTTTTAGGTGATGCTTCTCCATACAGTACGGGGATGCGTTGCGGCAAAGGGATAAATGTTTCTTCCATCCGTAACGTCAGTGCAGTGGTATCCCCGAGCTGCTGGGCAATAGTTTTGTAACCTGGATATTGTACCAGCAAGGTGCTGTTTTTTGCGGCGCGGATAGTGAAGCCGCCATTAGCATTGGTACTGGTGCTGTCGCCGGTGTTTTTGATGAAGATGGCAGCGCCTGCGAGGGGCTGACCATAATTATCTATCAGCCTGCCGGTGACGGTACCGGTTTGCTGTGCCTGCACGTTTCCACAAAGTGCGAATACCAGACAGGCAAGGGCTGGGATATATTTATGAAGGTAGCTGTGAGTCATTGTTATTGACATTTAAAAGTGTACACGAAAGGGGCGCTGGTATTGCCGAATCCTACTTTCACGGTGCCGGTGGCATCTGTAAAAAAGTATTCGATCTTCGTCAGGGTCTGACCATCCTGCATTTTGAAATATGCGCGAGGCCAGATGGTGATCGCCGATTTTTTACCGGTGTAACTTTTCAGTTTGGAATCATCTGTTTGTACGCAGGCATCGAGTACCTGCCCATCGTTGGTATATCCTTTTGCACAGAAATAAATATTGCCTACGCCATTAAGTGCGGTGGGCACTACTTCCGGATCGAAACTCAATGTCAGGAAATCATTGTCGGTGGCTACGCCCGGGGTGATGGCACTAAGTTGTGGATTACAGAAATCGATAACATCTCCCTGTCCGCCGGTAATGGAGAAGCAATCTTTAAACTGACATTTATATACGTTGTTGGCACCGAAAACATCACTAAGGCCTTCGCTGCTGGTACCGAGAAAGTAGCCTGTTTTAAACTGTATATTTTCCGGACCTGGTTTGATGACCATTGTTACATCGATCTTGTCTTTCACTCCCTGTGGCACGTTGTAGGCCTGTTCTGTCCAGAACACTACCCATTCGAGATCGTCTGTCATATAGTTGCCGCCCATGCCAAACCGGTTTTTCAGTGCAGCGGGCCAGGTCAGCCCCCCGCCTGCGTTAACGGAAGCAGGTACCGGCACCATTTTGCCGTTGCCGTATGAGGTAGTGGTATAGGTAATTTTAGCACTGGCGGCAGCGGCCCAGCTTTTCGGAGCCAGGAAACCGATGATCAGGCGGACATTGCTTCGTCCGCCATCTGCTACATCCAGGCGATTGTGCATGGTGATGGTCATTTCCTCACCGGCTTTGGCACTGGAGGGCTGGTCTACCCCGTCGAGGAATACGCAGCCTGCCAGCAGCAGCAGGAACAGGATAATACCGTATGTATAATTTTTCATAACGTATTGAATTATGTTGGATCAGGGATTCAGTCTTTCCAGCGTGTAGTCGTATGTGTTAGCAGTACAACCCGGGCTGAAGGTGAAATTCATATTGCGTTTTCCATTCACATTCGGGTAAGTGAAAGTGGTACTCACCGGAGCGTTGGCGCCTGTTTGGCGGAAGTTGATCCGGAAAGGATATTTTGGATCATCCAGTGCGTAACTGCCGTTTTTGCTGACCACAAAAGGCAGCGGGTTTTGTATGGTGTATTGCAGATCGGTGGTGAAGCGGATCCTGAACCTGGTGAAGTCGGCCAGGGTGGTGATATCCACGCCATTACGTACCGCTTTAACGATACGCCATTCGCCGGCAATATCTTTCACCGGTTCTGGTACCAGTACATCGTTGCGATGGCAGGCATTGATCAGGAGTGCCAGGAGTGGCAGCAGTAAAAATATCCGTAGTGTTGGTTTCATGTGATTACTTTTTACCAGGATGGATTTTGTTTTAACTCAGGCGATTTAGCGGTTTCACCCTGTGGGATGGCCCAGAGATACATCGCGTCGCGGAAATTATGTTTGCGTACCGGGAAGGTGGTATAGGTGACAGTACCGCCATTTCGTTTTACTTCCATGCCGGTCATCTGTTTATTTTCCGTTTGTGCGGCTATTTTCCATCTTCTTACATCCCAGAAGCGGTGTCCTTCAAAAGCCAGTTCTATTCTTCTTTCTGCATGGATGGTTTCACGCATCTGGTCTTTTGTGAGTGCCGCCGGTAGTTCATAGGGAGATAGCCCTGCACGCTTGCGTACCAGTTCTACGGCCTTATACACTTCCTGCACCGGGCCTGCATATTCGTTTTGTGCTTCGGCGTAGTTGAGCAGTATTTCTGCGTATCGCATCAGTGGGAAACAGCGCTGGGAACCGTGGATGTAGTTGGCGGCGATATTTTCATCCAGCATTTTATTGGTGTAGTAACCGGTAGGCGTGCCTGCGTGTACGGCATCCTGGCTGGCACCTTTGCCATCGGGGCCGAGGTAAATATTGACAGGTTCTTTCAAACCGGTATTTTGTATCAGCAGGGTTTGATCGCGGATCACGGAGTATGCGAGGCGGGGATCCCTGTTTTTGTAGGGATCGGCGGCGTTGTAGCCGGACGCCGGATCAGTGATGACTAAACCGTTGGCCATCGGGAACGCATCTACGAATTCCTGGTAGGGAAATCCGCCCTTTGCGCCATTGCGGGATGGCGGCTGCCAGGCAGTTTCCAGTTCCCGGTTGCCTCCCTGCATTTTTGCCAGGATGTATTCGGTGTTTACCCGCAGGGTAAATACTTTATAGAAACCATATCCGGGAGCAGTGGTATTATCTTCGTTCAGGGAATAAGCGGCGGTGTTCATTACGGCTAATGCTGCGTCGGCAGCCAGTTTCCAGCGTTCCGGCAGTTTGTCCGGGTAACCGGTCACGGCGTCGCCGGGTACGATGCCGTTACCATTAAACAGCGGGCTGGCGGCGAAGAGCAATACTCTTGCCTTAAGAGCGAGGGCGGCGCCTCCGCTGGCACGGCCATAGTCTTCCCTGATCCTTACCAGTGGCAGCGCGGCAGCTGCTGCCTCGCATTCAGACACGATGTAGTCTACGCATTCCTTATAGGAATTACGCACGGCGGGGATCTTATCTTCCACCCGATACACCGAATCATTGAGAATAGGAATACCGCCATAATGTTTGAGCAGGTCGGCATAATACCATGCGCGGAGAAAGCGTGCTTCTGCCGCCATCACATTACGGATATACGATGGAATGGGTGATCCGGGCAGGTGTTTCAGCAGCTGGTTTACCTTGCGGATATTGGTATACGGCGTGTTCCACGCATCGGCGCTGATGATGGAGGGATTGACGGTACCGGTGGCAAACTGGACGGAGGTGGTGACGGTAGCAGATTTCTGTGGTTCTGCTTCATCGCAGGCAGCATCAAGTCCGCCGTTTTCGAAGCGGGTGGCGTTTTCCGCAAAACCGATGTCGAGGTAAATGTTGGTGAGGAAGGCGACTGTACGGGCACTATCGGCAAATACCGTTTGCTCGTTCAGGTTAGTCGTTTCCGTCTGATCCAGGAAATTCTTCTTACCACAGGAAGCGAGGGTAAGTATTCCAATGCACAGGCATACAGGAGCAGCGAACGTAGATTTCATTTTCATAACGTTAATACGTGTTAGCATCCAGCTTTTGGTGATAAAATTTTACATACGTGGCATAACAGGGCCCGTCTGTAAAAGCAGCGTTTTACAGTGGCCCGTGATACGGGAATTTTTTGTTTTGATCGGTTACTGTTTGTCTCTATGATATGACACCTTAAAAAAGCAGTACCGCCATCCCTTTATTAATTTTTTATTGTATTCCCCAGTTTTTTGCCGGCTGGCTTCCCATTTCGAGTACCAGTGTTCCGCCGGCGGCAATGTTTGCATGGTTGAGATAACAGTGCTGGTAAGGTTTTCCATTTAACCAGGCACGTTGAATGTAGCGATTGGCAGGTGAGTTGTTGCGGGTGCTGATGCTAAATTGTTTGCCTTTGGCGTAAGCCGGATCAAGTGCAATATGGATGCTATCAAACACCGGGCTGGTAATTTCGTAACGTGGACTGCCCGGACAAACCGGATGCAGACCACTGGCGGCGAGTACATACCAGGCCGACATCTGTCCTACGTCTTCATTACCCACCAATCCTTCTACGGAATTATGATAGGCGCGCGCGCAGATTTCGCGGGTCCAGTGCTGGGTAAGCCAGGGCGCGCCGAGGCGGTTAAACAGGAAGGGCACATGATGTACCGGTTCATTAGCGTGGTTGTAATAGTCGTTCCACATCATGTTCTCCGGCATTTTTGTAAAGAAGGTATCCAGGTCGGCCAGTACCTTTTCTTTTCCGCCCATGAGGGTCACCATGCCGGGTACATCCTGCGGCACAAACCAGCCTTGCTGCCAGGGACTACTTTCAATAGTGCCATATCCCTGCTGCATACGACCAGTTGCGGGCCAGGTCTGCCAGCTGCCATCGTCATTGCGGGGGCGGAACCAGTCCTTGTTCTTATCAAATACATTTTTATAGTTGGCGCCACGGGCGATGTATTTCTTTTCGTCTTCTTTTTTTCCGAGCGCACCGGCCAGTTTACCAACACACCAGTCGAAGTACGCATATTCCAGTGTGAGCGACACACTTAAGCCACCGGTAGAATATCCTTTGACGCCGTTGCCAAATTTTTCCACGGAGTTTTTAGCATAGGTATATCCTTTGTTGATATCAAATCCGCGTATGCCTTTTGTCCATGCGTCCGTCATTACCGATACGGCGGGATTGCCGATCATGCAACCGCTGTACGCGTTGAGGAATTCCCAGCGTTCGAGATAATGATTGCCGGTTTCATCTGCCAGCGTTACCAGGGAGTTCACCATATCGTTTACCACCCGTGGATTGATGATGGTTTGCAATGGCATCTGGCTGCGGAATACATCCCAGCCACTGAAAATGGTGCGTTTGCTGAATTTATCGGTAGCATGTATTTTTCCATCTCCCCCTATATATTTTCCATCTACATCGGAAAAATTGCGGGGATCAATCATAGTATGATAGAGCGCGGTGTAGAATACTTTTTTTTCTTCTTCTGTGCCACCGGTTACCGTCATTTTTCCGAGGGCTTTATTCCAGGCATCGAAAGTCTGCTGACGCACACCATCAAAGTTCCAGTCTTTTATTTCGGCTTCCAGGTTAGCTTTGGCGCCATCCACACTTACGAAAGAGATGCCGGCTTTCATCAACACGGCTTCCTGATCACTGGTAGTGAATTCGGTATAGAAACCGAGGTGCTTACCTGCTTTTTCGTTAACACCGGGGAGGATGCTGGCTTTGGCTACCTGTTGCTGATAGCGGTCGCTTTGCACATCTTCCAGTTTGCGGGACCAGCCGTCCGGGATATCTGCGCTCCACACACCATATTTCTTCAGGGGTTTATTGAACTGTGCATAAAAGTATACTGTGTAATTACCTTTACCGGCACCATTTCCCCAACCACCACCTTCCGGCGTGCATTGCATATAACCTGCAATGGTGCTATCGTTCAGTACTTTTACCTCCTGCCAGGTGGAAGTACCACCTACCCTGCGGGCCAGGTCTATCTGGATACGGGATTGCCCGTTAGCGGGAAAAGTGAAGCGCATGATACCGCTGTGGGGGGCGGCGGTCATTTCCGCAGTGATGGGCTGTTCTGTGAGCTGCACGCTGTAATAACCGGCGCTGGCTTTTTCACTTTGTTTGGCGTAGGTAGAGCGATAACCTTCCTTCGGATGTTGCTGATCACCGGCGGCCGTCTGTAAAGCGCCAACAGTAGGCATTACCAGGAAGTTACCAAGGTCGCCATACCAGCCGATACCGCTCATTTGTGTAAAGGCAAATCCTTCGATTGTTTTATGTTCATAGCTGTAGCCGGAACCGTTATCGCCACCGGTGATGGTATTCGGGCTGAGCTGCACCATACCAAAAGGCGTGGCTGCGCCGGGAAATGTTTTACCGAGTCCGTGATAGATGCCCGCTGCGCCTTCGCTGGTGCTGGCGCCAATGAAAGGGTTCACGTAGGCAGCAGGGCCTTGCGCCCTGCTGATAGTTGTCACGAGAAGTGTCAGAATAAATATGGAAGTCCTTTTCATCATTATATTTTAACGATCTCTATTTTATGAAGAACCGGTTTGTTAATCGTATAGATCATGTTGATGACCGTGTCAATCTCCTTCAGCCAGGCGTTACGCAGTTCTTTGTACATGGCTGTTTCATAATTCTCTTCGTGGAAGCGTAACATACCGTCTGTTTTGGCGGCGGTACGGATACTATCCAATGCGGCGGCATCATCCTGCAATAATAAATGCTTTTTGTCAAAGAAGTTACCCTGTACCCAGTAGTAGCGGCGCAGGCGGGCTTCCAGCTCAGCCCGGTGCAGGTTGAGCTGCATGACAGACGTAGCCTGTTTGTATTGTGGTGTTTCCGGCAGTGTAGCGAGGTTGATTCCCTGCGCAAATGCGTCGGCGGACCATTTACCGATGATGCGTCCATCTATGAGCAGGTTATAATCTCCGGAAGATAATCCTGCCACCTGTAACATTTCCCGGTTAAAATCTTCGGTAAAGGGAATCCAGTTCAGTGCATCAGATTGTTTCTGGTTGTTACCCCAGATGCGGGATACAGTGTCTATCGGGAAAGGCAAGGCTCCCGCCAGATAGCTAAAGCTCACCTTGTTACCGGAAGCGCTGAGCTGACTGACCGTACAATTCACGGCCTGTTGCAGTTTGCCGCCATTGATACTGATTTCCGCCACTGGTTTGCCGTTCAGACCCTGGCTTTTCAGGAACAGGGAAGCCATTACCAGGTGGCCGGCGTTGCCGGGATGTATGCGATCGGGACCGATGATAGTGAAAGTAGAATCCTTTTGCTGCAACTGTTGATTGAGCGCAGACATCGGGCGGAACAGATCCGTGAAAGCCCAGTTGTTCTTGCGGGCAGCAGCCTCCTGGAATCTGATCACTTCCAGCATGGCTTTGGTTTTACCGGGAAACATATTGCCGGAAAACTTAGCCGTTTCATCATACGGCGGCGACGACATCATGATCTTTTGTATTGCCGGCAATTTAAGGAGGCGTTGTTCTATCTGCTGGTAGCTGCGTTGGGAGGCTGCTACCCTTTCCGCAGCGGTTTTATCCGCATCGGGGTTGTTGAATTCAAAGTAACCGGTGTCGTTCATACCGAAAGTAAGCACCAGTACATTGGGCTTCTTGGCCAGTATATCATAGTCGAGGCGACGGTAAATATCCGATGCTTTATCTCCGCCGATACCACCGTTCATGATCACGATTTTTTTACCGGGAAAATGGGTCATGTAATAGAGATAGATGTAGGATACGTATGCACCGGCTTCGGTGATACTGTTACCTACAAAAATCACGCGGTCGTTTTGCTGAAAGGGTTTTACCTGCGCCTGTGTGGATAAGGCGGCAAGACTAAGCCCGATAGAATACAAAAACTTTTTCATATGCTGGTTTAGTTATTTACTGTTACATTTTTAAGACGGATGGTTCGTATGCCAAAGCGCGGAATTTCCAGCCGGATTACTGTTTTGCCGTTCATTACTTTACGTGTTAGCGTTCCCGTTATACGGCCGTCGAGTTCTTCGAGAGTTGCCAGTGTGGCCTTGCCATTGAAGGTGAGCAACTGTGGCTTGTCATCACCGGTGTTATACAACCGGATGAGCAGGTCTTTTCCATCCATCTGCAAGGCAGATACCTGGCAACCGGCAGCTGACAACCCGAGCAGAGATGCTTCTTTTACATTAGTGGCGGAGATGATCTGCAAAGGCTCACACCAGCGTGTTTCTTCATTGCTGACGCCACCGGTGGCCCAGTTGCCCTGATGCGGCAGGATAGCATAACTGACTTCCGTAGGACCGGTAATATCGTAATGGCGGCCCCAGAGCGCCCTGCCTGTATATTGCAGGGTAAGTCCCAGCGGATAATCCTTCCCATGCACATAGCTGGTAGTATGGTCGGTGAACAGTGCAAGTCCGGTGTTTCCATCGCTTACATCTGCCCAGTGTAGTATTACATTATTTTTGATGCTGTCCCAGCTATTGAAGAACGTATTGTCCAGGCGGCTTGCAGTTACATCAAACGGGGCATCTTTACTGAGTTGTTGGTCCTTCAATGCCACCGGGAAGAGCACTTGCAGTTTACTGCTGTCATTATAGAAAGCTTTGTGCGTAGCCTCTGCGCTGTAGTTGTCGGCCTGCGAATAAGCGCCTATACCCGGATTACCCTTCCAGTTGATTTTCACCTGCATGTCTATACGTTGCTGGCCATTTGTAACAGTGATCCGTTGTGTAAAAGGATGACCAGCGATAAAGCCATTTACTTCCACGCCTATACATGCTTTATTATTTTCAGTGATACGTACGGTAGCAGCAGTATCTGTGCTGGAATGCCAGGTGTTTTCTTCATAAAAAAAACCTCTCAGTTCATTGAATCCCCGGGGGCTGTTGGTGTCTACCATTTCTTTGCCGGTTGCTTTGTCAATGAGACTGGTGATAATGCCGCCCCTGGCGGGATCTATCTCTATGTGATACAGATCTGTTTCCAATGGTACAAGCTGTGAAGAAGATGAGGTTGTTGCCGGCTTATTACCGTCAGCTACCAGCTTATAAGCACGGAATCCCATAGGCGGTACAGCGGCTTTGATGAGTAAGTGATCATCCGCACTTTGTTGTGTGGCCACCTGTTTTCCTTTGCTGTCTGTTACTTTCCATTGTCCACGGGGCAGTGCAATCCATTCTTCGCGGGGGTGGCCGGTGGTGTTAAGTACACGTATGTAGCTACCGGCGGTGGTATGATTCCCGGATGATTGCAGGATCTTGTTTCCGGTGGCGCTGGTATGATCGGTCCAGTGTTGCACTTTATCAATCCAGGTATCGCCTTTACTGCCATTGTACGGTACAATCCAGCAATCGTGGTGCTGGGCCAGCAGCAATGATTTCCAGGCAGTGTCCAATTGTTGCTGCGGCCATGGGGCATGATCGTACAATGCCCGGATGGCCGCATATTTTTCTGCAATAACCAGTTTATTTTCTGCGGCTCTTACCTGTTGTGCGATCTGTTGTAACACCTGGGCGCCCCATACCAGGCTAACCTGGATATCTTCCTGGCTGAGTTTCCACACGGGGACGTTTGTTTTATCGGCGATACGGGTGATATAATCGCGCCAGGTCTGGTACTGAGCCTGTTGTTTCAGCCACGGCCCATTGCGCCAGCCGGCATCCTGCAGGCACATCCCGATAGGATTTGCAATTCCCGCTGCACGGGCAGATCGGATATATGCGTCACCGTTATTCCAGGCGGTGGTTTGCCAGGTAGAATTGGGTAGCAATGCTTCTGAGCTGTAACGCGGCACTGTGAGTAAGCTGCTACCGTCGGGTCCCTGCCAATATACCAGTTCACCACCAAAAGCACGTGTATAGCCACCCCAGCAGGTATTGGGATTTTTCAGAGAAGCATACTTAAATCCGAAAGAACGCAGTACCTGTGGTAAAGCGCTGGTAAAACAAGGTTCTTCACTGGAGTAGGTAGTGAATACTGCTCCGGGAAAATGCTCCCGCACTTTTTGTATACCGTAGCTGAATTGCCGTATCATACTTTCACCGGAACCGGTGTAAAGATAGCTCTGACCATAAGCCGGGTTCACATATTCGATGCGGCCGTTGTCCGACTGGTCTGCAAACAGTTGCTGAAAAGTAAGATACGCCTGTGGCTCTGTGATCTTCACCCGGTCCCAGGTTTCGGGCTCTATTTCCAGGTTTATCTTCCAGTAAGGATTTGCCTGCAGCTGGCTGTTGATATATTGCGTATATCCGTTGGGGTAATGTCCGTACACTCCGCCGTGATAGCCATCAATAAAGTGTTGTTGTTGGGCAAAAGATGCCTGTGCCGCAGCGGTGAGTAAAACCGCCAGGCAAAAATTCGTCAGTTTCATGCTATTGTTAAAGGGCCAAGTCCGGGTTTTTCTGAACTTCAGCTAATGGTAATGGAAATTGAAAATCAGTTTCATCAAAGCTTCTCAGGTGATTGGGCGCTTTGTATCCTACCAGGTTGGTGATAGTGCCATGCGCCACATCAAAAGCTTTGCGGGTGCGTAGCATATCGTACCAGGTCTGGAATTCAAAACAAAGTTCCCAGTATCTTTCCTTGAGTATATCATCGGTTGTTAAGTTTACAGGTTTGAGTGCCGCAGGGAAAGCACGGTGCCGTACGGCATAGTACGCATCAATAGCAGCGGCATCTGATGTGGCGCCTCCATCGATATTACTTTTTGCTTCTGCACATAACAGCAATACATCGGCATAACGTATCAGCGGAAAGTTGGCGCCGGAGCGGCCCGTCTTCTCTGCTTCCTGATCCCAGAATTTAAAAATATAAGGGTCGGGGAAGAAAACCATTTCAGCCGGGTTACCATAACGCGGATATTTTGTATAAAAAAAAGCCTGTTCCTGTTTGCGTCCATCGTCTGCTGCATATGAATCATAGAATGCCTGCACCGGCATCATAGCGCCACCATAAGCGGGTTGTATGGAAACCGGCTGCACAGGATATGGCAGATAGGCCCAGTGAATATTGCTCACCGCCACCGTAGGATGGCGTTGCAGCATAAAGATGTGCTCCCGGGTATTCTGCACCGCCGGATTACGCAGGTCGCTGTATTGTTCAAACAAAGAAAACTGGTGACTACCGATTACTTCCAGAGCTTTGTCGTATGCCAGCTGATAGTAAGGCGCGCCTTTTTGCAAAGGATAGCCGGCCATCGTGATGTAGACCTTTGCCAGCAGGGATTTTACCGCACCCAGACTCACATGCCCGCTCTGGTCCATCCAGGAAAGGCCCGCGTTTTCTGCTGCCGTCAGGTCTTTTACAATCTGCTCATATACGGCTGCCTTCGGAGAACGGCGGATCCGCACATCGTTGATATCTTTCGTAGTAGTAAGCTTCAGCGGAATATCCCCGAAAAGCTGTACTGCCTGGAAGTAGTACCATGCGCGGAGGAAATAGGCTTCGCCGAGATAACGTTGTTTGGTCATTTCATCCACTACGGTAGTCACACTCACATTTTCAATCACGCTATTGCAATTTTCCACCGCATAATAAGTGGCGTTCCACCAGCCTTGCAGCCGGGAATTGGCGTTATCAAGTTTATCCAGACGCAGGAACTGATCATCTTCAAAACCTGAAGGTCTTGGTCTGCGGCTATACCCGGTCAGATACTCCAACGAATACACAGGACTAACGGCTACGCCTATATTGGCAACAAAGGGTGTAGCCAGCCCTTCGTAGGCGCCGTTTACCGCAGCGCTTACCTGCTCTGGTGTTTTGTAGTAATTTTTCGGATTGAGAGAGCCCGAGGGCTCTTCTTCCAGGAATTTATTGCAGGACATCAGAAAGATGATCATCCCCCACAGCATCGCTTGTTTCATATTTCAACTCCTTTACTCAGAATGTAATATTTAAGGTGAACGCCAGTGTTTTTGCTTTCGGATATTGATACAGATCCACTCCCTGGTTAAAATCCCCATCAAAGGAGGAAGCCTCCGGATCATATCCTGTATATTTTGTGAACAGGAAATAGTTCTCTGCGCTGGCGCTGATAACGGCCGACCGGATATGATATCTGGCGAGCCAGTCTTCTTTCAGCCGGTACGACAATGCGATATTCCGTATCCGCAGGAATGTGCCTTTTTCTATATTGTAGCTGTCCATTTCGTTATCGAATCCGTCCTGTGGCAGTCGCAGCGAGGCGTTCATGCTACCTTGCCGCTGCGGCGTCCAGGCGTTGAGCAGTTCCCGGTAACTGTTGGTAGAGGGGGCTGCATTCTGCATGAGCATCCTGGTAAAATTTGCCAGACTGTGTCCATAGATCGTTTGCACATCTACCGACAGGGAAAAATTTTTGTAGGTAAATGTATTCCCCATGCTGGCTTCGAAATCGGGCATACCGTTACCTAGTACGGTGCGGTCGTTCGCATCTTTTACTTTGTTATTATTGAGATCTGCATATTTCAGATCACCGGGTTTCTTTCCATACATCGCTGCGGCGGCCGCCTCATCAGTTCCCCAGGTACCCAGCCGGCGGTAGCCATAAAATTCGTTCAGCGGGCGTCCTTCCATGATGCGGCCTCCCCACGGATACATAATATCGCCGTTCAGTTCCAGTACGCGGGAGCGGTTCATGGAATAGATCAGGGAAGTATTCCAGGAGAATTGTTTCCGGCGGATATTGGTGGTAGTCAGTGATAATTCCACGCCGCGGTTGCGGATAGAACCAATGTTATCATATACACCTTCATAGCCGGAAGTGGCGGGCATCAGCCGGTAATAGAGCAAATCTTTTGTAACGCGGTTATATACATCACCGGTAAATTGGATCCTGTTTTCCCACAACGATACATCCAGTCCTATATTCAGCTGATGTGCTTTTTCCCATTTCAGGTTGCGATTGCCCAATGCATCGAAGGTCACAGCAGGCGCCGGCTGCCCGTTGAAAGCCACCTGACCGCTTTTCAGCCGGCCTTGTGTTACATAGTCGCCGATATCAGCATTGCCTACGATGCCATAGCTGCCCCGCAATTTCAGATCGCTGATGCTGCGCACATGCCGGAGAAAAGGCTCGGACGACAAGCGCCAGGCTGCCGAGAAACTCGGGAAATAGCCGTATACGTTGTTGGCGCCGAAACGGGAGGAACCATCTGCGCGGAAGGAAAATCCGAACAGGTAGCGGCTATCGTAATCGTAATTGAACCGCGTATAATACGAGTTCATAGCCGTATTACTGGCGCCCGATTGCGGGCGTTGTGGTACCAGACCGGTTTGCAGGCTGTTATAGGAAAAATAGTCATCGAAGAAACCTTCACTTCCTGCCTGCGTAGTCATGTTGCCGAAATAATACCAGCTGGCACCTCCTACCGCAGTAACTTTATGTTTGCCGAACTGGTTATTCCAGGTCAGGTAATCTTCCGAAGTCCAGGATGCGGAATTACCATGTGCGCGGGTAGCCACGCCTTGTTGTGTATCGGAGTATCCACGGATATCACGGCCGGAATAATACAGGTTATAAGTTGCGCCTGTTTGTCCGCTGAGGCCTGCGGTAATATGCAGTTTGCTGTTCAGGCGGATCGTTGTTACCAGGTTGCCCATCGTATAAGTACGACCAGCCACCGATTTCACCTCCCGCATGAGCCGCACCGGGTTTTCTGAATCTTCTGCACCGGGATAATCACCTTTGCGGGAATAGGTGCCATCAGCATACTGCACGGGTAGAAAGGGCAGAAATTCATAGATCTGCCGCACTGCATTCAATCCGAAAGTATTGATATCTACATTATTCTGTTTGGCGGCGCCGCTGTTGATAACGGCCTGTACATGCAGCCAGTTGTTCACATCCCATCCGAGATTGATAAAACCATTGATCTGCCGGGCGTAGCTGTTGATCAGGATTCCCTGCTGGTCGTTGTACGTGAGATTGACAAGCGCAGAGAAACCATCTTTGCCGGCAGACAATGACAGGGCATGTTCATGGGATACCGCGAGGCGGCTGGCTTCTTTTTGCCAGTCGGTATGATATTTTGGCGAACCGTCCGGATTAAACAATTCCGCTTTCCGCACAAACTGCCGTGAGCCATCGAGGTGCGGCGCAATGCGACCTGGCAAATATTCATATTCTCTTTTAAACATCTCCAGTGCTTCATCTGCATTCATCAGCTGCACTTTACGGGCCAGGGAGCCGAAGCTGACCGTATTTCGGAAAGCGATACCGGGATTGCCTTTGGTACCTTTTTTTGTGGTGATGACGATCACCCCGTTGGAGCCTCTGGCGCCGTAGATCGCAGAGGCGGCAGCGTCTTTAAGTACATCCACCGCAGCTACAATATTCGGATCAATGATCAGCGGATCTGCCCCTACAATACCGTCTATCACATACAACGGTCCGTTGTAGGCATTGATAGAGCCGGTACCTCTTATTTTCACGATGGGATTACCACCCGGTTTTCCCGAGTTCATCATTACGCTCACGCCGGCTATTTTTCCGGCCAGTCCCTGCATAAGATTCATCGTAGTAGCGCGTTCTTTCAAAGCCTCGCCGCTGACGGTACCTACTGCCGTGGTTAATTTTTCCTTGCTGGAAGTGCCGTAGCCGATCACCACTACCTCTTTGAGAGAAGCATATTTTGGTAACAGGGAAACGTAGAGCATATTCACTCTTTCTACGGGCACCTCCTGTTCACCGAAACCAGGCAGACTAAAACGCAGCGTGTCGCCCGGATCGGCATGAATACTGAAAGTACCGTCGGGATCTGTTACCATGTGAGGGGGCGTACCTTTACGCATCACATATACCCCGGGAAGCGGGTTGCCGTTGGCATCCGTTACACGGCCGGTGAGTATGGACACCTGGTTGGCAGCCGGCGCTTCTTTCCGCGTGATGAGGATATTCCTGCCACGCAGTTCATATTGCAATATCGGTGGCAACAGCTTCAACACCTGTTCCACCGGGATACTCTTTTTATTGATGGTAACTTTTCCACTTTTTGTTATTTCCGAAGGGTTGTATACAAACCTGAACGGGGTGGCGGCTTCCACCTGTTCAAACACTTTATCGAGTGTTTCATTGAGGATGTGTATATCTACCAGGGTACGTTTTAATTCATCTGTATTGCCGGATTGGGCAACTATCCGCGACGGGTATACGCAGCACAGTACCAGCACCAGGAAGGCAAGCCACCCGGGCCACACGTGCCGGCAATCCGCTGTTTTCACTTTCATAACTTGAAATTATCACGCCCCCAGGGCAGCCCCTGTCGGGTTATTTCGCTGGTTGACCTTTTTTGAATACCAGGTATTCATTTTTTCCCGGCTCCTGCCGGTAGCTAAACCCATAAATATCGCATAGCATGCCCAGTACATTTTTAAACGGTACGTTGGCATCAAACCGGGCCGTTAGTACTGAATTGGCAATAGGTTCGCTGGCAAAGCGGATACGCACATCATATCGGCGTTCCAGCCGTTGTGCAATATCACGGAAGCGGGCATTTTTAAATATCAGTTGTCCCTGTGTCCAGGCGCTGACATCTGCCGCCGTAATATCATTTGTTTCCAGCTGGTTTTCCGCAGGGAGGTAAACCGCCTGCTGATTGGCCGTAAGCGTGGCTGGCTGATGCTGCTCATTGCCTACGGCTACTTTACCACTGGCTACGGTAACGGTTACTTTTGCATCCGGCGTATAGGCGTCGATGTTAAAGCTGGTACCGAGTACATTGATGTTGAGCGCTCCTGCATGCACCAGGAAAGGAGTTCCCTGTTGCGGTGCTACTTCAAAATAACCTTCGCCATCCAGCCAGAGTTCCCTGCCCTGTTTGGCATACCTCACCTTACTGTCTATATTCAGCCACAGGAGGCTGCCATCCGGCAGACTGATTTTCTTTATCGCGTTTTTGTTGGTTTGTTCTGTTATGGTAGCCAGCGTGGTATCCGGCTTTGTGGTTTGCTGGCGTACCAGGTAGAAGGCCCCGGCGGCAATGAGTAATGCCACAGCAGCAGCAGCGGCCCAACGCACAGATCTGTAGCCAACCCTGACAGGTGGTTCCGCTGCTTCCACCTGGCGGCTGATGCGCAGGAAAAGCAGTTGCTCCAGCGCCATACGTTGCTCCGGGCTGAATTGTGCTGTCAGCGCGGGATCATTTTCGAAAGACCTGTACCAATGGTCTACCTCACTGATTTCAGCTTCAGTGGCGGTACCTTGCAGGTATTTATCCAATAATTCTTTTAACCGGGTGTTGTTCATATCCATAGTCTCTCTAACATTAGACACCTGAAAAACGGCTTACCGCCATTATGCTTCAAAATAGTTTGAAAGCGGCGCACATAGCAGCAACAAGGCCACCAGGCACCAGAACAGGATATAATGATATTGTTTGAGGTGTGAGCGTAATATCTTCAGTGCTTTCACCATGTGTTTTTCCACTGTATTTACAGAGATGTTCAACTGGCTGGCAATGTGCTGGTACGACAAATGCTCCCTTCTGCTCAGGTAAAAAACTTCCCGGCATTTTTCGGGCATACTGGCGCAGGATTCATCTATGTGGCGTTGCAGCTCTTTCAGTTGCAGGGTGGTGGCGGCATCCGGCTGATAAAGGCCGTTGTCGTTCAGTACGTGCTGCTGATAAGTATTACGTACCAGCTGGGAACGTACCGTATTCAGTACCCTGTTTTTCAGAGAAGTGTGTAAATAATTGCGGAGCGAAGTAGTCAGAGAGATGGTTTCTCTTTTCAGATACAGGTCTACCAGCAAGCTTTGTACCAGTTCCATTGCCGTTTCCTGCACTTTTACGCGCCGGTAGGCAGCGTCCAGCAACTCTTGCCAGAAGCGTCTGTAGACATCCTCAAACGCGTCTTTATGCCCCTGTTTTACCAGCAGGAACAACTCTTCATCTGTATACGTGGAAAAATCTTTTCGCATCGACATGAATTCGAACTACGGGCTAATTTAATCGTTTCAGTAGTATTTTCTTCATGTCGGTGCGAAATTAACAGCCCGCTTGTTTTAAAGACGGCTCACAGAAAAAGGTTTATCTGCCGGATCGATGCCCCGGCTGGTAGCCGGCTTATTCCCCATTTCCAGCAGCAGCACGCCTCCGTTCACGATATCGGCATGACGGAGCCAGTTGTGCGGCCAGGGTTTTCCATTTAGGAATGCCGACTGGATATATACATTTTCCGGGCTGTTGTTGCGTGCTTCTACAATAAATTGTTTTCCGTTTTCAAGCGTCAGTGTCATTTTCGGGAACAGCGGGCTGCCGATCACGTACTGATCTGTGCCGGGACAAACACTGTAAAAGCCCATGGCGCTCATTACGTACCAGGACGACATCTGGCCCTGGTCTTCATCTCCCGGGTATCCATTTTCACCCGCGTTATATAATTGCTTCATTACCTTGCGGACGTGCTCCTGCGTTTTCCAGGGCTGCCCGGCGTAGTTGTAGAGATAGATCATATGCTGCACCGGCTGATTTCCGTGCGCATATTGACCCATGTTGGCATTTACCATTTCCGTCATTTCATGGATCATCTGTTTGTAATAACCCACGTTTACTTTATTGGGAGCAGTGAAAACGGAATCCAGTTTTGTAAGGAAAGGTACATTGCCGCCCATCAGGCGGATGAGCCCTTCTACATCATGAAACACAGACCACTGCCAGTGCCAGGCGTTTCCTTCCGTGTAGGGACCACCCCATTCGTAAGGATCAAAGTTTTCCTGCCAGCTGCCATCCAGTTTGCGGCCACGCATAAAACCGGTGATGGAATCGTACTGATTTTTATAATTATATATGGTGCGGCCAAAAACGTATTGATAAAAATCGTTGCCGGTTAACTTCGCCAGCTGATAACCGCAGAAATCATCGTAGGCATATTCCAGTGTTTGCGAAGTACTGCCATGTGATTCGGGGAAACTCACATATCCCAGCTGGTAATACTCTTTCCAACCCGCGCGTCCATTGGCGCCGCCCCAGGGGCCTTTGTTCATGGCCTCATGAAAATAGGCGTCCAGCGCCTGTTTGGGATCGAAGGTACGGATGCCTTTCACCCAGGCGTCGGTTAGCAGGGAAATAGCGTGATTGCCGAGCATGCCGCCGGTTTCTCCGGGGAAGGACCAGGCTGGCAGCCAGCCGCATTGCTGCTGTGCATCCAGCAGCGCCTGCATGTAGCGGCCTTCCATAGTAGGATGCAGCAGGGTGTTTAAAGGAAACTGCGCCCGGAAAGTATCCCAGAAGCCATTGTCCGTGTACATGTACCCGTTATGAATTTTACCATCGTAGGGACTGTAGTAATACGGTTCTCCTTTGCTGTTGTATTCGTAAAAAATATGTGAGAAAAGGTTGGCGCGGAAGAGGCAGGAATAGAAAGTGGCCTTGTCTTCCTCGCTGCCACCTTCCACTTTTACACGGTTAAACAGGGTATTCCAGATCTTACCGGCAGCAGCTTTGGTTTGTTCCAGCCGGGTAAAAGATTGCAGTTCCTGTTGCCAGGTAAGTTCCGCCTGTTCCGGGCTGATATAGGAGGAAGCCACTCTTGCCTGTACAGTAGCACCGCTTTTAAAACGGATAAATGCACCCACTCCTTTTCCTTCTGCAGATAAGCTGTCTGCAGCAATACGATTGCCGGTATTTTCCCAGGTACCACTGGCTTCGAAGGGTTGATCAAATACAATGACAAAATAATTTTTGAAATCTTGGGGGATAAAGCGGCCATTGGTCACATATCCGGTAATTTTTCTTTGTGAAGGAAATATTTTCACACCACTCAGGGCATTATAACCATCCAGCACCACGTAGGCAGGGCTTTTCGCGGGGAAGGAAAAACGAAGGTGTGCACCTCTTTCGGTGGGTGATAATTCTGCCGTGATTTTATTCGCCAATGTTACCTTGTAATAATCCGGGCGGGCAATTTCATCCGCATGACGGAAAGCTGTAGCACGCGCTTCTTCTCCTACTGTTAGTTTTCCTGTTACCGGCATGAGGCTGAATACAGCGTAATCGCCTACCCAGGGACTGCATTGGTGCGTTTGCTGAAAACCACGGATGGTATTGGCTTTGTACTGGTACTTCCATCCATCGCCGTTTTTCCCGGTTTGTGCAGACCAGGCATGCATACCAAAAGGCAATGCAGTAGAGGGATGTGTATTACCATTACTGAGAGAAAATTCTGAATTGGTACCCTGTAAAGTATTGGCATAGGCCACCGGTTCTTTTTGCTGTGCAATAGTATTGAGTGGGAGACAGCAAAGAAATGTGATAAAAAAGTTTTTAAAACGTGGTAGGTACATGATAGTATGACAGCTTTTAGTAAAGACACCCGGGGAAGACGTTACCGCCATCGGGTATTTATTTTTTTGGAAAAGGGAGGTGGGTGAGGTAGATTTATAACACTTTCTCACCGCACAACACTTACAGATATGAAAAAAGTAACGGGCCTTGGGGGCGTATTCTTTAAATGTGAAAATCCGAAAGGGATGAACGAATGGTACGCGCAGCATCTCGGGCTGGCTACCACTGAATACGGCACTACGTTTGAATGGCTACAGGCAGATGATCCATCCAAAAAAGGGTCTACCACCTGGAGTACATTTCCGCAGGATACCACTTATTTCAATCCTTCGGCAAAGCCATTTATGATCAATTACCGGGTAGAAAATATTGTGGAGCTGGTAGCGGAATTAAAAAGAGCCAACGTAACAGTGGTAGATGAAATAGCAGAATATGACTATGGCAAATTCGTTCACATACTCGATCCGGAAGGAAATATTATTGAGTTGTGGGAACCTAAAGAAGAACCAGACCAGCAGTAATCATTTCCTTTAACACCACTACCCCAGCGGCTACAGATCCTTTTCTGTGGCTAACTCCCTGTGAATGAACCCCAACTAAAGTGTGAAAAATAATATTGATTAAATACTAATTTAATTAGTATTATTGCTAAATATTTTAGTTTAAATATTTACAACGATGCCCACTCAGAAAGCAGATATCATTGCACAATTGCAGCGGGATATTCTTCTTTTACAGGGGCTCAGACCAACACTAAACAATGCTGCCGTAGATGTAGGACTTGGGCCGATAAGAGAAGCGTTTCCGGATGGGGTATTTCCCACAGGTGCGGTGCATGAATTTATTAGCAGGGCAGCTGAACCTGCGGCTGCTACAGCCGGGTTTATCAGCAGCCTGGCAGGTGGTCTTATGCAGGGAGGTGGTGTAGGTGTATGGATCAGTATTTCCCGGACCATTTTTCCTCCTGCGCTGAAAAGCTTTGGGATAGCACCTGAACAGATCATTTTTGTAGATGTGCATTCCGACAGGGAAGCACTCTGGGTGATGGAAGAAGCGCTTAAGTGTGAAGGATTGGCAGTAGTGATCGGTGAAATAAAGGAAGTAAGTTTTACCAATTCCAGGCGCCTGCAACTGGCTATTGAACAGAGCAGGGTAACTGGTTTTATACATAGATATCAGCCACGGCAGCTGAACACCACTACCTGTGTTTCCAGGTGGGAGATCATGCCTGTTGCCAGTGAACAGGAAGATCTGCTTCCCGGTGTTGGCTTTCCCCGGTGGCAGGTAGCGTTGTTAAGGATCCGTGGAGGCAAGCCGGGAACCTGGCAGATTGAATGGTCGGCCGGGAAATTTCAGCCGGTGGATAAACGTATTCCTTCTTTACCACAGCCGATCCGCAAAATAGGATAGTATGCGGCGGCGATTTGTATCCATATGGTACTGTCAATTACTGACGGATTGGTGGATCCGTCGTCAGCCGGAACTACGTGGGCAACCTTTTGTACTGGCGGCGCCGGATCATGGCCGGATGATCATTACAGCTGCCAGCCAGGCGGCACAGCAGCAGGGCATCAGCGCCGGTATGTCCGTAGCAGATGCCAGGGCTTTGGTGGCGACCTTGCAGGTTTTTGATAACATTCCCGGATCAGCGGTGAAGTTATTGACTGCACTGGGGCACTGGTGTATCAGGTATACGCCGGTAAGCGCTATAGATCCGCCGGATGGATTGATGCTGGATGTCAGTGGATGCGCTCATCTATGGGGCGGAGAAGTACCTTACCTGAGAGATATTTTTACACGACTGAAAAAATTTGGTTATACTATTCGTATAGGCATAGCCGATAGTCCCGGTGCGGCCTGGGCAGTAGCCCGTTACGGCTCTGCAGCTGCTCCTGTAATTCCTCCGGGAGAACAATTAGCAGCCCTCCTGCCTTTTCCTCCCGACGCTTTGCGGCTGGAACCAGCCATACTGGAAAAGCTGCGGAAACTCGGCCTTTACCAGATCAGCAGCTTTATCGACATGCCCCGTTCTGCGCTGCGCCGGCGTTTTGGTAACAGCTTGTTGCTCCGTCTGGATCAGGCGCTGAATGTGGAAGATGAAATCATACATCCGTTGCAGCCGCCGGAAGCTTTCCGGGAATGGTTACCCAGCCTGGAACCCATCCGCACAGCCACCGGTATCGGAATCGCTTTAAAACAATTGCTGGATCTTCTTTGTGAGCGGTTGGCAAAAGAAGGCAAAGGACTGCGGACAGTCGTTTTCAAATGCTACCGGATAGATGGGGAAGTCAGTGAGATCAGTATCGGTACCAATCGCCCTTCTCATCAACCGGTACACCTGTTCCGGCTGTTCGAAGAAAAAATCCCGCAGATAGCGCCGGCATTGGGAATAGAGCTGTTTGTACTGGAAGCATTAAAAGTTGAAGACACCCTCCCCTCGCAGGATGTTTTGTGGAAACGCAGCACCGGACTGGAAGATACCATCATCGCTGAACTGCTGGACAGGATCACCAACAAGATGGGAGCTGATACCGTACGTCGTTATTTACCGGATCAGCATCACTGGCCGGAACGATCTATCCGGATCACGACCAACCTGCAGGAAAAAACTGACATCGGCTGGAGAACAGACAGGCCCCGTCCCATCCGGCTTTTACCACAACCGGAACTTGTTGAAGTAGCTGCGCCTATTCCGGATTATCCTCCCATGTTATTTATCTACCAGGGTAAAGTACACCGCATCAAAAAAGCGGACGGACCGGAACGTATCGAACGGGAATGGTGGCTGGAAGCCGGTGAGCACCGGGACTACTATACACTGGAAGATGAAGAAGGAAGGCGGTACTGGATTTTCAGACTGGGACATTATGATCCGGATACACCTGCACGCTGGTTTATCCATGGCTTTTTTGCGTAAGAGAATGAAAAGCATAAAACATGCATTACACCGAATTACAGGTAACCACTAATTTCAGTTTTCTCCGGGGCGCTTCGCATCCGGAAGAATTGGTGGAACAGGCAGCAATCTTTGGTTACAGGGAAATCGCTATTACCGACCGTAACAGCCTGGCGGGTATAGTGCGTGGTCATGTAGCCGCCAAAGAAAGAGGCATGCGTATTATTCCCGGTTGTCATCTTCAACTGGTGGATGCCCCCCCCCTGCTGGCCTACCCTACAGATAAAGCCGCCTATGGCCGGCTATCAGCCTTATTAACGAAAGGCAATTTACGTGCAGAGAAAGGCCAGTGTCTCTTATACAAAACAGATGTATATGAACATGCCGAAGGTATCAGGTTCATTGCAGTTCCTCCTGCTGCCATGAATGCGGCATTTGATTATGAGGAAGCCTTCAAAAAAACATTGCGCGAATACCGCGAGGCGTTGGGGAACAGTCTGTACCTGTCGGCTACACGCTCCTACCAGGGCGATGATTTAAAAAGAATGTACCGCCTGTCGCAATTATGCGAACAACTGGATATGCCGCTGATAGCGACAAACGATGTACATTACCATGATCCCGGACGCAGGCAATTACAGGATGTGTTAACCTGTATCCGCGAGAAATGTACAATTCATACAGCAGGTTACCGCTTACACGAAAACGCGGAAAGGTATCTGAAACCGGCAGCAGAAATGCAGCGGTTGTTCCGTCAATATCCGGATGCCATCCGTCATACGCAGGAAATGGCGGAGGCCTGCCAGTTTTCGCTCGACAGCCTGCAATATGTTTACCCTGATGAACTCACCACGGAAGGCCGTACACCACAGGAGGAACTGGTACATCTTACGTGGAAAGGCGCCGCAGAGCAATTTCCGGAAGGTATTACCGAAAAGATCAAAACGGATATCCTGCACGAACTGGGATTCATCGCGGAGATGAATTATGCATCCTATTTCCTGACGGTATATGATATTGTGAGATTTGCCAGGGCACAGCAGATCCTTTGCCAGGGGCGCGGTTCCGCAGCTAACTCCGTGGTATGTTTCTGTCTTGGTATTACTTCCGTAAATCCTACCAAATTCGACCTGCTGTTTGAACGCTTTTTATCTTCCGCCCGTAATGAACCACCGGATATTGATGTGGATTTTGAGCATGAAAGACGCGAAGAAGTAATTCAGTATATCTATAACAAATACGGGAGAGACAGAGCAGCTATTGTGGCTACCGTAACGCAACAGGGACAGAAAGGCGCCGTGCGGGATGTAGGAAAAGCAATGGGATTATCGGTAGATATGGTAAACCGTTTATCCGGCTCTATCTGGGAGTTTACAGAAGAATGGATGGAAAACAAAGAAGTTTCCAGTCAGGGTTTAAATCCACAGGACCCGCATCTCCGGAAAGTGCTGGAACTCACTGACCAGATGATCGGCTTTCCCCGTCAGCTGGGGCAGCATACCGGTGGCTTCGTGATTACACAGGGAAAATTATCCGACCTGTGCCCGATACTGAATGCACGTATGGAAGACCGTACGAATATCGAATGGAACAAAGACGATATTGAGGCGCTGGGTTTTCTCAAGATCGATGTGCTGGCGCTGGGAATGCTAACCTGTATCCGTAAAGCGTTTGATCTCGCGAGAGATCATTATGGAAAACACCTGACCCTGGCCAACATTCCGCCCGATGACAGGAAGGTATACGAAATGATAGGACATGCCGATACTATCGGTGTATTCCAGATTGAGAGCAGGGCACAGCAATCTATGCTGCCACGGTTAAAGCCTGAAAATTTTTATGACCTGGTGATTGAAGTGGCCATTGTGCGTCCTGGTCCGATACAGGGAGGCATGGTACATCCATATCTCCGCCGCCGTAATAAAGAAGAAGAGGTCGTCTATCCATCTAAAGAGCTGGAAGCAATCCTGGAAAAAACTTTAGGCGTACCGTTGTTCCAGGAACAGGCAATGAAAATTGCCATCGTAGCTGCAGGCTTTACACCTTCAGAAGCAGACGGTCTTCGCCGCAGTATGGCTACCTTTAAAAATATCGGTCAGGTGAGCCGGTACGAAAGAAAACTGATTGATGGCATGGTAGCAAAAGGATATTCTCCTGAATACGCACAACGCATTTTCAAACAGCTGGAAGGTTTTGGCAGTTACGGATTTCCCGAGAGTCATGCGGCTTCCTTTGCACTCCTCGTCTATGTATCTTCCTGGATAAAATGTCACCACCCGGATGTATTTGCCTGCGCTCTGCTGAACAGTATGCCTATGGGCTTTTACCAGCCGGCACAGATTGTGATCGATGCAAAGAAACATGGTGTAACCGTGCGGCCTGTTGATATCAATCATTCCTGCTGGGATAATACACTCGAAGAAAAAGCCGGGGAACACCGCGTGCTGCGCCTTGGCTTCCGGCAGGTAAAAGGCATGCGGGAAGACGATATACAGGCCCTTATCACAGCAAGAAATAAGCACTATACAGATGTGAATGCCTTGCTTGATGCCGGGGTGCCTTTAACCACACTGGAAAAACTGGCTGATGCAGATGCGTTCCGGTCCATCGGATTGGACCGCCGCCGGGCGCTCTGGGAAGTATCTGCCCTGAAAGATAATCCGACCGGCATGTTCACCGGTCAGCCTTCAGCAACCGCTTCAGAAACTACTATTGTTCTTCCTGAAATGACCTCTTCAGAACATGTGGTACATGATTACAGCGCCACCTCGCTTTCTTTAAAAGCGCATCCGGTTAGTTTTGTGAGGGAACAATTGCAGCAATTACATATCCGGCCTATCATAGATCTTGACAAGATGCAGGATGGCGATATGGTCAGCGTAGCAGGACTCGTGCTCGTAAGGCAACGCCCCGGTACTGCCAGTGGTATTTGCTTTATTACGATCGAAGATGAAACCGGTTGTAGTAACCTCGTTGTTTTTAAACAGTTATTCGATCATTACCGGAAAGAAATCGTTCAGGCAAAACTATTGATGGTCACCGGTAAAGTACAACGGGAGGGAGAAGTAATACATGTGGTAGTGCAACATTGCTATAATTTATCAAAGTTACTGCGGCACCTGTTGCCTTCCGGGAAAACGCCGTCAGTCAATACTGTGTCCCGTGCCGATGAAAACCCGATGGCTGGTCAGGGAAAGATTTTCCCCGAAGCCAGGAATTTCAGATAATGGGAAAATAAAAATCATTCTCTATCTTCGGCAGGTAGCCTCACAATAAATCAACCTGCTTGAAAAAGAACAAAAATATAGATCCGCTTGACAGGGAAATACTCATCAGGTCTTTCGCAGAATTCTCCAAGGTGAGTGAGGAAGATGAACTATTGGTATTTGAAAGAAAAACGGCGCTCGGCTGTATGGTGATATTTTTAGTTATCCTCGCCGGCATTCTGTACTTAACCGACATCGGCCTGGTGCTCATGCTAATATTTAACGGGCTGATTCTTTCAGTAATCTATTTATGGAACTATAAATACAACCTGCGCCGGAAACCATTGCTGGTCATCAATAAGAAAGGCATCACCTATAAGCGCACTTCCTATGAGTGGGAGCACATACAGGAGTTACTTTGTGCAGAAGAATACGATGCAGATTCAGGATGGCATACCTCTACTTACATCAGGTTTAATTATCACAAAGCTAACCCGAAGATTGATATCAGTGGACTTTCCAGGTCTATAGAAGAAATCATCCATTATATCAATGCTTTCCGCATAAAGTAAATATCCCCGGAAAGTTATCATGTATCCTATTCCCTGACAACCGGTATTTTTTTGTCTGGAATCATAACCATATGGCCTATCCGCAAAATTATTCTATATTCGCGGCGTAACCTTGAATGCAATCATCGGTTTAACCCTTTTAAAAAAACAAAAACCTTTATTTATGTCTGTTTACGCACGATTAGGCTTCGTTTGCGCTTTGACCATGTCATTTGCTCTCACCTCGCATGCACAATTGAAATTAAACACCAAAACACTGGGCGCCGGCGCCAAAGCAGTGAAAGCTGCTACGCTGACAGATGACGATGTCATCAAGTATACCAAAGAGTATATCCAGTGGATGGATGAACACAATCCTGTTGCCCCTGCTGATGATCCCATGGCACAACGGTTGAAAAAGCTCACCGACAATGTCACAAATTACGAAGGCATGAATCTTAACTTCAAAGTTTACCTGGTTCGTGATATCAATGCTTTCGCCTGTGCAGACGGCAGTGTGCGGGTTTGTGCCGGATTACTGCAAACCATGACAGATGATGAAGTTATGGGTGTAATCGGTCATGAAATCGGTCACGTAAAAAACAAAGATTCGAAAGATGCGTTTAAAACCGCATTGATGACTTCTGCCCTGAAAGACGGTGTTTCTTCACAAGGCGGTGCAGCCGGTACTTTGAGCGATTCTCAGCTGGGTGAATTGGGCGAAGCCGTGGCGAACTCCGCATATTCCCGTAACCAGGAAAGTCAGGCCGACAGCTATGGCTACGAATTCCTGAAAGCCGCCAAACTCAATCCATGGGGCATGTCTATGGCTTTTGAGAAATTATGGAAAGCTTCCCAGGAAGCTGGTGCTGATAAAAAGAAGAAAGGCTCCCAGTTGTTCTCCTCTCACCCGGATACAGAAAAAAGAATGAATACGATGTCAGAGAAAGCAAAAAAAGATGGCTATGAAAGGCCGGTAGTAGCGGCGAAGTAACTGCTTCCCAAAAAGATATGGAAAAGGCATCGGTTTGCACCGATGCCTTTTCTGCTTTTATTACCTGCGATACCGGGAATAAAACGCATATTATTTATTCACATACATTTACTCTTTCCCAAAATTACGCCACCTTGCAGCCTTATCCAGCGTATTTACATTGAAAGCAACAAACGAAAACACAGGAGCAGACCATCTTAAAAGAGGGTTACAAAACAGGCATATCCAGCTGATTGCGCTTGGTGGCGCCATAGGAACAGGTTTATTTCTGGGAATAGGCCCGGCAGCAGTATTGGCAGGTCCCTCTGTTATTTTGGGTTATGCGCTGGCAGGTGTCATCGCTTTCTTTATCATGCGTCAACTGGGTGAAATGGTGGTAGAAGAGCCGGTATCAGGCAGCTTCAGTCACTTTGCCTATAAATACTGGGGCACCTTTGCGGGCTTTGCATCCGGCTGGAATTACTGGATCCTGTACATCCTCGTCAGCATGTCCGAATTAACGGCAATAGGCGTATATGTACATTTCTGGTGGCCGGAAATACCTTTGTGGTCGTCCAGTCTTTTCTTTTTCATTGCCATCAATGCTTTAAATCTCAGTTCCGTAAAAGTATATGGAGAAGCCGAATTCTGGTTTTCCATCATAAAGGTAGTAGCCATTATTGCCATGATCTGTTTTGGCACCTACCTGCTGATCAGCGGAAGTGGCGGAGAGCAGGCCAGTATACAGAACCTGTGGAACGACGGTGGCTTTTTTCCGAAAGGATTACTGGAGTCCGATGGGAAGGGAGGCTTCCAGGGCCTGTTTGCAGCCATTGCGCTCATTATGTTTTCTTTCGGAGGACTTGAACTGATCGGTATCACCGCTGCAGAAGCCGACAAACCGGAGAAAACAATACCCAAGGCCACCAACCAGGTAATTTACCGTATCCTGATCTTTTACGTAGGTGCGCTGATTATACTTTTTGCCTTATCTCCCTGGAGAAGCATTACCACTACCAGCAGTCCTTTTGTAATGGTGTTTGAAAGCCTGAAAGGATTTCAGTTTACACTGATGGGCCATACCGTTTATTTTACCAGTTTGATTGCAAACGTATTGAACCTGATCGTTTTAACGGCAGCACTTTCGGTATATAACAGTTGTGTTTACAGCAATAGCCGCATGTTGTATGGTCTTGCCAGGCAAGGCAATGCACCGGCATTCCTGTCAAAGCTGAATCACAATCATGTACCGGTGAAAGCCATCCTGGTTTCCGGTTTGTTTGCAGCGATCTGTATTGTGATCAATAAAGTAATCCCGGAGAAAGCACTGGAAGTACTGATGTCACTGGTGGTTTCTACGTTGATCATCAACTGGCTGATGATTAGCGTAGTGCATCTGAAATTCAAGCAGCATAAAACAGCAGCAAACATCCGTACCAAATTCCCCTCATTTATTTACCCGGTATCCAATTATATCTGCCTGGTATTCCTGGTGGGTATCCTCGTACTGATGTGGATCACCGGGATGAAATTGCCGGTGGCGCTCATTCCTGGCTGGGTCATCTTCCTGTATCTGTGTTATTTACTGGTAAAAAGAAATAACCGGCAGGGATAATCCTGCTTATTTAGTTTTTGGAATATAGGTGAGATGGAATCTTTTTACATATTCCTCCAGTGGTTCAAGCCCCACACCTTTTCTTCTTTCATTCACATTTACCTCATCGATAATGGGAAATAGGATCAGGGTATTGGTCGCCGGATCTGTTTCCAGCTGACTGCCATACACCTGGTAACCATTTTTGTGAACGGAGATCCTGTCTTCCAGCAATGCCAGCTGACTTCCAGCGGCCTTGTTTTCAGCTACTGCTTTTTTCAGCAAGGGCAGGTACTTTTCCTGCACCTCAAATGGTGCATGCTGGATAACTGCGAACTGTGCTATGTTTCCGTTTACACCTACTTCTTCCGCACTCAGCCAGCCATAAGTATCCAGGACGGCAGTCATTTTGGTTACATTAAAAGCATCTGCTTTTTGCATCTCCCTGATAACAGCATTTTTTGCGGCAGTATCTACTATCTGTCCATAAGGACTCATCACCGGCATTAACCTGTACTTCCGGTCATCATTAAAAATGGTGTCCAGTACATTGTAAAGATGCACATTGATAGCAGGTGCGTATTTCATTTTATTTTCCCTGAAACACGATATAAATTCCTCCTTATTCCTGATACCAGCAAATGCGGGATCGTTGATAAATTTCTCATCGTTCCAGTAACGGGACCTGGAACATAGGTTGCGGAGGATCTTATTGACGGAATCTATATTACCTGTACAAGCCCAGGCCCGGGCCGCGTTGTACCGGTCGGCCGGCGTGCCCATTCCACCAAATGCCTTAAAGGCAAGATCATAATGCAGTGTTGCTTCCCTGCAATTTTTATGTTCCATCAGTGAGTCGGCGATCCTGATATTGCTATAGTATTCCGGTGGGGGCGTAAGGCCCTGCCCGATCGTTGTACCATGGAAAAACAAACATAGCAGTGTTAAAAACGGGTATTTTCTTATAAAAGTTATCATGGGCTACAGGTGATAAACGTGGATAAATCAGGGCTACGTACGGCACTCACTAAATATAGTAAAAATAGTTAACTCCGGCGCCTTGCGATCACATTTTCTGCTGCCTTATTACCATGATAAAAAGCCTCTTCAAAGATGGAAATACCACTCAGGTCTGAATGGGCAAAGAAAATATTGGAATGCCCGCTTTGTTGCACAGCATGGCGTTCCTGGCTGGTCAGGAAACCGGGGTGAGGGCGTATCATGCCATGTCCCCATACCTGCACATCGATCCGGCGGATGAGCGCATGAATATGCCGGTGAGCGATTGCCAGATCATCGGCAATCAACTTTACCCAATGCGCATGATCCAATCCGAGCGCATATTTGCGGGAGTTTACCGGATCAAGATGATCGAGCGGCAGATACCAGGTAATGACCTGTTTATCAGGTGAGATCTGTGAAATGTTTTGCTGCTGCGCGTTTACATACCCAAGGGATCTCCCTTTGTATACCACATTATCCCAACAAAGCGGATAGCCGCTGCCGGCAGGGATATTATCCAGCGTAATATTGGCTACTAACCAGGGCGAATATACGAAGTTGGCAGCCGGAGGCCTGGCAGGCAAGAGTCTGCGCCCAACGAATTGCGGAACAGCCAGGATACAATGATCGGCCACAATCCGTTTCGTAATACCCTGATGCACATCCAGGTAATCTACCTGCACCTTATCTCCTGCCGGTGTTACCTGGTACACCAGAGAATTGGGCAACAGGCTTTCTTTACTGAATTGCAGGAGGTGCTGCATGAGCCGGCCGTTGCCTTCCGGCCAGGTCAGCACTTGAGAAGATTCGGCGTTGGCTGCCTTGCCTTTGCGACCAGCAAAATAGTGAATACCGGCCCAGGCACTGATGGCAGCAGCATCCGCGCCATAGTCATCGCGACAGCAATAATCCAGGTACCAATGTAGTTCTTCTGAGTGGTATCCTTTCTGTTCCAGCCAGGTGCGCATACTGATCTGATCGAGCGCTGTATACACAGGATCTGCTGAACTATTGGCGACCGGAATATCAAAAGCAAAAAGCTGATCGGCCCCTTTCACCTGGCGCAAACGCTCCATTTCTGCCAGAAAACGCTGAATTTCCGACAATGCAGCAGCCTGAACACCAAATTGTGGTACCAGTCCTTCCTGCCATCTATCGTGAATGAATAAACGTTCTTCCGGGTCAAAGCAAAGATCTGTTTCCCGGTATATGGGCAATCCCGCAGCATCATAGCCTGTGAGCATACCGGCTTCCTCCAGCAACTCCAACAGGGCTGTATGCTGCAGATTAGGGAGGGGCAGGTAGTGCGCACCGAGTGGGTAGGCGGCGTACGCATTTTTACCAAAACCGGCGTTGCCACCTGGGGTGGGTTCCAGCTCCAACACTTTAAAATCAATGCCCTGTTGCTGCAGTTTCCTGGCAGCGGCAAGTCCTGCTATACCACTACCCACAATTAACGTATCTGTATAAGTGGTTACCTCCGGTACAGGAAAGCTTCCTTCCCGGATGCGGTGACCAATTGCGGCTGAGGCCCCGTTTATTTTACCGGTGATATGTGCGTATCTGTCTGTTTTATTCTGGCAGGCAACATACTGCCCAACGGTAATAGAACCGCCGGCAATCAAGGCCATATAGCGCAGAAAATCCTTGCGCGTCAAAGTATTACTCCTGGTATTTTCCCCATTCATCTTCAAAATATTGCACCAACACCTGGTTGTTTAACTGATTGGGCCGTACCGCCCTTTTATCCATATCTGCTGTAAACAGGCGCATCTGCGGAAATACACCTGCCGCAAAATAGCGCAGTCCTTCGGGCAGCTGATCATGTTGCTGATACAGTGCTGCCGGAGAAGCCATTACATATCCCCATTCGCCAAACGAAGGCACATAGGTGTGATAGGGAATTGTCTTATAACCGCAGGTAAGCAAGGTGGTATTTACACACCAGAAAGCCTTTGGGGCTACATAGGGAGAGGTAGACTGCACCACTATTACGCTGCTGTCGTTTAGAGAATGACGCAACTGCCGATAAAAGGCAGTGGTGTACAACTTGCCCACCGCATAATTTCCCGGATCGGGAAAATCTATGATCGCTATATTAAAAGTCTCTTTATTTTCTTTCAGCCATTGAAAGGCGTCCGCATTAACGATTGTAAGTTTGGGTGATAAGAGGGAGTTGCTGTTCAGTTTTGTGAGCAGGGTATTTTCCTTGAAAAGCCTTGTCATAGAAGGATCCAGATCTACCAGTGTGATATGTTCTATCTCCGGATACTTCAGCAGTTCCCTGGCAGCCATTCCATCCCCACCGCCAAGAATAAGGATCTTACGCCGACTACCGCCGTACATCATCACCGGATGCACCAGCGCCTCATGATAACGGTACTCATCTGCAGAGCTGAATTGCAGATTGCCATTAAGATATAGCCGCAGATCCGACTTACTTCTGGTTAAAACGATCCGCTGATAAGGAGAAGAATGCGTAAAAATAACCGGATCGCGGAAGGCCATCCCTTCTGAAAAAGTCATGATCTCATTTGCCCAGAAAAAGATGCCGGACAAAAAGAGGATCACTGCTACTGCTTTTATTTTCAGATAGGCTGCCCATTTTATTTCCGAACGGAATTTTACCAGCACAATCATGGCCACCAATACGTTCAGGATACCAAAGAAACAGGAGGTGCGTATGAGTCCCAGGTAAGGTACCAGCAACAAAGGAAATACGATGGAGGCCAGCAGCGCTCCTATATAATCAAAAGTAAATACCCTGGACACGAGATCGCGGAACTCATAGCGATTCTTCAGGATATTCATCAGCAGTGGCAATTCCAGGCCAACGAGGATGCCTGTAAGCCCTACGAGCATATACAGAATCAGCCGGAAAGACAACGCATGTTCGAATAGCAGGAACAACGCAGCGGAGCTGATTCCTCCTATCAGGCCAACCAGGATTTCCAGCTGGATAAACCAGCTTAGCAATTCCTTTTTAAAAAAGCGCGACAGCCAGGCGCCGATACCCATCGCAAAAAGATATGCGCCAATGATGGTAGAAAACTGTGTTACAGAATCTCCCAACAGGTAACTGGCCAGCGTACCGGCCACCAGCTCATAGATCAGGCCACAGGTGGCGATCACAAACACAGAAAAAAACAACAATGCTTCCACCCTTCCAAACAGTTTAACTATGAATCGCAGAACTGATGATCAGTCCTATTGCTATAATGAAACCGGCTACCACAATAGCCAGCGCCATATTCTTATTCTGAACAATTTCCTTCCAGGTATTCTCCGGTGTTAGGCGGTCTACCAGCCAGAAGGCCAGTACCAGGATAATCACACCTAAAAAGGAGTAAATAACGGAGGCCAGGATATACTTCAATTGTAATGCTTCCATAAAATAGCAGGTTATTTATGATAAAAGTGATTGACACCTCCATGTGAGCGGCTGTTACGGGTGCCGCCCGGTTCCCATTTTTCAGTACTGGTACAGTTACAGATGCGGTAACCATAATGGTTGCTCAACAAAAGAACTGTCAGGAAAGCAGCAAACAGGCAGATCAGCAATTTATCTTTCTGCCACCACTGCATTGCGGTTGTTTTAAAATTTGCTTTCATTAATTACGATGTTTTATCACGTTACTCCCAGCCCAGCGCTCTGCTTCAAACGACCTTTGTACAAACTGGATAACCACCGCTATCAATGTCATTACCAGTGATACGATCACGGCATTCCACCAGGTAGGTACATCCCACCATACGGTAAGGTCCAGACTCACCGATGGCGCATTGCTATCCTTGCTGAAAGTAGTAACGAAGTGATAGTTGCCCGGCGCTACACTGCAAACAAACTCTTTCTGCAAACGGGAACCTTCACTCCAGGACTCTCCTTCTGATACACCACTATAGTACTCCGTGCCCACTACAAAAGCCGTTTCCTTTCCTGTTTGCTCATTCACAAGATTTACTTCTACTTCACACCAGCTATTGTTTACATCGGCTACCAGCTGCACTTCCATATTCGAAGTCTGACCTTCCAGCCTGAAAGATGGGGAGATCAGGGGCTTATTGACGTTCCCCGTATCCATCTGCAATCTTTCACTGAACACCGGCTGTTGTTTCCGGCTATATACATACATCGTCTGAATGATCAATGCTAATACACAGAATACAAGTGTTCCTATCAGGAAGCGCCTGGCGTCTATATTCCATCTCGGTGGCTGGGCAGGCGCAATGCCAACGGGTTTAGGGAGCGCTTCCCCGTTGAGAAATGCCTTGCTGACATCTCCCGGTAAAATATATTCCCCGCCAAAAATATCCGTTTCGCCAGGACCGTTCGTATTGATTTCCACGGCCAGCAAACGGGGCGGGCAGATATATTCCACACAATCTACTCCTTTGCGCAGATTAGATTCCCATTGAAACTCCCCGGAAGCATAGTTATATTTGGCCACGTAGCGGCTGAAACGCTCAAACTGATCTTCTTCCCAGCTAACACCCGGCTGATTGGGATTGGTAGCCAGTGTTGGTAAAACGCTGGTTGGAACGGGTTTCAGCAGGTTCCAGTGTCCATCATAAGTAGATAAAAACGCCAGTTCCCCTTCATCGTCCATCAGCGTATATTCGAACCAGTAATAGCTGGTATTTACCTCGTACCGTTCTGCCACAGCAATCAGCCTGTAATTCCGGCCCTTCAATATTCCATGCAGTCCTACACGCAGCATAGGCTTGCCCTTTGGCTGATGAAGTTTATAATCTGAATGGATCCCATGAGGGCCCGCTCTAACCACAGCGTAACAATTGCCACAGATGTACATATACGTTTTCTCCGGCGCAAATACGTGATGCTGCTGCTTACACGAGGGACAGGTAAATCCGGATGGTATAGTTGAACTCATAAAAAGTACGGGATCTATCTTCTGATACAATGGGGTTCTTTCAGTGAAGCTTCGAAAAACTGCTGTACTTGCTCCATGATGGCTGTTGTAATGGCATCGTTGTTCTTCCTGAAATTCGACAGAAAAACATCACAGGTACATAAGCCAAACTCCGGCCAGGTATGTATGGAAATATGTGATTCTGTAAGACAATGTACTGCAGTATACCCCCCGCTAGGAAAATCATGAACACAATTACCCACCTCAGTGAGTCCGTGCTGCGTTATCTGGTTTTGGATAAACGCCCGCCAATGGCTGCTTTCCTCTAATAAGTCTGTTCGCTGGCTATGTAACGTGGCTAACAGGTGTAACCCCGGCTGATACTCCATATATAGGTTAAATAAAATTACCGGGCGGAAAAGTAATGATATAAATTGAAATATCCTTGTAGCTACCCGTTGAAAAAAGTTGACTTATCGCAGCCAGCCTGTCAATGCTGCAATAAATGCCGGCTGCTGATCGCTGTATAAATAGTGTGAACAATCCTTCAAGTATTGCAGGTGTGTTTTCCCGATCATGCTCCGGAGCTCATTGATCTGCGCCAGGGAAAACAGCCCGTCGTCTTTACCATACAGGGCATGGATGCTTAATCCATCTGCCTGTAATTGTTTCAACACCGGTAAAATACTCATGGTGGAATAGTGTTCATTTTTCCAGAAACCCATTACCGCATCATTATTTTTGCCGGCAGAAAACTTCCTGTAACCAGGATCCGCCTCCAACCTGGCGTACAGGCTTTTAGCCAAATCGCTCTGATGTGGTGTGGAAAAAAAGCCATTCCGGGAAGAATGCCTGAAACAGGAGGCCCTGTATTCAAAAGAACTTTTATCCATGCCTTCAATACGCAGGATATCATTCAGCCCGGCGGTATCTTTTCGGGCCTGGTAAATGCCGGTTGATTTTTTCAGAATGGTCTTGTACGTTTCCGGCTGCGACAACAAGGCGCTAACCAACACCAGCCCGGCCACCCGGTCTTTATATTTTTCGGTGTACAGTGTGGAAACAATACCACCAAAACTAAACCCGATCAGGGTAGCTTTCCGGATACCAAACTGTTTATAAATAGCATTCAGGTCGTCGAAAGTTTCCTGGAAAGTGTAAGCGGCCTTCAGATCCTTTGAAAGTCCTTCCCCTCTTCTGTCGTAAAGGATCACATAAAACCCCTGGTCTGCCAGCTTTTGCGCCGTCGTCACTTCAAAAGCAACAGCACTGCTACCCGGACCTCCATGAATAAAAATGACTGGCTTATTGTTACTGCTTCCGTAAGTTTTGGTATAAAGGGGTTGTGCCGCCGCGAAAAGCGTTACCAACAGCATAAAGGCCGTCATTAAGTATTTCATGATGTTTGTGTGTTTTGTAAGTATGGAGTTCCGGTTTGCAAAAATACTTATCAAACCGGTTATCTGGCAAAAGAGTTTGTATTTTTTATCTAGTATGCCTGCGGAATTATAAAAGGTAAAATTTGTACATTTGCCGGCATCCCGGGCGGCGCCGGGATTATTATAAATCGTTTGTTCATAACCGTTAGTCATGCTGTACCGTATCTGTCTTTTTACCATTGCCCTGTTCTCCTTTTCCATTTTACACGCACAAACCATCCCTGCTACCGGTAGCGACATATCCTCTTTTATTCCCCGCGGCTGGAAACTTTTCGCCCAGGCTACGGGGGATCTGAACAAAGACTCCCTCGCAGATGTGGTCATGATCATCCAGGAAACAAACAAGAAGAAACTCGTAAAAAACGAAGAAGGCATGGGGATAGATACCATGGATCTGAACCCCAGGATGGTATTGATATTATTTAAGCAAACAGATGGGACTTATCAACTGGCTACCAAAAGTACGTCCTTTATTTCCAGTCCCAATAACGCAGACAATCCCTGTGAATCGGATCGTATAGAAGACGATGTACTCACCATAAAAAAAGGAGTGCTCACGCTGCGGCAGCATTACTGGTCGAGCTGCGGTTCCTGGACTACCAGCATAGAAGACTATTTATTCCGCTACCAGAAAGGAAAATTTGAACTGATCGGCTATTCCAGTGAAGACATTCACCGGTCTTCCGGGGAGATGAATACCTACAGCGTCAATTTCTCAACACGGAAAGCGATCCGTACCACCGGTGATAATATGTTTGATACGCCAAAGGAAAAACCCAAAACGACGGAGCAATCTTTTACGATGGCAACACTGCCGAATTTGGAAACGATGACGCCGGAGACGTTTGAACAGGTATTAGAGGTAGTAAACAAAAAGAAATAGGCTATCCTCTTGCTGCCGGCCCCCATTTACCCCAAAAACCGTAAATTCATTGCCCCCCCTTACACCGACAGCTTTGACATGCAGATTTTTATCTTAAAAAGTGGCATTCAAACTATTTTTCATCATCGCTGTTTGCTGCTGACATAGGGTTGTCATACCCCCTTTCTACTTTTACATCAGACAATAAAAATATCATCCTAAAAACAAACCTATATGAGTACTACAAACACTTTGAGAGGATTCGCCACTGTCAGCTACTTCGCCGCAGACCATGAAGCTGCAAAAAAATGGTACACTGAGTTGACCGGCGTTCCGCCATATTTCGAAATGCCCGGTTATGCCGAATTCCGCATTGGCGACTACCAGCACGAGCTGGGTATCATCGATAGCAAGTACTCTCCAAATCCAACTGCCAGCGGTCCGGGCGGCGCTATCATGTACTGGCATGTAGACGATATAAAAGCCACCGTTAAGAGGTTACTGGCCATGGGCGCCACAGAAAACGAAGAGATTACGGAACGCGGACATGGATTTGTAACGGCCTCCGTAGTAGACCCCTTCGGCAATGTACTGGGCGTCATGTACAACCCACATTACCTGGAAATTCTCGAAGCAAAATCCAAATAAAGAAATACCGGTCAGGAAGCTATTTTTTCTGACCGGATTTTTTTTGGAATAATGCGCCTACGTTGTCGAAAAACAGCCACGTAGCGAGGATATGGTTCAGTTCAACATTATTGTAATCAGGCGGTTGATTAAATCTCGGCAATACCTGGTTCATGTAACCCACCTCCCAGCGCATCATATGACCAACCTGCATGCCCAATCCTGCATAAAAACGATTCTGGTCGAAGGTATGCTGACTGGTTACATTTTTCCCGAAGCCTATAAATAATTCATCAAACGTAGAAACATACCAGGTACCCGGTACCAGTTCTTTTCCACTCAGCGGAATCCAGGCCCGGAACATATATCGCAGACGCTGCTTAAAACTGTCGTCGCTGAAAAAGTCGGTATTACTCCCTGCCGGCACATGAAATCCGCTATTCACCGGTTTTTCCTGTCCATACCAGCGCAATTCATACCGCAACCGGTTGGTGAGGTATACCCGCCCGGCCCGGCTGCTGTATTGCACCTGGAAAGAACTCCTGATCTCTGGCTCAAACGTATCTTCCCCGTTGTAGTAGTTCCAGGTAGCCCAATAACCCATAGGCGATACAGAAAATTTCAACCCCGTAGCACCAAGATCATAGTGTATCCACGGACGTACCACCACCTGAAAAGGATTCGCCCAGGGATTGCCGTGCTGACCATTTCCAATATTTCTTTCGTTAGATGATGTTCTGAATTGTATATCCGTTTGCCAGGAAAAGGGACCATGTATTTTACCTACAATATCGCTTTCAAACCACGACATAAACGCAGGTACTGTTGTCCTCTTTTCGGCAGATTGACACGTTGCTTTCCGGGAAAACAAATTACCAGCTGCCAGTATCAGTAAAATGAAGATGTATCTGCCTGCGCTCATTTCCTATAAATTAAAGTAAAATGAGACGATTGCTGCAGTGGATTATGCCAGGAGAGTATAATGGGGAAGTGCGATATCTGTGTTAAACAACCCGCAAGGGTAATTTGTTCGGAAAGAAAAAGGGACCGCAAGCTGCGATCCCTTTTCGCAGGTCTATTCCTCTCCGCTGTTTTTCATTTTCATCAACAGGGAATAAGCATTTTCAGTGACTATCTTCTTATCACTGAGATCCGTTTTAATTTCTGTGAAACCACCATTGCTGGTGCCGGTTTGCACCGGTGTCATCACAAACTTATCTGCTGTAACCGCCACAAAGATGTATTGTTTGTTTTCCCATTTCACCACGGCATCATCCGGTACCGCACTAACATGAGCGTTGTCCATTTCAATTTCTGCATTCATAAACATGCCCGGTATCAACGACTTATCGTACTGATCAAAATGGCAATGCACTTCACCGGAACGGTTAGCATCTACATTGCGGGTAATGAGATGTACTTTGGCGCCGTATTTCTTACCTCCGTTAGCTGTTGTAAAACAGGTCACTTTTTGTCCTTCTGCCAGCTGTTGCAGATCGTTTTCAAACACGGTCAGGCTCAGGTGCAGATCTCCCGGGTTAATCAGCTCAAACAATACATCCGTCGGATTTACATACTTGCCTGTATTCACATTTACCCTGGTAATAAATCCGCTGATAGGTGCGTATAAATTAACGCTGCGGGTGATATTTCCTTCACTTAATTTATCGGGATTGATATTGATCAACTGAAGCTTTTCGCGGAGTGCACCCGCCATTACCTTTTGCGCTTCGTATTCACTTCTTACCTGTTGAAATACTTTATCGCTGTTCGCCTTTGACTCATTCAGCTCTTTCTGTCGCACGAAGTCGGCCTCCAGGAAACGCAGCTTGCTTTTGGCAATCAGGTAATCTTCCTGCAACTGGATATACTGTGGATCTTCCAGGGTAGCCATTACCTGCCCTTTGGCGATCTGCATACCAGGCAGCAGGTGCATACTTTTCAAATAGCCTCCGAGTGGCATACTTACCGATACAATATTCTGTGGAGGTACATCTACCACACCGTTTACTTTCAATACGGTATGCATGTTCCTGTTTTCCGCAGGATGAATAACAATACCTGCCGTTTTGATTTGTTCCGGCGTAAGCTGTACTTCATTGCTCACCGATGCTTCGGCCGTTTTACTTTCCGGCGCTTTATCCGCCGGTTTATTTTCTTTACAGGCCGGCAACATTATTCCCAGGCTGCATACTATGATGATGAATGTTTTCATACTACAGATTTTTATTGAATGCCGCTTAATTTTTCAATGGTAAAGGCAGCGTTATTAAGTTGTTCTATGACAGCAAAATAATTCGCCCGCATTTCGAGTGACTGGTTCACCAGGATCACCCATTCCAGGTAGCCGATTTCACCCGCCGCAAGACGCTTGTTGGCGGCTGCAATGATGCCGTTGGCATTACCCAGTAACCTCGACTGGTACATATTCACCAGCCGGGTATGCTGTGCATATACCTGCAATGCATTTTCCAGGGCCACATTCATTTGCTGCCTGTTGGCATCCAGTTCACGCTGTTGCTGCCGGATCAGCACATTGGTGGCTTTAATCCGCGACCGCTGCCCGATACTGAATACAGGAATACCGATACCTGCGCTCACAGAGGAAAAACGATCACCACCACCGAAATACTTCTCGTCGGCGCCTATACGCTGATAACCGATGATACTCGTGTTATTATATCCCAGGTTCAAAGTGGGTAGCAGTTTGCTTTTCTCCAGTTTATTTTCCTGCACACTGCGTTCTACCAATTGTTGTTGTGAAACAATCGCTGGTGCATGGGCTACCGCCCCTGTATCCGGCAATGCTGCAAGGTGATAGATAAGGCTATCTCCGGCAGGCACCAGTATTTCCGGGCTATTCAGCAACATCCGGAAATGATTCAGCGATGTTTCATATTCCGTGTGCAGCAACGCGAGCTGATTGGAAATCTGCAGCCGTTGGTTCTCTGCGGTTGATTTTTCGAGAATATCCACATCACCGGCATTGAAGCGTAACTCGGATTTCTGGAGAAAATTATGGTAAATGCTATCTGCCTGTAGCAATAACTTCTCCTTCTGCTGTAACACCAGTAGCCCATAAAACGCCTGTTTCACGGCTGCTGTCAGCTCCACTTCCTTTTGAAGCGTACTGGTTTTGCTCAGCGTGATATTGGTATTGTTGATATCCCGCTGGTGTTTATATACCGTCGGAAACTGAATACCCTGCGAGATCGTAAAGCGGTTATCATTGGCCACGCTGTTCAGCTTACCATATTCCACGCCTACGTTTGTTTTGTCGAAATCGAGGTGACTTTTATGCAGCGATTGATAGTATTCTTCTCCGATACGCGATGCCTGTATGTTCAGGTTGCTCTTCCGGGCCAGCGTCACCGCATCTTCCAGCGATACGCGCTGTTGTGCATGCAGCGCAGCAGGAGCAGCCATCAGTAATACAACAACAACTGCAAGGGCACGTTTACCAGGTTTGAAATAACCAAAGCCTTTTTCAAAGAGAATATAAAACACAGGTAACACAAATAAAGTTAAGATGGTAGAGATGATCAGTCCGCTGATGACCACAGTAGCCAGCGGCTTCTGTACTTCCGCACCGGCGCCGTTGCTCACAGCCATCGGAATAAAACCTAAAGACGGCACCAGGGCTGTCATTAAAACGGCACGGAGCTTAGTTTTGGTGCCATGTACTACTATTCGGCTCACATCTTTCCAGCCTTCTTTCTTCAGGCGGTTAAATTCCGATACCAGCAAAATTCCGTTTAATACCGCCACACCAAAGAGTGCGATAAAACCTACGCCGGCGGAAATACTGAAAGGCATATCACGCATCCACAGCGCAAGAATACCGCCGATAGCCGATAGTGGGATGGCCGTATAAATAAGCAACCCCTGTTTCACGGAATTAAAGGCAAAATATAACAGCATAAAAATCATAAACAACGCAATCGGTACTACGATCGACAAGCGTTCTTTAGCTGCTGTGAGGTTCTCAAAAGCCCCACCATACACAATATGATAAGCTGGCGGCAATTTGAGCTGTTGCGCTACCTTTTGTTGCAATTCCGTTACGATGGTCTGTACATCCCTGCCGTTTACATTGAATCCAACGATGATTCTTCTGCGGGTATTTTCGCGCTGGATCTGGTTCGGCCCCTCTGTTTCTTCCACGGTAGCTACGAGGTTCAGGGGAATCTGTATACCCTGCCGGGTGGGAATCAGGAGGTTTTGTACGTCAGAGAGATGTTGCCGGGCATCGTCTGCCAGTCGTACCACCATGTCAAACCGTTTTTCTCCTTCATATACCAGTCCGGTGCTTTGCCCGGCGAAAGCCGTGTTCACTACGCGGTTGATATCACTTACATTGAGTCCGTATTTAGCCATAGCGTCGCGGTTATAGCTGATCACCACCTGTGGCATACCGGTAACGGTTTCCACGTAAAGGTTGATAGCACCATCCACGCCTTTGATGATATCGCCCAGTTTGCCTGCGTAAAAGGCCAGCGAGTCCAGGTCTTCTCCAAAAATCTTACACACCACATCCTGACGGGCGCCGGTCATGAGTTCATTGAAACGCATCTGCACGGGAAACTGGAAACCTACGCTAACACCGGGTACCACCGCCAGTTCCTTGCTCATCTTCGCTGACAGTTCGTCGAAAGTATGTGCAGAGGTCCATTCTTTTTTATCTTTCAGGATCACCATCATGTCGCTGGCTTCCAATGGCATCGGGTCGGTTGGAATTTCTGCGCTGCCAATCTTGGTAACCACCTTTTCTACTTCGGGAAATTTCTTTAGCAGTATGGCGGCCGTTTTCTGCGTAGCGTTGATAGTGGTATTGAGGCTACTACCGGTTAACAGGCGCGTTTCCACCGCAAAATCCCCTTCTTCCAGTTCCGGGATAAACTCCCCTCCCATTTTTCCCAGGATAAACACCGCAATGGCAAACAATACCAGCGTACCGGCAATCAGCGATTTCGGGAATCGCATGATCCTCGTCAGCAAGGGCTGATATCTCCTTTCCAGCCAGATCATCATCCGATCGGCCAGTGATTTTTTATGACTGATTTTTTTACTGAGAAAGAGCGCGCTCATCATCGGTACATAAGTGATCGATAAAAGGAAGGCGCCCAATATGGCAAAAGCCACCGTGAAGGCCATCGGCTTGAACATCTTTCCTTCGATACCCTGCAGCGATAAAATAGGAATGTATACGATCAGGATAATGATCTGGCTGAAAACAGCCGATTTGATCATACTGCCGGTCGACGCATTTACTTCTGCATCCATGGTTTGCTGATCGAGTTTACCGATATTCCTGAAATGTTTGGAATGGGAAAACCGGTGCAGAATAGCTTCTACAACGATCACCGTACCATCTACGATCAATCCGAAATCGATCGCACCAAGACTCATCAGGTTACCGCCTACGCCGAACTTATTCATCAGGATAATAGCGAACAGCATGGAAAGCGGGATCACAGAAGAAACGATTAATCCGGCCCGCAGGTTACCGAGGAAGAACACCAGTACAAACACCACGATCAGTGCGCCTTCCACCAGGTTTGTTTCCACCGTTTTAATGGCGTTGTTCACCATTTTGGTACGATCCAGGAATGGTTCAATGACCACACCTTCGGGCAGGGATTTTTGTATCTCTGCTACTTTTTCCTTTACTCTTTTAATAACAGCAGAGGAGTTTTCTCCTTTCAGCATCATCACTACCGCGCCGGCTACCTCTCCTTTGTCGTTGAAACACATAGCGCCATAGCGGGTAGCGGCGCCCAGCTTCACTTCGGCCACATCCCTGATGAGCAGGGGCATGCCGTTGTCCAGCGATTTCACCACAATTTGTTCGATATCCGGGATACTGCGGGTAAGTCCTTCACTACGTATATACAATACCGTTGGGCCTTTTTCAATATAGGCGCCACCGGTGTTCTCATTATTTTTCTCCAGCGCTTCAAATACGTCTGCAATGGTAACGTTATTGGCTTTCAGCTGACCGGGCCTGACGGCGATTTCATATTGTTTCAGTTGCCCCCCGAAGCTGCTCACATCTGCCACACCGGGTGTGCCGAGCAATTGGCGGCGCACTACCCAGTCCTGCAGGGTACGCAGTTCCATGGGACCATATTTTCCTTCATAGCCCGGCAGCGGCCGTACTACGTACTGGTAAATTTCACCCAGACCGGTGGTTACCGGCGCCATTTCAGGGGAGCCGATACCGGCAGGAATTTCCTGTTGTACCTGTTGCAGTCGTTCACTGATCTGCTGCCGTGCCCAGTATACATCTGTTTCATCATTAAATACGATGGTGACCAGCGACAAACCAAACCGGGAAAAACTCCGGATTTGTTTCAGCCCGGGAATGTTACTACAGGATTGTTCTATCGGGAAAGTGATTAACCTTTCTACGTCAGGGGCTCCGAGAGAGGGAGAAACGGTGATCACCTGTACCTGGTTATCCGTAATGTCCGGTACGGCATCGATCGGAAGCCGGGTTACTTCAAAAGTTCCCCAGCCAATGAGTGCCAGTACAAAGAGCCCAATAATCAGCTTATTCTTTACAGAAAAGCTAATAATTTTATTTAGCATGTCCTTGTTCGTTAAATCAAATGGAATAAAATGCAGGATGGCGCCTGTGATAACAGACGGCCATTCATTTAAAAAATAGAAAGCGGATTAAGCCCGGGGAGGTTTGAACAACGCCTTCATAGTAGGCTCGGGCAGGTAATTATCTTTTAGTATGGGATAATCGATGAGAAGATCGCTGTAGTCCTGTTGTTTAATGGTAACCGTTTTGGCCAATGGCACAAAAGAATGGTGCAGGGCGTGAATATCTACAGTTTTATAGGGCAGTTGCTGGTCACGGTCGTCGTCATTATCATCCAGGTCGTTGCCCCAGTAGTGCATGCACAGGAAGTCCATCACGCTGATATGGCAATCCCGCTCCTGGTGTTCCAGGTAATGTGTTACCAGGTTTGGTAACTTCAGCAGTTGGTCGAAGGCCGTCAGATGAAATATGAATATGAAGAATAATATGTATGCCCTTCTTTTTTTCACAGGGGGCAAAGATAGAAATTCCGGCCATAAGTGCCGGCTCTTTTTGATAAGTGGGGATGGAAATGTTACTTTACCCTGGTTGCCAGATCATGGAATACGCCGGCCGTTTTCCACCGGTTGCGGTTACCGATCACATACAATACTTCTTTAGCGCGGGTTACAGCCACATTCAGTAGATTTGGCGGATCACCGGCCCATTGGCGGGCACCGTCCTGATCTTCCATGGTGGCCCCAAGGACAAGAATAACGGCTTCCGCTTCGCGTCCCTGTACCGTATGCACGGTACCTATCCGCTCCTGTGGCCATTTACCCGGATCATCTACCCAGCCATTAAGAATGCCCGCATCCCAAATGAGTGTGCGCAGACTGTCGGCAACTATCTTAAATGGCGTAACGATATATAACTCCGGCGGAATGGCCGACTGTTTGAGTCTACCCAGCAGTTCCAGCACGGCGTATCCTTCTTCCAGACACCATTTATCCGACGCAGTGCCTGTCACCTGTATCCAGGCAGAGGCGCCAAGGCAATCGCGTATGGGGGAATTACCCGGCCGTTTAGCGGTTACCATCAGATTCTCGTAGGCAATGGCATTTGAGATACTAAACATCGGATCATTGCAGCGGCGATGCACCAGCAACGGCATACCTGCTATGCGGGTACCTGAGCGGCCTTCAAACTCCGCATAATAACAGGTCGCCGCATCGGCCAGTGTTTGCGCGGAAGCTACCGGGGCATTAAATCGGTTGGGATCTGTTTTAAGCGAACGACAGATACCCTGCGTCAGTGCCTCCGGAAGTGTTACTACCGGAGGGATCTGCATCGGATCACCCACCACTACAGCATGACGGGTTCTCATTAATGCGCCTACTGCAGCCTGCGGTAAAGCTTGCCCGGCTTCATCTATCAGCAGCCATCCAAGGCTGTCCAGCGGCAGGTCCCTGAACATTCGTTCCACGGAAGCAAAAGTGGTGGATATTCCCGGGACGATTAAAAATAAGGAAGACCAAAGATCCGCCAACAGGGCAGCTTTCTTAATATCGGTCATATTGCCGTTTGAGAAAAAGTGCATGAGTGCACCCAGATTATGTTTCAACGGTTTAGCCGCAGCGTCAATAAACGCCTTGTGCACTTTCATTGCTGCGATGAAAACGTTGTCGCGTAACCGTTGTGTTTCCGGATCGCACCAAGGTGAAGACAGATGTTGCTCTCCATGTGGCAACTTGAAAAAATGATCATCTATCAACTGCATACCGCTTGTTGTACGCAGCTTTTCTATTTCCCGTTCTGCCTGCTTCAGGTTAGCAGCAGCATGCTTACTACGTTTTTCCAGTTTGTTGTGGTTGATGTCATATTCCATTATCAGCCGCTGGAGATGGTGAAAACTGTTTGCTGCGGCGGCCTGCTTTTTCTCAGCCAGTTGCAGCTGCAACAATTTCACTTCCCGCTCGCTCTTCCAGCGTCTTACGGAACTCGTATTAAACAGACGCGCCCAGAAACCAGGACGTAAGGATTCGTGTTGAGCCACTGCTATCCTGGCCTGTAGCACTGCCTCTTCTGCCTGCTGAAAGGCAGTGTTCAATGCATTCCATCCTCCAGCAGCTTCTTTCATTTGCCGTTTGGCCTCCTGCAGAGCGGCTTTTGCCCGCGCTGCCTTTTTTACCAGGGCCGACAAGCCCAATACTTTCTGCCGGATGCGCTCCAATGCAGCCAAACGCTCCCGGCTCTCATTCAACTTTTCCTCAAAATCAGCTCTTGCCGCTTTCCAGTTTGCCCGGGCGGCCACTTCACCTGCAGGCGCATGAGCCGTTGCAATGATGCGGGGTTGATGACGTTCATTGGGATCCACTCCATTATTGACAAACTGCTCAGTGCCCGCTGCCTCGGCGAGATAGGTAGACATCCCCACTTCCCTGTCCCACCAGAACTTTTCTCTGAATTTATTCCGGTTCTGCGCATTTCCCAACACCGCTGCTACCAGGCCCCAGCTCTCCTTTCCAAGTAATTCATCAGATAATGCAGTAAAGTAGCGGAGTTCTTCCGCATCCGCAGCAATAGCCTGCAAACCAGGTAATTCAGCACTCACATTTTCCACGGCTTTATTGTTGGAAGAAGCGATCAGCATCTCAAACCCTTTCAACCGTGCATCGAGTTTGTGTAATCTCAGAGTGGCGCTGTTGATCAGAATTTTTTCTCCAGATTCTTTAAAGGCCGTTGCCGGATCTTTAAAGGTACACATGGCTTCTGCACGGGCTGTAATAAGTCCTGCCATCATATCCCTTAGCAGGGTTGTCTTGCCGGTGCCTGGAGGTCCGTTTACTGCAATAATATCTCCTTTTTTCACCTCACCCAAAGCAGCATTAACTGCGGCCTGCTGTAGTAACACCAACGAATGTCTTCCCGGGCCAGGCCATCTGGCCGGAGGAATCCTTTCCGGCGCAATCAGTTGTTCCAATGCTACAGAATCTTTTAACAGCGGAGTACGGAATGGTGGTGGCAATACACCAAGATACCTTTGCAGGTTATTGTTGGCTGATTGCTGCTTAAACAAACGGATAGCCGTTTGCAGATCGCCAAGAAAAAAACTATTTAACAGCAGCGGCTCAGGTGCGCCACTTCTGACAGGTTGATAAGTACGGATCGCAAAACTTTTATGCTTTACGAATGACGCGGGGATCGCCAGGGCTTCGTGCAAAAATTGTCTTGCTGCTACGAGCTTCTCTGCCGTAAGTGGAAGCACCTCACCAGCTTTATCTTTTACATAAAGTAACTTGTGAAGCTCCTCACTCCATTTCTTTTCTGCGGCAGACCATTCCGATAATCTTTTCAAGTCCCTATCCAATGCAGGTTTCAATCCCCACCCAAAGCTGGAAATATTGCCGGCCGGCTCCCGGCAGGGACGGCCTTTATCATCAACGATCACCGTCGCCATAATAGCTTCTCCTTTTACCCCCGGACGTTCCGGGCGTTTGTCAGCATAGATCTCCAGAAGCGAATGGATAGCTTTATCAAAATAAATAGTGTCCAGTATCACCTGATAGTATGCACGGAAATTGGGTTTAACCGGCCCTTCTTCGCCTTCCCATGGAAGCGGCGTCACCCCTATAGGCACAATACTACTATAGGAACCGGATACCAGATCCCGTGGATCTGTGAATGTTTGTGGTGATAAAACTTCCAGGGCAATCCAGGAAGAAAGCACATTACCAGGGTTATCAGGAGGGGGCATTATCTGCGTCGTTTAGCCAGCCAAGATAAGCAATCATCTGCTAATAATTTTTCGGGAAGATGGTAATATAACAGCTATAAAATTGATCAATATAGTTCCCGGATACGACTATACGCCATAAGCCCTATTAACCGGTAAATGATGAACGCAGCAGGCGCTATTGCAGATCAATCACTGCACTATCTTTCGTAAAGCGGGTATCTTTTACTGCTGCAGTGCCATTAAACCGGTATTGCAGTCCCACTATTTCCGTAGGATAGTGCGGAAAATTAAGTTCTGCAGCCATGCTATCGTTCACAAAAAACTGTATGTGCCGGTCTTTTGCCACTACACGCAGTTTTACCCACTGCGACAGGTCGCAGCCAAACCGGGAGAGATCTGCATCCCGGCTACTGACGCTGGCGCCGGCGGCATAGAGCGACAAATCGCCCACGCATCCCTTGGCAGATAAAGGAATGATGATCACATCATCTTTACAAAGGATCAGTACTTCCACCCTTTGACAAGCGGCCGTGCCCTGTTGATAATCACTTTTCAGGGTAGTTTCAAAGGTAAAATGATCGTTACGGAGATCCTGGAATGATTGCACATAAAAGAACCGGACTGCTGGCGGGTTTGGCTGCAATGGCACGTGGTATTGTGCTAACAGCGCTTTGTCCACTTCGATACTGTTTCCTTTGACGACTTCTGTTTTCCGGAAATAGAGCGGTACTTCCGACGGCGGTTCAATGAGCGCCAGCCAGCCGCCAGAGGAGATCATAAGGTCATGTTCTTTTACAATCTGTTTATTCACCATTAATTTGGCGCGGAAATAACCCGGGTAGTAATAAATTGACGAATAATTTTTCTCCCGGGCCGACACGGCTACCTTGCGGCGCACATCCCAACTCTGTGAAATAAAAACGGAATCTGCGCCCGCCGCAGTGGCGTCATAACTAAAGATCACGGAGTTAGGCACCCCCTGCAGCATTATTTTGTTGCTGCTGAAAGTAAAATTTTCGGGAGATAGGGACCTGCCAGGTTTTGTATGGGATAACAGCAATGTATAAACGAGTGCAGCCAGCGGCAACAGTCCGAGAAGCCAGTAGAGCCAATAGCGGCGGCGGGCGGGTAACCCGTATTGCACCGGAGAGGAGTTCCCTGCCGGCAACGGTTCTGTTGCGTGCATGCCGGAGATGATGCCATCCGGTACCTGCACGAATGCGTTATTGCCTTCTTCCGGCGGCTTCCCTGCGTAAGCGCCGGTGGTTGTCGGTGTCCTTGTATGATCTTTCGGAGTAATGCCGCCCTCTACGTCCTGTTCCCGGGTCCTCTGTGGCATCTGCTCTTCCGCTACTCCGCGTTTAAACTCCCCCCAGTCGGCATACCCGACAAACTGCGCCAACGTATTCAGCGTTGTGGTGGCCGGCATATTCGTATACTTCAACTTTCCCCATAATCTTTTCAAGGTGGTCACACTGAGCGTAACACCGGTTGCCTCTTCTATAGCAATGCTGAGTTTTTCGATATCATAACTCGTCCATTCGCTGCTTTCACCGCGATTCAAGCGGGCTTCCGCCAGCGCCAGACACTTCCGTATATAATTTATTTCAAAACTATTATTCATTACCTGTTAGTCGATTGCCCGCTTGCACGGATTTGCACAGACTTGATGCGCGGATGATTCGTCCTGAAATTAGTTATTATTCAGCTTTGCAGACCTATCCATTCAAAATTAAAAAACAGGTCATGACAAAAACAGCCGCCGCGTATTTACTTTGCCTCTTTCCTTTATGGACTATGGCGCAGAAACGTCCTACTGCCATCCAGGTACCATTACAAGCGTCCAATTGGGAGTTCCGGCCCGGAGGAGTGGAATTTACCACGTATAAATCGGTGCCTGCCATGAAGATCCTAACGACGAAAGACTCGGCAGTATTGAAGCAACTGGATTTTACCAATGGTACCATTGAATATGATATGGAACCGCTCGATCCTTACTTCACTTCGTTTTATTTCCGGCGCAACAGCAAGGCCGAAAATGAGTGCTTTTATTTCCGGACTGCCGAAGCGGGAAAAGGCGATGCCGTACAATACGCTCCCCATCTTGGTGGCATCAATCTATGGGATATGCTGCCTGAGTACCAGTCGGCCACCTGGTTTGCGAAAGACCAATGGAACCACGTAAAACTCGTCATATCCGGGAAGCAGATGCGTGTATACGTCAATGATACCATCCATCCGGTATTGCAGGTTCCCCGGTTAGAAGGTAATACCACAGACGGCGGACTGGCATTTGACGGACAGGCAATTATTGCCAACCTGGTGGTGAAGCCGGCACAAACGGAAGCATTATCGCCGGATGCAGGCATCGACATTACCGATAATGACCCGCGTTATCTGCGTCAATGGCAACTGAGTACACCCATAACTACGCCCGTCAACCTGGATTTCAGCCTGGACTGGAAACCCGCAAAAGATGCTGCGTGGGAAAGTATATGGGCAGAAAGAAAAGGACTGATCAACCTCACCCGCAAATTTGGCGGCATGGCCGACCGTGCCCGCAGAATAGTGTGGCTCAAAACCAACATCCATTCCACGGTAGCACAGGTACGCCAGGTGAGCCTGGGTTTCAGTGATGAAGTATGGGTGTTTGTAAATGGTAATTTCGCCTATGTAGATAAAAACCTGTACAGTCTGCCGGCAATGAAACAACCTGATGGCCGTTGCTCCATCGACAACGCGTCTTTTTCACTGCCATTGAAAGCAGGCGATAATGAAGTGATGATCGCCGTGGCCAATAACTTCTACGGCTGGGGAATCATTGCCCGCCTGGATAAATTTGAAAACCTTACGTTCGGTAAATAACTTGTTTTCTGAACGGTATACTATGCCGGCCACCTGGAAAAGGTTGCCGGCATAGTATGCCCTACTGCATTATCATCTCCCGGAAAACTACCCTCCCTCCCCACTCAAAAAATTTCATCCAGAAATAAGCATTAAAATTGTGGTATTTCATATTGTTTCCAATAACTTTAGGTACCATGAAACAGACACTGGCAGATACCGAATTGACAGGTGCGGTACTACAAATGAAATATGCTACCACAGATCCTGATGGTAAATATTACGGGTACGACTTATCCTTTTTTGATGAAAGAGGAAGTCTGCTCAAATGGGAAGATTATACCGCCAGTCACGAGCTGGATAAAACCCTCCTCTACACTTTTGATGCGCAAGGTTGCCTGGTAGAGAAAACACTGACATCTGCTGCTAAAGGCAAGATCTATAAACACAATTATTTTGAAAACGGCGCGCTGAAAGACAGTACCGAATATTACAGCGAAGACACTTACTATACCAGGTACGATGAAGCCGGCAATGTGCTGGAATGCCTGCAAAACGGCGAGCCTATCCCCGTAGAAGAAGATCCGTATAATGAAGAATGGGAAACCGATACACATACCGATGCAAACGGTATCCGCACAGAAACTACCCGTTATTCCTCCTACGGCGCCTTACAGGAAATTACCCGCAGCAAATACAATGCGCAGCAACAATTGCTGGAAGAACACAAATTCAGAACTGCCACGGATCTTACGGATAATAACGCCGTAGAATTGACCCATTGTGAATATAATGCACAAGGACATCTCACCGCCAAAATAACTGATAAGATCACTGCTTCCGGCACTTCTGAAAGAACCATCCACCGGTATGAATTTACATACGACCTTCATGATAACTGGATAGAAAAAGTAGAAATCATGAATAACAAAGTAACCGGCTACCAGGATAAGGTTCTTTTTGTCCGGCGCAGAGAAATCCTGTACGCACCTTAAATTTGCACACATGTTATCGAACCGGCACCAGATCTTTATGGAAGTGGCCCATCAGAAAAGCTTTTCGAAGGCCAGCCAGGCTTTGTTTATTTCACAACCCGCCGTAAGTACACATATCAAGGGACTGGAAGAACAATATAAAACCAAGTTATTCGAAAGAAAAGGTTTGCAGATAGAACTAACGGAAGCAGGTCAGCTGTTATATAACCGCCTGCTCACCGTGCGGCATATCCAACAGGAAACGGAATTTGATATTTCCGTGATCCACGATCAGCAGCAGGCTACCGGTATGCTGAATCTCGGCGCCAGCACCACTGCGGCCCTGTATATCCTGCCAAAAGTAATGTCCGCCTTTCACCGGGAATATCCGCTGGTCGATATTTCACTGCTGAACCGCAACAGTGAAATTGTACTACAGGCACTGCTCGATAAAGAAATTAATATAGGCGTCACCGAAGAAAAAGGACAACTGAGCAATATTACCTATCAGCCTTTTCTGAAAGACCAGATCGTAGCCGTGTGCAGCCGCGATAACCCGCTGGCCCGCAAAAAGAATTACCCGCTGAAAGACATCCTCCAGATGCCCGTGGCTATCCGCGAACGCGGCAGTGGCACATTGGAAGCACTCAAGAAAGGTTTACAGAAAAGTAAGATCCGGTTAAATGACCTGAAAATAAAAGTCAGGCTCGGTGGCACAGAAGCATTGAAAAATTTCCTGCTGGAATCCGGTTGTGTAGGATTCCTCTCCACCCGATCTATCGCCAAAGAGCTGCAACATGGGGAACTGACCATCCTTTCCTTCGAAGGACTGCGGATAGAGCGCAGCTTTTACTTCATCCAGCGCAAGGGCGAAACCAGCGACCTCAACAAACGCTTTATCAAAATGGCCAGATCCATTTATAATTATTAATTATAGGTCATAATATTTTCATATAGCCAGGATTATAACGTTAGGGCTACATTTGAACCGTACAAAATAACCGGTTTGATATGAACATGCTTTTTTATTACGACGAACTGTACAAGGCAGCGGTAGAAAGAATTAATAAGCTGGTGGATATTTCTGTAGCGCAGAAGAATGCGCTGATCCAGCGGTTAAAAAGCCAGGCGCCTTTTCTGGCTACCACCACAGAAGATATTGATAATGTGTCTCAAAAGATGATGAACTCCCTGGGAATGATGTTATGCCCCGATGCGGCGGCTGATTTTGCGGGAGGCAGCAAACTGCTGGAAATGGAGATGCTGAGCAATGGCGAATAGCGGCTGCTATCGGCCATTGCCCGCAAAAAAATGCTTATTTACCAGGACAAATCTCTTTTCTTAATACTTCTCCGTCTTTCATACCCCTGGTATTTAATTCGATAGTGTCTACCCTGTTGCCCCGATGGATACGGATTTCATAATCGGTATCCTTTTCGAGTGTCAGGTTGATTTCCCGGCCGGGTTGCCCGATAAAGCACCAACCCACCTGCCGTTGCTTGTTGTAGATGTAGATACACGCATCTGCCAGCGGCGGACATACCGTGCCGATAAACGGTATCACGAGTCCGGGCGGAATATTGGTAAGGGTATATATTTCAGGGGTAGTAATCGCATAAATATCATCGCTTCCTTTACCACCAGGGCGATTGGAAGCAAAATAAGTATCTCCGGCAGCGGAGGCTACAAAATAGAAATCATCCCCGGAAGAATTGGTAGGATACCGCAGGTTTTCCGGCGCGCTCCATTGTGTTTTACTGCCGGTAGTGTGAAAAATATCAAAACCACCCATACCTACCCAGCCTTTACTGGAAAAATACAGGCTGCCATCCGGCGCAATAGTGGGAAACTCCTCTTCTTCTGCGGTATTAATGGAAGGCCCGCAGTTAACTGGTGCGCCCCATTTACCATCTCCCTGTTTTTCGCTGTACCAGATATCGGTACTTCCTTGTCCGCCAGGCATATCCGACGCAAAGTACAGCGTGTTGCCATCGCTGCTGAGGGCAGCATGACCTACAGAATACTCGTCTGGTTTGTTATAAGGGAATGCGGTTAAATCGCCCCATTTGCCATTGGCTTCTTTCTGGGAGGAAAACAATTCCAGGCGGCGGTAGCCGTACTTCACTTTATTTTCCTTTACTGCCGGAATGCGGCGGTCGAAATCTGTCATGGTAACATAAGCCGTATGGAAATCTTTATCAAAGGTAGCGGGGCCTACGTGATACCTGGAGTGATTGAAGGTGGGAGAAAAATCTTCGATGTAAACGCTGCCATAGCTGGCGGTATCTCCGATATAAAGATTCTGGTAATCGGTACGTGTACGGCCATACAGGTTCCGGTTAAAACGGCTGCCGTTGTCGAGCTGTTTGCGGTACAATGAATCTGATACAAACACGATGCCGCCGGGATAATGGGTAGCGCCCCAATCGGCGCCGGCGGTATTAAGTCGTTCTACATTGCGGATGCTCACAGGCGTGGGCGACTGGATCCATTGTTGCGCCGCATCGCAACCTTCGATACGGTTTTTTACGCGGTCTGATGATGCATATTGGGAATAAGCGGCTTTCGCCTCTGCGTATTTACCAAGACTCTTCAGCATATCACCATAGTACAGCCGTGCATCCGGCGATGCGTCGGAACGGGCCAGCAGCTTGGCGTACCAGTCGGCCGCCGCCGCATATTCATTGATGCGCCGGTACGAATCGGCCAGTCTTTCCAGCACCAGCGTTTTTGTCTTGTCTTTTTTCTTTGCGGCAATGCGTTCATACAAAGAGGCGGCTCTTGCATAATCGTATTTGGCGTAATAAATAGCGGCCTGTTGATCCAACGTCAATTGCTCCTGTGCCTGTAAAAATTGTACAGATAAGATGAGTAAAATTATACCAGCATATTTTTTCATGGTGTCTGTTTAAATGAAATCCCTGCATTAGAAATATCTAGGACTGATTACCCGGGCTTTCTTTCCGGGGAATAAAAACCCGATAGATATTTCATGTGATCCGCTCTGGAAAGAAGCCATTTTATTGATGGTCAGATCATATGCGTATCCTAACCTGAATTGATTGGTGATGTTAAACTGTACGAGTACGCTGGCAGCATCAAGTTGTTCCAGGTCTTTATCCAGCGCCGGTTTGTTCCACAGCTTTACGCCTGTTCTGTAAGAACCGCCTGCCCATAGCCTGTCGGCGATTAGGAATAAAGCGGTGAGATCTACGTTGGTAGGTCCTTTAAAATCTTCTTTTATCAGGAGAGATGGTTTGAATTTTACGTTTTCAGAAAGATCAAACATGACCCCGGCATTTACGTACAGGTGTTGTGTTTTACGGATGGTTTTATACTGGTAGCCTTTCCAGTAATACCGGGAGGCATCGGTATATAAAGAGAAGAGATCCATCACGGAGGCGCCTACATAAAATTTTGATGTAAAATAGTAAACACCGAACCGTGCATCCGGCACCCAGGTAGAGGCCCTTCCCAGCGGAATGGAGGGGTCATTGGCATCGTTGTACTGTAGGGTCGCACCGTCAATAGCGTATTGTGTAACGCCGGCGCCTACCCCAAGACATAAACGTTTGTCACCGTCTTCATTTAATGGAATACGGTAAGAATACATGCCGTAGATAGAGGTGGCATCCTGCGGGCCCAGTTTGTCATACATCACCTGTAACCCCAGCCCCACGCGGTTGTCGCGGGAAGCGTTGAGGGCACCGTCTATCGACACCCCGCCGGTTTGTGGCCCGCCGGGAAAATTGACCCATTGCTTGCGGTAGATGGCATTTGCATAAGGGTCTTCCTTATATCCCGCATAGGCAGGATTCACGCTCAACATGTTAAATACATATTGACTGAACTGTAAATTTTGCTGTGCGAGGGTACGGGCTGGTTTGAACACCAGCCCTGCCAACACTAACAGCAACATCAACTTTGATTTCACGCTTATGGTCATACGAGATTCTTTAAGAAGTCAATAAGTAATGATTATCGCAGTAACTCAATCCAGCCCTTCAAATCCCTGTTTACCTGCGCGGAACGTATTTTCAGGATGTAGTAATAAGTGCCTTCATTCAAGCCATCCCCATTCCATTTATTATCATAGTTTTTATTCTGATACACCTGGTTACCCCAACGGTTATAAATAAGCAGCGTGGAGCCAGGATACCTGTCCAGTCCGGGCACTACGAAATAATCGTTCTTACCATCGCCGTTCGGTGTAATAATGTTTGGTAAGAAGATATCCTCCCCGGTAATTTCCTGGGTCACGGTAGCAGTATTATCCGAAAGATCTACATCTGTTTCATTACCTGTGATGTTGGCGGTATTGGTCAGGGTACCGCCGCTGATCAGTTTCACGGTAAACGTCAGTGTTTCCTGCGTACCATTCGCCATTTCCGGTATCTGCCAGGTAATGGTCTTTGTAATCGGGTCAAATGTGGCCAGGCCTTTGGTCGTAATCATACTGATAGGTTGACCTAGCATACTTTCCATTGCATCTCTCAATATTACCCCCGTAGCAGAATCAGGTCCGTTGTTAATAGCGGTAACAACAAACTGTAGTTCCTGGTTCACATGAAGTGGTGATAAAGTATTCAGTTTCTTCATCACTTTCAGATTGGCGTACCGGTCGGTGGTGATAGTAACAACGGACGTATCCGGTGTGCTCACATCCGGCGGACCAGTGATGATCGCGGTATTCTGTACGCGACCCGGGCCGGTGATCGTTACTTCATAACTCCAGGTCTGTGTTTCGCCTGCATTGAGTAAACCAACATTCCAAACGATGACACGTTGTGCCGGATCAAAAGTGATGGTTCCTTTTGCAGGAGCACTGTATACCGGATCTCCCAGCTGGGAAGCCGGAGGTAACTGATCGGTGACCACTACCGGGTTAACACCGGCGGTACCATTATTCGTGACGTTGAGCGTATAAATGACTTTCTGGCCTACACTATAAGGACCGGCAGCCGGACTCACTGTTTTGGTGACCTTCAGGTCATTTTTGCCCAATACGGTGGTCACGATTGTATTACTGATATTATTGCTGCTATCTGCATCCGGTATGCCTGCAGGCGTATTCACCACAGCTGTATTGCTGAGTGTGCCCGGCAAAGGCGCAATGCCTGTAATCTGCAATACAAAGCTGGCGCCCGCAGGGAAAGTGGCGGCAGAAGCATTGGCCGTATTACCATTCAATACCGCCTGGATACCAGCTGCGCCACCGGTAGTACTCACCACGCTGATGGCCGGCTGCGACAACCCTGTAGGAAGTATGTCCTGCACTGTCGCCCCATTCGCATCAGACGGGCCGGCATTGTTCACGGTCAGCTGATACGTGATCCTGCTGCCTTCATATACTTCCGAAGGCCCGGTTTTGGTGATAGACAGATCGGTGTTACTGCCGATAATACTCACCACTTCGCCGGATGGAATATCTTTTCCACTACTCAATATCACGTGTGCGGTGTTGGTAACAGTACCTGCAGGTGCATCCTGTTTCACCGTTCCGGTCACTACAATCCTCAGACCGCTGGTATCTGCCGCAGGCAGATCTGCCATGATATTTACGCTATTGCCGGTACCGGTGGCGCCTGTGCTAATCACCGCGCTGCGTAACGGTGTGGCCGTCCAGCTGACATTGGTGAGTACATCCGGTACTGCATCTGTTACTTTCAGACCGGCCGCGTTGCTTGGGCCCGGATTTGCGACAATGATCACATAGGTAGCCTTATCTCCCCTTGTCATGATAGCATCGCCGGTTTTGCTGATAAGCACGCGGGAATCGGTTATCACGCTGGTGTTTACACGGGATTGCTTTGGCGCTACCCCTGCTTCTGATGGCGTAACAGTTGCTTCATTGACAATGATGCCTGTCGTGTTACCTGCTACCACACCACTCACCGTGATCACGATGATATTGTTGCTGCCTGCCGGCAGGTTGCCGGTGAGACTGATATTATTGGTATTACCGGAATTGGCGCCATTAATAACGGCGAGGCCATTGGCCACGGCCTGCCATTGTACGCCCGTAACCGATGCCGGCACCTGGTCTGTGATGGACAGGTTGAGCGCATCACTTAAACCTGTGTTGGTAGTGGTGATGGTATAACTGATCGGCTGGCCGGCAATCACCGTAGCCGGACCTGTTTTCTGAATATCCAGCTGCGGAGTGGCAGTGATCACCGTTTGCACCAGTTCAGAAGAATCGGCTTTGGCACCGGCTTCTGATGGTGTAATGATCGCCGTATTTTTCAGCGTATCACGGAAGGCAGGATCAACGGTACCATTCACGGTGATGGTAATACGATTACTGTTACCAGCCGGGATATTGGCCAGCAGATCGATCGCGTTACCACTACCGGTGACAGCGCCATTGATCACGGCATTACCGGAAGCGGAGGCAGACCAAACCACGTTGGTAACTGCTGCCGGCACCATATCATGAATATGTGCATTTACGGCAGCACTCGGACCGTCATTACCGGCAACAATGGTGTAACTGATATTTTCACCGGAGTGTAAAGCGGCCGGACCGGTTTTGCTAATTTTTACACCAGGTTGTAAAGTGACAGTTGTCACGATATTACTGCTATCCGGAGTATTGCCCGGTTCAGCAGGTGTTACAATCGCCGTATTCGGAAGGCTACCCGCGAAAGTAGAATCAATGACGCCTTGTATAGCAATAGTTATGTTCGCTGCCGCTGGTACATCTGCCGTGAGGCGCACATTATTACCAGTACCGGTATTGCCGGAATTAACTACTGCTCCGCCATTTACACTGACCACATTCCATTGCACCTGGCTGATGGTTGCCGGCACGACGTCAGTAATTAATGCATTCACTGCTTTACTGAGACCATTATTCGTGATCTGTAACAGGTAGTGAATGGTTTCACCGGCATGCATGGCTGTAGGACCATTTTTAATGACCGTCAATTCCGGATGATTTTCAATCACGGTAATCACCGGTGGCGACACCACCGGAGGATTACCCGGATCCGGTGGCGTAGCGGTCGCTGCATTGATCAGCGTACCGGAAGCATCAGGGGCTACTACACCGGTTACGGTAACAATTACTTGTGCATTACCGGTAGCCGGGATATCTGCATTCAATGCCACGTGATTACCGGTGCCGCTGGCGCCTGTGTTGATGGTCGCACCATTTATTACCTGGGTAGTCCATACCGGCTGTTGAATGCGGCTATCAATGGTATCTGTGAGGGCAATGTTGCGGGCGTATCCCGGACCACTATTGGTGAGCGTCAGTACATAAGTGATTTTATCACCTGCCGTGATGGTAGCCGGACCATATTTACGGATGCTTAAACCGGTTTCACGGTTAACGACAGTACTCACCGAATCGCTGACGGACGGAATACCGGTACCCGATACCGTTACCCGGTTCAGGATAGTGCCGTCGAAATCATCGTTGAGCGTGCCGGTTACCAGGATGGTCACATTATTACCTGCGCCGCCTGGTATATTCACGGTGGTATTGATATTATTATTATCCCCGGAGAATGGCCCGGTTACAGCAGCAGCGCCGTTGACCGTTACTTCCCAATGCGTATTTCTTACCTGTGCGGGTACCACATCCAGAATATTCAGGCCCGTTGCATCAGAAGGACCGCTGTTGGTTACCACTACATTATAGGTAATAGCATTACCTGATACCGCCTGTGCGGGTCCGCTTTTTCTTACCTGCACACCCGTGGCCTGACCGATGAGGGTGGTTACGGAGCTGGTGTTATTTGCCGGGTTGTAATCTGTAACACCATTTACGGTAACATTGGCAGTATTGGTCAGGTTACCTGAAGGAGTGCCACCGCTCACGGTGCCGGTTACGGTGAACGTGATATAATTACCCGGACCCGCTGCTATTGTAGCCGGGATATTGATATTGTTTCCGGTGCTGTCTACCCGGTTGCCGCCCAATACAGTAGCATTACCGGTTACAATCGCATTCCAGGCTACACCTGTAATAGCTGCCGGGATCTGATCATTGATCACCAGGTCGTCGGCGTTATTGGGTCCTGCGTTGAATACCTGGATGGTATAGCTGACAGCTTCGCCGGCAAATAATCTTTGCGGACCACTTTTCACGATACTCACATCCGTGGATTTATCTACAGAAGTAGTCACCGAACTTTCTTTGTGCGAACCCGCTGTAACGCTGGCGGTATTTGTGATGGTAGTACCCGCAGTATTATTCACAATACCACGGATCACGATTACAATGCTGTTATTACCCACCGGAATATCTGCGGTGGTTTGCACCGTATTGGTAGTGCCGCTGACCGCGCCTGTCACCGTTGCAATTCCGGTAGCAGAAGCATTCCAGGACGCAACTGTGATAGCAGCTGGCACGAGATCTTCTATCTGTGCGCCGGTAATATTACCCGAGCCACCATTGGTGATCACCACGTTGTACTGGATGGAATCGCCCACATGTGTAATCGCGGGACCGCTCTTCGCAATACGTACCACCGGATCATTGTCTACCACCGTTTGTACACTGCTGGTATTATCGAGCAGGTTAGGATCCACAATGGCGCTGCCTCCGGGGAAGCCGGTGGTAGCAGTATTAATAACAGTGGAGCCATTGGCTACCGCCGGACTCATAATACCTTTAATGGTGACCAGCAGTGTGCTGCTATCAGCCGGGATATCTGCAGTGAGACTCACGTTACCGTTTCCGGCAGCAGGCGAAATATTTTTCACATTGCCGGTGAAGCTGGTGGTCCAGCTGGTGTTAAGCAATTGTGCAGGTAATACATCCGTTACCTGTACGCCGGTAGCATTGGAAGGGCCGGCGTTCTGGATACGGAGGGTATATTCCACCGGCTCACCGGCGGCCTGGTTAGCCGGACCGCTTTTCACGATGCGCAGATTAGCCAGGCGTGATACGGTTGTCAGCACACTGGCAGTATCTCCAACCGGTGTCACGGATGGATCATTGAGTGCGATAGCCGTATTGGTAATGGTGGTGGCGTTGTAATCCGGATCTACTTTTCCATCTACCTGTATGCGGATGGCGGCCAATGAGGTATTCGGAATATCCGCCTGCAGGAGAATATTACCGGTGCCGGTATTGCCGCTGTTAATCACGGCGCCGTTGATGGCGGTGGCGGTCCAGGTAGCATTTATAATACCTGCTGGTATTACGTCTTTGATAGTGACATTTGTGGCACTGCCCGGACCATTGTTGGTAACGTCTACATTGTAACGGATCGGGTTACCGGCAGTGAGACTGGCAGGTCCGGATTTATTGATGTGCAATACCGCTTTGCGGGTAACCAGTGTATTTACCTGGGAACTAACCGGTGGTATACCTGGTTCTGCTGCCGCTACTGTGGCTTTATTCACGAGGGTGCCAGACAGGTCATCTTTTATAACGCCGGCAACAACGATGTTAATAAAGTTTGCTTCGCCAACCGGGATATTGGTAGTGAGCCGAACGATATTGCCGGCGCCTCTTGCACCGGCAGTAATGCTGGCGCCGCCACTGGCAGTGGCAATCCAGTTCGCATTCAGTACGGTTGACGGAATTGTATCAGTGATGATGGCGCCCACCGCATCGCTGGGTCCTACATTAATCACTTTCACACCGTATACAATGGGTTCGCCCGCGTGTGCAGTAGAAGGACCTATTTTGCTGATAAGCAATCCTGGCTTGCGACTTAATACGGTTACCACCGTATCAGAGTTTACCGGTGGAATACCAGGTTCTGCCGGCGCTACACCTGCAAAGTTAGTGATACTAGGCGCGGTAACAGCGGCAGGTATTGTTGCGGTGATGATGATATCAATCACACCTGTTTTTGCAGGTACGCTGCCGACTATACGCAGCAGGTTGCCCGTACCCGTAGCTCCGGTGCTGATGGAAGCGCCGCCGCTGGCAGTAGCAGTCCAGGAAGTAGCATTCAGTATCTGCGGGAGGTTATCGGCAATCACCGTATTTAATGCGTTGGAAGGTCCGAGATTGGTCACCTGCAGGCGGTAAGTGATCTGATCTCCGGCGCTGGCCGCAGCAGGACCTGATTTACGGATTTTTACATTTGGTTTTTGTACAACGGTGGTGACAACCGGGTTGGAAACACCAGGTGTAGCACCCGCTTCTGATGGCTGGTAAACAGCGGAATTGGTGAAGCTACCGCTGAAGGCAGGATCAACTATTCCATTTACCGTGATGGTAATAAAATTATTACCACCGCCATTGATATTTGCATCCAGGTTTAAGGTATTACCGGTACCTGTTGCTCCACGTATAATAGTGGCGTTTCCGCTGGCAGTAGCTGTCCAGGTAGTTTGTTGTATAGCGGCCGGAATCTGATCATCCACAATCAGGTTGATGGCATCTGACAAACCGGTATTTCTCACAATAATGGTATATACAATCGCTTCGCCTGCACTGAGCGTAGCCGGACCGGATTTACTGATGCTCAGGGTGGGAATTCTTCTTACCCTTACTACTTTGGTAGCGCTCACAGGAGGTACCGCTTCCGAAGGAGTAGCAGTAGCCGTATTCCGCACAATACCTTCCAGCGCAGCGGATACTTTTCCTTTAACAGTAATGATCAGTTTATTAGCAGCGAGGCCACCAGGAATAGATCCGGTGAGCCGGATGTTATTTCCTGAGCCGGAAGCATTGCCGCTGATAGTGGCAGCGCCCTGCGCCACGGCAGACCATTGTACACCGCTGATTTCAGCAGGCACCACATCTGTTACCACGAGATTTTGCGCGTCGGCTGTATTCTGATTGGTAACTTCTATCGTGTAGGTAACAGTATCTCCGGCTAATATCAAATCAGCTGCTGATTTGGTAATGGCCAGTTGCGGCAGCCGGGTTACTGTGGTCACCTTGGTAGAAGAATCGGCGGTACCTTCTCCTGGTGCGGGAGTAACCACTGCTTTATTATTGATTTGTCCGGAGAAAGTAGGATCAATTTTACCTCTTACGGTGATGGTGATATTATTGATATTACCGGCAGCAATATCAGCAGTGAGTGCAATATTATTACCAACGCCTGCGCTGGCGCCGCTGATAGAAGCATTGCCGTTAGCCACCGCATTCCAGATCACGCCATTTATAGTGGCCGGAACGATATCCTTGATAGTTAATGCACGCGCATTACTTGGACCATTGTTGACCGCCTTGATAGTATAAGTAATAATAGCCCCGGCACTGGCCGTATCAGGACCAACTTTGGTGATGGACAAGGCCGATTGCCTGTTGATGGTAGTTACCACCTCATTGGAATTCACCGGTGGAATACCTGCCTCTATGGGTATTACCTGTGCTGTGTTATGGATCGGATTAAACGTAGGTGGCAGAATGGTACCGGTAATGATCACCCGGATAGTAGCTCCGGCATTAATATCTGCCGAAACAACCACCAGGTTTTTATTACCCGTTGCGCCGTCTCTGATGACACCGGTGCCAGTCAGCACAGCGGCTGTCCAGCTCACATTATACAATGCCGGTGATACCACATCGCGGATCGTGGCGTTGGTAGCATTGGAAGGTCCCTGATTGGTTACATCCACGGTGTAGGAGATCTGTTCTCCGGCTACCGCCGTAGCAGGGCCACTCTTCTGAATAGAGAGCTTCAGGGATTTTTGCACCACTGCAAGATCAATATCTGTAACAGGAGGAATACCCGGTTCCGCAGGCGTGGCAACGGCACGGTTCAGGATAATACCTGCATAATCCGGGCTAACGGTACCGGTTACATGAACAATAATACGATTGGAAGCGCCTGCCGGAACGTTACCGGTAACACTGATCCGGCTACCACTGCCGGAAGCTCCGGCAGTAACAACAGCGGCTCCCTGCACGGTGCTGGTCCAGGTTACATTCTGAATGGCTGCCGGCACGGTGTCGGTAATCACTGTTCCCACCGCGTTACTCGGCCCGTTATTCATCAGCGTGAGTACATAGTCTATTTTTTCACCTGCAATAGCGGGTCCTGCGCCGGTCCGGGCTTTATCAATCAGCAAGCCGGGCGAACTGGAAATAAGGGTATTCGTTGTATTCGAATTTACCGGCGGCACAGTGGTTTCGGTTGGCGTAACCGTAGCTGTGTTGAGGATATTGCCGGTAGCATCTGCATTCACAGTACCTGTAATACTGATATATACTTTACCTGTATCTGCCGGAAAATCGGCCACAAGACGCAGATTATTACCAGTACCTGTTGCCCCGGAGGTAATCACTGCTTTTCCGGTGGAAACAGCCGACCAGCTTACATTACTCAGTTTGGAAGAAATCACATCCGTAATCACAGCTGCCTGGGCATCACCTAATCCCTCATTTTCCACTACCAGGGAGAATTTAATCGCTTCCCCGGCCACAGCGGTAGAAGGCGCTGTTTTTATGGCGTCAAAGAAAGGTCTCCTGGCAGCGCTGATCACTGAAATCGCAGTAGCACCATTGGCATCCACCTGGTCCAGCGACACCGCATCTATTTCGTTCGTAATAGTACCTTCAAAAGATGACAGAATTTTCCCGTGGACAATAATATATACATCCGCGTTACCTACCGGTATAGATGCATTCAGATCAATCTTGTTATTGGTAGAATTATTTTGCAGGATCTGCGCCGCACCGGTAGTAGCGTAGATGATATTCTTTACCTGGATACTCGCAGGGATCGCATCTACCACATGCACATTGGTGGCGTTACTGGGACCGATGTTAGCGACCACCATTTCGTAATCCACATCCTGCCCTGATAAGTAAGGACCGGATTCCAGCACCGTTTTGGTGACACGGATATCCGCCTCGCTTCTGTAACGAAGCACTACCAGGTCTGAATCCGGCGGACAAACACCATTGGAGATAATCCAGGCTAAAGTAGCAGTGGTATTGGGGTTCAACGTAATCAGCGTTCTGGGATTAGTGGGATTGCTCACCACCGCAGTACCGCTGATCAGCGCCCATCTGCCCGTACCTACGGCAGGCGCGTTCGCCGTCATATTAAATGCCCCCGTATTATACTGTGTCTGATCCGGACCCGCATCTGCTTTAGTAGGCGCAGGTATTACGGTGATCCTTACTATACTGGAGGTAGCTAAACAGGTGCCATTGGCAATGCCCCATCTGAACTGATAGGTACCAGTAGTGAGCCCGCTGACGGTTGTTGCGTTATTATGATTATCTGCAAAAACGGCGGTATTGGGACCGCTGATCTGCGTCCAGGTACCCACACCCACTGTTGCCACATTACCTGCCAGCGTAGTGGAAGTAACGGCGCACAATTCCTGGTCGGGGCCCGCCACCGCCGTTGTGGGCGGCGCATCTATCACTAACGTAAACGGATATAACGCGGAACTACAGTTTACCGTGCTGTTTCTGAAACTGATTGTAAAGTGGTAAGTTCCGGGCGCTGCGCCGGCGGGTATCGTTATCCGGACGGGCGAGCCGGAAAGCGCCATATTGGTAACCGGTACAAAGCCAGGCAGGTCTGTGCTGACAATACTATATTGATTGGGTGTACCGGAAGTAATGGTATACGGGAGATTAACCAACACGGTTCCTGCGCAAACATTGGTCACCGCGCCGAGTGTAGCGGTAATCTGCGGACTTACATTCACCAGGAAAGATTGCGATACGCCGTCGCCCTGACAGCCACTTACCGTAGCGGTTACACGATAATAGCGGGAGGCCGTTAATGCGCCGGTATTAAGAGTAGCACCTGTTTGTCCGGCTACTGTAGTCCACGCAGTGCCATTAGTACTGGTTTCCCAGAGATAGGTAAAGCCGGTAGTGGGTGTACCGGTACCTGCCTTAGGTGTGACCGTTGCCGTTAATGTAGCAGCCGTATTGTAACAAATAGGTTGCTGCCCGCTGATGGCCACTGTAAAATCAATTACTTTCAACTCGATAGGCGTAGACACCACCCGGCAATTGAGGTTATTGATTTCCGCCTGACCACCGGCTGCCACTACACGATATTCAAATCCTGCCTGCGCATTGGTTACCTGGAAAGTATGCTGGTTATTTCCCTGGTTATTTATTACGCCCCCTTCATTCACCCAATCGGTAGCACCCAGTGCTCTTTTCTGTAACTGGAAAAAGTAGGTAGAATAACTACCTGCAGGTAAACTTACGGTCACACTCGTACTGGCGCCACTGCAAACCACGCCTGCAGCCTGTGTAAAAGTGATCGGAGGACCACAAGCCGCAAAAGCAATGTCATCCAACGCCAGGTCATTACCATTACTATTGGGTGTATTACTATAGATTCTTAAGATCACAGAACTGGTAGTAGCCGGCATCTGAAAAATACCAGCCTGTCGTACCCACGTACCCGGAGCCGAGTAGCTTACCTCGCCTGTAGACACCGAAGTAATAGGCGTTCCATTCGGGTTGTTGGCATCCACAATATCAAAACGCAGACTGGGTTTCGATACACCATTCTGCGGATTGATGTTCATGATCCAGGCGGAAAATTCAAAGGTAGTACCGGCGCATAAGCCGGTAATAGTTCTTTCATAAAATTTTCCGGGGCTGGCTTCTGCATCCACCACCATGCAATAGCCGGTGCCGTCTGTGGAAGTATGATCGGGGCGGTCTACAAAATAAGTGTTGTTATAGCCACGGGTAGTATTACTGATGGTGTACTGACCTGGATAAGGTCCGGTAGGGCGACTTGCGCCAGCGGGACTATAATAGGCATAGGTAGTAATGCCTGCCGGCAACGGGCCTCCCAGCGTGGGTTTCGCAGCAGTAGCCGCCTGGCCGAAGGTTTCCTTAAAAACAGGATCGCCGAGGGAACCGGTACATTGCTGGGCGCTCACCTTTGAAACGGTAAGCATACCTAACAATACAAGTACAGACAAAGAACGTTGCATAAAAATTCCTATAGAAGACGTTACTACAGACGCCTTCTGTTTACATAGAGACATGGACCATCTACTCACCATAAAGATTCAGCATTTGAAAAATGAATATCCCGTCCAATGATTGCGTTGTAACACGGGATCAACACGCATTGATTCATGACAGACAAAGGGTTTCCATACGTGCACAGAGGACACGCTGCAACCCATAGTGTATGAGCTACAAAAACTATTTTTTACCAACAAAACGGGTGATACTTCATCAACCTACATACATCCGATCGACAGCAAGTGTATCTTTCAGGAGTTATCAACAACGAAAATGGCAGAAAGTTTACAAAATTTTTCTTTTGAGGCTGGAATGCCTTTTAAGCGCGGATCACAAAAGATTTCTAAGGTGCAATAAATATTAAAGAAGATAACATATCATGGCAACGAGTGCGGCAAAAAGGGTGTTGCCGAAATTCACGAGGTCATTTCCGATCAGGTGCTTACGTTCCAGTGTGGCGCCGAGGAGGGAATCCGCCAGGTTACCGGCAATACCAGCCAGGGCAACAATCCATACACTTTCGTCCATACCAAAACAAATCCCGCAAAGCAATGCCAGGACACCGGCACCGGCAGCGCCCAGGAGGGTTCCTTCCAGGCTGATTACACCATCAAGGCCCCTGGCTTCTTTTTTAAAAGTAACGATATTATAAAAATGACGGCCGTATACCATGCCCAGCTCGGAGGACAAGGTATCTGCTGTAGCAGCAGCCAGGCTGGCGGCCAGCATTGTGATGTACATGTCTTCGCAATCCGGGTTTACCAACGCCAGCAGCCCCATGATAGCCGCCACACCGCCATTGGCAAATACCTGACCGGCAGTGCGTTGCTCCGGATGTTTTTCCCCCGGCAATGTTTTCAGGTGTCGCTGATGTGAAGTCGCTTTTACGCCCATGATGAAAAAGGCGCCCAGCAGAAATAAACCACCATAACCACTCCCTGCGGCTACCAACAAGGCTACTATAGCAGCCATTACACCACCGGAAAGGGTCAGTTTACGAAGTTTTACACATAGTACGGCGATGGCGATAATCACCACGGGAATAATCAGCTGGTAGTAAGAAGTCAGTTGCATAGCGAAGCGCAAAACTATGCAAATATCTCATTCCTGTTTTCTTTTAAATATATGGGGCGGTTTTTTCCTTTACCCAGTCGTGGTAGACCTGCCAGCTGTCCCATACCGACTGCGCCCATTTTTTCATAGCAGCATACAGCTCTTCCTCCGTGGTGGCTTTTAGTACATCCGCTACCGTGATACTACCAGCCGGCGCTGGTGGCGGGGTGAGTGCCTCCCAGGATTGCCGGGGAATGATACTGTGAATGTGTTGCACCTGCCGGCCGGTATAATTTTTCTCCAGGGCCAGATACAATCCGATAAGCGCAAAAACGGTGGTGACCGTACGGCTCACACCGCCGGCGTGCTGGGCGCCATAAGCATCTACGGATAACTGGTGATGAAAATCGGGATGTTTAAAAGCAAACGTGCGGGAAGAGAGTTGATTGAAAAGCTCCAGGCATTCACCGGAGGCATTGTACCTTTCCGAAGGGGCTAATTGCTGATACGCAAGATGTAATTTACAGCCCGGGCAAATGATATTGTTTTCTGTCATATGCTGCTGGAATTAATGCTGGTGTAAATACTAAAAATAAGGATTTTACACCAGCATTCTCTATTATTCCTCCAGCAAACGAAGCATAGTGTTCAACTCTGTAATGAGGGCATCATCGTTCCCTTCAAAGCCACCGGAGCGGAAACGGATCACCCCGGATTTATCCAGCACCACCTTATAAGGTACGCTGGGTACACGGAAATGGGTAAACGCTTTATAGTTACTCTCCCCTTTCAGTGGTTCATCGAGCAGGTAACGGAACGGGAACATTTTTTCCCGGCTGAATTGTTTTACTTTCTTCAATGCATCGCCGGTTTCAAAAGTGGCGATAAACAGGAACACTACTTCCGGATGTTGCTGCATCACCTGTTGCATAGCTGGAAAGGATTGTATACAGGGCTTGCACCAGGTTGCCCAGAAGTCAAGCACCACGATCTTTCCTTTAAAGTCGGCCAGCTGCACGGTTTTCCCGCTGGTATCTTTTAAACTGATTCCCGTTACTGTCTCATGCAGCATATTAGCCCTCCACTCCCTCCGTAGATTGGTATCCGGCGGTGGCAGCAGGCTACTAAGGTATTGGTCATAGGGCACTGCAGATCCGGCTTTCTCGTAGATCTTTTTCAGTTGTGCCTTCATCTGCACCGATGCCTTTCCCGTTTTCACGGCATATGCCAGTAATGCCTGTGCTGCAGCAGATTTCCCATCCGCCACCAGGAGATTTACATACAACAGTGCTGCTTCTTTACTTTTCGTATGTGCATAAGCGGTAGCTGCAAATGGAATTCCTGCTGCATATTGTTGTTGTGCAAGATAAAGTGATGCCAGGGTGAGATAAGCATCCCATTCTCCAAAAGAGGCAGTGGTGTCAGTAGCCTGTACCCCACGCCGCGCCCACGTCATCGCGGGTTCCGGTTGTTGCCGCTGCTGATAGTAGCGGGCAGTCTTCGCAAAAAAGACAACGCGATCGCGGTTACCCTGCAGCTTTGCGATATAAGGTTCCGGGGAAGCGCCATTTTCTATAGCGGCACTCCCCATTGCCTGGTACAGCCCGGTATATTCATAATCGGGCGCGCCTTTGGCAACCGGCTCCGGGAACTGTTTCATAAAAGCATCAAACTTCCTGTTCTTCTGCACAAAATCCTTTTCTGCTTTCACCTGTTCCAGCTGTTCTTCCCGGACAAAAATGCCGTTGGGAAAACGCTTACGTAACAGCGTTGCCAGTGAATCTGCCGCATGCCGTTCACCAAGAAACTGAAAATAACGCTGGTTCAGCGTCAGTTCGTCTTCGTTGCTGGTTTTCCAGGCCAGCAACTTACGGAGCAATAAAACTTTGTCGTCCGGCTCCGGGGAGTTGGCCAGCATATTAAAATAACTGCTCCGGAATAGTGTTTCTGCTGCCGGGTTTACTGCTATTTCTTTTTTCAGGTAGATGAGTTCCCTGGCAGGATCTTTTTTTAGCCCCGCTCTGCCAGCCATCAGCAACGACATGCTGTAGTAGGCAAAGGGAAGAGGTTTGCCGGCGGCATAAACCGGGAACAGATAGCCGTCTCCGTTATTATCATCAACAATTTCCTTCAACTTTTCGCTGCCACCTGCAGTTGGTGTAATCCGTAGCATGACTGCCTGCGGTGGTGCGGTCAGCATAAACTCCCACTGCTGTCCGTTCTTTTGCATGGGTATCGTCTGTTCGTTGGTTGGGTGGTCTTTATCGTACCAGATCACATGGGCATTTAAAGCAGCCTGAGTGACCAATACGGTCCCCGCAGGGGTATAGGTTACCTTCACACCGTTACCGGCAGAAAGAACGGCTGACAGCCGCAGGGAAGCATAACTATTGGTATCTGCCACCCAATTGGAAACTTTCTGTTGCTGCATGCGGTAGTCTGTGCGAGCTGCCGCATCGGAAGCCAGTAAAAGAATACTACTACCCAGGATTAAAAAAAAGTTTTTCATATGCACCTATCTGAAAAGCGATTTAATTTTTTCTTCCAGGTCCGTACCGATCAGGTTAGAAGAAACAATTTTTCCTTGCTGATCAATGATCACATTGGCAGGAATGCCCATTACAGGATAGCTTTTAACCACGGGGCTTTTATCTGCCATGAGGTCAGATACATTGGCCCAGCTCATTTGCTCTTTTTCCGAAGCCTTCAACCACGCGGTCCGGTTGTTATCCATAGAAAAAGAAACGATCTCCAGACCTTTGCTGTGATAGCTGGCATACAACTCCTTCAGTAACGGGATTTCTGCGCGGCAGGGTACACACCAGGATGCCCAGAATTGCAGCAGCGTAAACTTACCGGCTTTCACCCTGTCGCCTAAACGAATCATGTCGCCATTAACCGCAGGCAGTGTGAAATCAACAAATGGCTCGTTGATCATCTTGCCCTGACGACGGGCAATAGTAGCTTCCTGTGCGGCATTCTGCTTACGGGCGGTGCGGATAAGCATGCTGCTATCGCCCAATTGTTTAGCAGCTGCATCTACAATGGTCATTGTTTTGGCGCGATCGGGTTCCAGCTCCAGCAGGATAGCCGCCATCACCGCAGCGGATGGATCTTTGCCGTTGTTCAATACTTTTTGGAGATACCTGCTCCTGATATCAAAGTGATGCATAAACAGTTCTATCATTTTCCATTCTTCGTCCTTTTTATCAGCGGCACCGGGATGTTTATACTGCCAGAGAATTTTGTCGGCGTTGATATAGGCGGTATCACGCTGGTAGCCGAGTACCCAGTTATTGTATTTTGTACCGGTTACCTGCGACAAGCCCGTAGGCAATAGCTTGAAAGTGGCTTTCCCTTTTTCCACAATCACCGGGTAGGAATACATATCGCGGCCGCGATGATATACCAATGATACATTCATTACTTCCTTTACGGGACATTGCAGGTGAAAATGACCCTGACGGATCGTATCTCTTGCCAGCTCCTGTGCATCGCCGTATACATCGCGCACCAGCTTTACTTCTATGTTATCGGCATCTTTTATGATTCCACTCAGTTCAAATACAGGCGGATTGCCAACGTACTTAAAAGACAAGAGGAAGGTGGCCAGCGCCATGATCAGGATCACGGGCTGGTATTTTTTACTACGTATGTGGTTCATGTTACCTTGGGTTTTGTATGATTTCCGGATTCATTAAAATATATTTTCTGCCGATAGGCAGGATGCTTCTGTTGCTGTTGGGCGCCACGGAAAAAGTGCCGTCCGGCAGTGTATGCGTTACCGTGATAGCTGAATTATCAACGGCATTATAACGGCGGATATCAAACCAGCGGCTACCCCGGAAAGCCATTTCCCTTCTGCGTTCCAGCTTTACGATGTTCAGCGCTTCCGCCGGACTACCGGCAGACAAGGTATAGCTGCTACCCGTTTTATAGCGGGTACTGCGCAACAGGTTAATGTCTGATATGGCATCACCGGTATTGCCGAGTCTCGCACTGCTCTCCGCGCGGATCAGGTAAGTTTCGGGTACAGAGGGGCCTTTGGCAGGCTGACGGCCAGACCATTCGTTACTGAAAAAACCGATGTTGATACCGAAGGCGGCGTCATCAAAAAAGAAAGAACGGTAACGCAGGTCGTTGGTCTTGTCATACAACGCCAGTAACGAAGCAGACGCATAAGCTATCGGGCTGATCATCGGCCCTGATTTTTCCATCAGCGTTTCTGCATTCTGGAAATTGCCCGGATACTGGATCACCTGCGGGAAAGAAGGATTTGGCGGTAATGCGTTATAATCAAGCAGTGTATGATAATATGCCAGCGAGGAATCTGCATATGCATGTGCCTGCGTTGCGTCATTTTTAAACAGGCTTACTTTTGCCAGCAACGAAAACACGGTAGGCTTTACCGGTCTGTTGGTAGCCGCTTTGTCGGGTGCAGCTGGAAGATCGGGTAACGCGCTGTTCAGATCTTCCGAAATAAAATCATAGACCTGTTGTATCGTAGCGCGTGGCAACTGCTCTTCAAAGTCCAGCCCTTTCCGGATAGGAACTCCCGGATCTGCAGCAGCAGTAGTACTGCTGTAAGGCTTTGCATACAGGTTCACCAGTATGAAATATGCATAGGCGCGGTGTACCCTGGCTTCCGCCATCAGCTGCCGTTTCTGTGGATCTGTACCACCGGTGGAGGCCATCACCTGGCCAGTGACCAGGTTTGCAGTATAGATCTGGTTATACATGGCTTCCCAATCCTTATCTGATTCATAATCGAGATAAATATTTTCCGCAAAGCGGAATGCGTTTAAAGCGTTGGCATTGTAGTAGGTCTGGGAAAAGGGATTGATGCTCATATCGTCGTCCAGCATCAGATCCATACCATAGGTGGAAAAAAAGCCGTTGGATTTTCCATTTGCGGTCGTTTCATCCAGCAGCAGGCGGTAATCGGATGTTTTCTCCGGGATAAAAGATCCTTTTGGTTTGATGTCGAGGTATTTCTTGCAGGCGGTTCCTGTGAGCAGGATGCCTCCGTATACCAGGAAATATAATAGCTTTCTCATCAGTGTCGTTTTTAAAAGTTAGCCTTGATGCTGAATGTAAATTCGGCGGGAGGCGCTAATAGAAAATTACCAATACTCAGATCTGTGGCATATTCCGGATCAATTTTCTGTTTATTGAACAGATATACACCGAGGTTGCGCGCCTGGAAGCCAAGGTTGATCCGGGAGGCCGGGAACTTTGCCATCAAATGTTTTGGCAGTGTATAATTCAACAGCAGTTCATTAAAACGTATAGTCGATGCCGTTGCCACATTGATATCTGCATTGGCGGTGTAGCTATCATAGATATTCAGACCGGTTTGTGTTTTCGGCATCGCCGGAATATTGGTCAGCAACTCATCACCCGGTTTCTGCCAGCGGTTATCCCAGTCCTTATGCACTTGTGATACGGCTTCAAACAAGCCTCTGTACTGAATCTGCGGAATGCGGAAGTGATTGCCCATTTTATAGATAAATCCGGCGGTGAGCGACAGTCCCTTGTATCCTACGTCAAAGAACAACCCACCATAATGCGGAGGTACAGTGGTGCCCTGGTATACCAGTGCAGCGGTGTTATTCATTTCCTTCGTATAGTCTACTATGTTACCTTTTTCATCGTATACCTGTGGAGCACCGGTTTTACTGAGTCCTGCCCAACGGTAGCTATAGAGATAGTTCAAAGGCAGTCCTTCCTGGGCCAAGCCGCCGGTAAAGGCACCCACGGTCTGATTTGGAAAATCTACTTTTACTACTTTATTGCTGTTGTAGCTATAATTAAGTGTAGCCGTAAACGTGATAGCACGGTTAATGATCAGCGCACTGATAGTGGCATCTACTCCTTTGTTACGCAGACTGGCATAATTCACATAAGCACTGTTAAATCCATAGGTACCGTTAATAGTGGCATTGCCCAGCAGATCGGTGCTGTAGCGGTCGTAGTATTCTACGCTACCACGAAGGCGGCTGCTTTTCAGGGCATAGTCGATACCTATATTTTTTACGGTGGTTTTCTCCCATCTCAGCAACGGATTCGCGGGATTGGAGATATAGCCGTAGTTCAGATTCGTTTGCTGATCTTTGGCCACTTTAGCAATAAGGAAAGGGCTGGTACTACGGTCTACGTTACCATTGATACCATAGGTAGCCCGCAGGATCAAAGTAGAGAACGGACCATTTTCCAGAAATTCCTCCTTATGTGCCTGCCAGCTTACGCCAGATGACCACAGCCATACATTGCGGTATTTGTCGCTGGAACCGAAAAGATTTGTCTTATCCAGCCTGGCGGAAGCATTCACAGAGTACTTATCATCGAAGGTATACCCTGCATTGGAAAACAGGGATACAAAGCGATTCTTCGTATCGGTAAATACAGAGGCGTCGCGGATGAAAGCTTTATTGCCGAGAATATTCGTATAACCGTTTACATAATCCAGGTTGGCAAACTGCAACGTTTCCGGGTCGTAGCCATATTTCGTCTGGCCGGAAGAGTTACCGCTTACTTCACGGATCTCCAGTCCGGCGATAGCAGTAAGCTGGTGAACAGGACTTCCAAGCATGCCATCATACTTCACCAGGTTACGCCAGGTATGCGTCTGCAGTTTTGATTCTGCCACGCTGTAAATACTTCCTTTAGGCAAGCCGCTTACGGGTTGTCCGTTCTTCACAAAGGTGGAAAAGTTCACCTGGTTGCGAACATCGTACGATTCTTCATTTTCCAGTATGGTGTTGGTACTGCCATAGTTCTCGTACTGGTAGGAAGTATTAAAGAAGAAATCCTTTGCAAACAGGTAGCTGATACCAGCGGTGGCGGTGATATTGCGGTTGCGTGTCTGGTTGTCATGGTTACGGAATTCCTGTACCAGGTTATAATTCCAGTTGTACGGATAACCGGCTTTCACAAGTGCATCTTTATCCGCCTGGTAAAAAGTACGTGGTTGCGGAACGTAGTTACCATTATCATCGAGCAAACGCTGATAGGGAAGTAAGGATTTCAGATCGTTCAGGGAAAGACCATTATTCGTGCTGTTGAGCATCACGAAATTGAGGCCCATATCCACATGCAATTTTTTAGTGATGGCGGTCGACTGGAACAGGTCCAGGGAGAAGCGTTCATCACCTGTTCTTTTCATATAGGAAGGCGTATTATCGTAGTTGAAAGAGCCACGGGTACTGCTTTTCTCTCCTTTTGCCGCCAGCGACACGCCGTATTGCTGCCTGATTGCGTTGCGCATAAACTGGCTGCTGAAATCATCGTATGCGTGATACTGTTGTAGTGAATCTACTATGCGTGCGGCATTTGCGGGGTTGTTGAGATACGCATCTTCCACAGGCGTCAGCGCATTTCGCGGTTTTCCGTAGAAGGTAGTGAGTTTGTTATCTACCTTATATTTTTCAAACCCGATGAAAGAGGCGGTGGGGGCGAAAGGTAGTTTGGAAAGATCCGGTTTGGCGGAAACAGACACGGAAGTATTGAAGCTTACATCCAGGGATTTCCGGGAGGCGGCGCCGCGTTTTGTCTGGATCACGATCACGCCGTTGGCTGCTCTCACGCCCCAGATGGAGGCGGCAGAGGCGTCTTTTAAAACGGTGATGCTTTCCACATCATTTGGATTGATGGTATTGAGATCCCTTTCTACAGGAAAGCCGTCGATCACAATGAGTGGCGATGCGTCTGCATACAGCGTACTCTTGCCACGGATGGTCATGCTGCCATTGGTATTGGTAAGCAGGCCGGGCACCTGTCCCTGGAGATAGGTCTGGATATTGAAATTGCTTCTTTTTTCCAGGGTTGCCTGGTTGATCACGCTGAAGGAACCGGCGGCGCGTTCCCTGGGAAGTCGTTGGTAGCCGGTATTAACAATAGAAATCTCAGTGAGTTTGGCCACTGCCAGTTTCATTTGCAGGTTACCCAGGTTAGGCACCTGGGTACTGTTTACCTCCACGGTGAGGATAAAGCGTTCAAATCCTACGGAAGTAATTTCCAGGATATATTCCCCGTTGGGTACATCTTTGATAGTAAAATTTCCGGCTTCGTCTGTCATGGTGCCTTTTCCCAGCGGCAGTAATTTTACCGTAGCCATGGGGAGTGGCTGACCGGTATTATCCAGTACTTTACCGGATACCGGCTGTAATTTAAAGGCATTGGGCAGGTCGAGCACACGGGTGCTCGGTTTACGGCGCAGGTAAATGTTCTTGTTGACCATCTCCCAGTTAAAAGGCTGATCTTTAAAACAGCTGTCCAGTGCTACTTTCAGGGGAACGTTGTGCAAAGAAATGGTGATCGCCGCATCACGTTGCAGCAGGGCGTCGTCATAAAAGAAAACGTAGCCGGTTTGTTTTTTCACCTCTTTAAACAATTGCGGTAAGGGTGCATTACGAAGGGACAGGCTCACCTGCTGGCCATAGCTGCGGGCACCGGCCTGCATGGCTATCAGCATCAAAAAAGCAATCTTGTTCATAAGCCAGAAAATTTTGAAAAGGCGTTGGCGGCGAAGCGGGACATAGCCGGAAACGACCCTGATACCGGGGCTGACCGGTATAAGTAATAATTTCATAATTTTGGTTTGGGTAGAGAAATAAAAGATCACACCTGGTTTTTTGTTGGCAAACCCATTTTTAGACCGGAAGTGCTCGAACACTTCCGGTTTTTTTATGGGCAGCCCTTACATAAACCCTTGCGGGTCATTACATTTTGGCTGATGATTCATAATGGTTGATTTAATATGCTTATGGCAGAATGATAATATTCCGGCCTTCTCTTCTGAAATTGATTCCACTGACTGACAATCCTTTTAATACTTCCGATAGATTGGCGGAGCGGGATATTTCCCCGCTGAACCGGCGATCCGGTATTTTTCCTTCATAGCTGATGTTCACATCATACCATCTGGCGATTTGCTGCATCACCGTTTTTACGTCGGCCTGCTGAAACTGGAAGTAACCATTCATCCAGGCGATGGCGGCTTCTGTATCCACCTCCTTCAATAAGGAAACCGGTTGCTGGCCGGGAGTGTTAGCCAATACCGCCTGTTGACCCGGTTGCAGGATCACCGCGGCTTCGCTGCTCACTTTTACTTTTCCCTGTAGCAGGGTGGTTTTAATCAGCGGCTCATCCGGGTAGGCGCTGATATTGAATTGTGTGCCCAATACGGCGATGCGGGTTGGATTATTGGCAATGCTTACCTGGAAAGGCTGCGTGGCATTGGCGGCGATGTCGAAGTATACTTCTCCCGTTATAGTGACGTTTCTTTCTTTACCGGTAAAAGCAGCAGGGAAGCGGACAGACGACAGCGCATTAAGCCATACCTTAGAGCCATCCGGCAGTACCAGCCGGTACTGGCCTCCCCTCGGCGTACTGAGGGTATTGTATTCGGTGGTAACGGCGTTGCCCTGGGACTGATAGATCAGCTGTCCACCGGCGAGTTTGCTGATGCGGCTATTACCCTGTTGCGCGATATTTTCTGCTGCTGCCTGATCGAGGGCAATAGTTTTACCATTGCCCAGTGTGAGTATGGCTTTATTGCCACCGGGCAGGATCTCTGCTACCGGGGCTGGCGCCGGAGTTTTTGATGTACGTAAAAAGAAAACGGTGGCCGCTCCTGCCAGTAGCAGTACAGCTGCTGCATAGCGGATCCAGCTGCGTTGCCACACAGGCCGGGACGGAGCCAGGCCCAGTTGCCGGTCAATACGCTGTTTCATGGCCAGCTGCGCTTCCTCCCGGCGTGCAGATTCCATATGCCAGTCGGATTCGGCTGTCAGTCCGGCGTACCATTGTTCCACCTGCACCCGTTCCTCTGGTGTGCAGCGGCCTTCCAGGTACTTGTTCAATAAATTCCTGCCCTCTTTTTTATCCATATTCATACATCTTCCTATAAGTTAGTGACATGACGGAAGGAATAGTGGTAGACGAACGGAAAAAAAATTTTAACCGTGCATGTGCGGGATGACCGACAGCAGGAAAACAAGGCCTGCAGGGGCATATCCTACCTGCATTCTCAACCGGTTCAGGGCATTGCTGACCTGCTTCCTGACGGTTTCCTCGCTGATGCCCAGTTGCTCCGCTATTTCGCGGTAAGACAGCTGTTCTTTACGGCTTAAATTAAATATTTCTCTCATTTTGTCTGGCAGGCTTTGAATAGCCTGTTCTATTCTTTCTTCCAGATCACGCATATGTAAGAGGGTTTCCGGGGATGGTACCCCGCCGTTGTCCAGTTGATCAGACAAGTGTTGCAGGTAGTTGGAGCGGGTTATGTTCCTTTCTATATTCCTGATGGCCATATAGCGGCCACTGTTAAACAGGTAGGTACTAAGCGCCGCCTGGATTTCCAGGCGGTCGCGGTTTTTCCAGATGGAAACAAATATTTCCTGGACAATATCTTCTGCTTCCGAATAAATTCTCACAGCCTTCATTACATGCTGCATCAGCGGATACCAGTACTTGTTGTAGATAGTGGTAAAGGCTTCCTGATCACCATTCTTCATCAACTTCAGCAGCGATACATCATCAAGGGCAGCGTAATTTATCATTCACAATTGATTGGTTCGTGGGGTAAAAGTAGAAAGAAAGCCCAATTATTTTGCATACCAATCGCGCAGTCTCACGTCAATGCCCTTATTTCCTGCGTCTACCAGGGATTTGAATTTGTTCACATCACTGAGCCCGTCTTTACCCCGGTAATGGTAAGGATACACGATCTTAGGTGCAAAAGCCAGTACGGCATCTGCGGCTTCGGGCACGTCCATGGTGTAGGGCAGGTTCATGCAAACAAAAGCCACGTCAATATTTTTCAGGGCTCTCATTTCGGGTATACCCTGGGTATCTCCGGAGATGTATACCGATTTGCCACCCACTTTTAATACGTATCCATTCCCCCTGCCTTTGGTATGCATGGCGGTAGCGCTTTCGGGCAGGTTGTACATCGGGATCGCAGTAATTTTGATACCGGACAACTCTTTACTGTCACCGTTCTTGAGCGTGATAATATGATCGCCGGTAAGTTTGGCGGTTACCACAGCAGGTGCAATAATTATAGTGTTGGCGGTTTTCAGTTCGTTCACGGTAGCGGCATCGAAGTGATCTCCGTGAATATCCGTAATAAGGATAATGTCCGGCGCAGCCAGGCCCTTATGCTTTTCCGCTCCACCGGTAGGGTCCACGTAAATAGTTTTCCCGGCTGCCGACAGCAGCAGGTCGGCATGATTAACGGGCTGAATGGTGAGGTTTCCTTTGGAAGTGGAAATCACATCCGGCGTAACTCTTTGCGCGTTGGTACTGATGGCGGCAAAGAGGAATAAAAGTGCGACGAAAGACTTTTTCATAAATGATGATTAATGAGACCATGAATTTAAGCATTTCCGGGTTCTTGTATTGAAAAATAACAAAGGCAGTGAAGCATTGCTCCACTGCCATTTTCTTTATTTTCCGACAGATTAATTCGCCGTATTGCCATTATACTGATCCAATAACTGTGTCAATGCATTTACTTTCTCCGGGTATTCTGCAGCTACGTTGGTGCGTTCCCGTACATCGGAGCCCAGGTTGAATAATTCTATGTTTTTATTACCTGTTTGTGCATCATTGGTTCTGCGTAACTTCCAGTCGCCCACCCGGATTGCTTCCGGTGTGCCATTGTTGACGTAATAAATAGGCGCATGGGAAATATGCTCCTTACTTCCGTTGAGCAGTCCCAATACGGATTCTCCATCCAGCTTACGGCCTGCAGGCAGCGGTGCTTTCACCCATTCTGCCAGGGTAGGCAATACATCCATGCTGGTAAAGGCGTCAGTGATCGTTTTTCCGCCAGGCACATGATTTTTCCAGTATACAATAAAAGGTACCCGGTGGCCACCTTCATAGGTTTCTCCTTTTTTGCCCCTGAAGATGCCGGTGCTGCCGACATCCCATGGCTTAATTACATGATCGGCCGACATACGGGCAGGAAAATCTATCCAGGGACCGTTGTCGCTGCTGAAAATGAAAATAGTGTTATCAGCCAGGCCCTGTTGTTCAAGCGCCTTCCAGAGGTCCGCCAGGTTAGCGTCTATCTCTTCCACTACATCTCCGTACAAACCGCCGGGCGACTGTCCACGGAACCGTTTGGAAGCGGCCACCGGTAAATGCGGCATGTTATGCGCCAGGTAAAGGAAGAAGGGTTTGTCTTTCCGCTGCTGCCCGATATACTTAATGGCTTCTTTTGTGTACAGTTCCGTCAGCGACGTATCGGCAGGTTTGAAAATTTCCGGGGTACGGTCGCGGTAAATTTTCAACACCGTATCCGTTTTCACATAAGGCGAACGATAGTCGTGGCTGTACAGCAAACCAAAGTAATGATCAAAACCCTGTGCCACGGGGAAATTATAAGGCTGAATATCTCCCAGGTGCCACTTACCGATCATGCAGGTATTATAGCCTACGCCTTTCAGCATTTCTGCAATGGTTACATCTTCATCGGGCAAACCGATTTTGTATCCCGGAGGAATGGGAAAATTCAGCTGGGAACGGGTAGGATAACGTCCGGTCAGTAAGCTCACGCGCGATGGCGTACAGGAGGGGGAAGTCACCATATAACCGGTAGCCTTTACTCCTTTCTCTGCCATGTGATCCAGGAAGGGCGTACGGATCTGCGGATTACCATAGCAACTGAGATCACTGTATCCCATATCATCCGTTAGTACGAAGATGATATTGGGCCTTTGCTGCGCATATACAGCGGGCATCGCCCCAAAAGCAAGTCCCGCCAGTAAACCAAAAAAATATCGCTTCATAAATAAAAATTACCAGTTTGGATTCTGTGACAAAGCCGGGTCCAGGTCGCGTTCCTTTTGCGGCACCGGCCAAAGATAGTGTCTGGATTTATCAAATGCACGGTTAAAAGACACCACCTGCACAACGGTACGCTGTCCGTTGTTATTCCAGGTGATGCCATATACAGGTCCGTTCATCACGGTTTCAGCAGTTTTCCAGCGACGGATATCATAAAGCCTTAATCCTTCAAAGGCCAGTTCTACTGTTCGTTCATACCTGACGGCCGCACGCAGCTGCTGTTCTGTAAGCCCATCGGGTAAAGGCGGCATATTCACATCTGCACGCTGACGAACCGTATTGATGGCATTATACACACTCTGATCCAGCTGATGCAATTCTATTTTCGCCTCTGCGTAAGTAAGCAATACTTCCGCATAACGCAGCAGGATCATATTGATGCCGCAGTTGGTGGGGTTCGCATAATCTTCCGGGTTGATGTACTTTTTCAGGTTGTACCCGGTGGTAGAAGCAATGTACGTGCTGCCTATGGCATCGGCCGTACCGCTGTTGGGAGCCGGCCGGAATGCAATACCAGAAGGCAGGATATCGCCGTCTACGAATAAGCTGTAACGCAATCGTGGATCCCGGTTGTCGTAAGGATGATCTTCGTCGAAGTTGCTGCCGCTGGCGTGAATATCTTTCCCGTCTTTCGTCTGATAGGTATCCGCCAGTACTTTGGTAGGCACATAGGAGCTGTTACCATTCTTCTGGCTGTAGGGCGCCATAATACTGAATACATTATTGGGATAATTATCCTTGATAAACTGTTTATCCAGGATCACCTCTTTGTTATTCTCTGCGGCGTAACTGAATAATTTCTGATAGGAATCATACAGCGTGTAGCCGAGACCGTTTACCTGCGTGGCTGCATCCACTGCCAGCTGGTACCGGCCGGCATACAGATCCGCACGGGCTTTCAATGCCCATGCTGCGCCGCGCGCAATGCGCCCTTTATCGGCTGCATTGGTATAACTGGCAGGTAACAGTGCAGCCGCTTCCGTTAGTTCCTTGTCTATAAAATCGTAGATGGCTGTCACCGGTGTTCTTTTCAGGTTTCGTGCCTGATCGAGGGTGATGGAAGTTGTAACCAGTGGCACATCTCCATATAAGCCTGCCAGTTTAATATACTGGTAAGCGCGCAATGTTTTGGCTTCTCCCTTGAACTGATTGATCAATGCCGGTGTCGCGGAAGTTACCTTGTCTACATTTTCCAGGAAGTAATTGGCGGCATGAATGCCTTTGTAAGCATTTTTCCATTCACCGTATACTTTGGCGCTGGACTGATCATAGGTACCCAATTCGATATACGCCTGTACATCGAAATTCTGGTTGGTATGTCCAATGTCGGTGAGGGCATCGAGCGACAGGATATTGGTACTGTCCAGATCCAGGTACAGCGCATTGACGGCGAGTTTGGCGTCCGCTTCTGTTTTCCAGAATATATTGACTGCCAGCCGGTCTGTAGGCGCGGTATCCAGCAGGTCTTTATTGCAGGCCATCAGTCCGGTCAGGAGAAAAAAATAAATACTTTTATGGATTGCGTTCATCATCTTCTTTTTTTTCAACATTAAAACTGCAGATTAAGTCCTACGGTAAAGAGGGACGTTTGCGGATAGTACACCGCTCTTCCTGATTCTGCTTCCGGGTCCAGGTTCCATTCGTTGAGTTTGGAGAAGGTGAGCAGGTTGGTAGCAGATACATACACGGTTGACCTACTGATAAGCGCTCTTTTGCTGATTGCTTCCGGCAGGTGATAAGCCAACTGGATATTTTTCAACCGCAGATAAGAACCATCAATGACCAATCTGTCGGAAGTAGCCACATTGCGCAGATCGTATTTGATAGGTCTTGGAAAACGGGCATCGGTATGCTCCGGCGTCCAGTAATTATTCGCATAAATCTCGTGGGTAAATCCTTCCTGGTTACCCATTTCTGCCAGCGCGCCGGAAAGACGGGTATCCACTTTGGCCGCTCCCTGAATGAGGAGGTTCAGTTCAAATTCCTTGTATTGAAAACCGGCGTTGAGGCCGAAAGTATATTTTGGAAAAGACAACCCGATGTTGGTCATGTCGTTGGCATCAATTTTACCATCGCCGTTGCGGTCTACGTATTTCACATCTCCGGGCCTGGTATTGGATGCCAGAGTGGGATATTTACTGATTTCGTCTGCTGTCTGGAACAGGCCATCCGTCTGGTATCCCCAGAGGGTATTAATGGGCAATCCTTTTTTGATGATATAACGGGGATCAATATCCGAACCGGTGATATAAGGACCGGTGCCTTTCAGATCCGTCACCATGTTTTCATTCAGGCTGAAATTAGCGCCGATATTGTACCGGAAGTTGCCGGTCTGTTTGCTGCTGTAGTTCACCGTAATTTCCAGTCCTTTATTTTCTACAGAACCTGCATTCTGTGGTGGTGCATTCAATCCTACGGTAGCGGGTATATCAAGATTGAGCAGGATATCGGAAGTCAGTTTGCGGTAATAATCGGCCGTTACATTTAGTCGTCTGTCGAGGAAAGATGCGTCCAGACCGAGATCCAGCTGGGTGGTACTCTCCCAGCCCAGATCCGTATTGGCCAGTGTTGTTTGCCGGTAGCCGGCCACGGGTACGCCGTTGAAGGTGTAGCTGGTAGCGGTGAGGGCATCGTAGTAGCTGTACAGATCTACCGATTGGTTACCTGTTTTGCCATAGGAACCCCGCAGTTTCAGGTCGTTGACAATGTGTTGCAATGGTGCAAAGAACTGCTCCTGTGCAATGCGCCATCCTGCAGAAAAGGAAGGGAAAAAGCTATAGCGTTTATCTCCTGCAAAGCGGGAAGAACCATCATAACGACCATTTACTTCCAGCAGGTATTTACCGGCATAGGCGTAGTTAATCCTTCCGAAATAAGAGCGCAGCCCGTATTCCGCATCGCTCCCACTGTTGCTTTTGGTGCCATCATTGGCGCCCTGCCCGATAGAGGTAATATCATTGTTATAAAAACGTTCGCGGTAAGCGCTGAGGAAAGTCTGTTTATTATCTATCTGTGAATAACCTGCCAGTGCTTTCAGATCATGTTTGCCAAACGTGCGGTCGTAGGTAAGGAGGTTATTCCAGGTGTATTCTTTGAGCGTATTGCGGACTTCTGTCAAACTGTTGTTGGTCACCGTTTTGGTGATGTTGGTATTTTTATCGGTGTTCGTATAGGCGTTAGTGAAATTTTTCTGTTGGGTATACATGATACGGGCGCCGAGTTGTGTGGAGAAGCGGAGGCCTTTGAGCAGTTCCACATCTCCCTTTACACTACCGGTAAAATAGTCGATACCTTGTTTTGACAGGCCGCCTATTTCATCAAACATCAGTGGATTATTACCCTGGGTGCTTAAGCCATAAGTGCCATCCGGATATTTGGGAACTGCCCAGAGTGAGCCATGGAACATGTTGTTAAAGGGTTCGACGGTTGGTTTCTGGTTGCTGTTGTTGCGGTAGTTGATATCGCCGCCGATATGCACGCGGCTGTTGAGCGGTGTATAATCTGCGTTGAGGCGTACTTCGCTGAGGTTATCACTGTAGTTGTTCACGATTCCCTGTTGATCCTGGTAACGTACGCTCATTCTCGTTTTCACTACTTCATTACCACCTGCAACTGATAGGGTATGACTTTGCTGCGGCGCCGTTTTCAGCATGGTATTAAACCAGGTGTTGGGCATGGGATATTTTAACCGGTCGGTGGCGTTTACATACTGCTGGATGGATGTTTCGCTGAACCTGGCGGGAACGGCTACACCTGCGTTGGTATAAGCCACTACCTGTTCGCGCATATAGGATTCAATGTCCATCATCTCTGGTTTATTCACACTTTTCTGCCAGGCGTAATAGCCGTTGTAGTTCACCGTTACTTTACCTGCTTTGGCTCTTTTGGTAGTAATGAGAATAACGCCGTTGGTGGCGCGGGAACCGTAGATCGCTGTAGAGGCGGCGTCTTTCAGTACAGAAAGTGATTCAATATCTTCCGGATTGATATCCTGCATCCGTTGTTCGATTCCATCCACAATCACGAGTGCATCATTTTTGCCGAGGTCGTAACCGCTGGTGCTGCTGCTGTTGATATTAAACGTGGTGATTCCTCTTACGCGGATGGTGGCATTGGAAACGCCGGGGGCACCCCCTCTGTCGAGCACCGTTACACCGGGAGCAAGCCCTTGTAGCGCCTGTTGAATATTGGATACAGGGCGACGGGTGATGTCGGCGCCTTTGATCTGTGCCACGGCATTGGTCAGATCACTTTTCTTCTGCGTGCCATAACCTACCACCACTACTTCTCCCAGGGCGGTTTCATCGTCCTGCAGACGGAGTTCCAGGAAGTCGCGGCCATTCACCGGCACGGTTTGTTTTTTATAACCGATGCCGCTCAACAGCAGCGTATCGTTTGGCGATACCGCAATGGTAAAGCGTCCCTGCGCATCTGTGACGGTTCCTTTACCGGAATGTTTTACCTGGATATTGATGCCCGGCAATTGCTCTCCTTTGCCGGACTTTACCTGACCGGTTGTTTTCCCCGCCTGTTGGGCCGATGCGGCAAAAGTTAACAGCATAGCAATGCCATATATGAAAAGTACTCGCTTTTTCATTCAGTAGTTGTATTAATATGTTAGCTTTTTATCAGCCGGAAGTGATGATGTTGGTTTATTACTTTTTCATTGTGGGAGCAAAAATATATGTTATACTCTACAAATCCTATAGGGTAATAGAATTTTTAAATAAAATAAGGGGAAGGTCATAGCCTCCCCCTTGTTTTATCAGCGCAGTATTTCTACCCAGCCTTTATAGTCGCGGGTTCCCTGTGGTGTATTCAACTTCAGGATATAGTAATACGTACCTTCATTGAGTCCGTTACCATCCCATTTATTGGAGTAATCCTTTGATTGATATACGCTATTTCCCCATCTGTTGTAGATGAAAAGGGAAGATCCCGGGAATTTATCCAGACCTGGGATAAAGAAGTAATCATTCTTGCCATCGCCATTCGGTGTGATGATATTCGGAATATAAATATCATCGCCGGAAGTGGTTTGCTCTGTAGTTTTGGCCGTGTTGTTACGGAGGTCCGGATCGGCGGTTACTGCGGCCACAGTGGCGGTGTTATAGATGGTACCGGTGCCGGTAACCCTGGTGTTAAAGGTCATGGTGGCCGTTTGCCCGGAGGCCAGGCTATCCAGTTTCCAGGTGAAGGCATGATTACCGGCGGCTATTACCACCTGTCCTGTGCTCACGGTGTAATCCGCCAGCATGTCCAGGTTAGGCAACAGGTTATCGGTAACGGTGATATCCCTTGCAGTATTTGGTCCCTGGTTATTCAGTGTGATGGTGAAGCCTGGCTTATCACCAACTTTCAGGTTGGCGGCCGGCGACTTCATCACTTTCTGAATCGCCAGATCTGCCATGGCCGTAGCGGTGATGGTATGCGTGGTACTATCCGGTGTTACTGATAAACCTTCACCCTGCCGTAATGCGCCAACCACTGCCTTGTTCACCAGTGAGCCTTCTTTCAGTACCCGCACATCATACTCGAGAGCTACCGTTGCTCCGGCCGGCAATACAGCGATAGTCCAGCTGATCCGGTTTGCAGCAGCCTGGTAAATAGCTGCACCTACAACCGGCGGTATAATCACCGGCGCGCTGGTAATACCGCCCGGCGGCAACAGATCGGTCATCGTTACCCCACTGATGTTAAGCGTACTGGAATTATTGACGGTTATCCGGTAGCGGATCTGCTGATCTACCACATAAGGTCCGGCAGTAACGGCGGTTTTAGTGATATGCAACGGCACTTCACCGGTAACGATGGTAGTGGCGGTGCTGAAATTATCTGTATTATCTGTTTCTATGGTACCTGCCGGTGGAATTATTTCCGCCGTATTGGAGATATTTCCCAGCCCGTTTACTTTAGCCGTTACCGTTAGTACTGCCGTGGCGCCCACAGGGAAAGTACCGATGACGGCGCCTACGTTATTGCCTGATACCAGGGCGGTTACACCTCCTGCTCCTCCTGTTGTACCACTTACGGTTACCTGCGGATTTTGCAGCGCTGGCGGCAACGCATCCGTGATGATGGCGCCATTGGCAGCAACAGGTCCGTTGTTGGTGGCAGTGATGGTGTAAGTAATATTACCATTGTATATCGCCGTAGCTGGTCCTGTTTTCAGGATGGCCAGGTTTACCGCAGCCGGTACCTGGTTTACCAGGGTGAGGATCGTATTGCTATTGATTACATTTCCACTCAACGTTGCGTTGGCAGTATTGGTGAGCACACCATTAAAGCCATCTTTCACTTTTCCTTTGACAAAGATGCTGATCAATCCGTTTAACAACAGATCTCCTTCCACATCGAGCGTAGGTCCGTTACCGGTAGTTCCTTTTCCAACAGCGGAGTTGCTTACCGGGATCGCCTGCCAGGAAATGCCTTCTATATCGGCCGGCAGTACATCGTGGATCTGCACGCCCGTCAGTACGGTGTTACCAATATTGGTAATGTCGAGTTGATAAGTAATACTGTCGCCTGCATTCAGTTGTACCGGACCGGATTTCACGATCTGCAGGTTACTGCTATTAGGTGTTCCTACCAATGTATTTGCCAATGCAATCGCCTTGGTCGGATCAGTGATACCTGCCGGCGGATCCAGGGTAACGATATTGGAGATCGTACCGCGTTGGGATGCCGCTACTACCCCATCTACATAAATGGTTACCAGCCCGGTGTTCACCGGTATATTCAGCGTTAGCTGTAAGGCATTGCCACTGCCGGATGATACCGAACTGGCCGCACCACCGGTGGCGACTACACGCCATACCGGACGCAGAACGGAAGCCGGGATATTATCGGTGAGCGTAGCGCCGGTTACGTCGGCAGGACCACGGTTGCTGGCTGTTATGATGTAGTGGATACTGTCGCCCGCATTCAGCGCTGCCGGAGCATTTTTCGTTACCAGCAGATCAGCCGTGCGGTTCACCGCCGTTGTGAACTCACTGTTTTTACTGCCGTTGTATTCGGCCGTCACTACGTTTTTAATAGTTGTACCTGCCGCCGGCGTAACGATACCTTTCACCAGAATCACCACCGTACCGCCTCCGGCAGCGGTTCCAGCCAGTGTAGCCTGCAATGCAATGTTATTACCGGTGCCACTGGTTTTGCTGATAGTGGTGCTGCCACTACCTCCCTGTACGGTGGCTGTCCAGCTGACAGTACTTATTTCAGCCGGTACATTATCCGTAATATTCACCGGTGTGGCGGTAGCGGCACCGCTGTTACTCAGTTCGATCCGGTAATGAATCGTATCACCAATATTCACAGATGCCGGCCCTGCTTTGGATACATGGATACCGGTACTGGTATCTATGGCAGTGGTAACGGTGCTTGTGTTATTGCTTACATTGATCTCTGCTTCTTCCGGCGGTGTTTTCACCGTAGCTGAATTGAAAATACTGATGCCATCGAAAGCAGGATTGATGGTACCTGTAATATTAGCGATTACGCTATGATTAGCTCCCGCCGGAATATTGGCGGTGGCACGCAATACATTATTCTGTAATGACTGTAAGGTAACCACCGCATTACCAGTGGTGCTCCACACCACCTGTGCATTCTGAACGGCAGCCGGAATAATATCTTCTATCACAGCACCGGTCACATCTGAGAATCCTTTATTGGTGATCACCAGCTGGTAAGCTATACTACCACCTGCGGTAGCGTTGGCCGGACCGCTTTTCACAATATCCAGGTCGGTAACCCGCAGGATGGCGGTCGGCAATGTACTGCTGGCGCTGTCTGCGTATGCTGTATTGGTAATAGAAGAGAAGTTGGTGGCCGGATCTACCCTGCCTGCAATCGCTACACTCACCACCCCGGTTCCCGCCGGGATATCGGCTTTAAAATCAATATTGCCGGTGCCATTGTTTACGGTGGCAGTAGCGCCGCCCAGCACCGTCACGGTGTAGGTAGCATTCCCGATCACCTGCGGCAATATATCCCGTATACTAACATCGCGCGCCAGGGATGGTCCGTCATTGGTGATAACAAGCGCGTAGTTGATCACCCCACCTGCGATAGCCTGTGAATAACCGGTTTTAATAATCTTTACCGCCGTCACCTTTCTCACAACGGTGATCACAGAATCTGCCAATGTTGGCTGACCCGGATTGGTGAGCGTGGCGAAGTTTTTAAGGATGGTAGTGGTCAGATCAGCTGCCACGGTAGCATTTACCGTGATGTTGATTTCATTGCCTGCAGCGGCCGGGATATCAGCCGTGAGGTTGACATTGCCGGTACCCGTAGCAGCTGATACCACTACGCCGGCGCCAGTAGGAACAGCCGTCCATGTTGCGTTCGTAAGACCAGCAGGCAGCACATCAGCAATGATCAGTCCTTTGGCATCGGAAGGACCTGTATTACCAATACGGATATTGTACTGGATCTTTTCCCCCGCCACTACAATGCTGGTACCGGTTTTAGAAACACTGATATCGGCCTGGTGGCTGATGGCAGTGATCACGGTATCCGCAGCTGCAGGTTGACCGTTACTGCTGACAGTGGCAATATTTCGTACTTCCGTTGCCGTAGTTTGCGGCGATACTTTTCCATTGACAGTGATCACCACCGCATTCGTTTGTCCCGCTGCTATATCTGCCGTTACCTGCACATTGTTACCTGTACCTGTTTTATTTCCGGAGATGAATGCCGCGCCACGTTCTTCTGCTATCCAGTTGCTTACCAGGATATCCGCTGGAACGATGTCTGCAATAGCTACCTGTTTCGCATCGGAAGGACCATTATTCTGTACCGTGATACGGTAGCTCACATCGCCACCAGCAACAGCTGTGGCAGGACCAATTTTTGTGAGTGTCAGCGCCGTAGATGCGGTAACGTTAGTATTCACAGCCGCACTGTCGGTCACACCGGAAGTGTCAGTAAAAATAGCGGTGTTGCGCAGCGTACCGGTGAAACTGGCGCTGATCATGCCATTTACGGTGAGGGTGATGGCATTGCTATCTCCCGGATAAATATCCGTTTTAAAGGTAATACCACTATTGGTACCCGATAATGTTTTGAGACCGTTTATCAACGAACTGCCACCAGCGGTCGCCTGCCATTGTACCGGCTGTATTTCTACCGGTATAATATCCAGCAGGTTCACATTGCCGGCAAACGAAGGTCCGCTGTTCAGCAAGCGCACACTATAGAATATGGGGGTACCGGCGGCAGCATTGGAAGGACCTGTTTTGCTGATCTGCAACCTGGCGAGCTTTGTGACAGTTGTGATGACAGAATCAGCCGCCGCAGGTATGCCAGCGGTATCGGCAGTAGCCACATTTTTTATCACGCCGGTAAACATAGGGTCTACCACACCGTATACCACTACCTGGATTTTGTTCGCCGATCCCGCAGGAATCCAGCCTTTTACATTGATGAGATGACTGGTATCAAGATTGACGCCGGAGATGGTAGCTCCCCCATTCACATAAGCAAACCAGGCAACATTCCGGATAGGCGCAGGCACAATATCATGGATCTGCACCGTATCCGTATTGGATGGTCCAAGGTTGGATACTTCGATGGTATACTGAATATCTCTTCCGGCGGCAATAGTAGCAGGGCCTTGTTTGGTCAGGAGGATCTGCGCTTTGCGCGTAACCGTAGTGATTACTTCATTGCTGCGGAGCGCACTGGCAACGGCGGTATTCCGGATCTGTCCTGTGAAAGAGGAATCAATAATACCGGTGATGCGAATAATCACCTGGCTGGAATCGCCGGCAGGAATATCTGCGGTAAGTAATACGTCACCTGGTCTGTTGGTAATATTGCCTCCGTTGATCACGGCGCTACCGGTAGCTGTGGCCGACCAGCTGACCTGTTTCAGCGTATCGGACACAAGATCGGAAATCACTACCCCGGTGGCATTGGAAGGTCCATTGTTACCAATGATTACCTGGTATTCTAAAGACGTACCTGCGTTAGCGTTAGTTGGCCCCGATTTACGGATGGTCACTCCCGGTTGTTGCACAATCACGGTGTTCACCTGGTTAGACACCACGCTATCCGTAGCAGATAACAATGCCGTAGCACTGTTTACAAAAGCTCCGGTGGCAGATGGAGCGGTTTGCGCATTCACCACCACCCGGATACCATTGGCTACACCAGCAGGAATATCCGCTATAAAATCAGGATTACCTGGCTGGTTGATCAGATTACCACCATTGATGACACCAGTGCCTTCCGCAGTAGCAGACCAGGTTACATTGGTGAGTACCGCAGGCAGTAAATCGCGTATATGCACACCCGTTGCCGCAGAGGCACCATCGTTGTACACATGAATGGCATACTGGAAGCTGCCACCTGCCGCTACGGTATCCGGGCCGTTTTTCTCTACCCGGATATGCGGATTGCTCAATATACCGGTAACTATTGTATCGCTGGTTGTTACAACACCAACCTGGTTTACTGCCGTGGCGTAGTTCTTTATAATACCCGTAGCGGCAGAATCAGCGATACCTGTAACGGCAATGTCTATACTATTATTTCCTCCCGGAGGAAGATCCGCTACCAGCGAAATAAGCGATGAAGTACCGGAAGGTCCGCCCTGTGTAATCAACGCGGCACCATTCGTAGTAGCCGTCCACCGGACATTTTTGAGTGGTACCGGCAGACTGTCCCTGATCTTAAGACCCAGTGCCTCAGAAGGTCCATCGTTGGTAACGAGTACATGATAGCTGATCGCTTCTCCGGCTTTCACCGTAGCAGGACCTGTTTTGCTGACTTTCACCGATGTGGAGAACAGCACCTGTGTATGCACCACATTGCTACGCTTGATGGGGCCGGTACTATCATCTATTTCTCCAAGGTTACTCAGCAAGCCGGTGAAATCAACAGGTACTTTACCGGAGATATTCACAGTTACCCGGCCACCTACGATCATATCTGCAAACACCTGTTCATTATTCCCGGAACCGCTGCCGCCACCGGTAATCACAGCGCCATTACCCGCAGAGGAGGTCCATGTTACCCCTTCAATAGTGCCAGGCACAAGGTCTGCAATATCGAGCCCCTTCGCATCAGAAGGTCCGAGGTTGGTTACCAGCAGGGAATAATTGATGGTGCCACCGGAGGCCACTACATTCGGGCCACTCTTTACAATGTTCAGGTTCGATTTATTCCGGATCACGGTAGTCGCGGACGCAGTAGCAGGTGTAGGGTCTGTTACACCAGCCGGTGGTACTGCCGTGGCCGTATTGGTGATGGAACCCGTGGCCGCAGGATCAACCTTTCCGGTGACAGATATGATCAACATACCGGAATTAGCAGGCAGGTCTGCCGTGAGATGAATGTCTCCCGCACCGCTGCTGTTACTCACCGTTACTCCGCCGGAAGCTGTTGCGGTCCATACGGGCGAGAGAATCGTGGCGGGTATCAGGTCCGTAATAACTGCCCCCGTTACATTAGCCGGACCATTGTTGGTCACAACGATATTATAAGTGATCTGTTCACCGGCATTCAATTGCTGTGGCGCCTGTTTGCTGATATCCAGATCTACCGTATTATCTATCTGTGTGGTAACCGTCGCAAATTTGGTATCTGCTACTGCACGGTTGAGCAGTAAAGCAGGTGCATTTTGTGCCACGGTACCATTCACAATGATCACAATTTTTCCGGAACCGGCTGCTGTACCATCAATATTTGCCAGTACGTTAATTCTCCGGGGATCAGTACCCTGGTCGGTGTATGTAGTACCACCACTGCCACCCTGCACCGAGATGCTATGGGAAATGTTATCAATACCCAACGGGATGGTATCTGTAATAAGTACGCCGGTAGCATTGGACACGCCTGCATTGGCCACTTCAATGGTATAACTGATCGGGTCCCCTACTTTCAGGCTGGCAGGTCCGGCCTTGGAAATGATCACACCCGTTTCATTGGTGATTTCCGTGGTAATACTGCTGGAGTTATTCACCGGGAGCGTTTCATGGCTACCCGCAGGAGGCTCGATCCAGGCAGTGTTCTTTATCGGTCCGGGTAACGTAGACGGATCTACGATACCATTGATATTCACCACTACGTAATTGGCCAACCCGGCAGGAATATTTACGGTAACGGCTACACGATTACCTGCAATAGGTTGCAAGGTCGCCGTAGCTGCACCGGTAGTTGTTACGGTGGCAGTGATATTGGTGACTGCTGCCGGAATGGTATCCGTAATCAGGCCACCCACCACATCGGCCGGGCCTTTATTGGTCACAATTAAATGATAAGCGATAGATTGACCTGCTACTTTCGAAGAAGGGCCAGACTTCACAATACCCAGGTCTACTTCATTGCGGATCACCGTTTGTACACTGCTGCTCACCGGGACGTTATTGATGTAACCGGCAGGCAGTTTCGCATAGGCGGTATTGACAATGGTAGTATCCACCAGTGTAGGTGATAAAGTACCTGTTATGGTAATATCCACTCTGCCGGTACCGGCAGGAATAGTAGCGGTGACATTTACATTACCGGTGCCATTGGTTACGCTGGTAGTAGCGCCGCCGGTGTTTACCACGGTCCATACCGGGTTCAGTATCCGGGAGGCGATGGTATCGGTGATCAGGGCGCCGATGGCACTGGAAGGCCCGCTATTGGCTACTGATAAATGATACGTAATGACCTTGCCGGCATTGCTGGTAGCCGGGCCGGTTTTGCTGATAGATAACACCGCGTCATGGATAACATGTGTTGTTACTGTATAACTGAGATTGCCAACACCCGGTACCTGGGCGGCAGCGGTATTCTGAATGCTGTCGCCTGCGAAATTGGGATCTACCGTACCTGCAATCCGGATATCCACTGCAGCAGTGGAATCGGCCGGAATATCCGCAGTGATATTTACATTGCCTGCACCGTTTGCCTGACTTACCGTAGTACCGTTACCGGTAGTGGTAGCAGTCCAGGTAGCATTCAGAATAGCGGCAGGTATTACGTCTGTGAGCACAATGCCCTTTCCATTGGAAGGCCCGATATTGGTAACGTGAATAGAATAGAGGATGGCGGCACCGGAGCGGATGGTATCCGGGGCATTTTTAACCAGCCGGATGCCTGGGAATATTTCTACCTGCGACACCACGGTATCCCTGAACACCGTACCTCCGGGGATCTGTGCGGAAGCAATATTAGTGATGGTACCTGCCGTTGAAGCGGTATTCAGTTTACCACTGATCAGCACCCGGATATAGTTACCTGCACCAGCAGGAACATTACCAGTCACGAGCAGGTTATTGCCGGTGCCTGTGGCGCCGGTAGAGATTACCGCAGTACCCGCAGTTGTAGCGGTCCATTTCGTATTGATAATATCTGCAGGGATGACGTCTGCAATACTTACCTGTGCTGCATCCGAAGGACCTGCATTGGTCAGCAACAGCGTATAGTTTACAGCAGCACCGGAAGTGATAAAGTCCGGCCCCTGTTTGCTAAGTGTCAGTCCCGGTACGCTTTTCACCGCCGTATTCACGAGGTTGGAATAGGCTGTATCAATACCCGCAATGATGCCGCTGGCCCTGTTTTGCAGCGTACCGGTGAATCCCGGTGCTATAGTACCGGTAATGCTGATGGCAATGATGTTGAGGTTGCCCGCGGGTATATCGGCGGTGTATTTTACGATATTGCCGGTACCGGTAGCACCTGCGGTAATGATGGCGTTGCCACTGGCCAAGGTGGTCCATTTCACATTGGTGATGCCCACAGGAACTGTATCTGTGAAATTGATCTGCCGTGCATCAGAAGTACCTTTATTCTGGAGTGACAGCAGGTATTGAATGGTACCTCCTGCGCTGGCTGTATCGGGACCAATTTTTTTCACTACCAGGACGGGATGGCTCTTCACAACGGTAACCACACTGTCGGACAGCACCGGCGGCTCGCTGCCAATAACAGCATTCGCGGCATTCTTAATGGTGCCTGTAAAAGCAGGACTAACGGTACCGGTTACACTGATAACGATCTTATTGACCGTACCGGCAGGTATGCTTACCCTTGTTTTTACCGTATTGCCGTTACCGGTAGTTCCTGAATCCACGGTAGCAGCACCCGAAGCGATGGCTGTCCAACTGGCATTGACGATACTGGCAGGGATGATATCATTGATGGTAACGCCTGTAGCATTGGAAGGACCGCTATTGGTCACCGTCACCAGGTAGTTGATTTTTTCACCGGCATTCAATGCAGCAGGGCCAATCTTTGCTACATGCAAAGCCGGGGAAGCATATACCTCTGTATTCACCAGCTGACTTGGGATAATATCCACACCCGGATTAGCGAAGGCAAGATTCTGAATAATGCCTGTAAATCCAGGATCTGTTTTCCCTGTAATGGTAACGGTTACGCGTGCATTACCAGCCGGAATATTGGCTCTCACCACTACGGTATCTGTATTACCGGTGGCGCCGGATATGATGGTGGCGCCATTCGCCGCTACTGCCGTCCAGCTGATATTGGTCAACTGGGCAGGTACCACATCACTGATCACTGTTCCGGGTGCATCGGATGGACCGCTGTTACTAACGAGCAACGTATATACGACATTGTTACCCGCCGGTACCCTGGCAGGACCTGTTTTACTGATACTGATATTGGCCAGTTTCAGTACGGTAGTGCTCACCGAATCTGATACGGCCGGTTTACCGGGCAATACAGCGGTGGCTTTATTCTGCATCAGGCCTGCAAAAGCAGGACTGATGGTTCCTTTCACATCTACCTGGATCTGGTTGGCTGTACCGGCAGGGATAGTACCAGTTACCTGGATATTGCTACCGGTGCCAGCGGCATTGCCGGTAATGGTGGCCGTACCCAGCGGAGTGGCTGTCCAGCTCACATTATTAATTCCTGCCGGCACTACGTCATTCATCGTCATGCCCACTGCATCGGAGATACCGGTATTGGTGATCAGAATACGGTATGCAATCGCATTACCACCGGAAGTTTGTGCCGGACCTGATTTAGAGATTTGCAATACAGCTTTGTTATCTACCGTAGTCACCACCTCGTTGGAATTAGTGGAATCGGTGGTGGTAGCTGCGGAAGATATATTACGGAACGTGCCTGTAAACGCAGGATCTACCGTCCCCCTGATCGTTACTACGATGCGGTTGCCCGGTCCGGCATCAATATTACCGGTAACCGTGGCCACGGAGCCCTGCATGGTATTATCCGTCACCACACTATTACCTTCTGCAGCTACGGTAAGCAACGGCTGACGGATCTGCGAAGGCACCACATCCCGGATGCGGATACCATAAGCATTGGAAGGACCACTGTTCGTAACAAACAACTGGTAGGTGATCACACCGCCGGCGGTGACACTCGCAGGACCAGATTTCGTGATCAGCAATTTCGGGCTGTTTACCACTTTGGTAACTACCTGGTTGGAGTTAAACACGGGAATGCCTTCCAGTTCTGCGGATGCCTGGTTGGTAATATTTCCCTGGAAGCCCGGGGACACCGTTCCGGTAATATTTACGGTCACTGAGTTATTATCTCCCGCAGGAAGATCTGCGAACAAACGGACCTGGTTACCCGTACCCGTTGCACCGCTGGCGATGGTTGCCTTGCCATTCACCACGCTGGTCCATTTTACATTGCTGATCAGGGAAGGTACGGCGTCTGTAAGCAACACTAATTTCCCATCGGAAAGGCCGTTGTTGCGGTATACTATTGTGTAGCTGATCGCTTCTCCGGCATTTACCTGTACCGGACCGGATTTCACCACTACAATATTCGGTTTGGTATCGATCCGGGTAAGATTATTGGCGTCCACCTGTCCGCCGGCAGTTGATTTAGCAGTAGCGGTGTTATTAATATTACCGATGGCACCGGGCAGTACCCGGCCATTGATCGTAATCTCAATGGCATTGGCAGTACCGGCAGGAATCGCCGCAGAGGTGGACACGCTGTTGCCGCTTCCGCCGGAAGGCGCACCTGGAGTGATAGTGGCACTTCCCCTGGCTACGGCTGTCCAGCTCACATTGGTAATCACCGATGGCACCAGGTCAGTGATATCCACTTTCGGATCATTGGATGGACCGGCATTTGTCACGATAATTTTATAGGAGATGGTATCGCCGGCAATCACGGTACCGCCAGCCGGGCCAGTTTTTACAATGTTCAATCCTGTTTTGGTCTGCAGGGTAGTTAGTACATTATTGGACTCAAACTGTTTTCCGGAAGAAGTAGTTACCAGCGCGCCATTGAATATCTGCCCGGTAGCATCACCGGCGATCGTACCATTGATGGTGATCACAATCGTATTATTGGCGCCCACCGGCAGATTACCGGTTACCCTTACCGGTGAGCCACTGCCGGAAGTGGCAGTGGTAGTAGCGGCACCGGTAGTCGCTACAGTGTAAGTCACGTTAGTGATGCGCGGATCAATATTATCCGTTATCACCGCATTCAACACATTGGAGGTACCGGTATTTGAAACCACCAGTTTATAACTGATCGCCCCTCCCGCAAAAGCAGATGCAGGGCCGGTTTTAACCATACCCAGTCTGTCATTGACTTTCAGGGAATCAATATCTGTGGCGGAGTTGTTCCCGGGAATGGGATCTGCTACCGGATCAAGTGATTGTACCGTCACCGTATTTTTTAATACATCCGTAAAGCCGGCAGGGATATCCAGGGTGAGTTTAAAGGTAACCTGTGAGCCGGAAGGCATATTGGCCTGCTGATAGATACTGGTATTGCCGCTGCTGTTGGAAATAGAAGCCCCGCCGCTGGCAGTGGCGGTCCAGGAAGCCACATTGATGCCGGCAGGAATAATATCCTGGATAAGTACCCGCTGTACGTTTGATTTGCCGTTGTTGGTGGCAATGATGGTATAGGTGACGGGGGATCCGGGTGTGTAATAATCTGTACCATCGGTTTTAGTGACCGCCAGATCGGCCGCGATCATAACAGGCGTGGTAATCTGCCCGGTGGGGGTGGTATTTACAATAACGTTATTGGGTGGTTGTATGGTAATAATATTAGTAATAGTAGGTTGGTTGTAGTCCGGACGGATAATCCCATTCACCGTAATGGTCACCGATTTCCCGGCAGGAAGATCCACTCCCGTCCAACGGCCGCTGGCATCCAGGGTACCTTCGCTGGGCGTCATGGAAATGAGCTGGTAGCCATTAGGCGCCTGCTCCAGTACATAAAACACTTCATTGGTATATACCGGGGACGGACCATTATTGGTTAAGGTAACGGTGTAAATAAGGGGTTCGCCGACAATACCGGTATCCAGATTGGTTTTCTGGGTAAGCACCAGGTCGGCCTTCGCAGGACTTACATCAATCATCACGTCTCCATTGGAGCAGCTGCCGTTCCGGTCACATACGCGATAGGTGAACCGGTCTACCCCAAAGAAATTCGGATTTGGCATATAGGTAAAAGAGCCGTCGGCCCGGAGGGTAAGCGTACCATTTGTTACGTTGCTTACCGGGGTGGTTTGCACCGTGAGCGGACCGCCTCCGTTTGGATCGTCGTTGGTCAGCACATTGGCGTTAACCGCCACTCCTCTCACCGTATTATAGTTATCACTGGCCGCAGTGGGCGGAGGCATAAGCTCTTTATGAAGGTTCGGATGCCTGTCTTTCGCCACCAGGTTACCGGCGATCAGCAGGAATATAAACACCCCGCCCCACACCCGTTTCCGGGAGCCGCTTTTTCCTGAATTATTTTTGTTGTAACACAGATGTAAAATTGAAGCATGTAGTGATGAAAGCATTTAGAACATTTTTACGATGAAATCCAATTAACGGCAGCTATTCATAGGGAGGGTATAGGATCTACGGTACGATACAGTTGTTGGGAAAACACATCGTTTACCCGGTGCAGTTATCAGAACAACTGAAAGTTTTCGTTAGTTCACTGAAAATGACGCTTTCATAAAAGTTATTCTGAGAAAAGGGAATGGTACAGGTTGTCTTGATAACCAGCCTGGTGAGCGCCCCGGGCAACGATTTGTTTGGGAAATCCTTATAGCTGCTTTATCTTCCCGGAAATTTTTAATTCCCAATAGTATTGTATGAAGAAAATTGTAGCGGTCCTTGTACTTGTTGCTGCTTACAGCGTTTGTTTTGCCCAGGATGATTATACATGGGTGGAACCCAGCAAAGAAAGCCAGGCTTATCACGAATACCGGATGAAAATCAGCAGACCACCGGATGGATTGCAGAAAGTGCTGGGTATGATCAGCAAAATACAGGATAATGAAAATGAAGCCCTGGCCTTGTCTCAAAAAGAATACATGTCCTTATCCCTGCGGGAGAAGCTGACCTATCACCTGATCCATGCGGAAACGTATAGCCAGAACTGTGATGCCCGTCCACCGGTACCCGACGAGCATATGAAAATTTTCGGGCAACTGCCGGATGCCTTCGGCGACTACAGCTGGAGCCAGCGCCAGGGAAATTTCATGATCGCCAACCGCGATACCGTGATTGCCCTGGTGAGTGCCTCCATTATCCGGAGCAGCCGGGTAGGCCTCAATTATAAAAAGGCGATCATTGACATCAATGCCCGGGAAATGATTCCTTTGCTGATCAAAACTTACAACAAGGATCATAAAGACCACGATATCCTGACTTTACTGATGATCCTGATGAAGAACAATGAATTTGAGCCGTTCATGACCTCTACTTCCTACAAAAAACTGTATGCGAATGAAGAAACCAGCTACGAGGCATATTTAAACTTCAACAGTGCCAATGAGGCGCTCATTATTGAACGGGCTACCAATTTCTATAATGGACTTCCTAAAAAAGGTTAGTATATTATTATTACTGGGGGGATTGTATCTCCCCGGTTCCGCGCAAACTGCCTGCGGGTACGTATTGGTACCCAAAGGCAGCTATCGGGTAGGACAACGGCAGCATGGCCTGAATCCTGCCAGAACCGTGCAGGTAGACAGCTTCTATATTGCCGCCTGCGAAACCACCAACCGGCAGTTTGCCGCTTTTGTAGCCGCCACCGGTTATGTGACTGATGCTGAGCAGCGTCATGATGCACTGGTATTTGTGCCCGGGCTGCGGGAATTTGAGTGGAACAACGACAGCACCGCTTACTGGCGGTATCCCAACGGCGTTGCAGTGGGGGGTATTGAAAACAAAATGGAGCACCCGGTTACCTGTATCAGTTATAAAGATGTGCTGGCCTACTGCACCTGGGCGGGCGTACGCTTACCCACACTCGATGAATGGGAAATCGCTTCCAGGGCAGGTTCCAATGGCACTTATTTTTTCGGCGAAAAGAAAAAAGATATTGGCCGCTATGCAAATGTCTGGCACGGGGCGGATCATCTGCAGGCTGATAGTTCAGATGGATACATGTATACTTCGCCCGTGGGTAGTTTTCAACCCAATGCCTGGGGCCTGTATGATGTATATGGCAACGTATTTGAATTCTGCTCCGGCAAAGTAAAACCGGATGAAAATCCCCGGCTGGCCCATGCCCGGGGCGGTTCCTGGTGGTGCAGCGCCACTTCCTGCTCCTTTTTTAATTCTGTAGATATAGGCCGGGTAAACCGGCGGGCCTCTTTCAGCAACCAGGGCTTCCGCGTAGTGAAATAATTACTTCTTAGTCACCGGCAGATCCGTTTTCACTTCCTTTGCCGGCATCTGTATAACCGATACTTCCGGCTGAAAAGGCACGTCCCACTTATTTTCCCTGATGTGTACCTGCTCACAACCGGTTAACCGGAAAGCAGCACCCAGCGTGGTAGCTGGCAGGTAATCCTTCATCCAGGAAATACGGTTACGGGTAAACGATAAATTACCGGTACTCTTTGCCGTCAATACCGGGTGGTCGTAGATCTTAAAAGTATTGTCTTCGATGCGGATATTACGATGCACCATATACCCTTTCAGCAGCTCATGATTTTCCGGAGCAATAGCGATTACATAATTTTCCTTCCCCAGGTTATAGGCACATCCCTCGAAGGTATTGCCGCTGATCTTCACATCCTGCACCGGGCCGGATTCAAACCAGCTGGCAGCATCATCTGCAATAAGAATAGCATGCATACCCGTTCTGTAGAACTGGTTATTTTCTATCACTACTTTTTTGCGGGTGGTAACGAGCAGTCCTCTTGTATTCACAGACTCAAACCGGCAGTTGCGTACTGTCAGGGAAGGCGTCCAGGTGATGTTCTCGAGACAATCGCCGCTGGTAATGCCCTGCGGGAGATCGTTACGCAGTGTTACCTCCATTTCCCGCTCATTGATCAACCTCGCGGAACTGATCTGGCCGGTGGCGTATCCCTGTAACGTGGCCGCATGTACGAAGCTGATGCTGTCGCCGGCAAAGAAGGCTTCAAAGCCATAGGTCTGATGGTGCATGAACCGCAGCTTCAGGGTGCGTGGACCCGTTTTCTCCGAGATCACCAGGTGGGTGCCATGTACATTGATCGGATCATCATGAAGTCCCTGGAAATGGGAATTGGTAATCACGATCTCCCCTTTGCAACCGGAGAAGTGCATGCCGTCTGCAAACGTAGCCATTATACGGCCATGTTTTTTATCCGGCGCTATTTCCATGTGATCGTAGTAGAGATTTTCGGAGAACTGCGATACAATGCCCAGGCCGTGCATATAGCGCATGTTAAAATGCTCCAGGTGTACATTACGGCAATGCTGTATAAACATGCCCGCCTGGTCGCGGATGCCATCCCTCACACTCAGCACATTACCAGGCGCTCCTTTAAACCCGGAAAAATCGCCTGTAAATACAACGTTGTTGGGCGCCGTTTCGGTGGCGGTACTTTTATCGAACGGCTTCCAGGAAGAATAAGTATTCAGGCCCTGCGCGGTATCTGCCAGTACAGCGTGGAACTGCTTCATGCCCCATTTTTCGCCGTACCATTCCAGGTGCCCGTTGATGATAGCGTATTTTGAATCGGGATGAATGCTGGCTTCTACCCTACTGGCGGTGACGGTTTTCAGTGTCAGTTCCGACATGGAAGGGCGGGCAAAATCCACCGTGATATTACGCAGCGTCATATCCTGGCAATGATCAAATAACCAGGTGACCATCTTTCCATGAAAAACAAACTCCGCTCCATTCCCTTCGATGGTGAGCTGCCGGAAGTTTTCAAAAAACAACCCGATGGTTTTTGTTTTCTCCGGCACTTCTGTTTCGCTGGAAGTATTGGAAATGTAGTATACTTTTTTCACGGCACTATCGGGGTAAAAGTCGTAACGCCCAGGCGCAAATTCCAGCACGGCGCCCGGCTGATTTTTACAGGCTGCAATAGCCTGCTGCACACGAACGGTGGCATCCGTAAAAGTATTGGGCGCCAGGCCGAAATCGCTCACGTGTATGCGTGACTGTGCGGCTCCTGTTAAGGATAAAAAAATTCCTGTTGCGGTGAATATCCGTGCTAACATGTTCATCTGACCTGGATTAAATGATCCTTTTTTGCTGCAAACAAATACTATTTTCAGCATCCGCTGATAACGTAGAGGGATCAGCAGAAAGCTACAAAAAACATCGGTAGTACCCCAAATATTTTAAGTATACCGGAACAAAAATCTGTTCCCGTTGTTCCTGTTTCAAATGCATACACATGAACAGATTAGTCATCCTTTTACTGATATGGCTGGCTCCCTTATGCGCCATCGCACAACAGCAGGTACTGCTGAATAATGTACAGTTATTCAATGGAAAGGATAATAAAACAACATTGGTCAATGTGCTGATCACGGCCAATGTAATTTCCCGTATCTCCAAAGATCCTATTCCCACCAATAAGAGCATGATGGTGACCATCATCGATGGCCGGCAGCGGTTCCTTATGCCCGGATTGATTGATGCACACTGGCATAGCTTTATGTGTGCCAATACCATGCAGGATATGATGCTGGGAGAACAGAGTTTCCTGTTTATCCGTGCGGCGAAAGAATCTGAACGCACCCTGTTGCGTGGCTTCACGTCCATCCGGGATCTGGCAGGACCGGTATTCGGCATCAAACGGGCCATTGACCAGGGCATACAACCGGGTCCCCGGATCTATCCCAGCGGGGCCATGATTTCGCAAACATCCGGGCATGGCGATTTCCGCCTGCCGGTAGATCCTCCCCGTATGTCGTCGCATACCATTGCTGCACCGGAAGCACTGGGCGTGGGCATTGTAGCCGATGGTGCCTATGAAGTGTTGGTGGCTACCCGGGAACAGTTACGTCATGGCGCCACTCAGATCAAGCTGGCCGCCGGCGGTGGTGTGGCCTCTCTTTACGATCCGCTGGAAGCTACACAATATTCTGTGGAAGAAATGAAAGCGGCAGTGCAGGCGGCGGGCGACTGGGGCACCTATGTTACCGTGCATGCCTATACGACCGAAGCGATTAAACGCGCCGTGGCCGCCGGTGTGAAATGTATTGACCACGGTCACCTGATGGATGAAGAATGCGTAAAACTACTGGCAGACAAAGGCATCTGGCTCAGTATGCAACCTTTCGGTGGTCCTGATGGCAATGCGTACGCCGATCCCAAACAGGCAGCCGACAGTAAAAAAGTAGGGGAAGGTTCCGATCACGTATATGAATGGGCAAAGAAATATAAAGTAAAACTGGCCTGGGGCACGGATCTGCTCTTTAATCCGGGTGCTACCAAAAACCAGAACCAGCTGCTGCTCCGCATGAAAAACTGGTTCAGCAACTTTGAAGTATTGAAAATGGCCACTTATGATAATGCCCAGCTGCTGGCCTTATCCGGCCCCAGGAATCCCTATCCCGGCAAACTGGGGGTACTGGAAGAAGGCGCACTGGCGGATATGCTGCTGGTAGACGGCGATATATTACAACACCTGGAATTACTGGGAGATCCCGAAAAGAACCTGTTGCTGATCATCAAAGACGGAAAGATCTATAAGAATATCCTTCCTCAACCCTGATATCAGAACAGGAAATAAATCATGGCCACGGCGGCAGCAGTCATTAAGATCAGTGTAAGTGCTCCCAATACATTGGATAAACGGGAATTGGTAAATTCCTTCATGATCTTTTTATTGTTGCCGATGTGCATGATCATCACAATCATCACCGGCGCAGTAAGGCCATATGCAATAGCAGTATACAGCAGTGCCTTGATGGGGCTCACTCCCAGGAAGTCGAGCGACAACCCCACTATGAGCGACACGATGATGGAAATATAAAAGGGTTTCGCCTGTGCAAATTTTTTGTCGAGACCGGCAGACCAGCCCAGGGTTTCTGCCAGCATATACGACTGTGAACCGGCCAGCACCGGGATCGCCAGCAAACCGGTACCCAATACGCCGGAAGCAAAAATGAGGTAAGTGAGCTTACCTGCCAGTGGCTGCAATGCTTTAGCGGCCTGGTCTACGGTATCTATCTCCCGGACACCTGCAGGATACAATACACTCCCCGCAGTGAGAATGATAAAAAACATGACCATATTGGAAAACAGCATGCCTGTGTTCACATCTGTTTTCATATCGCCCAGGATCTTTTTATCTACCACAATACCCTTTCCGTTATGTTGCTGGTCTTCCGCCTCCATAGTGGTTTGCCAGAAAAACAGGTAAGGTGAAATGGTGGTACCGAGAATAGCCACGATGATAGAGAAAAAATCCTTGTTGTACTGTATGGTCGGAATAAACGTGTTTTTAGCTACCTGTGCCCAGTCCTGCTTAATCATAAAGGGTACTATAATATACAGGAGCAGCGAAAGGCAAAGCCACTTTAATATCATGGCAATTTTCTGGTAGGAATACTGAATGATGATAAACATCATAATGGCCGTTACCAGCACACAAAAAACAGACACCGGGATAGCGGGAAAAATCATGTGGCAAACGGCGCCCATGCCCTGGATATCGGCCCCGATGTTCAGGGTGATGGCCGGGAAACTGAACAGCAACATCAGGTACAGCACCGGGCGTGGATAATGCATCTTCAGCGTTACCGTGAGCCCCTGCGAGGTAACCAGGCCAATACGCGCGCACATGCCTTGTACAGCGGCCATCAGCGGGAAGGTAAGCAATGAGGTCCATAAAGTAGTAAGGCCAAACTGTGCACCTGCCTGAGAGTAGGTGGCAATGCCGGAAGGGTCGTCGTCGCTTGCACCGGTGATCAGTCCGGGGCCCAGTTTCTTAAAGAAAGCAGCCAGCTTATTGGGGGAGGCCTGTTTATCCATGAATCTGTTACTTAATGGGTATACGGTAAGTTAGTGCAAATCCGGCAAATTAAAAGGGCCGGCCTTTAGAGGCCAGCCCGGCTGCTGTTAGTAATTGTTGCCTTTAAAACGAATTCAGATATTCTTTGTAGCGGTTATATAAATGTCCTGCCTGCAGGTATGCCGACTGCGGGCTCATAAAGTGGGAGAACTCAAACGTAATGGCTTTATCATAACCCGCACGCCTGGCAGCTTCCAGCTTTAACCGCAGCTTTTCAAATTTAATGGGCAAAAATTTGATGGGCATATCCCGGTCGAAACTCTCGGCATTGGTCCAGCATTGCAGGCCGTAGCGATCCGCCATGCTTTTGTTTACCCGGAAGAAATCTTCCAGCTCGTGATAATCGATATGTCCGTCCTGGAAAGCCACCGCGTCTACGGCGCCCCGGATACCGTCGAATATTTCACTCCACTCCTTCTCATGTTCCAGCAGCGATACGGATTCCTCTTTGGTTAAACCCGAAGATGCCGCCATGACTGCCTTCTTCCCATCTATCCAGGGAGAGATCAGCGTAGGCAGCCCGTTGCTCACCTCCTTACATTGCATACCCAGCGTCCGGAATGCGGTAGCGGCGCCTTTCGTTTTCCGGCTGATTTCCATACTGAGGTACCAGCCTTTGAAACTACGGTAATGGCCGTACGCCTTCCATACTTCATCGATCACAAAACGGTTGCTGTCCATTTCGTGCTGCATATCGCCGGTATCCCAGTACTTGCCGCTGTCGTACAAGCCGAAGTAAAACTGCATCCCGAACTCGTCGGCCAGTTCCAGGTACATCTTCACCAGGTCTACCGGCGGCTCGTAGCAGCCGTATTCCTTCACCAGGTAACGGGAAGGATAGGTAATAAAACGCCGGTAGCCGCTACGGATCAATATCACGGTATCAATACCGATGGCTTTCATATGTACAAAGTCCTTCCGCCATTCCTCCCGGCCCCAGTTCTGGTGCGGGATATCATGACTGATCTCATCCAAAAAAGTTCCTGTAATTTCCATTATAATAATTTTTTACGCTGCAAAAGCTGCTTCCATACAAGGTAACCGGCGCCCTTCAAATGCAGTCCGTCGTTGGTATAATCACTGCTTAATTTACCTTCGCTGTCACACATTGCGTCATACAAATTAACGTATGTATATTGACGTTGCAGGGCCATTTTTTCAATGGCTGTATTAACGAACCTGATATGCTCCGTTTTATGCTGATGCCGTGCAAACTCTGTGAAGCTATCATTCGTAGGCAGAATGCTTTGCACAATCAGCCTGGTAGCGGGCGTTTCACGGCGGATACGATCCATAATGCGCCCATAGTTCGCTACAATCACGCTGTCGGGCACCTGGTCGGCGATATCGTTAATACCAATCATCAGGAAAATACGGGAAGGTTTACGTGTAGTCACTTCCGTAAGCCGGTTCAAAATCCCGTCTGTTTTATCCCCGCTGATGCCCCTGTTTTTAATGAGACAGTTTTTGAACAGATCGGACCATTCTGCAATGTCCGTAATGCTATCTCCCAGGAAAATAATTTCTCCGTTCTCCTTATCGGGTATCGCATTAAACTGGGTTACTTTCTGACGGTAATAGCTACTGCCATAAGTGCTGTCATATTGTGCGGCTGCGGCAACCGGCAACAGGAACAAGCCTGCTGCCAGTAAAAAACGTGGTAGCATATCAGTTATTTTCAGCCAGTTCATGAACACGTGTACCCGTTGCCGTTGGTATGCTGTCGCCTGCGGTGATATGGAGCCGGTCGTACCAGGTAAATTTCAGCACCACCATACATACCAGCCATACCGCCATGGCCAGGAAGCCTTTCTCAAAGTAACCAAAAACAAAACAGATCGGCATAATTACCATGCTCATCTGCCAGCAGATGCCTACCAAAATATTGAGCACATCCCATTTAAACTGCTGGTTAGGCACAAAAGAAGGATCTGCCATTTTTGCCCAGCGGGCTACCGGCTTCCACCAGCCCCATGGGCGGGTGTTGGTGTAGAACTCCGTAAGTACCTGCTGATTTGGGGCCGGCGTAAGCAGGCAACCAAGGATACTGCCTGTGATAGAAAATACCAGGATGATAAAGAAAGAGATGAGCGTACCGATACCGCTGCCAAACAAATCTGCATATTGCGGGAAATAAGCCGTGGATAACAGATCCATCAGGTGAGGTACAAAAGTGGCAGATATCAGTCCTACCAGCATACCGGAAAAATAACCATATCCGTTGAAGCGCCACCAGATCCATTTCAGCACATTCGCTGCGGCATAACCACCATACAAAGCGGAAGAGATCCAGAGTGTAAGGGAACTGAGGGAATTGGCAAACAGTCCAAAGATGCAACCCGTAAGGATTACACCGACAGACGTGATATAACTCCATTTCACATAATGCCCGGGCGCTTCGTTGGGTCTGAAATATTTTTTATAGAAATCGTTTACCAGGTAAGCCGGCGCTGCATTTACAAACGCAGAGAAAGTACTCATGAACGAAGCCAGTAAACCAGCCAGCACCACGCCTCTTACACCAGCAGGCAGATAACCGCCTACTACTTTGCTGAGAATGATTTCAAAATCGGGCTGCTGTTGCTCCTGCAATACCGGCATAAAATAATTGATACCGATCAGGGTTAATGCACTCACCATCATGAATAACGGGATATATAGCACCAGGTTGGTGAAACCGGTGAGCATGGCTGCTTCTTTCGGTTTCTTGGCGCTGAGGATACGTTGCATATCAAAGCCGGGTACCGGGCCTGCCAGACTGGAAAATACTCCTTTTGCAATCATCATCATCACCAATGCGCCAAACCAGGTAAAGCCGTCTTCGGCGATCTTCTGGTTGGCCTGCGGGAAGGAATTGCTCCAGTTCACATCCAGCTTCCAGGTAGGCCAGAAATTACTCCATCCTTCGGGTACTTTTTTATGCAGCTCCACATAGTTCACATCATGTACGGCGTAGGTCACCACCAATACGCAGCTTACCAGCAGGATGCCGTATTGCAGCACCTCTGTGGCCACCACGCTGTACATACCTCCCTTTACGGTATACAAAGTTGTTAAGGCCACAATGATCACGGCGTAGGTTTGCTGACTGGTCAGCAGCGGATTGGTCAGATCCCAGGGCAGAATGCTGCCGCTGAATTTGCCGATACCTACAAATACATAACCGATAAAACCGATCACACTCACAATGGCAAAAAGCACTACGATAATATGTGCCAGGCGGCCACCTCGATCATCGCCAAACCGTTTGATGATCCAGTCGGCGCCAGTCATGGCATTGCTCCGCCTGATCCAGATCGCGAGAAAAACCATTACAAAGATCTGGTTCCAGATAGGCCAGAGCCAGGGCAGCCATGCCGCTTTGAAGCCATATACAAAGAGTAAGGCCACATAAAAAGCGGTACCGCTTACATCAAACATACCGCTGCTGTTGCTGAAGCCCAGCCAGTACCATTTGATATTATTATCTCCGAGGAAATATGACTGGATATTTTTTGATGCTTTCTTTGAAATCCAGAATCCAAGCCCCACAATAACGGCCAGGTAAAGAAAGATGATGACAATATCTATTGACGAAAGATTCATACGATGTAATTAATTGGCGCGGTGATTTGGTTGTTGCTGTAATACGTGTACCCATTGCAGATAGCCTTTCCCGCTGAGGTGCAGGCCATCGTAGGTGTAGCGGGCATCCAGCTGCCCGGTGCTGTCCAGCAGGGCATCGTAAATATTTACATAGCTCACATGCAATGCTGCTGCCATAGCCTGCAACCCTTTATTGAGTGCTTTAATCTGTTCATTGGTGCCGGAATAATATTGCCGGCCTATCAGTTGATTGTTGATCGGAAAAACGCTCTGCACAAAAATACGTGTAGCCGGAGACGTTGCCTGTACCCTTTCCACGATGCGGCGGTAGGTATTGACAATAGCAGCTGCCGGCATTTTTTTATTAATATCGTTGGTGCCTGCGAGTATATATAAGCGAGATGGGCGATGCCTGGTTACCTCTTCTACACGGGCCAGTAAGCCATTGGTATTATCTCCGGCAATTCCCCTGTTCAGTATATTGGCCTGGCCAAAGAACTCGCACCAGTCGCCCCACTGCGTAATACTATCTCCAAAAAATATGACCGGTGTATCCGCTACCGGTAGTTCCCGGAAGTAGGCGGTACGACTATCATACAAATAGTTATGATAGGAAGAATCCTGTGCATGCAATGGTGAAGCGGCAGCGAGCAGGCACATTGACAAAGCGGCGATTATTTTTTTCATGTTTTCCAGTACCATTTTTTGATCGTGAACAGGGCGGCCAGTGCGCATACAGTGCCGGCGAAGAGTATTCCTCTCAATACACCGGTCCATACCTGCTGTCCCATTATTTCAAATACGCTGATAGCACCCGTCAGGTGCAATAGTGGCAACAGTAACAGGTTGCCGGCTACATATGCCACCATCGGGTTACGCCCGGGCCATGCAAAGCAACGGATGATCATACGGCCGGTGTGGCCGTATTGCAGGGAAAAGAAAATAAGGAGTACCAGGAAGGCAAGACCTGCCGTCACAAAGTAATAGCTAAACGTGGCAGGGTCTTTCTTTATGCCTCCTTCAAAGGATTCAAAGCAAAGTCCCAGCACAACAAGATAAGCACCTGCCTTCAAAAAAAAAGGTATGATGCGGAGATCAGTTTTTCGCAGGGCAGCGAAACAGCCGCCCAGTGCCGCAATAGTCAGGAAAAAATTTATGGTGGTATGGCGACTGAACAACAAAACCACGTTGCTGACCAGTACCACGCCTGCGGCCAGTCCTGCCAGTTGCAGGTACTTTACTTCTCTGGCGGAAGGAGTAACGGCCTGGTATTGCAACATCCATTCACCGGCCAGCGTTCCCGGCAGGAGAATAAATAAATACTTTAAAAAATTACTGTTGTACATCCAGGGAAAGGGTGTCCACGACAATAGGTTGTAACACCAGTTGCCCGGTGTGGCGCCACTGAGATAAATACCCATCAGCAAAGGCAACAGCGCGATACGCACCAGCGGATAATTCCGGGTAAGATACCACCACAGCGTTCCTGCGAGGGAAACATTGGCAAGAATCAGGAGAATAATATCTGACTGGTACAACGAAAAACCGTTGTTGCTTTCAAATGGCAATAACCACAACAATACGCCGGTGATGAGTACCGCCGATGCTTTCAGCCAGTTCCATAACCTGTTATCAGCCGCAGGCTGAAAGAACAATACAGATAATAACGCAAACGCCCCTACGGGTAATACATAGTCCGTTATTCCCGGCTGCCGGCTCAATCCTGCGGTTGTCATCTGCCGGGTGAAAAGGGCAAAGAACACCAGTAAGATATAACGCTTGCAGGCAGCCATCAGGATGGAGGGAAAACCCACCTGTTCGTTGATTTTCTTTTTCAGTGATAAGGGAATCGCGGCTCCCATGCTGAATAAAAAGAACGGAAACACGAGGTCTACCCAGCTGATCCCTGGCAGCGTAGGAATAAAGGTATGCGCAGGAGGAGGCTCCTGCGCATGATACATCCAGGCCGGCAGGATGCCAAAGGCAATACTGCCGGCCAATACCATTCCGAAAATGGCCAATCCCCTCAAAGCATCCAGGCTCTGGTTACGTTGCGTCATGGCTTATTCCAGTCCGGCTTTTACTTCGTCCCACAATGGCACCTGCAATTTGTTGTATTGCGGTGCATATAAATGTACCAGGTCAAAGATCATCACCCCATAGGTTTGTGAGCGGATCATTTTAATGGCTTTGCGGATATCTGATTTGCTTTTCCAGTCGGTATTACCCGCATCGATGCTCCCCACCAATGGCACACGGCCTTTGGTGATATAACGGCCCCCATTCAGCGAGCCTTCGAGGCTCCACCAGTTGTAGGTTAAACCCGCAGTGGCCGGATTATCAGCCAGCAGCAGCTGTGAGAAATAGTTACCGGTCATCAGTAGCCCGAGTTCCTCTGCATAGCCATAGTCCTTTGTTTGCGGGTAAGCCCAGTCCATACGTATCTTAGGATCATTGAACGGATCGTACTGGTTGCTGGCCCAGTTTACACCAACAGGGTAATAATCGCCATACCATCCTCCTACATAAGAACCAAACAGTGCATCCGCACGGGTAGCTTTTACAGCGGCATGTGCTTTTTTCACAAAATTGTAGATCACGCTCATGCGATAGGCCAGCCAGCGTTTGTAGTACTTACCGGTAACAGCGGGAACAGTCTGACCATTTTCTGTTTTCCAGGAAGACACCACATCCGTAGGGAAGCTCATGAAATTGGCGTTCTGATCATTGAACGTTGTTTTCAGGTATTGGATAAACTGTGTTTTGCTATAGTCGGAGAAATCCGCATCGATATTGGCATAGCGGCCATAGTCGAGGATCACGCCATCAACGGCATACTTCTGTACGATCTCTTTCAGGATATTGATGATACGGTCCTGTACTTCCGGATAAGCCGGGTTTACAAACCCGGGGCGGCCGGTTTCTGTGATCGGTACGCGTTTGCCCGTAGCGTCGCATACGATCGACTGGTACTTATTCTTAAAAGTAGGATCTTCATACACAGCACCCACTTTATCATCCTGGTCACCTTCCACGAAAGTCATCACGGAAGCATATACTTTCATCTTACGTTCCTTTGCTGTTTTTACCATGTATTCCAGGTAATCCACATTAGCGGGCAGCGATTTACCGTTATGGCTCGCTACCTTGCTGGTGTAAGCGCTCTGAAATACCGTATGACCGGAAGATTCCTTTACATCCACCACCAACGCCGTGATACCAACTGATTGCAGGGTATCCAGTGTTTTACGGATGGCTGGCGTATCATTGAACCGGCCATAGGTACCAAACACGTTTGCGTTCAGGTCTATCCACACAATTGCTTCTTTCTTACCGGTTGGAATGGGAATGGTATCCGTTTGTTCACCCGGATCTACCACCGGTGTATCATTATTCTTTTTACAAGCCGCAGCGCCCAGTATCAACAGGAGCAATGCAGGAACGATATATTTTTTTATCATGACAGGCAGCTTAAATGTTGATTAATAGGTGGTCAGTTCATATCCTATAATACCCACATTGGTGAGGACCATGTAGATGTAAGCGCTGGAGCGGTCGGGCGAGAAACTCACGCACAGATCGCCGGTACCATTGCCGTTGTCAGCCGCACCACTGATGACTTCAGAATTGAAGACATTGAAAGCGCTGTAGCCGGGATTGTTGGGCGACATACTCACTGCAGACGGATCTGTTACATCAAACAAGGCGATGTTTCCTGCGTTCAGGCTCCAGGAGGTATACTTCAGGAAGGCGAAATAACTGGCGCCATTGAAATTGAAATACAAACTGGGGGCGTGGAAAATATAGCCGGCGGCATCTGTATTGAAAGTGGCCGTTGTGATATTTGTTCCGCCGTTTACCAGGGCGATTTCGCTGCCATAATTCAGGAAGTAGGTGCCGCTGAGTGAAGTAGAAGTAGGTACAGCATCTGCGAGATAGCCCCAGCTGCCGGAACCCGACTTGTAAGTGGAGATCACCGGTGCAGCATTTACGTCTGGCGTATTGGCGGCATTGATCACCTTACCATCTTTGATGCGCCATTTAAACACTTCATTGGTGAGTGATCCGGTGGCGTATACCACGGCATCTTTCTGCAGATCTCCGTATATGCGTACCCGTCTGCCCAGTCCGCCCCATGCCACGTTATTGGTCCATTCGAGGATCTTCTCCGGTGCGGGATCCGTAGCGCTCTTCCAGCGATACAGCTGGAACTTATCACCGCTGGCGGCGAAAGTGGCGCCCAGTAAAGCGCCGGTGCTATCGTTCTGCATCTGGAAAGAATAATAGCCGGGCGCAGGTAACGGCATATCCCGTACGAAAGTACCATTGGTACGATTGAAAAGACGAAGTTTAGACGGATTGGTATTGCTGACAATCACCAGGTAATCGCCACTCACCGCCATACTTGTTTCCGTATAGTCGGTACTGATACCTCCGGCGGCGCCCAGTTTCACAAACAGTTTGCGGGTAATACCTATGCCGTAAGGCTTCTTCACCGGTGGTTGTACTTTCAGCTGGTAGGTTTTCACGGCGCCATCGATACTCTTCACAGTAAAAGGCACTGCGGCAGAAAGATCTACTGTTGCACCAGCTACCAGCGTGGTGGTGGAGTGCGCATTCACGGTAACTGCTACTTTTACTTTGCTGACATCGGTGCCTGGGATAGCGTAGAAGATCACATCGTTATCTTTTACAATCCCTTCCACTTCCGTATCTACCCCATCGAGGGAATAGGTCATGGTGGCTTTTTTCACACTGAGGTCGCCTACTTTTTTTGTAACAACCACGATGTTTCTTTTAGCACCGGTGCCTCCTTTGATTTCGAGCTTCACCGGTTTGGAAAGATCCATCTGGGTACCGATAGCAGGTGTCATCACGGCATCCAGCGGGAGATTGGCGCGCAGTATGAGTTTAGTGATATCCGTTTCATTATCCGATTCTACCGGGTAAAAGTAAGGTACTTCTATATAGGCGCTGTCTTTGGTTGTGTTGTATACCGGCATAAAGCTGGCATCTTTCACACCGGGAATAGCTACCCAGATATCCTGCAGGGAGTTATCTTCTTTCGGGAAGATAGGCTCAGGTTTCTGGCAGGCATTGAACGCCATGCCTAACCCTATGATCATTACCGGAACTTTATATAAATTTCGTATGTGCATATTGTTTATTGTTACGCATGATGAATTACCAGCCCTGGATCTGGGTCATGGCCGTATTATTGATAATTTCCGCCTGTGGAATCGGCATATAGTAGAACGAGGTAGGGAAATAACGGTTTTCCTTATCGCAGTCTACCTCGGTGTAATCAAAGCCAACGCCATTGCCGGTTACCTTGTGTCCGTGGAAGCGCACATTATTTAATACCGTATGTGCTTTACGCCAACGGCGCAGATCCCAGTAGCGTTGTCCTTCGAAGGCCAGTTCTACTTTGCGTTCGTGTTCAATAGCAGCCATCATGGCATCTGGCGTGGTGGCCGGTGTACCTGGCAGGTTCACCCGGGCGCGTACTTTATCCAATGATATTTTTGCATCCGGAAGGCGGTTCAGTTTTGTGAGCGCTTCCGCGTGGATGAGTAATATTTCTGCATAACGCAATTCCATCCAGGGTTGCACGCTGCCGGCAACCAGAATGTCTTTATTGCTTTCATCAAGCATTTTGCGCAGGTAGTAGCCGGTTACAGTTTTACGCGGATCGGTAACCACTTTAAAATCGATGTAACCTTCTTTATCGTCGTCTGGTGTGGTGTTAAGTGTTCTGCCTTTCCATGCGGCGCCGTTATATAAAACGGTGGCATAGAAACGTGGTTCACGGCCGGCATACGGATTGGCTTTCATAGCGGTTTCCGACCAGGAGAATTTGCGGCCGTCGGCCATTTCATATTCGTTCACCAGTTCAGCGGTTGGAACACCAGTGGCTCCCCCGCCATCCACATCTGCCGGAGGGCAGAAAAAGTAATCGAACTGGTGGGTAACACTGGTACGCTGATAGTATACTGCGAAGATGGCTTCCTTGCTGTTGTTATTTGTAAAGAGCTTTCCGTAGTCGGCATCCAGTGCATATACACCGGCATCTGCCAGCGCTATTACCGCTGCTGCTGCATCGGCGGCATGCTGATAGTATTCCGTTTTTTTGGAAGATGGCACCCCGGTGAGTGCATCCTTGTTATACAGTTTGTTATCGTATTCCGCTATAGAAGCAGCGTATAGCCATGTACGTGCGAGCATGCCATAAGCGGCGCCCTGTGAGGCCCTGCCTTTTCCGGCGGCGCCCCAGTCTTTCGGCAGGTGTTCCGCTGCAAAAGCAAAATCTTTCGCAGCATAATTCCATACTTCATCTTCGCTGGCGCGGGGATTATTTTTCTGCGTGGGCAGCTTGTCCATGATGATGGCGCTGCCATTGATACGGGCCAGCCAGAAATACATATAGCCACGGATAAAGCGGGCTTCTGCTTCGTACTGTATTTTCTGTGCATCCGTCACTTTTGCATACAACTGTAATCCGTTCAGGAACTCATTCACCTTACGGATATTCGTATAGGCCATGTCCCATACCGAAATGCCCGGGGAGGTAGCATTCACCTGCCCCGGGTTGTAGGCTAGTTTGTTCACTGTTCCGTTACCGGTGGTATTGGAAGTATACTTCTCTACATCAGTAAATGCATCGGTGGCGTTGCTGTAGCCGATGGGAAACTGACCGAAAGAAAATGTTTTGAACTGGTCGTACATGCCATACATATACATGTCTACATTACCGGCATTTTTCCAGATAGCGGCATCGGTGTAGCGGTCGCCCGGAATGCCATCCAGCTTGCAGGAAGATACCCCTGTTGCCAGCAGGCACGCCAGCAATAAGCCTTTTATAGAAGAGTGTTTCGTTGTCATAAGTAATTGCTTTTCCGTTTAGAAGGTAAGGTTAGCGCCGAAAGACATCATCTGTTGCTGCGGATAGAAGCCGTTGTTCGCATTGGGCATTTCCGGATCCATATATTTCAGATGGTCCAGTGTAAAGAGGTTGAAGCCTGCCAGGTAGAAGCGGCATTTTTCCACGTTCAACGCCCTCAATACAGATGCAGGTAAAGTGACACCCAACTGTGCAGATTTCAAACGTACATACGCACCGTTTACCACCCATTGCGAATTAGCCCAGCCGTTGTGATTCGGGAAACCTGCCCTGTCGGCTGTTAAGCGGGGATAACGTGCGTTCGGGTTATCCGGCGTCCAGGCCTGCTCCACGAGGTAATACGGGCTGTTGCCACCACCGTAAAACGGACGGGTAAAGGGTGTGTTATCATTTACACCGTAAACACCGGAGGAACCTTCATATTCTCCACCCAGTGAAACATCCACCAGGCCTGCACCCTGAATGAGCGCAGAGAAATCGAAGATACCGTAACGCAGCTCCAGGCTCAGGCCATACATGAGTTGCGGGGTATTACTGCGACCCATATACGTAATATCGTCTGTGGTAATTTTACCGTCGCCGTTAATATCGCGGTATTTGATAAAGCCCGGTGCAGCGCCACCACTGGGGGAAGTAGCCCAGTTATTCACTTCGTCCCAGTTCTGGAACAATCCTTCTGAAATAAAGCCTTTCTTTTCACCAATGCTTCTGCCCGGACTTCTCTGCCATGCCGGCAAGCCATCAGGGTCATTCTTCACCAGGATTTTGCTGCGCGACCAGTTGAAGTTACCGGTAATGCCATAATCCAGTTTGCTGTTTACTTTATGGCGATGTGTGATCTGCAGATCGATCCCTCTTACATCTGCCATGCCTCTGTTCACAATAGTACTGTAGTAGCCGCCCATAGAGGGTGGATATAAGCCGCCTTGTCCGTCGAGAATATCTTTGGTAAGCTTATAAAAATAATCAGCTGTAACGCTTAATCCGCCGTTGAACAAGGTGGCATCCACACCAATGTTGGTGGTATATGCTTTTTCCCATTTGAGATTTACATTGGGGATGGCGCCGGAGTACAGGGCAGATACTGCTTTGTCTCCTATCACGCCCACCGGATCTTTCGACAGGGAGAAAGTTTGCAGGTACTGGTAGTTGCTGTTTCCCCGGTCGTTACCGGTTTTACCGTAAGAGGCCCGCAGTTTCAGGAAATCAACTTTATCTTTTAAACCGGCGAAGAAATTCTCTTCACTGATCACCCAGCCGGCAGATGCGGCAGGGAAAAAGCCCCAGCGGTTTTCCACGGGGAAGTAGAGTGAACCGTCGTAGCGGGATACCAGTTCCAGCAGGTAACGGTTTTTGTAGGCGTAGTTGATACGTGTCACCAGGCCGGCGCGGGCAGTAGTACCGCTGTTGCCGCCGGGTTGTACAAAGTATTTATTATCCTGGTCGCGGAAGTCGATTTCTTTCAGTTCTGTTAAAGCCAGGTTACTGCCGCCAGCAGAAAATCCGTTGTTATCGTATTGGGAATATTCGTATAAAGCCAGCGCTTTGAAACTATGTGCGCCGAGATCCTTGCTGTAGTTGATGCTAGGCTGGAAAGTCTGCCGCACGTTGTTGGCCTGCGATTGCCTTACTGTATTAATATTTATACCGGGAGGCAGGGAAGGATTCCAGTAAAACCCGGAGCCGCCTTGTTCTCTTACAACGAGGGTATAAGGTTCTGTCCAGCCTTTGAATTCCTGGAAAGATTTATCATAGGCCGTCATCAGTTTCAGGTCTAATCCTTTTACATAAGGCACGTGCATGGTAAAAGTCATAGCGCCCTGGAAGGTGCTGGTGATATACCGTTGCCAGCCGGAGTTGTCTATTGCGGCAATCGGGTTTACGATACCGGAGTTGGAGCGTGTAGCGGTAGGTTGACCGTTGTAGGTAGCCGGGATATTGGGCAATGCCCTTACTGCCTGGTAGAAGGGATTCATGTATTCGTAGTCGTCAGCGGGGATACCGGTACTGTTACGTGTTTCCTGGCGGGCGCCGATATCAAAGGCCACTGAAAAGGTGTTGCTGATGGTAGCGTCTACATTGGTTCTAACGTTGAAGCGTTTGTAATCGGAGCCTTTCACCACACCTTCCTGGTTAAGGTAACTGGCGTTGGAGAAGTAACGGATCCTGTCGGTGCCGCCTCTTACACTCACGCTGTGATGCTGTGCCATCGTTTTCCGGCCGGTGAGCATACCGGTCCAGTCGGTATCACCGAGATAAGGATCTTTATTGGTACCGTTGCGCAGGGCCGCGATCTGTGCATCGGAATAGGTATAGGGAATCGGATCGCCACCGGTAGCGGTGAGATAATCGTTGTCCATCTGTTCTCCTTTTTTGAACCAGTACATATAATCCGGTCCGTTGAGAAATTTAGGGAAACGGGTAAAGGCGGTGCGGGTGATTTCGCCGTCGTAGGAAACGATGGGTTTACCGCTGTTGCCTCTTTTCGTGGTAACGAGGATAACGCCGTTGGCGCCCTGTACGCCGTAGGTAGCTGCGGCGGCGGCATCTTTCAGGAGCGTGATACTTTCTACTTCCGAAGGATCGAGGCTGCCGAAAGAACGTTGTACGCCGTCTACGATCACCATCGGGGAATTGTTGTTGTAGGTGCTTACACCCCGGATCAGCAGGGTAGCGTCGTCGAAACCGGGGCGGCCGCTGGTTTGGGTGGCTACGAGGCCGGGCAGGCGGCCTGCGAGTGCGTTGGTGAGGTTCATGGCCGGCACTTTTTTCAGTTCAGCGGCGCCTATCTGTGCAACGCTACCGGTGAGCGAGGCTTTCTTCTGGGTACCATAGCCCACTACCATTACCTCGTTGAGAGAACTGGTGTTTTCTTTGAGTACGAGGTGGATGGCTTGTCCCGGTGTAGCCGTTGCTGTTAGTGTGTTAAATCCGGTCATGGATACCAGTAATGTAACCGGAGCGTTGCCGGCGGCAATGCTGAAACTGCCATCAGCGTTGGACACGACGCCTTTCTGCGTGCCTTTCACCAGGATGGTAGCACCGGGGAGTACGTTTCCTTTCTCATCTCTGACGGTACCCTTTACTGGTGGCTGTTGTGCGATGGCGATCGTCTGCTGCGCGAGGAAGGCCATCAGCAGCAGGAATGTGCGCCACAACCGCACATTTAGATTTGGTTTACTCATAACTTTCAATTTACAGGAACGATAAAAGCATTGTTAAGCGTTGATAAAATGTATCTAATAGTTATTGCCCTTCGAAGGTGGAATATACCTGGTAGAGTGCGCGGGGCACATGGAAGCAGCCTTTCCATTTACCGCCTTTCAGGGGCAGTAATACTTCGCCCTGGCGGTTGAGATAACCGAACCATTCTCCATGCTGGTTGTCGCGGAAATGTTGCCAGGTATAGTCGTGTACTTTTTTAAACCAGGCGGCGCAGCGCGGGTCGCCGGTGTAGATAAATCCTTTGGCCAGTGCGATGAGTGCTTCCACGTGTACCCACCACAGTTTCTGATCCCATTCCAGTTGTTGCGGCGGTTTGCCGAGGATGTCCTTAAAATAGAGGATGCCGCCGTATTGCTTGTCCCATCCGTATTCCAGGGTATCGAGCATAATATCGCAGGCCTTTCTCAGTAAGGCGGGTGCTTTTAATCTTTTTGCCAGATCCATGATAAACCACATGGCTTCGATGCCGTGGCCGGGATTGACGAGGCGGCCATCGAAACTGTCGGAGAAGTCGCCGTTGTGATATACATTTTCGACGATCAGTTTTTTATCCGGTTGATAGAATACCTCCATTACTTCGTGGAGTACCGTGGGGATAAAGGCTTCTACGCGGGCGGCGCCGAGCAGGTGTTCCATTTCGAGCGACAGGTTACACAGTATCATGGGTAAGCTGAAGCCTTTCAGGCTGCGGGTACCTGGATAAGCTTTGTTATAGGTGCCTTTCCAGTTGTGCTGCCTGCGGAGAATATTTTCAAAGGTGGTAAGTGCGATCTCTTTAAACCGGTCGCTGGGAGCGGCTTTATCGAGTGCGGCAAACCCCATGGCGGCGAAGCAGTCGCTGAAAATGTTATAAGCCTGTACGAGGGGCTGACCTTGTTCATTCAGGGAAAAGTACCAGTCGCCGTTTTTATCCCGGCCATATTTTTCCATAAAGGCAGCACCGTGAAGGGCCATGTCGAGCCATTCCTGGCGGGGAGCTACTTTATTGAACATATGGCTGAAACACCATACTTCCCTTCCCTGCAGCCACATGAACTTATCGGTATCGAATACACTGCCATCCCTGTTGAGGCAGGTATAATATCCGCCGTTTTTCTCATCTTTGCTGTGTTGCACCCAGAAGGGCAGAATGTTATCCAGTAGCTCCTCTTTATACAGCCCTGCGTAATAGTTAGTATTGAAATCTTGTTGAACAGGTGTGGACTCCTGCGGTTGATAGGGAACAGATGGCTGCATCGTTTTTAAATTATTTTATTTACGAAGCCCAATTTATTATTTTTTTAATTATAAACAATCACTTCATAAATAATTTTATTAATAAAGTAGTTTTCTTGACAACTTGATTAACTTTATTAATTATATACTACATTTAAAGAAAAATATCATACTAACTGCATGACGACCCAGGAAAGCATATTTGAAATCTTTTCAGAAGAGAACCTCGCCGGTGTGGCTTATAAGAACAAATCCCTCAAGAGATCCATTATTGACCATCTTGACCAGGCGGGCAATACTACCATCACCGACCTCACGGTAGCCCTCAATATCAGTGTACCCAAAACGACGAGTCTCATTAATGAACTGGTCACCGACGGCATTGTAAAAGAATATGGCAAGGACGATTCAAAAGGTGGGCGCCGGGCCAGCATGTACGGTCTGGTGGCTGAATCAGGATTTTTTATAGGGGTAGATATCAAGAACTTCCATGTAAACCTGGGCTTACTGAACTTCAAGAAAGAGCTGGTGAATTCGGAAATGCATGTCCCCTTTACCCTGGCCAATACACCTGAATCATTCAAAGACCTGATCCAGGTAATCCTGCACTTTATCAATAATGCACCAGTAGATAAGAAGAAGATCTTCGCGGCCTGCCTGAATCTTTCCGGGCGTATCAACAGTGAAAAGGGCTATAGCTACAGCTATTTCCACTTCAATGAAGAGCCGCTGAGCCAGATCGTGGAAAATGCTATCGGTATCAAAACCTTTGTGGAAAACGATTCCAGGGCAATGGCCTACGGCGAGTTCTATAACGGCACCGTACATGATGAGAAGAATGTATTGTTCCTGAACCTGGATTATGGTATCGGGTTGGGTATTATGATAGACGGAAAGATATACCGGGGTAAGTCGGGCTTCAGTGGCGAGTTTGGCCACATTCCTATCTTCTCCAATGAACTGATCTGCCATTGCGGTAAGAAAGGTTGCCTGGAAACAGAAGCCTCCGGGCAGGCGCTGATCCGGCTATTTAAAGAACGTATTGAGCAGGGACATACTTCCAGCCTGCTGAAAGATAAGAAAATGCCACCCAACCTGCGTGTAGCCGATATCATACAGGCTACCCTGAACGAAGATGTGCTTTGTATTGAGCTGATCGCCGAACTGGGTGAAAAAATAGGACGCGGTATTTCGGTGCTCATCAACCTCTTTAACCCGGAACTGGTGATCATAGGCGGTATCCTGGCTGATACGGGCGACTATATCCGTCTCCCTATCCGCAGCGCCCTGAATAAGTATTCCCTTAGTCTTGTTAACAACGATACTCAGCTGCGCATGTCTAAACTCCATGAAGAAGCTGGCGTGATCGGCGGTTGCCTGATTGCCCGTCACAATCTCCTTTCTTTTAATAAATAATTACACCAGCGGCGCATTGTTTTTTAAATAATTTTATTAAGTTTGTTTCGATTAATAATAATATTAACTATTCATCGCAACAAATTCCCGCATGTTAAAGACGAGTATCACCGCCTTCGGAAGAATAGCCTTGCTGTCAGGCATCGCCATTACCACCGGCAACTATGCCCATTCCCAGGAGATCAGCCCTGCATTGAATACGATTATTAAGAACACGCCGCAAGGTTATACCATGCAGGTACCGGGCCTGCTGAACGAGCAGCTGCCCGCCCTGAATTATCAGAAAATAGTATTGCCTGGCCCGCAGTTCCTGATTTCGGACGACCCGGAGTATATCCGTGTACCCGAAGGCGTGGCCCTGAGAGAACCTGTGCAACCAGGCTCCGTAAGGCTTTACCTGTATAATGTAAACGGTGTACAGCAACCGGAAAAGATGGACCGGAAAATTGCCGCCGTCATTAAAAACAACGGCAAACAACCCATGCATATCCGTATGCTGAAGTATTCTTCCCAAAAACCGACGACCAACTATTTCTTTGCAGGCAAACAAGGCCTGGCCGACTTCTTCAACTCACAACCGGAAACGGTAGCCAGGGAAATCAAACCCGGCGCCTCGATCTGTCTCGATCCCAAACAGGATAAAGCCGTCGTGAAATATGATGAACTGGTACACGGCTTCTATGAGTTCATCATAGACCAACCCGGTGAAATCAGCATTGTGCAGACCGATCTTAAAACACCTGCCACTGTAGCGGCCAACCGCGTAAAAGGCGCGCTGGACACCAAACAATATGCAGGCGCAGGACGCGGCACCTATGGCATCAGCAACTACCGCATTATTGTAAAAGACACGCTCGACACCAAGCAGGGGCTGACACAGATCCTGGTAGCCGATGGTGAAAAAGATCCCTGGGTAATCGGCAAAGAAGCCATTACCGGTGAACTGAAAAGCCTTGATGGCAACTATGGCATCTTTTATAACATTGAATTATCCTGGAAAAGCACCAACGGCAAAGCCCTGGCACTGGTTACCTGGAATCCCCGTGGCGATAACGGACAATGGTGCGGCGGCATGGCCAACACCATGGTGGTGAGCGGCGGCAAATTCAAAGAAGGCGTGATCCAGTTACCCAGCAACCAGCTGGTAACCACCAAAGCGCCGGAAGCCATCCTCATCCAGGTGTTTACGCCACCGGCCGACGGCAGCGTACAGAAAGTACACTTCACCTACTCACCGCCGGGCGCCTCCTGTTTGCCCACACCGCTGGTACTCGTTCCCATCGATCTGTAAACTCAGGACAACGCCTGCATCACCGTTTCTTTATACTGTCGGCCAATGGGCAGCTCTTCCTCTCCCACCTCCACACTGTTGGCGGTGAAAGATTTGATCTTATCCATGGCGATGATAAAGGAACGGTGAATACGCAGAAATTTATCATCAGGGAGTTTTTCTTCCAGATAAGTAATGCGCTGATACGTGATGATATCCTGAGAAGTGGTTTTTACTTTTACGTAGTCTCTCAGACTTTCGATACAGACGATATCTTTCAGCAATACCTTCACCATTTTCTTATCGGCCCGTAAATAAATAAACGGATCTGTTGCATCGGGCGGCTGGAGCTGAGATGGCAGGCTAAGCAATGGTTCTTTTAGTGCGTGGTATTTATTGATCGCAGAGAGAAAGCGTTCAAACGCCACCGGCTTTAACAGGTAGTCCAATACCTTTGATCCGAAACCATCCGCTGCATAATCGCGGTAGGCGGTTGTTAGCATAATAGCAGGGTAACCGGAGAGGGTTTTTAAAAAATCGATACCTGATAATTTAGGCATCTGGATGTTGAGAAAAATCAGGTCTACCTGTTCCTGTTGCAGAAACCGTAATGCGTCGGGCGCGTTCACACAGATACCTGCCAATGATAACGTATCTAACTGGTCGATGAAAGCAGCCAGTACGGCCGAAGTTAGCGGTTCGTCTTCTATGATCAGGCATTTTATTTTGTTTATGCACATGCTGCTGATAATGGTTATATGAGCGTTATTTATTGTCGCAATTCTGAGGGTACTGCCAGGCAGTAGTATTAATTTTCAGCTTACTTTTTTCTGTCCGTAATGTTGGTTACAGAGGATGCCTTCTTTCTACTACGTGACAATTTATACAAAAATACTTTTGAGTGGCGTAATAATTTCAACAGCGATGTGTCCGTTGCGGGTTTACAACAGAAGTAAGCGGGAACTGCAGATAAGGGGGCATTTATTTCGTATAGCCGGCTCTTTCACCGGACAAGGCCTCCCTGGCCGCACCCGTGGTTACCTGTGGAACAATTTCAGGTAATAGCCAGGATGCGGCGGAAGAAGAAAATAAGTGTCAATGAGGCAATAATTCATCCGGATAAGGCACGGCTTTCTTCGTGGTTTTATACAGTGGTAATTGTGCCTTCCTTGCCTTCAACTGCTGCGTGAGCAACCTGGCCAGCTCTTTTGTTTTATCGGGATACCGGGCAGAAAGATCTGTTGCTTCGTAAATATCATCCTGCAGGTGATACAATTCCAGCCGTTGCTGCTTTTCAAAATAAATCAGTTTCCAGTCACCCTGACGGATGGCCGTGAGCCAGCTGTTATCCTCACCCAGTTTACCTCCCGTCCAGTCGTTCGGAAAATTCCAGACCAATGCCCGCTGCTGATCGCGCAGGGACGGTTGTTTCAGGAACGGCACCAGGCTGCGGCCATCCACGGTTTGTACGGTTTTATATTTCTTTATACCGGCCCATTCCAGGATAGTGGGATAAAAATCCTCCATGATCATATACTGGCTATTCACACTGCCGGGCTTTGTAACTCCATTCCAGCGTACGATCATAGGTTCCCTTACTCCGCCTTCATACAGGGAGCCTTTACCGCCGCGAAGGGGATAATTCTGCGTATTGGAGGCACCTTGCCGGGGCGGATGGGAGAAGCCGCCGTTGTCGGACATAAAAACGATGATGGTATTATCTGTGAGATGATGTTGATCGAGGTAATCCATCAGTTCGCCCAAACTATGATCCATCCCCTCTACCAGCGCTGCGTAGGCGGCTTCCGGTTTAGGGAGCCCCATATCGAGGTAGCGCTGTATATAGCGGTCGTCTGCATTATAGGGCAGGTGAACTGCGTAATGCGCCATATAGAGGAAGAAAGGTTGTTTTTTGAGGCGCGCTGTATCCATGGCCAGCAGGGCTTCCTGTGTCAGGTCTTCGGTGAGGAAGGAATGTTTGCCCCGGTATTTGTCGAGCCCCGGTATTTCTGCCTGGAGAATAAATCGATCCGGCTTGTGTCCGAAGTCATCTTCGGCAAGATAGGAAGCGGGGTTGCCGGCGGCACTGCCACCGATATTCTTCACAAAACCAAGGTTCAGCGGGTCGGCCCCGATCGTCTGATAGGCGCCAAAGTGGGCTTTGCCGCACTGAATAGTATAGTAGCCATGATTCTTCAACAGCTGTGGCAACGGCGTCGCATATACGCTTCTCTCCTGCGTTGGTTCCGGGGAAATACCGTTTACATTCCATTCCGGGATCTCCAGCACACTATCCTGCCCGTCGACTGCCTTATTTTTGAAGGCGGTCCAGTTGCTGACGTGATGCCTGGCCACGTTCATACCGGTAAGAAAACTCACCCTGGATGGTGTACAGATAGAAGCGGCATAAGCGTTTGTAAACTTCGTTCCTGCCTTACAGAGGCGCTCCATATTGGGAGTGCGGAATTTCTGGTTAGCCGGGGTGATGCTGTCCCAGAAAGGAACAGACGTATCCTGCCACCCCATATCATCGACGAGGAAGAAAATGATATTGGGCGATTTTTTTGTCTGGCTTTGCACCGGAGATAGCAGCCCGGTGAACAAAGCCGTTGCCAGTATTATTTTTTTCATAGTGTGTGTTTTTTAGTGATCGACCGGTACACCGGGTACATGATAAGCACTGAAAGATAACAGGACCGGCGCCGCAATACTTTCGTTTATGCGAAGCCGTAACGCGGCGGTACGCACAGCCGGAAAGGTAATGATACGCATATTCCCAACAGCAGTGCCTTTGAACAAGGTGGTCCAGCGGCCGTTTACTTTTGCGTCCAGCGTGTAAGCGCGAACCCGTTCCCCTTTGGAAATATCTTCGCGGATCACTACCTGGTTCACCGGCTGCAACGCCTGTAACGACAGGTGCGCAGCTGATTGCTTTACGGGGGTTAAAGTACCTTGCAGCGGCGTATCCAGCCGCTGCCGGATGGCGGCGCCAAAAGCCTCCAGTCTTGCTACATCCGGAGCAGGCAGCAGGCCACTTGTATCCGGTGTCAATCCCAGCAATAACGTCGCATTTCTTCCAACGGAATGATAATACATATTCACAAGTTCTGCCAGCGGATAAATATGCGCTTCATCACCGGGTTCCCAGAACCATTCGTGGCGGCCATTGTAACCACGCAGTGGTGCATCTGCCATGGCGGGCATCCAGTATCGGCCGTCTTTGTCGCCATGTTTTGCCAGCGCAAACTGGTTGGCCGCAATAGCCGGATAACGGCTGGTGAGCATACTGGGGTATGGAAAGGTGGACCAGCAGGGATCTCCGATGGTGCCACTCTCTGATCCGCCCCAGCGTGCATCTGAGCGCTGTCCGTTCCAGTAAAACAGCGTATTCGGTTGGTATCTCTCTACCACTGGCAGTACATCAGGAGAGCCGTCGGCAGGATCAGAAGCACCGCCATCGAACCAGATCTCAAACAGTTCGCCGTAGCGGGTACAGAGTTCCTTTACCATCCCCTCGCACATACGGTTGTAAGCCAGTTGGCGTTCGTGACGGAAGGTGCTGTCATGATCCCCGCCCTGTACCTTAAAATCATGTACCCCCAGGAAAGCATTCCAGCGGATACCGATATACAGGCCGGGCTTGATACCGAACTTGTGGCACGACTCCACAAAATCTGCCACGATGTCTGCTTTGCCGTCTCTCCATTTAAGCGCTTTCAGGCAGTATGGATTTACATCCGACCGATACAGCGCAAACCCGGTTTCGTGGGTGACAGTGAGGATAGCAAATTTTGCACCTGCGGCTTTTGCAGCGCTGATCCACTGATCGGTATTTAAGCGGGAAGGCTGAAAAATATTATAATCCGGTACCGGTGTAATCCGGTTGCTGGTCTGATTGTAAGGCTTGCCATCAAATACGTGCAGGTCGTAATGAAACACCACTCCCATTCCGGCCTGTTGCCATGCCACCTGCTGTGGCGTGGGCAATACCTGGGCAATGCCGGGCCGCCCAAAGAGCAGCAGCCCGGTGAATAATATGGTAATAGCGCTTAAGCTATTACCACACGATTTTTTCTTAACGATAGCCTTCATTCTGCTGCAGGTTTTTATCCGCATCAATTTCTGTTTGCGGGATAGGATATAATACATGATAAGGTTTTGCGTTGATACCCCTGGCCACTGCCCCGGTAATAAATTTGTTCATCCTGATCAGGTCTTCCCTTCGTTTTCCTTCTCCAAAAAACTCCCGGCCCCTCTCTGCTAAAATAAAATCGCGCAGGTTTTCTTTCGCAGGATAGTCTGCCAGCTTGATATCCGTGATACCAGCCCGGTGACGCACTTCATTGATCAGGTCAATAGAAGCTGCGGTTGGACCATTCAATTCATTCAGTGCTTCGGCACGCGACAACAAGATGTCGGCGTAGCGGATCACAGGAATATCATTGCCCATATCGGCAGATAAACCGTTGGGATCGGGAACGAATTTAAAAGAGCGGGCATTGTTCAGGGGATTACCACTGGCATCTTTCGACATTTCATGATAAGTGCCTTTGGTATCCGTGTAGTTGGTGAGGATCATTTTGAGGCGCTTATCTGTCGGATCAAATGTATCCACAAATTTTGTGTAGAGTTTGAATTGCGCGCCAAAGATGATCCAGTTGGTGAGAATAGGATATGCCGGAGGAAAAGTATGCGCCATCACAATATTACCATAACCGGTTTGATTGATACAAGGGAATACATAGAGGTATTCTTTGTTGCTTTCATTCTCTACAGCGAACAGGCGGCTGATATCTGTAAACAGGCTGTAATTATTGGCCGTTATAATCTGTTGGGCCACATCGGCACTTTCCTTCCACATTCTTTTGTTCAGGTAATACTTACACAACACCGCCAGTGCTGTACCTTTGGTGGCTTTACCCCGCAGAGCCTGTGTAGCCGGCAGATCCGCCGCAGCAGCGGTTAGTTCTGTGATGATAAACTGCTGCATATCGGCTTCGCTGGCCTTTGTTTGAAGGGCATCTACATTTTTGCCGCTGATCACCAGCGGTACGGGGCCGAAAAAATTATAGAGATAACTATAGGCAGCAGCCCTGATAAAGCGGGCTTCCGCGATATATGCTTTTAGTTTATCGGCAGGAATACCGCTGGCCTTATCTTTATTATCCAGGATCACGTTGGCATCCCTGACAGCGAGATACGACTTTGTCCAGGAAGCAGAAAAGAAGGAATTGGTAGCATCCCAGGTAAAGTTGATAAAATCTTTTGCCTGCGCTTCAAAGCCGCCACCGGTTTCCCACATTTCGTCGGTACAGAATTCACCAAAGCAATACACGTCGTTCCTGTTGGCATAGCCGGTTACCTGCAACTGGCTGTAGGCGCCGTTCAATACTTTTTCAAATCCATCGGCAGTGCCGGTGAAGGAAGCGGGATCATATTGTGTATAGATATCTTCTTTCAGAAATTTCTTACAACTGCCCAGCAACATCATTCCTGCCGCGATGGCTAATATTGTTACTTTTTTCATCGGTCTGTTTTTTAAAAATTTACTTTAAGGCCCAAACGATAGACTTTCGATAACGGATAACTGTTCTGACTTACTTTCGTCACACTTCCACCTAAAGCGTTGGCGTCGGGATCATAGCCATCATAGCTGCTGAACGTGAGTAAATTATCTGCGGCGCCGTATACCGTAAGCCCTCTGATGGCAGCATTGTTTACCGGAATCTGGTAACTGAGGGTCAGGGTTTTGAGTCGTACGAAACTCACGTCCTGCACCGTCATTGAGTTCACCGAATACTGACCGCCATAGCGGGAGGAGTTGATCCCCGAGGGATACTTCGCATCCGTGTTATCTTTGGTCCAGCGGTCGAGATAGTATTTAGCCATATGATTGCGCTGGAAATTGATCGGGTACAACGATTCAATCACATTGGCATCCAGGGTAGAGATACCATGTACACCCAGCAACAGTGCGTTCAGGGAAAATCGTTTATACACCACCGTATTGGTAAAGCCCCAGGTAAATTTGGGCAGGGGGCTGCCGAGTACGGTGCGGTCTTTTGCATCAATCACTTTATTACCGTCAGTATCCTTAAAGATGGGATCACCGGCTTTGGCACCCGCCTGCCCGGAGGCGGCGGCCTGTGCATCATCTTTAAAAATTCCGGTTACCTCGTAGCCATAGTAGGAATAGATGGGTAGTCCGGTTTGTACCAGGGCGAAATTGGGCACAAAAGAAAAGGCACCATTGAGTACCTGCGGGATAAAGTCCGGCAGCGAGGTCACTTTGTTACGGAGTACGGAGGCGGTAATACCTGTTTCCCAGGTAAAATTCTTATGCACAATATTGCGGGTATTGAGGAGGATATCTACACCCGAATTCTGTACATTTCCAAAGTTCACCACCTGTGAGGAGAAACCGGTAAACGCAGCTACCGGTTTACTGAACAGCTGATCACCGGAGTTCTTTTTATAGTATTCAACTGATGCGGTGATGCGGTCGTTGAACAGGCCGAGATCAATGCCAATATTATATTCCTCTGTAGTTTCCCATTTAAGATTTTCATTGGGAAGACGGGCAGGTTCGGCGCCCTGGTAGAGGTTATCGCCAAACACGGCTTTGCCGCCGGCGATATAGGTTTGCAGGGTCGCAAAGTTTTCAATGGCCTGGTTGCCTATCTGTCCATACCCGATGCGCAGCTTCAGGTTAGAAATACTTTTTGCCGCCTGCATAAATGTTTCGCGGTGAATATTCCATCCGGCTGCCAGCGAAGGGAAGATGGCGTATTTATGCTGATCAGAAAAGCGTGAAGTACCATCTGCCCTGAAAGAGGCGGTGAGCAGGTATTTATCTTTATAATTATAGTTCAACCTGCCGAGGTAGGAGTTCAGTTTATTGGAACTCCGGCTACTGCTTACATTATCGCCGCTGATACCATCGCCGCTGCCGAGCAGGTTGGTATTGGTGATATCGGAAAGGAAGTTGCGCGAAGAAGCCACCGCATTACGCAGATCATAACGTTCGGTGGTGGTTCCCAGCAAAAGGGAGAACTGATGCTCACCAAATTTACGATCGTATTTAGCGAGGTACTCCATGATCCAGTGCGAACTTTCCTCGTTGGTGATGGAGCCGATGCCTCCGGCAGAAAGTCCCAGCTGCGTTATACGGCTGTTGTAATAATCTGCCCGGGAGTTGCTGAGATCTACGCCCAGCCGGGCGGTAAATGTGAGGTCTTTGATGGGGGTGTAATTTGCCATCACGGTACCGTAATTATTACTGGCGGTTTTTGACTGCGTAATCCCATTCACAATAGCCAATGGATTTTCCAGCGCGATCAACGGATTAAACTGGTAGCGGCCGTTGGCATCAAGACTGGCGCTCACCGTAGGATCAAAGTTGACGGCGGTATTGATGGCGCCGGCATTTTCATTCAGCCCGGTCTGATTATATGGCTGACTGTTTTTCGTTCTGTTGAGATTGACAGACAGCTGCAGGTTGAATTTATCGGAAGGTGCAATTTCGTAATTGATCCGTGCATTATATTTTTCGTAGTTGGTATTTTTCAGGATGCCATCCTGGTTAAAATAATTCAGTCCTACGTAATACTTGTTATTCTTTGTGCCCCCGGACATCGACAACTGGTGATTGTGTGCCATCGCGGTTTTGAAGATCTGGTCCTGCCAGTCGGTACCATTGCCGATGGCGGCCATCTGTGCTTTGGTAAATACTTCCGGCTGGTTTTGTGCTACAGACAATTCATTCAGCACTTTCATGTATTCGGGCGCGCTGAGTACGTCGAGTTTTTTGGCTACCTGTTGCAGGCCCACATAACCATCGTAGGTGATATTCATTTTTCCGGCGCTGCCTTTTTTCGTGGTGATGAGTACCACGCCGTTGGCGGCACGGGAGCCATAGATGGCAGCGGCGCTGGCATCCTTCAATACCTGGATCGATTCAATATCATCCTGGCTGATAGAAGAAGGGCTCACGCCGGGGAGTCCGTCTACCACCACCAGCACATCGTTGCTGCTATTGATAGATCCGGCGCCTCTGACGCGGATGCTGACGCCACCGCCCGGAGCGGAACTCGACTGATTTACATATACACCGGCGGCTTTACCGTTGATTGCCTGCAGGGCGTTGTTATTCACGCCCTGTGCGAGGTCTTTCTGACTGATGGTAGCAATAGATCCGGTAAGATCTGTTTTCCGTTGGGTACCGTATCCGACCACTACTATTTCGTTGAGCGCGGAAGTGGTACTTTTCATTTTTACGAGTACAGAGGTAGATTCACCGGCTTTGAGTGAGTAGCCGGGAAGTGTTTGTGGTTCATAGCCTACGCTGCTGATCACAAACGTGTAGGTACCGTTTACCGGAAGCCGGGAGAAAATGAATATGCCGTTGGAATCTGTTTGTGCGCCGGAGCTGAGATTGGTGAGGGCATTGCGGGCCACCACGCTTACGAAAGGCATTTTCTCGTTTTGTTCATTTCGGACGATACCTTTCACGCTGCCTGTTTTTTCCTGTGCAAATAATGCGGCGCCGGTGCATAGTAGCAGGATACCTAACAGGTACCCGACTCTGGTTGATAAATGAAGTCTGTTTGTCACTGTTGATGTTTTAAAAATGAGACATAAAAATGCTGGCATAGCATGTCCGGAATGCTACGTGTGTGCATATCAATAATTGCTGCTGGTGGTATTCAGCAATGATTGCTGGTGGTATTTATTTCTTTCTTATGCTGTAGTTTTTTCCATTGTTCACAACTCTCAGATTGTTCAGTAACGCGATATCGTTCAAGACATTCACAAGGGTGTCTGTACGTTCTATTTTTCCTATAAAGTTAAGTCCCTGTAGATCGGCCGGGTTGTAATGAATCGGTACATTCCAGATGGCCGCCAGCTGATCCAGCACTTCTGCCAATCCCTGGTTTTCGAACATGTACCAGTTGGAAACGCCGGCCACAGTGGTGTTGGCGATATGGGTGGTATTGATTACCGGATGTTTGGGCTGATCCAGCGCAGCAACGCCATGTTGGTGGTCATAGTGGAAAACATCGCCTGGCTGCAGGAAATAATCCTTACTGAGTTTTACCTGTTGCGGGTTGGCGGATTTCACCACTACTTTTCCTTTATAGAGATAGACGCTGGTGTAGGATGTTTCCTTTGTTCCGGTCACTTTAAACGTGGTGCCCAGCACGGTGGTGGCGATGTTATTGCTGAACACGGTAAAGGGCTTATTTTCCGCCTGTTCTACATTGAACAGGGCAGTTCCTTCCAGGAATACCTCTCTTTTACCAGGTGCAAAGCCGGTTTCGTACCGCAGTGTGGAGGCGGGAAAGAGCGTTACACGGGAGCTGTCGTCCAATGTCACTTCCATGGCATCACTGGTGGTATTGCGGATGATTTTGAATGAAGTAGCTGCCGCCACTGCCGGTGGGTGGGATACCTGGTGGGTGACGCCGAACCAATAGTATGCGCCCAGTAACAAGCCGGTTACAGTGGCCGCTACAGCGAGCTGTTTCATGCGTATGATCCGTGTTTGCCGGTTTCGCTGCCGGCGGATATTGTTCCAGGTATCCTGCCAGAACTCATCTGTTTGCCCCGCATCATTGGGCAGCTGGTTCCACAGTTCCTGTTCCCGGTGCTTGTCCGGTATAGGTTCCTGGCTGTTGAAATATTTGCGGATGCGTTTTTTCATGACGTGTTGTTATAAAGTAATACGCAGCGGGGAGAAAAAATCCTCAGAGCAGCGGCTTTTTTTTGAAATATTTTGGAAACGGGACGATACTGGTGCTTTATAACCGGAAGCAGGGCTGCGCAGCAGCAAAGCGGGTAATTTATAACCGGAGACTATGCAGGAGCAGCAGGGAAAAGAAAATAAAGTATTTCTTCAGGTGTTTTAAAGCACGGGAGATGTGGTTATCCACGGCTTTTACAGAGATCGAAAGCTGGCTGGCCACTTCTTTATAGGAGTATCCTTCCAGGCGGTGAAGGATAAATGCTTTTTTTCTTTCCGGTGGTAGTTGTTCCAGGAGATTATGGAGGCGGTCGTCCAGCTCTCTATGATCTGCGGGTGTTGTTTCCGCCGCTTCCCTGCTCAACATATCCCCGATGCGCTGGGCTTTCTGTTCTTTCCGGAGGGCGTCTACAAAAACGGTATAGGCAATATTAAAAAGGTGCTGATCAAGTGAATACGCTTCATTCAAAGAGTGACGGTATTGCCATAGTTTCAGGAAGGTGGTCTGCAGCAGATCGCGGGCATCTTCTTCAGACCTGGTTTTTTTCAGGAAATAATGAAATACCTTGTCGCGGCTGCTAACATAGGCTTGTTCGTACGAACCTTCGTTTCCTGCTTTTATGGCTGATATAATATTCAAGATGCTACTAAAATAGTATTTTTCCGGATGAGATGCAGTAATTCTGCAGCAACGACGTTTTAATTGTATACAACCATCAACTTTACTCATATGATCATCAACCGGCTGGACCACCTGGTATTGACAGTAAAATCGGTAGCGGCAACCTGTCATTTTTATGAAACCGTGCTGGGCATGGAAGTAGTTACTTTCGGGGCCAACAGAAAAGCCCTGCGTTTCGGGCAGCAGAAAATAAATCTGCATGAAAAGGGCCATGAGATAGATCCTAAGGCGTTGACGCCGGTAATGGGATCAGCGGATCTTTGTTTTATTGCGGATACAGATGTGGCAGAAATTTTATCCACGCTGCAGGCTTTAAAAATAACAGTGCTGGAAGGCGGTATTGTGCAGCGTACCGGCGCTACGGGACCTATCCGTTCAGTATATTTCCGTGACCCGGATGGCAACCTGCTGGAGGTAAGTAATTACATTTAAAAATAAACATTTTACGTAAAATTGTTTTTGTGCGAAAAACAATATATTTTTATGGCGCTAATGAGACTGATCCGTTTTTGTTAACAGCATCAACCACTGTTACTTAATACGGACCCTATAACCAAAATTTGAACATTTTTTATTAATGGTTTTTGCTATTTAATATTTGCTTATTGGAGACAACAATTCTTTTCAACAAATCTAAAAGCTGTAGTAACAACGACGATAGTACTGCCACCTACGTCCGGGTTTTGTAATTAAACCTTTACATAGCCAATGTTCGTATGCCGGATTTAATCCGTCCGGGAGAAGGTATGTCTATTCACAACAAAATCAAGATGGTACTGTATGCCTTGCCAGGCTTAGATTTCAACAACGTTGCAAAATCATCAAAGTTATACGCATGTCGATCCGTCCGGAAAGATGGGTGGCTGTTTCTTTTTAAACCAAAATCTGAACAAGTATGAATTAAGCAGGCGCCTTTACCTGACACAACCCGATTAATAAATAAACCAAAATCTGACTTAAGGCCGCCTGTCCGCAACATTTTCTTATATATCTAAACCAAAATTTGAACCGTATGAAAAAAGGTTTACTACTATGGCTGTTGCTAGCCATGGGTGTGGTGCATTCCTATGCCCAGACACGAACGATTACAGGTAGCGTTAGAGATGCGCAGGATGGACAACAACTGCCTGGCGTATCAGTAGTTATCAAAGGCACCAAAACGGGCGTTGTATCCGGCGCTGACGGAAAGTTTTCCATTACAGTAAGTGCCGCCGATGCGTTACTTTTTTCTTTTGTAGGCTATGAAACAAAAGAAGAAAAAGTAGGCAACAGAAGTAGTATCAATGTTTCATTAACAGGTAGCAACAAAGTACTGAACGAAGTACTGGTAACCGGTTATGGCGAGTTAAAAAGAAAAGATGTGACTTCTTCCGTAAGCCATGTTTCTTCTTCCCTCATCAATGACCGTCCTGCTACCAGCTTTGACCAGGCGTTAACCGGTCGTGCTGCAGGTGTGAACATTGCTACCAACTCCGGCGTATTGGGTGATGCGGTATCTATCCGTATCCGTGGTGTAAACTCCATTACCAACAGTACCCAGCCACTGGTGATTGTAGATGGTATCCCGATGAATACGCTCAATAACGCCAACGTATTCAACAGCGGTAACGGTACCCGTTACAACCCGCTGGCAGATATCAATCCAAATGATATTGAGTCGATAGATGTACTGAAAGATGCTGCTGCCAGTGCCTTATATGGTTCCAGGGCTGCTGCCGGTGTTATTATCATCACCACCAAAAGAGGAAAAACCGGTACCGTAAACGTTAACTACAACGGTTACGTAGGTACCAGCACTGCTGCCAAACTGCCTAAGCTGCTGAATGGTGACGACTTCACCACGATCCAGAATGAAAAGGCAAAAAATGCTACCAAAACCGGCGGTACAGCAGCTATCCTGGCAAAAGACATCGACGTGAACGGCGATGGTAAACCAGATAGAACCGACTGGCTGAAAGAAGTTTTCAGAACCGGTATCATTCATAACCATCAGCTGGGATTAACCGGTGGTACCGAGAAAGCAAAATTCTATGCTTCCGGAGAATACGCCGACCAACAAGGTATGATTGTAAGCAACCGTTTACGCAGAGGCGCTATCCGTATGAACCTGGATGTAACACCGAAGAAATGGCTGAAATCCGGTCTGACTGTTTACAGTTCCAAATCGCTGAACAATGGCGTATTATCTGATGGTTACCTGGGAGGTTCTACCTTCTCTGCTTTCAACGCCATGCCAAACGTACCCGTATACGATAAAGCAGGTAATCTCTATATTAAAAATCCTCCCGGAAACGGTGACCTCGCAGATGGTAACAACATTACCACCAATAAACTGAACCGTTTCTTCCACCCGCTTTCCAACTTACTGCTCGGCAGAAATGATAACACGTCTACCCGCGTTTTATCCAATGCTTACATAGAAGTAGAGCCGATCAAAGATCTGAAATTCACTTCCCGCTTTGGTGTGGATATGATGCAGAACTTTGAAGACCAGTACAGCGGTCCGTTACAGGCTGGTTTAGGTTTGGGTAACAATGGCCTGGTACAGGAAAACCTGCTCAGACAGAACCTGTGGAACTGGTCTAACTACATCAACTATTCCAAATCCTTTAACAATGTACATTTCATCAATGTAACACTGGGTCAGGAATCACAACATACAGAACAGAAACAACTGTATACCGGACAGGGCAACCTGGCAGATTCTTACTTCAAAGAAATCTATGATGGTCTGTTTGCAGGTTCCGACAACAGCTATACCGGCGGTGGCAGATTCGCCAACTCCTTTGAATCATACTTTGGTAAAGTAGGCTACAACTACGGATCTAAATACTACTTTGATGCAACACTGAGAGCGGATGCCTATTCCGACTTCGGTACCAATAACCGCCGTGGTTATTTCCCCGGTGTGTCTGTTGGCTGGAGAATTTCCGAAGAACGCTTCTTTAAGGAAAATATCTCTTTCATCAACGACGTAAAATTCAGGGCCAGCTATGGTATGGTGGGTAACTCCAATATCCGCTCCTATGCGTTCCGTTCCCTGTATGGCGGCGGACAGTATGGTGATGTAAACGGATTTGGTGTAGCACAGATCGGTGACCCTAACTTACAATGGGAAAAATCCAAAAAACTGGATATCGGTATTGATGTCAGCCTGCTGAAAAACAGGATCAGTTTTGTAGCGGATTACTTTAAAAGTAACATTGACCACCTGATCCTCGATGCTCCTATCCTGGCTACCGTTGGTACTCCATGGGATCCAACCGGTGTAGTAGGTTCTATCCTGACCACCAACATTGGCAGCATGTGGAACAAAGGTGTGGAACTGACTTTCAATACCCAGAATATTGTTACCAGAGACTTTACCTGGACATCCAGCCTGAACTTTACCTATATCAAAAATAGGGTGACTGCTACCGCAGACGGTTCTGATATCATCAAAACCAATAACCGTGTTAGCGTAGGTAAGAGCATGGGTGTGTTCAAGCTGATCAAATGGGGCGGCGTAAATCCTGACAACGGTAACCCGATGTACTACAATGCAAAGGGTGAACTGGTAATGTACAATGTAGATCCAAATGTACCTACCGCACAAAAATGGACTTCACCTGATGGCAGCAAGCAAATGAGCCCTGTTACCGGCAGTGATGCACAATACCTCGACAAATCCGGTTATCCTACCTGGTTTGGTGGTTTCAACAACACCTTCAGCTACAAAGGCATTGACCTGAGCATTATGCTGCAGTACAGTGGTGGCAACTATGTATACAATGCAACCAGAGCTGCACTGATGAGCAACTATTTCCAGAACAACCTGGAAGAAATCAAGAACAGATGGACTCCTGAAAACAAAAACACCGATGTTCCGAAAATCGTATTGTCAGATGCACCTACCAACCAGGCATCTACCCGCTGGCTGGAAAAAGGCGACTTCCTGAGAGCACGTGAAATCAGCCTGGGCTATACTTTCCCCGGTATCAAGGAAAAAATCGGTTTAAACAGCCTGCGTTTATACGGATTGGTACAGAACGCCTTTATGATCACCAAATACAAAGGTGCAGATCCTGAAATCAACACCAACCGTGATAGCAATATCAACTACGGAACAGACAACAGGGGTATGTCTTTACCAAGAATATTCATGCTGGGCTTAAATGTTGGATTCTAATTGTTAGCGATTAAAAAACTGAATTATGGAATTAAGATATAAACCAAATTTCCGGAAAAAACTAAACAGCCGCCTGGCTGTTGGCGCAGTAGCCATCGCTTCTACGCTGGTATTTTCCTGTTCCAAAGTAAACGACCAGGTGCCTTTCTCCAAGCTGACGCCGAAGGAAGCATTCAGCACACCGGATAGAATTGAGAAATCAGCTATTGGTATGTATGATGCCTTGCAGAACCTGGAGTTCCTGGGTGGACGTGTACTGATCTATTCTGATATCAGGGGCAATGATGTGAACGTGGCCTCTTACTTTGGGAACGTGCCTACCTTCAATATGCTCTCCAGTAACATCTATGCGTTCAACGCATGGTCTGGTGGTTACCGGACTATCTTTGAAAGCAATTATTTCAGCGGTAACCTGAAGGATAATGAATCGGTAGTAACACCTGCCGTAGCCGCCGGCTACTATGCAGAAGCCAAATTTATCCGTGCGCTGACCTACTTCTTCCTGGTAAACACTTATGCACAAACGTATACCTTTGATGCGGCAGCGGCACAACCGGGTGTTCCCCTGGTGCTGACAGCAGCAAGGGATGGTGCAGAAGCACTTGACCCGAAGAATAAAATACCACGCGCCAGCGTAAAAGCAGTATATGATCAGATGATCAAGGACCTGACAGAAGCGGCAGCCGTTTTACCGGTAGAAACCGGCGACGATTACAACGATCGTGCCCGTGCCACCAAAGGTGCGGCACATGCGTTGCTCGCCCGTATTTACCTATACCAGGGTAACTGGCAGAAAGCGAAAGATTATGCAGACAGCGTACTCTTATCTCCCCGTGGTTACGAACTGGCGGCTACTCCGGCTGATGTATGGTCTGCCGGCAACTACCAGAGTTCTATGGAACGTATCTTCTCCGTAGCAATGAGCTCCGGTGATAACCCGAATACCAACAACGCGCTGGGTCAGCATTATGGAAGCGCCGGCCGTGGTGATATCACTATCAGCCAGTCTTACCTGAAACTGCCGAACTTCGATCGTTTCACAGATCTGCGTGCCAAACCGCTGTTCACCTACAGCATCAATAAAACCACCGGTGATACCACTGCTTTCTATACCAAGAAATTCTTTGGTAACAGCACCGTGGATGCATGGGTGCCAATCCTGCGCCTGGCAGAAGTGATCCTGATCAAAGCAGAAGCACTGGCACGGCTCAACACCGCTACTGCTGATCCGGATGCAATCACCCTGCTGAACCAGATCAGAACCCGCGCGAAAGCCAAGGTGCTCGCTCCTGCCACACAAGCTGCACTGATCGATAACATTCTCACAGAACGCAGAATTGAACTGGCCTTTGAAGGGCATGGTGAATTCGACTTCCTGAGAACACACCGGTCCATTCCTGCCCGCGAAAACGTAGATGCGCAACCGTGGAACGGCGACTATGTGATTTTCCCGCTGCCACAGTCGGAAGTAGAGCGTAATCCAAATATGTCACAGAACCCTAAATACTAGGTAGTAATTGCTTCTTTCATAACGTAAAAGGGACTGACCAGCTGGTCAGTCCCTTTTTTCTTTGTGCACTGTTATCAATCAATTGTACCTACCTGTAATTCATAACTGAACGAAGCAGGAATGGCATGTACCACATATGGCGGTAGTGGTATCGGACCACAACCATTGGAGCCCACGCCAAGGGTGAATTTACTGATGGTTAAAACGGTCGCATCCACCGGGGGTAAGTCTATCCGGTATTGAATGTGTTCCATGTCTTCATCCCGGTAAGGCAGTGCAGACACCTGTAACAGGTCTGTGATCCTGGATACTTTCAGCTGCTCTTGTTTACCAGCGCCCAGTATGGCCCAACGCACATCTTCGTGGTTACCGGCTTCCATGGGCTTTTCGTAGGGCGTTAACTGTTGCAGCACGGTACTGGCATAAATACCCGCAGCCGACCCACTTTTACGGTCGCTGTAGTTTTCCATGGGGCCACGGCCATAATACCGGAACTGGTTCAACTGATCCGTCAGGAGCAATCTTACACCCAGCCTTGCCAGTACAATAGCTGAATCGCTGAAACTCACCTGGTTAAAGGCGCGGATATGTCCTTTCGCATCTACCAGGTAGCGGGCCTGATGTTTCACAACGAAATGTTGCTTCCCTTTCCCGGTAAGCTGAACAGTAATACATACGTATCCCGCAGAATCTTTTACTACCGGTTCTCCGTCTGTTTCCCAGCTGATATCCCGGAGGCCTGCTTTCTGCCAGTCTTCATCTGCCCACATATCGTCTTTCCGGTGAGGTGCACGCCAAAGGTGTAACCTGGGGCCACCATTACGGAGGAGCAATTGTTTACCGTTGCTGATGATCGTTGAAAAAGTGCCTGTTTTTCTATCGAAAGACAGTGCAAACCCATTGCCTTTTATGTCGATGGTATTGCTGTCTGACAACTGCCATGCAGGTGCTGCCGATAACCGTACCGGCTGTACTGCCGGCAGCGGTGTTATGGACAACTGCTGGGTAGCGATTTCAAAATCCTTGTCAGACCACAACGTTTTTTTAGTAGTAAAGAAGGCTACATTCAACAGGTATTCCCCACCTGGCTGCAACGCTTTCAATGGCAGGTGATAATCTTTTGTGACGCCCGGCGGTACGCTGCCGGTTTGCAGGCTACCGCTGTCTGTTGGTATACCATTTTTCAGCAGGGTCCATTTGCCCCGGAATGATTGCAGATCGGTAAACTGGTAACGGTTACGGATACGGATGTTCCCGTTGGAAAGATCAGTGGCGTTGATACTGATCCACTGGTACGCATGTTTCAGTTCAGGGTAATGCGGTTTGAGGGATCTGTCCGATGCCACTACCCCTTTGTGGATAAAGTACTGATCATTGGGATACTCGCCGAAGCCGCCACCATAGGCAATGATGGGATGCGACCTGTTCCTGCGGTTGTAAAGACCCTGATCCTGCCATTCCCAGATGCAGCCGCCCAGCAGGGATGGATATTTATCAAACAGCTCGTTGTAGAGGTCCACAGACCCCATAGAATTGAACATAGCGTGCGCATACTCACACAGGTAAAACGGTTTGTGCAAGTTTTCACTTTCGGCATGTTGTTTCAATTCAACGGGATTGGTGTACATACGGCTGTCGATATCTGCGGGGTTATCTTTGCCTATACCAAATCCTTCGTAATGAACGGGCCGGTCCGGGTCTATTTGTTTGATAGCCTGGAGGGCAGCCCGGAAATTGGTGCCGCCATTGCCGCATTCATTACCGAGTGACCAGATGATCACGGAAGGGTGATTTTTAAAATTCTCTGTGTTGGCCACATTCCGGTCGATGATCGCATCTTTGATAGAGGGATCTTCATTGAATTCATTCATGGCGCCGTGGCATTCTACGTTGGCTTCTGCGAGTACGTAAAGACCATATTTATCACAGAGTTCATACCAGCGCGGATCGTCGGAATAATGGCAGGTACGAACGTGGTTACAGTTGGCCTGTTTAATGAGGATAATGTCGCGGATCATCTGTTGTTCGTTGATCGCGTGTCCTACCTCCGGCCAGTGTTCATGCCTGTTTACGCCTTTCAGTTTCACCGGCACGCCATTTACCAGCAATCCCCTGCCTTCAATTTTCACCTCCCGGAAACCGGTGGTAGCCGAGAGGAGTTCCTCACCGAGGGTAATGACAGTCGTATACAGACGCGGATTTTCTGCCGTCCATTTTTCCGGGTTGGTAACGGGGATGCTCAACTGAACATGTTGTTCTTCCCCGGGTTGCAGGACCGGCACTTTAGCGGTGCCGGCGGCGCCTGCCACGGGTTGCTGACCATCATATAATTTTACGAGCAACGGGCGTTCGGGCGTAGGTACGTTACCGTAGTTTTTAATTTTTGTATTTACCAGCAACGTGGCATTGCGGTATTCCTTATCTAGCACGGTTTTGATGTTGAAGTCGCGGACATGCTGCTGTGGCGCTTTCCACAGGTACACGCTCCGAAAGATACCGCTCAGGCGCCACATGTCCTGATCTTCCAGGTAGCTGCCGGAAGTATACTGATACACTTCCACGGCAACCGTATTTTTACCTGGAGCTACAGCGTCTGTTACATCAAATTCGGCGAGGTTACGGCTGTTGACACTATATCCTATTTTCTTCCCGTTGACCCAGAGGAAAAATCCTGCGTCCACCCCTTCGAAGCTGAGAAAGATGCGTTGTCCTTTCCAGTTGGCCGGCAGCATGAAATCGCGGCGGTAGCTGCCAACGGGGTTTCTTTCTGTAAATGCGGTGAAGTTACGTGGCGGGGTGCTCATCACCCGGGGGAAATCTTTCTGGAAAGTATAATTAAAATTGCTGTAGAAGGGTGTGCCATAGCCTTGTACCTGCCAGTTGGAAGGTACGGTCACCGAATCCCAGCGGGACACATCGTAGCCCGGCTCATAAAATGCGGCGGGTCTTTTTTGCGGCCAGGCCGCCCAGTTGAACTTCCAGGTGCCATCCAGGAGCAGGCAGCGGGAAGAATTTTTCCGGTCGCCCCGGAGTGCTTCCTCCAGGCGGTTGTACGGCATCAGTGTGGCGTGCGCCGCTTCTTTATGAATGCCGGTGATGCGCGGATCTTCAATTTCGGGTGGCACAGCGGCTACCTCCTTTACCTGTCCGGCAGCCGTGAAACACGGCGCCAGAAAAAGTAAGCTTAAAATGCTGGATCTTATAAACATGCTGTTTTATTTTGATAAACTATTGGCGCTAGAAAGCATTCAGCTCTGCCAGGTGTGTATAACTGCCGTTATAACTTTCGCTGATGATGACCTTCACATAACGGCCATCCTGGAATGCGGGCAGGAACTGCGGTTGCAGATCTTTGGTATTGGCCAGTGTAAAGGTACCGGCGGTGGTCCAGGTGGTATTATCATTGCTAACCTGCACCTCTACCTCCTTCGGTTTACCTGCGTTATCGGACTGCCGGTCGAGAAACGACACGCCATGGAGTGTTTTTACGGCTCCCATATCGAGTACCAGGAAATGCGGTGGGCCCGGACTTCCGCCTTGCCACTGGGTATGCCAGTAGGTAGCAGGGTTGTTATCCAGCACAAATTCGGCGCGGCCATTGTTGGCTCCCTCCCCGTTGGCTTCCTGCGAGGAGAAAGCGATAATCTTCCAGCCGGTGCGGTCGTAAGCGGGATAGTCGCTCAACTGCGGTTGTGCGCGTACTTTAAAAAAAGTAGTGGTGAGCTTTGTATTAATTTTTTCCGAGGCATCTTTAATAGCAACCGGAAGCAGGTAATCTTTGAGAAAAGCAATAGAACCCGGTCCGTTAGTTTTCACAAAAATCTTCAAAGGGCCGGTGGAGAGTGTTCCTTTCGCAATCACTGCGGAAAGGGTACTGAGTTGATAACTTTTATCGGGCATCACCGCATAGCTGGTGCCATTGGCCTTGTTAAAGCTATCCACCAGTTCATTACTGACCTCAAAATTTACTTTGATATCGGCAGTGGGGTAATCCTGCCCGCCGCAACTGGCGGAATAAATAATTTCCTGGGCGGTATCTGAAATTTTCAGCGTATATGCCCGGGGAACATCCACTGCCTGGGGCATGTAAACCTTTACATAATTCTCCAGTGGTTGCTGCGGCAGGCTTACCTCATCTTTACAGGAGGCCATGAGTAAGCCTAAAAGGAATAAAGGGAACAGGTATATCTTAGTGACGTACATACAAATAGTTTTAAGGAGTGATAGTTACCAGCCTGGATTCTGAACGATCAGTTTTGTGCGGTCCATTTCGTACTGGCTGATGGGGAACCAGGTAAGTGCAGGAATATAGATATGCCTGCTGGCGACTACCCGCTGATAAAAATCGTTACCGTCTTTATTGATATTCATCCCATGCATGTCTCCCATTACCTGTGCGGTTATTTTCCAGCGCCTGATATCGAACCAGCGGTGGCTTTCATACGCCAGTTCAATCCTGCGTTCGAGGCGGATCTTTGCCCGCATATCTGCCTGTGAAGCGGGAACAGGCAAGGCTTCCGGCCCACTGCCATACTGTGGTACACCGGCACGTTCGCGGATTTTATTGAGATACACCAGGATATCAGGATCATTGGGATTATATTCATTGAGTGCTTCCACATAATCCAGGTAAATTTCGCCGAGGCGGAAAATAATTTCAGGGCGTTCCTGTTTTTGGCCATTACCACCGGAACCTGCGTTGGTCTGGGAAGCAATGTTTTTCCTCACGAGATAGCCTGTTTTGGTCCAGTCGGTAGGATGTCCGTTTTTACCATTGGGACCTGACAGGTAGAAGGTCACCGGTGCGGCTGCTTTCATGCTTCCCCCCTGCCATACACAGTTATTGTAAATCACATCTGCATAAAACCTTGGTTCGCGGTTTACATACATATTGCTCACGCTTACGCCGGCAACCGTTGTAAAGCCTGTTTCGGAGTACAAAGGTGATTCTTTGATGGATTTACCATCTTTCATCAGGTAAGCGTCTACCTGTTCCTGTGTAACACCTACTCCACACCAGCCACCTGCCTGGCGGGGCATGGCATTTACGTCGCGGTCGGGCAGGCCGTTCTTTTTACGGACAAGGATCTGCTCCGGGTTCCATGCCTGCAGGAAGATGCCCTGCATTGATTTTACCGGATCACCGGAAGGATCTTTGTAAAGACTGTATAATCCGAGGTCTATAACTGCTTTGGCGGCATCTGCTGCTTTTTTCCATTTTTCCTTATCATAGCTCTGCGAGATGAAGAAGCTGCCGTCGTGATTTTTGAAAGTAGCGAGATCTGTGTTGCCGTTGTACAAGGGACTGGCAGCGTACAGTAGCACCCTGGCTTTCATTGCCAGTGCAATGCCTTTGGTCATTCTGCCCATTTCAAGATCACTGGGCTGGCCATTCGCGGAAGGCACCAGGGGAAGCACCTGCGCGGCGGAATCCAACTGACCTACTACATAGTTCACACATTCATCGAAAGAACTACGTGGCAGCTGTAAGGCGGACGCCGGAGCATCCGGTGAAGCGGGATTATCACCTGTTAATACAACAGGGCCATATTGCCGCATGATCTGAAAATAGAAAAATGCGCGCAAACAACGGGCTTCCGCGTGGTACTGATCAATCAGTTGCTGCCCATTTACATTGCGGATTTCGACATTTTCATTGATATGCGCCATGAAATAGGAAGCAGAGCGGATACCATTGTAATTATGTCCCCAGTTGTCGAACACCGGATTGCCCGGGTTAATATTCCCCATGTTCAGGTCATATACCCGGTATTTAGACCAGGTAATATCGCCTTCATCGGCGTTACTGAACCAGGGCACGCCTTCCCATACATTGGCATCGTCGGCGATATAGCTGTACACGTTGGCCAGGTATTGTTCAGAAGCTCCTTTTTTGCGGAACACTTCTTCTATGGTGATACGATCGTTGGGCACCTGGTCGAGATATTTGCCGCATCCGCTCATTACGAGGAGACCGCAAAACAATAAGATCGTTGTGGATATAATATTGCTGTTCATTTTTTCCTGCTTTAGTCCTTATCTGAAAGTGAGTTTAGCGCCTATATTGAAAGTTTTCACGAGCGGATATTTCGCTCCACGGCCATCGCCGAGTTCTACATCCCAGAGTTTAAACCCGCTGATGGTAGCCAGGTTGTTGCCGATGAAATAGATGTTGGCGGCAGACAGACCGGCCCTTTTCAGCCAATGCTGGGAGGAGAAGGTGTATCCGAACTGCAATGTCTGCAGGCGGAGAAAGGCGCCGTTTTTCACCCACCAGGAACTGGTGGCATAGTTCATATTATCATTGCCATAGGTAAGCCTTGGATAGAAAGGAGTTGGATTGGGGTTATCGGGGGTCCAGCGGTTGGTGATTTCTGCGAGCAGGTTGCCACGTTCGCCGCCCTGACTGAAAGGCCGGAGGCCATCTCCATTCAGCTGAATATCCACATTACTGATGCCTTTGAACCAGCCGGCCATGTACCAGCCTTTCCAGCTGATGGTAGGACCGAAACCATATACAATTTCAGGGATACTGCCATAGCCGATGGGACCGGCATCGTAGCCATCTATTTTACCATCACCGTTCAGATCTTTGTATTTGATATCACCAGGCATGTTTACGCCTGTTTGCTGGGGGCTGCTGGCCACATCTTCTTTTGAAGTAAAGAGACCGAGCGCAGTGTATCCGAAGCGCTGACCAAATTTACGCCCGATATTCTGCTGCCAGGGATAAGGCCAGGGTGCATTGGCATCGTTGATAATGATGGCGCGGTTCCAGGTAAAGTTGCCCCGGAAGCCCACATCTACCTGCCCCCACTTCTTGTTTACTTCCAGTGTACCTTCCACGCCTTTGTTGTGTATTTCCCCGAGATTGGCCCAGGGGAGGTTACGGATACCGGTGTAGTTGGGCACATCGCCACGCTGACGGAAAATATTGGTGCGGTTCTCATTAAATACATCCACCACCAATGATACCTGGTCGTGGAAGGTTTTGAGTTCTATACCGAGATTCGCTTTCTTTGCTTTTTCCCAGGTAACAGATACTGCATAATCACCGATATCATAACCATTGATTTCGTTATTGATGCCATTACCGCCATACTGGTATTTATCGTTGCCACCGTCGATGGTAGAGATATAGGCAAAGCGGCGGCCGCCGATATTACCGTTACCCGCCAGACCATAGGAGAAGCGTACTTTCAGGAACTGTATTTTATTGAGCAATGGTTTAAAGAAATTTTCTTCCGAAGCCACCCATCCCACAGCGCCGGAAGGAAAGAATCCAAAACGCTTGCTGGGCTCAAAGGTTTCAGAACCGTTGTAGCCAAAATTTCCTTCTGCCAGGTATTTATTATCATAAGCATAAGTGACCCTGCCCGCCACGCCTAAAAAGCGGTAGGGAATGGAATTGATAAAATCTCCTGCAAACGCATCAGATTTATCCGACTGGGTATACACCGCCATACCGGTGATATCGTGTTTGCCGAAAGTACGTTTGTAGTTCAGTGAGGCTTCTGAATAGAACTGCCGGGTGCCTCCGTTGGAGCGATCATAGCCGAGGTAGCTGGAGCCGATAGATGTTTGCTGCGTCAGCAGATTTCCCTGAGCATCCCTGCCGGTAGCGAGGAAGCCATCTACTGATTTGGTACGTCTGATGGTATGTGCATTGTAGTTATCAAACGAAAACATACCGGTAGCAGACAAACCCTTGAGCCAGAAGCCAAGGTCCTGGGTAAGACGGATATTACTCCATAACTGGCTTCTGAATTCAGATACATAGCCGGTTCTGTTCAGCATGGTATAGGGATTGTTGATATCGCCGGTACGCAGTTTTGAATTCTGTCCGTTGGAGTAAACAGGTGGAATAAGAATGGGCGGCAGGTTGTAGGCAGCGCCCCATATATCGTCTACACTGCTACCTGGAAAGTTACCGTTGCTGATCCAGCCGGAAGCGCCAAAATCCACCTTTGTTGTTTTGGTTAACTGCAGGATGAGATTGGAGGTAAAATTATAGCGGGTAAATTTTATCTGTGCATTATAATCCGAGAGGCCATCTGTTTTATACATTCCTTTTTCGTCATAATAGCCTATGGAAAGATAGTATTGCGCTTTATCCGATCCGCCGTTGGCATTTACGCGCGCCCTGCGGTTCTGGCCAAATTTATTGAACAGTACATCAAACCAGTCCACATTTGGATACAGGTCCGGATCTTCTCCGCTGGCGGTTTTGGCGATCCTGTCTTCCGAATACTTGGGTAACGGATCATTAGGGTTACTATTTTTATATGCTTCATTTGCCATCCGCATATAGGTAATACCATCTGCGAATTTCGGGATGCGGGTAAACTGGGTGAGGCCCTGATCATATTGTGCATTCATCAGTGTTTTGCCGGGTTTACCCTGTTTGGTCTGAATGAGAATCACGCCATTGGCGCCTCTAACACCGTACACGGCGGTAGCAGAAGCATCTTTCAGGATACTAAAGCTGGCAATATCTTCGGGATCCACGTTGGCGAAATCCCTTTCCACGCCGTCTACCAGTACCAGCGGACTGCTGCTGGTAAAGGTAGAAATGCCACGGATATATATTTCCGCATTGTCGTAACCGGGCTGACCGCTGCGTTGTACACCAATGATGCCGGCCACGCGGCCGGCGATGGCATTGGTCAGATTGGCGGCGGGTAATTTCAGATCTTCCACGCGGATGCTGCTCTGCGCACCAACGGCGGTGATTTTTTTCTGCTGGCCGTATCCCACTACTACTACGTCCTGGAGATTGGAAGCATTATCGCTTAAGATAATGTCTACCTTACGACGGCCTTTCAGCGGAAATTCCTGGGTCAGGAAACCGATATAGGAAAAGATGAGTGTTTCTTCTGTGCTGGTTACTTTCAGGCTGAAAGCGCCGGCTTCGTCCGTTTGTGTGTTGCTGTTATTTGATTTACTGCGTACAGTTACGCCGGGTATGGGCTGTCCTTTGGAGTCGGTTACTTTCCCGGTGATCACCTGGTTCTGCAGCGGAGCGGCGCTTCCTTTTGCGCGCACTACCACGGTATTCTCTATCAGGCTGTAATCGAGCGGCTGATTTTTGAAGCAGTCGTCCAACACCTGCTTCAGTGGCTGTTTTACGGCGTTAACAGTAACGGGAGATGTTTGCTGCAGCAGTTCATTCTCAAAAATAAAAAACATACCGGATTGCTGCTGCAGTTTTTTAAAGACCTCTCCCAGCGGCTCATTTTTTACATTGAGTGTAACCGGTAAAGGAGCCCGCTGAGCTTTCAGCAACGTGGGTAAGAGCAAGGCTGACAGAAAAAAGAGCATCGTCCACCCTTGAAGACATAGGAATTTTACTGGCATGCAGGAGCGCGTCCTGTGCAGCCATGAACATGGAATACTATTCATCTGACAAGTAATTAAGAAAATAAAAATGATTCGATCTTATACTAAGAAAACGTGGCGGTTTGGTTGATTACTATCGTATTGTTACTATGATGCTATTTTTTTGTATCGCGAAAGTCATGGAGCCTGTTAATTCAAGCCGTTTCAGTACTTCATTGATTTTTTCATAACGTATTATTTTTGCGCTGAATTTTCTGTTGGCATTTCCTTTGGTAAAGCTGACATCCATATTATACCAACGGCCTATTTCCGTCATCATATCTGAGATCCGCTCATTCTCAAAAGCAAAAATCCCTTCTTTCCAGGCGGTTACTACTTCTGTATTCACCTCCTTCATCCAGTAACGGTTTCCGGACAAATCATAATTCAATTGCTGCCCGATATGGAGCAGCTGGTTTTTCCCGCTTACATTCACATTCACCGCACCGGAAACCAGTGTTGTTTTTGATATCTTTTCTTCCGGATAGGCTTTGATATTAAACACCGTACCGAGCGCCTGCACGGTGGTGCCATTTACATGTACAATGAAAGGATTGGCAGGATCCGCAACTACTTCAAAGCAGGCTTCTCCCGAAAGATATACTTCGCGTTTGCCAGCAAAGAAAACAGGATAGCGCAGGGAGGAAGTGGTATTCAGCTTTACTTTGGAACCATCTGCCAGTACAATGGTAAACTGTTCACCAGCGGGGGTGCTGATGCTGTTGGTATCCGGTATAGCCCTGGTATCGTTATGCTGGCGGGAATAGGCTAATTCACCGGCGGCCTCCTTACTGGCCGATGCTCCCTGAGTGGCTGCCACCAGGCCTTTTCCCGCATCAGAAAGAGAAATCATTTTCCCGTTGCTGAGGGTGAGCCAGGTTTTTTTCTTTGGTATGCCTGCCGGATGCACAGTGGCCACCGCCATGTTTTTTGGCGGTGGGGCAGAACGATATTGCCAGAAAAAAGCGGCGCCGATAGCGATGGCTGCAACGGCTGCGGCGGCCCACCACCTGCGGTACCCCGATCGTTTTACCGGGTAGAGTGCCGGTGGCCGCATTTCCTCCTGCAACCTCTTCAGTATTTTATCTCTCAGTTCTTCTTTTTCTTCTTCCGCTATTTCCCCCGCTTCCAGCTGTATGTCGTCCTGGTGAGCGAACAATGCCGCTATCTCGCCAGGAGTAAGCTCTCCAGCCAGGTATCGACGGTATTGAATGAGGAATTCTTCTTCGGTCATGCTAGCATCCTTTGCTTATAAGTATGAAAAAAAACATCGCACACACATAAACCGGGAATATTTTTTTTTTAATTTTCTAACAACTATCTTTTCTGCGTTTTTCATCAATCAGTTGCCAATGTTCCCTGTAGATATTCCGGATATTCAGTTATGGAATGCCGTTCGCGCAGACGATCAGCAAGCGTTCACACGCCTGTTCGACAAGTATTGGGGATGTGTTTACAAAACGGGATACAGGTATTTAAAGGATAAAGAAGTTTGCCAGGAAATAGTGCACGACATTTTTCTGAGTTTATGGAACCGGCGGCATGTACTGATCATTGAATCTTTTCCTGCGTTCCTGCTCACTTCCACGCGGTACCAGATCTACAGCCGGAAAAAAACAAAGCAATTAATCCTGGCGGATACCGATGCACTGGAGGTACATGAATTTACCGCCAACGAGGCCGATATGCGGCTCCGGCAATCAGAACTGCAGGATCAACTGCAACAACTGCTGCTGCAGTTGCCACCGCGTTGCCAGGAAATATTCCGTATGAGTCGTTTCGATTACCTGTCGAATGATGAAATAGCAGGCCGGCTGCATATTTCCAAGCGGACGGTGGAAAACCAACTGACGTACGCATTACGGCATTTGCGTATTCATCTGAAAGATATTGCTACTGTATGCTTATATACGCTGCTTATTACGCAGGATCGGCTGCTCTGAATGTTCTTTAACGGCAACAGCCCGTTTCTCCGGAAAGAAACAGGCTGTTTTATTTAGTAGTGCTTCCTGGTTAGTGTAAGATGATTTTCCGGACTGCTTTTGTATAACGTTCCACCACATAGAGGTTTCCTTCCCTATCGATGCAGATGCCGGTGATGTTGTTATAAGTAGCCTGGTTCAGGGTGCCATCGTCGCTGCCAATAGCAGGTGTAGCCTGCCCTTTCCAGCCGGTGATCCGGGTTACCTTTCCGTCTGCAATAAGGCGGATGGCATTGTTGTCGGCCGCATACATTTCCCCGGTCAGCACATTAAATGCCAGGCCCCTGAGATCACTGAAAGAAGCGGTAGCCAGCGACCCATCGTTATACCCCCATTGACCACCTGCGTAAGTAGTACGTGTGTTGCCACTGATTTTAGAAATATAAGGATAGTTATTATCACCCACAAAGTAGAGCGCCCCATTGCTTTCAATAGCCATTGTGCCTTGTGCGCTCATATTCACGTTTGTGCCCATGGGACTGGCATTGCCGGCGGCGTCCAGTTTGTATACACCTGCATATTGTGCACCCACATACAGGCGGCCACCCGGATCTACCCCTATTCCAACCGGCGTAAAGCTTACCTGCGCAAAAGTAGTTACTACTGCACCAGGGGTTACTTTACGGATATTCCTATTGCCCTGATCGCATATATAGAGATTATCCTGCGCATCTATGACGATAGCGACGGGGATGAAAAACGAGGCTTCTGTGCCTGTGCCATTGGTATTACCTGTGGCGCCACCTGCTTTCCCGGCGAAAATGCTGACCGTTCCACCAGGCGTCACTTTTTTGATGACAGCATTATCCAGCACAAAAGCGTTGCCTTTGCTATCTACAGCAATGCCCTGGAGATAGCTAAATACGTTCTGATCGGGGCCGCCAACGATGGTGATCACACCAGCCCGGCGGAATACCGGACCAGTAGCGTCGAGCGCCCCCACCTGCACTTTCAGGGCGCCGGTGGTGATGCCTACGGGTACCACTACCCGCAAGGTACTGTCGGTGGCTTCAGTAACCGGTACGGTGATACCGTTAAAGGAAACGGTATTGGCAGCGGGATCAGCACTAAAGCCCAATCCTTTTACCAGTACTTCCGTACCTGCCAGACCATTGTCGGGGACCAGTTTTGAGATTCCGAGCGACTGCTCCTTAAACAGCGGCCCTACAGATGCCTGGTCATTTACCGTTACCTGCACATTACCATTACCTGCACCGGCTGGCACCTTTACACTCAGGTTACGCTCTTCAGACGCCATTACAACCGCCGGATGTCCGTTGAAGGTAACGACCACCTCTCCCGGCAACGTGCTGAAATAATCGCCTGTGATGTCTATAATGGCCCCTGCCGGTGCGCTCAACGGTAATACCGTTTTGATCACCGGTTTAGGTACTACTGTAAAAATCTGCCCTATTGTTTTCTGTCCGTTCACACTCACTACTACCGGACCGGTGGTAACACCTTCCGGCGCATTCACGACCAGCTTACCGGCAGCGGCGCTCACTACAGTGGCCTGCTTGCCGTTAAAGGTGATCAGGTTGCCTTCCATGGTAGTATTAAAACCTTCTCCACTGATAGTAACGCTTGTACCGGCGCCGCCTTTTACCGGTTTCATGGCACTGATGGCCTGGAACGTAAAATCAGGGCCCGTCACTTCTTTCCCATCTACCTTTACCGCTACTTTACCGGTACCTGCTCCTTCCGGAACAGCGGCTACCAGCAAAGTATCAGTGGCGCTGGTAATGATTGCAGCCTTACCGTTTACACTCACCACTGCCGGACCAGACATGCTGCTGAAGCCCGCCCCACGGATCACGATATTCGTACCTGCCGGACCGTTAGCAGGACTGATGCCGTGCATACTCAGTGCCTGGTAGGTGTAAGTGCCTGCTTCTACCTTGCGGTCGCCCGTTTTTAACGACAGCACACCGCTGCTGCCTTTATCCGGTGCCAGTACAATGAGTATGGAATCCCGCGCATCCAGTACTTGGGCTTCAGCGCCATTGAAATCCACTACCACATCTTTACCCAGGCCCTGCCCTTTCAGGGTGACAATAGTTCCCGCGTTGCCGCTGTTGGGCCAGAACGATTGTACGTTCATGGCAGCTGCATCGTTGTGCCGCTCTCTTTTGCAGCCTGCTGCCAGTATTAGAAAAGCAGTCAGCAGGTATAAAGTATATTTCATTATTGGTACTTTAACGATGATTAAAAAGAATACCTCATACCCAGCTGTACCTGCGCCCTTGAATTCAGGAAGTCCAAAGAGTAAGGCTTACCCGGATTTTCAAACGAGTATACAGGGTAACCGTTCAGGTTCTGTGTAGCCGGGAACAACGGTGTTAACCCTGTGCTGGCAGTAGAGTTAAAGGTATTGGGTGAAAAATATACCAGGCCCCAGGCGCTGTTTACCAGGTGTGTGAGGTTCACGATATCCACAGTAAACGTGATAAATTGTTTACCACCAAAATGATATTCCTGTGCAAAGTGCAGATCTGCCTGCACATTCCAGGGGGTACGGCCGGCGTTGCGTTCGGTGAACTGACCGCGACGATGGCTCAGGTATTTATCTCCGTCTATATAAGCATTAAATGCAGCAGCCTGTTGCTCTGCGCTCACCCCTTTATTATCGCGGAAGAAATTCACGGCGTCAGCGGCCTGCGGAATGTAAAGCAGACTTACCTGCTGTGGTAATCCCTGGATGCTGTTGTTTACAATGCCATAGGTAAAGGGACTACCCGACTGGGCGGTAGCAAATACGGTGAGGGTACTTACCCAGCTTTTATTCCATGCTTTGTGATAGGTAACATTACCTACTATACGATGACGCACATCAAAGTTAGACCATGCCAGCCCCGGGTTATTTGGATTCAGGGCCTGGTTCAGCTGCCAGTTACTTTCCATGGAGTTACGGATCCCGTTGGATACATCTTTTGAGCCACCATAGGTATAAGCCAGGGAGAACTGCATACCGGAATTGAAGCTGCGGTTCACACTACCGGTGAAGCTGTAGCGGTATCCTTTCGTGGTATTACTGAGTAAATAGGCATTGGAAAAGTGCGGGTCTGTGGTACCACTGTAAATAGGCTGCTGACGGTCTTTATCGTAGGGATAGTATTTAGGATCGTCTTTAATATTCACCTGCTGGAATAACACATCTTTCAGGGTTTTGGTATACATGGCTTCCACCGTATATTTAAACCCGGCAGGGCTCACATAATCCAATCCAACGCTGCTGCGCCATACCTGTGGCATCACAAAGTTGTTATCGATTACATCTACCTGTGTTTTACCTACGTTACGGTTATTCATCTGCGCACCGTTCTGCTCAATAAACTGGCCAATGCCATTTGGATTTGGCTTCAGCGGATCAGTCCCCGGCACAAATACCTTCGCATCTGCTTTCTGATCATAAGATCCGTAGTTTACGCCATTGTTATAATAGGCATAAGCGATCCAGGCAAAAGGTATGCGGCCCGTAAACAGGCCGGTACCACCACGGAGAATGAGGCTCTGATCTCCTTTCCAGTCGAAGCGGAAACCGAGGCGTGGTGATAGTTGAGCTTTGCCCAGGTAACCATTGTTGATCCGGTTCAGGGGAGTGTAGGTAAACGTAGTACCAAAAGCGCCATCCGTTTGCGCATCCCTTGTTTTATCGCTCAGGGCGGGCTTTTCCGGCAACCAGGTATAGTCGGCGCGTAATCCCGGGATCACTTTCAGTTTATCGGTGACCTGTATTTCATCCTGTGCATACACGCTGTGCATGTTAATATTGAACTGTGCTTCGGGATGTGCGAGGATATATTCGCGGCTGTTGTTGGTGTAATTGTAACTTCCTCTCACACGGTAAGGCGTGTTGTTGAGATAATCATCGATGCTCAGGTAATCTACCCTTCCGTTCCAGCTGTTCACAAAGCCGTAGTCGATATGATACAGTTCATTGTGGGTACCTAGTAAAACGGTATGCTTTCCTTTTCTGTAGGTGAGGTTATCGGAGATTTCGATGGTACGTTGTTTCATGTTGAAGATACTCGCTTCACGGTCGGTACCGAGGTAGATGGTGGTACCGGGTGTGCGGCCTGCAATCTGTACCTGTGGCAGGGTTGGATCGGCGTCCGGGTTGCGTTTATCGTGTACGATGCTGAACCCGGCGATGAAGCTGTTGGACCAGCGGCTGTTGAAACGTGATTTTAATTCCATCACCGTAGAGCTCTGGTTGTTCACCTGCTGGTAGGCCATGCTGCTGAAGCGGAAATCCTGCTGATCCCGGTCCATGTTCATGGCTTTGGACGTGATGGTATTGTTGCGGAGCGAGAGTTGGTGTTTATCGTTGATGTTCCAGTCGATGCGGTTAAAGAACTTCTGCGAGCGGGAGTACGCGGTGTACTGTCCGGCGGTGCCAGGATCGAAGCTATTCCCATATCGGCTGAGCGTAGCATTGCGGATATCATCGGCATCTTTTCCGTTGAGGATATGCGCGGTTTCGGGCTGTCCAACCACCAGTTGTGCGGGATCCTGACGGGAAGTGATTTCTTCGTTGGTAAAAAAGAATAATTTGTTTTTAATGATAGGAAAGCCCACTCTTACGCCAGCCTGGTAATCATAAAACTCATTGTTTATTTTACCATTAGGGCCTTTTCCGGTGAGACCGGCATTCCGGCCGAAGCCGTATACGGAGCCGGTAACCGTGTTGGTACCACTGCGGGTTACCGCATTGATACTACCGCCGGTGAAGTTACCAATCTTCACGTCGAATGGAGCCAGATATACCTGCATGTCTTCGATGGCATCCAGTGACACCGCGTTGGTGCGGGTACTGGAGCCGGGCATGCCGGAGCTGCCGGTGATACCGCCTGCAGACGGACTGAAACCGATAGCGTCGTTGTTGATGGCACCGTCGATGGTCACGTTGTTATAGCGGAAGTTGGTACCGGCAAAAGAGTTATCGCGGGAGCTCTGAGGCACCATCTTCGTCATGTCCTGCAGGCTGCGGGAGATGGTGGGCATATTGGCCAGCTGCGTACGGCTGATGTTTTGACCGGCGCCGGTGGTATTGGCCGAAGCGGCTTTCTTAGTGCCTTTTACGGTAACAGCTGCCAGATCCGTTCCGCCTGCGGTCATTACAACGTTGAGTTGTAATGGTTCCCCGAGCCGTACATTGAGTTGTTCCCTTTTCTGCGCCTGCATGCCCATCATGGTGATGCTCACGGAGTAAGGACCACCGATGCGGAGGCCCGGGAGATAGTAGCGGCCATCGGTACCGGTGATCACGCCGTAGCGGGTACCGGAAGGTTCATGGATGGCCAGTACGGTGACCCCGATGAGGGGTTCTTTTTTATCGTTGGTAATTTTTCCGCTGAGGGTACCATTGGTTTCCTGTGCCGTTGCGGGGTAGCCCACGCAAAGCAGGAAGGCGAAAAAATAAGCTATGTATAAAATTTTATTCATCACTACTGATTTTCTTTTAATACCTGGTCTATGATATGCAACACGCCGTTGCCAGCCATAACATTGGCTTTTTTCACCTGTGCCGGAGTGCTGTTACCCGGGCCGGTGATGCTGATACCGGTGTATTTCACTCCTGACTTCAGCAGCTGAATGGTGGTGTTATTGCCGTTTGACATCGCCTGATCCGATTGACCGGACGGGCCGGTGGTGAGGATGTAATCATAAACAAACTTCCGGCCGCTGAACAACTGGTAGGCCAGCATTTCCCGTAGTACTGCCGGGCTTGTGGCGTTAATGCTGTCGATAGATAAAAAGCCTGCCTGGCGGAATGCCTGGTTAGATGGCGCAAATACCGTATAGGCATCTTCTCCGGACAGCAGTTCCTTTAACCCGGCCTGTTGCAAAGCCACATTCAGGAAGTTGAGTGTAGTATCAGCGGAGATAGCGGCCGATAAAGTTTTATGCGTCAACGGTTGCAGCACGTTGTCCAGCACCTGGATCACACCATTGCTGGCGGGCAGGTTGTAAGCCAGCAGCGGCGTACCGTTGATGGTCAGCAGGGTATCCGTACCTTTCACCCAGCGGGTCACATACATTTTTGCTCCGGATACAGAAGTCAGTTCCTGGTTAAATTTAAACGGTAGTTTGTTCAGTTCCCAGGTACCATTCACAATGTGATAGGACAAAAGACTGTTGAGGACATTACCGCTTTCCGTGAGCACTGCCTGCTCGTTGGCATAGCCGGCTTTGATGAAGGCGTTGTTATCCGGAATCATTACCGTGTAAGGACCGGGACCTGCCAATGTGTTGCGGTACCCGGTTCTTCCGAGGGCGGTGTTGAAGAAAGAAAAATTGAATTTATTATCGTCGATGATATAGCTCAGCCGGTTGATTTCGTCCGGACCGGCCGCACTATCGTCTTTTTTTGTACATGCAGCCAGCAGCATCAACAGCACACCTGCATATCTTCCTATTTTCATGGATACATTTTTTAGTTTGATGGTATAAAGAGATCATCTACTTCGTGAATCACACCGTTGAACACGCGGATATCCCTTGTTTTCAGTCCGGTGTAAGGCGTGGTAGCGCCGTGTCTTTTTACACCTGGTTGCCCGTTGTTGTTAATAAAATCCAGGCTGATGTAAACGGGCGGACCGTAATACATCTGGCCGGGCTGGAGCAGCAGGTGTGTCAGTGACCGGGCGTTGGTAGCCAGGTCATTGGAGAAGTACACCTTACCTATGCGGGCATCCCCATACAATTGCAGGGTAGGATAAACTTCCATCCCATGCGCAAACAGGATAGAATCTATAGAAAGTGTTGGTTGCTGATAATACATATTCTCATCGTAATCGGGAGGTGGCAGTGGCCAGGAGCGCAGGCAATAATTAAGAATATCTTCTGCATTATTAAACCCGTGCTTATGGAATGCATCATTATTGGGTGCATACAAGGTTAACTGTCCTATCTGTTCACCTGATTGCAGGATGGTCATGACCCCGAAATCCATCCATTCCGACTTATAGAGGCTATCCGCAATAAGCAGGGCATCGCGGTATAAACTGAAACGCGGCTCCGCCTCTATGAATTCCCACATGGTTTGCGTTGGCATCGGCACCAGGTGTTCTATCGGGTAGATGATACCATTGGAGGCCTGCTGGTACCGGCCCCATTTGTTCATACCTTTTCCGTCTACCAGGAGGCTATCACCGGCTTTACCTATGAAAACAAAATCCAGGTAATCCCTGCTGTACCAGTTTTCACGGCCTTCCATAGAGCGGGTAGATAAGGTAGCTACCGGCGTATTACCCGGTATCACCGCCATACTTTCCGGCATCAGGCGGGCTGGCAGTACATAGAAGGCCAGGAGGCCATCCAGTTCTGCAGCCGTCGCGGTTTTTATTTTATCGGCAGTCCAACCGGCTTCGTCAAACGCCTTATCGGTGGGTATCAGTACGGAAAAGAAGCCTGAACCACTTTGTTTTAATCTGGCTTCCATACCAGAACGTTGCCACGCATCCCGGAAACGGGTATACGAAGAAGTAGCCAGCAGTTCCTGCCAGGTTTTATCAGGACCTGCTTCATGCGGCACGGGCTCACCTACCGGTTCCGGTTCAATGTCCTGCTTACGGCAGGCCACAAAAGCGAGGAGTATTAATAGCAGTACGGGTAACTGTAATTTCATCGGTTTCATTTTTATTGCTTCATTAAATCCGGGTTCAGCATCAGGTCACTGATCACATGCACAATACCATTGGTACACAGGTGATCCGTATTCATCATGCTTCCTGCATACGGGATATGGGAAGGCCCATCCGGGTTTGCTCCCCAATTCAGACCATACATCATTCCGATGTTCAGGCTGACGGATTCCGTGTTTTCGTTACTGTTGTGGAAATACGCCGGTGCGATACCATAGCCGCCATCGAGGAAGGCAACGTTGGAACCAAATACATTTGTTCCGCCAATGATATAGCCATCTGCAGAGAAGATATGCATAGGCCTCATCTGCATGGCATAAATGGCAAAAACAATCGGTTTATACGCTGCGGGTTTCATAGCAGCTATTTTCGCCGCCGTAATACCATATTTTTCAAAGGCGCTGTTTACCGGTACATATACGGTGAGCGGATTTTTTGTTTTCAATTCTTCCCATAATCCAAACTGCTTCATAGCGGCCGTAAAGAGGGAAAAGCTGGTATCTTTGGCGATATAGTCCTGCACCGTCATCTTATAAAACTGTATGGGTCTGTAGAGAATATGAATCACTCCATTAGCCAGGGCGATATTTCTTTTGGCGCCTCCCATGATAAAAGCACCATTCACAAACGTATAGAGGTCTGACTTGATGTATTGGTCTACTTTATCAGTCGACACATAGAGTTTTTCTCCTGCGAGCGTAGTGTACTTATTATCCATCTGTCGCGGAAAGGTGGAAATAAAGTAGCGGTCGCGTATCATGTGGTACCGGAGCATAAACCGCAGGCTGTCCACGTCCATACGGTCTATTTCTTCCGGCGTAGAAATCCCGATCCTGTTGAAGGCAGCGTTATCCGGCGCAAAAAAAGTGATGGCACCGGCCTGGTTCAGCGAATCCAGCAGACCTGTTTTTTTCAACGCGGCACTTAACAGGCTCAGATCATAATTGTTTTCGATAAATGTACCCATGTTGCGTGGTACAGTGGTTTTATCAATTGGCGGCGTCAGGTTATCCTTGCTGCATGCTGCCAGCAATAACAATCCCAATATGCCGGCCCATTTATATTTCATAAAATTGTTCATACGTTCAGTGTTTAATAAACAGGAGGTGCAAACTTTCGCTGAATGGTGGTCACGTAAAATTTGCGGTTGATATACTCAATGGTATTCACCGTAGCAAAAGAGCGTGGATTGGTGGTACCGGAGTGGATGCTGACGATCAGACCTGTACGGAGATCCGCTCGGACCAGGAAAGGCAGCTGTCCTGTTTTGTCCTGGTTACCATAATCTCCCAGGATCAACCCGGAGTAACCACCAACCGGCAGATTATCCGGGTAAGTCAGGGCTTCCGGAGAATACCCGGCTCCCAGGAATCCGAACTGCTGGCTCATATTGCCGGCAAAAATTTTATTGCTGCTACTATCCGGGAACAACGGGAAGCTGTAGTACGGCGCCACTTTTGGGTCGAGAGAATGAATGATCTGCCCCATGGGTACACCCCGGTAACCGGGAATAGCCGTGAGGGTGGACCCGTTCCGTCTGTTCAGGGAATAATACACCTGCATGGTATCCTGCAACTTGGTGCTGACGAGGTACTGGTTGGTGATTTCATTCGGCGACAGCTGGAACCAGTTGATGGAACTGAGATTATAGAAATTCACATATACCAGCGAATCAGCAAATGGCTGTTTGGGAAAGGTTTCCTGGCGCAGGTACATAAACGGTCGCTGACTCACATACTCTTCTATGAGGGCATGCATCGTATATACTTCTCCGGCCGACAAATCGATGGTGGTGTCGATGAGGGTAACACCTTTTTCCAGTGGCCCCAGTTCGAAATAGGGGGTGTTATTGAGCGGGCGGGTACGGAAAATGATATGATGTTTTCCGGAAGGCACCTGCGCCCAGCTGGATAAATCATAACCATTCACGATAGGTGCGGCGAGTACTCTTTTGGTGCCGGGAAATTCCTTCTGCCAGATTACATTACTGGCGGCATCGGGATAAGGCATAGCCCACTGAGCACGCTGATCCAGGAAATCGCCGGTAACGGCGGCACTCACCGGGATGCCTGCTTCATCCAGCACGGGATCAATCATGAAGGTAAAGAAAGGTTGCGGTGCATCTTTATTACCCAGGTTCTGATTGTATTCGATACAGTTGAACACCCGCAGATAAGCAGGACTGTTCAGGGTAGCATATTCCGTTTTGCGACAGCTATACAGCAACACAACTGCGCATAGTACCGGTAGTAAAAAGTATAGTCTCTTCATAAACGACTCAATTGTTATGTTTCACAATAATCATCCGTGCTTTTTCTGTAGCATTGGCAGCAGTGCTGCCTACAAGCGCAACGGTATACACACCAGGTTCGCTTTGTGGCAGTTCCGGTGTTTTATAAAGTTCCGGGCGGGCTATAAAATTGCGGCTTGTGAGTGGTGTGATACTGCGGATCCAGTCGCCCGGCAGAACACCTGGATGTGACGCATAGGAGAAGATCCGGCTGGGGAAATTCACATACATCATTACATATGGATTGTCTGTCATCGGGGCGCCCAGTGCAATATGCTGTGCAGCGCTATTAGTATTCGGCAGCGTGTTCAATCCTGGAAAAGGCAGGCCATTGTCTGCGGTGAAGGTAACTTCCTCCATATCGGGGCAGAAGTTCATAAAGCGTATCCAGAAAGGCCATGCATCTTTGAATATACCATAGGAGCCATCTTCAGTAGCGGTGCCTCCAAAATATTTGCCGCTCATGTTATTGGCCGATACCGAAATAGCGGGAGTGCCATCTTTGCGGTGGTAGTACCACAGGGTGAGATTGTCTCCGGGTTGTAGCGGCAGGCTACTTTCGGCAAGTACCTGTCCGCCGTCTCCCAGTGCTTTTACTATATGCGTGCCCGTTGTATAACGGCTGTAGGTGGTTTGTTTTGTATAAGGCAATGCTGCACCCATCGGCTGTCCGTCTACCTGCCAGGAAATGGTTTTGCCGGCGGCGGCATTAACACCCTGGATGCGTGCGTAGCTGATATTTACCGGCTCCGGTACATCTGCAATGATGCGAAAGATATTACTCTCCGTATTGGTCGTTTCTCCGTTGGGGTTTCCGGTTGGTATTTTTGTTTCCATGGAACCAGCTACCACAATGGTATAAATGCCACCGGGCTGGTACGTTTTTATAGGTGCAAAAGTGAGCCAGGTATCCTTATTTCCGCCGATACCGGGTGTTCCCTGGAGGTCCATCAGCGTACCGGTTACGGGGTTGGTGGTATTATAACTGCCACTGGCGGGCACTTCTTTCCCCTCACTGTTGAGTACTTTGAACTGGTAGGTACCGTAAGGCAGTTCCACATAAGCAGAATATGCACCCGGCGCCACATTGGATAAACCCGGTATAGCAGTTCCATCTGCGAGCGTAACGCTCATCGGGCCATTCCGATATAGCCCGGGAACGGAATGTCCATCCGGTGTGGAACTCAGATTGAGGAGGCGTACCTTGCAGCTGCCCGCATCTACTGCCGGCGAAATATCGCGGGGAATACGGAACAGGGAATCTATAAAGCCAGCCTGGTTAGGACGGAAGCGTACGAAATAATAATCGGCCGGTTTATTCACATCTTCAACAGCGCTGAAAGGGCGTGCCGGCGGCGCACCTACCTTCTGGCTCAGGGAGCTGAACATAATACTGTCTGCACGGCCATTTTTCAGCAATGCAGCCGGGATGGTGTAGGTAGTACCTAAGCGGCCGTTTTCCGGGAACCAGCGGGTACCGCGTGTTTGATCGGGACCATAGCCACCTTCAAAATCCGGTGCCGTAAAGCTGGTGAGTTTCTGGCCATTGATCTGTAATTCCGTTGCCCCGGCCAGATTCACCAGGCGCATGGTAGATGCTGTAAGTGGTTGCTGGTTTACACGGTTATCGTAACTATAATCCAGTTTTTTTGAGCAGGCAGTCAGTAAGACTGCCGCTGCCATGAGTATATGCGTAGTTTTCATTTTCATCATTGAACTTTTACAGGTTGAAAGTCAGGCCCAGCATAAATTCTGTTCCCCGGTAAAAACTTCTGCGTACATATTTTCTTCCGTAAAACATGCCACCGGTACCGGGGTTGGCATATACTTCTTCCACCGGACGATCGAGGATATTTTTGGCAAAACCTTTCAGCTGGAGGCGTTTCAGCAGTTGTTGTGAAAACACGATATCCAGTACAGGATTGGGCCTGGAATACAGATCCGGTGTACCATCGAGATTTACCTGGATCAGCCGCTCTCCTACCATGTTGAACGTAGTGGTGATATCAGTACCTGAATTCCTGTTATTGTAGTTCAGGAAGATATTCATGGAATAAGGCGCCTGCTCAAACAGGGGACTGTTTTCCGGTGCGCGGCGATCGATGGCACGGGAAGCTTCCAGTCTCTCTTTCGTCTTTTTAATTTCACTTTGTGCCAGCAACAGGTTAGATCCGAGGAAGAAATTCTTCAGCGGCGCATATAGCAGACCAAGATTTTTAACCACTTCCAGCTCGATGCCGTATACATGGCCTTTGTTGGGATCGTTCTGGAATTCTATCGCCGGAAACTCCGGGAAACGGGCTTCCAGCCCGGAAGAATTCTGTTTGAATACCTTGGTCAGCTGGTTATCGATCTGTTTGTAAAACACGGAGGCCGACAATACCTCACCCGGATTAGGGAACCATTCCCAGCGGAAATCGTAGTTGGTAGTGCGTTGATTTTTCAGTTTGGGATTACCTACTACCAGTGCAAACTGGAAAGGATCAAAGTCGAATACGTTAGTGAGTTCACGCAGTTCCGGCCGCGCCAGGGTGGTATTATAGCCCAGGCGGAAGTTCATATTTTTATTCAGTGTATAGGTGAGGTTAGCAGAGTAGTAAGGTTCGTAATCTGTTTTGTACACGGAGTTAGGCTCTGTGTATACCAGGTTTACCTTGTTACCGCTGGCATCAGTAGTGGTGATACTTGGATCGAGGAATACATTGGCGGTATCTACTGCTGCCTGGATATCCGTCATCTCAAAACGCACACCACCGGTGAGGCGCAATTGTTCCGTCAGGTGCAGATCCAACATGCCGTAGAAGGCACGGGTTTCGTAGTAGCCTTTATAGTTATTGGGGGATTTCTGGATGTTGTATAAATAACCACCGGTACGCGGCGCGCCTTCTTCATTGTAAGTGGAGGGCGGACGGATACCGATACGGTCGTAACCCACCAGCTGATCGAGATTACCATTTACCTCGTACAAAGGCATGGGGCCGGCAGCGGAATAATTAGATCCCGGGAGATAGAGTACGTTTTCGTTAAAACTTCTTCTCCGGTGAAGGTAATTTACGCCTGTTTTAAATTCCTGTTTCTTATCCAGGGCTTTAAAGGGCAGGGTGAGATCCGCTTTATAGTTGTAGTTATTTTCTTTCAGGTAACGGAAGCGGCGTCCATTGGGATCGGCCTGGATGATACCATAAGGACCGTAGCCGTTTACGTAACCCGATACCAGGGAATACAGACTGTTGGTAGCATTTACAGGAGGAACACCACCGGGTGTACCGGGTATACCAGGATAAGAACTGCCGCCATCCAGGCGATAATCGGCCAGGTTTACAAAGCGATAATCCGGATCATCCTGTGTGGAGGAAGAGGTAGCGAGGTTATAGCTCAGTTTTGGCGCATATTCATTTTTGGCAAACTTATGTTCTCCCTGGAGGTTGAAGGTATTGAGGGTACGGTAGCTCTGGCGCAGGGAAAAGATCAGGTTATATACCTTGCCTGGCAAACCGGTATATTCATACGCACCATGCAGGTTGGTAGCACGTGTTTCCGCACCCCGGCTGCCCAGGTACTGCATACTGATTTCGTGCTGAGGGCTGAAGCGGTAGGTAAGTCCACCCAAAAATCCATAGTTGAGTGTTTGTGTGCCGGTGTTCTCCTTGTAATTCAGGTACTTCCCCAGGTTAATGTTGTTGGGGGTAATATAGTTAGGGATCACGCGGGGACTGTACAATGCGCTGTTGCCGGTGAGCACGCCCTGGTATACACTATACTGGGTCAGCTGGCCGTCGTAGATATCGTTGGTGCGGTTGTAATAATTGGCGCCGGCTATTAATCCTACCTGGTGTTTCTTAAAAACCGTATAACTGTTACCGTAAGTCACGGAATAGATCTGGTTCAGCGGCGCCGTTTTATATTTTGTGGTCAGTACGGGATCGAAGCCATGCATAATACCATTGATGCGGTTGGCTTCTGCCAGTAAAGCCGGATCATTGCGGCTGTTGGCGATTTTACGCTGGATCTCGCCCAGGCCGCCGGGGTATTGTTTTGACAATTGCTGAAAATCATTGGACAAACCTTTGGACTTTACTTTTTGTCCGAGGAAGCCCATGTCGCTGTTATAAAAACTATTCACGTGGCTGCCCGTTTGTGAGTTCATGCCCGTTTGCGCGGAGATGGTCAGCGTTTCGTGGTCGGGTACTGATTTTGTTTTCAGTTCCACGATACCTGCGGCGGCATCAGCAGGTTTATCAGAGGTGGTGGTTTTATAGATGGTGATGTTGTCGAGCAAACCGGCGGGTACCAGGTCCAGCGGAATAGCGGACCTGTCGGGGTCTGATGACGCGAGGCGGATACCATTCAGCTGACCGATTACGCTACGGTCGCCCAGGCCACGGATGGCCACATATTTATCGTCGGTCACCGTTACCCCCGATACCCTTTGCAGGGCCTGGGTAGTGGTGATACTGGCGGTTTTTTCGATGTTCTGTGCAGAGATCCCATCGGAGATCATGGCAGAATTTTTACGGTCGTTGAGCATCATCACTTCCGTGTTGGAACGTCTGCGGGCATCAACGGTAACACCGCTCAGTGTTTTGCTGTCGGGTTTGAGTTGTACCGCCAACACCGGCAGACTACCGGCCTTTACCATTTTGGTGGCGTACCCTACATAATACACCACCAGCACATCGCTGGTATCTTTTACTTCTACCCAGAAGCGGCCGGATTCGTCTGCAGTGACCACTGCGCCTGTACTTTGCGCCATAATTTCAGCGCGGGCAATGGGGGTGTTTTTTGTTGCGTCTGTGACCATCCCCGTTATGGTCCTTTTGCGGGGTGCTGTTGATTGTTTAACAATGATTTTGCGGACAACCACTTTACGGCCGTCTACCGCTTCGAATTCCAGCCCGGTGTCCTGTAAGAGCCAGGTAATGACTTCGGCCACTGTTTTGTTATTCAGATCGGCGTTATATTTCTTATCCAATGCTTTGATATCGGCGGGATTGTAGAAGAAAGTGATGCCTCCCTTCTGCTGCAACCCGATGAAACATTTTGCGATGGGTTCATTCCTGAAACTGATGCTGACCTTTTTCTGCAGGAAGCTTTCCTGTGCCATAGCGGGCAAGGCAAAGCAAAGCAGGATCCACATACATCCGTGTAAAATTTTTTCCTTCATTCGTTGTTGATTTAAAAAAAGAATATCCATTACCGTCCGCAGTATGCGGATGGTTCATTGTTTTAAGCCTATATGCGTGTATTATCTGATTACGATAGTGCCGTCTTTGTCTTTATGAATTGTTAGCCTGTAAGAGAGTGCAATTACTTTTAAGATATCATCTACGGTGTCAGTTTCCTCGAATGCACCGGTGAACTTTTCATCCCTGATAGCCCGGTTGGCAGTTTTTATTTTTATACCATAAATCTTTTCCATCTCCCCGAAAACTTCCGCCAAAGCTGACTCATTAAACTGGAGTTTTTTGCTGGTCCAGCCGGTATTCACTTCCGTTTGTTTATAGATATTGATTGCGCCATTTTCATACACCAGTTCCTCGTTTTCGCGCAACTGCTGTACTACCGTGGCCGCCGTTACCGCTACACTACCCGTTTTCACACTCACTTTCGGCTTTTCTATATTACTGCTGTCCGTCACCACGAAGCTGGTACCCAATACCTTTACCTGCAAATGCGGACCTGTAATAATAAAAGGCGCCGTTTGCGGCGTAACGTCGAAGAACGCCTCCCCATTTACACTGATGTTACGGTGTTTGCCACGGAAACGCTGTGGCCAGGTAAGCGTGGACCCACTATTTAAAATCACCACCGAACTATCGGGCAACGTAATTTTCTTTACCTGGTATTTCAGCGCAGTAGCGCTCTGCATAGGAATAGGATCGAGCCAGTCCTGCAACTCGAACTGATATTTATACCCCGCACCTGCCGCGATCATGATCAGCGCACTGGCAGCATACCGCCATACCCTGATACTCCTTACCGGGGGCGCTATTTCCCCACGGATCCTGTTCCACACTTCCTGCCCCTGCTCTTCTGCATCGGATGGGAGTTGCTTTTCTTCCCAGGCCTTATCCAGGTAACTGTTCAGCAATGTGGCCTCCCTGCGGGAAGCATTTCCCGACAGGTAATTATCGACCAATCTTTTAAACTGTGCTATATTCATCCGGAACATTCTTCTATAGATATGTTCCTTCAAAAGGGGTGCTTGTCCCGAAGATGTACGTTAAGGAATTATTAACACATGATTTCTGCCAGTACAATGGCCATGGCAATATGATGCCGCAATGCCTTTAAAGCCAGGTGGAGCTGGTTTCTGACGGTTTTTTCGGAGATATTCAACTGCAAAGCTATTTCTGTTATTGACAGCTGCTGGCGGCGGCTTAAAAGGAAAATCTGTTTTGTTTTTTCGGGCAAACCTGCCAACTGGGTATCTATTTCCCTGAATACATCGGTGGTTTCCATCTTTTCCCAGATATCATTCAATACCGGCATGATGTATTCCTGTACCCGGTCCAATTCTTCCGGCCTGTTCATGATTTCCTTTAACTTCTTGATAGATTGAAAGCGCACCGCCTGGTGGAGGTAACTTTCCAGGGAGCCTGTAATATTGAGCTTTTCTTTTCTTGCCCAGAGGGAGATGTACACCAACTGCACCACATCCTTTGCATCGTCTTTATTGCCGAGAATTTTTAACGCAAAGGCGTATAAGGAAGGCCAGTGGCGGTTGAAACATCTTTCGAAAGCTTTCTGGTCGCCGGTACGGATCAGGTCAATATCATCATGGGCATGCAGCATGGCAGTGGTTTGAGCAACGGAGGCGAAAATAGCCGTTTTTCAGGAGGGGATGGTTTAAGGTATTGTTATGTTTTTTGCAGCCCGTTTGCAGTTGGGTTCAGTAACTTGTTTTTATTTTTTATGAAAAAAGCGAGGATATTACTTGGGATGGTGTTTTTGGCGTGCGTGGCAGCGGCATTGCCTACTTATTATTATATGCCTGCGTATGAGGGTGGGGAGTGTACGGTGCGGACGATGATATACTACAGCTTGGGAACAGATACTTCCATGCAGGGTAAGAAAACTCGACTAGCAAAAGAACCAGGCTTATGTGAAACCTATGTGATAATTGGTCAAACTCCATGATTAAAACCGACTCTTAGAATTTCTTATTATCACAGTGGTCCTCATTTTTCTTATACGTGCTACTAAAAGGGAGGCTATCAACGCCTATATAACCCCTACTCCCAAACATACTTCCCTCTCTCTCTTTTCCTCATTTCTACTTGTTAAACAATAAACCACCTATCCATTTAATATAATCGATATCAATATGTATTAAAATTTTGTCGAACAAAATACGCCGTTACTTTAGCTAAAGTGAACGCTATTAATTACATCAGGTGCAGGTGTAAGCCAAACGGATCTTACTAAAGAAAAGCCCCATTTCTTATTTTCAAATTTTATAACCGCACAAAAAATGCGACTATCAAAATTACGATGTAAGATTGGTAACATCGCCTTTTACAAAACCCAAGTGGGATATCTTGACGTAAAAAAGTAGTATTAGCGCAAATCGTATCACCATAGACACAGCATATGCCAGCACCCGTAAGAACTTATCGGAGTTAGGCAGAACCCGAAGACTACAAGACGGTATTTAGTGTATTCCGCACGCTGCTCGCTAACATTAAAGATAGATATTCAATATCGCGGCTCCAATGCGAAACGATGAAGGTTATCAAGGCCGATGTAATCGGCCTAAGCGGACAACGCAATGTCATCAATGGCGGAACTGAGTTCCTGAAAGGCTTTTTAGTTCAACAGCAATGCACGTTTGACTACTACTCTGTTTGCTCTATTCATAACAGCCATTAACAAAGCCTAAGGACACCTCTCCTTTTAGACTAACCATGCTGACCAGCCCTCTCGGCACGATGTATTTCAAGGTCCTAGTTAGCAGTGCAGAAATAGATTTTGAAACGAAAAACATTATCAATAGCATAGTAAGTAGCGAGAAATTGTACTAGATGGAAATGACGCTACTGCGATCAATCTGTGCACTATAGCATTCTTAAAAAAAAATGCTTTAAAAGATATTTATCACTATAGCTATTCAATTAATGCATTTAACTCGGTTTGCCATAAAAGAGAATTTCTTTATCTCTTAAATTAATAACCACTACCAAATAAAATATAAAGTTCCTATATTCACCGAATACCATCTCAATATATAGCCGCCCCAGAACTCTAAGACGGCTTAATTAATGTAAATTAATTATGAAAAAACACAACCACAACTATCTATTATCCTGCAAAGCCAAGATTAGAGATCGGCAATAACACGAGCAGTACAAGTAGTTACATTTATCGCTGGCGAAGAAGAAAAAGTAGTTATCACACCACCAACAGAAGTAGTTTTTAGACGATCTTGTATAGTCATGTTTTGATCACATACACCAGTTACCTTACCGTTAATTACAGAAGTAGTATATTTGTAAAAGGTCATAAAGTTTCTACTAGCTTTAAATGCCAAAGCTGCACCAACAATTGCCAATAAAGCTAAAGTTATCAACGAAAATTTTGCTTGTTTCATAATTACAGAGGCTTTTTAATTCAAAAAGCTAAACTTTTTTTTAAAATAATTATTCGTACTTACTAACTTTCGGTTCCTATTTTTAACAACTAGTTTTGCACAGATACATTGAAGCGTTTTCAGAACTCATTTACTAAACAAATATGAATATTATACTCGATACTCGGCTCATATCCATATATTGCTAAATACTATTCTTATATACCACTAATGCAGAGTCGTCCCAGATATTCTAGGACGACTCAATTTACTAAATAACTGATGACGGATAGATACTAGCATTTTCGTTAGCATCCTCCGTTGTCTATTTAAAGATTAGAAACAACACGAGCCGTACAGGTGGTCACGTTCTGCGCAGTTGTAACAGAAACTGTTGTAACTGCACCACCAACAGCTGTGACTGTCAGATTAAGCTGTACTGCTTGCTTCTCGTCACAAATACCAGTTACATTACCATTAATGTTACTTGTGGTGTATTTGTAAAAAGGTTTTAAATTTCTATTGGCTTTAAATGCTAATGCTCCACCAATAACCGCAAATACAGCAACAGCTGTTAACGCAAATTTTGCTTTTTTCATAATGATAGATGCTTTTTTTTCAAAAAAGCGAAACTTTATTTAATAAAAAATGCCTACTCGTTTTTAATGGTTTTCGGCTTCCCCATTTTATCACTAAAAATCTACGGAAATACATTGAAGTGATTCCTATTCATTAAATGATTAAACTATGATGACGTAGAATATCCCTTTTCTTTAATTTATGTGTTTTAAAAAGAATACTGACGCATACATCAAACATAAAATAGTAAAGTCACTTACAACAAACCAATAACCGCTACAGTATTATATTCCAAAAATCTATTATTACTACAAAAGTAGTATTCAACAATGCTTAATAACTTCAGTCCATCACTTTTTCTGTAGAAATTAGTGATGATTTTAAAACCGGACTAACTTAACAACTCACTGGGACAGAATTTTACGTCTTACACTCGTTCCTATACTATCTAAGGTAACAGATCAACATCTTGTCATAGCTATAGCTATTTGGGTCAACGTAAGACAAATATCAATTCGTTTAGACTACTATTTGCTCAGATCAAAGTATATAATAAAGTAAATTTCATTGCTGGTCACGCATCAGGTAAGCATACTAAAATAATTATAAAAAACAAGAGTTGCAGTGGAAGAAAGAGTAAACCCTATCGATATTCATCTCAAAGAATATTTATTACAAAACTGACAGTTAGACTAACACTTGAAAAAGTGAATACTCACAATGCTTTGAAACTTGAACTATCACTGGATTTTACCACTCTAAATTCTTTATATAAATAAGATGGATCCTTATTAAACGCGCTATTTAAAACACTAAAAATATCGAGCCGTCCCAAATTATGGAACGGCTCGACTTCATAAACATTTAACGTAAATAGATGCAAGCATCATATGCTAACTCTACCCACGTAAAAATTAAAGAATGGGAGTAACACGAGCTGTACAAGTTGTTACACTCAGTGCAGGTGCTGAAGAAAATGTAGCAACTACACCACCAACAGCTGTAGTTTGATAACTTGTCCGATATGGGGCAGCCTGGTCACAAATACCAGTTACGTTACCATTAATGTTACTAGTAGTGTATTTGTAAAAAGTATTAAGGGTTCTATTAGCTTTAAACGCCAATGTACCACCAACAACTGCGAATACAGCCAAAGCTGTTAATGCTAATTTTGCTTGTTTCATAATGATAGATGCTTTTTAAATGCAAAAAGCTAAACTTTGTTTAATAAACATGCCTACTCATTTATAATGGCTTTCGGCTTCCCCATTCTATTGGGCCGATTTGACTTGCAAGTAAACAAACGGCCTATGTTGCGCAACAAGTTACTTCTCAGAAACAACTTTTATTTGATCATACTTAAGGGGCCCCAGATAAACTGAATTCAATTTGCCCTTAGAGCTATAAATAGCTGTACATGGAACGACGCTTGTATTAAAGTATCTACCAAATTTATACTTATAGTCGATTCCGATTTTAATATTATCGTACCTACTGAGCATATTTCTATCATAGAAGGATTTCATTTCAGCGTATGAATACGCAGTAAGCAAATAAATTTGCACATTCTGAAGCGATTCGATATGCTTCGTAATATTTTCTATCTCAGCCTGACAATAGGGACAATAAGGGCCAAAATAAAAAAGAACCGTAGGCTTGCCCGAAGGTATGTCTTTAATATTCATATGGGTAACACTATCTACCATTAAAAGATCCACATCTGGAAATAATTGCCCTTCTCGACCTGAGTAAATAGGCGTTACATAGTTCGCCTTATTGGTATTTTCAAAAATAGAGTATCCCATCAACTTACACACCCCTTCATAGGAGAACAAACCTACCACAGATGCTACGGTGACGAATAAAAAAAATTTGTTCCTCATACTAAATCAGCTTCTTGATTTGTTCATCTATATTGACGTATGCTCAGCACTACTTATGGCCTGATCTTTCAAGAATACATTCTTTGTATCTTGTGTTCCCCTTGCTGCCTTTACCAAAAATTCAATAAGTAGAAATGTAAACGACAAGGATATCAAAATAGGAAACAATTGAAACCTAAGTGCGATAGGGGACGCAAACACGCTAAAGCCAAAATTCACTGCCCACAATGTAGCTAATAATACCAATCCCTTCTTTAGCTCTTCGTTGTGTTTATATCCACGCAATAATACAAAACTGATCAGACTAAATACTAATACAACATTCATGGTACCGGTTAATACAGGATAGAAGTCCAATGTAGTTACCTGAAAGTCTTTGAAATAGCACTTAACTTTGTTACTCTTATAGTCAAACCATACTTTCGCCGTCTCATTAACACTGTCTATATTTGTATTATAATGATCCAAAAATTCCACAGGCGGCGAATAATACTTTATAGCATTAGGTATCAAATAAAACTTCATAAACTCAATAGGGTAATTTTTGATCAAAAAAGAACCATAATCTTTCATCATTGGAGCAACTGATGCCCACTTTTTCAAGGCTGAAGCAGAGCTATCCTTTTTAAATTCCTCCTCCATATATAAACAGAGCGGAGATCTAGGATCCCACATATATACAGTACTTGCAATTAATGACTCTGAAGGATGCGTTCTTATATCTCTGCTTGAATCGAAATAACTACGCACCATCCTATCTAACTTATGGAATTGGACTGGGACCTCCTTTCTATTTGCACTATCGACAAACCGATATGCATATAATGCATTATTTGCCAGCTGCCACCCAGTAAAGGGTGTAAATTGCCTATATCCAGTACCTTTCTCATATCTATTTGATGTTGTCCAAACAAATATCCATATTAAGACAATGCTTAGAAAAAAACCTGCGATATTCATCATTACTTTTCGCCTTGCTAACAACAATGCAACTACGCTTATAACAGGATAAAACAACGCGTTATACCTCACAGTGAACGCCACAAACAACACAATCGCATTAACGAATATCATCAATTTAGTTGGCCTATTCATAATCCATATCAACAGAGTAAACCAAGTCAAACTAAGTGCGAGAAAGAAAGCGTCACTTGATATATAATTTGCCAGGTACAAGTAAGCTGGATTAAATAACATTACACCAAATAAAAGTACTCGAGTTAATTTTGTGGGATTATAAAAGTAAAACAACGTAAACACAAGCGATAGCGTACTACATTGCAGTAAAAGATATTGCAACGCCACAACCACCGTATCAGAATGAGTAAAAACGCTGATCAAGCGAAGAAACTTTGAGTATCCGATTGGATAAGTATTAACAAAAGCATTATGATAAGCAGCTTCTAAATACACATAAGAGTCCCCATTTATAAATCCCGCAAAAGGATATAAAAACTTAAAAACAAGTAGCTGCAAAAAAATGGATAAAATTGCGACCCACGCAAACCATTTATTAGCAGGGTTCTTAAATACATAATCAATCAAACTTCCAGATATCGCTCCCCCCTTTTGAAGACCTACTTCTTCTAAAGGTTGATGCACAGCAACAGGAAAGCTATCACTATGTGCATTATTTTCTATAGATGTTGAAAAATCAGATATATTCATCGAGCCTTTTATTTAGCATCAAGATTATTGTAAAGTAATACTACGTGCACAACATTTAAATTGATCATCCACAAATAGATAAACAACAAAATGAAGAAATTACTCACTAGTAATAAAAAATTCTAGATCTAATGAATAGATTATATAATACTGGAAATATTCTCTATAGATATTTACATGGTTCATGTTACTTGAGGCTTGAGCTACTCAATTACACCCAATGATTATTGAATTTCTCTTTATTAAAATTAACAATTTCTAAATGGTTATTTTATTTACTAAATCAAAATTAGAATCAGTCACTGCAATCTCCATACAGCGGTATTTTTATTTACGAAACATATCGATCTTCAAATAATTAGTGCTTATAGAGTATACTGCTATTCGACTGCGTTTAAATGATTGAATTTACGGGAACCGGTAATTTGTCAACATGAAGCACTTATTGATCCTATTACTAATTGCATTATTTACCCTAGAGTTAGATGCCCAGTCCTCTCACTTGATGAAAATTAAGGGCAGTATACATGACGAAGAAATGAATGCTAGCCTAGCGAATGCTTCAATTATTTGTTTGTATGCCAAAGACTCCTCACGTATCAAGCTAGGTTTCACCGACCAAAATGGACATTTCTTCTTTGATAGCCTACCAAGGCAAAATCTCATTCTGTATATCACATACATGGGATATCAGCCGTTAATACACAATGTAAAAACGCAGGCAAATGTAGAAGCTATTGATGTTGGCATCATTCCAATGAAAAGAACTGGGATAAGTCTAGCTGAGGTAGAAATACTGCAAGAAACACCTATAGTAAAAATCATTAAGGATACAATAGAATTTAATGCAAATCATTTCAAAACAAAAAATAACGCTTCCGTTGAAGATCTATTTAAAAAAATTCCAGGTATCCAAATAGACCAAGACGGCACCATCCGAGTAAATGGAGAAGTAGTAAAATCAATTATGATTAATGGAAAAGCCTTCTTTGGAAATAATGATCCCAAAACTCTGAGTAGAAACCTCCAAGCCGATTTAATCGACAAAATACAAGTCTTTAACAAAATTTCTGAAAATGGTCTAGATAAAGGAGAAACGAATAAGTATATTAACATTACAATAAAAAAAAATAAACAAGATTTATTTTCCGGTGAACTTAGCACCGCATTTGGTACCTTAAACAGGTTCAGCGCAAAAGCCAATTTAAGTCGATTCAGAGAAAATCAGCAAATACTACTAATAGGCGATGGAAATAACACGAATGGAATTCCAGACATTAATTACGTTGGTGGAGGAGGCATAGTGAGAGCCTGGAACGTTGGAGCTAATTTCATGGAAGATCTAAATAGAAAGACAACTTTGAATGCTAGTTATTCTATGGACGACAAGTTTAAGATCGACGAACAAAAAAGTCTTAAGCAAAACTTTATTAGCGATTCTATACTATTCAACGATGAGGATTCAAGAACCAACAACCGCGATATCAATCACGGATTTTCGCTCCAATTGGAATACAAGCCCGACTCACTTCAGAAATTCACATTCTCTACTAACAATTCACTATCCCACAGTAGCAATACATTCAACAATAACTATGCATCTAATAAAAATAGCAAAAGTATAAATAACGGAATTGTAATTAACAATGGTGAGAACAATACAGGGGCATTATCTGGAGGAATAAACTATGAAAAAAATTTCAAAAAAAAAGGTCGCTCAATAATTCTTAATTTAAATTACGGAAATGGAAAAAGCAAAGAATCAAAATTTAACATATCAAGGAACACCTACTTCTTAGAAACTGGAGAAAGTAGAGCCGATACCCTCAATCAACACTTCAAGATAGATGCCAACAGTCAAAAAACTTTATTTTATATTAATTACACTGAGCCAGTACAAAAAAATGGATCGCTCACCTTTTTCCTTGGAACAGACCAGACAAATGACTCATACAATAAATCTGCATTCAGTTACAATACTACAAACACTTTATATGATAAGTACATAGATAGTATGAGTAACATATTTAGAAATGTATCCGCCCAATATTGCGGAAGAATAAGCTGGTATGTACAAAAAAACAAACTGAATTACATGATTTCGTTATCCAGTCTATCATACAACTTCAACAATAAAGACATACACCTAACCAACATATCACTACATAGCACTATACTATTACCTTTATTCAATCTTAATTATTCTATTAGTAATAACAAGCAAATTCGAGTACAATATTCGAAAGAAACCCAATTTCCTGACATCACCCAATTACAGCCTATACCAGATATCAGCGATCCCCTAAACCTCAAACTCGGAAACCCCAAACTTAAACCAGCTAGTTCTCATAGATTCGGTTTATCATACAATACTTTCGACGCTATATCTTTACGTACACTATATCTATCCATCCAAGGTAATATCAACAGCGATCAAATTATAAATGACACTAAAACTGACTCATTTGGCAGACAGATAATACAACCATTTAATCATTCAGGAGGATATTCTATTAGTTTTGACCTTAACCGCGGGCTGCCGATTAAAAAAAAGGCGAACACAATTACCATCATTACAAGATCAATACTCCAAAGCTCCATAAACTATGTAAATGGAAACAGGAATATTAACAATAAGTTATTAGCCTCACAAACAATTAGCTACAACTCAGATCAGATGAAACTATTTAGCTATGCATTATCAGCTAATATAAATTACAACTATGTTCATTACTCTAACGTACGTAGTAGTAACACAAATTATTTGAACTATACAATATCCTACAGCGGCAATGTAAATCTACCATTGGGAATTACTATAAGCACGCTTCTAAACTACAGTTATACTTCCGGGCTTACCGCTGCATATAACAACAATATCTGGATACTCAATACTTCAATTTCCAAAACACTATTCCAACACAAACAAGGCATGATTACATTTCAAGGATTTGATCTATTGAAACAAAACAAAAGTATCACTCGGAACATCGAGGTTAACTACATCGAAGACATTCGGACAAATACGCTAGCCCCATTCTTTTCCCTTAAATTCTCCTATTTCATGGGAAAAGGAAAAAAATGATCTCAATGTAAAATAAATGCGCTTTGATTCCGACTTAGTACTTCCTAGCGGAAGAAGTCATCCATTCAGGTGCAGGGTAATCACGCAAAAAATAATCAAAAAACTGCTTCATACGAGAACTAAAATCCTCTCCATCTTTACCGTATACCCCATGATTGCCGTCATACAATAAAAACCAAGATTTTCTTTTCGCCTGACATAACGACCAAAAAAAACCTTGTATATTTGATAAATTACAGATCATGTCTTCCCTGGTGTGCATTAGTAATAAAGGCGTTGTTACTAAATTAACCCGAAAAATAGGTGAGCTCCTGATATATGCCTCTCGCTTCTCCCAGAGCGTTCCCCCTATTCGAAACTGCCCATTTTCAAACATTCCCTGCATACTTTCGCCTGTTCCAGATAAACTCCCATAGTCACTTACCCAATTGCCGATACCGGACGCGGAACACGCTGCCGCAAATAAATTCGTATGAGTAACAACATACGTAGTCTGAATACCACCCCAACTGCAACCTTGTGCTCCGATTTTTCGAGGATCAACAAATGGAAATGTCAAGATGTACCTCACAGCCGAAATAATGGCATCATATGTTCCCTGCATAGGGTCACCTATTCGATACTTAATATCAGGGCAAAATACGAGATATCCACTACTGACATAATAGGGAATATTGATTTCACAACCATTATCAAGAACGTTAGGTTTTATATAGACATTTAAAGCATCTGATTTCCTTTCATAATAATGAAATATAACTGGATATTTTTTAGTGCTATCAAAATTATCTGGCTTGTATAAAACACCCTGCAACCTACTACCATCAAGGGATTTCCATTCATGCAATTCAGTCCTATACCAATTGTATAACTTTTGGGGCTGAATATCACTCAAGGGACTAAAAGTCCTAAAATTTTTGGTAAAGAAAAAATTGGGTGATTCATTTGCACTCATTCTTCGTACAATAAATTTATTTGAATTTGATGCTTTAAGCGGTGCGTAATTAATACCAGATGGAATACTTGGATTATCTTTAATATCATATACGTAAGGACTCATAATTAAAGAATCAAATCGATCACTTCTTCCTATCGTTGTCCTATAAAAACCATTCTCCTTCGTATCTAAGTTAAATGCATTTAACAAAAGTGACTCATTCTGTGAAATTGCTCTATGCGCGTATTCGTCAAGGGCTAAAAAAAACATAACGTTATGCTTATTCCCATATCCCGCAGTCAGATTAATTGGGAATGCTATACCTGATGGATCAATTTGCCAAATATCTCTTCTGCCATTAAGCAGCACAAAAGCATCATCTTTCCCCCAGGCAGCAATATACTGCCCATATCCAACATCATCGTTGGTCTTTAACCAATTTTCGCTAATTCCTTTAGTCAAACATCGCTTATAACCATTCTGTGTTTCGTAAACAAAGTAGTTCTTCTTCTCACCATCATAATAAATAACATACTTTCCAGAAGGAGATAGTTGTACAATCCTATTTTTCTTTAGATCGTCTAATTCAATTCTGCAATTACTCTTCATCGAAATAAGATACCAGAAAAATTGACTATGTATATTCCAATCAATCTCATCTGCGGGTGTCGTGACGTTTTGTTGACGTATCAATGCTACAGAATCTTGTATCTGGGGAAGAAACAACCAGTCATTTCCACTATCTAATCTAAAAAAATAATGATCAGACAAACGAATAATTCCTTTATACCGTCTTTCAGATTGTTCCATTACCTGCTGCCGTTGCAACTTACTATCCGTATAACTCCAAACATTTACTACAGATTCCATTCGTGGCAAAGTCGGATTACGTTCTCGCAAGTCTAAAAACAGGTATTCTCCATTTTTACTAAAATTAGATAAACCTTCAAAAGCATAAGTAGAATCCGACGGTACATTCAAATAAGTAACTGAATCAATTCCCTTTTTATAATAACATATCCTATTTAATTCATCTTCGAAAACAAAGGCAACTTGCCCCTTTTCATTATCTTTTACAATGTTGCCAATAGCTCCGCCATTCCATATTATCTTTTTGCGTCGCTTTGATTTTAAAAGTAACTTACTCCCTTGATCGTCTCTTTGCAAAAGCAATTTCATACTCCGTGTATCCATAACAATTGTACTTTTTTCCTTCATCTGTTCTTGTCTCAAATTTCTATTTAGATTTAACATTATCATGCGTCCAATCTTAGGCTGACAGATCAAATAATCATCACTAATCCAAAATGACGAAACATTAGGAACGTAGTGTATATCTAACCCACCTAAAGTGACTACACATAAAGTATCATTTGAATTTATCCAAATTGCCTTATCTGTCTTAGAAGTAAGTGAATAATATCCTTTAATAGTAGATTCTATCTTCCATTTTACTTGAGTACCCATTAAAACTAATCTCTTCTCATTTGATTGATTCTGTTCAATGACATATCCACAATACTTCCCATTGCTATTAATTTGTAAGAATGTCACTTCTTCCCAATTTTTTAAACTGTCAATATTTAAGGAAGGCTTAGAAACCACCAAAGGAGCCAAACTTTTATCATTAAAAGGATATTGTGTTTTTCCATCCACCGATGAAAGTAGGAATAAAAGCAGTAGAGACATCATATAGTTCATATGTCGTAAAACTTATTCTTTTCAGCGATGAATAAGCATTTTCAAATTAGACATGTAAACCGCATTCACCCTGCAGCGATATGTCCTCAATTTAAAAATACACTGACGATACTTTACAGTACGGCATCTTATCTTCGGACTAATATTATCTACTTCATCATTTAATACAATATCTGCATACTTGTATATTCGATACAGCAATTTCATAAATATAGGCAGGCCTGAATTCATCTATAACAAATAAAATTTCATAACCTTTAAACTTTAGCTTTTTGGCAAAAAAGCACATAATCTATGCTCAAAAGTAAAATCCTTCTAACTATTCTAGGCATTGTCTCCATTGCCGGCGGAGCACTAGGATATAAAGCTAATAGAGTAGCACACGTATTCTATCTTGACACAACAATAATGTTTCAAGGTGCTCCTCTTACCGTTTGCTCAGTAGCGACAACATATACACTTACACAAAGTCCGGTTGGTGTTAGAACAATAAAAGCGAGTACCATGTCGATCAATCAGAGTTGTCCTGTCATATCTGTAATTCCTAGTTTATAAAGTTCAGTTTATCAAAATGGATGCGTGATGATCATCTATTAAGACAAAATAATACTCTAATGCAAAGACAGCTGAGTATTCAGCTGCCTTTGCAAATTTACCACCCGAATAGTTCTAAAGATAGACTAGTATTAAAAGGAGAATTGTATTATATTCTTATTATTACTTTTGGATACTTTGCATTAATAATCCATTTTCAGGAAGCATTATACTTGAATCTAATTCAAACCCATTATCTATTCCTTTCAATTTAGCGGGAATACCTCTAGTCATCCACCTGGGAGCAACCTGTTCCTTCAAGTAGTGATCAAAAAATTGCTTCAACCTTATCGCATAGTCTTCCGCCGACTTTCCAAAAACTCCATGGTTACCATCTGTGTATTCCAGCAGCCAAACCTTTTTACCTAGTCGGCGCAAAGCAGTATAAAGTTCGAGTGCCTGAGAAAAAGAGCCACCGGCATCCTGCGTGGTATGCATTAATAGCAAAGGAGTAGTCACTTTATCCACATAAAAAATAGGTGAATTCTTAATATACCTTTCAGGATCTTCCCATAAGGGAACACCCATACGTCCTTGCCCATTCTCAAAATAGCTCTGAAAACTTTGCCCACCAAGGGTCACCTCATTACTAGCACTGACCCAATCAGAAATTGAAGAAGCAGAATAAGCTGCAGCAAATAGATTAGAATGTGTTATCAAATAATTAGTCTGAGCCCCCCCAAAGCTACAACCACCAATCCCCATTCTATCATGCCTAACAAAAGGTAGTTGTGAAATATATTTAGCAGCAGATATGACCGCGTCAAATGTACCTTGCATAGGATCGCCAATAACATAATCGATGTCCGGAGTAAAGACAAGGTAGCCATTACTAACGTAGGTAGGTATATTTATGTTACATCCATCATTAATGCTTTCAGGAGTTAAGTACTCATTCAATGAAAATGACTTTTTCTCATAATAATAAAAGATAACGGGATATTTTTTTAAAGAATCAAAATTCTCTGGCTTATAAAGTACTCCCTGTCCCAGCTTACCATCTTGTCTTTTCCACGTATGCAACTCTGTACGATACCAATTATATTTTCTTTCAGGATACTCATCGCTAATCTGTTGAAACTTTCTAAAATCATCTGTAAAAAAATAATTTGGAGCATCTGTTGCACTCATCCTGGAAACAATAAACCTATCTGCGTCTCGTGCTTTTACTGGCAACTCCTGTCTCCCAAACAAATAAGGATTGTCTATAAGTTGATAGATATAATTTCCCATAGTTAACAGTTTCGGATCTCCAATTTTATTAATCACAATCTTGTAGAATCCGTTTTGTTTATTGTTTATATTAATTGCATTAAAAATCAGCTTGTCAGTTTCTGAAAATATCCGACCATATGACTCGGGAAGAGCAAGATTAAAAACAATATTGTTGCGCAATCCATATCCATTTGTTATATTCACGGGTCGCTTTAACCCGGATGGATCAACTTTCCAAACATCAAATTTATCGTAAATTAAAACCCAATCATCATTACGTCCCCAGCAGCAAATTCCCCGCCCATAAGCAAATAGATCCTCTCTATAAATACTATTCCATGAGACATTTACTCCTGATGTAATATTCCGATAAACCCCTGATGCCACCTCGTAGCTAAAATAACTGCTATTCTCCTTATCATAGTATATAGCATACTTTCCTTCCGGCGAAATGGTAACCATATTAGCGCCTTTCAATTTCAATAATATATTTTTATTCTGCTTAACTGATTTTAAATAGTAAGATCTCTTCGCGAATGAATTCCAATACGCTTCAAATGCGTCTGCATCATTGGTAAGGTGTTCGATGATATATGCATCATTATCACGACTAGTGGACATTACAGATTCATTTTCTTTGCACAACGGGGTGATATGATGATTATCGCTATTTATCACAAATGAATATACAGGAGGTTGCTCCTGATTCATTAATTGAAGCGATTGCATTTTTATGTCAAAATAACTCCAAATGTTAACAGTAGAATTTTTTGCCTCTGAATTAATTTTCCCCTGCGCCAATTTCCTGATAGAAAAAGAAATATATTTCCCACTAACACTGATCTCTGCATAATCATCCAATACCCAAGAACTATCCATTTTTAAGATTGAATTATTCACCAATAAGTTTAATCTATCCTTTCCTCGTTCATAAAGCCATATAGATTTTCCGCCGCAAGTCCTATCAGAAATTATAAATACTATCGAGTTAGAGTTAGGACCCAGTTGTAAGCCAACTAACCCCTTACCTTTCCATACGTTAGTTAGTTTTTCACTATTGAGGTCCAAAAAACTAACTGACTGGCTATTATCTATATTGTTTTCTGTTTGAAGGATTAAGCCTTTACCATCTGCAGTAAAATAGGAGCTATTAATAGCTGGATACACTTTTCTCCTTCCAGAATGAGTATTATATAAAATAAGACTATCAGACATCTTGTATTTAAAACAAATCCATCCTTTTCCACTTGTAGATGTGGAAAAAAGCTGAACCCCGGGTATTTTCTCTATATGATCGCTACCTAATCTAATTATAAACAAAGTATCCTTGCATATGTATGCAGCAAATCGACTATCACCAGTAAACTCAATACCATTAATACCAGGCAGCTTCATCTTCCAACGACTAAGACCATCAGTTAAAACCGTAGCAACGTTACTAGTCATTGAGTCATTCTTTACTATGTAAGAGACAAATGCTCCATCATTAGTTATCTTTCCCCATTCAACATGTGTCCATCTCTTATAAGCGGTTGTATCTATCACCCGTTTTTCTACTTGTGTTGAACGAAAATGAATATCGGAAACAGTCTCTTGCGCATTCGCATATTTAACTCCCATCAGGAATTTTAATAAAAAAAATATCAAAACTATACATTTATTCATTGGAATGAATTTATTCGATTCGTAAATATTAATGGCATTAAAGATCAAATTGATAAGTTAACTAATCTTAATGAACTCTTATTGCAGTAAAATGTGAGTTCCAAAAATGAGTTTCTACAGAATCTATTTTTCACAAATAAACAGCTTAATGTAGATCAAAAACATCTATATAGTATACTCATTTTTACGAATCAAGGTACCAGAAGAAAACGATAGTCAATAGTATATGAATTAAATATAATATTTAAATGAAAAATAAAAAAATTAGTACGAATTGCTTCCAATCAGTGTACTTATTAACAACACCCAATTACCCTTGCTAAAACATAAATAAATAGTACTATATGAACATCATTACCTTTGGGGTTTCTGATCGTCGTAAGGCGCGCTTAATAATTGCGGTACTGATTTGTATTTATTACTCCAGTCCAGTACTTGGTATTGCTAATTGTCAAATACAAAAAGTTACCATATCCGCTAATAATATACCATTGGGGCTGGTATTCAAAAAAATAAAACAACAAACAGGAATTATTATTTATACCAATTTGCCTGAAACCGAATTCAGTAACCAAAAAAAGGTAAGTGTTAATTTCCGTCAAACTGAAATCAACGAAGTAATGGTTTTTTTGCTTAATGATAAAAAAGAGCTAACATATTCATTAACCGACCGTCATATTATCATTTTTAGAAAATCGGATCTGTTCATGAAGAATCCTATTTCTTTAGCAAAATCTGATACTATATCAAATAGTTTTGACTTGTCTGGGAAAATAGTCGACAAAGATGGTAATCCTATACCTGGAGCTTCCGTTAAGAAAAAAAGTGATTTTAAACATGGTACCATTTCCAATGCAGAAGGAGGATTTCGTTTACCTGATGTTAATAAGGGCACTATAATTGTCTTTAGCTCTATCGGATTTGAATCAAAAGAGTTAATTACTGAAAATAGAAACATACTCGTCCAGTTGAATACGCATACCAATATACTGGATGAGAAAGTAGTGATTGCTTATGGAAGTACCACCAAACGATTAAATACTGGAAATGTTGGAAGCTTAAAAGCGAAAGATATTGAGAAACAACCTGTAAGCAATCCTTTAACTGCATTGCAGGGTCGAGTACCTGGTATCTTTATTGAGCAAGCGAGTGGCTTACCTGGTGCAGGTGTAAAAGTCCGTATTCAAGGAGTTAATAGTTTGGCCAGTGGAAATGATCCATTTTATGTTGTCGACGGCATCCCCTTTGTCTCACAACTGCTACCAACCAATAATACAATAGGTGGAACCTCTGGAGTTACTGGAATCAATGGAAGTCCCTTTAGCTATATTAATTCAGCAGACATTGAGAGTATAGAAGTATTGAAAGATGCTGACGCTACTGCCATCTATGGTTCCAGGGCCGCCAATGGCGCAGTATTAATTACCACTAAAAAAGGTAAGCCAGGCCTGACAAAAGTAAATTTAACATTTCAAAACGGATGGTCGCACATTCAGAAAAAATTAGACTTACTAGACACAAAGGAATATCTTATAATGAGGCATGAAGCAATAAAAAATGATAATACTACTGTATCGCCATCTGATGCAGATTTGAATGGCACCTGGGATACTACACGCAATATTGATTGGCAAGAAAGGTTAATTGGACGTACAGCGCAATATACGGATGCTCAATTCAATATATCCGGAGGTAACGCTGCAACTCAATACCTATTTGGAGCGGGATATCACAAAGAAACAACTGTATTTCCCGGTCCTTTTTCAGATGCAAAAGGATCAGTACATGTAAATTTAAATAGCAACTCCCCTAACCAAAAAATTAAGATTCAATTTACATCCTCATACATTTTTGATGACAACAGATTGCCACTACTAGACCTAACGCCTTTTGCCATAACGCTGGCTCCGGTAGCACCAGAACCCTTTCTTCCTGATGGAAAAATTAACTGGCAACCTAATGAAAGTGGCGGCACAACCTATAGTCAAAACCCCCTTGTTAAAAATACGGTAAAAAGTAAAAACCAAACCAGCAATTTAATTAGCAATGCAATTCTAAGTTACGAAATTATACCTGGTCTGACTATTAAAAGCAGTTTTGGATATAATAGTCTACTGACTCATGAAATCCTAAAAACTCCTGCATCCATAAGCCCCCCAGAATATTCATCGTACGCCTTAAATGTAACCCAGTTTGTGACAAATAGGATAAGCTCCTGGATTATAGAGCCTCAAATACAGTATATAAAAAAGATCAGCCAAGGGGATTTAGAGATCATGGCAGGAGCGACCGCCACCCAACAAAATAGTGATCAGGAAAGCATAACAGCTTACGGGTTCAATAATGAACTGATTATGGAAGATCTTGGATCAGCTCCCAATATGTTTGGAACTACTCTAAACGCTATATATAAGTACAATGCTATTTACAGCAGAATATCCTACAATTGGATGAACAAATATATTCTTAATCTTTCCGCACGAAGAGATGGTAGTTCTAGATTTGGTCCCAAAAGCCAGTTTCATAATTTTGGATCCATAGGTGCTGCATGGATATTCTCTCAAGAACAGTTTTTCCAGGCAAATATGCCCGTTATAAGTTTTGGTAAACTAAGAGGAAGTTATGGTACAACTGGTAATGATCAAATTCCTGATTATCAATTCCTGGATGTCTATAGCTCCATTCCTGTCAGTGGAAATCCTTACCAAGGAGCATTAGGACTTTCTCCCTCACGAATAACTAATCCTTATTTGCAATGGGAAGCAACCAAAAAATTACAGTTTGGATTAGATCTGGGATTTATAAAGGATAGAATACTATTTGGTGTAAACTATAATCAGAACAGATCATCCAATCAATTGCTATCTACTTCCCTACCCGGAATTACAGGGTTTAGTGGGATAATGGCAAATTTCCCAGCGGTTATTCAAAATACTGGATGGGAAATAACACTTTCAACAATAAACATAAAAACTAATCATTTTACTTGGAGTACAAATTTCAACATTACCATCCCTAAAAACCAAATGCTTTCTTATCAGGGATTAGATAAAAATAATTCCATCTTCATAGGCAGGTCTCTTTCAGTCAGAACATATTTTGATTATGCAGGTGTGAACGACACTTCCGGAAAATATCAATTCAGGGATCTAAAAGGCAATCTTACTTACACCCCATCTTCGCCGACCGATAAAACAGTCATATACAACTTTGATCCAAAATTTTACGGCGGTTTCCAAAATAATTTCACTTACAAAGGATACTCACTAGACATCTTCTTTACTTTTATAAATAGAATGGGCACTGATGGTTACAGTTATGGCATAAATAATGCCTTTCCAGGTAGTTTTTTAGGAGGAACAAACAATCAATTAACAAGTGTTCTTGATCGCTGGCAAAAACCTGGTGATAAAGCTACTCATGAACAATTTAGTACAGATGGATTTACAAGTCTCACTAATATCAACAATAGCAGCGCTAGTATTGTCGATGCATCTTACATAAGATTAAAAAACATATCAGTTTCATGGCAAATTCCAGATTCATGGAAGAAAAGTGCGCGCCTTCAAGATGCCCGATTATTTATAAATGCCCAAAACATACTGACCATCACAAAGTATAAAGGATTAGATCCTGAAACAACTGGTTACTCCTTACCTCCACTAAGAACGATATCTGTAGGTGCACAAGTTACGTTGTAACAATTATTGGCAATAAGTAAAACAACCAACATGACGTCAACATTATACTTTAGAAAAAATTCTATTAAAACTAGTTTACTTATCATAAGCCAGTGCATTTTTGTATTGACTTTCATCGGCTGTAGAAAGTTGTTGGAGGTAAACGCTCCTACTACTACTATAAGTGCGAAAAACGTTTACACAAATGATCAAACAGCAGCAGCCGCGCTTACTGCTATATATGCGCAAATAAGTGCTAGTAATTTAATTGGAACAAATTTAAACTCAGTAGGATTCATAACCGGGCTTTCAGCAGACGAGCTAACACTATATAGCGGATATGCGGATAACCAATTAAAAGCCTACTATCAAAATCAGATACCAGTTGATGTCTCAGCATTTTGGTCAGTTATCTATAACGAAATCTATATATCCAATGCTGCCCTTGAAGGACTTAATAGTTCAAATTCTTTAACCACCGCTGTAAAAGAACAGCTATTGGGAGAAGCTAAATTCATCAGAGCCTTCTGTTACTTCTACCTGGTAAACCTATATGGCGATGTTCCTCTAATATTAGGAACAGATTACAATCAAAATAAGGTGATGTTCCGTACGCCAAAAGAGAAGGTGTGGCAGCAAATTATCACCGATCTTACAGACGCTAAATCATTATTATCACCCTATTATTTGGATGGAACTCTTTTAAACAAAACTACTGAACATGTGAGACCTACCAAGTGGGCCGCTATTGCCCTTCTAGCAAGGAGCTATTTATATACTCGCGATTGGAAAAATGCAGAAACGCAGGCCAGTGAGACCATTAACGATGGCATCCATTCGCTGGATTCTCTTAACAAAGTATTTCTGCGAAATAGCAATGAGTCGATCTGGCAGTTGCAACCAGTAAATCTGGGGGCAAATACTGAAGAACCAAAAATATATATTATACCTACCACAGGTTTATCAGCTACCACTCCGGTCTATGCCAGTTTACAGCTAATCAACAGTTTTGAACCAAATGACCAACGAAAAAAGAACTGGCTTGATACAGTGCGTTCCTCAGACAGTCTTTACTATTTCATTTACAAGTATAAAATTGCGGCCGTTACGATAGGTGAGGATCCAAAAGAATATAACACTGTATTACGACTTGGAGAACAATATCTAATACGAGCCGAAGCAAGAGCTCAACTAGATGACTATGCAGGCGCCAGATCTGATTTAAATGCTATTCGCCAAAGGGCTGGAGTGAAGGAATCTGCAATAAACGAAAAAATGGCCCTACTGGAATCTATCTATCATGAAAGACAGGTAGAATTATTTACCGAATGGGGGCACCGATGGTTAGATTTAAAAAGAACAAAATTGATAGACCCTGTGATGGGAATAGTCACTCCTCTAAAAGGAGGAATTTGGAATACTAATCAACAATTATTCCCTATTCCGCCATATGACATTATATATGATGGAAACCTAACTCAAAATCCAGGGTACTAACTAATGCCATTCAATAGGAGATTATAACGATCATCATCCATTTCATAAGACCACAATTCAACTAAATAATAAGATAATGTGTAAAAAAATTAATTTGATAGGAATAGCTTGCTTGATGTTTTTTACTTGTTATGCTCAGCATCAATCGAACAACTACCAAATTGCGCCGATTCATATGCAATCAAGATGGGCAAATGAGGTAAGCCCTGAAAATGCACTTAAAGAATATCCTAGGCCACAATTGAAAAGAAATAATTGGCTGAATTTAAACGGGTTATGGGATTACACTATTACAGATTCGACTACTACCTTTCCTAACAAATTCGACGGAAAAATACTTGTTCCGTATCCAATTGAATCCGCTCTTTCGGGCGTACAAAAGCCTTTACTGCCCGAGCAGCGCCTTTGGTACAAAAAAGATATTAAACGGCCTCAAATAAAAACAAGTGACAGGATACTATTAAACTTTGGCGCTGTTGATTGGCAGGCTACTATCTACCTCAATGGCAAACTGGTAGGCGAGCATTCAGGAGGATATCAGAGCTTCTCTTTTGACGTTACTGATTTCTTAAAACCGGGTAATAATGACTTATGGGTGAAGGTTTATGATCCAACCGACCAAGGACCCAATCCTCATGGCAAACAGGTACTTCATCCTGCTAATATATACTATACCCCTTCTAGCGGTATCTGGCAAACTGTATGGTTAGAAACAGTTCCAGCCACACGAATTAATCATTTGAAAGTAACACCGGATATAGATAAATCTGTATTGAATGTAAATATTAACACTATTGGGAATACAGATAATACGATCCTCGAAGTTATAGCATCCGCGAACGGGAAAATAATAAGTACCGGTAGAAAGTCAATTAAAGGAAATGATCATTCAGCTATCGTCAACATTCCTAATGTGAGATTATGGTCTCCAGATGATCCATTCTTATATGATCTTACTATCAGAATATTGAAAAATAACAAACCCATTGATGAAATAAAAAGCTATTTTGGTATGCGCAAAATAGCCATTCAAAAAGATGAAAAAGGAACCGATCGCATATTCCTGAATAATAAATATACTTATAATCTTGGTATCCTGGACCAGGGATTCTGGCCGGAAGGACTCTACACTGCTCCTACAGATGAAGCGTTGGCCTTCGATATTAAATCCATTAAATCACTCGGATTTAATACCATCCGAAAACATATTAAAATTGAACCAGAAAGATGGTACTATCATGCCGATAAAATAGGCATATTAGTTTGGCAAGATTTTGTAAACCCCTCGCAGGACCTTCGCGCTGGATCCAAGCCGGCTTTTGAAAAAGAAGTGCAGGAAACAATGGAGCAATTGCACAATCATCCTAGTATCGTCACTTGGGTGCTGTTCAATGAGCGTTGGGGTTCCTACGATCAACAAAGACTAACTGAATGGGTGAAGAAGAATGATTCCAGTAGAATAGTCAATGGGCATTCCGGGGAACTACTGTATGTAGATAACCAGTTGCGTGAACCAGCAGACAATCCCTGGGTATCCAGTGACATGACAGATGTACACTCATATCCTGAGCCCAGACTGGCGCCGCCAAAACCTAACCAGGCCAGAGTACTGGGTGAGTTTGGAGGTGTAGGGGTACCTGTTCCTGGACACGAATGGGATGACATGCAAGGGTGGGGATATGTGCAGGTGACACCCGCGGAACTGAAGGTAAAGTACGCTCATATGATGCAGGAATTAAAAGAGCTTGAAAAGGCGGGCCTTAGCGCGTCAATATATACGCAACCATTTGATGTAGAAGGTGAGGAAAATGGGTTACTCACTTATGACCGTGCTATTATTAAAATTCCTGTTAATGAGTTGAGAATGCTTAACCGGCCATTCGTAAGCCAAACAAACGGATTTAACCTTGACTCAAGCTTCTCCATTGCTGCAAACATGAATTTAAATGACAATGATAATCGTTATGATGAGTTGATGAATGAATATAATAACGGCAAACGCGATTCTGCACTTTTAAGAAGACTGATACTCATTTCCATTCGCAAAAAGGACCAGGTTAAAACAACGAAATTTAGTAATGATTATGCTGACCTTTTAACTACTCCTTTCTCAAAAGAAAATTTGAGTTTCCTTTCAAAAACAATGTTTACAAGTAAGGACAAGGGTTTTGAATTATTCTTAAAAAATCAGCAAAAGGTGGATGAAGTATTAGGTCCTACTACAGCTATAAGAAACCTGACAAAGATAATAGAGGCTGAGGAAATAACGCCTCTCTATACATCAAAAATTCCTCCTGACTGGGATACCGTTATTTCAAAGTTAAAAAATAAATATGGCGACTTAGGTGAAGAATTTGCTTATGGAAGTGCTATGATTTATTCCGGATTTGGACCGGAACCTAAAGATTGGAAGAACTATGGAAAATATTATGTGTTGTATTTTGAAAAAGCATTGGATCACCCCCTTTATCACATTAACAACATCACTTGGCCCTTATTTGAGCATGTAGAAGACCCAAAAGTATTGACATTTGCTGCACAGGTAATGAAATACGCATTGGCAAACTGGTATCAGGGTGATCCTGAAGCTTGTGACACATACGCTAACTTGCTGCATAAGCTTAAGCAATCAGGAGAAGCCATCAAATGGGAAGAAAAAGCTCTTCAAATGAAAAAAGGTGCACCTGACGAAAAGATCTACGCAGACGCCCTTCAAAAAATGAAATCCGGTCTCCCAACATGGCCACAAAACAACTAACTCATAGTGGGATAAAACCCCCAGCACACGCGGTGTAAGTGGGTGGATGGTTTACACCCCTTACGCACTCATGTAAACGTCGCTAATATTCTTATTGGCGACCTATTTTTCTCAAAATATCACTTATAAAATATTTTCCCAATCTAATAGTACGAAACGCGAAAAGCGCGTGTAGTATATATATAGTTAGCCGTTAAAAGACACGACTTTATGATACAAACCTGATTAAGCCAGATTGAAATAGTTTGTTACTGTCCTATAAAAACCACTTCAGTCGGCCCGGTCAGCAGGCAAAAATAACAGACCTTTTTTAAAGTTTCCTAAAAAACAAATGTTATGGAATCGCCCGAATACAAAGGCTTTTTACCCCGGATCCCATTGAGGATCGAAACAGACGACATGGAATTTATCCCTGCTGAAAACTTACCGGAAGAATACAGCCATCTCCCTATCCTGGCAGCCAAAATTTCATTCCTTAGAAACGAGAATGCAGATGTGATCTGCCAGACGGTGGAATTGGATGATTTTACCATTCGTACCCATGAAGTATATGCCATGGAAAACATCCTCCTGATTCCACACACGAAGAAAGAGATTTTTGCCCTGCATTTTATGGCGGGTGGTGAAATAGCGGCAGAGCTCTCGGATAGTGGGCCTTATATGATGTGCAAAAGGGAAATGGCGCTTTTCAGATTGTTACCCAGCAAGCATAAAGCGATCATGAAACAATGGGAAGTTATGTTCAGCTTTCATATAGACATACTCCCAGAAACACTCGGCAGACTGGCGGCCAAATATCCTGAATTACAGCAGCTGGCCAGTAAAACGCTGAGAGAAGTAAGCGCCCCGGTGAACCAGGATCCTTACGAAATCAACCAGGTTTGTATGAACCTGATCGATGAAATCTGCAACTGCAAGCTGGTAGGACATCAGGCAAAGGTATTTATGCACAGATGCTGCCTGGAACTGTATTTCAATTTCGCAGCCCAGGATAAACTGAGTAGTCAGCCTATGCGGATATTCCCTTTGTATATTACACAGAAGTTACCGGATGCGCTCATCTTCCTGAAACAACATACCGGCGAAGCATTTTCCATGGCTAAAATGGCAGTTACCCTCGACCTCACGATGCAAGAGCTCAGAGAAGCCTTTATTGACAGCTACTTTATGACACCCGAAGCCTACCATCTGCAACAACAGATGCTCCATGCATATAAAATGGCGATGAACGCCACCTGTACTCTTGAAGAAATTGGCAGATCCATCGCAATGAATAATGTCGAAGAATTTATTGTCCTGTTTGAATCCTATTTTAACTGTTCCATCGTCACTATTCGGAATGCTCAATGAAGAGATCGCCCCCCATTTTGATTTTTTAGGTTAGAAATACGCAGGGTTATTCTTAACCCTGCAAACTACTTATCCCTCAAAATACCCTTGCTTTTTGTGGTCAGCGAAAGTTTCCTTAAATTCCTCTTTCGTTTTCACCGCAAAAAGCAAGGGTTATGTCATTTCAGCAACGTACCATCTTTATTACTGGCGCAAGCCGGGGCATAGGCAAAGCCATCGCTTTACGCCTGGCCAGCAAAGGCGCCAATATTGTGATTGCCGCGAAAAGCGTGGAAGAAGACCCTCGGCTGGGAGGTACTATTTACTCTGCTGCCGAAGAAGTAGAAGCTGCTGGCGGTAAAGCGCTGGCGGTGCAGGTAGATATCCGTGAAGAATCACAGATAGCACAGGCCGTGCAGCAGGCCGTAGAAAAATTTGGTGGCATAGACGTAGTGATCAACAATGCTTCCGCTATACAGCTCACCAACACCGAAGATACCGCTGCCAAACGTTTCGACCTGATGTACAATATCAACGTACGTGGCACCTTCCTGGTTACCCAGCATTGTCTTCCTTACCTGAAAAAAGGAAATAATCCGCATATTCTTACTTTATCACCACCCCTGAACCTCGATCCGAGATGGTTCAGCCCACACCTGGCATATACCATCAGTAAATACAATATGAGTATGCTGGCCACCGGCTGGGCAGAAGAGTTAAAGCCGTATAACATTGCCTCCAATGCACTGTGGCCGGCTACTACCATTGCCACTGCGGCGGTGAAGAACCTGCTGGGCGGCGATTCCCTGATCAATAAAAGCCGTACGCCGGAGATCCTGGCAGATGCAGTGGAATACATCCTGCAACAACCGGCTTCCTATAGCGGACATACGTTTATAGATGAAGAAGTGTTACAGGCGGCTGGGATTAGCAATTTTGATAAATATGCTGTAGTGCCAGGCGCTAAACTGCAGAAAGATTTGTTCATTTCATAAAATAAGCCCGGTAAAGGTTACCGGGCTTGTAAATATCTACTCAGGAAATATTACTGGTACATCCGGGCAGATAAATTGCTGATAGATAGACTCCACCTGATCATAGATGTTCATCGGAATTTGCAACCGCATTCCTTCGGTGGTGGTTTTATACAGGGCGTAGCGGATCATTAACCAACAGTCGGAAAGCTGGTCGTTTAACAGTACGTCGAAATCCGTTTGCCTTTCCTGGGCAATCACCTCCCTGAATACCAGGCTGTAATGGGGCCAGTCGCGCTTAATTACGGCATCTTCTGAAAGCTTTAACCAACGGGCCACATAAGGAGCCAGCTCCTCCCATTTCTTCAAACAGATCAATATCGCCAGCAGGGTAAAGGCATATCCGGCGTCATTCGCATCTAAAGTAGTTGCCCTGCGGGCAAACTGTTCTGCCAGATCCAGGCGGGTGTTTAACACATACAGGCGCCAGGCCACGCGATTCAATACCGCTGCGGGAAGATAATTGAAATTGTCATTCAGTTGTTGCTCCATAAACAAGAGCAGGGAAACAGCTGCCGTATGCCGTTGCCGCGCTACCAGGAAGCACAGATAAGAAATTTTGGCCTGTAACAGCTCATAGCTACTCCCCTTTTCTTCGGTGGCCCGCTGGTACCACTGATCAGCAGCGGGGTCATCTGCCAGGCTGTCGGCATAGAGTTCTGCCAGTGCGAGCATAGGAAGCGTGTTAACAGGATGCGTCGCTGAGATAGCGGCCTTATATAATTGCTCCGCAGCACCGTACGCTCCTGTAGCCTTATAGCAATGACCAGCGAGTAATTGAATAAAGGGCACTTGCCGTACGGATTCGGGTACACGCTTATAAATGGAGATAGCCGCTTCATACCGTTGCAGGTGATGATATAATGTATCTATCAGCAGATGACAGGTATTAACACATCCGGGCGCCTTTTCCAGTTGTTGCCCCCACAGTGTAGCGGCCGCGTCATAGTCTTTCACCAGGTAGTAAACGGCCGCCAAATCAGCGAAGGCATCCTGCACCGGGAAGTTGAACCGCTCCGACCATTCCCGGCAATGATTGACCAATGCCACCTCGCTTGTTTGTGACACCACGCCATGTAATACCTGGAGATAGGCCTTTGTCAAAATCTTCGGCTGCGGAAAGTAATCATCTGCCAACGTAAATGCCAGATCAAAATAATGCACGGCAAGCCGCTGCTCTTTTATACGGGTATAACCATAGCCCAATAAGAAATATACCCCGGCCTGCTCCTTCTTTTTGAGGGGAGTGCTTTTCAGCATTTCCAAGTAAATGAGATCTTCTTTTGTCAGGAAATCAGGAGTGCTGTCAGCATCCTTTAATTGCCTTAACAGTACTGGTAAGTCCTTTGGATCTTTATTTTTAAGACGTTCAGTCATAAAAGTTGTTTGTGGAAAAACTATGACCAATATCAGTCGAGGCGGTATCTATACCATTCCGATAATGCTATTATCACTTTCTATTTCATGCTTTAGATCTGCTTTGAGTAACTCAATAACTTGAGGAATAGCAGGTTTAATTTTTGCCAAAGTAGTACTCGTCATATTTTTCACTTCCCTCTTTCGTTCTTCATTTACTTTATCCTTGAAGTGCCACCGCATTATCTTACTATCAATAGATGATAGGTATATCCGCTGCCGCTTTATGTTATATTGCCCAAGTGGAACCAATAAATCATCAAAGCGCCTATCATTTCTACAAAAAAAATGAGCAAAAATAGTTAGTGTCATCAAGATTTTTTCCGGCCTTTCCTCAAGGCCTGGCTGGCTCAACAGTTGCTCCATTCTTTCTAAAAAAGGCAAAGAAAAGTGCCTTATTACACCTATTGGATCTTGTTCTATTAAAAGTGTAAAAAAATTGTCTTTATATGTCAGGCTAAAAGTATCATAGTGTAAAAATTGTTGTAACAACTTTTTGTAGACATTGTTCTTTTGTCTCGGCTCCAGATTGGTTACGTAAAGACTTGAAAAGTATTCCTGTAACGACCGGTGCGGAAATACATAGTCGACACCTTCTTTGTACAGAATGCAAATCGCAATCTGTAGATCGTCAATCAAATGTTCATTTTCAAACTGGAGATTCTTCTTTGTTTCTTTGATCGTATTCAATACACTTTCCAGATAGGCCGGATCAAATACAAATACCTCACTAAAAAAAGTAATAAAAGAAAACAACTTAAGTACCTGCTCAAATTGCTCTTTACTCAAACCCGATTTTTTCTCCCGGTCATAAGACAGTTTGGACATGCTGTCATGCAAGTGGAACAAAGAATCAAATACCTGTTTATAGAACGCACTGCGTTTTGGAGGCACTGTAGAATAAGTCTGAAATGTTAAAATAAACATGGTGAGTAGTAAAGGATTACTAAGGAACGTGGCGTAAGATCGCCTGTCCGCTGTGTTGATCCCGTCCATAATACGCTCTACAATCTCTTTCTCATTAATAGAAATTTGCTTTCTAACAAACTGCTCAATTTCTTCCTGAGATAGTTTACATACTTCAAAATTTGAAAAATCTGCCAGCAGTTCTATATTAGTGTAAGGCCGGGAAGTTAATAAATATAAATTATTTGGATAAATGCGGGTAAAATCGCTAATATCCTTGGTGACACCCTCTTTTACACTGGAACTTAACTCATCATAACCATCAAAGAAAAATAAAAAATCGCCGGAATGAAGTAATCTCTTTGTTACTTTTTGATCAACAGATAACTGTTCCAAGCCAAATATTTCTTCTTCAATATATTTATGCAGACTGCCGTTGTACTTATTTAAATACCTCAGTTCAATTCTTATTGGAATCTTAAAGGCTTCCTGAATACAGTTAATCAATAAATATTTTACAATGGTGCTTTTCCCACTACCGGCCGTGCCCAGAATAGTAATGGCCCTTGTATGCTTAAATAACTCTTTGACAGAATTAGTAGGTATTTTCTGATAGCGACTCGAAGTATTAGATGGCCGGATAAATAACGGCTGGTAAAAATCCAACAACTTCACCGGCTCCACCCGATGCAGGATCGTTTTAGTACGATAACTTCTGTTATACTCCGCCACCTGGTACTCCAGCAACCTGTTGGAAATCACCTGGGCTACCTCTCTATCCACAAAACGCCACAGTTTTTCAATGGGTCCTTTTAACAAATCATTAATTACTTCTATCATAGTTGATCTTTGCGATTGGTTTGGTGCTATAATAATGAGCCGCTACAACGCACCACCAAGGTTAACCGGTTTGGTGCAGGTCACTTTTTTATTCGAAGGTGGCACAGCGTCTTACTACAATGGATTCATTGAGAAGCGACATCAAAATAAATACACAGGCGGGAGAATCAACGTACTAATATGATAATAAAATCCAGGGGTTAACAATCGTTCACTTTTTTTGATACGCATAACTTCCCGAAGAAGTCGTCACCGGCTCCCGGTTTATCACGCGCAACACATATTCTCCCGAACCCGTTTCCATCACATACCTTCCGGATTTATAGCCCTTTTCTACGGGCACGGCTACACCGTTCAGTGTAATATCAGAAGTAGATTCAGCGGGTACATAAATAGTGGCATGTGTATTACCCGGTATCCGCACTTTCAGGGTAAACACGTTATCTTCTTTTTTCCAGTCGCTGATAATCTCTCCGTAGGGAGATATATAACTCGCTTTGGCAAAGGTCACATCTCCTACCGGTTCCGGGCGGATCACCATATATTGAAAGGCCACGCTGTTCGGGGCAGGCCGGATACCTGCCAGGCCGCTGTAAAACCATTCCATCAGATGCCCCAGCATAAAATGGTTATTGGAGGCATCGCGGTAGCCCTGCCAGGATTCGGTGAGGGCAGTAGCGCCTTTGGCCAGCTGTAAGCCATAGCCGGGTACATCACTGCGACTGTTCATATCAAAGATCACATCAGAACGGCCTTCATCGTCGAGTACACGGAGCAGGTAACGGTAGCCGATATCGCCGGCAGTGATGCCATTGTTATGCGCACGGATATCAGCAACGATATTTTCCACCACATCTCCCTTATACACAGAATCGGTTAACTGCATATATACCGACATGGCATTGGCGGTTTGACTTCCCGTTGCATACTGTTTGCTGCTATCGTTAAAGAAGGTACGGTTATAACTTTGTTTAACGGCCTCGCTGAGGGCGTAATACTTTTGGGCATCAGCGGTTTTTCCCAGCAGTGTGGCTACTTTGGAGAGAATACTGAGATCGTAGTAATACATCGCGGTAGCGGTAATCCCTTTAGGGGTGAGCTGTGCTTCACCGGGGAATTTCGGACCAATGTCGTACCAGTCGCCCAGACCGTGAGAGAGGATATGGTGATTGGATTTTTGTTCCAGGTAGTTCACGTAGCGGATCATCATCGGGTAACTTTCTTCCAGCACCGATTTATCGCCATACCACTGGTACATATACCAGGGCAGGATAATGCCATTGCTGCCCCATTCCGGCGAATCACGGAAGCCATCGTCGAAGTGTACGTACTCCGGGGCGATGTCCGGAATAAGACCGGTTTCTGTTTGTGCATGGATCATATCGCGCACTACCTTCCGGCACAGTGCTGCGATATCGTAGTTGTAACGGATAGAGCTGCCTACCAGGTGCGCTTCTTCCAGCCAGCCAAGTTTTTCGCGGTGGGGGCAATCGGTGAGTACGCTGGCGGTATTACTGCGAATGGCCCAGTCGATGAGCCGGAATGTTTTATTAAATAACTCATTCGAGCAGCTGAACTGCCCGATGGTAGCGGCGGCGTTACGTGTATGCAAACTGTACATCGATTGTATTTCCGGCAAACCGTTGTGGGTACCGGCGGGTGCGGCGCCATCTACCTGGATATACCGGAAACCGTAGTACATAAATTGTGGTTGCCAGGATTCTATGCTGTCGCCTTTGAGGGTGTAGTTGAAATAAACGGGGCTACCTACGGCCGACTGATCAGCCATGCCTTTATCGGTGAGCAATTCTGCGGGGGTAATTTTTACCACCGTGCCTTTCTTCCCTTTCAGGGAGATGGCGGGAATAGCAGATGCATTCTGCCCCATGTCATACACCCAGGTAGCAGGACCGGTTTGTGTGATCTTTACAGGGGTAAAACGGTCAAATATCTTAAGGGGAGCCGCTGTTTGTGCATTCAGTTGGGGCGGTCCATTCACGGCTACCGCATTTTTCCAGGCAGCATCATCAAAGGAAGGTTGGTCCCATCCGGGTTGTTCGAGGGTAGCATTGTAATCTTCTCCCCCGTAGATGCTGGAAAAAGTAATCGGACCGGCGGCGGTTTTCCAGCTGCTGTCGCTCACAATATTCTCTGTGCTGCCATCTTTATATTGCAGGTGCAGGCGACAAATGAGTTGTGGATAACCGAAGGCGCTGGTGAGTTTGCGGTAACGGCTACCGGGTATATAAAAGAAGCCGTTGCCCAGCATCACGCCCAGGGCATTGCGTCCTGTTTGCAATTGCTCTGTCACATCAAAAGTAACATACAGGGCATGTTGATCATATTTTGTCCAGCCGGGATCGAGGAAGTGATCACCTGTTTTTTTTCCGTTGAGATGTAAATCAAATTGTCCCAGTCCGCTGATATAAACGGTGGCCTTTTGCAGTGGCTTGCGGATATCGAACGTTTTCCGGAGAAGTGGCAGCACATCATTGCGGTCTTTATACCGGGGATCGTTGTCGTTGGTAATAGCGGGTACAATGCGGGCGGCATCGGGCATCTTTTCATAGCCGATCCATTGGGCGGCCTGCCAGTCGCCCGGGGTCAACAATCCCGTATGCCACCTCGCGGTTTCACTCCAGGCAGAGGGGTTGCCTTGCTGATCCCATACCATTACTTTCCAATAGTAAGTAGTAGCGGGTTGCAATGCCGGACCATGGTAACGTACCTGCAACGACTGATCTGAAAGGACTTTCCGGGAATCCCACAGCAGGCCTTTGTTCTTTTCCAGCGCGCGTGGGTTATCGGCTACCAGGATGCGGTAGGCCGTTTGGCGGATACCTGTTCCTTTGCCCTGGAGCTGCCAGCTGAGCGCGGGTTGTGGTGCATCGATGCCGATGGGGTTTTCCTGGTAATCGCATAACAGGTGTTGCAGGCCAACGGATTGCGCAGCAACAGCCGGGGAAATTCCCAGCCATAACAACAATAGCCATGATTTCATCATCATCATACACTGTTTTGAGGTCAGATATCCACCAGTGCTTTGATCACCGCATTACTGGGATCCAGCAGGGAGGGGAATACGTTTTTTACGTCCCCGAATTTAATACGATTCGTCACATATTTCTCCGGAAAAATAGTTCCTTCCCTGATACAACGGATCACCTGTTCAAAATCTGCGCGGGTGGCATTCCGGCTGCTCATGAGGGTAGTTTCTCTTTTATGGAATTCCGGATGGGAAAACTGTAGTAGTTCTTTTTGTAGTCCGATCAGTACATAACGTCCCCCATGGGCCAGGTAATGAATGCCGTTGTTGATGGCTTTCTGGCTGCCGGTGGCATCTATTACCACCACGGGTAAGTCGCCTCCGGTAATTTGCCGGAGTTGCCCTTCTACATCGGTGGCGGCATTGATCGTATAAGGAATGTCCAGTACCTGGCGGGCAAACTGTAAGCGGCTGTCCTGTATATCGGTGGCAATTACCCGGGCGCCGGCAATACGGGCCAGTTCCATAGCCGCCAACCCGATAGGACCGGCGCCCATTATTAATACAAATTCGCCGGGTTGTACAGCTGCGCGGCGGATGCCATGGGCACTGATGGCCAGGGGTTCCACGAGTGCCAGCTGATCAGCGCTCAGTCCTTCGCCATGCACCAGCAGGCGCTCCGGTACGGACAGGTATTCGCTCATGCCGCCATCTTTATGCACCCCCAGTACTGCGATATTTTCACAGCAGTTGGGTTTACCATTACGGCAGGCGATGCAATGGCCACAGTTTTCGTAGGGGATTACTGTTACCAGGTCGCCGGGCTGAAACCCGGTAACCTCTAATGCATCCAGGGCCACTATTTCGGCGGCGAGCTCATGTCCCAGGATCCGGGGATAATTAAAGTAAGGTTGTGTGCCTTCAAAGGCGTGCAGGTCGGTGCCGCAGATCCCTATTTTCCGGATACGGATAATAGCATGACCGGGCAAAAGCGGCGGCATGGGCCGCAGTCCGTATTCAAAGTTACCGGGAGTGGTACAGATGAGTGTTTTCACTACAATTAATTTAAAAAAAATATCCGATCCGTCCGTTTTTATTTTCCCGGCGGTGATAAAATAGCAAGGTTCAAAGAAAAGGGGTTGCGGGAGATATTTATCGTAGCATCTTATCCGGGTTATACGATATATTATCCGGTTTCTCTTTATATGATAAAAAAGAGAGGTCACATCACATGTTTGTCATACAGACATTTATTGGAATACTATCTACCAATAGTCCTTCCATAACTTTATTCATCGTTGGAAAACATAATCGTCTCCTCCGGTAAGGGTGCACAATACATGAATTTGTTGGGGAATCCCATGCGCAAAACTGACAGTCGAAGTTTGATTACAACCTTCACGGGATGGCAAAAATATCAGTTTCTTACCTGATATCCTCGCAGGCAAGTCCCATATTCCACCTACATAATAATTCCCTAAATACTGGTTTTTGTCATTGAAAACCAGTATCCGGCAGGATGCGCGCTGTGAGTTTTCAAATAAACCAAAAAGGAACACAGCATTCAGGAATCTGAGTGTTTTACCTTTCTTTGTTTTAATGTGCCCAAGGTATTTTAGTTGTGTGGCATGATCATTTTCCTTAAACAGGAATTCTTTTCCAATAATCCCTTTATGCAAAACCTGTTGCCGGGAATCCCGCTGTGCATGAACGGTAGTATTCAGACAAGATAACAGGATGATAACGGGAAACATTTTCCGCATATTCATTGTTTTTTCCTGATTAATCGACTGCTACCTTCGGATGTATCCATTTCAAATACATATGTCTTACCCGACTTAGGAGCAAAAAATAATTTGGCATACTTCTTTTTCTCCAGGTTGTAAATACGTAAAATATTAAATCTATGCAGCAGCCATGATTTTTCAAGTTTTATTTCAAAATTTGTCATTTCACTTTCCCCTCCGGAATACTCATAATGGTCAAATAATAAAAGAATCGTTTTTATATCTTCACTCATTAACCTGTCATAATCTGATAACTCCATCGACAAATTACCAGGATAATATCCTGCCTTGATGACATATTCTTGTGTTGCTGACACAGCTTTTATATGTACCTGGGCAAGAGATCCAACGCTGATTTCTTCATCTATTACAATAATCAGGTCAAGGTTTTTCTTTACTTGCTGAGCCGATGCAACTAAAAAAGATAAGCTCATTAATAAAATGCAAGAAATATTTTTCATAAGGTATATTAATAACATGAAATGGGCATCAGGAATAATGTTTCCGGTAATCCAGGTCTGCATCTAGCAGCCACTCTAAAAAGCGCAGCATCGGGTCGTTGGTCATTAGCATGTACTGCATATGTACCGGTACCACAAATTCGGGTATCAATCCGTGACCGCTATTGCTGCCATAAGGATTGATGATATAATTGGTAGTAGAAATAAAACACTGTATGCCGGTATTGGGCAAGGTAAATTCAAACGGGTTCCCACTAATGATATAGGTATTTCCTCCGGTTTCTTCTCCTGCAAAAATAGCAGCGGTGTTCTTTTCCAGGCATGCGCTCACGATAGCAGCACTGGAAAAAGTGCCCCCATTAACGAGGACAAATAATCTTCCGGTAAAATGCCCGGATACAGGAGTAATCATCTCCTTTTTCTTTCCGTTATATAGCCAGACGGACGGCTGTTTCAAAAGGTATCCCAACAAATAACGGCCCGGCGCAAAGTCGCCGCCCTGGTTATTGCGTAAATCAAGCACCAGGTCCTTTATTCCACGTTGCTGGATCAGGTGAAAAAAGCTGTCTATGGTGGTGTTAAAATCCTGGTGATAACGGGCGGCCAGCAGTGAGGAATCAAAGGTTGGGACAGTCAGCATAGCGGCCGTTGGCTTTGAAGGGAAAGCGGCCAGCGTAATCCCCGCAGATGAATGACTTGCCCGGATCTTTTCACTGGACACTGCTGCCACCGTATGCGTACTTATCACTCCGCTGGTATCTCTTACGGTTAACAAAAACTCAGTTGGTTGACCAAAAGTGAAGCTATAATAAGCGGAGAAATAATGTCTTAAGATCCATATGGGATAGGTCTGATTGCTTCCATCCCTCACCATGCGTCTGATAAGCTGGGTAAGTACCTCCCGGGCAGACTGATGATTGATAGCAAGAATTTCATCGCCGGCATGCAACGAATCATTTCCTGAATAATTTGCCAGGATATAGAGTTGTCCGCTATCAGGAAATACCTGCAAAGGCAGGAATTTCCCCTGGATACGATTAAAATTAATTGCGGCCTTTCCGGGCAGGAACATGGTATGCCCATCCCTTATCTTTTCATTCAGCAATGAAATATGACTGAGAAATGCCTGCTGGGTCATGGGATGAGTGATTACTTTCTCCAGGCTATCCAGAAATACCTTCATTTCTTTTTTAGACGTGTAGCGGTAAAGCGCAGGATGTAGTTTTTTCAGTCGTTGCTTCAGAAAATGGAAATCTGCTTTCAGGGATGCTGTAGCATATAATGTGTCAGCATCCTGTGGTACCGGGCGCGCCAACAGGTAAAGTGGAAAGAACAGCAACAGACAGGTACGGGTAAGCATAGCTGTAATTTACAAAACAAGTACTAATATTTTCTGAACGATTACTACTATTCAGGAAACTGAAAATAGCTTTACTATCCCTACAAGGAGAATGACTTCACTCCCCGCACATCAAATCGCTTTTCAACACAATCATACAAAAATTCAATATTGCTTCCTCCACTGTTAATGTAATGCAATCCCTTTGATGTCTTCACCACATCGAAGGGAATAATTGCTATACTGAATTTACCATCCTCTACATTCAGGGGCACTATTCTGATAAGATTGATGGTATCCTTCTTTTTTAATCTGTCTTCGATATCCGTCCAGCCCAGCAATTCAATCCTGAAAACACCCATCTGTGGGGGAATGCTTTTAGTGGTAGTCGTATTCTCTTCTATCAGCACCGTTTGTTTTTGGGCTGTTGGATATTGTCCAAAGTAAGCTTTCAGTGCCTGGTAATAGATATTAGTGGAGTCTTTCTCCCTGGTATTCCAGGCATTTTGGCCGGAAGACAGGGAAGCGGCCAGTAATAATAGGGATGTTATAAAATACTTTTTTTTCATAGATCAGATACTGACTGAATAACGTATGATGTCACCAATTATTTGATGCTGGCGATGGTAACCAGCACATTCTTTTTCTCCTTTTTTCTCAATGCCTGATTGGTACTGATATTATACGCTTTACCTTTTTCTGCTAGCAAAAACCAGTTCAGCGCTGGAATGGTATTATTTGAATGTATTTCCAATCTGATAAAAAGTTCATCATTAGGAAATTCTTTATTATGAATGATCCGGCTTAAGCGGGCTTCATCGATACTTATTTCCCTGGCAAATTCTTTTTGTTTCTTCTGAATTGCCCTGATATAAGCGGATAAGAAATAACCAAAATGCAAGGTGCCCTGGTATTCGAGCGACTTAATCACTCGTTCCATCTGATATTTGACTTGCAATAAATCCGCCCGGAGATGATCTTTTTTTGTCATCTTATTCCATAGATCCATCCGGTAACTGACAAGTTCATTGTCTGCAGCGGCTTTTTCTTCTTCTGAAAGACCATGGGGATAGATGTTATCTATGGAGAGTACTGCTGCTTTATCTATTTTCTTTCTCATAGTTAATCGTTTTCCAGATATTCAATTATCAGATTTCTGGCAGATTCTCCTGCTATAGCAAGATGCCTTCCCACAATCTCAAAATGACACTTCGCGATATATGAAATAGTTTCCTAAAGTTATGTAACTTTAGGAAAACAATCAATTAATTGACGTATATCATCAATTAATCAAACACAATCATATTATACCAGCGAAAAAACTGGAACAATACTTTCAGTAAGAAAATGGGAAAGGTCTTGTGTAGATCAGGCCTCACATCTGCTGGTAGTCAACTATTATACACGTTCTTCGGAACACTTGTACTAAATAAAATAAAAGTATGGCCATCTTTAAACAACAAAAAAGAGCCGTCATCTCTGACAGCTCTCTCAAAAAAATTTCTCCGTAAAAACTACATTTCTCTCACCCAGATATTCCGGAAGCTCAGTGGCTCGCTCTTGTCGCCATGTGCCTGCAGCTTGATAGGGCTTGGTCCATGTGCCTGGCGGTAAGCTGCCTGGCCGATGTATTGGGTAGGTCCTTTCAGTTCATAACCATTCTGTACCACCACACCGTTAAAGATCACCGTTACTTTTGCGGGAGATGTCAGCGCACCATCGCTTCCGAATACGGGCGCTGTCCAGATCACATCATAAGTATTCCACTCTCCTGGTTTCAGGGTGGGGTTAGCCAGTGGTACGGATTGCTTGTAGATGCTACCCGCCTGACCATTGGTATATGTTTTATTATTATAGGAATCCAGTACCTGTAATTCGTAACCGGCATCCCCTTTACCGATGGAAGCGAGGAATACACCGCTGTTGCCACGGCCCTGGCCTGTACCGGTGATATTGGCCGGAACGCGCCATTCGATATGCAGCTGGTAATTGGTAAAGGATTTCTTGGTTTCGATGTTACCTGTCTTTTTATTAACGGTCAGGATACCTTTATTAACGAGCCATTCAGCCGGTTTATCACGGTTGTCGGTCATCACCCACTGATCCAGGTTGCTGCCATCAAATAATACGATCGCGTCAGATGGCGCTTCTCCACACTTTTTCCCTGGTTTCACTTCCGGTGGCACCGGGGTATACACTTCTGTATCTTCAGGTTTTGCTTTTTCCTGGGCCTGGGCGGCACAAAATCCTCCTGCCAGCAGCATGGTAAATAAGAATTTTCTTTTCATAATCAATATTTAACTGGAACTAATTTATGGGTCAAAAATGTAACCGGCAACACAATAATATATAAAATAGTATCCGTAAGCAAGCATTTTTATGTCGGCGGTACCCCGGTTGGTAACATACAGTTAACACTAAAAAACATTCTTTGCGCTTCATCAATATGTGCGGTCGATCAAAATGAAACGTTTTTTTATTGCTATTGTATTATGCTTACTGCTCCTGCCGGGGATGTGGAGCTGCGCCCAGGATACCCTGCAAATGCAGCTGGAGGCTGCCGGGAAGCTGAGCCAGGAGTCGCCTGATGCGGCCTTTCTGGCCCTGCGCCGGATGCATGACCTCGCCATCAGTAACCAGGACGAGGTGACTGCCGGCAAATGCCTGCAACAGATGGGAAAAGTGTGCTTTATCCTTGGCCACTACGCCAAATCGCTCGATTATTACCAGCAGGCAGCCAATATTTTCACGGCCGGTGGCCATAAAGCCGAAGAAGCAGCCGTACTCAATGATATGGGGCAACTGTATTACCGGAATATCAATAAAAAAGGAGCCAAAGCCCAATATGATAAAGCCCTGCAACGCTACCGGCAGGTAAACGATAAGGCCGGCATGGCCGCTACCTATGGCTACATCGGCCATTATTATGAGAAACAACAGCAATACGATAGCGCCGGCTACTTCCAGCAACTGGCCCTGACCCAATACCAGAGCGCCAACGATACCTTCGGCATGGCCGGTATCTATGAAAACCTGGGAACCATTCACGAGGATCTCGCCAGCTACGATACCGCCCTGACCTATTTCCGTACCGCCCTGCAACTGTACGACTCGCGCCACGACCGGATCGCCGCTATGGAGGTACTGAACAATATCGGGGATGTACTCCGCAAAACCGGTGATATCAAAGGCAGTATGCCCTATTCCCGCGAAGCACTGGCCATTGCCCGGCAAACCAACAATAAATACCAGGAAGCCGCCGCCTGTAAAGATATTGCCAAAGCTTTTAATTTGATGGGCCGCAACGACAGTGCCTATTATTATATGGAGTACAGCCGGAAATGCCTGCTGGAGATCTATTCTGCCCAGAATAACCAGCAAATGAATTTCCTCCAGATCCTTTACGATACCAACAAAAAGAACGACGAAATACTGCAGCTGGAGAACAGCCATAAAATGAACCGCATCATTTACACGGCGGTGGTGATTGTGATCGTATTGCTCGTCATCCTCTGCCTGCTCACCATCTCGCGCCAGAAGCTGAAAATCAGCCAGGCCCAGACCGTATCAGAAAGAAATGCGGAAATAAACCGGGTGCAACGCGACCAGCTGGAACTCAAAAGCAAACAACTGGCCACCCATACCCTCGATGTCATCCAGCGCAACCAGTTCCTCGATGAACTACGCAATACCCTCTCCGAAATGGTACAGGAAGATAAACGGGACCAGAAAAAACAACTGCAGCAACTGGTGCTGAAAATAAACCAGAACGTAAATCATGAGAAACAATGGAAAGAATTTACCGGCATCTTCGAACAGGTACACCAGGTATTCTTCGATAAACTCAATGCACTTTACAGCGATCTGACCAACAATGATATCAAATTACTGGCCCTCCATAAAATGAATATGGACTCAAAAGATATGGCCACTATACTGGGGATCTCCCCCGATAGTTTACGGGTGGCCCGGTACCGCCTGCGCAAAAAACTGAACATCGCGGAGGGCGATACACTCAACACTTTTGTACAGGGACTGTAAGGCTTAATATTCCGGTAATATTGCCGTAACATAATGGTAATGGCGGTTTTTGTTACAAACAATCAATTAATTATCAATTACTTACAGTCGCTTTGTATACGCTGATTACGCTTTGTTTACGGGCTTGCTAACGCTGTATACGTTTTGCTTACGCTGGTTTTTTGCATTTTTTTCGGCAGGAATTCACTTTTGCGATGCGGTTCGCTACAAACATCCACCGCATCAAATTCATCAAAAATGAAGACACTTTTAACAACATTTTTATCCCTGCTGCTGAGCGTTACTTTTGTCAGCGCCAGCAACCTTAAAGGACACGTGTACGATCAGAAAACGGGAGAGCCCCTGGTAGGCGTTACCGTTGTACTCGATCAAACAAAGCTGGTAGCACTCACCGGCCTCGATGGTTCCTTTGAGTTAAAGAAAGTACCGGCCGGTAAATACAACCTGGTCATTTCCCATCTTACCTATAAAACAGTAACCAAGGCCGTTACCGTAGCCGAAAGCGATAATCCGGCCCTCAACATCTACCTCAGTGAGCATAGCAGCAAAAGCCTCAGCGAAGTAGTGGTAGCCGGTGGCTCCAAAGCTTCCTCGGAAAATGCCGCCCGCAAACTGGAACAGAAATCCATACAGGTGATGAACGTGGTATCCGGTCAGGCTATCGAAGTATCTCCCGACCTCACAGTGGCCAATGTGATCCAGCGCGTATCCGGTATCTCCATAGAACGCAGCAGCAACGGCGACGGACAGTATGCTATCCTCCGGGGTATGGATAAAAGATATAACTACACCCTCATCAACGGGGTGAAAATACCGAGCCCGGATAACAAATACCGTTATGTACCGCTCGACATCTTCCCCGCTGAACTGCTGGACCGCCTCGAAGTATACAAATCCCTGACACCAAACATGGAAGGAGACGCCGTAGGTGGTGTGGTGAATATGGTCATGAAAGATGCCCCTACCCGCCTGTCGCTCAACGCCAACGTAGCTGCCGGTTATAGCCAGATGGTATTGGACAAGGGTTTTACCAGCTTCGATCATAGCGGCATCAATTCTAAATCGCCGTATGAAGCCAATGGCAAGAACTTCAAAGCCACGCCGGGCGACTTTGCCACCGGTACCCTCGACTATAAAAACAAAAGCTTCGCACCAAACGTCGTAGCAGGTGTATCTCTCGGCCAGCGTTTCCTGCATAACAAACTCGGTGTAATCCTGGCCGGTAGCTTCCAGAATACCTACCGCGTTACCACCAGCACGTTCTATAAAAATGATATGGATACCGCCAAGTATTCCGTTATCACCAGCATGCAGCAACGCCAATACAGCGAACAACAGCAACGTAGCGGCGTACATGGTAAAATCGACTATGTGTTCAATGACAATAACAAGTTGTCGCTCTACACCGCCTACATGAACCTGCAAAGCTTCCAGGCACGGGAAGGTGTTACCACCAACTTCTCCAATGCCCTGTACAATCCCACTACCGGTAATGCACAGCTGACCTTCGAAAGCCGCTCCCGCAAAACCACGCAGAAGATCTACAATTCTACCCTGCATGGCGATCATAAAATCATTCCAGGCAGATTAAAACTGCAATGGTCTGCCGTGTTCTCCTCCGCACTGAACGAAGTACCGGACAACACCACCCTCGCACTCGATGGCACCCGCAACAACTTTGTGGAAAAACGTACCACCATCGCTAATATGTCGCGCCGCTGGGAACGTAATACCGACAACGATATCGCCGGTTACCTCGACCTCACCTATACCGCCAGGATTGCAGGCGCCAAGGTAGATTTCTCTGCTGGTGGTTTGTACCGCGACAAACAAAGAAGTAGTTTCTTTAATAACTATACCTTCAAACCGTCCAATACAGAAGCCCTGTATGGCAAAGATTATTTCAGCAACACCGACATCGTTTGGGATATCCAGAATGCCGGTGGCGCCGTTGGTAACCCGCTTACCTATGACGCTTCTGAAAAAACCAGCGCCGGATATGGTATGTTCAAGTTTAAAGCAAACGACCTGGAAGTAACCGGTGGCGTACGCGTAGAACATACCGACCAGGGTTATCACATGTTCTTCCCACAGGGAGAAACCCGTCCGGATGGCAACCAGGTATATACCGATGTATTGCCCAGCCTGAACCTGAAATACGAATTAAGCGACCACCAGAACTTACGCGGATCTTATTTCCGCTCCCTGAACCGTCCTGGCTTCTTTGAAATTGTGCCGGCTAAAATTGTGCTGGAAGACTACCAGGAACGTGGTAACCCGGATCTGAAACGTGCACTCGCCGATAACTTCGACCTGCGTTATGAACTGTTTCCGAATCACTCCGATCAGTTGCTCGTTGGCGTGTTCTACAAACGCATCCAGGATCCTATTGAATATACGATCAAGCCGGATCCCGTTCGTACACAGGACCAGTTCTATTCTGCCGGTAACTTCGGTACCGCCCGCAACTATGGCCTGGAACTGGATTATATTAAGTTCTTCAGCAAAATTGGTTTCAAAGCCAACTACACCTATACCCATTCTTCTATCACCACCCCAAAGAGCCTGAAACAAAGAAATGCAAAACGCGATATGGAAACGGTGATCGTAGATCAGACCCGTCCGCTGTACGGACAATCTGAACACATCGGTAACCTCTCCATCCTGTACAAAGACATTCAGCATGGCTGGGATGCACAACTGGCAGGCGCTTACACCGGCCCACGTATCAACACCGTATCTCAATGGCTGGATAACGATTTCTGGCAGAAAGGATTTATACAGATGGATATCTCGGTAGAAAAAAGATTCCGCAACAACTTCAGCATTTTCGCCAAAGCCGGTAACCTGCTGAATACCCCTACCGAAATATTTATCAAAGGCACCAATCCCGCCAACAATAATATGCCAGGACAGGGTAAAGCCAATGAAACACTGATCAGGAAAGAGTATTACAAACAAACTTACCTGCTCGGCGTACGTTACAAATTATAACCTCATTCAAAATATTCATCGTCATGAACTATAAAAAAATTCTCCTTTACGCAATACTCTTAGTGGCCGTAGCCACGGGTTGTAAAAAAGCCAACAGCGATGTGGATCTCAGTGAAGCCATCACCGGTTCCGGTGATGTACACGGCGACGTGTGGGGTATCTGGCCCAAAGGCAGCATCCAGCGCGTATCCGGCGACATCATTGTTCCGGAAGGTAAAACACTGGTGATTGAAGAAGGTGTACTCGTGATCATGGACACCCTCGTAAAACCGGAAGTAATTGTAAAAGGTAATCTCTATTCTATGGGGACCAAAGAAGCCCCGGTGAGATTTACCATCGAAGAAAATTACCGCACCGACAGCCGTAAATTCGGTAAGCAATGGGGCGGTATCCTGGCTGCACCTACCTGCGCAGAACTGCTGCTGGATAATACCATCCTGGAATACGGCGGATCTACCACCACAGAATCTTCCACTTCTGTGAAAATGGGACTGTACAAAGCGGTGAGTGGCGAAAACCTGCCCGCATTATGGTTTAGCAATGCCAGTGGCAAACTGGTAGTCAACAACAGTATCTTCCGCAATTTCAATGAAGATTGTACTTATATTGAAGGAGGCAGCATTATCTTCACCGGTAACCAGTTCTACAGCACCGGCATCACCGGCGGAGAAGGTATCAACATCAAATCCGGTTGCGTGGCAGATGTAAGCTACAACCTGTTTTATGCTACCAATACCAATGCCCTGAAACTGTCGAACTCCGGTACCAAAACACCACAGGCACACGTGATCGCATATAACAACACCATCCTCAATACCGGCTGGAGAAGACCTACCGTAAAAGGTGGTTCTATCTGGCTGGAAGCCACTGTATTTGCAGAGCTTCACAATAACCTGTTTGCCAACGCACGTTTTGGTGTGAAGAGAGATACCAAAAAACCGGAAGACTCCCGCTCCGTAGTGAGCCACGATCTTTACTATGGCTTTGACCAGGCAACGGTAAATCAGTTTCAGCCTTCTGCCGATATCGTAGGTGGTAAGAACGAAATCATTGGCACCAAAGCCGGTGAGAACGATCCGAAGTTTGTGAATTATCCATTGAATACACCGATGAATAACGCAGATTTCAACCAGAGCTGGGACTTCCATGTACAGGCCGGTTCACCTGCCCTCGGCGCCGGTACCACTGCCTTTACCCGTAATTTCCCGGGTGGACTGGTAGTAAACGACCGCAACTACGCCTCCCCTGCTCCTTCTTCCAACATCGGCGCCTTCGGTACCAAAAACTAATCAACGTACTAACATCCATGATTAAACGTAATATATTATTTTCCGCAGCAGTCCCCGGACTGCTGTGTTTTCTTGCCTGCGCAAGACCAGTGAGCAAAGCCACCAGCCAGCAGGTATATACAGACACCACTGTGGCCATCAAACCGGTGATCATCACCGAACCGGTACAATTTGACTCCGACGATCCGGCCATCTGGGTAAACCCGGCCAACCCGGCACAAAGCCTGGTAATAGGTACCGATAAATCGGCCGAAGGCGCCCTGTATGTATTTGACCTCAACGGAAAGATCAAACAGGTGGTATCTCACCTGCAACGTCCCAACAATGTGGACATCGCCTATGGCCTGCTGCTCAACGGAAAACGTGTAGACTATGCCGTTACCACCGAACGTATCACCCATAAACTCCGTTTCTTCTCCCTGCCGGATATGCAACCCATCGATGATGGCGGTATTCCGGTGTTTGAAGGGGAAACAGAAAAACAATACCGGGATGGTATGGGCATCGCGGTATACACCAATAAAAAAGGAGAACACTACGCCATTGTAGGCCGTAAAACCGGTCCGCAGGATGGCAGCTACCTGTGGCAATACCGGCTCTCCGACAATGGCGCCGGCAAAATAAAAGCTACCCTGGTACGTAAGTTCGGACAGTATAGCGGTAAAAAAGAAATAGAATCCATCGCGGTAGACAATGAAGCCGGGTATATCTATTATTCCGATGAACAACATGGCGTAAGACAATACTATGCCGATCCTGAAAAAGGTAACGAAGAATTATCATTGTTCGCCACTACCGGATTTACAGAGGATCATGAAGGTATTTCCATTTACAAAACCGGGCCGGAAAAGGGATATATCCTGGTATCCGACCAGGGTGCCAACAAATTTCATATCTTCAACAGAACAGGCACTACCCATACCTTACAGAAAATAGTGAAAGTGAGTGCAGGTCACAGCGATGGTTCGGACGTGGTGAATATACCGTTGAACGATACCTTCCGTCATGGGCTGTTTGTAGTGATGAGTGACGACCGGACTTTCCATTATTATCGCTGGGAAGATATCGCCGGTAAGCAGCTGGACTATGCGCCAACAAAAAAATAGTATCTCTCATATGAAATCAATTCTTCTCGCTTTCCTGTGCCTGTTTGCCGGTTTATTGCCGGTACAGGCACAGGAAGTGGCCGCAAAGAAAGTCTCCATCGCGGCAAAACTGATCCGTGGTCCCTATCTCCAGGCAGCAGGCACCCAACAGATGCTGATCCGCTGGCGCACCGATGCTTCCGCCCGCAGCCGTGTATTTTACGGCACTTCGCCGGATAAACTGGATCAGCAGGCAGATGACGCCAACCTGGTAACAGAGCATAAAGTGTTACTCACGCACCTGCAGCCCAACACCCGCTACTATTACAGCATCGGTGATTACAAAAACGTATTGCAGGGCAATGCAGACAATTTCTTTACAACGCTTCCCGAAGCAGGTAAAACAGACCTGTACCGCATTGCGGCACTGGGCGACTGCGGCGATGGTTCTACCAATCAGCAACTCGTAAAGGAACAGCTGATAAAGTATATCGGTAATAATTACCTGAATGCCTGGATCCTGCTGGGTGACAACGCTTATCCAAATGGTACGGATGCAGAATACCAGAGTAAGTTCTTCAATGTATACAAAGACGACCTGCTGAAAAAGTATCCGCTGTTCCCGGCTCCCGGCAATCATGATTACCATGATACCGATATCTCGGAAGCGTATGCACAGCTGTCGCACCAGACCAATTACTACCAGAATTTCTCCATGCCTTCCGAAGGTGAATCCGGTGGTGTGCCCTCGCACTCCCCTTCTTTCTATTCCTTCGACATCGGGAATATCCATTTCCTGTCGCTCGACAGCTATGGTAAAGAAGACAGCGCCTATCGTCTCTACGATACCACCGGGCCACAGGTAACCTGGATTAAAAAAGACCTGGCTGCCAATAAAAACAAAGGCTGGGTTATCGCCTACTGGCATCATCCTCCTTATACCATGGGTTCTCACAACTCTGATGAAGAAGATGAACTGGTACACATCCGCGAAAACTTTATCCAGATACTGGAACGTAACGGAGTAGACCTGGTATTGAACGGTCATAGTCATGATTACGAAAGAAGCCGCCTGATCAAAGGACATTATGGTCCGGTAGCCAGCTTCAATCCCGCCAAACACAATGTGAGCAACTCTTCCGGCAGATACGATGGCGCTCCCAACTCCGCGCCTTACGTGAAGGATAGTGTGCACAATACAGGTACCGTATATGTAGTGAGCGGTTCTGCGGGAAAACTGGGTGGCAAACAATCTATCTATCCGCACCACGCCATGTACTTTGCAGACCAGGCACATGGTGGTTCCAGTATCCTGGAAATACAGGACAACCGGCTGGACCTGAAATGGATCTGCGCTGATGGCATCATCCGCGATCAGTTTACCATGATGAAAAACGTGAACCGGAATACGGAGATCCGCATCAAAAAAGGACAACCCGCTGTATTGACCGCCTCCTTCATTGGTACCTACAAATGGAATAACCGTACCGACAACACCCGCAGTATAACGGTAACGCCTACTGCAGCGGTAACAAAATATACCGTGGTGGATGCGTACAACAATATCAAAGATACCTTCACCGTATATGCGTCGAAGTAAGTGCATATGGAGCTTGTTTATACTCCTGGCGGTGTTCGCCGCCTGGGGATTCAAGCAATCTGCCAACGATAACGGTGTTACCAATACCATTGCCATTTTCAGGGAAGGCGCCGAAGATTTTTCGGCCGCCTCCCTGGAACTGGAACAAGCCATTCATGCTATCAGCACTGAACATCCCGAAAGTATTACTGCCGCCAAAAAAGCACTGAAAAAAAGCCGCCTGCAGTATAAGCAGATAGAATTCTTCCTCGACTACTTTTTCTTTTCCTCCTCGATGGTGTACAACCGTCCTGCTAAAACAGAAATAGATGAGCCCTACATGGAATACCAGGCGCCATCAGGTTTACAGCAGATAGCCGTATTATTGTTTGATAAAGATCCTGTTTCCCATAAGAAGATACTGGAAACGGAAGCCCATGTGATCAGCACGGCGGCCGCCGATCTTCCTTCCCTGCTGTATCAGTTCAGTACCAGCGACAAAGCCATTATGGAAAGCATCCGCATCGAACTGGTACGCCTGTACGCCGGTGGCATCACCGGTTATGATGCACCGGAATTAAAGAGCGGTATTGCCGAAACAGCACAATCGGTGCGTACACTCCAGGCCGTGCTGGCACCCTGGTTAGCGAGCCTCTCTCCCGAAACAAAGAAAGTTAGTCTTTACCTGCAACAGTGCATACACTACCTCGATGCACATCCCGACTTTGACACCTTCGACCGGCTTCAATTCCTCACAGCATACGGTCTTCCTTTACAGGAGGCGGTGAATACGCTGATAACATCGCTGCAACTGGAACTGCATACCCGCAGTGCGCTTAATTACAAGGCAAAAAACCTGTTCAGCAAAGATGCCCTGGACCCCGCTGCATTTGCTAACGGGCAGGTATATACGGAGGCAGAAAAGATACTCGGCCAAAAGCTGTTTTTTGAAAAAGCATTATCCGGCAACAATGGGCGTAATTGCGCTACCTGTCACCGGCCGGAACTATATTTTACTGATGGTTTACGCACCAGTACTGCCATTGATGGTACAACCAGCGTGAGAAGAAATGCCCCGGCACTTTCCTATGCGGCGTTTCAATATGCGCAGTTCTGGGATGGAAGGGCCGGTACTTTATCAAAACAGATCCTGACTGTGATCAGCAATCCGCAGGAAATGAACGGCAACCACGCCGTGATTGTGGCCCGTTTAAAGGATAGTCTTTTTTACAGGGATGCTTTCCGCGAAGCATTCCCTCGCGATACGGGTATCACCATGCCACAGATAGCTACCGCCATAGCGGCTTATCTCAGCACCCTGGCGCCGATGAACAGCGCCATGGATGATTATTTTGCAGGGAACAAACAGGCCATGACACCCGCACAGATCCGGGGCTTCAATTTGTTTACCGGCAAAGCCCAGTGCGCTACCTGCCACTTCGCACCGCTGTTCAACGGTCTTACGCCACCATTGTACCAGTTCACCGAATTTGAGAATCTCGGCATGCCAGCCAACGACGACCTGCTGCATCCACAAGCCGACAAGGATAGCGGCCGTTATGAGTTTTTCCCGATCGAATTTTACCAGCGTGCGTTTAAAACGCCAACCGTCCGCAACAGCGCCATGACAGCCCCTTACATGCACAACGGCGCTTTCCGCGACCTGGAAAAAGTAATGGCCTTTTATAATGCCGGCGGTGGTAATGGCATTGGTATGAACGATCCCTATCAGACCCTTTCTCCCACCCCGCTTCACCTGAGCGATACAGAAATCAGCGACCTGGTAGCGTTTATGCACGCGCTGACCGATAAACCGGCTGCTCCGTAGAACTACTGATTTTTATTTTCCAAGACTTATACGGATAGCTGGTGCCCCTCCACCTGGTACCTTTGCGGGTAAATAACCCCATCATGAAAAAGATCATCGGCATGGCCGGGATACTTTGTATTTCCGGCATCGCCACCATAGCGCAAACTGCACTCAAAATAAAGCTCCAGCCCATTGCAGCCAGTATCCCCGCCCCACCGGCTTCCCTGGAAGAAGCCTATAAATATGCACATCCTCCCACAGCAACAGTGAGCACCGTGAATACCAGGCAGGCCATCTACCAGCAGGCTCAGGATCAGCTGGCAGCGGTGATGACCAAACTGGAAGCCAACCCCAACGAGGCTCCGAAAACAACGGAACAGCAGGCAGATGTGGCGGTATCACTCGCAAAAAGCGGCAATGCATTTGTGAATGGCAGCCCCGAAATGCAGGCTGCTATGAAAGCATTCTATCTCAAACTGCAGGGCGACGAAAAGTTTGCGGCCGCCTTTGAGGAAAAAAGCGAGGAAGAAAAAATAGCATATATACAACAGTTCCTGAGCAGTTATCATATCAAAGCCCCCTCACCATCAGCTGCTGCCAATAAATCCGCCGACCCCGGCAAAGAAGCCATAGACATCAGGAAGCTGACAGAAGAAATGCTGCAATACCAGCAAGCCCTGGACACAAAATATTACCGGCCTTTATCCAAACCGGATGAATCTGCACACCAGGCGTTATCCGCAAAAGAAGCTGCCGAGCTAAAAGCCTTACCTATTGTGAAAATGGGGGAATACAGCGGGGCAGATCCCTTAAAAGAAAAGCAAATACGCAACAAATACTTCAACGAACACATGAAAGTAGCCAAAGCCCAGCTGGAACGGGATCATAAGTTATGGCAGCAGTATAAAACGGAACTCCTCGCCGGACTAGCCCGTTTTGATGGCAAACTTGAGGCGATCGACTGGGGCGGCAAACTGGTAAATCCCCTGCTGAAACCAGGCATTGCCAGTATCCAGAAGGGATTACTGGAAATGACCGATCATATGGTAGCCTGCGAACATATCATGACCTGGCAGGCGGCTTCCTGGTACGCCGGTTACCTGGGCCGGCCGGAAACAGCGGCACGTGCAAAAGAGATTACCATGGCGTATGCGGGGATTCTTTGATTAATACAACTAATGCTGTTGTTTTCACAATTTTCAGGTGTCGGCTTCCACTTACCTTTGATCCATCAAAATCAAGAAAAATGGCAACGACACAAATATCATCCACCAGCACCTTTTTGTTAGGTGGTGACTTACAAATTAACCGCTTAGGTTATGGCGCTATGCAGTTAGCCGGCGCCGGGGTTTTCGGCGAAGTAGCCGACCGTCCCAATGCGATCAAAGTATTGCAACAGGTAGTGGCTTCCGGCGTGAACTTTATCGACACCGCTGCGGCTTATGGCCCCGGTTTCAATGAACGCCTGATTGCAGATGCCCTGCATCCTTACCAGGAAGGCCTCGTTATCGCCACCAAAGGCGGCTTCCAGCGCCCCAACGCCCAACAATGGATACCTGATGGCCGCCCGGAATGGATCACTCAGAATATCGAGGAAAGCCTCCGGAACCTGAAAGTAGATACCATTGATCTCTGGCAGTTACACCGCATAGACCCGAATGTACCCTTAGAAGAAACCCTGGCGCCGGTAGTAGCCGCAGTAAAGGCAGGTAAAATCAAACACGTAGGATTATCTGAAGTGAATGTGGAACAGATTGAGCAGGCAGCCAAAGTATTGCCCATCGTTTCTGTACAAAACCTCTATAACCTCGGCAACCGCCAATGGGAATCCGTACTGGATTATACCGTAGAAAAAGGAATTGCCTTTATTCCCTGGTATCCGCTGGCTTCCGGTCCGCACACCCTGGAAGAAAAAATCAGTAAAATAGCGGCACGTCACAATGCTACCACTGCACAGATTGCACTGGCCTGGCTGTTGAAACGTGCTTCCAACATCCTGCTGATCCCGGGTACCAAAAGTCTCGCACACCTGGAAGAGAATCTCAAAGCAGCTTCCATCGAATTATCTGAAGAAGATTTTCAGGCACTGAGTAAGTAAGGAAACCATACAAAATAAGCACAACGGGAGCTTCAAGGTGTTACTTTGAAGCTCCCGTTGTTTTATGACGCACCCCTACAAATTGAATAAAAATTAAATGTTAAACATTCTCTAAAAACAACCGGCCCCGTTCCCTTCCATTCAATTGCCCCTTACATTGCACTAGAATCGATTTAGCATTTATTGGAATACCTGCTTTACCTGCAACAAAAAATAGTCACACGCCTATGCTGTATTATTGAAACAGTTCAACATATTCCTTCACGTCAAAACCTACAACAATTACCGATGAGTACTTATTCAAAAAAGTTACTTCCCTTATTCAGATGGAGCAGTATCGCATGTGGATTGATCGTACTGCTGTCCTGTACAAAAAAAGAGAATATCACCACTATTGATACCAGCGGGGGAAAAGCTGCTGCCGGCGCAGATCTCGGAGATCCGGCCAAAAAGGAAATAGCCATGCAACTGGTAGCCAGTGCGGAAAACAGTACGCTCGACTGGCGGGGTCAGTTTCAGTATGTGGAAGACATTAAAGATGGACGCGGTTATACGACGGGTATCGTTGGCTTTACTACCGGCACCGGCGATGTACTGCAACTGGTAAACCTGTACCAGTCAAAAGCACCCGGCAATGTATTGTCGGCCTACCTGCCGGCACTGATCAGGGTCAATGGCAGCGATTCCCATGCAGGTCTTGATCCCGGCTTTCCGGCTGCCTGGCGTCAGGCCGCAAAGGATACGCTTTTCCAGCAAATCCAGGTACAGGTATGTGATAGTCTTTATTTTTTTCCTGCCCGCGAGCTGGCAAAAAAAGACGGTTTAAATATCCTGGGGCAGTTTATTTATTTTGATGCAGCTGTTATGCACGGGTATGAAGGACTGGAACAGATCAGGAATAAGACGCTGCTTTCTGCAACTACTCCGGCGGCAGGAGGAGGAGAAGAAGCATACCTGGAGATATTCTTAAACAACCGTGTAACAGAAATGAAAAAAGAGGCCGCGCATGATGATGTGAGCAGAGTGGAAGGCGCGCAAAGAAAGTTCTTACGTGAACATAACCTGAGCCTTACCCCTCCCTTGAAATGGAAAATATATGATGTGGATTACAGCATAAAATAAAGGCAAAAAGAAGGGGGCCAGTAAAGCCCCCTCCTATATCATCAGTTCACTAAACTGGCTTTCACCGGTCCTTGCAGCTGGTATCCTTTACTACTATACACATATCTTTCTACAGCAATAAAACGCGCTTTCTTTTTTCCTTTCAGCAAAGCTTTCACTTCATCCGGCAACCGGTCCGTATCACTGGCGGTCACAATCCCTTTTAAAGTAATCACGATATCTCGAAAATATTTCTTATCACTGGGTGGTACGGTGTATTCACTGGTCCAGGACGACAGGTCCTCTTCTGCACCCACCTCCGTTCTTTTCGTACCATAGGCCGCCATGATCTGTTTGTAGCCGCCGTTGATACCTGCAATGAGGTAATCAGCGCCATCAAAAGGACCACCACCCGGGCCGTTGATATGCTCAATCATAAACGCATACTGATCGTTGCCGATCAGCAAAGGCTTTGGCGTGGGTGATTGTGAAAAAGCGCCGTACGCTTTGATAGCCGGCTGAAACATCCGGAGTTTCCAGCCCTGGTCGGTGAGTACAAATTTGGCGAGGCCCAGCACTCCACCCGTAAAGCGGGATACCTGGAGTCCTTCCGGATCGTATTCAGAATGATTAAAACTGATCACTTTGTATTGTTGTCCGCTGGAATCACGGAAGTCCATCACATTCATCAGGCGCGTTGCCACCCCGTCTTTAAAAGGAAAAGTGGCCTGTCCATCTTCATTGACATCTTCATTGGGTGCAGGTTTGCAGGTTTTACATTCCCAGTTGATCAGTTCGTTGCCGTTTTCCAGGCGGTAATACTTGCCGGGGAACAATTGCAGCAATGCTTTCTGGCCATTAAAGGTGCCTGCCAGCAGCAGCTGGCGGTTCTGCAAAATTGTATCGCTCACATTCTTTTTCAGATCAGCCTGCGCGGAAACGGCCATAGTGCCGCCGGTCAGGAGTAATAAAGTAACAAACAAACGTTTCATCATAAATTTATAGCTGTTATCTGTGCGCGCAAAGGTACTAAAACTCATATCCGGCGAAAAGCAGTAATTTAGTTTTTATAATACTTATTCCAACGATGAACCGATTTGACCGGCTGACCGCCATCCTCATTCACCTGCAATCAAAAAAACTGGTGCTGGCCCAGGAGATAGCCGACCGCTTTGATGTGAGCCTGCGCACCGTGTACCGCGACGTACGTTCCCTGGAACAGGCAGGCGTACCCGTTATCGGAGAAAAAGGACTGGGCTATTCCATCATGGAAGGCTACCGGCTACCGCCGGTGATGTTTACGGAAGAAGAAGTGATTGCTTTCCTCATGGCGGAAAAAATACTGGAGAACCACGCCGACCTGCAGAACAGCGAACGCTTCAAAGGCGCCATGTTCAAAGTGAAAGCTGTACTACGCAATGCCCAGAAAAAAGTGCTGGAAGAAATGGAAGAAAATATTGCGGTCAAACATAAAGTATCGGAACATAATCACCTGCTCAACGACACGCTGCCATTGGTGATTAAAGCCATCGGCGAAAAAAACACCCTGCATATCCAATATGCGACTGACAAGGGCGTAAATGAAAGGGATATAGAACCGATTGGCATCTTCCAGGAAAACGGCACCTGGAACGCCATCGCTTTTTGCAGGACCTCTAAAAAATACCATCCGTTCAGAACAGAAAGAATGCTGTCGGTGAAAGATACCGGCAAACCTTTTCAGCAAACACATATCTCCCTGTCGGAATACCTGGCAGACCGGCCGAAGGACAACGGGCAATCGTTCCCGGTGGTCATCAACGTACACAATAACATGGCCCGTTACCTCACAGAGCAGAAATATAATTATGGCTTTGAACAGGAAGAGGCCGGCCCTACACATACCCGGATGACCTTTGAGGCCCCCTGTATCCAGGCGTTTTCCCGCTGGTATATCACTTTTGCCGATCAGGCCGATATTATTACCCCCGTTTCCCTGAAAACATTGGTTAAGAGCCGGTTACAGGAAATGCTGGAAAAAGTTTCCTAGTTCCTGCCAACAACTGACATACCGTTGTCACAGCGGCCCGGTAATTTTGGGATATGAACAGTCCGCAGATAGCAAAACTCCGGCAGCAGCACCAGCAACTACTGCATTCACACTTTACCCGGCCCGCTGAACTGATACAATGGATGGGCTGCGTCCAGGCCCAGGATTATGCCGGCGCCAAATGGGCAATTGGTAACCGTGTACAAGGTAGTACCGACGCTTCCATAGAAAAAGATTTTAACGAAGGACGCCTGCTTCGCACCCATGTACTGCGGCCCACCTGGCATTTCGTGGCGCCGGAAGATATTGGCTGGATGCTGCAACTCACCGCTCCCAGAATAAAAGCATTCAATAAACGGCTGCATGAAAAGCTGGGGATTTCAGAGAAAGATCTCCACCGCAGCAGAACGATCCTCGGCCAGGCGCTGAGCGACCAGCCCTTTCTCACGCGAACGGCTATACTCCCCCTGCTCCACAAAGCAAAAATCAATACCGATGATATCCGCCTGGGATTCCTCCTCATGGATGCCGAGCTGGAAGGACTGATATGCAGCGGTCCACGGCAGGGGAAACAATTTACCTATGCCCTGCTGGCAAATCGTGCGGCCAGCACCCCCATCCTGGAACGTGATGAAGCTATTGCACAGCTCACGTTGCGTTACTTCCGCAGCCGTGGCCCGGCTACTGTAACCGATTTTCAATGGTGGAGCGGACTGAATATGGCAGATATTAAAACAGGCCTGGTATTAAATAAAACGGCGCTCCATCATATTGTGACTAACGGGCAGGCCTATTGGTTTACCCGGGAGGAGCCTGTGAAACCGGCCCCTGCTACCCTGCTGCTGCCCGCGTATGATGAATATGCAGTGGCCTACAAAGACCGCAGCGATATATTACCTGCCACAAAAATGGCAGAAACAGGGTATGGCATCTTCAAACCGGTGATTGTCGTGAACGGTCAGGTGGTGGGTACCTGGAGCCGGAAAGAAAGTCGTACGGGCGTGGAAGTGAGTACGCAAATGATCACTCCCGGCAGCAAAACAACACGGGTACTGGAAGCAGCTATATCCTCCTACGCTGCCTTCCTGGGCAAAAACAAAAAAGAGATGGCGTGAACGCAACGCTAACAAAATAACCGGTGATACGTTGATAGTGAATAACTATAGCTACTTTTGCTGGCAGATATACATTCAAGAAAACGATCATGACAGACGATATTCAACTTCAGCTTAGAACGGTGAATGTAACCCGCTACGTAACACCGTTACGGGAAGGCGGTTCGCTGCCGGCTATCGCCGAAGCAGATGACGGGTTCCTGTATGCCCTGAAGTTCCGGGGTGCAGGCCAGGGCGTGAAAGCACTGATTGCGGAACTGATCGGTGGTGAGTTGGCCCGCCTCGTCGGACTTAAAATTCCCGAACTGGTATTTGCCAACCTGGACGCCGGTTTTGGCCGCACCGAACCCGATGAGGAAATCCAGGACCTCCTGAAAAAAAGCGTAGGACTGAACCTGGCCCTGCACTATCTTTCCGGCGCTACCACCTACGATCCTACCGTGAATAAAATTGATCCCCTGCTGGCATCAAAGATAGTATGGCTCGATTGCCTTCTTACCAACGTAGACCGTACACCACGTAACACCAATATGCTGATGTGGCGCAATGAACTCTGGCTCATTGATCACGGCGCATCGCTTTATTTTCATCACTCCTGGCAAAACTGGCAGGAACAATCACTCCGCCCCTTTGTGCAGGTAAAGGACCATGTGCTGCTGCCACAGGCCGCAGAACTGGAACAGGTGGACGTTGCCTTCCGCCTGCTGCTCACGCCGGAACGGATCCGCGCCGTTGTGCAGCTCATCCCGGAAGAGTGGTTGCGCAGTGAAGATCCGGCAGATGCATCCCCGGAAGAAAGAAGGCAGGTATATTTTGAATTTTTAACGAACCGGATCAGCCATTCCGGCATTTTTGTAAAAGAAGCACAACATGCAAGACAATCACTTATATGAGTATGCCGTAATACGCGTGGTGCCTAGCGTAGAGCGGGAAGAATTCCTGAATGTTGGTGTGATCCTTTACTGTAAACAACAAAAATTCTTACAGGCTGTCTATACGTTGAATGAAGAGAAACTACGCACCTTTTCTCCTCAGACAGATATCAACACCATCCGCCCCTACCTGGACGCCTTTGTAGAAATTTCCAAAGGCAGCAAAGCAGGAGGCCCCATCGGCGCACTGGATATGGCCAGCCGCTTCCGTTGGCTAACAGCCACCAGGAGCAGTGTGGTACAAACCTCTAAAGTGCATCCCGGGTTTTGTAACGGGAAAGCAGACGAAACATTACTGCGGTTACATCAGCAGTTAGTATTATAAAAAAGGGAAGGCTGCAATTTATGCAGCCTTCCCTTTTTTATAATACTCATTATTTACTTCCTCACAAACGTATATGTTTTACCAGCCTGTGTAGGCAGATCATATACTACGGTGTTGGGCAAAGCCAGTACATCCAGTTTTGCTTTGTCGCTCACCAGTGCCGGTGCTCCCGGATCTATCTGGAAGAACGCATTGGTCTGGTTACCCGATGCTACTTTCAGCTGTCCGTTTTCTTTTAATGCATTCGGTACCCGCAGGCGGCAATTGCCACCCAGTGTGGAACGGATTGTGATTTTGCTCAGCTGACCATTGTCCCATACCATTTCCTGGATCTCAAATCCGCCACGGGCGCGTAATCCGCTAACCCGTCCTTTTTTCCAGTCTTCCGGTAAAGCCGGCAACAGGTGAATATCACCATCCTGGCTTTGCAGCAGCATTTCGCAGATGCCCGCCGTGCAGCCATAGTTACCATCAATCTGGAAAGGAGGATGCGCATCAAAGAGATTGGGATAAGTACCACCACCGCTGTTTTCGCCTTTATTCACACCTGCAGGTGTAAGCTGATCCTTGATCAGTTTCCAGGCGTGGTTGCCATCCAGCAAACGCGCCCAGAGGTTTACTTTCCAGCCCATAGACCAGCCGGTAGATACGTCTCCGCGCTGGATAAGAGAGTTGCGTGCCGCGGTAAATAACTCCGGTGTACGGTAAGGAGAAATCTGGTTGGCCGGGTACAATCCGAATAAATGCGACACGTGACGGTGTTTATCATTTGGATTATCCAGGTCCTGCAGCCACTCCTGCAACTGGCTGTGCTGGCCTACCTGCATAGGCGGGAGCCGGTCGCGGGCTGCTTTCATTTTATCCACCAGTGCTTTATCTGTCTGTAAGATTTCTGCTGCACGGATTGTATTGGAGAAGAGATCAAATACCAGTTGATTATCCATGGTAGCACCTGCCGCGATAGACACGCCCGGATATACTTTCGGATTATTTTCCGGCGACATGGAAGGAGATACTACCAGCCATTTATGCGTTGGTTCTTCCACGAGAAAGTCCAGGTAAAATTCCGATGCACCTTTTAAAGCAGGGTACACGGTTTTCAGGTATTGCTGGTCTCCATTGAACAGGTATTTTTCCCAGGTATGCCGGCTTAACCAGGCGCCGCCCATCGGCCACATCGCAGAATAGATACCATCAACCGGGCCGGTAATACGCCACAGGTCTGTATTGTGGTGCGTTACCCAACCACCGGCGCCATACATCACTTTCGCTGTTTCGCGGCCGGTAACGGATAAATCCTTTACCATCTGTATCAATGGCTCATGCATTTCCGTCAGATTGGTTTCTTCTGCAGGCCAGTAATTCATTTCTGTATTGATGTTGATGGTATACTTGCTACCCCATGGTGGATCCATGAGCGGATTCCAGATTCCCTGCAGGTTGGCCGGCTGGCCACCGGGCTGGGAAGCCGCGATGAGCAGGTATCTGCCAAACTGGAAATAGAGGGTAACCAGTTGCGGATCGTTGCCGTTCCTGAAATCGCGCACACGGATATCGGTAGGATTTTTAACGGAATCTGTAGTACCAAGATCGAGCTGTACCCGGTTAAAGAAACGCTGGTAAGCTGCGATATGATCTTTCAGCAGACCGCTGAAATTCTTTGGCCATACTTTGTTCATATAGGCCGTGGTGCGGGCCACTTCATCCCCGCTCAGATCAGCGTAATTCACAAAGTTAGTGGCAATGGAAATATAGATGGTCACGGCGTCTGCGCCGGTGATGCTGATCGCATCTCCGTTTGCAGCGGATTTACCACCGGTGGTTTTAAATTTCACCTGCGACTGGAACTTCACTTTTCCGGGAACGCCGTCTTTATCACCGCTGATACCAGACAATACCAGCTCGTTGTTTCCCTTTGCGGCTACACTGGATTTCTGCGGGCTTTTCATACCTGCGCTGAAAGTGAGGCTACCGGGTTTGCTGGCGGTGAGCTGTACAATGATCGCCTGATCGGGAATAGACGCCAGTACCTGCCGGGTATATTTCACACCATTTACTGTGTAAGTGGTGGTAGCCACTGCTGTTTGCAGATCCAGTTCCCGTGCATAGCCAGTGTATTGTTCATGCCCCGGAAAGGTCAGTTGCAGATCGCCTACCGGCTGATAGCACATGCCATTGATCTTCTCTGCCTGGATATTTTTGGCGGCCATCTGACTGGCTTCCTTCATTTTTCCGTCGAAAATCAGTTGCCTGATTTCGGGCAGTGCCGCCAGCGCATGTGGGTTATCGTTCCGGTTGGGGCTACCGCTCCATACCGTATTTTCGTTTAACCGTATCAGTTCTCCTTCCGGATTACCGTATACCATGGCGGCCAGCCGGCCGTTACCTACCGGCAGCGCGGCTTCCCACACTTTACCTGAAGGACGGTCGTACCGCAGTTTCAGCTCCGCGCGCTGTGCAAATGCGGGGAGCGATGTCATCAGTGCTATAACGCAGACGGCTATAGCGGGTTTGTTTCTTCGCATGAAATTTATCATTAGGCTAAATAGTTTATTCCGGCTGGTTTTCTTTCAAAACACCGAACTTATAATTGGGCTTGTTACCCATCTTTATTTTCAACACACCTCCTTTGAGGAGGTCTGCATGTAACAGGTATGTTTTCGTGTAGGCTTTACCGTTTAAGGTAATGCTTTGCACATAAATATTCTCCGGGCTGTTGTCAATAGCTTCCATTACAAACGGTTCACCGGCGCCGGTATGGATCACGGCTTTGTCTACCGCCGGGCTGCCGATCACATACTTACCAGATGCGGGAAACACGGGATAAAATCCCATGGCAGAGAAAACATTCCAGGCGCCCATCTGCCCGCAATCTTCATTACCGATAATGCCATCCGGCTGATCATGGTACATTTCTTTCATAATGTAACGCACCTTCTCTGCTGTTTTCCAGGGCTGTCCTACATACGTATAGAGGTAGGCGATATGATGACCAGGTTCATTGCCATGTGCATACTGTCCTATCAACCCTGTGAGATCAGCCAGCACTTCTTTTTCTGCCGTGAGCGGCAGGGAGAAGAAAGTATCCAGCCTGGCGGCCATCGCTTTTTTACCACCGAGTAAAGTCGTCAGTCCCGTTACATCCTGTGGCACCAGCCACAGGTATTGCCACGAATTCCCTTCTGCCAGTTCAGGGTTCGGTGCATGCACCGGGTTAAAATCCGGCGCCATTACACCTGCCGCATTTCTTCCCCTGAAAAAACCGCTGGCCGGATCAAAATACAATTTATAATTGGCAGCACGGCGCTGAAAATAACGGTAATCTTCTGTATGCCCCAGCTGCTTTGCCATCAGGGCTGTGCTGGCATCGCTGATGGCGTTTTCCATCGCGGTGGCAACAGAGCGGCGGTATTGATCGTTGGGAATTACTTTAAAATTCTTTGTGAACATCATACCAAGACTATCAGACATGGCCGTACCCTTAATCGCTTTGTATGCACGTTCTGCATCAAACCCTTTGATACCTTTCAGATAAGCTTCTGCTACAATCTGCATACTGCTGATCCCTACCATGGTACCGGTTTCGTAGCCGTAGAGATGCCACTTCGGCAATTTTCCCTGCTGCTCATAAATACCCAGCATGGTATTTACCATATCTGCCGCCCGCTCCGGCGCAATCAGCGTATATAGCGGATGCGCTGCACGATAGGTGTCCCAGGTAGACAAAATGGTGTAGTTGGTAAAACTGTTATCGTGGTATACTTTTTTATCCGCGCCACGGTAGTCGCCGTTGTGGTCATTGTACATGGCGGGATTGATCATGGTGTGGTACAGCGACGTATAAAAGATCCGTTTCTCTTTCTCTGTTTTTGTCGTTACCTCTATCTTCGACAGTTCTTTATTCCAGCTGTTATCTGCCTGCTGTGCTACCTGGTCAAAATTCCAGCCGGGCACTTCTGCTTCGATATTGCCCAATGCGTTGGCAGCACTTACCGGTGAGATCCCTACTTTCAGTTCCACGGTTTGTGCACCATCGCCAAAGCTCAGTAAACCTTTTCCTGCGTTGCCTTTCCCTTGTGTACCCGGAAGCAGTTGCGCTTCATTGTACACCTGGAAATTTTTTACGGGTACGGATGTACGAATAGCAAAATACACCTGTTGTTCTTTTGCCCAACCGGTGGAATAACGGTAACCCGTAAACGTACTATCGTTTAGTTTTTCTATAAATGTTTCAGTGGCTTTATCCTGCGTACCTTCTTTCAGATCCACGATTACGCGGGCTGTTTTACCACCGGGAAACTGGTACCGGTGAAAACCTACCCGCTCTGTGGCGGTTAAGCTGGCCCGGATGTTATAGTCTTCCAGCAACACACTGTAAAAGCCCGGCTTTACCACTTCATTGCGGTGCGAATACAACGAAGCATAGCCGCTGCGATGATTGGCTTCTGTGCCCTTATCCGTTTTAATTTCCCCCGTATAAGGCATCACCAGGATATCTCCCAGATCACCGATGCCCGTACCATTCAGGTGCAGGTGTGAAAAACCGATCAGGATACTATCACCGTAGTTGTAGCCGGAATCCCAGTCCCAGCCTTTAAAGATATTGGTCGGTCCGGCCTGCACCGCACCGAAAGGAACGCTGGCGCCTACAAACACATGTCCATGACCGCCGGATCCGATGTATGGATCTACATATTTTGTTACCGACTGCGCATTTGCAGCCACCGCCAGTAACAAAGCAATGCCTGTATTTAAAATAATTTTCATCCTGGTTTATTTAATAGCATAATCCCCTGCGGTGTATTGCAGGGGATTACGCATGTATAGCTATTGATTTATTTACCGTTTGCTTCCAGTTCTTCCAGGGTCCAGAATTTATCTCTGCCTGCAGTCGCTTCTCTCATTTTCTTTACGTTCTCCACTTCGATCACGGGCGATTTACCTTTTTCGTTTTTGCCGAAATTGTAACGCACATAGCTCAGGATAGAGGCTACCCATTCGTCGGTGTTGGTGGCTCCAAACGGCGCCATCACATCGGTATAGGTTTTTCCGTCGATCGGACCGGATAAACCGTTGAGCAGGATTTTCATCATCAGTTCCTTATCACCGTTTACGCGTTTGGAACCTACAAATGGTGGCGCCGCAGCAGTACCGCCGCCTACTACAATGCCTTTACCATCGGGACCGTGGCAGGTAGAGCAGAGTTGCTTGTAGATATTGGCGCCATTGAGGATCAGGTTACGGTGTGCGGCCGGCATATTCGCCAGGCGGCTGCCAAACAGTTTGGTATTGTTGTTTACTTCCACACTGTTGGCCACGCTGGCCAGCATTTTTGAATAGCTGGATTTGTTGACCATAGCGGTTTGTATGGCTTTTGCCTTTTCGGAATGACTGGCAGATAAAGACAATGCCAGCTGGATCTGTACCTGGGCAGCAGGATCGTTCTGCAATGCAGCCACTTTAGCTATCACGGTTTCATCATCTTTTTTCAGGAAGCTTTCGCTGATCCATACTGCTGCTTTTCTTACCTGTGCATCGGCGTCGCCGTAGGCGGCAAACAACGTTTCTTTATCAATGGCATGCAGTCCTTCGAGGGTCCACAGTGCATGAATACGTGCCAGGGCGCCGGTAGCTTTACCGATAGTGGCATGTTTACCGAGCGCAATTTCTTTCAGTGCAGGCACCACAGACAGATCACCATTGGCGATGATTTCTTTCTGTGCATTTTCTCTCCACCAACCGTTGGTATGATCGAGATAAGTAACGAGGGTACTACCGGTTGCATCCAGCAGGTGAGGCTTTGCATCAGGTTTGTAGCCATCATGTACCAGGCGGTAAATACGGCCGCGACCAATATTTTTCTCCAGCCCTTTCTCCAGGATGCGCGGACGCAGGAAGCTGCCTTCCGCCGTCCAGGTGGCTTCCTGGATAATGCCACGATACATGTCTACTATGTACAGGCAACCATCCGGACCGGTGGTAGTATTCACCGGGCGGAAGTTCATATCATAGGAAGTGATGAATTCTTTCTGTCCTTCGTAAGCATTCTTCAGCGTGATCTTTCCTTCTACATCGGATACTTTTGCACGACGGATCAAACGGCCCACCGGCTCACAGATGAGGAGGTCGCCCTTCAGGTCTGCCGGTAAGGCATCTCCCCGGAAAACGGACTGTCCGCAGCTGGCGGTAAAGTGATTCAGTGTAGTGTCCGGACGCAGGCGGTTCATACCACCCTGTACATCCGGCGTAGCAATGATAGGCCATACGGCGAGGAAGTCGCGGTTGTACTGATCACCGGGATTCAGGAAGCCATAAGACGGATTGATCTGGAAACCGAGTGCCGGAATTTCTGCACCCGCACTGGAGAAATACAAACGGCCGTAGTCGTCGTTACCCAGTCCCCACTGCCCACCGGGCGAGTTGGTCAGGCTATCAGGAACCAGTTTACCGGCCACATAACGATAGCGTACCGGATCGCAGCTTACATAAATCCAGTTGTCCATATTCCATACGAGGCCGCTCTTCTGGTGTTCCAGGTTGCGGGTATCAGGCCGGTCATTTTTGTATACCAGTTCTTTTGCATCTGCTACACCATCACCATTGGTATCCTGGTAACTCCAGATATTATAGGTGAAGGTTTCATTGACGAGCAACTTATGCCCTATACACAGCATCATGCGCGGCAGTACGAGGCTGTCGATGAACACAGAACTTTTATCCATAGTACCGTCGCCGTTGGTATCTTCCAGCAGGGAAATACGGCAGATGGGCTGGTTTTCACCGGTACCGTTGATATCCTGCATATACGTGCGCATTTCTGCTACATACATGCGGGCGTTGCCATCCCATACAATGGCCACCGGCTCTTTGATCATCGGTTCGCTGGCCACCAGTTGCACATGATATCCTTCCGGTACCTGGATGGATTTCAGGCTTTCCTTCACCGACTGATAAGCGGGGGAAGGTTTGGGATTGACAATAATATTTCCGGCAGCATCCTTTTTCACACCGGATACTTTATTGGACACTTTGCATTGATAAATAAACAGGCTGAAGCCGGACAGCACAATTACCAGTAATGTATTTCTTTTCATGAACGCGGAACTTTATTTAGCATTTAAAGAGAGAATATAACTCACCATTTTCTTTGCATCAGCGGCCGCCAGAGATGGGTGGGCAGCCATTGGCACTGCGCCCCAGGTACCGGAACCACCGTTGATGATTTTGGAAGATAACAGGTCTACGTTGGCCGCAGAGTACGGATATTTTTTCGCCACCTCTGCATAAGCCGGTCCTACCAGCTTTGTATCTACTTTATGACAGGCGAGGCAATCAGATTTGGTCAGAAGCATTTTACCATCTTCGATGTCCTGGGGTTTAATAGCGGGGGCTGCGGCAGGCTTCTGTTTGGCGGAAGGAGCAGTTTTGGCAGGCGCTTTTTTTGCACCGGCAGCCGGTTTCGTTTGGGCATTAGCGTTACCCAGGACACACATCAGTAAAAAGAACGGAATAGCTAAACGTTTCATATTTGTAATACAGATTTATAAAATACAACCAATTTTTTATTAGTGCTGCTTTGTTTTATTCCAGAAAATAAAGGTACCTCTGTCGGTAGAGGTAATGATATCAATCGCGCCGTCTTTATTGAGATCGGTCACCAGGATATCGGATCCTGCACCGGAGCGGTTGTGTACCAGTTCCGGTACAAACTCCGCTCCTCCCGGAGCTTTGGGGTTGCGCACCGTTTTATACACATACACCACCGGCGCACCATAAGGATCGGGATCAAAATGATTATCGAGATGCGACCAGTAACGTTTACCCACTACAAAATCGGGAATACCATCGCCGTCTATATCTGCCACCGCAGTACCATGAATTTCAGAGATGGTAACATCACCGGCATTTTTTGTAGAGAAGTCATCGCTGATCATATGCATCACGAAAGAGATGTCACCCTTCGCATCTCTTTTCTGTTCAAACCAGGCCAGGCCAAAACCATGTGCATTAAGACTGGTCACTACATCATTCAAACCATCGCCGTTAATGTCGTACACGCCCATCACGGAGCCGCCGGCGCCGGTAGCACGATGACCGTAACGGCCCAGCACAGCGGAGTGGTAAGTCCAGGGAGAATCGGAACGTTGCGCCGGTTGTTCCCACCAGCCATAGGCATTCACAATATCCGTACGTCCGTCGCCGTTAATATCGCCTGCACCGAGGCCATGCCCCATGGAATAACCTTTCTCCGATACATTATGTGCAATCCAGGGTTTGGTAGGATCTGAAGGATCCGGTTTCGCATAGCGTACAAATCCATCGGCGCCGTACACCAGTTCTGGTTTTCCGTCACCGTCAATATCCTGGAACAGGGTCACTTCTGTTTGCACAGAAGTAATGACTTCGTATTTCTCCCAGCGACGGGAAGCGCCTTTGGGGTTGATGTAGATGGCAGCGCGCGGGGTACCGTTGAAGATATCCGGCCAGCCGTCGCCATTAAAATCGTAAGTGTACTGGCAGTTGATCTCCGTAAATTCTTTGGAAGGATTGTAAGTCAGCGCCGGGTTAATTTCGCGGGAAGTGGTATACTCCGGGCCATAGAAAACGTTCAGACCGGCGGCAATATCCGTATAGCCGTCGTGGTTAAAATCTGCTGCAGCGGCACTCCAGGAATAGTACATGTCGTTGATCCGCTGAATGCGGAAACGGTCGCTGGTCTTTTCTTCCGGCAGGTGGCGGATGGCAATATCTTTTACACTGATGTCTTTGTACTGCACAGTACCACTGCTTACATATAAACCTACAGGGCCATAGCCGTTCAGTTCTTCTGTAGCGCCACCCAGCTCGCGGCCGTCGTTGAGGAATGTGCGGATGATATCGGCATCCAGCATTACTTCGATCTGGTTCCATTCATTTACTCGCAGGGCTGTTTCCGGACGGGTGAGTGGTAAAGCCGGTCCGGCCGCTGGTGGACGACGGCCCGGCTGGTTATTATTATTCGACGATTCGGGTTTAGGGGGCAGTGCCAGGCGTACAATACTGCCGGCTGCTCTCAGCGGTGTGCGTTGTACTTCGGTACCATCGGCCTTCAGGGTGATCCGGTAGGCAGTGGTAGTATCATTTTTTATGGATACAAAGATGCCCTGTATGCCATTGTCTGTTTTTTCTGCACGGAATAAAAAGCCGGCTTCTGTGCCGGGTGCGGCTTTGAACAAGGCGTGAAAACCAACATCCTGGTAGGAGCTGTCCAGCAGCACCCAGCCGCTTTTGCCGGGTTTGGCAGTGGCGGTGATGTCGCCGTTGCGGCTTACCCAGCTGGCATTGCCCTGAGATGTCCAGCCTTTCATACCAGTGCCGGTAAAGCGGTAATCCGGCTCAAAGCTAAGGCCACGGGGCAGCGTTTGCGCGGACGACGCGGTGTATACTAAGAGCAATAACGTGGAAACAAAAGAAAAACGCATGAGCAACTATTAGCTGTGATTGATAAAAGTTAAATATTGGCAGACACGTGCTGAATCAGCCAGTCGCCTACTTTCGCATAGTCTATGTCCTGAAAATCCGGGCTCCACTGTTCTACCGAATACACACCTTTAAAACCCGCCTTCTCGGTCATACGCACACAGCGGTCGAAATCGTAGGAGATATGTTCCATATTGGCGTTGAAGTTCATGGCCTTGGCAGAGATCAGTCCTGCATAGGGCAGTATTTTCTCCAGCGATGCAAACATGGACGCCGTAGGATAATTCCCGAAATCGGGCAGGGTGTAAATGTTGCCCGGACCGGCTGCTTTCACGATCTGCAGGTGAGTATCGGGATTCATTTCAATGCCGAAATGATTTTCTGTGAGTAAGATCAGGTGTTTTCTTTTGGCATATTTGTTCACCTCTTTCATGGAGGCGATACTTTTTTCTACGGAACCATTGGCATGACCGGGGTTGATGCGCACACATTGCGACCCCAGCAGGGATACAGCGTCCATCCATTCCTTTACGTGCTGCAGGCTGCGTTGTCTTTCTGTTTCATCGGTGGCGGCCAGGTCATAGTTACTATCTACCTGTACATTCACCAACTGGCTGCGGCTCGCTTTGATCTTGCCTTTCAGTTGTTGTATGTAAGCGGTGTCGAGTGATTCGAAGTGGTTGCTCCAGAATTCAAGTTTAGACACCTGGAACCGGTCGCGGTAATATTGCGGTACTTCCAGTAAGGTCAGCTCCTCTTTGATAGCAGCCAGCTCTTTAGGTTTTGTTTGTTTAAAACGGTAGCGCATGAGCACTGTTCCCATGCCGATACGATCCATTTTATTACGGATCAGCGGCCGGGCGAAGGCGGGCAGCATCCACACGGATAGCAGCAGGCCGGATGATTGTAGGAGGAATGTTCTTCTCTGCATGGAATGATTATTTAATTTTTTCCGGCAGCGCGAACACCACGTAAGAGCGGGGTAATGCACCGGGTAATTTTGATCTGTCTATGCTTTCTTTTGTAAAAGGCGAGGTAGCGCTCACTACAATGAACTGCCGCCCGTTGGCTTCATACATCGCGGGCATACCATAGGTTTCCCAGGGCAGGTCGGCCGACCACAGCTCTTCTCCGTTCTCTGCATCAAAGGCGTATACCTTACCTCCTTTGGAAGTGGCAAACAGTAATCCGTTGGAAGTCACGATCATGCCTTTACGTTGGGAGCCGATAGGAATCCCTGTATTTTTTCCACCTTTGGCAGCAGCATTGGCATCCTGGCCAAGTGCACGACGCCATTTCACGGTACCGGTGTTCAGATCGTATGCCATGATAGATGACCATACCGGTTTCATCAGGTCCGGATATTCGAGACCGTAGTCGCTCACGTAGCGGGTAGCCGGTGTATCCACATCATGCGGATAAAAGCGCATCCCGCTTCCCCTTACAAAGGGAGCCGTTTCCGGAACGGGTACACCGCCCGAGGCCACCACATTGCCTGCCGGCATTACCGGCGCCTCTTTCTTTGCCGCCGCAAACCTGTTGCCTGCATTATCTCCCGCGAGATAACGGTACAATTCATTCACCGTTTTTTCATCTATATGCTGAAAACCGGGCATCTGGCCTTTGCCGGTAGCTACTACATTTTTAAAGTTATCAGGATCCACACGTTTGCCCAGATCGATTAGCGACGGACCGGCAGCACCTGCGCGGTTTTCCCCATGACAGGCCTGGCAGTATTGCTGATAGGCTTTCATGCCGCGATTGTTGGTAGCGCCGTTCACACGGGCTTCTTTATCTTCCATTTTTTCCAGTTTATACACGGAAGGATAATCCTGGCTGGAGATATAAACGATGCCTTTATCGGGATCGGCGGCGGTGTTACCAAGATTGGCTCCCCCAACTGCGCCGGGTATCACTACAATTTCATGTTGATCGGAAGGCGGTGTAAACAAACCGGTGCGGGCGGCAGCCAGGCGTTTCTGCCATTGGGCTGTTTGCTCCGCTGTGAAATACGGGTTCAGGTCGTCCGCAGCCACCGTATGCCTTGTAAAAGGCGCAAGTGCTGGCTGGAAGGGCTGTGTAGGCCATGCTTTTTCGCCGGGCATCTCACTGGGAGGTACTGGTCTTTCTTCAATTGGCCACAGCGGCTCCCCGGTCACGCGGTTGAAGGTAAACAGGAATCCGTGTTTGGTAGCCTGTGCCACGGCATCTATCTTTTTTCCGTTGTGTTTTACGGTAATCAGCTGCGGAGCGGCAGTCAGGTCGTAGTCCCACAGATCGTGGTGTACAAACTGGAAATGCCAGAGCCGTTTGCCGGTGCGGGCATCCAATGCCAGCAGGCAGTTGCCGTACAGGTTACTACCGGCACGGTCGGCCCCGTAGTAATCGTAAGTAGGCGATCCCAGCGGGAAATACGCGATGCCCCGTTTGGTATCGACGGATATTTCACCCCAGGTATTCACACCACCGGCATATTTCCAGGCGTCTTTAGGCCAGGTATCATAGCCGTATTCACCGGGTTGGGGAACGGTATGAAAAGTCCAGACCAGCTTTCCGGTGAGTACGTTATAGGCACGGAGGTAGCCGGGAGGGGAAAAGTAATTTTCTCCGGGAGAAGATCCCAGGATGATCAGGTCTTCAAAAACCCGCCCTGGTGTGGTGGATTGCACCCGACCAATGGTGGCAGGGTCGCGGTTCAGCCCTTCTTTGAGGGATACCACGCCGTTGTTCCCGAAACTCAGTATAGACTTGCCCGTAGCTGCATCGATGGCCTGAAGGTTGTTGTTCAATGAAAAAATGATGCGCCGGTCTTTCCGGTCTTTGCTTTCCCAGTAGTTCAGTCCCCGCCAGGTGATCCCTTTCAGGTTGGCGTGGATCCATAGCTCCTTCCCGGTGGCAGCATCCAGTGCTACCAGGGAATAGTTCTTAGCCACTACATACATCACATTATCCACCACGATGGGATTAAACAGGTACTCGGTACTGTCGCTGGTGGCGTAAGTCCAGGCAACAGACAACTGCGATACGTTGGCTTTGTTGATTTGTGTCAGCGATACATACTTCGATTGGTCCGGGCCTCCCCCGTATTCTTCCCAATTCCTGTCGGCCAGGGTTGTTGCGCCATTTTTTCCGGTGTCCCGGAGACTGGAATTGCAAGCCATATGTCCAAAAAGACACACACCTGCCAGCAACGTTCCTGAAAAATAAAATAACGACTGCGCCTTAAAGTTCCTCATTAGTTGATTCCTGCGCTTTTATAACCCTGTGATCCGAATGCTCTTTATATAACGTGAAATAGTTGGGTTATCTGAATGCTAGTGCAAGTAAAGCGCGAGGCGATAATAAATGATTAATAAAAGATTAATCCGGCGTTTTCAGGAAAAAAAAGGCAAAAAAAGTTCATTAATGGATTAATTAAAGCGCTAATGGTGGGTGCCTGGGTCCTCAGGAAATGGTTTGCTGGAAATCGGGCTGATATTCCTCTCCGTACAATTTCCGGTAATCCCTTACGAAATTTTCAAAGGCGGCACGGGCGAGTGAATGTTTTCCGAGTATAACCAGCGCCTTGCATTTCCATCTCATGACATCCTCATTCACGGGATCAAAGGCATACAGGTAATCGGCAATGCGCACCAGGTAAGCCGGATCTTCTTTAATATCGGTGGTGGTGGCAAATTGCAGGAAGCGGTCGGTAATATCATTGGAGATATCTGACTTAAAGGGATCGAGCCACTCATGTTCTTCGGTGGGAAGGAAGCTTCCCCGTTGGATGATACCCGCCATGTCTGTCATATCGGCGCGACCGGGCGCCGTTTGCCGCGCCCCGGCCAGGTAAGCCATATAATCGACATACAGTTGTTCCGTGGCTCTTATTTTCCAGTACCCGGTATCTTTTGAAATTTCACAACCGTCAATTTTATCAAGGATACTTTTGAGTTTGGCAATATTTACCGCCAGGTTGTTACGGGCGCTTTCGGGCGACTTATCAAACCAGAGCAGTTCTTTCAGTTTTTCTGCACTGATGCCCCGCTCCCATTTCACCGTATACAGCAAAATGATCAGGAATAATTCCTTAATAAGGGGGGTGAATAATTTGGTGACCTCTGTGCCGGTGGAATCAAACACCTGGAAATCGCCAAAAAGATAAATCGCGTTTTGCTGGCGTTGCTGACCGGTAAAAACGATCTCTGTGGCGGCGGTAAACTGGGCAGGAGTCGCTTGTGGCGCTCCGGTACTCCTGATCACATTCCTTTTCTGCAGGCGTGCTAACCCACTCACCAGCAATGTGAGCACGGTGATCAGGGCAATGGCCATCCACCAGGCCGGTTCTACACCTGCGGGATGGGGCAAGGGCATGGTTGCCGGGAACGGCGGATCATAGAGAGAATAAATATTGACGGTGGTACGACTATGATCATCCGGGCTATACAGGGTAACGGCGATGAACCGCTTGTCAGCCGGGCTGTGGAACAGGTCCGCATAGGCATCCACATCCTGGAATTCAAAGGGAATTTTATCTCCCACTGCCTGAAACTCCGGGCTGGTGAGCGATCCCCGGATCATTTGCAGGGCGCTGTTGAATTTGTTTTTGGGAAATATCAACCCGTAATAGGCCTGGTCTTCTTTCCGGATCACCAGTGAATTGGCGAATACAAATTCTTCCGAGTCCTTTCTCAGTTCATACAGCTTTTTAAAAGTATGGGTGGTGGCGTTGTAATACTGGAAGTCGTACAGGTTTTTCGGATTCAGTACCTGTTTGCCGGATGTATTGCCATAGCCGCCCATCATATACACACCATTGCTGTCGGCCCCCACAGCAGCAAGGTAGCGGGGGGTGATGTTACTGGCAGTGGAATCGCGCTGGCCGGTGTTCATAACGGGTACGCGGGTACTGAAAATATCATTTTTATAAATGAAGAAGCCGTAGCCATTAAACGTATACAATACACTATCGCCCTGGAGATATTTATTAAAGTGCCCGTAACCGGCGGCACGACCGGGGTTATCGAGGTACTTACTCCAGGAAAGGGAGTCGGTACGCAGACTTGCCAGGGAACTGAGGTCGCGGGAAAAGGTATAAATTTCTTTGGTGGAAGGATTATATACCGATTGATAAGCGCTGTACAAACGTTGTTTACCGTTCGTGTAAGCGGCGGGTATTATTTTATTGGAAGCTACCGGGTAACTGAACAGGGAGTCCTGTGTAATGAGATACAATATTCCTTTTTCCTTATTGAAAGCTACGCTGGCAGGGCCGTTTACAGAAAAGTGCTGGAGCGGCTGCCAGTTGCGGTGCATCTTTTTTATCCAGAGGGGGTTGAGTACTGTTCCTGGACGCCGGTCGCCCGTTTCTGCGGCGATGTTACCTTCTTCTTCGTTGAGGGGCCAGGTGTAGCGGAGCGCGCCATTTTCCTTCATCCGCACATTGCGGATCTTCATGGGTGGCACATCTGCATTGCGGAACGAGCGGTAGTCATTTGCGCCAAAGAATACTTTGTAGCACGATTTCTCCGGAAAACTCACCTTTTCAGTGGAAGATTCGTTGTCGCGTGTTACGGTGAGCAATCCTTCGGGATGATTAAATTTCAGGCAGATGGTGTGCCAATCGTCGGTTTTGCCCAGTCCGGGTACGCTGAAGGATATATGTGAATAACTATCACCCAGTACTACCCGGAAATGCTTATCTCCGAATTTGGGATCATAGTCGTAAAGGATATCGATGTTTTTTTCTTCATTCTGGATGATGCGGACCACATAACCGAAGTAATTTTTCTGCTGTGGCACAAAGGCAATGTCGAAGGATAATTCAAAGCTGCCGTCGAAGCAGATGGATTTACCGGTTCCCAGTTCCAGCCCTGTCCGTTTGTCCTGTATCACTTCATGACTGAAAAAGCCCAGCCCGTCTGTTTGACCGGAGGCGGTACTTGCACAGCATAGCAACAGGAAGATACATAGACAAAGATTGTGGAATTTTATCATTACCAGCTTTACTTAAAATAGATCCCTTTTAGGTGGCATTACGGGGTAAAATACGAAATTTCACCCCGTAACCCGTGTTTTACCGGGAAATCAAAAGTAACAGGAATAATATTTATTCCAAAACCGCTTAAAACATTTTAGGCGTTATTCTGCCCGCATACTTTTCACCGGGTCTGCCAGCGCGGCCTTGATTGCCTGGTAGCTGATGGTGCCTACGGCAATCAGCAAGGCAATAAAGCCGGATAGGGCAAATACCCACCAGCCAATACTGATCCGGTAGGCGAAGACCTCCAGCCACTTGTGCATGAAATACCAGGCTACCGGTGTGGCGATCACAAAGGAGATCAGCACCAGTTTAAGGAAATCTTTCGATAGCAGGTTCACAATATCCGCCACAGAAGCGCCCATCACTTTGCGGATACCAATTTCCCGGGTACGCTGGATGGCGCTGTAGGAAGCCAGTCCGAGTAAACCCAGGCAGGAAATCAGGATAGCCAGTACCGCGAAATTGAGGAAGAGTTTACCAAAGCGCTCTTCGGTACGGTATTGCCGGTCGAAGAATTCATCGAGGAAGAAATAATTAAACGGACGGTTGGGCATCAGGTTTTTCCACTTGCGCTTGATGGCGGCAATGGTACCGGACAAATCGCCCGGAGCCACCCGTACAGATACCATATCACAATCTCTTGGTTCCAGCCGCAATGTAAGCGGTTTGATATTTTCCTGCAGGGAGCGGAAATGAAAATCTTTTACCACGCCAATGATGGTTCCTTCGCGGCCCCATTGCCGGAAAGATCTGCCAATGGCTTCTGCCGGGGTGGCATAGCCAAACAGCTTTGACGCCGCCTCATTGATCACCATGGCATGGGTGGAGTCGGCACCGAAGTCCCGTGAAAAACCGCGTCCGGCAAGTACTTTCACTTTATACTGCTGCAGGAAGTCGTAATCCACATCATACAGATCCAGGTTAGCCACCTGCATATCGCCCTGTTTATTCTGTATTTCTGAATAGGCACCATTTGTATTGCCACCGGGAATGCCCGAAGACATCGTCACATCACTTACTTTGGGAATATCTGTCAATCCTGCTTTAAAGGCTTCCCGCGCAGGATCGCCATGGGTATCTATGACCAGCATCTGGTCTTTCGCAAAGCCCAGGTCTTTGCTGTGGATATAGTGCATCTGCAGGTATACCACGATGGTACCTGTGATCAGCGCAATGGAAATCGCAAATTGCGTCACCACCAGTCCTTTGCGGAGAAAGATCCCTTTGGTGCCTGTAGCAAAACGGCCTTTCAATACCGTTACCGGTTTAAAGGAAGACAGCACCAGCGCAGGATAGATCCCTGCTACCAGCCCTATCACAATGGCTCCTGCGAGCAAGGCCCCAATATACCAGCTATTGGCCAGCAGACCAGTACTGATGGTTTTACCCGCCAGCAGGTTAAACGTAGGCAGCAAGGCTACAAATAATATTACGGTTAACACAAACGCCACTAAACACAGCAGCACACATTCGCCGATAAACTGCCGGATCAGTTCCTGTTTGGTAGCCCCTACTACCTTCCGGATACCTATCTCCTTGGCACGTTCTACCGACCTGGCGGTAGTAAGATTAATAAAGTTGATGCAGGCGATAAATAGAATAAAGATGGCAATAATGGAAAAAATATACACATTCGTGATGCTTCCTTTCTCAAAAGCAGGTCTGTCGGAATGCAGGTAGATCTGTTCCAGCGGGTGCAGCAGAATAGTAAAAAACATCTTGCGCTTTCTTCTTTCATCTCCATTATGACGCTCTACAAAATCAGGAAATTTGGCTTGCAGGGCAGCTGCATCGGTATTAGGTTTCAGCAGCAGGAAGGTCATGGCGCCAAAATTCCCCCATTGTTCATCCAACCCTTTGTTCATTTTTATAAGTGAAGACATGGATACCAGCATATCCGCCTTCATCTGGGAATTCTCGGGCATGTCTTCCATGACACCGGTCACGGTAGCGGGGGTTAAATCACCGGTCAGCAAAACGGTTTCCCCTACCGGGTTCTTGTCTGCGAAATATTTCTTTGCGGCCGTGCGACTCAGCACAATACTATTGACGTCTTTCAATACGGTGGCGGGGTCGCCATGAACCAGTTTAAAATCAAATACCCGGAACATCGATGAATCTGCAAACAGCGTACGTTCTTCCTGGAAACTGATATTACCTTTTTTCACCAGCAGGTTGCCACCACTGAAACGGGTAAACGCTTCCACTTCCGGAAAATCACGTTGCATATTCGGTCCAAACGGCCAGGGAGTACTACCACCTTTAATGGTTTCGCTGGGCGTTATCACATCACAACTCACCTGGTAAATACGATTTCCTTTGCTATGAAATTTATCATAGCTCATTTCAAAATGAACATACAGGAAGATAAAAAAACAGGCAGTGAGGCCAATGGTGAGGCCCATGACATTGATAAAGGAAAAAACTTTATTTCTCCAGAGATTGCGCCAGGCAATTTTGAGATAATTCTTGAACATAGGGGTGATTTTATGCGTACGCAACCCGTGGTGCCGCGAAGGCGATGCCAGTGGTGGAGAGGTTTGAAACCAGGGAGAATTAAATGCAGGAAATTTATTATTTGTCCGGAAGTAATACAGGGGGTGTCCGGAAATGGACGGGGTATAGGGAGAGGATTTTACCGGAGGTGTAAGTCTTTAGGAAGACCCGATTTTTCGAGGGAAACTTTTGCGGCCGCAGCTTTCTTTACGAAGTACTGTTCGTTGCCGAAGTCTTTCATATTATGGCAGACCTTAATATTCGAAGTCAGGTCGCTTATTTTTATTACTTCTTTTTTTGAAGGCATAATTGACAGATGTTTGGTGAATGAAATTACGACTATTTAGTGGGTCAACATATCACTATGTTGCGGGTTAACAATCTGCTACAAATCTAACACGCCGTTTCCCCTCATCCCCCAAATCCATGTTAATAAGAAACGATTAACACTTGCCTCCAAAAAACAAGAATCCGTCAACCTAATAGACCATCACAACGCGCCACCACAGCCCCTTTCAAAGTATTTCCGCATTGCGTAAATCGTTTTCCCGATTGAGTAGATAAGTTGAGGTATTCCACACGCACCTTTGTGCCGCAAAATTGCGACAGTATATGAAACAAATCAGCCTTTTTCTACTCTTACTTATACTCCCCTTCACCTTTACCTATGCCGGACTACCGGAAGAAGGAACCAACAACACCATCCAGGGCGTCATCACCACATCAGACGGCAGCCCGGCCACCAATGTCACCGTTATGCTCAAAGGCATCTCCAAAGGGATGATCACCAACCAGAGCGGCGAATTTCTCTTTAGAAACGTTCCGGATGGCACTTATCAACTGGAGGTTTCTATGATCGGTTTTGAATCTATTCACCGCACCGTTACCGTTGGAAATGGTAAAAGTGTAGTGCTGCAGATAGAACTGAAAACCTCTTCCCGCAACCTGGAAGAAATAGTAATCGCCACAGGCGGTAACCGCTTCGCCAAGAAAGAAAGCGAAGACGTGTCCAAACTACCGCTCCGAAACCTGGAGAATCCCCAGGTGTACAGCGTGGTAGGTAAAGAACTGATGAAAGAACAGCTGGTCACCGATTACAACAGCGCCTTTAAAAACATACCGGGAGCAGGTATTCCCATTGTATACAACCAGGGCAGAAGCTCCGCTACTTCCAGGGGCTTTACTACCGCCAACCTGGTACGCAACGGCGTGGGCAGCTTTGTATATACCAGTGTAGATCCCGCTAACCTGGAAAGAATTGAAGTGATCAAAGGCCCTTCTGCTACCTTGTTCGGCAGCACGTTATCATCCTTTGGCGGACTGTTTAACCGCGTGACGAAGAAGCCTTTTGAAAATTTCAAGGGAGAAGTATCTTATTCTGGTGGTAGCTGGGATCTGAACCGACTCACCCTGGATATCAACACACCGGTAAATGAAGAGAAAACAGCACTGTTCCGCATCAATGGTGCCATTCACAGTGAACGCAGTTTCCAGGATGCCGGCTTCAGCAAAAATTACCTGCTGGCCCCCAGCTTCTCCTATAAAGTAAACGACAGGCTCACGATTTTACTCGATGCGGAAATGAGCGGCTATAAAGCCACTTCTCCGATGAGAATGAATCCTTACACCAAAGGAAAAGCACACAGCATCACAGAAATGGATCTTCCCTATAAGTTATCGTTTGCCAACAACTCCATGTTCTACAACAGTCAGCAGTTGAACGTTTTCGGGCAGATCAAATATAAACTTTCCGGAAAATGGACTTCTCAGACGGTCTTTTCCCGCACCCGCTCTACCTCCGATGGATTTACCACGCAAGTGAATGTAGTGAGCGACAGTACCCTGCGGCAGGCTGTTACCTCGCAAACCTATCCTTACTACGGTACCGATATACAACAGAACTTCATCGGTGATTTCCACATCGGGAATCTGCGTAACCGCCTGGTAGTAGGAGTAGATTTCTATAGCCTCCGCGCTTCCCGTAATGATACCATCGTGAATATGCCGGCGATGAATTACCGGAAACCGGGAGATGCCTATAACAATTTCAACAGGGATAACGTAACACCGATGTTTGCCAAACTGAAGTTCCTCACATTCGACAGCAACCGGGAAAATACCTACAGCGCTTACTTCTCTGATGTGATCAATGTAACAGACAAATTACTCGTAATGGCCAGTCTCCGGTTGGATAATTATCATAACCTCGGCGCTTACTATGCCAGCAAAGATTCTACCGTTGGTAACTATACACAAACCGCCCTCTCTCCGAAATTCGGTATCGTATACCAGCTGATAAAAGATCGCCTCTCTGTTTTTGGTAACTACATGAACGGCTTCCAGAATCAATCCGGTACCGATTATGACGGCAATACATTTAAACCTCAGCAGGCCAACCAGGTGGAAGGTGGTATCAAAGCAGATCTGTTTAATGAAAAGCTGAATGTAACATTGAGCTATTACGATATCTCTGTAACCAATTCCCTGTACGATGATCCTGCTCACGGCGGCTTCTCCTTACAGAATGGTACACAGCTCAGTAAAGGGTTTGAAGCAGAAGTGATTGCCAACCCCGTACCGGGATTGAATATCGTAGCCGGATACACCTACAACGAAAGTAAAATGGATAAGGCAGATGCGAAATTGCAGGGTTTACGTCCTGCGTCTGCAGGCCCCGCCACACTGGCCAATCTATGGGTAAGCTACCGGCTCGTGCAGGGCAGTGCAAAAGGCCTCGGATTTGCTTTTGGAGGTAACTATGGCAGCCAGTCTTTCCAGACCAATACCAACACCTTTGCCTTTACCATTCCGTCTTATACTGTGCTGGACGCTTCTGTTTTTTACGACAGACCGGTATACCGACTGGGCTTAAAAGTAGATAACCTCACAAACGAAAAGTACTGGTCTGCACGACTGGCCGCACAGCCGCCTACCCGGATCACTGCTAACATGACGATTAAATTCTGATAACCTGCAACAGTAAAAAGGGCCGTCTCAAACAATGAGACGGCCCTTTACAATTTATAAACCAGCTATTATCCTTTCTTTTTCAGATCTACGGTAATCGTTTTACCCCATTGAACCGGAGTAGCAGGTGTACCGGGAACACTGTTCCAGTAGCACTCACGCAGGGTTAACTGCATCGTTGCGGGATCCAGTGCGGCAAACAGGTAAGTGAGTTTTGTTTCATCCGCTGCAGATACCAGGCCTTTCATCGGCGAATCAGCGCTGGCAGCAGCCAGGGATACGTCGTTATCCGGACCGGTCCAGGTATAGAACTTACTTTCGTGTACGTGTCCGTGCAGGTACAGGCGGATATTGGTATGCTGCTTCAGGAAAGCGGCAAATGCACGCTGTTCAATTACACCGGCTACCGAGGCAGAGGTACCATCCTTGAAATGTTCATCCAGTACGTTATCAAATTTATCCGTGTTGTTGATACCATGATCACCGTTTGGATTGGTAAAGTGATTGGATACTACTGCAGGCTGATCATGCGCTACGATCACTACCGGTGTTTCCGTTTTCACATTCTGCAGATCTTTGTTCAGCCAGATTCTCACTGCGGAATCAGGCCACATCTGGATAAAGCAGAAGTGTACACCTGCGATATCGCGGGAGTAATTGATACGGTCGCCGTTGTAGCTGTAGCTGATCGGTGTTCTCAGCAGCGATGGCTTCAGCATCAGGTTATAGATCTCCGCCATAGAGCTGGCATCTGTTAATGGCTGCATTTTAGCATAGTAACCGATGGTATTGGATACATCATGGTTACCGGGTACCATCAGGAAACCGGCAGGTTGGTTCTGCTGGTTCTTCAGGGTAAGACTGGTCAGGTAATCAGCTTTGAACTGTGTCCAGGATACAGCGGCAGTTTGCACGTTTGCACTCACTTCCATACGGTTGGCAATATCACCGGCTTCTATTACATAATCCACTGAACCGATCTTTTTACCGGCATTCACACCACCATCGGATGGCAGGGTTAAAGCAGGGAGGGTATTCATACTCGCTACCATCGCAGCATTTACCGTATGTGCATCTACGTTGGCGCCACCACGGAAAGCGGGACGGGTAATACCGTAGTGCGCATCGGAGGTAAATACAAACTGGATGGTGGAAGGGGTTTCTTCCTTTACGGGATCGTCATTCTTCTTACATCCGGAGATGGCGGCAACTGCCAGCAATGGAAGAAAGTAGGCTACTTTCATTTTCATATACAGGATTAAATTTTACTTTCTTTTATAAAATGATAACGCCACTTTTTCAGTGGGATAATCTTTCACTTCTGAATCGGTGATATAGCCACTACCATCGGCAGCAAAACAAACACCTTCTCCCTGGCGTTCGTTACGGGCATAAGGCGCATCTTGTGGTTTGCGTAACATAGCGGCGGCAATGGTTTCACCGGCATTTCTTTTCCAGTACCAGATCTGCCCGGTGTTGCGTACAATGATTTCACTGCCGTCGCCGGAAATATCACCGGCGGTGAGCAGGTCGAAAGGAAGTTTGTCCAGCGCCACCAGGGTGGTGACTTTACTGGTTGATTGCGGATAACGTGCTACATACAAGGTGCTTCTGGCCTGCTCCTTGGTAGCAATATAAAGATCCCTGGTCAGCGGATCCAGCAGCAACGACTCTGCATTCACCGCTCCTTTGGGATATACCAGTTCTATTTTGTCTACAGCCGTAATATGGATCACGGTGGCGGCATTGGCAGCAGATAAATCCGGTTCCGGGAAACGGTAAATAAACACGCTGGGATTGGCCGCTTTGTTATCGCCTATTTCTGCCACATAGATATAGTTCTTTCCATTCTCCGGGCCCGGACCGGTAGCAATATCTTCCCAGTCGCGGTTACCAATACCATCCAGTACCAGCTTGCCCATATCCTGGCCTTTTGTATCGGTCACATATACTTCATTGTAATTGCCACTGTCTTCATGCACATATAACAGTCCCGCATACACGCGGCTGGGTGCAACACCGGATAACTCCCGGTAATCCTGCTTCTGCGTAGGTGTGACCACCGGTGTCTCGTTAAACAGGGTGCATCTATCCAGCAGCGACAGGTCATAGCCCGCTGTTTTCACGGTATCCACCACTACGATGGTGGTGTCTGCAGGTGGCGGCGTAACGGGGCTTCCATTGTCCTTACCACAGGCAATCGTAAACGCCGCAAAGCCCGAAAATAACAGGCAACTATACACGCTCTTCATCATCAGAAAAAAATTAAAATGAAAAAGGACGCACAAAGACGTCCTTTTCCGGTATTCGTTCATAGCTATTAATAAGTATGCTGGTTACCGCTATTATCGGTAGGGAATGCACCCAGATCCTTGTTAGGAGCAGACATGTTGGCACCGAAAGTACCACCCTGTGCTACTACTTTCATTGGGAAGCCATACTGCGTCAGTGAAGGAGCGCTGGCTTTTTTAGGATACGCATTTTTTCCGGTACCTGTTGCAAACACACCGGCGCCAATAGCAGGTGAATTTGATTTCAGGTGGAAGTCAGCGCCAGCAGGAATCTGGTTCACACGGTAGTTGCGCTCCAGGCTCATAGCTGCCATGTCGTAATTCACGAACATAGGATCATATTTCAGGGAATCGTTGGCAGTGTTGGTACCAGCGTTGGTACCATTGCTCGCAACCGGTCCGTTTACGTAACCATTCAGGTCGTATGATTGCTTCTGGGTAAACTGGTTAGGCTCAATAAATACCATGTATTGTTCTGCACCACCCATGGCATTTCCTCTGCCGATAGCAGTCAGGTTGTTATTGTACATGGTGTTCAGGGTATCGCTTGGCTTACCTTTTTCAGAAGCGTAGGAAATTCTCAGACCTGCTTTACAGTTAACGATAATGTTATTGTAGATAAATCCACCAGCGTTGGTTTCTGTATTGATAGAACCGTTACGCGTAGCTTTTGTTTGTCTGAATCCGCAGTTTACTACGGTGTTATTGTAGATGTTTACTACCATTGGTTTACCAATATCGCCGGAAGTTTTCAGACCGTTAGTAGCGATACCGTAAGTGAGGTTATACGCCATATCGCCGTACACACCGTCTTTGATGTTGGTAGCTTCACCACCGGTGCCGCCCATCTTGGAGAAAGTGTTTCTCATGATGCTCATGTAGATGTTGTTTGGACGGATACCATCATCTTTACTACCATAAAACCAGGAATCTTCCACAATCAGGCTACCTTTCTGTGCGCCGGTGCTGTTCATGAAAATAGTGAACTTGGCATCGCCGGATTTTGCGCCGTAGTCTTTTGCATTTTCACCCCAGGTACTGCCGGTGTATTCCACGTGCGACCAGCGGAGTAACAGCAGGCTGGCGTTAGGACCACACTGGAAACCACCCCAGTAGCCTTTGAAAGCCGGGTCGTTGGCTGCATCATCTTTATAGGTAGGATTGGATTTCTTAACAGTACTGGTTTCCATTACAGTGAACCAGTTTTGTGCAGTTTTGCTGCCATCGCTCACCAGGGAACCATTTACATAAATAGTGGGACTGGTTTTAGCGCTTTGTCCATCGCCTTCAATCAATACGGTTACACCAGGTTGGATGTAAAGCGTATCTCCCTGGTTAATGGTAACATCCGCCTTGATGTGATAGGTTTTACCTGCCAGCATGGTTCCTTTTAAAGGAATAGCGTTTCCGCTGCCATCCAGTTTAGGAAGAATGGTATCACTGATGGACTGTCCCACTATCAGCAGTGGTTTGGAAATTTCCACATTTTCACTACCTTTTTTACAGGAGATCACAGAGATGGCTGTCAGAGCCACCAGACCACTTTTAAAGAGGATCTTTTTCATAAGTTTCAGCTTGGAAATGATTGATTTAAATATTGAATGGAATTAAAGCACATATCTTACTCCCAGTTGATAATTCTGTCCGTACACATCCTTCTGGGCAAGGGTTTCCTTACTACCTGCTTTCTGGTAAGGCACTGGTACTGTATTGTCCGGCACTCCCTTGATATACACTTCATACGGCGTATTTAACAGGTTCTGTACTTTAGCAAACACGGTGAAGTGTTTGGCGATCGTTTTTTCGGCAGAGATATCAAACATATGCATATCCCGCTGCCAGTAATCAAACCCGTAGTAAGGCGATACCAGCACAATACGTTTGCCGGTAAACTGCCACGCCAGCTGTGCATCCAGTCCGAGTTTAGGGTTCTTGTACAGCAACGCTGCATTGGCAATATGTTCAGACTGTCCCTGTAACGGGCGTTTCTCCAGCGGCGCCGGATCCAGGAATACCTGGTTGAATGTTTTCAGCTTGGAGGTTTCTATAGAAGAATTGGTATAGGTATAGTTTACACGCACACCAAAGTTGCGGATATACTTTTCATACACCAGTTCCATTCCGAAGTTGCTGGCATCTCCAAAGTTGCCCGGCTGGAACACGAGTTGTCCCTGTACACCGGTTCTGGCAAAACCATATTCAATCGGATTCTGGATATTTTTGTAGAAGGCGCCAATCAGCAACTGCTCATTGGGTCTTGGGAAAAATTCATAACGCAGATCAAAGTTATTGGCGGTAGTATGTTTCAGCAGCGGGTTACCTCTTTCTGTCCACTCATCTCCTTTATAATTATAAGGCACCAGTTCAAAATATCCCGGACGGCTGATAGAGCTGAAATAAGATAAACGCAGGTTGGTGCGGTTGTTCAGCATATACTTGAAATGTAAGCTGGGCAATACATCCGTGTAGTTGATAGTACCGGACTTGGCGTCTGATGTTACCGGTACATCTGTATCAAACTGCTGATCGGTATGTTCCATACGTACGCCAATCAATGTTTCCAGTTTCTTTACTGTAAACTTCAACATGGCATATCCTGCGGAAATATTTTCATCTGCACGGTAGTTGTTCGCTTCGGCAGGTGAACCACCAGGGTTCAGCACGGTCCAGTTAAAATGATAGATATCGGTCCATTGTTGCAATGCCTGACCATCCTGCACTACGCCCATGTTATAATTCTGGTAGAAGTTATCACGGTGCTTGGCCCTGTACATACCACCCACAGTGGCTTTAAAAGGAATACCAGCTATTTTGTTGCTGTAAGCAAGATTCGCATAGCCCGCATAATCACGGTCATTATTCTTCCACCAGGCACGGCTATACGGCTGTAAGATGTTCGGATGCTGGTATGGTTCTTCTTTAGTACCATCTTTATAAAATCCACCATCATACTCATATTCGGTGAGATCCGGGATAATACTGGTAGCTTTTGAATATACGGCAGACCAGTCCAGTTTCAAACGTGCCGGCAACAGATCATGTTCACCCTGTAAGGTGGTGCTGTTGATGGTTTGCCGCTGGAACTTGGAACGGTTCAGGTACCATACCTGGCCAATACCCGGCGCAGTGCGTGGAGCTGGTTGCAAGGTATCACGGCCTATCCTTGTCTGTGCGTCAGACAATATCGCGGTGAAGGAATACAAACTGATCTTGTTATTATCGTTAAAACGGTAATCTACTTTTGCATTCAAACCTGTTCTGGTAACCTCGGTAGAGTAGTCACGCACATATGCATGCTTGATGTACAACACGCCATCTGCATTGGCTTTATCCAGGTATTCACCCGGGTTGAAAATACTGTTGTATCCCCGGTAAGTATGCTGATAGGAACCACCTAACATCACGCCCAGCTTCTGGTTAAAAAAGCGGTTACCGATAGAAAGATTACCGATGGCATTAGGCGTAAAGCTCTTTTTAGTATAATTCAGGTTGTCCCTGGTGAAGTCTTCCGGTTTAGCAAGATAATCAGGGCCATGTGCTTCATAAGGCGACTTCCTATTGATCGCTCCCACGGAGAATTGCTGAAAAGGCCTGTCAAACAGTGTTTGATTGTACCCTGTAGACAAGCTGCCGTTTACATAAAAACGGTTAGGTGCATTCTTCATCACCATATTCACCGTACCGCCAATGGCATCGCCTTCCATGTTTGGCGTTAATGTTTTACTCACTTCTACCCTTTCTACCAGGTCGGCAGGAAAGATGTCCAGTGGTACATAGCGGTTCTTGTTATCCGGGCTCGGAATCTTGATACCATTAATCAGGGTGTAGTTATAACGCTGATCCATACCACGGATGATGGCATACCGGCCATCGCCACTGCTGCTTCTTTCCAGCGATACGCCCGATACACGCTGCAATACATTGGCGATCGTAATATCCGGTGATAACTGGATAGCTTTAGCCGAAATAATGTTCACCACATTATCAGATAACTGCTCCGATTTTTTAGCCGATTGTTCTGACTCAACATTGCGTTTAGTACGGATATCCACCGTATTCAATGCGCGGGTATTGGTTTGTAATAACAGTGTGACAGTTGTAGCGTTGGAAATATTTACCACTGTATCGAGGGATTGGTATCCAAGATAAGTGACCTGTAAATGATAGTTGCCTGCGGGTACTTTATCAATGCTGAAGGTACCGTCCAGACGGGCGTTTCCGGCACGCTTCAACTCCGTTACACGAACTGTGGCGCCAGGTAACTGTTCCTTTGTATTGGCATCCAGAATTTTCCCTTTAAAAATATGATCAGCCTGTTGACTGAAAGTAGTGGATATACTGCAAAAAAATAAAAAGAAGACGAGTATCGTTCTTACCATCCCATAGAATTTGGTGCAAAGGAAATTTTATTTTCTGTGAGATAACAGGGGCAACATCTATCTTAACGGAATGGTAATTATCGCATAATAATTAGTTAACAAACGGAATTGGTCCTGATGGCACATATCCGATCAAACCCAGTACAGGTGGGCCACAAACAAAAGCTGCATCCCTCGGGGGATGCAGCTAAAAATCAAGATAAGCTTGCGGGAAGCATAGTATCTGTAATCATTCTGAAGCAAATCTGTGGACATTTCTTACCACACAAACGTAGCAACGCTTCCTCCGGGTAAAACAGGTATGATCTGTTTGCCCTGGTATTTCAGGTTAAAGGAAGTGGCCGTGTTATTATCATTTAATACGATCAGTACTTTCTTTCCCTCCGGTGTTTTGAAGGCCACGCTATAGAGATTGCCTTCCTGGTTGCTGCCGATCCTGACGGCGCCTGCCGGTACAAATTTAGATGCCTGCGCAATGATGTAATAGGCCACGTTGCGGGTCACATTGGCCCCACTGATGGTAAGCGCTCCTTTACATTCGGTGCAGCCACCGGGGGTATGCGGGCCATAATTGGGATCATTGGCGAGGTTCCATTCCAGGGCGGTGCGACTGTAATTGCGCATGCTGCCGATGATCACATTTTTCATATGCCATCTCAGGTCACCATCAAAACCACCATTAGCACTGGTCCATTGCTCGGTAAAATACAGGGCTTTATCCGGTGCGGCGTTATGTACTGTCATCAGCGCATTGATATTGCCTGCATAGAGGTGAAAAGCACTGCCGTTTACAAATTTGGCTGCGGCAGGATCATTGAGAATGGTCAGCGGATAATCCGGATGATCACAGTTATGATCGTATACAATGATCTTGGTATTCAGTCCGGCTGCTGCAAAAGCGGGTCCCAGGCTGTTCTTAATAAAGTCGCGCTGCGCTTCGGCCACCATTTTCAGACTCGGATTATTATCCGGGTTCAGTGGTTCGTTCTGCGGCGTGATGGCGTCAATGGTGATACCTGTAGCTTTCATCTGTTGCAGGTACTTTACTAAATACTGCGCATATACGTCGTAGTACTTTGTTTGCAGTTCTCCTCCCTTGAAAGAACCATTGTCTTTCATCCACACCGGCGCGCTCCAGGGCGTAGCCAGTATTTTTATTTTCGGATTGATCAGCAGTATTTCCTTCAACAGGGGAATCAGTCCTGTACCTGATGCCATATCCGGCTCCAGGGAAAAATGTGTTAAGGAGAGGTCTGTTTGTCCTGCGGGTACATCATCATAGGTAAACGGCAGTGCATTCAGATCAGAGGCGCCTACGCTGATACGCAGGTAACTGATACCGATCGCATTGCCGGTATTACCAAACAGCTCCTGTAGCAGCTGTTGTTTAGCCGTGGCATTCATGGCATTGATCAGTTGTGCGCTGCCACCCGTGAGGGTGTAACCAAAACCGTCTACTTCCTGGAAAGTTTGTGTGCTGTCTACTTCAATAGTCGTATATCCGTTGGCGGTAGCCGTGCCAAAAACGGGTCGATCTGTCTGCAACTGCAACAAGCGCTGCTGATCTCCTGTACTCAGCCAGTAGCTGACGGCAGCGCCGGTAGCATGGTTACTGTCGGGAGAAGTTACCGGCTGTGTAAGCCCTTTGCTGCCGGAACAGGCGTAGAGCGATAAGCTGCCTGCAAATAATATAACGTTGAATATTTTATGCATATACAATAGGTATTTAAACAAAGAGCCCGGTGTTACCCAGGCTCCTGTTCCGTTTTCATTTTTATAAATCCAGGTACTTACTTGTTGATATTCGGATTACTGTCTATTTCATCCTGTGAAATAGGGAAGTATAATTTATCCGCTGTTACGTTGTAGTTCAGGTTATTACCATGACCATCTTTCTGTGCGTTCATGACTGCAATGGCACGGTTGGTACGTATCAGGTCATACCAGCGGTGACCTTCAAAGCAGAGTTCCAGCTGTCTTTCTTTTTCCACAGCCAGGCGCAGTGCGGCCTGTGTGGTAGCAGGAGTATCGCCCAGCTTGGCACGGTGACGGATCTTGTTGATATAATACTGTGCACCATCGGCAGTGTTATCCAGTTTATTGAGTTCTGTCAGTGCTTCCGCTTTCATCAGCAGGATATCCGCATAACGCAACCGGTAAGTGTTGCTCTTTCCATCTCCGTCATTATACTTGTTAATCACAGGAACAGGTTGTGGCCAGTAATCATCTGTCCAGCTGGTGTTCACAAATTTAATGCTGGCGGCTTTTCTTACGGCATCACCTTCTGCATCAAAGGCTGCTACGATGGTATGGGATGGAATATTGAATTTCTTCCAGTCGCCCCACATAAACGGTGTATTCATACCCGTTACCCAGTTCTGGTGTAATACGCCATCGAACTGTGTTTCCCAGATAGATTCAATACTGTTTTTACCAGCGAGTGTAAAGAGCGTAGCGTAATCGGGAACCAGGTCATAACCACCGGCAGTTACTGCATCGCAGTAAGTGACTACTTTATTCCAGTCAGGATTTGGTTTTTGTGCATATACCTTCGCCAGTAATGCATTTACAGCCCCTTTTGTGGCTTTACCGCTGGTGGAATCGTCTCTTTCCTTTACCCGCGTCAGGGCGTATTCCAGGTCTTTAATAATAAAGGCATACACCTCGTCGGCAGATTTTTTAGACACATAAGTACTTTGCAGATCAGTTGGAATACTGGTAACAATCGGAATTTCCTTCCAGCTTCTGATCAGGTTAAAGTAATGCCAGGCACGCAGGAAAGACGCTTCTCCCAGAATCTGATTACGGCGCTCCGGAGTGAGTCCTTTATCGGGCAGACTGCTATCCATAGTGAGGATGAGATTACAGTTTTTAATGTCAGTATATAAGTATCTCCAGTCTCTCTTGATGTTGGCATTGATGGCATTTACTGTAAACTTATCGATGGCAAAGTTATTGGCATTATCTCCACCTGCATAGGCATTATCTGCCATCACATCTCCATTGGTCAGGAAATCGGAGGTATAATATTCATCATACAGGTTATCGTAGGCTCCCAGCAGCAATGGCTCCAGGGTAGCGGTTTCTGACTGTGAAATCGGTTTCTTGTCCAGCAGATCCTTGGTGCAGGACGACAGCAAAGACACGCTAAGAATACCGGTAGCTATATAAGAAGTGAATTGTTTCATACTTGGAATAATTAATTATTAAGACTAAAACTCAGCATTCAAACCAAAAATAAAAGCGCGTGACTGCGGATAGGTACCATAATCGATACCCATAGAAGGTCCATTGGCAGCATCTCTGCTTACTTCCGGATCCAGTCCTTTGTATTTGGTAAATGTTATCAGGTTTTGTCCTGTCACATACACATTTAACCGGCCCACACCAATATGTTTCAGAAAATCATTTGAGAATTTATAGCTCAGCGTAGCTGATTTCAGACGCAGGTAAGAACCGTTTTCCACGAAGCGGGAGGATGACAAACTGTTGTTCGTATTGTTTTTCTCTGCTTTTGGAATATCGGTGATATCTCCGGCCTGTTTCCAGCGACGCAATACAGCGGTGCTCTGGTTCTTGGAATCGTACAGTCCTTCCAGTTCCATGCGGGTTGCATTGAAGATCTGGTTGCCCTGTACACCCTGGAAAAACAGGTTCAGATCAAAACCTTTGTAGCTGATATTATTGGTTAAACCATAGATAAAATCAGGTTGTGCATTACCAATCCAGGTGCGGTCACCATCAGATAATTTCTTATCACCATCCAGGTCTGCATAGATCATGTTACCGGTAGCAGGGTCTACACCCTGTGCTACATAGCCATAAAATGCGCCGAGTGGATGTCCGGGCTCTACGCGGATGGCATTACCTCTTTCGTATACATCGGCATAACCTAAGCTTGGAGTGGGTCCGAGGCTCAATACTTTATTCTTGTTCATGGAAATATTACCATTGGCATTCCATTTCACCGCCTTATCAATAATCAGTGCATTTACGCCAAATTCTACCCCTTTATTTTCTATGTTACCCACATTGTAACGTTGTGTACCAAAACCGGAACTTGGTGGTAACTGCACATCTACCAGCAGGTCGTTGGTCTTCTTGATATAGGCGTCTGCGGTAACGGTAATACGGCCGTTCAGTACACTCAGATCCACACCCACGTTGCTTTGTGTTGTTTTTTCCCAGGTCAGGTCATTTTTTGGCAGGTTGGTAAAGTTCAATCCGCCGGTACCGTTGCTGGCATACAGCCGGCGCCAGTCGTAGTCACCGATACCATCGTTACCGGTTTTACCCCAACCCGCACGGAGTTTCAGATCACTTACGAAACCGCCTTTGGTAAAAAATTCTTCATTGGAAATACGCCATGCGCCGGATAAAGAGGGAAACCAGCCATAACGGGCATCGGGTGCAAAACGGGACGAACCATCATAACGCACGGTAGCGGTAAACAGGTATTTATCAGCATAGCCATAGTTTGCACGGCCCAGGTAAGAACGTTTACCCCACTGGCTTTTAGTAACTTCCTGTTTTTCACGGATCGTAGAACCGGTGAGGGTAGGAATTTTATCGCTCGAATATCCCCTGGAAATATCTTCGGTGAAATTATAGTCGGATTCCTGCATAGTGTGACCAATCATTGCGCCTACATTATGTTTGCCAAACTGTTTGTTATAGGTCAGGGTATTTTCCCAGAGCCATACAAAACGCTCCACCGACTCAGACTTACCGTAACCTTTCTTTTCCCTGGCGCCATAGTCAGTGGAATAGGGGTCCAGGAAATAATCGTAACGCCTGCCTTCTGATTCAGCACCCAGGTTGGAACGGAAATGCAGTTCCGGCAAGATGGTAAAATCTGCGCTCACATTACCCAGGAAACGGTTGTTGATCGCTTTCTGTTGTGGTGCAAACGCATAGGCAATAGGATTTTGCCAACTCCTTGCATTCGGGTTATAGCTATAAGTTCCATCTGCATTGTAAATACCGATCGTAGGCGGTGAGGTTAAGGCAGACAGGATCGTACCACCTCTGGCCACGCCGTTGTTATCGGGTACATCTACAAATACGGATCTGTTGAACGACAGGTTGGTCGCCAGTGTCAGCCAGTCTTTCACTTTATTATCGATGTTGGCTCTTACAGAATAACGGTCGTAATCTGCGGGTGCTACCACACCTTTCTGTTTCTGGTAACCACCGGAAACATAGTAGTGCCCTTTATCGGTACCACCGGAAACACCTACCTGGATATTCTGCTCACGACCGGTTTTGAAGGTTTCCTTCTGCCAGTCGGTATTTTCGTTATTGGGATCTGTGAAGCCCAGGTCTTTCATCAGTTCTTTGTATTGAGCGCTGTTCAGTACATCTACTTTCTTGGCGAAGTTGGACATACCGGTGTAGGCGTTTACAAATACCTTCGACTGGCTCGTACCTTTTTTGGTAGTTACCAGTACCACACCATTCGCACCACTGGCGCCATAAATAGCGGCAGAAGAGGCGTCTTTCAGTACAGAGAAGCTTTCAATATCGCTGGGGTTGAGGAAATCGATATTGGGTACAATCACCCCGTCTACTACAAACAGCGGGTTATTGCTGGCATTCAGCGAGGTATTACCACGGATGCTCACGTTCAGGCCTGCACCTGGTTTACCGGAAGGAGCAGTAACGCTCACACCTGCGGCCTGGCCCTGTAAGCCCGCAGCAGCGCTCACAATCGGGCGGCTGTCGAATGCATCTGCTTTTACCACCGCTACGGCGCCGGTAATATCTTTCTTACGCTGGGTACCATAACCCACTACCACTACTTCATTCAGTTTACTGTTTTCAGCAGCCAGTTTCACGGTAATATGGGTTTGCTCCCCTACTACTACTTCCTGTTGCTGGTAACCAATAAAAGAAATCACAAGTACGGCCTGTTTATCAGGAACAGAGAGGTTGAATTTACCATCTACAGTAGTAGAGGTACCCACGCTGCTGCCTTTTAGGCGTACGGTGGCGCCTGGAACAGGTGCGCCGTCTTCACCGGTAACAGTACCAGTGACAACTATATTCTGATGGCCATCGGCAGGTGTGAGATACAGCAGGATCTGCTGGTTATCGATCACCTTGAAATCGATGCCCATCGGTTTTAAAATATCATCAAAGAATGCCTTCAGCTGTTTTGACTTCAGCTCTACGGACACCTTCCTGTTTACATCCACCATATCACTGCTATAGGTGAAGTTCACGCCTGTCTGGGTACGGATCTGGTTCAGCAGCTTCCGCACGGAAGTTTGCTCTGCCGAAATGGAGATCGGTTTTTCCAGCACAGACTGCGAGTTGACCGTATTGGCGTACAGCGACAGCGAAAAAACGGAGGCTAGAATAAGTTGAACAGCAGTTAATCTCATAACGTAGTAGATTACGGCAGCGAATCGCTTTTTTTTCATAACTTGTGTGGCTTTGTTTCGTTAATTGAAAGTTTGCGGCATGAAGCATCTTAACCGCGGCAAACGGTTAATTTTACTAAACTGGTAATGCCCCACATTACCAGTTTTTTCTTTTAATGACTTTTTGTATTGTGTTTATTAATTACATCCTTTTCCCTTTATATAAATTGTTGTACCCTTTACTTCATATGAGGCCTGGACAGATTGGCAAATAATATCCAGTTTCTCGTATAGATCCTGTTTAGTAATATCTCCCGTAAAATGACAATGACCGAAACGCCCATTATCTGTCGTTTCAATACTGATGGCATAGGTTTCTTCCAATGCCTTTAATACTTTATCCAGTGAAGCGTCTTCAAAATCAAACGTGGTCGCCTGCTCCGGTGCTGTTACCGGTTTTGGATCATCTACCAGCGAAGTGGTAAACTGGTTATTTTCTGTTTTATAGGTCACCTTTTGGTTCGGTGTAATAATAATGCTGTTGGCAGATGCGGAAAAAATGGTGTCGTTCTTCTTTCTGCGCTCGTATACCGATACCTTTCCGGTAACTACGGCTACTTCTATTTTATGGGTGGCTTTGTCGTGGCTTACATAAAAGCTGGTGCCCAGTACCTCCGCCAGTACGCCTTCACTGGTATGCACAATAAAATGCCGGCTGGCATCGTGTGCAATATCAAAAAAAGCGTTACCACTGAGGTACACTTCCCTGGTAGCTCCCTGGAACGCAGGAGGGTAGTAAATCACGCTTCCTGATTCCAGTTTTACCTGTGAGCCATCGCTCAATGCCACTTCCCGCGCCACATTTTCCTGGTTATATACGGATACATAACCACCCGGAATAGGTTCCTGCGTAAAGAGTTCCTTTGGTACAGCTCCGGCCCTGTGTGCCATCCAGTACCAGGCGCCTGCGGATACCAGCACCAGGCAGCCTGCAATGGCCATCCGGGCAATCCGGCGGGGCCACATCCGTACTACCGGTGTTTCCAGTTCCACCTCCATCATTTCCCCTTCTTCGCTGGTAACAGTAGCAGTTACATTCGACCAGATCCGGCTTTCAATGCGCTGCTTTTCTTCAGCGGAAATATTGATCTCCGTTTCTCCTATAAAGGACCGGTACCACGCCAATACCAATTTCTCTTCCTGCGGAGAGCAATGCCCCGAAAGATATTTTTCAAGCAGGTCGTCGAATTCATATTGGCTCATGGAATCAGTTTATCTGATTACATTGACGCACTACTGAAACAAACCCCTAAAAAAAAGTTAAAAAATTTTACAGGAAAGCAGACATATACCCGCGAAGCCGCTGCCGTAGCAGTTTTATAGCTTTTGTAATGTGGTATTCAACAGCCTTTTCGGTGAGATCAAGATTGCCGGCAATCTCGCGGACGGATTTATTTTCAAAACGGCTGAGCCGGAAAACGGTCTGGGTCTTTTCCGGGAGTTCCCGGAGTGTTTTATCAATATCTTTCAGCAGGAGTTCCCGGTTTACATCTTCCTCTGTGGTATTCACCAGCGGATCTGTATCCAGGGTTTGCCTGTATTTCTCTGCGGTCATCCTTCTGCGCGTGTGATCATGCAGGATGTTTCTCAGCGAAACAGCCAGATACGCGCCTATATTATGGATCACTGCTTTACGACGATTGGCCCACAGCCGTTCAAAGATGTTCTGGATCAACTCTTCCGCTTCCTGCTGGGACGTGGTTCTTTTCAGGGCAGCATTGTATAGTTTGAACCAGAATCGTTTATAGATTTCTTCAAACGCCCTCATATCCTCACTCACCTGGAAAGCCGTCACCAAATCCTCCTCGTCATACAGGGAATAATTGCTGCTGTCTTCTTTCATGTTGCTCTACCAAACCTGACCGGCAAAATAAGGCCTTTTCTTCCGGATACCCAAAATACCTTTCCGTTTATCAGCGCTTTCCCGCCACCACGCGATATATACGTAATCGGCATTTCCCGCACTTATTCGCTTGATAACGAGTGAATTTAGATGGAAATTTGTACCAGAAGCAAAAGGTAAAACAGCACAAACAATCCCCAAAAAATACAATGATCATTACCCCAACAACTTTTGCTTCCTGAATTCCAATAACTCCCAAAAAAAAAGTGTCATGAGCTATCAGTTCAAAGGCAATTTAAAAGGTCTTTTATGCGATAAATACTGCATAGAAGCCATTGCCAACGTTAAAATCAGGCTTTACCGGGCCGCCGCTTCCCGGGAAGTAGTACTGCAGGCTGCTGCTGCTGTGAAGGAAACCTTCCATGAAGTAACCGCTGAAGAACTCAAAGCCAAATCCGGCAACCTGCTGGCCGAAACCACCACCGATGCAGATGGCAACTTCGCCTTCCAGCTGGGCCGGGAAAGTAAGTACGAAGGAGAAGCCTTCGACATCGACTTCGAATGTGGCAACGTACCCCGCCCCAAACCTTACCCCGGCAAACTGCCCACCCTTCAGTTCCACATCACCACCCTCCAACCCAAATGGAGAGGCCAGGAAAACGATTTTTTCGCCGCCTGGGAATATGTAATCCCCAACCGCTGGTGGTGCCTCATCCGGGCTAAATATGATGCATGGGTGATCTGTGGCCGCGTCATCAACTGCAAAACCCAGAAACCATTGCAAGGCCTGCGTGTAGCCGCCTTCGACGTCGACTGGCTCCAGGACGACCCCTTAGGCTCCAATCTCACCGACGCCGACGGACATTTCCGGATCGACTATACCATGGCAGATTTCAGTCAAACGCTGCTATCACCCTGGCTCAATGTGGAATGGCCCGCCGGTCCAGATCTTTACTTCACCATCACAGAACCGGTATCCGGCGCCGTTTTACTCAAGGAAGACCGCAGCACCGGCCATCGTGCCGACCGCACCAACCGGGGTCCCTGCTTCTGCGTGGAATTCTGCCTGCCAGACGATATCACCCCCAACAACGAAGTACCTGCCCTCTTTGAAAGAGTGGGCAACTATGATATAGGCCCTACCGGCGCCCAGTTTGATGCACAGGGATATACCACCGATGTACCCCGTCTCGCCTTCTATGGCCCGCTCAACCTCAACGGCACCCTCCCCAGCGGCACCAACTCAAATGAAATGGAATACCGCTTCCGTATCATCAACGCCGATACTAGCTATGAACTCAGCTCCGCCCAGGTACTGAACGCCCTGCTGCCTTTCAAAATCGGCGAATTGCTGAAACAAACCGGTCCCATTACCTGGACACACGACGCCGTAATTATCACCCCTGCCCTCAACGGCGCCGGCGAAGTATGGATCCCCGTTCCCCGTGGCAATAACCTCACCACCGGTATCTTTACTCCTACCAACGGCGTACTGGCACTGCTGAATACATCGCAACTGGCGCTCGACGCCGGCAGCACCGCTTTCGCCAGGGATAATTTTGATCTTACCTCGCCGTCTGTGCTCATTGCCGGCAATGCGGTACCCGCCGCACAAAGGGCAGGTATCCATACTTTCAAGATCATCTTTGAAACCCGGAAAGTAGGCACCACTACCCTCACTGCCGTAAACACCCTGGAGAAAATAGTCATCTCCAATGTGAACTACCACCAGAGAAGACACCCGGGATGGGGATATACCGGTGATGAAGACCTGATGGCAGCAGCCATGCTGGAAATCAAGGAAACCACCGGCAGCGGTCATGGTTGCGGCGGTATTACCACCACCGTCACCGCGCAGTACACCATTGCGCACCCACATGTGGAATCCTTCACACTGCGTTTTGAAGGGAACCCGACACTGCCCACCCCGTTTAATGGAGGACCACCACCCGCAGCAGCCGAATACCACGATAATAACAAGGCATTCGCCACCACCGGCATGGAGCCCTGCGCTTACATCCTGTGGCTGGATCTGCAACTGGGACTGACCAATGGCGCTCAGAAAATACCTGAGATCCATGATCATATCGCCTTCTGTAAAACAGCATAATAAAAAAATGCAGCGGAGTAATCACTCCGCTGCATACTAAATCCAACAAACAAAAGATTAACGGCCTTCTACGATCATCTGCTTCAACATCTCTATATTCTTTACATAACCATCTTTATCCCTTTCAGACGCCGCCAATGCCGCTGCCACATATTTCAATGCAGTGGTTTTATCTTTCAGTGCGCTGTAAGTCATGGCCAGTGAAATATTGTTCAGGGAATTATCTTTTAAAGACAACGCCCGCTCCGCCCAGCGCTTCATGAGCTGTAAATTTTCCTCCTTCTTGATCCAACGGACACTTCCCAATACATTACTGATTTCAAAATCATTGTTCCAGTAGTATTTATCGACCAACAACTTGCTGTATTTCATATAGCCGTCTTCATCCTGTACATTGTAAGCATAGTTGGCATCCAGCGACAACTCTTCTTCTTCATCCAGGGTCATTTTTGATTTCAGCAGCAATTTGGCAGACCGGTATTCTCCTTCGCTCTCATAGCGGGCAAACTTAACTTCGTCCAGCAGTGTACCATCTACATACTTCGCCGTTTTTTCTTTACCTACTGCCTTTTCAAAAGCAGCGCGGTTGTCTTCCACATACTTAAACGCCGCGTTATCGCTGTTGTCTACATAACTCGTGATCAGCTTAAATAAGTCGGGCGTAATGGTATGATCAATGGCTTTAAAATACTCCGCAAATACATCTGCCGCTTTCTTATCATCCCCCTTGGCTTTTACCAGGTTGAGATACTGGAACAGTTCTGCCTTGTTCAGTTCATTCTTTTCATAACGGGCCGTCATGGCAGTAAAATCAGCCATCGGCGTAGTAGCAATTTTACCCTGTGTGATCAATACTTCCGGATCAGTAGATCCCATCACGCTGTACACCACTTCCTCTTTAGGATTGGTAAAGATCAGTGTAGGATAACCGCTTACACCGTATTTCCTGGCCAGCTCCGGACCTTCACCCTTTTCTGCATCGATCTTTACACTGATAAAACGCGGGTTATAAAAATCGCCGATCTGTTTCAACGGAAAGACTTCATTCGACATAAACTTGCAGGGACCACACCAGGTAGTATAGAAGTCTACAAAAATTAACTTGTTCTCTTTTTGTGCAGCCGCTTTCGCCTCTGCCCAGGTGCCGTGGAAGAACTCAATTCCCTGCGCACTGACCAACGATGCCAGCATACTGAAGATGGCCATCAAGCTTATCATTTTCTTTCTCATGTGATTATTTTTTAATGGTGGTTTTTGATTATTCATTTAACGGGGCGATTGTCCTATTTCAGGATTGGCCGCCAGTATTTTTGTAGCCACCGGATAAATATACCGGTTGCTGTTGGGCGCCAGGGTGATGTTGCCGCTGCTCCACGGATGGGTGATTGTTTTAGCCAACGCCGGTTCTTTATTCAGGCGTTTCAGATCCGCCAGGCGATAACCACGGCCCATCAGTTCCCGCCGTCTTTCATCGAGTACTTTATGCAGCGCATCTGTGGCGTCTGTAGCAGTGAGCGGAATATATTTATCCGTCGTAAAGCGCTTGATACGTAAGGCATTGAGCGTTGTCATTGCCGTACCCGCCTGGCCTGCACGGGCTTCGCATTCCGCTTTCGTTACATACATTTCACCTACTCTCGGTCCTACCTGCCGCGCTTCAAATGGGGAAATATAACTGAAGAAAATACCATCGTATTCAAAAAGCAGCTGGTCACCAATACCGAAAACTTTCCGCCGTAAATCATCCGGACCGAGCAGGTTCAATAACTCCGGGCTCAGTGCAAGTGGACCGTCCTGGTTATAGGCAGCTTTCATCAGAATCACTTCCGGATGCTGATAGGCTTCCGGGATACTCATAAAATCGAGTGGATTATTCGTGTTGGCAAAAGTGCGCAGATCATATAAATCTGGCTGCAGGTTCAGTGTACTGTCGGCATACATTAACGCCGACGGGTAATTTCTCATGTACAGGTAAGTACGTGCCAGCAAAGCAAATGCAGCCGCTCTGGAAGCATGTATTTTAGAGGCAGGCAATTCCGGTAATGCTTTCACCGCACTGAGCAGATCATCCAGTACCTGCTGGTATACCTGCTGTACGGAAGCACGCTGTAAATGCTGTGTATAGCCAGGTTCAAGCAAGAGAGGCACTCCGGCGTCCTTTGAAGCCGTAGCGGCATCATATTGCACTGCATACTGGTTCACCAGCATCAGGTAAGCAAATGCGCGATGTACTTTGGCTTCACTGATCAATGCCTGCTTCTCTTCTTCATCACCATCCTTCACCCCATTGATCCCAGTGATCACCACATTGCTATAATACACCTGTTTGTAATACAGGTTCCATTCCTCATCGTCTTCTGAAGGGAGGTAATTTGTTTCGGCCCAGGAATAGATATTCAATACCGATTGTGGCCGTACTCCGGTATACATAGCAGTATCGGTAAAAGCAATATCATCTGTCATCAGGTCTGTAGTGCCCCCGGCCAGATTGAACACATCGCTGTTGTTCAATAAAAGCCGGAAGTCAGCTACAGTGGTTGGTACTATTTTTCCCTGCGGGGTGATGTCCACATATTTGCGGCAGCTGCTGAAAAACAGCGCTATCAGTATCCACCCGAAATATTTTAATCTGTTCATAATCGGCAATTGAAGAAATTAGAAATCTGCTTTTACACTGAACACCAGCGACCTTGCCGGCGGCAAAACTACACCGGGCGTATAGTCAAGCGACGACGACGCACTGATAACGCCACCCGGTACATAATCCGGATCAATCCCTTGTTTATTGGCCGTCCATAAGGCCAGGTTGCGGCCGGAAAGACTCACATTAATTCCTTTGGCAAAACGTCCTTTAAACCACTGATCCGGCAACTGGTAGTTGAGTGTTAATTCACGCCAGCGCACATAACCTGCGTCTTCCACAAAATTGTCGCTCAAACGGTAGTTATACAATGATCTGTGCACGGCATCTACCGCAGGCACATCTGTCAGTAATTCATCTCCTGGTTTCTGCCAGCGACGGGCAATATCTTTGTTGGCACTTCTCAGATAAGGCGCATTATAATAATCATCAACACCGGGGCGCAGGAATTTATGACCGAACTTCCAGGTAAATAAAGTATACAGCTCAAACCGGCCATAGCGGAAGGTTTGTGTAAGTCCGCCGAAATAAGGCGCTACACTCACTCCCTGGTAAGCCACGCTTTGCAGGTCTTTTTCATCCAGCAACTTATTATCGTCTGCTGCCACTTTCTGATCTTTCCCGTTATATAACATCGCTACCCCTTTATCATTAATTCCTGCAAAACGATAGGTGTAAATGCTATTGAGCGATTTACCCTCAATAGGGTTGCCTGCTCTCGTATAATAGGTGACAGTATTCTGCTGGAAATATGCTTTGGACACCTTACTGGTATTGTAGGAGAAATTGGCGGCTGCCTTCCAGGTAAAACGTTTGGAAACAATGATGCTGCCGCCTACTTCCAGGTCTACCCCGTGGTTGGTCATCTCCAGTTTATTGGTCAGCAAAGTATTAAAGCCATAGGTAGGATTGATTTCTACATTTCCCAGCAGGTCGGTGCTGTTTTTCCGGTAGATATCCAATGTAGCGGTCAACCTTCCGTCGAAGAAACCGGCATCCAGGCCCACATTGAAAGTGGCCACTTTTTCCCATCGCAGTAAGGGATTGGCAGGATTATACACCGAGGCGTATTGCTCATTGCTGAATGGATTCGGACCACCTGCCGCCTGTGTAACCAGGTAGGGGCTGGTGGTTTTATTCACATTCCCGTTGAAGCCATAGGTGGCGCGCAGGTTCAGGTGTGAAAGCGGTTTCCATTGCATAAACGATTCATCGTTGATGCGCCAGAGGCCACCGATAGACCAGAGCGGAACGGCGCGGTATTCTTTGGAAACACCAAACAGGTTGCTGTCGTCTTTACGGATGCTGCCCGACAGCGAATATTTTTCATGCAGGGTATAGGTAAAATTGGCAAAGGCAGAAGTATAGCGGTCCCGCTGATTCTGAAAACTTTGCATTGCTGCCACTTTCTGATTGCCGCTGGTGGTTTTATACACCGTGTTATAATTCACCACGCCGGACGACAGCAACCGGTCGTCGTAACCATAGGCGCGATTGGTAAAACCGGAAGTGAGTGTTTCACGGAACTCTCCGCCCATAACGATATTTAAAGCCTGGTGGCCTTTCAGGTTAGGATCAAAACGGATCAAACCTCTCAGGGTATAGTTCTGTTGCTTTCCATCGTTACGTGTCAGCATTCCACCGGCTGGTACGCCCCTTTCGTGGGTGGTGGTCACCGTAAAGCTGTTCACCATATCGCGGGCGGCATAGCTTTGCGGGTTGGCATATTGGCGGTTGCCATCTGCTACTTTCTCCAGCATATACCTTGCTTCTATACTGAGGGTGGGCGCAATTTTATATTGCAGCCCGGTGTTGAAACGCCAGGCAAGCGATTGATACGTATTATCGGCGTTGGCCAGTTCATCGATGTAGTTATAGCGCCAGGGTAAAAATCCTTTCTGTTGCAGTGAATCCAGGATACGGCCGGGATAGCGCTGCGCAAAGTTGACGGATTGTCCATTATCATCCACCAGCTGATCGTAGGGAGATAAGGGATAGGTACCTCCCTGCAGGGAACCCAGGCCAAGGCCATTGTTCTTCATCTGCAGGGAAGTCACAAACATATCCGCGGTGAGTGACAGTTTTTGGGAAAGCCGCGTTTCATTGTTGAAGTTCACGACCATACGGCGACTGTAATCGCCTTTGGTATTTGCATATTCATCGGTATAGGAAGCCGAGAGGTAATTGCGCATATGCGTATTGCCACCGGAAACGGAAACATCATATTGTTCGCTGAAAGGGGAACGCAAAATATAGCGCTGGTACTGATCGCGTATGTCCCTTCCCTTTAGCTGGTTGATCGCTGCATCCAGTTGTTGCTGGCTGATCTTACCGTTTTTAAATTGCAGGTACAGATCTGCACCGGTAGTGAGCGGCGGATTGGATAACAGGAAGGGAGAAGACGGCAAAGGCAGCAGGCCTTTATCTACCAGTTCTTTTTCCAGTCCCAGGTAATCCGTAGCACCGGCCATCGGCAGGTAATCGAGTCGTGGCCTGCCGGTGGTGGTGAGGGTAGCAGAAGCCCGCACTACCGGCGCCTGGTTAAAGGCTGCCTTTTTTGTTTCGATAACAATGACGCCGTTGGCTGCACGCACGCCCCAGATAGAAGCAGCGGCAGCGTCTTTCAAAACGGTAATATAGGCGATGTCGTTAGGATTGATATTCACCAGGTCCAGTTCTGTTGGAAATCCATCCAGTACAATCAACGGTTTTTTCTCCGACAGGATGGTAGATACACCACGCACGCTGAACTGGTCCCTGTTTTTAAACAGGTTGCGGTCAGGCTGCCCCACATTCACCTGCAGGCCACTTACGCTGCCTTCCAGTTTTTCTACCAAGCCTACGGCAGATCTGCGTTCCAGGTCTTTTGCAGTCACGAGGCCGAAAGAGCCGGTCGCTCTTTCCTTTGGGATATATTGATACCCGGTAGATACTTCCACCTGTTTCAGCTGGATATTATCGGCGCCCATCACAATGTGAAGGGTGGTTTGTCCCTGTAAGGGTGCCAGCACGGGCCGGTTGCCGATGAAAGATACAGACAGCGCCGGCTCCTCTTTGTTGACCCGTAACCGGAAATTTCCCAGCTGATCGGTCACAGTGCCGTTGTTGTTTTTTGCAGCGGCTACTGTGGCACCGGCAACGGGATATCCTTTTTCATCCGTTACGGTTCCCTGCACCCACATTTCATTTTCAGGCAGCGCCACCTCCGTGGAAACCGGCGGTGCAGGCTGTCCTTCCCGCTTGCGTACATCGCGGATAATAGTGTAGGTATTGTCATTGACGTACAGGAAAATGAATCCGTTCGGATACAATACCTCTTTCAATACCTCCTCTACTTTACGGCTGCGCAGGTTGCGCAGGTCGGCGGTTGTTTTGACGTTGTCGAGCAACTCATTTTCGTAAACGAACTTTGTACCCAGTTCACTGGTAATTTTCTTTAGCGCAGCCGCTACCGGCACGCCCGTTGTTTGTGCATAAGCTGGCGACAGCCACCCTAGCAGCACACACACTACTACGGCAGTTTTAATAAACTGAAGCATCCCCTTCATAATGGTTGATTAACTGGTTGATAATAATAGTCAGCAATGTCAGGGTCTCGCCCTGAATAAAAGTGTATCTGGTTGTTGTATGATGTCGATGTTGAATATTTTTGATAAGACGAAAAACAAATCCTCTTTCTTTTGCATCGGTATGGAGCCCGTCAGCTTCCGGTTGGCCAGGGAGCTGTCTTCCAGTATAACATGATAGCCGTAGTTATCTTCCAGTAGTTGTATCACTTCTCTGAGCGTGGTGCCTTCCAGTACCAGCTGGTGACGCGTCCACGCAGCGGCGGCAGTGGTATCCGTTTTGTGTGTAACGGCAACTGCCTGCAACCGGTTGTATTCCCAGCCTTCTCCGGGAGAGAGGATGATACCTGCAGCCGGATTATTTTTTACATTGATGCGGATGCGGCCACGTTGCAGCACCACCACGGTTTTATCGCGCCGGTCTTTTACATTAAAAGCGGTTCCCAATACCGTTACGCTGACATCCTTTACATATAAACGGAAAGTATCTCCCAGGTGTTTTACATCAAAGAAGCCCTCTCCTTCCAGGAATACTTCCCTTTTACCGCTCCAGCGCCAGTTACGGGCGTAAGACAGCCGGGAATGTGCATTCAGCGTTACCTGCGAATGATCCGGCAGGGTGATCTGCCGGGAGTCGGCATAACCGGTTTCATACACCACGGTGCCGGTAAGATATTGATAGACCCCGGTGGCGATGAGCAGCAATAACACGGCTGCTGCCAGGCGGAAGCGGTAACGACGCAGGAAGGAAATTCGCGGAGGAGCAGCAATGCCGGCTTCCACCTGCTGCCAGATTTTGCGGCGGGCAGCTTCATTATATTGCATCACCGGGCGTTCCAGCAGATACATCATTTCTCGGGCATCCTGCATCAGTGGCTGCTTTTCCGGCCATGCCGCAGCTACGCGGTCCCAGTAAACCTGTGACAACGGTTCCGGAAATTTTACGTACCGGATAAAATTTTCATCTGCCAGAAAATCTATGGCCTGGTAACCGGAATAATCTTTTTCCAACTCATCCATAAAGTAGCCCTTGCATCTCTTTCCTCTTAAGACACAAGATTAAAAGGGAATTATCCCATTTTCTACACTTACGGAAAAAAAAAATTTTCAGGACCTTTTTAAGATGTAAAGGATCAGGAGTAAAGTGAAGTCGCCAAACTGTTCGCGTAAACGCTCCAGGGCGCGGTAGATCAGCTTGTAAGTGCCGCCGATATTCATGTGCATGATCTCTGCGATCTCCTCATAGGAGAGATCTTCATAATATTTCAGGAACACGGCTTCCCGTTGCCGGTTCGTTAAAGTACTGAGCAGGGCATCCACTTTGGCAGTGAGTTCGGCCATGCGCTCTTTCCGGATCAGGGGATGTTCATAAGTAAGATCAAGCTGAAAAGGTATATGCTCTCCCGCCAGCTCTTCCTCATGCCTGGAAGGGCTGTACTCCAGTTTACGGAGCAGGATACGCCGGAAAGATAAATAGAGATACTGCTTCACTACTGCCGGACGCGCAATCCGTTCCCTGTTCTGCCATAGCTTCAGGAAAAGATCCTGCATGCTTTCTTCTATGCAGACATTATCAGGTGTAAATTTAAATCCGTAGTTCGTGAGCGGGGAATAATACTGTTCATATAATCCTTCCAGGGCTTTTACATCTCCTTCTTTATAGGAGTACCATAATTCATTATCATGCATGACGTTGGAATAATGGGATTAGTTCCATAGAAAGGGAGCAAAATACAGCAAAATTCGCATGTGACAAAATGCAGCGCCGTTGCCCCGGGGAAAATAACCGTTCCTCTTTTTTTGCTTCTGCTGGTATTATAATTTTTGTTAAATTAGCTTAACACACTGTGCTAAAGTAATTGATGTAGATAAGTTTCCCCGGTAAGTTTTTGCTATACTATTTAAACAAAAAGTCGGAGCCATAAATAAACCAACTGCTGCCGGGACAGCGATAGTGGTCAACCAGAATCAGTCTAAACCCTTAAGTGCCTCATATGCATTCAACCAAAAGATGTAGACAACCAGGTGTATATACCTGTTCCCCTGCATTGCCCGGATTATATTCAATTAAATCGCTGTTAACTATGAAGCTTCTGTCCCTTTTTCTGCTCGTGCTTACGTTGCCCGCTAGCGCCAGGGATTCCCTGGAAAAATTACCTCCTGATGTATTCCGGCAGGGCGCTAAACCCGCCGCCCCCATACACGGCATTATCCGGAACAATAAAGGAGAGCCTTTGGTGGGCGCGTCCGTAAAAGTAAAAGGTACCACACGTGGCGCTATTACCAACTCCGCCGGTGCATTCGATCTCGACGTACCCGAAGGCGCTACCCTGGTAGTATCTGCTGTAGGCTATAAAACGCACGAAGTAAAAGCCCAGAATAACCTGGTACTTGCCCTGGAAGATGATGTAACGGAATTGGGAGGCGTGGTGGTAACCGGTTTCCAGAATATCGACCGTAAGAAATTTGCCGGAGCCGCTGTTACCCTGAAAGCAGATAACGTGAAAATAGACGGGGTCACCGATGTAAGCCGTATGCTGGAAGGCCGCGCCGCCGGTGTCAGTGTGCAAAACGTATCCGGTACTTTCGGTTCTGCACCCAAAGTACGTATCCGTGGCGCTACTTCTATCTCCGGTGAAAACAAACCATTGTGGGTGGTGGATGGTGTGGTACTGGAAGACATCGTGAACGTATCCAACGAACAGCTCACCAGTGGTAATATCAATACCCTCCTGGGTTCAGCCGTAGCCGGACTGAATGCCAACGATATTGAAACTTTCGACATCCTGAAAGACGCCGCAGCCACCGCACTGTATGGCGCCCGCGCCATGAACGGGGTGATCGTGATCACTACCAAAAAAGGTAAAGCAGGCAAGGCCGTCATCGCTTACACCGGCAACTTCGGTGTACAACTGAAACCTTCCTACGAAAACTACGATATCATGAACTCGGCCGACCAGATGTCGGTATACGCAGAACTGGAACGTAAACAGCTGCTGCCCTACGCAGGACTGATCAACGAATCCACCTCCGGTATCTATGGTAAACTCGGAAGATTGCTGCAAACACCGGACGTGAATGGTAAGTTTGCCGTAGAAAACACCCGGGAAGCCCGTCAGGCTTTCCTGATGCGCTACGCCAACGCCAACACCGACTGGTTCGATATCCTGTTCCGCAACTCTCTCACACAGGAACACTCACTGAGCCTGTCTACCGGTACCGATAAATCACAGCTCTACCTGTCTACCAGCTTCTTCAACGACCAGGGCTGGACCATCGCAGATAATGTGAAAAGATATACGGTGAACATGCGGGCCAACTACACCCCCAACAGCAAACTGAGCTACGGCCTCCAGATCAATGGTAACGTAAGACAACAACGCGCACCGGGTACGGAAGACCGCAAAACAGACGGCGTGGAAGGTACCTACAAAAGAGACTTCGACATCAACCCGTTCTCCTATGCACTCAGCACCAGCAGGGCCATGACCGCATACGATGAACAAGGAAATCTCGAATACTTTACACGCAACTTCGCACCGTTCAATATCATCAACGAAACACGCAACAACTTCACGGACCTCAGTGTGATCGACTTCAGATTACAGGGTAACCTGAATTACAAATTCAATTCGCATTTCAACTACGACTTCACCGGCGCTATCCGTTATGCGCGGACCACGGCGGAACATAAATCGAATGAAAATTCGAATGAAGCCAACGCCTACCGCGCCAACGGCAACGCCATTATCAACGACCGGAACCCTTTCCTGTATAAAAACCCCGACTTCCCCAACGAACCGGCGGTGGTAGTTCTGCCCTATGGTGGTTTTTATAAAAGGAACGACGTGGAACTGAAAAACTACACCTTCCGTAACCAGTTCAACTATAACCAGTCGTTCAATGACGATAAACACCAGGTAAGCGCCCTCGTAGGACAGGAAGTAAAATATGCCGACCGCCAGACGTCTAACAGCACCGGCGTAGGCTACCAGTACAATTCCGGAGGTACACCTTTCGTGGATTACCTCTTCATCAAAAAAATGTCGGAAAGCAACAATGCCTATTATGGACTGACCAACGACTACGACCGCTTTATTGCGTTCTATGCCAATGCCAGTTACACCTATAATAATAAGTATACCCTGAACGCTACCGTACGTGAAGATGGTTCCAACAGACTGGGTAGTTCTTCCAGCGCCCGCTGGCTGCCCACCTGGACAGTAGCCGGTAACTGGAACGTAGACCAGGAAGAGTTTCTGAAAAATTCATCTGCCGTTAGTCACCTCATGCTGAAAGCCAGCTACGGTTTGAACGCCAGCACCGGTAGCGCTACCAATACTACGGCTATTCTCCGCTCCTTTGTTACCAGCCGGCCTTATGTGTCCGACCAGGAAACAGCCATCCTGATACAGGCGCTGGAAAATGCGGACCTTACCTGGGAGAAAAAGTATGAACTGGATCTCGGCGCGGATATGGGCTTCTTTAATGAAAGACTTGGATTGACCTTTGACTATTACCGCCGGAAAAGTTTTGACCTGATCGGGTTAATCAAAACTTCCGGAGTAGGTGGGCAGGTAAACCAGTTTGCCAACTATGCCGATATGAAATCACATGGTTTCGATGTGGCGCTCACCGGTAAAATCATTGCACATAAAAATATAGGTCTTACCAGCACCCTGATCTTCAGCTACAACAATACCCTGATCACCAATGCCAAAAACAACCCGGTAATTTTTGACCTGGTAGGAGAAGGCGGCGGTCCGCTGGAAGGTTATCCTGTAAGAGGATTGTTCTCCCTGCAAAACGCAGGACTGGACCCGCAAACAGGTGTACCACAGTTTATCAGCGATACCGGCGGTGTTTCCCCTGGCGTATACCTGCAAAGTCATAACCTGAAAAACCTGAAATACGAAGGCCCTTCAGATCCTACCATTACGGGCGGCTGGAGCAATACCTTCCGTTACAAGGATTTCTCTGTGAGCGCGCTGGTCACTTACCAGGCAGGTAACAAAATAAGGCTTACACCCGTGTATACCCTCGACTATACCGATTACAATGCCTTACCCAATGAATTTAAAGGAAGATGGAGTTTGCCGGGAGATGAAAAGAAAACAAACATTCCTTCCATCCCCGATATCTATACAAAAACAAACCTGAATACGTTGTCGGCTTTCCCTTACAATAACTACAACTACTCTCATGACCGGGTAGCAGATGGAGGTTTTGTAAGACTGAAATCAGTATCCCTGAGTTACCAGCTTCCGGCGCCTTTGATGGGCAGGATCGGGTTTAAGGGCGCATCCGTAACAGTAACGGGCAACAATTTATGGTTGATTTATGCTGATGAGCGACTGCATGGACAGGATCCGGAATTCTATAATACCGGTGGGGTGGCATTGCCCATCAACAAACAGATCACCGCTTCATTAAGAGTGAGCCTTTAATTCAAAAAGTATTTTTATGAAAAAACGATTGATCTATATAGGCTTGTTGACCGGTCTTCTTGTGGCAACAGGCTGTAAAAAATACCTGGAGACGCTTCCTGACAACAGGACAGTGATTTCCAATCCGCAGCAGGTGAGCCAGTTGCTGGCCACTGCTTATCCACACGCTTTGTACATGCTGTTTTGTGAAGCATTGAGCGACAATGTGGAAGACAAAGGCAATTCCGGCGTAGGGGTGGATCCGCAAACATTCCGCATCAATACGCAGTCGTTCAAATACCAGGATGCGGATGATGTAACGTCCGATGCGCCCATCGCTTACTGGGATTCCTGCTATGCAGCCATTGCCGCTGCTAACCAGGCATTGTCCTATTGCAACGGTCCGGATTCCGCCAATTACTCCACCCAGAAAGGAGAAGCACTGGTATGCCGCGCATATGCACACTTTATGCTGGTAACCCTGTTTGCCAAAACCTATAACCCGGCCACAGCCGCCAGCGACCCAGGCATTCCTTATGTGACTACAGTAAGTAAAAATGTGTTCGCCAAATATGACAGGAGCAACGTAGCCGCCGTGTATGCAAAAATTGAAAGCGACCTGACTACGGGTTTGCCATTGCTGAAAGATGAAGCCTATGGCAATACGCCAAAGTATCATTTCACCGTGCAGGCAGCACATGCTTTTGCTTCCCGCTTCTATTTATTCAAAAAGGACTACGAAAAAGTAGTGACGCATTCCAGCGCTGTTTTCGGCAGTAAAGATCCGGCTACACTGATCCGTAACCAGATAAAATTCTACGGCCTGCCTTATAATGATATGGTGGTGGAATACTTTAATTCGCAGAACGCTGCCAATATCCTCCTGCAGGAAGCCCCTGGCACCAAGTACCCGGCAAATTATTATGGCTACCGCTACGGACTGGGTTCTAATGTAAACCGCGCGCTGATCCTCAACTCCAATGTTACCGGTGGAAGCCTGGCGATACAAACCTACGGCAGCGGACCACAATATTTCAACTTCCCGAAATTCAAAAGCGATGTAAAAGTAGTGGCGCTGTTCAGCATGGATGAAGTATTGATGAACAGGGCCGAAGCATATATCCGCTTAAAAAATTATAACTCGGCACTTACCGATCTGAATGCCTGGGTGAGTAATAACATTTCAGATTATGATCCGGCAGTAGATAATGTAACCATTCCAAAAATGATGGCCTTTTACAACACCACCCAGGATGATGCTATGATTCAAAGCCTGCTGTACATGAAAAGGGTGACCTATATGCAGGAAGGACTACGCTGGTTTGATATCCTCCGGTATGATATCCCTGTGGTACATGTGGGTTCTCCTGGTTTCAACACCACGCTGGTTCCCGGTGATAAAAGAAGATTGTTACAACTCCCGGCAGAAGCGGTCAATGATGGCATGCAGCTAAATCCGAGATAAACTAAAAAAAAGAGACTTATGAAACTGCATATAATTTCCGGCATCTTCCTCCTGTTACTCATAGGAGGCGCCTGCAAAAAAGAAACGGTGAATCTCACTACACCACCGGTAGGGCTGGGAGGAGATTCTACCGGCATTACACCGGAGGATGTTTTTATCCACGACAGCCTGATGGTGCCCTATAACATCGCGGTATACTATAAATGGTTGCCAGGCCAGCTGGATTTTCCTTACGCCATTGCACCACCAAAGGCAGAAAAAGTGATCCCGCTGCTGAAAGCACTGCTCGCAGTTACCTTCAGGCCATATAACGAGCAAACCGGCAGCATCCTTTTCCTGCAAAAGTATATTCCGAAAACGCTGAAACTGGCCGGCACAGGGCAATATGAAAGCAACGGATCTATTATACTCGGACAGGCAGAGGGAGGTACTTCCATGACTTTGTATGAACTCAACAATTTCACCAAGGCTGCCGCTGATTCCAATACGTTTAAAAGAATCGGACACACCATGCATCATGAATTCGGGCATATCCTGAATCAGAATATCCTGGTGCCTTCTTCCTTTAAAATGATCACCCCTGCCTATTCCGGCAACTGGTACAACATTTCAGACAGAGAAGCCAGGATGAAAGGATTTATTACTTCCTACGCCTCCTCCGATCCGAAAGAAGATTTCGTGGAAATGGTGGCCACGATGCTGATAGGCGCTGATAACGGGAATGCCGGTTATGATGACTATGAAAAGATACTGGAAGACCAGACCGATGGTCCCGGCACACCAGCATACGATGCGCTTAAGGCCAAAGAAGCGGCTGTAGTAGACTATTACGCCCGGTCATGGTCGATCGACTTTTACGCATTGCAGCGGAAATGCCGTCGCGCACTGGCAGCCTTTTATCAATAATTGTTTTTCACGCTGAACTATTTTTTATGAAAAAGATATGGATATATCTCCTGGGAGCCACGGTACTTTTTACCGGATGCAGCAGGAAATCAGACCTGAATATAGACGGCACTCCTACCGATGTGAGACTGGCACAGGCTTTGGCCACGTACCAGCAAAAGCTCACAGAGGCGCCTTATGGCTGGGTGTTCACAGAATATACCAATGGTACTTCTACCAACGGGGGCGTTACCCGCAATGGTCCGAAGGCCATCTTTACCTACTACATGAAATTCGGAAAGGATGAACAGGTATCCATGATATCCGACTTCAACCCCACCGCCGCATTGGTGTTCAACAATTCGGGATACCGGGTAAAAGCCGTGCAACGGCCCACCCTGATCTTTGATACATATAGCTACATCCATCTGCCCTGCGATCCGGATGCCAGTGTTTCCCACAGTCCATATGGTAATGGATTCAACTGGGGCACCGACTTCGAATTTGCTTTTGCAGACAACATCCCGGCAGCAGAACTGGGTGATACCATCCGGCTCACCGGCAACCTGAACAATGCCACCGGTATCCTGGTGAAAGCCACACAGGCGCAACAGCAAACTTTTACCGCGAACGGTATTGGTGGCTACACTGCTTTCAACCAGATCCTCAACTATTTCAAACGGGTAGCTGTAGGCGGCACTACACTGGAAATAACACCCGGCGTTGGCGGCAGATCATTTGACCTGAAAACAACCGGCAGCCAGACGATTACCAATGTGGGTGTACAATACACAGCCACCAGCATTCTCCTGGAAAGTCCGGTGACCGTAGGCAGCGTATCCATCAAAAGTTTCGACAACCTGATCTGGAATGGCGGTACAGGTACCATCAGTGCCAGCATCAATGGCAATACACCGGTGACTATTACTCCCGCACTTGCGCCACTCACTCCCGAACCCGATGTAGCGCTTAACTTTTACATTGCAGGATTGGATGGCGCCTGGCTGGCAGGTCCTGGCTTTCATGTAAGAGGAGTGGATGATGCTTATAATCTGTTAAAACTGCCTTATCCCGGAGGTACCTATTTAGCCATGGTATATTTACCAGGTAGGGTAAACGGCGGCGACCTGGATGTGTTATCTCCTTATTTCACGGGCCTCGATGATGGTTATCCTTACGTGTATGCCGGAGGCATAGCCCAACCCGGCATCACCCAGGGCAGACTTACATTCCGGATGCTGAATGGTGGCGACCCGGTGGTAAACCCGCCAGCACTAATAGCTACCAACCGGATATTCAATTTTGGCAGAACGGCAGCACCATATACCACCCCATCACCCGGCTTCTACATTGTCCGTAAAGCGGATGGCGTAACATTCGATATGGTCACCGCCGGTGATGCCCTCGGCTGGATATCATGGGCACTGCAATAGTTTTACCTTTAAAACACAAACACATGAAAAATATCATTCTCATAGCAAGTATTCTGCTGATTGGCAGTTACAGCGTATGCGCACAACAAGGCCCCTCCAGGGCACAGGTGGTAAAAGCAGGCGCCGATAAATCACTGGCAGCAAAAGATTACAGCCGCATTTTCTTACCCAATATCGGTGTGTCCGACGCACAAAAATCACAGGTCAATAAACTGATCCTGGAACTGTTTGATGCCAAAAGAGCGCTGCATGCACAGGACCGGAAAAATCCCGGCGTGTATGCACAACAGCAACCCGGTCTCTTTAATACTTTCAAAACAAAACTGACCGGCGTGCTCAATGCCCAGCAGATGAGTACTTTCCTGGCTTCCAAACCGGCAACGGATGATAAAGCCAATATGCTGAGTTCCATCTTCTATTAAACACAGCGATAAAATAAAAGAGCAGGGACGAAGGGCAATTGCCTTTCGTCCCTGCTCTTTTAAAGAAGTCCGGCACTCCTATTCGGAATTCTTCTTTCCAATAATTTCCTGCCGGTGTAACTCCCCCCATTCCTTCATCGGCTGAAGCACGCTGCCCAATGTTCTGCAATACGGTGTAATGTCATATTCCACTGTCATCGGCCGGGTATTACGTACCGTCCGGGTCACCAGTTTATTCATCTCCAACTCCTGTAATTCTTTTGAAAGCACCCTCGGAGAAATATTTAATTCCTTCACCAACTCCCGGAAACGACGCTTTCCTTTTTTATAAAATGTTAAAAGTAGAATCAGTTTCCACTTTCCGCTGATGATTTCCAAAGTATCTCTTACAGCCATGCCAGCCGATTTACACTCTTTTTCGTTTAAATGTTCCATTGCAGTATCCTTTTAGTAACTGGTTACACAAGACAAACATAATTATTCCGGTACTATTTTCGCTTAACGGAGCCATCCAATTGCATACATGAAAATTATTTTTTGCCAGCTTCTTTCAGTTTTACTGATTGCCTTTGTTCTTATTGCCGCAGGCGTACCACATCACGCTGGCTTCGTTTTTATAAAAAGAGGGACCCGCGACAGTCTCCCTGCCGACACCATTCCTTTATCAAAGGATAGCCTCGACGCACCCATTCACTATAAGGCGAAAGACTCCCTCATCATGCAGGTGCAGAAAAAACGTTTACTCCTCTACGGTAGTGCGGAAACCAAATATAAGGAAACCAATATCACCGCAGAAAGGATCACCATGGACCAGGAAACCGGCATCGTGGAAGCTACCAAAGTAACGGATACCTCCGGCAAAGCCATCGGCCGCCCGGTAATGACCGACAACGGCCAGAGCTTCGAGTCCGATACCATGCAGTTCAACATCACCACCCGCAAAGCAAAAATTTATCATACCCGCTCCACCTACGGAGAGGCTTTCATCGGCAGCCAGCAGTCCAAACGGATGGCCGACAATACCATCTTCGGTTTTAAAAATACCTTTACCACCTGCGACCTGGATACCCCACACTTCCAGTTCCGCGCAAAAAGAGTAAAAATTATTCCCGACAAACTGGTCATCTCCGGCCCTGCCAACCTGGAAATTGAAGGCATTCCCACGCCGCTGTTTATCCCCTTCGCCATTTTCCCCATCACACAGGGACAACGCTCCGGCATCCTGTCTCCGCAGTATGTGGTAAACCAGCAAAAAGGGATCGGACTGGAAAACGGCGGCTACTATATTGGCCTGGGCGATAACTTTGACCTCACCATGCGCGGAGATGTATACTCCTACGGAAGCTGGAGCCTCACCGCCAGTCCCACTTACCGGAAACGGTATAAATACAATGGCGGTCTTAATCTCAGCTTCGCCAACACCCGCTTTGGCGACCCCTCCGTGAAATCGGAGTTCAGTACCTCCAAAGATTTCCGCGTTACCTGGAATCATAGCATGGACAGCAAAGCCCGGCCCGGTGTGAATTTCGGCGCTGCGGTGAACTTTGGTACTTCTTCCTACAATAAATACAACGTGTATGATTACAATACCCGTGTCAATAATAATATCGGATCCTCCGTCACGTTCTCCAAAACCTGGCAGGGAAAGCCCTATAACCTCACCATGGGACTAAACCATTCACAGAACCTCAGCACCCGGGATGTATCCATTTCCTTCCCGGATGCCACATTCACCGTGAATACCATCTACCCTTTCCAGCCAAAGGAAATGGTAGGCACCCCCAAATGGTATGAGAAAATAGGTATTTCGTACAACACCATCCTGCGCAACCAGGCGAATTTCAAGGATTCTCTCTTCGGTAAACAGGCCATGTTCGACGCCATGCAAACCGGTATGCAGCACAACATCCCGATCTCGTTTTCTATACCGGTATTTAAAACGTTTACCCTGTCGCCGGGAATCAACTATACCGAATACTGGTATACCAAACAATTCAACCGCAAATGGGATCCTAATAAACCCAACCTGGGCACGGGTACCAAAGGCGCCATCGATACCTCTTACCAGGCCGGCCTGTTTGCCGCCCGCGATATCAGCGCCAGCATGTCGCTGTCTACCGCCCTGTATGGTATGTACCAGTTCAGTAAAACATCGAAGATCAAAGCCATCCGCCACGTGATGCGGCCTACACTAAGCGCCAGCTACCGCCCGGACCTGAACAGCAAGAACTATTATGAACTGCAATACAACAAGGAAGGCGATAAGCAAATGGTATCCAGATTCGATGGAGCGATTATCGGCGTACCATCTCCCGGTGCTTTCGGAGGACTGAACTTCGGGCTGGACAATAACCTGGAGATGAAGGTATTTTCTAAAAAAGATACGACCGGCAATCATGAGAAAAAGATAAAACTGCTGGATGGTTTCGGGATCAATGGCAGCTATAACCTGGTGGCAGATTCGTTTAAACTGTCTACCTTCAGTTTGTATGCCCGCACCAACCTGTTCGACAAACTGAACATCTCCGCCAGCGGCAATCTCGATCCTTACCAGGTAGACAGCCGTGGCCGGCGCCTGGATAAATACGTATGGCAGCAAGGTAAACTGAGCCTGGGCCGCCTCACCAATGCCAGCATTTCCCTCAGTACCTCTTTCCAGTCGAAAGATAAAAAGAGTGTAGCCAAGGAAGCAAAAATTGATTCTTCCCTGAACGTACAGGGCGGCGATGCCGCCTTTGCAGCCCAACAGCGGCAGTTGGCACAGGTACGCAATAACCCGGGCGAATACGTGGATTTTGATATCCCCTGGCGCATCGATCTCTCGTATAGCCTTTCCTACACCAATACTATCATCCCCGATTCCGGCGGGGTGGTAAAACGGGTAACGCAATATGTCAGCTTCAACGGCGATTTCAGTCTCACGCCAAAATGGAAGATCGGTTTAAACAGCGGTTTCGATTTCACCAACATGCAGATCGCCTATACCAATATGTATATCTCGCGCGACCTGCACGATTTCAATCTCTCCATTAACCTGATCCCCTTTGGTACTTTCCGGCAGTTTAGTTTTACGATCAGCGCCAAAGCCGGTCTGTTAAAGGACCTGCGGCTCAACCGAACGAAGCAGTTCTATGATCTGTAGCTACCATTGCTGTAATACTTTTTCCAGTATAGCCACCACGGATGCTATTTCTTTATTGTTAAGCGAAGCAAAACCAAAGCGTAGTGCATTCTGCGATGGTGTACCATAGTGGTACTGTTCCCCGCTGCTCATACGCAACCCGAGGGCAGCCGCTTTCTGAGAGACCTGCTGCAAAGGATACTTTTTTGAAAAGCGCAACCAGATCGCCATTCCACCGGCAGGTACCGTAAACTGTACTGCGTCGCCCAGTTTCTTTTTCAGGAGCAGACAAAGCAGATCCCGTCTCTCTTTATACACCTTATTCGATTTCTTCAGGTGCCGGTCGATGGTACCATCTGCCAGCAGATTAGCCAGCGCCTGTTCAGAAAGATTATCGCCCCGCAGGTCCATCAGGCGGCGCAGGTTGGCCGCTTCACTGATAAAATCCGCCGGCCCGATCATAAATCCGATCCGGATGGAAAGTCCCAGTGATTTGGTAAATGAACCGATATAAATCACATTGCCCCCGTGGTCTGCACTGGCCAATGGCAATATAGGCGCAGAACTATAATGAAAATCATAATCGTAGTCATCTTCTATCACGGGCAATTTATGTTTGCGGATCACCTCCAGCAGCTTCATCCTGCGGGCAGCGCTCAGGGTCACCGTGGTGGGGTGATGATGATGCGTAACGAGGTAGAGCATTTTTATTTTCCGCTGACTGCATAGTTGTTCAATCGCATCCACGTCGATCCCTTCTTCATCCACCGGCACGCGGAGCAGGCGGGCGCCCAGCTGCTCAAAACAGAGATCCGCAAAAAAGTAATCAGGACTCCCCACAATTACCAGGTCATCTTTTTTTATCAGGAGTGCCGCAGCCAGGTAGATGGCCATTTGTGCGCCCCGGGTAATCATGATATGTGGCAGTTGCAGGTTGAGGCCCCGGGTGTTGGACAGGTATTCCATCATTTGCCTGCGCAGGGCTTCGCTACCAGTAGCGTTACCATACATCAGCAGTTTATGATAACGCGGACTTTCAATCAGGGAGCGGCACTCTTTTACCCAGTCGGCAAGAGGGGCCAGTCGTGCGTCCGGGAAACCGTCATTCACCACTAATGCATTGCCTGCGGGCACACCGGGCATAAATGGCGCTACCGGGATATGATGAAACGAAAACGCGGACTCTTCTCCATACGCGGAAGCAGCTCCCCGGAAGGTCCGGGGCCGGATCACCGGCAGATTATCCGCCACCATCACTCCCTTGCGGGGTACGGCTACCAGCCAGTCCTGGCTGATCAGTTCTTCATATGCCGCAATCACCGTTTTACGGTGCAGGGTGAGCGTTTCCGCCAGCACCCGGCTGCCTGGCAGGTATAGCCCCGGCTTGAGGATACCTTCCTGGATTAACCCGATAAGCCGGTTGGCAATTTGCTGATATACCGGCAGCTTCAGCGTTTTGTCCGTTTGTATGAGTGTTTTAAATGGCAGCATCTGGACTACTTAATGATTACAAAGTGGACTACTAAGGTACTCCAGATACAGGTAACTTTGTAAGATCATTTTTAATACAAATCAATTGACAATGACTACGAGATTTTTGATGAACCAGGTTGATCCCGCTGCTTATTCCGCGATGCTGGGATTAGAAAAATACTTATCCGGCACCGGTATCTCCCCCCTGCACCACGAACTGATCAAAGTACGCGCGTCCCAGCTGAATGGCTGTGCCTTTTGCGTCAATAAACATAGCAGCGATGCATTGAAGCTGGGCGAAACCACCCAGCGCTTACTGTTGCTCCCGGTGTGGAGAGAATCCCCGCAGTTCAGCGAAGAAGAAAGAATTATCCTGGCCATGACGGAAGAAATTACATTTATCAGTCAGCATGGCCTTACCGATGAAACATATGATAAAGCGGTGGCAGCATTCGGGATACCCCGCACTGCAGAGCTGATCATGGCCATCAATATTATCAATGCCTGGAACCGCATCGGCGTATCTACCCGTCGTATTCCCGGTCAGTAATCACCTACAAAAAACAAAGATATGCCTACTGTTAAAATCGCTGCCACCGACGAGGAATTGCTTGCCTGCAGTGAAGTAATCCTTTTTCTTCGTCCGTTTTTACAAAAAGACGAACTACTGCCGCAGATAAAAGAAATGCAGGCAGAAAAATATGAAATCGCGTATATCACGGCGGAAGACGATCCTTCGAAAGTAGTGGCATTTGCAGGCTTCCGTCATATGAACAAGCTATTCACCGGGGTACATATTTATATAGACGACCTGGCCTGTTTGCCTGCTTACCAGGGCCGTGGTTATGCCGGCCTGCTGCTCGATCATGTGAAGGCGCTGGCAAAAAGTGAAGGTTTACGTTCTGTGCAACTGGATTCAGGTCATGCATTGCATCCTGCGCATAAAGTATATCACCGGCAGGGCTATCATATTTCTGCCCATCATTTTACACAACCGCTGTAGTGGTTATTATTTTGTAAGATGTTTACCGGCAACGGCTATACGTTATCTGCAACCAGGTAACGTATAGCCGTTAGGATTTCTTTGCCTGTACGCTGAGTATCACGGTCAGCTTATCATCAATGGCATTATCAGGTCCTACCTGGAAGTCTTTCCGGTTAATTGTAAACTGCCCGTTCAGCTGCAGCATGTTACCGGATAATACAGCGGTAAAAGGAAAAGCGATGGTATGTGTGATCCCTTTGATGGTAAGGGCGGCGGTAAGCTGATAGCCGGATGGTTTATCAGTGGCTTTGATATTGGTAGACAGGATCCGCATCACGGGATACTTATCTGCATTAAAATATTTCTCTTCCATCAGGTCCCGGTCTCTTTTGCCGATGCCGGTGCTGATGGTCTTTACATCCACGGTGGCATCAATCACTGCGGCGCCCGGATCTTTCGGATCAAACCGGATGTTTCCTTTCAGTCCTTTAAAGTAGCCGTTGACGGTAGACGTGAAGATGAGGTGATTGACGATGGTAAACTGTACTTTGGAGCCGGCATCTGCCGGAACGTATTGCTGGGCCTGCGCAGCCATGCTGCAAAATAACAGGAGGCATAAAAGAAGGGTGCGCGTTTTCATAACAACGAAGTTCTGCAATCAATACCGGATTCCCAAATCATAAAAAAACAGCAGGCAGCCCTTGCAATAGCCACCTGCTGTACATCTATCATTATGAAAAAAAGCTACTTTTTGCCGGTTTCTTCTTTGTAGGCATCCACATATTCGTGCATGATTTCGGTGAGGTTTTCACCGATCAGCGTATAGGCGTCTGTAGGCAGGTTGGCCAGCGATACCCGCACCGACCATTCCGGGCCACCAAAGCCGCCGCCATTCAATAATACGATGGCTGTTTTCTCGGCCAGGCGGAAGAGGATGTCGGTAGGTTGCATTTTCTTTTGCAGCCATTTCAGGAAATCATCTCCATACACCTTTGACGCCCAGTTCGCAATATCTATTTCAGAATAATAACCGGTATTCAACGGGTCCTGCATCTGCGGCTGTTCCAGCTTATCCCACAATAATTTCAACCGTTTGTGGATCAGCGCCTGCGCCAGTTGTTTGTATTTATTCTCTTTATCCAGCAAAGCAAACAAACTGAATAAGGTCATTTGTGTTTGCTGGGGCAACGACAATCCTGCGGTGTGGTTCAGGGCCACCTGGCGGCTATCGGCCACCATGCGGTCTATAAACTTCATCTTCTCCGGATGTAAGGTGGTGCTGCTGTAACGTTTGCCCAGGTCTTTCCTGGCCGTAGCCGGCAACTCCGCGATCTGCTTGTCAAAGATATTCTTTTCGTGGATAGCAATCACACCCAAACGCCAGCCGGTGCAACCAAAATACTTGGAGAAAGAATACACACAGATGGTATTGAAAGGAATTTTCGATAACAGGGAATGAAAATCATTCACGAAAGTACCATACACATCATCGGTGACAATCATCAGGTTAGGATTGTCTTTCTTCACAATCTTTGCCAGTCTGTCCATTACCGAAGGCTCCAATGCTCTTGATGGCGGGTTACTGGGATTCACGCAAAATAAAACTTTGATCTGCGGATCTTTCAGCTTATCCAGTTCCTCATCCGGATACTGCCAGGTGTGACGGTCTTCTTTCGTTTTGCCGGTAGCGTTAATATATACCACTTCAAACTGGTAACGTTCCAGTTCAGGAATTTCAAGATAAGGGGTGAAGGTAGGCACCATCAAAGCAATGCGGGAGCCATGTTTCAGCAGCTTATTCTGCATCAGCGAATCGAAAATATAACACATGGCAGCGGTGCCGCCTTCTACGGCAAACAGGTCAAATTTGCCCAGCTCCTTTTGCCCGTTACACATCTCCTGGATAATATAGTCGTGCACGATAGGCTCCATGTGCGCCAGCATACGACCGGGCACCGGGTATTCATTGCCGATAATACTTTCTGCCAGCTCAAACACAAAATCATCTTCCTTAAACTTGTGTACTTCTATACCATACAGATAGGCCTGTTGCAGCAGTGAAGCGCCGGGTGCATTTTTATGCAGGGCCAGGAAACTCTTGAACCGGTCTGCTATACCACTTTTCTCCGGAACACCGGCAAAGCCATGGTCTTCTGCAATATTTCGCCGGCATTCCGTGATACCGAACTGTCCCAGCAGGAAGTAAGCTTCCCGGGGTATGGAAGCTGTCCAGTTTGGGTTACCACGCCCCGCATTCAGCATGATCTCAATACTTTTCTGAGCGGTGTCCTGGGCCAGTGAAATCAATGTGTTCTTGAGCTCAAACGGACTTAGTTTCTGTAACGCGCGTTGCTCCGCAACGGTGGTTTTGATATAAGACAGTCCCATATGTTATTTTTGGAAGATCAGTATTTAAAGAAGTTACTCTGCAAAATGTCTTTGTTGGATGTTTGCGTAAGTCCCAACATCAATAGTATCCTGGCTTTCTGAGGATTCAGGTCATCACTCACAATGGTGCCCAGTGTTTTATCATCTACTTCATCGTACTGGGTAACCCTTCCGGAGCCAACGTGACTGGATCTTACCACTACCACCCCTTTTTTTACGGCATCTGCAATAGCATTATAAAAAACTTTGTTGAAATTGCCATTACCCACACCGGCAATCACAATACCCTTATAGCCTTCCTTTACAAACGCCTGGATAGCGCCGGGTTCTGCGTCGGCATACATATAGGCAATACCCACCTTTGGTAATGTTTTTATATTAGTAATATCGAAAGGGGTATTTTTATTGGATAAGCGCAGCGCTTCCATATAGTAGGACACTTTGCCATCGTACACCTTGCCGATAGGACCGAGTGTAGGCGCATGAAAAGCGGCTACGTTGGTAGTATTTCCTTTCGTTACATCCCGGCCGTCGAAGATGTTTTCATTAAACACCACCATCACGCCTTTACCGTTCGACTTAGGACTGGCGGCTACTGTTACGGCATCGAATAAGTTCTTGGGACCATCTGCACTGATGGCGGTAGATGGGCGCATAGACCCGGTGATCACCACCGGCTTATCGCTTCTTTCGGTGAGTGCCAGGAAATAGGAAGTTTCTTCCTGTGTATCCGTACCGTGTGTAATTACAATGCCTTCTGCTTCGTTATTGGCAAATATTTCATTGATGCGCTTATTCAGTTTCTGCCATATTTCTATGGTCATATCCTGGCTGCCTACATTGGCGATCTGTTCTCCGGTGATGGTGGCAATGTTTTCAATACCGGGAACAGCTTTCAGCAAAGACTCAATGGGTACCTTACCGGCCGTATAGGCGGCCCTGTCGGCAGAAGCGCCTTCACCGGCAATAGTACCACCGGTGGCTAGTATAATGACCCTCGGTTTCTGGGCGACAGCAGAGATACAAATAAATACAACAACGAATAAAGTACTTAAGAATTTCATATGTATTGCTTTTAATACCTTTGGATTGTTTGGCTGGAATGTCAGGATATTAGAACAACAGAAGTCTGTGTATTGTTCGGAGTGTGCTGTCAAAAAGCAAAGGGGAAGACCAATGGCCTTCCCCTTTGCTTTTGCAATTGCAAATGATTTATTCCCCTTCCACAACCTTCTTCAGGCCAGCCAGCACCGAACGCCAGTTTTCTTTGGAGTGATCACAGGCTTCCTGGTCTGCAAAATTTTCCTGGGTAATGGTAAATTCCGTCTCGCCATTACCGTTACTGTCCAGTTTGTATACAATGGTGGAATAGTTTTCCGGTTTGTCTTCTTTACCGGAACTGAGATAACTGAAAGATAACAGCTTCTCTTTCTCTACCGCCAGCACAGCGCCTTTTTCCTCATAACGCTGGCCCTGCCATTCGCCTGCCCAGGTTACCGGACTGCCCACTTTCCAGTCGCTGATAACATCCGTATCAAAGAAGTATTGTTTAATTTTTCCTTTATCCGTAATAGCATCCCATACCCTGGCAGCAGGCGCACCGATATGGATAGATTCCGATAGTTTCAATTGCTTGTCCATAATATCATTTTTTTGGTACTACAATAATAAACAGTCGCCGCCCCCCATGATTGCATTTTACGGATTAATTCTAACGGAATTGGGAGTAACCCCGAATTTCTTCTTAAACGCGTTATTAAAATGCTGCGGGGTGGAGTATCCCAGCTCGTAGGCTATTTCCGCAGAGGTTTTCTGTGTATCCAGGAGATACTGGTTAGCCAGTTGCAAACGTTGCGCCGTGAGATAATCAAACACAGTAGTATTAAATGTTTCCTTGAAGCCCCGTTTGAGTTTATATTCGTTTAGTCCTACCAGTTGTGCAATTTCACTCAGTCCCGGCGGATCATTCAGCCGGTCATTGATCAGGTCCCTCACGGCAATAATCTTCTCTTTATCCGATTTGCTTTTCAGGAAGCTGTCTTTCTTTTCGGTGTAGTTATATGCTTCCGCCGACAGCACCAGTAATTCGATACTCTTCGACAACAGGAACAACTTTTTCAGCTGACCGGTAAAGCGGCAATGGAGTATCTGCCCGATCACCTGCTGGATACCGGTATCAATAGGGCCCCAGTTTTCCGAAAGCAGGGCGCTTCTGCCTTTTAACACATCTTCTCCGAAGCGTTGCAGGTGTTCATTGCCGTTTTGCGTAAACTCAAGAAACAACGCCCGGGGAAACTGGATCCCGAATGTTTCTATTTCTTTGGCCTTGGGCGTCACCGCAATTTCAAAGCCTTTGGAGTACATGATATTATGATGACCGCCGATCAGGTCGAAAGAGCGCTGCAATTGCGTATAGGAAAAAGCATAGTCGCCTTTCAATCCGAAATGCAGGCGCACAACATCGCTGTCGTTGCCGGATACCATTGGCTTATTATTGTCGTAAGTGGAAAACGTATGTGTAAGCCTGATCTCATCGCAATACCAGTCGGTGATATCGATGACACTGTGCGGAGTCCGGATTTGTTGTTTGTTATCGTGGTTCATATGACGCATTAAAAATACGAATAACGGCGGGATCTTTGATTTACACAATTAATACTGTTCTCATTACAATTCCGCAAGTATTACGCCGTATATCTTTGCATGATCTTATTACAGCCACCGAAATTAAAAGATATGAAATACAGAACATTAGGAACTACCGATGTACAGTTGTCAGCCATTGGACTGGGCTGTATGGGCATGAGCTATGCCTATGGCACCCCGGATGATGTGGAATCTATTGCCACCCTGGAAAAAGCCCTCGAAATTGGCATCAACTTCTGGGATACCGCAGATGTATATGCTGCCGGTGTAAACGAGGAACTGATTGCCAAAGTGTTGAAACCCAACCGCAGCAAGATCTTCATTGCCACTAAATTCGGATTTACGGGTTCTCCGGCAACCGGCAACGTGATCTTCGACGGTTCTCCTACCTACATGAGAAAGGCCGTGGAAGCCAGTTTAAAACGTTTACAAACGGATGTGATCGACTTATACTATGCCCACCGTATAGACCCTAACGTGCCAGTAGAAGAAATGGTTGGTGCCATGGCGGAACTGGTAAAAGAAGGGAAGGTACGTTACCTGGGCCTGTCGGAAGCCTCGCCCAACAGTTTACGCAGGGCGCATGCCGTACATCCCATCAGTGCGTTGCAGAGTGAATATTCCCTGCTGACGCGGGATGTGGAAAAAGAGGTGCTGCCTGCCTGTAAAGAACTGGGCGTCACATTCGTACCATTCAGTCCGCTGGCCCGTGGCCTGGTAACGCCCGACCTCAACATTACCGGATTAGCCGATGGCGACTTCCGCAAATCCTTGCCCCGTTACCAGGGAGCATACGCCGAAAACAACCGGCTGCTGGCAGCAGGTTTTGCAGAACTGGCCGCCGGTAAAAACTGTACGCCTGCACAACTGGCGCTGGCATGGGTATTGGCACAGGGCGATAATATTATCCCCATCCCCGGTACGAAAAGAAGAAAATACCTGCTGGACAACGCCGGCGCAGTAGACGTAGAACTGAACGCTACTGATCTGCAACATCTCGAAGATCTCCTGCAACGCTTCCCGAACACCGGCGAACGCTACACCGAAGCCATGAATAAACTGGTGGATAGAAGCTAACAAGAGAGATCTTCTTCATATATACACCCTATATAAGCCGTATCTTATAGGTACGGCTTATATATACCTGACATAGTGCTCAACAGGGGCTTAGATAGGACTTACCTCTGAAACGCTTACTGGCAGGGCATCCTGGAGCCCCATTTTTGCGATTTATGGCATTCAGAGGCCTTTTGGTTTACAGGAATATTATTTTAATAATACAATTGTAGCCGGTTTAATAGGATAAATGTTCCCGGTTGGGCGTTAAATATTTCGGGGAGATGGAAACAGTAATAACTGTTTCCATCTCCCCGATTTTTTACCCCTCCTTTTCCTTCCGCTTACTTTGGCTGGAAAGGATACAGTGATGTTTCCACATGCGCTTCTTTCATATACCCCGCCAGTTTAGCGGCTATATCCGGATGCGCTGCGGCGATATTCTTTGTTTCCCCGGGATCTCTGGCGAGGTCATATAGTTCCACCGGACCGTCGGGATGCTTCATGGCCTGCATCCGCACGGCTTTCCAGTTGCCTTGTCGTACTGCCTGGCGGCCACCATCCTCATGGAATTCCCAATAGAGATAGTTATGCTGCTGTTGTCCTTTGGTACCGGTGAAAGTGGGCAGCAATGATACGCCGTCTGTATAAGTGAGGGCAGGCGCTTTGGTCAGCTGTGCCAGCGTGGGCATGATATCCCAGAAGGCGCCGGTTTGCTGACTGGTACTACCCGCTTTTATTTTGCCAGGCCAGCGCGCAATAAATGGTTCGCGGATACCTCCTTCGTAGAGATCGCGTTTTACACCGCGCAAACCACCACCGCTGTTAAAGAAAACCGGATCGGCGCCTCCTTCTGTGTGTGGGCCGTTATCGCTGGTAAAAATGACCAGGGTGTTTTTATCCAGGCCCAGTGTTTTCAGGTGCGCCATTACCTGGCCTACGTAATTGTCCAGTTTGGTGACCATAGTAGCGAATGTAGCATGGGGATACTGCTGGGAAGCATATCCCGGCACGGTGGCACTGGGGCCGTAGTCATTGCCTTTGTAGGGTTTCTCCGCAAACTTGCCCCTGAAGTGCTGAAAGAGGCTGTCATCCGGCACCTGTAGCTCTGCATGCGGCAAGGTATAGGTGAGATATAAAAAGAAAGGCTTCGTCTTATTATCATCGAGAAAACGGAGCGCCTGTTCCTGGATCAGATCAGGTGCGTAGGTATTCATCTCCTGTAGCTGGCCATTTTTTTCCAGCACTACTTTGGTATCGTTGTCCCATAAGTGAGTGGGGAAATAGCGGTGCGACTGGCGCTGGCAATTGTAACCATAAAACCGGTCCACGCCCTGTTTCATCGGATCACCTTCAGAACCCACAGGACCCAGTCCCCATTTACCGAAGATCCCGGTAGTATAGCCTGCCTGTTTTAATACTTCCATCAACGTTATAACGGTGTCGGCTATGGGCTGCTGTCCTTCCGGATTTATTTCTTTATTGCCCCGAATAAATGTATGACCGGTATGCTGGCCGGTAATCAGCGAAGCGCGGGAAGGTGCGCATACAGAAGTACCTGCATAGAATTGCGTAAACCGCATGCCCTGTTTCGCCAGCTGATCGATGTAGGGAGTACTGAATTTCTGTTGCCCGTAAGCACTCAGGTCACCGTAACCCAGGTCGTCTGCCAGGATAAAAACGATATTGGGTGTGGTGGCTTTTTGCTGTTGTGCCGCGACGGGCGTTGTCAATAAGGTGAGACCTGCCGCCACCGGCAGCCAGGTGTGGAAAATTTTCATGTTCATAGTTCTAAGCCTTCTCGTCTCAAAATACAAAGTATTCCCATCTTTTTACAACAAACGGGGAAGACAGCTGCCAGGACTATGAACATTAAGCGGAGGCAGTTGCCTCCGCTTAACAGGATATTACATCTTAAATACCTTACCTCCTACCATCACTTCCTGTGTGGCTTCATCAAAGGTGGCTTTCATACCGGTGCGGTAGGCCGCATTACCCATGATGAGTGCAATGGAATGCGAATAAGCGGCTTCAATCGGTGCGTTCGGTTGCTTACGGTCACGTACACACGACATCCAGTTACGTACATGCGCATTCGTGAGTGTATCCCCACCGGTGTTGGCACTGGTGGCTGCTGCGGCTTCCTCGCTCAGGGTCTGGCTTGGAAGCAGATTGGCATGCATATTCATTTCCTGGGCTTCTTTTTCTGTGAGGCCGCCAGTAGAACTTATTTTGTTGGTAGACATATCGATGGTGCCACCATTGGAATAATAGATTTCTTTCGTACCGCCGGCAGAGTTATGGAAACGGCTGCTGTACATTACCTGGAATCCGTTGCTGGGGTCATTTTCAGGACCATAGTCAAATACGGCGGTGAGGGTATCCGGGTTCTTGCGGCCATCTTTCCACATGTAGATGCCACCGTTAGCAACGGCGCTGCGTGGATGTTTCAATCCGCTGAACCAGTGTACGGTATCGATCTGGTGGGTCATCCACTGACCGAAGATACCGGAAGAATAAGGCCAGAAGAGCCGGTATTCGAGGTATTTACGCGGGTCCCAGCTATCCTGCGGGCGGCCGGCCAGGAAGCGTTTCCAGTCGGTATCCGATTCCTTGATGGAATTTACCAGGTCAGGACGACGCCAGCGGCCCGGCTGATTTACGTTCCAGGTCATTTCCACCATGGTGATGGGACCAAATTTTCCCTGCTGGATGAAATTGGCAGCAGCATGGTAACTGGTACCACTGCGGCGCTGCGTGCCCACCTGCATGATGCGGCCGGAGTCTTTCACCGCTTTGAGTGCAGCACGGGCATCTTCCATGGTTTCAGCGAAAGGTTTTTCGCTGTATACATCACATTTATGCTTCACCGCTTCAATGGTATGATAGGCATGTGCAAAGTCGGGCGAAGCGATAAACACCGCATCGAGACCTTTCACATTATACAGTTCGTCGTTATTCATACAGGCCTGTACATTATGACCTGTTTTCTGTTGCAGGTAAGCCTTTCCTTCGTCGCGGCGACGGTTCCAGATATCTGATACGGCGATCAGGTCGAAGTTCAGTTCTTTGTTATTGTTGAAGAAAGAGGGCATGAGGGCCTGACGGGCACGATCAGAAAATCCTACCAGTCCGACGTTAACACGGTCGTTGGCGCCCATGATACGGGCATAGCTGCTGGCGGGCATTCCCATAGCACTGATGGTAAGACCTGCGCCTGCAAGCAATGATTGTTGCAGGAATTCCCGTCTTGTTTTTTTTGATTCAGACATATAAAGGCGTTTTTATAGTGTGTGTTTATTTGGCGTAAGCTTCTCTGAGTTGGGCCGACATATAATCAAAGGCCGGTTTAAACTGTTTGGCGGGGTCGTCCCAGCGGCATTCCATCATAATATGGCCGGTGTACCCGATTTTGTGCAGGGCGGCAAAATAGGGCCGGAAATCATCGCCCTCCACTCCTGGTGGCGTGCGTTTATCCTTCTCTGCGATATGGCAATGTACCAGTACGGCCTTTGCTTTTTCAATGCTGGCAGGCGATTCATTTTCCCGGAGCATGTGATAAATATCAGCGGTGAGCCTGAAATTGGGATGATGAATAGCGGTCACGATGTCGTTCCCTTCTGCCAGGGTATTGACAAAATTTGTTTCCGACGTATTCAGGTTTTCCATGGCGATGAGAATATCGTACTTCGCGGCCACAGCGGCCATTTTGCGACCCAATGCGATGAATTGTTGTACACATTGCGCACGGTCTGCCCCTTCCGGTATTTTGCGGGCTTCCCCGCTTCCCAGTACGATGAGCTGCACACCGGCAATTCGTGCGCGCTGCATCACCGAATCCACATAGCCCAGGATCCTGGTTTCATTGACCTGTGGTCCCATCAGTTTGAGGTGGCCGGGAATAAATACGTTGCAGCTCTGAATTTTGCAGTGGCTGTCTTTGATGGCATGCAGCTGTTCCCGGAACTGGACTTCGCTCAGTGTGGGCGAAAGGATCTTCCTGACGGTTTCTTCGAGGAAAGTGAAGCCGGTGGCGGCGGCGATGCTGTCGTTGGAGAAAGAAGTACAAATGCCGATAGCCGGCAGGCCGGACTGTGCATTCGATTGCAAAAACGGACAGCAGACTATAGTAAAAAGGAATATCAACCAAGTTTTCATAACGTCAGGTGAGTTTATGTGGAAATAACGGAACCCCATTAAGATAATATCAAATTCCGGAAAAACAAAATTGACGGGATAAAGGGAAGTGTTCATCTCCCCAAAACAGATGAAATTATCTATTATATTTGTAAGGACCAGCATTATGAATCATGGACCCACTATTAACCCTACACATCAGGATCATTAACCAGGTTTTTGAACTGGACAAGAAAACAACTGCCAAACCGGAGTTGTTGTCCCTCCAACGGAATATAGACCGGATCAAACAACACTTTGAAGAAGCCGGTTATACCATCCTGAATCCATTGGGCGAACCTTACCGCGAAACACGGGTAGACTATGAAGCCAGTATCACCGGCGATATGGCCGCAGAAATGGAGATAGTGAACGTGATCAAACCGGTGGTATATTACACGGAAGGCGGACAAAAATCCATTTTACAAAAAGGCGTTGTCATCGCAGCAGCAAAATAAACCTATGAGCCAGCAAATTAATTTTGGTATCGACCTGGGCACCACCAATTCCCTGATCAGTAAATTCCAGAACGGTACGGTGGAGATTTTTAAAAATCCCTTCGGACAGAAAGAAACATTGCCTTCTGTAGTGGCGTTCCGGAAAGACCGCATCATTGTGGGCGACAAAGCCCGGGAACTGATAGAGAAAGATCCGGAGAATGTATTTTCTTCTTTCAAAAGAAAGATGGGTACCTCTGAATCCTTCTTTGTACCCAATACCAGCGATTTCAAAACACCGGTAGAGCTTTCTGCCCTGGTGCTGCGGGAACTGAAAAACTTTATCTATACCGGCGAAAAGCCGGAAGCAGTGATCATCACCATTCCTGCTTCTTTCGATACCATCCAGTCCAATGCCACTAAAAAAGCAGGTAACGACGCGGGATTCCGGGAAGTATTATTACTCCAGGAACCAATAGCCGCCAGCCTGGCCTTTGCCAACAAACAAAGCAATGCTACCAGCCTGGAAGGACAGTGGCTTGTGTACGACCTTGGCGGGGGTACTTTTGATGTGGCACTTGTTAAAATAGTAGATGGGGAAATGCGGGTTACCGATCACGAAGGAGATAATTATCTCGGTGGCGTTGACTTCGACATTGCGATCATAGAACAACTCGTGATACCCGCCCTCCAGCAACAGCATACCTTCCCCGACCTGCTCACTGAGATGCGCAGCGCCAGGGGCAAATACAATACGCTGTATCATATCCTGCTGAAAAAAGCAGAGGAAGTAAAAGTACAGCTAACGGGTAGTCCTGCTGCAGAGATAGAGTTTGAGATCACCGATGCACAGGGACAAACCCACGATATTTATCTCACCATTACCCGTGAGCAATTTGAAAGCATCATATACGACCGCATTCAATATTCGGTAGATCTTGTAAAGAAGATCCTCGACCGTAATCAGCTGAGTGCCGCCGATATACAGGAAGTAGTGATGATTGGCGGCAGCACCTATATACCACTGGTAAAAAACCTGGTAGCCTCGCAACTGGGCATCCCTGTGAACTGTAGTGTAGATCCTACTACTGCGGTAGCAGTTGGCGCCGCCTGGTATGCAGGTACCAAAACGGTTTCTGTACCGAAAACGGCAGAAAACCAGCCTTTGGCAGCAGGCGTTCCCAACATCCAGTTTAAGATGGCCTATCAGAAGAATACGGCCGATAAAGAAGAATATTTCACCGCCATCGTTACCGGTCCGGTAGCCGGACTCAGCTATCGTATTGTAAGAACGGACGGTGGTTTCGACAGCGGTATCAAACCGTTGCAGGAACGCATCTCCGAAATGTTGTTGCTGGCGGAAAATACCAGCAATGTATTTAACCTCCTGGTGTTTGACGCTGCACACAACGAATTAGCGGTGCAGGCCCCGGTAATCGCCATCTCGCAGGGAAAATTCAATATCCACGGACAACCACTGCCCAACGATATCTGCATAGAAATAGATGACCTGGAAAACAATACCACCAAACTGGAACTCATTTTTGAAAAGAATGCGATCCTGCCTTTGCGGAAAACGATCATCAAAGAAGTGATGAAAACAATTCTGCGCAGCGGACAGGATAGTTTACTCATCAATGTGCTGGAAGGCAGCCGCTACGCCATTCCCGGCAGTTGCGTGCCGCTGGGCATGATTGAAATCAAAAGCACCGATCTCATCACCGACCTGGTAAAAGGCTCCGATGTGGAAATCACATTACAGATCAGCGAAAGCCGCGACCTTTCCGTAAAAGCAGTACTGTTGATGAATGAACAGGAGTTCTCAGAAGTATTTAATCCGCTGGTGCGCAAAATCAATACCGCCAAACTGATCGATGATATCCGGCAACTGCGGGTGAAAGCAGCCGATAAAATAAAGAGCTTCAAGAAAAGCCAGCAGTATGAACTGGCGGCTACCGTGCAGGACATCATGACGGAACTGGATCATATCAGCGAACGACTGGAACTACTCAGCGATGATGATATCACGGATGAAAAATACCAGCTGGAAGAACGGAAACGTAAACTGGCGCAACACCTGGACAGCACCGGGAAAGACCAGCTGATTGTGGAAATTACAGAGTTGTATTTTAAACGGAAAGAATATTGTTTGTGGAATATCCGGGAGGAAGAGGACAATGCCCGTTTAAGCCGGTACGAAAAAATAGTAGCAGCTGAAAGTGCTTATCTTTCTTCGCAGAGCTATTATGCCATCAAGGCAAAGATCGATGAGCTGAACGACCTGAGCTGGGAAATCAGGCGTAACAAACCGGAAACCTGGATCAATGCCTATTACTATTATGCCAATATCAGCACCGATGATTATACTGATCCGCAAAACGCCGCCCGCTTCAAGGAAATAGGCGAACGCGCACTGGAACGGAAAAATTACGAAGAGCTGAAAGTGGCCGTGAACCAGTTATACAACCTGATGCCCGATACCAAGAAAGAATCGGATCAGCTGAAAGGAACCGGCATCGGCTAATCGCCGGTTTCCAGCTCCACTCCTGCTGCGTTGTTTTCCAGCAGGTTGAAATAAAGATTGGTATTATCACCAAGACCAATTTCGATCGGAATATTCCTGTCGGAACTTGCCCAGTATACAGGATCCAGTGTAAATATCAGGCTGCTTTCCTTCATGAATTTTTCAGAATCCTTGTAGGGTAAGGCAAAGAATCCCTTTGCACGGTAAGCGCCATAGCCGGCCATTGAACTGGTGGCTTCTTTACCGGCATCCCAATGCTGACCGATATATACATACAGCTGATTAGCGGTGATTTGTAAGGGCAGATAGGCGCTGTCGCCCGGCACAATATAACAGGAATAAAAAGTATCCGGCGTCTGGATCATGGCAATAGCCGGTACTTCCAGGCGGTTAAAGAGATGAATACTTTGCCGGTGCGCAACCGCAGACGACTGGTGCTCCGGGACGAGGCGGGCAGATGCTTCCGGACCAACCAGCTCCCTTACCTCCGCTTTGTTCCGGGAGGAATCAACCTTATATGGTACGCCGCTTTTCCGTAAACTTTCCATAAAAGCAGGACCATATACATCGTCGCCGGTTCTGGGCTGCGAGTTCATCTTTTTCTGCGAAGTATCTCCTGTTGTCATTTTCAGCGTATACAACAGGTATTTCATGGGATCGCTGGTGCGTGCATTGGCAAAATGGTCTGTTTGCGTATTCTTTTTAGGCGCAGGATTTTTTGCATCGCCGTTGTTCATCATATAAAAAATCAGGATCACGATTCCAATCATAATACCGCCGGCCCCCTCTTCACTCAGCCACCTGGGGCGTATAGGTTTGATCCAGTGTCCGGGATACCAGAGAATATGTTGTATCAACGAGCGGTTGCGGTGTTGCTCGCGGCGATGCGCCTGCAGAATTTCCTTCCGTTTGTGGTTTTCATTTTGCACATAACGGGTGGTGGTGAGCTTTTCTATCAGCTGTATCACCGACATGCCAAATGCAAAATCTTTCCGGTAGGTAGCGAGCGCCAGGTTGATCATACTGATACCATAATCGCTGCGCCATTCGTGAAATTCCGAAGGCAGCTGGTTCAGTTGCGCCACCAATACCCCACTGGCAAAAGCCGACAGTTCCTTCTTGTTGAATGCGGCGCCTTCTCTTATTTTCGCAGTGCTGATCTTGAGTTGTTCTTCTAATACCCGGCAATAACGAAAGATGCGTGTATAGCTGGTGGTGGTATATTCTCCATCCAGCAACAGCGGATTGGCAAATAACAATGTGGTGTTCTCCAGCCATTTATGTTTCAGGCTGTCCAGCACCGCATTGGTGAATACCGGTTCATACCAGGGTGATATAAATGTCAGGAAAGCAGGGGTCTGGTATACAGGGTTATCAACGAAATGACCGGTTATTTCACCGGTTTCGAGAAAGCGCAGCAATACCGGATCGGCCGCAATGGATGCGTGAAACGCCAGTTCACCGGTAGACGACAGCCGGTCAAAAAACTGCAACAGGTCGTTTTTACTGAAAGCCGTGGTAGCAATGCGGAGTACTTTGTCTTCTGTCAGTTCAATTTCTGCCAGCATTTTTTTCCGGAGAAGGGATAACGCAGCGGTATTCCCGGGGTCTACGGGTCCGTTGTTCATGGCTTCCAGTAACGCGAAGGGATTCACATAGTTCATACCAAAGCAAAATAACTAAAAAATCTGCTACTCGACGGGAATCATGTCTACCCCGTTAAAATTATTGTTCAGCTGCCGGAGTTGCAGTTCCTGTTTCGCCGACAGCGATACTTCCATCGGGATATACCTGTTGGAATGCTGCCAGTAGGTAGTATCCAGGTTGAATTGCAGGCAGGAGTGCTGCAAAAAAGAAAGCGCGTCATACGCGGTCATCAGGAAGAAGCCCTGAGCGCGGTACGCAGGAACATAATCCATGGCATAAGGCGCCTTCCATTCAGCGTCCCAGCCTAACCCCACATAAAAATATACGCGGCTTACCGATAGTGGTAATGGCACAAAAGCGCTGTCGAACGACGCGATATAACAGGAATAAAAAGAATCGGGGGTTTGCACCATCGTGATCAGGGAAACATCCTGGCGATTCACGATATGCAGACTACGGCGATGTGCAGGATCGTTCCAGCTACTGTCTTCCTGCTTCCATTCCCTCGGCCGGCCGAAAGGCGGCGGCATATAGTCGTTCCCGTAAGTACCCTGCATACTTAATGCCAGCATGAACTCCGGTCCATACAGATCAGTACCGGTAACCGGTGTGGCCAATGCGGGCTTGGTTAATAGCTGCTGCATCCGCTGATCATTTTCCAGTAAAATCTGCGAGAGCAGGTATTGCATCGCATGAGAAGTACGGGCGCCGCTGAAAACGCTTGTTTTGCTTTCACCTACCCGGATACGCGGCGTGTACGCAGGTTCCAGGCGGGCGCCAATCACAATGGTAACCACTACCGCCACAGCTATGGCGCCGCGGATCATGAAGTCGCGGGATCGTTTTTTACGTTGGGAAGGAGAAGCTGCACCGGCGCCAAAAAACCTGCCCAGTATAGATTTCCGGCGCTGCATTTTATCTTCGAGTTGCTCCAGGTGCCGCTGTCGTTCTTCACGTATATGTGTACTCACCTGTAGCATATCCATCTCCCGCAAAAGCGCCAGGGCTCTTTTACTTTCGTTGGTAAAGTCCAGTATCAAAGCAAACTGGATCAGTAAGAGGCCCCAGTCGTTGCGGTGGCCCTGGAAAAGATCCGGCAATGTGTTCAGCACCTGCATATGCTGCCGCGTGAGCAAAGGCGTTACTTCGTCTGTGCGGCAGGCCCGGTCCGACTTCCGTCGTGTACCCGCTTCTTCCAGCGCTTTGTATTCTTCCTGCAAAAGACGGGAGATCTTCTCATCGCTTTTATTCCGTGCAGCGCTGTCCATTAGTACCGGGTTGGCAAACAGGCGCTGCAACACAGCAACATCCTGTTCTTTCAGTGCTTTCAGGATGGCTGTGGTAAAAAGCGGTTCGTAATAAGGGGATATGAATTGGATAAAGCGGGGATCTTTATACCAGTCGTTATCATGAAAAGGTCTTGTCTGCTTCCCGGTTTCCAGGAAAGTGGACAAGACCTCGTCGTTATTGATCTGTTGATATAATTGTAAGTTCAGCGGCGATTGCAACCCGTCAAAGAATTTCAGCAGGTCGTTTTTACTGAATGCCTGCTTCCCGATCCAGAGTATTTTATCTTCTGTTAGCTCCAGCTCTGCCATCATTTTTTTCCGGAGAAGGGATATGGCGGCGGCATCTCCTGTATCTACAGGCCCACCATTCATTTTCTCCAGGAAAGTAAAGGGATGCAGGTATTTCATATACCCACAAAGTACTAAAAAAAGCAATCCGTGGGATAGGTTCAGCCCCTATCAGGAAAACAGTAAAAAGGCCAGTACCAACGTGATGATCACGTTAAAAGTCTGGGCTATCAGGAACGCATATACGGGTTTCCTGCTTTCTGTACCGATCAGGTCTTTGAAATTGGTTTCCAGCCCGATACTGGTAAATGCCAGCGCGAACCAGAGTCCCTGCAGGCTTTTCAGCGATCCTTTCACCGGCGCAATGGTAGCTGGCGAAAGCAGGAAGGAAAATACCAGGGAGGCGATGATAAAACCGATCACAAATTTGGGGAATCTTTCCCAGATCACGCTTAACGTTGGTTTCTGATCAGGATCAGCCGCGTTGGGATGCTTGGTATAAGTCCAGTATACAGAGATGGCAAATGCAGCAATACCCAGTAATACGTTCTGCGAAAACTTCACGATGGTGCTGATCTTAAGCGCCGTTTCTCCTACCAGTGAACCGGAGGCCACTACAGCGCCGGTGGTATCGATACTGCCACCCAGCCAGGCGCCGGTTACTTCTTCCGGGAACCCGAAATGATGGGCGATCATCGGCATAAAAATCATCATCGGGATAGCGGTAATCAGTACCAGTGAAATAACGAGCGACAGTTTTTTGGAATCGCCTTTAATGGCGCCGGAAGTAGCAATGGCGGCAGATACACCGCAAATGGATACGGCACTGGACAACATCATGGTGAGTTCCTTGTCGATTTTCAGTTTTTTACATACCCAGTAAGAGAAATACCAGACAGACAATACTACTACCAATGCCTGGATCAGGCCGAGGGAACCGGCTTTCAGTACATCCGAAAAAATAACGGTCGTACCCAGGAGTACCAATCCTATTTTCACAAAGAATTCAGAAGTCAGTGATTCGCGGAACCAGGTAGGCAATTTAAAAAGGTTACCGATGAGTAAACCGATGATGAGGCTGAAAATCACGGCTTCCAGTCCCAGGTCGTTCAGTGCGGTGTTACCGGCTACAATCAGTGCTACAATGGTAATCACATACACTGCCGGGAATACCAGCAGGGTATTTTTGATGGATTTACCGGTGAGTAAAGATCCGAGGATGGCGATGGCAAACACATAAATAAACTGTGTGACAATCTTTAAGAAGTTGGCGCCGGTCAACACTTTACCGGTAAGGTCTGCGGTCTGGCTCCACTTGAATACAGGCGCTTCTATGGCTAACCAGTGAAAAGAAGGCAAATAAACTCCGGCCAGTGAAAGAAGGATAATCAGGAAACCCAGTGCAACGATGGCCCAGTCTTCCTGTAAATAAGACTTAACTGCAGGCATATAGCATTATTCAAATAGTGACGGTTTAAAAAAGATCTTTCAGCACAGTGTTGGCAGCGTGGAAGCCACACATCCCGTGTACACCGCCTCCGGGCGGTGTAGCGGAAGAACAGATATACACTCCTTTGGCAGAAGTACGGTAAGGTGAAATACGGCAGGCAGGGCGCGTGTATAACTGCCGGATATCGATGATTCCACCATTGATATCGCCGCCCACATAATTCGGATTATATGTTTCCATCTGTTGTGGATTCATGATATGTTTTGCCAGTATCAGATCGCGGAATCCGGGTGCGAAGCGTTCTATCTGCTGCTCTATGATACCGGTCATATCCACATCGGAGCCGTTGGGTACATGGCAATAAGCCCAGGCAGTGTGTTTACCCGCTGGTGCTCTTTCATCAAACAGGCTTTGCTGCGATACCAGTACATAAGGTGCGGTATTGAGTTTGCCGTCGTAAGCGCATTGCTCCGACAGGGCAATTTCCTCGAAAGTGCCCCCCAGGTGTACCGTAGCGGCCTGCCGGCACTCCGGTGCGGTAAAAGGAATGGGACCGCTCAATGCCCAGTCTATTTTAAACACCCCGGGGCCATAGCGGTAACCCGACAATTGCCGGATATAGCGCGGAGAAAAAACGTCTCCTGCTACAGTGAGCAATTGCTTCGGTGTGAGATCAAACAACACGGCGCGATGCGAAGGCAACTGCGCCAGCGAACTAACGCGAACGCCTGTCTGAATTTCTCCGCCGAGCGAAGTAAAGTGTGCTGCCAGCGCTTTGCCGATGGATTGTGAGCCCCCTTTGGGAACCGGCCATCCATGGCGGTGTCCTACGGCAGATAATATGATCCCGATAGCTGCGGAAGCTACATTGGTCAGTGGTTGAATTGAATGCGCCGTCATGCCCGCCCATAACCCTCTTGCAGCGGTAGTAGTAAACCGGTTGGCAATAGCCGTGGCAGAACGCAGGGCATTCAGGCCAAAACGCGCCATGATTAACGGGTGACGGGGAATAGAAAATGGTCCGAGACTATCGGCAGCTACTTCCTCCCAATAATCGGCCACTGGCTGAATAAGCTGGCGGTATACTTTCTCATCGGCTCCCAGGGCCCTGGCGGTGTCGTCCAGCGAACGCGCCAGGAAGGCAGCGGTGCCGTCATCAAACGGATGGGCCGCCGCCAGTGGTGAATGCACAAACTCCAGCCCGTAATCGGCCAATGGTAAAGTAGAGAAAAAAGGAGAACCTACGGCCATCGGGTGCACTGCCGAACAAACGTCGTGATAAAATCCGGGTAACGTCAGTTCTTCTGTACGCATCCCGCCACCGATGGTATCTTTTGCTTCCAGCAGTAATACGGATAACCCGGCCTGTTGCAGCCTGATGGCGGCAGAAAAGCCATTGGGTCCTGACCCTACTACTATTGCGTCGTAATCTTTTTTCTCCATGAGCTGCTTACTGCGGTGCTGGTTGATTAGTCTACAAACTTAGTATACTATTAACGGGAATGCAAATTATTTTTGAGAAAGATAGGAATTTATTTGGCGTCTTCCACGGCAACGCTCATCCGGAGCGCCCGCAAGCCACTCAGTCCCTGCAGATCTTCCAGTTCCAGTTCTTCCACGCCGGGCAGCAACATGCCGGTATCCTGCAGGTATTTGATAAAAGGCAGGTAATCATCTACATCTTTCGGGTCGGAATAAATCAGGGCAATCTTATCGGGTTGGGTGAGCCGCTCTTCCGTGTTGCGGATATGCACTTTATCGATCCGTTTCTTGATCATCTGGTAACGGATGTTATAGGCGCCTTCCACATCAAATTTGCGTTCATCGGCGCGGAAGCTGATATCGATCGGATGGTTATGTACAAAGATCAGTTGGGTGGTGTGCAGTTCTTTCGACATGCTTACACGCAGGGAGTAGGTTAACCGGGTGATCGTTACCATCGATGATAATTGCCAGAGCCGGAGGTTTTTGAGATGAAAATGATCAAAGGGTCTGTCGGGGGAAATCGACTGGCCGATATAAATATCATATTCTATTCCATCTGTTCTGAATTTTTCAAAGTAGCAGGGATAAGATTCCTGCAATTTGTTTTTCTCTGATTCAAAGTATTCGTTGACCGTTTGATTGATCAGTTGCATCGATGCTTCCAGCGCCTGTTTGTTGGAGTCGCCGGCCATAGATTCCAGGCAGCTGCTGATGGTTTCACGGCTCACCGGGAACTGCGCAGCGATATGTTGCAGGTACTGCACGGCTTCCACATCCAGGAAACGGTTCAGGGCATTTTCATCGGCAGGACTCAGCTGCTGCTGCACCAGTGCCTGCTGCCATTGCTGGCAGTTGTAGATCATCTGTTTTAGCAGATCGTTTTGCTGGTATTGCCGTAATACATCCAGGGTGTTGGCCAGGATGCTCAGGTGTCCGTCCAGGTCTGCAATGATGGCTTTATTTCTTTCGATGGTAGAATTTCGGATATCAATAGCGCCATACAGCGGATACACCTGTTCAAACAGGATATTGCTGATCGTGGCAGGCTGGTTTCTTTTAACGCGGTACAGGTACTCCCAGGCGGCTTCATTGAACTTCCATTGCACGGCTGGTTGTATGGATGTATATTTCTCCTTGATCACCTTTTCTATCTCCCCGTTAAATTCATCGATATAAATTTGTAACAACTGGGCCACTGATGCCAGTGCGGGTTCCAGCAGCGCCAATGTTTTTTCATCAAACATATGATCCTTCCAGGTGTGCACGGCGAAAGCGCCTACGGGTTCATGCAGGTAAAAAAGTGGCAGAATGGCGAGGGAACGTACTCCCAGTTTGCGGAAATGTTCGAGAAAATCTTCTTTCCGGTTTTCCTGGAAGATATCGGAAGAAAAAAAGATCATCGGTTTCGCGATAAACATTTTTGCCTGGCGGCTGAATTCTTCCGGTGAAAGCCGGCCTTCTCCCCATACACTTGCTAAAATGCCGGTACCGCCTTTTTCAAAACCATAAACCGGTTCATTGTTTACCCGCAGAAAGGGAAACAGGTCGAATTCCATATTACGGTCACGTACCAACGATTTCAATGACAGGATCACCTGTTCATAACTCTGTTCATCCACCAGTGCGGTGCGCGACAATCTTACCTGGCTGATGTTTTCCACCGCTTTTTTGGCGGTAACATCCGTTACGGTAGCTACACAGAATCCACGGAAACGGAAGAGGTGTAATGGGAGCATTTCTTCCATCACCTCTACACCGCTGCCTTCACTGAAATGCGTATACAACTGTACAAAATCAATCTCCGGTAAATCACCTACTGCTGTTACGCTGATAAAGTCGGTATTGATGTTCACGGAATAATATTGCAGGAGGCCGGTGGCGTTATCCATACCGGCATGATACTGATCCATTTTCACGGGCGCCTGGAAATTATACAGGCGTTTCAGTACCAGGGAATAGATGAGTTGCAGCCGCTCCCGGTGATAATCTTCCGGTGTACGGGTTACCTGGTAGGTATGATTTTCCGACTTGCCTCCCATTAAACCATAGAGGAGGTTGGTGCCGTAAAAAATGAGTGGTAAAAAAGGAAAGCTGAGTCCCCACGCGAGGTATTGTTCAGAACTCATAGCAGGAGAAAGACAGGCATATACATATTCCAGCAGGGGCGCATATTGATGTATGTCTTCCAGGGGAATATCCTGCCCGGATATATCCGATGCTTCAAACTGCGCCAGCACCTCTTTATACAACCAGGCTTTTACGGTAGGTTCCTCCTCCATCCGTTGCCGGAGATGGGAAATAAACGGTTCAAAGGAAATGGCTGCATCTATCGTCAATGGCTGCGCTTTGCTTCCTGACACATCCAGTATGGTTGTTTGCATAAAGGGGATTATTCTTTCAGTAACAAAGGTAGGGAATTGTTATTTGCAAGGTATAACACGCATGCCATGGCGGGTACAAATAAATAACTTATCTTGTTAGCCTGTAATTTCACCCCATCCAAACATCTCTTAAACAGCTGCAAATCATGAAAACATTTTACCTGTTAACAGCTGCGTTATGCCTGTTAATAAACGTCAACACCTTTGCACAGCAAGACTCTGCCGCCATGATGAAAGCCTGGGCGGCGTACATGACACCTGGTCCTGTACATGAGAAAATGGCTATCGCCAATGGCGAATGGACAGCCGACATGACCTTTTGGGAGAAACCGGACGCCCCGCCTACTACTTCCACTGGAAATGTGGTCAATAAAATGATCCTGGGCGGCCGTTATGAAGAAAGCCGTTTTACTGCCGACATGATGGGCATGGCCTTTGAAGGCGTGAGCACCATGGCGTACGACAATGCGCGCAAGGTGTTTATCAGCACCTGGATAGATAATATGGGCACCGGCATCACCGTCATGGAAGGTCAATGGGACGATGCTACCCACTCCATGCATTTAAGCGGTAAAGCGGTAGATCCTGTTACCGGGAAAGAACATCCCATCCGCCAGGTGCAAACATGGACCGACAAAAACCACCAGGTACTGGAAATGTTCAGGACCATGGATGGTAAAGAGATCAAAGACATGGAAATAAAGCTGACACGGAAGTAATCAGCCTTGTATTTTTAAGATGTCGTTTACGTCATAATCCGGCGCGCCGCCTGCAAAGGAGGCCACCAGCGCACCCAACGCATTGGCAAACACCAGGCATTCCCTGGCAGGCCGCCCCCGGATAACGCTATGCAGAAAACCAGCCAGGAAAGCATCTCCGCTGCCTATCGTATCCGCCACTTCCACGGCGATACCTGGTTCTGCATAAAACAGGTCGTTGGCAAATAGCAGCGCCCCATCAGCTCCCATGGTGACCACGATGGTATAGATATGAAAACGCTCCGAAATAAGTCGTACCGCCTGTTCCTTATCCGTATAAGGATGGTACCAGTTGCAGATCAGTTCCAGCTCCGTTATATTCAGTTTCAGTAAATGACATTCGCCCAGTAACCATTCTATATGTTCCCGGGTATAATGCGGCGCCCGCAGGTTGATATCCAGCACTTTCACCACCCGTTCTTTCAACGCCTGCTGTAAGGTATGCAGCGACACTTCATGCCGGGAGCAAAGACTGCCAAACACCAGGTAGCGTGTAGCCGTATCCTTTAACCGGGCAGCCAAACCGGGCGTCCATTGGATAAAATCCCACGCCGCCGGATATACGATATCGTAATGCACATCATGCGGGTTGGTCATATCGGCATACACCTTTCCTGTTTCCACCTGCTCATCTACCTGTACCAGGCTGGTATCCAGTCCGTAGCCATTCAGCATATCCAGTAGCCCCTGCCCCCTGGCATCGCGCCCCACGCGGGATACCAGCGACACCTGCTCTCCAAGTTGCTGCAGATGGTAAGCTACATTCATCACCGCCCCACCCGGCAATTCCTTCTCCGGCAGAATATCCCATAACATTTCTCCAAAACAGATGATCCCGTTCGACATAATTTTCCAACTTTGATTAAACGTAATGAACCCGTAAACGTACCTTTACAGCGTACCGACAAAATACGATAAAGCAATTATATTTATAAACAATGCTCCCTAAAACCCGGAAATGATGCACCAGGAAGAACATTTAAAAAGCTCGGATTTTATTACGGATATGGTGATCGGCATGAGCGACGGACTTACCGTGCCTTTTGCACTGGCGGCAGGGCTCAGTGGTGCCGTGAGCAGCAATAATATCATCCTCACTGCCGGCATCGCGGAAATTGTAGCAGGCTGTATCGCCATGGGCCTTGGTGGCTATCTTGCGGGCAAAACAGAACTGGAACACTACGAAAGTGAACTGAAAAGGGAATACGCGGAAGTGGAAACCGTACCGGACAAGGAAATGGAGGAAGTAAAAGAAGTATTTGCCGAATATGGATTAAGCCCGGAAGCACAACAACTGATTGCTACTGAACTATCGAAGGATAAAACCAAATGGGTGAATTTCATGATGAAGTTTGAACTTGGACTGGAGGCACCCAATCCTAACCGCGCCCGGCAAAGCGCGCTCACCATCGGAGCCTCCTATTTTGTAGGCGGACTGCTTCCTTTATCGGCCTATCTTTTCACGGATACGCCTCAACGGGGATTGATAGGATCCACCATTCTGACCATTATCTGCCTGTTCGTATTTGGCTATTTCAAAAGTAAAGTAACCGGCCAACCTCCTGTACAAGGCGCGCTGAAAGTAACGATGATAGGCGTTCTGGCCGCCGCTGCCGCTTTTGCCATCGCCCGGCTCGTGGCTTAAGTTGAACATAAGCGGCGTGAAACTGTTTGGATTAAAGTCAACTGTTGAATCAGACATATGAAACTATCACCCCGGCTTAATAAATGGCTCAAAATACTCGGTGCACTCCTGCTCTTCAGGATAGTGCTGGGGCTTTTGCTGTATTACCTGGTGGAGCATAAGTTTGTAAAGATCATTCAATACATTGTCAGCAAAGAATCCAACGACAGCTATAAATTCGACGCCGATGCCATTGATTTTTCGCTGTGGAAAAGAAATATCATTATAAAGAACGCACGACTTGTTGGTAAAGACACGGTACACGTTTCTGCACATTATGATGTGGCGATCCCCAGGGTTTATCTCTCCATACAATCCTGGCGCGCATTGATACTGCATAAAAAGCTATTGGTGGATAGTTTGTCCGTGATAGACCCTTCCCTGCTTATTCACGAACATGTAGCGCGCGGCCCGCGAACAGACAGCTTTCAGCTTTCTTCCGTAGTGGATCACCTGGAACAAGCGCTGCAATATGTAAATGCCCGCATTGTGCATCTGCAGAACGGATCGCTGGTATACAGCAAGGTAAATGGTCCACCGCCTCTACGGGTAGACCATTTCAATTTCTCAATCGTTAATTTCTCAAAGGTAACCCATACCGATAACCACATCCTGGGCTCAGATGATGTGGATTTTTCGTTCGACAACCAACACTGGATCCTGCCGGACGGCAGGAATACTATCAGTTTTAAACGGCTGCATTTCTCGGGAAAAAACCAGTTCTTCCAGCTCGATTCCTGTACTATTTCCAGTGCGGCCACGGCTACCAAAGGAGAAATGTCGTTATCGGCCGATCAGTTTTATTTTAATGCCCGTCACCTGCCCGCCATTTATATGCGGGAAGAATTACTGATAGATACCCTCGTTTGTATCCGGCCGGTGCTCAAACTCCCCGGCAGGAAACTTAGTCATACCGATAAAAAAGTAGCGCTGGACAGTTTGCCGAACACCTTGTTCAAACGGATGAACTTCCGGTATATTGAAGTAAGAGACGGAGAATTGCTGCTACGGGGCAACGTATCAACGGGCACGACTAAACGTACCAATCTGAATATCTATAATCTTACCATTGCACATGATACCACGCCTGCTATCACGACCGACAGTATTGCATTGCGTCTCAATAAAATAAAATTCTACTCGCTCGACAGCATGTTTCAGCTCAGTGTAGATGAATTTGTGCTGCAACGGAATGATGTGATCTTTAACCAGGTAGAATATGGGCCCACACCGCGCAACCATTCCGGTAAAGGTTTAACCTTTACTGCGCCTTCCCTGCGCCTGAATAATGTGAGCCTGGAAGACCTGCTGCGGAAGCGACTGAAAGCCACCAGTGCTGAACTTTACCAACCGGGTATCCACTTTCTCACCAAAGCGAAAACGCCGGTAAAAGGGCGTATGCCGATAGATAGCACCCGGATCAAAATGCCCGCCTTCTACCAGACCCTGCACGGATTAAGTCAGACGATACAGGTGAACACCTTCCGGATCATAGAAGGCAATATCAATTTCACCTCTACCGGAAAAACCCCGGTTACCCTGCAGGTAAAAAATATGAACACCGATATCCTGCTGCATAACTTCCTAATGAGCGATTCGTTGGTAGATATCAAGCATTCTATGCCCAACCTGCATATTGAGCAGATGAATGTGCTGTCGGACAAGGCCGGTATCACTGTGAACAATTACGCATTTGACGGCACTCACCGGCACAATAAAGCCGCCAGTCTTACGGTATCGTTATCCAATGGAACACGTATGGCTGCCAATGATCTTTACTGGGAAGTGTTCGACTGGGATGTTTACCAGGAGTCGAAGGATATACAGGTAGATGTATTACGCATCGGCGCTTTGAAGATACAGGCACAAAGCGGTGGCACAAAAAAAACCGGGCCGCCAAAAGATTTGCCGGTGATACGCGTGGCACAACTGGACGTTGGGAGTATACAATTCAGTAGTGAAGGAGCGGATCAGCATAGCAGTTTTAATGCGGACAAAATAGCATTGCGCAATGTGCGCACACGGCAGCATTTTATTACCTGGGGCACTGCCACGGGGCAATTCAGCAACATCCGGCATCACAGTCCGGGTACAGATGTTTCCATCGCAGCGGTACAACTGAATACCAGCGGTCTTACCACAATCACTGCCGCCGATGCCACATTGCATAACGCGGAAGGCTATACTAAAATTAAGCTGCCTGCACTGCAATTACAGACGGCGCTGCACAGTACAGATATGAGCCAGTTGCTGGTGCAGTCGCTCAATACCGCCCATCCGCAGATAGAGATATTCAGGACGGGACATCACACAGCTAAAAAGAAAGCCGCACCGTTGCAGGCGACATTGCAAAAACTGGCAGTCTCCGATGCTGCCATCCTGTACACGCAGCTCAATGGTGCGGATACTACCCGCTTACAAACCACCGCTCAGCTGGAAGGCAGCGGCATAGCGCTCCATACCGGCAGCCCGCAGTTATTACACTATCAGCAATTGCACCTGGATCTGTCCGCGCTGTCTTTCCATCATACCGGCACACAGCTGGAGGCGCCACAATTATCGGTACAATTACAAAAAGGACAATTGCACCAGGATAAAAACCAGCAGCTATCACTCCGCTCCGGCGTAGTGGTGAACTGGCAGGATATACAATTGGCATTACATCATGGAGATACGCTTGACCTGGTGCTGCAACGATTATCCGGTATGTTTAAAGATGCCGGCTTCTACTGGCAGAAGGCGCATAAAATAGCCTGGTCGCCTTTTGTGGGGAACACCAGCATCCATCAGGGCGGCTTTTACTACCGCAACAAGCAACTGCATGCACAGGCGGAAAACGTTGCCCTCGATCCGGCCACCCGGACATTTTACCTGCATCAGTTTGAAGTGACGCCCAATCTGAGTGCAGCGGAAACCTTCCGTACTGCCCCATGGCAGAAAGATTATATTACGGTGAAGGGCGCATTGCTGGAGATCAGCGGAATGGATATCCCGGACGACAGCACCATCGCCATCCGTCGCATAACGATAGACAGTACCCTGCTGACTACGGCCAGGGATAAACGTATTCCGTTTCAGCATGGAATAGAAAAGCTGATGCCGTCGAAGCTTATCGGGACCTTGCCGGTAGCACTTCATGCAGACAGTATCATAGTGCGCCAGTCGGCTGTTACCGTCAATGAATCTTCCAGGGCAACGAATAAATGGTCAGCCGTACCCATCACCGGTATCAATGCGGTAATTACACATTTCGGCAATACCTATGGTAAGGAGGATAGCTTACAGGTACAGGCCAGTGGCCGGCTACTCGGTAATCCGATCCGGTATTTTTCTTACCATGAATCGTATGGTGACTCGCTGTCGGGGTTTACAGCACAAAGTTATCTCGCTCCGATGGACCTGAAGGATTTTAACCAGGTGGCCATTCCCATGGCGGCCGTGAAAGTAAGACGAGGCGTGGCAGATACCATTTTCTCACAGTGGTCGGGGAATAAATACGCAACATTGGGAACGATGAATTTTTACTACCGGAACCTGAATATACAGGTACTCAATAAGAAAGACTCCACCAGGATGGGCTTTATGGCTCACCTGAAAACCATGCTGGCAAATGCGCTACTGAGAAACAACAACCTTCGCCCCACACGTATGTTTTTTGAACGAGACCGGGAGAAGTTTATTTTCAACTATTGGGTAAAAGCAGAAACTTCCGGTATCATTACAGCGGTGGGTGTGAAGAAAGACAAGAAGTACCTGAAAAAGTATAATAAGGTGGCAAAGAAATACGGATTGCCCAAAAAATAATGGTTGTTTTCTGATTTGCTTTCAGCTCCTGATATTTTTAAGTTTTTTGGCGTATTTTAACAGCTATCATTTACAACTATTTATCCGACATTTGTTACCCAATTTTAAACGATTATGAAAGTTTGCATTGCTGAAAAACCAAGTGTGGCAAGGGATATTGCAGAAGTGATCGGTGCGAAACAGCGCAAAGATGGCTACTATGAGGGCAATGGCTACCAGGTAACCTGGACTTTCGGACATTTCTGTACCCTGAAGGAACCACACGATTATTACGAGCAATGGAAGTTCTGGCGGCTGGAAGATTTGCCCATGATTCCTCCCAGCTTCGGCATCAAGCTGATTGAAAACTCCGGTGTACAAAAACAGTTTAAGATCATAGAAACCCTGGTACAGGCCTGTGAAGAAGTGATTAACTGCGGGGATGCCGGCCAGGAAGGAGAACTGATTCAGCGGTGGGTGCTGCTGAAAGCAAAATGCGCGGCCCCTATCAAAAGGCTCTGGATTTCTTCGCTGACAGTAGAAGCGATCCGTGACGGTTTTCTTCATCTTAAAACAGCAGATCAATACGATAATTTATATGCAGCCGGCAGTGCGCGGGCTATCGGCGATTGGCTCCTGGGCATGAACGCGACCAGGCTGTTCACCAAAAAGTTTGCACAGGGGAAAGTGGTATTGTCCATCGGCCGGGTGCAAACGCCTACCCTGGCAATGATTGTACAACGGCAGAAAGAAATCAATGCCTTTGTATCGGAAGACTACTGGGAACTGAAAACGATTTACCGGGAAACGGAATTCACGGCCGCTATCGACCGGCTGAAAACGCCGGATAAAGCCGCCAAAGGACTGGCTTACCTGAAAGAGCACCCGTTTGAAATCACCTCTTTCGAAAAGAAAGACGGAAAGGAAGGAAATCCACGCCTGTTTGACCTGACCGCCCTGCAGGTGGAAGCCAATAAAAAGTTCGGTTTCTCAGCAGATGATACGCTGAAATATATCCAGAATCTTTACGAGAAAAAGCTGACTACCTATCCCAGGGTAGATACCACTTACCTCTCAGAAGACCTGCACCCGAAAATTGCCGGTATCCTCCAGGATATGACGCCTTATGCTGCGCTGACGGCGCCGCTGCTGGCGAATCCTATCCCGAAGCTAAAAACGGTTTTCGATGATAAAAAAGTAACCGATCACCATGCCATTATTCCTACCGGTATGCACCCCGGTGGTTTGCCGCTGGAGGAAAAGCGGATCTACGACCTGGTGGCCCGTCGCTTTATTGCGGCCTTCTACCCGGAATGTAAAATATCCAACACCACCGTGCTGGGTAAAGTAGGACAGGTACCGTTTAAAGTAACCGGTAAACAGATCCTCGAACCCGGATGGAAAGAGGTGTACGCCAACGATGTAAAAGAGAAAAAAGAAGGGGAAGAAGAAGAAAAAATACTGCCCCATTTTGAAGTAGGTGAAAGCGGTCCGCATACGCCCCGCATCCACCAGGGGAAAACCTCTCCGCCGAAAGCCTTTACAGAAGCCTCGTTGCTGAGAGCTATGGAAACGGCGGGTAAACAGGTAGATGATGAAGATTTAAGGGAATTACTGAAAGACAATGGTATAGGCCGGCCGTCTACCCGCGCCAATATCATTGAAACACTGTTCCGCAGAAAATATATCGAAAAGAAAAAGAAGAATATCTATGCCACCCAAACGGGCATGGACCTGATTGATACCATACAGACGGAACTTCTGAAAAGTGCCGAACTAACGGGGCAGTGGGAACGAAAACTCCGCCTCATAGAAAAAGGCGAGTATGCGATGGATACTTTTAAGGAGGAGCTGATACAGATGGTGGTAGACCTCACCAAAGAAGTAAAAACTGCCAGCTACAAATTTATCACCATCGCTCCTGATCCGCCACCAGTACCGGAAGAAAAAGAAAAGCCCAAAAAAGAACCGAAACCTAAAAAGGCGGTGGTAATTGCAGAAGTGCCATGTCCCAAATGTAAAACACATGCGCTCAAAAAAGGCAATACCGCTTATGGCTGCGCTAATTTCAAAGAATGTGGCTTCAAAATTCCATTTGAGATCCTTGGTAAAAAACTCACCGACAAACACATTGCCGATCTGCTGGCAAAAGGTAAAACCGCTAAGATAAAAGGTCTTAAAATGCCGGGTAGTACCGAAGAACGGGAAGGCAAACTAGAATTCGATAAAGATTTTAATATTGGGATAGGCTAAGTATTTTGTCTTACCCGGTATGCCCCGGGTAAGACAAAATAACCGGCTAGGCTACAAAAGCCGTTCCTGTTGTTACTGCTTTCCACTGCTCCAGGTCTCCTTCTATCGCTGCAATTTTCTGATAAGCCATCTGGTAAGCATCTTCTCCGAGGAAAAGGTGCAAAGGCGCTTTAGGCGCTTCCGCCACGTCGATTAATGCGGCTACTGCTTTTTCGGGATCACCTGGCTGATTGCCATTGATTTCCTGCTGATGTAAGTGCTGGGAGTCGCGCACCGACTGGTACGCAGCGATCTGATTGGCTGGTACGCTCAGGGAGCCGGAGGAGAGAAAATCCGTCCGGAAGTAACCGGGCGATACAATCGTAGCCTGGATACCAAATGGCGCCACTTCTGCTGCCAGGGATTCAGTTAATCCATCTACGGCGAACTTGGTAGCACAATAAATACCAAAGCCCGGGAAATTGCCGGTAAATCCACCAATAGAAGAGATATTGAAGATATGCCCTGATTGCTGTGCTCTCATATGCGGTACGATGCTGCGCGTTACGTTGAGAAGGCCGAATACATTTACATCGAAGTTGGCGCGGGCTTCTGCATCAGATGTTTCTTCAAGGCTACCGATTTGTCCGTATCCTGCGTTGTTTACCAACACATCTATACGGCCAAAGTGTTTGATGGTTTCAGCCACTGCAGCCTGCACACTGGCTTCATTCTTCAGATCTACCGAAAGGGGCAGGAAATCAGCAGTTGTAGCCACCTGGCGGAGGTCGTCGATGCTGCGGGAAGTAGCCGCCACTTTATATCCTTTCTGCAATAATTGTTTTACGAGGGAGCGGCCTAATCCTTTGGAGGCGCCGGTTACAAACCATACTTTTTTGTTGTCCATGATCTAAGTGTTTTTTGATAACACAAAAGTAGACCGGTGGCACGGGTCTGTTGTTACGGCAATCAAACCAATCATTGCAAAAATCAAACAATGCGAAAAGCGCCGGGCGTAAGGGTGGTTTGTTTTTTGAAAAAGTTGCTGAAATGGGCCGGTTCTTCAAATCCGAGGGCATAACTGATCTCGGATACGTTCCAGTTGGTATGTTTTAGCAGGGCTTTGGCTTCGGCGGTTAAACGTTCTGCAATATGTGTGGTGGTGGTTTTGCCGGTAGTGTCCCGGATAGCCCGGTTCAGGTGATTCACATGCACCGACAGCTGCTTTGCGAAATCGTTGGCCGAACGCAGGGAGAAGCGCTGTGCGGGTGATTCTATCGGGAATTGCCTTTCCAGCAAGTCGCTAAATACGGCGGTGATACGGGATTTGGCATCTGCATGCTGGTAAAGGGTTTCAGACGGCTGCATTTTCAGAGCATAGTGAATAATCTCTGTCAGATAGCTCCGCAGCAGGTCATATTTATATACATAATCGGTGTTGATTTCCGTCAGCATTTTCTTAAACAGCTGCGTTACTTCTTTATCCTGGCTTTTGGTGAGGGAATAGGAAGGAATGCCCCCTGGCACCATCATGGGCAGATCGTGGATATTGCTGCGGGTAGCGCCTGTAAAAAAAGATTCCTTGAAGATGCAGAAATAGCCGCTGTAATCACCGGACAGCGATTCCCAGGAATAAGGTACCTGCGGATTAAAGAAGACAAGTGCGCTGCCTTTTACTTCCACCGTTTTATCGGCGTAATGAAAGAGGGTGTCTCCCCGCAACAGGCTTACTTTGTAGAAGTCGCGGCGACTGTATTTTACGGTAATATCCCCGTCTACCATACAGTCTTCCATTCTGAACACATTAAAATGTCCGAGATCCTGTTGCAGTTTTTCCGGGATATGCCGGAACTTGTGCTGGTAGAACTCCTGGAGTGTTTCTGTTTTGCCCATGTGGCAAAGTTACAAAATTCACACCATGAAAGTACCAGGCCGGGTGTGCTCCCCGCCTGGCATCATCCTGATGCTGATTGCTGTTCCGGCCAGCTCTAACAAGCCAGTATGATTTCTTCCGGGTCCCGGAATTTCCGTTCGCTGCTTTTAATGGGTACATCATTGATAGCGGCTAATCTGCGCTGCATAAGGCCGTCTGCATTAAATTCCCAGAGTTCATTGCCATAAGAGCGGTACCAGTTGCCGGTATGATCGTGCCATTCATATTCAAAACAAACCGCAATGTGGTTATCCGTAAAACTCCAGAGTTCTTTTTTCAGCTTGTAGTCCAGTTCCCGTTGCCATTTCCCGGTGAGAAAAGCCACTACTTCTTCGCGGCCGTTGATGAACTGATCACGGTTGCGCCACACCGTATCTTTGGTGTATACCATGGATACTTTCTGCGGATCTTTGCTGTTCCAGGCATCTTCTGCCAGTTGTACTTTCTGTAAGGCTGTTTCCCGTGTAAATGGAGGGAGGGGGAATTTCTGTTCCATGATGCAAATATTTAAATGTGATATATTCAGATAGATCGATCTGTCTATTTTAGAAGTTTTAAAAAAAGATGCTCAGCATCTTTTTTATTAGTGATGATATTTTGTGTTGCGTTTAGCGAAAAGGCTTGCCTGCGACATCTCCTACAACAACCCCACCGCCATTTTCCTTGCCTCCTGTACCGGCCACTGGTGGCGGTAAAGCTGGCTTTCCACAATAGCGGATTCAAATAACAGGTAAACATGATCCTTTATTCCCTGCTTTTCCTTTGCCAGGATCTCTCCGAGAAAAGCGCGCAGCCCTTTCTTATGATCCTGTATGACGGCCAGCACGGCAGTATCATTATCAGTGGTTTCGGAAAGAATGTTCAGGAAAGCGCAGCCCCGGAAATGCTCTTTCTCATTATTATCAAACAGGAAATCAAATGCGGCGGCAATCTTTTCTTTCGGCTTTGTTGCCTTATCTGTAAAACGTTGTAATCCTTCCATCCAGTCGGTATGACGCTGGTGTAAAAAAGCCAGCAGCAACGACTCCTTTGATTCATAGTGTGTATACAGGCTGGCCCTGGCAACACCTGCTTCTTCAATTACCTGGTTAATCCCCGTGGCGTGATAGCCCTGGTTATAGAAAAGGGAGGTGGCTGTTTCCAGTAAACGCTGTTTCGGATCACTGATCTTCTTCTTCATAAAACAAAGGTAAGTAAAAATAGACAGATCGATCTATCTTTTTTCCTTTCACATAAAACAGGCGAAAAAAAGGGGGGCTTATTTTATCTTGTCGGGAAATAATTAAAGCTGAGCATGCATTCAACCTTACGGAACCTGTTTCTTTACCTGTTATTGTTATCGCCCTTTGCTTTTACGGCGCAGGGGCGCGAACCCGTGGCCACGGCAAACGGCTATCTTTATCATAAGTGGCACCATTCTTCCGGAGTGGAAAGCGGCTATCATAGTTCCGCGAACACGGTAAGTACCGGGCGTTCAAACGCTGCTCCGGTTACTGATCCTTATTCACCGGCAACTACCGCCTGCACGCCTATCCGCCTGAAATGCGAGCACCTGCCTACGCCTCTCGGCATCGACGCGGTGCATCCGCGTTTCTCCTGGCAGCTGGAAGACAGCCGCAGCGGCGCCAGGCAAACAGCTTACCAGATCAAAGTAGCCACCGACTCCGCTACGCTTGGCAGCCATCCTTTATGGACCAGCGGCAAAGTCAACAACGGAGACCTGCTCACCACGTACCAGGGAAAAGCATTACAACCATTTACCCGGTATTACTGGAGCGTGGAAATATGGGACAAAGACGGACAAAAAACAACTACTACGCAATCGTGGTTTGAAACCGGTATGTTGCAGCAAAGTAACTGGAAAGGCAGCTGGATCAGCGATGGCGATAATGTACAACTCAAGCCCGCTGGCAACTTCCGGAAAGTTTTCACGGCCACTAAACAAATAAAATCTGCCCGGGCCTATATCGCGGCGGCAGGTCTGTATGAACTATATCTCAATGGCCAGAAAGCCGGCAATCACCGGCTGGATCCCATGTATACCCGCTTCGACCGCCGCACCCTCTACGTTACCTACGATGTAACATCCCTCCTGCAATCCGGTAAAAACGCCATCGGGGTAATGCTGGGCAACGGATGGTATAATCACCAGTCCACCGCCGTATGGAATTTCCATGAAGCGCCCTGGCGTGGGAGACCCGCATTTTGCCTCGATCTGCGGATTACTTATACCGATGGTTCAGTGGAAACCATTACCTCCGGGAAAGACTGGAAAACAGCACTGGGGCCAATTGTATTCAACAGCATCTACACCGCAGAACATTACGACGCCCGAAAAGAACAACCGGGATGGAATACCACCGCTTTCGACGACAGTAAATGGAAAGATGTGATCAACAGATCAGCACCTTCCAATCACATTGTTTCACAACAGCTGTATCCCATCGAGAACGTGGAAGAAATTCCAGCCGCCAGCGTAGCACATCTCAACGACAGCACCTGGGTTTATGATCTCGGCAGAAACATTGCCGGTGTTAGCAGGATCCGTGTCAGCGGTGCTGCGGGTACGGTAATCAAACTGAAACACGGCGAACAACTGGATAAAAAAGGATTTGTGGACCTGTCAAATATCGTGGTGCATTACCGCCCAACAGATGACACTGATCCTTTCCAGACAGATATTTTCATCCTCAGCGGTAAAGGGGAAGAAACTTTTATGCCCCGCTTTAACTACAAAGGATTCCAGTATGTGGAGGTTACCAGCAGTGCGCCGGTAACGCTTAACAAAGATAACCTCACCGGTTTCTTTATGCACAGCAATGTGCCGCCCACCGGGCATATCCATGGCTCCGATACCATGATCAATAAATTGTGGTGGGCTACCAATAATGCTTATCTCTCTAACCTGTTCGGCTATCCGACAGATTGCCCGCAGCGGGAAAAGAACGGCTGGACCGGCGATGCACAGATTGCCATTGAAACAGGACTGTACAACTTCGATGGTATTACCATCTATGAGAAATGGCTGGCAGATCACCGGGATGAACAGCAACCCAACGGGGTACTGCCTTCCATCATTCCTACCGGTGGCTGGGGATATGAATGGGGAAATGGCCCCGACTGGACCAGCACCATCGCTATTATTCCCTGGAATATTTACCTGTTTTACGGAGATACCACGCTGCTGTCTGATTCATACGACAATATGCGCCGGTATGTAGACCGGATTACGGCCATCAGCCCGAATGGGCTCACCACCTGGGGTTTGGGCGACTGGGTACCGGTGAAGTCCAAATCTCCCGTAGAATTTACCTCCTCTGCCTATTATTATGCGGATGCGCTGATCCTGGCCAAAGCAGCAAAACTGTTTGGAAAAACCGCTGATTATACGAAATACAGTGCCCTGGCAGAAAAGATCAAAACCGCTTTTAATAAGAAATACCTGAATACCGACACCGGCATTTATGGAGAAGGGGTACAAACAGAACAAAGCGTAGCGTTATACTGGGGACTCGTACCCGAAGCCATGAAAAGCAAGGTAGCGGACAAGCTGGCCAAAAGAGTAGCGGCAGATAATTTCCACCTGGATGTAGGCTTACTCGGTACTAAAAGTATCCTGAATGCGCTGAGCGAAAACGGCTACGCGGATGTGGCTTATAAAGTAGCCGCGCAACGTACCTTCCCTTCCTGGGGCTGGTGGATCATGAGCGGCGCTACTACCCTTTTTGAAAACTGGGATATCAACGCATCTTCTGATCTGTCGCGAAACCACATTATGTTTGGTGAAATCGGCGCCTGGATGTATAAAGGTATTGCCGGTATAAAACCGGATGAAGCTGCACCCGGATTTAAAAATATCCTGTTGTCGCCCGGTTTCGTAGAAGGACTGGATCATTTTGAAGCCAGCCACGAAAGTCCGTATGGAAAAATCGTTTCCTCCTGGAAAAGAAACGGTAATACCATCACCTACAATGTGGCCGTGCCTCCCAATGCCAGTGCAGATGTGTTTTTCAACATCTCCCCGACACAAAAAATATATGAGAACAATAAACCGGTGATCACACAAACCACCGGCAAAGGATTACGTTATCATGTAACCGCTGGTACACGGGAGTTTCAGATCAGGTAAGCCGGATCTTTCGGAATAATTTCCACTCCCTTCTTTCCCGCTATGATGGCAGCATGGGCCATGTTGTAAAAAAGTGAGGTTTCGAGTACACCCGGAATTTCCTTCAAACGATGATTCAGGCTATCTAATAGCGGGAAAGAACGGAACCAGATATCAATCAGCAGGTTGCCGTTTTCCGTAATCACCGCCCCATCTTTTTTGTTACTCAGCCGGATCACCGGGTTGGCCGGCGAAAATACTTTCTTCAACTGTTTCATCACAAATGGTACCGCTTCCGGTATCACTTCTATCACCACCGGAAAAGTGGTGTATAACTGCGCTACATATTTTGAACCATCTCCAATGAGGATGAATTTGTCTGCCATAGCAGCCAGCAGCTTTTCGCGCGTATGAATGCCACCGCCGCTTTTCAGGGCGTTCAGCTGGTGATCAAACTGATCACATCCATCAAAATAAATATCCAGTTTGGATACCTCACCGATCTGTTTACTGTTAAACCCATGTTCCTGGAGCAACAGCTGGGTGTTGAACGAAGAGGTGACGGTGGTAATACTGTGGAATAAGTTGTCTGTTTCCTTCAGGTAGTTCACCAGGTGGGCGATGGTACTGCCGGCGCCAAGTCCGATGGTTTGTCCGGGTTTTATAAAATCCAATGCTGCTTTGGCAGCCACTTGTTTCAGGTCTTCCATATAGTTACTTATGAAAGATAAAGATGCGATTTTTTTGTCTTACTCCGATGATACGGAGTAAGACAAAAAACTGCTGCGCCTATACGGCGATATGATATTTCATTCCTTTTTTAGTGGGGAAACGTAATACGCCATTTTCGTACTGATGCGGAATCACGGCGCCGCTGCGGTCTTTCACCACAGCGCGGGAAGGCAGTAACAACCGGCATTCTGCACCGGTGTTAGACAGCAGTGATACTTCCTGTACCGCTTTATTTTTCCAGCTAAAGTCGACCACAAATCCGTTTACGGCGCATAAACCGCTCACTTTACCGGCAGCAAATTCTTCGTTTTCCGGCAGCGCAGGCAACAGTCGGATGACCTGTCCGCCGCCATGACTTTGCAGCAACATTTCTGCAATACCGGCTACAGCGCCGAGGTTGCCATCGATCTGGAAAGGCGGATGAGCGCAGAACAGGTTCGCATAAGTACCGGCTCCGGAGCGCATACTGATTTCGCTGGTAGCTGCGGCGGGTACCAATAGTTCACGGAACATTTTATAGGCATGGTTACCGTTTCCAAGACGGGCCCAGAAAGCAATTTTCCAGGCGCGGGACCAGCCGGTACCGCCATCTCCCCGGCGTTGCAATGTTTTTTCCGCTGCGACTGCCAGTTCCGGCGTATCCCAGGGGGTGATTTCATCATAAGGATACAAACCATATAACGGCGAAACGTGGCGGTGGTGCGGATCTGCTTCTTTATAATCTTCCAGCCATTCCTGGATACCGCCGGTAGTAGGACTTACCTGGTTGGGTGCGAGTTTACCGAGTACCAGTTGCAGGCTGTCGGCCCAGGCTTTGTCGGTGCCCAGTACGCGGGCCGCTTCCAGGTTAGCTTTCAGCAGATCCCTGCCAATCTGCATATCCATGGTAGGCCCCATACAGGTTTGTCCCTGTTGGCCGTTTGGCAGGATGTACGCATTTTCCGGTGAATTGGAAGGCGCTGTTACCAGCCACTGGTGCGAAGGTTCGGTGATCAGGATTTCCTTGTAGAAAGTAGCGGCGCCTTTGAGTACCGGGTATATTTCTTTCAGGAACTTTTTATCGTTTGTGTACTGGTAATGTTTCCAGAGATGTGTGGCCACCCAGGCTCCACCGGTTAAAGTAGATCCCCAGTCGGCCCCTTCACCCGGCGATGTGAAGCCCCAGGGATTGTTGATCACATGCGCTACCCAGCCATCAGCCTTATAATAGGTACGGGCGGTACGCTGCCCGTATACCGACATCTGTTTGGCCAGTGTGAACAAGGGCTGGTGAAGATCTGACAGGTTAGTCACTTCTGCCGGCCAGTAGTTCATCTGCACATTGATATTGAGGTGATAATCCCCGTTCCAGGGCGTCTGGTATTCTTCGGCCCATAATCCCTGCAGATTAGCCGGCATGCCACCGTTGCGGGAAGAACTGATCAGCAGGTAGCGGCCAAAGTTAAAATACAACGAAGCCAGGGACGCGTCTTTTCCGCCATCCTGTAAACGTTGCAGGCGGTCCATGGTAGACAGCTGCTTTACGTCTTCGTTGCTGTTATCGGTAAATGTTAACCGGCAGCGGTTAAAATAAGCAGTATAATCTTTTACGTGTGCCTGTACCAATGCAGACCAGGAAGTAGCAGCAGCTTTACTGATATCGGCCACTGTTTTGGACAATGGTGCGGGACCGGGTGTTTCCACCGCCGGCCAGTTCATATTGGTACGTGCGGCTACGAGCAACAGGCATTCATCGGCCCCGTTGATGGTGATCTGGTCGTTGTGCTGGGTGCGGGTACCTCCTTTTGATACTACTTTCAGCACAGCCGCATATTTCGTTCCCTCGTCGCCGTTACCACCGTTTAAAATACCGCTCATTTCAACAGCACCATTCACAACGCGAATGGCTGCACGCTCTTTACGATATAACCCGGTGCTGAAAGACAGGCTGCCAGGTTTGCTGGCCACCAGGCGAACTACGGCCACCTGCCCGGGAGCAGATACCAGTACTTCTTCTTTAAAAGCCACCCCGTTCTTTTCCCAGCTCACTGTGCTGATGGCGTTGTCGAGACGTAGTTGCCGCTGGTAATTACGTACAGCCGACACCGTATCTTTCCATTGAATAAAAAGATCTCCCAGTGTTTGGTAACAACCAAATTTTACGTTAGCGCCATCCCCCCTGCCGGAGCCGGGCCCCTGGCAGATGAAATATTGCTGTAACATTTTCTGTGCTTCAATATTTTTCCCGTCCAGCAACAATTGCCGGATCTGCGGGAGATAGCTGGCAGCTTCCTTGCTATCAGCATCCTGTACCCCACCGGACCACATGGAGATTTCATTCAGTACAATCCGTTCCCTGTTGGTGTTTCCAAATACCATAGCGCCCATACGGCCATTCCCCAAAGGAGCGGATGCCGTAAAATGACGGGCCGGTTCGCTGAAACGTACCGTTACATCAGATTGCGCCGATAAGGTAAGGGCGCCGAATAAGAAAGCAGCTTGAAGCGTGGAATATATCTTGCAGTTCATACCTGTCAAGATATATAAAATAATTATGCAGGGGAAAGCGGAGTGGTGAATTGCTAATTACTGATTAAAAAATGTGAAATCAGTACCAGATTGTGGTGGTTTTATCTGTATTTTCGGCATACTTACTTTTACCTCATCTCTCTTTCTATGCGCCCTTTGATGATCGTCCTTTCCACTTGCCTTTTTTTAAGCAATATTGCTTTTTGTCAGCCACCGGCTGTAAAAGCAGTTGTTGATCAGATAAAGGCATCTGCCAAAGCGATTGACCAGGATAAATTGCTACAGAAAAAAGTGTTACCAGCGGCAGCGATCACTGAGCACGTGCCGGATGGAGGCGCAGAGCTGACGGGCTTCTTCAAAGGCCGCCAACTGCAGAAGGTGAGCGTTTGGATAGGTTTATCTTATGGTACGCAACAAACAGATTATTATTTTGAGAATGATGTATTACTTCATGTGCATAAAAGACTGAATGCTTTTCCTTATGATACGGCAAAACAGGCGTTGCTTACCAATACTACTATTCCTGCATTTGATGGCGTCTACTTTTTTACCGGAAAACAATTATGCTATCATGTAGAGCAAGTAATCAAGGGATATGAGCCGATGACCGGCGAACTGAAAGGAGTTGATTCCCTTCTGCCGGATGCGGCACATTACCGGCAATTGCTTACCAGGAAGCTACCCCGCAGCCGATAAGCGCCGGACTCCTTCCATACATGCCCTTGCATTATGATAAGGACATTTCCATAAGCCGGCCTTGTCTTCCGGAATAATGCGGTTATTTTTATAGATCCCCCAATACCATTCACCGTGTACTTTATCTTTTATATGGCGGTCAATAAAGCGCCAGGTATTATACGCATGTTGCAGGTAATCGCTTTCCGGTTGCAACTGCCAGGCGTTGATAAATCCTACGAGCGCTTCTGCCTGTGGCCACCAGTGCTTTTCTTCGATCAGGGTGTTGTTGTATTCATACCATAGTCCACCATCCTTATCTATGCCTTCCTTTAAAGTAACATGGGTAACCAGAAGTGCGAGTGCCTTGTATTGTTCAATGAGCGCGGGGTCTGCGATTATTTCAGCCGCCTCCTGTAACAGCCAGCTGGCTTCAATATCATGTCCGTATGACACCTCATTGCTTTTTATCTCCCATTGTTCATCAAAAAATAAATGCAGATGCCCGCTTTTTAGGTCGATGATCTTATCGTAAAATAATTGCAGCAAACGTTGTATCTGCTGACGCAGTTGTACATCCGGCCAGATCGTATATAGGTTAGCGTAAGCTTCGACTATATGCAGATGTGTGTTCATTGTCTTTTTCTCGTTTGCATCTTTTTCACTAAGGCGCAGGTCCGCTATTTCTTTCCATTCACGGGTAAAAGCCTCAAAGTAACCACCATGCAACGGATCAAAACTGTGTTGTTCTATGCTGTTGTAGAGTGCAACAGACCTGCTTTGTACCACCGGATGGGCGGTAGCTTTGTAGTATTCGCTGTAGGCATATAGTGCAAAGGCAATGGCATACACCTGTTTTTTTGTTTCCGCCGGTTGGCCGGTGTAGTCCACCGTCCAGTATACACCGCCATATACTTCATCTATAAAATGCCGCTCAAAATATTGATACGCACGATCGGCTATAGCGAGGTATTCCTTTTTCCCTGTGCTGTTGAAGGCGGCGGAAAAAGTCCATAAGATGCGCGCATTTAATACCGCTCCTTTAGGGGCCGTAGAAGTAGGTTGATTGTCATTATCCACCTTCCCGTAAAAGCCGCCATTGGTCTCGTCGGGTGTATAGGTCGTCCAGTAATCCAGGATAGCCGCCAGTTCTTTCTCCAGGGATGCTTTCAATTCCGCCTGCATTATTTTCTTCTTTGCGCCAGTTCTGCTGTTATTGTGGTCACACGCGCTTCGGAAAGCGGGTACATGGCAATAAACAGGATGGATAACAACGATCCAACAGCGGGTAAAAAACTAAGCATTAATAAAATGCCATTCTGTGTTGCGTGTGCCTGTACTTCGTTGGCTTTAAAACCAAAGGCGCCCAGCAGCCAGCCGGTGAGGGCGCTGCCGATTGTCCATCCGAATTTCTGCGACATTGATGAGGAAGAGAATATTAACCCGGTAGCGCGGCGCCCATTCTTCCATTCGGAGTAGTCGGCAATATCTGCATACATAGACCACAGCAAAGGGAAAATGATACCGGCGCAGATGCTGATCAGAAACTGGAATACAAAGATCAGTGTCAGCTGGTCCTTACCCAGCCAGTAAAACAAGATACTGAGTACGGAGGCTATCAGCATGGCGCCCAGGTAGGTGTTCTTCTTACCAATGCTATTACCCACGGGCGAAGCCAGGATTACCCCGATAATATTTGCACCCTGCCCCAGCACCAGGTACAGCATAGAATAAGTGATGCTCATGCTGCCCAGTTTAAAGGCCTCCATATTCTGAATATAGTATTTGAAATAATATAAAGTGGCGCCATCCCGGATAGAGTTAAAAATCAATGCTGCTATACCGGCGCCGAGCAAAATCCACCACGGCCGGTTCTGCCAGAGATCCCGTACATCTGTTTTCAGGGAAAGAGGCATTTCCTGAATGGGTTGCACTCTTTCCCTGACCCATGCAAAACAAAGCAGGAAGAGGATTACACAGATCAGCGCAATAACGGCTACGCCAAGCTGCCAGCCACGTTGCAGGTTGGGTGCATCGCCTGTTTTGCTGAAAAATGACACCAGCGGCTCTATCAATGCGAGCGCAATTAAACTGCCGCCAAAAGCAAAAGCCATCCTGAAAGACGCCAGTGTGTTCCGTTCCCTGCCATCGGTGGAAATAACGCCCAGCAAAGAGGCATAGGGCACATTGATCAACGAATAGATCATCATCATGGCCGAATAGGTAACGTATGCGTAGATCAGTTTGCCGGTATCACTGTAACCCGGTGTGGTAAAGGTAAGTACGCCCATCACCCCAAAAGGGAGCGCCATGTATAAAATATAAGGTCTGAATTTCCCCCAGCGGGAGTGCGTTCTGTCGGATAAAACGCCGACTACCGGATCAAAGAAAGTATCCCATATACGGGTAATCAGGAACATGGTACCCACCGCTGCAGCAGCGATGCCCATCACATCTGTATAAAAAAACAACAGGTACATACCGAACAGCTTCCAGAACATGGAGGATGCCATATCTCCAAAGCCGTACCCTACTTTTTCCTTTAGTGAAATCTTGTTGCCCATAGGTGGAATTCATCTTAAAAACCAGGTTGCCCTGCCATTGACAAATCTATCTCTATAAGGTACAATTTTTATAATACTTATTTATCTATTCATTGCATTATTCCTCCGCATCGGTGATCTCGAACCGTGCGGCATAAGCCAGCGGAGTAACCGGCCTGTCGGTCAATGCCCCCCAGGCATAGGTAAAACAGGCGCCAAAATAAAAGATCAGGGAAGAGTAAAACATAAATAACAACACCAGTACGGTAGATGCGGAAGCACCGTAGATACTGTTGATACTGCTGTATGTGAGCATCACTTTCAACACCATTTTTCCGATATTAAACAAGATACTGGTCACCAATGCGCCGGTAATTCCTACTTTCCATTTCGGCCTTCCATCAGGTAAAAAATGGAATACCAGGAAAAACCAGATCGTAACAATGATCACAGAAATCACATAATTCAGGGTGCTGTTATAGTAAATGCCCAATGCCGGCAGATAGAGATCGATGTATTTCCCCAGAAAGATACGCGCTGCTTCTGCCACCAGGTCGATGATAAACAGCACGCCGGCAAAAACGATTACCAGCACTGCTTTCAGCCGGGATACCATGATCTCTCCGAAAGTACTTTTATGCTGTGGTCTTACCTTCCACAATTCATTGAGAGAGCCTTTGATAATTTTAAACAGCGTAGTGGCAACAAACAACAGGAAAATAAATCCGGCGATGGCAATGATCCAGTTCTGTGCAATGCTCCGGAAGGCTTTCAGCGTTTCCAGGATCGCTTCCGTTGTTTCCTGACCAAACAGGCCTTCCAGTTGCACCCGCAGCCGTTGCCCCGGATGCTGGATACGGAAGATGATACGGAGTAATTGGATAATAATGATGAGAATAGCCGGCAGGGCAAAAGTGGTAAAGAACGCTGTGGCCCCTGCCATACGCAACGGATCATTCGCCTGCAGTGCTTTGTAGGCTTCTTTAAACGAAAGCAGAAAAAGCTGCCACCTGGGTAATTGTTTCTCTGTTGTAACGGTCTCCATACCTGCCGATTAGCGCTCAATTTACTGATTAATTTCCGTTGACGGCCAATCAGTTGAAATTGCATTCCGAATCTGTACCTTTACCCCATCATGAATGCCATTGTATACCTGCCAAAAAATGAACTAAGAGAAGCGATTGACTACTTCTGGTACCACGATGCCAATACCGTACAGTTATCTTCTTACAACATCCCGTTCCTGCACCAGGAGCTGATCATTAATTTTGGTGATCACCTGTCTGTACAGGCAAACGCGCAGACTGCCTTTGGTTACAGCCAGCAGGGAGGCGTGTCCGGCTTATTTACCCGACCGGTCATTACCCGCGCCAAAGGACGTTACAAAGCATTGGGGATTATGCTGAAACCTTTTGGTCTTTACCGCCTCTGTGGTTTCTCTGCCGCAAAGCTCCGTGAACATCCCCTTACTTTACCCGATATATGGGGTGCGGCCGCTTTTCCATTGCTGGCAGATTTACAGGCAGCGGAGCACGCAGAAGATAAATTCCGGATCCTGGAAAAATTTCTGTTGCGCATGGCGCAGCCACAAACGGTTCCGGAAGAAATCCTTGCATTACAGGAGTCCGGCAGCTTACAAAAAGGACATGTACGGGCCAATATCTCCGGGAAACATATTTCTTCCAAAAAATATATACAAACGGCCACTAAAGTACTGGGAATGCCACCCAAAAAATATGCACAGCTCTGTCTTGTCAATAAAGCGGTGACACAGATAGCGCATCAAACAGAAACGCCACTGACAGCAGTGGCGTATGAGAATGGTTTTTATGATCAGGCGCATTTTATCCGGGTGTTTAAATCATTTGCCGGAATGACGCCTTCGAAGTATAAAGACGCGGTGCAGCAGGGGCACACTCATGAAACGTTTCCTAATACGATATTTATATAGAGACGATAGTTTGTTCTTCCATCCGGTCAAACCGGTAATCGATCCGTGATTCCATCAGGCGGATGCGCACTTCCATTACCTTCAATAACAGTTGTATCGCGTCCAGCCTACTATCCAACGCATCTAACCTGTTGAAAAGTTGTTCTACAATCATCAACTCCATTTTTACTTCATTTACCAAATGTAGTAACTTTAAAAAAAGTAAAACACTCATCAATCAGATATTTTTTATCACCCTATTATTCTGATACGTCCATTATCAAACTCTGGAAATTTTGTACAATTTTATCTCCTCCTTAACTCCCAACTTTGTATAAAAAACATGAAGAAACTAAAAGTATATATCGCTGTCAGCCTCGACGGATACATTGCTACGCGGGATGGTAAAATCGACTGGCTTACAGGTTTTCCCAATCCGGAAAACACAGATTATGGTTACGCCGACTTCCTGGCTACTATCGATACTACGCTCATGGGGCACCATACCTACAAAGATGTGCTGGTACTCAGCGAAACTTTCCCGTATCCTGATAAAACAAATTATGTTTTTACGAGAGATAGTATCCGGACAGATACCACTTTTGTAAAATTTATCAGCAAAGACATTCTGGAATTTGTGGCGCAACTTAAAAAAGAAAATGGCCGGGATATATGGCTGGTAGGAGGCGGACAACTCAATGGTGCGCTGGCATCGCTGATAGATGAGATGACGATCCATGTAATACCCGTGGTGCTTGGAGACGGGCTACCACTCTTTGGTGGTATTGCGATGGAAAAAACGTTCCGGTTAACCGGCACCAAAACATATCCGAATTCCGTACTGGAACTGCACTACACTGTGTAAAGGGATAAACCCGGCCGGGCAATCCCTGCCCGGCCGGTTTTTTACTTGACCATCTGCGCAAGGCCTCTGCCGAAAGACCAATCCGGTGAATCATTTTCCAGCAGGATGATCACCACATCCTCTGCACTCACTGGCGTAGTGGCTGCTATACGGGAAGCTATCTTCCCATACAATTCCTGTTTCATTTCCACCGTTCGGCCGCCCCGGGCCGTAATACGTATATACAGCAGGTTATCGGTATGCGGTACATCAAAATAACTGTCGGGATAAAGAATATCACCGGGCTTCATGGCATGGATCACCTGGAAATAGTCTTTTACCGGAATATGAAAAACATCTACGAGGCTCTGGTGTATGGCCAGAGAAATATCTTTTTTGTTTTGTGGCGACAGATGTTCGCCGAGATAAATCTGAATAAAAGGCATATACTGTTTATTAATGATGATATTTTTAACAGGTAAACGGCTGTAAAAGTTGCCGACTTATCTTCCTGTATATTTTGAACGCCGGCATCTCTTTGGCAAATTTACCGTGGTTTCATACATTTGCAATATTGAAACATCTAACACCACACTTTAATAAAATTAAACTATGGTAACAGACCTGCTGGAACTGGATCTGCTCCGCACCTTTGTACTGGCCGTAGATCTGGACAGTTTTGCAAGGGCAGCAGAACAGGTATCACGGTCGCAATCGGCCGTGAGCTTACAGATGCAGCGACTGGAAGAAATCAGTGGCCAGCAGCTGTTTGTTAAGCAGGGACGCGGCTGGCAGTTAACCGCTGCCGGTGAAATACTATTGAGTTATGCACGGCAGATACTGGACCTCAACCAGCAGGCTATCCAGGCCCTCACGGCCACGCATATCGCCGGGAAAGTGAAACTGGGCCTGCCGGCCGATTTTGCTGAAAGCGGGCTGCCGGTAGTGCTCGCACAGTTTGCCGCCGTGCATCCGCAAATGGAAGTAGAAGTAACACTAGACCGGCAGACGCTGTTGTTACAACAACTGCAAAGTGGCAAGCTCGATGTCATCCTATCTTTCGGAAAAGAGATACCTGCGGCAGCCATCCCCCTTGGCTACCTGCCTATACGATGGATTGGTAACACCAATAAAAATATAGCGCAGCTGCAACCGCTACCCCTTCTGCTGTTCGAACCACCCTGCGTTTTCCGCAGCATCGGACTGGCGGCCCTTGAAAAGGCGAAACGCACCTGGCGGCCAGCACTCACCAGCGGCAGCGTGGCCGGTATGTGGGCAGCCGCACAGGCCGGACTCGGTATCACCATCCGAACAGAAATAGGCTTGCCTGCCGGATGCGTTGCATTGCCGGCCAGCAGCGGACTTCCGGCATTACCGGATGTTGCCGTTTATATGCTGACGTATAAAAAAACACCTTCTCCCGCTGTAAAAAGACTCATCGACATCCTCTACAACACCATCGAAGCACAAGTGAAAGACATCACGAAAAACAGCCATAAAAAAGCCCCCCGGAGAACCAGGGGGCATGTGTAAGGGTCTGTTCATCAATCTTTACAAATTGATCTCTTGTACCGGCGAGTAGAGCATATCTTCTACACCGGCTATTTTTATAGCAACACGTGCAAATACCGTTTTCTGTAAGGGCACCACATCCGGAATAGTGAGTTGTAAACTGATATTAGCCGGATCGGCAATGTCCGCGGCGCTCACCTCTTTCGATTTAATACTGTTCGCAGGATTTACAAACTGCGTTTTGCAAACATACAGCGCTACCTTCTCTATATCGCGGGCGTTCACATCTTTGATAATTTTCTCCGCCCGGAAGGTGGCTGTCAGCTCCTTACCCGTAGTAGTGAATTTAGGAGAACGGATCATGTAATAGGGCATCACCTCGATGTCCTGTTTTATATTACCGGATACCGTTAACAACATGGTATCTGTATTGGTGGTTTTGTCTGAGAGAGAGCGGAACGGTCCCTGCGAAGCAGGGATGATCACCTTATAATGCCCGTTGAACAATAACGCAGAGAAGGCGCCATCCTGCGATACCGACATGGGAATAGCGGAACTCTTTCCCCAACCCGGCTCCCATAGCTCAAAGTATACGTCGTTAAAACCTACATTAATGGGCTCTCCCTGGTACACCAGCCGACCGCTAAAGGTGCTGGAAGGTGCTTTATAATTATCTTTCTTACACGAAGCGAAAAGCAGGCCTAACGCCACAAACAGGGTATAATAACTACTTGTTTTCATATTACATCTATTTATTGGTTAGGATTCTTTACTATTTTCGGATTATTATTACGGATATCATCCATAATAAATCCATAGTAATTACCAAGACGGAATTCGTGCGGCGCAGTCACCGCACCAGGCAGGATCTGTTTAAATACATACTTGCCGTTATTCGGACTACCCGGATCATAAATTTTATATGGCCACAACCCGAATACCCGTGTACTCACAGCGGTTTCATCTCCGGGGGTCAGCGTCAGATCTGTATTGCGGCCATTCCAGATGATATGCGCCAGGCGCCAGCGTTTCATGTCCCAGAACTCATGTCCTTCAAAGGCCAGTTCGACTTTTCTTTCATGTACAATTCTGCCAAAGGTAATCTGTGCGGCGGTCAGCGGTGTTTTAAACCCGGCTCTTTCGCGCACCTGGTTAATATAATCTGCCGCTACGCCCGCCTGTCCGAGTTCAAACGCTGCTTCCGCTGCATTGAGCAATACTTCTGCATAACGGTAACGGATCCACCATACTTCACTCTGGGTACCTATACGGCCGGAGCCAACGGTGGGATCCATATACTTGCGGACAATGAATCCCGTTTGGGCACTGAATTCCAGGTTATTCACCGGCCCGTCGAAACCCACCACCTGCACGTCGTTTACACCATCCAGTTTGGCTTTGGCGCCGAAGTTGGAACCGGTTACAATACTGCCATCCTTTTTGATATACCCTGCCCAGATATCTACCTTTTTATCTTTAAACTCAGTACCGGGTAATATAACAGTAGCGGCTAAACGTGGATCCCGGTTGGCAAACAGGTCCTGCGGATCATTGTAATAGATATAATCACCACCAGCTGTTTTCACCGGCAACGGCGCAAAGCTGTTGTCCAGCAATTCAAACGACTGCACCAGGTTCAGTGAAGGGTTTAAACGACCGCCCTGCTGCTCTTCTGCGTTAGACCGGGGCTGACTCCATAACGTCCATGGCTGTACGCGACCGCTTTGTAATTTATAATCCTTGGCAAAGATCACTTCCGGGTTGGCCCCCTTGTCGATAAACAGGCTCACGAAATTCTGGGTCACATTATCGGCGTTCTTCTTATAGAGGGAATAACTACCGCTGCCAATCAGTTCCTGCGCTGTTTGCAGGGCAGTTGTGTAATATTTGGCGGCCATGGAAGATGGAATGCCCACTTCCCCACCCGGCAACGATACCTGCGGCGTGGTTACGCCATGTTTGGCGATAGATCCGGCGTACAGGGCTGCCCGTATTTTTGTGGCCTGTGCCAGGCCTGCCGTAACACGCGTTTTACTCACCGGACTGGCAGGTACATACTTCTTAATACTATCCATCTCACTGATCACAAAATCATAGATCTCAGACTCCTTTGCCCTGGCGTGTTGCAGGTAGGCCGGATCGCCCTTGTAATCATACTCCAGCGGTTGCAGGATCAATGGTACCCCGCCTACCCTTTTCACTTCTTCAAAATATACCGAGGCCCGCAGGTAGCGTGCTTCTGCAATGAAGCGGTCCTTCACCTCCTGCTTCAATTTCGTGGAAGTGGCACACTTATCAATGAAGATGTTCAGCTCGCGGATATACGCATAATCCCAATAGGTAATTTCTATGTTTCCCGCTACAATCATCCCGGGAAACACATAATTATACTCCCGGCTGCTATGACGCCAGTACTGACCGTTTTCGGAAGCAAAGGCTTCATCGAAGCGCGCAAATTCCGCCCAGTTATCGATGGTTTGTGTTACCATAGAAGGAATACCATTATTGGGATCTGTCTGCCGGTCGGGATAACGATCGTACAGATCTGCCAGTACAGAAAGGATCAGCCCTTCATCATTCCATAACTGCTCATTCTGAAGTACGTTGGAAGGTGGCACATTTAGAAAGTCCTTATCGTTGCAACCGGTGTTCAGCGCGAAGATGCAAAGACCTATATATAACAAACTTTTTTTCATAACGAATCTTATTTATTACTTAAAAAGTAAAGTTCAACCCAACATTTACCAGCTTGTTCTGCGGGTATTGCAAACCATTTTCATCGATGATTTCCGGCTCTATTCCCAGGTTATGCACATTATCTATCGAGAAGAGATTGTAGGTATTTACATATACCCTTACTTTCTTAAAGTGAATCCTGTCGAGCACCTGCTGCGGAATAGTGTAACCCAGTTCCATTGTTCTTAATCGCAGGTACTTCACATTATGCAGCCAGAAGGTAGAGTTCTTGTTATAGTTGCTATGGCCTCCTTTGTTAAACCGCAGTGGTGGATTCTTTCCGGGAATCCATTTACTGTTCAGGTCAAAAGGATCTTCGCGGTGCCAGCGGTCATCATAAAACTGGCGCAACAGGTTACCACCGTTCTGATAGGGCCATTTCATTTCCCAGTTCTGGCTGTAAGAATACATGGAAGCGCCGGAGAAATCAGCGGTAAAATCAAGTCCTTTCCATCTTACACCGATGTTAAATCCGAAGTTAATGGTAGGGTTGGGCGTGGGACTTCCCGTAGCGAGATAACCGATAGGTCTTTCGTCTAAACCATTGATCACATTATCTCCATTAACATCTTTATAAATAATATCTCCGGGTAATAATGTTTTATTCCCTTGTCCGTCGATGTTCACCGGGTATTTGTTGATTTCATCCTGAGACTGGAACTGACCAATTGCTTCATATCCCCAGAAAATACCATTCCACCTGTCTTCCACCGAACTCCGGTAATGATCCAGGGAATTGCCAAACATCGGTTTATAAGTAGAAATTAACCTGCTCCTGGAATAGGAGAAATTACCGCCAACGGTAAAATCTACTTTATTCACTTTACCATTATAAGCGATAGAAAATTCACCGCCTCTGTGCCCATCGCTGTTCACGTTTTCGTCAGGCAGATTGTAGCCGATTTCACTTGGTACCAGTACATCATATTTGCGGCCTCGTAACCCGGAACGCCGGCGGTTAAAGAAGTCCAGCGCGCCGGATACTTTACCGTTCCACAACTGGTAATCCACGCCTATATCGGCAATTTTACTGGTAAACCAGGACAGCCGGTTATTGGGCACTCCCTTATCGCGGGAACCTTTAATCACGGTACCATCCAGTATTACGGTAGATGTAGCATAGTTATATCCACGCATGTAATCATATGCGCCTATACCGATGTCATCATCACCGAGTTCTCCGTAGGAAGCACGGATTTTTAATTCTGTGAGAATAGAATTATGACCGAGCCAGCTTTTAAAGAAAGGCTCTTCCGTAATTCTCCAGGCGGCAGATACGGAAGGGAAAAAGCCCCATCTTTTATCCGGATCAAATTTCCAGGAACCATCACGGCGACCGGCTATTTCCAGGAAATATTTATCTGCATAGCCATAGTTAAAGCGGCCAATGTAGCCGGCACGGGCTTCCGTCCAGTCGTTGTCGTTATACGTATCCATATCGGAAAACTGGATCAGCGGCAACAGGTTGCTTTTTGGTACGGCATGTACCCACACATCGAGTTCCCGGCGTTTGATCCTTTCTGCTACGAAAGTGGCGCCAATGTTGTGTTTGCCGAAGGTGTTGTTATAGTTAGCCTGTCCCTGCAATACGTTTTCCAGCACTTTATGGGTACCGCGTTCGCGCCAGGGGTTGGAGCTGCCGCCGGTACGTACATACGTATCCGTTGCCTCGTTGTAGGTATAGGTATCGTACGTGTATTCGTGCCCGTTCATCAGCTTGTCTGCGTAGTAATAGGAATACATGCCTTTCAGCGTTAATCCTTTGATGGGTGTTTCCCAGGCGCCGTTGAAATTGGTTTGCAGCACGCGCCAGTCTTCCGTCCAATAACCGGAGATCGCTTTGGATTGTACAGCCCAGTTCTCCGTATTGTGACCAATATCATTTGGATACAACGGGTTATCATTGGCATAAGGACGTTCGGTAGGCCGGTTACGGAACAGGGCAAAGCGTGGCGCCCAGTAATCGTCGCCGCCTGGTACGCCGGGGTTATCCCTTTGTTCAATGCGTCCGTTGATCTGTACGCCTACTTTCACCGTTTTGGCTACTTTGGCGTCTACATTGCTCTGTATGTTGGTCCGGTTAAAATCAAACTCACGGCCTAACACCGACTTCTGATCCAGGCGGGTAAGCGACAGGTAGTAATTGATATTTTCGGAACCACCGGTGGCATTTACGTTGATAGAATGTTGCGGTGCATTCTTTTTGATGATGAAATCATACCAGTCGAAACTCCGGTAGCCTCTTTCTGTGCCGGCTTTCCATTTTTCCAGTTCTTCTTTGGTGATGTCGGTGTGTGGATTTTCATCATTCATTTCCGCATCTGCTTTACCGAGCATCCATTCGTAGGCATTTACTGTTTTGGGAAATCGGGTCCAGTTCTGCCATCCCGTGTAGGCGTCTACGTTAATAGTGCTGGGAGCGCCCATTTTTCCGCGTTTGGTTGTGACCACTACCACGCCATTGGCGGCTCTTACGCCGTAAATAGCAGCGGAGGCATCTTTCAATACGGAAATACTTTCAATATCATTCGGGGAAATGTTATTGAACTGACCTTCATCTTTCTGAATACCATCAATAACATACAGGGCGCGGCCAAAGTTCCTGATCTGGATATTGGCGCCGGCGCCGGGTCTGCCATCGGCCATGCGGAAGGATACGCCGGGAATTTTACCGGCGAGGGTGGCACTCACCGTGGAGGCGTGCACCCGTTCCAGGTCTTTGCTGGTAACACCGGAGATAGCGCCGGTAATGGATTCTTTCTTCTGGGTACCATAGCCTACTACGATCACTTCTCCCAGTCCTTTGCTATCTGTTTCCAGTTTTACATTGATGACTTTTCTTCCTGACACCGGGATCTCCTGTTTCAGAAAACCTACAAAAGAGAATACCAGGACGGCATTATCGTCGGGTACAGATAAGGTGTAGGTACCGGCAGCATTGGTAGCGGCCCCTTTGTTGGTACCTTTTATACTGATGGTAACTCCTACCAGCGCTACCCCCTGATCGTCAGTTACCTTACCCGTAACGACGACTTCTGTGGAGGCAGCATGGGTTAGCTGTGGGGCAAAAAGCAGCAATACCGTGAGTTGCAGGCATAGGCCGGCCGGTATTACTATCCGGATAAAATCGCGGATGCGTAATTGTTTTTTCATAACATGATTTTGTGGGTCTGACTAAAAATCGGTCTTACATAGCTGTTCTTTTGGTTGATGTACTTATGCTATCGTTTATTTTACTACGGGAAATGCTACAATTCTTACTTTGGTGCAACCATAAGGCACCAGGGTGATCGGGGTTTCCTGATCATTAACTTTACCTTTATAAATACCGTTCCGGTCGGTTACCGGCTGCGGTGCTACATCGTCTACTAATTTCCATTCGGGGATCTGCTTACCGGTGGTGGTAATACGGATGGGGGCATGGGCCAGATTCCATACAAACGTATCTGTTACGGGTTTCACCACACTTACCTGCAGGTATTTTGCCGGGTCCCGGATCACTTTTTCAGGCAGGCCGTAATTCCATGCGTCTTTGGGATACACGCTGAAATAATCGCCTTCCACTTCATCGTGGCCTTTTTCCCATTGCTCTTCTAACTTCAGCGCATATACAAGCGGACCTCTTTCCACAGCGCGTGAATTGCGGCCCCAGTTAGAAGTGCGTAATTGCATGGGCAATTGCAGTACCAGTTGATCTTTGTTCTTCCAATTACGTTGTACCGTAATGATCTGCCCACCTTTCGCAGTGCGTAGTTTTTCTCCGTTGATCAGCACCGTGGCTTCTTCGCACCACTCAGGAATACGCAGCTGCAAAGGGAAAGCTACGGCTTGCTGCATACTGAACTGAAAACGCACCTGGTCTTCAAACGGATAACCGGTGGCTTCTTTGATCGTTACCGGTGTGTTGGTGGCGCCCACTTTGGCTGTTACTTCATTCGGGCTATAAGTCAGGGCAGCCAGGCCATTGCCGGCGGCGCCATACCAGAGGTGCGAGGTAAATTTTGTCCAACCCTGATGCATATTAGCGAGGCAACAGGTATAGCCGGCACGCATACCCAGTACGTTATTCATTTCCCGCTCAAAGGGCAGGGAAAAATTGAATACGCCTCTTTTGATATTCACCTGGTTGGCAATCTGGAAATATTGTTTGTTGTTATAATCGTCTGTCGTCTGTGTTGGCAGTGCGTTAAAGGTCATACGTTCCAGTGCTTCCATGTATCGCGGATCACCGGTGATGGCGATGATCTCTTCCAGTGAAAACATGGCTTCCACTACGGCACATAATTCAGTGCCTTGCGTAGGTGCATTACCGTGAAGATCTTCGTCGGCAGAAAAAATGCCCATGGGCAAACCATGCAGGTGCATCAGATCGGCGAAGCCGGTGTGTAAATCCTCCAGGTATTTTTTATTGCCGGTGAACTGATAGTTAATCACGGGATCTTTCAGTCCCATGGCTACGTTTACACCATGACGGCGCATCCAGTGCTGATCATTCTGCTGTGCGGCAGCGTCAATCACCCAGCTTCGGTTGCCCAACCAGTCGCTCCAGGTAAAGGCCTGTGATTGAATCAGGGCAGGTAATTCCAGCAGTTGCTTATCTTTCGTAATACTATACAGCCATTGTGCCACCATCACATTATCTGCTCCACGGGAGGTGGCCCACTCGGTCCATTTACCCAGCGGACAGGTTTTTAATGCCTGTAGCTGATAGTGAAAATACCGCGTCATAAAAGGTAAAACACGGGAATCATTTGTGGCCGTATAATATTGCTGCAGTACTTTCAGCATCACCATTTTTGGCCACCAGTCTTCTCCATCGGCGACATTATTCAGTCCTACCGGCGTATTCTTTTCCCTTTCAGTTTTTGAGACAGGCCCAAAATAACCGGAGGGTCGCTGGTGGTCCAGGGTCCAGTTGATGTAGCGGAGTACTTTATCTTTTAATATTTTATCATCGAGCAGGTAAGCCAGGGGTACCGCGCCATCCAGCCAGTAGGGGGTTTCTTCTCCGCCATCGCCTTTGCCGCCTAACCAGCCATTGTCGTTCTTTACCCTGTCATATACTTCATCGAGATGACCGGTGGTACCATCGCGCATGATCTGCAACTGGTGCAGCAGCCAGCCTTGTGGCTTTACTGCGCCCAACGGCAATGCGCGATACACCGGTGCTACAAAAGTATTGGTATCTGCCTGGTTGCCTGGCGGATGCGGGTGTGCATCCGCCGGCATAAGACCAGCAAAAAAAGAAGAAAGTAATAATAAGCCAAACGACTTCCGTCTTTTCATCCTTATGGTTTTAGATTGACCAGTGCAGGGTTATATAATTTCTGATGGATCTCTTTCAGTTTTTCCAGCGGCATCTTCTGCACTTTTCTGTCGTACGTCATCAGGCCATTGGTTTCCACTTCCACATCCGTGGTTTGTGTGTATACAGCAGCGGATAATCCTTGTTTGATCAGGGTTTCCAGTCTGTCGGTGAAACCGCTGTAACGTTTGAAAAGATCTTCTGCATTCTTGAAACTCTGGTAGCCCCAGTTATCTTTCTGTTGCCATATGTGGCCATCTACCGGCAATCCGAGTCCGCCGAATTCACCTAATACAATAGCGCGCTTATCGCCATACACTGCCGGATCCGGCATAGCTGGTTCAGGATAGTTATGCAGATCGATGATATGCCCCACCGCTACAAAGTTGCCACCACTGGCCGTGTTCACGAGGCGGGAAGGATCTTTCTCCCGGGTGAATACCGCAATTTCCACGGTTTTGAATTGTCCCCATGCTTCATTGAAGGGCGTCCATACTACGATAGAAGGAAAGTTGTATAACTGATCAATAATAGCGCTCCACTCTTTACGGTAGTAGGCTTCTGATTCAGGAGAACGGTTTTGATCTGTACCACGGTCAATTACACCAGGACGTGGTTCCCAGCCGTTGCCCAGGTCGCCGCTCGGCATATCCTGCCATACCAGCATACCCATCTGATCGCAATAGTAATACCAACGGGCAGGTTCTACTTTGATGTGTTTGCGTATCATGTTAAAGCCCATTGCCTTTGTTTGTGCAATATCAAATTTCAGGGCTTCATCTGTTGGAGCGGTATATAGTCCGTCAGGCCACCAGCCCTGATCGAGCGGGCCATACTGGAACACAAATTTATTGTTCAGCAACATACGCACGATACCATTGGCATCTCTGCCGATGGATGATTTACGCATAGCGAAATAGCTCTTTACTTCGTCGATCACTTTTCCTTTTCGTGTAACCGTTACTGTAAGATTATAGAGGAAAGGATTTTCGGGCGACCATAATTTAGGTGAAGCTATTTTCAGTCGGGCGTTTTCCCCGCTGACAGTACCTTCTGCTACTTTGATGGCGCCATCGAAAGCGGTTACTTTTACTTCATCACCGGGCTTCGCATTCTCTACCTTAGCAGCCACCGTTAATGTTTGCTGATCGATATCCGGTGTTTGTTTGGTAGATGCGATATAAGTATCTGCTACTGCTTCTATCCATACTGTTTGCCAGATGCCTGTTACGGGGGTATACCAGATACCTTCCGGTTTCTTTACCTGCTTGCCTCTTGGCTGCGGACCTTCATCGGTGGGGTCCCATACTTTTACCACAATGTCCTGTTTGCCTTTTTTCAGCAGGGAAGTGATATCAAGACTAAATGGATCAAAGCCACCTTCATGACTACCGGCTTCTTTGCCATTCACGTATACAGTAGTACGCCAGTCGGACGCTCCAAAATGTAACAGGATCTTTTTACCCTGCATGCCGGAAGGCAGCGTCAGGGAAGTGTTGTACCAGAGTACATTGTCTTTGCCCACATTACGGCCAACGCCGGAGAGCGCAGATTCTACGGCAAAGGGTACCAGTATTTTGCCGTCCCAGCTGGCAGGCTGACTTTCCTCTTTTCCTTTGATCGCATAGTTCCACAAACCATTCAGGTTTTTCCAGTTGTCACGCACCATCTGCGGGCGCGGATATTCCGGCAATACGGCGGTAGGGGATACTTTCTCACTCCAGGAAGTGGTAATCTTTCCCGGTACTACTTTCCAGTCTTGCTGCTGCTGTGCCAATGCTGTACTGGCGCTAAATCCAACAGCCAGCGCCAAAATCAGGTACTTCTTTTTCATATATATACTTAAAGTGATTTTATTCTCCTGAAGGACGGGCAACCGGTATATTTATTTTTACCGGTTCTCCGAAGAATGGTGTACCATCTGCACTCCATGCTACCTTTTGCATCCTTGGATTGCGCAGGTTGCCGCAGCCTTGTCCGGCTTTGGAGTTGGCGTGATAGATGATCCAGTCTTCCTTTCCATCCGGTGATTTAAAAAAGCCGTTATGTCCCGGTGCAAAAGCGCCATTCTCCGGCCTGCTCTGCAACACGGGCTCCGGTGATTTCGTCCAGCTTGCCGCTAACAACGGATCTGCGCCGGGATGCAGTGTCATCATACCAAGGGTATAATTTTCTGTCCAGCAACCGCAGGCGGAGAAGATAAGAAATATTGCTCCTTTTGCATTCCGTAAAATTTCTGGTCCTTCATTTACCCCATTCTGCTCCCATGGATAGGTGGGCGCTGCGATTTCCACTTTTTCGGTAGCCAGCGTCCACGGATTTTTCATAAGGGAAATATATAGCCGTTGTATAGCGTCTTTGCCGTTATGTCCGCTCCAGATGAAATATTGCTTGCCCTTATGGGAAAACACGGTACCATCAATGGCAAAATGTGAAGGATGTACGGGATCGGTGATTTGTCCCTTATCTGTCCAGGTGCCGGTGGTAGGATCAGCAGCGGTATTTTCCAGTACAAAAGAATGCTGCGGATGAATGCTGTCTGATGAGCCGGCGGTATAATACACATACCATTTGCCCTGGATACGGTGCAGTTCAGGCGCCCATATATCCCTGGCATTCGGTCCTTTTGCAGGCGGTGTCCAGATAACGGTTTGTTGTGATGCCCCCAGGTCTGACATGCTCTTTGTTTTGCGCATTACCAGGTTATGGCCCGTGGTATGCATGTAATAGTACATACCCTTATATTGTATCACCCAGGGATCAGGTCCTGTGCTCAGCAACGGATTGGTAAACGTACCGGTTGTATCTGCCGACGCGTAACAGGCCCCTTTGATGAACAGTAAGAATAATAGGGAAAGTAGTTGGCTACTTTTCATAACATGGGTTTAAAATTGGCTTATTTAAGTGTACATTTCACGCTTAAAATGCTTTTCCAAAGAAAGGCTATACTTGCAATAGTTGTTTGTCCATTTATCTCAATTTTTCTCGATTTTGTATCATTTTGCCTTTTAGTGGGCCAGTACTGACTTTTAGCAGAAAAACGATTAGTTTTAAGGTTTCCACAGAAATGAATATATGCCAAAAGCGCGACACTATATATTGTTGGTATTGCTGCAGTTGAGTCAGTTGGTATATGGCCAGTCGCCCGGTTTTGTACACTACCAGGTAGAAGACGGGTTATCCCATAATGCCGTGCTGTGTACGCTACAGGATCAGCAGGGCTTCCTGTGGTTTGGCACCATGTACGGACTAAACCGGTTCGATGGCTATACCTTCCGGGTATTCCGCCGCACAGAGCAGCCGGGGAGCCTGGGAGGCAATGCCATCGTCTGTTTATTCCAGGACGACAATGGCTTGTTGTATGTAGGTACAGACAGAGGGGTGTATGTATATAATCCGCGCAATGAACAGTTTCATGAACTAAACAAAAAGCTGGATGGGGAAATCCGCTCAATTGCGAAAGACCGTCAGGAAAATATCTGGATGATCTCCGGCGGAAGGATATTCCGTTACCAGGCTGCCACTGATAGTTTACAGGAGGTACCGGGCTTTCCCGACCCCACGTACAACGGGGTGGACAATGACGGGAACGTGTGGTTCTCATCTGCCGGAGGCAACATGGGCGTTTATCAGCCACAGAAAAACAACTTTGCCAGCTATTCTCTTTTTTCGCATTCTCCAACACCCAATTCCAGGGGCATACAGAAAATTGTGCCTATGGGAAAGGATAGTATCTGGGTGTGTACCACCGGTCAGGGGTTGAAATTATTTAATACCCGTACCCGTGATTATGAAGATGTATTTAGCAAAGATGCAGCAGGGATAGAACTGTATACCCGTGACATCATTCAACGGAATAATGACGAGTACTGGATAGCCTCGGAGTCAGGTATCTATATTTATCAGCGGAAAGATGGCAAATACATCAACCTGAAAAAAAATTATGATGATCCTTACTCTGTTTCAGACAATGCCGTTTATAATTTTTTTAAAGATAAGGAAGGCGGCATCTGGGTGGGCACTTACTTTGGAGGCATCAATTACTTCCCGCAACCGTATACCTATTTTGAAAAAATGTTCCCGAAAACAGGGGCTCCTTCGCTGAGTGGGAATGCGGTGCGAGAAATTCATGCCGACAAATACGGGCATCTCTGGATAGGTACGGAAGATGGCGGACTGAATAAATTCACACCGGCAACGGGCAGCTTTACCAACATCAAACCTTTGCCGGCGCCGGCAGTTGGCTTATCCCATACTAACCTGCATGGCCTGCTGGTAACAGGTGATTCGCTGTGGATAGGTACTTTCGAACATGGCCTGGATGTGATGGATATCCGCACCGGAAAATTTGTCCGGCATTATGCCGCAGGCAACGGACCACATGAACTGCGCAGCGGCTTTATCTACTCCCTGTTACAAACCCGGAATGGCGATATCATCGTGTCTACCACCAGGGGCGTATTTAAGTATAACCGTTCCCGTGATGATTTTGATCCGGTCACCGAAGTGCCCTATTATATTTTTTATACCGCTGCTTTTGAAGACCGTGATGGTACTATCTGGATGGGAACTATCCGGGATGGACTTTACTACTACAACCCGCATACCGGTAAAAAAGGCGTATATCTCCATGATGCTGCGAAGCCGGGGAGTATCAGTAACAACCGCGTAAACAGTATTTTTGAAGACAGCCGGCACCGGCTGTGGCTCGCAACAGACGATGGCCTTTGCCTCTTTAATCCGAAGCAGCAAAACTTTACTACATATTCCCTGCGGCATGGCTTCCAGAGCAATATGATGTTCAGTATACTGGAAGACCGCACCGACCGCCTTTGGGTAACCACCTCCAAAGGACTGGCCTGTTTTACTCCGGCCACGGAGAACGCGGTCGTATATACGAAAGCAAGCGGATTACTCAATGATCAGTTCAACTATAACTCCGCTTACAAAGATAGCAGCGGCAATATGTATTTCGGCAGCGTAAAAGGAATGATCCGGTTTAACCCCGGAAAGTTTATACGTAACAGTTATCTGCCACCGGTATACATCACGGGCTTCCAGGTGTATAACCGCGAAGCCATGGTAGGAGATATCCTGAAAAAATCCATTTCACAGACAGATACTATTGTATTGTCGCATGACCAGTCGTCGTTCAGTATTGACTTTGCCGCGCTGAGTTATACATCCCCCGAGATGACGGCTTATGCCTATAAAATGGAGGGGCTGGATCGTGACTGGACCTACCTGGAAACCAACCGCAAAGCCTTCTTCACGAAATTATCTCCGGGCACCTACCACTTTATGGTAAAATCGGCCAGCAGCGGCGGCAACTGGAGCCTTACGCCAAAAGTGCTGACCATTATTATTCTGCCGCCTTTCTGGGCAAGCTACTGGGCATATGCCGCCTATGCACTATTGCTTTGCAGTATTGCGTATATCGTTATCCGTTATTACCATCAGCGCGCGCTGTTGAAACAGAAGCGGCAACTGCAATTGCTGGAACACGAAAAAGAAAAAGAAATTTACCAGGCTAAAATTGAATTCTTCACCCATCTGGCACATGAGATCCGTACGCCGCTGACGCTGATCAAAGGCCCGATGGAAAAGGTAATCCGTAAATCGGATGAAGTGCCGCAGATCCAGAAAAACCTGCGTATCATGGAACGTAATACAGACCGGCTATTGGAACTGACGAACCAGTTGCTCGATTTCCGCAAAACAGAAATACATGGTTTCAGTCTGAATTTTGTACGCACCGATATCTCCGAATTGCTGAAAGAAAATCACCTGCGCTTTACACCGGCAGCGGAGCAGCAGAACATCCGTTTCAAAATTGAACTATCGGTCCTGCATTTCTTTGCTTATGTAGATGGGGAAGCCCTGCACAAAATACTGGGCAACCTGCTCAACAACGCCATCCGCTATGCCGCCACCAGAGCTTCGGTACACCTGTTGCCCGTAACAGAAAACGATACTACCTTTACCATCCTGGTAAAAAATGATGGCTATATTATTCCAGCGGAGATGAAAGAAAAAGTATTCGAACCCTTTTTCCGGGCAAAGGCCACGGCGGAGAAATCCGGCACCGGTATTGGCTTATCGCTGTCGAGATCATTAACGTTGCTGCATAAGGGCCGGCTGGAACTATTGCCCACCGATGGAACATTCAATATATTTTCACTTACTTTACCTGTTCACCAGGAAATAGAATTTAATCTGAGCAAATGGAAAACAAACCGCTGATACTACTGGTAGACGACAATGAAGAAATTCTTTCCTTTATTGCCGACGACCTGGAAGATAAATACAAGATCCTCACTGCGCGCGATGGACAGGCTGCCCTGCAACTGCTGCAGGAGCATCCGGTGCAGCTGGTGATCAGCGATGTGATGATGCCGGTAATGGATGGCTTCGAGCTATGCCGCGTCATTAAATCTGATTTTGTTTCCAGTCATATTCCCGTGATCCTGCTGACCGCCCGGAATACCCTGCAATCAAAAATTGAAGGGCTGGAGTTAGGCGCGGATGCCTATATCGAGAAACCGTTTTCGCCGGAATACCTGCAGGTGCAGGTAGCCAACCTGCTGAGCAACCGGCATAAAATAAAATCCTATTACGCCAGTACCCCGTTGGTACATCTGCGCAGTATGGCCTATACCAGTGCAGACGAACAGTTTCTTGAAAAACTAAATGAGCTGATTAACCAGCATCTTCATAACATGGACCTCGATGTGGAACAGCTGGCTGATTTTATGAATATGAGCCGTCCTACCTTTTACCGGAAAATAAAAGCGATCTCTGATCTTACCCCACATGAGCTGATCAATATAGCACGATTAAAAAAAGCGGCTTCCCTGCTATCGACCGGTGCTTATAAAATCAATGAAGTGGCGGAGCTGTGTGGATTTGCCTCCCTGACAAATTTTGGAAAAAATTTCCAGAAGCAGTTTGGGATCTTGCCATCAAGATATGTGGCGCAGATCCAGGCAGAAAAAGACCGGTAATAACTGCCTCTTCCGGTCTTCTCCCCTCCTGTTGCCCCTTTACCCGCCTCCTTCTTCAAAGTTTATCTTGCTTCCACGCCGGAAAAATGATATATTAGCGATAATTCAAAGATCCGGAAACTGGCATCTGACACATATGTGCGTTGATTTCTCAACGCCATAACGGTACATCACACGAAACATTAAATCGATTATTACTGTATGCATCTACCATCATTGATCATTGACCTGGCATTAATATTAGGAGCGGCGGGGGTTATTACTTTATTATTTAAACGGCTCAAGCAGCCGATGGTGCTGGGGTATATTATCGCAGGATTTATAGTGGGTCCCAACTTCCGGTTGTTTCCCACTATCGCGGATGCGGAAGGGATTAAAACATGGTCCGAGATCGGCGTTATCTTCCTGTTATTTTCCCTGGGACTGGAATTCAGTTTCAAAAAACTGATGCGGGTAGGAGGTACCGCCACCATCACCGCATTTGTAGAAATAGCCTTTATCACAGTAGCTGGTTACTTCACCGGTCAGCTGATGGGCTGGGGCTTTATGGACAGTCTCTTCCTCGGAGGCTTGCTGGCCAGTTCCTCCACCACCATTATCATCCGTGCATTTGAAGAATTAGGCATCAAGAAAAAGCCGTTTACCAAGATTGTATTCGGCGTACTGGTGATAGAAGACATCGTGGTGATCCTCATGATGGTGTTGTTATCCACCATGGCGGTAAGCCGCGAGTTTGAAGGAACGGAGATGCTGTTTACCATCGGTAAACTGATGTTCTTCCTCGCAGTATGGTTCCTGGCAGGGATTTTCCTGTTGCCCACTGCCCTCAAAAAAATAGAACGTTACCTGAATGGTGAAACCTTGCTGATATTAAGTATTGCGCTTTGCCTTGGTATGGTGATCCTCGCTACCAAAGTGGGCTTCTCCGCAGAACTGGGCGCCTTCATCATGGGCTCCATCATTGCAGAAACTACTTCTTCTGAAAAAGTAGAACACCTGATACAACCGGTGAAAGACCTGTTCGGCGCTATCTTTTTCGTATCGGTAGGGATGCTCATTAACCCGGAAATGATTGTGGAATATCGCTGGCCGGTATTGTGGATTACCTTGCTGACACTTACCGGTAAATTTTTCAGTACCACTCTTGGCGCCCTGTTATCCGGCCAGCCACTGAAACAGGCCGTGCAGGTAGGTATGAGTATGGCGCAGGTGGGCGAGTTTGCCTTTATCATTGCTACGCTGGGTCTTACCCTCGGGGTAACCAGCTCTTTCCTCTTCCCGGTAGCAGTAGGCGTTTCAGCGATTACTACCTTCACTACACCTTATATGATTAAATTTTCCGTGCCGTTGTACAACTGGCTGGAAAAGATCATCCCGGAACGATGGATGAATGCCCTGAACCGCTATAGCGCCAGTTCACAAACCCTGCAGGCGGAAAGCGACTGGCGTATTGTCTTACGCAGTTATGTGAGGGTGATTATATTAAACAGTGTGATTATACTGGCCATCATCCTGCTGAATACTTATTACATCGGTCCTTTTGTGATCAAATATGTCAAGAACCTGTTCTTCGCGGAGATGCTGAGTGTGGTCATCGGTATTGCCATGATGTCGCCTTTTATCTGGGCACTGATGGTGAAAAAGATTTCCAGTAACTCCTATAAAGCATTATGGCTGGATTCCAAATATAATCACGGTCCGCTGGTAGTAGTAGAAGTGGTGCGTAACGTAGTAGCGGTACTGCTGGTGGGTTTCCTTGTGAATCAATACTTCCCGTTCTGGCCGGCCTTGCTGGGTACCGCCGTTATCCTCGGCTGTGTGTTGCTGGTATTACGCTCACAATTGCAGAAATATTACAACCGTATTGAAAGCCGTTTCCTCACAAACCTGAATGCGCGTGAAACCGCAGATGCTGACGCTCATAAGGCGAAAGCAGCGGATCTGCTGCCGTGGGATGCGCAGGTATCAGAAATAGAAATCGATCCCTGGTCCACGCTGGTGGATAAACCACTGATAGACCTGCAACTGCGGGAGAAATACGGTATCAACGTAGGCGCTATCAAAAGAGGGAATGTTACGATTTATGCACCTACGCGTGATGAAAAACTATTCCCGCACGACATCCTCACCGCCATTGGTACGGAGGCGCAACTGGAAGAATTTAACCGCGTAGTGAATACATTGAATGTGGAAAGAAGCGACGATGTGGCCGATGAAAACATCGGGCTGACCAGCATCGTAGTGGATGAACACAACGGCTTGAAAGGCCAGACCATCCGTGGTTCCGGTATCCGGGAAAAAACGCAGGCGCTGGTAGTAGGTATTGCCCGCGGCGGGGAAAAGATGCTGAACCCGGCCTCAGAAACCCCGTTTGAATGGGAAGATGTGATCTGGCTGGTAGGCAACCGGAAAAAGATCCTGGAGTTTTCAAGAAGTAAAGATTAACCAATAGAAAAGGGTGTTTCCAATGGAAACACCCTTTTTCGTTCACACCGTGTTTAAAACAGATTATGCTTTTTGCAGGAACGCTCTCAACACATATTGCAAAATCCCGCCGTGACGGTAGTATTCAATTTCAATAGCAGAGTTCAGCTTCGATTTTACTTTAAACACCACCGGATCGCCCGTTGCCGGGGTAGCCGTTACCGTTAGTATCTTGCCGGGAACCAGGTCGGTGGAAATATCGCTGATGGTATACGCTTCCGTACCGCTCAATCCCAATGTAGCAGCACTTTCGCCTTCCATGTATTGCAGCGGTAACACGCCCATTCCTACCAGGTTGCTGCGGTGAATACGTTCATAACTTTCCGCAATCACAGCTTTCACCCCAAGCAGATTGGTGCCTTTTGCGGCCCAGTCGCGCGATGAACCACTGCCATACTCCTTGCCTGCCAGTATGATCAGCGGCACTTTAGTGGCGGCATACTGCTGCGCTGCGTCAAAAATGGGCAGTACCATACCGGAAGGAATAATGGTGGTAAAGCCGCCCTCTTTGGGCGACAGCTCATTCTTGATCCGCACATTGGCGAACGTACCCCGGATCATCACTTCATGATTGCCCCTGCGGGAACCATAGGAGTTGAACAAACGGGGATCGATACCCCGATCCAGCAGGTATTTACCCGCAGGGGTGTCTGCCTTGAAAGAGCCTGCAGGAGAAATGTGATCTGTGGTGACAGAATCTCCCAGCTTCAACAACACACGGGCATCCCTGATATCTTCAATGGCAGCGGGGAACTCCGACAGGCCGTTGAAGAAAGGCGCTTCGCGGATATAGGTGGAGTCATTACTCCAGTGATAATCTTTTCCGGAGGGCGCCAGTAATCCGCGCCATTGCTCATCACCGTCAAAAATGACTTTGTAGATATTTTCGAAATCTTCCTGTTTTACTGCTTCTGCTACAGCGTTGTTAATTTCTTCCTGTGTAGGCCAGATATCGCGCAGGTATACAGGTTCTCCGTTGGGATCATATCCCAGCGGCGCGGTGAGCATATCTACGTCAATGCGGCCGGCAATGGCATAGGCCACCACGAGCAGCGGAGACGCCAGGAAATTCATTTTTACCTGTGGATGTACCCTCGCTTCAAAGTTACGGTTGCCCGACAGCACCGACGCTACTACGAGATTACCTTTATCCACCGCTTCTGCAATGGCCGGCGGCAGCGGACCACTGTTACCGATACACGAAGTACAGCCATAACCGACAATATGAAAACGCAGGGCTTCCAGTTCTGCCAGTAAGCCGGCACGTTTCAGGTATTCCGTAACCACCCTCGAACCCGGCGCCAGGCTGGTTTTCACCCAGGGCTTTACATACAGTCCGCGCCTGATGGCCTTCTGGGCCACCAGTCCGGCGCCTATCATTACACTGGGATTGGAAGTATTGGTACAACTGGTGATAGCAGCAATAGTAATGGCACCATCACTCAGTACATATTCTTCATTTTTTAGTTTGATGCGAACCGATTTAAGATAATCCAGTTCTACAGCCGCCACTTCTTCTGTAGATTTTTGAATTTCGTAGGTAAAGGAAGTACCGGAGCCTCCTTCCGCCAGCCAGGCGGTATCACGGCGTTTTCCTTCCGGCGTATACATGCGCTTGAATTCCTTGTTCAGCAAGGTTTCAAACTCGTTGTGCAGATCACGCACCAGGATACGGTCCTGCGGACGTTTAGGCCCTGCCACGGCTGATTGTATCTGGCCGAGGTCTAATTCAATGATATCCGTATAGGTAATATTTTCGCTGCCATGGCGCCAGAGCATATTCTCTTTACAATAGGCTTCCACCTGTTCAATGGTGGCTTTCGCACGATTGGTGCGGTGCATATATTGCAACGTCTGGGTATCGATGGGGAAATAAGTGACCGTACAGCCAAATTCCGGCGACATATTGGAGATGGTAGCCCTGTCGGGTACGGAGAGATGATCCAGTCCATCGCCAAACACTTCCACAAACTTATCCACCACCCCGTATTTGCGCAATAACTGTGTAATGGCCAGCACCATATCAGTAGCAGTAACGCCTTCCGTGAGGCGGCCATTGAGTTTTAACCCGATCACCTGCGGACAGGAGAAATAAATGGGTTGGCCCAGGATGGCGGCTTCTGCTTCAATACCACCCACACCCCAGCCTAATACGCCGATACCATTGACCATGGGCGTATGCGAATCGGTGCCTACAAGTGTATCCGGAAACAGCCATCCATCGCGGTTAATGACGCCCTGTGCGAGGTATTCCAGGTTTACCTGGTGACAGATACCCATACCCGGCGGCACCACCGTGAAATTATTAAATGCCTGTTGCGCCCATTTGAGTAACTGGTAACGCTCTTTGTTACGTTCGTACTCATAGGCCACATTTTTTGTATAAGAATAATCGGTGCCAAAGAAATCTACCTGTACGGAGTGATCCACTACCAGGTCTACCGGGATGGCCGGGTTAATTTTAGCGCCGTCCTTTCCTTTACGGATCACTTCTGCACGGATGGAAGCAATATCCACTACGGCGGCTACGCCGGTAAAATCCTGCATCAGCACACGGGCCGGCTTAAATGGTATTTCCTTGTCGGTTCCCGCCGGGTCCCAGTTGACCAGCGTGTCGAGATGTTCATCTGTAATGGCGAAGTTATCATGGTTCCGCAATACATTTTCCAGTAAGATCCTGATGGAGAAAGGCAGACGCGAGATCTGACGTCCTTCCTGTTCCAATTTGCTGAGAGAGGCGATACGTGGCTGCATAATCTGAGTTGTTGACATTATTAGTGAAACAATGATGCTACCATTTTGTTCTATAAATATAACCTATTATGAAGGGTGTACACCTGTTTAATATTAATATAACCCTGCTGTACCTATGCATCGCCACATGCTAGCTTTATCCTAAATGCACCTCAAAATGACCCAGAAATTAAAAGTACCCTCCACTTCCCGCCTGGTGCTGGAAGCCGCCATGCCCCTCTATACTTCCCCTTTACAGCAGCAGTATATAGAAGCCATTGATTTCAGCGAAACCAGCCGCCTGCATTATGAGTTAAAAAGACAATATCCGCTGGTGATAGAAATGATCTGTCTGCGGAAACAAAGTATCCGGGGAATGCTGCGCGAACGTATCCCGGAATTTGCAGGACAACAGGTGATTATGCTCGGCGCCGGACTGGATCCGCTCTCTTTATATCTCCTGGAAAATTACCCGGCACAGATCAGCCGCATCATAGAAGTAGATAACGGTTACCTGGAAGAGAAGCAACGGCTCTACCACGACATTTTACCCGGAGACCATATCATCCGTTTTGCGAAATGTGATATTACCGATACCGCGTTATTGTGGAGTAGGTTGCTGGAGAATGGCTACCGCGAAGCCGTTCCGGCGATCGTTATTTTTGAGGGCGTGATGCATTACCTGTCTAACAATGCTTTTTTACAACTCATGCATCTCTTTAAAACACCTTATAAAAAGAACCAGGTATTATTGGACTATGCCTTATCAGAAGAAGAGGTACCGGCAAAATTTCTGCCGTATCACCAGGGCGTAATGCGGATCCTGGAGGCGTATATAGGAATGCCGCTCAATGTCAATAACCGCGCGGATATGGCAGGACTCCTCTACCAGCTGGACGCCATCCTGGAAACGGCGGAGCCGCTGTATGAAACAGAGAAAAAAGTGACCGGGAGCAATCATTACTTTCATGCCCCCGGCGAGGGGATACTGGAAATGGTGAGTTTCCGGATCTGATTACAGCCACCAATGATCCTGCGGATAGCGCTCCCCAACAGTGACCGGTTCTCCAATGCGGGGGGTGGTGACCAGGAGACCTCTTTGAGCACCGGCAGCGGTGACTCTTTTGGGGGAATCATTCCAGGCATGCATGGCCAGCACAAACTTACCCCAGTGTACCGGCAGCAGGGCTTTGGCTTGCAGGTCGATGGCTGCCTGCACAGTTTCCTCCGGCTTCATATGGATGAAAGGCCAGTAATCGTTGTATTGACCGCATTCCAGGATGACGAGGTCGAAAGGACCGAATTTGTCGCCGATGGCTTTGAAATGCGTATCATAACCGGAGTCGCCGCCGATAAAGATTTTATACCCAAAAATTTCCAATACAAAAGAAGACCAGAGACTACCACCTCTCTTTAATCCGCGACCGGAAAAATGTCGTGCAGGCGTAGACGTTAGTTGTATATCTTTTGCGATTTCGCGGGTTTCCCACCAATCCAGTTCGATGATGTTATCATTGGTAACAAGACAATGTTCCAGGTCTTTTTCCACACCCAGACCAGTTACTATTTTCCGGGTATGTGGTTTTAGTTTTGCCAGTGTTTTTTTATCGAGATGATCATAGTGGTTGTGGGTGATGACCATCAGGTCTATTTCCGGCATATCTGCGGGCGTATAGGCGTCTGCTCCCGGAAAAGCCTTTACCATAAAAGACATGGGAGAAGCGCTGCCGCTGAATACAGGATCTACAAGGATATTGAATCCTTTTACATGAATGAGATAAGAGGAGTGACCGAACCACACCACCACAGGCTTATCGGAATACAATGCTTTCAGATCGGTATGTACCGTTACCATCGGACCGGGAGGTCTTACATCTGCCGGGCGTTTCAGCATTTTCCGCATCATGGTGAAATAGGTCACGTCTTCCGGCTTCATCGGCGTGAGGGAGAGGTTCTGGAACGCGCCGTTCCGGAAGTTCTGCGAATGCTGTATCCTTTCGATGTTGGGTAATTTCCGCTGCATGAATAAAGTTAACTTTTATAGGAAGACGGGCAGCCTGGCAGAATATTTTATTTTTCATAAAAAAGGCCCGCCCAAGGGAGCGGACCTGCATTCAACCTATCTTATATCTTCACGGGCGGGCGAGCAGGCGTTTGCCCCGGGCCATCAGGCGCAGCAGGCGGGTATTGCCATAAAACGCAGAATGGTAGCGGGCATCGGCCTTGCGGCGCTCTCCGTAGGTTCTCAATATGGCATCCGCCGTAACAATGCCGCTGATCTTTTTCTCCTCATCCAGTACCGCCAGGATATCCGGTGAATAGCTGCTGAATAATTCTGTCACGAGATGAATATCATCACCGGCATACACGTATGGAGCAGCCGTTGCCAGGAGCTCCTTTACCCGCATGTTGCCACCGGTACGCAGTTTGTCCCTGTCCAGGTAGCCTTTGAAATGCCCGGCATCATCTGTAACAGGGAGGTATTGATAATAGTAAGGTGTATTCATTCTTTGCAGTTCCTGCTGCGCCTGTATTCCGGTCATTTCTTCGTGCAGGACCAGCAGTGGGCGGGTAATCACCGAGGCTACATTGATGAGCTGCATCATATCCGGCGTATATTCATCCGGAGCGGACACTCCTCTGCGGCGGATCTTTTCTGTCATGATGCTGCCCTTCATCAGGAAAAACGATACAAAATATGCCGCAGTGCAGGCGCCGATGAGCGGTAGCAATCCATGTGGCTGCCCGGTGGTTTCCAGCGCAAATACAATAGCGGTGAGCAAGGCGCGGGAGGCGCCGGCAAACATGGCCGCCATACCAATCAAAGCCGCTGTGGCAATATTGATGTCGCTGCCGGGAAAAAGTTTCAGTACCACTACACCCAGCAAAGCGCCCAAAGCGCCGCCAATGGTGAACAACGGCGCCAGGGTTCCGCCGGAGGTGCCACTACCCAGGGAAATCACCCAGGAAAGATATTTAAGGATACAGAGCGATAAAAGCAGTGCCAGTGGTGCATTACCGGTAAGCAGGGTTTTAATGTTATCATATCCAACGCCCATGGTATGCGGGGCATAGTAACCCACCACACCTACTACCACAGCGCCCAGCGCGGGCCACCACATCCAGTGAATGGGGAGTTTTTCAAAAAGGTCTTCCACAAAATAGACGGACTTCGACACATAAGCCGCTACCACGCCTACTACTACCCCCATCAGCACATAAGTAACCAGGGCGATGTCCGATACCGCCGGGATATCCGGCATGGAGAAAACAGGGGTACTATCGAATAACAGGATGTGCATACCTGCGCCGGTAATACAACCAATAGCCACCGGGATTACAGAGCGGGGCGAAAATTCAAATAACAATAACTCAATCGCCAGCAGGATCGCTGCCAGCGGACTGCCAAAGATGGCCGCCATACCTGCACAGGCGCCGGCTGCCAGCAATACTTTTCTTTCGGCAGAAGAAATATGGATCACCTGCCCCGTAAAAGAGCCAATGGCGCCACCAGTAGCAATGATCGGACCTTCTGCGCCAAAGGGACCGCCTGTACCAATGGAAATAGCTGCAGATAAAGGTTTAAGCAGGGTAATCACCGGCGGGATCTTACTTTCATTCAGGATAATATTTTCCATGGCTTCCGGGATACCGTGACCACGGATGGCTTTACTACCGAAACGGGCCATCAGTCCTACGAGTAAACTCCCCACCACCGGCACCAGTACCACCATCCAGCCCAGGCTGTTTCCCGCCGGCCCTCCTTCTTCAAAGGAAAATTTACCATAGAAAGAGAGATTGGTAATAAGACTGATCAGCATCACCAGCGCTTTCGCCACCACGCCAATGACCAGCGCGTTGATCCCCGCTTGTATACTGAGGTAAAATACTCTCCTGGACATATTCCCGGCCCATTTCGGTGCAATTTTATGATTCATACTATATAAAATGACAATAAAATACTTTAAATCAGCACAAAATTATGATCTAAATCATATTAAAACCTATTTTTTCTTTCAAAAACACAAAAAAACCTTACTATTGCAATCATGAAAAAAGCCGGGGCCTGCGATTTAAAAACCTGTTTTCTTTGCCAGTTCAGCATTCCGGAGTGGATTGCAGCGGTATCGGATCATAAACAGCATTTACTTTTTAAAAAGAATGAAACGATCTTCCAGGAAGGAAGTCCGGTGCAGGGTATTTATTTTTTGTACGAAGGACGGGTGAAAGTGCATAAGCAATGGGGTACGGATAAAGACCTGATTGTACGCTTTGCGCAGAAAGGCGACATCCTCGGTCACCGTGGCCTGGGCAGCGGCGACCGGCTGTATACCGTTTCGGCTACTGCATTGGAAGACACTACCGTTTGTTATACCGACCTTGCTTTTTTTGAAGCGTCCCTGAAAGTAAATCCATCGCTGGCATTGAAGCTGATGCAGTTTTATGCAGATGAATTGCAGGAGGCAGAAAGGAAAATGCGCAACCTGGTGCATATGGAAGTAAAAGCGCGACTGGCAGACGCGTTGCTGGATATCAGCCGGCAGCAGCAGGATCCTCATTTCACCATCAGCCGCCAGGACCTGGCCTCGTTTGCAGGCACCACCTATGAAACTACTTACCGCAACCTGCAGGAGTTCATCCAGGAAAAACTCATTGCAGTAGAAGGAAGGGCCATCACCATCCTGAATGAAAAAAAATTAAGGAAATATATTGTGTAAGGAACATTAGCTCATGGCAGTGAGATGCTGTAGCTTATGTTCATTGAGTATGGTCATACTCTTTCCGGAAACCGCTACCAACCGCTCTTCTATGAGTTCATTGAGTACACGGAAGGTGGTTTCATAGGTAGCGCCGATATACGACGCAAGATCCTGTTTACTCAGTGGCAGATCAATAAACCCATCTTTATTAAAACCGAATTTCTGTTGCAGCAGTAAAAGGGCATTAGCCATGCGGCCTTTAACAGACATATGCGCGAGGTTGCGCATCTGCTTTTCGGAAGTCTGCAGTTCCTGTGCATAAAACAGCATCAGTTCATACAGGAGATCATGATTGACTTTGAGAGACGACTGAAAGAAGTCCATCTCTATAAAACAAACTTTTACCGGTTCAAGTGCGGTGGCGGAAACCGGGTATTGATGCCCCACACCGCCCATCCCACGGTGCCCCACAATATCGCCTTTCTGTGCAAACCGTACAATGAGTTCTTTTTCGGCGCCCCAGTGCTTATGTACTTTCATACGGCCTTCATAGATAAAGTAAATGCCTTCTACCTCATCTCCTTCTTTAAACAACACTTCGCCCTTGTTCAGGGTAAAATTTCTGCGGTGCAATGCCGTGGCGGGCGCCCATTCTTTGAGCGATAACCGGCAAAGGAGACAGGTTTTGCCATCACATCCCTGTTTGTCTTTCTTCATGTATGATATCGCTGTTTTGTAATTGTTGTACCGTATCTGCTGCGAGCAAGGCCTGGAGGTTCACCACTTCTCCCACCACTATAATCGCAGGATTACCCATGCCGGCGTTTTGTGCGCGCCACACGATATCTTTTACTGCACCCGTTACCATCTTCTGTTGCGGCGTGGTGCCGTCCTGGATAATAGCCACGGGTGTATCTCCTCTCCCATAGGTACTAAAAATATCCATGATAGCTTCCAGTTTGCTCATCGCCATCAAGATCACCACAGTCGCGGTGGATTGTGCGGCCAGAGCAATGTCTTTCGAAATATCCCCGCTGCTGGTGGTACCGGTGGTTACCCAGAAGCTTTCCGCCACACCTCTGCAGGTGAGTGGTATCATTTGAGATGCCGGTACGGCCACTGCGCTGGAGATGCCCGGGATAACGGCTACGCCTATCCCATGTTCCCTGGCAGTGCGGATTTCCTCTACTGCCCGCCCGAATACAAACGGGTCACCTCCCTTCAATCGTACTACATGTCCGTGGGCAAAGGCCATTTCCACGATGAGGTGGTTAATTTCCTGCTGGGACAGGGCATGACAGCCATATCGCTTTCCCACAAACCGTATCAGTGCCGTTGGTTTGGCATAACTGAGCAGGGATTCATTCACTAAGGCATCATATAATATCACATCTGCCTGACGGATGATATTAATGGCTTTCAGGGTGATCATTTCGGGATCTCCGGGTCCTGCACCGATTAAAGATAGAAAGGGATTTGACACGGGCATACATATTATATTTAATTTTATGTAATGATTTAACATAGATGCATGCTTAAAATTAAAACAAAATCGCTTAATTTTATAATTAGCATCATACACCTACCTATAAAATCATCTCCAAAGCAAGAAATAATATTATATTAAATAATTAATAATATAATTAAGATTGCTGATCCTTAAATATAGTCCAATGAAAATAGTAGTTATAGGAAATGGTATGGTAGGATATAAATTTTGTGAGAAAATCCTTTCCAAACCGGCGACTACGCCACCCCAACTGGTCGTATTTGGAGAAGAACCCCGCCCGGCTTATGATCGCGTACACCTCACCTCCTGGTTCGATGGCAAAACAGCCGATGACCTGCTCCTGGCTACGGCCGACTGGTACCAGCAGCAAGGTATCCGCCTCCACCTGGGCGATCCGGTGCTACAGATTGACCGGAACAATAAAACCATTCACTCGTTCAAAGGCGTAGTGGAAACCTACGACTACCTGGTGCTGGCCACCGGATCAGCCGCATTTGTACCTCCCATACCAGGCATCGACAAACAAGGCGTATTCCTTTACCGCACCATCGAAGACCTGGAAATGATGAAAGCCTATGCCCCCAAAGCCAGCAAAGGCGCCGTTATTGGTGGCGGCCTGCTGGGACTGGAAGCCGCCAAAGCCCTGCTGGACCTGGGTATCAGCAATACGCATGTAGTAGAGTTCTCCTCCCGCCTCATGCCCAGGCAGATAGATGAACAGGGCTCCGCTATGCTGCAGGGAAAACTGGCCAGCCTCGGACTAAAAGTACTGACCGGCAAAAACACACGGGAAGTAACCGGAGATACCGCCGTTACCGGGTTACAGTTTACCGACGATACGATCCTGGAGACAGACATCCTGGTGGTATCTGCCGGTATCAAACCACGCGACGAACTGGCCCGGACTGCCGGTCTTACCACAGGCCCGCGCGGAGGCATCCAGGTAAACGAACAAATGCAAACCAGCGACTCCTTTATATATGCCATCGGTGAATGCGCACTTTACAACAACATGATCTATGGCCTGGTAGCACCAGGTTATGAAATGGCCGAAGTAGCCGCCTCACATATTGCCGGTGAAGCAAAAGCCTTCACCGGTTTTGATATGAGTACCAAACTAAAACTCATTGGTGTGGATGTAGCCAGCTTCGGCGATCCGTTTGCTGATCCTGAAAAGTGCCACAGCATTGTGTTTGAAGATAAATTCAAAGGCACCTACAAAAAGATCAATATCAGTACCGATGGGCAATATCTCCTGGGCGGTATTTTAATCGGCGATGCCGCCGCCTATAACCTGTTACTGCAAACCACTAAAAATAAAATGACCCTGCCGGCCAATCCGGAAGACTTACTCCTCGGTTCCAGCCGTAGTGCCGCTGATACCGGCGCGGGCGTTACTGCCCTGCCGGATGAAGCCATGATCTGCAGCTGCGAAAGCGTCAGCAAAGGCGCCATCTGCCAGGCCGTAACCGATGGCCACGAAACACTGGACGAAGTAAAGAAATGCACCAAAGCCGGTACCTGCTGCGGCGGATGCACTCCCATGGTAAAAGATCTCATTACCGCTACCATGAAAGCACAGGGCAAATATATCCGCAATGTAGTCTGCGAACATTTCCCCTATTCCCGGCAGGAAATGCTGGACCTCATCAAAGTAAAATCACTGCGCTCCTTCGATGATGTACTTGATCACTACGGCGACGGAGAAGGCTGCGAAGTATGTAAACCAGTAGTAGCTTCCATTCTCGCCAGCCTGTGGAACGATATGATCCTGGATAAAGGCAACGATACCGCACAGGATTCCAACGACCGCTATCTCGCCAATATCCAGAAAGGCGGCACCTATTCTGTAGTTCCGAGGATTCCCGGCGGAGAAATCACTCCGGAAAAACTGGTTGTCATCGGACAGATAGGTACTAAATATAACCTCTATACGAAAATCACGGGTGGACAACGCATCGACTTATTTGGCGCACATCTCAGCGACCTGCCCAATATCTGGGAAGAACTGATTGCTGCAGGATTTGAAAGCGGGCATGCCTATGGCAAGGCACTACGCACCGTGAAAAGCTGCGTAGGCTCTACCTGGTGCCGCTTCGGACTGCACGACAGCGTAAGCTTTGCTATCCGCATCGAAGAACGTTACCGTGGATTACGGGCACCACATAAAATCAAATCCGCCGTATCTGGCTGTATCCGGGAATGTGCGGAGGCACAATCGAAAGACTTTGGCATCATTGCCACTGAAAAAGGATGGAACCTGTATGTATGCGGCAATGGCGGTTCCAAACCGCAACATGCGCAGCTGCTCGCTGCAGACGTGGATAGCGAAACCTGTATTCAGTACATCGACCGCTTCCTCATGTTCTATATCAAAACTGCCGATCCGCTGACCCGTACCGCCACCTGGCTCAACAAACTGGACGGCGGCATGGATTATCTCCGCAATGTGGTACTGCATGATAGTCTTGGTATTGCCCACCAGCTCGAAGCCGAAATGCAATCGCTGGTAGATAACTACAAATGCGAATGGAGAGAAGTGGTTGAAAATCCGGAACTGCGCAAGCGCTTCTCCCACTTTGTAAATGCACCGGCAGATAAAGACCCGACCGTAAAATTTGAAACCATGCGCGCCCAGAAAAAGGCCGCAGAATGGAAATAATTTTTGCACACACAAAACACACTGCTATGTCTACTACTACCACCACCAGCTGGTTCCTTGCCTGTAAAACATCGGATGTACCTACCAATGGCGGCGTTTGTGTAAAATATAAAGAGGAGCAGATCGCCCTGTTTTATTTTGCCCGCAGAAACGAATGGTATGCCACGCAGAACCTGTGCCCGCATCGCCAGCAGATGGCGCTTAGCCGGGGCATGACCGGCACCGTAAAAGATGAGCCCAAAGTGGCTTGCCCTTTTCACAAAAAAACATTCTCCCTGAAAGATGGGCGATGCCTGTCTGATGAACACGAATGCTCCCTCACCACTTACCCGGTAAAGATCGTAGACGACCTGGTATACATCGGTGTAGACGCAGTAATGGAAATGGCAGGTGTGTAATATAAAAAACGAAACCCGGCAGCTGGCAGGCTAACCGGGTTTCTGATCCGAAATGATTGGCTCATTCAAAATCAACCAAAGTTACATGAAAAAATGGTTTCCAGGCAGGGTATCACTGATACTCCCCGGGCTGTTGTTATCACAGTACGGGTATGCCCAACTCACCCTTGGGGCGCAACTCCGGACCCGCACCGAACTACGGAACGGACAAGGCGCCCCGCAGCCCGAAGGCACCGCTCCCGCCTTCTTCACCTCCCAACGCACCCGCCTCATGGCCGGCTTCAGCGCCTACCGTATTAAACTGGGACTAACGGTACAGGATGTACGCGTATGGGGACAGGATGCATCTACCATCAACCGCACCACCACGCCCGATAACAATGGCTTTATGCTGCATGAGGCATGGGCGGAAATACTGCTCACAGATACCGTGGTGAAAAATAAAAGCCTCTCATTAAAGATTGGCCGCCAGGAACTGGTATACGACGACAGCCGTTTACTGGGCAACCTCGACTGGCTGCAGCAGGGCCGCCGGCACGACGCCGCTGTATTAAAGTATGAAAGCAACTCGTGGAGTACACATATCGGCGCCGCTTTTAACCAGAATAAAGAAAATGCTGGCGGCACTGTTTATAATGCCACTCCTCCCGGTAACTATACCGCAAATACCAATGGCGGGAACGCATACAAAAGCCTGGAGTTTTTATATGTATCCAGGAAACTAAACAAAGGGAACTTATCATTCCTGTTCCTCGCAGATCAATTCTCCAGGTATCATATCGATAGTGTGGAACATGTAGCCGTGAAAACTTACGAAGGCGCTGTAAACACACGCATGACCACCGGATTGTTTTACACACAGGCTGTCAACAGGTTCTCCTGTACCGCAGCGGCCTATCAGCAGTTTGGAACTAACGGAAACGGACAAACAGTAAGTGGCAGCTTGTTATCAGCTTCCTTTTTTTATAGTGTCAACAAAACATTCAGTGCAGGCGCTGGTGCAGACTATACCAGTCCGGACTTTGATCCGCTGTATGGCACGCCCCATAAATTCTGGGGCAGCATGGATTATTTCTATGTAGCCAGTGGTTTTGGCAACAAGGGATTACAGGATTATTATATCAAAACAAAATTCAAACCGAATGCCCGTTGGGCCGTAAGCGGCGATGTACATGAATTCTACAGCGCATCTGCCATTACCGGTATAAAAAAACAATTTGGCACCGAAGCAGATATCACGGCGAACTATACACTAACTAAAATGATTGGTTTTGAAGCCGGCTACAGCCACTTCTGGAGTACGGCCACGCTGTCTTCCCCAATGGTAAAGAATGTTAAAAACGCCGCTGCCAATAGCAACTGGGCCTACATCTCCGTCAATATACGGCCCGAGTTCCTGATTAAATAACCTGTAAAACTTAACACATGGCTGCTCCTTTAGATAAATTAAAAATATTCAGTCTCGATACCATACAGATGCGGACATTCCATATCACCTGGCTCATGTTCTTTGTCTGCTTTTTCGGATGGTTTGGCCTCGCACCGCTGATGCCCACTATCCGTACTGATCTCGGGTTAACCAAACCACAGGTTGGCAATATCATTATCGCTTCTGTATCCGGCACTATCATCGCACGGCTGGTGATAGGGCGCTTATGCGATACCTGGGGGCCGCGCAAAACAGCCATCCGGTTGCTGCTGCTCGGTTCTTTACCGGTATTCCTGGTGGGACTGGCCCATGATTACACTTCCTTTCTATTATTCCGTTTAGCCATCAGCGTTATTGGTGGCTCCTTTGTCATTACGCAGTTTCACACCTCACTCATGTTCGCCCCTGCCATTAAAGGAACGGCCAACGCCATTACCGGCGGCTGGGGCAACCTGGGCGGAGGCGTTACCAATATGGTAATGCCGGTGATCTTTGCGGCGATAGTAGGTTTTGGTTATACAAAAGCAGAGGCCTGGCGTTATGCCATGATCCTGCCCGGGCTGATGATGCTGGGTGTAGCGTGGCTATATTACCGTTATACAAAGGATACGCCCAACGGCAATTTCGAAGAAACCGGTCATCATAAAAAGGGAACCAAAACAGATTGGTCCGTGCTGGCCGACTGGCGCATCTGGGCGCTCACATTGGCCTACGGCATGTGTTTCGGTATGGAGATCACCTTCGACAACGTAGCCTCGCTGCATTTCGTAGATACGTTTCATTTATCGCAGGGCAGCGCCGGATTCTGGGCAGGCATCTTTGGATTTATGAACCTCTTTGCCCGCGCATTGGGCGGTATCGTTTCCGACAAAGTAGGCGCCAGATCAGGTATGAAAGGAAAGGGCTGGTTGCTGGCGGTCATGCTGCTGGCAGAGGGTATCGGACTATTGCTATTTGCACAGGCAGGTTCACTGGCAGTGGCTATCATCGCCATGCTGAGTTTTGCGCTCTTCCTGAAAATGGCCAATGGCGCTACTTATGGCATCGTACCTTTTATCAATGAAAAAAATGCCGGACTTGTGAGTGGCATTGTAGGCGCCGGGGGCAACATGGGCGGGATGTTATTCGGATTTCTATTCAAGTCAGAAAGTATCACTTACGTAGAGGCGTTCACGTATATCGGGTATATCGTTATCGGTATTTCCTGTGTAGTGATGCTGACACGGTTTACCCGGCAACCCGTTACAGCCGAGGCCCCGGTGAGGACGCCGGTAGCGGTGTCGTAAGATCGGATTGCTGCGGCGGTGTGGTAAACTATAATCGCATCTCACACCAGCGTGGGTATCATCAACAATGTAAAACAACTACATGCAAGCATCATTCAAAACCACCTGCTGTTACTGTGGCGTAGGCTGTGGGATCGTCGTACATAAGGACCGGCAGGGTAAGCTACATGTAGAAGGAGATACCGCTCACCCGGTGAACAGAGGCATGCTTTGTTCCAAAGGGATGAACCTGCACTATACCGTGATGGATACCTCCGACCGTTTATTGTATCCGGAAATGCGCTACCACCGGAACCTGCCCCGGCAAAGGGCTAGCTGGGACCAGGCATTGGAAAGAACCGCCGCCGTATTTGCAGCGATCATCAAAAAACATGGCCCCGATGCCGTGGCATTTTATGCATCCGGTCAATGCCTGACGGAAGAATATTATGTGGTGAATAAACTGATCAAGGGATTTATTGGCAGCAATAACATCGACACCAACTCCCGCCTCTGTATGAGCAGTGCCGTAGCGGCCTATAAAATGGCGCTGGGGGAAGATGCCGTGCCCGGTACTTACGATGATATAGAACAGGCCGATTGCATCTTTGTGGCAGGCGCCAATCCGGCCTGGTGTCATCCTATCATCTGGCGGCGGGTGGAAGCGGCTAAAGCTGCCAATCCTGCTATGAAGATCATCGTAAGCGATCCACGGGTCACCCAGAGCTGCTCACTGGCCGACCTGCACCTGCAGGTAAATCCCGGAACCGATATTGTATTGCATCACGCCATTGGCCGTGCACTGATCACCGGCGGGTATACCGACAGCGGCTTTATTGGCGCACATACCAACGGTTTTGCTGCATATAGGGAAGCCGTAACAGCACGCAGCATCGAAGAAGCCGCAGCTATCTGCGGGATCGCCGCAGCAGATATTTACACGGCAGCAGAATATATCGGTAACGCGCAGGGCTTCATGACCTTCTGGACCATGGGGCTGAACCAGAGCGCCGTTGGCGTACATAAAAATTTAAGCCTGATTAATCTGCACCTGATCACGGGGCATATCGGTAAACCCGGCAGCGGCCCCTTCTCCCTTACCGGGCAACCCAACGCCATGGGGGGCCGGGAAGTAGGTGGGCTTTCCAACCTGCTGCCGGCACACCGCGTACTGAGTAATCCGCAACACCGCCAGGAAGTACAGGAATTCTGGGGCGGTACCGCATTATCAGACAAACCGGGACTAACCGCCACGGAGATGTTCAGCGCCCTGCACGACGGACGGCTGAAAGCTATCTGGATCATGTGCACCAACCCGTTGATCAGTTTACCAGACGTTCGTTTTGCCGAAGCCGCCCTGCAAAAGGCGAAGTATGTGGTAGTACAGGAAATTTCCAGCAAGCCGGAAACGCTGCGTTATGCGGATGTGGTGCTGCCTGCCGCCGCATGGACAGAAAAGGAAGGCACCATGACTAACGCGGAACGCCGCATCAGCTACCTTACGAAGGTTAATGATGCACCAGGCGAAGCGTTGCCCGACGCGGAAATCATCTGCCGTTTTGCGAAAAAAATGGGATATCACGGTTTCGACTATACGAACGTATCGGAGATATATGACGAACATTGCCGGCTCACCGCCGGTACCAACATCGATATCAGTCATCTGAACTACGATATCATTAAAAAACAGCGCAGTGTACAATGGCCTTACACCGGAGGTCAGGGTACCCCGCGACTTTTCGGAGACCACCGCTTCTATACACCGGATGAAAAAGCGATGATCCATCATTTTGAAGATGAAAACAAATCTGAACCGCTCAGTTCAGACCTGCCACTGATCCTCACTACGGGCAGGATCCGTGACCAGTGGCATACCATGAGCAAAACCGGCAAAGTGAGTAAATTGAAGCAGCACATTGCTACTTCGTTTCTCGAAATACATCCGGAAGATGCGCGGCAACGTGGCATTCACGCCGATGACATGGTAACCGTCAGTAATGGCCGTGGCACCGTAAGGGTGAAAGCGCAGCTCAGTAATACCATCAAACAGGGCGTTGTGTTTTTACCAATGCACTGGGGGAAGATACTGAACAGTGATTTACACCGTGCCAACAATCTTACCAGCCAACTACTCGATCCTATCTCCAAACAGCCGGATTTTAAATACGCTGCCGTACAGGTAGAACGTTACCGGAAGCCGGTACAAAAAATTATAGTGATAGGCGCAGGAGCAGGCGCCTGTGGCTTTGTGAAATCGTACCGTGAACTGAACACCGATGATGAAATTGTGGTATTCAGCAAAGAAAACCTCCCCTTCTACAACCGTGTGATGCTACCGGATTATATCAGCGGCACCCAGCAATGGAAACAACTGATAAAAATGACCCGTGCAGAAGAAGCGGAGTACAACATCACTTTGCACCGGGGCGTAAGTATCACACAGATCGACCGCCCCAATAAACTGCTGACAGACAGTAACGGGCAGGTACATACGTACGATGTGCTGCTGATGGCCACCGGTAGCAGAGCCGCTACACTCCGGGATATACCGGCTATACCGGGCATCTTCACCATGCGCACGCGGATGGATGCAGACGCCTTCAAACAACATATTGATCCGGCCAGAGGCAAAGTAATGATCGTAGGGGGTGGCCTGTTGGGAATAGAGCTGGCGGCATCTCTCAAAGAAATTAATATAGACGTAGGGGTTATACAGCGTACCTCCCGGCTCATGGACCGGCAACTGGATACGCTTGGCGGACAACTGCTGTATGAAGAACTGACCGACCGGGGTATCGACATCTATTACAATGACGAAATTGACCGCTTTACCGGGCAGGAGCAACTGGAAGGCATCCGAATGAAAAGTGGTGTGTACATTCCCTGCCAGGCAGTAGTGATGTCCATCGGCACCGTGCCAAACATCGAACTGGCACAGGCAGCAGGACTATCGTGCAACCGGGGCGTGATCGTGAATGAATACCTGCAAACCAGCGATCCGGATATCTACGCCATCGGGGAAATTGCCGCCTTCAACAGCGTATTGTATGGCATTACCGCGGCCGCCGAGCAACAGGCGGGAGTGGTTGCACGTTATCTTAACGGAGACATCAGCCATTATTACCAGGGCTCTCTTTTTATGAACATTCTCAAAATGCATGGCACGGATCTCTGTTCGCTGGGGATGGTGGAAACGCCCAAGGATCCGGCTTACGAAGAAGTAGTGTTTATAGACAAAGCCAAACGCTATTATAAAAAATGTATCATTCACCAGGACCGCCTTGTGGGCGCCATCCTGATCGGCGATAAATCAGAGTTCCTGGAGTTCAGGGATCTTATTCAGCAAAAAACCGAGTTGTCCGAAAAAAGGCTGGAACTCCTGCGCTCCGGGAAAAAAGGCACCCCACTGATCGGTAAACTGGTGTGCTCCTGCGGACAGGTAGGAGAAGGAAATATCCTGGAAAAAATTGCGGCCGGTTGTCACGACCTGGCGCAACTCTGCCAGGCTTCCGGCGCCGGCATGGGCTGTGGAAGCTGCAAGCCGGAAGTAAAAGCGATCCTGGCAAAATCTGTTTTAAAACCCACAACAGCACTTGTATAACTATGGCCAAACACATTCATACCTTACCCATCAACTTTACCGGCGGCATTGTTTCCCCGGGCTACCTGCTGGAACTGCTGAAAACAGCAGCAGCCGCGCAGGCCACACAGGTACGTTTTGGTTTACGGCAACAATTGCTCATCGATATTCCTGATAAAAACCTGGCAGCCTTTAAAAGCAGTTGCGCTGCACAGCAGCTGCGTATAGCCGACAGTCCCAATATCATGAGCTCCTATGCGGCAGCCGGAATTTTTATCCAGGATAGCTGGCTGAGTGAAGGGATCTATAAAGATGTGTTTAACCTGTTCGACTATACGCCCGCACTGAAAATAAACATCTGCGACAGCCGTCAAACCTTTGTACCGTTATTCACCGGGCATATCAACTGGATTTCTTCTGCCAGCGTACATTACTGGCATCTCTATATCCGGCTGCCGGACAGTCAGCAATTATATGCATGGCCGGAACTGATTTACACTAACAATATCGCTGCCGTGAGTAAATCGGTAGAACAACATATCAATGCAGGTACTACACCCGAAACGATATATACACTGGTAAAAAAAGAAAATAATTACATCACCCGGCCCCTGGACAAAGAGCCAGACCTGCCAGCTTTTCATTTACCTTATTACGAAGGTTTTAACAAGCATGAAAATAGCTACTGGCTGGGTATTTACCGGAGAGATGAAGACTTCCCCTTGGCCTTTCTGAAAGAAGTATGTGCCATCTGCCTTGAAACCCGCATCGGGCAACTCTATGCCACACCATGGAAATCACTGATCATCAAAAATATTGATCCGGCGCATCGCAAACTGTGGGACTATGTACTGGGCAAATACGGTATCAATGTCCGTCATGCGGCCAATGAACTGAACTGGCAGGTAGAAGATAACTGCGAAGACGGTCTTATCCTCAAACGGCATGTGATCCGGTATTTTGATACAGCCGACGTACGTACGTATGGGTTATGCTTCAGTGTAAGGGTAAACAAACCCGCCAGTTTATTCGGCACCGTTGTTATCCGCAAACAGGAAAACAAACATGGCAGCAAGTTAAAATACATGCAGCGTTACGACATCCTGCATACCGCCGGCTACAACGCCAACTCCGCGCAGCTGGTCATATACCGGGAAAGCGTTTCCAAAGAACACCTGGGACCTTACATCGTGGCATTGTGCAAAACTTTCTATGAACAGCACAGCGAAGTGAATGTGTTGCAGCATTATGTAAAAGAGCAGCAATCACTGGCTACCGCAGCCACTCCGGTACGCCGGATACATCAATGCCCCGACTGTTTTACCGTGTATGATGATACCGTAGGCGACGCCGGTCAGCAGGTAGCAGCGGGTACTTTATTCCAGGATTTACCTGCAAGCTACTGCTGCTCCGTATGTGCGGCACCGTTATCCACATTCAATGAAATACCGGAAGGCGTCTTGCAGCCGGATACTACAACTGCTTTCTGACACGGTCTATTTTTGTGGCATACCGCTGCGTAATGGCCTGCCATTCGCGCTGATAGGTATCATTATCATATTGCTGTTGTGCTGCGTTATAAACAGCCGGCGATAAATGCCAGCCAAAGAGGTTCTCCAGGTATGCAGGGCCATCTTCCACTACCCTTTCCAGTACACGGGCTTTAGAAACACCCCCTTCATTACAATATTTATCGAGATAAGCGCCGCGCCCCACTTTTACATAGGCTACCAGCAAATCTTCCGAGATCATGGCTGCAGGAACATATTGCATTTCATAGTCATTATGACTGATAACCATCAGTAGTAAAGCCGGCTCATAAAAATGTTCGGGAATATCATGCTGCAGGGTGGCGCCATTGGCAGCCCCTGTGTAGCAAAGTTCCCTGGTAATAAGTTGTTCCGGGAGATAGCGTAACGCTTTACCGTGTTTATGTACTGCAATAGCCGCCACTTCTTCATTTACCAGGGAAGCAGGAAAGTATTGGAGGGCAGCAGGAAATTTATCCAGCGCCTGCATGTATATGTCAGGTTGCTGCAAAGCAGGCGGAAACCAGGCCAATACAGCAGGAGTTACCTGCAGGGCCTGCAGGCAGATCTCGCGGGTACGGAATTCCATCGGCGCCCTTCGCAGATCGCCCCAGTTATGGGCCACCTTGCGGCGCCAGTATTCCGCATTTCTTTCCTGTGGTTGCAATACCGCTTCACCTGCAGCCAGATCCCGGCGCAATTCGTCCGGCGTAATGGTCAACGGGTTATTCAATACCTGCTGCAATACGGGAGGCAACAGATAATCATCGTCTTCATCCGATTCCCAGGCGTTTTCCGGTGGACTCGCCGGATCCCGGTCATTCATATAAAACAAAGAAATATGTTTTTGTGCAGGAATGAAATGATAGTCGTCCCCGATATAAACAGGCGCAGTAAATACCCCCGGGCATTTCATCCAGCCATGATTATAATGCACCATGATTACTTCAGCGGCAGTAACATTCCCGGTGATGTGAACAGGTGAGCCTCCGAGCAACATGCTCTGGCAGCTGACATCACCAGTTACATATAAAGCCGGACCATAATCGCCTTCTTCATTAATGATATTGCCGGTAACCGTGAGATCCCCGGTAACGATATAGCCTTCGATCCGTTTACCATCCTTGGTGTCTGTCAACTGATCCGTATCGAGTATAAAGTGTCCGTTTAACAGTAAATCGCCTTCGTGAAGGTAAAAATAGCTGTCGCCCTCCACGATATCTTCGAACACTTCTTTGCTTTCATAAAGCTGTTCATCGATCTGATACTGTATGATGGCTTCTTCCGTGCTGATGAGTCTGAATAAATGGTTCATTCCGGCAATTTCGTGATTTTTTGGGTTGGAATCAAATGGGGATTGACTTTCAGCTTACGTGTATTTTTCCACCGGTCGTTTCTCCCGGGATTTGTCTAATTTTGCAGCTTTCCATGCCATAAGGGGTGTGTTACACAGATCATGTTAGCAGATATTCACAATGATACAGATGCCCGGCAATACCGGATTGCCACGTCTGTATTCTTTTTCATTTCCGGATTGGGTTATTCTTCCTGGGCTTCCAGGATTCCTTCCATCAAGCAACAATTGCATTTAAATGAGGCACAGTTCGGGCTGGTGCTATTGGCCCTGCCGATCGGTCTTATGCTGACCATGCCAGTCACCGGAAAGTTACTGGGGCTTTTCAGCAGCAGGAAAATTATGGTTTTCGGGGCGATGGTTTTTAACCTGATCCTGAGTTTGCCCGGATTTACCACCAGTATCTGGCAATTGGCGCTGGTACTGTTCTGCTTCGGTTCTGCCCGTAACCTCCTGAACCTCTCCATGAATGCGCAGGCGGTGCAGGTACAACACCTGTTTTCCAAATCTATTATGACCAGTTTTCACGGCATCTGGAGCGTAGCCGGTTTTGCGGGTACCGCTATCGGCTACCTGATGATCACCATGAACGTGTCGCCGTCGTACCACCTGTTGCTGGTGAGCGTACTGCTGCTGGTTTTTACGATGTATTATTATCCCAAAACATTCCCGGATCAACCTGTAAAAGAAACGGTAAAAAGAGCAGCCTTTGCTTTGCCGGATAAATCTTTGCTGAAATACTCGCTGATCTGTTTTGCCTGCATGGCCACGGAAAATACGATGTACGACTGGAGCGGCTTATACTTTGAACAGATTGTAGGTACCCATAAATCCACTGCGGCAGCGGCTTTCGGTATTTATATGGCGGCCATGACCACGGGTCGTTTTATCGGCGACCGGCTTGTAAGAACCATCGGTATCAAAGCTATCCTGATGTACAGTGGCTGGTTTATCCTGGGTGGCCTGTCGCTGGCTATTGCATTGCCTTACCCGGTTACAGCCGGCATCGGGTTCATTTTCGCGGGATTGGGAGTGGCCTGTGTGGTACCGCTGGTATTCAGCCTGGCAGGAAAATCAAAAAGTACCAATAGCGGTCAAACGCTGGCATCTATTTCCACCATCGGTTACTTAGGTTTTATGGTGGTACCGCCTTTAGTAGGACTGGTAGCCCAGGCTACCAGTTTGCGCTGGTCTTTTGCTGTAATGGCCATATGCGGACTAGCCATTGTGTGGTTGGTAAAAGGTATGAAAGAAGACTAAAAAAATAAGGAGGAGGCCGTAGCCTCCTCCGTTACTATCAGATCGTATACTTCTGTTTAAGGATCGCGCGTTCCTTCTCTCCGATTCCTAACTCTTTCTCAAAGAAATTGTCTACGCTGCCATATTTTCCTTTGATGGCATTAAAAAGCGTCTGTAATAATTCCGGTTTCAGCTCCAGCGCTTTGCGGATGGTTTCCGTATCCAGCCCGGTGCTTTGCTCCATGCCTTTAAACATCCGCTGATTCATGGGCATCAGGTACACATTGCTGGCAGTAAAATCTGCTTCAATGGTTTGTTGCGGCACACCCAGTGCGTACAGGAACAACGCCGTAGCCATCCCGGTTCTGTCGCGGCCACCGGTACAATGATACATCATCGACTCATTGTCCGGAAGCGTCAGCAGTTTCTGGAACAGTGGTTTGTAACGTGCCCCCAGGTAGTCGGTGTTGCTATAAAACTTCTCCAGGAATTGACCGCTTTTAATCACTTCTCCCATTTGTGCCGCGCTGGGCAGGCTATCGCTGCCGGCAGGGCAAAGCAGGTAATCTGTTTGAGGCAACAGGTGATCCGGTGCTGCGGCAGCTTCTTTCACACCCCGGAAATCAATCACGGTATGAATATGCTTCTGCTCCAGTACCGTAAGATCCTGGTCTGTTAAATGGCTTACATCGGCCGAGCGGAATATCTTACCCCAAACCACTTTCTTCCCATCGTTAGTGCGGTAGCCACCTACATCGCGGAAATTAACGGTTCCCTGCATACGCACTACCCGCTGTGTGCTGTCTGATAATTGTGCTGATGCTGCACCTGCCATGCCCATCAGGAGACAAAAGACATGTGTGAATTTTATAACAATGCGATCCATACGAAGGTATTTTCCGGCAAAGATGAATATTGTGGTGCAGGTGTGCGACCGCGCCGAACAACGGGTACGTGTACACGTATTTTTCGGTTTATCCGTACTCACTTTTACTGAGGATCAACGCATTAGCATATGTTACGAAATCATTACCAAATAGGGACAGATGGCCTGATGAGGGAGGTTTAACATTCCGGTAATACTGGTTAACTACATTCGGTACATACCCGGACTATGATATATGTAATTGCCATTGGAGCATTTCAGGCGCTGACTGCAGTTGCTTTGCTAAGGAGCAGTCAGTTGCGTAGTAAAGCAGATGTACTGCTGATCTTTTTGTTATGCTGCATTGCAGCCCATCTCGCTATCAAGTTTTGTATCTATTCTTTTGTAGATGATCACCAGGTACGTGCACAAATGAATACGTTCATTGGTTGCTGTTACGGACCTTTGCTGTACCTGTACGCCTGCCGGCGCCGGGATGCGGCATTTGTACCTGCGTCGCGCTGGTACGTATTCCTGCCTTTTATGGCGGGTGCTGCAGGCTATCTCACGGTTACCTGCCTGTTATGGTTATCGGCTCCTGCCGGCCATGCCTTCCTGTACTATTACAATGAAATTACTACCTGGATGATGATAGCGCTGGGCGTTCTATTTCCGTGGTGGTCGCTGCGTATTGCGCGGCAGTTGCCAGATGCACCAGCGGAGCAGCAATTGATCCGCAGTATCAGTTACCTGCTGGCACTGATCAGTGTCATTTCCCTGGGATTTAAACTGATGCAACCGGCGCAGTCATTTAATATCATCTGCCGGGATATCGTATACTCTCTGCTGATAGTTATCTGCGTGGTCATTATCCGTTATAAATATGTAGGGATAATGGGTATGCAGCCCATAAAAGCGGCGGCAGAAAATATATTACCTACGCGGAAGATGCAGCTGAGCAAGGAAGAGCAGCACCAAACATTCCAGGCGCTGGAAGCGTATCTGCATACTACCAAAATATTTACGGATGCGGAGTTGAATCTTGACAAGCTCGCACAGGGCGCCGGAATCAGTAAGTATCATATTTCGGAAACGCTGAACAGCTATGCTGGTAAGTCTTTCTACCAGTATATCAATGAATGGCGGATCAGGCGTGCAACGGAGCAGATCCGTTTTATGAATGAAAAAAAACTACCGGTGAATGTGCTTACACTGGCGTATGATTGTGGCTTCAAAGCCAAGTCGTCTTTCAACCAGTATTTTAAAAAGATGACCGGTCTTACTCCTACGGAATATATCAAATCACTAACGGTTACACCTGCCGTTACGATCCATGAGTAAGCGGGTGCATCATCTGCCGGAAAATTTCCTGTATACGGCTGATTTCATCCGCATACATTGTTTTTTTGCGGGTACCAAAGTACAGCGTGTTTTCGATGATGGATTGTCCTTCCCATACCAGCTGCATCCCACCTGCTTCAATTTCCTCCGCGCATAAGAAATCAGGCACTACAGAAAAACCGGTTTCCCCGCTCAGGCAGCGCACAATAGAACTCATATTCGGTACAATATAATTGGGTTTGAAATCGAGGTGGCGGCGGAAGTTGAGCTGCCAGAACCGCTTTAAGTGCTCGGTATCCGCAGCAGTGCTGTACCAGAGCTGTTCTTTGAGCCAGTTTTCAGCACCGCTGTAATCTTTCTTTTTCAGCAGTGCTTTCAGTGGTTGTGTATCTGTTTTACCGCCGGCCACCAGCACAATCCTTTCTTTTGAAAAAGGTTTGAATTCCAGGTTCGTCTGATCACCTTTCTGCGGCGTGATAATGAGATCCAGTAAGCCCTTGTCGAGGTCGTGGATCATCTGCGGATAATCACCGAACTTAATGATGATATTAAACGGCAAAGTGGCAATATATTTCTCCAGGGTATACTGAAATGTTTCGAAGCACATGCCGATGCTGATAGTGGCCCGTTCTGTTTTAGTGCTTTTATGAAACAGTTGTTCCGCACTTTCGAGTTTCCCGAGTGGTTCTTCGATAAAATTATAAATCACTTTCCCTCTTTCCGTGGGCACGAGTTTTTTGGCGGAACGGTCAAACAGTTTATATCCTGTATACGCCTCCAGCGAATTCAGGTGCAGACTTACGCCCGGCTGTGAAATAAACAGCTCCTGCGCGGCGCCGGTAAGGGTACCCTGTTCATAGATGGCTTTAAAGGTACGTAGCCATTCGAGGTTTAGTCCCATGATCAATTATCATTATTATGATACAAAGGTATAAGTTAAATAATTATGATAATAATCTTTTTTGATGGAATTTTGCCTTATCAAAATTGAAAGACGATGCTTTTTACAGATTATACACTTGGCGGACTGACCCTGAAAAACAGGATAGTGATGCCGCCGATGACAAGGTCCAGAGCGGCCAGCGGAGAAGCGGCCACATCCCTCATGGCGGAGTATTACCGTCAGCGTGCGGGAGCAGGTCTTATTATATCAGAAGGAACACAGATCAGCCGCCAGGGCCAGGGGTATGCCTGGACACCGGGCATTTATACTGCTGCACAGATAGCGGGCTGGAAACAGGTAACCAAAGCCGTGCATGAGGCAGGTGGTCTTATCTTTGCACAGCTCTGGCATGTGGGACGTGTATCGCATACTTCCCTCCAGGAAAATGGCGCTGCCCCGGTAGCACCTTCCGCTATCCTGGCAACAGGCGTAAAAGTATTTGCCGATCCCGAAGGCAAAGGAGCCGAAAATGGCGCCGGAGAAATGATCCAGCACTCTATGCCCCGGGAACTGACAAAGCCCGAAATAAAGGCGATTATCAACGATTATGCACAGGCTGCCCGTAATGCTATAGCCGCCGGTTTCGACGGTGTGGAATTACATGGCGCCAATGGCTACCTGATAGAACAGTTTATCGACTCACAAACCAATCACCGTACCGATGAATACGGCGGGTCCCTGGAAAACCGGTTGCGCTTTCTGAAAGAAGTAGTGACCGCCGTGGCTGATGCCATCGGAAAGGAACGTGTAGGCGTACGCCAGGCGCCACTCACCACCCTGATGGGCGCTATGGATGATCATCCGGAAGAAACCTACATTGCCGCCGCAAAAGTGCTGAACGAAATTGGTATTGCTTATATACACATTGCGGAAGCCGACTGGGACAATGCACCTGTAATGCCCATCCCCTTCAAGGAGGCCTATAGAAAAGCATTCTCCGGCACCCTGATCTATGCCGGTAAATACACCCTGGACCGCGCAGAAGAAGCTCTCCGGAAAGGCTGGGCCGATCTGATCGCCTTCGGACGGCCGTTTATCGCCAATCCGGATCTGCCTTACCGTTTGCAGCACGGATTACCTTTAAATGAACCCGATCGCAGCAAATTCTTTGGTGGCAGCGTAGCCGGTTACACCGATTATCCATCGATTAAAAAAACAGCAGATGCTATTATTTGAAAAATATAACGATAAAGGCCTGGACTTAAAGAACAGGATCGTGATGGCGCCCATGACACGCGCCCGGAATCCCAATGGTATTCCGAATGAGATGAACGCATTGTACTATCAGCAACGTACCAACGCAGGACTGATCATTACCGAAGGTACTGCCATCTCTCCTACCGCTACGGGCGTATTGCATATTCCCGGGCTGTATACCGATGAACAGGTGGAAGGCTGGAAAATAGTGACCAGCGCCGTACACGCTACAGGTACCAAAATATTCACACAGCTGTGGCATGTTGGCCGCGTATCACATACCAGCAATCAGCCGGGTGGCATCGCCCCCGTGAGCGCATCCAATATTCCTGCCGCCAGTTCCCACGCATGGGGATACGACGAAAACGGCCAGGAAAGCTTCGTTACCTGCTCCACACCCGTAGCACTGACTACCGATGGCGTGAAAGCAGTAGTACAGGATTTCGCGAACGCAGCAACCAACGCCGTAAAAGCAGGTTTCGACGGCGTAGAACTACATGGCGCCAACGGCTACCTGATAGAACAGTTCCTGAATCCGTTCGTAAACAACCGCACCGATGAATATGGTGGCAGCATCGAAAACCGCAGCCGCTTCCTGCTGGAGGCAATAGACGCCAGTATTGCCAACATCGGCGCCGATAAAGTGGCCATCCGCTTAACACCTTATGGCGGTCTGCATGAGATGCCACATTACGACGAAATAGAAGCTACTTACAGTTACCTGGCAGCGGAATTGGGTAAACGGCAAATCGCTTACATCCACCTGATGGATCAGCAATCCAGAGGCAGCTACGCATTACCGGAAGGATTTCTGGAAAAATTCAGACAACAGTATCGCGGCGTACTGATACTGGCAGGCGGCATGACCCGCGATAAAGCTACACAACTGATCAATAAAGGGATAATAGATCTGGCAGCATGGGGAGAACCTTTTATTGCCAACCCGGATCTTACTGAACGACTGAAAAACGACTGGCCATTAAATACACCCGACAGGCAATTACACTATGGAGGGGCTACACATGGGTATACAGATTACCCGGTGTATGAAGCAACCAGGTAAAAAAGAAGCATTACGGGGAAAGACGTAATGCTTTTTTATTTTCCCCGCAGCAAAATCAGAACCCGCCTGTGACAGCGGGTTCCATCAACTAAAACAAACGTTAGCCATTGGGCAAACCGGCTATCAGCACACCCAAAAAGTTTCTCCGCAGGAAATGAACTGCGTCGTCGGCAGTGAACGTTCCTTGTTTTTTTCGGTGGATATTTTGCTCAGACTTGCTACAGTAATTTTTGTGAGCTTCAACCTGGAAGTGATTTTCTTTTTCATATTGCTACAGATTTAGGTTACCCTGAATCTACGACAAGAAAGCCTTTTTCGATATCACGTAAAAAGGGGATTTATTACTGTTGCGCTCCTTTGCTGATCTGGTTATTCACGATACGCGGCTTACCATCTATATCCAGCGTCCCATTTACCGCTTCTGAAATTACCACACCGCTGTTACGCGCAGGCGAGCCGGGAGCGATATGCAGATCAGGCACCGTAGTACTGATCAATAATGGATCCACCCCATATACTGATGCCGCATCCATACCTGACGCCGTTTTCCAGGCATTAAAATCCATATTGACATTACCGTTAGTGCTACCCCAAATCCATTGCGGCATACCCGTAGTATAGTAAAGATTATTGTCAATCACATTCCCCGACCCCGTGTTCGTATACTTATGCACAAAAATATCTACCGGTCTCGCATAAACGATATTATTGCGGATCACGTTATCAAAGCATTGTTCGGTTAGACGGATCTCCCCCTCTATTTCACCAAAAGCACCCGGCTCCCGGTTATTAAACAGCAGTGTATTATTCACCACATAACAGTTACGCGTACCGCCGGAAGTATAACCAAGATAACCTCCCAGGTAAATACCCGTACGCCAGCAGTTAGATACAAAATTATTCCTGACAATACAGCTGCTCGTGGGATATGCATCATTCTCACTCACGATGCCGATACCACGGTCTGCTTCGTGTATGCGGTTACGTTCTACTATGATATTGCGGGCGCCGTCTACATAAATAGCAATAGCGCCATGACCATGCGTGCCCCCAACCGGTCCGTGTGTCATATCAATATTGTATAATTCATTATCACTGATCACACCATTGCGTGCGTAGTTAAACGCAGGATTACTGTTAGCCGCATAGCCACCAGCCGCATCAATGCCAATGTTCTCGGTATTGTAAATCGTGTTTCCCCGGATCGTAAATCCATCTACATAACCATTGATGGTAAGGTTTTCGCTGTACCCGGTTTTTGTATCGTGGATCACATTATTTTCTACCAGGATATTCTTCATCACATCCGCAGTGTTGCCGATAATTTCGATACCGTGTCCGCTGCGGCCCTGTGAAGGATCCACATTGTGTTCTATGTTATAGATCTTGTTTTTCCGGATGATGATATTCCCGGACCCGGCATCCGCTGTAATCCCATTCACATTGGCACCAGCCGCCGTGCTTTTCAGGTTGCAGATATCAAATCCCTCCAGCACCACATAACTGGCATTACTGATAGTCACCAATGCCTCCCTGCCGGTAACGGTCATGCCGGTGCCATCTATCACGGCCTTTTCGCCGGGATATGCTTTCAGCGTGATCAGTTTTTCCAGCCGGCCGGAACGTGGAAACACCACCTTTTCTCCGTAGGTGCCTGCCCGTACCATAACGGTATCGCCGGGATTAGCTTTCCCCAGCGCGGTATTGATACTGGCCAGCGGATGATTGCTGCTGCCGTCTGCGGTATTGCTACCATTGGGCGCTACATAATACGTGTGGGTCTGCGCCACCTTTTCTGCGTTAATGGCAGTAGTGCCTTTACTACAGGCGCCTGCCACCAGGGCGAATAAAAAGAAATACATATTCCTGTTTAACATCTTGCGAAAAAATAAATGACGGCAGTATTACTACTGCCGCCGTGAGTTTACACATAGATTTATTCCGATACGATCTTTCTTATGCGGTTATTATTTTTATCGATGACATACACCACCCCATTCTTATCTACGGTAACACCGATCGCACCTTTGAAAGAAGCTGCTTCTCCCACTCCATCCAGGTAATCGGCTTTATCGCTACCGGCGAAAGTCTGTACCATCCAGCTGCCTGCACTGATCATGCGGATGCTCTGATCGGCGTTGGCGCCGCTGTCCCAGGTGCCATTCCCCGCTACATAAATATTGCCATCGGCATCTGTAGCCAGTCCCCAGGGATTCGAAAACTTCGCATCCTTTCCTGCCCCATTTACATAACCGCCTGTATTCAGCTGACCGGCAATAATCGTTGGCGTCCAGGTACCGGCTTTATACTGGGTGATCACCTGCGTGCCGTTGCCGGATACATACAGGTTACCGGCTTTATCCACCCCAAGACCCGCCGGATAGGTGAGTTTGGAGATGATCTGTGTTTGTGTATCGTCTTTCAGCTGGTATATATTCCCTTCCGGATCACAGCTGGTATAATAAAGATTGCCATTGGCCTTATCGATAGCCACACTCCAGGGCGCCTGCTGTGCCCAGCCGATAGTGGTAGCTGTACCATCCGGGGTAATTTTCCGGATGTCGTAGTTGGCAGCATCTACACTATAAATATTACCGGCAGCATCGGATGCCAGTCCGTAGGGAAGGTTGAATTTTGCGGCGTTGCCTTTACCATCTCCATAGCCGGCGTTGCCAGGCGAACCCGCAAACAGGCTCACATTGCCCGATGGATCAATTTTGCGGATACAGGCGTTACCCACGTCCGCTACATATACGTTGCCCTCATTATCGGTGGTAATGCCCATGGCCCTGTACCACGACTGACCGTTAAAATTAAAGGAGGCATCTGTACCTTTTCCATTTATATAGGCAGCTTCCCCATTACCTGCGAAAGTAGTGACATAGCGTCTGAAAATGTAATTGAAGGACGTTTTGCTGACAACGCTGTCTTTCCCTACTTTCACCACCAGATTACCGGAGCCGCAGCGCTTCGGTACCACCACCATGATCTGTTTCGTATTGGCGTTCACGATAGCGCATCGTTTGCCATTGATCGTTACACGTATATCATTGGTATCGGAAGAAAAATTATCCCCGGTTATTAGTATTTCTGTGGAAGACGTACCTACAGCCGGGATAAAATCCGTCAGCTGCACGGGCTGGCCATCGTTGTGTGTGAGGTCTTTGTCTTTCGAACAACCTGTTAACAGGCCATACATCAAAAAACAACTGGTGAGTGTATATAAATTCAGTAGCCTGATCATAGCAATGAGTTGAGCATTTAATAAAGAAAAAATTACCATCCCGGGTTCTGTACCAATCCCCTGGCTCTTTCCAGGTCTTTCTGCTGAATAGGGAACATATACATCCGGTCATCCCAGAAGCGTTTCTGGAATAACGTGCGGGTATAAAATCCGGTGAAGGAAAATCCCTGCTTATCATCATTGGCATTAACGTTCATACCATAAATAGTCTGGTTCTCCGGTTTACCGAGTGTAAGGCGGCGGATCTGTGTGTAATAACGGTCACCTTCAAAGCAAAGTTCCACCTGTCTTTCTTTCAGGATGTACTTTCTCATCAGCGCCTGGTTACCCACGGCATCCGGATACACGGTTTCAATACCGGGCAAACCTGCACGGGTTCTTACCTGGTTGAGATAAGTAACGATATCTGCATTACCGGGATCATATTCATTCAATGCTTCTGCATAGTCGAGTAAAATCTCTGAGTAACGGATAAGAATATACGGCGAGCGATAGGCATCGCTGCCCATACTACGCACGTTATCATCCGGGCTAAGAAACTTGGTGGGCAGGTAGCCGGTAATAATATTGCTCCCCATAGCAGACATCCCTGATTTACCGGAATAATATAGTTCGATTCTGCCGGTACCATCTTTATTGTTATCCGAAGAAAAATAGTTCTTATCATCTACAGACACAGCGCAGGTAACCGGGCGGCCGTTATAGGCAATAAAAGCATAGAACCGGGGTTCACGGTTGGCATACATGTTCCAGTCTCCTTTTTTCTGTTCCCATGATTTGCTCCCTGCCTGCGAAGAAAAACCGGTTTCCACATATTGCGAAGTCGGATCATCGATCGACTTCCCGTTATTCATATAAAATGCATCCACCAGATTCTGGGTAGTATTATACAGGTTGTATCCATTCGGACCTGGAGAGGCGCAAATGGTATAACTCCAGCGGCTCCAGTTCATAGTAGCGAGTATAATTTCATTGTTCCACGGCGTTAGAAATACATCTCTGACAGACTTGAACGGATTAAATTCCTGGTCACCGTTATCGAGATTGGTGTAGAGTTTATAATAACCGGAATCGATAATTCCTTTTGCAGCTTTCGCAGCAATACGCCATTTATTTACATCGTAGGTAGTGGGCGCCAGTGGTGTTCCATCCTGGTTTTTAAATCCGGCCAGTTTAGGATTACCATTCCATAAAGGGCTGGCAGCCCACTGGGCCAGTTTGGATTTTACGGCATAACAGGCGCCGGCAGTAGCACGGCCATTGTTACCGGCAGATGCCCACACATAAGGCAGTCCTTTTGCAGAAGCATCCAGCAATTCGTTGATATACGCCACACATGTATCAAAAGGCGCCCTGTTCAATTTATCATAATCATCATTCTGGTTCATGACGTTCGTGAGTTTTACGAACGGGCCGTACTGACGGAGTAAGAGCCAGTAGAAGTAACCACGGAGAAAAAGGTTTTCGGCTTTATATTGTGCTTTCAGCGCATCGCTCAACTGAATAGCGGGTACTTTATCAATATTCTGCTCAAAAATAAAGGACTGCCGGATAGCAGTGTAGAAGCCTCCCCAGTTATAATAATTCCAATCGGAAGCACTCCAGTTACCACCTACCATATATCTTACAGAAGTACTGGGAATGGATACCGAGATATCATCTGAGGCACCGATGTTGGCATAGTCGCCACCACCCGCACGATAGCTGTAGATGTTGGCCAGGTAGCCTTCGGCATTCGCCCTCGTTTGCCATATCTGCTCATCTGTTAAAAGGTTATCCGGTTTTTTATCCAGGTATTTGGTACAGGATTGCAGGGCCACTACACTCATACCGATAAAAAAAAGTAACAGGTATTTATATCTGGTCATAAATGATCTTTTTACTTTGATTAAAACTGCGCTCTTATACCCAGGGTTACTGTTTTAGGGAAAGGATACTTTGCAGCCCTGTTACCTAATTCAGGATCCCACAACTTGAATTTCGAAAAGGTGAGCATATTCGTACAGGTGGTGTAAGCCTGTAAACTGCTGATACCTCTGCGTTTCATGGCAGGAGTGATAAAAGCGTAACTGAAGGTGGCCTGCTTCATTCGCATAAAGCTGCCATCTTTTACCCACCAGCTGCTGTTTACATAGTTGTTATCTCCGGTGTTGGCAATCGTTAATCGTGGATAATATGCATTGGGGTTAGGATTATCCGGTGTCCAGCGGTCCATGATATTAGACAGCACACTGGCAGGATATTGTCCCATACCGGCAAAAGGCACTACACCTACGCCCGGTGCGCCGGCGCCATCCATAGCCACATCTGAACCATTGGCCATAATACCCACGTCTGCTACCCCCGCAAAAATGGCGGAGATTTCAAACCGCCTGTATCCAAGGTTGAATCCGAAACCATAGGACCATACAGGAAAACTGGATTTACCCAGATAGGTCTGGTCATCACCGTTTATCTTTCCGTCATTATTCAGATCGGCATATTTGATATCACCGGGATGTACTACCCTTGATTGCGTAGGACTCTTTTCCACATCATCCTGGCTGATGAACAAACCAAGACTCTGGTATCCTTTAAACTCTCCGTACATATGCCCCTCCAACTGCTGATAGGGATAAATCGCTTTGGGGTTATCAGCGTAGATGATCTTATTTTTTGCATAGGTAACGTTACCGAATAAACGAAGTGTAAAGTCTTTTCCAAAATGATCATTGTATTCCAGGCTACCATCCATACCCCTGTTTACCATTTCACCGATGTTGCCATATATCGCGGCAGAGGAATAACCGCCGATAGGTGAAATACTGCTGCGAGGTACCAGGATAGCCGTTCTGCGATCGTGGAATAAATCGACCACCAGGTTGAACTTATTCAGAAAACCGGCTTCAATACCAATATCTGCTTTGGCAGATTTTTCCCAGGTGAGGCCTTGCGTACCAAATACGCTGGCTGCAATACCGCTGCGGAAAACAGGATTACCGGTACTTCCGAAAGACACACCACCGGCGCCGGTATTATAGATAGTGAGATAACCGAAACGGTCTGCGTTGGCATTGCTGCCTATCTGGTCGTTACCCGTCATACCATAAGATCCACGGATCTTCAGCAGTGTTACGACTTTCGCAAGCGGCTGGAAAAAGTTTTCTTTGGAAATCACCCAACCTACGGAACCCGCAGGGAAATAACCCCAGCGGTTTCCTTTTTCAAAGTTTTCAGAACCGGTAGCACCCATGTTCACTTCAGCCAGGTATTTATCCATAAAGGAATAAGTAACCCTCGCCGCCGCATTCTGATTGCGGTAAGGAATAGAATATTTCACACTGCCGGCATTACCTACCAGGCGGTTACGGATACTACCTACCAGCAAGGCGCCTATATTATGTTTGCCAAAGCTATGGTCATAATTCAGGTTTCCTTCCAGGTACATCATGCGTTCGCCCTGTGAAGAAGAACTATAATTGAGATAGGTATCGCCTGTTCTAACGGGCATACCATAATAGAGAGAACCATCCTCATTTCTTTCGCTGGCATACCAGAGGTCATTGAGTCCTTTACGGCTGTTATCAAATTCCGCATAGGTGTCAAAAGAAAAGCGAACCGTTGCGCTCAACCCATCTGTGAGTGCATCCAGTTTCTGATTGAGGGATAATACAGATTGAATAGAGGGTTTGAATTCTGTGCTGTAACCGGCATTCTGTACCAGGTTAAAGGGATTGGCGCCACCGTTATTGATAGGGCCGGCCCATTTGTTATCCGGGTAAGATACCGGGAATGAAATCGGGTTGGTAGCGTAGGTAGCATACCAGATCATCCCGGCGGAGTTACCGGGATAGCGGGTATTTACCAGCATAGAGGCGAGATTGAGGGAAAGCAGTGTTGTTTTGGTGACGTTCAGGTCTACGTTACTCCTGAAATCGTATCGTTTAAAGTTGAGATTGGGATTGTAGTCGTTGATCTTTTTTACATTGTATTGTCCGTCCTGGTTGTAAAACGACATGGAGACATAGTAGCGCATCGCTTCGCCACCGCCGCTTACATTCACATTGGCATTGGCCATGGATGCCCAGTCTTTATAAATAGTATTGATCCAGTTCACATCCGGGTACATATAAGGATCAAGACCACTGGCGGTTTTGCGTATTATTTCATCGGAGTATACAGGTTGATCGCCTGCATTGGTGCGTGCTTCGTTATGCAGTTTCATGTAGTTTACTCCATCCAGCATGTTGGGCATGATGGTTAATCCACTGTATCCTGTTTCTGCTTTGGCGGATACTTTTGGTTTGCCGGCCACCCCTCTGCGGGTAGTGATAATGAGTACACCGTTTGCACCTTTGGCGCCATATACGGCAGTAGCGGAGGCATCTTTGAGCAGAGAAATACTTTGTACATCTTCCGGATCAATGTTATTAAAAGCACCACCGTAGCTGCTGTTTACATCTTCCCGTTGCACACCGTCCACGATGATCAGCGGAGAAGCGTTACCGGTAAATGTACCCATACCCCGGATGGTGAAAGTAGGATTATCGTATCCGGGTTCACCACCGGCGCTCTGCATGGAAATGATACCGGCTACCTTGCCCACCAGCGCATTGGTGAGGGAACGCACCGGTGTCTGCATATCGGCCATATTCACGGTAGATACGGCACCGGTAACGGTTACTTTCTTCTGGCTCCCGAAACCAACTACCACTACTTCGTTGAGCTTATCCACTTTTGGTGTCATACTCACTTTCAATGTTTTCTGGCTGACCACTTTTACTTCTTCGGGGTTCATCCCCATCATTGCCATTTTCAGGATATCATCCTTACTGGCGTTGATAGAGAAAACGCCCATTACATCTGTGACAGTGCCTTTCTTACTCTCTTTTACGGTAACGGTAACACCGGGCAGCGGGTTACCATCGCCATCCATGACCTGGCCACGGATCAGCCATTCATCCGACTTATCCGCAGGAGCAGCTACCGTGGTTTCCGGGGCGGCCACCGATTTTTTGTCCAGCACAATCCGGTTGCGTTGCAGTACATAGCTGATATTTTTATGCTTAAAAATAAAAGCCAGCACCTCCTCCAGTTTTGCCTGGCGGAAATCGAGCGACATCTTTTCTCCATCGTTCAGCAGCTGATTGCTGTATACCAATGTGAGGCCTGTTTGTTTTTTAATAGCCCGGAAGATCTGCTGCAACGTCACCTCGTTACCGGTAACGGTAACAATGGTTTGCAACGAGGGCGCCGTTGTTTGTGCTTTCGCCGGGAAAAATGCAATACCTGTAAGAGCGCATAGCACCAACAGGCGTACAACGCTTCGCATAGCCAGCTGGCAGTGGCGTATACTTTTTTTCATTCGGGAACTGTTTACAAGTTAAAATGATGGTACAGCAAATGGTTAAACAGATGCCTTCATTACAACTACATCGTTTTGTTTAAAACGGGTGACAAGGAGCAGTAAAAATATTTTTGAGGGAGGTACAGAAGGCTATTTCAGGATAATCTCATTTCCAGCAACCTGGTGACTGATGTGCGCTGTGGTGGCAAGATCGGATAAGAAATCATCCAGCCGGCTCCGGTCCATCAGGCCGGTCACCACCTGGTTAGCGGCAGTAACATCGTTCAACGTAAAACGGATACCATAAAAGCGGGAAGCTTCTTTCAACAGGTTGGTCAACGGCATACGGTGATAATAATACACACCCCTACGCCAGGCCAGCACTTCTTCTTCGTCGAAGTGTGCAGTAGCAAAGCCCTGGTTATTCGTATAGTCGGCCTGGATACCCGGCGTCAGCATTTGCTGCCCGTTCTTTTTATCCCGGGTAATCACGCTGCCGGATACCAGCGCTGTTTTCACGGTACCGGTCTGATAGGTATTAATATTAAATGCGGTACCCAATACCTGCACACTGGTAAGGGATGTATGCACGGTAAATGGTTGTTGTGCATTGGCAGCCACCTGGAAGTAAGCTTCTCCTTCTATATATACTTCACGGGCGGCACGACCGAAATGAAAAGGGAAACGCAGCTTAGTAGCAGCGTTCAGCCATACTTTGGTACCATCTGATAAGGTTAACTGGTAGTTTTCACCGGCAGGTACTTCCAGTGTATTCAGTACCGTATCGGCAGAAGTATATTGCAGGGCGCCGTTGCTGGTATTCAGGGTAGCGTTGTTGAGCGCAATGGTTTGTACGCTGCTGTCTTTACTCAGTGCAATCGCTTCGCCATTACCTGTCAGCAGCCTTACCGGTTGTTTCCTTTGCAGCGTGGCTACCGGTGGTGCTTTCACGCGGGCATGGGTGTGCAGGAAATAATAACCGCCCAAACCCAGGAATAATACCACAGCGGCGGCGGCCAGCCATTTTTTCCAGGGAATTACGGTGGCGGCAGCTGGTGTTGTTCCGGCGGCTTTCAGTTGTTGCAGGGCAGCTGCAGAATCAATGCGATGGAGGTAATCGCCTGCATCTATCGTTTCACCTTCCCGCTCCAGGTATTCCCACTGCGCTTTAAAAACAGGGTTTGTTTCCAGCTGCTGCTGCACATATAACCTGTCATCTGCTGAGATAGTGCCCACCAGATGATCCAGGTATAATTCAAATATTTTCGCTGGTATTTGCTCCATTATTATTAAAACGCGGGCTAATAGCCCTTATTAGTAATTGCATGACGTAACACTTTCAGCCCTCTTTTCAGATGGGTTTTGAAAGAATTGATACTGATGCCCATTTCATCCGCTGCTTCCTGGTACCGTTTTCCCTGGATATACACCATTTGTATTGCCGATCTTTTTTGTACCGCCATCTCATTGATGGCCGACAATACCTGCTTATAATAATCAGGAGAAGTTTCTATATTTACCACGCAGGAATCTTCCTGTAACTGCGTAAATGCCACCTGATTCTCCAGTTCTGTTTTTTGTTTCCGGAGATGGGTCAGGCAACGGTTTTTCACTGCCTGGTGCAGGTATCCCTTGATATCTCCCGTAAACTGAAGGTATAACTTTTTGTCCCAGATATCGAGGAAGAACGTCTGTACCAGGTCATTGGCTTCTGCTTCGTTCCGGAGAAACCAATAGGCATTCAGGCAAAGCAGCTTATGATACTTCATAAATAAAGCATCGTATGCCGAGGCATCACCTTCCTTTAACCGTTGCACCAATATTATGTCTGACGGATGATTCATGAAACAGGAACCCTTATTGGTAAATATACAGGTAGACTAAACACATAACGATCCTGTAGCGCTACCCGAAGGTGGCTGCTTACAGTGACATTGACTTTAAAACTGATAAGGGAAGAGATCTGTTTCTTCCACTGTTCACGCTTTTGTTACTAAAGATTCTGGCTTGTTGATTTAAAACTGAATCAAGGTAAATAATAAAATTGTAAAAACATACCGGCCCTGTAAAAAAATTAAAAGCCCCGGTAAATGATACCGGAGCTTTTTTTCATGGGGGTTTCAGTAGATAGCTTATAATTTAAAGAAGATCTTCTTTTTATATAACCAATAGCAGAGGCCCCATTCCAGCGCAAGTACCACAAAGGCACAAACGACATCCTGGATGCCTTCCGGGATACCGGCTAAACCGGTAAATCCATTTACAAAAACGGCGGTAGTGGGGTTTACCCATTGATGCCCTACGGTTTCAAAGAAAAGGTAAATAAAGATGGCGTTCATTCCTACCACGGTGGCGATCCACGCATAACGCACATTTTGTTTTACATCTATGAGCCAGTACAGCAATGCCATTACCAGCATCACCCAGCCACCGGATGCCAGCGTAAAAGAAGCAGTGGCAATCCTTTTAATGATGGGCGTTACGCCTGCCCAGTCGAGCCCGAAGCCGGTGACCAGTCCTGTTACACCTGCAATCAGCAGTATACGGATCTTCTGTGTTCTGGACCGGTCGCTGATCAGTAACTTTCCTGCCAGTACGCCCCAGATGGTATGCGCAGCGGTAGGAATAAAGTTAATGGTGACCCATCCATCGGAATTGATTTTTCCCATGAACACGGTATCCATAAAGGCTCCGAAATTATGACCCTGTGTAAAAGGTTCTTCGAAACCCGGCAACAGCACAAATCGATACATCAGATCGGTTGCCAGCAATAATATCAGGCTTACACCCAGCTGGAAACCATAGGAACGTCGTATGATGAGGTAGGCGATCAGGGTGGTAACGGACAATTGTGTCAATACGTTCCATAATTCCCATACTAACCTTCCGGCATATACGCAATGGAGGGCAGTACCAAATATAAACAACTTTACACAACGCAAAGCAATATGCCTGAAATTTTGTGACCAGGTAATGCCCTTTTGTGTTTTATAATAATAGGAGATAAACATGGCTGCTCCTGCCATGGTCATAAATGCCGGCTGCACCAGGTCCCAGGCACGTAACCCGTTCCAGGGATGGTGAAAAAACTGTTCTATTAAACTGCCTGCAATACCCGTAGGGTGCAAATGCGCTATCGACTCATAGATACGGGCACTTTCTCCTGCAAGGAGAATCATGATAAGGCCACGCATCACATCCAGGGAAATCAATCGTTGGCTGACATTGGTTGTTTGGCTCATTGTCCTGTTTGTAGGCTTAAATTAATAATTTATTCCGGCATATTTAATAAAAAAGCAGGCGCCCCTTCATCCGGGATCGTACCCAACTGGGTACTCCAATCGCCGGAAGTGGCCACCATACCCAACCGTATAGCCGTCCCCGTAAATCCTTTTATTTTTGAACGATCCAGTTTTCCTTCAAAACGGATCACGCCATTGGCCGCGCTGATAGTCCCCATACTGAAAAAAGAAGTACCGGACTGCTGATCAAAACTAAATGCCGTTTGCGCTCCGTTATGATAATACATCGCCATGGGAATCGGGGCGCTGCTCTGATTCAGCAGCAACTGTCCTTCCAACAGTACGTCGTAAGCCCCACCTGTAAATAAGGATGTCAGTAGCCCCGTAGCAGAGCTATTATCGCTGTCGATATACATATCAAAAATCACCCCGTCGGCCAGCTGCCCGGTCATTTCTCCATAGAAATACACGTTCTGCCCATCGTAATCGAATTTGAGTTTTTTGAAAACACCTCCCGCCGGACCAGCCGTGATCATATTCTGGCTGATGGTATCCCAGTCGGCCAGGCTGTTATCATTTAACTTCACCGGTGAAGTTTTGGAAATACGGATCACGGTAGAACCTTCCGCCGTAACACCTGCAGCAGATGTAGCATACAGCGTGGGCACATATTTTCCTTTACCGGCATACACGTGTACAGGACTTTGCTCAGTGGAGGAAGTACCATCGCCAAAATCCCATTTCCAGGAAGTAGCGCCGGTGGTGGTATTAGTAAAAGACACCTGGTTACCGTCTACCTCGATCGCATATACGACCAGGGGGGCAGGGTTATTATCGTCTTTTTTACAGGCGGATGCTGTCACCAGCAGCAGGAATATATATAGCAGTTTCTTTTGCATGATCAGGGAGTTTTAAGGATTCTGTACGCACAGTTTATTGGTTTCTATTTCATCAATGGGGATGTAATAGATCGTCCGGGGATTGGTAGATTGCACAATCATATTGGCATAACCGGAAGGGTTTACGGCCGGGTTGATATCGGATTGTTTCAGGCCCGGTAAATGATATCCCCAGTAGGTTCTGTTCATTGCCAGTTTGTTCCGGTAGAGATCATAACTACGGTGTCCTTCAAAAGCCAGCTCTATTCTCCTTTCTTTCAATACTACCTCCAGTACCGTTTTACCGGCCGGAAGCTGCTGATGGTACAAGGCATTCTGCAACCCGCGGTTAGCACGGATCTGGTCCACATCATCCAGCGCCGCCGCCGTTTTACCTGCTTTCGCAGATGCCTCTGCCCTGTTCAGGTACATTTCTGCCAGGCGGAACATGATCGGTGAACTCAGCGTAGGACTACCATCCTGGCCGGAGAACTTGGAGATATAGTAAATGTCGATCCCATTCTTTTGTTGCATACCACCGTTATCATCTTTCAGTGGCACAATGTATTTCCAGCGTACATCTTCCGGATTAGCGGCCATGGTATCTCTCAGCGAAGCGGATGCAAACTCTTCTCCCCAGCCGGAATTACCATCAGAATAGATCATGGAAGCGATAGATCCAAATTTGCGATAGTCATCTACTGCCCGGAACGCCACGCAGAAAATCGTTTCTGAACCGGAAGTGGCTTTTGCAAACAGATCAGGATAGGTAGCCGCAGTAGCCAGTGAAAAACGGCCGGCATCAATCACTTTACCGGCGAAATAGCTGGTGCTGTCGTTATTGCCTTCATACAGGTATGCCCTGGACAACAGCGCCCATGCGGCCTCGCGGGAAGCGTATTGCGGTCCCCTGTTCTGCGACATCAGGTCGGCTCCTTTCCTGGCGTCAGCAATGATCTGCGCATATACTTCCCCTACAGTAGACCGTGCTTTTTGCCCCGGGTCTGTAGTAGACGTACGCAGGATTACACCCGCAGCAGCCGGATTCTGTGTATAGGGTACGGCAAACAATTTCAACAGGTTTAAATGACTGAACGCCCGCAGGAAATAACACTCGCCCAGCATCTGCTGCGTAGTGGCGTCGGGGTTAGCCTGCTTCTCTACGGCCTCTATTACCGTATTGGCATCGTTGATAATTTTATAGGAGATATACCAGAAATACCGTGTATTCGTCTGCGTGGGCGAATGTCCCAGAGAGAAACTGTAGAACAACGGATCTTCTGTTGTTTGTCCGCATACAATATCATCGCTGGCAAAATCCGACAACTGAAAATACTGGCGCAGGTACATATTATTATCATCAGTCGTACCATTAAAGGGTACGTGATCCTTTAACAGTGCATAGGCGCCATTCACGGCATTTTTAAGTCCTTCGGGCGAACTGCTGATGGTTTCTGTGGTCAGGGCATCGCTGGGTACTACATCTTTCATACAACCGGTTTGCCACAACAATACCGGGAGTAATATCAATAGGAGAATTGCTGATCTCATGACAGGCATTTTAGAATCTGAAATTAATGTTGAACAGGTACTGGCGGTTATTCGGATACTTGAAATCCGATACACCGGGCATCACCTGTGAACCGGGCGTAATGGTGGTTTGCGGATCCTGTCCGAGGAAGTTGGTAAAGGTGTGCACGTTATCTGCCGTGAAGCCTACGGTCACCCCATCGAGGCGCCAGCGGTTTACCAACGCCTTAGGCAGTTCGTAGCTCAGACTGATATTGCGCAATGCCAGGAAGCTGCCATCTTTCAGAAAACGTGTAGACGTTTGCGTGCTGTTGGCAGAATTCTGCGGACTCGGTTCTGTGGCATCATCACCGGGCTTGCTCCAGGTACTGCTGCCTTTGGGCAGGTTCACCTGGTTGTAGTAAGGTTCGTTCCCGTCATTTTCCACAAAGCGCAGGTTGTTGCTGTACACTTTATTACCGGAAAGGAAATACACATTCACCCCCAGCGAAATACCGCTGTAGGTAAAGGTATTTGTCATACCGCCCTGGAACTTCGGCAATGCGGAACCCACTTCCTGGTAAGTAGCGCTGGCATAATCAGACGTGGATTTCCGGGTGCCATCTTTATCCACCACTTCCCACAACGGCGCACCGGTTTGTTTATCTACGCCCAGCCATTTAGGCATGTAGAATTCGTAGAGGTTACCACCATTGCGGTAGATCTGTGAAATGCTCCAGGTAGACTGTGTATTGATAATACTCGCCGGAAATTTCCGCAGTTTATTGGTGTTGAAGTTGATATTAAAATCGGTGCTCCACTGGAATTTACGGCTGCGGATATTGATGGAACTGATGCCCAGTTCCACCCCGTTATTCACCAGCTCTCCCACATTCTGCCAGCGGGTTTCAAAGCCTACAGACAAAGGCTGTGATACCTGTAACAGCAGATTTTTGGTAACGTTGTTATACACATCTACACTCAGGTCGATGCGTTTAAACAAACCGATATCGATACCGCCGTTCCACTGGTATTTACTTTCCCAGGTGAGATCCGGGCTGGGTAATTGCAATGGTGTGGCGGCCACCTGCTCGTTGTATTTGGCGGCCAGTGAAAACAAGGCAAGGTAACGCGACGAACCGATGTCCTGTGTACCGGTAACGCCATAACTGGCGCGGAGTTTCAGATTGGAAACCACGGCATTATCTTTCAGAAAATCTTCATTGCTGGCCAGCCAGGCAGCAGACACTGAGGGGAAAGAAGCCCAGCGGTTGGCCGACGGAAAATTGGATGATCCATCCACACGGAAAGATCCGGTGAGGAAATATTTATCCCGGAAGCTATAGTTCACCTGCGAAATGAGTGATTGAATAATGGCTTCGTTCAGATCTCCGTTTACAATCTGTTTGGTAGATACCACGTTCAATACTTTCAACCCTGCCGGCAATCCCTGCCCGGATGCACCCAGCGTTTCGATATTATTGCCTTCCACCGCCACGCCTGCAAGACCGCTGATATGATGATCTCCTCTGTGGAAATCTACCTTTAACAGGTTATTGGAAATATAGCCGTAGTTCAGCGTGCTGAGTTCTGCAAGATTACCCACGCTATGATACTGCCCCGCTACATCCGGTGAATACCAGCTTTTGTTTTTATTATACCCCAGTGAAAGCCGGTTGGTACTCACAAAACTGAGCCAGTCGGTGATACCGATATTCAGTCCCAGGTCGTAATTCACATCAAAAGCTTTGTACGGATGTTCTGAATTATTGATGGTATGAATCGGGTTCACCTTATCGCGCGACCACCACTTGAACGGTGCATTGCCATCTACATACAGGGCTTTACCGGAGCTGTCGTAGGGGTTATCCCAGGGCATGTTCAGGTAGGCATAGTACATATCGTTGTAGTCGTATGTTTTACCAAAGGAGCCACTGAGATTGATGTTGTTCGTAAGACTGATCCGCTTGGTAAAATGATAGGTGGAATTAGCGCGCAGGTTGACGCGTTGATATTTGGTATTCATGAAAGTACCTTTCTCATTGTAATAAGAGAGGCCGAGATAATAATCTGATTTTTCTGATCTGCCGCTGGCAGAGAGATAAATATTTTGCATGGGGGCACGCTGGAACATATCTGTTAACCAGTTATAGTTCTGGTTGCGCAGGGCCAGCGGGCGTTCGTTATAGAATTTCAGCAGGTCAATTTTATAGGAGTTGTTGGTAGCGCCCGGAATATAATCGCGGTAATATTCTTTCTGGCGTTCATACAATTCACTGCCGTTCATCATATCCATGGTACCGAAATCGGGGGTCCGGAAACCGGTGGTTACTTTCGCCTGGAACTGTACCTTCCCGGAGGCGGCTCTTTTTGTGGTAATGATGATCACACCGGCATTGGCCTGGGAGCCATACATGGCGGTAGCGCCGGCGTCTTTTAGTACGGTAACGCTTTCAATATCGTTGGGATCATAGTTGCCACCGATAATCCCGTCTACCACTACGAGCGGACTTTGAGATGCATTTACCGAAGAGATACCGCGCATACGGATTTCGGCCGCTGCACCAGGCACACCGGAACTGCTTACTACCTGTAAGCCGGCCACCTTACCCTGAAGCATGGTCCCCACATCGTTGGTGGTCACGTCTTTCAGTTTGGCCGCATCTACTACAGTGACGGCGCTGGTAAGTTCACTTTTCTTTTTATCGGAATACCCCACTACCACTACCTGGTCCAGCTGACTGCTGCCGGGGCGCAGCGTTACCTGCATGCCTTCGCGGGCGGGCAGTTCCTGTTTGTCGTAGCCCGTAAACGTAAACACCAGTGTTTCACCGGCGTTGGCAGATACCGTGAAATGTCCGGCGGCGTTGGTCGCATTGCCCCGGCTGCTCCCTTTCACCACCACGGTGGCGCCGGGAAGCGGGATACCATCGGGCGACCGGACAATACCGCTGATACGGCCCAGCGTATCCGTGGCGGCTGCCACTGGAGCGGCTTTGGGACGGATCACAAATACGCCGTTGCTGAGGGCGTAAGTGACCGGCTGATGGAGCAGGCATTGTTCCAGGACAGATTGTACGGAGGCGCTGTTTACTTCCAGCGTTACCGGGTTGGTGTTTTTGAGGACCGATTCATTGTATACAATGGTGGCCCCGGATTGCAGGATAATTTCCGCAAACACTTTCTGTAGGGGCATATTTTTCACAGAGAGAGTAACCTGTTGTGAAAAACTCCTGGCGCTTACATGTAGGCAGGCGATCAGGATAAGCCAGGTGGTCATTTTCATAACCCGCAAAATTTTGGTTAATAAAAGTCCCTTGGGGAGAAATGGTATCTCCTTAAATTTTAAATGCATACTTTTAATAAGGTTTAGAATTCTTAAATGATCTTACAGGATGCTGAACCGCTGCCGGGGGTGTGTCCGCACCTCCGGTTCTTTTTCATTGTTCAAAAGTTTACTTCATAACTTGTTTTTACGGTAATACGACTATTTTATTTCCTTCGGTTTTAAAGTGATTAATTCCGTTTTTCTCCAGTACATCCAGTACGGCGGATAAATTAAGATTCCGGCTGATACCGCCACCATACAGTTCTTTACCGGGTGCGGCCTGGTATACAATTTCCACATCATACCATCGGGCCACTTCCCGCAGAATAGTAGGGAGGTCAGTGTTGTTAAATACGAAAAGGCCATTTTTCCAGGCCATAATTTTATTTACATCCGCGTCCCTTACGGTAAGCTGATGCCTGGACAGGGCCAGTACGGCTTGCTGACCGGGGCGCAGGATTTTGTCCTGCACTTTTATCTTTCCATCAATCAGCGTAGCATTAATGGTGGGTTCATCGGCATAGGCCATCATATCGAAGCGGGTACCGAGTGCCAGTACTTCCATTTCATTTGCCTGAACTTTAAAGGGTTGTTTTGCATTGGTAGCAATATCAAAAAAGGCCTGCCCCTGGAGGATCACCTTTCTTTCTGTTCCACGGAAAGCAGTGGGATATCGCAGGGAAGTAGCGGAGTTCAGCCAAACTTTGGTGCCATCGGGTAATACCAGCTGATATTGTCCGCCACGCGGTACGGTTAGCGTATTGTACACCACTTCCCCGGCGGTATTATCTGCCTGATAGGCCAGTTGTCCTTTTTCCTTTTTGATGATCTTTGCGCCTCCCTGTTTGCCGAGTGCGCCATTGGCAGCATCGTCGAGGGTAATAGTGCTGCCGTCTGCCAGGGTAAGCATCGCTTTCTGGTTAGCAGGTGCTTTATCTTTTGCCGGTGTGTGGGTGGCTATTATTTTTTTCCCGGGAGATGGGTAACGGTGCTGCCAGCCTATGATCCCCGATACTGTTACCAGGATGAGCAAAGCTGCCGCAGCTGCATAGCGCCACCAGGGCGTTCTCCTGACACGGGCAGGCTGCATCACCGGCCGCAGCCTGTTCAGCAGCCGCTGTTCCAGCTGTCGGCGGTCTTCCCCCGGCTCCAGGGGCAGTTCTACTTCGCTATCGTCGAAGCTGTTGTACCAATCATGGAGTGCACCGGCTTCTTCCGGTGAAGCCTGGCCTTTCAGGTAACGGTGGATCAGGTCTTTCAGGTGCTGCATATTAACTGAGTACAGAAATACCCGGTTTACCCTTAGTGTTTTTTAACTTTTTTTTCAGAAGAAGAAAGAAAGATAGGGATATACATCTTTCAGACGCACACGAAGATGCTTCAATGCCTTTGTGAGATGGGCTTCCACGGTTTTTTCCGACAGCTGCATGGCGGCGGCAATTTCTTTGTTACTGTACTGATCGCGGCGGCTATACAAAAATACCAGGCGGCATTTTTCCGGCAGCTGGGCAATTTCCAGTCCCAGTCTTTCCTGGAGCCGGCAATAGTCGAGATGATCCATATCGGGCAGGGCTATCATCTGTTGTGCCACATCCGGCGTATCTATCGGATGATCTGGTAATAAGCGGCTGATCTGGCGGAAAACGGCATACCGGGTGGCGGTGGCCAGATAGGCGGAAAGGTGACGGATATCCACAGCGGTTTTGCGAACCCACAGGCTGGCCAGTACTTCCTGTACCACGTCTTCAGCAGCCGTGCGTACACGTAAACGGTTATACGCAATGGCGTATAGCTTCTCCCAGTAACGATGAAATATTTCGGTGTAAGCCGCTTCATCGGACTGCTGCAGTCTTTCTAATAGCGCTATGTCGCTTAGTTCCTCCACGTGTGGTATTTGGTTGATATCCGCGTTCGCTATAAAAATAGGGAAAAAGACGGGGATTCTCTATAGAATCCTCCGTCTTACAACGCATGCACGCTGGCACCCCAGCGGTAGTTGGGGGTGGGCCCCATTTCCAGCTCCAGCGTTCCCCCCTTCATCAGTTGTTGGTGGGTAAAAAACGGGGAGGTAAGGGTTTCTCCATTGAGGCGGGCACTTTGTATATATTTATTGACGGCGCTGCTATTGGGTGCCAGGATGGTAAACTGACGGCTTTCCGGGAGGGCAATCGTTATTTTTGGGAATACAGGGCTGCCAATAGTATAAATAGGAATACCGGGAGTAACCGGATAAAAGCCCATGGAAGCAAATACCACAAAGGCACTCATACCGCCGCCATCTTCATCACCGGGAATACCGAATACGTTGTCTTTGAACCAGAGATCCAGCAGGAAGCGGACGCGCTTTTGTGTTTTCCAGGCAGCCCCTGCATAATTATACAGCCAGGGGATATGAAAACCGGGTTCATTGCCCATAGAAAACTGACCAACAAGACCCGTGGCGTCCGGGAACTGGTGCCACAGCTCATAACGTGGCATGCCGGGGTCAGTCCGGAATAATTCATCCAGTCTTGCTTCCAGTTGCTTTTCTCCACCCATCAGGCTGATCAGCGCGGGAATATTTTGTTGCACCTGCCAGAGATAAGTCCAGCCGTTGTTTTCATCATAATAATCCCGTCCGCCGGGACCACCGTCTGTTGCGGGATTAATATTGATCCAGTTGCCGGCAGCATCTTTAGGCATAAAGAAACCACGGCCGGCATGCCAGAGGTGACGGTAATTTTCTCCACGGGCAGCAAACAGGCGGGCATCGTCTTCCTTCTTCAATGCAGTAGCCAGCTGTGATAATACCCAGTCGTCGTAACTATGCCCCAGGGTCACTGCTACGGCCTGTCGCTTTTCAAAGGGATGAACTGCGGCAATGGTTTCTGTATCGCCCGGCGCCAGCGCCGGGTAATAGCCATGCGTATAATAAAATGAATCGAGCACGCCATTCGGGCCATTGCGCCAGGGCAGCATCGTTGCCGAGAGGGCGTTCTTTTTCATGCCTGCATAAGCCGTTTCCAGGTCAGCGACAGGAATGCCTTTCCGCAACGCATCCAGGAATAGGATGGTACTGTGAAAACCGTTCATGCAGGGATGATCTCCGTAAATTCGGGGGAAGGTGGGCATCCACCCGCTTTGCCGGTACATCTCCGTATAGGCGTTCAGCATATCTGCTTCCTGTTGCGGGTCCAGGATCATGCGCAGCGGATGCAGCACCTGGTAGGTATCCCAGGTGGCATCATCTACATAGAACGGCCGGTGGGTGACATTTACTTTTTTATTGTAGCCGCTATAGTACAAGGTATCTTCTGTAATATCCACCATGCGCTCATGACAACGGTACAATGCCGTGTAAAATGCGCGGCGCTGTGCATGGCTGCCACCTTCCACGCTGATCTGGTCCGTAACGCTTTTCCATCGTGCCCGGCCTTCTTTCTGCACCATGGTAAAATCCTTTTTCCCGATCTCCCGTTTAAAACTATTTTCCGCACTGGCCATACTCACATAAGAGATAGCATACTTCAGGGTGATGTTATTGAATGCTGTATCAGGAAAAGCAAGATACTTTAGTGTATCCGTCAGTGTTACCACGTTCACGGGTGTATTAAATTCTCCGTAGAGATACACCGGTACATCGCCGTGATAGAAGGTTTGCGCACGGATACTTTTATCTTTCACCCGGTAAGCAGCGGTATCCAGCAATAGATGCCGGGGGCCCGTTGACGGAAAGGTAAAACGATAGATGCCCGTTTTGCTGCCGGGCGCAAATGCCACAGTTACATTATCTTCCAGCAGGTAAGTACGATAATACCAGGGATGAATGACTTCCTGGTCATAGGTTTGCGGCCGTTGCCACGCTGCCGGCGTCAGGGCGCCTGTTACAGGTTTCAATATAAATACGGGCCCGTTGTTATGCGCCACTATCTGCAAGGGGAAGCCATTGATCTGATCGTCGGTGGCATCTTTCCTTAACGGATATACGCGGATCATCTGGTTGGGCAATTGCATCGTGGGCCTGGTAGGCTGTAACAACGTGGAAATATTCCCGATCGTCGGGTCAATATATTCTTCGGTGCTGATCTGCGGACCGTCATGGCAGCCGGCCAGGAGCAGTAACAGGATTACCGCGAGATAACAAAAGCGTGACTGCATAGGATGCTGTTCATAACACGGGCCTGCATGTGCAGGCCCGTTGTGGATAAAGTAAGAAGTGATTATTTGCTGTATTCTACGGTAGCTATTACCGGGAAGTGATCTGATGGCTCCCTGGCTACGTACTTGGACATACGTACTTCCTTGGGGAAGTTGCCATTGGTTTCCGGGTTAGCGCCTTCCGGACGTTTACTGCGCCAGGTATCGGTAAGAATACCATAACGGCTAACTTTAAACTGTTTGGTCAGGAAAATATGATCAATGCGGCTATCCGTTTTGCTGTCTGTTTTAAACGCATTAAACGTACCGTTGAGCGCATAACGGATGGCAGTTGTTTCATACGCATCTTCCAATACACCGGAGGTGTGAAGGATCGCATAGGAATCGCTGGTCTGATCTACGTTAAAATCGCCCGTGAGGATCACTGGTTTGCCACCGGTCATTTCCTTTATTTTCGCCAGCACCAGTTTCGCACTTTCTGCGCGGGCCACTACACCAATATGATCCATATGCAGGTTAAAGAAGTAAAAAGTGAAACCGGTTTTTATTTCTTTGAACTCGCCCCAGGAACAGATTCTGGGCAACACCGCATCCCATCCTTTATTGGGCTTATCAGTGATCGCCGACATCCAGAAATCACCTTTCTTCAGCAATTTAAACTTCGAGGTTTTATAAAAAATGGCGGAATGCTCCCCTGCCTGTTTTCCATCATCACGGCCTACGCCGATAAAATCATATCCTTGTAAACTGCCTTTGATATCTTCCAGCTGGTGATACATACATTCCTGTGTACCGAAGATATCGAAGTCGTGAAACGCAATGAGTGAAGCGATTACAGGGAAACGTTGCTTCCAGCCGTTGCCGGCAATAGAATCCTCTTTATTATTATCGTTCCTCATATTGTAGGTACCTACATTGAACTTTTGTGCGGTGGCACCATAAGATAAAATGACAACACAAGCCATTAACAGCATTACGCTTTTCTTCATCTGTTTTTATTTATGCGGTTATTAATCTTCCCATCCCGGGTTCTGTCCCAGAGCAGGATTGAGCTGCAAATCAGTATACGGAACAGGATACAGGTACTTGCGGTCCTGCCATTGTTTTTCCACGTTATCCAACCAGTGTAATTCGCCATAGGTGCCGTTCGACAACTGCTGCGGATTCACCAGGTTCCCCAGTTTCGGAGATACATTGACATAAGTGACACCTTTTACCGGATTAGCAGGCATGGTCTGGTAGAAGCATACATCCGGTGTACCATCACCATCCAGGTCCATAGGCACGTCCAGTGCAGGCACGTACATGCCATTCCATGATCCGGCGAGCAACGGTCCCTGTTTCCATCTTACCAGGTCATTGAACCGGAAACCTTCCAACACCAGTTCTATCCCTCTTTCCCTTCTGATTTCCATCAGCGAAGCATCACTAATATCGGGAAAATAGGCGCTTTTCATATAGCTATCTATGACCACCGGTTTATTTGCCAGACCACCGGTAATACCCGCCCTTGCCCGTAGTGCGCCGACAGTGATTTTCCAGTCGTCGTCTGTCAGCAGGCCCAGTTCTGCTCTTGCTTCCGCATAGTTGAGTAATATCTCCGCATAGCGCATCAGGCTGATGGCATTCGTATTGAGTGTGGCGTTATCCAGGTTCGTATCATCCAGCGACCATTTAATGGGCATATAACCTGTATAGGTATACGAAAATACCGGTGGCGCGGCCACTACTTTTCCATTATTGGTACGCAGGTATCCCGGTGTGCGGATAGTTTGTGCCAGGCGGTTATCACGGCCCTGTGTTTCTTTTACAAAAGGCAGTGTATCGTAACCGGGCTTACTGGTAAACGGCGTTCCATCGCTGTTCAGGTAAGTGTTGATAAACTTCCTGGTAAAGCTGAGCCGGGAACCGTAAGTGGCGCTCGTATACCACCAGTTGGCATCATTGTAGGCCCCTAAACTCGCACTGGCCACGTTAGCCAGCATCACTTCCGATATGATCGGAGCAGCGCTGGTAAACACCTGGCGGTAAGCCATAGTAGTGCCACCCACCTGGTTAAGACTGAATATTTTGCTGTCGATCACCGTTCTGGCGGCCGTAGCAGCTTTTCTCAGGAGACTGTCGGCGCCGCCGCCAAGACCAAGTGTTGTCTGGTATTTACGGAAGGTACCTTCAAACAGGCATACCCTTGATTTAAATCCATATACCACGCTCTGTGTAACCTGGCTGCAAGTGGGATCGGAAGTGAGTGTAAGATTGGCTGCGGCGTAATCCAGGTCGGCAATTACGGAATCCATGATCAGCGTACGGGAATCGCGGCCGGCATACAGGCCCTGATCCGTTACTTCAAAAGGCTTACCAATCCAGGGTACATTCCCGAAACGCTTCACTTTATCGAAATAGAAATACGCCCGGAAGAAACGTGCCAGGGCAATATAATTATTCCTCGTAGCCACAGGTACACGGGGATCATTGCAGTTGGCAATAAAGTAGTTGATATTACGGAGCTGTTTCCAGTCCCATCCCGTGGCTACCCTGGAAGTATAAGCGCCTGCCCTCAGGAAATCAGGTACGGAACTCACGGCGCTGTAATCGGCCATGCCATCGGTTTTATATACATCGTTGATGCCGGGTAATCCGTCATAGAATGAATTGGTATAGAGTTTCAATCCATCCACACTGCCGAATACCGCATCTTTTGTAGCGGTAGACTGTGGAACCTGGTCGAGGTTCTTTGCGCAACCGGTGATCAGCATCCCGGCTGCTAATATCAATGCCACCCTTTTCCGGAGTAATGCGGTGATAGCTTGTTGCATAGCTTTTCCTTTTTATTTATCAGAGTGTGATGTTGATGCCTATCGTATAACTTTTTAAGATGGGATAGTTATTACCATTCCCGGAACTGTTGGTATCGGTGACGGTATCGGAGCGACGGATACTTTCCACATCGAGGTCGCGGGTAATTTTATACAGGGGCGACCACGACCAGAGGTTTTCCGCAGAGAGATAAACCCGCGCGGAAGACATCTTCGCTCTGGATACCAGCGAATGCGGCAGGTTATAGCCTACCTGTAAATTTTTCAGACGGATATACGCCACATTCTGCAGGTATTTCGACTGCGCGCTGGCCAGCTCACCTGCACCGTTCTGGGCTACGTAACCACGGTAACGCGGGAAATAAGCATCCGGATTATCCTCTGACCATATTTTTCCTTCCTGCGATTTAGGCATAAAGTTGTAGGGACGGTTATATTGTCCCCAGAACACATCTGATTCAGATCCCGGCCACCAGTTCTGTTGCAATACACCCTGGAAGAAAGCGCCTACGAAGAAATTATTCCAGTCGGCGTTCAGGGAAATACCATAAGTATAGCGTGGCAGTGTATCACCGATAATGGCAAGATCGCCATGCTGACTGAGGGTATTGGCGCCGTTGTTAATTACCCCGTCTCCATTCAGATCTTTGAATTTAATATCACCGGGCAGCCATTGTCCGCTGTTGGAAGCTTTGAAGAGCGCCTGTGTTTTAGCTGCCTGCGCCACGTTATCTTTATTCCAGTAGCCATCATTTACATATCCCCATATCTCTCCGTATTTCTGGCCTACATAATAATCAGTGAGTTTATTATTGGTATTGTTATATTTGGTAATAGTGGCTTTGTAATCGGCCATGGATACACTCACCGCATAGTGTAACGGTTTGCTGGCTACATTAAACTGGTCTTTCCAGCCAACCGATATTTCCCAGCCCACCGTTTTCAGGTCGGCATAGTTTCCTTTGGGTACATCCGTACCAAAAACGGCTGGCAGGGTTTGGCCTACAGTAAACATATTCTTGGTGATTCTCGTATAAGCGTCTCCGTTAATAGTGAGGTGATCATTGAGTGCAGTCAGGTCCAGTCCGAGATCACGCGTGGTAGATGTTTCCCAGGTAAGACCATCCGGCAATACCGCAGGCTGTGTGGTTTGCTGTTGCTTGCCACCATTGATCACCCGGCCGGATTGGGTAATGGCCATCTTTTCCTGGAAGGCATAAGAAGCAACGTTACCATTTCCCAGGGAACCGTAAGAACCTCTCACTTTCAGGTCAGAGATAATTTTAGGAGATACTTTCCAGAAAGGTTCCTGTGCTACTCTCCAGCCTGCGGATACAGACGGGAAGAATGCATAACGCTGGTTGGAAGGGAATTTGGAAGACCCGTCGTAGCGACCATTTACTTCTACCAGGTAGCGATCCTTATAGGAATAGTTCAACCGGAAAAATTCCCCCATGATGGCCCAGCGGTCGTAGCCACCGGCGGTATTGATATTGGTGCCCAGTGCAAGATTCAGGTCTTTTGCATCGCTGTACACCAGCCCGTTGCGGGTGGTAGCAAAACCTTTATAGGTAGATTGTTCATAGTTGAACCCTACCAATGCTTTGAAATAATGCGTATTGCCGCCGAAATGGTTTTCATACTCTCCGTAAATGTTGGAGGCCATATACAGCGTGTTATAGTTGCTCATCATCAGATCGTTGTAGTTGGAGCCTACATAGGCGATCACACCAGGAGCATTGCTGTAAGGAACGGGGACGCGTATACGTTTTTGATTATCTGCGGTATTCTGGAAAGTAAAATCTCCCTTTAACCTGAATTTGTCCTTATAAATATTGGCCACAAAACCGGTGGTATTACGGAAAAGTTGTTTGTTCCAGTCCAGTCCGTTTTTACCATAGTACAGATCCCCCACGGTGTAGGCGGCGGAAGCAGTAAGTGTACCATCCGGGTTGAGCAACATGGAAGAGGGATGCGCCTCATCGGCCATGTTGCGCCAGATACCGCCACCTTCGCCTACGTTCACGGGGTTATGATAGTCACGGTTCGAGAATTCGGTATTATTATATACCTGCAGGAAAGGGAAGAGCTGGATATTTCCTTTGGCGCGCAGGTTATACATTTTATAATCATCTGAGTTAAAGCGGAACAAACCATCCTGACCATAATATCTGCCGGTAATATAGTAGCTGGCTTTTCCGCTGCTGCCGGAAACGGTGAGGTTCTGATCGGTAGCGGTGGTATGGTCTTTATAAAGCAGTCCGTACCAATCGGTGTTACCGTAATACTCATAGGCGCCGGCAGCATTTACAATGGTCTTTGGCAAAGAAGGATCATCGTTATGCGCTTTGAGTGCGGCCAGGTAGGCCGGGGAAAAAGGCTGCGTTTTATTGATATTCTGGGGCGTCTGGGAGTAATCGTTCCAGGCAGTCCAGGCTTCGTTGAAGTTTTTAGCGTATTCGTAGCCGTTAGTTACCATATCAGGAACGGTGGTCGGCTTCTTCAAGGAATAATTGGAAGAATAGCTCACACTCAACCTGTCTTTCACCGGCACCTTGGTGGTAATCAGCACCACGCCAAAAGCTGCCCTTGCGCCATAGATAGCCGCAGAAGAAGCGTCTTTCAGTACGGTCACACTACCCACATCGGCGGGATTGATCATACTGGGATCACCCTCTACCCCATCGATGAGGATGAGCGCACTTCCGCCCTGCCCGATGGATGTTGTACCACGGATATTATATGCAGGAGATTGAATGGGCTTACCGTCACCGGGAATCAGGTTGAGGTTGGGAATCACCCCTTGCAGGCCCTGGCTGAGATTGGGCAGCGGGCGATTTTCCAGTACCTGCCCGGTCACCTGTGCTACCGCACCGGTGAGATTGGCCTTTTTCTGGGTACCATAACCTACCACTACCACATCATTAAGCGTGGAAACATTGTCTTTCAATACCACCTGGAAGGTAGTTTTGTTTCCAACGGAAATAGTATCCGGCTTATACCCTACGAAGCTGAAAATTAACCGGTCGGAGGGTGCAGCGGCAATACTGAAATTACCTTTTGTATCGGTGTTGGTCCCGGTGCTGGTACCAGACAACTTAATGGACACTCCCAGGAGGGGCTGGCCGGCGTCGTCTATCACTCGTCCGGTGACCGGGTGCGATTGCGCATTGCTGCTAAATGCATAACCGAGCAGCAGGAGCATACATAACCATCTTTTCATGGCGATTCTGTGATTTTGTAGATCAGGAATAATAAAATATCTGCTGCAATTAAGGATGTGAGGGATTAACGGGCAGGTTAACTGGGGATTAACGAAATCGATTAAGCTAAAATAATTATGAAATGAAGCTATAATCGTTTATTTTAACACTACGATGTTTTCTTAAACAAAAGATAACTTTCAGATCGGAAGATATTAACACAGAGACAGTAATTTACCACGTTATTGAAAGCCGGTAACCCGCTTTCCCTTGGAGCAATTGAAAAGACTTCCAGCAATAAATAATTGTAAGGCAGCCTATGTACAGATTTACTCACTTGTTATTGTTATTACTTACGATTACCCATATCAGCAAAGCCCAGGATGTTTACGGGCTGGAGTTTGCCTGTAAAAATATTGCCCAGGAATCCCGCACCTCGCTGGATCTGTTTCCGGATAAACCATTCCCGGTAAAAACAGCGTATACCCTTTCTTTTGATTTATCCTTCCTCCCTTTTTATACTTCTTATTTCGGATATATTTTCCGGATCACAGATGAGAAGAAGCAGAACATAGACCTGATCTATAATGTACACACGTACGAATTTAATATAGTGACAGGCAATGATTTCTCCGGCATCTCCTTCCAGGTGAATAAAGATAGCCTTTGCCATCAGTGGAACCGGATAAGGCTGGACATGAATACGGTAACGCATACACTGGGAGTAACGGTCAACGGCCGGTTGATAAAAACCGTCCGGCATCCGGTGATTTCCGGGCAACAACTGCGCATCTGTTTCGGCGCCAGTTACCGGAAAAACTTTAAGTCATTTGATATAGCGCCGATGCGGCTCCGGGATATAGAATTATATGGAGACGGCGAATTACAACATCACTGGCCCCTTGACCACGCAAATGGTTATACGGCAAAAGACGAGATCACCGGCCATACCGCCACCGTAAAAAACCCGGTATGGCTAAGACCGCAGTTCAGCCAGTGGGAACTGGCCGATTCTTTCCTGGTAGCGGGTAATGCCGGTGTAGCCATGAATCCTTCAACAGAACAGATCTATCTCACAGGGAGAGACTCTTTATATGAATACCGGTGCAGTAACCGCAGGTTAAGTGCCCGCGCATTGCCACAACCACAAGGCACTCCCGCAGGGATCCGCACAGTATATGATGCAGCACGGCAGCAGTTATACAGCGTCTTCCCCGACAAACAACAGGTAGCCGCCTTCGACTCCGCCACCGGCGCCTGGAACCAGCCGATGGATGCAGGGGCTGTTACCACGTTCTGGCATTCCAATATTTTCTTTTCATCATACGACAGCTCCCTTTATTTTTTAGGAGGCTATGGCGATTTCCGTTATAAAAATGAAGTACACCGCTATACTCCGGGACATCCCCATTGGGAAACGGTCCAGGTGGGCGGCGATTTCTTTACACCCCGCTACATGGCCGCAGCAGGAGCCAATGCCGCAGGAGATTCCCTCTATATACTCGGCGGCTATGGCAGTCTCACCGGCGATCAGTTACTCAATCCTCATTCGCTGTACGACCTGCAGGTATTTGACGTGAAGCGGCATACTTTCAAAAACATTTACAAGGGAAAAGAACCGGAAGAACCATTTGGTTTCGCCGGCAACATGGTGATTAACAGCGCCCACCAGGAATATTTCACGCTGATATTTCCGAACGATCGCATGAATTCTTCCCTGCAACTGATCCGGGGATCACTGAATAATCCGGCATACACCAAACTGGCAGCACCCTTTCCTTACCGCTTCTACGATACCAAATCAGCGGTACAACTCTTTTATTGCCCGCAGAATGATCAGCTGGTCGCGGTAACTTTCTTCTCTCCCAAAAATAACAGCACGGAAGTAAAAATATATACCCTTCATTTTTCACCTTACCTCCTTGCCGTGGATGTGCCGGCCGACGACCCGGTACCTGTATATGTGATGCGGTTGTTACTGGCGGCGGGTATTGGGTTTTCACTGTTCCTGCTGGCAGCAGGACTGTCGAGGTTAAAAATAAATAAGAGAGAAGAAGACCTGGGTAAGATAACTGATGAGAAAAGAAATGCACCGTTGCTTTTATCTGCCGGGCAAACAAACTTACCTGTTGCAGAAGATCGTGTGCAGGAAAATGTAGCACCGGGAACAAACAAAGCAGCCGGACAGATTACGGAGGACCCGGAAATAAGTACCCATGCTCCTTTTGTAATACCAGACGATATACCTCAAACAATCAACACCTTTCCGGCGGTATTTCTTTTCGGGCATTTCACCGTACTGGACAAAACAGGCAACGATATCACCCGTTTATTCAGTCCACTGCTGAAGGAATTGTTCCTGTTACTATTCCTTCATTCACTACCCGGCAAAGGCGGCATTTCTTCCCAAAAAATAAATGAAATATTATGGCCGGGCAGATCGCTGAAAGATGCAAAGAATAACCGTTCGGTGAATATAGTAAAGCTGAAAAGCCTGCTTGATAAAACAGGCGCATATACCCTTATAAAAGAAAACGACAAATGGATCTTTCATTTTGATGATCCCCGGATGCAGGTAGATCTGATCAGCTATCTCCAGCTGCTTACACCCGCCCATATGGAGGAATGGCATATGCATCGTATAGCCGAAATCGTGAAGCGGGGTGCTTTCCTCCAGGAAACAGAATACGCCTGGCTGGACAGGTTCAAAGGCGATATGTCGGCACAGGCTATTCCACTGCTGCTGCATTACCTGGAAGTACATACCACACCGCCTGAGCAGGTGATCAGTATCTGTGACTGCCTGCTTAATTTTGATTCACTGTGTGAAGAAGCGGTGTTATTTAAATGCAGGGCATTGGTAGCGCTCGGACAACATGCGTCGGCAAAGAAAATGTATACTTCCTTTATGACTGCCTATCAGAGTATTTATGGAGAAACGTTTGAACTGGAATACACAAAAGCGATAGCGCAGGAAACCTAGCATTTTTCAACGGAAGTGTGATGGGGGAAACGCTGTTTCCCCCATCACACTATTTTACAACTTCTCCCTTATCACTTTCACCGCTTCTCCTCTTTCCAGTTCATTATGTTCCTGCCAGCGGTCCTGTTGCTGCTTTACCAGTTCACCAGCTTGCCACGCAAGAAATTTTGCTTCCAGCCGTTGCAAGCATAGTTGTTTATTCTGTAACTGCGAACGGCTGTCCATGGCCAGTACCTGTAGCCCGCTGGGCCGGTGGATACCACGCACGGCAGTTTCTACTTTATTGACATGTTGTCCGCCTGGTCCTGCCGCACGGCAGGTTTCGAGGGTCACGTCTTTCAGATTCCACTGCACCTGTTTTTTTATGTCAAATACCGATACGCCGACAAACCAATTTTTACGTTTGTGGAATTTGCGGTAAGGACTTTGGGCAATCCATTGAATAGTGCCTTCCCAGGGCTGGCAGAAAGCCGTTACTTTTTCTCCTTTAAGCAACAACGTGGCAGAGAGCAGGGTACCATTCAGGTCTCCCTTTATATTTTCGAGTACCTGTATGCCGATGCCGGCGGCGCGGGCCTCCCTGATCATCATTTCCTGCACCTTTGCCACTACCCTGCTGCATTCAGCAGGGCCACGGCCGGAGGTGATCTGTACAATTATCTGTTCCATCTGATTAATCTTTATTCATTCTTACAATGGCGGGCATGAACCGGCCTTGTATGTCTACTAATTCCTGCTGCGCCCCAATCACGTTTTCAATGTCTTTGTACGCCAGCGGATTTTCTTCCACGCTGCCACCGATCAGGGTAACGCCTGCGGCAGACAGCATCTTTTTCAGACCGGATACGGTCATATTTTCTTTGGCTCTTTTGCGGCTCATCGCTCTTCCTGCGCCATGTGAGGCGGAGTATAAAGCGTTGTCCACCCCTTTTCCCATCACGAGATAAGCGGCCGTACACATGCTGCCGGGGATGATCCCCATTTCGCCGGCATGGGCCGGGGTAGCGCCTTTGCGGTGAATGATCACCTGCTGGCCGTTCGCGAGGGTATCCTCCCAGGCAAAGTTGTGGTGGTTTTCCACCTTAGCCAGCGGCTCCAGCCCCAGCGCTTTTGCCAGGTTGATGTGGATACGGTCATGACAGGCTTTGGCATAATCGCCCGCCAGGTTCATCGACAACCAGTATTCCTGTCCGGCGCTGCTGTTGAGATCCAGCCAGGCGAGCTGCTGTGCCGACCGTGGCAGCTTGCAGGTATCCATAGCGATGCGGGTGTAATGCTGCGCAATATTGGCGCCCAGGCCACGGCTGCCGGAATGCGACAGTAAGGCCAGGTACTTTTTGGGCGGCAATTGCAGCGCATTATTTTCCTGCATTTCGATGATCCCGAATTCCACGAAGTGATTGCCGCTACCGGAAGAGCCTAACTGCCGCGCAGCTTTCGCCTGCAATTTCCGCAACAGTTCGGTCGATTGAAACACCGGACTGTCCAGCACTTCATGTTCCTGTTCGAATTCCAGGCCGCCTTCCATACCAAAGTGCGTGTACTCTTTCAACGCTACTTTTACCTGGTGTGAAAAGCGTTTCAAAAAGCTTTCTCCTTCATCGAAAAGGGTGAGTGCCATGCGACAGCCAATGTCTACGCCTACCGCAAACGGCAGTACGGCATTTTGCGTAGCCAGTACCCCACCGATAGGCAAACCATAGCCGGTATGTGCATCGGGCATCAGCGCGCCCTGCACCGTAACCGGTAAAGACATGGCCAGCTCCATCTGTTGTTTGGCAGAGCGTTCTATTTCTTTGGCGCCATATACTTTTAAGTGCCCTGTTTTTTCCAGCAGTTCGTACGACTGAAAATTACATTCCACCGGTTCATCCATAAAGGTGTCCGCTATTTTTCCCAGTATCTCGTGAGAATGGTAACTGGCCGGATCTGCTTTGATAGCGGCCAGCAGCGTCATGAGATCTGCCTTTGCTGTGTGTTTAAAATGTTTTGAAACGATATTGATGACCAGGCTTCTCGCCTGGTCGTTTGTATATCCTATTTTACTGAGTTCTTTTGTTTTCAGATTGCTCATAAAGCAAGTGTTGTTTTTGATGTGCAATGCCGGTAAAACTACCTTGCCGGTTGCCGCATTAAATAGCGGCCCGCCCCATCTCAGCCGTACATAAGCCCTATCCCCCCTATATATAAGCCTTACCTATTAGATACGGGTTATATATGGGTTATCTGGATCTTACTCATAGATGAGTACCCTGTTATCAGAGAAGATTCCCCTGATGACATGACAATAGTTTCACCTGCTGCCCGGTTTTTAGCCAGACAACCATGATATAAATAATAAAAAGTAATGGTGTTTTCCCTTTCGCGGGAGTGCAAACGGAGGCGCTAACGTATATGTATATACGAAATATAATGCAATGAATAGCATCACGGGGATGTATACATTATTCCGGCTTAATTAAAATGTAAAGCGGCTGCATCTGCCTGATCAGGCAAGGAGCGAAAGGGACGATATGTGGGTATGTTCTGTCATGATTCCTTGTAGTTTAAAAAGATGAGCAATAAGGAATTCGGATGCAAAGGTATATTTATTTTTTAAATACCCAGCGCATTTTTTTTACATAACAATTTCGCGCATACGCCAACAGATTTTAACATTTCGTGCCGGGATAAAAAAGCATTTATAACCCCGCATGACGTAAATTTGTATGTACCCGCATTTTTAACCTCCGGAACCCGTCCGGACGGGCTACGTCAACAACTATAAAACTTTTTCATATGGACAAACAGCTCATCCGCAACGCCTATAAAGTGTACTGGCTGGAAAACGGTAAAGCGCCCGTATCTGTATATGCGCTCTGCAAAATTGTAGAAGTGTCTGAAACCGACTTCTATGAACAATACAGTTCGCTGGAAGCGGTAGAAAAAGACATCTGGTTAGCGATCTTCCAACAAACATTGGATCAGCTACATGCAGATGAAATTTATCAGCAATATAATGCACAGGAAAAGTTGCTGGCCTTCTACTTCCTCTGGGTACAGAAACTCAAGGAAGACCGCAGCTACCTGTTATTACAGCGCAAACATTTCCGGTTACCGGATTTCTACCGCAACAAACTGGAAACTTTCCGTCAGGCTTTTAACGAGTATGTGAGCAACCTGGTGAAAGAAGGTTATATCTCCAGTGAAATCAAGGAAAGAAAATACATTTCAGATCAGTACGTACACGGCTTCTGGTTACAGGCCCTCTTTGTACTGAAATATTGGCTGGATGATACCAGTCCGCAGTTCGAAATGACAGATGCCGCCATTGAAAAAGCGGTAAACCTGAGTTTCCAGCTCATCAAATCCAATACCCTGGATAGTTTGCTGGACTTCGGGAAATTTATTTTTACGAGGAAATAAGCATCATGAAAGAGCAATCCAATATCCCCACCTCGAAGGTGGAAAGGGCAGGCAAATTCGTAACGACCGGACTTAAAGTAGGAACCAATTATATCAAACATTACACCCGCAAACTGATGGATCCCTCCACTACCAAAGAGGAACTTCACCAGGACAATGCGGCGGATATCTATGACACTTTGAGCAATCTGAAAGGCAGTGCGCTGAAAGTAGCACAAATGCTGAGTATGGACAAGGGAATGCTTCCCAAAGCCTATACGGAAAAGTTTGCCATGTCGCAATACAGTGCGCCGCCCCTGAGCGGACCGCTGGTAGTGAATACCTTTGTAAAAACACTGGGCAAATCCCCCTCGCAGCTGTACGACCAGTTCGAGATGCAGGCCTCCAACGCCGCCTCTATCGGGCAGGTACATAAAGCCACCAAAGCCGGCAAACAACTGGCCGTTAAAATCCAGTATCCCGGGGTGGCCAATAGCGTAAAATCCGATCTGCGTATCGTAAAACCCTTTGCCATCCGCATCGTGGGAATGAACGAAGTGGATATGGACAAGTATTTTGATGAAATTGAAAGTAAACTGCTGGAAGAAACGGATTATAAACTGGAACTGCGCCGCTCTATGGACCTGTCACGCGAGTGCGCGCATATCCCTAATCTGAAGTTTCCCGGTTATTATCCGGAGATGTCATCCGAACGGATTATCACCATGGACTGGCTCGATGGCCAGCACCTGAAGGAATTTCTGCAAACCAATCCTTCGCAGGACGTGCGGGACCGTATCGGCCAGGCGCTGTGGGATTTCTACCAGTTCCAGGTACATAGCCTGAAACAGGTACACGCCGATCCACATCCGGGTAACTTCCTGATGCGGCCAGACGGCACCGTAGGCATCTTTGACTTCGGCTGCGTAAAAGAAATTCCGGAAGATTTTTATGTCAACTACTTCCTGCTGGTAGATAAAGAAGTACTGAAAGATGAAAAACGCCGGCACCAGATCTATACCAACCTGGAAATGATCCATCCCACCGATACCCCTAAGGAAGTGGAGTTCTTTTCCGGTCTGTTCCAGCATATGATTGATCTGCTGACCTTACCCTTTACGCTGGACCATTTCGACTTTGGCAACGAGGCCTATTTCAATGAGATCTACGCCTATATGGATGAACTCTATAACATGAAAGAAATCCGTGACTCCAAAGTAGCCCGTGGCTCCCGGCACAGTCTTTATATTAACCGCACCTATTTTGGGTTATACTCCATCCTGAGCGACCTCAAAGCGAATGTAATCACCGGCCCGGCCAGGATACAGGAGCTGATGTCTGCCAGTAAAGCTTCTTAAACCACTTTCCCGGGAGCGGCTCGCCCCTCCCGGGAAATGGTAAGTTAGTCGTACAATTGCCGTAATTGGTCGCAACTTTTATCTCCCGGATAGATAAATGCCCTAATTTGCCGCCATGAGACAGGAATCGCATCAAGGGAAACTGGTGATGGTGGTCAGGCATATCATTGCATGGGCGGTATTTTTTTCCCTTCCCTACCTTTTACACCCTACACAGGAATACAATGCGCACGACCGTGCCAGCGAAAAACAGTATTGGGACCTCTATCTTTATTTCATTGACTTTACGATGGTGGTCTTCTTTTACCTGAATGCCTGGGTATTTATCCCAAAGCTGGTATATAAAAAGAAGATCGTGGAATATGTGATCTATATCGTAGGGATATTTTTGCTGATGTTCTCGTCCAGGTATGGTTTCGAAAAAATAATCCTTAAACACCAGGAGATCGATATTAAACCGGTGATTCTCTTCACCTTCTTCATCTTCTTCTTTGTACTCTCTGCCAGTACTGCCTTCCAGATGATTGTGGATAAAATGCGCCTGGAAAGACAAACCAGCGCCCGTGAAAATGAAAGCCTGAAAACAGAACTGTCATTGCTCCGCTCCCAGGTGAGTCCGCATTTTATGTTTAATGTGCTCAATAATATGGTGTCGCTGGCGCGGAAGAAATCAGATGTACTGGAACCTTCCCTGATCAAACTTTCATCGCTCATGCGCTATATGCTCTATGAAGCAGACGAAGACAAAGTACCCTTACAAAAAGAAGCAGAATACCTTCAAAGCTATATCGACCTGCAACAGCAACGCTTTGGAAAAAACGTAGCTATCAACGTTTCCCTGGAAACCACCGCTACCAGCTACGAAATAGAACCTATGCTGCTGATTCCATTCGTGGAAAATGCCTTTAAGCATGGTACCGGACTGATTACCGATGCTACGATAGATATCCGGTTATATACCCGGAATGATATGCTGTTTTTCTCCGTGCGAAACAAATTCAATAAGGATTCCTCCGAAATAAAAGATAAAACCAGCGGTATCGGTCTTACGAATGTAAAAAGACGCCTGAATTTATTATACGGCGATCATTATGTTTTGCATATAGATAAGAAAGATGACTGGTTTATAGTATCCTTGCAATTAAATCTCCATTGATGATGAAGTGTATTGCCATAGACGATGAACCCCTGGCGCTGGACCTGCTGGAAGACAATATCAGCATGGTGCCCTATCTGCAGCTGACGGGCAAGTGCAACAATGCCTTTGAAGCGATGGAAATACTACGGCATCAGTCGGTGGACCTGATCTTCCTGGATATCCAGATGCCAGGCCTGACGGGATTGCAATTCCTGGAATCGTTACCGAATAAACCGTTGGTGATCCTGATCACTGCGTACGAAAAGTATGCGCTGGAAGGTTTTAACCTGGCAGTGACAGATTATCTCGTAAAACCGGTATCCCTGGAGCGTTTTATCAAAGCCTGCAATAAAGCGCAGGAGCTGCACCAGCTCAAAACCGGTGGAAAAACCGCCCGGGAAGAAGCGGATTTCTTCTTCGTAAATGTGGATTACAGTTTACATAAAGTGGTTTTTGCTGATATCCGGTGGATTGAAGGGTTGAAAGACTATGTCAAGATCCACCTCAACAGCAGCACCAAACCGGTGATTACCAGGATGAGCATCAAGGGATTGGAAGAGCAGTTGCCAGGCGCTAAGTTCATCCGGATACACAAATCCTATATCGTTTCTGTAGCCGCTATTACCACCATCCGGAAAAACAGTGTTTTCCTGGATACGCTGGAACTCCCTGTTGGCGATACATACCGTGATACCTTGTATGCGATTGCCGGAAAATCAGGTCAATGACGACAGATGACTGTTCGTAGCTGATTTTACCCCACTCATCTCATTTAATTCATTTTATCCGCCTGCGGATTATACTTTTGCGTGATCTGAATTTAAAATAAAATGTATAAGATTTATTTGTTTATCACCCTGTTTTTGCTTTCAATGAATGCTATCGCTCAACCACCGGCAGGCGCCAAAATGCCTGGAGGTATGAGTATCAGTGGGCATGTTTATGGTAAAATTATTGACCCCGACGGAAAAGCCGTTCCTTACGCATCCGTTATCATCCTGCAGAACCGCATGGATAGTGTTACTAAAAAAATGACAGAAAAACTGTTAAAAGGCGCGCTCACCAAAGGAAATGGGGAGTTCAGCCTGGAAGAGTTACCTGCCAGGGGTCCGCTGAAACTGCGGATTACGGCTACCGGTTACAAAACGATTGACCGGGCCATCAGCTTTCCTCCTTTTGAAAAGGACCTGGGCAACATCAAGCTGGAAGTGAGTACCACCCAGCTGCAGGGCGTTACTGTAGCCGGTACCAAACCACTGATGCAGATGGATATCGATAAAAAGGTATTCAATGTGGAAAAGAATATTGTGAGCGCCGGTGGAACCGCACTGGATGTGATGAAAAACGTGCCTTCTGTAAATGTGGATATTGATGGTAATGTGACCCTCCGCAACAGCGCTCCACAGCTGTATATCGACGGTCGCCCTACTACCCTCACCCTGGAACAGATTCCTGCCGATGCCATCGAGAACGTGGAAGTGATCACCAACCCTTCTGCCAAATACGACGCCTCCGGTGGTAGTGCAGGTATCCTGAACATTGTACTGAAAAAGAACCGTAAAACCGGTTACAACGGTAACGTGCGTGCCGGTGTGGATAAACGCGGTGCAGTAAACGGCGGCGCCGACTTCAACCTGCGCCAGGATAAGGTAAATATCACCGCCAGCGTAATGGGCAACCAGATGAAAGGCCGCACCAATGGTACTACCGAGCGTAACAACTTCGCCGATGTACCTCCTACTTTCATCAACCAGTACAACAGCAATAAAACCGACGGTGGATTTGTGTTTGGTAAATTGGGACTGGACTGGTTCCTGACCAACCGCACCACCCTCTCTGTAGCCGGTATCAAGGTACATGGTTCCATGAACCCCACCGAAAGAATTGATATCAACACAGACAGCCTGGATAAAGCAGGTACAATGCGCGCTTTCAGTCAGCGTAATTCCAGCTCACACAACCAGTTCAACGCCAACGGACTGGTATTGGGTATGAAGCACCTGTTCCCCAAAGAAGGAGAAGAACTGACGGCCGACTTCAACTACTTCGGTGGTAAAAGCGACAACAATTCTGATTACCGGACCGACCGCTACTCCGGCAACAACATCAGCGGCAGCGATATTCAACAGATCCTGGGCAATGGTTCCGTGAGCTTTATGACGATCCAGACGGACTACGTAAAACCTTTTACCGGTAAATTAAAGCTGGAAACAGGTTTACGCGCCTCCATCCGGAATACAAAAAGCAATTTTAACAACTATATGCTGGATCCGGAAACCCAGAAATATGTATTGATTCCGGCAGCATCCAACAATTACAAGAACAGCGACAACGTATATGCAGCTTACGCCAGCATCTCCAATACCATCAAAAACTTTGGTTATAAGGTCGGGGTGCGTGCAGAAAGCTCCAATTATACCGGTGATCTGCTGAACAATGGCCAGCATTTCTCCAACAAATACCCGGTAAGCCTATTCCCATCGATATTCTTAAGCCAGAAGCTGAAACACGAACAGGAATTGCAGCTGAGTTATACCCGTCGTATTAACCGGCCTAATTTCTTCCAGTTGATTCCTTTTACAGATTCAACGGATAAGCTGAATATCACCAAAGGTAATCCCGGACTGGTTCCGGAGTTCACCACTTCACTGGAAATGTCGTACCTGAAAACGCTGAAAGGTAACAATACCATATTGGCATCTCTCTACTACAGACATACCAACAACCTGATTACCCGTTACCTGACAAAAGAAACCGATCCGGCAAACGGCCAGGAACTGCTGGTGAACACCTATATCAACGCCAACTCCAGCTACTCTGCCGGTGCAGAAGTAACAGGTATGTTCAACCTGGCCAAATGGTGGAATATGACGGCCAATGTGAATATCTACAATTCCAAAATCAACACGGATAATGTAACACAATCACAGGACGCACTCTGGAGCTGGTTCGGAAAACTCAACAATACCTTTAAACTGCCCGCCAGTTTTGAGCTGCAGCTAACCGGTACCTACCAGTCTAAAACCAATCTGCCTGTCAATGAAAACAAGAACGTGCAGAGCGGTCCGCCTATGCAGCAGTCGCAGAATGCTTCACAGGGTTATATCGCCTCTTTCTACGGCGTAGATGCAGCGATCAAAAAGAGTTTCCTGAAAAACAATGCAGCGTCCGTGACGTTCAGCGTTAACGATATTTTCAGAACCCGCTGGTCTGACCAGTATTCTGAAAGTGATTACTTCACACAATACTACAGCCGTTTGCGTGATCCGCAGATGATGCGGCTGACCTTTGCTTACAGATTTGGTAAAATAGATGCCAGCCTGTTCAAGAGAAAGAATATGGGCGCTGGTATGCAGGGTATGCAGGAAGTGATTCAATAAGTAGTTGTCTAAGTTTAAAGCACCGGGATGCGAGGGGGGTACACCTGAGCGTTCCGGGCTTTTTTTTGTGGAAAAGTTTTTACATCTTACGCCATATTTTGTAACCTATATTCCTTCTTACCATGAAAAGAATATTCTTTTTGTTAACTACCATTTCCTGCCTTGGAGCAGGAATCAGCCATGCACAGACTATTACTAACAGCACTACTTTACAGCCAAATGCGAATTTCAATATTGACGGTCTCGGAATGGCACAGCGATTTATAACGTCCAGTACCACCGGGATCAATGGTAATGGCCATTATATCATGAGACAGGGAACCGCCAACCGCTGGGGTTTACTCACCTCCAATGTAGAAACAGGAACGCTTAACCAGGGCACTGACTTTTCCATTGCAGGTTATAACGGAGATACTTTTCTTGGTCATTATTTCACCATCATGAGAAATAATGGATTTATCGGTTTGAATAATACTACGCCAACCGCCCGGTTGCACGTGTCCGGTACAACGACCGTTCACCTGGCCAAATTCACGCTTGCAAATATTCCTGAGGCAAAGGCAGCATTGATTATTACCAACGCTACAGGCGCGGACAGCAGTTTCATCCCCAATATTACCGCCCGAGGTTACAGTCCCGGCCGGCCATTTGCACTTAGCATCACTGCTGAAGCAGAAGACCTCGTCCCTACTGCCAATGAGCCCTATTCAGCTGCCATTATGATGGACGCCAGAAGTAAAACAGGCAGCCGTCTTTATAATGCCAATTTATTTGCCATCAATACTTATGGTGGTACCATGTTTATGATAAAAGGAAATGGTAATGTGGGTATCGGCACCAACAATCCAGGTACCAACAGACTAGCCGTAGAAGGTACTATCGCTGCCAGGAGAATGAAAGTTACACAAACCACCCCATGGCCGGACTATGTTTTTGAACCGGATTATACATTACGTTCCTTGCCCGCCATCGAAGCTTTTATCCGGGAAAACAAGCATCTGCCGGAAGTGCCTTCCGCAAAGCAAATTACAGCCGAAGGACAAGACCTGGGTGATATGAATGCTATACTATTGAAGAAAGTGGAAGAACTGACATTGTACCTGATTTCCATGCAAAAGGAAATTACAGAAGTGAAGACCGTAAATGCTACGTTAGTGAATGAATTAAATAGCATTAAAGCAGCGGTGGGAAAATAGCTGTGGAGAGGCCGGGATCAGTGGTTCCGGCCTTTTTCATCCGGATATAATAATCCGATCACATAACTGGCAGGCATCTCTCTATATTTTTCCCAGGTGGGCTTCCCGCATAATTCCATCCACCTTCTTCAGTGCTTCCGCAAAGCTGATTCCCTGCTGCTGATCTATTGTCAACGGATGGCCTTCTTCTGTTATTTCTATTTCAGGAATAGTATCCAGTCCGGTTTCCCTTGCCTGGGTTTTGATACTGAGCGTATCTCCATAACCGGGCACCATGGTTTGCAGCCATCCGAAATACGGGGCATTATTCACGCGGTTGACATCTTCCCAGCTATCCATTCTGATGCGAAAATTCGCTTCGCTGATACTGGTCCACACGTTGAAAAGCAGATCTTCCGGGTAATCATGAATGGGGATGGTGATACGGCCGCGATGAAAGAAATGTTCACCATCTATTACACAAAGACTCTCTGTTATTTCAATTCTTTCTGCGCGATCTTCTTCCGGGATGGAGAAATAAGAAGCGGGAAATTCCGCCCCGAAGCACAGGGGTACCGCTCCATACTCCAGGCCACAGCAGGCACATTTATAGGTAAAATTCTGTTCCATGAAAATAATGATTAAAGATCAGCGGTTGCGGCCTCTTTCGTCCGGGTATAACAACTGCACGGTATCGCTTTGCCATACCTGTTTGGTATCTGCATTCATGCCGGAGATTTTCCCGGTGAAAGCGGCGCCGGTGTCCACGTTATGCACATTGGCGGCTATCATCGGCATTACTTCGCCGTAATTCAGGCTGGGTGTATGCCCGATATAGATTTCATGAAAGAGGGCTAATCGTTTTGGATAGCGGTTGGAATCCTTTGGAATGAGGGGATCGAGTGCCAGTGCCAGTTCCCACAGACTACGGTCCCAGTAAAGCATCGGCTCAAACCTTTCATGAGCGGGGCCATGAGTGGACGTAAAGCCGGCATGGATATAAAGCCGGTTCTGGTGATCGATATGATACGGAAGCATGCGTTCCAGGAACTGCGTGTGGATGGCCAGTTGCTCCGGTGATAATTTATTAAAGCTCTCTACGGTTTCCTTGCCGCCGTTGCGCTGCCAGGAGGCTTCGGGCATGATGCCATGCAACCAGGATTCACACCAGGCATCGTGATTGCCTTTGATAAAAATACAGTGGTATTGTTTTTCCAGCTCCATGAGCCAGGTGATCACTTCTGCAGACTCGGACCAGCCATCCACATAATCTCCTAAAAAAATCAGGGTATCTTCTTCTTTCGGCGCGATGCGTGTGATCAGCTGTTTCAAGGCTTTCAGCGCACCGTGTATATCACCTATTACGTAGGTTGCGGGCATGTTCGGTTTTATTTGTACATAATATCGGTTCGCAGCACATACTTCACACCGGCTGTCAGCAGGGCTCCTTCGTGCCGCAACGGATGATGAAAGACCAGTGCGGTACCTGTTTCCGGCCGGATAATTTCTCCGGAAGCGAAAATGGTCTCCCCACCGGTGTAGGCGTCGTTCAGATAAATCATAAAGGTATACTGACTGGCCTCGAAACGGTTTCGCTCAAAACTGCCATCCTTGTGCATTTTAAAGCGTTGTCCCTGGCAATATTTATAGAACCGGAACAATTCATTCACACCAACAGCAGACCGGTTATCCTTTTCTTCCGGCGCAAACGCTTTCAGCCGGTTCCAGATAAAGGTAGCATAAGCTGGCTCTTTATACAAGACCCTTTCATTATTTCGTACGCCTTTGATCATACGTTGTACACCTCCACCTACGTCTACCGTGGCTTCTTCATAGCCCATGGCCTCACTTTTTTCAATGAGGGCGGCGCATTCTTCCAGGCTCAGGAAGTTCGATATGGTAAATATCTCCGGGGTATATAACTGTTTTTCCATAACATCAGGATTCAGTGGGTACATTTATCTGGAAACTATTTTTCTTCAATTGCTTATTGAATCTATAGAGTTCGGGATGCCTGTTTTTGAGTCCTTCCCGTTTAAGGCCGGTGTTGATTACATAGGCGGCGTCCAGTATTTTGCGGCGGAAATTGCGCCGGTCGATGGTAGTTTCCAGGATACATTCGTACAATTCATGCAGCTCTGTAATGGTGAATAACTCATCGAGCAGCTCAAAGCCTACGGGGTAATACTGGATCTTGGAACGGAGCCTTTGCAGGGCCTGTTTAAAAATATGTTTATGATCAAAGCCCAGCGCGGGCAGTTTGCGCACATTGAACCACTTTACATCGTTGGCCATGTTACCGGCCACCACATTAAATTTAGCAGGATTGATCAGGGCGTAATAACCCACCGCAATCACACGGCCACGGGGATCCCTGTCGGGCGCATCAAAAGAATACAGCTGCTCCAGGAATACCTGGTCCATGCCCAGTTTCGTTTGCAGGATTCTGGAGCAGGTACCCAGGAAAGTTTCTTCCATTTGCAGGAAGCCTCCGGGCAACGTCCAGCAGTCCTTGAACGGTTCCTCTTTGCGGTTGAGCAATAACACCGATAAGGTGTTATCGTGATAACCAAATACCACCAGGTCTACCGCCAGGGAGGGATTTTTATATTCGTGGAAAGACTTCATACTCTCTTTGCGTCATTTTAACGTGAAGTAAAGCATTTTTCGGGAGATAGCCTAAAAAAAGAGCAAAGGGGCAGGAACAAACCAGTCGCTCCTGCCCCTTTGCTCACATGCGTTTTTAGAACTTCACGGCCACGCCCGCCTTCAGGTAAAAAGGCGTACCGGGGGTATAGCATAGTTCTGTTACCGGCGCCGGCTCATTTTTCAACCGGGTGGTGGTTTCAAACTGCGCCTCATTCCAGTTGGTATTAAATACGTTCTGCGCCTGGATGCTGAATTCCCAACGCGGCAGACTGTATGCCAGCGACAGGTCGTTTACAAAATACCCTCTGGCGGTAACGGAATTATCTTCATTGGCGGGCCGGGCTTTCATATAACGGTAACGCATATTGGCGGAGAAGCCGGCAGGCAACTTCACAGCCACCCCACCGGTGCTGGTTAATTGTGGTGCCAGGGGAATATAATCTGCCTCTTTGGGCTCATCCACAAAACGGCCATGGGCATAGTTTACATCAGCATCTATGTACAACCAGCGCCAGGGCTGGTAACGCACACTAAGATCCACTCCCAGTCTTTTTGTTTTGCCGGAAGGCTCCACCACCGCTTCATCGCCAACGTAAACAAATTCCTGTTGCAGGTAAAGATACCAGATGGCCGGTTGAATCATCAGGTTCCTGGCGGGTTTCAACACCACACCCAGATCCGCACCGGCGGAGAAAGGCAGAATTTCCTTTCCCTCTTGCGCCATCACTACTCTCACATCATTGGAGTGAAAGCCCATACCCGATTTCAGGTACAATTGTGCAAACCGGTTAGCCGTATATACGAAGTTCAGTTTAGGACTTACCCGGGTCGCCTGCTGTTCCTGCCCTGGAAGGGATTTCAGCTTGTCGTGGTAATTGAAAATAAAATGATCGATCCGTACAGCGGGTGTAATAGCCCATTTCCCTTTACGCCATTCCAGTTCAGTGTAAGCATGCAGGTTGGTTTCTGTTGCTGAGCCATACGACAAACGATCCAGCAGGGAATCGCGCTGATACACATGATTCAGCTCCAGGTTGTAGATATCATCCAACCGCATACCGGCGCCGGATTGCCAGGTAAAACTGCTATGCGGCAATGAAAATCGCCTGGTAAATTTCTGATCACAACCATATACGCTGCGGTCATCTCTCTGTTCAATCTCATCACCGTTTACGGGGTCATTCAGGAAAAAAGTAAAGTTGGAGTAGAGGTTGAATTTATAACGGGAGTAATATAAAAAGCTCTGCCAGTCGGTGTTTTCATCTACTACGTGTTTAAACGTGAGTGCCAGGTTGGTCCGGGAAGTACTACCGCCCTCTGTAGGATCGACAGCGCCCCAACGGGTAATAAGCCCTTCACTCACTGCACGTTCCGGGATCTGGCCGGAAGCATTCCAACCAGAAGTAAAAGTAGATGCCTGGATAGCAAGATAGTTGCGGTCATTGAGCCAACGGTTGAATTTGCCCATCAGGTTGAAGCGGTTAAAATGCTGCTTCACATCAAAAGGACCATCGGTATAATTGTATTCAGAAGCAATATAGGCGTGGCTTTTGGTATCGTCGCCGGTGGGCAGCAGGTTGAACATGCCCATGGCCCGCATGGTATTAAAAGCGCCGCCTTCCAGTTTAAACATGCTGTGGGGCAATTGGTCAAAGGTGCTGAAGTTCACATAACCGGCGGTATTCAGATCGCCCTTATCTGCATAGTAGGCGCCCTTTCCAAAGTCAATACCCTCAATGGTTTCCGGGATCAGGAAGTGCAGGTCTGCATATCCCTGCCCATGTGCATGCGACACCATATTCACCGGGATACCATCCGCGCTGATGTTCACATCGGTACCATGGTCACAGTCGAAACCACGCAGAAAGATCTGTTCGGCTTTACCTCCACCGGCGTGTTGTGCAATGAATAATCCGGGCACCTTGCGAAGCAGGTCCTGCGCCGTATTTACCGGTGTCATGGTTAGATCCACTTTCATCATCGCCTTTTCAATGCGGGGAGCGTTTACTTCCAGCTGGTTCAGCTGTGTATGCAGGGTATCCTTTGTGGCGCCTGTGCGTTGTGCGTAGCTATAGTGGCTGCATAGCCATACGAGTGAAAGGGCTGGTAAAAACGACTTATTCATCTCACAAAAATAAAATGCAAAAGCAATTACAGGTAACTTTTTTTTGTTATACGCAGCAGCTGAAAAACAAAAAGGCGGCGCCGAAGCACCGCCTTTTTTATTTGGACCCGGGATAGGAATATTCCAGTCATCTCATAACCTACAACTGTTACACTGTTAAAGTAACAAGATGCAAAGATACATTCCATAACCCATATAAAGTGGGCTGCTATCCCTCAGGTTACCAGTATTTTAAGGATGATGAGCCAGGGACACAATATCCTTCACCTCCAGTACGGGTTTTGCGTAGCCATAGCGGGTGGCGTTGATCATAGCCTGTCCCAGCTCTGCCAGCGTGGAAACCCACTGCGGAAAATAGCGCCGGAAAAAAGGGTACATCCAGGCAACATACTTATAGAAAGCCTGCGTATTTTTCATACCATCAGACGACAACATAAATCCCGGCCGGAACATATAGGCCGCTTTGAACGGAAGTTTCAGCAGGTCGTTTTCTGTTTTGCCTTTTACACGGGCCCACATGCTGCGGCCCTTCTCTGTGCTGTCGGTACCACCGCCGCTCACATAACAGAAGGTCATGTCGCTGTTCAATGCCGCCAGTGTTTTGGCTAACTCCATCGTCAGGTCGTAGGTTACCCGCTTATACGCGGCTTCCTTCATTCCTACGGAAGACACGCCCAGGCAGAAATAGCAGGCATTGTAGTCATGCAGCTGCGCCGCAATGGGCAACATATCATAGAAATCTTCATGAATAATTTCCTTCAGCTTAGGGTGCTGTACCCCGCACGGCTTGCGGTTAATGACCAACACCGCTGTTACATCCGGGTGTTGCAGGCACTCATGCAGCACCCCTTCTCCGACCATTCCGGTACTCCCTGTAATGATGGCTCTTATATCCATAGGAACGTTTTATGTTGCTGGTATACCGAAATTTAGATATTTAGTTTCATTTAAAACAAAATATCTACGCAGGAATGGTATCTATTGCCTCTCTCTCCCAGAAACGATGCTGTGCAATGGCATTGATAAAGTCCTTGCTGCTTTTGTTGATCAGCAAACCGGGGTCATTGCCTTCCGTTTCCAGGTAAGTGGCTTTCAATACTTTCAGCCCATCGCCTGTTACCGCAATCGCCTTGCAATGCTTATATGCCTCATTGATAAAATGCAGCGCGGCCGGCTCTTTCACCAGCGCATCAGCACTGGTTTTTCCACCCGGTACATATACCGCATCGAATAATACAGAGGCGGCCCCGAGGAAAGACTGATCTACTTCCAGGTGATCGCCTTCTGCTGTTTTTATTTTACCGAGATGAGGAGCAATAAGTTGCACCTGTGCGCCAGCCGCCAACAGGTCTGCCTTCATTTTAGCCACTTCCTTACCAGCTACACCGTCGGCGGTCAGGAAAGCGATCTGCCTTGATTTCACGGTATTCTTCACGGTGTTGGACATGCTAAGCGCCGGGGAGTTGATGACCTGTTGCTTTACTGCTTTCGGTTCATAGCGTCTCACTTCTCCATCTGCCGGCCGTATATGATTGATCGGTGTTTCCGGCTTAGACGGCACTGGCAGTCCAAGGCCGGTAGCCACGCGGAGTGCGAGTGATTTATCTATCTGTGTTAAAATACCGACCATACGTTCGCGTATATCCGTCCGCGTTACCTTGCCCAATTCGAAGCGCAGTGCGTTTACAATATGCGTTCTTTCCACCTCCGACTGGCTGTTGTAAAACAAGGTTGCCTGGCTGAAATGATCAAAGAAGCTACTGCTGCGGCCACGGATCTTTTTAGCATCTATTCTTTCTTCGTAGGAAGTAAAGCCGCCCTCTTTCATCTTTGCCTGGTAAGGACAACCATTACTGATAGTATTGGGCTCGTAGGCCGTTTCGCCACGGTTAATGGTTTGCCGCATATGGCCATCCCGCTGGTTGTTGTGTACCGGCGCAATGGGGCGGTTAATGGGTATTTCATGAAAGTTGGGACTGCCCAGCCTTGATAACTGCGTATCTGTATACGAAAACAATCTTCCCTGTAAAAGCGGATCATTTGTAAAATCAATGCCCGGCACAATATGCCCTGGATGAAAGGCTACCTGTTCTGTTTCTGCAAAAAAATTATCCGGGTTCCGGTTCAACACCATTTTACCAATACGCATTACCGGCACCACTTCTTCCGGAATCAGTTTGGTAGGATCCAGCAGGTCGAAAGGAAATTTATGTTCATCTTTTTCTGCCACGATCTGTACACCCAGTTCCCATTCGGGATAGGCGCCCGATTCAATAGCATTCCACAGATCACGGCGATGGAAATCGGGGTCTTTCCCGGAAATTTTCTGTGCTTCATCCCAGGCTACTGAATGCACACCCAGCAATGGTTTCCAGTGAAACTTCACAAAGGAGGATTTACCGGCAGCGTTGATAAACCGGAAAGTATGTACGCCAAAACCTTCCATCATACGCAGACTGCGGGGAATGGCGCGGTCGCTCATGGCCCACATGATCATATGCATGCTCTCAGGTGCGATAGACACAAAATCCCAGAAGGTATCATGTGCAGAAGCTGCCTGCGGAATTTCATTATGGGGTTCCGGTTTTACGGCATGTATAAAATCGGGGAACTTCATGGCATCCTGTATAAAGAACACCGGCATATTGTTGCCTACGAGATCGTAGTTGCCTTCTTCTGTATAAAACTTCACGGCAAAGCCTCTTACATCCCGCGCCAGATCGGTAGATCCGCGTGAGCCTGCTACAGTAGAGAAACGGACAAACACAGGTGTTTGTTTGCCTGGGTCTTGCAGAAAGCCGGCCTTGGTGTATTTCGACATCGATTCATACACCTGGAAAAAACCATGCGCGGCTTCTCCCCGGGCGTGTACAATTCTTTCCGGTATACGTTCGTGGTCAAAATGGGTAATTTTCTCCCTTAAAATAAAATCCTCCAGCAGTGTGGCGCCCCGTTCTCCTGCTTTGAGGGAATTTTGATTATCATTGATCCGCAAACCCTGGTTAGTGGTGAGGAATTGATCAACCCCTTCTTCCGTATGCGGGGCAAGGTTTTCCTGTTTCGCGTTCAGCTTTGCAATGGGAGTAACTTTTTTCTTTGCCATGGTCCTGGTGTTTTTTAATGATGAGTAGGACTCTATCATTCACACAAACCATACCTATTCAAAATGCGTTGTCATCTCCTTTCACCGTATTCCGGATTGTGAGAAATATGATCCGCAGATCGAGATAAACCGACCAGTTCTCCATATACCAGATATCATGTTCAATTCTTTTGCGCAGGTGAGACTCCTCCGTAATTTCACCCCGTAGCCCGCTAACCTGCGCCCAGCCGGTAATACCTGGTTTCAGAAAATGACGGATCATGTACTGCTGGATCACCCGTGAAAATTCTTCCGTGTGCCGGAGCATGTGCGGCCGTGGTCCGACTATAGACATATCTCCCATAAACACATTGAGGAATTGCGGCATTTCATCCAGGTTGGTTTTCCGCAGAATGCGGCCCACACGAGTAAAACGGCTATCATGGCGGGTCGCCTGCTTTGCATTGGCCTCGTCGTTCACATACATACTGCGTAGTTTCAGGCAGGGAAAGTTTTGGTTATTACGACCTGTACGGTATTGAATAAAGAAAACAGGACCTCTTGATTCCAGTTTTATGAGCAGGGCCAGCAACGGAATCAGCCAGGTAAGAATAAATACGATCACCAGGCTGCTGAAAATAATATCAAATACCCGCTTGCGGATGCGGTTGGCAATATCATCCAATGGCTCGGACCGCAATGAAATGATCGGGATATTGTTGAAGTAATCCACAAAGATCTGGCGGTTAACGAAGAGCTTGAAATCCGGCACAAATCGGAAATGAATCAGGTTCAGCTCTGCTTCCTTCGCCAGCGTATACAGGTAAGGAAATTTTTCGGGAGATAACGTAGAATAAATTTCACGGATGTTGTTAGACTGTGCATAGGGCACACAGGCCTCCAGGTTACCGATCACAGGGTAGTAAGATAGTTCATGCACATTATTATACTCCTCGAAATAGCCTTCAAATTTCAGGTTACTGTTCTCTTCCACCAGTTGATCCGCGAGTTGTTTGGACAGCTCGTTATATCCCAGTATCACTACTTTCTTCTCTACACCGTTGCGATGCAGGATATGATCCGTAACACGATAAAACAACCAGCGGCCCAGCAGTACCATCATTGTAAAGCTGCCGCAATAGCTGAGAATAAACAGCCGGGAATAAAGTTGCTTCGATAAAAACAGGCACAGCAACAGCAACAGCAGGTAGAGCGATAAACTCTGTATGGTTTTGCGCGCAATGCGATCGAACGACAACTGCTGGCTTAGAAAATAAATACCGTTGGTATATAGCGCCACCAGCCAGGAAAGATTGGATACCACCAGGAAAATATCCACATTGATATCCTGCATACGATCGTACCGTTCCAGCCAGGCACTGGTAATAAAAAATAATACATTCAGCCAGAGAAAATCCAGTACCACTAACTGGATACTACAAATTTTAAGATACCGGTTCAGCATAAAAAAAGAATATGGTTGATCAATAAAAGCGCTACGCCACCTGTTCTTTAAAGCGCGTCATCACTCCCGAAATAGAAAGATGGTCTGTTGCGAATGCCCGGGCGTTACGGGCAATATCTGCAGTATTATCCCATACGGCCTTTCCTATGCCTGCCTGCAAAGCATCCTGGTTTTCTGCCTCCACCAGGATTCCCATCTGATGCCGGCTTACCAGTTCATGCAGACCGGTACCCTCATTGGCGGTAATCAGTGCAATCCCCCCCACGGCGAGGATGGTGGTTAACTTGGAAGGCATCACCAGGTCGCTGGCATGCGACTTCTGTATGACCAGGTGTACATCTGCCATGTTGAGGAAACGGTTAAACATTTCCAATGGCTGCAAAGGATAAAAGATCGTATTCCGTAGCTGCAGCTGAGCAGCTACCTGTTCCAGTTTTGCTTTATACGGACCGGAGCCACAGATCAGGAACTTCACTTCCTCCCGGTGCTGCCAGGCAGCCGCTGCATGCAGTAAGGCCTCCAGCCCCTGCTTTTCACCGATGGCGCCGGAGTATAAAACTATCTTATCACCGGGCTGAAAGCCAAAGGATTGTTTTAATATAGCCTTATCCGTTAAAGGATAAAACTGTATCACATCTACCCAATTCGGAAAATACATTACCTCCTTACCGGCTTTATCGCTTATTTTTCGGATCATGCCGTCTGCAATACTGCTTACCTGATCTGCCTGACGCAGGATCATTTTCTCCAGTTTCAGCAGCCAGTTGATCAGGCGTGCGGAGCGGATCATCTGTAAGTCCCGCGCCGCCTCAATTTGCAGATCCTGTATATGATATACAAACCGGGCGCCTCTCAGCTTTTTATATAACACCGCCAGTAGCCCAAGATGAAAGGGCGGCGCTACCGTGATCACGATATCATACTTTTTCTTCCATAACAGCTGTAACACTTTGAGCAGTGCTGACCCAGCAAAAGAAGCATCCTGCAGCAGGCGCTTCTTCCCGGAAGGCGCCGCCGGCACGTACTGCGGACAACGGTACACCGTAATCCCGTTTACCAGCTCCTTCTTAAACCAGTTTCTGGCCCGTTCATAGGGCGCCTGTACCTGCCATTGCGGGTAATAGGGATAGGTAGTAATCACCGTACAATCGTAACCGTTATCCGCCAGCCAGCGCATCATTTCACCATTGTATTTTCCGATGCCCGTTGGCTCCGGGGAAAAATTACCGCCTATCAGTAAGATTCGTTTACCCATATACGTTACATTTAAAAGTTATTGTTTCCAGTTCCACAACACGCCAAACATCCCACCTACGTTATCCGTCAGTTCGCCCTGATCTACAGCTATCCCCGCTTTCAGGGAAATGCGTTTCTGTGGTAACTGGTATTGCAATTCCTGGAGTGTATACCATTGCCGTTTCACGGGTTTAAACAGTACGGTGTTCGTATAGGTGCCGTAGTTCTGCGTGTAGGTAACGATGGTTTTACCGGTTATTTTTTTTGTGAGATGATAACACGCGCCGAGATGCACGCCCACTACGCGGTTATTGATAATGTTTCCTCCTTTCCCACGTAGCGAGTCTTTCGGATCATCCCAGTTTAATGGTTTCATTTGAGGGAAATAGTGTTGTCCACGGTTGCGGTCAATAAACAGCGGTGTGCCGATGATGCGCTCGTGATAATCCCACCCGGTCATATACACGCCGTTGTTATAGTAACTCTCCCTCAACCGGAGCAGGTAGAAATCATTCATCTGTTTGGTGTAGATAAATTCGGCAGTGATTTTTTGCAGCCAGCTGCCGGCTTGTTTGTTGGTGTATACGAAGCCCAGCAAGCGGTCGATGTTCCGGATGCTGATGCCCTGGCCGGATTCAAAAGGTGTTTGATTGTACAGTCGCAGCGAAAATTGTTCATTTTCCCATTCCAGGCCGCCTTCTATTACGCCCCTGTGATCTCCGGGACGGTTGGGCTGTATATCTGTATTCCCTACGGTGCCATCGTCTTTTGTTTTCACGAGCAATACATCCATAAATCCCTGCCAGCTGTTCGTAATTTTTGGCAGGTCGTTTCGGTTACCGCCCCATACTGCATAGTGCTGGACGCCGCCAAAAACTTTCAACTTCCGTTTCCCGATGCGTAGATAGAAATTCTTTTCATGCAGCCAGGCATTCCTGATGTATTGATCCTGCCCCATCCAGCCATGGCTCAGTAAGCCTTTAAACTGTACCCAGCCGTTAGTGAAAGGGATATCGGTGTACGTTGTTACCGCGATGCCGATCTTTGGAATGGGAAGTGCGTTACCGCTGATACTGAGCGATCCGCTGCTGAGATCTTTATCGTTTTCCCCGATGATTTCCTCATAGCGGCCGGCCCTGATTTCCCAGTGTTTATAACCGGCTTTCAGGTATCCCTGTTCAATAAAGGTCTGATGAAACTGATCGTTGTTATACACATCAAGTCCGTAGCGCAAATAGAAACCACGCTCCCAGGCATGCCGGTTGCTGAATCCCACGTGTGCGGATACATCGCCCTTACGGTCTGTAATCGTTCCAAAGTGGTTCGCCATGAGCCACAGCGGCTGATAATCTTTGGAGGCAACGGTACCAACTGCGCCGGCGTGAACTTCCAGCGAGTCCGTGAAATGTACCTGTGCCTGCAGGGGGAGAACGGTGGTGAGAAGTACGATACAACTGCACACATAGCATATCTTCCACTGCACAACAGCAACGGCTCCCCTTCCTACAATATAGCCAGGTAATTTTTTCATATAGTCGCTGCATTTAGTACCGTAACACGATGCTCTTTTATTTCGCGCCTGCGCACCGCCACAGCCGGGTTACCGGAGTAAATAAGCCAGGGTTGCAGGTCTTTGGCGGCTACTGCGTTAACCGTTAATACGGAATGGCTGCCACAGGTAACACCGGCGCAAACCACCGCCATGGCGCCAATCCAGGCGCCATTCTCAATATGGATAGTTCCCAGCCGGTAAGGAAAATCGGGTTGTTTATAATCGTGGTTACCGGTGAGCAGCAGGGCGCCTTGCGATAAACACACATGATCTCCCAAAGTAACCTGCGTGAGGTTATCGATCCATACTGATTCACCGATCCAGCAGTGATCGCCTATCTGAAGCAACCAGGGATATTTGATGCGCACTTTTGTTTTAATGACAAATCCTTTTCCGATCCGTGCGCCAAACAGGCGCAGCAGCCGGGTTTTCAGGGCATACGGCCAGGGAAACGCACTGTTAAGGATATAGTAGTTCAGGAAATACCATATCGCTATTTTCCATTTCGGGCCGGCATAATAGTTACCGGGATTAAATGCGGCGAGGTTCGTTGTCATGTCATCTCAGATATGAATGTTATAATCTGCTTTCAGCAAAGCCATGATATCTTCCTTTGTTTCCTGTCCGTGCAGCTTTTGTTGAAATTCCTGTACGTTCACGTCTACGAGTAAACGATACCAGTATCCCTGCATAAAATGAAAAAGAAACCCTTTGTATCCATCCAGGAAGCCATAGCGCAGGATATACCGGAACAGGAAATACAGCGAAGCCCGCATACCGGGCGACATAGCCGCATACACTTTCTCTTTCAGGAAACGTTTCCGCTTGGCCTGTCCGTTGGCTTTTAGCAACCGCTGATCGGTTTGCCAGAAACCGTAACGGATATTAAGCAGGTCTACCATTTCCCGGATGGCGTAGTTGTTGTGTTTATTGACCCACCAGTGAATAGAGTTCAGGTTATCATCTACAATATGCTCCTTAAACAACAGCGTAGTACCTTCGGATACAATGATATGTTCATCCATCCAACGCTGTTCTATACTGCCGATACCATTGCGCCAGATGCGGAGCAGCGTATGCGGATAAAAACCGCCAAAGCGGATCCATTTTCCTTTGAACAGCACTTTCCTACGTATATAGATACCCGTTACAGCAGGGGGAATACCTGCCATGCGCTGCTGTATTTCCCTGATCAGGGCAGGTTCCAGGTATTCGTCGGCATCCATGCGCATGATCCAGGGTGTTTCAATGCCGCAATGTTCCAGTGCCCATTGAAACTGATCAGCATAGTTTACCCATTTGCGCTGGAAAACTTTCGCGCCATAAGCAGTGGCAATAGCTACCGTATCATCTGTTGAAAACGCATCTATCACGTATAGCTCCTCCGTTACCTGGCGGAGATTCTCCAGACAACGCGCCAGGTGCAATGATTCATTAAAGGTGAGTATAACTATGGCGATCTTCATCTAACTACATTTTTCATACAATGCTACATAAGACGATGCCAGTACGGCATCATTAAAATCATGTCGGATCTGTGCGGGGGCGGCACGGGTAATCGTTTGCCGCTGTTCTTTTGCTTCATATGCCCGGGTCAGCTGTTCACTGATCACCTCCACGTTATCAATAGGCGTCACCCATCCCATGTCATACTGCCGCACATAGGCAGCGAGGCCTACCTGATCACTGATCAGCACCGGTGTGCCTGCATACAATGATTCAATCACCACAATAGCAAAGTTTTCATTGCGGGACGTAAGCGCAAAAAGGTCGGTGGCAGCAAGGAAATGAAACTTATCCCCGCTGCCTTTCCAACCTACCCATTCGACGCTGTTATCCATATCGAGCGAAGCAATTAATTCTTTGAGTGTAGTTATATATGCCTCATCCCCGCTTCCGGCAATTTGCAAACGGAATGGAAAAGACACACGGGACAATGCCCGGATCAGCAGGTCAAGCCCCTTTTTGGGGTCTACCCGGGATAAAAAACTGATGGTAAACACACCGTTATCTGTCCGTTCAAAATTACCTTCCGGCAGATCCACCAGGTTGAACACCTGTCCACCCTCCCAGGAAGAATGGATCTGCCGGCATTCTTTCCATTCCAGTTCCGAAGAAACGTGCAGGTAAGTACTGCGTAATAGCCGTTTACCCATTAACGTATGCAATAACTTTTTCTTCCGGTTGTTACGGGCGGTGAGTACATAATCACAGAACATCCCATGCGGAGATAATAATGGTTTGCGTTTTTTCCATTTGCAGATAAAAGAAGCTCCCATCACCAGGAAGTTCCACCAGGAGTGGATATGCACTTTATCAAACTGCTGTGCATGCTGCCACAAGGCTTTCCACAACGCCGGTGACACATGTGTATGATCCCCGGTGATCCGTTTGAAATAGGTCACTTTCACACCATCCATGAGTACGGTGGTATTGGCGGCTATGTCCAGCTCCTTTGCCCCATTGGCAGTAGTAGTATATACTTCCACCTCATGCCCCATCTGCACCAGTTGCTCTGCCAGCCGCGCAATTACAACAATAGGTCCTCCGTATACGTACGCCGGTTTATAGGAAGGAACAATAAAAAGTATCTTCATACACAATGACTATTTAGTGAATGCAGCGCATTGTCTACCATGGCTGTCATGGTGAGGTGCTGTTGTACAAACTGGCGCGCGCGTTGGCCCATGACCGTTATATCATCATCGGACAACTGATCCAGGAGATATAAACACTCCGCCATATTGTTGAAGATCATTCCGTTCACGCCGTCGCGGATATAGCTGTATTCCACACATTGCAATACGGCTTCGCTCCGCTTAAAAGTGCATACCGGTTTACCATAGGCCATGGCTTCCACCACCGACAACCCGATCCAACCGGGCTGAAAATACAGATCTGCCATACCAAACAATTCCCGCTTCAACGCCGGATCGTATACCGCTCCAAAATCATGTACATGTGGCCAGGCACTGAAATCAGGCTTATATTTTCCGGCGCCTATAATGATAAATGCGTATTGCGCGGGATCTGTTTCCGCTATCAGCTGTAACAGCAGGTCAATGCGGCGGCCCGTTTCATTAAACCGCGCGCAGTAAATCAGCACCCGTTTTGCGTGGATGTTATACTTCTCCCGGATTACGGCCTTATCGATATCGCTCTGTTGTATAATTTTCTCTACTTCGGAAATGGTATTATTGAGCGCTACTGCTTTCATACCCGGCATCTGCTGCTGCCAGAGCGTCATTTCCTTTGGTGTATAAAACCAGGTGGCGTCGGCCAGCTGCATCATCCACTTCAGCAAGCGGCTGGGGTGTTGCTCTTCCTGTACATAGCGCTTTACAGAAATACCATGCCCCCAGAGAATAATCTTTTGTTTCAACAGGGGCTTCAGCAACAGGATCATCCAGGTGGAGAGATGCGCGAAGTTGAGCATCAGCACCAGCACCTTGTAATCCTTTCTGAAGAAGCGCAGGGGGTTATATAACACAAACGGACCTACGCTCCAGGCAGGCAATGCCTTTACGGTAGTATTGCCTGCCGACAGGTTTTGCTGCTGCATCCCGGCCTGATCATAACAATACAGGTCAAAGGGCGCCTGCTCCTGCAGACGGTTAAAAAAATGTTCGCGGTAGTGGGGCACCAGCGGTTGCAGGATGGCAATCATACCAATACATTTTTGTTTGCATAAATAATACTGCTCACATCGTAACCATAGATCATCCGCTGTCCTTCATGGATAGAATCGAAAGCCACCAGGCTGCCGTCCCGCTTCCAGCGTGGATGCAGATCGCAGTGTAAACCACTTCGGGTAAAGGCCATCTGCTCCAGCGAAAAAGCCTTTAACACACCTTCTTCCACACCGGCCAGCAACGGGTGCGACAAATGCAGATCTGGTTTCGCATCTATCATACGGTAAGTACCCAACGTTGTTTTCTGCTGGGTGCTGTACTGGAAAAGAAACAAGGTGCGGATGCCCTGTTGATCAGGATAGGTATCACAGATCATCCAGTCGCGGTTAGCCGGGCAAAACATCGGATGCCCGTCTTCCGTAATAATATTCTTGGCCAGCATCGCAGGCACAGCGTTATCCACATCTTCCAGCAGCAACCAGTTAAAAGGTGCGACCGCCTTAGCGCCTTTTTCTTTTGTGTATAGTAATTTCTTCAGCATCTTTTTGCCTCCCGTTATCAAACCGGATGGCATCATCTTATACAACAACGAACCACGCAATCTTTCGATATTGCTCCCGGTTCTGCCCCAGATGGCGATATGGGTATCATCTTTCCAGTCGAAATGACTGAGAAACCCGGTAGCGAGGCAGGTGAGGCCACTACCGTCTATACCGATGGTCATGAGGCGGGTAGTTTCTCCACCGTCTTTCAGCTTATAACGATGCAGGAATGCCAGTCGCTGCTGTGATGGATTCAACAACAGGTGCGTGATATAATGGTGCTGCCCGAGATTGGGATTCATTTTATAGTTGGCCACCGCGGCGATGGATAAAAGCAGGCTTTGTTCACCGGTGTATACGTTATGTTTCACAATACCGGAATGTTCCGGCGTATGCAGGTGTGCATATTTATCCGGCAAACCGGTATAACCATAGCCGCCTACCCGGTACAAACGCGCGTAATCGATGCCAAAAGCAATGCCTTCATTTGTGATCACATGCGCAGGCTGATGCAATACATGGACACATTTGCCGGCATTTACATCGTAGATCCTGGCGCCCCACACCTCCTGCACGCGGTCATTGACAATAAAGGTATCGGTATCGCCAATCCATTGCTGCCGGGCGCCTTGTGGATAATTATAAGCGTAGGTATTGCCCATGCGGTGAAACTGTTGAGCCGCATCGAAGTAACCGATGCCACAGGGAACACGGGGATCGGGCGGTACGCTGATATCCGGCGTTTGTAACGCGAGTAATTTATCCCCGGCATCATTCCATGCCACCAGGTCATGAAACCCAAAAAAGAAATGTCCTTCGCCTGCTGATAACGTAAATTCCTGCTGCATATACTAATGTGTTGTGATAAATGAAGAACTATCCGGTAACTTTTCTTTTTTCAACAGAAAAGCCTGGTCATAGATTTTATGATCGATACGCCTGATCACATCTTCTTCCGATAAATAAAATTCCGTAACACCCGACAGGGCTTCCAGTAGTGCTGTTTTCACCATATTGGTAGCCAGGAACTCTGCGCTGATACGGTTTCCCGAGATCGCTTTTATTTTCTGATGTAAAAAAGATTTACGGTACAACTTCACCGGTGTAGCATTGATGTTATAGAGCCGGATCGCTGCCTGCCAGTCCATCCACTTAAACTCCGCCACGCCGCTGCCCTCCGTATGCGGAGTAGACAAAATAAACCGGTGCCAGGGCACCCGCAGCGCATCAGCCAGGATAGCGCCGTGCATGGCTTCTGCGATCACATACTGCGATGCGGCAATTTCCTGCAACGTATGCTCCACTCCCTTTTCAGATCTCGGGGAGATATAGTTAAAACCTAACTGTTTGCACAGTGCTTCCCAGTCGAAGAAAGGCACTGATTTGAAATAAGGGATCACGCTGACTTTATATTTCTTTTTCACCTGCAGGAACTGATCAAATGCCGGCAATTGCCGGATCGCATAAGCTGCATCCGCGATATAGGGGAACTGGTTATTGAACGCATAGGCAGACAGCGGTCCACGCAGAAAACGGATATCCCAGGTATTATCCAGACTGAAAGTGTGGTAAGAAGGCCGTACGCCGGTTCCAAATACAATTTTACATTTATCAGGAATATCCCGGAATAACGGCGATCCTTCGAAGAGAATAGAACCTATACCCAGAAAAGCTTCCGGGTCATCGCTGCGGCCTTCGCCGAAAAGTTTCGGCCACAGCCATCCGTTGAGGTCGTCCCCAAAATTGCCTTTTGGATCCTTGTAGTATACATAATTCACGTTGTCATCATTTACAGGTTAGCAATACGTAATACCTTTACCGCGTCTGTACTGTTGATCCATGCGGAGAAATCTGCGGCCCTTCTTTCCCAGCTATGCGCTTCTTTGTTTACCGTAACCGGCAACAGCTTACCACTGGCCAGTTTACTGATCAATACCGCCAGCGAAGCCGGTGCATTGTTGTTGAAATAGTAGCCGTCTTCCCCGAATATTTCCAGTGGTTCTCCGATTGGCCCGGTGAAAACAGGTTTATTAAATGGTATATACATGTAGATCTTGCTGGGGCAACGCGCCCAATCCTGCACGGTATCATTCAGCGGGGAGATAAAGGCGCTGGCGGCTGCAAACCAGGAGCTGAGTTCTTCTTCCGGCGTATATCCGAGAAACTGCACCTGTGCTTCCAGTTGCTTTTCTTTTACAAAAACTTTGGCTTCTTCCTGGTGACGCCCCTGTCCGAGTAGCAGTAATATCACATCGCTTCTTTCCTTACTCACCATTTCCATGGCCTGTAACATCGTAAACAAGCCATAATTTCGTGTAAGCGTACCCATGTACACCAGCATGGTTTTGCCCGCAAAAGTTTCCTGCAATTCTTTCAGCCGCACGCGGGGCGATTCTACCACGTCCTGGTTAAAGGCATAGGGAGAATATAATACCGGCAGTTGCTTCCGAAGCAGCTGTGCAGCTCTTTTCGTATAGGTGTTACAGAGATACCTGCTGGCGCAGAGTAACCCATCGGCATACCATACCGACCAATACTCCAGCGCCAGCAGGGCATACCTGCGCAATCCCTTGTTATCTGGAATACCGGACGGCAGTTCTGAATGTTCTATGAGGATCTTCGGTTTAACCGTCAGCTTACTCCTGGCAATGCGGTTACGGAAACTGAAAGAGCAGAACAGTACATAGTCCGGTGCGATCTCGTTTACCAACGCTGTTTTTATCTTCACTTCTTCTGCCGCCGTGCCACGCTGATAATAAAAGATTTTCACTGCCTCACTACACTCCATGGCGATACGTTTTCTGTTCTCCTCACTGTCTTCCGCAATGATGGCTACCTCCCAGCCGAGCGACAATAACGGCCCGGCCATACCGATGGCCCGTTTCATGGTAGCAATAAATTTAATGTCGCCTAATGTGATGAAGCATATTTTCATAGCTGTTGTTTTATCCGTTTATATTTTCCCTCCGGGAGATAGCAAATGCAGGGATTCATCCGTTTGTCCGGCAACTTCCGCCGCAGTACTTTCTTCCAGGAAATCATAGTACGCCCGCAGCAGAATCGCTCCCACCGCAGGTATATTGAACCGTAACTGCTGAATAGGTGAAAAGAGAAAAGTCCAGATCACGCCTATGGTCATCAATACCAATACCGGGTACAGGGCCGTATCTGCCGCATGACGGATCAGGTAAAAGCCCATCTTCAACAGAAAAATAAATACACACAGTACTGCAATAAAGCCACCCAGTCCGCAGTTTACCCAGGCGCCCAGCAGGATCGAGTGACTGGGAATCAGGTGATCCGTAGAAGCAGCCAGTTGTTCATTCATCTCCTCATTCTGATACAGCAAAAGAATACGGTAGTATTGCAGGTTGTCGTCCTTTGCCCAGGAGCCATGCCCGAACAAGGGCGCATCGCTGATGGCTGCCAGGGCTGCAAAGGTTTCCCCACGGCCGGTCATGAGCAAAGCCAGCGGATTGTAAGGATTATCAAGCCGTTCTATCTGTTCGGCAGCATGATCGCCACCGATCTCATGATTCCGCACAGCATTTACATAGCCGATATAGGCAAACTGGAAAAGAAGCAGGCCCGCTATTCCGAATACCACCAAGCGATCGCGCGTGAGATACATACCACTGTTAAAGCAATAGATGATAATAGCGCCCAGGAAAAACACCATACCGGTAGAACGGGAATCGCGCGCAAAACATAACAGGCTATAGCCCAGCAACAGCGCCAATACCGCTTTCCATTGCCCTTTGCGGTATAACAAAAAAGAACAGATATATACGGCATACGACAAAATAGGCACCATCTTAAACTTGAAATAAGACATATCCGTATCTGCGTTATCATCTGTCCAGATAATATTTTTGATCAGGGTCATACAGAGGAAGAAAAAAATCGCTTTATCATCTCCCAAAGTTTTAAACAGGAATATAAAAGACAGCATAGACATGATAATGGCCGCCCAGCCCCGCAGAAAATTTTCAGATGAACTGTGTACGATAAACAGATCGGTGACAGCCTGGCATACAAAAAGCGCTACCAATGCAAGAATGATTTTCCGGAAAAAAGGATATGTTTTAAAATCTCTCCGGTCAAATACAAAGGGAGCAGACAGCAGCACCATAATTTCATTGAGCTTCAACTGCCCTACCAGCGACAGGTTTACGCCACTGAGCAAAGTATACAACGCTATTTTGATCCGGTTAAACACAGGCAGGCATTTTACCGCGTACCGCGTAATGAACAATCTGTTGCAGCCGTTCCCGGTTTACATCCAGGCTATATTCTTCCAGGAAATCTTCCCGCAGTTTTGCTCCTCTATCTGTTTCCGGATCAAAGGATAACAGGGATTGCCGGAAGGCGCCGGGTTCATCAGACACTATAAAGTGTTCGCTCTTCACTCCTTCCACGCCTTTACGGGTGCTGATAATGGGTGTGCTTAGGGCCATGGCTTCCAGGCATTTCAGGCGGGTACCACTGCCATGTACCAACGGAATAATGACGGCACTGGCTACAGAGATATACCATTTCACATCATCTACTTTTCCGAAGGCCGCAATGTTACGGTATTCATCTTTGCCGGTAATTTTCTTCAACGCTTCTTTGGAACCCCTGCCCACCAGCCACAGGTCGTACTTTCCGGCCAGTGCTTCATCCCATACGTTTTCGATAAACCATTTCAGCCCGGCGAAATTCATATATACACCGAAGTTAGCCGTCATTACCAGCACGCGCTGCTGCTTCTTTCCAAACAGGCGGTAATCTTTTTCATCGAGGAAGTTGGGTACGGTGAATACTTTCTGCTTTGGCAGAAAGCGGGTATGATAGGCGTTGTCATCGTCACTGACCACCAATACAGCAGCGGCTTTATTAAAGTACATCCGCTCATGCAATTTCTCCATGCTGAACAGCTGCCATTTACGCAGCTTATCTACCAGGCCTTTTGAAGGGAGTTGCCAGGTGATCATAGGCTGCGCGTTGTGTGTACCCAGGATCACCGGAATACCCTGCCGCCGGAAATAGGAAATATAGTGCCCTACAAAGCCATAGTCCAGAACAGCGGCAGCGAGTGGATATTCGCGGCAGATCTCTTCAAAGATCTCCATCACAGCGGCAGTCCGCTGAAAGTATTGCTTACCGGTAATACGGGTAAGCAGGTCGAAAGGTTTTGTTTCGTAGGTATAAAAAATAACATTCGGGAGATGATATTTCTGTAAGTCTACCTTTTCTACATTGCGCACCACGGCTACGACCTCATATCCCAGTTGCGATAAGGCTTTGATCAGGTAATAACTCCTGATCCTTTCTCCCCCGTTCTGCGGGAAAGGGGAGATGTCGGTGAAGAAAAGTATATACATATCAGTTCGCTTTTAACAGGAGCATCTTTGCCTGTACTTTTGAAAAAAACCTGTTGATCAGTTGTTCCAGTTTAGCCGTTTCATCTGCGGTAAGCCCGATGACGCGTATCCAGGTGATCATCCCGATAATGCTCACCAGGGTGGTGATTCCCAGTCGCACAAAACCCTCTTCCAGCAAAAGCTGCGGCACACAGGCCAACCCGGCGGAGAGTAACACCGGGAGAATAGCTTTAATGAGCACCTGCCTGGAAAATACCGCCGGTGATAAACCGGTAATATTTTTGGCCGCCACCATACGGTAAATACCGCTGACCACTTCTATCCCGATGGCGCTGACCAGCACCGTAGCAGCGGGATAACCGGCTTTCAGCAGCAGCCATGCAATGGGTAAATTGAACAGCACCATGGTGCTGACGATTACCTGGTATCTTTTTATTTTTCCGACAGACTGCACAGCGATCTGTATCCCGGAAGACAATTGGTTGATGAGCGTAGCAATAATGATCAGGCGGCACATTATGACAGTGAAAGCGGGTACCTGTTTAAGCCAGCATTGCAGCACGAAAGGCATTTCTATCATCATGGGAATCGCAAAAAAGCTCAGCAGGTAAAAGGAAAACTTGCTGGCGATCATTGCCAGCCGCAGCATACGGGGCCGATCGCCACTGCCTTCACTTTTGATGATCTGCGGGTTTAATGCGCGCAGCATGGTGACAGAGAAATAACTGAGTTGGGCATTTACCTGGTTGGCGATCCCATAGGCCGCATTCACAATAGTGCCAAAGAAAATATTCAGCAACAATGCAATACCCTGGTTACGGGCCACAAAACTACCGGCGCCAAACATATTCCATCCCGCATAGGCAAACATTTCCCGGAGCAGGAGCGGATCGAAATACTGCCGGATACGGATACGGCTTTCTTCATACTTTACGGCGCAATACACCTGCTTAAAGAGCAGTAGCAAAACAGTGAGCAACGCCATCAAACCGCCATACACAATAAGCCGGTCGTAAGGCAGATAGGACAGACATAATGCAATCACCAGCTTACCCATTGATTCCACCACGCCGAGTACTGCTACCATCACCATATTTTCCTGCGCAATCAAAGTAGCATCATAAGGCACCGAGATGATGGTAAAAAATGCGCTGATCACCATAAACTGGAAGATCAGTTTGGCCGCAGTGGTGCGAGAAGGCGGATAATTGAGTACATGATCAAACAGGTAACTGCCCGCTACCTCAAACAATATCACCAGTGCAAGCCCGAGTATAAAGTGGAGCAACACGCTGGAGTTGAATACTACCTTCAGTTTGTGTGCATCCTTTGTGCCCAGGTGAAACGACATATAGCGTTGTGTGCTGATGGTCATGGCCATATTGAGAAAAGACAACATGGCGATAACACCGCTGATCAGGTTAAACAGGCCATAGTCCGCCGCTCCGAGCAGGTTCAGCACCAGCCGGGTGGCGTACAAAGAAATAAAAACGGTGATGAGCATCCGTCCGTAGAGCGCGCCTGTGTTCAATATCACCCTGTTTGCTACCTGCATGTCATTATCCGATTAAATGTTCCAGTTGTGTTACTTCCTTCTTTGCAAACAATGCCACATCGCTGGCCATCATTTCTTTTACCAGCGCGGGTAAATCATAAGCGGGTTCCCAACCTAATACTGTTTTTGATTTAGTGGGATCGCCGATCAGCAGCTCTACTTCCGTTGGTCTGAAATAGCGGGGATCAATTGCCACGATTTCCTTTCCTAACGGCAAAGCATATACTTCATTGGTACAGGCAGCTACCACACCGGTTTCTTCTGCACCGCTGCCCTGGAAAGCGATTTCAATACCCAGCTCCGCGAAAGACATGCGTACAAATTCCCGGACCGTAGTGGTAATACCGGTTGCAATCACATAGTCGTCCGGTGTTTCCTGTTGCAGGATGCGCCACATGGCTTCCACATAATCTTTTGCGTGGCCCCAGTCGCGCTGTGCATCGAGGTTACCCAGGTATAATTTATCCTGTAATCCCAGTGCAATGGCAGCAGCGCCACGGGTAATTTTACGGGTTACAAAAGTCTCCCCGCGCAAGGGGCTTTCATGATTAAAAAGGATTCCGTTGCAGGCAAACATGCCATATGCTTCACGGTAGTTTACCGTAATCCAGTAGGCGTACAACTTGGCTACTGCATACGGACTGCGGGGATAGAAAGGCGTAGATTCCCTTTGCGGTACTTCCTGTACCAGTCCGTATAACTCCGAAGTACTGGCCTGGTAGATGCGTGTCTTCTTTTCCAGTTTCAGGATGCGTAAAGCTTCCAGCAGGCGGAGGGTACCTATACCATCTGCATTGGCGGTGTATTCCGGTGTATCAAAACTTACGCGCACATGGCTCATGGCCGCGAGGTTATAGATTTCATCCGGTTGTGTTTCCTGTATAATGCGTATCAGGTTGGTGCTATCTGTCATATCACCATAGTGCAGGCGGAAGCGTATATTTTCGCTGTGCATATCCTGGTAGAGGTGATCAATTCTTTCTGTATTGATCAGGGAAGCGCGTCGTTTTACGCCATGCACCATGTATCCTTTTCCCAGCAGCAGTTCTGCGAGATAAGCGCCATCCTGGCCGGTAATACCTGTTATCAGGGCTACTTTCATACGATCGTTTATTTTAGTGATAAAGAAAATTAGGGGGCTATTGCATCAGGGCATTCACAGCTGTTGCCGCCGTGTTGCCGATACCGTAGTAGGTGAATCCCTGTTTAACCAGGTGTACATCATCATAAATATTCCTGCCATCAAAGAGTACGGGCGACTGGAGCAGGCCTTTCAGCCGTTGCCAGTCGGGCATCCGGAAAGCATTCCATTCCGTTACCAGGAGAATAGCATCTGCATCTGTGGCGGCGGCGTACATATCATCTGCAAAGGTGACGCTGTTGCCCAACAACGGCAGTGCTTCTTCCATTGCCACGGGGTCGTATACACGTACCTGTGCACCGGCCGCCAGTAAGCGTTCTATCAGGATCAGGGAAGGAGCCTCCCGCATATCGTCGGTATTGGGTTTGAAAGACAATCCCCAGATGGCGAAACTGCGGCCGCTGATGTTGCCATCGAAGTGACGTATCACTTTATCTGCCAGCAGTTGCTTCTGATCTTCATTCACCGCTTCCACTGCTTCCAGGATGCGCAACTGGTAGCCGTATTCGCGGCCTGTACGGATCAGCGCTTTTACATCTTTCGGAAAACAGGAACCGCCATAACCGATACCCGGATACAAAAAGTGTTTCCCGATGCGGGGATCACTGCCGATGCCTTTGCGTACCTGGTTGATATCTGCCCCAACAAGCGTGCATACATTGGCCATATCGTTCATATAGGAGATCCTGGTGGCCAGCATGGCGTTGGCGGCGTACTTGGTCATCTCTGCAGAAGCTACGTCCATAAACAGCAGCGGATGGCCGTTCAGTACAAAGGGGCGATAAAGTTGTTCCAATACTTCCCGGGCATGCGTGGTATTTACCCCGGCCACGATGCGGTCCGGTTTCAGGAAGTCGTTCACTGCCGCACCTTCTTTGAGAAACTCCGGGTTGGAGGCCACATCATATTCGATGATGCGCTGGCGGGCACTGAGACTCTCCTTGATTGCGCGGTTCACCCGCGCAGCGGTACCTACCGGCACCGTACTTTTGGTAACCACCAGCAGGTAGTGGTCCATATGTTGCCCTACTTCATGTGCTACCTGTAACACATATTGCAGATCGGCGCTGCCGTCTTCTCCCGGTGGCGTGCCTACCGCGATGAATACTACTTCTGCTCCCGGCAATGCACTGGCCAGTGAGGTAGTGAAAGAAAGCCCGCCGCTCTGCTGATTGCGCATCACAATTTCAGGCAGACCGGGTTCGTATATGGGCAACAGCCCTTTCTGAAGACGGGCGATCTTGGCTGCGTCCACATCTACGCAAACCACACTGGTTCCCACTTCCGCCAGGCAGGCGCCGGTGACTAATCCTACATATCCTGTTCCTACGATGACAACTTTCATAGCACTGAGTTTTAAGATTGCAATTTGAACTGATCCTGCTGGAGGAAATCCCGGTAGGCCATGACCAGTCCTTCTTTCAGGCTGATACTATGTTTCCATCCCAACCGGTGCAGTTTGGAAACATCCATCAGCTTTCGCGGAGTACCATCCGGTTTACTATCGTCAAAAATGATATCGCCTTCATAGCATACCACTTCCCGGATATACTCCGCCAGCTGGCGGATGGTGAGATCCTCTCCTATGCCGATATTCACGGGTTCCTTTTCATTGTAGTGCTGCATGAGGTATACACAGGCATCTGCGAGATCATCCGCAAACAGGAATTCCCGTTTAGGCATGCCCGTACCCCATACGGTTACAGATGGTTTGTGATTCACTTTTGCTTCATGGAAGCGGCGGATCAGCGCAGGCAATACATGTGCATTTTCCGGGTGATAGTTATCCCCTATACCAAACAGGTTGGTGGGCATCACGCTGATGAAATTGCAGCCATATTGATCACGATAGGCTTCACATAACTTGATGCCGGCAATTTTTGCAATGGCATAGGGTTCATTGGTCTGTTCCAGTACGCCGGTCAGCAGGAAGCTTTCCTTGATAGGCTGAGGCGCCATCCTCGGGTAGATGCAGGAGCTTCCGAGGAACTGCAGCTTGGTAACGTTATGTTTATAAGCCGCATGAATAACATTGGCAGCGATCATGAGGTTATCATAGAGAAATTCTGCACGATAGGTATTGTTGGCGTGTATACCGCCAACTTTAGCGGCGGCCAGGAACACGTAGGCCGGTTTCTCTGCGGCGAAAAATTCGTCTACCGCCGCAGGATTTCTTAAATCCAGCGTACCGGAAGAGCGGGTGATAATGCGCTGGTAGCCTAATGTTTCGAGTCTTCTTTTGATAGCACTTCCTACCATTCCACGGTGGCCGGCTACATAAATTAAATCGTTTGCCTCCATATGTTGTGATGTTTAGAGCAGTTCCGGGCGGTTTTCCCGAACCCACTGATGCAGTTGTTTAATATCCTGTCCGTTTCCTTTTTGCATGATGAGCAATGCGCTGGCGGTATTCACCACCACCATATTTTCCACACCCACCAGCGCCACCAGTTTATCTTTTCCGATCACCATACTTTTACGGGGATCGCTTTCGATGAATACCGCCTGGTGATTCCGGTATTGGTAGTGCTGGGAAAGCGCCTCTGCCAGGGCTTCGTAGCTGCCTACATCGCTCCAGTCCATTTTGCTGGGGACTACTTTTACGATGTCGCTTTTCTCCAGTACGGCATAGTCGATACTATCTGCGGGGATGGCTTCCATCGAGGCTTTTGACAAAACACCTGTCTGTTTCCACTCTTCCGCAGCAATAGCGGCAGCTTCATAGATAGCAGGCGCATGTTGCTGTAATTCCTGCAGCATGATGCGGGCCTTGCAGCAGAAGATACCGCTGTTCCAGAGGAAGCCACCGGCAGCCAGCATGGCTTCCGCCACGGGGCGATCCGGTTTTTCCACGAAGCGGAGTACATCATGCCCGGAATAACTGATATAGCCGAAGCCTGTTTCCGGCCGGGTGGGTACCAGCCCGATAGTGACGATATGATTACTGGAAGCGAGTATGCGTGCCGTTTCAATAGCCATACCGTAACGGTCCGGCGTACCGATGAGATGATCTGCCGGAGTGATGAGCAGGATTGTTTCCGGGTCGGCGGTAAAGGCGGCCAAAGCAATAGCGGCAGCGGTATTACGGCCTACGGGTTCCGCCAGGCATACCGGTGCTGTGGCGCCGGCCTGTAATAACTGTTCCTCCACCAGTGCGGCTTGTTGTTCATTGACGATGGCCGTTACCTTGTTACAGGCAAAACGGTTGCGCCGGAAAGCGAGTTGCAATAAACTATAGCCATCAAAAAGGGTTAACAGTTGTTTGGGCGTTTGCTGGTTGGACAAAGGCCATAAACGGGTGCCTGAGCCACCGCAAAGGAGAATATGCTGCATCATAGGATGATTGGTTTATGGTCAGTAATGATGTCCGTTTACGGCCTTGTGTCCGCTGATCACCGTTATTTCCCTCGATGGAATAGTGGCTACCAGGGAGCAACCCAGGCTGCTCAGCGCTACTTTTACCCGGTTGCTGCTGATCTGCACAATGCGTGCGCCGGTGGCAACAACTTTATCGCCTTCTGCAGATAAAGGAAATTTCTCCATCGACACCTCTTCATAATCCCGCAGGAACTGGCGGATCAATCCTATTTCATGATCGGGAATGATGGCCGGCTGCCCCAGCCAGTAAACGAAGTTGATCACATGGTCGGTTTCTTTTACCACCCAACTCCTGCTCTCCGGGATATGTACAAATACATAAGAGGGGAAAAGCGGTTCCTGGATGATCTTACGGGCACGCACCAACGGTTGCACAGGACAATAATGTTCCACTTTCTTGCGGGTGAAAAGATCTGTCACTTTCTTTTCGCATTTGGGCCGGGTATATACCGCATACCAGACCGGAGGCTGTTCATTAAACATAGTAGCCGGTTTTAAGGTGATCGGATAGTTTGTGGAGAATTTATAAAGGCAGGAGCGGCCATTGTTCTACCGCTATGATATGGTATCTTGCTATTCCTGTAGCAGCTATTTTACACTGCGCCGGAATAAACCGGGTTTCTTTGTTACTTCCGTATAACCGTAGCCGTTAATATCGCCATAGCCGGAGCCATAACCATATCCTGCTACACCTTGTCGTTTGATACCGTTAAACACGATATTGAGTTTGCCGAGTTCTTTATTCTGGTACAACTCATCTACCAGTTTCAGGTAGTGTTTGGGCGTACGCTGATGCCGCACGATGTACAAGGTGGCATCACAGTAAGGCGCAATGAGCCTGGCATCTGTGACCAATCCCACCGGTGCGGAATCAATAATGATATAATCAAAACGTTCTTTCAGTTCATTCAGCAGGCGTTCCAGTTCACCATTCAGGATCAGTTCACTGGGGTTAGGCGGCATGATACCGGCTGATAACAGGTAGAGATACTCATTATCGCCTACGGGTTGCAGGATCTGTTGCAGCGAAGCCTTTCCCACCAGGTAGTTGCTGATGCCGGGATCTGCGCGCATATTCAGCATTTTGCTGATCATGGGTTTTCGCAGGTCGAACTCCAGCAGCACAACTTTCTTTTTGGCAAGTGATAAACTCATGGCCAGGTTTACCGATACAAAACTTTTTCCTTCACCGGAGATAGAAGACGTGATCAGCAAGGTTTTTCGATCACCATTCAGTCCTATGTAAGATAAAGAGGTGCGCAGTGCGCGGAATTGCTCGGCTACTGCAGTTCTGCTGTTGTTGGACATTACTATGGCTTCCTTGCTGTCGTGGTGCATAATTTCTGCTGCAATCGGTGCGGTGGTCACGCGTTCAATATCGGCGCGGAACATCACTTCGCGGATCATCATATCTTTCAGGGAGATGAATCCCGCTACGAGTGCCAGTGCGCCGAGAATGGAAATACCGAGTACCATGGGTTTCTGCGGACTGAAAGCATATGCGGCGGCCTCCCCCGCATCTACCACGCGGCTATCGGAGACCGCAGCAGCATAAGCAAGTGCGGTTTCTTCCCTTTTCTCCAGCAGGAAGGTATAGATGTTGTTCTTGATCACCTGTTGCCGGCTCACTTCCAGCAGCGCCTTCTCTTTACCAGGTACACTCCGGATAATGCCCATGTTGCGGCTGTTCTCTGCCTGGAGCCGGGTCATACCGGCCTGCAGGTTCGCTCTCAGGCTCCCGATATTATCCAGGATAGCGGGTTTCAGCCGTTCTACCTGCCGGTGTAAACTGGCCAGCAGGGGGCTGTTTTCACCGGTGGTTTTACGTAGTCTTTCCAGTTGCAGTTCTGTTTCAGACAGCTTACTGACTAATTCCAGCAACACCGGATCTGAAAGGCCCAGGGTACCGGGAACGATATTGCCACCGGCATTCTGGCTGTTCACATATTTTTCAATGGCGTCCAGTACGGACAACTGCATATTGGCCTCACTGATTTTGCGATCGTTTTCCTGTACACCGGCGAGGAATATTTTGCTTTGTTCACCGATGTCAACAATCCCTTCTGCTGTTTTAAAATGTTCCACCTGTGTTTCTGCCTGCCCCAGTTCCGCGCTCACAATACGCAGGCGTTCTTCCACAAAGTGCATGGTGTTGGCAGAGGTCCTGTTCTTATCTTCCACAGCGGCTTTGTTGTATACACTGATCAGTTCATTTACAATGTCTTCTCCCCGTTCGGGTGCGGCATCGGTGTATTCCAGGTCTACCACGCTGCCAGCTTTGGCGGCAGGCATTATTTTCATGGTGCCCAGGATCATCTGCATCCATGTTTTCTCCGTCATGATGTGCAGCACATAGGAAGCAGCGGTGTCTGCGTGTCCGGCGCCAGGCTTTACCAGGAGCTTTCCCCAACGGCTTTGTACCGTATCCTGCAGCGGAACGATTTTACCGTCGATGGCTACACGTTTTTTTATGGGATCGTAGGTAAAAGGCCAGTTACCGCTGGCGGCGCTGGCAATTTTGTCTGGTTCCAGGAAAGTAAATTGCAGGGGGCTATCTTTATAGAGTACCACATCCCTTATTTTCCCTTTTTCCACTACTTCTCCATAGAGGTTTAAATTACGTATAACCGCTTTCGTTAGTGTACGTGATTTCAGGATTTCAATTTCATTTTCCATGATGGTTTTGCTGCCGCCCATGAGGTCGAGCGACTGTAGCATATCGCTGGCGCCGAGACCGTTGGAGGCTTCCTGTACGAGGAGTACACCGGAAATTTTATAGAGTGGCGTGGCGTAGCGGAGATAAAGAAAAGCGGCCAGCAGCGCCACGGCAACGGCGCCCGCAAAGAGGGGCCAGTAAGGCAGATACCGCGTGCGGATCAGCGTAAGCAGGCTCAATGGCGCTTCCGTTTGTTTGATGCTATGTCCGTTTACTTTTTGCATAACCTATTTATTAACAACTAACCGGTCCAGGATAATAACGAGCAGGGAAAGACTGCTGAGCACAATAGGCAGGATCTGCCGTGATCGGTCAGCCGTCGCTATTTTTGATTTATTTGGTTCCACATAAAGAATATCATTTGATTGCAGAAAGTAGTAAGGAGAATTCAGGATGCGTTTATCATTCAGATCAATGCGGCGTATAATGCGTTCTCCATCTACCTCCCGGATCAACAGGATATTATTTCGTTTACCGAACACCGTTATATCCCCCGCCATGCCCAATGCTTCCAGTACCGAAATTTTCTCGTTGGTAACATTCACGACCGTGGGCTTGGTCACTTCTCCGAGTATGGTAACCCGATAGTTGAGAAAGCGTATACTCACCACCGGATCTACTAATAGTTTACGTTCAATGAGCTGGTCGTGCAGGTAAACGGTCAATGCTTTTTTGGTAAGGCCGGTTACTTTGATAGGACCGAGTACGGGGTACTGAATAAATCCCTGTTCATCTACCAGGAAGCCTCCCAGCATTGCGCCGGCGCCTGCATTGGCGCCACCTGCACCGGAAGCGGAAGTCATGTTGGAAACATTATAAATAATCACATCCTCCGGGTTCATACTACTCACATTAATCTGCAGTATGTCGTTCTTTTGTATACGGGGGTCAAAATTGCTATCTGCAGGCAATAGCACCGTATCTTTTACATCATTGAAATAAACTGCATTTTTGGTTGATACGCAGGAAGTAAACAAACAGCTGAAGCATAGCAATCCCCATCCTATCCAGGTTAAGCAGGTTTTCAATTTCATCATATGGCGTTTAACATCATCTCTTACACTGTCCGTTTCCCTCCATACAATATTACTTCAGAATGAAGTGGCATTCAATTACTCACCAGAGTACAAATTGAGGCACAAAGCAGCACATGTTTACTCATTAAAGTAAGCCGCCGTCGTTCACCAGCAACATATCCAATAAATTAAAATCTGAAAAAAATAAATGGAAAAGCATCACACCGATGCAGGAGAATAAATTATTTGATAAAATTTTTGAGATCAACTCAGATTTAGTGGAAACATTCAGTTTAGCATATACTTTTTTGAGGTGTTGGTTCACGGTGAAGACAGTAACAAACAACCGGGCCGCCATTTCCTTATATGAGTAACCTTCCTTGAGTAACGCTACCAGTTCGTATTCCCGACGGGTGAGCTTTTCTTTGATGTGTGCCATCGGGTCTCTGTTGAGATGTGTAATTAGTAAATGAGCTGCGCGGGGAGAAAGCGCGGCACCGTTTTGCACCGTGTCCATAATGGATTGATAGATATCGCTCAGGCGGCTCGATTTTATAATATAGCCGCTGGCGCCATTCTTAATGGCATCAACAATAAACTGCTGTTCTTCATGTCCGGAGAGTACAATCACACTGGTGTCGGGGTATAATTGCTTTACTTCCCGGATGCCTTCAATGCCGGAAATACCCGGCAAGGTAATATCCAGCAGGATCACCTGAAGGTCGGGATAGATAACGGGCAGTGCCATAAATTCCTCTATAGATTTACAGGCGAACAAAACCCGGCATTCCTGAAAATCTTCCAGGAATTCGCGATAATTACTTAACAGAAAATGGTTATCCTCAATGATTCCGATGTTGATCATGGCTGAAGGGGTAAAGGTTTCGAATGATATGGCAGTACTATAAATCTCTTCGTAAATATAAACGGAAAAAGGATAGCTGGGTAGGAAAATGATAAATATAAAAATATTCTATTTATATTTTTATTAAAACAGAACCGTTCATATTTCAATTAAAGATCCATTTTTAAAATATAGAATTATTCAGTATATTGTGTGTGCAACCATATTTATCCTGCCAGACTGAAATCCTGCGAACTAAGAAACCTTATTTTTTCTGTCAACCTAAATGAGAAGTATGCTGAATGCAACCAACAGTCATACCACCGGAAAAGCCAACCTTCTCGAAATGAGATCTGCCTTTATTTCCCTGGCAACACATGAATTCAAGACACCCATCAGCGCTATTTCTTCTTCTATCGAATTACTGGAAACAAAAATGCAGCGCGATGAATTAATGCTGCCCTTTTATGAGCGTAATTTATCGCGCATTAAGGAAGAAATAGACATTTTGAAGAACATGGTGGATGATATTCTCACTACCGGGAGCATGGTGGCGGGTAACCCGGTAACGCAACCGGAAGTAACAGATATACTGCCGTTTGCCCGGATGATCCGGGAGCAGTATTTCAGTCAGCGGGCAGACCGGCGCCGGCTGCACATCACCGTATCCGGACGCCGCCGTAATATCAGTATCGATAATACGCACCTGGCCAGTATCTTCACTAACCTGATCAGCAATGCGTTTAAATATTCTTCCGGACCGGGGCCTTTACTCTGCCTGCATTACAGGAAAGATCAGCTTTGCATCAAAGTAAAAGACAATGGTATCGGCATACCGGAAAAGGATATACGTTTTTTATTCACGCCTTTTTTCAGGGCCGGTAATGCAATACATAAAGAAGGTACGGGGCTTGGACTGGCCATTGTGAAATCCTTTGTGAAAGCCAATGGCGGGCAGATTACCGTGAGCAGCAACGAAGCCGGATCTGTTTTTACCGTTACCTTTCCTTATTAGCGGACCAGCATTACGGTGCCTTTGAGCAGGTGTTGTTCACCACGGCTATCTGTATACGAACATACGTATACATATGCCTGTACCCCTGCCGGCGCACCTTTTACTTCGCCATCCCATCCGGCTTCCGGTGCATTGCTCACAAACAGCAAGGCGCCCCAGCGATCGTATATGCTTAACCGATAGTCGTGTATGGCGTCATATACTTTGGGGCGGAAAATGTCATTCTGCCCGTCGTGGTTGGGACTGAAAGCGGTAGGCAATATCACTATGCAGTTTTTCCAGGGAGATGTGACTAAAGCTGCAGCCGAAGCGGTGTAATCGTGGGCATCGATGATATCAGCGGCATGGGGCCCTGCTTTGAGACCGGCAAACACACTATCCGTTTGCCATCTCCCGTTATCCAGTTTATACCGGTAGGGTGCAACACCACCACTTACGTGCAGGACTATACGCCCATCATTCACTTCTCCACAACTGCAAGGCGTTACACTCGCCGTCACCAGCGGTGGTACCAGTGGATCTATTGCTGAAAAATTATCCAGCAGCAAGCCAATACCATACATGCTTTTATTACAGGGCGCCGTAGGATAGGCCCAACAGGAAAGGTAAGTATAAGCAGCATGTGGTTTAAATACAGCATGATACCGCTGCCAGTTTTCGTGGGTAAAATTTCCGGATGACCATAACAGTTCCGCCGTATCTCCCGGGGCATTTCCCCCGAAAACAGCCAGGTTACCATAACAGGCCGGGTACAGGTAAGCAGGTGTAAAAGCCAGGTCGAAGCTGCAGATATACACACTATCGGGTTGCAAAGGCCTGACCAGCTGTTGCGCAATCCCTTCCAGGAATCCTCTGCCACTATGCATGCCGATATAACTACGCCCCGCCGATGGCGCCAATGCAATTTCAAAAATACCCGGCTGGGTATCCGGGGTGCCTGCGGCTACTTTCCAGGGTGCAGGCACCTTCCCTTTCCCCACAGGACCTTCCAGTGAAGGGTTTCCCAGAGGAATCTGCTGTGCCTCCAACCGGATAGAAATCGTTAAAAACAGCCAGCAGCATAGTATTCCGTGTATAATCGACAGATCTGACAATATGCATCTTTATAACCCCGATAAAATTACCGGTAATAAAAATGTTGACATATACTCAAACCAGTAGTTTCTGCTCCTGACATTTGTTTTGTAGTCTGTATCCGAAAAAATATCTTTGCCCACGTAAATAACCCCCGGTACGGGATTGTACCATGTTTAATCCGAAAAAACACCATTATCATGAAGAGATCCATGCTGTACTTAGCCCTTGGTTCCACCCTGCTCTCCACTACGTTTATGTCATGTAATGAAAACGGCAAAAAAGGAGATAACACGGCCTATGAGGAGAAATCTGCCTCCTCCGCGAATGATGTCATTGAATACACGAACCTGATTGTAGACCTGTCTAACAAGAATTCTGCTTATGTAGTCCGCCTCGTTGACAACGCCGACAATGTGACCAAACGGCTCACAGACAACCGCAATCCCATGATGATGAGCGGCATCATCAAACCGATCATGATTAATTTAATCAGCCACGGAAAAGTAAAAGTAGAGGAACCGGTAGACGCTTTAAACAAGACCGATCAGGCATTCTTCAAAACACATGTTACCAACTTCAAAACCGCCTTTGATAAGGTAAAAGCTACTTACACCCTGCTGGATGATTACCTGAAAGCACAGGATTACAAAGACGACAAAGGCGTAAAAGGCCTTGCACTGGCCGATTCTATCCGCAGCCAGGCACAAGTTTTCTTTGACGAGAAAGGAGTGCTGATGAAAAGAGTGAATGAAGTGGCCGACGCCAGTGAAATCATTATCCTGAAAGATAGTCCGGTTAAAGACTATGTAGTAGCCATGAAAGCCGATATGCAGGCCGTACGCAATTACATAGATCTGCTGGAAGAAGGCGGTGAAGATTATGCAAAGATTGCAGATAAAGCACAGGCCGCTTACGACAAACTGGAAAAAGACCAGGCAGCACATGCTGCTATGGATATGGCCAACGCTACCAAAGCAGGCAAAGAAGGCTACTACAAATCTTTCTACGACAGCTTCCACGACTTCCTGCTGGCAGCCCGGAAAATACAACGCGATGCCAAAGAAAAAGGTGCAATGACCAACAGTCAGCTGGAAACCCTCGATGGTGACCTGGATACCATGATCGGACGGTATAATACCTTTACCAAATAAAAATGTAAAGGGGTTGTGGCAACATCACCACACCCCCTTTACTAAATAAGGTTTCCACGGATACGCTTTCTATTTTAAAATCTCTTCCAGCTTCTTTTCCAGCTCTTCTCCCCTCAGGTTCTGTGCAATGATCTTACCATTGCCATCCATGATAAAATTGGTGGGAATACCGGAGATACCAAACTCCAGCACCGGCGTACTTTTCCAGCCTTTCAGATCAGATACATGCCACCAATTCAACCCATCTTTATTTACTGCTTTCAACCAGGCTTTTTTATCGGTATCCAATGATACACCGAGAATTTCAAAGCCTTTGTCATGGAAGCGCTGATACGCCTTTACCACATTCGGATTTTCTGCCCGGCAGGGACCACACCAGCTGGCCCAGAAATCTACCAGCACCACCTTTCCTTTGAAGTCGGACAGTTTAACCAGCTTACCCGTAGTATCCGGCAACGCCATTACCGGGCGGGCGCCCACACTCATTTTTGCATGCTTATCCAGTGAGGCTTTGATAGCCACACCATAGTCTGTTTTCTTTGCGGAAGCTGCCAACAGTTCATAGGCAGCCGCTGCTTTCTCCGGATAAGAATAATTGATGTAACGGTCCATGATCACAAAAGCAGCCACCGGAGAGGCAGGAGATTGCTTAACAAAGGCGGTCACGGAACTATCCAGTTCCACTTCCAGTGCTGCAAAACCCGCCTTTACGGCCTTCTCTTCCACGCTGTCTTTATTTTTTGCAGCTACATCGGAACGATGATACAGCTTACCGGCTTTCTGGCGGATAGCTTCCCATTGTTCGTCCCATTGCTTATACAATGGGCTGGCAGTCGAACCAGTGACCCTGGCAGCGGAAAAAGAATCCTTTTCTGCTGTGATAGTAATCTGGCTGTTTTCCAGAAAAAAGGCAACCCCTCCGTTCCGGGACGAGGCCGGCCAGACCGAATACAACTGGGGAGAACTCACCTTTCCCTTAAATGTAAACTTTCCATTTTTCAGCATCGTGGAATCCGGCTGGTGGCCTGGTAGCATAAAAGTATTGAGATATACTTTACCGGTATCCATTCCATGGATCACACCATTAATCGTATAGCCTTTTCCGTTCTGTGCCTGTACCGACAGCATACTGCAGACAGCTGCTATCAGGGCAAATGATTTCTTCATATAACTAGTGGGTTTTGATGTTATGCAGCCTTGTAATTCATACTCACAATTTTTCCAAAGCCCGTAAATACTTTCACCCCGCCGAATTCACCGAGTGGACTGATCGTATAACGGTACAACTTACCTTCTGTGCCATTCCAGGTACCCACCATTACTTCATCGCCGGTACACTGCATATAGGTCACCTCTTCCCCGGCAGCGATGGCTTGTATCACCCGTGCTTTACCGGAAAGAATATCATACAGGTGGATATTTCCATTACTGAGGAAATAGATCTGCTGCAACTTTTTAGAACTGGTCATCCTGGTAAAAGCGGCCAGCTGAGGCGCGTCGCCGGTGATCAGCTTCTTATTAACAGCAGGATCCGATACGTTGGCATCTATCTGGTATAAGTAATAATTACTGCCATCTTTAAAAATGGCGTTATTCAGATAAGATGCATTACCCTGATCCATCGCCAGCAAGTCTAACCCGATATTGCGCATATCAAACAGGCTACTGCCGGTGGGCGCATTAAAGGCCGCCAGGGAAGGGATCAGGGAGGCACCTGACAGATACACAAACCCTTTGGTTTTTGTATCAAAGAAGAAAGCCGTGTACGGCGTTTTTTCACCAGTATAGGGTTGCGGACCTACACCCGCATAAGAAGAGAAATAATAGTCGTCCGCTTTGCCACCGGGGAAAGGAAGGGTGTTGAGATATTTTACTTCTCCCGGAAAACCTCCGGAAAAACGGGCCGTTAAACGACCATCATTAATAATAAAACGAACGCTGGTACTGATTTGTCTGAACCGTTGCGGCCGGAATACAGCTGGTGTTTCCCAGAACCACCTGGTATAATCCGTTAGTTTGGTAAGCTGGGTATAATCCAGTTCAATTGCATTATTTGCCCCGAAGAGGAATAATTGCTTATCGCCGTAAGTGTTGGTAGTGGCCACCTGCACCGGATTGTCCAATGTATTTTCTTTATTGAGGCTGGTGAAAACATGATGGAAAAGTGTATCTGTTTTCAGGATGACGGTAAGATCCGTCTTGCCTCCAATATCTTCCAATACCAACCAACCTTCACTGAAACGGTTGATCACTTTCAGGTCAAAGAATTTAAAATAGGTGACACCGGAAGCCTTCACCGTTACTTTATAAATGAGCCGGTAAATACCGGGCTTCACAGAAATAGACTTATGCAGATAACGGGTGCTGTCCAGGATATACACCGGGTAAGCGTCTTCGGAATCATTCTGATGGATACTCCATTCAAATATCAAACCGCCATCGTCTACCGGCAATGCCTGTTTGATATCGGGCTTCACCGTGAGCGTATCGAACTGGAGCACTGCTGCCACCGCAGTGGTATCGGTGATGGTGAGCACATTGATAGGCGTCACTGCTTTGTTGCCGTTATCTTTCAGGCAACCGGATTGTATGAACGCGACCAGGAGCAAAATATATAACCAATTATATACGGAGAATTTCATGATGTAACTTTTAGGATAAAGAATAAACAGTACGGTCAGATAGTCGGGAACGTAACCCGGTTACCATTTTCATCTATCAGCGGACCATTTACATTTTCATATTTGATCAGCTCTACGCGCATCTTCTGCAGGATAGACATGATCTGGGAAAACTGTGCGCCCGTACCCATAGTAATCGCGGTGGTACCCAGGCGTGACACCATAAACTGATGCTTCGCCAGCGAATAGGATCCATAAAAGAAATCGCTCCAGTCGGCCGGCTTCAAGAGTTTATCCGTCACCTTTACCTGGTAGGTAAGGCTGTTATCGAATCCGGCTTTAAAATCATCCGAGGAACCCATGCGGAAATAAATGGAGAATATCTTATCCTTCATATCGGGCGTGCGATGCAGGTATACCGGGAACTTAATGGCATACACGCCCGCCTTTATAACGGTTTCGCCTATATCAAAATGCTTTCCTTTTATGGCGGTAGAATTTTCACCGGTCATCAGGTTAAACTTCCGGTCTTTATCCGATGCTACGCCACTGATACGGATATTCAGATAGATGGTATCCGTCAGTAGGGAATCCGGTTTTACCACAAATGTATAATTGATACTGTCCGGCATCACCACATCACGCCGGAAAGAGATACTGGGAGCCTCCTTGTACATGAGCCTGTCTTCTTTGCCACATGCACCTATCAGCAGATATATAAGAAAGCTTGCGATCAGCCTGTTAATATTTTTCATGTTTGATATTTTTTGAAGATGCAGATATTATTTGCCAAACTCGATTTCCTGCTGAGGCAATGGCAGTACATACTGATCATTACTGATATTGCTGTTCAGCGCGCCTTCAATCTTGTTTCTATTGATGCGTTTATAATAATAGAAGAGCTGACCTTCGCAGATAAAGTCCTTCCTGTACTCTTTGAATATTTCATTCTGCAGCGTGGTAGCATCAATTCCGGCGGGCAGTTCCGCGATATTCCTGGCAGACCTTACTTTATTCAGCCATTTCAGGCCATCGGCAGTCAGCGGCTCACTTTCAGCTGCGATGTAATACATTTCTGACAGGGTAAGTACCGGTATTCTTTTCTTCAACTCTTCACGGTTTTCATCGATCTGCCAGAGCTTACTGGGGAAGATGATACCGTTGCTGGCCGACCAGAGGCTATTGCTGACAAACCGGAGATCTGTACCCCCACCGGTAGACACTTCAAACAGTGCTTTGCGGCGATCTTCTGTGATGGTGAATTTTCTATAGAGCTTATCACCGGTAGCCATCATGAAATAGCTGCTCACCGGGTCTTTCAGCTTAGCCACATAAATAGCAAAAATATGTTCCGGTGTAAAAGTGCGGTTCAGGTCTTTCGCAGCGGCATTCAGTTCTGCAGAAGTGATGAAGCGGAAATTATTACTGTTGATAATATCTTTCGCGTAGGCGAGTGCATGAACACGGTCGTTGTTATAGAGATAGAGCCGCGCCAGAATGGCCTTTACTGCCCAGTAATTCATCCGGTTGCTGCGAAAAGCCAGGAAGTCGTCGTTGCCGGAAGGGTTGCTCATCTGTGGATAAACCCTGAGCAAAGCTTCGGCTTCTTTCAGATCTTTCTCACAGGCAGCAATCACCTCGCCGACTTTCAATCTTGCCTGTGGCGTAACGGTAAAGGCGGTCATATAAGGTATAGCCGTAGCCGTTACATCCGACTTAGGCGAAGGCGCGTATAAGCGCAGCAGGTCGAAATGCAGAAAGGCCCTTAACGCCAGCGCTTCTCCCCGTATGATACTATAGTTATTTCCGGTGAACAGTGATTTCCTGTCATCGATATTTTTCAGGATATAGTTTGTTTGCGCAATGGTGGAATACATATTATTCCAGATGCTGTTGATGCGGGAAGTAACCCCGGCATTGTTGTACTGATAGGTGGCGGAGTAGAAAAAATCATGGTCAATTTTCGTGGTACTTTCATATCCCTGGGAAAGCACTTCGAGAAAACCGAAAGTAAGATTTTCACCATACAGTTGCCCGTCGGCGGCTTTCTGATACGTACCATACAACGCATCTTTAAACCCTTGTTCTGTAGAAAACTGTTCTGATTCCTTCACCTCTGTTTTAGGTCTTACGTCCAGCCATTTCTTACAGGAAGTAAGGGAGAGCATCCCGATGGAAGCTGCCAGGAAAAGTATATTATGCAGATATTTCATGTTCAGATCCTGTTAAAATTAAAAAGTAGTTTGTAACTGTAAAGTGAAGCTGCGGCTGAAAGGATAGGCCAATCCACGTTCCCGCTTAATACTCGACCACCAGAACAACTGACTGGTAAAGAAAGTGATCTTGGTATCATGCAGGTGGATCTGCCGGTTCTGTGCATCACTTAAACGGTAATAAACGGAAGCGTTTTCAAGACTCAGCCAGTTGTCTTTCTGTACAAAACGGGACGTAGCATAAGTAGTGGAAGTAATCGTATAGCCGTTGGCGTCTACGATACCTTTGAAGAAAGTAACATCGCCCGGTTTTTTCCAGCGTTGTTCAAATACGCGCCTATCCACGTTCAGTTTCATATCTGCACTTTCCACGCGGTCTATCAGGGTCTGATTATATGCATCACCACCTACACGGTAGCGGAAATAAAGATTTACTCCGATCCCTCTTTTTTCAAAATTAGTACCGAAGGTGCCTTCCAGTATGGGGCGGGCATCGCCTACGATCACCTGGTCGAGCGGATCATATTCCATGGACGTACCACCGTTGCGCGTGCGGTATATTTCCCGTCCGGTAGCAGGATCAATACCCAGAGAAGGTACCGCCCAGATAGCAGTAGTACTGCGACCTTCCGCATAACGCGCCAGGGGCGCAGTACTGAAGGAATCTGTATTTTTCTTGTTCAGTTGCTCCAGTGTGTTGGAGATCTTTTCAATTTTATTCTTTATGTGCATGCCATTGGCAAAAACGGACCAGCTATCACGGTTACGCGGGTTGGAAAATATGGTGTAGTTCAGCTTTACTTCATATCCCTTGCTCACTACATCGCCCATGTTATCCATATACATGGAGAAACCGGTAGATGGCGCCGTGGTAATGGCCACTACGGAACCTTTTGTTTTTTCTTCAAAATAGTTGGCGGTAATGTTGAGGCGGTTGAAGAAAGTACCATCCAGTCCGAAATTACTTTTCGCGGTCTGCTGCCAGGCCAGGTTCGGGTTACCAAAGCCCATGAGGGTTGTACCCAGATGATACAGATAATCCTGATCAGTGTAATATTTACTGGTGGTTAAGCCAAGATAGCTGGCAAAATTGGAAGACCCTGTATAACCGTAAGAGTAACGGAGCTTCAGCATATTGATAGCCCGGCTGTTTTGCAGGAAGCGTTCTTTATGCAGATTCCAGCCGCCGCCTACGCTCCAGAAGGAAGCAAATCTTTTGCTGGAGCCAAATTGCGAGGAGCCGTCCAGTCGGTAGGATACATCCAGCAGGTAACGGTTATCATAGGCATAGCTTACATTGGCAAAATATCCCAGCAGCCGGGTAATACCTTCTGTCCCAAACGGGCGTGCACCTGTTTTATAACCATTGCCAAGGGTCACCTGGTCGAGCTTGTCGTTCGGAAAACCGGATACGGTATAGGACTCTGCCGAGAGTTTATCTTCCCGTATGGTAGTACCCAGGGAACCAAAGAACATATGACGGTCGAAAGATTTATTTACATCTATCATAAAGGAACCGTCTAAGGTATTGCGGAGGCCATAGCCCTTGGTGTAGCTACCTTTGTCATAAGAGCGTTCTACAGGGATACTATCAAATGCGGTAGACTGTGCCGGCAGGAACTGATCAGAACCGTTGGTGGTACGCTGGTAAGCGAAACGCCCGGTAAAACGCAGCCATTCCTTTGCCTGCCATTGTGCAAAAAAGTTGTTGGTAATATTCTGCTGACTGTACTGGTCGAGCGTATGCAGCGACACATCATATACCGGGTTGATGGCAGACGCCAGGCGGGAGCCGTCGTTGAACCGGATATCTTCCAGGTAATATTTCGCTTTGCCATTTTCATCATATGGCGACCAGTAAGGATTTAATGTGGTATAAGTATAAAATGAACCATAGGGTGAATTAACGGCCTTGTTAAAATTGAGGGTGAGGTCATTTCTGAATAAAAATTTTTTATAGCGGTAAGAGAGATAAGTGTTACCGGAGATATTCTTACGTCCGGATCCTTTCATCACCCCTTCAAAATTATTATAAGTGCCGCTCATGCCGTACATCACCGCATCAGAGCCGCCTTCGAGGTAAAGATTGTGGGTGCTGCCGATACCATTGCGCAGGGGAACAGATAACCAATCGGTGTTAACGCCTTTGGCTACTTCTGCCAGGCGGTAGTTATACATAAAATCTTTTCTTTCCTGCCATACCGGGTTCGGATAACCATTATATAAACCGGCTTCTTTTTCCAGCTGGAGTTTTTCTTTGGAATTTACCAGGTCATATCCTTTCAGATCGGGCAATTCCGCCACCACACTACCGGTATAGGTTACACGCAAACTACCTTCGCGTGGCCGTATGGTTTCAAGCACAATCACACCATTCGCGGCACGTGAACCATAGATAGAGGTGGCCGCCGCATCTTTCAGGATCGTTACTTTGGCAATGCGGTTCATATCGAGGTCGTTGACCCGTTGCAGTGATACTTCAAAACCGTCCATGATAAAGAGCGGTGTGTTGGGGTTGGTAGTAAAGTCGTATACACTGCTTTGATTGGTGCCATTCAGGCTACCAAGGCTATTCCCTCCCCTGACTACTACGTTGGGTAATGCGTTTGGATTGGAGCCGTTATTGATATTTTCCGGCATCTGGAAAGAGGGGTCCAGCGCGCGAAGGGCACTGAGCACATTATTGCCGGCTACTTTTGTCAGTTCTTCTTTGGTATAGGAGGATGCGGCGCCGGTAAAATTTTCTGCGGGTCTGGAAAATAACCCGGTTACCACCACGGCATTCAGGGATTTGGAGCTGGTGCTCAGTTTAACCGTAAGGGTGGCGGATTTCCGCACTTCCACTTCTTTCGTTTCATAACCAACATAACTGATCATCAAAGTGGCTTTGCCACCAGAAAGTGTTACAGGTATACTGAAGGCACCTACTTCATTCGAAGTGGTACCATTCAATACCTTATTACCTTTTTCAATGATAGTGGCGCCTACGATGTGGTCGCCATTTTTTTCATCGAGAATACGACCGGTGATCACTACAGGTGGTTGTTGCTGATCTGCTTCTTCATTGTCGGTGATACCTGCGCGGGAAGCAGGTTTTACGAACAATATAACGCTGCTGTCCACTTCGCGGTAAGCGAGGTTGGTGTTTTCCAGTACGGCATTCAACGTGGCGCTTACGGAACGGCTGGCAGCCGGCAGATTGATGTGTTTGTACTTCGCAACGGCAGTAGGCGGATAAGCAAAGAGAAAACCACTGGCCTGTTCTATTTTCCTGATGGCCCCATGCAGGGTTTCATCTTTCAAACCCAGGGTAATTGTTTTCTTTCCCAGTTCCTGTCCTGATACCGAAGCTGCCGTCAGCAACTGTGCGGACATCGTCAGCAGAAAAAAATACAAGAAAATGATCTTCATAATAAAACCTGTTTTTCCCTTTTTCTTAATATATGATTGGTTGATTCGTATCGGGACATAGCGATCCCTTACGGAAATTAGATCCATAATACTGATGGTTGATTTTAGATAGTTACAATAAAAAAAACAGCCCGTCAGCGCGGTGCACAGCGCGCCCGTACCGGGTGAAGATCTTCACCGATGTTATATATGCATGAACAATCTGTTGGTTGACTGGTCCCGACCTATATGTATTTACTTATTGATTAGTACATCCTTCTCCGCTTAAGATTACCTTATCATTCGGACAAATGGTATATTCCGCATTTGCCACGCCGCAAACAATAGTCAGCACTTTTTCCAATGGCTGATGATGAAAGAATGTTCCCGCGATTCTGCAACGTTTTAAAGACTCGTTGGCAAATAATATTTTCACATGATATTTATCTCCGATCATTACTGCAGCTTCTTCCAGGCTCACATCATCCAGCACCAGGAATTCATCTTTCCATTTCACCACTTCCTTACTCTTCACTTTTGCCCAGGCCACTTTGCTGGTGGTCATGTCTACAGACAATTGCTGATCTGCTACCAGTACACCATAGTTATTCTTTTCATCGGCTACCTTCACCTTACCACGCGTAACCGTTACCACTACCTGCTGCTGGTCTGCGGATGACTTCACATTAAAAGCCGTTCCCAGTACCAGGGTACTCAGTTTACCGGTTTTTACCACAAAAGGTTTACCCGGCAGATCTTTAATATCAAAGTATCCTTCTCCCCACAGTTTTACTTCTCTTTTGCCATCATTGAAGTCGCGGTTATATTCCAGGCGGCTGTTGTCTGCCAGTAACACCGTACTTCCATCCGGCAGTCTTACAAATTTCGTTTGTACTTCCACGATATCATCCGCTGCTTTTGCAGGCACCGTTTGCGCTACCGGCGCTTTTGTGGTACCGGCATGCCACCACCACCATCCTGCAAACGGAAGTACCAATACCCCCACCATGATGGCTGCGATGGCCAGTTTCCGCAGATGATTGCGGCGACTCCTTTTCAAAGGGATGATGTTGGCAATATGTGATTCGGCCGACATAATATTGGCGATCATCTCATGATAGCGTTCAAAGGGAACATCCGTTTCCAGTGCGCCATTGTCCCATTCCGCATCAATCCGGTCTTTAATGGCCTCGTCTGCATCTCCTTTGTTGATCATCCCTTTCAATTCGTCCCACTCTGCCTTGCTGGCTTTCCCTGCAAGGTATTTATCCATTAGTTCATTGAATCCAGGGTTATTCATCATAACGATTGTGATAATATTATCAGGTCTTACAGGTAGCTTTTTACAGCTTATATCATAATAGACACCTGGAAAACACAGAGGGTGGAGGATAAGTAAATATATTTTTTTTATTTATTTAAGAAGCGTCATCAGCAGGAGGATGCTGATGCTACCGTTGAGGTAGCGGCGGATCGACTGCAATGCCCTGGCCATATGGGATTTAACGGTTACCGTTGATATCTGCATGCGGGCCGCAATGGCTTCATGACTGAGCCCTTCTTCTTTGGCCAGCCGGTATACTTCCCGTTGTTGCGGCGGTAGCTGGCCCAGGGCGGCCTGAATAATTTCCTGGTATTGGTGATCGAGTATGAGATGGTCTGTATCATTGACCATTATATCGCGGCGGCTCAGTTCCTGTTGTGCAGCAGCTTCATTGGCCAGCTTGCGAAAGCGGTTCAGAACCAGGTTGCGGGTAACTGTTTTCAGATAAGCATCGAGATTCTTTACCTCCGTGAGTGCTTCCCTTTTCAGCCAGCACTTCAGGAATACATCCTGGACTACTTCTTCGGCTGCCGCCTGCGATCGCAGGAAGCGGAAGGCAACGGAATACACCTTGGTACGGTAGCGGCTAAACAGCTCCGTAAAAGCATATTCACTACCTTTTGCCAGCAGTTCCAGCATTCTGTTTTCATCGTAATTACTCCAGGAAGGCATACCCACATACTATGATTGCCCTGCCAAAATAGTTCAAAATATTTTAGCAATACCAAAAAAAACGCAGCCAGGAATGGCTGCGTCGCTTTTCTTATCCACTCGTTTATCGATGTAAACTCAACGTTGTATTATGCGAAAACTGTTGTAAAGTCAGTAAGATTGTTTTCTCCAGCTCGGCGCCTGCAAGCTCCTTTTTAAAGGCTTTCTCTTCCAGGGCAGACATTACTTTATATAATGGTTCTTCATTTACTTTTTTCTGAAGATTGATTTCGCTGTTTTCTCCGTATACTTTGTCCCAGCTTTTGCGCACTACTGCCCAGAATGATTTGTGCTGTTCCCACCATTCCTTCGCCTGCTGACATTTGCTTTCGCTGGTGCGGTTATAGGTATTCAAACCTTTTTCCCCAACAATCACTTTGTCGGTACCATTTGCACGCACTACTTTCTGGTTGTCCTGTTCGTGTACAGAACCGGTAGCAGTAATTTCATGGTGATTGGTGCGGCGTAATACGTTATAATCGTTACGGGTAGTATACTCGCGGCGGGGCAAAGGGGCATCGCTGGTAGACTCCCAGTAATGACGGCCATCGGTATGCACCCATGTAGCGGAACCTTCGTAGCGGGGTTCATCATCCACGCCATATACTTTCTGTGTCCACTGGCCTTTTACCTGTGCCGCCGGCAGGGTTACTTTTTTCCACTGGTTATCCTGATTATAGGCCAGCAATTGCTGGTTTTCGTATTGCCAGTCTTCCGTCCAGTGTTTGATCACGAAGCTGTCTGCTATCAGCAGGTGCTGCAATACAATCCTGTTCCTGTCTTCCGCAGCAACGGTCACATACTCTATCGCGTCTATAATCTTGTGATACCCTTTAGGTTTATAACTACTGTCTGCCGGGAAGGTTTCTGTATATTCAAAAGTAACGTCCTGGCAGCCGCACATACTTTTGATGGCGGCTTTATCCTGTGATAATTTATCACCACCTTTCTGCTGGGCAGTGGCGGCCAGTGTTAAACAACCGGCCATCATGGTTAAAATGGAAATTCGTTTCATAAAAAATAAAATGAGTAGTTTAGTTGAGCTTCGCAGAGCCGTCCGGCTGATATGCGAACCGGAAATTGTAATAACGGCTGAGTGAATTTTCGTCCGGTGAAGCCGGTGCATCTTTATAATAACTGGTGATTTCTATCTTGGCATATTTACCGGCAGCTGTTTTCAGTACAATCACGGCGCCGGTTACGGGTGAAATAACGTGCGTGGTCATGTTGTAGGAATACCATCCGCTGATGGCTTTCTTTGCTGCGGCATCTGTAGCATAGCCTGCATCAGGCGCTTTTGCGAGATCTTTGAATACGGTGCTCAATACCTGTGCTTCTGCTTTACCGGGACCGCTGCTACCGCCATTGATGATGATGGTAGTGGCTTTGAACCCGATATCCCATTTGGTGGTGGCGGAATCGCTGTTGGGTATTATTTTGCCGTCGGCCAGGCTGTACAGCGTGAAGCTGCCTTTATTGGCGGCATCCGCGTCTAAATTGGTAACAGTTTTTACTTCAACCGGTGTTACTACTGGTGTTACTACCGGTGGTACATCGGCGGGTACTACTTTATCATCGTCGCTTTTGCTGCAGGAAACAAGTGAAAAGAGTGACAGAGACAGCATACAAGCTGTGAGGGATTGCAGTTTCATATAGTGCTTAATTAATGATTTGTATGATGATAAAAATTCCACGTCAGCCCCACGGAATAAATCCGTCCGGGTAAAGTGGTGATATGGTTTGGATCTGTATAATTAAAAATATTCTCTATAGTGCCTTGTATACGCAGCTGGCGTTTGAACAGGTATTTGGCGGCAGCCAGGTTTACTGTCGCATAGCCAGGCACAAATTCACTTTTTGTATCGGGCGTATTGTTCCCATTTTCATCGGTAAACCCGTACTTGCTGCGGTAAAGCAGCCTGGCGTTGGCATCTATGCCCAAACGGGGCTGGATATACGCAATTTTCAGATTGCCGGAATGATGTGAACGGTTAAAGAGGCCAAAATATTCGCTGCGTTTCAGCGCACGGGTTTCTCCGGTGGCCGGATCTTTCGTATATACTTTACCATCTTTTACTTTTTTATACAATTCATTGTCCCTGGAGCGCAGGTATTGATAACCGGCAGCTACCTGCCAGTATTTGCCGATGCTTTGTCCCAGTTCCGCTTCCGCACCGGCAGTAGTGATACTGTTTACATTAATATAGCTGTATACCGCTAGGTCATTGGTTTTTACGGCAATGGCGCGGGTATCAATCAGGTTCTTTACGCTGTTGTAAAAGAAATTTACTTTGGCAGTAGTGAGTGGAAACAGTTTCCCATCCACCCCCAGGTTATAGGACCAGGAGCTTTCCGCATCCAGGTTTTTTAATTGTTCCGGATCGATGTTTACCTGTTTGATCTGTCCCTGTGCGGTCATTTCTTTCAGGATCTCAGCGGCCAGTTTGGTGCCTACTACCGTGTATCCCACAGCGGCATTATTGAAGTGCAGGTACAGCTGTCTGAAATCGGGTGCGCGGTAGCCTCTGCCAACCGTGCCCAATACGCGCCAGTTGGGCGACAGCTGGTACGACACCGACAGCTTCGGACTGAACTGGGAAGGATATTGATTATGCGTATCGAAGCGGCCACCGATCAATATATTCCAGGCGTCGGCAGGTTTCCAGTTTTCCTGTACAAATACATACCCGGTATTAAAGGCCATGCGTTCATCATAGCGGGTGGCTTCCAGCGACTCATGCACATACCCCATTCCCGCAGTGAGCTGATGTTTGGGATGGAGGGTCCAGTCAGCCTGGTACTCCGGTTTCAGATACTGCTGTGTAAAGAAAGAAGCATCGTACAAGCTTTTATCCTGCTGATAGTTCATGTCTTCATTGGTGGCGTACCGTGAATAGTACAGCCGCAAAGTTTGCCGGAAGTTTTTGTTGGGCGTATGAATCAGTTGCAGGGAGCCGTTCAGGTCCTTTTCTTTCCCGATATCATCTACCAGTCCTTTGGTATCTGCGAAATAGCTGTTGTAGCGTTGTTCATAATATCTGCCGGAGAGAATGGTATGCCATTTCCCTGACCAGTCGTGCTGCCAGCGCGACTGCGCCGTATACGCCTTAAACGGCGCCACGGTAGGCGAACCGGTACCGCTTCCGAGCGTATATCCGCCACTGTTATACGCATTCACGCCGGCAGAAAAAGTTCCTTTGCCATAGGGAATGCGGGTGTTGCCATCGAGCGTCCAGGTATCATTTGAGCCATAGCGGCCGCTGATGCTGCTGGTTCCCTGTTTGTTGTTATTACTGGTGATGATATTGATCACACCTGCCAGTGCGTCGCTGCCATACAGGGATGACACGGGACCTTTTATAATTTCAATTCTTTCTATATTGCTGACCACGATCCGGGAAAGGTCCAGCGTACCGGCCGTTCTGCCTATCAGTGGTTCTCCGTCGAGCAGGATGAGGGTGTATTCTGCTTCCAGTCCCTGCATCTGCACACCGGTGCCGTGATTGGAAGTGACGAACAGGCCGGTTTGTTCTGCCAGTACCTGCTGCAATAATACCGCTCCCATGGACTGTATCTGTTGTTTATGGATCACGGTAACGGGTACCGGTACTTTACTTAACAGTTGTTCGTTCCTGGTAGCAGTAACTACCACTTCCTGTAACACTTTACTACCGGCAGCAGTATCTGTTTGGGCAAAAAGAGTCCCTACCCGCATAACGCAGGTGAGCAGGAATAAATATCTATACATCTTAAAGTTTATCTGAAATTGTCGGGCAAAATTAGGGGCTTACCTTCTCATCATCTTTACGAGTTCGGGAAAGTTATTTACGAGATCCGGAAAATTGAGGTAATTTTCGTATATCCGGAAAACAAGCCGGTTGTCAAACAATTTAAACGTTTACCTGTTCCTTAATATATGAAAATGCAACACTTCCCTGCCAGTAACCGGGGCATTAAAGATATCGGCTGGCTGAAAAGCAATTTTTTCTTCAGCTTCAGCGATTTTTACCAACCCATGCGCAGTGCATTCGGCACACTGGTCGCTTTTAATGATGATTTTGTAGAACCAGGTAAAGGGTTCGGCATCCATCCACATGTAAATATGGAAATCATTTCCATATTACTGAAAGGAAAAATGAATCATAAAGATACCATGGGCTATGTTACTGAAATTGAAGCGCCCGCCGTGCAGATCATGAGTGCAGGCAGCGGATTGAGACATGAAGAATATAACATCGGAGATGAAGAGGTGAACTTCCTGCAGATCTGGATCCAACCCAAACAACAGAATATAGCTCCCCGTTATCAGCAGCGGAGTTTCCCCCTGACTGCCAGGAAAAATAAACTGGTGACCGTTGTATCCGGTGAAGAGGGTTTACAGCATTGCTGGATTAATCAGAACGCAAAAATTTCATGGGGATACTACGAGCATCCGGCAAGCGTTGCCTATACTTTTAACCCGGTGAATAAATGCCTGTTTATTTTTTCAGTCGCCGGCGGATTAAGGGTACAGGACCAGGTGCTGCAACCTCGGGATGCGATCGGTATCTGGGAAACAAACGAAGTAATGCTGCAGTGCGCCGAAAAAACAGAATTCCTGATTATCGAAACACCTGTCAATCAGAAGTAAGTCTTTCCCTAATACATATTAAATACAGATATATTATTACTTTTATAAAATAATAACATTCTATTTTTTCCTACCAGTAATTTATTCCAACCGGAATCATTAAATTTATATTGCACCGTTCCAAAGGGTCAATTACCTGTATGATTAATGCCTCTCAAAATAATTACATAGGTTTCGACGCACTCTTTAACCATGCCTCCGCGGGCATACTGATCACCGATAGTGAACAACGGATACAGATGGCTAATCCCTTCCTGCTTAACGAGTTCGGCTATACGAAAGAGGAGTTGACCGGCCAGCCGGCGCAACTGCTGCTTCCTCCGTACGGCGAACACGATCCCTATGCAGTGCGAAAGGACGGCAGTAAGTTCCCCGTAGAACTCTCCCCGGTTGCTCATGCCACCCCGGAAGGAATACTAACCATCACCTATGTCACCAATATCACCGACCGGCGGAATGCGGAAATGACCCTGCGGGAACTTTCGCGGCAACGGAAGGAAGCAGCGGTAAAAGATGCCTCCCTGCAACGCATGACCAGTTTCCTCAACAGCTTATGGACCAGCACCGGCGCCATGATCATCGTGATCAATACAGATGGATTTATACGCTGGTTCAACCCGGCAGCAGAAAGGATACTCGGTTACAAAGCCAGTGAAGTAGTAGATGTATGCACCCCGCTCCTGCTCCATGACGCCGACGAAGTAGCACTGCGTGCGGAGGAATTTTCTGCGCAACTGCATCAACCGGTGGCACCAGGTATGGAAACACTCACGATCAAGGCTACACTCAACCAGCCCAACGAATATGAATGGCAATATATCCGGAAAAACGGCACCAGGTTACCGGTATCCCTGACGGTGTCTGCCATCCGCGATGCCAGTGATATTACCGGTTACATCGGTATCGCCATCGATCTTTCCGGTATCAAACAGGCAGAATCAGAACTAAGGATTTCCCTGGGAAAAGAAAGGGAACTCAATGAACTGAAATCTAGGTTTGTATCCCTGGCGTCGCATGAATTCAGAACCCCTCTCAGCGCTATCCTGTCTTCCATTTACCTGGTATCCAAATACGAGGCGGCAGACGACGTGGCCAAACGGGGGAAACATATTCAGCGGATTATTTCCGCAGTGAATATGCTCACAGATATTCTGAACGACTTCCTGTCGGTAGGAAAAATAGAAGAAGGAAAAATCCAGGTGCGACACAGCACTTTTGATGCCGGTAAACATATCGGCAATATTATCGGGGAAATGGACGGACTCAAAAAGCCAAAACAGAATATTTACTATGCCCATCACGGCGCAGCCCAGGCCTGCCTGGATCCTACGCTCCTTAAACACATTGTTATGAACCTTGTATCCAATGCCATCAAATTTTCTCCGGAGGGAGCCATTATCTCCATCCGCTCCCAATGCAGCGATACCACATTCCAGTTGTCAGTGAAAGACAAGGGAATAGGTATTTCTGAGGAAGACCGGCTGCATCTTTTCGAGCGTTTCTTCCGTAGTCAGCATGTATCCAACATCCAGGGCACCGGTCTGGGCCTGCATATTGTTTCCAAATATGCAGAACTCATGAACGGCAGCGTAACCTGCAAAAGTGAACCGGATAAAGGCACAGAGTTCATCGTGACTGTTCCCTTTCCTCAAAACTGATGCTTATGGAAAAAATCTTGCTGATTGAAGATAATCCTGCTATATGTGATAATGTAGCGGAGATCCTTGAACTGGCCAATTACCAGGTACTCACAGCCGGCAACGGCAAAGAAGGTGTGGCTATGGCCCTGGAACACCACCCTGATCTCATTGTATGCGACATTATGATGCCGGTACTGGATGGCTATGGCGTATTACATATGCTGCATAAAAATAAGGCCCTGCAAAAAACCCCCTTCATCTTCCTGACTGCCAAAGCAGAAAGAACGGATATACGAAAAGGGATGGAACTCGGGGCCGATGATTATATTACCAAACCCTTTGAAGGAACCGAGTTACTGAGCGCCATCGAAAGCCGTTTGAAAAGGTGTGCAGAAATCAAACAGGATTCCGTAACAGGTTTACATGGCTTGAACGTACTGCTGTCTGCCAGCACCGGAAAGGAACAGCTGGCCATGCTGAAAGAAGACCGCAACACCAATCATTATAAAAAGAAACAAAACATTTACGCCGCAGGCAACCGCCCTGACCATTTATACTATCTCCTGCAAGGCAAAGTAAAAACCTATAAACGCAATGATGAAGGTAAAGAACTGATCATCGGCCTGTATAATGAAGGAGATTTCCTGGGTTATAATGCATTGCTGGAAGGTGGTAATTACCAGGAATATGCAGAAGCGCTGGAAGATACGGTGCTGGCAGTTATTCCGCAGAAAGACTTTGAACAGCTGATTGGCAGCAACCCGGAAGTATTGGGAAAATTCATTCAGTTATTATCCAGGGAAATGGTGGAAAAAGAACAGCAACTGATTGGACTTGCCTATAATTCCCTGCGTAAAAAAGTAGCAGAAGCACTGCTGATGCTGGACCGGAAATATAACACTGCCGGCAGCAAACATTTCACCATAGATATCAGCCGGGAAAACCTTGCCGCAGTGGCAGGTGTGGCGAAAGAATCACTGATACGCACACTGGGCGATTTCAGGGACGAGGAACTGGTAGCTTTAAAGGAAGGTCAGATTGCATTGCTGTCTATCAAAAAACTGGTAGCACTGATCAACTGATACCTATACTTTTTCTGCCGCAATAAAGATAAGGAACGCCGCTTTTATCCGCTCATATTCCCTGATCATTCCTTCCACATCATTTTTCAAAACCGCGAAAGGATGAGGTGCTGGCATGTCCGATGGTTGTGCATCCAGCCATACGAGTTGTTCGTTGATTTCATGGCGCAGGAGGATGAGCGACTCCTCCCGGTCGAGCATGGTGAGTTGAAATTCTTCCGCCTCTTCAATAAACGAGCGCCGCGTTGTTTCTTTCAACGCCGCTGCCAGCCGGTTGATCAGCGAAGCATTTTCTTCTCTTAAGGTTTTCAGGATACGGATCCAGCTACTGCATGCCTCCCGGTATACAGCAAGATCTGTCCCCTGTGGTTCATAGTTCATAAGACATATAAAATATTACTAGTTGTAATAGGTTTGCAATACATGCAGGTTTTTATCTGATACCCATTTCTTTAACAACTGACTGAGATGCTGCTGATGGCGCGCCATCTGGCGGATGTCTCCCATTAAGGCCATTGTTGCCTGAAGATAGGATTCGTCCATAGGCGAGTAATGATCGCGCTGCGCCATTTCTTCCAGTGCATTTACCATTGTTTTGCATTGCAAAACAAACTCCTTCACCACCTTCTGTACTTTATTGATATGATCCTGACCGGCTTCTGATAATGTTGCCGCATTTTTGTTTGATTTTCCTGCCGGCTGTAATTCCTGTTTCAGATTGCGCAGGATAACGTTATGATAAATAGATACCTCCCGGTAAAAATGAATCACGATGTTGGTAAAGTCTCCGAATAAAACCGGTGAACTTCCTGCTTCCGCCTGGATCCGCGTATAGAAATCTTCTACTTTGCTCATCACCGATGCCACCTGTGGCGCCGCTGTATCTGTAATACAACGTACAATAGCATCCGTATGACTGGCATCGTATCCCGCTATGCCCAGTTGCATATCCAGTAATGTTTTCACACCGGCATGACGTCCGTACTGTCTGAAAATGAAATTCCCATATTTGCGCAGGTGCCGGATGGGAAAAAAGAGGAAACCTTCACAAAATTTCCGCTGACGGGAGGTAGGAGTTAATCCGCTAAACATGATTTGCATTTTTATTGATCCCCGAATAAAAGTATCACCGTCGATAGAAACGGTGATACCTTCCAACAGCACATCTCCGTTATTTGTTTACGCTCAGGAAATCCAGGTGGATGTCCGATTGTTAACGTAAAACTAAGGCGGTTTGTGTTGCTGAACAATGACGGGCATTACTACCCGGGTTGACTGTCATCATTTTTCGACATGACGGGGATCATGTCCCGGCAGCGGAGGCTGGTAATCCATACAGCGAAAAACCAGGAATTTCCTTACTACGCGGCCGTGCTGGTGCACAACGATGGGAGGCAGCGGGCGAACCGACCGGAAATAAGGGGCCAGGTCCTCTTCGGCAAACTCCAGTTCATCTACTTCATCGTTCACATCTGTCAGGGAATTAATAAAGAGGGCATTTTTCCCTTTCAGGGTATTGACATCGGTACCGATAAAATCAAATTGTAAAGCGTTCTCTCCGAGCACATTCCGGGAATATACCATACGTCCCAGGTAGAGGTTGAGCATCGCACTGGTTTTATAGTCATCTGCAGAAAAAATAAAATCGTCCGGATATTCATCTGCCAGTGCTTTTACACCCTCGCTCAAACCCGACCAGCCAATCATGGTATCATCAGAATGAATGGGCACCGGGTAGAAAATGACTTCTACCGCCAGCGCCAGGTGCACCACCACAGCACAGATCCACTGCCAGCGTACGTATTTAACAGTGATCCAGGTGCTGATCCAGATAATACCGGTGATATAGGCTGGCATCATCCAGTTGATCTTTACCCAGTACACCGGGGAGATCACCAGGAAAATACCAAAAATGGGTATAAAAAAGCATAACAGGAAGAGCTGTGAAGCCGGAATGTGCGAGACATGCCAGCCATATTTACGCACCAGCTTATACACATAATACAGCAGGGCAAAGAAAAGCACCGGTAACAGGATGGCTGCCTGGTGGCCAATCACCCCAAAAACATCCAGCGGATGAAATTCCACCCCTCCTACCCGTCCGGAAGACTGGAACCGGAAAGAGGCAAAATCATTTTGCACATTCCACAGCACCACCGGTAAAATGGTGATGCAAAACAGGAGAATACTTGCAAAAAACCAGGGCGACCACAGGTAATGCCGGTGCTGCCTGGATAATAACAGGTACAACACGGCGCCCGCCGGCAGAAAGATAGCCGTGTATTTACTGTCGAATGCCAATCCCATAGCAATGCCCGCCCAGATCCAATACGCCTTCCTTCCTTCAAAAACCGCCCGGTACACCGCCAGCAGCGATAAAGACCAGAACAGCAGCAAAGGCACATCCGGCGTGGATACCAGCGACAGGATAGTGATCATCAATGTTGCATACAATAGCAGGAAGCCATTCCAGGCCCTTTTCCGGGGCAGGAAGCAGCGCGACAGGCGATAGAAAGCCAGCAGGGTACCGATCGTTACCAGCGTATCTGCCAGCTTGATCACAAACACATGACGGCCAAACAGGTCAGTAAAACCTCTCAGAATCCAGGCAATAGCCGGCGGATGATCAAAATAGGAAAGGGCAAAATGCTGCCCGTAAAAATAATAATAGGCATCCTGGGGCATGGCTCCCATGATGCCTATGAACGAAAATCTTAATAGTATAATGAATCCGATGGCCGCTGCCATCCATTTATTCGCTGTGATATAGGCAATAAAACGATTATCCCCGGCTTGATCCCGCATATGCTGAGCTGACAGTTATAGTTGTGACAGATGGTTTTAAGAAAATATATTCCCGCAATCTCTGTGCCGCATGGTGGTAATACACCCGCCGCTTAACTATAATTAACACAAGGATCCTGTTTCGGTTCAATGCCAACCGCCTATTCTGCTTTCAGGCTATGCGCCGGATTAGCACGGGCAGCCCGGAATGCCTGTAACCCTACCGTTGCGAAAGCAATCAGCAGCGCCCCCACGCCTGCAACGGCAAAGAGATACCAGCTGATCTGTACCCGGTAAGCGAAATCACGCAACCAGCGCTCCAGCAGGTACCAGGCCACCGGCGTAGCTATCAGTACCGACAGGATCACCAGTCTGAGGAAATCTTTTGACAATAACGCCACAATACCTCCTACACTGGCGCCCAATACCTTACGGATGCCTATTTCGCGGGTACGCTGTTCTGTCATATACACCGTTAAGGCCAGTAAGCCCATTACGGAGATAAATACCGAAATAACCGTAAACACATGAATAATATATTGCACGCGGGTATAACTGCTGAACAGCTGCTGGAAATTATCGTCCAGGAAAGAATAACGCAGCGGGAACCCGGGTTCCACGGTATCCCACAGCTGTGTAATCGCCGCCAGGGTTTTATCGAGATTAGCCGTATTCACTTTCACCAGCAAAGCGCCGCCCGACTGGTACGTACAATGCGCATTGGAGATACTGTACAGCGTAGGCCGCACATAACTGTCGAAACCCTGTACCTGGAAGTCTTTCACCACTCCCACAATCTGGTAAGGTACACTGTCGCAACTCGCATAACTGATCTGTGAACCTACCGGATCATTTACCCCCAGCGATTTTGCCGCCGACTCATTAATCACGGCCGTATTATTCTGATCTTCCGGATGTGCATCTGAAAACATGCGACCGGTTAATACAGAGATCCCCAGTGTAGCAAAAAAGTCGGTGCTCACCCTTACAGAAGAAAACATCCTGCTGCTGCCTGCATAATGGAAGGTATGAAACGACGTATCTACCTCGCTACCCGGAACAGCCGTTGTTTTAGACACCAGCTGCACACCCGGGATACGCAGGAGTTTGGCCCTTGTCTGTTCAAAATTATTTTCACGGGTAGGTTGCATGGCTTCTATCTGCAGCACCTGCGCCGGATTAAAGCCAATATCCCGGTGTTTCATAAAATTCATCTGATGCGCCATTACCAATACACTGACAATGAAAAACACAGATACGGTAAACTGGGCCACAATCAGCGAATGACTAAAACGCTTACCGGTAGTACCAGTACTGAAATGTCCCTTCATCACATTCACCGCACCCTGGCGGGCAAACACAATAGCCGGATATAATCCCGAAATAAGTATAATAGCGATCAACGCAGCAGCACACTGCGCAATCATCGTATAAGAATAAAGTTGTCCGGAGAAGGAGAAGGATAACGACAGACCGAACACCTGGTTAAATAACGGCAACAATAGCAGCGACAGGCCAAGTGCCAGTAACAGGCTGATACCACATTGAATGCTTACTTCCAGCATAAATTGCAGCAGAATCTGAGTACGGCTGGAGCCCATCACTTTTCGTACACCTGCTTCCCGTGAACGTTTCAACGTTTTCACCAGCGACAGGTTGCTGGAATTCAGCGCGCCGCTCAGCAACAGCAAGCCCGCCAGCCCGAAAAGGATCAGCGTGGTTTTGAAAGGACTGTTACCAAAACGCGGATGATTGTGAATATCAGGTACCACATCTGTCATCAGGGATGGTGCGTGCCCGGCTTTTACATACGCTTCATAACTTTCGGTTCCTGTTTTCAGGTGATGATCATAAAAAGTACGGTTTATTTTTTCTTCCAGTGACGCATTGGTGACAGGCTCTCTTAAACGGATATACGAAATGTAAGAGATATTGCTCCAGCCGCTGTTCTGCGCCATAAAAGGATCCCTGAGAATAATGGCTGCGCTGATATGTGAAGGGGTGGCAGGTGCCGCAATAATACCCGTAACGGTGAAGGGCAGCTGGTTATATACTTTGATAATTTTACCGATAGGATCTGTCTTACCAAACAACTTTTCACTGACTTCCCGGGTGATCAGCGCAGAAGATGGTTCCCGGAAAGCATTGGTAGCATTACCTGCAAGCAGCTTGTATGGAAATACATCCAGGAAACCACTGTCGGCCATCAGGATATCCTTCTGGTATATTTTGGTATTGTTGTAGCTGATCAGCAGCTCGTGGTTACCGGAAGGAATAATGCGGGTATATGCCTTTACCTCCGGCAGATGGTCTGCCAGCAGCGGCGCCAATGGAGCCGGCGCGGGATTGTTGGCATAATTGTTTTCTGTTTGCTGTGATACCCGGTATACATTTTTCAATGAAGGATCCCAGCGATCGTAACTCAGCTCAAAATTGAGGTATAACAGGATAATCAGGAAGCTTGCGAGACTAACCGCCAATCCTCCGATATTTACCATAGCGGTAAATTTGTTTCTCATCAGATTCCTGAAAGCGATTTTACAATAGTTCCGAAACATTGCATAAGTATTTGCTGCTATGATATAAAAAAGGTGCCGGATAAGGCTATCTCTGGTAATCAATCGCTTACAACTCCCGCGATCACTCCTTTTGTTCATTTCCGGGTGCAGCCTGTTCATTTTCGAACAATAGGATAACCTATTGCCATTTGCCGGAAATGAACGGGCAGATCGCATCTCACCAGATGAATTTTTAAAGATGATGAAAAATGATGAATAACAGTTCCTTCCTTCATAATTCGTAAATTTAAGGAAGCACTTTCACCAAAACATCCTTCATGGCTGTACAGATCAATTTACCGGAACACATCAAAGGTTTGGATGAAGCGGCAGTGAATGCCTCCCGGCAGCAGCATGGCAGCAATATTCCACCGGCGCCTGCCGCAAATACATTGACGGCTATACTGAAAGAGATCGTGGAAGAACCAATGCTGGTACTGCTCATCGCGGTTACTGCCATTTACTTTGTGATGGGTGAACTGGGAGAAGCATACTTTATGCTCGCCGCGATAGCCCTGGTATCGGGCATTTCCTTTTACCAGGATAGTCGCAGCCGCAAGGCCCTGGAAGCACTGGAGAAAATGAATGAGCCTCTGAGCAAGGTAATCCGCCAGGGCATACTGATCAGTATTCCCACCAGTGAAATAGTAGTGGGAGATATGATGCTGGTATCTGAAGGGAATACGATTAATGCCGACGGCATTATTGTACACAGCAATGATTTTTCTGTAAACGAGTCGGCCCTTACCGGTGAAGCTTTTGCCGTGTTCAAACAGGCAGACAGCAAAGATAACAACGTATACAGCGGAACAGTAGTGGTATCCGGGCTGGCCATCTGTGAAGCTACGCAAACCGGAGCCCATACAAAAATAGGGCAACTGGGAGAAGCGATCCTGAACATCAGGGAAGAACCCACGCTGCTGCAATTGCAGATCCGTCAGTTTGTGAAGTGGATGGCCATTGTGGGCGCTGTTGTATTCCTGGCTGTATGGGGATTTAATTTTATTCGCAGCGGCAATTTAACCGATAGTTTGCTGAAAGGGCTGACACTGGCCATGTCCATTTTACCGGAAGAAATCCCGGTGGCATTTACCACCTTTATGGCATTGGGTTCCCGGCGACTGATGCAGATGGGCATCATTGTAAAAAAGATCCGCACTGTGGAAGCACTGGGGAGTGCTACCATTATCTGCACTGATAAAACCGGCACCATCACGGAAAATAAAATGAGCCTGCAGGCGGTGTATAACGGCGCCGACCACACGTTATATGAAAGCGGTCATTTCCCGGAAGCATTGATCACCACAGCGATGTGGGCGAGTGAACCGGTACCGTTTGACCCAATGGAGAAAACACTCCACCGGCTATACGAAGAAATGACGGCCACCGATTTGCGCGCAGATTATACCATGGTGCATGAGTATCCGCTGTCTGGCAAACCGCCGATGATGACGCATATTTATGAAAATACAGCGAGTCAGCGCATTGTGGCCGCGAAAGGAGCGCCGGAAGCTATCCTGGCCGTTTGTCATCTCCCGGAAAAAGAACAAGAGAAAATCACCGGGCAGATCAATGCTTTAGCTCAAAAGGGGTACCGGATACTGGCAGTTGCCACTTCCGACTTTACCGGCAAGGACTATCCGGTGGAACAACAGGCATTACCGTTTGTGTTTACCGGTTTACTCGCCTTTTACGATCCACCGAAAAGCAATATCAATGAGGTGTTCCGGCATTTCTACCAGGCAGGAATCCAGGTAAAAATCATTACCGGCGATAATGCCGTAACTACCTGCGCCATCGCGCGGCTGGCCGGTTTGCAGCAACCTGGTGAAGCGGTAAATGGCGCCGACCTCATGCAAATGGATGCCGGCAAACAGCTGGCTACATTGCAGTCGGTCAATATCTTTACACGCATGTTTCCCGAAGCGAAACTGGCCGCCATCAATGCACTCAAGGCTGATAATGAAATAGTAGCCATGACGGGCGACGGCGTTAACGACGGGCCCGCCCTGAAAGCCGCACATATCGGCATCGCCATGGGCAAAAAAGGCACCGAGATCGCCAAACAGGCAGCCGCACTGATCCTGGTGAATGATGACCTGAGCAGCATGGTAGATGCTATTGCCATGGGCCGGAGAATTTACACCAATATCAAAAAAGCGGTACAGTATATTATTTCCATTCATATCCCTATTATCCTCACCGTGTCCCTGCCGCTGTTCCTTGGATGGATTTACCCGAATATCTTTACACCGGTGCATGTTATTTTCCTGGAAATCATTATGGGGCCTACCTGTTCCATTGTATATGAAAACGAACCCATGGAAGAAAATGCCATGCTGCAACCACCACGACCCATTACACAAACGTTCCTGTCGTTCCGGGAAATGAATATCAGTCTGCTCCAGGGATTATTCATTACCGCAGGCGTGCTTACAGCCTACCAGTGGAGCGTGGCACAGGACGCAGGCGAAACCATTACACGGAGCATGGTGTTTACCACATTGGTGCTCGCCAATATTTTTCTTACCTTGGTAAACCGTTCGTTCTATTACTCCTTTATACACAGCATGCGCAACCGGAATAAATTAATGGTGGGCGTTATTATCATCACCTTGTTACTGCTGGCAGTAATGCTATACATTCCCCCGGTGGCGCAGTTTTTCAGTATTACAGCGCTTTCTATGCAGCAGCTGCTGATAAGCGCTGCGATCAGTGCAGTATCGGTGTTGTGGTTTGAAGTATGGAAATTATGGAAAAGAACATTTCAACGTAATTAAATGGATATGATGAAGGTATTTACCACCAGGATTATTCCCGAAGAAGGATTGTCATTGCTGCAGCGTGCAGGCTTTACCGTTACACAGTGGTCCGAACCGCATGAGATGACACCGGCACAAAGAGTACAATTTTGCAAGGAAAATGATGCGTTGTTGTTTGCCGGCGGTGACAAACTGGATCGTGCTTTTTTAGAACAATGCAGGCACCTGAAAGTGATCAGCCTGTTGTCTGTAGGCTACGACAATGTAGACCTGAAAGCAGCCACAGAACTGGGACTTCAGATCACCAACACACCGGGTGTCCTGAGCAATGCCACGGCCGATACTGCATTTCTACTGATGTTGTCTGTTGCACGGAAAGCATTCTTCCAGCATAAAAGAATTTTAAAAGGCGACTGGGGCTTCTCCACACCTACCTCCAATCTCGGAATTGATATAGAAGGAAAAACACTGGGGATATGGGGATTGGGCAACATCGGTGCAGTGATGGCACAACGCTGCCGCGCTGCGTTTGGCATGAAGATCATTTACTGCAATCGTCACCGTAATGAAGCCGCAGAAAAATCGCTCGATGCCACCTTTGTTTCTTTTGAAGAGCTACTGCAACAAAGTGATGTCATCAGCGTACATACTTCACTCACACCTGAAACAAAAGATAAATTCAATAAAGACACCTTCCGGAAAATGAAGCCCACCGCTATTTTCATCAATGCGGCCCGGGGAGGCATCCACAATGAACCCGACCTGATTGCCGCTTTACAGGAAGGCATTATCTGGGGCGCCGGGCTGGATGTTACCAACCCGGAACCAATGCACCCGGATAACCCATTGCTGGAAATGCCTACGGTAGCGGTGTTGCCACATATTGGTTCTGCCACTTCAGAAACCAGGAACGCTATGTCGCGTATCGCAGCGGAAAATGTGATTGCTGCGTTAAAAGGTAATCCGGTACCGAACCCCGTAAATCATCTGTATAACCTGTAACTATTCGCTTCTTAAATTACTGACAGGATTGGCCAGGGCCGCCCGCACGGATTTTACGCCAATGGTAGTCACTACCATAACCACCGTAATAACTACCGGCCATGCAAAAGCCTCCGGGCCAATCGTCAGGCGGTAAGCAAAATCCTGTAACCACTCGTGCATCACATACCAGGCTACCGGTATGGCTATAATCAGGGAGAAGAAGATTAACACAATAAATTCTTTCAGAAATAACCATAGTATGGATGAAACGCTGGCGCCCAGCACCTTGCGGATGCCGATCTCCTTACGCCGTTGTATAGCCATAAACGATACCAGCCCCAGTAAACCGATACAACCTACCAATACCGCCAGGGAAGAGAAAATACGGATCATTCCCAGCAGCACTTCTTCCGCATGATACATCCGGCTGATATTTTCATCCAGGAACTGATAAGACCAGGTATAGTCCGGATAAGTGTCTTTCCAGACTTTTTCCAATGCTGGTAACAATGTTTTCGCATCCCGGACATTCATTTTCACGGCACAGGAATAGTAACCCTGGAAGTCGCTGTACAAACACAGCGGATCAATTTCTCCATGAAAATCACCGGTATGAAAGTCTTTTACCACGCCCAGAATGGTAGCCTTTACATCATACACGCCAATGGTTTTGCCGATAACCGCTTCCGGGGAAGCTGCTTTTACGCGCTTTACAAATGTTTCATTCACCAGGCAACCATTCAGGGTATCGCCTCCATATAAATTGCGTCCGGCGATCAATTGCAATCCGAAGGTAGCCAGGTAATTGGCGTCTGCCGTTTTGGTACTCATCCGGAACGACTCTGTTTTGGGGCGGCCATCATACACAAAATCGTCTTCGTTATTCACCACAGACATAGGAGATGTCAGGCAAAAGCTCACGGCTTTTACCCCGCTCATTTCTGAAAAACGGTTACGCAACAGATCTACCGAGCGTTTATTCTCTTCCGGGATATTGATCATCAGGATGCCTGATTTGTTGAAACCGATATCCGTGTCCATAGATGAACGCAATTGTTTTGATATGATAAGGGTACAACTGATCAGGAACAATACAATCGCAAACTGCGCTACTACCAACACTTTCCGCAATGGAATACCGGCTGTTTGCCCCCCCAGTACTTTTCCCCGCATTGTTTCCACCGGTTTCAGACGCGCCAGCAAACTTCCCGGGTAGTAGCCTACCAGTAAGGTAACCACAACGAATAAACTGATGGCAAAGCCCAGGAACCAGGGTTGATATAAATTCCGGGGGCTGATCTTTGTGTCAAACAATTGGTTGAAAGAAGGGAAAGCAGCGTAGGTTACGGCCACTGATAAAAGAATAGCTGCCAGCACCAGGATGCCGGTTTCCATGATAAACTGCCAGCGTATCATAGTTGCAGAACTACCCAGTACTTTTCGTACTCCCGCTTCCCGTGACCGGTAAAAAAGACGGGCTGTAGTGAGATTTATAAAATTGATACCCGCCATCAGTACCAGAAAAAGCCCTACCAGTGACAATCCCCATAATTGTTTCTTTTCTATCTGGCCATCGTAGATCCGGTTAAAATGAATATCAGATAAGGGCTGCATATAAAGTATCATCTCCTTGTGGCCTACTTTTTTGAGCAATTGCGGAAAAGCGCCTTCTACTGTAGTTGCGGTTACACCTGGCCGGAGTTTCATAAAACATTGAATAGAAGAAGAAATACCCCCCCAGCTGCTGTCGCTACCCAACCAGGGGTTGGCTATCTTATAACTGGCATAGGAGAGATAGATCTGCTGCTGGTTGCTGCTATTCTCCGGGATATCCTTCATGACCCCTACAATGGTATATTGGTACTTATTATTCAGTAAAATCTGCTTGCCGATCACATCTGTGCCTGAAAAAAAGCGCCGGGCTTCTTTTTCTGTAATGAGCGCCTGGTAAGGTGCCTGCAGGGCATCTACCGTACCACTCACCAATGGATAATTAAAAATATTGAAATATGCGGGTTCCACGTATGCCGCAGCGCTATGGAACATTTTGCGTACCTCGCCGTTGCCCACAGTTACCTGTGGTTCTCCCCAATCGGCGCGCATCGCTACATTTTCTGCAAAGGTATAGTCGGCTGCAAACGCCTTACCAAAGGGTTGCGGCAAACCCTGTGAATAGTCGTCCCCTCCAAAGGTAGTTTTAGAAACCACCCGGTAAATACGTTCTTTATCTTTATGAAAATTATCAAAACTCAGGTGATAGTGAAGCAAACAGGCAATCAGCATCGCACCTGCAAACCCGGTAGTAAGACCAGCGAGATTGATGAATGTAAATAACGGCTGATGACGGATATTTCTCCAGGCTGTTCGAAACCAGTTAAGTTGCAGCATATGGGAGTATTTTTTCAGAAAACCAGGGCTGCATAAAACAGGCCAATCCTGAAACCCTTTGCCAACGCGAGCCTTTACCAGCACGATTGTCCGCAAACGGACAGGAAGTCCGCAGATGAACAGGAGTAATTTACAATCATACCAACTGCGACAACCCAGTTCCAAAGCCCTCGATGCTTTCTTTCATATGATGCAGGGAGCCGGGTAATAATTTCAGGCGCTCTTCTTTCACAATATAAATTCTTCCGGAACTCGCATTGGGCGCGTTAGGGATGTATACCACATGCCAGCCGGCTGCATTTTTCTCTATGAGAATACCCGGTTGCCAGGCTTCTTCCAGCCAGATCAGCACACCGTGGCGACCGGTTTCCTCACCGGCACTCTCCTGCGCTAACATCTGGATAAAAATAAATCCGGGCATAAAACGCAGTACGTTTTTATCGAGCCAGCGATGCACCACGCCCACCTTTTCCAGTCGCGTGAGCAAGCCCGCCAGGTAACACAACAACAGCAATACTACCGTTGTCAGCAGTGCCAGTAAAGTAAATCCGAAAAGACGTTCGATATCAAAATAGGCCATGATGCGTCTTACCACCAGGTGGATGGCCATCCACATTTTTCCAATGAAAAAGCACACCACAATGATCGGGAGAATCAGCATACAACCACGGAGAATTGTTTTGCGGATAGTAGCGGGAAAGAGTTTCATGTGTCTGGTTTGCCCTCCATAAACAAATGTTGACGGTGATTGTTGGGTTAATACATATTCATTAACTTTAGCTAAAGCTCTCCCTCATGAAAAAGGTCGCTATCATCGGCGGATTACGGATCCCTTTCGTTAAGTCCTTTAAAGAATATAATCATATCAGCAACCAGGAAATGCTCACTTTCTGTTTAAACGGACTGGTGGAAAAATATGGTCTGGCCGGCAAACGCCTGGGAGAAGTAGCGCTGGGAGCGCTTTTAAACCGGTCTACCGACTGGAACTTTGCCCGCGAATGTGTGCTGGGTACTGCGCTGGATCCGCATACACCAGGCTATAGCGTACTGAGAGCCTGTGGTACCAGCCTGGATACCACCATCCAACTGGGGCTGCGCATCGCCTGCGGACAGATAGATACCGCCATTAGCGGCGGCAGCGATACCAACAGCGATATTCCACTACTGTTTCAACAGCACCTGGCGTGGAAGCTCGCCGATCTGCGCGCGGCGAAAACATTTTCACAGCGATTGAAAATCATCGCTTCCATCCGCCTGAAAGACCTGAAACCTTTATATCCTTCTATTGTAGAGCCCAGAACGGGGCTATCGATGGGACAACATACAGAAAAAATGGTGAAGGAATGGGGCATTACCCGGGAAGAACAGGACGCATTGGCCTACCGTAGTCATATGAATGCCGCCAAAGCCTACGGGGAAGGCTTTTTCAGTGATCTGCTTCTGCCATTCAAAGGCGTTAAAAAAGATACCATCATCCGGGCAGATACTACCCCTGAAAAACTGGCAGCACTAAAACCTGCGTTCGACTTCAGCGGCAATGGCTCTCTCACCGCCGGGAACAGCACCTTGTATACCGATGGTGCGTCTGCATTACTGATGGCCTCAGAGGAGTATGCACAACAACAGAACTGGCCGGTGCTGGCGCACCTGGTGGATGCAGAAACAGCAGCAGTAGATTATGTGAACGGTGAAGGATTGCTTATGGCGCCTACCTACGCGGTAGCACGGATGCTGAAACGCAATCACCTGAAACTACAAGACTTCGATATCTATGAAATCCACGAAGCTTTCAGCGGGCAGGTACTCTGCACACTGAAAGCCTGGGAAGATGCCGCCTACTGTAAAAAGCTGGGATGGGAGGCGCCACTCGGCAGCATTGATCGCAGCAAATTGAATACAAAAGGAGGAAGTGTTGCTATCGGTCACCCTTTTGCAGCCACCGGTACGCGGATCCTGGCGCAAACGGCTAAAATATTGCAGCAACGCGGCAGCGGCAGGGCATTGATCTCTATCTGTACCGCCGGCGGCATGGGCGTAGTAGCTATCCTGGAAAGATAAATGTTACTCGCTCCACGGAGAATGCAGAATACAATCGCAGAAGTTTTTACGTTTGAATTCCGGAATCATATAAGCACATACATCTGCCTTGATATTACCAAAGGTTGTTTCCGTTTTATGTTCAAACCCTCCAAAAAAGGTAGGAATAATCTTTTTCTTAAAGCCATTACGCGGAAATGCGGCCAGGATAGCCAACCGGTGTTCTTCGCTCAGGTGTTCATATCCTTCTCCCATTACATCCAGTCCTACTCCACTATACATCAACGCCACTTCCGGCTCCTTGTATTCCGCAATACCAATAGTCGTGTGCAATGCGATGGTATCCCATACCAATTGCTGCGAGGCAGGTGGCACGCCATGCGAGCGTAAAAAATCACGGGCGGCATTGGCGCCATCTACTTCAAACCGCTTATCCGGACTGCTGTAATGCGGCTGTAATCCGAGGTCATGAAAGGCGGCGCTGATATACAACAGCTCAGGATCAAAAGGCAGGTTCCTGCGCTGCCCGTTTAATACTGCAAAAATATAAACGCGGAGAGAGTGATTATACAGGAATTCCGTTCCATGTTCGCGTAATAACTCCGTGGCTTGTACGGCCAGTTGACTATCGGGTATTTTCACCCCTGCAATTGTTTTACACATACGATTTGCTTTTATGCTACAAAGGTAGACTGGCAAAGCATTAGCGGGAATAACAAAAGCAGTGTATTACATACCAATTTGTGCAAAATCCTGACGATAGCCGAGTGGAGAATGACCGGTATTTTTCTTAAAGAAGTTACTGAATTGAAAAGGTGTGCTAAAGTGAAGCCGTGCAGCGATTTCCTTCACCGGCATCGTGGTGAACTGCAGGAGACGTTTGGCTTCTGCTATCAGCTGTTCGCTGATCAGCATCTTGGGGGTTTTACGACTGTATTGCTGGCAAATATCTATCAGCTTGCGTGGTGCAATATGCAGTTGTTTCGCAAACGCATGTACCTGGTGCGAAGGATGTACCTCTTCCTGTAACAGGGTAATAAACTGCTGATAGATTTTATAATGATGATTATTGGTATCCGCGAGCAATTCCTCGTTGATATTGGCAATTTTAATCACCAGGATCTTGAGGTAAGCGGCCAGCACATCTGCTTTATTGGAATAATCCAGGCGCTGGTATTCTGTCAGCATATCGTGGAAAAGGCGATCCAGTTCCGATGTAGTGGCCACAGATGGACTAAAGTGCTGATGCGCTTTGATATCGCCATATAGTGTGGCTTTGCAGTTACGGGCGCTCACCGGGGTACGGTCCCAGAAGCAATCACCGAATACCAGGTGGATGGCTTGTACAGGATGCTTTTGGGTAAGTTTCCAGGATTGTCCTTTACCTATCAGGATCAGGGTACCCGGCGTTAGCGGGAAACCGGCACCGGCGATCTGCATGGCGCCATTTCCCCGCATGATCCAGCACATCTCGTTGTCTGTGGCGGTTTGTATACCGGCTGGCAACAGCTCTTCACGGATCGTAAATCCGTCCGTGAGGAGCTGTGTATTGGTGGGTGACAATGCCATGAGAATAAATTAAATCACGGCACAAACTTATTACTTTTTCAGGGAAGACAGGTAAGTAACCAGGTCTACCAGTTCCTGTTGCGGCATGGCGGTAGCCAGACCAGTTGGCATCAGGGAATGTTCATACGGTTTCCTGGAGCTGATGTTTTTTTGTTGAATTTTCACGCCTTGTCCGCCGGCGGTCCGTACATCTACTTCGTCCTTCGTTTCGCTGGCAATGTATCCCAGTACTGTGGAGCCATCTTTCAGCTTAAAGAAATATCCTTCAAAACCGAAGCTGATACCTGCATCCGGCGTTATGACCGCATCATAGAGCGCACTTTTGGTGAGCTTGCTGCCAATTTCTGTTAAGGCAGGGCCGAAGTTTACGCCGGTATTACCTGCCAGGTGGCAGGTAGCACAATAGCTGGCAAATACTTTTTTCCCTCCGGAGATGTTACCCGGGAGGGTCACTAATTTATCAACAGGCGCCAGGTCGTGGCGTACGTTTGCAGGTTGGTAATGAGCTACGGCTTTGGCTTTGATATCCTGGCGCCATGCGTGTGTAAGAACTGCCTGTGCCACGGTATCCAGATCGGCCGGTAATACTTTCCGTTCCACCATATTCCACAGGTCTGCATATCCATCCCATCCGTGACCGAGATTACGCGTAGCCTGTTGCCTTAACGTCAACGCATACACGTTATTCTGCATCAGTGAACGGAGCAGTTCACGGTTGGTACGGTCCTGTGCCCGTCCGATGGCATTAACCAGGGTAAATGCAGCGGCTGTATCCTGCTTCGACATGGCTTTTATTACGAGCGGTTTTCCACCACATTCCAGTAATGTTTTCATGGCATAGCCGGAGAGGTCGTCGCGTTTGGTATCCAGCACCATTTGCAGCAGGTGGTCGTTCTGATCACGCAGGTGATACTTTAGCACGAGATCCACGAACTCCATCTGTCCGTTGAACACCAGCAAACTGTTATGCAGCAATGCCGCCATAGCGGGTGTTTGGGGCACCGCGTTGGCATCCAGCTGCAGGAAAGTCAATGCGTTGATACTGGCCTGTTGGGGATGAGTTCCCTGCAACAGACTCAGTAACACGGGTGTACTTTCTGCGGCCGGATAAAAATCAAAGGCGCGGAAATAGCGTTTATTTTGCAATGGATCCTGGTCGGGTTCCTGGATAAGCGCTGCCAGTAAGGGCAGTGCTGCGGCTGTTCTGGCCCGCCAGATAATGTCATGATCCGATGCAGGGTGTTGTGTATTGGCAGGCAGTTTGCGCCATTCATTAAAGCAGGCATCCCAATTGCCATCAGCGGCAATACCGAGGGCTTCGAGGTACCAACGGTCCTTGCCATCATATTGTGCGGCCAGTAATGCCCAGTTGAGGGGCATTTCCTTTTCGCGGCGGTGGTACATCGTCAGCAGCAACTGCCGCCTTACAGCAGCAGAAGTATCTGTTACCAGCGTGCGATACATTGCCTTATACAGGGTATCTGACGAAAGGCTCATTTCCCCGGCTGCACGGATGGCGGCAATACGGATGTCTTCATTGCTATCTTCGAAGGCTTTTTTCACATAGTCAGCACCGTTAGAAAGCCTACTAAGCAGCCATAGTGCGCGTGCCTGGTACCGGGGGTTACCGTCGTGGTACATTTCCTTCAATGCCCCTTCGGCGGAAGCACCCATACCGCGAAGTTTTGTCCATGCCAGGTAGCGGGTGCTGAGGTTTGGACTTTTCAATGCGGCAACTGCATCGGCAGCGGTGTTGAGTACTGGTGGTTTCACTTTGTAACTGCTACCGGGTGGGGCTATACGAAATATGCGTCCCCTGTCGAGGTCGCCTACCTGGTGGCCACCTACACCGGGGTCGTACCAGTCGGCCACAAACAGGGACCCATCCGGTGCAACACATACGTCTGAAGGCCGGAACCACCGGTCTGTAGCGCTTTCCAGGATATTTTCAATAGTGGCCGTATAGCCGGCGCCGTATTTCTTTGCCGGATAGGAACGCACTACATTATGCCCCGGTTCACCGTGGATCATCTGGTTATGAAAAACAGCCGGCAACAGATCGCCTTCGTAAACCACCATGCCGGTGGGTGAGCCGGAACCTGTTTGCAACAGGTTGGGAACCACGCCCGGATCATTGAGATGCCAGTGGCGGTAAGGAATGGAATCTTCCATGTTCATACGCCGCGACTGCCAGCTGGCGCCGGTCATCTCATCGGTATATCCGTAATTCCCGTGCTCAAGGATATAGTTGATACGGACGCCCCGGTTACCATCATCGTCATTATCGCTCTGCCACATATTACCAAAGGCATCCACCGCCACTTCATAATTGTTGCGGAAATTATGCGCCATCACTTCAAGATGGCTTCCGTCTTCATCACAGCGGAAAATCATTCCCTGCCGGTAAGGTTTGCCTTTGTTGGCAATGAGCTGCCCGTCTGCATCGCGGATCACGTTGCCGTTTTTATCCAGGATACTATCGCCTGCATTGCCAAAATTGAAATACAATTTACCATCGGGTCCGAAGGTAAAAGCATGGATCGCGTGATCATGCTGCACACCACCGATGCCACGGAACAACAGTTCTTTTTTATCGGCTTTATCATCTCCGTCGGTATCTGTAAATACAAATACATTGGGACTACAGGAAACAATTACTTTATTGCCCAATACACAAATACCCAGTGCCGCATTAATACAGGTATCCTGGTAAAATACTTTAGCCGTATCGGCTTTACCATCTCCGTCCCTGTCTTCCAGGATCATGATACGGTCGCCGGCGGCTTTGTAGGGATGACCGGGGTTCAGTTCATTGCGGTAGTTGTAGGCTTCTGTTATCCATACCCTGCCCTTTTCATCGATATCCATGTTAGTGGGGTTCATGATGGCAGGTTCGCTGGCAAACAGGGTAGTTTGAAGGCCCGCAGCGGTTTTCAATCCGCCTACAGCGTTTTCAGGCAGGCGTTGCTGCGCTTCTGTGAGTGGCAGGGAGGCAACCGTTGGCTTGTGGGACTGGCACGCGCTGATAAGCACGGGTACCAGGAAAAAGATCCGGTGGATGTATTTCATATACGTGGAAAAAATTAATTGTCATCGTTACACGTATTGAAAGTAATAAAATAAATTACATTTTTCATAAAAAAACCCGTCCCGGGAAACCGGGACGGGTGGTCCATTGTCATCCATTTCACCGAATAAATAATTCGTTACGGGCATAGAGCAGATACCATGCCGGAAATGAAGAAACGGATTAGTGTAATATTTTTTCCAGTTGGCGCTCCAATGCTTCACCCCGCAGGTTTGTAGCAATGATGCGGCCTTGAGGATCGAGCAGGAAATTTTGCGGAATCGAATTGATCATATACAATTTAGCGATGTCACTTTTCCACCATTTGAGGTCGCTCACATGATGCCATACGAGACCATCTTTTTCGATAGCAGCTGTCCATTTTGCTTCATCACCGGTTCTGTCGAGAGACACACCCAGGATATCAAAATTCTTGTCTTTGAATTTGTTGTACGCTTTTACCACGTTAGGATTTTCTGCGCGGCAGGGACCACACCAGCTGGCCCAGAAATCGAGCAATACATATTTTCCTCTGAGGTCGGACAACTTCAGCGTTTTACCATCCGGCGTAGCAGCGGAGAAATCCGGTGCTACCTGGTTCAGGCCCAGTAATGCAGAAGCTTTCAGCAGTTCAGCTGCTTTCAGGCCCAGGCTGGATTGACGTAAAGCCACTGGAAATTTATCAAACTGTTTTTGTGTACCTTCTACGTCTTCTACGCGGCCGCCCATGTTACCGCAAAGAATCGCCAGGCTCACATAATAATCATTATGCGCCTGCATAAATTTCTCTTCCAGTTTACCCTTTTCGTCTATCATTTGCTGGTAGGCATATCTCAGGTTGTACAACCCGGTAGTATCCGGGTTGGCGGTCATCATCATAGCCTGACCGATTTTCTGGAGGGAGTCAATACCTTTTGTGTTGGTCGCCAGCACTTTCTCCAGTTCCTGCTGTTGGCTTGTCAGCGGAGAACCTTTGATCACCCCACCGGTAAACAGGTTTGGATCACCGGCTGTTTTCAGGGTAAAGGTCATTTTGTCGTTTGGTGTAATGTACAGTTGCTGGAAGCCTGACTTTGCAGCTTCACCGGCTTTTAACCGGATATTCAGCACGGCCTGCTGGGTATCAGCCACTTCATACGACAGTTTGAAAGCACCTTTTTCTACCAGGGCAGAATCCAGTTTCTTGTAGCCATTGCCGGATGCGTTGAGGAGAAAAATGTATTCGTTGTTAAATTCGGCGGGCACTTTACCGGTGATCACCGACTTTTTCTGTGCAGATACGCCGGATACAGCTGCCATTGCGAGGCAGCCAAGCATTAATTTCTTCATACCTTGAGTGATTGGTTGGTTTTGCCCCGAATGTATAGAAAGGCAACAGATCCTTCAAAAGCATAATGACGGGCGGTAAGTGGACCGTGATTACCGGTGGGAAGCTGCCGTTCTGAGAGCAGCCGCTGCAATGGCTGCCTCCGGTGCCCCGACGCCGGCAACCGTCATCAGCTGGATACTCCCGGTACCAATACAATCCGGCCACCATTCGTTTCGCGTGTCCATGCTGCGCTCACTTCTTCCAGGGGCATTTCAATGGCCTCTATCGTAAGCCGGCCTGCTGCTGCATGTTCCATAATGGCTGGGAAAGATGCGAAAATGGCCTCCATAGAAACGCTGCCACCGCCGCTACCCATGATCTCAAGACGGGAACTGCGCAATGCTGCAGAAGGAAGGGAAATGGGATCGCCTGCCATAGCGCCTACCTGTACCAGCCGGGTACGCGGTGCTTCCTTCGTCATGCTCTTTCCGGTGATGGCGGTGATCAGGGCTGTTACCGGAGCGCCCCACAGGTAATCGATCACCACATCATAAGGCTGCGTGGCAAAGGCTTTTATAAGTGCCTCCGGCGATTGCTCCAGTGAAATACATTCATCAGCCCCTAATGCGTATAATTGGTCCAGCGCCGTCTGATTACGACCTGCCGCAATCACTTTGCCGGCACCCAGCAGTTTGGCGACCTGCACCGCCAGCTTACCCGCTACACCGGTTGCACCCAGGATCAATACCGTTTCTCCCGGTTGCAATTGCGCGCGGTGCGTAAGTGCCAGCCAGGACGACATCGCCGGGTTAAAAATGGCGGCGGCAGTGGTATCTGAAATACCTGCGGGAAGCGGCGCACTGAAACCCTGCGACACAATACTGAGTTCTGCCATCGTACCATAAGGCTTGCGCATGCCTCCGAAATAAACCCGGGTGCCATCAGCCAGCGTGCCTACGCCATCTACTCCTGCAATAAAAGGGTGAGCGCCTTCGGCGGCGGAATAGTGCCGGCCGGCGGCAACGGATTTTGCTACCGGATGTATGGCGGCTGCCTTTACCCGGATCAACTGTTCATTTTCACCCGCTACCGGATCTTCAAAAAAACCATATTGTGGTATGCCTGCGGGTGGTGTTACTATTGCTGCTTTCATCATGTTATTTTTTGTGTATCACAAAGGTCCATGATGAAAAAACAAGTTCTCTTTACATTTGTTAAGAAATCAAAGGAGGGCTATTTCTCCCGCTGGAGCTTATTCCGGATCCGGCTCAGGGAAACAGGGGTAATTCCCAGGTAGGAGGCAATGTATTGCAGGGGTACCCGTTGCAGGATATGCGGCTGATCCCTGATCAGCGCTTCATAACGCTCCTGTGGTGTATCCCTGATCTGGGCGATAAACATTTTGGTGTAACGCAATAAGCGATGAAAAATAATTCCTTCCAGGTTAGCCCTGAAACCGGGCTCACTATCGATAATCAGGTCCAGGTTTTCTTTGGACACCTTCAACAACCTTGCGGCAGAAATGGTTTCAATCGTACACATGCTGGGCTGTCCGGTACGGAAACTTTCGATCGACGATACCCCTTCACCTTCAAAAAAGAACTGGAAAGTAGTGTCCTTTCCTTTGTTGTTAAACCAGAGGCGCACCGCACCTTCCACGATGTAATAAGCATACCTCGATGTTTTGCCTTCTTCCAGCAGAACAGTTTTCGCAGGCACGCTGATCTCTTCATAGAGGTGCTGGTACTTTGGCCAATTGATGGGTGACGGTGTTGTCATATTTTACTCAGCTGAAAATATCCAAGATGGAGGACATCGGCGCCTGCATCGGTAACCGGTGTAATCTCCAATGTATATCTCTCTTTCAGATATGCCGGCAGAATATCCTTTACGGCATGCACATCATCCACATCCACGCCATATTTATCATCTACATGCGAAGTAGCATTACCGAAAGTAGTGTGTTTGAAAAAGGTGGTCTGCTTCGACTCGCGGATCGCAACACCAATGTCTTTTTGTACACTGAGAATCTTATAATGGAACTCTTCCATTTCGTCCGGCTTATATCCACCCAGGTTCAGGAAAAACAATTGCACGTCCTGACCGGTACTTTCTTTTTTCTCCACCACTTTAACCTGGTAACCGTCCACGATATTTACTTCACGGTAACCATCGATATGCAGCTTATCTTTTGCTTCCGGCCAGAAAGCTTTCATATCAGGAATAAGATCACGTAACTGCTCCCCTATTCCAAAAAACACATCGTGTTGTTCGGTATGACGCCCTTCTGGCTTACATCCCAGCAACAACATAAACAATTTTAACTGCGCCATTTTCGTTTGTTTGCAGTCAGGAAGGTACAGTATTTTTACTTTACTTCCTTTTGCTGTTACGCAGGATTTTTTTACTGCGCTACACAGGTATCTCTGAAAATATATCCTTCCCCGTTATACTATAGTGAGATGCAAATGCTGACCTGCTAACAGGTGCAAAGGAGTGGCCAATTGAATAGTAACAGCGCCGTTTTTTTCTGTGAACACCACCGGTTTGTTCTCTATCAGCACCTGTTTTACGCCGCTACGCTCAAAACAAAGGGTCTTTAATAGCAGGCGGCCGTATTTTAACGCCAGTGAATGTTTACTCCCTTGCTGCGTATACGTGCCCCAGCCTTCTGCCGTTACAAATGGCGCTTTGAAATTTTCCTTATTCATGGCTGGTGCAAAAGCAATATAGCCTTTAGGTCCATGATACCGGAATCCGCTGGCTGTGATGAAGGTACCATAGCTGGCCATGGCACGGGCGTAATGATCGCTACATTCTATTTCATTAAACGGATTCCGTTTTGCTGCATGATAACGGTCGTGTACCGCACGGGTGAGCGTGAGTGCCTCCTCAGTCATACCTTCTGCCATCATATGCGACGCTACCTGGTGTTCAAAGCCGGTCATACATTCATTGAAGTACCCCAACTGCCAGGCATCTTTTACACCAAAAGGAAACTCCTCATTATGCGGATTGGTATTCAGGATCATACCCGCTTCGCCGGCGAGGGCATAGGGCCGGCCTCCGGGATGAGCAGCGATATATGGGCCTACATCTGCCTTAAAATTATACTTATACAATGCTTTTAAAGCAGACAATGTTTTCTCCCGGTCAATGACCCGGTCCATTCCCACCTGGAAAGCCCAGCTCTGGCCATATACCTGGTCGATATGACAGGTATTGTAGGAACCGATAACGGATCTGCCTTTTACTTTATCCGGCTGATGAATAAAATATTCGCCGTTGAATAACTGCGTTTCCATGTTCCGTTTTCCTTTTTCCGTATAGTCGTTACAGATAGCTTCAAAAGCGGTATCATTTACTTCTGCAGCCATCAGCCCGGCCGCCTTGACCGCCGCTATGCAAAGCCCTACGATCCAGGCAATTTCGCCATACCAGACTGCATCAAGTGTATTCTCCATCGGCGTATCTTCCATACCATCGCCGTTACGGTCCTGGTGAATCAGGAACAAGGTCGCTTTTTTAATATTCGCCCAGTTCTGTTGCAGGAAGGTATTGTCTTTACTCATCTGGTGTTCCCGGTAAATACGCAGTACCGTTCCTGCCTGTCCGTCGATAGCAGGGCGTTTCTCGGCTTCTCCGCGAAACAGGATACCTCCATCGGGCTGTTGTGCGATGCCCAGATCTACCCGTTGCCGGGTATCACGCTCCAATGCCGGAAATACACGCCCTACCGCCTGCGCATATTGCCATACATGCGTACACGTACCTTCACAGGCGCCTACGCCTTCCCAGGCATAAAAGCGGCCGGAACGGAAACGGTGCGCCGTAGTAGTAGCCAGCGTAGAGATATTGAGGAAAGTACGTTCCATAAACCACCATGGTAACGATGCATCATACCAGGTAGCTTTCCATAAGCGGCTTTGCTGCGTAAGACGCACATAATTTTCCTGTACATACGCCATCACAGCTCCGGCATCGCCGAACTTGTTGACATAATACCGTCCTTCTCCCTGTATGCCTTTAAAACGCAGGTTGGGGGCATGCCAACTGATAGTAAAATCAGTTCGTATAGTCTTCCCAGGTAGTATCGTATAGCGGGTGGCAACGGAACCGGTTAATTTTTCCATTGCGTTCCTCATCGTCTGCTTCGCCGCTGCACCGGTAAAGTGTGCCTTTGTCAGCTCACCCGCCGGCAATGCCGTATTCACCATTACATTATTTCCGGATGCAGCAATACAAAAGCTACCATAATCGTACTGCTGACGGAAATCGCTATCATTACCACTTAGAGGATGAACGATTTCATATACGCCCTGCCAGTTTTTCCCTTTCACCACCGTATTCACCCGCTCATGTGCTTCGCCGGCGCTGTAGAGAGCCGTCTTATTCTCCAGCCACCCGAGAATAGTAGCAGTTACCGGCACCTTGCCGGTATTATGTACCTGGTAAGACAGGATCGTGACCGGTAAACCGGAATCATCTTCATTCAGGGGGATAAAAGGGGAAAAAGCTTCCAGCGTAATGCTCACCGGTAATGCCGGGTCTATATAACGGATAGTAGCTATGGGGTAAGTAGCCTCAAAGCTGATCTCCGGCCAGCTAGCTTCATCAAACCGGCGGATGATCGTTTGCTGGCCCCAGCTGAGTTGCAGTGCAAATCCCTGGTCAAGCGGACGGATATTTTTCGAAGGCTCAATATAACAGGCGCCATCACGGGAACGTACTTTTTTCCCTCCATCCAATACATCCGCATTATAGGCTACCACCTTGGGCTCAATTCCTTCCTGGTTCTTATTAAAAATATCCCAGAGCCATAAGCGCCCATCGCCACCCAGGTAAACGGTACCGCACATGATCCCGCCTACCGGCATACCGATATACTGCAGTTCATTTTTACTTTTAAGATAGGTGGTCACGGTGCCACGTTCGTACAGGGATGCAATCCAGGCGGCATCCGGTTGACGGGTCAATGGTAAACGGCCACTGGCAGCCAGTGTGCTGCCTACCACAGGCAGGCGTACAGCGAGAGTGCCGGCCATGGTTAAACCAATATTTCTTAAAAACTTTCTACGTTCAATACCCATAATACAATGTTTTGTTTCGAGGCACTTGTTTGTAAGAGCTATTATCGAGGAAGGAAAGTTCTGGCGTGAGATGCATGCGTAATGCCTTCAAAGCATTACTATCATTGTTCAAAGTAATATTTCCCTGCCAGGCGTTAATCATAACGAGTGCAGTAACAATATATACAACCTTGGGGAAGGTTGCTCCCGGTTGTTAAAGGAGCGTCATGAATGGTGAAAAAATCATCATAGAAAAGGGGGAAGACCAATGGCCCTCCCCCTGTATAATAGATAAAAGTGTGCGTTGTTTACTGTACGATCAGGGTACTGATAGAGTGTGGCAAACTTTTGGTAGCCGCAGCTTTCCCCTCTATCCATAAATGGAAAGGAATTTCTTTATCAGTAGTGTTCATGACCACTACCGCCAGCTTACCATCTGTATTCACGAAAGCGGTAGTTTGCAGCATAGATCGGCTGGAGGAACTAACCACACGTTTTGCACCCGGTCGGATAAATTTAGAGAAGTGGCCGAGGTAGTAATAAGCGTTGGTATAAATCAACTCTCCTTTCTTCGTATCTGCATGTACCGGTGCAAAGCAGAAGTTACCCACGTGATTGGGGCCTCCCTGTTCATCCAGCAGGATGTTCCAGTCGGTCCAGGCAGCGGTGCCGGCGTTAAAATCGCCGATCAGGGAAGTGCCATACTTCTCTCCGATAAACCAGTCATGTACTTTCGCCAGGTCAAATTTCTCGATGCAACCTTCGGTGAAAACGAGGGCTTTATCAGGAAATGCTTCGTGTACCAGTTTTTCGTTCTGGAACTGCATCTCGCTGCCGGTCCAGGTTTCATACCAGTGATAACCGATTCCCCAGATATACTTCGCAGCTTCCTTGTCGTGCAAAAGGGTGCTGGCACGCTGATACATCAGGTCGCGGTTATGATCCCAGGCGATGAGCTTTTTATTGCCCATGCCGGCTTTCTGCAACGTGGGACCAAGATACCCCTTGATGAAATCGCGTTCTTCTTCGGCGGTGTAAATGCAGGATTCCCATTTCTGTTTCGCCATCGGTTCATTCTGCACGGAAAGGCCCCATACCGGGATGCCCAGTGCTTCATATGCTTTGATGAACTTCACATAATGATTAGCCCATACAGGGTAGTATTGTTTAAGCAGATGGCCGCCCTGTAAAACGTTATTGTTGTCTTTCATCCATGCGGGTGGGCTCCACGGACTTACAAACAGCGGCAGCTTTCCACCGGCGGCAGCAATGGCTGCCTTGATAAAAGGAATCCGGTATTGCTTGTCGTGGTCAATACTAAAGGTTTTCAGCGTAGAATCATATTCCGCTGTATAACTGTAAGTACCACTGGAAAAATCACAACTCTGGATATTGGTTCTTGAGAACGTATACCCGATACCGTTATTGATATCATAGTAAGCTTTCAGCAGTTCCTGTTGCTTATCTTTCGGCAGTTTGGCATAAGTTTCTGCTGAAGCATCTGTGAGGGCGCCACCAATTCCGATGAAGGTCTGGAAGCTTTTCTTTGTATCTACAAATACACAGGGCTCTGTTTCCAGCGGCTGTGGCATCGCGGTAAATTCCAGGGTGGCGGTATTGGTGAGTCGCAGGTTGGTATTTTCTGCGGTGGTGATCACCGTCACTTTTTTCTGCTGCGCAAATCCAACACCCCACAATGCCAGCAGGCTTGCGCCTGTCAGAAGTATTTTCTTCATATATAATGAGTTATCATTTTTTTACCAAACATAGGTAGCTACTTCTCCGCTGTGAAGGGAGGCAGCTGCTACTTTATCTTTTACTTTAATCTGGAAATCCTGTGCGGCATCGTCGGTGTTTACGACGATCAGCACGGTTTTACCAGCAGGTGTTAAGAACGCTACGTTGTCCAGTTTACCGGCAATATTGGAAGCGATCCGTACAGAACCTGCAGGTACAAATTTAGAAGCGTGTCCGATCACATAATACGAAGAGTTACGGGATACGGCCTGCCCATCGATAGTGATACCGCCCAGGCACTGTGTACAGCCACCCTGATCGGTATGTGGATTCCATTGTGCATCGGCTGCGAGATTCCATTGCAGCACGTTGCGGCTCCAGTTGCGGGTAGCACCTACAATCAGTTTGCTGACATTGTTTTTCAGTTCCCGGGAGAAACTGCCTTTGCCATCAGACCACTGCTCAGTGAAGTACAGATGTTTTGCCGGAAACTCATCGTGTACTTTGCTCAGCGCATCAATGGTACCACCATACAGGTGAAATGCGGAACCATCTACATACGGATAAGCGGCTTTGTCCCTCAAAATGGTAAGTGGGTATTCCGGCTTATCACAGTTGTGATCGTAGAGGATAATCTTTGTTTTTACACCTGCCTTTTTAAATGCGGGTCCGAGGTGATCTTTGATAAAGATGGCCTGGTCTTCTGCCAGCATCAGCAAACTGGGATTATTTTTCGGATGCAAAGGTTCATTCTGGATAGTGATGGCATCAATCGTGATACCAACCGCTTTCATGGTCTTCACATACTTTACAAAATACTGTGCGTAAGCGCCATAGTATTCGGGTTTCAGACTTCCACCAATAAACGAGTTATTGGTTTTCATCCAGGTAGGCGGTGTCCAGGGAGAGCCTAATATTTTAATAGCCGGGTTCAGGGCTACGATCTTCTTTAACACCGGGATCAGGTCTTTCTTTTCTTCGTCGATATTAAAATGTTTCAGCTCCGGATCTGTTTGTCCGTCGGGCATATCATCATAGGTAAATACAGAAGCACTCAGGTCGGAGGCACCGATGCTGAGACGGAGGTAGCTGATACCAATACCATCACCTTTTGTCAGGAACAATTCCTTTAGTAAGGCATCCTGCTGTGCAGCGGGTAACTGGTGAATGAGGGTGGCGCTGCCACCGGTGAGGGTGAAACCAAAACCGTCGATCGACTGGTACTTCTTTGTGGCATCTACCTGGATGGTCGCTATATTTTTGCCGGTTCCAGTGAAAGGCAGTGTAGCAGATTGCTGCTGCAGTGCAATAGATTTATCGGGAGCCGTTAACCAGTAACTGATCTCCTTATTTTTTTTCTGCTGGGCGGTAATGGTCTGTACACTTCCTGTCAGCAAGGCGAGGCAACATAGCAGTTGTCCGGTTCTCTTCATCATAGCAAAACGAATTAATAATCGGTAAATTTAATCCCGAAATCCCGGATTTCCTTAACTAAACAGCTGGTTCCCGGAAAAATCCGGAAACCAGCTGTTGTTGATTGATCGTTAAGGAAGCGATGGATGTATAGGGATTAGTATTTATCATTCTGCTTGAGCTGTGTGTTAGGCAGTTCCAGCAAAGGCAGCGGGAGAATTTCATTTTTACCGGCTACAAAAGGTCGCTTTTGTGCATTGAGTAAAGTTTCTGCCTGCTTCGTTCTTACGATATCCCAGAAGCGGTGACCTTCACCAGCCAGTTCCAGGCGTCTTTCCTTAAAGATGTTATCGATAGTAGCATCAATAGGGCCAAGACCAACACGGGCACGTACAGCGGCCAGCAGCTGGTACGCACGGGTGCCTGCACCGGAACCTCCGCCTGCTCTCACACTGGCTTCTGCTTCCATCAGGTAAGTATCTGCCAGGCGGATCTCATAAGTATTCTGCGGGAAGTTCAGTTCCGCATTACCACCTACGCCGATGTTCGATTTACGACCTGCAAATTTGTTCAGGAAATAACCGGTGTTTGCATAACCGGTGGTATCGTATTTAGCAATTTTATTTACCCGGAGGCTATCCATATTCAACACGGTAGCATTGTAGCGGGGATCGTAATGAATAACATTGAACAATTCTTTTGTGATTACCAGGAAGCTCCAGCCCGACACATAATCGCCGGCATTAGGCGATAAGGCCACATAATCCCTTGGCCCTACGATAATGTTCAATATATTTCCCTCAGAACCCGGAACCGTTTCCCAGGTTCCTCCGGAAGTGGAATTATAGGATATTTCAAAGATAGACTCTGTATTGAACTTGGAAGCAGCATCGGACTTCCACAGGGAAGCAAAATCAGGCACCAGTTTATAGCCATATTTAGCGCTGGTTTCACCGGGAGTACCGCCATTCACTTCTTTCAGTTCATTGGCGGCATCGGTCCATTTCTCCTGGAAAAGGTATACTTTACCCAGCAATGCGTGTGCGGTTCCTCTTGTTACACGGCCACCTTCCGTTTTACGGTCTACCGCATCCGGCAGATTCGTTTCTGCAATAGCCTCTTTCAGATCCGCTTCTATTTGTTTATACACATCTGCAGGGGCAGCCTGTGGCACTTTGTACATATCGGCGGTATTCACGGGAGCCGTTAGCAACGGAATGTTCCGGAAGAACAGCACCAGGTCAAAGTAGTAATAAGCGCGCAGTATTTTTGCTTCTGCAGCATATCTCTTCTTTAAATTCTCATCCATGGGTACGCCGGGTAATTTCGCCAGCAGCGTATTCACACGGAATACGCCGGCAAAGCCCTTCTGCCACAGCACGTCCTGCGGACCGGTAGCGGGTGTTAAAGCCGACCAGGTGGTAACTGCCTGGTAAGCCATGATATCGGTAGAACTACCACCACCTGCGAAATGATCATCGGAAGCCGCATCGAGTACACCAATTTTAGTAACGAAGCCGCCACTCTTCCATCCAAGTACATCATAGGCAGCAATCAACCCGTTAAAGGCCTGTGTCTGATTCTGGTAGTAATTGGATTCCAGGAAGTTTCCCTTCGGGCTTACATCGAGAAATTTATTGCTGCAGGCGCTTAACAACTGCATGCTTGCGGCGAGCGCTATGATATATTTGAAACTTTTTCTTTTCATTTTCAGTCAGCTTTAAAATTATCAGAAAGTAACATTTAAACCACCCATGAAGGAGCGGGCCTGTGGATAAATACCACGGTCAATGCTCAATGCATTGGTACCCCCAATTTCAGGATCATACCCGGTGTATTTGGTGATGGTCACCAGGTTTTCGCTCATCACGTATACACGTATTTTCTGTAAACCGATTCTCTTTGTAACGCTTTGTGGCAGGGAATAACCGAACTGCAGGTTTTTAATGCGGAAGTAACCGCCATCTTCCAGGTAGTAGTTGGAAAGATTGGAGTAGTTACGGTTCTTGTCTTCTACCGTCAGGCGTGGATTATCATTGGAAGTACCTTCGCCATGCCAGCGATCCAGGATGCGGGTCTGCCAGTTGGCGTTACCAAGATCCAGCCGGCGCAGTCCCTGGAAAATTTTATTTCCGGATGCACCCTGACCGAATACTACGATATCAAAACCTTTATAAGCGGCATTTAAAGTAAGACCATAAGTCCAGCTCGGCGTAGGGTTACCGAGGAAAGTGCGGTCCAGATCATTAATACTACCATCGCCGTTCAGATCTGCCCAGCGGAAATCACCAGGTTTGGCATTTGGCTGCAGTTTGCCACCAGCCTTGTTTGTCCAGGCATCCACTTCTGCCTGGTTCTGGAAAATACCCTGTGATTGATAACCATAGAAGGAGTTGAACGGATGTCCTACTTCTGTTCTCACAATTTCAGGCATACCCTGGAAACGCTCGGTGTGCTCTGTAATAGTAGATACGCCATTACCGAGGAAGGTAACTTCATTTTTCAGGTAGGAAACATTACCATTGGCAGAGAAATCGACCTGACCGATCTTGGTACGATAGCCCAGTTCCAGTTCCACACCACTGTTATTCATACTACCCACATTGGCGGCAGGATTATCGATCGCACCGATATAGAAAGGAATACGGGGCTTCTGCAGGATATTCTTTGTTTCTTTTTTGTACCAGTCGAACGACAGGGTAATATTCTGCAGCAAAGTAGCTTCAAAACCGATGTTGGTCTGGCTGCTGGATTCCCATTTCAATGCAGGATTGGAAGGCGCATTCGGGCTGTAACCCACCAGTGCAGCAGTGCTTTCGCTGCCGAAGGTATAGTTTCTGCCGCTGCCGATCGTAGAAAGGAATGCCAGATCTCCAATTTCATCGCTACCTACAGTACCGTAACCACCACGGAACTTCAGGAATTCCACTACTTTATTCTGCGGCCAGAAAGCTTCTTTGGAAGCCACCCATCCAACGGAAGCGGAAGGGAAAACACCATACCTGTTCTCAGGTCCGAAACGGGAAGATCCATCACGACGGATGATACCTTCCACCATATATTTCTCATCGAAGTTGTAGTTCACGCGGGCAAACAGGGAAGACACTTTATGTTCGATACCTTCTGCACCGTTGGAGATACGGTTGGCCGCAGCTACCTTGAAGTTCAGGGAAGCTTGCTCAAAAGTTTCCGCCGGAATATCAAAGAAGGTAACGTTGGTTTCTCTCATACGGTTTTCCATGTAAGCACCCTGACCAGCTAATAAGGTCACGTGATGTTTATGGAAATCGCGGGTATACGAAATAATATTCTCCAGGTTATAATTGTACTGGGTATGCTGACCACGGTTGAAAGTAGTTGTCAACGGCGCATTGGTGGCATTCAGGTAAAATTTCGGTGTAAAGGTTTCATCTCCCCAGAAAGCAATTTTTGCACCTACGGTAGACCTGATTTTCAGCCCTTTCAACGGTTCCATTTCCAGGTAAGTATTACCAACAATGTTGTGTGACCAGTTATAGTTGCCTAGCCTGGTGCTGATATATGCCAGCGGGTTCGTGATTTCCTGGCCTACTACTTTAGAGATACCGTAAGGACGCCCCTGCGCATCTCTTCTTACCGGATTACCGGCATAAGGGGCGCCGGCAGCCTTGGCCGGATCTGTTTCTACTGCAGGTGTAATCGGATCCAGGTTGATCGCAGAACTCAGCGGTCCGCCGTACTCATTATTGGTGTTACCGATACCGATAGCTTTATCATAGGCATAACCTACGTTTTCGCCCCAGGTGAGCCAGGGTGTAATTTTATGGGTAGAGTTCAGACGGAAGTTAGCGCGATCATATTTGGAGATGTCGCTGGCTACGATACCCTCTTGTTTCAGATAACCAAAGGAAGTATAGAAAGTAGATTTATCTCCACCACCGCTGATGCTGATTTCATGATTCTGACGGAAGGCATTGTTATTGAAAATTGTACCCTGCCAATCGGTGCCTTTACCAAAGGAATTAGGATCAGTATACACTGCCGCTTTACCATCATTGGTATTGGCTTCATTGATCATATTCGCATACTGGGTAGCATCGAGGAGGTTCAATTTTTTGGCAGGAGCAGAAGTACCGAGATAGCCATTGTAGCTCACGGTAATTTTACCGGCTTTACCTTTTTTGGTGGTTACCAGGATAACGCCGGCGGCTGCACGCGCACCGTAGATAGCCTGGGAAGCCGCATCTTTCAATACTTCTACGGATTCAATATCATATTGGTTCAGGTAACCGATACCGCCATTGTCTACTACCACTCCATCTATTACCCACAGCGGGTTATTATTGTTGAAGGATGTGATACCTCTTACGCGCACAGAAGAATTAGATCCGGGCTGACCAGAGCTGGAAGCCACTGTAAGACCGGAAGTGCGGCCCTGTAATACCTGCTCTATGCGGGTAATGGGTTGCGACTCAATATCTGCGGCACGTACGCTGGAGATAGCGCCTGTTACCACACTTTTCTTCTGGATACCATAACCCACTACCACTGTTTCGGTAAGGGCTGTATTGGCAGGTTTCAATTGTATTCTGAGCAGGCCGCTGGCAGGTGCTACGGATTTACTGTCGTACCCGATAAAGGATACCAGCAGCAATGTTCTGCTGTTAGGCACTTTGAGGGTGAATCTTCCCTCGGCATCAGCAGCTGTTCCCGCAGTAGAATTCTGCACGCGGATAGTGGCGCCCGGAATGGGTTCGCCAGCTTCGTTCAACACAACACCTGTAACGGTGATCGTGGAATCGGCGGCGCCTCTTTCCGGCAATACATTTACCAGGGTAATACGCTTTCCTTCCATCACATAAGCCAGGGGTTGATTTTTAAGGCAGATGTCCAGGGCTTCCTTCACGGATACGTTACTGACATCAACGTTAACCGGGGCAAAGGAAGACAGTAAAGCTTCGTCGTATACGACAGATATACCTGCTTGTCGCGCCACTTCTTTCAGCACTTTCTTTAAAGGTGCATTCTTCTCCGAAAGCGTGATCTGCTGCGACAATCCTTTTGCGCTGATATGCAGGCAAGCTGTAAGAAGCAAAAAGGCGGTCATTTTCATAACGCAGAGCATTTTGGTTGATAGTAATTTCCGGGTACAGGAAATTATACCACTAAAGTTTAATTGCATACTTTTGTAGTGTTTGGGAATTCTTGGAAAATAGTTCTTCGATTAAGGGACTGAAACTCAAGGGAATGCCCAAACCATACCGGGAGTGTTGCGAGCACTTCCGGTTTTTTATGGACATACCTTTCCCGATTAGCTTGTTCCGGCTGTTGTCATCTGTTAGATATTTATCAGTTTTTACGTGGATTGTTGCAACGTGGAAGCAACAAAATTTTCATTAGCTTTTAGTCTTATCTTATAACGGTTAATCTTCTTCCCTCCAGGTTAAATTTAGCGCCACCTGTTTCCAGGAGCTTCAACATTTCGGACAACGGGAGGTTCCTGTTGATTCTGCCACCAAACAGGCGATTGTCCGCATTTCTTGTATCTATCTCAATATCATACCACCGGGCTAACTGCCGCATGATTACATTTATGTTGGCATTATCAAATTCAAAAAAACCGGTCTTCCAGGCGGTTACTCCCGCTACATCAGTTGCACGCACAGACATTTCACCGGTACTGTTATCCACTGCAGCCTGTTCGCCGGGATGCAGCAACTTCTCTGCCTTCCCCCATCTTACTTTCACGGCGCCGGTTAGCAAGGTGGTTTTCACGGCTTCTTCATCCGGATAAGCCATAATATCAAAAGAAGTTCCCAGCACCTGTACTTCCATGCTATTCACTTTCACGATAAAGGGCTGCTTCGCATTTTGTTTTACTTCAAAGTAGCCTTGTCCTTCCATTTCCACAGTGCGGTTACCGCCGCTGAATGCCGTAGGATAGCGCAGGCTGGAAGCAGAGTTGAGCCAGGCCTGTGTGCCGTCCGGCAACACGATGGTAAACTGGCCGCCGCGCGGCACTCTCAGCGTATTATAACCAATCGCTGCGTTGCCGCCAGCTGCGGCATATTGTAGTCGACCATTCTGTTGTTTTACCAGGGTTCCACCCTGCTGTATCACCTGTTTGCCCGCACTGTCCAAAGTAACCACTGAACCATCGGCGAGGGTCAGTACTGCTTTGTTGGTACCCGGCATTACTTCTGCCATCAGCGGGGGCGCTGTTACAGGGCCGGCCGGCTTACGCAGTGTATACAACATAGTAACGCCGGTTGCTACCAACAAGGCTACCGCTGCTGCGATTTTCCAGGTCAGACGGAAGGGTACCCGCATCGGTATTACCTTCTCTTTCGTGATCTGGATAGATTGCAGCAGTCTGGTTTCAATGCGATCACTGATTTCTTCCGGAACAGAAGAACGCTCCTGCATAATACGCTCATAGTCCTGCTGCATAACAGCCAACAAAGGACGATGCGCATCGGAAGTCAATAACCAGCTGTATAACGTGGCTATTTCATCCGGACTACATTGCCCGTCAAGGTATTTTTGCAATAGTGCTTCCTGGTGATCTTCCGGTAAATTCATTATTTTTCATGAACCCTTGCATACAGGTCCTGTATATAATATCCGGAAATAAAGAAAGAGGGTACCCCTCTGAAAAAATATTTTTTTAAATAATGGTGGTCAGCAGGTACACCGCCACCAGGATATCTCCGTGGCGGAAGATATAATCCTGTATAAACCGCATACTAAGGACCATATGTTTTTTAACGGTATCGCGGGAAATACCCAATATGGCAGCGGCTTCATCATAGGTTTTGCCTTCCTGGCGGCAAAGACGGAATACACTCAGACGCTGAGTTGTCATACGGCTCAAAGCTTCCTGGAAAAGCCGGTCGTATTCCCGGGCCCGGACTGCCAGATCCGTTAATCCGGCATCATGATGCGATAACTGCAGAAATAATTGCTCCCGCATCTGCTCATCAGTGCTCAGTTTCGCAATGGTCTTGAAAACATGGTTACGCGCAATGCGGTAAAGATACCCGGAGAAAGAAAGTTGTGGATTGATACGCTCCCTGATTTCCCATACTTTCAGGAATACATCATGCACAAGGTCCTCCGCCAGGGAAGGCACTTTGCAAAAGCGTAACAGGTAGATATAGAGAGAAGAATGGTAGTGCCGGTAAATACTGGAAAAAGCCAATTCATCACCTCCTATCATCCGCAACAACACTTCTTCTTCGGATGGCATTCGCTCCATATGAGAATAACAAGATTTAAAGTGTGCACACCGTTCAGATGTAAATTATAAAAAAGCAGCAGAAATACAAATAACACGAATGACCTCTTATAAGCGTATCTCCTACATTTCCTTTATAAACGCCAATGCCCTTCTTTCAGACCAGTAAAAGTCGTCCCCGAACTTTACAAAGCCTACATGTCCGCCCTGGTGTGGCGTTTCCAGGAATACATACGGACTCTCTGCCGCAATATCGTAAGGATAACATTCTTTCCCCAGGAAAGGATCGTCCTTTGCATTGATCACCAGCACCGGAATGCGGATATACCGCAGTAAGGGCCGCGAACTACACTGCTCCCAATAGGTAAGCGCATCTTTAAAACCATGCATGGGCGCGGTATAACGGTCGTCGAATTGCCGGAAAGAGCGGATCTCTGCATAACGATCCAACCGGATACTTCCGGGAAATTGCTGTTCTTTTAAACGCAGCTTTTCTCCCAGGTCGCGGATGAAACGCTGCATATATATAATATTGTGTCTTTTCTCCAGCTCGGCAGAACCGCTTTTCAGATCGCAGGGCACAGAAATAGCCACTGCCGATTTCAAATGAGGGTCCAGCGCAGCTCCCTGCTCTCCCAGGTATTTCAGGGTCACATTTCCCCCGAGTGAAAAACCTACCAGGTGGATGGCATCATACTTTCCAAGCGACACAAGGTACTGCACCACGGTATGCAGATCCCCGGTTTCTCCACTGTGATAAAACCGCAGATTTTTATTAGGCTCTCCGCTGCATCCACGGAAGTTCATGGATACCGTGTCAAATCCCGCCCCATTAAAAATATGGACCATGCCCAACACATACTTGCGGCTGGCATTCCCCTCCAGGCCATGTAAAATAAGGACGATGCTTCTATTTCCCTGTTCGCTGAAATCCAGGTCCAGGAAATCTGCATCGGGTGTAATGATCCTTTCCCGGCGGTATGCCACTGGCTGGATGCTTCGGAATAAAGAAGGATAGATCGTCAGCATATGACGATTTCGCAATAAAAAAGGCGCCTGATAATCAGAGTGGTGTAATACGGGCATAGCGCGAAATTACGAATTCATACACCTTAATCCGTATTTTTGCCATATGTCACTACCCATTTTAGGCATAGAAAAAATATTTAACCTCCCTTATAAAAAAGAGGATTTTAAAATCGTTCATCATACACCGATCAATATGACGGTGATCCCCGAAGCACATAAGCACGATTTCTTTATGTTATTGATAATCGGCCAGGGTAGCGGCATTCACACCATTGATTTTCATGATTATAAAGTAAGTCCACGCACTGTTTTTTTTCTGGCTCCCGGTCAGGCCCACCACTGGCGTCTGGCTAAAAACACCAGCGGCTACCAGGTGATGTTTTCGGCCGCCTTCATGCTACAGAAAGGTCCGCTATGGCCTTTCTTCACACCAGATTCCCCTCCGGTCCTGAAACTGGAAACAGTGCAGTACGGGCAGCTGATCCAGGAACTGCAGCTCATGGAAACAGAAACCGCCGCCGCTATTATCCAGCACCGCCTGCAGATTGTACTACTGTTGCTGCAACGCTGGTATGCTGCTGTTCACCCGGAAGAAGTGGCTGCCGCAGCCAATCATCTCATCAACCGTTTTCTCCTGCTGCTGGAAAAGCACTATGCCCAATATCATGAAGTAGCCTATTTTGCCGCGCAACTGCATGTTACCGCCAGTTACCTGAACCAGGTATGTAAAAAAGAAACGGGTAAAACTGCCGGCGCCTATATCCGCGAACGCTTACTGCTGGAATCAAAGCGGATGCTTATCCTCACAGATATGGATGTAAAGGAAATTGCCTTTACACTGGGCTTTAACGACACCTCTTATTTCTCCCGTTTCTTCCGGAAATATACTTCGCTTACCCCGCTGGACTTCCGGCGCCAGTTATAAAATGTACCGTTGATATTATAACCTGTACCATTTTCCGCCACCTGCCGGGGATACCTTTGCAGTATGGAACAGGTGATTTTGAGTAAAGCCCGGCAAGCGGGAACAACGGTGAACAATATGCTGGTAGTACTGATGGCCGTAACCTGCGGACTGGTAGTAGCCAATATTTATTATAATCAGCCTTTGTTGCTGCAGATGGCAGCTTCCTTCCAGGTGAATGAACAACAGATCAGTGTGATCGCTACCATTACACAGGTGGGTTATACACTCGGACTGCTGTTTATTGTATCCCTGGGAGATAAAACAGAGCGTAAAAAGCTGATCCTCCTTAAACTGGCCGGAGCAGCGGTTTTCATGGGCATGGCAGCGATGGCTGTCAACTATTGGATGATGCTGATTGCCAGTTTGCTGATTGGCTTTTTTTCTGCTGTACCGCAGCTGTTGCTACCGATGGCCGCATCGATGGCGCCGGATGCCACCAGGGGAAAAATTGTGGGCAGGGTAATGAGTGGATTACTGATCGGCATCCTGTTGTCAAGAACATTGAGCGGCATCATTGGTGCGCATTACGGATGGCAGGCGGTCTTTTTCTCCGGAAGTATAGCCATGGTGCTGTTATGGATTGTACTGGCGCTAAAACTGCCGCAAAATCCACCTTCCTTTGAAGGTAGTTATGGTAGCCTGATGCGCTCCCTGGGCACACTCACGAAAGAACTGCCTGCTTTAAGACAGGCTGCCTTTACCGGCTTCTTTATGTTTGGCGCGTTCAGCATTTTCTGGACAACACTGGTATTCCTGCTGGAAGGCGCTCCCTTTCACTATAAAAGCGATATGGTAGGGCTCTTCGGACTGATTGGCACCTGCGGCGCACTGGCAGCTCCTATGGCCGGTAAATCGGCCGATAACAAAGGTCCGCAGTATGCTATCCGCCTCGGCATCATCGGCGCATTGCTGGCTTTTGTGATCATGGGATTTTCTGCAGGCTCGCTCACCGGTTTAATCATCGGCGTGATATTACTGGATATAGGCATGCAGGTGACACATATTTCCAACCAGTCGAAAGTATTTGCACTGGTGCCCGAAGCTCGCAGCCGGTTGAATACCATCTATATTTCCAACGCCTTTGCCGGCGGCTCCGTGGGTTCCCTGATGGGCGCCCAGGCCTGGAGTTACGGGCATTGGACCGGTGTATGTATACTGGGCATTGTGTTCATCAGCAGCGCCGCATTGATCAATTTAAAAAAACGTACTTAACTGAACCATGAAAAAAATACTTTTCTCCTCCCTGGCCCTGCTCTGTGGCGTAGCCGCATTCAGCCAGCAAAAAAAGGCAGACCTGCTGATCAGGTCTGTCCGTATCATTGATGTGAAAACCGGTAACATCACCGCCAACCAGGCTATTGCAGTACGCAACGACAGCATCGTGGAAGTGATGAATAACAAACAGGCCGGCCAATACCAGGCGGCACAAACCGTAGATGGTAAAGGCAGATATGCCATGCCCGGATTATGGGATATGCATATGCACTTTGGTGGCGGCGACACACTGGCCGAAGAAAACAAAAATTTCCTGCCGCTGTATCTCGCCCATGGTATTACCACTATCCGCGATTGCGCAGCTGATATCAGCCTGAATGTTATACAATGGCGTGATTCTATTAACAACAGACAATTACAGGGTCCAACTATTTTCACCTCCGGCCCTAAACTGGAAGGCTATAAATCCGTATGGCTGGGCGACCTCGAAATCGGCACTTCCGCAGAACTGCAACAGGCTCTGGATTCCCTGCAAAAACTGAAAGTGGATTTTGTTAAGATCACAGAAAACACCATCAAACCGGATATCTACCTGGAAGCTTTGAAAGAAGCCAGGAAAAGAGGTCTCGCTATTTCCGGACACGTACCCTATGTATTAAGCATGCAACAGGTAACAGACGCCGGACTGAGCTCCGTAGAACATTTAACCTATGCATGGAAAGCCGGTGTAAAAGATGATGCCGCCTTTGCACGCGCCATCGCCAACGGTGAAATAAAAGGAAAAGACATCAATAAATATATCCTTAACAACTTTGATACCGCCGCAGCCATGAACACCTACCGCCACATGGCAGAAAAAGGTACGTTCATAACGCCAACGCTTACACTGGGACATCTGCTGGCCTACTTCGATCAGGATAATCATCAGCATGATCCTTACCTGCAATACATCGGCAAAGGACTGCAACGTACGTATGAAATGCGCGTAAAACGGGTATCACAAGACGATAGCGCCGCCATTGCATGGCGGAAAATGCTGTACGAAAAATCATCTGCTGTATTACCACTGCTGTATAAAGCCGGTGTAACCATCATGGCAGGTACCGATGCAGGCTATCTTAATTCATTCGATTTTCCAGGTATCGGTTTACACCAGGAACTGGCGCTGATGGTGAAAGCCGGACTCACACCGCTCCAGGCTTTACAGGCCTCAGTGATCAACTCCCCGGCCTTCCTGCATAAAACCAACTACGGCGCTATTGCTCCAGGGAAAAAAGCAGATATCCTGTTACTGGATGCTAACCCGGTAGCAGATATCCACAACACGCAAAAAATTTATGGACTGGTAGTAAAAGGAAAAATGCTCGACAGAGCCGCGCTCGATGGACTGTTAAAAGAAGTACGGGAAAAAACAGCGCAAACAAAATAGTACCGCCGCAGGTAGTCATCTCCGGAAAAAAAACAGGAGATGACTACCTGCCGGCGATTACCGGATCGCCGAAAACAACCTGCCCCAGCGGATGCGGTTATTATGAATACTCATCCAGATAATCCACGCTTTTCCCACCACATGATCCTCCGGTACATATCCCCAGAAGCGGGAATCCATTGACTCCCGGCGGTTATCACCCATCATCCAGTAGTAATTCATTTTGAAAGTATAGGTATCCGTTTGCCGGCCGTTGATGTAAATTTTATTATCCACTACCCGGAGGGTATTATGCTCATAAGTGCTGATAATACGGCTGTAAAAAGGCAGCGTCAGTGTATCGAGCTTCACAGTGGCGCCTTTCTGCGGGATATACAATGGCCCGAAACAATCTTCGTTCCATTCGTAATGTTTAGTATCAAAAGGAAACACCCGCGAATCTGCAAACGCATCAAATACATAACGTTTTATCTTACCCCCCATGGCTTTCAGCGTGTCTACGTTGGCGGGCGTAAGGTTATAGATAAACATGGTGGAATCGCCGGTAGTACGTTGGATATGATCTGTTCCCAGTACATCTTTCATGGAATCTGTCAGTTCTTTTCCATCCGGCATAGTCACATAATACTTTGCTTCAAAATGCTCAGGAGGAGTTGTGGGAGCATGATTGATATACACTACTCCATCCATGATCTGAATGGTATCGCCCGGAATGGCAATACAGCGCTTGATCCAGTTCTCCCTTTTATCTACCGGGCGGGTAAGCGGCGGCGGAAAGTTCTTATGCACATACTCCGGTCCCGGCGAACGCATATTCGTGTAGTAGTCCTCATCTTCCCCGGTAATGGATTTCAATACCGTATCCCCGCAGGGATAATTAAATACCACCACATCATTCCGGCGGATGTCGCTGAAGCCGGGCAAGCGCCTGTAAGGCCATTGTATTGCAGTGGAAAAGGGCCGGGTACTTTTGGTAAAGGGCATGGTGTGATGGGTGAAAGGCCAGGCCAGTGGCGTTATCGGGATACGTGGGCCATAACTGATTTTGCTGACAAAAATAAAATCATTGATTAACAGGGTCTTTTCCATGGAAGCACTGGGGATAACAAACGCTTCAAAGATAAAAGTACGGATGAGGGTAGCGGCAACCACAGCAAAGAGAGCAGCTTCTATCCATTCCCTGACCTTCGATTTCTTCCTGACCTCTTCGGCTGCCTGCTTTACGTTGGGGAAAGAAAAATTCATTTTAAACGCGGTTTTGGATAAGTAACTCCTAACAATTTAATTAATTCCCACCACAATTTATGCAGATAAAAAAGCCTGCTGTAATGACGCAGTAACAAACCCATGAAACCATCTACCACAAAGCAATACAACCAAAAATAAAAAAATCTGCGTGCGTATTTTTCCGTTATAAAAACTGCCTGCTTGTTATATTATTCCAGCTGTTTTCGCAAAAAAGTATTACTTCCCCCATATCTTTTTAAAAAAAATCAACAAGATTAAATCGTTTTCTTAAATTGCTATGCATAACCACTTCAGTAATTATACATTCACCCACGTTACAAACAATACCGACATGCATACTTCAAGACGTTCTTTCATCCAGCAAACAGGGCTGATGGCCGCTGCTATGATGCTACCCGGCAGTTTGTCTGCCATGACCGGCAACCCTGCCCTGCCAAAGAAAATAGGACTGCAGTTATATACCCTCCGCGATCAGCTGGAAAAAGATCCCAAAGGTACCCTCGCCAAAGTAGCGGGCATCGGCTACCAGGAAGTAGAAACCTTTTACGGATACCAGGGTAGCGGCGACAAAGGTGAATTCTGGGGATTGAAACCCAAAGCACTCAGCGCCCTCCTGAAACAATATAAACTAAACACACCCAGCGGGCATTACCAGCTCAATGATTACCTCACCAAAGGCAATGGCAATGCGGACGCATTACAGCCGCAGATAGACCTTGCTGCAGCACTCGGACAACAATACTTCATTGTACCCGTACTGCCCCTCTCCCTCTGGGATAAGCATCTCGGTGCAGACGATTATAAATTCATGGCCGAACAACTGAACAAGGCCGGCGAACAATGTAAGAAAGCCAACCTGAAAATCGGCTATCATAACCACTTCTGGGAGTTTAAAAAACTGGCAGACAGCAGCAGCACCGGCTATGAAATTATGCTGAAAGAAACAGATCCTTCCCTCGTTACCTTTGAACTGGATCTCTTCTGGGCAGTAAAATCAGGACACGATCCTATTACCCTGTTCAAAGAAGCACCCGGCAGATTTGTGGCCTGGCATGTGAAAGACATGGATAAAGCTAATACTGCCAGTCTTACCGCAGCCGGTACCGAAAATAAAACTTCCATGGAACTGCTTTCCGGCGTTTCCTTCGCAGAAGTAGGCACAGGTAGCATCGACTTCAAAAAAATCTTTGCACAGGCCAAACTGGCGGGTGTAAAACACCTCTTCGTAGAACAGGATAAAATAACCATAGAACCATTTACCAGCGTTACGCAGAGCTTTAAATACGTGAAGAATGTATTGCTGAAGTAAACAACCGAACCTCTTATTCAGGATCAGGCTCCTCCCTGCATCGCCCTGATCCTGAATAAGATAAATTCGCGTAGTTTTGCACCAAAGCAAGTTTACATATGGCGATGCATGAAATTGAAACATTGGTGGAACTTTCCGTTTATTGCCTGGACAAAAGCCAGGAAGAAGGACTGGACCGCAGGAGCCTCTTTTTTAATCTGTACAAATTACAACAGCAGTTCGACACCGGGTTTACCCATTTCCGCGTAATGGACCTGTTGATCAAATATCATTTCGTATATACATTTCCGATAACTGCGCATCCTGACTATTCCGCACATTCCGCATGGTTTGATGCACTGGCTGCCAGTCAGAAATTCAGTTTTATTTACCAGCGCCCCACCGAAGAATGGGACCAGGAAACCAATCCTGTAGCCGGATACGCCAACTTCGACTTCCCCACCCAAACGTATATACTTTACTGTGATGCCGGATCTGCCCTCTGGGCCAGCCTGGTAGCCAATGGCACCCTCACCGGGGATGATGCCCTTGTGCCGGAAAAGATCGATACTTTTTCACTGGCGCATGAAGTAGCGGAACTGGCAGGCGAACAGAAAGATAAAGACCTGCTCGGCCTCTGGTATCAACTGCTGCCCTATATGGTAATGCAGGCAGAACAGGAAGGCGAACCTATTCACTATAAAGCACTGGAAGCCATACAGGACCTGGTGGTTGCCAACGACGCTATCCAGGAAGATGGATTACCGCCGGCAGACGAACTGCCTGTAGGTGGTGAATTGGGTAAATTCTGCCAATGGTGGTACGCTCCCGCAGCAGACAAAATGAAACCCACCGCAGACCCGGAAGAAGAAATAGACCTGGAAGCAGTACCCTTCACTGAACAAGTGGAAAAAAGCGCCGCCTGGTACGAGCAACAGGTAGTACAGATATTACAGGAAGCCAATTCGGCTATTGCAGAAATGGAAGATAATGGTCCCAATGATGCGATACAACAAAGCGTATATAGCCGCCTGCAGGAAGGACTGTTATACGCCAATAAAGGACTGGAACTGGCGCCCGCCGAAGCCGGCCTACTCATGAATAAAGGTTCTATCCTCATGTTGCTGGAACAATACGATGCAGCACTAGCCGTGTATAACGAAGCACTGGCCATTGCCCCGGAGAATCCTTATGTGCACCTGAACCGCGCCGTGCTGTTTTATCATATGGAGCAAATCCCTGCTGCCATCGCATCTTTCGAGCAACTGCTGCAACTCGAACCGGAAAATGAATTTGCACAACAGTGGCTCGCACATCTGAAAAGCAATGGATAATAACAGGATGACAGCGATCGAAAAAGCACTCGGCATCACACTGCCGGGTGCCTACCGCGATTTCCTGTCGCAGGCATCCATGCAGGAAGACTTGCCCGCTACCGACCTGGTGTTGTTATATGGCACCGGCATACTGCTGCAACGCAATGCAGACTATGAAGTACAACGCTATCTTCCTTCCTGGATCAGTATCGGCGATAACAGCGGAGGGGCTGCCATCTGCCTGCACTGTGAACCCGGTGATCCCGCCGTTTATCTCACCGGCTACGGTGCATTGGATACCGGCAGCATGGAAGTAATCGGTCATGATTTCAATGCCTGGGTAGCAGGAGGATTTTCGCTGGATGTACTCCGCGAAGCGCCCGATGTAGTGGCATTCCGCTCATCAGAAACCTATAAGTTACGAAAAGCCTTCATGGCACTGCACCAGGCCTTACGTACGCTGGAATCTGCCAGGGCCGGTGGATTGGACCTGAAATCCTATATGTTACAAAAAAGAATTTTACAACAACAACTTAAAGATTTTGAAACGCAGCATGCGGGGAAAAAATACCGGTTATAAACTATTTACCGGGAGTGCTTGTTAACTAAGAACCTCAGCAAACCAGCACCATGGAAAAAGCACTCCGTACTTTTGAGAAATATACGTGTTATACCCTGCTCGGCATCGGCATGTTCTATATTACTTTTCAGATCATAGAGCTGCTATGGCTCACGGTTACCGGGCTAATCAAACGCATACAGGATATAGGATTTACCTACGCACCGGAATACGGACGCAGCATGATCCTGCTCTTTTTCAACGTGCTGCTGGCGCTCGAAATCCTGGAAACCGTGAAAGTATTTGAAAAAAGTCATGAAGTGAAAATAAGGATCATTCTCATGGTGTGCATGATTGCTGTAAGCAGGAAAATACTCATGCTCGATATCTTTGAAGGTAACCCTATGTCTGAAATCGCGCTGGCTGCCCTCATCATTGCACTCTCTGCCGGTTATTACCTGATCAATAAAAAACTGACACCTAAAGAGCAGGCGTAAAACTACTTCGCTCCGGCCTGTTCCAGCATCTGCACGATCGCTTTATATCTTCTGCTTTTCGCATGTTGCAATGCCGTAACACCGTCTTTATCACCTATATTCAGATTAGCTCCTGCTGCAATCAGCATCTTCACCACCTGCTGATGTTCCGCTCCGCCGCTCCCAAGGATCACTGCTTCCAGCAAGCCTGTCCAGCCCAGCCGGTTGATATGATCTATCGGGAAATTTTTATCACTCAGCAACAAAGCGATCACTTCGATATGCGCACGCTCGCAGGCGGGAATCAAGGCAGACCCACCGTAACGGTTATAGACTTTGTAATCCGCGCCGGCGTTCATATACAGTTTCACCATATCCGCATATCCTTCTGCTCCTGCATATAGAAACGGGGAATTCAACAGCCGGTCCTGCGCATTTACATCCGCGCCCGCCGCTACCAGCAATGCCGCGCTGGCGGTATGATGCTTATACGTAGCCACCAGCAATGGTGTTCTTCCCTGGTCGTCTTTTGTTTCGAGAGATGCGCCACTGGCAATAGCCGCTTTGATGGCGTTTGTATCATTCGTTGCCGCTGCAGTGAAAATAGCCGTTCCGCTCATAGTCGTTTCCCTTTTTTGTTGGGCACACGCCGGATGCAGGATCCATAGCAGGCCCAGTAATAAAATAATCCGCATAATGTTACGAAAGTAAAACAGCTACTGCGTAATTACGGGTATTGATTATGCATAAAACAGGACTTATTACAACTCGATAAGCGCAGCCACCCATAAAAAAACGCTACTTCATTCCTCCATTAAAGTCTGAAATACCAGATTTATTTGCTAACTTATTAGTGATTAAATCTGGTAGCAAATGCCACAGGAAAACGACCAACAAAACTATCCGCAAAAAAAGGAAAAACATGAAGCCCGGCGCGACTTCCTGAAACAGTCTTCCGCCATGATGGCCCTGGCCCTCACACCGCCACTGGTCATGAAAGCGGCCCAGCACGATGAAGCCATCGCGGGCATTTTTGAGAAGATGCCGCTGAGCCTGGAAATAAACGGCAAAAAAGTACAGCTGTCGGTAGAGCCGCGCGTTACCCTGCTTGACCTCCTCCGGGAACAACTACAACTCACCGGTACCAAAAAAGGCTGCGACCACGGGCAGTGTGGCGCCTGCACCGTTCATGTAAATGGTCAGCGCATCAACTCCTGTCTCACGCTCGCAGTCATGCAGGAAGGTAAAAAAATCACTACCATAGAAGGAATCGCAAACGGCGATCAGCTCCACCCTGTACAGGAAGCATTCATCAAACACGATGGCTTCCAGTGCGGCTATTGTACTCCCGGCCAGATCATGTCTGCCGTGGCCTGTATCCGGGAAGGACATGCCGGATCTCCCACAGAGATCCGCGAATTTATGAGTGGAAATATCTGCCGCTGCGGCGCCTACGATAATATTGTAAACGCTATTATGGATGTAAAACAGGGAGGAACCGCCGTATGAATCAATTCTCCTACATACGCCCCGCCAGCCTGAAAGCGGCTATTGATGCGGTGGCAAAAGATAATTCCGCCCGCTTCATCGCCGGCGGCACCAACCTGCTCGACCTTATGAAGAGCGGCGTTACCACACCCGAAAAATTGGTAGACATCAACCGGCTGCCACTGAAAGAGATCCAGGTAAACGGAGCGACATTACACATCGGCGCCCTGGCACTCAACAGTGAACTGGCAGCACACGATACCGTAAAATCGCAATACCCGTTGCTGTCGCAGGCCTTACTGGCCGGTGCTTCCCAGCAGCTCCGCAATATGGCTACCGTAGGTGGAAACATGATGCAGCGCACCCGCTGCTCCTACTTTTACGATACCACCATGCCCTGTAATAAACGTAATCCAAACAGCGGCTGTGGCGCTATCGGCGGCATCAACCGCATGCATGCCATCTTTGGCGCCAGCGATAGCTGCATCGCCGTACATCCCAGCGATATGTGTGTAGCACTGGCTGCCCTGGATGCTACCGTACTGGTAACAGGTCCCAAAGGCAGCCGCCGCATCCCGTTCCACGATTTCCACCGCCTGCCCGGCAACACTCCCCAACTGGATAATAACCTGGGAAAAGGAGAACTGATCACTGGTGTGGAAATTCCTGCTAACGACTATACGAAATATGTATACTACCTGAAAGTACGTGACCGCGCCTCCTATGCTTTTGCATTGGTATCCGTGGCTGCCGCACTGGATATCCACAACAACGAGATCCGGAGCGCCCGCCTGGCAATGGGCGGCGTAGCACATAAACCCTGGCGCCTGTATGAAGCAGAGAAAGCACTGACCGGTAAAGCACCCACGGAAGAAAATTTCCGGTACGCCGCCAACATCGCGATACAATCTGCCAAAACTTATCCGCATAACGCCTTTAAAACAGGCTTATCGCTCAACAGTATTCAAACAGCCTTACTTAAAGCCGCCACCGTATGAAAAAGCAACAAACAGGACAGTCTATGGACCGCGTGGATGGCCGCCTGAAAGTAACCGGCGGGGCAAAATATTTCGCTGACCACCACCTGCCAGATATGCTTTATGCCGCACTGGTATGCAGTCCTATTACCAGTGGCACCATCAGCAGTATCAATGCCACAAAAGCATTGAAAGCGCCCGGCGTACAGGACGTAGTATCCCATCTCAATGCACCACCGGTGCCGGGATATAAAAACGCTGAAGCCGGTGCCAAAGACGGACTCAAAATATTTAAAGACAACCGCATCTATTCCAATGGCCAGCCGGTAGCAGTAGTAGTGGCCAATACCCTGGAACGCGCCGTATATGCGGCCTCCCTGGTGGAAGTACAATACAACCAGGAAACGCATCATACAGATATGAACGCCAGCATGAACAAAGCCTTTCAGAACAACCGTATGAAAGACTACCTGCGCGGCGAAGCTGACGCCTGGAAGAAAGCCCCTGTAACAGTGGATGCTACCTATACCATTCCACTGGAAGTGCATAATCCTATGGAACTGGGTGGTATCATCGCCCACTGGGATACACCAGACACACTGGTACTGTATGCCAAAACACAGGGCGTAAAAAATGTGCAGGATACCATGAAGAAACTATTTCAGTTGCCGGAACAGAACATCACCGTGCATTCTGAATTTGTAGGCGGTGGTTTCGGAATGGCGTTGCGGGTGTGGCCAATGGAAGTGGCCACCATCCTGGCGGCTAAGAAGATACGCAAGCCGGTGAAACTGATGCTTACGCGGGAGCAGATGTTTACCCTGGTAGGATATCGTCCAAATGCCACGCAGCAACTCAGCCTTGGCGCTACGGCCGATGGCAAACTTACCGGTATTACCCACGAAGCGGTAGCTATTACATCTCCTTACGAAGATTTCACAGAAGGCATCGTTGCCATGAGTAAATTCATGTACGCCTGCACCAATGTAAATACCCGTTATCAACTGGTGCCGCTGAACATGAGTACCCCTGTATGGATGCGCGGCCCCGGCGAGGCCACCGGCGCTTTTGCACTGGAATCCGCCATCGATGAACTGGCAGATAAGCTGCACATGGATCCCCTGCAACTCCGGGTATTGAACCACGCTGATACAGATCCCGAAAGAAACCTGCCTTTCTCCAGTAAATATTTAAAAGAAGCTTATCTGCTCGGCGCAGAAAAAATAGGATGGGCGAATCGTAATGCCGTGCCCCGCAGCCTGCAGGAAAATGGAATGCTGGTGGGCTATGGCATGAGTAGCGGCACATTCGGCGCTTATCGTGGTAAAGCTACGGTATCGGCTACACTGAAATCAGACGGTTCCCTGGTACTGCAGAGTGCCGCCAGCGACATTGGCCCCGGTACCGCTACCGCCATGGTGCAGATAGCGGCAGATGTAACCGGCATCCAGGCTTCAAAAATAAAATTCATGCTCGGTGAATCCCGCTATCCGTTTGCTCCACAGCAGGGTGGCTCTTCTACCGTATCTACCGTAGGTAGCGCTGTAACAGATGCATGTCAGGCATTACTGCAAAAGCTGGCATCGCTGGGCATCAGCGGCCCCGATTTCAAAGGCGCTGAACAGGAAGTCACTGTTACCGCTACTTCCCAGGCCGGAAAAGAAAGGGACCAATATTCCATGTACTCCTTCTCCGTGCATTTCACCAAAGTACATGTACATCCGGCCACCGGCGTTGTACGTATTCAGCATATTGTGAGTGTGGCAGATGCCGGCACTATTGTAAACACTAAAACTGCCCGCAGCCAGATGATCGGCGGCGTGGTGGGCGGTATCGGGATGGCGCTCACAGAAGAGGCCATACTGGATCATCGTTTCGGCCGGTTTGTGAACAACAACTATGCAGATTATCATGTTCCGGTAAATGCAGATACACCGCCTACAGATGTGTATTTTATCAATAAAAAAGATCCTTATATCAATCCCATGGGAGCCAAAGGGATGGGAGAAATAGCGCTGATCGGCTTTGCCGCCGCTGTATCCAACGCAGTATACAATGCCACCGGCAAGCGGGTACGCGATTTGCCCATTACCCCGGATAAAGTGCTCGATAATAAAGGGAATCAGCCATGGAAAGTGGAAAATAAAATGACAACATGAAAGAACTCGAAGATATCGTAAAATCATACCACGCCGCCTGCCGCCAGAGGCTTAAAACCGCATTGGCCACCGTGGTACATGTGGAGGGATCGGCTTACCGCCAACCCGGTGCAAAAATGCTTGTTACAGAAAACGGCGCCCTTACCGGCGCTATCAGCGGCGGCTGCCTCGAAGGCGATGCCTTACGCAAAGCACAACTGGTCATGATGCAGCAACGCCCGATGCTGGTCACCTACGACACCAATGATGAAGACGATGCTAAACTGGGCATAGGCCTGGGATGCAATGGCATCATCCATATCCTGCTGGAACCCGTAAACACAGAAGACCCGGACAACCCGGTAGCCATGCTGCAGGAAATCACGGTACACCGTACCCCTGCCGTACTTGTAACTTTGTTTAGCCTGCACCAGCGCAAAGCACCACAACCCGGCACCTGCCTGGTACTCACGGCCAACGGGCAAATGCAGCACTGCATACCCGACTGCCATCTGCAAAATGCAATTACCGCCGATGCACACCACGCATTACAAACACAATGCTCTTTCACCAAAACATACCTCTCTACCGGTAACGACTATACTACGCATACCGCCTTTATTCCACCAGCGCCACAACTGCTGATTGCCGGCGCCGGTAACGACGTTATCCCGCTGGTGAAAATGGCCGCTCTCCTCGGCTGGCATACCATTGTAATCGACGGACGCCCCGGTTACGCTACCACCAACCGTTTCCCCGACGCCACACAGGTAATCACTGCCAAACCAGCCCAGGTACTCCCACTGGTTCATACAGACGCATACACCGCCTCTGTGCTGATGACGCATAACTACAACTACGACCTGGCACTGCTGGCTCAGCTCCTGCCACTACCCATACCTTATATCGGTGTGCTGGGCCCCGCAAAAAAATTGCAACGCATGCTGGGCGAACTGATGGACAATGGCATTTCCATCACCCGTCCACAACGGGCACGCATACACGGCCCCGCCGGACTTGATTTAGGCGCAGAAACCGCCGAAGAAATCGCGCTGTCCGTGATCAGCGAAATCAAGTCCGTGCTCTCCGCTGCTGCCGCCACCTCGCTGCGCGAAAGAACCACCGCCATCCATTCCCGCGAACAACAAATCATCCTTCAACAACAACTATAATGGAAACAACTGGTATCATCATCCTGGCCGCCGGCGCCTCAAAAAGACTCGGTACTCCCAAACAACAACTCACCTTTCAAAATAAAAGTCTTTTACTTAACGTCGTTCATACCGCCCGTGAATCCGGTAATAATATTCCTGTTGTAGTCGTACTCGGCGCATTCGCTACCCAGATCAGGGAACAACTGGTCAATGAAAAGGTACATACCGTCGTCAACCCCAATTGGCCCGCCGGCATGGGCGGATCTATCCAGACAGGATTACAGCAACTGCGCCGCATTGCCCCGCAAGTAAGCAATGCGCTGCTCCTGCTATGCGATCAGCCCTTTATTACCACCAACCTGCTGGTAGAAATGTACGCCCTCAAAAATACCTCCGGCAAGGCGATCGTTGCATGTTCCTATGGCGATTCCATTGGTACGCCTGCCTTGTTTGATAAATCATTTTTTCCACAGCTGCTGGCCCTCAGTGGGCAGGAGGGCGCCAAAAAGATACTACTGGCCCACCCCGACCAGGTGGCTACTGTCGATTTTCCACAGGGCGCGGTGGATATTGATACCAGTGGCGACTATGAACAGCTGCTCACCAATAGTTGACCCACTCCCGCAAAAATATTTTTTGGTAAATTAACCGACATGCTTATATTTGTCTACAAGAATGGTAGACTAATAAAACGATATCACCATGAACACAGATCAAAATCACCGAAACCCGCACCAGATAAGTGCGTTCTTATACCGCCCCACCAAAGCGGCATCTTATTGTTGTTGTTAATTTCCCCTCCTACCTGCGGCCACTCCACCAATCGCCGCTATAGCATCATCTATTTCAACAACTGATTTATCACTGTCAACTAAAAAGTCATCGTCATGAAAACGACAAACCAACCCGTATTCCGCCTCACCGACGGCGTAACTGAAGCACATCTTGACTATTTCCGTCAACATGGCATTATCCAGTTTAAAGGCTTCCTGGACAAAAATGAATTGTCCATTGTACACAATGAACTGCAACAGGTGCAGGAACTTCTGCTCCGCAACAACATCCAGAAAGTAAATGGTATTCCGCTGAAATTCGGTACCGACGTGGACGGCAGCCCGTTGATCCAACGCATTGCATTCGCATCACACTATAGCAACGCCTTACGTGAACTGGTGAGAGATAAAAGATTACAGAGTCTCACCAGCCTCTTAGGCCCCTATACCGGCAGGATTGGTGAAAATGAAAAAGACGGCCTGGTAGTTAATCATTATGTGAATACCACCGAAAGCCAGTTCAAACAACTCGGCTGGCATACCGACAGCCCGCGTGATCTGTTCCTCGGCACCCGCATCCTCCCTATGCTGAATGTAGGTATTCACCTGGACGATTGCCCGCTGGACAATGGTGGATTAAGAGTACTCCCCGGTACACATGAACAAGGCCTGCTGAAATTATTATTCAGGAAGAAATACTTCATCGATAACAACCCGGATAAAAAAGAAGTAGGTTTCGATATCTCCGCCGGCGATCTTACCGTACATGATGGACGCCTCTGGCACCGTGTACAGCAGTCGCCCTACACCGGCGAAAAGAGCCGCAGGAGAGTGATGTACATTCCGATTATCACCGGCGCCTACGCACCTAAAACGGCCAATAGCCCAACGCCATTCTATCACAAACTGGCGCATCTCAAACAACATCTCTATGGCGGAAGACCACAATGGGTGAATGTAAAAGCCCGTTCCGAAAGCCTGGCAGAAGTGAATACTCCATCCCTCTAAATATTATCGCATGTCATACGCACTCATCACCGGAGCAGCAAAAGGAATAGGTAAAGCTATTGCAGCGCAACTGGCAGAAAGAAATTATAATTTGTTGCTGGTAGATATTGACGAAGCAGCACTGGCTGCTACTGCAGAAGAACTCTCTGCACGGTATCACGTACACGCACATACGTTGCATCAGGATCTGTCGGCGCCGGGGGCACTGCAACGTGTCACCGGCTGGACCAGCCCCTATCATGAACTGCTCTCTGTAGTAGTGAATAATGCGGGCTATGGGATCAATGGTCCGTTCGAACAACTCACCCTTGCAGAGCAATTCAACATCATCGATGTAAATATAAAAGCACAGGTTGGTTTATCCTACGCTTATATCCCGGTATTGCGGCAGTTCCCCAGGGCTTACCTGCTCAACCTGGCCAGCACAACGGCTTACCAGACCGTTCCTTACCTGAATATCTACGCGTCTACCAAAGCCTTTGCCTTGTCGTTTACACGTGGGCTCCGGTATGAGCTAAGACACTCCGGCATCTCGGTCAGCGCCTTAAGCCCCGGTAGTACCGACACCGATTTTGTAAACCGCGCCAGGATGGGAGAATACACCCGCAACGTGGCCAACCGCTTCAATATGACCGCAGAAAAAGTGGCCAAAATAGCGGTAGACGGGCTCTTCAAAGGGAAAGCAGAAATTATTCCCGGCTTCACCAACAAACTGAATGCATGGCTGCCGAAATTTTTCCCCAAAGCATTTGTGGAAAAGATTGCAGCCGGCATTTACGAGCCCAAAGAAAAAGCGGGAGAAGTAGCCCTTTCTGCCTGAAACCATTACGCCTGCGGACATACGCGCTAAAGCGGCATCATTCGGTTGGTGCGGCTTTAACGCACTTATATATGGGAACAACATTTGCAGAGTGCCAGTAAAAGATCATGGCAACTACAGGCATCCATATAGGCACCTCCGGCTGGAGCTACCGGCACTGGCGGGAAATATTCTATCCAAAGGAATTGAAGCCCACTGATTATCTCTCCTGGTACGCCAAAACTTTTAAGGTAACAGAAATCAATACTAGCTTCTATCACCTGCCCCGGTTATCTACCGTGGAAGGATGGATCGAAAAAGTACCAGCACGTTTCTATTTCTGTCCGAAAATCAGCCGCTATGTGACCCACGTAAAACGACTGACTGATCCGGAAGAATCACTCCCAAAATTCTTCGACCTCTTTAATCCTTTTAAAAAGCACCTGGGACCGGTGCTGCTGCAACTCCCGCCCTCTGCAGCTTTCGAGGCAGACAGGGCAGATCATTTTTTCCAGGTACTCACAAAAAACTATGGTGATTATCATTTTGCACTGGAAGCACGGCATAAAAGCTGGTTGTCGGAAGAAGCCACTGCGATGTTGCAGCAATACAAGATCGCATGGGTCATCGCCCTCTCCGGAAACAGGTGGCCATATGCAGAAACAATTACCGCCAAACACATCTATCTCCGCTTCCATGGCCCCAATGGCAGATATGATGCCTTATACCCGGAAAAACTCATCACGGAATATGCAGGGAAAATAAAAGAATGGCAACAGGATAAACATACCGTCTGGGCTTTCTTTAACAACGACGGCCACGGCTATGCTTTGCAGAATGCACAACAATTAATCACCCTACTCAAATAACACCTGCTCATCTGTATAATAGGTTTTGCGGCCACCACCAGTGTCCTTCTTAATGGGCGCACCATCGGGGCTTTCCGTTAATTTGGCGTTATGCACCAGCATAAAATCCCTCACCTCCCCATTAATGATGTCCGGGTTACTTTTCAGGATCTTCTTTTCTGCCCCTTCCAGGATCTTTTTGATAGATTTCAATAATGCTTTGATAGACGCATCCGGAATTTTATTGCAGATAGAAAAAGGAGAAATCTTTGCATCCCACAAAATATCGTCCGCATAAGCGTTTCCGATACCGAGTACATTATGCTGATCGAGCAGATATTTTTTTATATTGATTTTCTTTTTGGCCAGCTGCTCTTTCAGATAGCTTTCATTAAATTCTTTCGATAAAGCGTCCGGCGCGGTTTTAGGTTCCGGGTCCAGGAAGATATTCGCTGCACCCTGGAAATCCGTAAGCACCAGCCCGTCGCCACCGGTAAACAACAATTCTACTATCGTATATTTTTGTTCATTTTCTTTATCAAAGAAATACAATTTCCCATGCAACATGAGGTGCATACCGAGCACATGCCCGTTTTTAAATACAAAATGCAGTTCTTTCCCCACCCGTTGAATATGATCCAGCGGCTGTCCCTCCAACGCCTCTTTCAGGGCCTTCTCTGTAGTATGTAATTTCTTCGCATTTTTCACCGTGAGGGTGGTGAGCTTTTTATGTAGCAGTTTCTTTTCAAGGTTGTGCTTAAACGCTTGCAAATCGGGTAATTCTGGCATGATGGATATTTTAAAGAAAATTAACGATTCCGGGGGAAATAATAAAGGACCGGCAATAATAACCGGCCCTTCTTTTTTATGGCAGTTTTCTCTTCTTACAAAACGTCTCCTCAAAGATAAAAACTACAAAACATACGCTTATACTGATATTGTCCGGCATTTAACGAAAATTTGCCACTTATACACATTTTTCATGTATGTGAACAGCATGTTAAAAAATGTCCGGGAGCGGCCTCAGACGGCCTTCTTCAAGACATTCCCACTGCAAAAATCGTTATCTTTGGAGCTTATGCCTTTTCTCTAAACCAAATTAAAACACGGAGTGTGAACATGACAGTGAAGCAAACGATCAAACCGTTAATTTTTGTTATTACTATTTGCAGCTTTGCATTTCTTTTTACAAACCTTACCACACCGGAAAAATCTACTGCGGCCATTCAACCGGCAACAGCAGTAAAAGTGGATTCTTCCCAACGGGAAAGTCTATACGATAACATGCGGTTGGATACCCTCGGTCTTTCCAGGGAAGCGTTCGATAATGCCATGATTGGCTACGAACACCTGGAAGAGAGCGGCCGGATTAAAAATCCCGATGTGTTGTCTATTATCGACTTCTCCCTACCCAGCACCAAAAAGCGTTTGTTTGTAATAGATCTTAAAAATAAACTGTTACTCTTCAACACGCTGGTATCTCATGGCAGAAATTCCGGTAAAGATATCGCCAATGCTTTTTCAAACCAGATGAACAGCTTTAAGAGCAGCCTTGGTTTCTATATCACCGGCGATACCTATAATGGTGAACATGGCTTATCCCTTCGACTGGAAGGCGAAGAAGCCGGTATCAATGACAATGCCCTCAGCAGAGGTATTGTAATGCACAGCGCCAATTATGTAAATGAAAATCTGGGCAAAGCACAGGGCTATATCGGCCGCAGCCTGGGATGCCCTGCTATCCCCGAAAATATCCACCGTAAAGTAATCGGAAGTATCAGAAATGGCACCTGCCTGTTCCTGTACAGCCCGGATAAATATTATTCCGCGCATACCAGGATCCTCGTTAAAGGCAGCACCGCCTCCTGATTACTTAAATAATTTTTCTTTAAAGACCGCATCATGTCCATATACATCGGAGGCAAAGTATAATTTGTCTCCGTTTGTCCATGCCGTGAAGTAGGTAATGATGACCGGCACCGGGTTCTTTACTGCTACAAACTTTTCCTTTCCGCTGTTCATAGCACTGTCTATTTTTTCGTTCGTCCATTGAGGAGAGTCTTCCAGAACAAACTGCGCCATTTTTACCGGATCTTTCAGCCGGATACAACCATGACTGTAAGCCCGGTTATCGCGCTCAAACAAACCCTTCTCAGGCGTATCATGAAAGTAGATATTATAACTATTGGGAAACAGGAATTTCACCTTACCCAGTGCGTTATGCTGGCCGGGCAACTGGCGGATCACGGGTAAACCGTTCGCTTCCCCGGTTACTTCCATATGCTTGGAAGCCAGGTATTTCTTATTCCGTTGAATAGCCGGCAGGATCTCTTTTCTGACAATGCTCCGGGGAATATTCCAGTAAGGACTGAACACTACCTGGTTCAGCATACCGGAAAACATAGTAGTGCTATGCCCTTCTTTTCCCACTACAATGTCCATATCAAATAAGCGTTTATCCCCGTCCGTTACATGCAGTACAAAAGCAGGTATGTTCACCAGGATCAGCTTCCCCTGTGGTTTCACCGGCATCCACTTCATGCGTTCCATATTCACCAGTAACTGCTGCAGCCGCTCTTCAGCGGGCACATTCAGGGCTTTCACCACGGTATCATTCAGCACACCGTTTTGCGTATACCCGTTACTGTTACGGAAAGCATTGATGGCTGTTTCCAGTTCATCGGTGAATACGGCGCTGCTGTCATTATTTTTCAGCTCACCTGTGAGGGAAAGTCGTTTTTTCACGGCTATTATTTCGGGAGATGACTGACCTTTCTTTAGTCCCTTCTTTATATCCGGTATTTGCACCCAGCCGCCCTTACCAGCGTATTCCCGGTAAGCTTTAAGTGGGGCTTTCATAGCAGCTACTGCCGGAAATACTTTATCATCTGTTTTTAACATAGAGTCTGCCAGCGCCATGGCGGGATAACGTTGTGCTGGTACCATATGTTCCAGCTGGTCAATGCTGCCGCCTGTTTCCCTGAAATAGTTGATCAGCCGCCAGGTAAGTTGCAGTTCTGTTTTAACCATTTCTTTGTCGCCGGCGCTGATGCTCAGGCTGTCTTCATCCATAAGTGCATTCAGTCGCTTATCCAGTGCCCGGTTGCTGGTACTGTCTTTACTGTAGTTATACAAACTGCGGAAAGCGGCCGCCTGTTCTACAGGTCCACGGCTGTCGAGCCAGGCGAACTCAAAGTTGCGGGCATTATAAAAACTACGCAGCCGGTTGGCAGTAGTATCATCCAGCTTTTCAGCAGTAATAAACGCAGCGATCGCCGAACTGTCCAGGAACAGGTCGTTATAAGCATTTTCACGCGTAATACCGGTATTCACCGGGCTGATGTGCGCATCTGACGTTGCAGGAGCAGAAGGGGAGCTACAGCCTTGCAGGATGTAAGCGAACAATGTAATCAGTAATAGCCTTTTCATACCGGACATCCTGCAAAATGAAAGCCGGTTCCCATAAGCCCGCTTACAGCCGCTAAAAGGGCCATCGACGTAGCTGGCAGGGAACAAACTGTGCATATACGGCAACAAAAAGTCCCCCTGCAAAACGCAGGAGGACTTTTATATTTCTTAATATATTTATAGCTATCTAATCTTTCAGTCCCAGGTAACGTTGAACAGATTTATAATCTTTCCAATCTACCACATTCGCACTACGCGCAGCTACTCCACCTGGTATCAGCACATAACGGAACTGCTGGATAATTTTCTGACCCGGGAAATTACCACTTGAAAAATCATGGCTGGCAATGATAGTAAGGCCGCCTTCTTCCGCACGGAAGCTTACAAACAGGTAAGGATCTACATAAGGTAAAGGCACAATATAAGGGTGATCAGCAGAATCGAGATTAAAATAAACATTGATTGTTCCTTTGGTAAGGATGTCTTTAGTCAGTTTAGGAACATCTACAAAGCCAACAAAACCATCAGTGGTAGCTACGTTGTTCTGATCCCGGATGGTATCAAATGTCACATTTAACCACTGTGAATAAATTACATTGGCAACACCGGTATCTCCTTTGGGACCATTAGCACCAGCGGGACCAGCAGGACCGGCAGGGCCAGCTGCACCCGGATTTCCGGCAGGACCCTGCGCGCCATCTTTGGAACAGGCGGCAAAAGCCACAAGGGCAGCAAATAAAAACATCAAGGGCAGGTGACGGGAGGAAAGTTTCATAATGAAGGATTTTGGATGATTTAAATAATTCTTTTATATGGCGACAGATTCGAGGCAACGGGATCAATAACGCTCCCGTTAATATACAAAAAAACAAATAACAAGAAGCGCATAATTTAGTTCAAAGTGTAATCCGTAATCCCACGCCAATAGCGAAAAATTTAAAAGTATCCAAAACCATAAAAGAGAAAGGGGCTTCCTATAATGAAGCCCCTTTCTCTTTTATCGTACTGCTTATTTTTATACTCTTCCCATCACCGGATCGCTGATGCTTTCCTTGCCGGTTTCCACCCTGCCGGCATAACGCTGCTCAAAAGAAGCACTACCCGTTGTCTTCACGGAGAAATCATACCAGCCCTGGCTTTTAGACAGATCTATTACCAATGTAGCGGTAGTGCGGCCCGCCACCGTTTTCTTCAGCTCTCCTTTGTGATAACCCAGATCATTGATCGCAAAAGTAACTGCGGCCGCTCCATGGTTGATCAACTTCAATTCCACGCTGCCGGTCAGTTTCTTACTGTTGGTCAACCCGCGCTGATAACCACACTGTACTTCTACCTGCGGATCATTGGCATCTCCGGCAAATTCCCGGAAAAAGCCATTGGGACCATATACCCTCAGGTGATAATGTGCCGCATCAAAAGCCGCCAATGGCCAGGTATCTTTCAGCTGATCTCCTGCTTTTACCGCATAAGACCAGGTACGTACCGGCTCCATAGTTTGCGTGGCTTCCTGTAAGTATTTACCCGGTGCATATACGTTGAAAGGTGAGCCTGCCGCCTGTTTACCAAAGATCTTGTTACCCGCTTCAAAGCTGATCTCAAAAGTTTTCTTATCTGCTCCCAGCTTGCCTCCTACATATAATTCATAAGGCAGTGCATTGGAAACGCGCGTTCCTTTTTCCTGCTTAGGCATCCATTCTGCGTTGGCCGGATCTGTATTGATCTTCTCTATTTCAGCAGCTGTCAGCAGTTTAAATTCATCCGGCAGCTTCTTGAATTTTGCGTTGTAGATCGTTTCTATGAACTCATTCCTTTCCGGGAAAGGCACGGTAATTTTTTCACCATTGAAAGGCCGGAATACGGAGGTCAGATCGCTGCACACCGTACGGCGCCATGCGGAAATATTAGTTTCCTTAATGGGCTTCCCTGTTTTGTGTTGCAGGAAATGCTCCATCAGCTGAATGATAGAGGTATGGTCACAAACCTGTGAGTTCACATAACCACCACGACTCCACGGAGAAGCGATCACCAGAGGTACCCGGTAACCCAGTCCGATAGGGCTCTCGTGGATCTCATCTGCTCCCAGGTATTTCTTCGCCTGCTCTTCTTCCTTTGTTACGTATTCAATACCAGTATCAATGCCTGCGGAAACTTTACCGGTGCCGGGTTTATGCGGTGCGGTAAATGGCGGTACGTGGTCGAAATAGCCATCATTTTCATCATAACATAAAATGAAGATGGTCTTTTTCCATACTTCTTCCTGTTTGGTTAATATATCCAGTACTTCCGATACATACCAGGCGCCATACCAGGGCGATCCAGGGTGATCAGAAAACTCGCCCGGTGCTACCAGCCAGGATACGGTAGGCAGTTTGCCCTCGTTTACATCTGTTCTGAACTGGTGGAGGATATCTCCTTTCGGCACTTCTACGGTTCTTTCGGTATCACCGTCCTTGTACCTCAGGGTTTCCAGTTCGTGGTAGTCCGGATCGGCTATATTAGTGGTAAATGCTTTATTGTGGAGGTTCTGGGCGCGCTGCGACAGCTTCTCGAAATTGGCCCGGGTAAACTTTTCTGCGTCGCTGGTAGTGCGCGTCAGCTCTTCTTTACGTTGTGCCAGCTTTTTCTTCAGCTTCTCCGCTTCTTCACCGGAAACGGTGGCCAGCTTAGTTTCTAGTTCTTTTATTTCGCCAGGCAATGCCTGCAGCCTGCGTTGCAGGTATTGAATATGACCGGTAGCAAAACGAACATTAAAGGCGGCAAACCATTCTATCGGGTTATCGGTAAAATTGGCCAGCATCCCATCCTTCTCGCCTTCCAATCCGGCGGCACTGATTTCATTCTGGTAAATTTTCCAGGATACGCCATTGTCTTCCAGGCGTTCCGGGAAACTGGTCCAATGCGCTTCCCGGCCATAGTCTACATCTTCATTCCATACATTGGCTTTGGATTGCGCATTCTGTTCATCGCGCAGGGTGCCGGTCCACAGGTAAAGGCGGTTCGGCGTGGTACCTGTCAGGGAAGAACAGAAATTCTGGTCGCAGATAGTAAAAGCATCTGCCAGGGAATAGTAAAACGGAAGATCTTCCCGGTTATAATATCCAAGGGTGAGCGGCATAGGCGCCCATTCTTTATTGCCGGATTTTTTCACCAGCAACCACTTGTCGTACTTCCCATTGTTACGGGCATTTACCTGGTTCCCCCACGAATGCGGCAAACTGCTCATCCAGGTGGCTTTGGTGTCTTTCAGGTTTAACCGGAAAGGAGCATACGTTTCATTCTTGGCATTGCTCTGCAGCCACACCAGGTTTCTGTTGGGCAGCTGAATTGCACGGGGATCGTTATAGCCCCGCACTCCCCGCAGGGTGCCATAACAGTGGTCAAAGGAGCGGTTCTCCTGCATGAGGATCACCACATGCTCCGCATCCAGGAATGTGGTACCAGGCTTGGGATCAATGGCCATTGCCCGTTGAATAGAGGCAGGCAAGGCACTAAAAACGCCGGCAGCACCGGATAGCAGCGCTGCTTTCTTAATAAAATCTCTTCTGTTATCCATTAGTTTGACAAATTTTCATGTACACTGTAAGGGATTTATACGAAAGGTGGAAAATAGTAAAAATCTGCTGCTATCTGCTAATTCCTGTGAAGAATGGTCGTTATCTTATTATTACGGTTGTGCAATGGCAGGCGGAAACCGCCAACAAAAAAGGCCCCCGTTTTCACGGAAGCCCTGTATATATATGTTGAGAAATGGTAAAGCTGATTTACTGAACAGAAGGTATCAGTACTATTTTCACCCTCACTTTGGTAGCCGGTGGCGTGGAAGCCGTACCGTTTTGTCCTTTGATATCGATTTCAACTGCCTGGGCATTGTGCGTCACTAAGTAAGTCTGGCTATTGTATACCTGCGGCAGTAGCTCATAATTCTGTGGCTCCTCGGATGAATTGGGCGCATAGCGGGCCAAAGAAACGATCACGCCATCAGTCTGATTCACATTCTTCAATTCGGGTACCGGGATTACGAAGTAATACATCCCGTTGGTATCCTGTTTCCAGTCGCCGGGGTTTAATTCGTATAAAATGGTCTGATTGGGGATCACCACTTCATTTGTTGTTTTGGTACAACCGGGCAATATAAAACCCAGTAACAACAGCGGCAGGTATAACCATGTTTTCATATTGACTTGCTTTTAACTTCATTTTACCAAATACAATGCCATAACATATAATTCCACGCTAATCCGTAATTTTACTTCATGTTAGCGCGTTATCCGAAGGCTTTTGAAAATATCCCCGCCGTACAGCTGCACCATGCCGGTAAATCAATAGTAGCCTGGTTCAGACAGGCCGATGAGCCCGGACGGGAAGAAGGATTTCTCACAGAAAATACCCTGGTATTTATTCTCCGGGGTACCAAACATATACACCTCGCCGATGGCGACCTTATTGCCCATGCCGGCGACCTGGTACTCTTGAAAAGAGGCGTGTATTTCATGACTGATTTTATTACCGGAGGCGCCGATTACCAGTCGCTCCTCCTCTGTATGGATGATGCCCTCCTCCGTTCTTTTCTTCCGGAAGATGACGATAACCGAAAGACCCCATCGCCCGGATCTGCCGGGCCTATGGTAGTGACCTGCGAAAATGCCGTACTGGAGATCCGTAACGCCATCCTTCGATACCTGGAACAACCCGGCCACCATACCACCAAACTGCTGGAACTCAAAATTCATGAAGTGTTGCTGCTGCTGCTATCTGGCCCCCTGCAGGAACGGGTGCAGGCTTTTCTGCAGCAAATGTTCGATAGCAGCGCGGAAAATATTTCCACCATTATCCGCGACAACCTGGTACAACCCTTTACCCTGGAAGAATATGCCAAAATGTGCGGCCTCAGTCTCAGCACCTTCAAAAGAGAATTCTCCAAACTGTACAATGCCCCTCCAAAAAAATGGATCAACGAAGAACGGCTGAAACACGCCCGTCACCTGCTGCTCCAATCCGGAAAAAATGTCAATGAAATTGCCTGGGAATGCGGATTTGAAAATGTATCTTACTTTATAAAACAATACCGGCAACAGTATGGTACCACACCCAAAAATGCACAACGAACCAAAAATGCTATTTTTTGAACCGTTCCTGTTACCCGCCTGACACCCCGCCTTTATACCTTTGATAAAAATAAATCAACGATGAAACAATTCCCCTCACTGGCACTGACAGCAGCCAGCATCCTGCTCTCCAGCCACACCTTTGCCCAACAGCAACTGAATAAAACCGCCTTTATGAAAGCACCGGAAAGCGTAGCGGTATACAATAATTACTATTACATTGCCGATATCGGCGAAGGCGGAGATCCCACCAAAAAAGACGGCAACGGCATCATTTTCCGCATGGATAAAAAAGGCGGCAGCACTATCTTCGCCCAAGGACTGGATGCCCCGAAAGGCGCATTTGTACTGCATCACACGCTCTTTGTCGCCGATGTGGATAAAGTAAAAGGATATGATCTGGACAACGGTAAAGAATTGTATAATATTGATCTCGCACCGGCCTCCATCTTCCTGAATGATATTACCGCCCTCAACGATTCTACCCTGGCAGTATCTGCCACTGATGTGAACAAGATCTTCCTGGTACATCTCGGAAAAAATCCCCGTACGGAAGAACTGGTGTATACCAATCCCATCAATGGCGCCAATGGCATTGTATACGATGCAAAAAGCAAAAGACTCTATGTATGCGGATTCGGCAACGATAATAAACCAGACGGACAATTAGGCTATATCGATATGGGCGCGGCGGAAAAAACATTCACCACCCTGACCGGTCGCCTCGGCTACTACGACGGACTGGCACTGACAGCCAATCGTAAAACATTGATCTTTTCCGACTGGATAGCTTTTGAAAAGAAAGGCGTCATACTGGAACTGGACCTGGCCTCCGGAAAAATCACGACACTGAATAAGGAAGGCATTGCAGGCCCGGCAGACTTTACACTCGACGCCGGCGATATCATCACACCCGAAATGATGGCAGGCAACGTACTGAAGTACTCCCTGAAAAAATAAGAAAAGAAGGTATCAAAAGTAATAGCTGTCAACGATTACTTTTGATACCTCCTTTCCACTCTCTACAGCTTTACCTGCACACCTGCGGTACCTCCGATGTAACCACCGTTGAACCGGTCGTTACGCTTGTCCCTGGACCAGATGTAATGATTGGTAAGATCTACACCTACTCCGTTTTCTGCTTCCACGAAATTAAACGTAGGACCAGCAAATACTTCTACCCTGCTGCCAAAACGGTAGGCGGGAAAAATACCCAACGACTGACGGTGATAGTAACCCGATTTAAAATTTGTGAGTACCATCGTAGTGGCTTCTGCATTGATCCTGAAATGAGACAGCAAAGGAAGATGCGCACCAATACCCGCCTGCAAAGCATATAAAGGATCCGGGTTATTTTTCAGGTTGTAACCCACACCCAGTATGCCGTACAACACCCTGCCACCCGACTTGAAGGAAGCAATGGTGGTCGCCGTTTCATCAATACTCAGACTCACCTGTTTTTCTCCACCCTTTACAATATTGATTAAACCGATCGGGTATTCACTGCTATCCGCAATGTTGATCAAACCAGCTACCTGCACACCTTTTACCTTCTTTGCAATATTGATAAAACCCGCTACCTGCGAATGCACATTTTCTGCTTTGTTCATAAAACCAACCACCTGCACCTTCGCATCTTTCTTTACCATGTTGGCAAAACCTGCTACCTGTATCTGCGAATTGTTGGCTGCCGTATTCATGAAACCCGCCACCTGCGTACCTTGTACATCACCGGAAACCAGATTGCCAAAACCCGCCATCTGAAAGCCATGCAAGCTACCGGACAAGTTTAAGAAACCTGCTACCATCGCACCATCCGCACTTGTTTTCACCTGGTTCATAAAACCTGCTACGGTAACCGCATGAAATGTTTTACCGATATGATTGGAGAATCCGGCTACCTGCACACCGGTAGCGCTATCTTTGATGATATTGGAAATACCGGCGACCGCTACACCCGTTTCTGCTTTGGAAACACCGGCTATAATATTCAGGGAAAAATGATTCGTATAGGCGGCAGCGTTTTTACCGTTACTGCTCAATGGATATACCAATCCTATATGTGCGGGACTTGTGAGCGGATGCTGTGCGTAAGCTGTTGTGGCTAAACATAAAAGGGCAACAAAAAAGCAAATGATCCGGCTGTTGATATAAAATGTTCTCATGTGTATTTGTTATTTCGTACGATATAACGACACGTTGAAGAACTTCTACCCCTATGCAGAAAAATGAAAATTAAAAAAGACTGATACCTGCCTGCCAGCCTAACCATGAAGAAACATGATCTCCAAGCTTCACAGTAGGATAGTGCGCCCCCAAACCCGCTGCTGAAGCAGGAGAAGTTTCATCGCGCACATTGATCGCATAAGAAGGACCCGCGAATAAAATAATGCGCTTCCCTAATTTTACATTCAGGGAAGGCTGTAAACGGTAGATGTCTGTATTCTCTTTCCAGCTTTGCAGAAAAACATTTTGCGCGGTTATTTCTGTTGACAACGACAATACTTTATTAAACGGAATTACTTTACCGATACCATATCCAAGCGACCACGAAGTATTGTTTGTACCAGGACTGTAACCACCAAAAATGATACTGTACAACTCACTGCGGCCCGCTTTCCAGGCCACATTAAACGGATGTACATCCGTACTGAACACGGATACTTTCTTATAGCCGTGTTTCACAATATTGAGAATACCGATACTGTACCCCGTAACGCTGTCCGCAATATTTACCAGGCCAATCTGCACACCTCTTACTTCCCGGGCGTAGTTAAAAAGACTTCCGATCTGAACACCTTTCATCACGCCGTGGTTAATATTTCCGGCGCCTGCCAGCTGCACGCCCTTCGCATCTTTGTGGTTCACATTTATGATACCACTCAACTGTACACCGTCAATATCTTTACCATTATAGTTCATAGCTCCTGATACCTGCCAGCCTTTGCTATTGCCTTTTGTAACACTCACAATGCCGCCTACCTGTACCCCATCGATGTTGCCATATACCTGGCCAATGGCGCCGGTGAGCTGCACACCTTTCATATTGCCTTCTGTGATATTGCTGATACCCGCCACTTGTACGCCGATCATAGAATCCAGTACATTATTGTGCATACCTGCCAATTGTACACCACGGGTTTTTCCACCTACTATGTTAAATATGCCGGCCACCTGCACATGCTGCATATCATTTTTCACGATATTAAAAGCAGTGCCAATTTCCACGCCATCTACCCCGGCGGCATAACCACCCAGTACATTCATGGAAAATTTATTCACCACCTGTCCACTCATACGACCATGTGTACCCAGTCCTGGTGTAAGTGATACCTGGTAAGGTTTATCGGCCAGGAAGCCACCAATATTCAAACTGGTTAATTTCTGCCGGGAGGATAAAAACATATTGCCAAACCAGGTTTTTTCTACCTGTGCATGCCCGGTGATATCCACTACTTTCAGCTGATAGGTAGCAGGAGCTATACTCACCGCAATTTCCTGGTCATAGCCTGTAGTGAGTAACAAAGAGGTATCTGCATAGAGGTCCTTACTAACACTAATGGCTGCGGAAGGATATTTATCCTTTAACCGCAGCCTGAAGTAACCGTCGCTGTTTGTTAATGTGGAGATGAGTTGCTGTCGTTCATAGACACTGGCATTCGGTAGCCGCTGTCCTGTTTTCCGGTCCGTGACCACCCCGCTGATCAGGTAATATACCTGCCCCTGATTTTTTCTCAGGAGAATAATATAATTTCCCGATTCTTTATATTGATAATCCCCACTCAGCAAAATATCGAGTACCTGTCTGACTGTTTTATTTTTTACGGAGATGCTTACCAGGCTGTCCTGCGGGAGGATGGTAGTAAGATAAGAGAAATAAAAATTGCCCTGCTTACTGATAGTGGTCAATACTTCCGCGAGTGGCCGCTCCTTTACTTCTATACTCACCGTTTTATTCAGCAATTGCTGGGCGGACAGCGGTAAAGAAAAACAACAGATAAAAAATAACGTCAGCAAATGCTTTGGTAGTAACATACAGTACGAAGGCGATTATTATTTCAGTATAATTTGTGATCCCTGTTTTTCCACGGCGATCTCATAAGTAAGCCCGATTACCTGTAAAGTACTATCCAGCGAACTATTGGTAAAGGTAGAATTAATCTGCAGATTGCGTTTTTCCGGATTGGCAATCACGATGTTCACACCATATGCTTCATTCAGGATCTCTACCAGTTTCCATAAAGGGGTATCATTACATACAAAAGTTTGTGTGCGGTAATAGCTGTACAGTTCATCGGTATTACTTTGTTTCACCGGTGCTTTTTCTGTTGCGGTCACTATTGCCTTTTCATGTTGTTTCAGTTGTACGCTGTTGTTATTCTTGGTCACTTCTACTGCACCGGTTTCTACAATCACTTCTGTTTTACCGGCAGTACTTTTCACGTTGAAAGAGGTACCCAGTACGGTAACAGTTACTTCGTTTACTTTGATTACAAATGGCTTTCCCGGGTCTTGCGCTACATTAAAAAAGGCTTCTCCTTCCAGTTTTACCTGGCGTTCTTTACGGTTGCCGGCATAGGTGATACGGGATTGTTTATTCAGGGTGATCTGTGAGCCATCCGGTAAAACGTCTTGTTTGATCTGTTCACCGGAAGCCAGTATCAGTGGCTGATTACGTTGTTGTGAGATAAACCATGCACCGGCTGCACCGGCCAGGATGATTAATACCGCAGCAATACGTAGAATAGGGCGCCAGGAGATGCCGGTATCCAGTTTTACGATGCGGGTGGTATTTTCGTTGGTGCCTACCCGTTGCTGGAATCGTGACCAGGCATCATTTTCATTCACGGTGCTTACAGCGGCCAGCTTACGGCTTTCTTCCCAGATAAGGCGGAAGTGTTCAAAATAGCGCCGGTGCTCCTCCTTTTCTGCCAGCCAGGTGGTTACTGCTGCTTTCTCTGAGGGCGTGTCAATGCCCAGCAGATGTTTTACCAGCAGGTCGTCGTTTATATGATTGGATTGTTTGTTCACGGATGCGCTTTTACAGGTGGAGCAAAATTAATAACAAGGGCAGAAAATCTACCAGGTTGAGTCGTAATAAGCGTAGTGCTTTGCCCATCTGATTTTCCACAGTTTTTATAGAGATATCCAGGCGATCTGCTATTTCCTGGTACTTCAGTTCTTCGAAGCGGCTCAGTTGAAAAACGGTACGACACTTTTCCGGCAATGCCATCAAAGCGGCTTCCAGCTTCTCTTCCAGGTCGCGCAACATCACTTTACCAGAGGCATTGCCAATATCCTGATCGTTGTTCATCTGGTATTTGGTATGCGCCTGATGCGTGGCTTTCACTTTCTGATGACGCAGATAATTGATACATTCATGGTATACCGCCCGGTACAGGTATCCCGAAACAGATTGCTTTATTTTTATGTCACCTGATTTTTCCCAGAGTTTACAAAAGACGTTCTGTACCATCTCCTCCGACATCACTTCATCTTTCAGTAGCGTACATGCATAGGCATGCAAGCCTTTAAAATGTGTTTTAAAAACCTGTTCAAAAGTTAATGAGTTTTCCATTTCCGGTACTGCAGTGTTACCCGGATTTATAAATTCCATGCTCAGGGTTTGATATCTAACGTCAAATATAATTCCTTCTGCCAATTGAACTGATTTATTATACGACACCTTACTAAGTACTTACCCCTATTTTTGGGCAAATATTTCTTTGCGCTGCCGGATCTTAAATACATAAACTCATGATTAATAATATTATAGGGAGATATGTACCGTAGAAATGTTTTTCCCGGTAAATCGTTCGCCAGCGCATTTTCTCCTCAGGCGACTTTCATATGTTAGTAATTCCACTCATTTTAACATTACATTATATTCATGTTAAAGAATATTTCACAACTGGACTATTATTATTGTGAAAATTATCCCGATGAAATTTATCTGTACACTTTGCCTGTCACTGTTAGGAAGTACTGCACTTTTTGCCCAATCCAAAACGGGCTATATTAATTTTCAACAAATGATTGCCTTTATGCCGGAAAGTAAACTGGCAGGTGATTCCTTAAATATTTTACAGGAAAAACTCAATGCCGACGGCCAGCAGCTGGTAGCAGAATACACGAAGAAATTAAAAGAATATGATAGTCTGAGTACCAAACTCAGTGAAGCCATGCAGGAAGTGAAAATTTCCGAGCTAAAAGGCTTACAAGCCAATATCCAGAAGTATAAGGAAATGTCTGAAGACGCAATGAATCAGCGTGAACAGCAGTTACTGACGCCTATTATGGATAAAGCAAAAAAGTTATTAAAAGCGGTGGCTAACGAAAAAGGCTATACGCTGGTGATTGATAACTCCAGAGATGCGGTATTGGTATCCGCAGCAGCCGATGATTTGATGCCGGACGTGAAATTGAAGATGGGCATCAAGTAGAAGGGCATTTGAGTATTTAGTTATTTAGTTATTTGACTGGTCTCGTGTTTGATGAATCTTCCGCCATTCTAGTTTTCTGATAATAAAGATGGCCGGCAAATAATTAAATAACTAAATGTCAAATGTAAAATAAAGAGCTATATGTGTAAACCGTGTGCCAGCAGCGTTTTCCATTGAGGATTACTGCGTACAAATTCTGCCACTTTCTTGCTGGAAGGTACCATACGGATATTCTGTGCAGAAATCTCCTCCATTACTTTTCCCAGCATCATTGGCAATACACCCTGTTTTTCCAGTACCGGTGGCACTTCTGCACCTGTCAGGAAAATGCGGCTTCCGTTTCTTTCGTAAATAACTTTAGCCATCTGTCCAGCGATATGCGCCTCAAACTGTCTGGCCTCTTTGTTGTCAATAATTTTAAAATCCTTCATGATCATAATTATTTTTTACATGATGTTTTCTAGCGGTAGCATACTAAAGGGAAGTATCTTATGCAAAAGGGAAGTTGATATAAGATAGTATGAAATGGTATTAAAATACCCTGAAAAAGCTGATTCCGTCTGCAAATATACTAATAATATAACAGAAAACTGTGAAACATTAATATGTAAAAATAATTAATACTTAAAGTAGTTGGCAGGTAAGCCTTTAATAGGTAGCCTTACGTGAAACACGCTCCCACTAAGGGGATATTCCGCTATCTGCTCTTCAGTGAGGTGTTCCCGGGCCGTTGTAATCAGCATTTCATCCAGTTCCGGCCCACCAAATGCACAGGAAGATACATGTGGCGCCGGCACCTCCACCTTGCCAAGCAATTCTCCTGTTTCCGGGTTCCAGCAATACACCCCATAACCACCCCAATGCGCAATCCAGAGCATACCGTGGCTGTCTATCGCCATACCGTCCGGCCAGCCCAGTTCAGCCGGAATGTGCACAGCTATCCTTGTAAAGGCAATCGTACCCCCGGCTGCGTCATAACTGAACTCCTGCACACTTCGGGTATACGTATCGTTGTAATACATCTTATCATCTTTCCATACCAGCCCGTTGGAAATGGTAACACCCGGCAGCTTTAGTACCGGCGCCCCGGATCCGGTGATACAATACAGGTTGCCCGTGCCCTCTTCTGCCGGCATCTGCATCGTGCCAATCCAGAGCCGCCCGGCCGGATCACATTTACCATCATTGCAACGCACCCGGTCCTTTTCTTCCAGTACCGCTATCCGCTTTCCCACACCCTGCTCCGGTGAAAAAAAAGCAACACCGTCTTTCAACCCCACCAGCAGCTCATCCCGACCAGTTACCCGTACCAGCGTTGTCACATAACCACCCGCATCAAAAGATCGCAAACGACCATCCGTATCCTGCATATAAATGGTATGGCCCATAATATCTACCCAGCACCAGCTGCTCCTTTCGGGCCACCAGCAAGCACCTTCACCCAATTCACTTGTTAATTTCACGAATAAAGAAGCGTTGTATTCTTTCATGTCACCGTGTTGTTTTTTATAAAAGCAGGACTGTTCGTCATTTTCCCTGTATCACAATATATCGTTTTGTGCGCTGATATTGTATATTGCAGCGGGTAATGATTGTTAATTCCAACTTCTTTAACGCCATCTATGAATCAAAAAATCTTTGAAAAACTCCACGCAGAAAACCTGGTAAATGATACAGAACTTGCGGCGGTAAAAACGGCGAAAGCACAGGAACTGTTCTCTCTCCACTGGGAAATAAAAACCCTCCTGTACCTCGGTGTACTCCTGCTGAGCGGAGGTTTGGGCATCCTGATCTATAAAAATATCGATACCATCGGACACCAGGTAATCCTGCTGATCATTGGTGTAATCTGCGCCGGCTGCTTCAGTTACTGTATCCGGAAAAAAGCACCTTTCTCCTGGGCAAAAGTCAGCTCGCCCAATGCATTTTTCGATTATGCGTTACTGTTAGGCTGTCTGACTTTCATCACCTTTATCGGGTACCTGCAGTTTCAATACACTGCCTTTGGTACGGCATACGGACTGGCCACCTTTATCCCACTGGCGGTGCTTACTTTAAGCGCCTATTATTTTGATCATCTCGGTGTATTATCAATGGCGGTCACCAACCTGGCCGCCTGGCTGGGTATTGCGGTAACACCGTTCCAGGTGCTTTCTGCCAACGACTTTGGCAGTGAGCGGATCATTTACACCGGCATCTTTCTCGGTGCTTTCCTGATAGCCCTGGCGTTTATATCTACCACTAAAAATCTCAAAAAACATTTTGCATTCACTTACCAGAACTTTGGTGCGCACATTATTTTCATTGCGTTAATTGCTGCCATGTGCGTGTTTGATGTGAGCTGGCTGATCTTTGGCCTGGGCCTCGCAGGGGTGGTATACTTCATCCTTCAGCAAGCCTTCCGCGACCGCTCCTTTTACTTTGTATTGATCAGTGTATTATATGGGTATATCGGCTTTAGCATAGTGGTAGTGCGCTCCCTGGTCGCCATCGACGATATCGGCGCCCTCTACCTGGGGCTCCTCTATTTTATCGGCTCCGCCATCGGTGTAATTGTGCTTTTGATTAACCTCAACAAAAAAATTAAACATGCTAGCATATAACAGCCAGACCCTCGACAACCTGGAAATAAAAGAAGCAGCAGAAAAAGCATTGCGGAAAGACTGTATCAGTGCTGCCACCTACAAGGCCATCGAAACGGCCCACCCGGTAAACTTTTACACACCCAACCCGATCATTAAAGTTGGTCTCTTTATACTGACCACCATCATCGTTTCCTTTTCGCTTGGCCTCCTCACACTCATGTTGCTGGAGGCGATCAAAAATGAAAGCGGGTTCGCAGGACTCTGCATTTTCGCCGGTCTCGCATGCTACGGCGCACTGGAATTATTTATCCGTGAGAAAAAATTATTCCGTGCAGGCGTAGATGATGCCCTGCTATGGAGCGCCCTCGGACTCATTTGCAGCAGCGCTTTCATTACCAATCATCCTTCTGTGGAAACTGTTCTCGGCCTGGTGTTTATCACCACTTTTGTAGCTACTTTACGCTTTGCCGACATGGTAGTAGCCAGCGTATGTTACCTGGCCTTCCTGGGGCTTATATTCAATATAGCCGTTAAACTGGGTCCGGCCGCCAAAATCATCACGCCGTTTCTGATCATGGGCATTTCACTGGCTGTTTATATTGCCGCAAAGAAAATAGCGGCCTACCATTTCAGCAGGCATTACCATCACTGCCTCACGGCTATCTCCGTATTGTCACTGCTCACACTCTATCTTGCCGGCAACTACTTTGTGGTACGGGAGCTGAGCGATGCGATGTTTGATCTCCAACTGAAAGAAGGAGAAAGTATTCCCGGCGCATTATTTTTCTGGATCTATACCGTTGTGATACCGGTTGTATATCTCTACCTCGGTATCCGTCATAAAAATGCGGTATTGCTCCGTACCGGTATGATCCTGCTCGCCGCTATTGTATTCACCATCCGTTACTATCACAGTGTAATGCCGCTGGAAACAGCGATGACACTGGGCGGACTGGTACTGACCGTAGCCGCCTGGGCTTTGATCCGTTACCTAAAAGAACCTAAACATGGTTTTACCTATGAAGAATCCGAAGATCCTTCCCTGGCAGATAAACTACGGCTGGAATCCCTGATCATTGCACAAACCTATACACCAGGCGCACAACCTGCAGGCAATGACATGCAGTATGGAGGCGGATCCGGTGGTGGTGGCGGCGCCAGTGGGGATTATTAGTAAAGGATTCAGAACATATAAAAGAGAGAAGGCATCGTTTAAAACGATGCCTTCTCTCTTTTATACAGTAATATCCAATTGCCCCATTCATATGCAGTGTTCAAATGCAGCCATGGTAAATCCGGGCCGGAGGGTTCCCCATAGTGAAATACTTTATATGGCCCATGCTTGTTGTGTATATGCCATGAAATGATTTCCTAACCCATACTGAAAATGTAATATACAAGAATAGCTAAAGTGGTGCATTTCCAGCGGAAATTTTAGTGAAGCATTTGCTGGATTTGCTTATCTCCTGACCTGGATAAGCCGCTTGGCATAGTAGAAAAAGAAAAAGGAAGTTGCTATACGGATATTCTTTACTTGTTACCTCGTGGCGTACAGAAAGTTGCATGCATAAAAAAGCCTGACTGAATAATCAGTCAGGCTTTAGAGCGAAAGACCGGGCTCGAACCGGCCACCCCGACCTTGGCAAGGTCGTGCTCTACCAAATGAGCTACTTTCGCAG
>NZ_FOJG01000002.1:3178697-3964220 GCF_900110835.1 Chitinophaga arvensicola
GAGCGAAAGACCGGGCTCGAACCGGCCACCCCGACCTTGGCAAGGTCGTGCTCTACCAAATGAGCTACTTTCGCAGGTATTAAAAACTTTGTTATCTTAAGAACTTTTTCCTTCCGATGGTTTCAGGCCGTTTGCTTTGCCCCGTACCGTTTTCGTTGGGATTGCAAAGATAGGAAACGGACTGAAAACACAAAATTTTTTTTCGATTTTTTCTGAATATTTTTTGCACTGCTATGTATAACAACTTGCTGAAACACAATAGGGAAAAGCATTTCAAGAGAAAATCAGTAATACTTTTTATTTACATTCTGTTCGCTACTGCCGCTTCGCGAATCACTACCGGCTTCTTTTTCGACTTCTTCTGCTTGCCCCACCATACGTAGAAACCCGTTACCGGCAAGGATGCGCAGATCAGGCTGATCACAAATGCGAGAATTTTTCCCGGCAATCCGGCAATAGCGCCTACGTGAATATCGTAGTTCATCGATATCAACCGCTCTCCCCGGTTCCGGTGTGAATCGTTTGTTCTGCCCAGTAAAGCGGCACTGTACTGATCAAAATGTAATTCATCCGAGCCATAAAAAGTTTCACTTCTTTTATAGCCGCCAATAGTATTCACCCCGGCAGAGTCGGAAGCAGGGAAAATAAAAATACGTTTGGACCCTTTCAGGATAGGTTTTGCTTTCTCAAATGCCAGGTCCAGCGGATTGGCACTGACCGGGTCAGCTGTTTTTTTGGAATGACGTTCTACAAAAGCGGGAGGTGTGGTAGTACCGGAGGCCACTACATACACCGTTGCCTGGAACCATTTAAATGCCCATACCATACCCGTAAAGGCGATGATCAGCGCCACCAGCATCGCATAGAAACCAAGCACATTATGCAGGTCGTAATTCACCCGTTTGAAACTGGCATTCCATTTAATTTTGAAACTCTTCTCCCGGTTGGCTTTGTTCCATTTCTTAGGCCACCACATGATCAACCCCGTAATGAGCAGGATCACGAAAATAAAAGTGCCCCAGCCTATCACCGGCTGCCCGTACTTGTCGTTCAGCAACAGGCTCCAGTGAAGCCCTTTCACCACCGAAAAGAAATTATGTTTGTAGTCAATCTTCCCGGTTATCTTGCCGGTATAAGGATTGAGCATCACGGCTTCATAATACTCCACAGTACCAAAATAGGTAAGCGCCGTATCATTGCCCTTATAAGTCATGAATTCCCAGGCATTCGCCGGGTCTGCATAAGTGGTGATATTGAGTATGGGTTTATCCGGACCAAGCGCCGCCTGTGCTGTTTTTTTCAGCTCGCTGACCGGTAATACCGGTGTTTGCTGCGGGGTAACAAATAAGACTTTCCGGTAATAAACATCATTGATTTCTTTCTGGAAAACAAACAAACAGCCGGTAATCCCCAGCAACAGCACAATTAAGCCGGAGGCCATTCCGAGCCAGAGATGTAACTTATCCACCACCCATCTGAAAAGTGATGATTGACGCTTCTTTTTTACCTTATCCGTCCTTTTAAACATACTTACTATCCCCGGTCAATATCACACCGGAGATACAAAAGTCGATGCAAAAAGCCAAATTTCCGGCTCGGATCGGGAATATTATTTACGCAATTGGGAAAGATGGAAAATAAAAAACCTCCACCGGATAACCGATGGAGGCTGGATAATTATGTTAAAGCAGTCGCTTATTTATATTTTGGATTATACAGCGAGCTTTCCTGCACCTTTACTTCCGGTTTACCCTTGTATCTGTGCGTATAAAGTCCGTAGCTAACTCCCACGATGAAGGCCACCATACAAAACAATTGTACGTAAAACAGCCAACGGGAACGGGAAACTTTGTCTATAGTGATGTCGTACTTGTTATCTACTGTATTCTGTTCCATAATCAGTTTATTTCCGGTGCAAACCTACATAATATTTTGAAATTTTCGAATTTTCCCCCGTAGTTATTTTACGGGAGAAAAAAACTTTTTACCTCCTGCTGCTGATTAAATCAGTTCAGAAAACTGCTTATGCCCCAGGAAATAGTACCTCCAGATCATAATCCCGTGAAACACACCACTCATCTTCATCAGCTTCATTTCCGGCAGATTATCCTTTTTCACATATTTCCGGCGCCAGCGGTAATAGTCCTTATAAGCGCGGTAAATGGCGGCCATATCCTTTGGTTTTCCGGCCACCAGGCTTTTCACCCCCGCCAGTATATCCAGGAAGAAACGCTGCACCAGCACAATCCAGCGATCTTCGCTATGCAGGTTTTTCCACAGCATCATCAGGTTATTCCGGAAATTCAGGTACAGCTTACGGGGATTTCCCTGGGGTAAACTCCCTCCGCCCACATGAAACACCCTGGAATCAGGGCAATAACAGATCCGGTAACCGGCCCGCTGCAAACGCCAGCAAAGGTCCACTTCTTCCATATGCGCAAAAAAATCGCGGTCGAAGCCCCCCACCTGGTGAAAACAGGAAGAACGGATAAATAAAGCCGCTCCCGTTGCCCAGAAAATATCTTTTACATCGTCGTACTGACCATTATCCTTCTCCGTGGTATACAGGATCCTGCCCCGGCAAAAAGTATAACCGAGAATATCCATCCAGCCACCAGCCGCCCCGGCATACTCAAATTCCTCCGGGTCTTTATATGCCCTCATTTTAGGCTGACAGGCAGCAATGCGGGCATCCTGTTCCATCAGGGCCACCACCGGCTCTATCCAACCCTCCTCTACTTCCACATCCTGGTTCAGCAATACATAAATATCAGCCTGTACATGCTGCAAAGCATCGTTGTACCCACCCGCAAACCCATCATTCTGCGGATTGCGGATGATCCGGATCTGCGGATAATGCTGCGCCACAAAAGCCACGCTATCATCCGTAGAAGCGTTATCTGCCAGCACCAGCTGCAGGTTGCCGTAGGTAGAACGGCAAACCGATGGCAGGAACTTCTCCAGGAAAGCCTTTCCATTCCAATTTAAAATAACAACTGCTACTGATGGCAATACGGGCAACTGATATTACGTTTATGCGTGAACAATTATTTTTGAGATGCAAATATGCAACAAAGGATTCTAATATTTGCGAATCATTACATAATCAGGTAAGTCGAATAAGGCTTAAATTAGAAGTATGTTTAAACAGTATATCGGATGGAAGTTCATACTGGCCTCCATGGCAGTGCTTATCATCGGCACTACCATTTGGTTCGTAAGTAATTTATCCCGCAACATCCAGGAAGAAGAAAGGAAAAAAGTAGCCACCTGGGTGGAAGCCAACCGCGAACTCCTGCGGGCCAGCTCTGAAGCCAACCTTAACCTGGCCGTAGACATCGTTACCAATAATACCACCATCCCCCTGATACTGACCGACGAAACCGGTAAGATCCTGGATAGCCGCAACCTCGATTCCAACCGCATCGCACAGGACTCCCGCTTTCTCGCGTCAGAACTGCAGGCCTTCAAAAAACAGCACCCGCCGTTTATCATGGAGGTCGACAGCAAACAGAAGTTATACAACTACATCTATTACGGCGACTCCCTCATTCTCCGGCAAATCCGCTACTATCCGTATATACAGCTGATTGTAGTCACCCTCTTTATCGCTATCGTGCTCTTTGCCCTGTCCAGCACCAACCGCGCCACCCAGAACCAGGTATGGGTAGGACTGGCCAAGGAAACCGCCCACCAGCTGGGCACCCCCCTCTCCTCTATGGAAGCCTGGCTCGAAATCCTCCGGGATAATGAAGCCAATGCCTCCATCGTCACAGAACTCTCCAAAGATGTCGACCGGCTGAAACTGATCACCGACCGCTTTTCCAAAATAGGCAGCGTACCCAAACTGGAGGAAAAAGACATCGTGGAACAGATTCAGAACATGACCAATTACATCCGAAAAAGATCTCCCCAGAAAGTAATGCTCACCGTTCACAGCATCGAAGAAGAGCTCCCTGCGATGATTTCTCCCCCGCTTTTTGACTGGGTCGTGGAAAATTTATTAAAAAATGCACTGGATGCCATGGAAGGGAAAGGAAAGATCGATATCACCATCGAAAACCACCCCACCTACATCACCATCGATGTGGCAGATACCGGTAAAGGTATCCCCAAACTGAACTTCGAAAAAGTGTTCAAACCCGGATTCAGCACGAAAAAGCGCGGATGGGGGCTCGGCCTCTCACTCGCCAAAAGAATTATAGAAGAATACCACCGGGGTCGCCTCTACGTAAGATCATCTGAGCTAAATAAAGGCACCACTTTTCGCATCCTTTTGCGGAAATAATTGCCTTTTTCTGGAAATATGAATAAATAAATTTGCTTATTTTAAAAAAGCCATTATTTTTGCACCCCATTCTACCAGATGCGAAGATGGCGAAATTGGTAGACGCGCTACTTTGAGGTGGTAGTGCCTGAAAGGGCTTGGGAGTTCGAATCTCCTTCTTCGCACGAAAGTAAGACCTGCTTTTCAGCAGGTCTTTTCTTTTTTTACCCCCATTCTTAACAATTCGCTCATCTCCCCTTAACCTTCTGCTAACAATTATTCAGCAACTTACAGTCATATCCCTGACAGGAGTATTATCCCATGAAAACCCGATTACCTGTTGTTTGTTTTAGCCATTTAAGGATGCATGAGGAAGGATGGAGCACATTCCTTCCTTTTTTTATTCCGGCCGCCAATCCCCTATCTTTACGTAATTTTTTACTGAGATACTATGGGAACATCAATTACCTGTCCCAGTTGCAAGCACCAGTTTGTCATGGAAGATGCGTTTGCAGCGGATATAGCAAAAGAAATGCGGGGAAAAATGGAAGATGAATGGCGTCGTCGCCTGAAATCTCTCCAGGAAGAAAAGGATACCCTCCTTTCCGAAAGGAACAGGATGGCACTTGAGCGCAAACAGATAGAAACACAAAAGGAACAACAGGAAGAAGAAATTAAGCGCCGTGTACTTTCAGAAAAAAAACAACTCCAGGATTCCCTGGAAGAAGAACTGCGTAAATCCATTTCCGCCGACCTGGGCAGCCAGCTGTCTGCTTTAAAGGAAGCCAACCAGGAACAGGAAGAAAAACTGAAAGAAGCCCGTAAACAGGAACTGGAGTTCCTCCGTAAGGAACAGGATCTCAAAACCCGGGAACAGGAACTGGAAATCGATCTTCAGAAAAAACTCCTGGAAGCCCGTTCCGAACTGGCCGATAAAATACGTAAGGAAGAAGCAGAACGCAACTCCCTGAGAGATACAGAACACCAGCTCCGCTTACGCGAACTCGAAAAACAACTCGAAGATCAACGCAAACTGGCAGAAGAAATGAAACGCAGGGCCGAACAGGGCTCTATGCAGTTGCAGGGAGAAGTACAGGAACTCGTGCTGGAAGAAATGCTTCGCGCCAATTTCCCGTTCGATGAAGTAACTCCCGTAGGAAAAGGTGTTCGCGGAGCCGACTGCATCCAGCTGATCCGTAATCAGTACGGACAGGAATGCGGCCGCATCATCTACGAAAGCAAACGCACCAAAGAATTTATTAAAGACTGGGTAGAAAAACTCAAAGCAGATATGCGCAGCCAGGGTGTAGAGGTAGCTATCCTCGTTACCCAGACCATGCCGAAAGACATGGAACGCTTCGGTGAAAGAGATGGCATCTGGATCTGCACCTTCGCAGAAGTAAAAGCACTTGCCTATGTGCTGAGAGACGGCATCATCAAAATATCCGGCAAACTCCGCTCCCAGGAAAATAAAGGCGACAAAATGCACATGCTCTACGAATACCTCACCGGTGGCGAGTTTGCAGAACAGTGGAAAGCCATCCGGGAAGGATTTATGTCCATGAAATTATCCATACAACGCGAACGCGATGCCATGGAAAAATTATGGAAAGCACGTGAAAAACAACTCGAAAAAGTACTGCTCAATGCCGCACATATCAAAGGCTCCATTGAAGGAATTGCAGGCAGCGACTCTGTAGACCTTCACCTGCTGGAAGATATCTCAGACGATTTACTGGAATAAACATTCACCTATGCAACAAACCGAAAAGAAAAATATCCGCACCATCATCTTCGACCTGGGCGCGGTACTGATCGACTGGAATCCCCGTCATCTCTATCGCCAGCTCTTTTCTTCGGAAGAAGAAATGGAAACCTTCCTGCGTGAGGTATGTACTTCCGACTGGAACGAAGCACAGGACGAAGGACGCACCCTGGCAGAAGGTACCCATCTCCTCGTGAACAGTTTTCCACACCACGAAGAAAATATCCGCGCCTTTTACGGCCGCTGGTCCGAAATGCTGGGCGGTGAAATAACCGGTACAAAAGAAATCCTGCAACAACTGAAAAGAAGCGGCAGGTACCATCTCTATGCGCTCACCAACTGGTCTGACGAAACCTTCCCCATTGCATGGGAATTATACGAATCCCTCCATTGGTTCGATGGCATCGTGGTATCCGGAAAAGAAAAAATGCGCAAACCCGCCCCCGCATTTTTCCAACTGCTTTTAGACAGGTATAACGTAGACGCATCTACGTCATTATTTATCGATGATAATTTACGGAATGTAATCGCTGCCCGTGAGTTCGGTATCGATAGCATTTTATTTGAAAACCCCGAACAGTTAAGGATAGCATTAGAAAATAGATCTATAATAATTTAATACGCTACGTTACTGATTGTCATTGTTAACCCTTGATTTACTTTAGGATTTCCTTAACACTCCCCGGATAAACTTTCTGTAACAAACCCCTATCTAATCCGTTCAAAGAAGAGGAATACGGAAACATGAATGTCAGGATACCAACCTGTTTGGTCCATGACCGTTAACCTGTAGATTTTATTTTTTAATTAATACGCTAGGACATGAAAAGAACATTATTTTTCATCAGTGCCGCTACTGCCCTGGTAGCGATGGTTTCATTCAGCAGCTGTCGTAAAGATCCATTAAAGGATATGACTAACGAAGAGTCGAGGATCTATATCACCAATCATGACAGCACCGCTAATTTTAGTTCATATTCCACTTTCAGTATAGTAGATTCGGTGGCAGTATTGACGCGTACCAGCGACAGTGCAAAGAAAGCATTGACTGACTACGATAAAAAATTAATTGCCTCCGTGAGTGCTGCCATGCAGCAACGGGGCTATACACTGGTGGCCAAATCGGCTAAACCTGATCTGGCGGTGAATCTCACCCGGATCGACAATTCTTACACCAACATCTCCTGGAATCCAGGCTGGTGGGGCGGTGGTGGCTACTGGGATCCTGGTTACTGGGGTTATCCCGGCGGCGGATGGTACTGGCCTTCCTACTACACCGTTTACCAGGTGAATGAAAAACAGGTAGCCATCGACGTATTCGACCTGAAAAATCCAAAAAACAGCAAGTTTATAGCGGTATGGAATGCCCTGTGGCGCGGTTCAGGCGTATGGAGCATCGATAACATCGATTCCATGGTGAAGGCCTCTTTTGACCAGTCACCCTACCTGAAAAAATAATCTTGATTAAGAACTTTTAAACTGACAGGAAGATGAAAAAGATAAGAAACTGGATATTGATTTTTGCAGGATGTTTTGCTGCCCAGGCAGTATCCGCACAGGTTCGTCCCCCTTTATCCGTAGATATTAATTATTCTATCACACAACCCCTCGGTTCCTTAAAGGACTATTCCGATAAAACCAGCTTCCGTGGCTGGAGCGCAGGATTGCAATACATGCTGAATGATCAGTGGTCTGTTGGTGTACGTTCCGGATTCCAGGACTTCTACCAACGTCTGCCACGCGCCGTATATCCCGATAAACAAGGAGATGTATCTGCCGTTCAGTCACGTACCCTGCAGGTAATTCCGATCCAGGCAACCGTAAGCTATGCTTTCACCAAACCGTCTGCGGCCGTGATTCCATACGCGACTGTTGGAGTAGGTGCTGCTAATATGAATTATGAAAAATATTGGGGTGAGTTTGTAGAAAAAGACAACAGCTGGCAATTCCTGGTAAGCCCTGAAATAGGCATCAACGTGCCTTTTGGAAAGGCATCGCCAGTGATGTTCAATGCCAATGTGCGGTATAATTATTCTCCTTACAAAGTTGGCGATATTACCAACTTTAATACCATCCAGGGAAATATTGGATTGAAGTTCTCACTGAACTAAATCCTTTTGTGTCCATATTCTAAGAAGAAAGCGTGAGAGTGAGTCCCGTTCGTGTAACCAGCGAACGGGACATTTTTTTTTAGAATTCCATATACGCTTTAAAGCCCTTGCTGAATGCTTCTTTAATGCCACCATCGGCGTCTTTATAGATGTAAATCGCTTCCAGTCCATGTTCCGGATGCTGCGCTATATAAGCTAATCCTTTCTCTACCCCCATCAGGATAAGCGGATTATCAAACGCATCTGCCGTAAAACAATCTTTTGCAATCAGCGTTACACTGATAATATTGTTATGCAGCGCAACGCCTGTCAGGGGATGAATGGTATGCGCAAAACGGGTGCGTCCCTGGTCAAAAAAACGCCGGTAATTTCCACTGGTGGCAATACCCTTGTCCGGCAGCCGCACAAGCCCCTGTACCGGCTCATAAGCCGTATCTCCCGGCGATGGACGCTCTATCCCCACACTCCATACTTTGTGCTGATGATTGTGCCCCTTTGCACATAATTCTCCTCCCACATCTACCAGGTAATTATTTATGCCCAGCTGCTGCAGGAAATGCCCTACCACATCTACGGTATATCCCTGTGCAATGCCATTGCAATCTATCTGTACCCCCTTCTTCGTGGTGGATAATTCTTCCCCTTTCACACGGAGGTAACGGGAACCAATATACGCTAGTGCAGCTTTAATACTATCTGGCGGCGGCACCCCTTTAAAAGAGGGTTTGTTCACCCCAAACCCCCAAAGGTACACCAGGGGCTTTACCGTAATATCAAACAGTCCGTTCGTAGCCTTATTGGTCGTCAGCGCTTTCTGAATCACCGCTTTCATGTGTTCATCCATCGTCACTTTGCCGGTAGCGTTAAACTGGTTGATCAGCGAGCCTGGTTTGTACAGCGACAGCGACTGGTCAATTACACCAAACAAAGAGTCGATGCGGGGTTGCAGGGAAGTGGTATCTGTAGATAAATATTTTACAATGTAGTAGGTCCCCTGGGCCTTTCCTTCGCAGGCCACCAGTTTTAGTGCCGGTGCATCCTGTGCCCGGGTGTTGGCAGACCACAATAGCGTGGCCAGTAAAAAAAGTCTTTTCATGTATCCTTTTCTGCCGCGCGGACGCGGCGTTTATTTAGCGCATGCGCAACTAACAACCCATTTATTTAAATGCATCCAGACCGGTAACATCCATGCCGGTAATCAGTAAATGTATTTCATGTGTGCCTTCGTAAGTCATCACGCTTTCCAGGTTCATCATATGCCGCATCACAGGGAATTCGCCGGTGATACCCATGCCTCCTAAAATAGTGCGGGCGTTGCGGGCGATATTGGCGGCTACTTCACAGGAATTGCGCTTGGCCATGGAAATCTGTGCAGGCGTTGCCTTTCCTTCATTTTTCAATACCCCCAGCCGCCAGTTCAGCAGCTGCGCTTTAGTAATTTCCGTAATCATTTCCGCCAGCTTTTTCTGCGTCAGCTGAAATCCTGCAATAGGACGGCCAAACTGAATGCGTTCTTTAGCGTATCTGAGGGCCGCTTCGTAGCAATCCATCGCAGCGCCTATTGCCCCCCAGGCAATGCCATAACGCGCCGAAGAAAGGCAGGTTAAAGGCCCTTTCAGGCCGCTGGCTCCCGGCAGGATATTTTCTTTCGGCACTTTCACATTATCAAAAACCAGTTCACCTGTAGCGCTGGCCCTTAAACTCCACTTACCTTTTGTTTCCGGTGTAGTGAAACCTTCCATACCCCGCTCTACAATGATACCACGGATAACGCCGGATTCATCCTTTGCCCATACCACAGCAATATCTGCAAACGGTGCATTGGAAATCCACATCTTGGCGCCGTTCAATATCACATAATCACCTTCTGCCCGGAAATTGGTCAGCATACCGGAAGGATTGGAACCATGATCCGGCTCTGTTAGGCCAAAACAGCCCATCAGCTCACCGGTGGCCAGTTTGGGCAGGTATTTCTTCTTCTGCGCTTCGCTGCCGAAAGTAAAAATAGGATACATCACCAGCGATCCCTGTACCGAAGCGGTAGAACGTATGCCGCTATCCCCCCTTTCCAGTTCCTGCATCATCAGTCCGTATGCAATATGATCCATACCACCTCCGCCATACTCTACCGGAATAGTCGGGCCAAAACAACCCAGTTGTCCCAATCCATCTATAATCTGTGTCGGGAAGGTGGCCCGCTGGCAATAATCTTCAATGATCGGAGATACTTCCTTCTTCACCCATTGCCTTACCGCACTGCGGATCATCAAATGCTCTTCCTTCAGTAAATCATCAATGGCAAAGTAGTCAGGTGACTGAAACAGATCTTGTTGCATTAACTACAGGTTTAATACCCAATATAAGAAATTACCCATTAAGAACGGCGGCCACCGGGAGATTTAAGCCATAACATGGATAAAATTCGGGGCTGGTCTCACGTAATTTCATGACAAGTTTGTACCTTTCCTTCAAACTCGAGAGATATGGCAAGCAAAGTATTACCTGCGCTGTTGCTATTGGGATTTTTAGTCGTTGTGATGCTATCATTTCACCCCACACCATTACAATCAATTGCAGGGAAAATACTCCCCCCAAAAGTCAGATCAGGCGCACCTGCAGAACTAAAACGTTACTGGATGGTTCTTTTAAAAAAAGGGCCGGTAAGAAACCAGGATACCGCACTTGCAGCAAAGATCCAGCGTGGTCATATGGACAATATCAATCGACTGTCTGCAGCCGGAAAACTGGTGGTAGCAGGTCCTTTTGAAAATGATGAAACGCTGCGTGGTATTTTTATCATGGATTGTAAAGACAGTCTGGAAGTAGTGTCGCTGGTGGACAAAGATCCGGCAGTGGTATCCGGTAGACTGATCTTTGAAGTGAAGCCCTGGTGGACGGTAAAGAACTGTATGTTTAAATAATTCCGGGAGATACCGGTACCTGGTATTGGCCTGATAATCGGACCATTCCCGGTACCGGTAGCTAAAAATATTTACACCGCTGCTGCGATCTTATTCAGGTATCCGGCCATTTCCTGCTGATACTGACGGGCAACATTACGGGCATCTGTAGCAAAATCTTCTCCGTTACCGGCATAAATAATGGCGCGGCTGGCATTTACCAGTAATCCGCAATCTTTATTCATGGCCTGTGTGGATATTTCTTCCAGGCTTCCACCCTGCGCACCTACGCCGGGTACGAGAAAGAAATGATCCGGTACCAGTTTGCGGATATACCCGAGTTGTGAAGATTGCGTAGCACCAATCACAAACATCAGGTTTTCCGGGGTACCCCATTCCATACCTGCTTTCAACACTTTTTCAAACAGGAACTCATCGCCTATCTGCTGCATCTGGAAATCCTGGCTGCCTTCGTTGGAAGTTAATCCAAGCAGGATGGCCCATTTTTCAGAAAACTGCAGGAACGGTGTAACACTGTCGCGGCCCATATAAGGCGCTACGGTCACGGAGTCGAACTTGTAAGTGTCGAAAAATGTTTTGGCGTACTGGGTAGAAGTATTACCTATATCACCGCGTTTTGCATCTGCAATAGTGAATATACCGGAAGGGATATACTCAATGGTGCGTTGCAAACTTTCCCAGCCGCGCATACCCATACTTTCGTAAAAGGCAGTATTAATTTTATAAGCTACGCAAAGATCTTTCGTAGCATCAATAATCGCCTTGTTAAAGGCAAACACCGGATCTGCATGAGAAAGCAGGTGTTTTGGAATCTTTTGTATATCTGTATCCAGTCCTACGCACAGGTAAGACTGCTTTTCCTTAATCAGATTCACCAATTCCTGTCGATTCATAGTCGGTTAATTTGGGGCGCAAAGCTAAGAAAAACTTAAGCAATCACGCTTCTTTAAACATATTATGATTACCTGTATTTGAAAAACAACGCTATTTATTCACTGTGGTAGTTGTGGTGTACCGACAATGCTGACATATTTTTAACGCGGAAGATTAAAATAAAGATATTCCTTTTTGGGATTACGGCCATCACAAAAAATAAAATGTTGGCATCTATTTTCCGGAAGGTCTGCGGGCTTCCATTTCTGCTGCCACACGCAGGGAATTCTCGTCGCCCAACGCCTTTAAGTGAGCGATTACACTGTAATAATCGGCGTCTTTTTTATTCTGGCTCAGTTTATAATTGGCATTAACGTCCCGGATACTCATTTCAAATCCCACGATGGCTTTTACGTTGTTCCGGAGCGTTTTATCATCGATATCACTCATATGTACCGGGCAGGCAGATGCCGCTTCATAATGATCCATCAGGTCGCCCAGCGCGGCCACTACTGCTGCTTCTTCCTGTATCCGGATGCTGCCGTGGATATGTACCGCCATATAATTCCAGGTAGGAATTCTTTCTTTCTCATACCAGGAAGAGGAGATATAGGCATGATGACCGGAGAATACTGCCAGTCCTTCGTTTTTTTCAAACCATTCCCACTGCGGGTTGATCCGTGCGATATGTCCGCGCAGCACAAATTCACCAGGTGTTTTTTCCACGAGTGTCATCGGGAGATGCGTGGCATGAGGTACGCCGGCAGGGTCTGTATTGACCAGCAACCCAAATCCATTTTCCCTGATAAAATTGGCGATAGTATCCCAGTTGGTTTCCCGGGTGAGTTTTGAAATGTACATAAGCGCGGCATGATGAAAATGCGGGATCACAGATAACAAATATCTCTATCTGTTAGCGATGATCCCGCAACTAATTATACAATGATATCTACAATCTTCGTGGGGGCGATGTTGGCATTCCGCATAGCAACGCTCCGGGCAGCCGCACCGGCTACATCCAGGAATGCTTTACGGGTTACTTTCTCATCACCGGCCATGGCAGGCACACCGGCATCGCCGCCTTCGCGGATGCTTTGTACCAATGGAATCTGTCCGAGGAAAGGTATTTCCATTTCATCTGCCAGCTGGCGACCGCCATCTTTACCAAAAATATAATATTTGTTATCCGGCAGTTCCGCAGGGGTGAAATAGGCCATATTTTCCACTAAACCGAGAATTGGCACATTGATCTGCTGTCCCTGGAACATGGCAATTCCTTTTTTCGCATCCGCCAGGGCTACGTCCTGTGGAGTGGTAACAATCACTGCACCGGTAATAGGCACGGTTTGTACCAGGGTCAGGTGAATATCACCGGTGCCAGGAGGCATATCGATGATCAGGTAATCCAGTTCATCCCAGTAAACATCCGTGATAAACTGTTTCAGGGCGCTGCTGGCCATCGGTCCGCGCCATACCACTGCCTGCCTTTCATCGATCAGCAAACCGATAGACATTACCTTGATGCCGTATTTTTCCATCGGCTGGATCATGCCTTTGCCGTCTACATTCACCATCAGGGGCCTTTCGCCACGTAAACCAAACATAATGGGAACAGAAGGACCGTAAATATCCGCATCCATCAGTCCTACTTTAGCGCCATCTCGGCCCAAAGCCAGTGCCAGGTTGGCTGCCACAGTGGATTTACCCACTCCTCCTTTACCAGAGGCCACTACAATGATATTTTTCACATTGGACAAAACACCTTGCCCACCGGCTCTTTTGGTATTTACATTGGCAGTCATGACAACTTCCACCTCCGCATCCTTACTCACCAGCATGTGAATGGCATTCACACAGGCATTCCGGATCAGGTCCTTTAACGGACAGGCTGGCGTGGTAAGAATGACCGTAAATTTCACTTTATTACCATCAATCTCTATATCTTTTACCATGTTCAGCGTAACCAGATCTTTGCCCAGATCCGGCTCTTCTACGTTGCTCAGGGCCTTTAAAACCTGCTCTTTCGTGATCATAAATTGTTGTTAATTTTGAATCCAGACCGCAAAGTTAACCCAATTGAGATTTAATTTACAATTTCTCTGGGCAGGTGATCAACTGCATGGAATCACGTAATTAAATTTTTATATCTTAGGGCCGGCATGCATCAGAAAAGATCCTACATACTGTCACTTTTAATTGTTTTCCTATTATCTCCTTTCCTCCTGAAAGCTCAGATTGCGGAATTCAGAGACAGCGTTATACAAATTTCAGGTATTACCATGACTGCTGACAGCCTAAGGGCCATCCCCGCCGTCAGTATCATCGTAAAAGGCCAGAACAGGGGAACGATCTCCAACAGATCCGGTATATTCTCCATTGTTGTCTTCAAAGGAGATACCCTCTCCTTCAGCGCAGTGGGTTTCAAACACAAAAATTATCGCATTCCTCCTGAAATCAAGGGAAACAGCTTTTCCCTGATCCAGCTGATGGTAGAAGATACCACCTATCTGCCGGTCACCATCATCAAACCTTACCTTTCCAGAGAAGAATTTGAACGTGCCTTCGCCAATATGGACATCCCCGACGATGCCTATGAGGTGGCACGAAAAAATACCAGCAACGCCCGGCTCCGTGCCATGGCCCGTTTCCTCCCTATGGATGGCAAAGAAGGCACAGGCGCATACCTCAACAAACAGGCACAAAGCCTCTACTACGCAGGCCAGCCACCTCCACAGAATATCTTTAATCCACTGGCATGGGCTCAATTTATCCAGGCCTGGAAGCAAGGCGACTTTAAGCGGAAAGACGATAGTTATGGCAGTTATTAACCATAACCCGTAATACCTTAAATTAGTGCCTCATTCAATTCTGACAAATCACTACACCATGCAAAAAATTGCGGTCATCGGCGCGGGTACCATGGGAAATGGTATTGCGCATGTATTTGCTCAACACGGCTTTGCCGTAAACCTGATAGACGTATCGTCACCGGCACTGGACAAAGCTTTACAAACCATTGCTAAAAACCTGGATCGCCAGGTAGCCAAAGGCGTTCTCACAGAAGCAGCCAAGGCAGAAACGCTCCAAAACATCAGCCAGCACACAGACCTGGCCCTCGGCGTGAAAGACGTGTCCCTGGTAGTGGAAGCCGCCACGGAAAATATCCAGCTGAAACTGAAAATATTCCAGGACCTGGACCTTCATGCACCAGCTGATGCCATATTGGCCACCAATACCTCCTCTATCTCCATTACAAAAATTGCCGCCGTTACCAAACGCCCGGCAAAAGTAATCGGCATGCACTTCATGAATCCCGTTCCAGTCATGAAACTGGTAGAGATCATCAACGGCTACGCCACAGATAAAGCAGTAACCGATACCATTGTGGCGCTTTCCGAAAAACTGGAAAAAGTGCCCTGTGTGGTAAACGACTATCCCGGTTTCATCGCCAACCGCATCCTGATGCCTATGATCAACGAAGCCATCTGCTCCCTCTTCGAAGGCGTTGCCGGCGTATCGGAAATAGACACCGTCATGAAACTCGGTATGGCACATCCGATGGGCCCCTTGCAACTGGCCGATTTCATCGGGCTCGATGTATGCCTCTCTATCTTACAGGTATTACACGACGGATTTGGCAACCCGAAATACGCACCATGCCCGTTACTGGTAAACATGGTAACAGCGGGTTACCTGGGCGTAAAAAGCGGGGAAGGATTTTATAAATATACTCCAGGCAGCAAAGACCTGGTAGTCAGCGATAGATTTTAAACAAAAGGGAAGGCAGTTGGCCTTCCCTTTTACTTTATATTATTCTGCACGTAAACTCTTTACGGGATTAGCGGTGGCCGCTACAATGGCCTGATAGCTGACGGTCAGAAAGGTCACCAGCAAAGCTCCTGCTCCTGCCACTACAAAAGTAACCGCTGTTACCTCCACATGATAGGCATATTGCTGTAACCATTGATCCAGGAAATGCCATGATACCGGCACGGCCAGTACGCCCGCAATACTTACCAGCGCCAGGAACTCTCCGGATAACATCTTCCATAACATAAACACTGAAGCTCCCATCACTTTACGGATACCTATTTCTTTGGTACGCTGCTGTGCAATAAAAGAAGACAAACCAAACAAACCGATACAGCTTATAAAAATGGTTAACACCGCAAAGCAGCCGGCCAGCTTACCAATCCGTTCTTCCCCATCAAACTTGCGCGCGTACTCCTGATCTACAAACTGATAATCGAAAGGTGCATCGGGATTATACTTTGCAAACACCGGGGCTATCTTTGCTAAAGCAGCAGTCATACTCACACCGGGGTTTATCCGTAAAATAGCAAAGTTCAAACGTTCCGCATCCGGATAATAGATCGCAGGCTTTACCGCCTCATAAGGCGAAGTCATGATCATGTCTTTCACCACGCCTATTATCATCATCCTGGCACTTCCCCAGGTAACCAATTGTCCCACGGCATTGGTCATGCCCATAAATTTTGCGGCCGATTCATTCACCACAATACCGGTCAGTGAATCTGCTGCATAATCTGCTGAAAAATCACGGCCATCAGTAAACGTCAGTCCCACCGTTGCGCCATAATCCGGCGTCACCGCAATAGTCGCAAAATCGGCCTGTATGCCGGGATCTTTACCGGTCCAGCTAAAACCACTGCGGTTATCCCACACATCGGTAGTAGGCCCCTCAGAAGCCGCAGCATTCACCACCACGCCTGTCTGTTGCAATGATTCCCTTAATGCGTTGAAATGCTGACGTACTTCCGGTGTGGCTAACTTCACCGTCAATAATTCATCACGGGAATATCCTACCGGTCTGTCTTTCGCATATTGTACCTGCTGGTAAACCATCAGGGTGCCTACCATCAATATCACCGACACGGTGAACTGTAACACCACCAATACTTTACGCGGAACGGCTGCATAACGCCCTGCACGGAAAGTACCCTTCAGCACCTTTACCGGCCGGAAAGATGACAGGTATAATGCAGGATAACTACCTGCCAGCAAACCCGTAATTATACAACCTGCCAATCCACACAACCAGAATAACGCATTATTCCAGGGCATGATGATTTTCTTATCTGCCAGTTCATTAAACAACGGTAATAATAGCCAGGTGAGTAACAACGCGGTAGTAAAGGCTATAAAAGTGAGCAACAATGACTCTGTAAAAAATTGCCGGATCAATTGTCCCTGCCGGGAACCCACCGCCTTACGGATACCCACTTCCTTTGCGCGCTTCTCTGCACGCGCTGTAGTAAGATTCATAAAGTTGATACACGCCAATAACAATCCTAACACCCCGATGATGCCAAAGAGCCACACAAAATGAATACGGCCACCGGTATTCACGCCATCTTTCCATTCTGAAAAGAGATGCCAGCGGTCCATGGGAAAAAGAAATATGCCTACGGAGCGCTTTGCTGCCACTGCTTTATCATAATGGTTAAATTCTAAATTGCGGATACTGGCAGATAGCTTATTGATATCCACCCCGGGAGCGAGTGCTGCAAAAATTTCATAGGAGTGTATACTCCAGCTGTTCTTTGCTTTCTTCGCCCACTCATCGGAGGTTTGCAGCAAATTCCAGGAGGCCACAAACATCAGCTGCCGGAAGTCAGACGCATAAGACACATCTGCATATACGCCCACCACATGCGCCAGCATACTGTTGTCTATTTTTACCGTTTTCCCCATAGGGTCAGCGTTGCCAAACAATGCGGTGGCAGCCGACCGGGAGAGGAAGATAGCGCCCGGATCTTTCAGGCTTTCGCTGTTACCATACGCCAGCTTCAATGATAGCAGGTCTATCGCCCCGGGCTCCATGAAGCGGCCCTGCTGCACTATTTTGGTATTGCCCGACAACAACACATGTTCCGTACCCGGAGACGCCAATACCAGGTGCTGGAAGTTTGCACCATATCCTGCAGCCATTTCATCTTTCAGCGGTATCGCCATGGAATTGCGGGTAGCAGTTTTACCATTCATACTGGTATGCCGCATCACCTGCACAATACGATCGTGCTGCAGATGCGTCTTGTTATAATTCAGTTCATCTGCGATCCACATGCCAATCATCAACACTACCGCCATACCGGTAGCCAGTCCAATGATATTTATAAAAGAACTTATCTTGCTTTTGAAAATATTTCGCCACGCGATTTTAAGATACATGTACAGCATAACTGGAGATATTAAATGCTTGAAGGCCTTATCGCACTAAGATAATGCCCATTTGTATCCTTATTGGAAATAAATCAGTTAGAGAAAAGTATAATGGAAAATGTGTACGCTTTTAACCGGCTACTGTCCGGTTTTGTACAGTTCTTTTTTAAAGAACTGATACATTTTTGATTTCGATACCTGCCAACGCTGTTACAGTATTCACTTTTTTACAACCTTCCAGGTTAAGCTGCGTTAAATGGGGTAACTCTTTTAATGTATCGTGCATATCTACAAGAGAAGTACATTTCTGCAAAAACAGCGTTTTTAGTTTACTACATTTTTCAATACCCGCAATGGAAGTAATAGATGCACCAATAATACGCAGGTATTCCAGTTGAATAATCTCCTTTAAAAAAGACAGATCAGTTGTTTTAATGCCTCCTATCTGCAACCACTCCAATGTCTTTACCTTCTCCCAACCTTTAATCTTTTCACCATAGCCAATATTGAGTCTTTTTAAAGACGGGAACTTTGAGAGATCAAGATCAAAATCACTGGCGCCGCCCCAACGTAAATCTGTCACCCCGGATAAGTGATATATTCCGTTAATGACAGATTTCTTTTTAAGTGGTACCAACCAGTGAAATGTAGTAATAAAATCCCGCCCTTTCAAAAATTCAAAATCCACCAGTTGCTTATCCCAATCTCCATCCGTCCATACGCACACGTCGCGAATATTATTTTCCTGCGCATAGTCAAGTCCTTCCTGCAGATAGGCAAATAAGATCCTGATCCCTTTGAAATATGAAAACTGGCTATAATCTACCTGATATTTTTCCATGGCCATTAAAAAAAAAGCAGCTGATTGTTTTGTCGGCTAGCGGTTACAGAGAATAGATATAGCACAATTCCCAGATCATTTCTTTGGTACTCTTTATGCCCAGTTTCTCAAAGAATGCTTTCTGCTCTCCCTTCAGCTTTGAAAATTCCTTTTCAATTACTTCTTCACATTTCTTTTTACTTCCCAGTACTTTTTTATCATTCCCGGTTGCTTCCACAATCTGCTTAAAAAAGGGCAACAGATCATGGGTATATACCTCATATCTTTTATTCTTAACAGAAGGTGATGCCAGCTCTTTGCGGGAAGAAGCCAGTAAAGAAGTCAATGCCCCTTCTTCAATCAGGTTGATAATTTTCTTCTGGCAGTTCAGAAAAAAATTTTCATCCAGTAGTTGTGTATATCCGATGTCTACTTTGATATGTGCCGACAGGCTATCAAGACCATCATCCGGTCTGTCTACAGGTCCTACCCACATGGTAGTACGTAATGAACCATCATGCTTATATACTCTCGCAATCACATAACAATAGAAGACATCCTCGATATGCTTGCTCAGTGCCACCAGGTGAGGATACCACAACTTCTTTGGCTGTTTAAAATCGAAACGCTCAATCAGTTCTTCAAATTCATTGACTACACTAAAAAACTCGGACATACTTTCTTTATATTTTATTTAGTGATGACCAGGATATGTTTTACCATGTGTATGGGTAATGCCGTTTTCGTCCATTTTCTTCAGTAAGTCCTGCATATCTGCCGCCTTACTTGGATCATGATCAAAATGCCAGTGTGGCTCTGCTCTTCCTGCTACTTTATTGGCAATATCTTTATCTACCTGTTTATCCATACGGGCTAATGATTCTTTTGACCTTGGTCCTTTGGAAAAATTATCCGACTTGAACTCAATATCCTTGCCATCGTAATATTTATCATAATTACGCCCGCCGATAGATCGTCCCTGGTTACCGGTTCCGAATATTTCATCGGCTCTTTTATCGTGCCATTGTTTGGCCCAGTTCAACCAGCCACGACCAGATCCGGCTGCGCCGCCTGCAAGTCCGAATACATCCACCCAGCTGTTCGGATCATGTACATATCCATACAACCGGGTACCTCCCAACAATCCGATCGGATCCTGCGAGATATACATACCACTGCCCGGATCATAATACCGGAAACGGTTGTAGCACAATCCCGTCTCCACATCCTCATACTGCCCCTGATAAAGATAATTACAAAAAGTTTTATCACCATGCAGGTGTCTTACTTTTCCATAGCAGTCCAGATCCCTGCCCCAGACTTTATTTCCGTCGGTATCAAATGCATGTGCAGGCGTACCCAGGTAATCGGGAATAATACTATAAGCACTGTCTGCTGTAAGCTTAGCACAAGGCACCAGCGAATCTTCTTCAAAGATCCAGGTCACCAGGTTTTCCACAGGTTCCTGTTCTATCTGCAATTCTCCGTCTGCTTCCGCCGCCAGGTGCGGAGGGTAATCACCGTTATACTGCCATTCATGCAAGGTTACATTGCCATCCCAAACCCAGCGCGTTACCTGCTGATACCGTTTATTCACTTTTGCAATTCGCCGTCCCAGCGGATCATAGCTGAATACAATTTCTCCGCCGGAAGGTGTGATTACTTTAGACAACCATCCGTTGGCTTTCCATTCATATATCCAGCCGGTATGACTTCCCTTCAGCGCTATTTTCTGCGACTTCGCCCAGGAAAGTTTATCTTCTGCTACCTGGTGGTTGTGTCTGAATTCCTTGCACACCAGGTTGCCTTCTCCATCGTAGTAGTAGAAATAATCCGGGCATTCCAGTAAACGACCACCTTTACCATATACACGGTCTTTACGCGCGGGTGTGTTGAACAGATGTCCCAGCTTATCGGGAATACGGTACACCGTTTCCGCTGCGGAAGGACCGGTATCGCCATAGGTAGCGCTTACAAGGTTATCAAATTCATCGTAGGAAAACTGTGCCTGCGCGCCGCTCATTTCATTGACAATACGGCGCAACTTTGTATTCTTTCCCCATTCATAGCGGGTACGGCTTTGTTCGGCTTTGTGCACGCCAATGGATTGCCGCACTACTTTTCCTTGTTTATCCCGCTGCGTTTCCACCGTTACGCCGCCGGAAAGCATCCTTAATACTTCGCGGCCGCTTTCATTATGTTTCCACTGCGCCTGCCATGCTGCCGGCTGCCCATCAGCCGCCTGCATACTTTCCACATACCCGGCCGCATGGTGTTCCAGCGTAATAGCTGCGCCTAAATTACTGGTGATCATCACAGCTTCTCCCCATTCATTATAGCTACGGTTCACCGTATAAGCGCCCTGCACTTCATTGACCACATGACCATATACATCACGTTGAAATGTTACAGCGCCATCTTCATTAAAGGCGCCAGTCAATAAGCCGTCTTTGTTATAGCCATATGCTGTTACGCTGCCATCACTATATTCTTCCCGTACCAGCGAACCTGCGCCATCATATTCACAGCTGGTCCACCGGTTATCCGGACGAAGTATTTTCTTTACTTTACCTGCGCCATCACGCTCATAATGATAATGCACGCCATCAAAACCCCATTCATCAATAATATGCCCGTTCGCATCCGGTTCCAGCCGGTATAATTCACCACCTTCATTAGCAATGCTACGCAAGCGAAGTTCCTTGTCGTAGTTGAAACGCACATTCACACCATGCTGACTTCTACCCGTCAGCACACCCAGTGGCCCATAAGTAAAACTGACCTCCCGCGCACCATCCACTGCTTTCACCAGGTTGGCCGCAGCATCATAAGCGAAGTGATGAATACTGCCATCTGCCTCTTCCATTCGGATCATATTACCAGCGGCATCATAGTGATACTCATACCAATACCCGGTTTCGCTGATCTCCTTTATCAATTGGCCCAGTTCATCATACTTCCATTGCAGTTGTGCCTGTTCGGGAGAGGTGAACCGGCAGAGAAGATGTTGCTCATCATACGCCAGCTCAAACGTGCGGCCATGCTTATAGATCACCTGTGTCAAATGCGGACCGGTATACCGGTAACGGGTAACAATGCCTTCAATATTTTTCTTTTTTACCAGCAATCCCTGTTCATTGTATACCCATTGCATATGCCGGCCACCAGGCGTTTTAATACCTGTCAGCCGCTGTTCCTCATCATAATAGAACAGGGTAGATTCACCGTTGCCATTGGTTTCTTTTTCCTTATTCCCATACGCATCATATCCAAACTTCATGGTATTACCCGCAGGATCTACTATTACTTCCAGTTCTTCATATACATTGTATTGCTGCAAAGTGACGCCGCCATTGCCATCGATCCATTTATAGATCAGCTGGCGTTCGTCGTAATAATAAGTAGTGGTATGACCAAGACCATTCACAACGGAAGTCTTGCCCGGTTCATAGGTTGCCTTGTATTCCAATACACCACCATCTCCCCAGGTATGCACACAGCGTGCATCCTGTCCTTTCTTTTCATATTCCCAGTAGAAATTTAATCCGCTCTGATTGGTCAGTCGTACCAGTAAATGATCCTTATAAAAAAAGTACTTCGTAGCATTTAAAGCATCGGCGGTGCTGCGCAGATTACCTGCGTCATCATAGGTATAACGCACCAGGTGAATCACTTCCGCACCTTTCCGCGTATGAATATCTTCCACACGGCCCTGTTCATCTGTCACTACGGTTAACAGGCGGTTGCTGCTGTCGATGATCTGTTGCAGATAGCCGTTACCGTTATACCGGAACTGTATTCTGAACCCGGCCGGATTTCTTATTTCGGAGAGCATACAACTGCCATCGGGTGCGGGCTTTGCATGAAAGCGGTAGCTGAGCTGACGTCTGTCTGTCAGGTAATAACCACTGTTATCGCGTCTCCACCATAAACGTTCTATTCTGTTGAAATAGCTGCTGCCAACGGGAATAGCCGGCATCACCGTTTCGCGGCCATCGGCCAGGCGGATGCTGAAAAAACCATTATGCAGATCATACAGGCTCAGGTCATAGCTGTGATGCCAGTTATAGCCCAGCGGACCCGGTACTTCCGCATCACTGTAATACGTGCGTTCCCATACCAATGGTATAGGACCGGGAAGTTCAAAATCAATATTGGAGGAAAATACCCTGCCGGTCACTGCATCTACCGGTTCACCAAATCCTTTACACTTGATATGTTGTAGTATTTCCGCGAGTTTGGGAAAACGGCTTTTTATTTTTTCGACTACTTTCTGCAAGGCGGCACCTGCTGCTTTTGATAATCCCTTCAGCCCTAATTTAAACATCAGCTGAAAAAGATCGATAGTAGGCGGCCCACCCACCAGTACAGGTTTTCCGGCAGAGGTCATGATCAGTACTACGGAAGTGGGCGCCATGAGTGCCATGGCGGTGCTTTTTTTATTGAGTCGTGGCGGAGATGGTAATCCCACCAGGTTGCAGGAAAGCGCTGGATGAAACTGTGTTGAAAAAGGGCCTCCGTCTGCCAGTACGGTAGAACTACCCATCCACATTTCGGAAGCAGCTTTGGGTTTCACAATGGGAAAGGGCAGATGTGCAATGATAGCGGGCAAATGCAGGATAGGTGTGCCGGCATTGGCGATCCACTGGTTATGTACTTTCACCGATGGACTCAGTGCATGTATCAGCATCTGCGCAGTAGCGATCAATGAAAATGGTTGTGAGGGCGGTTCCTTACCCTCTTCTGCCGGTGGGGGCGGTGGTGGAGGCGGCACTACGCTGGCAATAGCAGCGATGATAGCGCTCATAATATCGTAAATCATCCCGATATGCGGCACCGGTAGCAGCGGGGATGGAGGAAACACCGTATCGTGAAAATCTATACCGATGCCAAGGTCGAAATACTTGGCAGCGGGCATACCCGGGAAAGCAGGTAATATACTGGCCATTCCTTTCTGAATATGGTCCAGTGAGTTTTTCTTTTCTGCAAATAATTCCCCGAAGCCTTTGTTTTCTACAGCCATGATATGATTACTTTACTCCCTGCCGGGATAAGGGTTTAGTTAAATTCAAACAAGGTCGATTTTCTTCTGGCGGTGGCATGTTCCATGCCTTCTGATTGCAGAAGTGTAGCCCAGTCGGCGCCAAGTAACTCCTGTAAACTATCCTGCAACACGCGGAGATCTTCCGGTCCCCTTACTTTCTCACACAGATGCACCGCCATGGCGGCAGCATGCAGGAAAGTAGATTGCCTGCGTACTTCCAGCTCCAGGTAACTACCTCCGCTGATAGCGAGCAATTCATTTTCGAAAGCAATGTTCATTTGTCCGAGTTCGTAGTAGAGATGTCCGCTAAGCCGGTATCCTTCCATGATCATAAAAGCGTCGCCTCTTTTCACAGCTTCGAGTGCCAGCGCTTCATACAAAGCAATGGCCTGTTTGCGCTTCTTTTTTCCGACCAGGATCGCTGCACGGATCATGATGCATGATTTCCAGGTGGGATAGCCTGCGGGATCCTGTTTGTCCATCAGCTCGCGCGATAAACGGATGGCTTTATCTGCGTAACCTGCGCTTTTATCCGATTCGCGGATCATAAAATACGCCTGCGCAGCAATCATCCAACCGGCTACCAGGTGCGGATCTCCGCCCATTTTTTTACTGAGTTGCAATAAAGTAGTTATTTCCGTATCCAATAGCGAGGTATCTGATTGCGTGGTGCAATCCATTACCTTACGGATCTGCTTACGGAAGCGGGCATCTATGCTGATGGTGTCTGAATTACCGCCGCCTTTATCCATGTCGTTATTGATAGCGGCTACCATGTTCAGTGCCGGTTGCAGCAGTTTTACCTGCGGCACATATATTTTCGGGATGGTGATACGGGAATGGTTTGTAATATCAATCGTTACGAGGCGGATACCGGGCGGCATTCCTTTTTTGAGCATATCTGTATACCAGGGACCTGCATCGGCCTGATCCGGTCTTAAAGGCGGGAAATAAATACAACAGCCGGTATCTTCGAGTCCATGAATATGACTCATCAACCGGCGCAATTCTTTCCAGATACTCTGTACCGTCGGTGGTAGTTGCCGGTCAGGTTCATAATCACTTTTCAGCAGACCGTCTTTTTTCAGTGCGCCGTACACATCATATTCAGCGCGCTTTATGGGTTCAAACCATGCCAGGTATTCCTGCCACAGGGCTTGCTCATACGCCGCATAATCTTCCTGGTAAGGGCTGTCGAAGCGGAAAAATATCTCCGGAAAAACGCCGATGGCAGTACGTTCTGTTTCCAGGAATTTATCTATGATTTCCACATCGGCATATTGCACCTGCCAGATGGCCAGCTTCCAGCTGTGATCAGCGTCGGCGGTGGCCCATGTATCCCTGATTTTATAAAATTCCTGCCCAATAGTTGGTGAGGTAGTCATAAGTCAGCTTTAAGAAATCAGGAATTTATTTTCACGAGCCCGCCGGATACCACTACATCGCTGGTACCATTTACGGTCACATCTTTTGAACCGTTTACACCGATGGAAGCACCGGTTATATTGGCGTTCTGGCTACCGGAGGCCAGCAGATCTTTCGACAGCATGGTAAGCGAATCTGCTCCCTTTACCACAGTGTCTTTGCTGGTCATCGTCACCATCTCTGTACCTTCCAGGTAAATCCCTTTTTTGGCAATGATGGTTCCGTTTTCCGTTGCGCCAATGGTAAATTTCTCGGAGGTAATTTCTATTTCTTTGGAAGAGATTTCCATTTTTGTTTTGGAGAAAATGGACATATTTTCCGTGCCGTCCATAAAAATGCGGTTGCCGGCACGATCAGATACTGTCACGCTGCCATCGGCATCATTGAGTAAAATCGATATACCGCTTCTTGTCCGGATGGCTTTCATGTCATTACCGGCGGTACCAAAACCGGCTTTACCTTCCCCGTTGTAGGTGGTACCCAGTACAAAGGGAAGTTCCGGATTACCGCCTTCAAAATCCACCACTACTTCCTCTCCTTTTTCTGGTACCATGTACATGCCTTTGCTGCCGCCACCATGTGGGGAAACTACCCGCATCCAGGGTGTCATGCCCTGTTGCCATTTAAAACGTGCCCGTATCCTTCCCAGGTCTTTCGGGTCATGGTTATCTACTACGGTAGCGCTCTGCGCCTCACAATAGGGCATATTTTCGAGGTTAACCGGCGGTGCGGCCGAATCTGCCGGAATACCTTCAAACTCATTGTAATAGTCTCCGTTGCCAGTTACATGATGCGTGAGTCCCCAGATCATAAATTTTCCGTGATCATCTTTTGCATACACATTTTCCTGGATCGAGATATGATCTCCTACCCGCAGGGAAGTGTGCCGGCTGCTACCTTTCAGCTGCACCATGGCGGCCATGCGGCCTTTTTTCTGGCGTGTTACCAGGGTATCCAGTTCTGCTTTGGCATTGCTGGTAAACGCATGTGTCATTTTATAGGTAGAGGTGTTACTGTAGAGTTTCTCACTTAATCCCTGTACATGCGCCGTATAGTCGTTTACTTTACCTGAGGGCTGTGCCAGGGTGGTATTTTCCACCACCTGATGACTACGGTAATCATAACCGTTGAGTTGCTGGTTATTGGGTTGTACTTTCATCTCCAGGTCGAAGTTCATCAGGTCTACCAGGTGTACCAGCGATACTTCCCGGGGTTGGTATTTCCCAAACACAACCTGCTGGCCGTTATAAAAGAACCATTCGCCGAAACGCTCTGATAACCGGCGCAGGAAGTCGAAAGACGTTTCCTTATACTGTACAATATATTTTAAAGAACTGGTGGTATTGGGATCTACCTGCGGGCGGCTCAGATAAGGGCCGCAGGATTTCAGGGCAGTGTTTACAATCGCGCCCAGGTCCTGGTTTTCGAACGATTGTACGTGCAGGTCATTATTCAGCAGTATCGTAGGACTGTAACCCCGGATCACACAAAAGCCATGGGTGCCGTCGCTTTCTTTTCCGGAGCTGACAGACATCACAATACCATTAAAAGTAAGGGGATCATACGAAGCCAGCGGTTCCAGTGATTGTATCGTAATGCTCACTTCCTTTCCCAGGAAAGCCTTGGTGGCAGATACAATACCGGGGCCCAGCTCCTGTAGCCAGTCGTAACCTATTTTCAGTTCAAAATGATGATGTCCCTGTAAGGATTGCTCCAGCTTAAGGGAATGGAATTGTTTAAACTGTTTGTCAGCAATAGATACGGTCGTTATTGTATGTAACATATACAAAAGGGGGCTTTTAATATAAATATGGTACGATGACTATCTGAAAAGGGTCGGGTTAAAGAAACCTCAGTTAACAAAAACTAAATTTAAGAAAATTTATATTATGGTCATCTCATTTTATACAAACAGGGGAAATATTTTTTGGGGTTATTTTCCGGGAGATGAAGGTGAAGTATGGATTCCTATCTATAGGTAGTAACACCCGCACTTTCAATCGGAATCATCCATTCGGGTGCTTAATTCTTCTGCACTTTTACCTGCAGGCCATATATATCTTTCAGGCGCAGCAGGCACAGCTCTTCACCGGATTTTGGTACACCGATCACCATTTCGCAGAATAATTGCAGTTCCTGTGAAATAACGGTGCAGTTGTTTTGTTTTACCACCATCATCACTTCATTCATGATCGTATAATCGAAACTGAGGTGATACTTTGCTTCTATATTTTTCTGAATGACCGGGATCAGTTGCAGTACCATTGCCGCACTCATTTTGTACGCATTGATGAGTCCGGGTACACCCAGTAAACTGCCGCCGAAATAACGTACTACCACAATCAGCACATCGGTGAGTTGCTTGCTGTCGATCTGACCGAGGATCGGTTTTCCGGCGGAACCGGAAGGCTCTCCATCATCTGCCGCACGGAATTGCAAGCCGGCTGTACCGATACGATAGGCATAACAGTGATGCGTAGCTTTGGGATGTTCCTTTTTCACTTCTCCCAGGCACTCTTTCACTTCTTCCGGCGATTTAACGGGGAAAGCATATGCCAGGAATTTACTGCCTCTGTCTTTGAATTCTGCTACTGCAGTTTTATCTATCGTAAAATAAACCTCCATCAAAATAATTTAAGTATGCGCATACTATTTACGCGGAATAATAAAAATCAATGCGATCCCCTGCTACCTGCATGGTATGTGCCGGCGTGGCGTGGGTGAGCACCGGCGCCGGCAGCCCTTCCGGCAGTGTAGCCGTACCCGTGATCACACGGGCTTCATCCCATAAACCGGCGGCAATAAACTGCTGCAATACATAACTGCCGCCTTCTACCAGGATGCTCTGTATCTGCCGCTGGTGCAATTGTTTCATCAGCTGTGGCAGCAGGTCGGTTTCGAAATCGAGCGACATGCTTTCTGTCAGCCCGTTTGTATCTGCAGCGGCAGCGGTAATAAAAATAGTAGGAATGCTGCCATCCCATACGTGATGGGTACGGGGCACGGTCAATTCCCGGTCTATCACCAGGCGTACCGGGTCTTTGCCGGTCCACAGCCGGTTATTCAGCCGGGGATTGTCGTTGATAGCAGTACGGGTACCTACCAGGATACCCATTTCCTCGCTGCGCCATTTATGCACCAGGCGGTCGCTGTACACATTGGAGATCCGCACGGGTGCGCCGTTTGCACCGGCCATAAAACCGTTGCGGCTCTGTGCCCATTTCAAAACAATATAAGGCCGCTTTTGCTCATGAAAAGTAAAAAAGCGGCGGTTGATCTGCCGGCAGGCCGCTTCCAGTATACCTGTTTCTACCTGTATACCGGCCTTTTCCAGCTTTTTAATGCCTTTTCCCGCTACCGCAGAAAAGGTATCCACACAGCCGATCACCACGTGTTTAATTCCATGTGATACGATCAGATCTGCGCAGGGCGGCGTTTTACCATGATGGGCACAAGGTTCCAGGCTCACATACATGGTGGCCAGCGGAATCAGGCTGCGTTCTTCTTCCGCTACGCTGTTTACACAGTTCACCTCCGCATGGGTCTGCCCATACTGGCGGTGGTAGCCTTCTCCGATAATACGCCCCTGGTGAACCAGTACTGCGCCCACCATCGGATTAGGCGCTACCTGACCGGCACCCATAGCAGCCAGTTCCAGGCAACGCTGCATAAAAAATTCATTGAACGTGCTATTCATAATCGCCAGCGAAGTAATATTTTTGCAAATGTATCGTTTTAAACGAATGGAAAAATCCGCTATCCCTCGTTTGCACTTTTCCAGTAACCATCATTAAATTATTAATATTGACTATACAAACGGCCTTTACCTATATCACAGGCGCCATCGGTGAACTCTATGATGAACGCGAAGCGGCCAACATTGCACATATTATAATGGAGTACCTAACGGGTATGAGTAAACTGGATCGCATTGTCCACAAAACAAAAATCCTCTCCCCCGATCAGAAACAACGCCTCAAAGAAGCCATAGAAGCGCTGCAACGCCATGAACCGGTGCAATATATTACCGGCACCAGCTGGTTCTATGGCATGGAACTCCTGGTCAACAGGAACGTACTCATTCCCCGGCCCGAAACCGAAGAACTGGTGGAATGGATGGTACAGGATGCCGCACATCGCCACCGCCTGCACCTGCTGGATATAGGCACCGGCAGCGGATGCATTCCCCTGGCCCTGAAAAAATCACTCCCGGATGCGCAGGTATCTGCCATCGATGTGAGTGAAGGCGCCCTGGAAGTAGCCCGCAGCAACGCCGCCCGGCAACGGCTGGAAGTGAATTTCCAGCTCATGGACGCACTCAATCCTGCGCAACTGGCAGGTTTACCGGAATTCGACATGATCGTCAGCAATCCGCCCTATATCACACAAAGCGAACAAACCTCCATGCAGGAACTGGTCTGGGGCTTCGAACCATCACTGGCCCTCTTCGTTCCCGACAACGATGCCCTGTTGTTTTACCGCCACATCTCTGTGATGGCCCAATCCAGGCTACTCCCCGGCGGCGCCCTCTACTTTGAGATCAATGAGGCCCTGGGCAAAGAAGTGGTAGCACTGATGGAATCACTCGGATTCGCAGCGGTTACCCTGAAACAGGATATGTTCGGGAAAGACCGGATGGTAAAAGGTAATAAGATATAATGCAAAAGGCCTGCAGATCAGTGATCCGCAGGCCTTTCTAAAATAAATGACTGATTATTTGTGTGCGGTAGCCAGCACCACTTTGGCCCCCATCTCCCGGGCAACTTCCATTACACTCACCACATCCTCCACCGGTACCGATTTCTCCGCATTGATGACAATGGTAGGATCAATCTTTTCATTACCGATAGATGGCGCCAGTGCCTGTTTCAGGTGATCAAAGGTCACTTTGTTGGTACCCACAAAAAACTCGCGTTTCTCGTTGATACTTACTACCACCGTTTGTTTCGACTTCGTATTGCTCTTCGCTTTCGGCAGGAGCAGTTTAATCACATTCGGATTGGCCAGGGTGGAAACAATCAGAAAGAACAACAGCAGAATGAACAGAATGTCATTCAGTGCAGAGTTGTGCATTTCCACCTGTCTCTTATTTCGTCTGCGTAAATTCATGAGTACTGCTTTAACGGGTTGGTTCCTGCAAAATATCGATGAATTCAGCAGAAGCGCCTTCCATCTTGTTTACCACCTTGTCTATCTGGGCATTCAGGTAGCTGTAGCCGATAAACGCCACGATACCGATAATTAACCCCGAAGCAGAAGTGATCATCTTTACATAGATACCTCCCGCAATAGTACCCAGGGTAATATCTGACGTGATAGAGATATTGAAAAAGGTCTGGATCATACCCGCAATGGTACCCAGGAAGCCGAACATAGGGGCAATACCCGCTATGATAGACAGGATCACCAGGTTCTTTTCCATCCGGTAGATTTCCAGTTTACCCACATTCTCCATGGATTTCTCGATATTCTCAATAGGCTTACCAATACGCTGGATCCCTTTTTCAATCATACGGGCAATCGGTCCGGCGGTATTTTTAGCCAGCGAACGGGCAGATTGCATATTGCCGGTAGTGATCTGATCGCGGATCATCGGCATAAAGTTATCGGGCAGCCGCCCTGCTTTGCTGATAGTGATCGCTCTTTCCACAAATACATACACCGCTACCAGGGAGAGGAGCCCTAATGGAATCATCAGTACACCACCCTTCATCAACATGTCTATCAGATGAATTTCCGGTGCAGGAGCACCTGTAGCTGCAATCCCCTGCGCCACTGTATCAGCTTTCGGAAGTAATAAAGAATCCTGTAATAACGTAATAAAACCTAACAACATGAACTATAGTTTAACGGGTGCATAAGTAGAACACTACTATAAACGGTTAAAGTAATAAAATATTTGCGAAGTTGCTCCGCAATATTTTAGGCCTTCTCTTCCCAAACCTGTGCCAGATATACAATTGTTTGTACCGCTTTCTTCATATCCTGTATGCTCACATATTCATGCTTGCTGTGGAGCGCCATTTCACCGGTGAAGATATTAGGACAGGGTAATCCCATAAAAGACAAACGGGAACCGTCTGTACCACCCCGGATGCTCATCCTCAGTGGTTGTACACCGGCACGACGGATCGCTTCTGCTGCATTGGCCGTTACTTCCGGATGATTCACCAGCACCTCTTTCATATTACGGTACTGTTCTGTTACCTTCAACGTGGCCTTGGCTCCGTGATGCTTATCCAGCACCTTTTCCATGATCCGGCGCAGGTACATTTCGTGCGCTTCCAGGTTGGAGGTTTCAAAATCACGGATAATAAAATCTATTTCTGTTTTTTCTACGGTACCCTGTATACGAACGGGGTGGATAAATCCTTCCCGGTCGTCGGTGGTTTCCGGAGAAAGACCATCTTTCGGTAACGCATCTACGATTTCACCGGCAATCTTGATAGCACTTACCAGCTTGTCTTTCGCCGCACCCGGATGTGCACTGATACCATATATGGTGATCTTTGCACCATCTGCGGAAAAGTTTTCATCTTCCAGGGAGCCCAGCTCTCCGCCATCCATGGTATACCCGAAATCAGCCGCCAGCTTCTTCATATCTACCTTTTCTACACCACGACCAACTTCTTCATCGGGTGTAAACAGGATACGGATAGCGCCATGTTTTACTTCCGGATGCGTCATCAGGAAATGCGCCGCATCCATAATCTCTGCCACACCGGCTTTATCATCGGCTCCCAGTAAGGTAGTACCGCTGGCAGTAATAATATCATCGCCTTTTTTGCTCGCCAGGTAAGGATGCTCCTTTGCACTGATCACCACTGTTTCATCGTCCGGCAACGCAATATCGCCGCCATCATACTGCTGGTGTACAATCGGCTTTACACCGGTGCCACTGCTGTCGGAAGAAGTATCTACGTGTGAACAGAAACAGATCACCGGTACTTGCTTATCCGTGTTGGCAGGAATGGTCGCATACACATAACCATGTTCGTCCAGCTCAGCATCCGTAATGCCCATTTCCTGTAATTCCTTTACCAGCAGGCGGGAGAGATCTTTCTGCTTTTCCGTGGTGGGAAAAGTATTGCTCATGGGATCCGACTGCGTATCTATCTGTACATAACGCATGAAGCGCTTGTCAACTGTATATGAGTAATTTGTAAACATATTGCAAACCTAAGGAAAATCACCTATACGCCCCCGCCGTAGATTATTCTGTTTTACCATCTCTCACAATATCGCTTTCAGTAATTTGTTCTTTAAAATGCGTCTTTTTTAAGACAAAAAACCAAAATAACTTCAAATGATCGAACAAAGGACCAATAATAATAGGTTTGTGTAGAATAAAATACATCCTATATATGCTTACCAACATTCCAGGTTACCCCAGAATAGGTAGCCAGCGCGAACTGAAAAAAGCCTGCGAAAACTATTGGGCCGGAAAGATATCCCTGGAACGTCTTGAACTAACGTCAAGGCAACTACGAAAAGAGAACTGGACTGGGTTACAGACAGCAGGCATCGACCTGATTCCTTCCAACGATTTCTCCTGGTACGACCAGGTACTGGATATGTGCATCACCCTGGGCGTAATACCATCCCGCTTTAAAGCACTACAACAAACCTTTGCCAACCCCTCCTGCCCGGAGCTGTATTTCGCTATGGCAAGGGGTTACCAGAAAAATAATTTCGATATCACCGCCCTGGAAATGACCAAGTGGTTTGATACCAATTATCATTACCTGGTACCTGAATTCGACGCCACACAGGAATATTCCCTGCACCAGCCCAAATGTGTGGCCGAATTCAAAGAAGCCCTCAGCGAAGGTATCCACACCAAACCAGTGCTGATCGGACCACTCTCCTTCCTGTTATCCGGCAAAATAAAGGGAGATGACCTGAGCATGTCCCAACTGCTGGAAAAACTACTCCCGGTATACATCCAGTTGCTGGCTTCCCTCCAGCAGGCCGGCGCCACCTGGATACAGCTCGATGAGCCGTTCCTCGTCACCGACCTGACATCCGAAGTAAAAGAACTGTATCATCACGCATACACCACTATTGCACAAGCATTACCTTCCCTCAAAATACTACTGACTACTTATTTCGGCGGACTGGAAGACAATACCACGCTGGCTTTGGAGCTGCCGGCACAGGCATTGCATATCGACCTGGTACGTGCACCGGAACAACTGGACACCCTACTGGCCGCACTTCCGGAAGATAAATTACTTTCCCTCGGCGTAGTGGATGGCCGCAATATCTGGAAAAATGACTACGCTGCATCGCTGCAACTGATCCGGAAAGCTATTGCAAAAATCGGTGAAGACCGCCTCCTGCTGGGCACTTCCTGCTCCCTGTTGCATGTTCCCTATAACCTGGAAGATGAAACCGCACTGGATCCGGAAATCAGGCAATGGATGGCATTTGCAAAACAGAAAGTAGCGGAAGTAACAGCCTTGAAGCGCATCCTTAGCGGCGATGACACCTTGCTCATCGACAACGAAGCTGCCATGAGCGCCCGAAAAACGTCCATCCGCATTCACCGGCCCGATGTAAAAAAACGGCTAAAAGGCATTACCACAGCAGATACACAGCGTCACAGCATCTTCCCTCACCGGCAAAAATTGCAGCACTCTATCCTGCAACTCCCGTTGTTTCCCACTACCACCATCGGCTCTTTCCCACAAACCACGGAGATCCGGCAGCTGCGCGCCGACCTGAAAAAAGGGACCATTACAGAGGAAACCTACCAGGCTGATATCCGCCACGCCATTACAGAAACCATTTACCGCCAGGAAAACCTCGGGCTGGATGTACTGGTACATGGCGAGTTTGAGCGGAATGATATGGTGGAATACTTCGGTGAACAACTGGATGGATTCACCTTCACGCAAAACGGTTGGGTACAGAGCTATGGTACCCGTTGTGTAAAACCACCGGTCATTTTTGGAGATGTACAACGCCCGAAACCCATGACAGTAGGCTGGAGCAGCTTTGCCCAATCGCTTACCAGCAAACCGGTAAAAGGCATGCTCACCGGCCCTGTTACTATATTACAATGGTCATTTGTAAGGAATGATCAGCCGCGTATGCAAACCGCGATGCAGCTTGCACTGGCTATTCGCGATGAAGTAAAAGACCTCGAAGATGCCGGTATCACTGTGATACAGGTAGATGAGCCTGCCCTCCGCGAAGGATTGCCCTTACGCAAAGCGCAGCGCAGCGCTTACCTGGAGCAGGCGGTGAAAGCATTCCGCCTTGCCGTCAGCACCGTAGATGACGCCACGCAGATCCACACGCATATGTGTTACGCAGAATTCAACGATATTATTGAACATATTGCTGCCATGGATGCAGATGTGATCACCATAGAAACCTCCCGCTCACAGATGGAATTACTCGAAGCCTTTGCCAACTTCCGGTATCCAAATGAAACAGGTCCGGGGGTATATGATATTCACTCACCAAGAGTACCCGGAGTAGCGGAAATGGAAGCGCTTTTACACAAAGCAGCTACCTTGCTGCCATTACGCAATATCTGGGTAAACCCCGACTGCGGCCTGAAAACACGCAAATGGCCGGAAACAGAACTGGCACTGCGCAACATGGTAACCGCCGCAAAAAATGTGCGGCTGGCAGTGAGTAATTAAAGCGTGATAAGAAAAGCAGATAATTTACAGCCACAACAAAGCGAGGCAAACGACCGGTCATGCGGCGGGTACGGGCTCCCGCTGCAACGGTCGGAATACCCGCGAAAATCCGTAATTTTATGGATGGCCTGTCATGAAACCGTAACTTGTCCTCGGTGCGATCGCACCTTTGAATGCCGGGTAGGCACCATTCTGCGCTGTCAATGCCAGGATGTGGTGCTGTCGGAAGAAGAACGGTATTTCATCCAGCAGCAATATCATGGATGCCTCTGTGCAGATTGTCTACGCGATATGAAAACCGCTTTCCAGCAAGAAACACCCGCATAAAAAAACGGATGCAGGAATTAAATTCCGGCATCCGTCTTTTAAAAAAATCCGAATATTATGCGATTTCAACCAGTTCGAGGTCAAATACCAGATCTTCGCCAGCCAGTGCGTGGTTAGCATCCAGGGTGATAAATTCGTCACCGATAGCTGCTACTTTTACCTGGAATACCTGGCCCTGAGGGTTGCTCATCTGCAATTCCATACCTACTTCAGGATTCAGATCTGCCGGGATATTTTCTTTTGGAAAATCCATGATCATTTCATCACTTTTGGGACCATATGCCTGATCAACAGGGATATGAATGGTTTTCTTGTCGCCAACTTTCATGTCCAGCACACCATTCTCAAAACCTTTGATAACCATACCGGCACCTACCTTGAATTCGAGCGGAGCTCTACCTTCGGAAGAATCAAAAGTAGTTCCGTTCGTTAAACGGCCATGGTAATGCACCTTCACTGTATCCCCGTTTTTAACAGTTTGCATAAAAATTATTTGTTTAGTGTTAATAATTACGCGCAAGATACAAAAAGCAGCCATAATCCGCGCTTTTTGATACAGTCATCAACCTTTGTATTATCTTAACGGTATGAACCGTATGCTCCTTATCTGCCTCCTCCTTGCAGGATGCTTTTATGAAACTTCCGCGCAATATGCGGACCATGTATTACCTGGCGCCACACAAACCGCGCGTTACCTGCCACTCCTGAAAAACAAACGGGTGGCCATGATGGTGAACCAGACCGCTACCATCGACCAGACACACCTGGTAGACTCCCTGCTGAAACTGCACGTAAAAATCCAGAAGATCTTCAGCCCGGAACACGGCTTTCGCGGCAATGCAGGACACGGCGAGAAAGTAGCCAATGGCATCGATTCTGCTACCGGCGTTCCCATTGTATCACTGTATGGCCAGCACCGCAAAGCTACCGCAGCCGATCTCAAAGATGTAGATATCATTCTGTTTGATATCCAGGATGTTGGCACCCGCTTCTTTACCTACATTTCCTCCCTGCAGGAACTGATGGAAGCAGCCGCCGAAAATAAGAAAACACTGGTCATCCTCGATCGCCCCAATCCCAACGGCGATTATGTTGACGGCCCCATCCTCGATACTACCTACCGCTCCTTTATTGGCATGCAGCCCATTCCGATCGTTCATGGCATGACCGTAGGGGAATACGCCCGGATGCTCAACGGAGAACGCATGCTCTCCAAAGGCGTGCAATGCGAAATCAAGGTAATACCCTGCGAAAACTATAGTCACAAAACGTTCTATCGCGTCCCCATCAAGCCCTCTCCCAATCTGCCTAATATGGCAGCCATCAACCTGTACTCTTCCCTCTGCTTTTTTGAAGGTACAGTGCTCAGCCTGGGACGCGGCACCGACAAGCCTTTCCAGGTATATGGCTCTCCCCTGTTTCCGAAAACAGGCTACTCTTTCACACCACGCGCCAGCGCTATCAATCCTACGCCGGTGCTGAAAGACCAGCTGTGTTATGGCTACGACCTCAGCAACGCATGGGAAGCCACACCGCATGAAGGCAGAAAAATTGAACTGAAATGGTTGATCGACGCCTATCGCCTGTTCCCGGATAAATCAAAATTCTTCATTCCCTTCTTCAGTAAAGTAGCCGGGAATAATATCCTGCAACAACAGATTGTAAAAGGCCTCTCTGAAGCAGAGATCCGTAAAAGCTGGGAACCCGGACTGGCAAAGTTTAAAGTAGTACGTGCAAAATACCTGCTGTATTAATCGCAGCATCCCGCCAAAGAATATCTTCTGTTGCGGCGGGATCGCCTTCAACGATCCCGTCGCTAAAATCCCCGAAAGACGTTATTTTTGCATCCTATGAGTAAAGATCTTCGCATTGTCTTTATGGGCACACCCGATTTCGCAGTGGCGTCCCTGGATATATTGGTACAAAACGGTTTTAATGTAGTGGGTGTGATCACAGCGCCTGATAAGCCCGCCGGTCGCGGTTTACAGCTGCAGGAAAGTGCAGTGAAACAATACGCTGTGAGCAAAGGCATACCTGTATTACAACCGGAGAAACTGAAAAACCCCGGTTTCATTGCTGCATTACAGGCGTTAAAGGCCGACCTGCAGGTAGTGGTAGCCTTCCGCATGCTGCCGGAAATAGTGTGGAATATGCCACCGGAAGGTACCATCAACGTACATGCTTCCCTGTTACCCAATTACCGGGGCGCTGCCCCTATCAACTGGGCAATCATCAACGGAGAAAAGGAATCCGGCGTCACCACCTTCAAATTACAACATGAAATAGATACCGGTGATATCCTGTTCAGCGACAAAGTAACGATCCGGGAAGATGAAACTGCCGGAGAACTACACGACGCCCTCATGCAAACAGGAGCAGGATTACTGCTGAAAACCGTACAGGCCATCGCTGCAGGGAATGTAAAGGGAACACCTCAGGCGAATATTCCCGCAGCAGATATCAAACATGCACCTAAAATATTTAAGGAAACCTGTCAGATCAACTGGCAGCAGCCGCTGGACAGTATCTACAACCTGGTACGTGGACTAAGTCCTTACCCTGCCGCATGGACTGTTTTCCAGGGAAAAACACTGAAAATATACAAAGCCCGTAAAGAACATACCACGCCTTCCAAAGCGCCGGGCGACTTTGATACCGATCAGAAAACTTATATTAAAATAGCCGCAGCGGATGGTTATCTCTACCTGGATGAAATTCAGCTGGAAGGCAAGAAGAGAATGGATGTGGAAGCATTCCTGCGGGGCTATCGTTTCGTGTAACTACTATCGTCTTAAAATGATTCCGGGGAGATGAAAGCAACATGGCTGCTTTCATCTCCCCGGATTTTTTATCGGCTGCAATAACGTAATTAATCTTCGTAACTCAGTTCGCAATAGAACTTCGTTTCATTGCTACCCAATGCCTGCATGGCGCTGTCGCTCAGCTTGATGATCAGCCCTGCATTGGATTTCATCTGTGGTATCACATCCAGCACTTTCGCATATACCGCTTTACCGTTCAGCGGGTTGGTGACCTTGATGATGGTACCACGCGGGGCCGTGTTGTGCAGGGCATAGTATTTACCCACCGCATTGCTCTTGAACCAGGTACCAGGACCTTTTTCAGAGGTTGCCTTTTTACCGTTGTTGGTCTGCTGACCATACAATTGTTCAAAATCAGTACTGCTGCTCACAGGTGTGGATTTAACTGGCGCCGGAGGAGCAGGTGCATCAACCACCTCTGTTACCGGACGTGATTCCGGTTCTTTGGCAGTTTCTTTAACCGGAGGCGGCGGTGGTGGCGGCGTAGCTGTTACAACCGGTTCGGCTTTCTCCTTTACTTTCTCCGGACGTGGAGCCGCTTCACCAGCAGCACCGGCGGCTTTTACGAAACCGATGATCACGTAACTGTCTTTTTTCAGGCCATCTCCCGAAAAACTATTCCACTGGCGGATATTATCCAGCGGCACTTTATTGTAGTTCACACTTACACGATACAATGTTTCTTTCTCAGATACACGGTGATATACCGGTTTGCCGGCAGCATCGGCCTTCTGGGAAAAGTTGGCAGCCGTAAGTGGAATATGCAGCTTATGTCCCAGCTGTAAACCCTGATCCATGCTCACTTTATTCGCAGCTGCAATTTCTTTTGGCGGCAGTCCGTACGCACGGCTGAGGCTATAAAAATTTTCTCCTTTCTTAACAACATGGGATATGTAGAGAGCGGGCGAAGTACCTTGTACCTCCAGCGTGTCCTGCGCCTGTACCGCCACTGCACTCGAACCAAACAAGACGATTGATAGAATCGATTTTATCATACTAACTCTGTTTATGATGGATGTTCTGACTACTGCTTTTTTCCGTTGAATGACCATGACCGGAAAATGTATTAATTCGATATGACAGCATCAAAATATCTAAAATTTTTATCTGCTATTTCGGGCAACGAATATATGCGTTAAAATTGACAAAATTATTTAATACCCTAACGGAGAAATCAGTTTTTTGTTGTGACAGCAGGCATATTGTCTATGCCGCCTGCTCATTCCCAAAATACCCGTTGGCAGTGTGTTTCAAAGTTGGTATCTCTTTTCCTTTACAAGCCTGTAATTTCTTTCAGGATGCGCAGTTCTTTCGGGTAGTAGTTGTTCATGCGGTTGGGCAAAAATTTCGCCCACCCCAGGTTCATCCCGCCGTAGGTTACCAGTGACCATCCACGTACCCGTGTACTGATGCCCGGATCTTCCTTCCGCAGGTATTGTAACGCCTGTTTCAGGTCCAGCGCTACCGCAGGAATTTCGTCGGATATTAATGTGCTGGCAGCCAGCTGATGATCCGGAATCAACTCCTTTGCTCCCGGATGTCCTGCTTTCACGCCCGCCTTGCGAATATACAATTGTTGCTGTAACAATGGTATTTCTGCTGCCAGCAATGGCGGCAGTAACAATACTTCTTCCTGGTGCAGGAAATACTGGTAATCTGCCGGCATATTCAGCCAGGGCGATACCACTTGTTGCTGCTTCGGTGAAAGTACCATCGATTTATGCTGTTTGGGTTTGCGGGGCGCTTCCCCGCTGCGCTTGCGGAATGCTGCTATAAAAAATCCTTCCCCCTTCAGTTGGTCGGGGTAAAAACGGTAGCCCGTACAATTTCGTTTGCCCGTTACCGTAGTCACTATATTCCAGGATGCTTCCAGTGGAACCGGGATACTTTCCAGTTCAAAATGATCTGCCAGCCAATCCAGGATCTGTTCATCTTCTTCCGCAGAGAAAGAACAGGTGGAATAAATCACTACACCACCTTCTTTTACCGAAGGCAATACATCCGCCATAATCCGCTGCTGACGCTGACTACACAGGGTTACATTTTCCGGCGACCACTCCTCCACCAGTTCCGGATCGCGCCGGAATAAACCGGAACCGGAACAGGGTGCATCCACTACTACCAGGTCGAAATAACCCGGCAGCCGGGAGAAATCGCGGGGATCATTATTGCTTACTACCACATTCGCCGCGCCCCATTTGATGATATTATCTGCCAGCAGAGCCGCACGGGGCTTGATCACTTCATTGGCTACCAGTAAGCTTTCCCGGCTGATCAATGATTGCAGCAGGGTGGATTTACCGCCTGGCGCCGCGCACAGATCCAATACTTTCAGGGGTTGCGTCAGATCTACCGTTGCCCGTACCGCCTGCTCCAGGAACATCGACGAAGCTTCCTGCACATAGTAAGCGCCCGCATGAAAATAAGGATCAAAAGTAAAAGAAGGCCGCTCCGGCAAATAGTATCCCGTACTGCTCCAGGGCACGGCAGTAGCACCGTTGGGCGATAAAGCCTGCAACACAGCGGCAGTGCGCTCAGGCGTTGTTACTTTATTGGGATTCAATCTGAGTGAAGTAATTTTTTCGGCGGCGGCGTGTACCCGCTCGAATGTGTCCCGGTGATAACCCGGAAGTCCCGCTAACGAATCTAGTAGCGCTGCTGGTAAGTGACTGGACAAAGGAAAAATTTTCCGCAAAAATAATGGATTTTTGCGTTTTCAGAATCACCTTTTACGATCGTTTTCCGGGAAATAATTACACCTCCTTAATGGCTCCCAGCAGGTCTTGCAACACTTTTTTTGCATCGCCGAACAACATGGAGGTTTTGGGTTGAAAAAAGAGATCGTTTTCAATACCGGCATATCCCGGTTTCATGCTGCGTTTATTCACTATCACTACTTTCGCATTCTCCACTTCGAGTATAGGCATTCCGTAAATAGGACTGGCAGGATCATTCTTAGCCGCAGGATTCACCACATCATTGGCACCGAGGATCAGCACCGCATCTGTAGTGGGAAATTCGGCGTTGGCATCTTCCATTTCCAATAACTTTTCATAAGGTACATCTGCTTCCGCCAGCAACACATTCATATGACCAGGCATACGGCCGGCCACCGGATGGATCGCATATTTCACTTCCACCCCCTTGTCTTCCAGTTGCTTCTCCAACTCATGACACGCATGCTGCGCCTGAGCTACCGCCAATCCGTATCCCGGCACAATAATCACTTTATTCGCGTAGGCCAGCACCACTGCGGCATCATTCAGACTGATTTCCTTGTAACTTCCCTGTTCTTTTCCTGCCGCCGCAGCGCCTGTAGCACCACCTCCAAATGAGCCTATCAGCACATTTTTCAGGGAACGGTTCATGGCCTTGCACATCAGGATCGTAAGAATAGTACCGGCAGAACCTACCAGGATACCACCCGTGAGCATCACCGGGTTGCTGTATAAAAAACCGCCACAGGCAGCGGCTACACCTGTAAAGGAATTGAGCAGTGAAATTACGACCGGCATATCCGCACCACCAATAGGCAACACGAACAATACACCATAGAACAACGCCAGCAGAAAGATCACGTAGAAAATAATGGATCCCGTAGCAGGAGCCGTGGGAAAAATGACTGTCAGCCATACCGACAATCCTATCAATAACGCCAGCACGCCGAGATTGAGAAAATGCTGACCACCGAAAGAAAAATCCTTGACTTTCCCGGTCAGTTTTCCCCACGCGATGATACTACCAGCGCAGGAAACCGCGCCAATGATCAGGCTGAGCAGAATAATCACCACGATTCCTCTGGATGCCGTCGTTTCCAGTAATTGCAACACCAGGTGATCATCTGTGACCGGTGCATAGAGATTTTTTATCAGCTTGATAATATGATCAAATTCCACGATGGAAATCAATGCCGCACAAGCGCCTCCCATTCCATTGAACATACTCACCATTTCAGGCATGGCGGTCATCTTCACTTTCTTCGCTGACAATACGCCAATCACACCACCAATCGCTAATCCCGCGAAGATCCAGCCATAATTATGCAGGGGAGCATCATTTACCCGGTAGAGAAAGATAGTGCCCAGGATGGCCAGCGACATTCCGGCAGCCGCTACCAGATTGCCTTTGCGGGCAGTATCCGGTTTGCTCAACATTTTTAGTCCGAGGATAAAAGTAACAGAGCCAATCAGGTAGATAATTGATAAAATGCTGGATCCCATAAGTATTATGCTTTTAGCCGTTAGCTGATAGTTGCCTGCCATTCACCTTTACGGTGAACCGCTTCACTCCCTATTTCTTTTTTCCTTTGAACATTTCCAGCATACGGTCGGTCACCACAAAACCACCCACCACATTGATCGTACCCAGGATCACCGCCAGGAAGCCGATGATCAGCGCCAGATAATTATCTGCTTCCGCTTTCCCCATCACAATGATAGCGCCGATGATCACCACGCCATGAATGGCATTGGCGCCGCTCATCAGGGGTGTATGCAATACCGATGGTACCCTTGAAATAACTTCGATCCCTAAAAAAACCGACAGGATAACGATGTAGATAAGATCGATATGCTGGTGAAGAAATGATAAGATATATTCCATGTCAGACGGGTATTTTTCGGTCATAAGAACTACGCAGGCTGCATCATACCCTTCACACGATCATTCACAATTTCGCCGTTGTGGGTAATACAGGCGCCCTTCACAATATCATCTTCAAAATTCAGGTGCAGGCCCCCTTCTTTCGTAAGTATCAGTTTCAGAAAATTGAAGAGGTTTTTTGCGTATAATTTGCTGGCATCTGCGGGCATGGTGGCGGGCAGGTTAGAGTTACCGATAATCGTAACCCCTTTATAATGCACGGTTTCATTATTCTTTGTGGCACTGGTATTTCCACCGGTTGCAGCTGCGATGTCTACAATTACGGCGCCGGAACGCATCCGGTCCAGCATATCGTTGCTCACCAGCACCGGCGCAGCTTTGCCCGGGATCTGTGCGGTGGTGATCACAATGTCTGCTTTGGCAATACTTTCTGCAATCCGTTGTTGCTGTTGCTGCTTGTAGGTTTCGCTTTGCTCCACCGCATAACCGCCTGCGGCAGAAGCATCGGCAGCGCCTTCCACTTCCACGAATTTGGCGCCCAGGCTCATCACTTCTTCTTTCACAGCAGGACGGGTATCAAATACTTCTACCACTGCACCAAGACGGCGGGCAGTAGCTATGGCCTGTAAACCCGCTACACCGGCTCCCAGTATCAATACTTTTGCCGGTGCAATGCTACCGGCAGCCGTCATAAACATGGGGAAATAACGGGAATAACTATACGCTGCCAGCAATACCGCTTTGTAACCGGCGATATTGGCCTGCGAACTCAGCACATCCATCGTTTGTGCACGCGTGGTACGCGGAATCGTATCTAAACTGAAAGCGGTAATATTTTTGGCGGCCCAGTCTTCCACTTCATGTACGCGGTAAAGCGGCTGTAAAATACCGGCTATGATTTTTCCGGAGGGAATCTGTGCAGTCAGTTCAGGGGAAGGAGGCTGCAGCGTGAGGATCATATCTGCTCCTGCAAGAATTTCTGCTGCTGTTTTCACCTGTGCACCTGCCTGCACATAGGCGTCGTCGTTATAGAAGGCGTTGTCGCCGGCTCCCTGCTCCACCCACACGGTTACCGACATTTGCTGCAGTTGCTTTACTACTTCAGGGACAAGAGACACCCTGGTTTCGCCGTTTTTTTCTTTTAAAATTCCTGCAATCATCTGGTGGAAATTTATAATGGAATTTAAAGAAAAAACGGCAACAACGAACTATTTTTCTGTTTAATTTTTCTTCAGGGAAGCCGCCAATGTAGCAGCATGTTGCAGTAAAGCCGGGATGGCTACGCCTTGCAGGTAATTCCCGCTGATATGGATACCGGGATATTTTTTTTCAAAATCAGCCACCGCACTCCGCAACCTGATATGTCCCACATTCAATTGCGGGATCGCTTTGGGCCAGGTGCTAAACCGCTGCATCACCGGTGGTGCAGACAAATTCAACAAGGAACGTACTTCTGAAACCACCTGCTGTTGCAGGGTTTCCTCACTCATTTCATCAAACAACCGTTCCTGTCTTGCTCCTCCCACAAATACAGTAAACAGGATCTTTCCTGCCGGCGCCTTTTCCGGGAAGATAGCGGAGTTGCAGATTGCCCCCAGGAAATGCATCTTCTCTGCGTTGGGCACCAGGAAACCGAAACCATCCAGTGGCTGTGGCAGCGCAGCGGCATCAAAACCCAGATGCAGTACACCCATCCGGGGATAATGAATGTTGTTCAGCATCGCTGCTGTAGCCGTATCCAGTGTGGTAATAATTTCTGCGGTGCAGTAGGCTGGACTCGTCAGTATTACTTTAGACGCAGTGAAACGCTCAGATAGCCCGTTTTCAATAACACTCACGATATAATTACCATTGCTGGCAGTAATACCGGTGACCTTACAATTGAAACGGACCGGTGTGGTCAGTAATTGCTGCAAACGGTTGGTAAGTTGCTGGTTGCCGCCCTTGAAGCTGATAATTTTACGGCCGCCCATAGCGCCTTTATCTTTCATCAGCCCTTTGGTCACACTACCGTATTCCCGCTCCCACCGGGGCAATGCAGGTAATACTTCTCCCACACTCATCAGGTCCGGGTTACCGGCGTAGATGCCTGATAACACCGGATCAAATACATATTCTGCAATCTCTTTATTAAATCTGCGGGTAACAAAGGTCGTTACACTCTCTTCTTCCGCTGCTGGCAAGGCTTTCCGGAAACGCTCCGTAAACAGCCGCCATTTGCTGCTGCGGCTCAGATAAGGAGAGCCCATAATCTTGAATGGATGTGGCGATACCGCGTGTAACTGTTTCCTTCTTACCAGGAAACGGTTTTTACTGGCGGCACTGGCCTGCAGGATCTCATTTTCAAGCCCCAGTTCCTGGAAGTATTGTAATAATTCGGGAGATGCTGCTATGGTGTTCGCACCGGCATCGAGTTCGAAACCGTTTTCCCGTATAGATTTCATGACACCACCGCTATGATCCGAAACCTCAAGTACCTGGTAAGGCACCTGCAGTTTCTGTAATTCATATGCAATACTCAGCCCTGATAAGCCGGCGCCGATAATCAATACAGGTTGATCAGACATAGGAAAGATTTAAACGGTCTCAGTAGCCATCAGCTGGGTGCAATATTTCACCACGGCTTTTACCCACAGCGGATGTATATTCAGACAAGGAATCATCGTAAAGGTTTCTCCACCGCTGTTAAGGAAGGAATGCTTCCCTTCTACGGCTATCTCTTCCAGTGTTTCCAGACAGTCTGATACGAAAGCAGGACAAACGATCAGTAATTTTTTCTTCCCTTCGGCAGGCAACGTTTCCAGCAAACCAGCCGTATAAGGCTTTAACCATTCTTCACGGCCGAGCCTCGACTGGAAAGAGATGCCCCATTTTTCTTTGGGCAATCCCAGTTTTTCTGCTACCAGCTCTGAAGTAATGGTGATCTGGTGCCGGTAACAAAACTCATGTGAAGCGGATTTCACATGACAGCAGTCATTCACTTTCATGCAATGGGCGCCGGTGGGATCTGCTTTACGCATATGTCTTTCCGGCAAACCATGATAACTGAATAACACGTAATCGTAGTCCTGCGCCAGGTATGGACGCATGCTCTCCGCCAGTGCATGGATATAATCCGGCTCATCATAAAACGGAGGAACGATCGATAACTTGAATTTATATTTCTTTTTCCTGTAAACTTCTTTCGCATACTCTGCGGCTGTTTCGTAGGAAGACATGGCATAATGCGGATATAATGGCAGTACCACTACTTCTTTCAGATCAGGATTCTGTTTGAGCAGATTCTCATAGGCGACTTCCGGATGCGGATTTCCATAGCGCATGGCTATCTCCACCGGAATCTCCATATCGTTCTGCACCGCCATCTGCAGTTGCTTTGTGAGCGCCACCAATGGCGATCCTTCTTCCCACCAGATAGATTCATAAGCCCGCGCAGATTGTGCTGCACGCTTAGGTACAATGATACCTTCGATTAAGATCTTACGGAACAACCAGGGATAATCAATCACACGCTTGTCCATCAGGAACTCTATCAGATAACGCTTAACATCCGGCACAGCGGTAGAATCAGGCGATCCAAGGTTCATTAATACTATTCCAACATCAGATTTAGACACCATTTCTTTTAAATTGGTGCAAAAGTAAGCAAAAACGTGAAAGCGAAAAGCTTTATACCTCCACGGCAGCCTTTGCCCGAATAGGATTTATAAAAAATCGCTGTTATCTTCGTTGCAGGAGCTTTCTGCCTTTTGCTTTCAGCATTCTGCTCGATCAATGTCATTCTTTTGTAAAGACAAAAACTGATAAAAATCATTTTTTCGTCGTCATGATTACCAGTAGTAGAAATGACACACTAATGACAGCTAAACCCATTGGTTTGGGACGTATGAAAGTACTTTTGCAACCGGAAGCTTATACAAAAACATGCAGGTCAGTCATTCAAAAGAAATAGCAAATTTTCATATCGTTGGGATCAACTATAAGAAAACCGACGCTGCTATCAGGGGATTATACGCCATCAATCCGGCTCAGTATGAACAACTCCTGGAGCATGCCAGGGCGGTGCAATTAGATGATCTTTTTGTCCTCTCTACATGTAACAGAACGGAAGTATACGGATTTGCGGCAAACCCCGGGCAGTTGATCGATTTGCTGTGCAGGGAATCAAACGGCGATAAAAGCCAGTTGGAAGAATTAGCCTATATCAAATCAGGAGAAGAGGCCATCAGGCACCTGTACCAGGTAGGTACCGGGCTCGATTCCCAGATCCTCGGCGATTATGAAATCATAGGGCAGATACGTAATGCCACCAAATTTTCCAAAGCCCGTCAATGTCTTGGCAGTTTCCTGGAACGTCTGGTAAACAGCGTGTTGCAGGTTTCCAAACTCATCAAAACAGAAACAGGACTCAGCAAAGGCACTGTATCCGTGGCTTTCGCCACTGTCAGAATGCTCGAACGCATCTGTCCTGATATCAAAGATAAAAAAGTGGTATTGCTCGGTGTAGGCAAAATTGGCCGCAACACCTGCAAGAACATGATCGAATACCTCGGCGTAAAAGAAGTAACCCTCATTAACCGCACCCTCCAGGTGGCCGCTGATTTTGCCGGCCAGCACGGACTGCAATACGCTCCCTACGAAAATATGGTGAGCGAAATGCAGGCGGCAGATGTGATCCTCGTTGCTTCCAATGCACCACAGCCCACCGTACTGGCAGATCACCTGCGCAATGCTTCTCCCAAACTCATTGTTGATTTATCTATTCCATTCAACGTAGAAGCAGCCGTAGGCGAACTTTCACATATCACACTTGTGAACGTGGATGAACTCTCCAAAGTACAGGACGAAACCCTGCAAAACCGGCTGGGCGAAGTTCCAAAGGCTATTTCCATTATCGATGAACACATGGAGGAATTCCTCTACTGGTATAAAATGCGTAAACACGCTGTTGTGTTGAAAGCGGTAAAAGATAAACTGCAGGAAATACATACCCGCGAAATACTGCAGCAGAAAAACGGAGGCCATTACAAAATGGAAGACATAGAACTCGTGTCCTCCCGCATTATACAGAAAATGATTAATCTCATGGCTGGTAAAGTACGCAAGGAAACAGATAAAAGTGACCAGTACATCGCCATGATCAACGATATTTTTGAGACCGGAGTTAACCAGGAATAAACAAATGGATAAAGTTATCAGGATAGGCACAAGAGAAAGTCAGCTGGCCTTGTGGCAGGCAAACCAGGTAAATGATCTGCTCACCGCACAAGGCTACCGCACCGAACTGGTACCCATTAAAAGCGAAGGCGATATAGACCTGGTAACACCCCTCTATGAAATAGGTGTACAGGGCATCTTCACCAAAAGCCTCGATCTGGCATTGCTCAATAACCGTATAGACATTGCCGTTCACTCCTTCAAAGACGTTCCCACACAATTACCAAAACAGATTGTACACGCCGCCATCCTCCCACGGGGACCGGTAAAAGATCTGCTCGTATATAAAAACGATACCAGCTTCCTCAGTGATGCCGGTTATATAGCCAACATTGCCACCAGCAGTGTACGCCGCAAAGCCCAGTGGCTGCGCAAATATCCGCAGCACCAGTTGCATAACCTGCGCGGAAATGTAAATACCCGCCTGAAAAAACTGGCGGAAGAAAACTGGGACGGCGCCATCTTCGCCGTAGCAGGACTGGAGCGGATCAACGTTCGTCCGGCCAATTCCATTGATCTCGACTGGATGCTGCCCGCTCCCGCACAGGGCGCCGTAGTAGCAGTATGCCGCGAAGATGATCAGTTTTGCCTCGACGCATGCGCGGCTTTTAATCACGCCGAAACCGCCCTGGCCACACATATCGAACGCGAATTTTTACGTACCCTGATGGGCGGATGCACCACCCCTATCAGTGCCTACGCTTATATACAAAATAATACCATCCACTTCAACGGTGAACTCTGCAGCCTCGATGGGGCAAAGTTTTTCAGCGTGGCCCGCGAAGTGGCAATAGATAAAGCACAACACCTCGGACAGGATGCAGCAGAAGATATTATGGCGCAAGGTGGCGCTGAAATTGTAGCACAGATCAGAAATGCCAAATGATAAATACCGCATATTAAGCACCAGACATCTGACAGACAGCTCCATCGCTGTGGCTGGTGAAAGTGGTATTCATATCGACGTAAAAGACTTTATACAGATCAAACTGGTGCTCAATGAAGCACTGATGGGAGAAGAAAACCTGTTTCACGTGTTTCGCCCGGAAGCAGTGCACGTATTCACCAGCGTCAATGCCGTGAAGATGCTGGCGCAGCACTATATTCACCAGGACGATACTTTTTATGTAGTCAGTAAACCTAAGATCTGCTGTATTTCCGGCAAAACGAAAAAGGCCCTGCAAAGATTATTTAAAAGTGGTGAATTTCTCGCGGAATCACCCTATGGCAGTGAGTTAGGCACCACCATCGCAGCACTGGGCAATATTACCGCCGTTAATTTTTTCTGTGGTAATATCCGGAGAAATGAACTCCCGGATATCCTGAAAGAAGCAGGTATCACCGTCAATGAATTTGTGATCTACGAAAATATTCCTGCACCGGTGGTTACTGCCACCAACTACGACGGGATACTTTTTTTCAGTCCCAGCGCCGTAAAAAGCTACTTCTCTGTAAACCAGCTCCCGGCCGCCACCGTATGCTTCGCCATTGGCAGCACTACCGCCGCAGCACTGAAGGAGTATACTGAAAACAAAATTATTATGAGCACCAACATCAGCGAAGATGACATGGTGCAAACAGCAATATTTTATTTTAACAACATTAACTGCTACGAATGAGCGCTTTGAAGAACGACTTATTACTGAAAGCCCTTAAAGGCGAAACTGTTTCCCGCACACCAGTATGGATGATGCGTCAGGCTGGTCGCTATTTACCGGATTATATCAAACTGCGTGATAAATATACTTTCTTTGAACGCTGCGAAAATCCGGAACTGGCAACAGAAATAACCGTAATGCCGGTAGACCAGGTAGGAGTAGATGCCGCGATTATTTTTTCCGACATCCTCGTTGTACCACAGGCTATGGGCATGGAAGTACAGCTCATCGAAAAAGTAGGCCCCCTGTTACCGGCGCCTATCAAAACCGCCCAGGATTTGCAACGTTTATGCGTACCCGATGTACAGGAAAGACTGCACTATGTATTTGATGCGTTAAAACTCACCAAAAAAACACTGGATGGCCGCGTACCGCTCATCGGCTTTGGTGGCGCTCCCTGGACATTACTCTGCTACATGGTACAGGGCAAAGGCTCCAAAACTTTTGATGAAGCCAAAGCATTCTGCTACCAGCAACCTGCTGTAGCACACCAATTGCTGCAAATGATCACCGATACCACCATCGCTTACCTGAAAGCACAGGTAGCTGCAGGTGCTGATACCGTTCAGGTATTTGACTCATGGGGTGGTTTACTCAGTCCGCAGGATTTCGAAATATTCTCTTTACAATATATCCGCCAGATCGTAGCGGCCATGAAAGATGTTTGCCCCACTATCGTATTTGCCAAAGGCGCCTGGTTCGCCCTGGAAGATATGGCGGCTACCGGTGCACATGGCCTCGGTATCGACTGGTGCATTAAACCGGAACTGGCCCGCCAGTTTGCCGGCAGCAACATCACCCTGCAGGGTAACTTTGATCCGGCTAAACTGCTCGCACCGATCCCTGAAATCGAGAAGGCAGTAAAAGAAATGCTGAAAGGCTTTGGCAGACAACGTTACATCGCCAACCTCGGCCACGGCATCCTGCCAAATGTACCGGTAGATCATGCCAAAGCATTTGTGGAAACAGTTAAAGCACACGGATAATTGACCATGAGCATCAAAAACGAATTCATATCATTCATACACGGTCTGCAGGATGAGATCTGCGCTGCGCTGGAACAATCAGACGGCAAAGCTACCTTCCGGGAAGACCGCTGGGAACGCCCCGGTGGCGGCGGTGGTAAAACACGTGTGATCTCCGGTGGAAACGTATTTGAAAAAGGCGGCGTCAACACTTCTATCGTGCATGGCGAACTTCCGGAATTAATGGCGCAACAGTTTGGCGTTACCAACAGCCAGTTCATGGCCTGCGGTATCTCCCTGGTACTTCATCCCCTCAATCCTTTTGTGCCTACCGTACATGCCAATTTCCGCTATTTCGAACTGTATGATGCAGACGGATCGCTGAAAGACAGCTGGTTTGGCGGTGGCGCGGATCTGACACCTTACTACCTGGAAGAAGCAGACGGTATTCATTTTCACCGTACCTTCAAAAATGCCTGCGATCCTTTCGGCACCGCACTGTACCCGGCCTATAAAAAACATTGCGACGAATACTTCATCAATAAACACCGTAACAACGAAGCACGTGGCATTGGAGGCATCTTCTACGATTACCTCCGGCCCAATGCTGAGAGAACAGCGGAAGCATTACTCAGTTTCTCCAAAGCCAATGGTAAAGCCTTCCTCGAAGCTTACCTGCCGATTGTAGAAAAAACAAAACAGCTGCCCTATACCGAAGCACATCAAAGCTGGCAGGCGTATAGACGTGGACGTTATGTAGAGTTTAACCTGGTGCACGACAGAGGTACCCTGTTTGGCCTAAAAACAAATGGCCGTACAGAATCCATCTTAATGAGCTTACCACCGGTAGCCCGTTGGGAATACGATTTCCACACCACTCCCGGCTCACCGGAAGCACAGCTGGAAGAATACCTGAAACCAAGAGAGTGGGTGAAGTAATCGCCGGCAGCAAGAGGATATAAAAACAATAAAATTTTTATACAGATGATCAGAAGAAACAGAATCTTAAGAGTATCTCCCGCCATTCGCGCAATGGTAGCGGAAACAATTTTAACACCAAGCGATTTCATAGCGCCGTTATTTGTTACCGAAGGAGAAAATGTGAAGGAAGAGATCAGCTCTATGCCAGGTTATTTCAGGTACTCCCTGGACCTTACTATCCAGGAAGCCCGCGAACTCTGGAGCCTGGGTATTAAAAGTGTACTCCTGTTTGTAAAAGCACCGGATAGTGTAAAAGATAATAAAGGCACAGAAGCAGTAAACCCCAACGGGTTGATGCAACGCGCCATCCGTGGCATTAAAAACGCCTTACCGGATATGGTGGTAATGACTGATGTGGCACTGGACCCCTACTCCTCTTATGGTCATGACGGTATTGTAGACGGCACTGAAATCGTGAACGATCCTACCGTGGAAGTACTGGCCCGTATGAGTCTCAGTCATGCACAGGCGGGCGCGGATTTCGTAGCGCCCAGCGATATGATGGACGGCCGCATCCTGGCGATCCGCAATATCCTGGAAGCAAACGGTTTCGATAAAACCGGTATCATGTCCTACAGTGCTAAATATGCGTCCTGCTTTTATGGTCCTTTCCGTGATGCGCTGGACTCCGCTCCCGGCTTCGGCGATAAGAAAACCTACCAGATGGATTACGCCAATTCCCGCGAAGCCATCAAGGAAACACTGATGGATATTGAAGAAGGAGCCGACATTGTAATGGTAAAACCAGCAATGGCTTATCTCGATATCATGCGCATCATTAAAGATCGTGTAACCGTTCCAGTTAGTGCTTACCATGTAAGCGGTGAATATGCGATGATCAAAGCAGCTGCACAAAGAGGCTGGCTCGATGAAAACAAAGCTATCCTGGAAAGCATGACCAGCATGAAACGCGCCGGTGCCGACCTGATCGCTACTTACTTTGCAAAAGACGCGGTAAAACTGCTGAATGCATAATTCCATATCTTGCATAAAATAATAAACCACCAAAGATGTACAGCAAAAGTGAAATGTTATTCGGGAAAGCAAAGCAGGTGATTCCCGGCGGTGTTAACTCTCCCGTACGTGCATTCAAAAGCGTAGGCGGCACACCGGTGTTCATGGAACGCGCCAAAGGCTCCTACATGTACGATGCAGATGGCAACCGTTACATTGATTATATCAACTCCTGGGGCCCTATGATCCTCGGCCATGCTTATGAGCCGGTAGTAAAAGCCATCCAGGAATATGCCACTTACTCCACATCTTTTGGAGCGCCTACCGCACTCGAAACAAAGATTGCAGAACTGATCGTAGGCATGGTGCCTAATATCGATATGATACGCATGGTAAACTCCGGTACGGAAGCCTGTATGACCGCCATCCGGCTGGCCAGAGGCTACACCGGCCGCAATAAGTTTATCAAGTTTGAAGGCTGCTACCATGGTCACGCAGATGCGTTTCTCGTGAGCGCGGGTAGTGGCGTTGCTACGCTGGGTATCCAGTCGATCCCCGGCGTAACTGCTGCGGTGGCTGATGATACATTAACAGCTCCTTATAATAATTTACCTGCGGTAGAAGAACTTGTAGCAGAAAACATCAACCAGATTGCTGCCATTATCGTAGAACCGGTAGCGGGCAACATGGGTTGTATTCTGCCACAGCCGGGCTTCCTGGAAGGATTACGCCAGATCTGTGATGCAAATAATATCCTGCTTATTTTCGATGAAGTAATGACAGGCTTCCGCCTCGCACGTGGTGGCGCACAGGAATTACTGGGTATCCGGGCAGATCTTGTTACCTTTGGTAAAATTATTGGTGCAGGAATGCCGGTAGGTGCGGTGGCAGGTCCCAAAGAAATTATGGAGAACCTGGCACCAGCCGGAAAAGTATACCAGGCAGGCACTTTAAGCGGTAACCCGATCGCCATGATTGCCGGTTATACCTTACTGCAAACACTCAACGATCACCCGGTTATTTACCAGGAGCTGCAGGAAAAAGCAACCTACCTGGTAAACGGACTGAAAGAAGCCTTTGGTGCGGCAGGTGTGGTACACAGCATTAACCAGATGGGTTCTATGCTGAGCGCACATTTTACAGAATATCCGATCGTGGATTTTTCTTCTGCCTCCGCTGCCAACAACGAATTATTCAAACGTTTCTTCCATGCTATGCTGGATCGGGGTATTTACCTGCCGCCATCCGCCTTCGAAAGCTGGTTCATGAGTAATACACTCACCCTCGGAGACCTGGACGAAACCATTGCTGCTGCTAAATCTGCCATGCAGGCAATCAAATAGTTAACAATTCAATCCTGTGCAGAGTGGAAACGGCTGTCTCACTAAAATGAGACGGCCGTTTATTTTATAACACACTTACCGGTTATCAAAAAATAGTTCCTTTACAATAAACTAACCTTCGCATTAACTAAAAACTATTAATTTTGCGGTTTAATGAATGATCGTGCGCACATATTAAAACGTTGGACCCTCGTCTGCCTGCTGTTATGTTTACAGCTGGCAACTACCGTGGTGCCTGCGTTTGCAGCACATCGTCATTTACTGCTGAAAGATCTCCAGCAACAAAAAATACAACAGGACCGGCTTTTCCGCCTGGTCAATAATATCCCCGTTCATCTCGAAGCAGATGATGACAGCACCGATACCTGGCACATCACCAAAAGCCGCCGCAAAGCGCGCTTCTATCTTTCTGCTACTGCACCCCAGGTCAGTACTGCTACCCGCATTGTGTACCTGGACACAGATTACACCGGCAGCGGTATCTATATTCCTGAAAATAAAACCGGCGAGTACGGCCGCCAGCAATCATTCCGGCCAGCCTACTATTCCTTCCTCTTCCGGTTCACCCCCTTTTGAGTCAACACACTTTTTTACGTTGTCATTACTGTAATTATTTTTTAGGGAGATGCCCACCTTTTCTGCTACCATAGCGGATGGCCCCCTATTGTGTTGTATTCATCTGTTCCGGTTATGCCGGGATCAATACCTTATTGCTATGCATCAATATACAGGGATCTTAACATCGCTGATCGCTCTCTTCATGGCCGGTTGCGCCACTAAAGGAGAAAGTACCAATAAAGAGGAACTGAAAAGCTTACCCGTTACCACCCTGGTAACAAAAGATACACTCCTGCACCGTTCCTATGTAACGGATATACAGGCTGTACAAAATGTGGAAATACGCGCCCGTGTAAATGGGTTTTTAGATAAAATATACATCGACGAAGGACAGGAAGTAAAGAAAGGACAATTGCTGTTTGGGATCAGTGATGCGGAATACCGCGCCGAACTGGCCAGGGCTAAAGCCGCACTCAGCAGCGTGATCGCCGAAAGCAAAGCAGCCGCACTCGAACTCGACCGCGTTACATTACTGGTTGATAAAAAAGTAGTGGCGCCTTCTGAACTGGAAGTAGCCAAAGCCAAACTCGCCGCTGCACAGGCCAAAATAGAAGAAGCCCGCTCTGCCACCTCCAATGCGGAAATGCGCCTGTCTTTTACCAGTATCCATGCCCCATTCGATGGTATCATAGACCGTATTCCCTTAAAGAAAGGCAGCCTGATCAGCGAAGGCACCCTGCTTACTACGGTATCGGATACACGCGATATCTATGCGTATTTCAATGTATCGGAAACAGAGTATCTCCAGTATAACAAAGCACTGGCAAAAGGCGATAAAAGCTATCAGAAGGTAGCCCTGGTACTGGCCGACGGAACAGATTATGCACACACCGGGAAAATAGAAACCATGGAAGGTGAATTCGAAGAAAACACCGGCTCCATCGCTTTCCGTGCCCGCTTCCCCAACCCGTCCAAACTGCTGAAACATAATGCCAGCGGCAAAGTAAGACTCACTACCGAAATAGACAGCGCGGTTATCATTCCGCAAAAAGCGGTGTTTGAAATGCAGGACAAAAACTATGTATTCGTAGTGGATGGCGCCAATAAAGTGAAGATGAGAAACTTTACGCCACAGGCCCGCTTTGCACATTTCTACATCGTTCAAACCGGTCTTAAGCCCGGAGAACGGATTGTATGTGAAGGCGTACGCAACATCCGTGATGGAATCCAGATTTCACCACGCGGCGTGCCCATGGATAGTTTACTCAGTTTATAATCACATCGCTTTTTGCGCTGAAACCACGGAACAATGTTTGAAACTTTCATAAAAAGACCAGTGCTGTCACTGGTCATATCGCTTATTATCACACTGGTAGGCCTGCTCGCGCTATTTTCCCTACCTGTGACGCAATTCCCCGATATCGTACCGCCCTCGGTAACGGTAACGGCTAAATATACCGGCGCCAACGCAGAAGTATCTGCCAAAGCAGTATCTACTCCACTGGAAAGAGCCATCAACGGTGTGCCCGGCATGACGTATATGTCTTCCGTATCCAGTAACGACGGGATCACCGTGATCCAGGTATTCTTCCAGGTAGGTACAGATCCCGATCAGGCCGCAGTAAACGTTCAGAACCGCGTAGCCACCATCATCGATGAATTGCCCGAAGAGGTAATCAAAGCCGGGGTGACTACCGAGAAAGAGGTAAACAGCATGCTGCTTTATCTCAATGTGATGAGTGAAGACTCCACCCTCGACGAACAGTTCATCTACAACTTCGCCGATATCAATGTACTCCAGGAACTGAAACGTATCGACGGTGTAGGGCGTGCTGAAATCATGGGCGCCAAGGAATACGCTATGCGCGTTTGGCTGAAACCCGATCGTATGCTGGCGTACAACGTTTCTGCGGAAGAAGTGATCCAGGCGATCCGCAAACAGAATATAGAAGCCGCACCCGGTAAAACAGGGGAAAGCTCCGATAAAGATCCGCATATGCTGCAGTATGTATTGCGCTATACCGGCAAATTCTTTGAACCGGAGCAATACCAGCAGATCGTATTGCGGGCCGACCAGGATGGCGCCGTACTGCACCTGAAAGATGTGGCCCATGTAGAATTCGGCTCCCTCACTTACAGCATGGTGTCTAAAACAGACGGCAAGCCTTCTGCGTCCATCATGCTCAAACAGCGCCCTGGCTCTAATGCCCGCGAGGTGATTAACAATGTGAAGGCAAAAATGGAAGAAATGAAGCAATCGTCGTTCCCGCCGGGCATGACCTTTAACTTCAACTACGATGTATCCCGCTTCCTCGATGCGTCTATCCACGAGGTAGTGAAAACGCTTTTTGAAGCGTTTATCCTGGTATTCATCGTGGTATTCATCTTCCTGCAGGATTTCCGGTCTACCCTCATTCCCGCACTGGCAGTACCGGTAGCGCTGATAGGTACCCTCGGCTTTATGCAGATGATGGGCTTTTCCATCAACCTCCTCACCCTTTTTGCACTGGTACTGGCTATCGGTATTGTGGTAGATAATGCCATTGTGGTGGTGGAGGCCGTTCATGTAAAAATGAGCGAAGAACACCTCCCGCCTATGGAAGCCACACTGGCGGCGATGAAAGAGATCAGCGGCGCACTGGTGGCTATCACACTCGTGATGTCTGCCGTGTTTATCCCGGTGGCTTTCCTATCCGGCCCGGTAGGTGTATTCTACCGGCAGTTCTCTCTTACACTGGCTATTTCCATTGTTATTTCCGGTGTGAACGCTGTAACGTTAACGCCTGCACTCTGTGCCATCATGCTGAAAGATACGCATGGTAAACCCCGTAAAAAGAACCTGCTGCAGCGCTTCTTCAATGGTTTCAACAAAGGATACACTGCTACCGAAAATAAATATGCGAAATTCATCAGCTTCATTGCCGGCAGAAGACTGATCACCCTCGCCTGCCTGGTGTTCTTCTTCGTGGCCACCTGGGGCATCACGGCCATCCTCCCTTCGGGCTTTATTCCTACGGAAGACCAGGGAATGATTTATGTAAACGTAACCACGCCTCCAGGCGCTACCGTGGAACGTACCGAAGCCATACTGGACCAGGTACAGGCCATTGCCGATGAACTGGACGAAGTGGAGTCCGTATCTACACTGGCAGGCTACAGTCTTGTGAATGAAGTAGCCGGCGCTTCCTACGGTATGGGCATGGTGAACCTGAAACCGTGGGACGACCGCAAGGCCTCCGTACAGGACATCATCGAAATACTGCAAAAGAAAACCGCCGGTATTGCAGATGCCAGCATTGAATTTTTCCCGCCGCCCACCGTTCCCGGTTTTGGTAACTCCAGCGGCTTTGAACTGCGACTGCTCGATAGAAGCGGTAGCGGCGATCTCCGTCAGACGGCCCAGATCACCAACCAGTTTATCGATGCGCTGAAAAAACGGCCGGAAATAGGTAGTGCCTTTACCAGCTTTGATGCGGAATTCCCACAGTACCTGATCCATGTAGACCAGGCCATGGCAGCCAAGAAAGGAGTGAGCATTGAAAATGCGATGAGTAACCTGCAAACACTGATGGGTAGCTTCTATGCGTCCAACTTCATCCGCTTCGGACAGATGTATAAGGTAATGGTACAGGCAGATCCGTCGTATCGTACCAAACCGGACGACCTGCTACGGCTGCACGTAAAAAATGACCGGGGTGAAATGGTGTCGTACTCCGACTTCGTGAAACTGGAACGTGTATACGGACCGGAACAACTGACCCGCTATAACATGTACACGGCCGCCATGATCAATGGCGATGCCAAACCCGGGTTCAGCAGCAGCCAGGCCATTGCTGCCGTGCAGGAAGTCGCGGCAAAGGAACTACCAAGAGGCTATAGCTACGAGTGGAGTGGTATGACCCGGGAACAGATCCTTTCCGGTAACCAGGCCATCTATATTTTCATCATTGTACTCATTTTCGTATACCTGCTGCTGGCCGCCCAGTACGAAAGCTTCCTGCTGCCTTTGCCGGTGCTGCTGTCGCTGCCTGCCGGTATTTTCGGTGCCTTTTTATCACTGAAATTACTGGGACTGGAAAACAATATCTACGCACAGGTAGCCCTGGTGATGCTGATCGGGTTGCTGGGTAAAAACGCGATCCTCATCGTGGAATTTGCCATCCTGCGCAATAAGCACGGGGCTACGGTATTCGAAGCTGCCAAAGAAGGCGCGGTATCCAGGCTGCGACCCATCCTCATGACTTCCTTTGCCTTCATTGCCGGTCTGATACCATTGTGTATCGCCTCCGGTGCGGGAGCCATGGGCAACCGTTCCATCGGTACTGCCGCCGCCGGTGGTATGCTGATCGGAACCATCTTCGGCGTACTGATCATACCCGGGTTATATGTGTTGTTTGCCTCCATGATCAGGAAAAAATCCGTTGAAATAAAAGCTTACACCAATGAATAAATATTTCTCTTCATACGCATTGTATGCTGCCATGGCCACTATTACAGTGGCCTGCAGCACGCAGAAAGAACTGGCGCTTCCGGAACGTGTACCCGTTCCCGTTGTACCGGCAAATAATAATGATACCCTCTCGCTGGCCAATTTCACACAGGTATTTAATGATCCGAACCTGCGTAGTCTCATTGACACGGCCTTGCGCAACAACTACGACCTGTTATCCGCTGCACAGCGGGTAGCCACGGCGCAGGCCAATCTCATGATGGCAAAAAATGCCTGGTTGCCCAGCCTGAACCTGTCGCTGTCGGCTGGTGTGGATAAGTATTCAGACTACTCTTTAAACGGGGTTGGAAATTACGATACCAACCTGTCGCCCAATATCAGCAAGGACCAGCGCATTCCCGGGCCTACCCCGGAGTATTTTGCGGGCCTGAGAAGCAGTTGGGAGATAGATCTCTGGGGAAAACTGAAAAGTCAGCGGCAGGCTACCTATGCCCGTTTCCTGGCCAGTGAACAGGGCCGCCGACTGCTCACCACACAGATTGTGGCGGGTGTTACCGGTCTGTATTATGAGCTGACAGCCATGGACAATGAGCTGGCTATCATCCAACGGAATATCGGATTGCAGGAAACTGCGGTAGCGACGGTACATATCCAGAAAGCCGGCGGGCGCGCTACAGAATTGGCCGTACAACAGTTTACCGCACAGTTGCTGAGTACACAGGCGCTGGCTTTTGGCGTAAAACAGGAAATCGCTTCGCTGGAAAATCAGCTGAATGCGCTTTTAGGAAGATTCCCCCAGCCCATTGTACGTACGGTGGCAAAAGATGCACAGGCCCTTCCTGATGCAGTGCAGAAAGGCATTCCGGGCAGCCTGCTGCTGCAACGTCCGGATGTACAACAGGCAGAACTGGAACTGGCCGCTTCCAAAGCCGATGTAAAGGCCGCCAGGGCCGCCTTCCTGCCGGGACTCACCATTACGCCCTATGCAGGCTTCAATGCCTTCAAAGCAGGGTTGCTGTTTCAATCGCCCGCATCCATTGCCTGGGGCGCAGTGGGCAACTTAACGGCTCCCATCTTCAATAAAAAACAGATCAGGGCACAATACAACATCAGTACCGCCAACGCCTATACGGCATTTTACGGTTACCAGCAGGCATTGGTTAATGGCTACCAGGAAGTAGCTTCTGCTTTGAATAAAGTAGAAAACCAACGGGAAGCCTATACGCTGAAAAATAAAGAGGTATTGGTGTTACAGGAGGCCGTGTCTACGGCAAATCTTCTTTTCACTACAGGATATGCCAATTACCTGGAAGTAATTACCGCCCAGAAGAATGTGCTGGAAGCGGAACTGGCTTTAGTGACCACACGCCGGAATGTATACCAGGGAATGGTATCACTGTACCGCGCGTTGGGAGGGAATTAAAAGGAAGATGGTCTTACCCGGAGCTCACCGGGTAAGACCACACCTGCCCTATTTCTTACGATGCTGGAACAACCAGGGCAACAGGCCTGGTTCTACAAATGCATTATCCCAGCTGTTGTGCCCAACACCGGGGTATTCTGTATATTTTTCGTCTGCACCCAATGCCTTCAGTTTGGCATCATAGGCCCGGGATGACTGCACCGGTACTACCTGGTCATCGCCCCCGTGGAAGATCCACACCGGTACTTTCTTTGCGAAATTGCCCGCTGCTTCCACGTTGCCGGCGCCACAGATCGGGAACGCCGCAGCAAAGAGGTTAGGGCGTTTGGTGATGAGGTAAAACGTACCCATACCACCGAGCGACAGGCCGCCCAGGTATACGCGTTTCGTATCAATTTTTCCGCTGGCCAGCAGGCTGTCCAGTAATTGATTCAATAAAGCGGTAGGCGGCGTAGGATTGCCATCCAGCGGGAATTCCCCCCTTATAACTTTACCGCTGGTATCCCGTTCAAATTTCATGGGCGCCCAGGTCTGGTTATCCGGGCATTGCGGAAACAATACGAAAGCGGGGTAATTGGCCCGGATGGTATCGCGCAGGAACATACTGCCGCCATGCAGCAGCTGTGCGTTGTTATCGCTGCCTCTTTCACCGGAGCCATGCAGGAAAACGATCAGGGGATACTTTTTATGAATGTCGTAATTCGCCGGTGGGAGGAGACGGTACCTCAGCTGGTCACCCTTACGGCTAAACGATTCGTAACTATACTCGGAATAATCCTGTGCCACTGCAGCCGTTCCGGCTATCAGCAAACAACCCAGGAAAAAAAGTGTCAGGTAACGCATAACGGGGGATTTTATCCCTAATATACTACCGGGAATTCAGTATTTCAGGGTGAAATGCTGTTTCACTTTAAAATCTTTCCGGAAAAATACCAGCCCGATAAAAAACAGGTCGATGGTCATGGTCACCTGCGGATGCTCCTGGATGGTATGCCAGGCGGCTTCCATATCAGGCGTCCAGTGGATATCGTCAAAGATGAAAACGGAGTACTCATCTGCAAACTGCAGGCACTGCTGAAAGTAAGCGAGCGTCGGATCCTTCCGGTGGTTCCCGTCTATGTACACCCAGTCGGGTAACTGCATCTGTTTGAGTACATCCGGCAGCACGGTGTCGAAGTTGCCGGTTACCTGGGTGATATTACGGATGCCCAGGGATTCAAAATTTTTAGCGGCCCGGGCAGCTATGTTAGGACACCCTTCAATGGTATAAATGCGGGCATTAGGAGCCGCTTTGGCCATATATGCAGTGGAAAGGCCCATAGAAGTCCCCAGTTCGAGGATCCTTACCGGCTGGAGGTATTGTATCAGCCGGTAGAATAACTGCCCGAATTTGGGCTGTTTGGCCGCATAACGGGTAATATCCCTCACGCGGCGTTCCTTACCGGCCGATATCAGAGACCCTGCGCCCAGGTCGGTGACCTGGAGCGTTTCATCGCTCTGCAGCAGTTCTTTGCGCAACTGTTCTATTTCCCGGAAAGCAGGATGCTGCTTTTTATCCAGCAATACATCCTCTATCAGTGAAAACACGAAAGGAGAATGCACATCATGGCGATTGCCTGATGTAAAATAATATTTAAGGTACTTTCCGGCTAAATTGTACTGTTGCGCTAAACCCACTGCTATAATTAATTTTAATAGATCTTTCCTTTTACGATGCCCCACATATGCAAACGATGCTGCAGGGATACTCTCAATACGCCCAGACCGTAAATGGCGCTGCGCTTGAAGTTAATACTGGAGGCTTCATCGAAATATTTAGTAGGACAGGTAATTTCTGCAATATCGTATCCTTTCATAAATATCTGCGAAACCATTTCATTATCAAACACAAAATCGTCATTATCAGCCATATAGTTGATATTACGCAACACATCCGCAGAGAAAGTCCGGTAACCGGTATGATATTCACTCAGCTTCTGACCGATCAGGATGTTTTGTGTCAGTGTTAAAAAACGATTAAATATGTACTTATACATCGGCATTCCCCCTTTAAGGGCGCCCTTTCCGAGGATCCTGGACCCGAATACCACCGGGTACACATCATTGGCAATAATACTGCACATCGCTACAATGAGCTTGGGCGTGTACTGGTAGTCGGGATGGAGCATCACCACAATATCAGCTCCCAGCTCCAGCGCCTTGTTGTAGCAGGATTTCTGGTTACCGCCATAACCTTTGTTCTTGTCATGACGGATCAGGTGCTGAATACCAAGCTGCCTGCCAACGGCAAGGGTGTCGTCTTTACTGGCATCATCTACCAGTACTACCTCATCAACTATGTCAAATGGAATCTCCCGGAATGTTTTTTCCAGCGTAAGTGCTGCGTTGTAGGCCGGTAATACAACCACAATCTTTTTGTTATTAAGCATGAAAGTGGATCAAATTTGGCAGCAAAGGTAACCCACCTGCTGATAATTCAAAATATATCCGGGAAATGTAATTCAACACCACCTATCATGATTTAATTTTAACTGTTATTAATTATTTATCTTTGTGTGATGATGTTTTTGGCATCATATTTTCTTAAATTTTTGTTAACAAAAAGCAAAAACAACATGTTAAAACACCTACCAACGGAGATGATGCATGATAAACGCTTGACTAACAAGCCCGATGAGTCATTACCGTTAGTACACCTGGCTCAAAAATTCCTGACCTCAGGATGGATAAAAGTGCTACCAGTTCCCCTTGTTTTACTTTTTACTTTCCAGACCGCCTATGCACAAGACCCGGAACTCAAAAGCACCGTGTCCCCTGTTGTCAAAACCCAGGATACCACTATCCGCAAACTATTGGAAGAAGTACAGCGCATTACTGATAATGATAAACAGAATTCCAACGCCATCCAGGCACTGCTTCAGGGAAAGGACTTCGATAATATGACCAAGTACGACCTGATCAAGAATAATATTATCAATGCCAGCGAAACCTATTACCTGCTTAACAAAAAAATAATAGATCTAAAATCACGTACCACTACCAATAATCTCGATGTATTTATCACCTCCCTGAATAACCCGGAAAGTAAAGCGCTCGGGTTCTCCCTAAGTGACCGCATTGTAGAACTGGTAGAAAAAATTATACTGAAAAATAAAGGAGATAAAGGCGAGAAGAATTCTAAAATTGTAGAATCTACCAAGTCGATTATCAACAGCCCTATTTTCCAGAGCTTTACTTCCCTCACACCACCGCTGGCCATCGCCAACTCGGTGATGAACTTCCTGCATAGTGTGAGTGTGAACAACAAACAGATCAATCAGAAGTCATTACAGGATTTCGAAAAAGAGCTCAACAAATATGTAGTATATTATACTGCATTAAATGATGCCAACCAGAAATTCGAATATGGTCTCAACTTCAATAAAGATCAGCTCAGCCTCCTGCAGGACAACCTCTTCGATCACCTGTCGTTTACCGCTACTTCCATGAAGTTCCCGGCGCCACAGAAAGGTAATCAGAGCCTGAGCCAGACCATGAACGAATATTTCATCGACTTCCGCAAAGAAAAAGTAGTAGACTACTTCAACAAGCTGGAAGAAAAATATTCCAAAGGCAAACGGATCGACTATGAATCCCTGCTGCGTGAAAACTCTTCCCTGAAAGAAGTGAATAACCAGCTGGAAGATCTCGTACTTCAAACCAAACGATTCGAAAACCTGTATAACGAATATTTTACCCTGCTGGATTCTTACTACACCAAAGTGAATAATTCACTGAAAATAGCGCAGGACAACGGACTGGCCGATAAAAGTATCATTGATACCAAACAGGCAGAATTCCGGAACCTGAAAACAGAAGCCGTAGGCGAGATACAGGCCTCTATCAACATCCGGGAACTGTATAGCAATACAGAAAAAATCAAATACCGGTACCGTATATTCTAAATCTACTTCAACTTATAAAGCAAAAAGCCGGCAGTGATTTACTGCCGGCTTTTTGCTTTTATATCTTTTAACACTGTCCTATAGATTTTATTGATACCTTTACCATCACAATCTTAGAGGAAATGACGACAGTTCAATTGGAGTACATAGTTGCGGTAGACACCTACAGAAGTTTTGTACTGGCCGCAGAGAAATGCTTTGTCACCCAGCCAACGCTGAGTATGCAGATACAGAAACTGGAAGATGAATTAGGCATTAAACTGTTTGATCGTAGTAAATTACCCGTAGTCCCTACTGAAATAGGCATCTCTGTGGTAGCCCAGGCCAGGATCATTATCAAGGAAAATGCCCGCATCCGCGAAATCATCGCCGACCAGAAGAAAGAAGTACAAGGCAACCTGAAAGTAGGGATCATTCCTACACTGGCGCCTTACCTGCTTCCCCGTATCCTGACCGGTTTCATGAAGAAATATCCGAAAGTAAAACTGGAAATCTGGGAGTATCCCACGGAACAGATCATGCAGCAACTGAAACAGGAACTGCTGGACTGCGGACTGCTGGCCACTCCCCTGCATAATCCCCACCTGGAAGAACATCCGCTGTTTTATGAGTCGTTTGTAGTATACACCGCCAAAAGCAACAGCTTATACGATAAGAAGATCGTAAGGGCAGAAGAGCTGGACATCAAAGACGTATGGCTCCTCAATGAAGGACATTGTATGCGCAACCAGGTGCTGAATATCTGTAAAGATAAATTCACCATGGGCGATAATAAGAACCTTGAATACAATACCGGCAGCGTGGAAACACTCAAAAGAATGGTAGATCTTAACGAAGGCTATACAATATTGCCGGAGTTGTCTTTACAGGACCTCTCTTCCCGTCAGCTGAACATGGTACGCTATTTTAAAGCTCCTGAGCCGGTAAGGGAAATCAGTCTTGTTACGCATCGTCACTTCATTAAACAGGCGCTGATTGAGGCCTTTAAAAAAGAAATCCTGGCACATGTACCGGATAAGATGAAGGTGCAGAAGAATAAAAAAGTAATTGAGATATTAACTGCATAGGCAGATATAAAAGCAAAGGGGATCGTAATGTATCATTACGATCCCCTTTGCTTTTATATAAATCAGTTATGCTTTTGCAGGCGTGTAATACTTCATTGCTTCCGGCATCAGCTGCTGCAGCTTCTGTACACGGGTAGCATCGCTGGGGTGCGTGCTGAGAAATTCCGGTGGTTTCTGACCATTACTCATGTTGGCCATACGCTGCCAGAAAGGAATAGATTCCTGCGGGTTATAACCGGCCATGGCCATGAATATAACACCCAGGTGATCGGCTTCCAGCTCATTACCACGGGAGAAGGCGAGTGTACCTAAGTTGCCACCTACGCCGAAGGCCTGGTTAAAGAGATTCACCGCTGTAGGATTTTTATTCAATGCTACTGCACCTGCCACCTGGATACCCTGCATCACCAGTCCCTGGCTCATACGTTCGTTACCATGACGGGCAATAGCATGCGCTATTTCATGTCCCATTACACAGGCAAGTGCGGTTTCATTCTGGGTAACCGGCAATAAACCGGTATATACTACAACTTTACCTCCTGGCATACACCAGGCATTCACTTCTTTGCTATCTACCAGGTTAAACTCCCATTTATAGCTGGCGATCTCATTCCCCATATTATTCTGGTTCATATAGGAGGTAACAGCAGCTGCAATACGGGCACCCACTCTTTTTACCATTTCAGCGTCTTTGTTGGTAGTCTGCGCTACGACTTTGTTCTCTGATAAAAATGATTGGTACTGCTGCAGCGCCATAGATTGCATGGTGCTTTCGGGAACCAGGTTGAGCTGACTACGGCCGGTAATGGGAACTCGGGCGCATGCCGCCAATGCAAGGCTTGCAGTAAAGAATAAGACATACTTTTTCATGGGAGCATCAATTTAAAATTTGCGTAAAACGCAAAAAGCACAAAGCAAAAAGCATGCACATTTTATGGCCATTGCTTCCTGCTTCATGCTTTTACTATATAACTGTGACTAGTTTTTGTCCTTTTTGTTCTTAAACAACGGCACTTTACTTTCCACACCTTTTAACAGGCGGGTGATGTTTTTCTGGTGGGTTAATACCACCATTAAAGCCACTGCGATGGCAAATATCCGGTAAAAGATCTCCGGCTCATTAAAAATGTACAGGATCAGGATCGGAAACGCGATGCTGGCGATAATGGAGCTTAATGATACGTACCTGGTTAAAAACAGGATCATTAAAAAGACACCCACACAGCACAACGCTACCAGTGGCTGAATAGCCAGCACCAGTCCAAACAGGGTGGCAATACCTTTACCACCTTTGAAATTGGCCCAGATCGGGAATATATGACCTACCACTGCCGCGAGCCCCAGACCTATCTGGAGGTTCACAAGTTGAGTAAGATGTTCAGGATCAAGATAATAAGGAGCGAGATAGGATAACCGTACTGCTAACACACCTTTCAGCATGTCTACCACCATTACAAAAGTCCCGGCCTTTGGTCCGAGTACCCGGAAAGTATTGGTAGCACCGGCGTTGCCGCTGCCATACTCCCTGATATCCATACCAAAAACACCTTTACTTACCCACACAGCTGTAGGAACAGATCCGATCAGATAAGCACCAATAAGCAATAAAATCTCTATCATACTACAAGTTAGGAATGCTAAGATAACAAATTCTGTGTTAAAATAGAGAGAATATTAGAAAAGATCGTAACACAAAAGTTGGATTGTCAGCACTTTTTATATGTAATTTTTAATTTATTACGCTTCCGGTACATAAAATTGAAGCGCCAGCCAGTTGTCTTTCTCTATTCTTCCTTCCTGGATAAATCCATTTGAAACCGCAGCTGCAGCGATATTCTCTTCGTCGGTAGGTAAAATGCCACTCAGTAATAGTTTGCCCCCTGGTTTCACCAGGTTTTTCATATCTCCCATAAACTGCAACAAAATGTTGTAGTTGATATTCGCCAGCAATATATCATATTTTCCGGTAATAGCATCAAGCTTGTCGGCCTGCCATACTTTTACCTTAGTCATTCCGTTGGCGGCCACGTTCTCCAGGGTATTGTTCACAGACCATTCATCGTAGTCAATGGCATCGCTGGTGGCGGCTCCCATCATTTCTGCCAGAATAGCCAGAATACCGGTGCCGGTGCCAAAATCAAACACGCTTTTGCCTTTTATCTCCAGTCCCTGCATCAGTTTGATCATGGAAGCAGTAGTGGCGTGATGTCCCGTACCAAATGCCATTTTAGGCGTAATAATAATCTCGTAGGCAGGCTGCGGATGGAACGGTGGGTGAAAATCTGCGCGGATACCGCAAAAATCGTCTACCTGTACCGGCTCAAAATTGCTTTCCCACAGGGCATTCCAGTTTGTTTGTTCAATGGTTTCTTTCGTATAGGTAACACCGTGCGGCGCCAGTTCGGCCTCCAGTGCGGTTTCATCAAAATCAACGGCTGGTATATAAGCAATGAGCGCGTCTGGCTGTTCTTCAAACCCCTCGTACTTCAGTTCAGATAATTGTGCAATCAGCAGGTCAGTATGTGCCGCACCCGCGCGCATCGTAATAGCAATGTAAGACATAGGCTGCAAAGATAGCTTTTAGCGGGTAGCTTTCGTGCGCCCAGGATGGTTAACAAATGATAAAAATTTGCTTACCCAGGCAAATTCAGGTCTTTCTCCGACCCACCGGTAGCCAAAAAGCACGCCCAATATTAAAAAACATTATATTTGATTTATAAATCATATCACAAACTATGAAAGCACTGTTCCTCCTGCTGGCCGGCGTGGCGTTGTCCATGTCGGGAATAGCCCAGGTGATTAAAGTAAGACCGCCTGAACCGATCCTTGATTCCATCATTTACCAGACTGAAAATGTAACCCTGATCTTCGACCGGAAGCATCTGACAGCATATATGGCGGGCATGGATTCTACGCTCCGCAACGCGAAGTATAGCAATAAGGTTTTTAACAGCGTGCAGTTTACCCGGCTGAATGCCATCGATATGGGTAACCATTTCCGGAAGGCCTATTGCTACCTGGAAGATACCACCAACAAGGATTTCAGCTACAGCACCGGTAAAATGAATATGTTATGGGCAGAAGATGGCGGCATTATGCTGCCCTATGTGGAAGAAATTATGCCTGACCTGCTGGCGGGTGGAGAAGTAAGGGTGATCGACCGCAGTACCAAAGCGGTACAACCTGCCTATAAGATGATTGCAGAGCCGGTAGATGGCAATAACTACCGCGTTTTCCGTCTCAATAGCGGCCGGGAGATCTTCCGGGAGAGTACTTTCCGGGTAGAGCAACTGACAAGAAGATAATATCACCACTTCCCTAAAATAAGAAAGCAGCCACCTGAGTGACTGCTTTCTTTTTGTATTTAATTCCAGTTATCTGCTAGCTATAACAGCGCTTATTCAGCGTCAAAGGTTGGCTCCTGAGGTTTATCAGGACCGGCGTTGTAATTTCCGCCACCACGGTTACCGTCGCGGTTGAAATCACGTCTGTCGCCACCACCACGTCTGTCATCGCCGCCACGTCTGTCGTCACGGGGACCACGTCTGTCGCCACGATCTCCGCGATCACGGAAGTCGCCACGGTCACCACGCTCTTCGCGCTCTGGTCTTTCCACATAACCTTCCGGTTTAGGCATGAGCACTTTGCGGCTCAGCTTAAACTTACCGGTTTTAGGATCGGTACCAGTGAGTTTTACTTTTACTTTTTCGCCTTCTGTCAGCACACCTTCCATTGTTTCCAGGCGTTTCCAGGAAACTTCGGAGATGTGGAGCAAACCTTGTTTACCAGGCATGAACTCAACAAAAGCACCATAAGGCATGATGGATTTTACTACAGATTCATATACTTCTCCTACTTCAGGAATAGCAATGATGCCTTTTACCCATGCAACGGCCTTATCCAGGCTTTCTTTCTGGGCAGAGAAGATGCTCACTTCACCGGTTTCACCAACTTCTTCGATGTTGATGGTAGTACCGGTTTCGCGTTGGATCTCCTGTATAATTTTACCACCGGGTCCGATCACAGCGCCGATAAATTCGCGGTCGATGATGATTTTCTCCATGCGTGGTGCATGTGGTTTTGGTTCAGGACGTGCAGCAGGGAATGCTTCGTACATGGCTTCCACGATGTGCAGGCGGCCTTTCTTGGCCTGAGCCAGTGCAGAGCGCATTACATCCATGCTTAAACCATCTACTTTGATATCCATCTGGATACCCACAATACCATCGCGGGTACCGGTTACTTTGAAGTCCATATCACCCAGGTGATCTTCATCACCGAGGATGTCGGTTAATACCGCCCATTTACCATCGGAAGCGCGGGAGATCAGACCCATTGCCACACCGGAAACGTGTTTAGGCAAAGGTACACCTGCGTCCATCAGTGCCAGTGAACCGGCACATACGGTAGCCATGGAGGAAGAACCATTTGATTCGAGGATATCGGAAACCACCCTTACAGTGTAAGCGTAGTCGCTGCCTGGCATCATCTGCTTCAGGGAGCGCATCGCGAGGTTACCGTGTCCAACTTCACGACGGCCGGGACCGCGCATCATTTTCACTTCACCTGTAGAGAAGGGAGGGAAATTATAATGCAGGATGAATTTGGAGTAGTTGGATACTGCAGCGCTCTCGATCAGCAGTTCATCTTCCGGAGTACCGAGGGTAACAGTAGTCAGGGACTGTGTTTCACCACGGGTAAACAGGGCAGAACCGTGAGGGGAAGGCAGGATATCTGTTTCCATGGCCAGGGGACGAACCTGATCCAGTGCACGGCCATCCAGACGAACGGATTCATCCAGGATCATGTTACGGATCACTTCTTTTTCCAGGTCATGCAGGTATTCTTTTACCAGTGGCTGGTCTTCTTCCGGTAATTCGCCCAGGTGTTCTTTCAGTTCCACGCCGATAGCTGCAAACGCATCGCTGCGATCGTGCTTGGCAGAAGCTGACTTAGCTACCTGGTAAATTTTATCTTTTGCAAAAGTTTCAATTTTTGCTTTCAGTTCTTCGTTCTGGTGAGGTTGAGCATACTCACGTTTTCCTTTCACACCTTTCAGATCACGCAGCTCTTCCTGTGCTTTTACCTGCACCTTGATCGCAGCGTGTGCTGCTTCAATAGCGAGGATCAGGTCTTCTTCCTGGCACTCTTTACTTTCACCTTCCACCATCATGATGTTCTTATCGGTAGCACCGATGATGAAGTCCATGTCAGCTTTAGCCAGTTCAGTGCGGTTAGGGTTGATCACCAGTTTGCCATCAATGCGGGCTACACGACACTCAGAAATGATTTCCTGGATGGGAACGTCAGAAACAGCCAGCGCAGCAGATGCAGCCAGACAGGCCAGTGCATCAGGCATTACTTCGGGATCAGATGAAATCAGGGATACTAATACCTGAACTTCACATAAGTAGTTATCGGGGAACAGGGGACGCAGAGCGCGGTCAATCAGACGGGAAATAAGTACCTCGGAATCAGACAACCGGCCTTCACGTTTGAAAAAGGAACCTGGGATACGGCCTGCAGATGCAAACTTTTCCTGGTAATCAACTGTAAGGGGGAAGAAAGACTGGCCTGGTTTGGGTTCTTTGTTTGCTACCACAGTGGCCAGCAAAATAGAGTTCCCTAAACGCACCGTAACGGCACCGTCAGCCTGACGGGCCAACTTGCCGGTTTCGATGGTCACCATACGACCGTCTCCTATATCGAATTTCACTGAAATAGGTGTCAGATTCATAATAAAGTGAGGATTAATTAGATAACGTTATCCATTTCAAATCATCCGGATAACAAAACGTATACATACAAAAAAACTATTCCCAACCATATAAGTTGGGAATAGCGCTATAATTAAGTCATGGTTATTTCCTGATACCTAACTTCTCGATGAGGGCACGGTAGCCTGTGAGGTTGGTTTTAGATAAATAGGAAAGCAAACGCTTTCTCTGGCCAACCATCTTCATCAAACCACGGTGGGTAGAAAAATCTTTTTTGTTTTGTTTCAGGTGACCGGAAATGCTGTTGATACGCTCAGTCAGCAGTGCGATTTGTGCTTCCACAGAGCCTGTATTTTTTTCGCTTCCACCAAATTCCTTAAAAATATTGGCTTTCTTTTCAACAGTTAAGTAAGACATCTTTAAAAATAATAAGTAATAATAATGTTTTTTGTCGCTATTTTTCCGGTGCAAAGGTAGTCTAAAAAATAGGAAATACCAATTAACCGGAAATTAATAATAAATGAGGGATAATGTGCATCCGTAACCTTTTCTCTCTCAACAACTCCTAGGAAGAGAAATTCACAGCTGCATTATCCGTTACATGCCCGTTTTCGGTACGGAGTACTCTCGACGGGAATTTCTGTAATACAATATAATCATGTGTGGCCATCACAATGGCAGTTCCTTCCCGGCAGATACGGAATAACAACTGCATAATACCATCAGAGGTTTCCGGATCCAGGTTACCGGTAGGCTCATCCGCCAGGATCAGTTTCGGTGAATTCAGCATAGCCCGTGCAATATCCACACGCTGCTGCTCTCCTCCCGATAACTCATATGGCATCTTAAAACCTTTGGTACCCAATCCCACCTTTTCCAGTACATCACTGATCTTGTTCTCCATTTCCTTTGGATCCTGCCATCCGGTTGCCCGGAGTGCAAACTTCAGATTATCATGCACGTTGCGGTCGGTTAATAACTGAAAATCCTGGAACACCACACCCAGATTCCGGCGAAGATACGGCACTTTTTTCCAATCCATCTTCTTCAGGTCAAATCCAACTACCTGACCCGTCCCATCATTTAAAGGTAAATCCCCATACAGGGTCTTCAACAAACTGGATTTCCCCGTACCGGTTTTACCAATGAGATACACAAATTCACCCTTGTTCACCGTGATATTCACATCAGCTAATATCAATGAGTGCCCCTGGTATATACTGGCGTTTGTTAATTGTATGATAGGTTGTTCAGGCGTCATGTCCTTTCTGTTTTTTACGGTGTGTGCGGACAAAAATAACTAATTAAAAAATAACTCGTTGTGATAATATGTCAAATATTATCTTCATAAACTAAAAAAATAGTTATCAAACTAAGAAACTAGTTATAACTTCCGTTTACAAACAGACCAGAAAATGAAACAACTCACCAAAGCGGAAGAACAAATCATGCAGGCCCTGTGGGAAACAGGTCCCGCCTTTGTTAAAGATATCATTGAAGTAATGCCGGAGCCCAAACCCCATTACAACACCGTATCAACCCTCGTAAAAATACTCATCGAAAAAGGCTTCGTCGATTTTAAAGCCTACGGCAAATCACACCAGTACTTTGCCCTCGTTACCAAAGACGCCTATAGCCATAAAACGGTAAACAATATTGTAAAAGGCTATTTCGACGGTTCCTTCAGTAATATGGTATCGTTCTTTGTAAAAGAAAAAGAACTGAGTATCTCCGATCTCGAAAAACTGGTACAGAAAATCAAAGCATCACAAAAACCATAACCCATGACAGTACTGCTCACCTATCTCTGTAAAGTGATCCTCTGTTCTGCGGTGCTGTATAGTTATTATTACATCGCCCTGCGCAACAACCGCTTTCATCAGTGGAACCGTTACTACCTGCTGCTGATTACGATGGTATCGTTGCTTACGCCCCTGCTGCATATACCGCTGCCTGGCCAGGACCATGAATCCTCCCGCGTACTTTCCTACACCGCCCGCATGATCAATATCCGGGAAACCGTGATCACAGCTAATCCGGGCCTTAGTTCCGGCGTCATCCTGAATGCGCTGTACATCTCCATCATCGGGTTGTTTATCACCCGGATCGGTATCAGCCTGTTTAAAATCCGGCAGCTGATCCGCCGCAGCCAGGTGCAGGAAATTCCACCTTACCGGTTTGTGAAAAATGAAGCTATCAAAGCCCCTTTCTCCTTCTTCCGCTACATTTTCTGGGACCATCATACCTCCCTGAATAGCCCCGAAGGACAACAGATCTTCAAACACGAACTGGTACATCTCCAGGAAAAACACAGTGCCGATAAGCTGTTCATGGAGCTGGTAACGGCCTGCTGCTGGATCAACCCCTTCTTTCATCTTATCAAAAGAGAACTGGCACTGGTACATGAATTCATGGCCGATAAAAAAGCCGCCGGAGAAGAAATAGCGGGCTACGCCCAGACGATCCTTCAGATGGCCTTTCAAAGCAAACAATTCAGCATTACCAATGATTTTTTTCATCCGCCTATAAAAAGAAGAATCCTTATGCTCACACAATTCCATACCCCCAGGTTCAGTTACCTGCGACGCATACTGGTGCTGCCGCTGGCCGCATTCATTTTTTGCTCCCTTGCTTTTGTGGCAGATAAGCGCCCATCCGCCATGCGGGCGCTTACCGCCATAGCTCCGTCCTCCATTGAATCGGCCACCACTGCTGTAATGGACACTACTCCTGTAAAGAATAAAGCAAAAGGGGAAGTCTTCACCTTTGTTGACCAGCCCCCTCAGTTCCAGGGAGGCGAAGAAGCCCTGATGAAATACCTGAGCAAAAGTATCCGCTATCCCAAAGCTGCGGTAGAGAAAAACATCACCGGCACCGTATACGTACAGTTTATCGTAGACCAGGACGGGGATGTTCAGGATGTGCACACCGTCGGAAAAAATCTCGGCTTCGGTTTGAATGAAGAAGCAGTGCGCGTTGTAAAAGCAATGCCGCAATGGGTGCCCGGCATGCAGAATAAACGCAAAGTATCCGTACAGTTCAACCTTCCCATCCGCTTCGAGCTTGATGGTAAGCCAGCCGCCGGCAAAACGGTAACCTTTGCCGCTCCGGACAACAATGAAATATTCACCTTCGTAGAACAGCCGCCGAAATTCCCCGGCGGAGAAGAAGCGCTGATGAAGTACCTGTCACGCAACATACATTACCCGGAAGCCGCGCAAAAAGCAAAAACCGATGGCACCGTATTCGTACAATTTGTAGTAAAATCAGATGGCTCCATTACGGATGCCAAAACGGTAGGACCTAAGAAAGGCAACGGACTGGAAGAAGAAGCCATCCAGGTAATCAAAAAAATGCCCAAATGGCAACCTGGTGTGCAGAATAACCGGCCGGTAAGTGTGCAGTTTAACATGCCGATCAAATTTGCCTTGAATTAACACAACGATATACCATCAATCACCACAGGGTTCCGGTAAAACCGGAACCCTTTTTTATGGATTTTTCGGAGCGGGGCATCTGAATAAGAAATGCTGCTTTATGTTTTATTTTTTGCTTCTTGCACTTGGTATCCCATTGTCAGATACGGCGGTAAAGCCAGTAACAGCGATAACTCCGGAGGAACTGATTGTTTGTCCTGTTGAAGAGATGCCTACCTTTCCCGGAGGCGAAACAGCACTTAAAACATACCTCGAAAAAAATATCGTCTATCCTGCTGCTGCGTTAAAAGCAAAGGTGAGCGGTACTGTCTTTATACAATTCATTGTAGACAAAACAGGATTAATCGGAGAAGCGCATCCTGTTGGCAGTTTCAAAGGCTATGGCATGGAGGCAGAGGCGTTACGGGTAATATGTATGATGCCAAAGTGGAAACCGGGGAAGCAGGGAGGTATGGTGGTGAGTACGTTTTTAAACTTACCCATCCGTTTTACCATACCTCCACCGGAGAAACAGCCAATAAAAAAGCGATCCCTGTAAACAGATACAGACCTATTTTCAGACACGGGAGTAACCCCATATCATTTTTATTGCCATCGCCAGGTAGCGCTTAGCCCCAGTTAAGCCCTATCTAAAATATAGTTCAGCGCCAGGTAACCCATAACTATAAAATAGCTGTTATCTATAGGTTGCGACCAGTTAACCTGGGTGATATAGTGCAAGTAATGATTACCCTGCCCTACACAGGATTACCCTAAATAAAAAAGCAGCCCCGTAAAACGAGACTGCTTCCCTTTCAATATTATTATGATTAATACACAAAAGTACCTGCCGGCGCTATCACCGTCACTTTCTTCTCTTCTGCTGCTTCTACGCGGCCAATAATCTGTGCATCGATATTAAAGCTCTTTGAAATACTGATGATATCAGCTGCTATGGCTTCCGGAACATACAGTTCCATTCTGTGCCCCATATTGAATACCTGGTACATTTCTTTCCAGGGAGTGCCAGACTGCTCCTGGATAAGGCTGAACAGCGGTGGCACCGGGAACAGGTTGTCTTTGATCACATGCAGCTTCTCAATAAAATGCAGCACCTTGGTTTGCGCACCGCCGCTGCAATGCACCATACCATGGATCTGCGGACGGAACTGCTCCAGCACTTTTTTGATCACCGGGGCATAGGTACGGGTGGGAGATAACACCAGTTTACCTGCATCTACCGCACCAAAGCCAGGAATATCTATTTTATCTGTCAGCGATTTTTTACCGCTGAATACGAGTTCGCAAGGAATGTTGGGGTCAAAGCTCTCAGGGAATTTCTCTGCAATGTCTTTGCTGAATACATCGTGACGCGCGCTGGTAAGGCCATTGCTGCCCATACCGCCATTGTACTCAGATTCGTAGGTGGCCTGTCCGTAAGAAGCCAGTCCTACCACCACATCGCCTGCCTGGATGCGATCATTGGAGATCACATCTTCCTTTTTCATACGGCAGGTAACGGTAGAATCCACGATGATGGTGCGAACCAGGTCGCCCACATCCGCTGTTTCACCACCGGTAGAATAGATGCTGATACCGTGACTGCGCAGTTCTGCGAGAATTTCTTCTGTACCGTTAATGATGGCTGCAATCACTTCCCCGGGCAATAATTGTTTATTACGGCCAATGGTGGAAGAAAGCAAAATATTATCTGTAGCGCCTACACAAAGCAGGTCGTCCATGTTCATGATGATGGCATCCTGGGCAATGCCTCTCCAAACGCCCAGATCGCCGGTTTCTTTCCAGTAAATGTAAGCCAGGGAAGATTTGGTACCGGCACCATCTGCGTGCATGATATTGCAATAAGCGTCATCTCCGCCTAAGATATCGGGTACAATTTTGCAGAATGCTTTCGGGAAAAGCCCCTTGTCAATATTCTTAATGGCATTATGCACATCTTCCTTGCCTGCTGAAACACCACGTTTGGCGTAAATATTATTATCCACCGGGAAATAAATAAATATGTAAATAAAAAATAAACTGAATAAAGATGTTCTCCAGGCTGCAAAAGTAACAGATTCCGTGCAGAATGCCCGCCGAATGTGTTAGATTTGCACGGCGATTTTGATAGTTATTGATTTATATGCAGGTTCACAGGGACTTAGACCACTTACCGGAATTCCGTAATGCTATTATCACGATAGGCACTTTCGACGGAGTACATGCAGGACACCGCTTCATTATTGAGCAGTTGGAACAGGCTGCCAATGCCTGCGGGGGCGAAACCGTGATCATCACCTTTGACCCGCATCCAAGGGAAGTATTACTTCCTTCTCCCAATAACATCCGGCTGCTGACTACCCTCCCTGAAAAGATTGCATTGCTGGAACGTGCCGGTATCGATCATCTCGTGGTGGTTCCATTTACCAAAGCGTTTTCTGAAATGCCTGCCCGCAGCTACCTGGAAGATTTCCTGGTGGCCCGTTTCAAACCACATACCATCATTATCGGCTACGATCACCGTTTTGGTCATAACCGCGAAGGCGGCCTGGAATTACTGGAAGCAGAGCAGCAGCAATATGGCTTTACCCTCATCGAAATTCCGCAGCAGGTAGTACATGATCTCACGGTAAGTTCTACCAAGATCCGTAAAAGTCTCCAGGAAGGCGGCGTACGGCTGGCCAACGAATTACTGGGTTACACCTATTTCTTAACCGGCACTGTGGTACATGGCGATAAAATGGGCCGTCAGCTGGGCTACCCTACCGCCAATCTGCACCTGGCAGACGAACGAAAGCTGATTCCTGCAGAAGGTATCTATGCCGTACGGGCGCAATTAAACGGTCGCGCAGAATGGATCCCCGCTGTGATGAGCATCGGCTTCCGCCCTACATTCAATGGCACCGACCTGCGACTGGAAGTACACATCTTTGATTTCAATGAAGATATTTACGGACAGGAACTCACGGTGCATTTTGTAGAATATATCCGTTCCAATCTGAAGTTTGATAATATTGACGCACTGATTGTGCAGATGGATAAGGATTCGGCGCAGGCGAAGGGGATATTGGCGAAGGTTTAAAACTCCTCTCCCAACAGTTCAATAGCGCCTTTATCTTTTTTAGGATACCTCATCCAACGGATACCGCGCCAGAGGAAAAAAGCAGCGGCCATAGTAAAGAAAACCAGTATCATTGCCTGGTTTGCCGGCATTTTGAAACTGATGCCAAATCTTCCATGTCTAAAGGTCAGGATATTCAGCAACACTACTGCGGCGCAAATGGCGCTGATCAGAAAACAGCCGATACCCCATAATACCCTGAATACCATCTTCCCCCTGATAGCTGCTTCGTCATCCTTTTTTTTAGTTGTTTTCAGTAACCGGTATGCTGCCCGGAAGAAAAATACGACTACCGCAATCATCAACAACACCGCCATTAATACACCGATCCCCCTGCCTATCTTCTCCGGAATACCGGGAGCAGAAGCGTTCCCAAAAGAATTGACAGTCATTAAAAGTGCAAAGAGTGTAATATACAGCGACAGCCCGCCTGCAATGATACAGATCAATGCGAGTAAAACACGAAGCATGCGGGACTTTGGGCGGAACATAGGTGTTTACTTTAATTAGCTATTGGGAAAAAGACCATGCAAGTATATCAATTAATTCATCACCTTGTACATCAGCTCCTTCATCAGTTCACCGTCTTCTACGCCGCTATCGTTAATGCCTATACTCCGCAGATTATAGTGATGCAGCAACAGGATAGCTTTCTCCGTTCCGTCTGGTCCGTACTGACGTGCAGCATTCATATAATCCTTTACAAAGAACGGATGTACCCCGAGTGCAGCGGCCACTTCCTTCTCTCCTCCTTTCACGCTGAAGATCAGGTTTACCTTTGCGAAGAAGTTATAAAGGGCCGGGAGGGTCATTTGTATGGGCGCAGCCTTGGGATTGGCCGCAAAGTAGGTGATGATGCGATATACCTTGGCGGAATTCTTTTGTCCCAGTGCATTCTGGAGTTCAAATACATTGTACTCCTTGCTGATGCCTACATACTTTTCAATATCTCCTTCATCGATCTTTTTCTGGGCAGGCAGGTTTACCAGCAGTTTATCAATTTCATTGGCAATACGGGACAGGTCATTGCCGATATGGTCTACCAGGAGGATAGCTGCTTTCTGGGAAATGGCCAGACTGCGACTGCTCACATAGCTTTCTACCCATGCAGGTAATTGATTATCATATAATTTCTTGGTAGACAGGAGAACGCCTTTTTCTTTAATGAGCTTCGCCATTTTACTCCTGCCATCAATTTTGCCCTGTTTGTGCGCCACCACAAAGATGGTGGAAGTGAGCGGGTTATCTATGTACGTTTCCAGCTTCAGCAGGTCACGCATGGCCTGAGCTTCTTTCAGCAGCACCACCTGGCGCTCCGCAAACATCGGGTAGCGGCGGCATGCGTTGATGACAGTGCTCCAGTCGGTATCTTTCCCGTATAATACCGTGAGATTGAAACCTCTTTCTGATTCGGGCAACAGTTCATGCTCAGCATAACTGGTTACCTGGTCAATAAAAAAGTCTTCCTCCCCTTCCAGCCAGTATAATGATTTGAATTTCTGTTGTTTCCAATCCCTGATGATATCCTGGTACTCCATTACTACTATTGTTTTACGATAACTATATCTTCCTGTTTCAATGCCGGTAAACGTTTGAACTTCAGCAGCAGCTGGGCTACGGCGAGTACATCCTTCTGGCAGTAAGTGGCAATGCGCTCCAGGTCTTTCTGCTCCCAGTACACCTTTCCCACCATACTGCCGTCGATATCGTCTTTAGGCGTTTCTATGCCCATTACGGCGGTGAGCAGTTTCAGGGAGATATAATGTTTAAAATCTCCGAAACGCCACAGTTGCAGGGTATCGAGCATGGGAACTTCCCAGGGCTTGAATCCATGCAGCTGTAAAGGCTGTGGCAAAGATAACAGATGGATAACAGACCTCCTGCAAATAAAAGGAATATCAAATTCTTTGATGTTATGCCCGGCAAACTGAAAGCGGGGATGCTTCGCATAAAACTTATTAATTAATTCTAAAAATCCCGAAAGCACAACTGCTTCATCGTCATTATAAAACGATTTCAGCCGTAACTGATACCGGTTATTTTCCAGGCTGAAGAAGCCCACTGAAATACATACAATTTTACCGAATTCAGCGTAGATGCCAGCCCTGTCAGCGTATGCCGAATCATCGTTTCCGGAAACTGGCGCAGTTTTTGCAATTTTCTCCCGCCAGAGCTGTTGCATCTCTTCCGATAACTGCTCTATGGCAGGAGCAGCGGGGGTTGTCTCAATGTCCAACAACAGTAATTGATCTAAAGCAATATTTGGAAGCACAATTAAAAAACAGTTTTATAGCTATTATAAAATAGGAATATTATAAGTACTTTTGAATAACAATTTTTAACCATATAACAATTAAACATAAAACTCACAACTATGACGGAGAACACTTTTAACACGCCTGCGCCGGGGTCGCCCGGACCAGAAAAACCACGTAGCCGCAATGGTCTAATTTACGGTATTTTAATTGCAGCATTAGCTGGTACCTGGATATATATGTTATACGACAAGAACAAATCCACTGAGATTACCCAACAGCAAAAAGTCCAGATAGATTCAATCTCTACGTCACGCGATGCTTTACAGCAGGAATACAATGCCGCCAATGCCCGCCTCGATGACCTGGTTTCCCAAAACACGCGGATGGACAGCCTGGTAAAAACAAAAGATAAAGAAATACAGGATATGAAAGCCAGGATCTCCAGTATCCTGACCAACAAAAATGCTACGCAGGCACAACTGGCGGAAGCACGTCGTTTGATTGAGCAGCTGAAATCCAATATCGAAGGCTATAACGAAACAATCGAACGCCTGGAAGGTGAGAAGATTGTACTTGCCGGTGAAAGAGATTATGCCCGTAAAGAACGCGACTCTGTTTCTACGGTGAAAGACAGCCTGAATAAAAAAGTAGACCTCGGTTCCGTATTACATGCTTCTAATATCAAACTGCAACCGATCCGTGTTAAAAACAATGGTAAGGAAGTAGAAACCAGCAAAGCAAAACGCGCTGATATGATGCGTGTCACTTTCGACCTGGATGATAACCGCATCGCTCCTACCGGTGACAAAGAAATCTTTGTAGCCATTTCCGCTCCGGATGGTGCGCCACTGGCTGTGGAAGCACTGGGTTCCGGTCGCTTTACCCTGGAAGATGGTACAGAAAAATTATATACTGCCAAGAAAACAGTAGCTTATACTACCGGTCAGAAACAAACCGTAAGCATGGACTGGAAACAGAATTCTGATTTCAAGCCAGGCGACTATGCGGTAGAAATCTACCATAACGGTTTCAAAATCGGACAAGGTAAAGTAACGCTGAGAAAAGGCGGACTGTTCTAAACAAACAGCACTCAACTTATTAAAATGGCCAGGGCGAAGATCCATTCTTCTCCCTGGCCATTTTCCTTTACAGGGAGGTGAAAATCGCTGCCTGTGCTCGTTTTGCTAATGTTTTTTTCACTCCCCTGATTTGTTAATGATTAGTTATTGACAAAAAGATATATATAAAAATAAAATTAAATTAACGTTCTTTGCTGCACGATTAAAGATAGCCGGAGGCCACTGTGTTCCCAGACCAATGCTTGAGAAGAAGAATGTGACAGGCATGCTATAGATGCCCAAATTAGCCCGTGTTTACCATGAAGGACATATGATTTCAGCAGCTTCCCGTTCACTGAAACAGATGACCGCATGCGCACAAAAACGGAGCCGGACCACGCAGTTCCTTCTTGAACATCGTCTTTGCGCACCTCCCATTATTAAAGGATAAGATAAGAAGCCCAATTAAAACCGAAGCATGGAAGACATGAATAAAATAGTGTACGTTGTAGACGATGATGAAATATTTCATTTCATTATCAAAAAAATGTTGGGGCAGCAAAGCGATCACCTGGTGGTTACCTCTTTTCTTTGTGCAGAAGAGGCCCTGGAACAGCTTTCCAGCACCCCGCAGCCTACCTTACCCTCTCTTATCATTCTTGATATGAATATGCAACGTATGAATGGATGGGATTTTATTGAAGCATACAGGGGCCTGAAAACCTCTTTGAAAAACACGATTCCCATCATTATGTGCTCTTCGTCTGTAGACGTACGGGATATGCAAAAAGTACAGCATACTCCTGAGCTGATGGCCTACATCACCAAACCGCTCGACAAGAACAAGTTAAAGGTAATAGAAGAGTATCTCTAAGCTATAAAAACACCATTAAAAAAGAAGGGAATGATCAGCTGATCATTCCCTTCAATTATTTATAGCCAGGTAGCTTTTATGCTAATACGGCACTGCCATACATTTCTTCACGTAATGCTTTTACACGGTCATCTGCCAGGTATTCGTCGAACGTCATCAGGCGATCGATGATTCCTTTTGGCGTCAGTTCTATAATACGGTTAGCTACTGACTGCATGAAGGTATGGTCATGGGTAGTGAACAACACCACGCCCTTATAGTTGATCATACTTTCATTGAATGACTGGATAGACTCCAGATCCAGGTGGTTGGTAGGCTCATCGAGCACCAGCACGTTCGGATCCTGCAGCATCATGCGGCTGGTCATACAACGTACTTTTTCTCCTCCACTCAGTACAGAAGTTTTCTTCATGATTTCATCTCCGCCAAATAACATCTTACCGAGGAAACCACGCAGGAACGGCTCATCCACATCCGTTACATGTGGTGGAACGTACTGACGTAACCAATCCATCAGGTTCAGGTCTTTATTGGTAAAGAAGTCGTGGTTATCATTTGGCAGATAAGCGCTGGTAACGGTAGTACCCCATTCGAACTTACCGCCGTCTGCCTGCACATTACCGTTAATTACTTCAAAGAAAGTAGTAAGTGCCAGGTGATCTTTAGACAGGAAAGCGATCTTATCTCCTTTGCTGACAGAGAAGGTAACATCTGTAAACAGCTTGCGGCCGTCTACCAGCTTCTCCAGTTTCTCTACGTTCAGGATCTGGTTACCCACTTCACGCTGTTGCTTGAAGATGATACCCGGATACTTACGGTTAGAAGGCTGGATATCTTCCACCACCAGTTTCTCCAGTGCTTTCTTACGGGAAGTAGCCTGTTTACTTTTGGAAGCGTTGGCACTGAATCGGGCGATAAAGTCCAGCAGGTCTTTACGCTTATCTTCCATTTTCTTGTTCTTATCGGAGATCTGGCGGGCCATCAACTGGGATGATTCATACCAGAAGGTATAGTTACCGCTGAAGATCTGGATCTTGGCGCGGTCCACATCTGCCACATGCGTACATACGGCATCCAGGAAGTGACGGTCATGCGATACAACGATCACGATATTCTGGTAGTCGGCCAGGAAGTTTTCCAACCAGCCGATGGTTTCTACGTCAAGGTCATTCGTGGGCTCATCCAGCAGCAGGATATCCGGATTACCAAACAGTGCCTGTGCCAACAGCACCCGCACTTTCAAGCTACCGGCGATATCTTTCATCAGGGTACCATGCATTTCTTCTCTAACACCCAGATCGCTCAGCAGTACGCCGGCATCACTTTCTGCCGTGTAACCACCCATCTCTCCATACTCTGCTTCCAGTTCACCCGCACGCATACCGTCTTCTTCGGTAAAGTCTTCCTTGGCATAAATAGTGTCCCTTTCGTTCGCTATTTCCCAAAGTTTCTTATTACCCATCAGTACGGCATTCAGTACTGTAACCTCATCAAATCCAAAGTGGTTCTGCGTGAGCACACTCATGCGCTCGCCTGGAGTGATTTCCACAGTACCTTTATTCGGTTCTATTTCACCGGACAATATCTTCAGAAAAGTAGACTTTCCTGCTCCATTGGCCCCAATCACACCATAACAGTTCCCTTTTGTGAAATTGAGGTTTACTTCGTCAAACAATACTCTCTTACCAAAAGAGAGCGTTACGTTTTTAACACTGATCATGCTGGCTATGTAAATTTTGAAGCTGCAAAGGTACTGATTTTATGCGGGGTTTCCAAGAATATGCCGGCATTCACATAGGCCGAAAACGATATGAATAAATATCTTTATAATATGATTTTATATATCTACTGTGAATTCATTTTCACTGCGGTTTAACAAGGACGACGCCGGTACCGGCGCAGGGATCATCCACCGGAAAAGTTGCCAGGTAGTATGATCCGCCCAATACGAATTTACGCCCCCAAACGGAAAAAACAGGATTATCCAAGACTTAACATTCCGGCAACACCTTCATCATGAAAGGGTTGTCTGTATGTATCTGTTCTATGCGTATCTTTAGCGCACAAAAAACGGATATCGCATGACAGCTTACAACCAGATATTTGAAAACAACAAACGTTGGGTAGCTACCAAAAAGGCCACTGATGCAGAGTTTTTCGAAAAGATGGCCGACACACAGAAACCTGATTACCTGTACATCGGTTGTAGCGACAGCCGTGTACCCACCAATGAAATCATGGGACTTGAAGCCGGAGAAGTATTTGTGCACCGCAACATCGCCAATCTTGTACCCAACACTGATCTCAATGTAATGGGCGTGATCAATTACGCTGTGGTACACCTGGAAGTAAAACATATCATCGTTTGCGGCCACTATAACTGCGGAGGCGTGAAAGCCGCCATGCAGGCCAAAGACCTCGGTATCCTCAACCCATGGCTGCGGAATATCCGGGACGTATACCGCCTGCACATGGATGAACTCAACGCTATAGAGAATGAGCATGATCGCTATAACCGCCTGGTGGAACTCAACACACAGGAGCAGTGTATCAATGTGATCAAAACCGCCGCCGTACAGAAATCTTATGTAGGAAAAGGATATCCTACCGTACATGGCTGGGTTTATGACCTGAAAAATGGTATGCTGAAAGATCTGCAGATAGATTTTGAAGGCGTATTACATGAAATTCAGAAGATTTATGATTTAACAGGTTCCGGCCTGATGAAAAACGATACAGAATAATCATGGGTCCCATTGGCGTGTTCGACTCCGGCTACGGCGGATTAACCGTACTCAAGGAAATAGTAGCAGAACTCCCTTCGTACGATTACGTTTACCTGGGCGATAACGCCCGCGCACCGTATGGTAACCGCGGCTTTGATACTATCCATGAGTTTACACTGGAATGTGTGCAAAAATTATTCGACATGGGCTGCCCGCTGGTGATACTCGCCTGCAATACCGCCTCTGCCAAAGCTTTGCGCACCATCCAGCAGAAAGACCTGCCCCGCATTGCACCGGATAACCGCGTGCTGGGTGTGATCCGGCCTACCTCTGAAATCGTTGGCACCCTCACCGAAACCGGCGAAATCGGCATACTGGCCACCAACGGCACCATTTCATCTGAATCGTATCCGCTGGAAATTCATAAATTTTTTCCGGAAGTAAAAGTACATCAGCTGGCCTGCCCCATGTGGGTGCCCCTGATTGAAAATAACGAACACGAAAGCGATGGCGCGGACTACTTCGTAAAAGAATACCTGGATCAGATATTGTCTGAATCGTCCAACATCGATACCCTCGTACTTGGTTGTACCCACTATCCACTGCTGCTGAAAAAGATCAAACAATATTTACCCGGCGGCATCACCGTGATTTCACAGGGAAAAATTGTGGCGCACAGCCTGAAGGATTACCTGAAACGCCATCCTGAGATGGAAAGCAGGCTCACAAAGGAACAGCAACGCAGTTTTTATACAACAGATGATCCGGGCATCTTTGATAAAATGGCCGCCATCTTTTACGGAAAGGCAGTCAGTTCTAAAAAGATGTTCACAAAATAAAAAGAAGAAAGGCCGGAGATATCTCCGGCCTTTCTTCTTTTTATGAATACTAAAACTACTTCCCTTCCAGCTTTAGCAGAAACGCATATTCCAGTGCAATTTCCTTCAAGGCGCTGAACCTTCCGGAGGCACCTCCATGGCCGGTTTCCATATCCGTATGCAACAGCAGCAGGTGATGATCTGTTTTCAACTCCCGCAACTTGGCCACCCATTTGGCAGGCTCCCAGTATTGTACCTGGGAATCATGCAAGCCGGTAGTGACCAGCATATTCGGATACGCTTTCGCCGTTACATTATCGTATGGAGAATAGGATTTCATGTAATCATAGGAGTCTTTGTTTTTGGGATTGCCCCACTCATCAAATTCACCGGTAGTGAGTGGAATACTTTCATCCAGCATGGTGGTCACCACATCTACAAAAGGCACCTGTGCTACGATTCCGTTAAACAGGTCGGGCGCCATATTCGCCACGGCACCCATCAGCAAACCACCGGCACTGCCGCCCATAGCGTAAAGATGCGCCGTATCTGTATAATGCTGTTGTATCAGGAAATTGGCACACGCAATGAAATCGGTAAAGGTGTTTTTCTTCTTAAACATCTTACCATCTTCATACCACTGACGCCCCATTTCCTGGCCACCACGGATATGCGCAATCGCAAATGCAAAACCACGATCCAGTAAACTGATCCGCGCAGAACTGAACGTAGCATCCATACTATTGCCGTAGGAACCATATCCATACAGTAACAGGGGCGCTTTACCATTCTTCTCAAACGTTTTCTTATACACGATGGACACCGGAATTTTTGTACCATCTGTTGCAGTAGCAAACAATCTCTCCGTGGTATAGTCCTTCGGATCAAAGCCACCCAATACTTCCTGCTGACGTTTCAATTCACTCACCCCTGTTTCCATGTTGTAATCGTACACAGAATTAGGTGTGATCATCGATGTATAATTATACCGCAATTCCTTGCTATCCATTTCCGGATTGCTGCCCACGGAAGCAGTATAAGCCGCTTCTGAAAACGGCAGGTATTTTTCCGTGTGCGTCTTATCGTTGATGATACGGATCTGTGTGAGGCCGCCCTTTCTTTCTTCCAGAACGGTAAAGTCTTTGAACAGCTCCACGCCTTCCAGCAATACTTCCGGGCGATTAGGAATCAGTTCTTTCCAGTTTTGCCGCGAAGTTTTATCCAGGGCGGATTCCATCAACCGGAAATTAAGCGCATCCCAGTTGGTGGTGATATAAAATTTATCTTCCCGGTGATCAACACTGTATAGCATATCCTTTTCACGGGGCTGAAAAACGCGGAATGCCTCATTGGGCTTATCTGCATCCAGTATCCTGCTTTCGGACGACAATGTGCTTTCGCTGTTGATTACGATATACTTACCGGATTTTGTTTTTGATACATCCACATCGAATGTTTCATCCGCTTCATGGTACACTTCTTTATCGGCTGTTACACCGAGGGAATGCCGCATGATGCGATCGGCACGAAGCGTTACCGTATCCTTCCGGGAATAGAACAAGGTTTTATTGTCGTTGGCCCAGGTGCTGCCGGCGGTAGTTTCATGAATTTCATCGCTCAGCAGTTCGTTTGTTTCCAGGTTTTTGATACGGATCACATAACGCCGACGGCTCACCGTATCTATGCCGAAGGCCAGCAGTTTGGCATCGGGGCTTACACTCAGACCGGCTACCTGGCAATAGGCATGGCCTGCCGCCAGTTCGTTCACGTTGAGGATCACCTGTTCTGTGGCTTCCAGGCTACCCTTCCTGCGGCAATAAACAGGATATTCCTTTCCTTCTTCAAAACGGGTATAATAGTAGTATCCATTTTTGAGATAGGGAACGCTCATGTCTGTTTCCTTGATCCGTGATTTCATCTCATCAAAGAGTTTCTCGCGGAGTTTTTTTTCGGGAGACAGGATAGTGTCGAGGTAAGCATTTTCTGCGTTCAGCCAGGACAATACTTTCGGATCTTCCCGGTTGTTCATCCAGTAGTAATTATCGATCCTTGTGTCGCCGTGTATACTGAGTTCTTTAGCTATCTTTTCCGCCACCGGCGGTTTTATATCCACCTGATCATTCATAGTATTTTTCTTTTCGTTACAAGACAAAAGCACCGTTCCCAAAAGCAACCAACAATTACCCTGGAAGTTTTTAAACATAGGAGATAGATTTAAATAGTACGGTTTTTACATTAAAGCACTACAAATTACGAATTCTCCTTACACTATTTTCATATTCACCGGATCCCAGTTGATGAGTTTTTTGCTGAAATAGCTTTCATTGGTAACCAGGGCGGGGCCGGCTGCGCGAAGACCAAATACGGCATCTTCCACCACGGGCTTTCCGGTGCGCATGGATTCAAAGAAGTTGGTGAAATGTTCCAGGCGATCGTCGTATCCTTTTGGCGCGGCATAGGCGCTGGATGTTTCGATCGCATTTCTTTTATCCGCAGGATATTTGGCGTTGTAATTCTTCACATACAGGTCCTTTTGTTCTTTTGTGAAGGTATTGTAAGTATCCCAGCCGCCGTAACCGGGAGCTTCCGGCAGTTTATGCTTTTTAATTTTGAAATCGTTCCAACCCAATTCCAGTACGCCTTCCGTACCAATGAGACGGGTATATTCACCACCGCCGCCGCCATCAGCAAAATTCACGCGGAGGGTCATCTGGAAAGCAGGATGCTCTTTGGTTTCCGGGTAGTCAAAAATAGCGACTACCACATCGGGTACATCGCGGCCATCTTTCCACTGCACCAGGTTGCCGCTGGCATAAATGGAGGTAGGCCCCAGGGAACCGGTAATAAAGTGCAGCCCGGAGATGAGGTGTACAAACAGATCGCCGGGGATACCGGTACCATAGGCGCGGTAATTGCGCCAGCGGAAGAAGCGCACCGGATCGAAAGGCATTTTGGCGGTGTCTTTCAGGAAAGTATCAAAATCCACGGTAGCGGGGGAAGCATCGGGAGGAATGGAATACTGCCAGGCGCCGAGGGCACTGTGACGGTCCATCCGGGCCTCTACTACATTCAGCTGACCAATTTCACCGGCCTGGTAACGCTTACGCGCCTCCGCGAGTGCCACGCTGCTCACGCGCTGGCTACCCACCTGGAATACCGCCTTGGTGCGCTTTTGTGCCTCAATTACCCGGTGTCCTTCTTCTATCTGCTGCACCATCGGTTTCTCGCAGTACACCGCTTTACCGGCTTCCATGGCTGCAATAGCAATGGTATCGTGCCAGTGGTCGGGCGTAGCTACAATGATGGCGTCAATATCCTTACGTTTTAATAATTCGCGGTAATCGCGGGTGGTAAACACGTGCGAACCATATACTTCCTTCACTTTAGCCAGGTGGCCGGTGTAGAGGTCGGCGGCGCCCACCAGTTCTACGCCGGGTACTTTAATGGCGGTGTCTACATCGCCAAATCCCATGATCCCCATACCTACGCAGGCAATGCGGATTTTATCGTTCGGGGTTACTCTTTTTTCGGGTTGTAATATTTCTACATGCTCAGTTTCAGAAGCGGTAACGGCTAAGCTGCCTACGCCGAGAAGGGCAGCAGTACCGCCCAGGTATTTGATAAATTTTCTACGTGATTGATCTGACATTGTGTTCGCTGTTTAAGGGTGGCGTGGAAAAAACACATGATAGTAAAAAAAATTAGAAAGATAAAGTCGGCGGGATGAGTGGGAGATTTTCGCTATTTCCTGCAAACGAAAAAAGAAAGGGAGATAAGAATGGATACTCCATTCCTATCTCCCTATATAAATTGTGCGCTATCAGCGCAATGAGTCTGATGTTATTTCTCAGAAGAAAAACCTGCGCCAATAAACTCGCGGTTGAGGCGGGCGATATTGGTGAGGGAAATTTCTTTCGGGCATTCTGCTTCGCAGGCGCCGGTGTTGGTACAGCTACCAAAACCTTCCTTATCCATCTGTGCCACCATGTTGAGGGCGCGGGATTGTTTTTCAGGATGGCCCTGTGGCAGCAATGCCAGCTGGGAAACTTTAGCAGATACGAACAGCATGGCAGAAGAGTTCTTACAGGCTGCTACGCAGGCGCCGCAACCGATACACGCAGCCGCAGCAAAAGCCAGGTCTGCATTGGTTTTATCTACCGGTAAACAGTTTGCATCCTGTGCATTACCTGTGTTCACGGAAATATAACCACCTGCTTCAATGATGCGGTCGAAAGCAGATCTGTCTACTGTCAGATCTTTTACTACCGGAAATGCACCGGCTCTCCACGGTTCTACAGTAATGGTATCGCCATCCTTGAAAGCGCGCATGTGCAGCTGACAGGTGGTAGTACCATCCCATGGACCGTGTGCGCGGCCATTGATATGCATAGAACACATACCGCAGATACCTTCGCGGCAGTCGTGGTCAAAAGCTACTGGTTCCTTGCCATCGTTGATCAGTTCTTCATTCACCACATCAAACATTTCCAGGAAAGACATTTCCGAAGAAATATTTTTAGCCTGTAAAGTTTCAAATCTACCCTGATCGTTTTTGTTTTTCTGCCTCCACACTTTTAATGTGAGGTTCATGTTATAATGTTCCATATACCTTGGACAATTATTTGATTTATAATCCTGGCCGGCCGTTATGCAGCCAACCAATAACCATTATTTGTAGCTACGCTGAGTAGGTTTACATTCTACGAATTCCAGCGGTTCTTTGTGCAGTTCGTACTGGCCTTCGCCTTTGTATTCCCATGCAGAAACATAGCTGAAGTTCACATCATCACGTTGTGCTTCCCCTTCGTCTGTCTGTGATTCTTCGCGGAAGTGACCACCACAGGATTCGCGACGGTCGAGCGCATCGATACACATGAGTTCACCCAGTTCCAGGAAGTCGGCCACACGACCGGCTTTTTCCAGTTCAGGATTGAATTCATTGGCAGTACCCGGTACACGTACATCTTTCCAGAACTCTGCACGCAGCGCCTTGATTTCCTCAATCGCTTCTTTCAGGCCCTTTTCATTACGCGCCATACCGCATTTATCCCACATGATCTTTCCGAGCTTTTTATGGAAGAAATCAACGGATTTGGTGCCTTTGATGCTCATGAACTTGTCGATAGTGGCTTTCACTTTATTTTCTGCTTCCACGAAAGCAGGATGGTCAGTAGGAATAGCCTTGGTGCGGATCTCATCTGCCAGGTAGTTACCTACAGTGTAAGGAATCACGAAGTAACCATCGGCCAGCCCCTGCATCAGTGCGGAAGCACCCAGACGGTTAGCACCGTGATCAGAGAAGTTGGCTTCACCCAGGGAGTATAAACCAGGAACGGTAGTACCCAGTTCGTAATCTACCCAGAGACCACCCATGGTATAGTGTACCGCAGGGTAGATACGCATTGGCAGTTCGTAAGGGTTTTCACCGGTGATCTTGGCGTACATGTCGAACAGGTTACCATATTTCTCGGCTACTACTTCCTTACCCAGTTTAATGATTTCTTCTTTGGAAATATTGGAAAGCTGGCGTTTACCAACTTCAATATTACCATAGCGTTCGATCGCTGCGGCGAAGTCGAGGTATACTGCCTGTTTGGAAGTACCTACGCCATAGCCGGCATCGCATCTTTCTTTTGCTGCACGGGAAGCGACGTCACGTGGAACGAGGTTACCGAAGGCAGGATATCTTCTTTCCAGGTAGTAATCCCTTTCTTCTTCAGGGATTTCGCTGGCTTTACGGGTATCGTTTTGTTTTTTAGGCACCCAGATACGACCATCGTTACGCAGTGATTCTGACATGAGGGTCAGTTTCGACTGGTGATCACCGGAAACCGGGATACAGGTAGGGTGAATCTGTGTGAAGCAAGGGTTTGCGAAGTAAGCACCATTCTTGGTAGCTTTCCAGGCGGCAGTTACGTTAGAACCCATTGCGTTGGTAGAGAGGAAGAATACGTTACCATAACCACCGCTGCAGATCAGTACGGCATGCCCGAAATGACGCTCCAGTTCACCGGTGATGAGGTCGCGTGCAATGATACCGCGTGCTTTGCCATCGATCTTTACGATGTCGAGCATTTCATGGCGGTTGTACATTTTCACATTACCCAATGCTACCTGACGCTCCAGTGCGGAGTAAGCACCGAGGAGCAGCTGCTGGCCTGTTTGACCGGCGGCATAAAAAGTACGCTGTACCTGTGTACCACCGAAAGAGCGGTTACTTAACAGTCCACCGTATTCACGTGCAAAAGGAACACCCTGTGCCACGCACTGATCTATAATATTACCACTCACTTCCGCCAGACGGTGTACGTTGGCTTCACGGGCGCGGTAGTCACCACCTTTTACTGTGTCGTAGAATAAACGGAAAACAGAGTCACCGTCATTCTGATAATTCTTGGCCGCGTTGATACCACCCTGAGCGGCGATACTGTGTGCACGGCGCGGACTATCCTGAAAGCAGAATGCTTTTACTTTATATCCCAACTCACCTAACGAAGCAGCTGCTGAAGCACCAGCCAGACCAGTACCAATGATAATCACTTCCAGATTACGCTTATTGGCAGGGTTCACCAGCTTACAATGTCCTTTATAGTCTTCCCATTTGGAATTTAATTGTCCGGCAGGAATTTTTGCGTCAAACATATATCCTTACTTTACAGAATTATTTGAAATAGATTACAACGGGAATGATAGCAAAACCAACAGGGATCGCTATTCCAAACACCCAAACGCCAATGAAGCTGAGCAGGCCGTTGTATTTTTTATGATTTAAACCAAAGGTCTGACAGGCGCTTTTGAAGCCGTGGATCAGGTGGAAAGACAGTCCGATCATACCGATCACATACAATGCCACCAGCCATGCGTTTTTAAAGGTTTCATACGACAGGGCGTATAAATCTTTCAATGGCTCAATGCTACCTTCGTAAGTGCGGGTAGGCATTTCCGTGTAGTGGAATTTTCCCCAGAAGTTAGCCAGGTGGATAACAATGAAGATAAGGAGGATACTTCCCATAATGGCCATCTGACGACTGAACCAGGAAGATGTCTGATTACCCGGATTCACGGCGTATTTCACCGGACGGGCTGCCCTGTTGCTGAATGTGAGCTGGAGCGCAATGAATGCGTGCAGCAGAATCACAATTTTCAGCCCCCAGGCAATAAACTGAATCAGGCTGTTGTGTCCCATAAACGCAGCGTATGCGTTAAAGGCCTTGCCTTCGTCGTTGTACAACAGCTGGAAATTTCCTGCCAAATGCACAATAACAAAACTGCAAAGAAACAAGCCGGTAGCACCTACCAATAACTTCTTACCGATAGAGGTATTAAAGAACTGTGACCACTTCATAAGTAAAATTCTAAGCTTCCTAGTATAAAAAGATGTTCGAAATGTCGGGCAAATTTAACGCAGGAAAAATAAAAACCAAATGATATTTATCAGGTTTTAGTATACATACGTGAGTAAATTAATGCATTACACATTGACAATCACTAATTCACGCATGATATCTTTCATTTTGTAATGAAAATTAATATTATTCCAGCCGTTTCAACATGATATTATCTATCATATTAAACAGATGTAAAGGCTGATATGTTCGCCATTTATCATCATCCAGCAGGTGGACATAATAATGTAAACGTGCTCTTTCAAATTCTTCGCGCGTTTGTACGGGCATGTTCAGACTCACGATCCAGCCGCCATCATCGCGGATATCCTCCCACCATTCTTCATAGTAACAATCATCTGAGGAATGGAAGTTCATCACATTTTCTGTGATCAGAATAAATTTTGTGATGCCCTGTGCAATGAGTGTATCAATAATATTACGCTTCATGGTCATGATGTCATTATCAATGGCATCGTTCCATTCGCCTAATAGTTCTATAATAACAAAATTGAACTGGTAATCCGTAAAAAGGATCTTCATGTACAGATTGCGTGAGCCAAATTCATCCCATTGCGGATGTATATAATAGTTATACACCGAATTGGAATATTCAAACTCACTGTATTCTCTACCATAAAAAGGAGAGTATTCATCTTCTTCGGCGGTGTACAAATGCCGCCAGTTGTAATATGGCTCTATGTTATGCATACCTGGTTATTCCTTCAAAGTGCTGGTTAAATCATTTTTTTTCAAAATCGTCTACCGCTTTTTTTACGCTGCCGGCCTTTAACAGCAGTTGTTGTGCCTGTTCATAATCGGTGAGCGACAGCTGTTCCATCAGCATTTTAACGCCGCGGTCTACCAGCTTTTCATTGCTGAGCTGCATATTCACCATCTTATTATCTTCTACCCTGCCCAGTTGAATCATCACGGCGGTGGAGAGCATGTTCAGTACCAACTTCTGTGCAGTGCCGCTTTTCAGCCTCGTGCTGCCCGTTACAAACTCGGGGCCCACTACCACCTCCACAGGGAAGTCGGCTGCCGCAGACACCGGCGTATCCGGGTTACAACTGATGCTCCCTGTTACAATACCGTGTTTACGGCATTCATTCAGGGCGCCAATAACATAAGGAGTAGTACCGCTTGCCGCAATGCCTACTACTACATCTTTATCGGTAATGTCATAAGCCTGCAGATCCTTCCATCCCTGTGTAGGGCTGTCTTCCGCAAACTCCACCGCTTTACGTATAGCGGTGTCGCCACCGGCGATCAATCCTACTACCAATCCCTGCGGCACACCGAAAGTAGGTGGACATTCAGAGGCATCCACCACACCTAAACGGCCGCTGGTACCTGCACCTATATAAAACAAACGGCCGCCCGCCAGCATTTTGTCTGCCACGGCGGTCACCAGTTTCTCTATCTGCGGAATCGCTTTTTCCACTGCCAACGGAACGGTCTGATCTTCTTTATTCATATTCGCCAGCAACTCCGGCACACTCATCTTTTCCAGATGACGATAGTGAGAAGCCTGTTCCGTTACTTTTACAAATGACATATCTGATGGTTAAAAAGTTTAGCGATGATATTCCAGCAAGCCTTCCATTGGTGTTCTTAACACTCTGCCCATGGGCAGTTCATATAATTCACACAGCTCACTGAGGATGTCGCGGAAGTGCCAGGCGACCCCGCCGGTAAAATGCAGGGCGGTGGTCCAGCTCTCCCGGTATTTATAAATGTGGTTAAAGAAGAAGTCGTTCAGTCCATCTTCCAGGATGTTCTGAATCATATAATGTTCCCGGTTCTCCGACAAAAACTCGGTAAACCCTGCCAGGTAGCGGTTGGCTAACGGCTTCCGGTACACGCTTTCCAGGATCTCGTCTTTATTGGTATGGTACTTATACTCGAAGCGGGAATGCAGGTCTTCATCAAAACTATTGTAAAGGTAATACTGCAGCACCTTCCGGCCAAGATAAGCGCCACTGCCTTCGTCACCCAGGATGAAACCCAGACCGGGATTGTTCTTTACAATCTCTTTCCCATCGTAGTAACAGGAGTTGGAGCCTGTACCCAGGATACTCACTACACCTTCCTGGCGGCCGCACAGCGAACGGGCAGCGCCCATCAGGTCGTGCTGTACATCATACGTTACACCCGGCCATACTGCCTGGATGGCGTCGGACACGAGCTGCAGGTTCTTTGGCTGCGACAGCCCTGTTCCATAAAAATAGACTTCCGTTACATGACTGCCGGGCGGTAACTGCGGCGCCAGTTCCTTTTCCAGAATTGCTTTTATCTGCTCCGCAGATTGAAAGTACGGACTTACCCCCTGTGTTTTCAGGATCAGCGGCTCACCCGCGCCAAGTAAGCCCCATTCTGTCTTTGTAGATCCGCTGTCTGCAATCAACTTTATTCCAGCACTCATATCCGGTTATTTATGAAATTAAAGAATCCTAAAAGTTTGCACCCGATTTATGCTATTTTTGTCACAATTTAAACAAAAGGGGTTCATAAAAACAAATGACCGCTTTAAGTTTAGATGATGATGATACATGTATGCAGCAGATTGCTTTCCGCCAGGTGCTTATGCTACATGGAAACAAAGATTGGTCATATAAATTAGCGGGATAATAATCTGATTATGTCTAACAGGAAGTTGAATGTTTTTTTACCTCTTCTCTTTGCAGTTGTATTAGCCCTGGGAATGTTCCTCGGACATAAAATGCCTGGATCGAACAATGGAGGAGCGACTGTATTTTTTACCAAACCCAACAGAGGCCCGCTACAGGAGGTAATGGACCTGATCAAAGCGAAATACGTAGATTCTCTCAATACAGATGATTTACAACAGGAAGCAATAGAAGGTTTACTGACTCACCTGGATCCTCACTCCATATATATACCCCCTTCTGAACTGCAACGGGTAAATGAAGACATGGAAGGTAATTTTGAGGGCATTGGCGTAGAATTCAATATCACCGCAGATACCGTGAATGTAGTGAGTGTACTCAGCGGCGGCCCCTCAGAATCCGCTGGCGTACAAACCGGTGATAAGATCCTGAAAGTAAACGACAGCCTCGTAGCCGGCAACAGCATTACCCCGGAAAGAATCCGCAAATTACTCAGAGGTCCGGCTGGCTCTACTGTCAACACACTTGTATTAAGAAACCAGAAACAGATCACCATCCCTATTAAAAGAGGGGTGATTCCATTATATAGTGTAGATGCCAGCTACATTGTGGAACCCGGCGTAGGCTATATCAAAATCAGCAAGTTCTCTGCCACCACCTACGATGAGTTTATGAAAGCCATCCGCGAACTGGATAAAAAGGGGATGAAGAAACTGATCATTGATCTCCGTCAGAACCCGGGCGGTTATCTTGATGCTGCTACCCGCATTGCCGATGAACTGCTGGAAGACCAGAAGCTGATCGTTTATACCAAAGGAAAAGATTTCCCACGCACTGATTATAAAACCAAGCGCCCGGGCCTTTTTGAAAGAGGTTCCCTCGCTGTACTGACCGATGAAGGATCTGCCTCCGCCAGCGAAATCCTGGCAGGTGCTATCCAGGACTGGGACCGTGGTACCATTATAGGCCGCCGCACCTTTGGTAAAGGCCTGGTGCAGGAACAATACGACCTGGACAACGGTGGCGCCCTGCGCCTCACGGTGGCCCGCTATTATATTCCTTCCGGCAGAAGCATCCAGAAACCATATGGCAAAGGTCACGACGACTATGATGATGACATCATGGAACGTTACCACCACGGCGAAATGGTGAACAAAGACAGTATCAAAATCACCGATACGGTGCTTTACAAAACGGCTGCAGGCCGTCCGGTATATGGTGGCGGCGGTATTACACCGGATATTTTCATTCCGTTCGATACCTCCCGTTTCACTCCTACCTTAACGGCTATTTATACCCGCAATACGTTCAGCAACTTTGCGTATCAGTACTATACCACTCACAGGGACGCGTTCAAATCTTATAAGAATGCGGAAGATTTCACCAAATCCTTCCAGCCTACCAGTGAACTGATCAGCGACTTCAAGGTGTATGCGAAGAAAGACAGTGTACCAGGTCTGGATCACCTGAGTCCCCGCGATGAAACAGAAATACGCACCAGGCTTAAAGCCATGCTGGCGCGTCAGCTGTACAGAACGGAAGGTTTCTATGAGGCCATCAATGCAGAAGATCCGATGGTGAAGAAAGCACTGGAAGTAGTGAATAAAGATAAGGAATAGCGTCTCCGGCGCTTGTCTTGGGGCAGGATTAAACTGATGTTGCCTATAATGATTTTCCCACCATCTGGTGTTTAATATTCAGGGAGATAGAAGCGAATGCTTTTATCTCCCTTTTCTTTTTGAGATCATTCTATCAACTATTCTTTATAAGAGGGGTCACAAAAAAAGGAGATAGAAGCGAATGCTTCTATCTCCCAAAGTCTTTTAACATCAAACCAGGATCCGGTTTAATCCTGAGAAGGGCAATCGCCGGAGGCGATTCCTTACTGGTTCTTACGTTGCATTTTCGGTAATGACTGTACGATCAGGTCGTTCATTACATTCACTGCTTCGTCGAGGTAGATGTCTTTGGTTCTGATCCTGATCCAGTCCTTGTTACGGGCAATCTTGGACGAATCACCGCCAAATTTGTCTACATCAGATTTGATGTTCACGATGCTGAGTTCTTTTACCTTATCGTTCACTGCATCATATTTCTTCAATGCAGCAGTATTGGTTTTTTGTTCTGTTTTATACGTTTGCAGGTTCAGGGAATAAGTTTCCTGTTTTTCCAGCTTTTTCAACGTGTTCAGGTTTTCGTTGAGCAATTTGAAAGCCGGGCTGGAAGCCATTCTCTTTTCGCTGTTCTTCTTCAGGGATTCGGTATTTACCGGGTTGTACCAGGCGGTGAAGGCCGCACGTGGTATTTCATCCCATGCCAGTGCATCGGAATCTTTACGTTCGGCTACTTCATAGTATGGATCCGGTAACACGATATCTGAAGCCACGCCTTTCAGCTGGGTAGAACCGCCGTTAGCGCGATAGAATTTCTGCTGGGTAAGTTTCAGGGCGCCGAGGCTGCCACCATCTTTCACCGGATAGAAATCATCCAGGTTGAAGAGACGCTGTACGGTACCTTTACCAAAAGTTTGGGTGCTACCGATGATCACAGCACGTTTGTAATCCTGCATGGCTGCGGCCATGATTTCAGAAGCAGAAGCGCTGTACTCATTTACCATGATTGCCAGCGGACCATCGTATTGTACGTTCTTATCGCGGTCGCGCAGTACTACTGCATCACCGCCCCTGGAGCGTACCTGTACTACGGGGCCTTCCGGAATAAACAAACCAGCCATCTGCACTACATCCTGGAGGGAACCACCACCATTGAAGCGGAGATCCAGGATAATGCCTTCTACATTTTCTGCTTTCAGCTTCGCAACTTCTTTCGCTACGTCTTCCGCACTGCGGGCGCCGTTACGATCGTTGAAGTCCGCATAAAATTCAGGCAGATAGATGTAGCCGATCTTATGTTGTCCGTTGATGATAGCAGATTTTGCGAAAGTTTCTTCTGTTACAATTTCATCACGGATGATGGTAATATCTTTAGTAGTACCATCTACGCTTTTTACCGTCAGTTTTACAGGCGTACCTTTTTTACCGCGAATCAGTTTCACCGCATCTTCTACGGGGTAACCGGTAATATCAACGGGTTCGGTGTTGCCTTGTGCTACTTTCTGGATCACATCGTTTGCTTTCAGTTGTCCCTGTTTCCAGCTCGGACTACCGGTAACGATGCTTACCACCCTGATCTTATCGCCTTCTTCTTTCAGCTGAGCTCCGATACCAAAGAATTTACCGGCCATCTGTTCTTCGAACGCGCGTTTTTCATCCGGCGGGAAGTAGTCGGTATGCGGATCCATGGTGGTGGTGATGGCATTTACATAAAGGTTGAAGCGGTCGTTGTCGTTCTGCCTGTTTTTCAATCTTTCAAAATAACGGTCGTACAGCTGTTTTACTTTGGTGCGGGCTTCTGCTTCCAGTTCCACATCGGTTTTAACTTTTACGCTGTCTTTTCCTTTATCTTTTTCGCGCATTTCCTGGAGGTCGGTGAGTTTTTCCAGGGTACGGTATTTCAATACTTTGCGCCATGCTTCTTTACGGGCATTTTCGTCTGCGGGATAATCCACTTTATCCGGATCCAGTGTTACCTTTTCATCTACGGTGAAATCAAAAGGTTTGGAGAGGATATCGGGATAGATGGCTGCGGCTTCTGCCACGCGTTGTTTGATCAGCGTATTGATGCTGCGGAAACAATCGATCGGGGCGCCTTTCAGTTCATCGTCGATATGAACGGACAGGGGCATCAGTTTATCCACGTCAGATTTCAGGAAAAATTTCTTTTCTGTATCCAGGCTGCGCAGGTATTTATTGAAAACTTCTACGGAGAATTTATCGTCTATGGCCCTCGGTTGATAATGCCCTTCTTTCAGCATCTGCCCTACGAGGTTCATGATCACCTCATAACGACCTGGAGGATCGTCGTTATGTCCCAGCTTATTAAAAGCTAACACGCCTGCGGAGATGCTAAGCAGCACAACCGGTATAATCACTTTCAGTCTCATATGTATCTCAATTGAACTTAAACGTTGTCAAATCAAATATAAAATAAAATCACCCGTCGGTCGTGCAATTTATTTCCTTTTAACAAAAAATTGGGCCAAACGGGCGCTGGGCGAGATATGTGGCTGAAAAAGCCTGCTTTTCCGGCTTGCCGCAGTACGGGTCTGGTCGTGTAAGATGCTGCAGTGGCGGTGTTGCCATAAAGCACCTTTACATAAACGGTTAAAGCCCCCGGAATGTTGAGAAGTGCTATTCTTTTACCAGCTTGTACACGGCTCCTTTGAAACCGGTGTTACCGGAGGTGCTGGTGAGCATGTACAGCTCCCCTTCTTCATCCTCTCCCCAACTGAGTATCTGCATATTATCGGCTGGCCGGCCGCTCAGTTCCAGTGTCTCCCGGTTCCATTGCTGGCCACTGGGCCGCAGCACAAAGCTTTTACCGTTGTAGTCTCCGAAAACATATAGTCCTTTCAGCGCCGGGATGGCGTTTCCACGGTATACATAGCCACCGGTGATACTTATCCCCAGATCGTGGGCGTATTCGTGGATGGGTGCAATCAATGTGGATTTATCGGCCGAAGCGGGCACGTTATAATCGTGGTTGCCCTCCAGGATACGCCAGCCATAGTTGCCTCCTTTAGTGATGATATCCACCTCCTCATACTTGTCCTGTCCTACATCGCCGGCAAAAAGCAGCTTCGTGTTCCGGTCGAAGGAAAAGCGCCAGGGATTGCGGAGGCCATAGGCCCATATTTCCGGCCTGGCGTCCGGTTGGCCTGCAAAGGGATTATCCGGCGGGATGGAATAGGGTGTACCATTGACATTTATCCGGAGTATTTTACCCAGTAAAGTATTGAGATCCTGCCCGTTACCGATAAGCCCATGTTTATCTCCCCCACCGCCGCCATCGCCCAGGCCTACATACAGGTAACCATCGGGGCCAAACTGAAGCTGACCGCCATTGTGATTGGATTCCGGCTCATCTACTTCCAGGATGATTCTTTTGGAAGCAGGATCTGCGAGATTGGGATTAGCTGCAGATACCGTGAATTCCACTAAACGGCTTTTATGGTTAAAGCCACTTTTGGAAGAAGGCGAGCTGTAATAAACATAAAACTTATGATTGGTTTTAAACTCAGGATGGAAGGCCATTCCCAGCAGTCCCCGTTCGTCGTAGCCCGGGTTTACGGCGATCATGTCCCTGCTCACATCCAGGAAGGGCGCCGGGAGCAGTTTGTTTTGTTGTACTACCCATACTTTCCCTTCTTTCTGACAGAAGAACAACCTGCCGGAACCATCACCGGGAACGGCCATGTTTACGGGAGATATAAACGCATCAGTTACCAGTTGCAGCTTCGCTTTAGGCGTCCCTGTCACCGGAGGCTCCGGATCATTATTTTTGGAGTGACTGCCTGCACAGGCCATTTGAATCAACAGTGCCGGTAATAAAGCCAGGGTACGTGTTTTCATAGTACTGCGGTATTAATGCAGAATAAATATAACGCAGAAAGCGGAAAGGAGGAAGGGTTTGTGGCGAGTGGCGAAAAGTAGGCGGTCATCCGCTTTTCTGATTTTTGTACCTTCGCAAAAAACTCATCAGGTTGGACACAACGGCACCGAAAAAGAATGATCCGTACGCTTCGCTACGCTTTCCGGAATTCAATTATTACCTGGTTATCCGCTTTGCCTTTGTATTTGCGCTGGCCATGCAATTCGCCATCATAGAATGGAAAGTCTATGAAATCTCCAAAGATCCTTTTTCACTGGGACTGATAGGTCTCGCAGAGGTAATACCTGCGGTGTTGCTGGCGCCTTTTGCCGGTCACCTGGTGGATAAACGGGAAAAAAGGGGAATGCTCCTCAAATGTGTGATTGCCTATCTCTTTATCAGTTCGGGGTTGTTTCTGCTCACCTGGGACCAGGCGGTGGCGGGGCTTTCGAAAAACTGGATCCTGAACCTGATTTACCTGCTGGTGTTTACGGGCGGCATCGTCCGGGCTTTTACCAGTCCGGCGAACTTTACCCTGATGTCGCTGCTGGTACCACGCGAGCTCTACGCCAACGCCTCTACGTGGAGCAGCTCCGCCTGGCAGATCGGTGGGGTACTGGGACCTGCATTGGGCGGCCTGTTCATCCACTGGATTGGTGTACACTGGTCCATGTTGCTGGTAGTAGGTATTTTCTTTGCACCATTATATAGTTTACTCAATATAAAGCCGAAACCCATTTATTACAAGTCGAAGGGAGAAAGCTTTGTAACGGGTCTTACAGAGGGAATGCGGTTTGTCTGGAAAACCAAGGTGGTTTTAAACGCCATGGCCCTGGACATGTTCGCGGTATTATTCGGGGGGGCGGTGGCAATGCTGCCTGCTTTTGCCACGGATGTATTGCAGGTGGGTTCCCTGGGATACGGACTGTTACGTTCTGCCCCGGCTGTGGGTGCGTTGGTAACGATGTTTATCCTGGCGCACAAACCGCTGGTGAATAAACCGGGCATCAAGCTGCTGGCGGCAGTATTCGGCTTCGGGCTTACCATTATCCTGTTTGGTTTGTCTACCAGCTTCTACCTGTCGATGTTTGCCCTGCTGATCAGTGGTGCGCTGGATGGTATCAGCGTGATCATCCGTCAGACGATCCTGCAGTTAAAAACACCGGATGACATGCGCGGCCGGGTGGCTTCTGTAAGTTCAATGTTTGTGGGCTCTTCCAATGAGCTGGGCGCCTTTGAAAGCGGATTCATGGCGCGGGCGCTGGGCCTGGTACCCTCTGTGGTATTTGGCGGCTGTGTAACGCTGGGCGTGGTAATCACCACCTATGTGATTTCACCTGCCATGCGGAAGCTGGATCTGAAGCCTTAACGAGGCTCTGACAATGGGTATCAATTACAAAAGCTACTACCGGTAAGGGTTACCGGCTTAAAAGATCCGGGGAGATGGAAGTCAGCTAACCGACTTTCATCTCCCCGGAATATTTTCAGTAACAGACAGGAAACGGGTTCCTTTCGTCAGAGCAGCTACCTCCGCTGCTATAAATCCATTTTCTCTTTCAACTTCTCCAGTACATAGTATACTGCCGGGCACACCGTACTGTTTTCGTAGGTAATTTTCGGGCGTTTGAAGAAATCGTAGCTGTCTGTGTAGGGGTAATTGGCGCAATCACCAGGTCGTACATCATAGATGCCGCAGTAATTATCCGCTCCCAGGAAGGGGCAGGGGGTAAATTTCACTACATAATCCTCGTCCTTATCGAGCCGCAGGTAAGTATCTATGAACTCGCCTTCCTTCATCCCGAGATGTTTGGAAATACGTCTGATATCGGGTCCTTTGAAGCGGGGACTGATTGTTTTACAGCAGTTACCGCATTCCAGGCAGTCGATTTTGCTGAATGCTTCGTCGTGCAAGTCCGGCAACAGCTTCTCAACCCCTTTTCCACGGCGGGTTTGCAGTTTAGCGAGAAACTGTTTGTTAGCCTTTTGCTTTTCCTGGGCCTTCTGTTGCCAGTCTTCTAAAATTTTACTCATTTGATGCAAAGATAGGTAATTAGTACATGGACAAAATCATGACATATACATCCTGTTGTGATACGTCATTTATCACTGATTTCCCCCGCCAGTATTGATTGTTTGGCCGTTGTTTGAAATCTGCATAGCTTTGCGCATTCTATTTCAAATTACCTGCTTACATCATGAATCTTTTTGATATTCAACAAAATGAATTCGTGCACCGTCACATAGGGCCGAATGAAAGAGAGACCAACCAGATGCTGGAAACCATCGGGGCCTCCAACCTGGACCAGCTGATCAGCAACACCGTTCCGGGCGCCATCCGCATGCAACAGCCACTGGCTATTCCTGCTGCGATGAGTGAAAGTGATTATCTCCGTCACCTGAAGGAAGTGTCGCTGAAGAATAAAGTTTACCGCAACTACATTGGTCAGGGTTATTTTGATACCATTACTCCGAGTGTTATTCTGCGTAATGTATTTGAAAATCCAGGATGGTATACCCAGTATACGCCGTACCAGGCTGAGATTTCCCAGGGTCGCCTGGAAAGTCTGCTGAACTACCAGACTATGGTATGCGATCTGACCGGTTTGCCTATCGCCAATGCTTCCCTGCTGGATGAAGCAACAGCAGCAGCCGAAGCAATGACCATGTTTTTCAATGCGTTGAACAAAGATCATGATCATGTAACCAGACCTAAGTTTTTTGTAGACAACAACGTATATCCGCAAACACTGGATGTGATCTTAACCCGTGCTACACCGCTTCAGATAGAAGTAGTAGTGGGTGATTACAAAACAGCACAATTTGACGAATTGTACTTTGGCGCCCTGATTCAGTATCCTGATAATCTTGGTGCTGCTGCTGATTACCGTGCGTTTATTGAGCAGGTACATGCAGTAGGTGCATTCGTAGGCGTAGCGACCGATCTGCTGGCGCTGACCCTCCTCACCTCTCCCGGTGAAATGGGCGCAGATGCAGCCTTTGGTTCTGCACAACGCTTCGGTGTTCCATTGGGCTTTGGTGGTCCGCACGCAGCTTTCTTCGCTGTGAAGGACGACTTCAAACGTTCCATCCCTGGCCGTATCATCGGTGTAAGCATCGATGCACAAGGTGGCCGTGCGCTGCGTATGGCACTGCAAACCCGCGAACAGCACATCAAACGTGAAAAAGCAACTTCCAATATCTGTACTGCACAGGCATTGCTGGCTAATATGGCCGCTATGTATGCCGTATACCATGGTCCGGAAGGCCTGAAAAATATTGCTACCCGTATTTCCCTGCTCACCAATACAATTGCACAAAAGCTGAAAGCCAAAGGCCTGAAACTGGCGGCCAGCAGCTTCTTCGACACCATCGTAGTAGAAGGCGCTGATGTAAAAGATGCAGCAGAAGCACTGGGTATCAACTTCCGTTACTTCGCCAATGGCAATGTTGGTATCTCCCTGGATGAAACGACTACCATTGCAGATGTAAACGATATCCTGCACATCTTTGGTGCAGGTACTACAGATGCAGCAGCAGTTTCCGGTGGCAACACCGGTATCCCGGCTGACCTGCAACGCACTTCTGCTTACCTGTTGCACCCGGTATTCAATAACCATCACAGTGAATCACTGATGATGCGTTACCTGAAGATGCTGGAAAATAAAGATCTTTCCCTGAACACCTCCATGATTTCTCTCGGTTCCTGCACCATGAAACTGAATGCAGCTACAGAGATGATTCCATTGAGCTGGGCACACTGGAGCAAAATGCACCCCTTTGCACCTACCAACCAGGTAGGCGGCTATTTACAGATGGCCACTGAACTGGGTGAGTATCTCAGCAAAATTACCGGTTTCGACGCCTGCAGCCTGCAGCCTAACAGTGGCGCCCAGGGCGAATACGCCGGTCTGCTGGTGATCCGCGAATACCAGCAAAGCATTGGCCAGGGTCACCGTAACATCATGCTGATCCCGATCAGTGCACACGGTACCAACCCTGCATCTGCTGTAATGGCGGGTTACAAAGTGGTGATTGTAAAAGCACTGGAAAACGGTTACATCGATGTGGATGACCTGAAAGCCAAAGCAGCTGCACACAGTAAAGACCTCGCCGGTATCATGATCACTTATCCATCTACCTATGGTGTGTATGAAGAAAGTGTGAAAGATATCTGTGCTACTATACACGAACACGGCGGACAGGTATACATGGACGGCGCCAATATGAATGCCCAGGTAGGTTTAACCGCACCCGGACTGATCGGCGCTGACGTTTGTCACCTGAACCTGCACAAAACCTTCGCTATCCCTCACGGTGGCGGTGGTCCCGGCATGGGCCCCATCTGCGTTGCCAAACACCTGGCGCCATTCCTGCCCGGTCACGTAACGCTGAATGAAGGCAAACCTTCCAACGCGGTATCTGCTGCTCCATTTGGTTCTGCCAGCATCCTGCTTATCTCTTACGCTTACATCCGTATGCTCGGATTTAACGGTGTGAAACAGGCATCTGAATATGCAATCCTGAATGCCAACTACATGAAGGCACGCCTGGAGAAAGCATATGATATCCTTTACACCGGTGTAAACGGTACCTGTGCGCATGAATTCATCGTTGATCTCCGTCCGTTTAAATCAACGGCAGGTGTAGAAGCGGAAGATGTGGCAAAACGTTTGATGGACTACGGTTTCCACGCTCCAACCATGAGCTTCCCGGTTCCGGGTACTATCATGATTGAGCCTACTGAAAGTGAAGACAAAGGTGAGCTGGATCGCTTCTGCGATGCACTGCTGGCTATCCGCGAAGAAATCCGCGCAGTAGAACTGGGTCATACCGACAAACAAAACAACGTACTCAAAAATGCACCGCATACCCAACAGGTAATCACTGCCGACGAATGGACCCGTCCATACAGCCGTCAGCAGGCAGCATTCCCGCTGGAATATGTACAGGCAAATAAATTCTGGCCTTCTGTAAGCCGTATCAACAATACGTTCGGCGATAGAAACCTGATCTGCACCTGCGAACCTGCAAGTGCCTATGAGGAAGTTACCGCTTAATAACAGCCGGTGAATACTATTAAAAAGGGGAAAGCGATCATCGCTTTCCCCTTTTTCTTTTACTATCTCCCGGTTAGAAATTCAATATCGGTTCCAGCACTTCCAGCTGGCCATCTATCGGCTGTGTAATATCGAGGCCGAGTATTCTGGCTACTAACGGATACACATGTACGTTTTCAAAAGTGGCAATGCGGGTATGCGGTTTAAAAGCTGGTCCCCAGGCCATGAAGATGGCATTCATGTTAGTGAGATTATTATCATATCCATGATGACCGGGATGCGATTCTTTCGCTGACTTAAAGATATAATTGGCTTCTGCGAGCAGGATGATATCACCGATGCGGTTATACACATCTTCCTGGCCATAGTGCCATCTTTCCGGTGTTTCTTTTTTGAGATAGGCGGTATAATGATTTTCGTGTTGTTTCAGATAATCGTAAGCGGCTTTGATCTCTTCGTCATTTTTACCATACAGCATTATCTTCTGGCCTGCAGGTAGCACTTTCAGGGGTTGCAGCAGCGGAGATTCGGGAATAGAGATGGTATGCACGGTATCCACCTGTATCATACCGTGATCAGATACTACGATGAAGTTCACCGGTAGTTTTTGTTTTTCTACCATGGCCACCATTTTGCCGATGGCTTTATCTACCAGTTGTACAGCGCTTCTCACACTATCGCTGTCTGGTCCCCAGGAGTGGCCCATGTGATCCACTTCCGGGAAATAGAATGTAATCAGGTGCGGGCGTTGGTCTTCGGGTAAGCTAAGCCATTCTGCAACCTGTTGAACACGGCGATCGATAGTTGTTTTCTCCTGGTATTTAAAATAATAGGTGGGTCTGACCATTTGCACGGCGCTTTCGGAGCCCACCCAGAAGTAGCTGGCGCTCACCATCTGTTGTTTCTCTGCGAGTACCCATAATGGCACCCCATTGTACCAGGTACCGTCTTCTACTGCATCGCGGTTACTTACTTTATAAACGGCATCTCTTTTACGGTCGTAGAAGAGATTATCTACCAGGCCGTGATGTGCAGGATACAGGCCAGTGACCAGGGAATAGTGATTCGGAAAAGTCAGGGAAGGAAAAGCCGGTTGCATAGCGGTAGCACGAACGCCCTGACCGGACAAGCGTAACAGATTTTCTGCTTTATACTTCTCTGCATAATCGTACCGGAACCCATCGATGGAGATCATGATCACATAAGGTTTCGATTGTTGTGTTGCGCTGTTTTTCCTGCCGGGTGTTACTTGTTGGGTAGTGTCCTGTGCCTGGCTGCCGAGAGAAAACAGAACGGCAGCTAATAAAAAAATCCTTTTCACTATTGCTTGTATTTATGATAATAAAAATGGGGGAAGAATAACGGACGATGGGTTATGATGGGCGCAAATTAGAAAACAATTTTCACTCAAAACGACATGACTAAATTATATATACGTTAATAAAGCTGCAGATACGTGTTACACCAGGCGTTTACATCTCCAGAAATATGTAATAATATTTTAACACATATTACTGTAAAATGGCCACAAACGGGCAAAAACATAATCACTGAATAAATATTTATATATATAAATTTAATTAATTAATCGTTTATATATATATTAGCCTACTGAAAAACCATCTAACAACTATGTCTGACTACACCTTTATTACGACTGAGGAACACTTTCTATTACAGGATGCGCTGAAGAGAAACAAGCAACAGTTAACCAAATTCGCCCTTATTGGTTTTGGCTTATTATTAATTGCCGCTGTGATACCGCAAATCTATTTGTACACCCACAACAACCTGGGTGATGCAGATGATTCGCTCCTGTCGTTCAAAAACCTTTGGTTCTGGGTATGGCTGTTGAGCTTTGTGGTAGCACTGGTCTTTGCACTGATAAAAGTAACAGATATACGCTACTGGGCTATAAAAAAGGACCTGACTACCCTGCAGAAAGCTACCCTTAACGCACCGATGGAAGCGGTATACCTGGAGAATAACGACACCCAGACCAATATTATGATCCTGCTGGAGAATAAGAAAAAGCGGTTGTTTTACTGGATGCGTGGCGCACTGGAAGGATACAGAGCAGGCCAGGAAGTAGAAATTACATATGCCCGTTATTCCCGCGTGATTATCAGTATCAACAAGAAATAATTTATACCTGCTGTTTAAATGTGAAGTCCTGTATGTTTGATACGTACGGGACTTCGCGTTTGAGGGCAAATTGTCATGACGCAGACTACGATAAGAGAACCGGCATTAACTGTTATCTTCGTACTTCATCCAACAGCGGATTTAGTTGTATAGCAATTTGCAACATTCGCTGTACTTGTTGCATCCAACACCTATATTATGTTTAAACAGGGCATTGTTTTATTATCAGTATGTTTAGCCATCTTCCTGGCCTTTACCGGCTGCCGGCACAGGAAAGATGATATTTCGACGCCACCACCACCTCCGCCTCCATTACCTGTGAATGACAACTATCTTGTCAAAACAATTTCCCTGAATGGTATCGTGAAAGATAGCCTGGTATATGCCAACGGACGGATCTCTGAACAATGGCAATTCAGTTCCAGTTATTACTACTGCTATAAGTTTTCTTACGATATCAACGACCGGTTGATATTATCCATCTGTAGTTCAAATTCCGGTATAAGCATCAAAGATTCCTTGAAATGGTCTGCCGATAAAGTGCTGTCTTATGTGACTTTTAGTGCAGGTGGTGTGATTCAGCACTACGATACCACATTGTTTAAAATGGATGAATCCCGGAGACTGACTGGCTATTTTTTCAAAGATACCACAAACGTTCCTTCTCCTAAAGTAAACGACTTCTGGGAAGGTGCCTTTAAAGGTAATAACCTGGTCTCCTCGTTTTGGCGCAGAAAAAATGGCAATTTTTCCAACGATGAAATCTTTACACTTGAATACGGCCGCCTCGGCAACCCGCTGGCAAAATATCTGCGTAATAATCCACTTTCTGCACTGGCTATGCTTGGTAATTACGGGCCGTTTATGTTGAGTGACTACAATATGACCAAAATGAAATCGCCAAATGGAGAATCAACCATAAGCGCCGATGCTACTAATTTTCCCGGCACTGAAAACATCCTGACACAAACCATCAGGGAAGGTAATAATACTAAAACAATTACCTACAGCTATGTTCCAAAACCGTAAACATATCTGCCCCCTATCTCCCGGAACTAAACATGGCTAGATAACTTATCCCGACTTTTCACCCAAAAACCTCTCAAAATTGCTATTTTTGAGGTCATACATCCATTCCACATGCAAGCACTCAGAAAACACCTATATTATGGTATCGCCCTGCTGTTAATCCTCATCACAGCCGCCTGCCGCAACAAAAAAAATGAAGTAACACCTCCCGGCCCTGACCCGGTAAAAGCTGTGTACCTCGTTACAGCTATCCGCGTTAACGATATACCCAAAGACAGCCTCGTATACAATGACAAATACCAGGCTATAGAAAGATGGGATTACAATACCACCTATCGCAAATGGCAAAACTATGTAACCTATACTTACAGCCCCGATGGCTATCTGGCCGCTGCAAAATATTACAACGAAATTGAGTACAACGTTAAGAGCCTGACCCAGAAAGATTCAATCGTCTGGAATACCGGGAATCTTACCATTTATACAACCAATTACCGTGAACTTGGCACCGCTATTTCCGGCTACGATACTGTCCGTCAACTCATCAACGCTCAACGGCAGCTCATCCAGGAAGGAAGTAAAGATACCGTCCAACTTCTCGACATACTCGGAGGGCTAATGGTGACTTATACAGAATATACTTACAAAAACAACGACCTGACCGGATTTCTCAACATGAACTACCTGACTGTACGCAATACTGCTCCCAGCCTGGTTATTAGTAAGTATGATATAACTCCTACTGTCTTAAAAAATCCACTCTATCCACAGGTATCAAAAAATCCCCTCCTGTTTCGCGCTATCCTGGGAAGTAAGTTTCCTGATCTTGTTAACGAATACTACCCTTACCTTGTAGGCGAACATCTCATCGCCGGGGTGGGAGTTCAAATAGACAATAAGCCCCGTATCTCTGCTACCCCTACTTTTGGATGGATAGATGCCAGTGCTAACCCGCTCTTCCAAATCATGTCACAAATCGACAGAAACGTTACATTCAGTTATAAAATAATTCAGACACCCTAGCTCCCTTCCGGAAAATTTCCTGACTTTTACAGCCAGATACCATAAAACAACCGTTTATGAACCTGGCTCAATTTCAGGAATACTGTCTTTCTCTCCCTGGCGTGACCGAAGAATTTCCCTTTGGTGATGAAACCCTTGTGTATAAAGTAAGCGGAAAGATCTTTGCCGCCAGCGGACTGGAAAATTTTGAAACCATTAACCTTAAATGCGATCCGGAAGAAGCGATTGAACTCCGTGAAAGATACGAAGGCGTAATACCTGGTTACCATATGAATAAGAAACACTGGAATACGGTTGATGTGCATTCCGGCATTCCCAATAAACTCATCCTGGAATGGATCAAAAATTCGTATAACCTGGTAGTAGCCACGCTGCCAAAAAAGGAAAGAGAGAAACTCGGCCAATAACCGTTCCCCATTTACCTTCCGGGCGTCCCCATTTTTTTTACTACTTTAGCCGCGATCTAAATCAAAAATAAACTGTTTATGAGAAAATGGCTGCTGCTGGCCTGTGCCGCGCTGTTTGTCTTCCCGGTGGCCTGTAAGGCCGTGAACCAGGATTCCCTCTGGATGTATGAACACTACACCAAAAAAGAAGTGTACATCACCATGCGGGACGGTATTAAATTATTTACCTCCGTTTACCTGCCGAAAGACCAATCCGAGAAACATCCCATATTAATGACGCGCACCCCCTATTCCTGCGCGCCCTATGGCGAAAAAGAATTCCGTCCCCTGTATAAAAATCATTACAGGGAATACCTGAAAGAAGGCTATATCATGGTGATCCAGGATGTAAGAGGCACCTGGATGAGCGAAGGTAAATTTGTCAATGTAAGACCTTTTGATCCCGCTAAAAAAGGAAAGAAGGAAATTGATGAAGCCAGCGATACCTATGATACCATCGACTGGCTCGTAAAAAATATCGCCGGCAACAATGGTAACGTTGGGATCTTTGGTATTTCCTACCCGGGCTTCTACTCTACCATGGGCGCATTGAGCGGTCATCCTGCCCTGAAAGCGGTAAGTCCACAGGCCCCTGTAACCGATTGGTTTTTGGGAGATGACTTCCATCACAACGGTGCTTTCTTTATTTCAGACGCTTTTTCTTTCTACACGGTTTTTGATCATCCACATCCGAAACCAACTACACAAGGTCCTAAAGGCATTGATTACTATACACACGACAATTACAAATATTACCTGGAAACCGGTGCCCTGCCTAACTTTGCAAAAATCATCGGCGACAGCGTTACCTTCTGGAAAGAGATGTACGAGCATCCTACCTATGATGCCTGGTGGAAAGCACGCAATGTGCGCAACTTCCTGAAAGATGTAAAACCTGCCATGCTGGTAGTGGGCGGCGTATTTGATGCAGAAGACTGCTTCGGTGCATGGAATACCTACAAAGCCATTGAAACCCAGAGCCCTGCCACCAATAACCGTATTGTAATGGGCCCCTGGTACCACGGCCAATGGTCGTCCAACGACGGTACACACCTGGGTAATGTGCGCTTTGGCAGCAACACTGCTGAATACTATGCGCAAAACCTGGAAATTCCTTTCTTCAACTACTACCTGAAAGGTAAGGGCGCTGCACCCGATATCGCAGAAGCCACCATTTTCTTCACCGGCGAAAACAAATGGAAACAACTGCCTAAATGGCCTCCGGCCAATATGGAAGAAGCACCGGTGTATCTGCAGGCAGATGGAAAGTTATCCTTCTCTAAACCTTCTACCAGCAATAGTTTCAGCGAATATGTAAGCGATCCGGCCAAACCGGTTCCTTATACAGAAGACGTACATTTTAACCGCACCATCAGCTATATGACCGATGATCAGCGCTTCGCTTCCCGCAGACCCGATGTAGCAGTATTTGAAAGTGAAGTACTCGACAATGATATTACCCTGGCGGGTCCGGTGGTGGCTGATCTGATTGCCAGCACCAGTACCACTGATGCCGATTTCATTGTAAAAGTGATAGACGTATTCCCGAACGATTTTAAGTACGAGGAAGATGCACCCAGCGAACATCGCCGGGTTCCTTCTGCTACCTACCCGATGGGCGGTTACCAGATGCTGGTGCGCGGGGAAATTATGCGGGGGAAATTCCGTAACAGTTTTGAAAAGCCGGAAGCCTTTGTTCCTGATCAACCTGCTGAAGTAAAGTTCACCATGCCGGATGTGGCGCATACCTTCCAGAAAGGCCACCGCATTATGATCCAGGTGCAAAGCAGCTGGTTCCCGTTGGCCGACCGGAATCCGCAACAGTTCATGGATATTTACAAAGCCACGGATAAAGACTTTAAAAAGGCTACCATCCGTATCTACCACGATGCGCAACACCCATCCAGCGTGTTGCTGCCTGTTGTTAAATAATTTTTTTCCGGGATGATGCCATGGCATTATCCCGGATTTTTCCCCGGCCCTTTTACCAGCGCACCTTTCCGCCCCCTCCCCATTCAATCCAGTCGGAAGCTACCCCATCCGACGTTTTCAATCCAAGCTGTATAAAGCCGTATTTACTGATATTATAGCGCAAAGCCAGGCGCATAAAGTAATCGCCCTTTTCACTATCACGCTTCCAGGTATAGGTGCCTACTTCGGCTCTTAACTGAAAATGTTTGATATTCAATACATAAGCAAGATGTGCTGCCATCAGCATTTTATCGCTGGTACGCACCGATCCGTATCGTTTCTGATAGGTCCAGCCGAGGGAACCATCGTAAAAGCCATCTATACCGATACCCACACTGCTTTTATGACTAAAGCGGTAATCATATCCCATAATCAGGGAAGCCGTTCCATAAAAGGCTTCCAGCTTTTCATCGCTGGAGGCTTGTACCACACCGAAGCCGCCATACAGGCTCAGCTCATGATAACGTTTTTGCGGAGGCACGGGATCGGTGATGAAGGTGGGCCGGCGTGCAGCCTCGTAGGTGGGATCTATCTGTTCCTTTACAATGCTGCGGATCGTATTGTAATGATACCTTACCCCGATGTTCAGCCCGGCCATATTCAGTCCCAGGTTGGGCGTATGCGTGCGGCCATTGGAAAAGTGTGTAAGGTCTATCCCATAGAGGAAATCAAATGAGTTGGATACTTTCAGCACACCGGTTACACTGAAATTCACATAGGCATCCAGCTTAGAGCCGATGGCATCGTTGAGAGGATTGGACGTAGAGTCGTAAGGGTTAAGGTCGTAAGTGATCCCAAGCGATAACCCCGCTTCAAAGTGATTACGTTTACGCCGGTGAAAAGGTGCATAAAAAAAACCGTACACGCCGCTGGGATTACCCAGGATGGTAGGGTTACCAATATCGCCGGTGTAGAATCCAATGCCATAACTGGGATAATTGAAGACCCGCTGCCACTCCTTTTCCCCGGTCGACTGCCACCCCATTCTCAGTTCGAGCGACTTGTACCCCTCGTTCAGCGCGTTTTTCAGCTCATCGCCGGAATACAGATGCGTGCCCCCATGGAGTTTCAGCTCAATATACTTGTGTCTTCCCAGGTTCGGATTTAACCTGGCTTTCTGCCATAAATCAGTGGTATCCTGCGCGGATAGCCATCTTCCGGATAATAACAATAGAATAAACAGGACTAATTGTTTCATAAAAAAACGGATGATACCAACGTGTGCAAAACAAGAAATGCCACGGAAAGTTCATCTCTGCAAAAGGCTTGCCTGTGAAATATTTTATTGATTAACTTGCAGCCGTCTTTAAAAGCCTTATTTTAATTAACATTTCTGTCAATTAATCATTTATGTACAAAAAATACCTGTTCATAGGAGTCCTGGGATGCTTATCAGCACAAGGCTTCAGTCAGGCTAAACCTGCACCTAAGAAACCGGTGGCTAAAACCGCCGTGAAAGCTCCGGTATTAAAAAATAAACTGGATTCAGTAAGTTACGGATTGGGCGTAAGTATTGCAGAGAACCTGAAAGCACAGGGCCTCGAAAATATTAACACTACCGTACTGGCCAAGGCGTTACAGGATGCATTAAAGAATCAGACATTATTACTGTCAAAAGATCAAGTTGATATGAGCATAAGTAATTATCTGCAGCAGCTGAAAGCTGACAAAGCTGCAAAGAACCGTGAAGCGGGATTGAAATTCCTGGCGGAAAACAAAGTAAAACCAGGTGTAGTAACGTTACCTGATGGTTTACAGTACCAGATCCTGAAAGAAGGCAATGGTCCGAAACCCACCGCCAGCGATAAAGTGAAAACACATTACCACGGTACGTTGATCGATGGTACCGTGTTCGATAGCTCTGTAGACAGAGGTCAGCCAATTTCCTTCCCTGTGGGTGGTGTTATCAAAGGCTGGACAGAAGCCCTGCAACTGATGCCGGTAGGCTCTAAATGGCGTCTTTTCATTCCTTCTGAGCTGGCGTACGGCGATCGTGGCGCAGGTCCGAAAATCGGCCCGGGTGCAGCACTGATATTTGATGTGGAGTTGCTCGCTATCGAACAATAAGCACATTCATAAAAAAGGGAAGGCTTTACCGGCCTTCCCTTTTTTTATATTTTTAGCGAGATGAAAATACTCTTGGTCTCCGCTGCTCCAGCAGCAGGAAATCGGCCAGCACCATGGCCGTCACGGATTCCAATACTACCGGTACCCGCAGTGCAATGCAAAGGTCATGGCGACCTTTTACACTGAACGTTTCTACTTCTCCACTCTTTATATTGAGGGTTTGTTGTTCTTTAGGCGTGCTGGACGTTGGTTTTACCGCAATGCGGAATACCAGCGGATTGCCATTGGTAATACCGCCTACCACACCGCCGGCATGATTGGATGCGGTTTTACCCGTCATGTCCAGGATCGGATCATTATGTTCCAGCCCTTTCATTTTGGCGGCAGCAAAGCCGGCGCCGAATTCAATGCCTTTAATAGCAGGGATGGCAAACACCGCATGTGCCAATGCTGATTCCAGCGAGTCGAAGAAAGGCTCTCCCAAACCGATTGGTAGCCCGGTTACCACACATTCTACGATACCACCTACTGAATCCTTCGCTGCGATAGCTGTTTCCAGTCCGGCTTCCGGATCAGGATTGCCACCCACTTCCGTGATGGTAGCATTTACCTGGATTTCTTCACCCAGGATCTTTTTGGCAATGACACCGGCAGCTACCAGGTTTAAGGTAAGTCTGCCGCTAAAATGCCCGCCACCACGATAGTCTTCAAAGCCGCCGAATTTCTCGGTGGCTACAAAATCGGCATGACCCGGACGCGGAAACTCCCGCAGCTTTTCGTAATCGGTACTGCGGGTATTATTATTTTCAAAAAGAATGGTAACAGGAGCACCGGTGGTGTAATCGTTGAACACGCCAGATTTGATATACGGCAGGTCTTCCTCCTTGCGGGGGGTAGTGCCCCTGGAGCCGCCTTTGCGACGTTCCAGGTCTGCCAGGAAATCTTCCTGTTTTAAAGGAATACCGGCAGGTATACCATCTATATTAACGCCAACGCTGGCGCCATGCGATTCTCCGAAAACATTTACCCTGAATAATCTGCCAAAACTGTTCACACACTGAAGATTTAAAGTGAAGTTCCCGGCAGTACACTGCCGGGAACTAAAAAATTTATACGGTTACGGCTACCTTACCACCCAGCAATTCCAGGTGATCATAAAATTCCGGGTAGGATTTATTGATGGCCTCTGCATTGTCGATGATCACCGGACCATCAGCGGTTAAAGCGGCTACAGCACAGGCCATCGCAATACGGTGGTCGTTGTGCGAATGTACATGTGCGCCTTTGATACCAGTGCCACCGTGTACCAGCATGATATCGCCCTGCAGATCTATTTTAATACCCATCTTGCCGAATTCTTCCTGCAGTGTTAAACCACGGTCGCTTTCTTTATGTGCCAGACGGCTTACGCCTTTAATTTTCGTAGTGCCGTTGCAGTTAGCAGCCAGTGCTACCAGCGGAGGGAACAGGTCGGGGCAATCTGTAGCATCTATTTCAAATGCGTTTAAACCACCTTTCTCAATATTCACGGTAAATACGCCGGACATCATCTGTGCACCAGCTTTTTCCAACGCTTCCAGGATGGCTTTATCCGACTGTGCAGAGGAAGTATTCAGATGTTGTACTTCTGCTTTACCGGCTACTGCTGCTGCTACCAGCAGGAATGCAGCGCCGCTCCAGTCGCCTTCTACCGTATAGTCGCAGGCGTTATACGCCTGTTGCTTACCGAAGTGGAAGGTTTCAAAATTCTTTTCTTCCACCTGAACACCAAAATGTGCCATCAGCTGGAGGGTTAACGCAATGTATGGTTTGCTTTTCAGATCCGTAACGGTAATGGTTACGTTTTCTGCGGCTGCACCATAGGCCATGAGCAGTCCGGTGAGGAACTGGGAACTCAGGGAACCATCGATGGTAATATTTTTAGGTTGCAAAGGACCTTGAATGTGCAGGGGTAATTTACCACCCTGTGTAGTGCACTTCACATCCAGTTGCGGTAATACTTCTTCGAAGAAGTCCATCGGACGGGTAGTTAAGCTACCATGTCCTTCTATGGTAATAGGGAGAGACGACAAAGCCGCAATGGGAGTAAACATACGGATACCCAAACCGGATTCACCACAGTTGATTTCATCATAAAACGGCGCAACGCCATTACTGGTGATTTCGAAATGATCGTATTCGCGTTTTATTTTAGCACCCAGATTTTCGGCTACTTCCAGTGCTGCCAGGCAGTCATTGCTGAGGCCCGGGTTACGGATAATGCTCTTTCCTTTTGCCAGCAACGCCGCTGCCACAGCGCGTTGCATTGCGCTTTTGGAAGGATTCGCCGTAACGGTGCCTTTTATGATGGCTGGTGATACAGTAACTTGCATATGTATATTTCGTCCGCCTTTAATTGATTAGAAAAAAATTTACAACTCCTGCAGTAACAACTTCAGTTCTGCAATGGGAATAGGCATAGTGGTGGCTTTCCCGATCTGTTCCAGTAATACAAAGTGTATGACGTCTTTCTCCCGCTTTTTATCCAGTTTGAAGATGTCGAACACGGCGTCTTTATCAGAGGTAAAAGCAACGGGCAGCTGGTAATCACTGATCAGTTTAATCAGCCGGATGGTTTGATCTGCCGGCAGGTTCATCAGCTTCTCCGAAAAACGGGTAGCTGCTACCATACCGATGGCCACGGCTTTACCGTGTGCTATGTGTTCCAGCTTTTCTACGGCATGCCCGAGGGTATGACCAAAGTTTAACCAGCGACGGGGACCGTTTTCCAGTTCATCTTCCAGTACCACCTTTGTTTTGGCAGCCACAGATTTATTGACCAGGTATTCCAGAACAGTGACATCACGCGCCAATGCCTTTTCTTTATTCACTTCGAGATAATCGAACAGTTCTGCATCCATGATACAGGCATATTTGATGATCTCAGCAAAGCCGTTGTGCCACTCTTCTGCAGGCATGGTGAGCGGCAGACTGTAGTCGAACAGGATAAACGCCGGCTGACGGATAATGCCCAGCAGGTTTTTCTGTTTACCATGACTTACACCGTTTTTGCCACCAATAGAAGCATCTACCTGTGCCAGCAAAGTAGTGGGAACAAAGCCAAAGGGAATACCGCGCATATAAATACTGGCGGCAAAGCCGGCAACATCCGTGAGCATACCGCCACCAATGCCTACCAGCGTGGTTTTGCGATCCGCTTCAAATGAAATAAGACCATCGATGATCTTTTCCACTGTCGCCATGTTCTTCACATCCTCTCCTGCGGTGACCACAATTTTTTTCCAATCGCGCAAATGATGACCGTGATGGTATTCCACATTTTCATCTATCACCAGTACTGCCCTGTTACGGTCTACATGATTGCCCAGTTGCAGCAGGCTTTCACCTAAATAATAGGTAGTTTCCTGTTGTTGAAACTGGTGGATTTGTTTGAGCATTTATCGGTTAGCTTTAGCGTTGGGAAAAACTACTGCCGGCTTTTTGTCAGGATACCTGACGGTTAAAAGCCGGCTGCGGTATCTACTTATCTTCGTTCATTACTTTGTTCTGACGGTTGATGGATTCCAGGTGAACCGCATCGAAGTATTTCACGATGAAGTCTTTGGTCAGACCCAGTTTCTCACCTTTCGCTACAGCGCGGTCCAGGATTTCATTCCAGCGGTTCGTCTGCAGGATGGTGATGTTATTTTCTTTCTTGTATACACCGATCTTCTCTGCAATTTTCATACGGTTGCCGAGCAACAGCATGATTTCATCATCTACCTGGTTGATCTGCGCACGCAGTTTTTCCAGTGCAGAGTTAAAATCTTTTTTATCGGAATGCTCTCTTCTCCAGGTGATACCGTCCAGCAGTTCAGCCAGTTTCTCAGGAGTAACCTGTTGTTTGGCATCGCTCCATGCGTTGTCCGGATCTACGTGAGTTTCCAGCATCAGACCATCATAATCCAGGTCGATTGCTTCCTGGGAAACTTCCTGCAGGATATCGCGGCGGCCGGAGATGTGAGAAGGATCGCAGATCATTGGCAGTTCAGGCATACGGCGTTTCAGCTCAATAGCCAGGTGCCACATCGGCGCGTTACGGTATTGGGTATTGCCATAGCTGGAGAAGCCACGGTGAATCAGACCTACTTTATTGATACCAGCTTTCTGGATTCTTTCTACCGCACCGATCCAGAGTTCCAGATCCGGGTTGATAGGGTTTTTAATTAAAACGGTCGTATCCACGCCTCTCAGTGCATCGGCTACTTCCTGCACAGAGAATGGGTTTACGGTAGTACGGGCGCCTACCCACAGAATATCCACACCGAAATGCAGCGCATCTTCCACCTGTTTGGCTGTAGCCACTTCCACCGCTAAAGGCAGGCCGGTGATTTCGCGGGCTTTCTGCAGCCATGCAAGACCTTTGGTACCAATACCTTCGAAAGAACCCGGACGGGTACGTGGTTTCCAGATACCAGCGCGTAAAACGTCCACTTTACCTGTTTTCTGCAAGGCCAGCGCGGTAGCTAATACCTGCTCTTCGGTTTCTGCACTGCAGGGTCCGGAAATGATCAACGGCTTTTTATCGGAAGACGGATCGGAGAATTTAGTTTTGGATAATATCTGTTCCATTGTCTGTACCATAGTATTGAAGTTAAGTAGATTATCAGAATTTAATTATTTCAGGATCTTCCTGATTTTATTTGATTTTTGAATAAGCTTGTAAAAAGTGTCGTAGTCTTCTGTTTCCAGCAACGTTTTCATCTGTTGTAACTGGCTGATATGTTCGTCCAGTACGTCGAGTACGTTGTTGCGGTTATGTTTGAAGATAGGTACCCACATATCAGGAGAGCTTTTCGCAAGACGAACGGTAGATTCAAAACCACCGCTGGCCAGTTCGAAAATCCGTCCGGACTCCTTCTCTTTTTTGAGCACTGTTAATGCCAGTGCAAAGGAGGTGATATGGGAAATATGCGACACATAGGCCGTGTGCAGGTCATGCTCTTCCGCATTCATATATACGGTTCGCATCTGCAATTGGTCGACCATGTTTTCCACTACTTCCAGGGCGTCTTCATCGCTGTTTTTCACATCGCAGAGCACCATGGTTTTGTTTACGAAAAGGTTGCGTACCGCAGCGTCGGGGCCGGAATACTCGGTGCCGGCCATCGGGTGGGCCGCCACGAAACGTCCTCTGTTGGGATGACCGGCAACGAGTTGCAGTATTTTTTCTTTAGTAGATCCTACATCCATAATCACCTGGCCAGGGCGTGCTTTATCCATAATGGCGGGCAATGCCTGCAGCACTGCATCCACGGGAATGGCCAGTATTACCAGGTCTGAGCGCGTCATGGCGTCGTCGAGACTGGCCCCTTCATCGATGATATTCAGCTCCAGTGCTCTTTGCAGATGCTCCTGGTTCTGATCTACCCCGATGATCCTGTCGACCGCGCCTTTTTCTTTCAGCGTGATCGCCAGTGAGCCACCTATTAAACCGGTTCCTATTATTGTTGCAATCATTTTACGTTTGTTTTGATACGTTCTATCGCCTCCTGGAATACTTTCTCATCCTGACAGAGACTCACTCTGATATAGCCGTTTCCGTTACTTCCGAAAATACCGCCCGGAGTAATGAATACACGTGCTTTTTGCAGTATTTCGTCTGTCAGCGTATAGCCGTTTTCGATATTGGCCGGTATCTTCGCCCAAACGAACATACCTACCTGGTTTTTATCGTATGTGCAATGCAGCAGATCCAGTAGTTGAAATACTTTTTCCCTGCGTGCACGGTAAATTTTATTTAAATCATCGTACCAGTCTTTCCCCAGCTGCAACGCCTGAACAGCGGCCATTTGCATGGGCTGGAACATACCGGAATCCATATTACTTTTAAAGCGTAATACCTGTGCAATCCATTCTGCTTTGCCCACCAGCATTCCAATGCGCCAGCCGGCCATGTTGGAGGATTTGCTGAGTGAGTTCAGTTCCAGAACTACCTCCTTTGCACCTTCAAACTGTAACAGGCTTTCCGGTTGTTCATTCAGGATAAAGCTATATGGATTGTCATGGCAGATCAGGATGTTATGCTGTTTGGCAAAGGTGATCAGCTTTGCGGCAAACTCCCGGTTTACCTTTGCTCCGGTAGGCATATGCGGATAGTTTACCCACATCAGCTTCACTTTGCTCAGGTCTTTTTTGGCCAGTGCATCCAGATCGGGCAACCAGCTGTTTTCTTCGGTCAGGTCATAATCAACAACAGTAGCACCACTCAGGTTCACTGCAGAGCGATAGGTAGGATAACCCGGATTAGGGATCAGGGCTTCATCTCCTTCCTGCAGGTAGGTCATGCAGATGTGCATAATACCTTCTTTGGAACCTATCAGCGGCAATACTTCTGTATCCGGATTCAGGGTTACGTTGTAATAGCGCTGATACCAATCGGCCATTGCTTTACGCAGGGCCGGAATACCTTTGTAGCCCTGGTAGTTATGGGTATTCGGTAATGCAGCATTTTCGTTTAATGCAGCCACCACGGAAGGATGAGGTGGTAAGTCCGGACTACCGATACCGAGGTTGATCACCCTGGTACCTGTCTGGTTCATTTCCTCAATTTCCCTGAGTTTTTTGGAGAAGTAATATTCTTCTGTGCCCTGTAATCTTTTAGCGACCTGTATCTGCATAAAACTGATTAATGTGTTTTTCCTTTTTTATAAATCCCTAAAACTGTCAGGTGTTCGGTGAGTGGTTCTATTTTAGATAATGCTTTCTCAAAGTGAGCGGCGTTATCGAATTCCATATCGGCGTGGAAGTAATAGTTCCATTCTTTTGCCGGGATGGGGAACGACTGCAATTTGGATAAGTTGATACCGGCTACTGCAATCTGTGTGAGTACTTTAGCCAGGCTGCCGCGATCGTGGCTGGTCTGGAAATACACCGATGCTTTATTAGCGTCTTCCGGTGTTGCCATGGGTGTACGGGACACGGCCAGGAAACGGGTATAGTTATTTTTATTTGTATGAATATTGGGAGCGATGATATCCAGTTCGAAGATTTCGGCGGCCAGTTTACCGGCAATGGCGGCAGTGCTTTTCAGCTTTTTCTGTCTTACGTGCCTGGCGCTGAGAGCGGTATCTTCGGTTTCTACCAGTTTGATATGCGGGTATTTTTCCAGGAAATCCATACACTGTAACAACGCCATCGGGTGGGAATGTACTTCGCGAAGGTCTTCCATCGTCTGACCCGGTAATACCATGAGGTGCTGGTTGATCTGCAGGTAAATTTCGCCGGTAATGTGCAAACCGGAGTTCTTTATGAGACTGTAGTTAGGTAAAATGCTGCCGGCAATAGAGTTTTCGATGGCCATCATACCTGCATCCACATCGGGTTGCTGTTTTGCTTTTTTAACCAGCTCAGCAAAGGAGGCACAGCATTCTATTTCGACCTGTTTACCGAAATACCCCTGGGCAGCTACCTGGTGAAAACATCCTTCAAACCCCTGTATGGCAATTTTCATGTGTATGTGATTGATTTTATTTATTTATAGTTGCTACAGCAACTAGCTATTAAAAACAGAAAGGGTCCCGATCCGGGACCCTTTGCGTTGTACTCTTATATGGTAAGTATGTTATTGCAAATGAGTCCCCTGCTTCTTCGCATAAAAGAAGTAAGAGAAGTAATAAAAAAAGTAATTGCCGGTAATTGGCTGTAACATATACTTATTTGTTTGTTGGCATCAGCTGGCTGCATGCCGGTTTATGGTATTAAAAAAGGCCTCCCGGTTCCGGAAGGCCTTTTTGTAGTTCTTTTATTTTTTACAAACGACCTCCCTATTTCTGGTACCAGAAATAATAAAAGCTAAAAAAGCCGAAAGAGGTTTGCTGAATCATATTCGTTATTTGTACTCTTTTTGAGTGTAGAACAAAAATACGGCACGATTTTAATTATCCAAGCGGTAATATCAAAAAATATACTTTTTTTAATAATAACCGTATTTTATTGAATAACTTTCAAATCAAACAGGTACAGCAGCCAACAGGACATAAAAAAACCGTTCTGGCCAAGCCAGAACGGTTAATTATATAACCTAAGGTTAAATTAGTGATGAGCAGCAGCTGAATCAACAGTTTTAGCAGCAGAATCAACAGTTGCTTTAGCAGCGTTAGCTACTGAATCAACGTTTGCAGTTGCAGCAGTTGCAGCTGAATCGATAGTGTTGCTAGCAGCAGTAGCAGTAGAATCACCGGTAGTTTCAGTTTTTGCACCACCGCAAGCAACTGCGAACAGACCGAAAGACAGAGCTAAGAAACCAATTTTGATTACGTTCTTCATGTTACAATTATTTAAGTTGTTTTTTGAATGATTTAACCTTTATACCGGGATCACCTAAAAGGTAACCCAAACTTTTAAAAATATTTTTTTTCGCTACTTTGGGTTACCAAATGGCCAATAACTGTATTAAGAGTGAAGCAAAATCAAGACATAACAAGAGATAGGGAATTATTGCTGGGACTGGCAAAAGGCGAGGATAAGTCATTGGAAATCATCTATTCAGAGAATTTTCCGGTGGTATTACGAATGATCCTTCAGCATAATGGCTCGGAAGACGACGCCAAAGATGTGTTCCAGGAGGCAATTATAGTCCTGTATGAAAAAGTACAAAACAACGATTTTACGCTCAGCAGCCGGCTCAAAACCTTTCTTTATTCGGTTTGCCGTCATCTCTGGCTTAAAAAAGTGCAACGTACCTACGGATTATATGCTTTAACACCTGAGCTGGAAGAAGTTATTCCGGCTACAGAAGAACTGGAAGAACACAATGTAAAGGATCAGGAGTTCAGAATAATGGAAGGAGCCATGAGTAGCATCGGTCAACCCTGCCAAACCATTCTGGAAGATTATTACCTCCACAAAAAGTCGATGCAGGAAATAGCGGAGAAATTCGGCTATACCAATGCAGAAAACGCCAAGAACCAGAAGTATAAATGCCTGATGCGTTTGAAGAAGTTATTTTTTGATCAGTACAAAACACCACTATAAGCAGAAGCAGCCATGAAAGAAGACATGATCTTATTACGTGAAATTGAGCGTTACCTGGAAGGGGAAATGAATGAGTCAGAAAAAACTGCTTTTGAAGCTTTACGTCATACCAATCCCTTAATAAATAAACAGGTAGAAGAACATCAATTGTTTCTTCAGCACCTGGGCAACTATGGTCAACGTGTGAACCTGCAGGCTAAACTTGATCAGATTCATCACCAGCTGGATATGCCAACGCTCCGTAAACAGGCGCAGGAAGAAAACCAGACGGCCAAGAGACTGACCATCCGCCGCAGAACCATCACCAACCTGGCTGCTGCCGCCTGTATCGCACTGGTTACCTCTTTGTCTACCATCGCAGTGATCCAGAACGTTTCCAGAAATAAATCTACTGCTCAATACGAAGATGTAAGAAGGGTCCTGAATAATATTCAGCGCTCCCAGAATGCACTGGTGAATGATATGAACAAAAAGAGCAGGGCACCGTTAAACCCTGGTACCTATGGTGGTACCGGTTTCGCAGTATCCGGCAATGGCTATATTGTTACCAACTATCATGTAGTAGCCGGCGCAGACTCTGTATATGTTCAGAATAATAAAGGAGAAGCATTTAAAGCGGTCAGCATATTTGAAGATATTTCCAGTGATCTGGCCATCCTGAAAATTGCCGACTCCACTTTTAAAAGTCAGCCACTCCCTTACTCGCTGAAACCACAAGCCGTAAAACTGGGTGAAGAAGTATTTACTATCGGCTACCCCCGTGATGAAATTGTATATGGCAAAGGTTATATCAGTGCCAAAACAGGTTTTAACGGAGATACCACCGCTTACCAGGTGTCTATTCCTGTAAATCCGGGTAACAGTGGAGCGCCGCTGCTCGATAATAAAGGCGATGTAGTGGGAATAGTAACCGGCAAACAAACTACCTCTGATGGTATTGCCTTTGCGGTAAAATCTGCCCACCTCAAACACCTGCTGGATGAAATGCCGAAAGACAAACAACTCCGGAAAGAATGGGGGCATAAAAGCATGGAAGGGATGAACCGGATAGATCAGATCAAGAAGCTGGAAGACTTTGTATATATGGTGAAGGTGTATAATTAAGATAAACAACTACACATAAAAAAAGGGCGGGATATGATATCCCGCCCTTTTTTATGCACCTATTTCTTAGGCTGCCATGCCTTGTACTTATCCGTGATCCAATACAGCAGATCGTTGTTGTTGATCGTGCGCATGGTATTGTAGTCAGGATAGTTATCCCGCATAAATAACTGTAAAGAATCGCCTTTCAAACCGGTTACCCTGCTCACGAGTACAGGAGTAAAGCGGGAGTCGATGAACTTTTCTTTTTCCATCTTCTCGTAGTTCTCTTTAAACTGGCGTTTCTGCTTTTCTTTTTTGGAAAACCGGGTGATGGGACTAAACACGATACCGGCGCCTTCAGGAGTACTGCCACCAGCCAGCGGTTTGTTGGGATTATCGAGGATATAACCGTACTGGTTACGTCTGTCGATGGAGTCTATCTGGTAAGGGGTATACTGGGAAGTAACTTCCACCCCTTTCAGGAACTTACCGGCAGCTTCCATTACGATATTCACTGTTTGTGTGCCGGAACTCTGGCTAACAATCAGGGTATCTGGTTTGTACCCTACGAAAGTGACTACCAGCCGATCGTTGCGGGAAGCGCTGATTTTATAGTATCCACCCTGATCAGAAAGCGATCGCTTGCCGGAGTTGAGATTGCTGACAGTAGCATAGGGTAATACCAGGTTATTACTGTCTGAAATCATTCCGGTCACCGTTACCTGTGCCTGTGCGCGGGGAGCAAATGCCATACTGAATATACAGCCTAGTGCTATGATGCGTAAGAAAACCTTCATATAGATATAATAATTTTAACTGCTGAATCCCTTCCTCTCCTTTACAAACAGCTCAGTATAGACATTGTTCATCTGCCTAACAAAGCACAAATTAATGAAAATGCTACGGTGTTTTAAAAACAAAAATCCTTCTACCCGGAGGCAGAAGGATCTTGATATTTAAAATTTCAGGTAATATACGCTTAGGCAGATTTCAGCAAATCGATCACTTCTTCCCTGCTTTTGCCTAATTTCTGCTGGAGTTTTCCGACCAACTTATCTTCCTGACCTTCTTCATACAGCAGGTCATCATCTGTCAGATCTGCGTATTTCTGTTTCAGGGTACCTTTTAATTCGTTCCATTTTCCTTTGATCTCTAACTTGTCCATAATCTTTCAATTTATATGGTGATATAATCTGGTTTCTTATGGAAGTGTAAAAGCCAAAGAATATGCCATCCACTGATCGGGCTATACCGTAACCTGGATGCGGGTGCTGAAGACTTTGCTTTCGCCGGCAGCCAGCTGAACCAGTCCAAGTCCGTTGTTAAAGGCATCCGGCGCACCACTGAGGTTCTCTACAGCGATGCTGGTACGATGTGGCGGAATATATATCTGCAGGATGGGGTAGCTATTTTCCGGGTAGAAGGCAATGTTGATATTTTTCTCCGGATCGTGGATCGTGGCCAGCGGTTGTGGCTTTGTGAGGTCCAGTACGAAGGAATTGTCCAGTTCCACTCCTTTCAGTGGTTTTCCTGTAACAAACTCGGTATATGGCAATACTTTCCCGGTGGGCAGCAGCTTTTCATTGAATTCCACAATTTCTTTGGAAGCGAAGGTCAGCACCAGCTTGTCCACGTGAGTGCCGGTACTGAAGTAAGGATGCCAGCCGTCCATCACCGGGATGGTGGTAGCGCTCCGGTTTACGAGTTTGGTGCTGAGCTGAAGGTCATTACCGGCACGCAGGGTGAAGGTAGCGATACAGTCGTACGCAAACGGATAGCCTGCATCATCGGTTTGTTTGAAATGATGGGTCAGGGTAACGGATGCATGCTGATCGCTGGTTTCCTGTGCAGTAACGGTAAAGGGGGCATCATACAATAAGCCGTGGATGGCATTTCCGGGCGCCAGTGTTTTCTGGATGCTGTAGGAATGGCCTTCCCAGGTATATTGTGCATCCTTCATCCGGCATGCATAGGGGCTCAGTTTTACGCTTTTGAAGCTGGAGCGGAGATTTGCTTCCAGGTCTGCCAGGTCTTTGTAACTGTCGATCAGATTCAGCGGACCTGTGGGGTGCTTTACTTTGAAAGCATGCAGTAGTGCGCCATAAGAAGGAATTATTTCCACCTGCGTTCCTGCTTCGAGATCCTGGAGCGCAACGATATCAAATCCTGCCTCTTGAAAAGAATGGATGCCAAATTTCATTGTTCATTATTTTGGAAGAAAATATAAAACATTTTGGGATTTTACTTTGCATATTCCCAAAGCAAAATCCCAAATATATTAGATGCTGGCGTTGATCAGGTTTTCCAGCCACTCCTGTTTACCGCTGATCTGCTTTGGTTCTCCGTTTGCTGCTGCAAAATTGCGGAGGTCTTCCAGTGTCAGTTTACCGGCTTCAAATTCCTGTCCTTTACCGCTGTTGAAAGAAGCGTAGCGATCGTGACGGAATTTTTTATATGGTGTGGCAGTCAATACTTTTTCTGCTACGATAGCTGCTCTGGCAAACGTATCGATACCTCCGATATGTGCATGGAAGATATCTTCCAGATCGGTAGAGTTACGACGGGTTTTGGCATCAAAGTTTACACCACCACCAGCAAATCCACCGGCTTCCAGGATCACGAGCATGCTTTCAATGAGGTCGTTGAGATTAGTCGGGAACTGATCGGTATCCCAACCATTCTGTGCATCGCCACGGTTGGCATCGATGCTGCCCAGCATGCCTGCGTCTACGGCTACCTGTAATTCGTGCTGGAAGGTGTGTCCGGCCAGGGTAGCGTGGTTTACTTCCAGGTTCAGTTTAAAATCTTTCTCCAGGCCAAACTGGCGCAGGAAACCGATTACCGTAGCAGCATCGTAATCATACTGATGTTTGGTAGGTTCGCAAGGCTTAGGTTCTATAAAGAAGGTTCCTTTGAAACCCTGTGCACGTGCGTAATCGCGGGCCATGCCCAGGAAACGGCCCAGGTGTTCCTGTTCGCGTTTCATATCGGTATTCAGCAGGGTCATATAACCTTCACGGCCGCCCCAGAACACATAGTTTTCACCACCGAGAGCAATGGTGGCATCCAGTGAGTTTTTCACCTGTGTACCAGCGTAGGCGAGTACGGCGAAATCCGGATTGGTGGCAGCGCCGTTCATGTAACGCGGATTGCTGAATACATTGGCGGTTCCCCATAACAGTTTCACGCCGCTGGCCTGTTGCTTTTGTTTGGCGTAGGCAACGATCTGCTGCATGCGGCTTTCATATTCGGCTACATTGGCGCCTTCATCTACCAGATCCACATCATGGAAGCAGTAGTAAGGAAGGCCCATTTTGGTAATAAATTCAAAAGCAGCATCCATCTTGTCTTTCGCGCTCTGATTGGCATCAGCGGAAGCGAGCCATGGAAATTGTTTGGTGCCCGGACCAAATGGATCGCCACCGGTTCCGCAGAAGGTATGCCAGTAAGACACTGCAAAACGGAACAGTTCTTTCATGGATTTACCCGCGATGATACGGTTTTCATCATACCATTTGTACGCCAGTGGATTATCCGACTGCGGTCCTTCAAATAGTATTTTACCAATTCCTTTGAAATACTCGTTGTTTCCTAATGTAATGCTCATAACAAATGTGGTTTTAAAAATGCTCGTTCTTTATGGTTTCCTATTGCATTAAGTTACGAAGACCGTTTAACCAGTTGCCGTAAACATCGCGGTATTGCGATTGCAGGGCGGCCTCGGGTTCAATAACTGCGAGGCATTCCATGCCACGGAAAGCATCGGCAGCAGTTACATAACCAGCTCCTACGGCAGCGCCGCGAGCAGCGCCCTGTGCGCCATCGGTGTTATACAGTTCTATGACTACATTGGCCGTGTTGGCGAATGCTTCCCGGAATAAAGGGCTGAGGAACATATTGGCATGTCCGGCTCTTACGCGGTGGATGTTGAGGTCCATTTCTGCCATGATATCCATTCCGTAGTTCAGGCCGAATACAATGCCTTCCTGTACGGCGCGCATGATGTGTGTGCGGCTGTGACGGTTGAAGTCCAGGTTTTTCAGTGTAGCGCCGAGGTTCCTGTTTTCGAAGATGCGTTCGGCACCATTCCCAAAAGGAAACACCTGTAGCCCTTTTGATCCTGCCGGCGCCTGTTGGGCCAGGTTATTCATCTCCGGGTAAGTGATGTCTCCTACCAGGTTTTTCAGCCAGCTGTTGGCGATACCGGTACCATTCAAACACATGAGCACACCGTTTCTGGTATGTGCGTCATCGTTATTCACATGTACGAAGGTATTGACGCGGCTCTGGCGGTCGAAGCTGTTTTTATCGTGTACCGCATATACTACCCCGGAAGTACCTGCTGTGGTAGCGGCTTCGCCGGGTTGCAGTACATTCAGGGAGAAAGCGTTGTTGGGCTGATCACCGGCACGATACGTAACCGGTGTGCCGGGGGCCAGTTTTAATGTGGCAGCAGCGGCGGCGGTGAGTTGTCCCTGTACACCAAACGTAGGCACGATGGCGGATAACAGGTTTTCATCGATGTTGTAATGTTTCAGCAATGCTTTGGACACTGCATTTTCTTCGAAGTCCCAGAAGGTACCTTCCGACAAACCGGAAATAGTGGTGCAGGCTTCACCGGTTAATTTCATGGCAATGAAATCACCAGGCAGCATTACTTTATGAATGCGTTCATAAATGTGTGGCTCATTCTCCTGTATCCAGCGAAGTTTGGAGGCCGTGAAGTTACCGGGGGAGTTCAACAGGTGTTCCAGGCAGTAAGATTCGCCCAGTGCTTTGAAGGCGTTGTTACCGATGCCAACAGCGCGACTGTCGCACCAGATAATCGCCGGGCGCAGTACCTGCTGTTGCTTGTCTACGCACACGAGCCCATGCATCTGGTAGGCAATACCAATCCCTTTAATCAATGCCGGATCAACTGTAAAACGATTTAGCAATATGCCTGTTGCATTGACAATTTCCTGCCACCAGCTCTCAGGGTCCTGCTCTGCCCACTCGGCATGTGGTACCTCAATAACCATTTCTTTTTCAGGGCAGGTGGCAGTAGCCACACAAACACCCGTTTCGGCATTGAGCAAAGCAGCCTTAATAGAGGATGACCCAATATCGTATCCTATAAAGTACATAACGTGAAAGAATTAGCAATCTGAAAAAGTACCGGATATTTTAAGACAGGTACTGTCCTAAAATATCCGGATACTAAAAATATTAAACGGTTACTGTTACCAGAATACCGTGTACAGTGCAATCAGGATACCGATGATCAGCAAAGCGCCCACTGTAAAGCCCAGGTTGGGCTTGAACATGCTGCTGTCGATCGCCAGTCCTTTCGGATTGTTCGCACTGCGTTTATCCGCCAGGGTAATGATCACCATTCCGATCACACACACCACAAATACAAGACCCATACGGTCAATAAAGGCCATTTCCCATAATCCGCTATCCGGATTCAGGGCGGCAAAACCAATCTGGTGCAATGGCTCCAGGTTGATCCATGCCGGCATAAATTTCAAGAAGAAGGAAAGCAGTAGACCGCCTATCATCGCAAACATGGCTGCGCTGGAAGTAGTCCGTTTCCAGAAAAATCCGAGGGCAAACATGGCGAATACACCTGGTGAAACAAAGCCGGTATATTCCTGGATGAACTGGAATCCACCTTTTTTATCGATACCCAGGAAGTTGGAGATTACAATGGCAATGATCATGGTAATGACCACCACGCCACGGCCCACGCTCACTACTTTCTTCTCATCGGCATCTTTGTTATATATCTTCTTATAAATATCCAGGGAATAAATGGTGGAAATACTATTGGCTTTACCTGCCAGGGAAGCCACCACCGCTGCTGTTAAGGCGGCAAATGCCAGACCTTTCAATCCGCTTGGCAGCAGGTTGAGCAACACCGGGTAAGCATTATCCGGGTTCAGGGAACCGCCTTTCATCATGGATTGTGCAAAATCCCCATGGTTCTGGGAATACAGCACATAGGCCGCAATACCCGGTAATACCACGATCACCGGCATCAGCAGTTTCAGGAAACCGGCAAACAGTAAGCCCTGACGCGCAGTTTTCAGATCCGCACCCAGTGCGCGTTGTGTGATGTACTGGTTACATCCCCAATAGTTCAGGTTCACAATCCACATACCTCCGATCAATACACTTAATCCGGGCAGATCCAGGTATTTGGGATTGTCTTTATGCAGGATCATGTGGAAATGGTCGCTGGCATGCTGGCTCATCAGCGAGAATCCTTTTAATACACCTGTTTCACCAAAGTGTTCAGATACCAGTTGCAGCGCCAGGTAAGTAGTCGCCAATCCGCCCAGGATCAGGAAGAACACCTGGATCACATCTGTATACCCGATTACCTTCATCCCTCCCAGTGTGATCAGGATGGCAAAGAAGGCCAGTGCCACCATACAGACATAGAAGTTGATACCGGAAATAGTAGATACCGCCAGCGCACCAAGGTAAAGAATAGAGGTCAGGTTTACCACCACGTACAGCAACAGCCAGAAAACGGCCATAATCGTACTTACCGTCTGGTTATACCTGCGTTCCAGGAACTGGGGCATGGTATAGATCTTATTTTTCAGGTAAATGGGCAGGAAAAACACCGCTACCACAATCAGCGTGGCAGCTGCCATCCATTCGTAGGTAGAAATGGCCAATCCCATGCTGAAACCATTACCGGACATACCGATAAACTGCTCCGCAGAAATGTTGGAGGCGATCAGGGAGGCGCCGATAGCCCACCAGGTCAGGGAACCTTCTGCCAGGAAAAAGTCTTTGGAATCCGTTGTGGACTTCTTCTTTTTCTGATAGATATAGTAACCATAGCCAGCCACTATTACGAAATATACCAGGAATACCAGGTAATCAAAGATGTGTAAGGATTTTGTTTGCATAACGTTCAAACGTGGTTATAAAAAATTTAGCGGATCAATATACATAATAAATGTAAAAAGTACGCTTACAATTATTTTTTTAACGTGAAATATAAAACTGCGGGTTGGCCGCCGCTTATTTGGATGATAAAACTATACATTTAAATTACTGTTCATAGTTCATTAAGATAAAAAGAAACAATTAATACCCCTTACTTTCACAAAAGGTACCGTACACACAATAAAATGTCTTCCAGATTGAATTCCTTTCCTTGCGGGGTGGGAGTTGTCAACTGAATGCCTGATAGCGTGGAAATAAAAAATAAATATAGAGAACAGAAAATCGGGAAGCAAATTTTTCCTGTAAAGCGGGGAAAAAACATTTTGACAGGAATGCTTGTTTGAAGCATATGATGGAAGAAACCGGGTTTTTGCTGTGTAAACCGGCCGGATTGTTAATATTGGTCCTGCTGTACGGCTGCTATTCTCTGAGGGTACAGTCGACCGACACCCTCTATTTTAAAAGCGGGTTACAACTTTCCGGTGAACTCGACCACCTGGAACGCGGGATGATTTCCTTTTCTTCCGACGACCTGGACGACCAGGATATCAGTACCTATAAGATCAGCACCCTTTGCGCCAGCACGTACACTTACCGCATTACCACCCTCCTGCATAAAGTTTACTATGGTACCCTCGGCAAAGCCGACAGCGGCATGGTAAAGATCCAGACCCGGCAGGATACCCTGCTGATCCAGCTGAAAGAACTATCGACCGTGGCTTCCTATGATACCGGGTTTTTCCACAACCTCTCCGGAACAGTGGCGCTGGGCTATGTTTTTACCCGCTCGGCTTCCCTGGGGATATTGAATACGTATAATGATATCCGTTATTTCGACGGGCGCATCGGAGCGGACCTGAATATCAGCGGTATTACGGGTTTTTCGGAAGATGGGACTAAAAGGGTCCGGGAGTATGCCTGGCTTGTGCCAGGCTACTACCTCAACAGCCACTGGCAGGTGAATGCTATTTTCAGCTACCAGCGTAACCTGGAACTGGGTACGGCCAGGCGTTTTATAGAAGGCGCCGGCGCCACTTACCAGTTCCTGCTGAAACACCATATGGATGCGGGTGTGCTGGCAGGACTGGCTACTGTGCAGGAAAGCGCCTTCCAGGGGCAACTGAAAACCGGCCGGTTTGAACTGCCTTTGATGTTTACGTATAATCTATACCTGCTGCGGGACAACAACTTCCAGCTGCAACTGGCGCAAGGTGCTTTCTTCGGGCTGAATGAGGGAGGCCGCATCCGGGAAGAGGGCTGGATCCGGGCGGCATATAATATTATCAGTACTTTCAGTGTGAACCTGGTGTTTTATAACAGCTTCGATAATCAGCCGCCATTGAAGATATTCAGCCGGTCGGATTATGGTTTGGTGTTTGGGGTGGGGTATAGCTTTTAACAACCAATGTCCGGGAAATAGCGGACCCACTGCCGTAAAGACCACTACCCTTCCAACGCCATTCCTGCAATTTCCTCACCTATCATAGATCCGATTGCTACCCCCATTCCGCCCATACGCACACCCATGATCACATTTTTCGTATGCGCCTTCACGATAGGCTGCCGCGTTTTACCAAACGCCATGATGCCTGTCCAGCGATCTGCCACTGATACACTGCGACCCGGAAGAATAACAGTATGCAACAGGTTTTCCAGCTCCTGCTGGATCCGGTCATTGAAGATAAATGCTTCGGACGTTTCTCCGGCAAAGTCGAGCTGACGCCCGCCTCCCAGCAACACCCGGCCATCCAGCTCCCGGAAATAGTAATATCCTTCCTCCATGTGGAAAACACCTTTAAACGGCAGATCCTTTACCGGCGATGTGATCAACACCTGTCCCCTGCCCGGTACCACTTCTTCTCCGGGTAACAACGCGCGGGTAAAAGCATTGGTACAGATCAGCACTTTACGGGCAGTAAAAACAATGTCTTCCTTCAGCAGGTGATGCGGTACTATAACGTTGACACCTGTATGAAAATCATCGATCGTCTTTACTGTACATCCGGTTTTGATTTCCACGCCGTGTGAGATAGCGGTGTCAATCAGCGACCGCATCATTTTACCGGTATGCAGTTCTCCTTCAAAATTATTGCGGATCAGTCCTTTTATATGCTGTGGTGCAAAGCCGAAAGATTGTAGCTGTTCGTGTGCCGGCGTAAAAGCTGCCGCACCCAAAAAAAGGTCTGCCAGGATGCGGTTTACTTCTTCCAGTTCAGACAACGCCCATTCCTCCTGCGCGCTGATCAGCTCATAGCTGCCGTTTTCGCGGTAGCCGATAGCGGCATCGCCCAGGCGGCGACGTAGCAAACGTAGCCCCGACAGCCGCAGCTGTACCAGTTTGATGACCGCTTCTACCGGCATGGTCCGGAGATCGGCCAATATTTCCGTAAGACTGCCGATACAGGCGAAGCCTGCATTTTTGGTGCTGGCGCCGGTAGGGAGGATTTCCCTTTCGAGCACCAGCACCCTGCTTTTGGGCGTCTTTTCTTTCAGACTGATGGCGGCCGACAATCCTACGATACCGCTGCCGATAATGATATAATCATACTGCAGCAGACTTTCTTTTTCCCAGTAACTTAACATAGGCCTGATTTAAACGGTACCTACAGAACCGCCGTCTACCCGGAATACGGCGCCAGTAATGAAAGCAGCATGATCGGAAGCAAGGAAAGCCACGAGGCTGCCGGTTTCTTCCGGCGTACCCGGGCGGCCCAATACCTGGTATGGCCGGTTTTCTTTCAGGAACAATTTCGCAGCTGCTGTCACCGATATGTTTTTCTCTTTGGAGATGCCTTCCAGCATTTCATCTACCAACGGTGTTTTAATAAATGCCGGGGAGACGGTATTAACAAGGATATTATCTTTTCCGTAATTCTGCGACAGGGTTTTAGAGTAATTATTCAATGCTGCCTTCGTAGCATTGTAGTGGCCCATGTTCGGGTCCGGCTGTTCTGCATTTTCGGAAGAGATATTGATAATCCTTCCACCGCCTTGCTTTTTCAGGTGAGGAATCACCAATTGGGTAAGCGCTACCAGGCCAAAGAAATTGACTTCAAAGATCTGGCGCCACTGATCCATGCTGATGGTATCGAGCGGGCCAAAAGCATCTATGCCACCGGCGTTATTGACGAGAATATCTATATGCCCGAATTGCTGCACCGTGGTGGTTACCAGCCGTTGCAGGTCTGCTTCTTTTGTCATATCGGCGGCAATGGCCAATACATCCTGTCCCTGTAAGCGAAACATGGCGGCGGTATCTTCCAGTTCATCGGCATTACGGGCGGTAATCACCACAGTGGCACCTTCCTTCGCCAGCGAGGCTGCAATGCCTTTACCGATTCCTTTACTGCCACCGGTAACAATGGCTACCTTTCCTTTTAAATGAAGCTCCATGGTTATATTTTTTAATAAAGTAATTGGAGGACCCTATAAGTTATTGAAAAAACAGCAAAGGCGGGTTAAAATCAAAGCCTTAACACGTGAACTTATCACGGATAATACAAATTACGTAGCTTCGGTACCTAAATTGTCACACCATGATTGCAACAAAAGCTTATGCAGTAAACGATGCGGCCTCCCCTCTGGGTCCGTGGAACTTTGAGCGCCGGGAGCCGGGACCGCATGATGTACAGATCGAAATTTTATATTGCGGTGTATGTCATTCCGATATTCACCAGGTAAGAAATGAATGGGGTAATTCCATTTACCCGATGGTACCCGGTCATGAAATAGTAGGACGTATCACCAAAGTGGGCGACCATGTCACCAAATTCAAGGTGGGCGACCTGGCCGGTATCGGTTGTTTTGTGGATTCCTGCCGCGAATGCGATCCCTGCAAATCCGGTGAAGAGCAGTACTGCGTAACCGGTGGTGCCAGCACTTACAATGGGTATGAAATGGATCGTAAAACACATACCTATGGCGGTTATTCCACGCACATCGTTACCGACGAAAAATATACCCTGAAAGTATCTGATAAATTACCGCTGGAAGGCGTAGCACCTTTACTCTGTGCTGGTATTACCACTTATTCACCGCTCCGTCACTGGAAAGTGGGAAAAGGACATAAAGTAGGTGTTGTAGGATTAGGCGGGTTAGGACATATGGCAGTAAAGCTGGCAGCATCTATGGGTGCGGAAGTAACCATGCTGAGTACTTCTCCGTCCAAGGAAGCAGATGCCCGCAGGCTGGGTGCGCATCATTTTGCGCTGATGACCGATAAAGAACAGGTAAAACAACTCCGCAGCAAATTCGACTTTATTATCAACACCATTTCTGCGCCGCATGATTATGCCACTTACCTGAACCTGCTGAACCTGAACGGTGTGATGATTTGTTTGGGCGTACCGCCAGAACCATCTGCTGTACCTGCTTTCAACCTCATCATGGGTCGCCGCAGTATTGCCGGTTCCCTGATAGGCGGCATCCGTGAAACACAGGAAATGCTGGACTACTGTGCAGAACATAACATCACCAGCGATGTGGAAGTGATTCCGATCAGTGATATCAACCATGCGTACGAGCGCATGTTGAAAGGCGATGTGAAATACCGCTTTGTGATAGACATTGCAAGTTTAAAATAGTCAGGAAAGCTAACAATACAAGAACGCCCATTCCTTATACCGGAATGGGCGTTCTTTTTATTGCTGCTGTTGTTTACACGAGGTAGCCGAATAAACTATCGTCTTTATTCAACTCCGTGAACTGGAAGTTGGATTTTTTGAAATTGGCGATCAGCTTGTCGTAATCCTCGCGGTTCTTGAGTTCCACGCCCACGAGTGCCGGCCCTATTTCTTTATTGTGTTTCTGGATATATTCAAAGCGGGTGATATCATCATCAGGTCCAAGAATATCATTCACAAATTCTCTCAGGGCACCGGGGCGTTGTGCAAAACGTACAATAAAATAATGTTTCAATCCTTCATAGAGGAGGGAGCGTTCCTTTATTTCCTGCATGCGGTCGATATCATTGTTACTGCCGCTGATCACGCACACTACTTTTTTCCCTTTGATGGCATCTGCGTAGTCGTCCAATGCTGCGATGGACAAAGCACCGGCGGGTTCTACTACAATGGCATCTTCATTATATAAACGCAGGATGGTGGAGCATACCTTTCCTTCCGGTACCAGCTGCATTTTATCCAGCACATCTTTACATATTTCATAATTGAGGGTGCCTACTCTTTTTACGGCAGCGCCATCCACGAAGCGTTCTATTTCATCGAGGGTAACGGGGCCGCCGTTTTCCAGTGCGCGGAGCATAGAAGGGGCGCCTTCGGGTTCTACCCCGATGATCTGGGTTTTGGGGCTGTAAGTTTTAAAGTAGGTACCTAAGCCGGCGGCCAGGCCACCGCCTCCAACGGGTACAAAGAGAAAATCTATCCCGGTCTGATCTTCCAGTATTTCAACAGCAACAGTGCCTTGTCCTTCTATAATTTTCGGGTTATCAAATGGCGGGATGAAGGTCATGCCGCTGGCTTTGGTAAAAGCCTGTGCTTCTGCGGAGCAATCGTCGAAGGTATCTCCTACGAGGCGGATTTCGATATGATCGCCGCCGAACATATTTACCTGGTTAACTTTTTGTTTCGGTGTGATGACCGGCATAAACACCACGCCTTTTATATTCATGGCTTTGCAAGCATAAGCGAAGCCCTGGGCATGGTTTCCGGCGCTGGCGCAGGTTACGCCTTTGGCCAGCAATTCAGCAGGCAGACTGCTGATGAGGTTATAGGCGCCTCTCAATTTATAAGAGCGTACAATCTGCATATCCTCTCTTTTCAGATATACGTCGCACTGGTAACGCCGGGAAAGGGTGGCGCTATACATCAGTGGTGTGCGGTTGACGATGGGTTTCAGTTTCATCGCCGCCTCCAGGATATTCAGGGAATTGACACTACTCATTACTTCAGACATAAAATGTAATTAATACAAATGGCAAAGCATCTCCGGGCTTATCGAAATCATGGAACCATACTTAGTAAACAGTAAGAATATTTTCCTTCTGTACTAAATATCAGCACCAATAATTTCAATAATTCGAAAATGCTTTGCCATTGTAATTTATATATAATTGCTATTACGCGTTGTTAGGACGCAGCTTACGTACAGCCGCACCTGCCTGCCACATTTCGCTTTCGCGCAGTTCTTTCAGTTCTTCGTTCAGTTTTTCGCGATAATCTGCGGTGCTGTTGGAAGCGATAGAACGGGCAGCTTCTTTACCTGCGGCAACGCTGGCGTACAGTTCATCAAATACAGGCTGGGTAGCAGTTTTGAACTTCTTCCACCAGTCGAGCGCACCGCGCTGAGCAGTAGTAGAGCAGTTAGCATACATCCAGTCCATACCGTTTTCTGCTACCAGTGGCATCAGGGATTGTGTCAGTTCTTCCACTGTTTCGTTGAATGCTTCAGAAGGTGAGTGACCATTCTTACGCAGTGTTTCGTATTGAGCAGCGAAGATACCCTGGATACAACCCATCAGGGAACCACGTTCGCCAGTCAGATCGGAGAATACTTCTTTTTTGAAATCTGTTTCGAACAGGTAGCCGGAACCAACGCCGATACCCAGTGCTACAACGCGTTCTTTAGCGCGGCCGGTAGCGTCCTGGAAGATAGCGAAGCTGGAGTTCAGACCCTGACCAGCCAGGAACAGACGACGCAGGGAAGTACCGGAACCTTTTGGTGCTACCAGGATTACATCTACATCAGCCGGAGGAATGATACCGGTTTGTTCTTTATACGTGATACCGAAACCGTGGGAGAAGTACAGTGCTTTACCAGGTGTCAGGTGTTGTTTTAAAGTAGGCCACAGGGTGATCTGTCCTGCATCAGACAGCAGGAACTGAATAATAGTACCTTTCTGAGCTGCTTCTTCGATATCGAATAAAGTTTCTCCAGGAACCCAGCCATCAGCTACTGCTTTATCCCAGGTTTTGGAATTCTTACGTTGACCTACAATAACATTAAAGCCATTGTCTTTCAGGTTCAGTGCCTGGCCAGGACCTTGTACGCCATAACCAATAACTGCAATCACTTCGTTCTTCAGCACTTCCCTTGCTTTTTCCATAGGGAATTCTTCTCTGGTTACTACTTGTTCGAGTACCCCTCCAAAATTGATGGTTGCCATGTGTTGTTTTTTTAGCTTTTAGCTACTAGCGGTGAGCTATTAGCTGAGATGTGATTTGAATGAATAATGATTTATAATTTTTCAGCTGATATCAGCGTCCTGTGTGTGTAACTCTTTCAGGTGCTCATGGAAGCGACGGCTCCATTTCACAATGGCTACGCGGCCGCTTTTGGTATACTCTATCAGGCCGTATGGCTCCAGTTTTTTGATAAAGTCCGTCAGCTCCTGCTGGTGGCCTGTTTTCTCGATGACAAAATATTCTGCGGTGATCGTCAGGATACGTGCATTATTTTCACGTATCAGTCTTTCGATATCACCGGTATGTAAAGAACGTGTTGATATTTTGTACAATGCCAGCTCCTGGTAAACTACTTCATCTTCTTCATGTACAAACGCACGGTGTATTTCAATCAGTCGCTCAATCTGTCCAACAACCTTATCCAGTTTTTCACGTGTAGACATCACCGTAATGACGAATTTATACACGCCCGGAATTTCCGTTTCAGCGGTGGTTAAGCTGGTGATATTGATGCCCCTGCGGGTAAATATAATCGTGATACGGTTGGTTATACCTATACGATCTTCCGTATATACCGTTACTGTATATTCTTTTTGCATATACCTGTTGTGAATTACAAATGATCAATATGAATCGCTGCGGGTCCTGCTACTCCAGGCGGATAGTGGTAATAGGTGCGCCTGCAGGCACCATGGGGAATACGTTGTCTTCTTTTTCCACCACTACTTCGAGCAGGTAAGCGCCCTGATGTGCCAGCATTTCATCGATAGCTGCGGAGATATCTTCCCTTGCAGTGACTTTCTTGCCCGGGATATAAAATCCTTTGGCAACCTGTACAAAGTCGGGATTGACCATTTCAGTGGAAGAATAGCGCCTGTCGAAGAACAATTGCTGCCATTGTCTAACCATTCCCAGGAAGTTGTTGTTCAGGATCACTATTTTCACACCGATCTGTGACTGGTGAATAGTGGCCAGTTCCTGTAAGGTCATCTGGAAGCAACCATCGCCGATAATAGCGACTACCTCTTTTTCGGGCGTACCCATTTTGGCGCCCATTGCGGCTGGCAGCGAGAAGCCCATGGTACCCATACCACCGGAAGTGACATTGGTATTTGGGTTTTTGAAGCGATAGTAGCGGGAAGCCACCATCTGGTGCTGACCAACATCTGTTACCAGTACTGCTTCACCTTTGGTTTTTTCTGAGATCAGGCGGATTACTTCTGCCATTTTCAGTTCACCTTCCTGCGGATACAGTTCTCTATGTTGTACTTTATCGTATTCTTTCTTGTCTGCTGCGCGGAATTCTTCCAGCCAGGCAGTGTGATCAGCAGGATTTACCTGTTGGATCAGCGCTTCCAGTGCAGGTTTTGCATCTGCGTGTACAGCTACATCTGCTTTTACGATCTTGTTGATTTCGGCTGCATCGATTTCGATGTGGATTACTTTCGCGTTGGGCACATAGGTACCTACGTCGCCGGTTACACGATCATCGAAACGCATACCTACAGCAATTACCACATCGGCTTCACCGGTGAGCATATTAGGACCGTAGTTACCGTGCATACCGAGCATACCTACGTACATCGGGTGATCTACCGGAACGGCAGAGAGGCCCAGCAGGGTAGATCCGATAGGAATCTGCGCTTTTTCCGCCAGTGCAATCAATGCTTTTTCCGCACCGGATAGCAGTACGCCATGACCACAAAGAATGAATGGTTTCTTTGCACTGTTGATCAGTGCAGCGGCTTCCGATACAGCTTCCTGGCTTAACTCAGGAATAGGGCGGTAGCTGCGGATATATTCACATTTCTTGTACTCATATTCAAACTCCCCGAACTGCGCATTCTTGGTAATATCTACCAGCACAGGGCCCGGACGGCCACTACGGGCAATGTAAAAAGCTTTGGCCATAGCGCCCGGGATATCTTCCGGACGGGTTACCTGGATATTCCACTTGGTGATAGGCATAGTGATACCGATCACGTCTGTTTCCTGGAATGCATCAGTACCTAACAGGGCGGCGGCTACCTGGCCGGTAATGCACACCATGGGGGTACTGTCCATATAGGCATCTGCCAGACCTGTAACCAGGTTGGTAGCGCCGGGACCGGAAGTAGCAAAGGCCACTCCTACCTTACCGGAACTGCGTGCATAACCTTGTGCAGCATGCGTGGCACCCTGTTCGTGCCGGACGAGTATGTGATGGACCTGATCCTGAAAATCGTAGAGGGCATCATAAATAGGCATGATCGCCCCACCCGGATATCCGAAAATGGTGTCGACCCCTTCTTCAATCAGGGAGCGGATCACGGCTTCGGAACCTGTAATTACAGGCTTTACAGCTAACTGCTTATCTGCTATCTCAGGCTTCATCGGTAACACATCCTTCTGTTGCATTTTTTACAAGTTTTGCGTACTTAAATAAGATTCCATTGGTCACTTTCAATGCAGGTTGCTGCCATGCTGCCCGGCGTGCGGCCAGCTCTTCATCACTGATCTCTACATTGATATAATTCTTCGTTGCGTCTATTTCGATAATGTCGTTGTCTTTTACCAGGGCGATGTTTCCGCCTTCAAAGGCTTCCGGTGTGATATGACCTACCACGAATCCGTGTGTACCTCCGGAGAAACGGCCATCAGTGATCAATGCCACGCTTTTACCCAATCCCACACCCATGATGGCGCTGGTTGGTTTCAGCATTTCAGGCATACCGGGAGCGCCTTTCGGACCTACCTGGCGGATCACTACTACGTCGCCTTTCTGTACTTTACCGGAAGTGATACCGGCAATCAGTTCAAATTCGCCGTCAAATACACGGGCAGGGCCTTTGAAACGTTCGCCTTCCTTACCGGTGATCTTGGCTACGGAACCTTCAGTAGCGAGGTTACCGTAAAGGATCTGGATATGTGCGGTTTGTTTCAGCGGTGTTTCCAGCGGCACAATGATATCCTGTGTGCTGAAGTCGATGTCTGCTACTTCTTCCAGGTTTTCTGCGATGGTTTTACCGGTAACGGTCATGCAGTGGCCATGGATATAACCTTTTTTCAGGAGGTATTTCATCACTAATGGAACGCCACCGATGTTGTGCAGGTCTTCCATCAGGTATTTACCACTTGGTTTCAGGTCGGCGATCAGCGGTGTTTTGTCGCTGATGCGCTGGAAATCTTCCAGTCTGATAGAGATGCCTACTGATTTCGCAATAGCGATAAAATGCAGTACTGCATTGGTGCTGCCACCCAAAGCCATGATGATGGTGAGCGCATTTTCAAATGCCTCTTTCGTCATGATGTCAGAAGGTTTAATATCTTTTTCAAGGAGCAGGCGGATGTACTGACCGGCAGCGATACATTCATCTTTTTTCTCCTGGCTCAATGCGGGGTTGGATGAGCTGTAAGGAAGGCTCATACCGAGTGCTTCGATAGCAGAAGACATGGTATTGGCAGTATACATACCACCACAGGCACCTGCACCCGGGCAGGAGTTCTGTACGATGCCTTTAAAGTCGCCTTCATCGAGGTTACCGGCCATTTTCTGACCCAGTGCTTCGAAGGCAGAGATGATATTCAGGTCCTGGCCTTTGTATTTACCAGGGGCAATGGTTCCACCGTATACCATGATGGAAGGGCGGTTGAGGCGTCCCATAGCCATCAGGGAACCGGGCATGTTTTTATCACAGCCTGGAACGGTGATCAGGGCGTCATAATACTGTGCTCCTGCAACAGTTTCAATGGAATCTGCAATCAGATCACGGCTAACGAGAGAGTAACGCATACCGGGGGTACCATTGCTCATACCATCGCTGACGCCGATGGTGTTGAAAATCAGTCCCACCAGGTCATTGGCCCAGACGCCTTTTTTGACATCTTTTGCCAGGTCGTTCAGGTGCATATTGCAGGTATTACCATCGTAGCCCATGCTGACGATGCCCACCTGTGCTTTTTTCAGGTCCTCTTCTGTTAAACCAATTCCGTACAACTGAGCCTGTGCAGCGGGTTGTGTAGGGTCTTGCGTGATCGTCTTGCTGTATTTGTTTAATTCCATTGCTTTTAGTTATTGGGAGGATAACCCGTATTTATAGCTACCCTATTTTAAAACTTCTCCACTAAATTACCCGGTAGCGTGCGCATATTCAAACCAACAATTTCCAATTTACCGGTCTTCAAATCTGCCTTTTGAACTTTCAAATCCTTTACTGTAGTGGATTGTAAGTTTTTCGATTTACAACCTTCAAGGGATTTTAACTGTTGGCTGTCAGCATTTGTGTGCTGACAGCCAACAGTCAGCGGCTAAGCTAACTGAGCTTCGCGTTGAAATGCTTTTTCCAGCACTTTCGCTTTATAGGCCTGCTGCAGTGTTTTACCGAGCGACTGTGCCCATGGTTTGCTGAAAGACTGGCCATCCAGTGAATCCAGGCCGATGAGTTCTGCTGCGGTACCGCAGAAGAAGGCTGCTTCAGCTTCTTTTAATTCAGCGATGGTGAATAATTTTTCTTCCAGTGGGATATTCAGTTCCTGGCAAAGTTCGATAACAGTGGCGCGGGTGATGCCTGGGAGGATGTTACCGGCTGGGGGAGTGTAGATTTTGCCGTCTTTTTCGAAGAAGATGTTAGCACCTGGTCCTTCTGCAACGTATCCATTCATATCCAGGAGGAGTGCCTCATCGTAACCTTTTTCTTTTGCTTCCTGTGAGGCCAGTATGGAGTTTACATAAAGACCAGCGGATTTGGATTCTATTTTAAAGGCTTTTGGATTTGGGCGTTCGTAGGAGGAAGTCATAACTCGTAACAGTTTTTCTCCCAGGTAAGCTCCCCATTCCCATGCGCAGATCAGGATTTGTGATTCGGAAGCGGCTTTCAGCGTCATATTCGGCGGACAGAAAACCAGCGGTCGGATGTACGCTTCTTCCATGTTATTCATCTCCAGTACTTTGTAACAGGCAGCGATCAGCTCTTCGTTATCAAATTTGTAGGGGATGTGGATCAGTTCACACGAGCGCTTCAGGCGGTCGAAGTGTTCTTTTGCTTTAAAGATCTTCACTTCGCCATTCGCAGTTTTGTAGGCGCGGATGCCTTCGAAAACGGCATATCCGTAGTGGAGCGACTGGCCATACAGGTCAGTTGTAGCAGCATTTGCTTTGGTGTACTCACCGTTGATGTAGAGAAAGGTGTTGTCGTTGTAATAGCTATACATAAAATTGAAATTATACCAGGAATATACAGTCCAAAAAAAAGCCTCCCTCTTGTCGGAGGAAGGCGTTATATTTTGTGATTATATGCACGTTTACCTATCCTCCATATTGGTGGCTAATAATGACAACGACGATAATCACGACCTTCGTGATAGCCCAATTGAGCTGAGGTACGATGTGATTAAGTTTTATGTTGTCTTTATTTACCCACATGGAGGTGCTTGTTTTCTTTTAGTGTCTCTACAAAAGTATTCGTGAAAAAAATAAAAAACAACAACTCACCTAATATTTCGTAAAAAATTAATCACATTAAGGGTTTTTGAAAATATTTAAAAAAACTTGACAATAGTTGCGCGTTTTCTAATCAAACTGCTTTATCGTTATAAATTAATCTACTGATTTTGTGTACAAAAGACGCGGATCGGGTCGTTTTGGGGTATAAAAAAGCCCCGGTGCGGAAAGCACCGGGGCTAAATGATTTCATTTCATTTACTGTTCACGTTCTAAAAATGATTTCATTTACTGTTCACTTGTTACATTGACGTGCAGGCACTTATCGATAATGTCCTGCAGTACGGTTTCTTTTTCCATGAGCCTTTGCAGTAAAACCAGCTGATTTTTTGCCCGGTCATAGTTGTGTGTCGGATACTTGATGGGATAATAGACATCACCGTTCAGATAATCGGTAAGGAATCGTATCCCCTGCATGTAGATCATGAACTTCCCGGCAAAGAACAGTTGTTCTTTTTCTACTTTTGTCAAAGTACCGCCAATCTCTGCGAGATACCCCTGCATAAGGGCTTCGTAGTATTCTTCGCGGATAACGATCTGGCTGAAATCTTTCTCTTCTTCTGATACCGGGCAAACATAGGTACGAACCATGTCGCCGAGATCCGAGATGATTTTTCCGGGCATCAGGGTATCCAGGTCGCAAACACATATACCTTCATAAGTATCCTTGTTGAGCAATACGTTATTGATTTTGGTATCGTGGTGCATCAGATGGTCCCTGAATTCGGGATTTGTTTTCAGTTGTTCATACGTTACAGCGATGTCAGAATAGCGGAGGAAATCTTCAATCATCTCTTCTGCTGCAGCTTTCCTGTCTTCCTTTGCCGTCCGGATGGCTTCCTGGAAAGCGCTGTACCGTAGGGTCAGGTTGTGAAAGTTGGGAATAGAGGCTTTAAACGGCTTCAGGTCAATCCCCGAAAGGTAACTGGCAAGGCGGCCAAACTGTCTGGCTGCTTCATATGCCTGCTTTGGGTTGTCGGCCTGATCTACCGTTACGGAATCCGCAATAAAAGGGATCAATCTCCAGTATTCATTGTCAATTACAAAGAGCTCTTCCCCATTAACCGTGGGAATCGGCGTAATAAACAGATAGCCGGGATGATGAACTGCCAGATAATCTGCTGCCATTCTCTGATTGGCGGCGATTACTCCTGGTTCCTTAAATACGTTTACATTGATCTTTTGTAAAACGTACCTACTGCCGTCCTGCTTCTTTTCTAACAAAAAAGTGTTGTTGATGTGTCCTGATCCAAATTTTCGGACATTTAATCCTTCAGGCTCAAGTCCGAAAGCCTGAAGGATCCTGTTGTTGGGTTTTATTTCCATAAATTGTCTGGATATTCTCCATTCGCAACCAGCGCCGACAAGCTGGCCTGCACACCCGGTGCATCTTCCTTGTAAGTAACACCAAACCATTTTGCACTGGTTGGGATTACTTTTACCTCACCAATTTTACGGCGGGTAAATTCATCGGCAACAATCGTAATAAAGAACTCTGACTTAGGATTGTCGATGCTTTTATCCAGGAATTCATTGAACAGGCTTTGGCTCAGTTCAAATACGCTCGGATGGAAGCCCCAGAAGTTCATGGATACCGGCGTATCGGCAGATAACGGATGTTTGCTGCCATCTGCTTCTTCATAAACGATCTGGTCGTTGTCCTTATAGATCTTTGTTCTTTCGTTGATAGCAGCAAGATTGCCACCACTCACTTCGCATACACCGCGGGATACAGAACCGTGCTCACTGATTGTTTTGCCCAGTTCATAACCTACCACGCTGTATAAATTTGGACTGCATTCATTTTTCAGGAAGTCAGCCATCTTTACAAATGCGTCGGTACCATAGAAGTCATCCGCGTTGATCACCGCAAATGGTTCATTGATAGCGTTTTTTGCGCAAAGGACTGCATGTGCGGTACCCCATGGCTTGGTCCTGTCGGCAGGAACCTGATGGTCACCTAAAAATGCATCCATTTCCTGGTATACATAATCAACAGCCACGCGGCCTTTGAGCTTCGGTTCAAAGATTTCTTTGAAGTCCGCTGCAAAATTCTCGCGGATGATGAACACTATTTTTCCAAAACCGGCGCTGATAGCGTCGTGAATAGAGTAGTCAATGATAGTTTCACCGCTGGGGCCAAATTCCTGGATTTGCTTTAAACTGCCGTAGCGGCTGGCCATACCGGCCGCCAAAATCAATAAAGTCGGTTGCATTTTTCTGATATTAGTTTTATAAGTGTCAACTATTTACCTAAAAATATCGGCGTTAAATTTAATCATTAAAACTATTTTCACACTTTCTTTTTGTGGACAATGCCTTTTTTAAAGATTAATTAAACCGAACAATGAAGCGATTATTAGTGCTGGGAGCCTTTGCCATGCAGCTTATGAGTACTGCTGAGGCACAACAGAAAACCAATCCGGAAGACATTAAAGAAAAGATGCAATGGTTTGCCGACGCCAAGCTGGGCATTTTTATCCATTGGGGCATTTATTCTGTCAACGGGATCGATGAGTCCTGGTCTTTCCACAACAAAAAAATAGCTTACCCTGATTATATGCAGCAGCTCAAAGGCTTTACTGCAAATAATTACAACCCGCAAGCCTGGGCCGACCTCATCAAAGAATCCGGCGCCCGCTATGCGGTAATGACCACCAAACACCACGATGGCGTGGCCCTGTGGGACAGCAAGTACAGTAAACTGGATGTTGCTAACAGTACACCCGCTAAAAGAGATGTGCTCACTCCGTTCTACGCGGCTTTGCGGCGCGATAGTATCAAATGTGGTGCCTACTTTTCCCTGATCGACTGGAGCCACAACGATTATCCGCAGTTTCTGAAAGACAGCAACCGCTATGATATCAAGGTTCATCCTGAAAAATGGCAGCGCTTCTTAAAGTTCTACGAAGGACAGATGGAAGAAGTGATGACGAAGTTTAACCCGGACCTGTGGTGGTTCGACGGCGACTGGGAACATTCTGCCGAAGAATGGGAAGCCCCTAAAATGCGTAAAATGCTCACCACCCATAACCCGAATACCATTATCAATGGCCGCCTACAAGGCTATGGCGACTATGAAACCCCGGAACAGAATTTCCCGGTGTCCCGTCCGAAGTACCACTGGTGGGAACTCTGCATGACCATCAACAACAACTGGGGATGGCAGCCACAGGACACCAACTGGAAAACACCTTTCGAAATCATCACCATTTTTGTGGATGCAGTTGCCAACGGCGGTAACCTTCTGCTCGATATCGGTCCCAAAGCCGATGGTACTATCCCCGAAGAAGAAGTACATATGCTGAAAGAACTCGGCGCCTGGAACCAACGCAACGGAGAAGGGATCTTCAATACCATCGGTGGTATCCCACAGGGCCACTTCTACGGACCTACCACGATGTCTAAAGATTCCAGTACCCTGTACCTCTTCCTGCCCGCCAGAACCAGCGGCCCCGTAATGGTGAAAGGCCTTTCCAATAAAATTGAAAGCATCACCGTTTTGGGTAACGGCAGCCAGCTGACCCACAAAGTTGTAGGCAAAATTTCCTGGAGCCCGGTACCAGGCCTGGTTTACATCGATGTACCGGAAAACGTACAGGATAAGTATGTAACCGTACTGAAAGTAAAACTCGATAAGGCCGTGAAACTGTACAGGGGCCAGGGCGGTTTCCTCACCAATGATTAATAAATACTGTTTTTAATTATATTCGGGGAGATGAAAGCCGCAACAGGCATTCATCTCCCCGGTCTTTTACCCGAATGCACATGCTCTCATACGACAATATCACACTGGATACTTTTCAGACGAGCTGGCTGCCAGCACAGCTATCGGCAGCTATGCTGCGGCTGGACAAGATACATCCGGAGGTGTCGGGGAACAAATGGTTTAAGCTGAAATACAATATAGCAGCGGCGACAGCCGATCATTGTAATGGTATCCTCACTTTTGGTGGTGCCTATTCCAACCATATTGCCGCTACTGCCGTTGCCTGTAAAGAAGCCGGGCTGGCGTGTATGGGCATTATCCGGGGACAGGAGCATGACGGTCATCTCAATCATACGCTGCAAACGGCGGAAGATAATGGAATGGGGCTGGTATTCGTCACGCGGGAAGATTATCGTAACAACATCACCCGGAAAACATATGAAGCATTATTTCCTGATTACCACGTAGTACCGGAAGGCGGCCATAACGCCCTGGGCGCCAAAGGTTGTGAAGACATCCTTTCCATTCACCCTACGGCCCACTATACCCACATCCTTTGTGCGGTAGGCACCGGCACCACCCTGGCGGGTCTCATCAACAGCGCCGCCCCGCACCAGCACATCACCGGCATAGCTGTGCTGAAAGGCGCAGCATACCTGGAGGAGGAAGTCGCCTCGCTTTTACATCTCCCGCAGGAAAACAGGCCGCAATGGCAACTACTCCACGATCACCACCTCGGAGGATATGCGAAGAAAACACCTGCACTTATAGATTTTATCAATACTTTTTATACCGAAACCGGCATCCCTACAGATATTATTTATACCGGTAAACTGGTAATGGCCTTTCATCATCTGGCCCAGCAGGGCTATTTCCCGACAGGCAGCAGGATTTTATTAATACATACCGGCGGCCTCCAGGGCAATCTTTCCCTCCCCCCCGGCGTTCTATCCTTTTAAAAACAGTTCATTATATTTGAACGGTAGTGTATTTTTGCCAACTTTAAGAGCTCACGGAATAATCAGTATGAAGCAGTTTGTGCGTATAACTTTTGTTATTGGAATTTTTTTATTGACCGCATTCACAGGAAAAGCTCAGTCAGAAGAGTTTGTCCCTCCTGTACTGCCCAATTTCACCGCCTCCATTAAAACCGGTAAAATACAGCTCGACTGGATCTCCGGTTTTACACAGGTGAAAGAAATAGGCGTTCAGCGGTCGCTCGACAGCGTACTGAACTTTAATACCATCGGCTACGCCAGCTACCCTACACAAACCAGGAACGCTTATCTCGATAATAAACCTTTACCAGGCAGCAACTATTACCGCCTGTTCATCCTTTTCACCAATGGCCGCTTCATGTACAGTAAAACCATACTGGCCGTGTCCGACAGCTCCATCCGGGCCGATATGAAACTGCAGTATGCGGATATCAAAGACGCCGCGAAAGGACTCAGAGGCCGGGAGCAGGAAAATAAGGAGCCGGAAAGAGTATCCTGGCATCCTTCCAACTATATCTACACCACTGCCGATGGCAATGTGAATATCAAATTACCCGATGCCCTGCAAAAGAAATATTCGGTGAAGTTCTACGAAGCCAATGGCACCTTCCTGTTTGATATAGACCAGATCAAAGGCCCCTCTCTCATCCTGGAAAAGGCCATATTCCTGCATGCAGGCTGGTTCAACTTCGAAATATTTGAAGAAGGCAAACTGAAAGAGAAATGGAACCTCTTCATTCCATTGAACTATAAAATGTAAAGCAACATAAAAAGCGAAGGCCCATATGGAGTTCCATATGGGCCTTCGCTTTTTATGTTTACAGGATCAGGAAACCATCTCCGCTTCAAACACTTCTCCGAAATGCCTGCTTAGCTTCGCTTTCACCTCATCCAGGTTTACCGTATGTCCTACCTCTGTATCGAGTGAAGCCACTTTCTTATCTGCAATGCCGCAGGCGATAATGTTATTGAAATAATCCATCAGGGTATTTACATTCAGGGCAAAACCGTGCATGGTTACCCAGCGGCTGCAACGTACGCCCATGGCGCATATCTTACGGGCTTTGGTTTTATCGTGCGGGTCCAGCCATACACCGGTTTCTCCGGCAGAGCGGTCGCCAGTAACGCCATATTCCGCCAGCGTGCGGATAATCACCTCTTCCAGGCAACGCAGGTATTTACCGATATCTGTAAAGAAATTTTCCAGGTCCATGATAGGATATCCGACCAGCTGGCCCGGTCCGTGAAAAGTAATATCACCGCCCCGGTTGGTAGGTACAAAGCCAATACCCCGCTCCTGCAGCTCCTGTTCCGAAATCAGCAGGTTTTCCATATGCCCGCTTTTACCGATGGTGTATACCGGCGGATGTTCACAAAACAGCAGGTAGTTGGTGGTGGGCTTCGGGGCCTGATCGGCCGACCTGGACTTCAACTGCACATTTTCCTTCAACAACTGCTCCTGGTAGTCCCAGGCTGCCTGGTAGTCTATCACGCCGAGGTCTTTCACTACAATCTGTTGCTTTCCTTTATCCATGATCATGTTGGTCTTTTCAGCTGCGCAAAGGTACGCCAATTCGCTGTGATACGGAACATTTGACCGAAGGGCTGCTAAACTGCCAACTAAACTTTACCTTTGCAAAAAATTATATTAATGGCTGAAGAATTGCTGGAACTGGAAGATGAGCTGGACAACGGTGATGGCAGTGAGGAATTGTATGAGAAAATTAATATGGTGGTAGACAAAGGTCAGGAACCCATCCGTATTGATAAATTCCTTACCAACCGGATAGAAGGCGCCACCCGCAATAAGATACAACAAGCCCTGGATGGCGAAATGGTATTGGTGAACGATAAACCCGTAAAATCCAATTACAAGATCAGGCCACTGGACAGGATCGTTGTGTTTTCCAACCGGAACCCGGAAAATACCGATATCATCCCACAGGAGCTTCCACTGAATATTGTATACGAGGACGACGATATTATGATCATCGACAAACCCGCCGGCCTGGTAGTACACCCCGGCTGCGGTAACCGCGATGGTACGCTGGTAAACGGTTTATCCTGGTACCTGGGCGATAAAACCCAGGCTACTGAACCGGAAATCCCACGCTTTGGGCTGGTACACCGGATCGATAAAAATACCAGCGGATTGCTCGTGATCGCCAAATCCGATAAGGCGATGAACGACCTTGCCAAACAATTCTTTGATCACACCGTGCATCGCCGCTACATTGCGCTGGTATGGGGTGATTTTGAAGAAGACGAAGGCACCGTAGTAGCCCACGTAGGCCGCCACCAGCGCCTGCGCAAGATCATGGACGCCTATCCGGATGGAGAATATGGTAAAGAAGCCATTACCCACTACCGGGTACTGGAGAGATTCAACTATGTAACCATGGTGGAATGCAGACTGGAAACCGGCCGCACCCACCAGATCCGTGTGCACATGCAGCATATCGGCCACTCTCTCTTCAACGATGAAACCTACGGTGGTAACCGCATCGTGAAAGGAACGGTCTATACCAAATACAAACAGTTTGTAGATAACTGTTTCACTATTATGCCACGCCATGCCCTGCACGCGCAACAACTGGGCTTTATACATCCCCGCACCCGCGAACAGATGTACTTTGAAAGTGCCCTGCCTTCCGATTTTACTTCCGTACTGGAAAAGTGGAAAAGATATATCGCCGCAAGACCACTAAAAGACGAGGAAATATAGTGATAACGCGGGTTTTGTCTTACTCCCGCAGCAAGACAAAATCCGCCGTTACTTCCCCCCAATAATTCTTATCATAAAATTCATTCTTTTTATTACAAATATTCTACATGTTTAGGTTATCTTAGCAGCAATTACCATGTCAATACATGAGAGACCAAATATCTGATTGCTATCGCTTTTTATTCCTGATACCGGTATTGCTGGTATGCTGCCTGTGCAGCAACACTGCCAGCGCCCAGCGAACACCTTTTGCCGTATCCTCTACCTGTGTGAATGATACTTCCTATTTCCTGATCATCAATCCCAATGGCATTGATTCCGTAAAATGGTACTTTGGAGATCCCCTCACCGGCGTGAAAGACACGTCCAAAAATGTAGTGGCGTATCACATCTATAACAGCATCGGCACTTATACCGTTACCCTCATTGCCTGGCGCAATGGTGTACCGGATACCAATACACAACCCGTCACCATCGTTACACCAGTACCTTTCTTCGATCTCGGGCCGCAGGACATTACCCTCTGCGAAGGCGGCACTATGACGCTGAGCGCCCCGGTGATACCCGGCGCCACTTACCTGTGGCAGGACAGCTCCACCAATTCCAGTATTCTTGTGGATACTTCGGGTACCTACAAAGTGAAAATAAATGGCTGTCCGAACCCCGACTCGGTGAATATCTTCTATACTCCTATCCCTACCATCAACCTGGGAAAGGATCTCATTTTATGCACCGGCGAAAATATTATGCTCGATGCCACAGCGCAGAACTGTACTTACCTCTGGCAGGATGGCAGCACAGAGCCTAATCTTAATGTGACCACCTCCGGCACTTATCATGTAGATGTATTTCCGAAAGGTTGTGCCACCGTATCAGACGATATCACCATTACTTTTACCGGCCCGGCTTACCCGTTTTCACTGGGCCCGGATACCCTGCTTTGCCCTGGTGAAACCATCCGCATCGCACCCAATATTCCTACAGCCACCAAATGGGAATGGAGTACCGGCGCCACTACACCGGCAGTCACCATCCGCAATACCACCAACCTCTGGGCATTGGTGGAAATCAATAATACCTGCAGTGTAGTAGATACTATTTTCATTAATTACAACCGCCTGAAAAAACTGAACCTCGGCAATGATACCGCAATCTGTAAAGGCAACTTCCTGGTGCTGACCGCCGATTTCGGGAACGGGAAATACCTGTGGCAGGACGGCTCGGACCAGGCCACCTATTACGTAACCAAACCCGGCTATTATTATGTGCATGCGCAGATAGGACGATGTGAATCGACCGACAGTATCTCTGTGCGCTATGAAGATACCCTGCGTGTAAACCTGGGTCCGGATACCCTGCTCTGCAGAAATGAAGTATTCCAGCTACGCGCTACCGGCGCCCAGGGCGGCATCTACAAATGGCAGGACAGTACCAGCACCCCGATGTATACCGTTACAAGGCCAGGCATATATGCGATGGTAGCGTACAACAGCTGTGGCAAATCCGTGGATTCCATAGAAGTAAAATACCACGACTGCGAATGCCAGCTATACTTCCCTACTGCATTTACACCCAATGGCGATGGACGGAATGATTATTTCCGGCCGGTCTACCGGTGTCCCATATACGATTATGTGATGAGTATTTACAACCGCTGGGGGGAACGGATCTTTTATACCACCGATCCGCAGGTGGGCTGGAATGGCCGTATCAATGGCACTTTAGCGGATGTGGCAACTTATGTATGGATAGTAGATTATAAAGAAGTACTGACCCGTTTTCCTGTGCATAAAACGGGGACGATCACGCTGGTGAATTAAGATAAAATACTTTACATTCAATCCGTGCGCAAATGATCATCCATGAAACATCAGATATTTGAACCGGATCCTGACTTAGCAGCGTTTGTCAAATGTTACTGGACACTGGAAAGTCCAAAAGAAAAAACACCTGCCAGGAATACGATTGTTCCGGATGGTTGTATGAAATTGATTTTTCATTATGGGGATGAATACCAACATTACACCAGTGATGGAAACAGTATTATGCTGCCTAAATGTTTTTTAATAGGCCAGTTAACCCAACCTTATGAGGTGGCGCCCACAGGAGAAACAGGCACTTTCTTCGTTTGCTTTTATCCGGATGGTTTTTTACCGTTTACATCTCTCCCGATAAAAGAAATGGAAAACACCGCCATTCCCCTGGAACAGCTGTTTGGAAAAAACGGACAGGAAACAGGACAACAAATTTTAAATGCCGACAGCACTTCAGAAAGAATCCATATTATTGAGCATTTTTTATTTAACCTGTTAACGGAGAAAGCACATGTTGATTACATCGTAAAATCGACCGTGGAAACTATGCTGACAGCAAACGGGCAACTTTCTGTGAGTGAGCTTTCCAGGCAAAGCCAGGTAAACCGCAGGCAGTTGGAACGCCGGTTCTCCTCAACAATCGGATTAAGTCCGAAACAGCTTTCAAAAACTATCAGACTTCAGGCTACACTCAAAATACTGCTTACCCAGGAAGTGACTACCCTTACTGGTTTAGCCTATGAAAGCAGGTATTACGACCAGGCACATTTTATCAAGGATTTTAAAGAGTTTACCGGTATAACACCAAAAGAATTTTATGGCGATCAACTGAAAATGTCGCTGATCTTCGACAGCATCGATTAGCCGTGTCGCATTTTTACAATTTTAAGTTTCCAGCTCCCTGCAACTTTGCTACTGTAACTTAAAATAAGTAAATATGAAAAATGTAAATCCCGTTTGTTGGTTCGACATCCATGTATCCAACCTGGCACGTGCAAAAAAATTCTACGAAACGGTTTTCAATATTCAGCTTGTAGACCTTCCTGAGAAGTGGGGTAAACAATCGGCTTTCCCTTCGGACTATGAAGGCCTGAATATTTCCGGCGCGCTGGTAGAGCAGGAAAACAGGGCTGCGCAAGGAAATAACACCATCATTTATTTCGCTTCAGCAGATTGTGTTACTGAAGAAAGCCGGGTAGAAAAAGCCAATGGAAAGGTCATTCAGCCTAAAACTTCCATCGGGGAATTTGGATTTATTTCGATACTGACAGACACAGAAGGGAATACTATCGGCATTCATTCAAGAAAATAATACGAAGCACTTACAGGCGACGCAAAAGTATCCGGGACATGGATTGCTGTCGCCTGTGACTTTATTTATCATCTATCATAAAATAATATGGCTTACAACAGCAAACTGGCAGACAGGGTCAGGGCTTATCTTGCGGAAATCGTTTCCACAGAAATCACCGAAAAAGAAATGTTTAGTGTGCTGAATTTTATGGTTAACGGGAAAACCTGCGTTTGTGTAAGCGGCGACAAATTAATGTTGCGTTTCGATCCTGAACTGCAGGAAGCACTCGCAGAAAAAAATGGTTATGAAACCATGTTGATGAAAGGGAAAGAATATAAAGGTTATTGCTATATAAACCCGGAGGGATTTAAGTCCGTAAAAGAATTTGAGTATTACATAAACATCTGCGTAGCATACAATAAGATATCAAAAGCATCCGGCAAACCGAAAAAAGGAAAAGCCGGAAAACAATAATAAGCTTGCCAGAAACATACTATTTACTCCGCAGCTCCTGTGAAATTGAGGAATTTTGCCGCAAATACAGCTGTTTCCCGTTTTTTGAAAGGCACATTCCAGGTACCATTGTAGGTAACCAGTGCGGGGATGAGGAGGCCATTGTACTTTGTCATCTGCACATTCATTTTCACATTAAAGTCGAACAGCATTGTTTTATAGGAAAGGGCATATTTACGGCCTACGATCTCGAAGTTTTCCTTATTGAACCAAGTAATCAGTTCATCGATCACTACATCTGCCCGGTCGATCCGGTTCAGGTTGGGCTTTGTTTTGGCGGTAAACACATAACAGGGGGTACCATCCACATAATTTTGTGCGCTGATGGAGAAGTCGTAAAAGCGCATCACTTCACTGTTGAAGATGGCTACTTTGGGGCCTACGATGGGAACGCCTCGGATGGGTTTACCGGGATTGAAGATCAGTTGTTTCAGCTGTGATTTGTGCCGGGCGAGGCTACCGCTGGAGCGGTCGGGATCTTCCCCGGATTCGTCCGTGCATACGGTTCCTTTGGTAAAGAACAGGTTAGCGTATAATTCAGCAGTGTAGTAGTTATAATTTCCTTTACGGGTGTAGAAGTCGCCGGTTACTTTTTCGTTGGACACCTGCATGGTGCGGCATTTCCCTTTCAGTTCCTGGTGGGTTTGATTAAAAAGGGAGGCTTGTACCTGTGCATTCTTACCAAGTACCTGGATATCGTTGATGGCATCGAAGCCAACGATGTGGAGGTTTTTAAAGGCGCGGTAGAAGGTGGTGTCATCTTCCACCCTTTTAATAAAGCTATTAACGTCGAAGCCCACACGCTTTGCTGCTACAATCACTTCATCCAGGTTTACCGTCATTCCTTTATAGCGGGCGGTGTCCTGAGCGGACAGGGTTAAACACTGTAACAAGCTGAGGGCAATGGTTCCGGCTACTATACTTTTCCATACATGTGACATAGCTGCAATTTAAGAAAAAAGCATTTAGTGGATGTTAGACAAATGCTAAAAACAAAAAGCTGCTGTAAGTTGGACTTACAACAGCTTTTTGTTTTTTCTTAAAGGGGAAGTCCCTTTTTATCAACCGGGAATTTTTCCGGCTACATACATTTGTTCCATCGTAGGTTGCAGCGCACCACCTTTTTTCTCCAGGGTAACAGCAAACATTTGTGCTTTGCCGGTTACTTTCATTTTCTGGAGGAGGCTGGCGGTATCACCCATTTCGAACACGCCCATATCAACTGGTTTGCCATCTACGATAGCCCAGAGTTGATACTGTTTGTCGGTAGTAGGTTCTGGCAGTTTGTTTACTTTCAGATATACTTCCTGACTCTGCGGGTTCCAGAATACAGTGGCTAATGCTTCAGGGAACGCTTTGGTACCTGGCATCGGCACTTTCAGTACTTTAGGATCCTGGATAATTTCCATGGATTCCTGCATTTGTTCTAAGCGGGTTTTGTAAAGATTGCTCTTTGACAAAATGGAGTTCTGGGATACGAGTAAAGACTGGTATTTGTCTTTATACTCCCTGAATTCTTTGTACCGGTTGAAGAACACATAGTTTAGAACAAGACTTCCCACCAGCAGCACGGCGGCGGCGGTGGCAAGCCATTTCCAGGATAGGCTTTTAGTTTCTTGCATGGACACTACTTTTGGTTGTTGCAGGTGTTGATCGGGTACAGGTTCACCCTCCTGCAAATTGGGTTCGTTATTTATTTTGTTGAATAAACTGGTTTTTATATCCGCCTCCGGAGTCCTTCCCTGCAACCTGATATACTCTTCCATATTGCGGCGGTAGGCTTCTACCTCTGCTGCCACAGCCGGGAATTGGGCCATAGCAGCTTCCAGCTCGCGAACTTCTTCCTCGCTAGCGATGCCTGCCATATAAAGCTCAATAATTCCGGACGATATGAAATGTTGTGGGTCCACTATTGCAAAAAATATTTACTTGTTTAAAATGTTTCTTAATTGAGTAATGGCATTTCGCATCCTGGTCTTTACCGTACCCAAAGGAATCTCCATCACCCGGGAAATTTCTTCCTGGGTACAACCTTTGTAATACGCTAAATCTATCAGGGTACGCTGTTCTTTAGTCAGCTTTTCAAGGATCCGGGAAAATCCCAGGTAGTCGGTCGATGGCTGAACGGTTGAAAGTCCGTTGTTGACTAAATGTACGTCATCCGTTAAATTCTGGATTTTTTGTTCCAACTTATGGGATTTTGAACGTAGAATATCAATCGCTGTGTTTCTTGCAATGTTGAGCATCCAGGTAAAAAGACGTCCTTTACTTTCATCGTAACGATCCAGGTGGCGCCAGATCTTCAGGAATACATCCTGCAATACATCTCCGGCAGCACTATCGTCGTTCAGTACTTTCACGATCACACCATACAAAGCCGGTGAGTAATGGTCATACAAATAGCTGAATATTTTCTGGTCACGGTCTTTCAAACCTTGTACCAGCTCAGCTTCTGTATATGTAGCAGCGTATTCCAAAATAGATTGGATATATTTTATAGTATTAGAACAGTCGAATTAATTTCACAACATGACGAAACGGAACAAGATCCATCTATCAGCAGCTTTCACGGATAATTTTAAATAACAGTTGTGTGTGTGTCTTCTTTTACGGTTAAAACGGGGGTATTATAAAAGCAATATACTGATTTCTAATGATAAACAAAATACATCATACAACTATCTGGCGATTTTGGCAGACATACAAACCTGGTCCATGCTCGGATCGGGGCTGCCGCCTTTTTTCTCCAGCGTAATAGCAAAGCCCTGTGCCACGGTCATCGCTTTCATCTGTTGTAATTGTTGTGATACAGCTGCACCGGTTTCGAAAACGCCGGCGTCTACCAGTTTCTTATTTACGATAGCCCAGAGTTGGTATTGTTTGCCGGCAGGAGGTACAGGCATCAGCGTTGCCTGCAGGTATACACCCTGTGTACGCGCATTCCAGCCTACAGAAACTTCGTTGCCTGCATAAGCGCCACCACCGGTGATCTTCGTCCATTTAAAATCAGGATTGCTCAGCGGATCCACTTCTGCCAGGGCACTGCTGTCTGTTTTCTTCAGACTGGCCTGCGATTGTTGCGCTTTATCCGCTTCCAGCTTCTCTTTCGTAGCTATGAGGGATTTATAACGGCTTTTGTAATCGGTGGATTTCTGGAAGAAAAAGAAGTTCATGACCACGCTACCGATCAGCAACACTACAATGGCCGCTGTCAGGTATTTCCAGAGGCGGTCGTTGGAGGATGTTTTGGTAACGGGCAGTTGTTTTACCGGTGTTTCTTTGGGGGCTTTTTCCCGGCGGTGATATTTCCCGTTGGCGGGAGCTGCAGCGGGCGCACGCAGTTCATCCGGTAACAGGTTGTTTCCTTCAGGGGTATTCTCCAGACGGATGGCCTCCATCAGTCGTTCCTTGATACCCGCAGGAGGAGCAATAGCATACAGCTGTACAAACCTCTCCTTGTCCAGTTGCAGGGAACTTACTGCAGCTTTGACGTCGGGGTATTGTAATACGGCCGTTTCTACCTCACCCTGCTCTGTTTCCGGCAACATGCCGAATACGTAGCTTTCGAGGATTCCGGATGATATGTATCGTTGTACATCCACTAGTTCTTAAAATTACAATTGTTTTAAGAGTGTTCTCAATTGTATAATAGCATTGCGCATTCGGGTTTTAACGGTGCCCAATGGTATTTCAAGGGACCTGGCTATTTCTTCCTGGGTATGTCCCTTGAAATAAGCCATGTCAATAATAATGCGTTGATCTTTCTGCAACTTTTCTATCACCTTGGTTAAGCCCAGATGGTCGACCGACAGATGTACCGCCAGTTGCGGTTCATACATCAGTGCCACACTGTTTACATCCTGTACACGCTGTTCAAGTTTGTGATTTTTTGAGCGGAGACTGTCGATGGCGGTGTTGCGGGTAATATTCAGCATCCAGGTAAAAAGGCGGCCTTTAGAGGCATCATAGCGGTCAATATTCCGCCAGATCTTTACAAACACTTCCTGTAATACATCGCCTGCTGCTGCTTCTTCTCCTACTACTTTGAGGGCTACGCCATATAAAGCGGGTGAATAATGGTCATACAAATAAGTGAATATCTTTTCATCCCTGGCCAGCAGGCCCGAAATCAATTCAACTTCAGTGTATGTTAAGGTCGCTCCCAAGTTTGAGGATATGGATGTTATACTTTATGATACCAAAATAACAGGTTTTCTTTACATTACAAAATTATTTCCTATTTAGGGAAAGTCATTTTGTAGTCCACCCGTATTTTACCTTTTGTGATGTCTTCTAACTTACTTTTCAACATTCTGCGCTTCAATGGCTTCAGGTGGTCAATGAACAACACACCATCGATATGATCGTATTCGTGGAGGATTACACGGGCGGTTACACCAGTGAAAGTCCTTACATGCGGGGTGAAATTCTCGTCAACGTAGCTCAAGGTAACAGTTTCTGCGCGATTTACATCTTCACGGACCTTAGGAATACTTAAACAACCTTCGTTGTAAGCCCATTCCTTTCCACCGGTTTCTACAATATGCGCATTGATAAACACCTCTTTCACACCTTCATCACCAGGATAATCGTTCTTTTCGTCTTCTTCCAGGTTATGAATAATCTGTTCACTGTCTATTACAAACAGCCGGATCGCTTTATTGATCTGTGGTGCTGCAATGCCCACACCATTGGAACCGTACATGGTTTCCCACATATTGGCAATCAATTCCTTCAGGTTAGGATATTCAGGCGTGATATCTTCTGCTACTTTTCTCAATACCGGGTGCCCGTAAGCTACAATTGGCAAAATCATGTTCAAATACTTGGTTTAATCCGCAAAGATAGACAATTTCGGATGTTGTATAACTCCGGTGACAGTGATTATACAGATTAAGTAGATTTTTTATATTTTATTCCGGAGATATTCCTGTAACATAATAGTAGCAGCAATTTCATCTACCAGCGCTTTATTTTGCCGGTCCTTTTTCTTTAAACCGCTATCGATCATCGTCTGGAAAGCCATTTTGGAGGTAAAACGTTCGTCTACCTTCACTACCGGGATCTCGGGGAAATTCTTTTTAATGATGCGGATACACTCTTCCACCAGCGGCGTAGCGTGGGTAGCATTGCCATCCAGGTGTTTGGGTTCGCCAATGACGATCGTTTCCACTGGCTCTGCGGCAAAATATTTCTTCAGGAAAGGGATCAGGTCGTGTGTGGCAACGGTAGTTAAACCACTGGCAATCAATTGCATTGGATCTGTTACGGCCAGTCCGGTTCTCTTTTTTCCGTAATCAATTGCCATCAAACGGGCCATATTGTCAATATTTTTAAATTAAATCGCAGGAAAAACAAGCATATCTGTAATCGCAAACACCGCAAATACCACGCTCGCTATACCGTTGGTAGTCATAAACATGATATTGATCTTACTCAGATCGGAAGGTTTTACCAGCAGATGCTGCGATACCAGCATTACTACAAACACGACTGCCCCTATCCAGAAGATCCAGTGGAAATGACCGGTTAACCCGATGGTTACCACCAGCGCCGCAGCTATTACATGCAACAGTTCCGAGAAACGGAGCGCGCCTGAAAGGCCCAGCCAGGCTGGTATAGAGTTCAGGTGTTGGGATTTATCAAAATCCTCATCCTGCAGGGAATAAATAATGTCGAAACCGGATACCCAGCACAGTACCAGGAAAGATACCAGTACCGGCAGCAATGCAAACGCACCGGTTACCGCCAGGTAAGCGCCAATAGGCGCCAGCGACAGCCCTACTCCCAGCACCAGGTGGCACAATGCCGTAAAACGCTTGGTATAGCTATAACCCAGCACCACCAGCAACGCTACCGGCGACAGGAAAAAACAGATCGGGTTAATGAACCAGGTAGTGATAATAAACAGTACCACATTGGCAATAATAAAGAACAGGGCGTTTTTGGGAGAGATGATACCGGCAGGTATTTCTCTTTTCGCCGTACGTGGATTCAATTTGTCGATATCCACATCCAGCCAGCGGTTGAATGCCATGGCCGCACTGCGGGCAAATACCATACACAGCACCACCAGTCCGAAGGTAGCCCAGCTGAAACTGCCGCCCCCTTTGGTAGTGGCCATGAAATAGCCTGTCAGGGCAAAAGGCATCGCAAAGATGGTGTGGCTGAACTTTACCAGCGATAAATACTTGTTAACCGTAGAAATCATATCATTAGTTCTTTAAGCCTTCTTCAATTTTACAAAGATATCCCAAACCACAATACCGGTACTCACAGAAATATTCAGGGAATGCTTCATACCCAGCTGCGGAATTTCGATGCAGCCGTCCACGATCTTCATCACTTCTCCATCTACCCCGCTCACTTCATTACCGAACACCAGTGCCAGCGGCTTATCGGCCGATGGAACGAACGCGTCCAGCTGCTGGCTGTTTACCGCCTGCTCAATGGCCATTACCTGGTAACCGGCCGCCTGCAACTCCTGCACGGCGCTCATGGTGGTTTCGAAATACTGCCATTCCACGGTTTCGGTGGCACCCAACGCTGTCTTATTGATATCCCGGTGGGGCGGTACCGGCGTATAGCCGCATAAAATAATCCCCTGTACCAGGAAAGCATCTGCCGTACGGAATACGGATCCCACGTTGTGCATGCTGCGTATATTGTCCAATACCAGTACTATCGGCGTTTTATCGGCTGCCTTGAACTCTTCGACCGTTTTACGGCCCAGTTCATCCATGCTTAATTTTCTCATCACCTGCAAAGATAATAGGATGAGATGAGTTTTATATATTTGCGCCATGGCAAAAAGTAAAACGGAAGAAACACCGCTCATGCAACAACATAAAGCCATCAAGGAGAGATATCCGGATGCAGTGTTGTTGTTCCGTGTTGGCGATTTTTATGAAACGTTTAATGAGGATGCAGTTATAGCCGCCCGTGTACTGGGCATTGTTTTAACCAAAAGAGCCAATGGCTCTGCCTCTTATGTAGACCTGGCAGGATTTCCACACCACTCTTTAGATACCTATCTGCATAAACTGGTAAAAGCCGGTCACCGTGTGGCCGTATGCGACCAGCTGGAAGATCCCAAAACGGTAAAAGGCATCGTGAAACGCGGTGTCACCGAAATGGTGACCCCTGGTGTAGCGATCAATGATAAGCTGCTGGAAAACTCCAGCAACAACTTCCTGGCAACCGTACATTTTGGTACAGATACCACCGGCGTATCCTTTCTCGATATCTCCACCGGCGAATTCTTTATCGCCGAAGGCAGTATCGAATATGTGGATAAACTCCTGCAGAGCTTCCGCCCCGCAGAAGTACTGTTTGCCAAACAGCAACAGAAACACTTCAAAGCCACCTTTGGTACACGGTTTTATACCTACACCATGGATGAGTGGATCTTTACCACCACTTACGCGGAAGAAATACTGCTGAAACATTTCCAGACCCATTCCCTCAAAGGTTATGGTGTAGACGGATTACCCGCTGCTATCATTGCGGCCGGCGCTACCCTTCACTACCTCAAGGATACCGAGCACCCGAATCTCCAGCATATTACCCGTATGCAGCGCATCAGCCAGGAAGATTTCCTATGGATGGACCGCTTCACGGTACGTAACCTGGAACTGCTTAACAGCAGCGTGGAAAACGGTCATACCCTCCTGAAAGTACTCGACAACACCGTAACGCCCATGGGCGCACGCCTGCTCAAACGCTGGATGGTATTCCCTCTCCGCGACATCAAAGGCATCAACGAACGCCTGGATACGGTAGAATACTTCATTAAGGAAACCGACCTTTCCAAATCACTGGTGCATCACCTGAAGCAGACCGGCGACCTGGAAAGACTCGTCTCCAAAATACCCCTGAAAAAAATAAATCCAAGGGAAGTGATGCAGCTGGCCCGCTCCCTGCAGCAGGTACAGGCCGTTCAGGCGCTATTGGCAGATACTGACAGCGACTACCTCCGCCGGCTAAACGAAAAACTGGATCCCTGTGCACCGTTGCTGGACCGGATCCTCAACGAGATCATGGAAAATCCGCCGGTACTGGTGAATAAAGGCGGCTGTATCAAAGAAGGCGTGAACGCGGAACTCGATGAACTGCGCAACATCGCCAATAAAGGCAAGGACTACCTCCTGCAGATCCAGCAGAAAGAATCGGAAGCCACCGGTATCCCTTCCCTGAAAATAGCTTTCAACAACGTTTTCGGCTACTACCTGGAAGTGACCAATACCCACAAAAATAAAGTGCCCGACCGCTGGATGCGCAAGCAGACACTGGCCAACGCGGAAAGATATATCACGCCCGAACTGAAAGAGTACGAAGAGAAAATTGTAGGTGCGGAAGATAAAATCCAGGTACTGGAAAGCAGACTATTTGATGACCTGGTACAAAGTTTACAGGCATTTATAAAGCCTGTACAGGAAGACGCACAGGTATTTGCGCGGATCGACTGTCTCCTCTGCTTCGCTCAGAATGCCATGCAGTATAAATACCGCCGGCCGAATATCACCGAAGGCTTCGACCTCGTCATTAAAGAGGGACGCCATCCCGTAATTGAAAGAGGACTGGCCGCAGGAGAAACTTATGTATCCAACGACCTGTTGTTAAATAAAGAAGACCAACAGGTAATCATCCTCACTGGTCCCAACATGTCCGGTAAATCGGCCCTGCTGCGGCAAACGGCGCTCATCACCCTCATGTCGCACATGGGTAGCTTTGTGCCTGCCACCAGCGCGGATATAGGATTAACCGACAAAATATTTACCCGTGTAGGCGCTTCCGATAACCTGAGCGGCGGCGAATCTACCTTCATGGTTGAAATGAATGAAACCGCCAGCATCATCAACAGCATCACGGCTCGCAGCCTGGTGATACTGGATGAAATTGGACGTGGTACCAGCACCTATGATGGCATTTCCATTGCCTGGAGCATCGTGGAATATCTGCATGATATGACACAACACCGCCCGAAAACGTTGTTTGCCACGCACTATCATGAACTGAATGAACTGGAAAACAAACACGTCCGGGTAAAAAACTTCCATATCACCAATATGGAATCCGGTAATAAAATCATCTTTCTGCGCAAACTGGCGCCGGGTGGAAGCCGCCATAGCTTTGGTATCCATGTGGCCCGTATGGCAGGTATGCCGCCGGAACTGATTGATCGCGCCAATGAAGTGCTGGCCAATCTCGAAGAAAAACATATTGATGCGCCATTGCAGAAAAACATCAAGCAGATCAATACTCCGTCACAGAAATTACAACTGAATATTTTTGATGCACACAGCGATGTGTTCCAGCAGATCCGTGAAAAACTGGATACAGTGGATATTAACCGCTTAACGCCGGTAGAAGCTTTGCTGAAGCTGAGCGAGATCAAGAATATGATCGGATAAGCAAAAACTGTTTCAAAAGTGACTTTCCCGGATTGGCCCGGGGGCGTTTTGAAACCTGGCTATAAACCACAACTTAGTACCAAAAACAAAGGCTGACCGGAATGGTCAGCCTTTGTTTTTATCTCATTGTTCACTGGTCGTTTTATTTTACGTTCCAGAAAATTTTGATGTTTGCTTTATCTTTTCCGGCCACCTGCGCATAGTTGTCAGGATTGTAGATCTGTTCAGTGGATGGATACAGGAGTCGCTGCGGCGGCGTAGTAGATCCGGAGGAAGTACCTGTTGCGAAAGGCAGTACAGGATATCCTGTGCGTCTTACTTCTGTCCATGCTTCACCTGCTTGCAGGATGAAGAAGTTCACCCATTTCTGCGTCCAGATTTTTGCCAGTTTCTGCTGGGTAGTACCAGTGTAGGCAATAGCCGGTTTCGCAACAAAATTGCTGATAGCAGCAGCAGATGGTGTAGGCAGGATAGGCCAGGTGCCGGTACTGAATACAGCAGACTGGTTAATACTGTAATAAAAACCTACCGACTGTGAAATACCATTTTCATAATCGGATTGCGGTGCACCAATCCCCCATCTTTCGCCAGCTTCTGCTTTCAGGAAACTTACTTCGGAGGCGGTCAGTATAACGCCTGGTACATTGTAGTTATTAAAGAAGGTAGCGGTGTCGTAAGTAGCATACCCTAATTTTTCATAATCACTGGCAGTACCATCTGTCGGGAAGCCTTTCATACCATGTAATTTTCCCGGGTCCCAGTATACATCAGTACGGGGATCACTGTTGGCAGCCATTACGGTATCCAGTAAAAATGCAGGCGCTAAAGGACTACCTGTTAAAGCGCTCTGCAGATCGCTTTTTAAAGTAGGTGCACTCATTTTGATCACCACATTCTCCGTATTGCTGCTGATCAGCGGATACTTGGACGGGTTGCCCAACATGGTAGTTACCGCTGTTTTAGCACGTACTTCATTTACGAAAGAGGTATGCATGAGCAGGCGCAGACGCAATGAGTTAGTGTAACGTCTCCATGAGGCGATATCGCCATTCAGCATGAAATCTGCTTTTTTGAAGGCAGCCATGATTTCAACCGGAGGAGCAGCTGATTCGAAATAGCTGTTCAGATTATCCAGGCCGGCGATCAGTGTATCATAAATAGCTGCCGCGTTATCAAACGGAGCGGGGATCACTACGCGGTCGGTATTCAGGGAACCTGCTTTTGTAAAAGGAATATCTCCCCAGAGATCTACCATTTGCGCAGCCTGATCGTACAATACTACTTTGGCGCAGCTCAGGAAAATCAGTTGATCTGCCTGTTGAGCGGGTGTTAATTTACCATAAGTAGTTTCCATTTCGCGGTAGTTGGCCATGATGCCGGGACCTACATAGTTCAGGTCATTATCATCGCTTTTACCACCTGCATAAAAATCTATCCAGCGGTTCTCCGTATAGGTAGGAGAAGGGATATACATTTTTATAGAGGGAGACAATGCCGTTGATTGCGCGAAAGCAGCGGTGGTAGGCAATATAAAAGTGGCGTAATCCCAGTAGGAAGGGCGCATACGCTTGTTCATATACATACCGCTGAGCAGTTTGCTCATAGAACCGGTAGTCGTTAACTCCGGATTTGGGTAGTCATCTGCAATTTGTTTCTTACAGGCGCTAAAAGAAGCGACGAGCAAAATAAGCAGTGAAGTATTTATTAAAAGACGTTTCATTTTAATCTGTTAAGTACGTTTACAAATCAGTATCCTGCTAGAAGCGGGCGCGCAGACTGGCACCAAGACTTCTTGTTGGGCCGGCAGTACCGCCATCAACACCCTGGCTAAACCATTGTGAACCTACTGCTACTTCCGGGTCTAAACCTTTTGGTAAAGTTTTCCATACATAGAACAGGTTTCTGCCGATCAGTGACAATTGCAGTCCCTGGAAGTGCATTTTCTCAACAATGCGTTTAGGCATGTTGTAAGTAAGCGTTACTTCACGCAGCTTGATGTAGCTGTTTTTCTGTACTGCATTTTCATACAAACCATTGGTTTGCCAGTCGTACTGACTCATATAATACTGAGCGGCAGTAATTACTTTCTCATTCTTTTTACCATCGGCGGTTACACCAGGCAGGATTACACCATCGTGGTGCGCACCATTCGGGTTAGCCACCAGGTTGCCGCTGGCGTAGTCTACTGCGTCATAGGCAATACCACCATGTGCAGCGTCTCTGTATTTCAGGGTACTGTTAAACATACCCGCACCTACCTGGTAGTAGTAAGGAATAGATACCAGGTCGCCACCTAAGCGGTAATCCAGGGTAAAATCCAGAGTGAGGTTTTTATAGCTCACGGAGTTAGAGAAACCACCTACTACTTTAGGCATGATGTTACCGGCCAGTTCCCATTTATTGGTGTTGGCAGTATAGATACCGTCTCCATTTACCAGGTAATTACCGTTGGCATCTTTATCGCGCGGATGCACATAGATATTACCCAATGGATCACCTACGTTTGATTGCAGGAGCAGATAGCCACCATCGTAACTCTGCATGGTCAGGGTCGTCTGGCCATCTCTCAGGGCAGTCAGCTTGTTTTTGTTGATTGCAAAATTGAAACGGGTAGTCCAGCGGAAATCTTTGGTAGCAATTGGTGTAGCATTGATAGCTGCTTCGTAACCATAGTTGCTCAGATCTCCGGCATTCATGATCTGGGAAGTAGCGCCTGAAGATGCAGGTGTACTCATGGTCAGGATCTGGTCCATTACTTTATTGGTATAGTAGCTAAAATCTATACCGAGTTTGTTTTTCAGGAACTTCGCTTCAAAACCAACTTCTGCTTCTCTTTTCTTCTCTGATCTCAGTTCTTCATTACCAAAAGAACCCGGACTGGTTTGCTGATAAGGTACGTTATTCTTGCTCAGTGTAACGGTGTACGGCGTATACGCTACGTTCGACTGATACATGTTGGGATGGTTACCCACCAGGCCATAAGACGCCCTGAACTTCGCATAATCAATGAAAGCAGGCAGTTTCGCTACTTCAGACAGCAGGAAACCGGCATTCACAGAAGGATAGAAGTATTTGTTATTTTTTACCGGCAAGGTAGAAGTAGACTCATAACGACCGGTTCCTTCGAGGAACAGAAAGCCTTTGTAGGCGAGGTTAATCATACCGAAACCAGCTACGTCAATCTGTTCTGCACGAACACCGGTAGCATACAGCGGATCAACGGAGTTGGTTAAAGTAAACCAGTTTTCATCCATCAAACCACCTTTGGTTTGGGTATACTGATTCTTATATTTCTGTTTGCGACCGGTAACACCACCTGTGAAAGACATGTCAAAGTCTTTAGACACTTTAGGGTTGTATATCAGCATCGCATCGCCGTAGAAGGAATTGTTATTACGGGTGGTCAGCGCATACTGGCCGCTGTTTTCATAAACAACCGGCTTGGTGTTGTATTGCTGATCGGTAATGGTGACGTTGGTGAAATCACCACCTACACGGCCTCTGAAACGCAGGCTGTTCAACAGGCTTACGTTCAGGGTAGCACTGTTGATAAAGCGGTTCTGTGTTTCATCATACCTGTTACGCAGATTGTTCCACAGGTAGTCCATCAGGTTGGTAGCGCGGAAACGGTAAGCCATTTTCTCGCTCTGATCGTACTGGTTGTTGGTAGCGTCTACATATTTATAACCATTACTGGTCTGGTACCTGTTGAAGAACACATTCATATCATCGAAGCGGCTAAAGAAGCCATCGAATGAACCGAAGATGTTGCTCATTACATTTGCACGGTTGTGAACAAAGCTGTTGTTGTAAGTAGACACCAGGTCTACGCTTACTTTTTCACTCAGTTTCAGTGTACCGTTGAAGTTGAAGTTATTTTTATAGAGATTACTTCCCGGCATGATGCTCTTATAGTCGATGCGGCTGTAAGAGAAGCGGAAGCTACCTTTATCACTGGCATTGGAGATAGCGACATTGGCAGCAGAGTTGTAACCATCCTGGAAGAAATCCTTGTAGTTATTTTTCTGTGCGAGGTATTTACGGGTAGTTCCATCCCAGTACTTTACATCGCGGCCATCGAACTTCGGACCGAACTGGTCGTACGCTCTGTAGTAGGGGTGCATGGCGCCGTCTGCATCTTTGATCCAGCCGTCAGAATCCGCACCTACCTGGAGGTTGGTGGCAGGATCATAGCCCGGACCATATTCATTCTGGTAATCGGGAGAAGACGCGAGTTTTTCCTGGTTGTACACGTAGTTAACGTCTACATTCAGGCCACGGCCTTTCACGCCTTTTTTGGTGGTGATCACTACTACACCGTTGGTGGCTTCAGAACCATAGAGGGCAGAAGCACTGGCGCCCTTCAGGATGGTCAGTGTTTCGATGTCTTCCGGGTTGATGTCGAGGATACCATTTCCTTCAATCCTGGAGTTGCTGGTACCGAAGGTGTTGGTGGTAGGATCGTTAAAGTTTCTTAATGGTACACCATCCACTACATATAGTGGCTGTGTGCTTAAGCTCACGGAGGATACTCCTCTCACCTGCACGGAAACGCCGCTGGAGGCGCCACCGGGGGCAGATACGATTTTCACGCCCGCTGCTTTACCATACAAAGCAGAAGCGAAGTTGGTGCTTCCGCTTTCGGTGATTTCCTTTGAACTTACGGTACTTACAGAGTAACCCAGTGCTTTGGCTTCTCTCTTGATACCCATGGCGGTTACCACCACTTCGTTCAGATTCTTGTTGTCTTCTTTTAATACGATTTTTAAGGTAGACTGTCCGTTAACAGCTACTTCCTGGTTGATAAATCCGATGTAGGAAAAGACAAGCGTTGCGCCGTCTGCTACCTGGATTTTGAAGTTCCCATCCGGGCCTGTGGTGGCTCCGTTGGAGGCGTTTTTCTCTTTTACGGTTACACCTGGCAGGGGTGTTCCTTTTTCGTCCTTAACGGCTCCCGTAACCGCTTTCTTATCCTGCGCCCACGCAGTGATGCAGCAGCATAAGAAAAGCACCGTGGTGAGAAGAAGTGATCTTCGCATGGCTTCCTTTTGGTTTAGTGAATTATAACAAGTGAATCAGACACATAAGCAAAAAAGACACAGAGGTCCCGCTACCATAGTTACCTGCATTGCACAGGAATCCTGATGGTAATCAAGTAGTTTCCGTTCCTAAATTTTAATATGGAATTACTCCATTGGCATTCTCGTCACTCTGGTTGAACAGCAGTAGTAAAACGTTTTAGCTTTATCCCACAAAAAAAAACCTGTATAACCACTCTCCTCATTTCATCTTCGCTACAAGTTTTCAGTTTCATTTTTGAATAACGGTTTCAAACTTAGTTATAATTGTGAGAAGTGCAAAAAAGATTTAACAATTTTTTTATTTTTCGTTAACAGGTCGTTAAGAAAGAGAAAATAATATTCATCGTAATGAAAATAACATTATAGTTAGCATTTCGAAGTAAAGCGGATGTTGTTTGATACAACATCCGCTTTTATGTTTATGGTTTATCCCACCATACAGGCGTCATAAAAATATCTGCTCCCTGATGCGCGTTAGCCGCTTCCACATTGGTTCTGTTCACATCGTAATCGCCGCGTGGATACCGCAACCGCCGGGGAATCTGCCCATTGGTTTCATTATTTTTGTAATTCACGGGCGTCAAAACCGGGAACCCGCTGCGCCGCCAATTCGCAAAAGCTTCATATTCATTCAGGAAAGTTGTAATGTAATACTGGGTGTTGATCGCCTCCAGTTTTGCAGACAACGAACCCGCTGCCACTGCTACCGATTGCGTGGTGGCATAAGCCGTAGCCGCCGCATCATTGTATACAATGGAAGAAGAATAAACAGACCATTGCCAGATTCCTGACCGTACACCTGTTATGAAATACTGCACCGGATCTCCGGCAATCCAGCCACGGGCAGCCGCTTCCGCCAGCATCAACTGCACTTCCGAATACGTGATAAACACATTGGGAGAATTGGGCTGGACGATAATCTGCTTTGGCTGTGAGTAATGTACCAGGTTCGCATCTCCGGTAGATCCAATACCATAAACGGGATCAGAAGAATTGTCGTACCCGTTTGGCAACCCTTTCTGCACAGCGGCTACATCACTCCCACCCGGTGTGGAATCCGGCTTCGGCAATTCTGAAATAATCCTTAAACGTGGATCCCCCTTGCTTTTCAGCATGTCTACAAAAAACTTCGACAACTTGATACTGAGATTGTCTTTTCCTGTTTCCGCACGGCTGCTGGGATACACGCCAATCACATGACTGTTGGGATTATCATAATCGCCCGGTGCATGCTGGATATAAAAAATGTCCTCATTGGCGGTGAAAACGCCGCCTGCCACGGCTTTCTGCACCCACTGCTTCGCCAGCGTCTGATCTGTTTTTTTGGATAACCGCATACCTACACGCAACATCAGGGAATACGCCAACTTCTTCCACTGTGCTGCCGTACCATTATATCCGGAGATGTCGCCCGCCACGGTGCCGTTAACATCAATATCATTGGCCGCCTGCTCCAGCTCCTGCGCAAATCCTGCGTAAATAGCGTCCTGGTTATCATACTTTGGCAGAAATACCAGGTCAGGATAGGCTTTGTCGGCTTCTGAATAAGGAACATCACCATACAGATCGGTGAGGCGCTGCAACACAATGATCCGCGCAATACGCGCAATGGCATTGTAATTTTTCTCGCCTGCATTTGCCGCACTCTGGGTCATCAGCGTAGCCAGAGTTTTCGTGGCATTCGGATAAAACGAGTTAAAGGCTGCACCTGAATAATCATCATTATAGAGGTATTTATCTCCCACATAGGTTAAACTCAGGGAAGATAAATGCTGGATCATCGGTCCGCAATAGATGAGGTTCGCGCGCCATGCTTCGTACTCACCACCGGAAGTAAAGATCAGTCCACGGGTGAGTAAAATACTGGAAGCTACTTTCGGTGCGGAAGTAGGGTCTGTGTTGATCTTCTCAAAATTCTTGGTACATCCGCCCAGGGCCAGCACAACGGCCATCAGCGGTATCAGTGATTTATATATTGACTTAGCCATAATCAGTTGATTTAAAATTTCACATTCAGATTCAATCCGTAGCTCCTGGTTTGTGGATACCCCATTAACTCTGCACCCTGACCGGCTCCGTTACTGTATGTCGATTCGGGGTCTACGTTGGGGATATCCTTATAGATGATCCAGAGATTACGCGCCACAAAGGACAGCGAGGCGCCGGTGAAGGGCGACTTATTCAGGATCTGTGAAGGCAGTGCATAAGTCAGGATCACCTGTCTCAGTTTCACAAAGCTGCCGTCATAAATAAATGGCTCTGCAATGTTGAAGGCTATATTCTGGTAGTAGTCCTGTGCCGGAATGGTTTTATCCACATACTTGGTGGGATCAGCTGCATCCTGTGCTTTGATCTTCACTCCTCCTTCGCGGCCTTCCAGGGTATTCTTCTGTAAGCCGAAATAGTAGGCGTAGTCGTTGGTACCGGAATATATTTTGTTACCCCAGCGTGCATCGATCAGCACACCCAGTGAAAAGGCCTTGTAAGTAAAGTTGTTGTTGAAGCCCATGGTATAAGGTGCTACACCGGTACCAAAAATGGTATAATCGCCCTGCAATGGCTTGCCGGCACTGTTGAACAGGATATTGCCCTGGTCATCGCGTTTGAATTTATACCCTTCTATCACGCCAAACGGCTGCCCCGGCACCTGTTGAATGGTAGCATTGAAAGTACGCACATCGGATATTTTGAGCGATTTCAGCCTGCCGTCCAGTTGTATCACTTCACTTTTGTTGTAGGCAAAATTGGGCGTGATATCCCAGGTGAAATTTTTTGTACGTATAGCGGTCGCCGTTACCATCAGCTCAACGCCTTTATTACTTACTTTACCCACATTGATAAAAGCGGTGTTAAAACCGGAAGCGTTGGAGATAGTTGTTTGTACGATATCATCTTTTGTTGTGCGGGTATAGTAAGAGAAGTCGATACTCAGGCGGCTGTCGAACATGCGTGTTTCAAAACCGGCTTCATAACTGGTATTCACATAAGGTTTCAGGATGGGGTTGGGCACGGCATAACTGCCATCCTGTGCTTTCTTCACATCTGCCACCGGGAAACTGGTAGTGCCCAGTGTCAAAGGATTTTGCACGGTGTACGCCAGTCTTAAGCGATACGGATCGGTATCGCCACCCACCTGTGCCCAGGAGGTACGGATCTTTGCGTAGTTGATCCATTTTGGCATAGTTACGGCATCCGACAGCACAAAGCTCAATCCTGCGGAAGGATAGAAAATACTGTTGCTGTTGGTGGGCAGTGTAGAGAACCAATCGTTGCGACCTGTTAACGTGAGATACAGGTAACTTTTAAACGATACTTCCGCAGACGCATATACGGAGTTGATCTTCTTTTCAAAGATATCGTTTGTTACGGTCTTTGTCTGCAGATTCGTTTGATCGTAGAAGTAAGGAATGTTGAACGTGTTACCGTTCAGGTATAGCTTATCATTTTTGTTGTGCATCACGTTTGCGCCTACAAAAGCGGTGAGGCGCCAGTCGTCGCTAAACTGCCGGTCTACACCCAGCATTACATCCGCATTCAGTTCATAGAAATTTTGCCGGGTCTGGTCGTTGATTTGTCCGCCTGGCACATAGGCAGTGCCGGTAGGGGTTACAGCGAAGTTGCTCCGGTTGTACATATCTGCCCCTATGCGGCCTTTAGCATACAGCCACGGCAGGATGTCGTAACGCAGTTCTGCGGAATTGATAAAGCGGTCTTTCTTATCATTCTGTTCAAAATCGTATACTGAGAACCAGGGATTCGTAATATACTGATTGGCATTCCAGCGAAACTCGTTGCCATCGGGATTCAGCTTGCTGTCTTTCAGTGTTTGCACAGCCAGGCTGGTAGGCAGCATATACAATGCGAAGTTGGCGTTACCGGGAGAGTCGGATACCCTCGGGCGATTGTAGGTACGTTCCCGGATATATTTGGAATATACATTCAGGGTAAGTTTCTTTCCTAACAGGGCGGATACATTCAGCGAAAGGTTATCCCGCCTGATGCCTGAATTGGGCAGGATAGCTTCGTTCTTCATATCTGTAGCGCCAAAGCGGTAATTGATTTTATCGGTGCCACCGCTCATGCCTACAGAGTTGGTAAAAGTGTAACCACTTTTGTAAAACTTCTTGAAATTATCCTTCACCGCGCTATAAGGGCGGCTTTTGCCATCGTATTGTATTACGGGAGATCCGTCTAATTTGGCGCCCCAGCTGAACAATCCGTTCGACTGTGCTTCTGCTGCGGTTTGTGGTTTCAGGCCATTGGTGCCCATGCCGTAGTCGTACTGCCAGTCGAGGTTTTCCACAACGGGCCGGTCAATAACGATATTGCTGCTGAATTCCACGCCTACGCCTTTTCTTTTGGCGCCGCTCTTGGTGGTGATGAGGATCACGCCGTTGGAAGCCCGCGATCCGTATAGGGCCGCAGCGTTTCCACCTTTCAGCACCGACATGGTGGCAATATCATCGGGGTTGATACTGGAAATACCATCGCCGGCATCTGTACCACCATATTCGTTGGCGGTACCGAGGTTGTCATTATTGATAGGAATCCCATCTACTACGATCAGGGGTTGATTGTTCCTGTTTTTGTCGATAGAGGTATTTCCTCTCAGGATAATGCGGCTGGAACCGGCCGGACCGGTAGCCGTGGAGGTAACGTTAAGGCCGGCGACTTTACCACTGAGGGTATTCGCGATGTTGGTGGAGCGGGCCTGTGTAAGCTCATCACCTTTGATTTCAGAGACGGAGTAGCCCAGCGCCTTCTTTTCCTTGCGGATGCCCAGCGCGGTAACGACCACTTCACTCAAACTTTTCTCATCTGTTTTGAGTACAATGCTGAGGGGTGAATTATCAGCGGGTACCTCCTGTGATAAATATCCCAGGTAGCGGAACACCAGTGTACTTCCCGGTGTTACGGAGAGAGAGAAGCTTCCATCGGCGGTGGTAACAGTGCCTTTGGACGTGCCTTTTACAAGGATGTTTACACCGTTCAGGGGTTGACCTGCGGCGTCGGTTACTTTACCGATAACTGCCTGTTGCGCCCACACAGCGGGGGTTAGCAACAGCAATAAAACGGCAAGCAGGATTGGAGCAATAGAATTCCGGTTCATGCTTAAATGAATAAGGTGAAGAAAAAAGGGGTATATGCCATAGCGTTAGGGAAACAGGAAGCAGGTTGATGGTTGAATTACATGGTTGTTTTGTTGTAAGGTTATTTTGGTGATTAAAATGCTAATAAGAGGGAATAACAATTGTCAGATAAAAAGTGTTGGGTGTTTGCATAAAAAAACGCCGGTGTGTACCGGCGTCTTTCTAAAAAAAATTTATATCGATAAAAATCAATCACGGGAAGAAGAGTCCCTGATAATGAGTTCAGGCTCCAGTCGCACCTGCTGATACGGTGTAGCGGGTGCTGGTGTAGGATGATTTAATTCTTTCATCAGGATATCCACGATGCTTTTCCCGATGGCTGCAATGGGTTGCGAAACACAGGTAATAGAAGGACTGTGCAGGCGGAACAGGTCATGGTCATCGAAGCCGATAAGACCAATATCCTTTCCTATTTCCCATCCCAGGCCACGGATGGTTTCAATGCCGGCAATACCGAGATAGTTGGTGGCAAAGAATACGGCATCGAGATCTTTTACGGAGAGCAGGAATTTTTTTATTTCATTGATGAAACTTTCCCGGTCCAGGTCGAAAGGCAGGCGCTTTACCTGTGATTTATTAAAAGGAAGTTTATTGTCTTTCAGTGCGGCGGTGAAACCTTCGAGTCGTTCTTTCATCTGCGTCTGATCGGAAGCGATGGTAACGATGGCGATTTTTTGATAGCCTTTTTCCGCAAGGTGTGTGGTGGCATCGTAGGCGCCCTGGTAGTTGTTGAGCACTACGTAATGGCTTTCCACATGCGGGAAATAGCGGTCCATCAGCACAATTGGTTTGGCCGCCGATTGCAGCAGTTCTATTTCTTTATCCAGGTTTTTGGTAGGCGTTATGATATAGCCGTCTACCTGCCGGTATTTCAATACTTCGAGCAGTCCTTTTGCTTTTTCGGTATTATCTTCTGTGCTGCCGTAAAGTACTTTATAGCCGTGCTTGTCAGCTTCATCTTCCACTACTTTTGCGAGTGTGGCGAAGAAGTTGTTGGCAATATCTTCCACAATTAAACCAATGGTTTTGGTTTTACCGGTGCGCAGACCACGGGCGAGCTGATTTGGTTTATATTTCAGCCGTGTGGCAATTTTCTGTATTTTTTTGGCAACCTGCTCACTGATTCTTTTTTCTTTTGCTTTTCCGTTGAGTACAAAAGATACCGTTGTGGGAGATACTCCGGCTTGTTTTGCAATATCTTTAATAGAGATCCCTTTCATAGACAAAATGCTACATCGATTTAGCCGGACGTAATTTACAAAATGAAGTTGGAAATTACATTGTTGCGTTAATTATTCCAAGTAACGGCCTAAAAGTATTCCTTTCCTCCTCACCCGTTTTCTATCACATAAAAAGGTTATTTTGAGGAAAATGATATTTTTTTAACCAATTTTTAATAATTTGGCAACAATCATAGGACAATCTGAATACTAATCACCTGCCTGCATCCGGTTCTTTCACGTTGTGATAATGGTCGTGGTAATAAAGTATAGGAAGCATTCACCATAATATAGCAGCTTAAATTAATACTTGAATGAAACCCATCCTTATTAAAGTGGGGGCTTTTGCCGATAATCAGATCACGATTATAGAAAGAAGTGATCCTTATTTCAATACACCTTTTCACTTTCATCCGGAATGTGAACTGGTATATGTTACGGAAAGCCACGGGAAGAGAATAGTGGGCGACAGCATCGAAAGCTTTGAAGAAGGCGACATGGTGTTTCTTGGACCTCATATACCGCATGTATGGTATAATGAGGAGGAATATTATAAGGGAGATGAAAATCTGAAAGCGCGCTCTGTAGTGATCTATTTTCCCAAAGACATTTTTGGGGAGAAGTTTTACGGATTACCCGAAACAAAAGCGCTCAGTGAGTTATTTCACCGGGCACAGCGGGGCATGAAAATCACGGGCGCTACGCATGAACTGCTGAAACCTGAGATCCTGGCATTGCCAAGGAAAGAAGGACTGGACCGCATTATATCCCTGTTGCACATCTTAAAAACGCTGTCGGAAACCCGCGACTGTTATTACCTCGCCAGCACCGGCTATTCGCATGCGTATAATGTAAAGGATAATCATAAGATTGATGAAGTATTCAAATACGTCATGAATAACTTCTCGAAAGAGATATCCCTGCAGGATGTAGCCAGCATCACCAACCTGTCGCCACAATCGTTCTGCCGCTTCTTTAAAAACCGGACCAAGAAATCATTTGTACAGTTTCTCAATGAAGTACGTATCGGCCATGCCTGCAAACGGCTCACGGAAGAAGACTGGTCTATCGCCGAAATCGCCTATTCCTGCGGGTTTAAGAACCTGTCGAACTTTAACCGGTTCTTCAAGGAAATTGTAGGGAAAACACCTAAAGAGTATAAGAACGAGCTGCGTTTGAAGGAAGCATGATAAAAAATGTAATTATTTTATCATTTGGTTATTCAGTTATTTTAAAAAGTACGTAGCCAAATGTCGGAATATCAAAATTTTCTTCTTACATTCATTTCAGTAATTATCAACCAAAACGCTTAATTACTCCTGTAATTTGATGTACAGCAGTTATTCCGATAACGAATTAATATCGCTGCTAAAAAGCGACGACACTGCCGCCTTCAATGCCATCTACGACCGCTACAGTAAATTGTTGTATTTGTTTATACACAGCAAACTGGACGCCACCGAGATCAGCAAAGATGTGCTGCAGGAGCTCTTTATTTCCCTGTGGGAGAAAAGACATGCATTGATCCTCAAAGAATCATTGAAGGCTTACCTGTACCAGGTGGCCCGCCACAAAATCATTGATATTTACCGGAAAAATGCCACGTACCGCAAGTACCTGCAGCAGCTGATCGAACATTTCGATGCCCAGCCGCATTCCATTACGGAAACAGTGGACAATAAAGCCAGGACCCAGGAACTGTTTGAGGCAATTAATCACCTGCCCGACCGCATGAAGGAAATTTTCATGCTCAGCAGGTTTGAAAACCTCAGTGTAGAACAGATTTCCACCCATCTCGGCCTCTCCCAGCAAACCGTTAAAAACCAGATCACAAAAGCGTTGAAGATACTAAGGACCAGCTACGCCAGAACAGACCTCACCGTCCTCCTGGTATTGATGTATTTGTTTATCTAGTCAGGCAACCCGCTGACCAGCTAAAAAATAATTAAATGTACATGGTACCTTTTCCACGTTATTACGACTTAAGAACACATAAAACGCCAACAGGTGGACACAGAACAGATAAAAATATTGCTGGAGCGGTATAACCAGGGGAATTGCTCACCGGAGGAAGCGGCTATTGTAGATCAATGGTTTGAAAATATCAATCGTCACCAGTCCACTTATGCGGAAGATGCAGCACTAGACCGTGAACTCGACAGCATCCGCGCAAACCTGAATGCACACATCGCACCAGCGCCCAAAGTGCGCTCCATATACGCCCGTTACTGGTATGCCGCTGCAGCAGCAGTGGTATTGCTCGCAGCAGGCCTTTTCTGGTGGAATCAATCCGCTCCGGACAAACATCCGGCAGCTGCTGCTCCCATTGCAGCCAACCAGAGCAACCGCATCGTAAAAGACGGATTCATCGAAATCACCACTCCTAAAGCACATAAAGAAAGTATTACCCTCGAAGACGGTAGCACCATAGAACTGAATGCCGGTAGTAAAGTACGCTACCCTCTTCACTTCGGAGAAAACAGCCGCAGCATTTCCCTGGAAGAAGGCGAAGCGTTCTTCACGGTAGCAGCAGATCCTGCCAGGAAATTCAGTGTCAATACCGGTGAACTAACCACCACCGCACTTGGTACCTCTTTCAATATCCGCGCCTATGCCCGCGAACATAAAGTGATTGTGGCACTGGTAACCGGTAAAGTAAAGGTAGACCAACTGAACCAGAGCAGCCAGTCGGCCCCCTCCCAGATCCTGCTGCCCGGCGAACAACTCAGCTACGACCGCGTTTCCCTCAGCCCCGTGAAAACTGCTTTCAGCAAAGCCGAAGAGGTAAACGGCTGGAAACAGGGCTACCTGATATTCAAAGATGCACCCTATAATGAGATAGTAACCGGTATAGAAAATCGTTATGGCGTCACCGTTATTAACGAAAGCGACAAAACAGCATGGAACTACAATGGCTCTTTTAAAAATGAAAGCCTCAAAGACGTAATGGACATTATCTGCCTGGCGAAATCCCTTTCTTATACCATTAAAAAAGACACCGTTTACTTGCAAAATAAAAACTAGTCCATATGAGGGTAAAGCCTTACCCCAGGATGTGGTTTGTATCCATGGGGTTGATGCTGACACTACTGTTGGCGGGGAGCTTGAACACAACGACTAGCGCAATCACGCAAACACCCGACCCGCCTGCAGGAATAGTTGTCACCATCCAGGTAAAAAATAAAAACCTGGAAGAAGTAATGACCGAAATTTCGGTAAAAACAGGGCTAAACTTTCATTATGACAAAACTGATCTGAACCTGAAGAAAAAGATTACGTTAAACTGTACGAAAACACCCATCGATGAAGTACTCAGTTTATTATCCCTTCAGGCAGGACTAAAGTTTACCCGCATTAACAATAAAATTATAGTAGGCGCAGAAAGTGACACCGGACCCTCACCCACTGTTGACCTTCTGAATCATGTGTCCCTGGAGCGAGATATCAGTGGAATTGTACGCGATAACAAAGGCACGCCACTCCCGGGAGTCACTATTCAGATCAAACATTCCAATAAAGGAACCCAATCTAACGCCGATGCTGGTTTTACCATAAAAGCCAGCACCGGCGATATGCTTGTTTTTAGTTCCGTAGGCTTCATCAGCCGGGAAGTAACCGTAGGCACAGATTCCAGCATCGTGGTACGCCTGCAGGAAAATGTAAAAGCCCTCAACGAACTGGTAGTAACTGCCCTCGGCATCCAGAAAAAAAGCAGGGAACTCCCCTATTCCACCCAGCAGCTGGATGGAGAAGATCTGCAACTGGTAAAAGACGCCAATGTCATCAACTGCCTGAACGGCAAAACAGCCGGCGCCACCATTGTCCGCAGCGCCTCCGGCATAGGCGGTTCTGTAAGGGTAGTGCTGCGTGGCAATAAATCCACCCGGGAAAACCAACCGCTGTACATCGTAGATGGCGTGCCTTACGCCAACTACACACCGGCACAACCTTCCGATGTATGGGGACAATCCCACAACATCATCGGCGCCGGTGGCCGCGATGGCGGCGATGGTATCTCCAACATCAACCCGGACGATATTGAAAGCATCAGTATCCTGAAAGGCGCTTCCGCCGCCGCTTTATATGGTAGCCAGGCCGCCAACGGCGTGATCCTCATCACCACCAAAAAAGGAAAACCCGGCAGAAGCAAAATTGATATTTCTTCCGATTTCACACAGGAAACACCAGCACTCCTCCCACCGCTTCAATACCGCTATGCACAAACAGATACACCCGGCGTAGATAAAGTAGGTACGCCACAACCCGGATCACTGGGTAGCTGGGGCCGCCCGATCAATGCACCCGACCACGTAAAAGATTTTTATAACAACGGTTCCACGTTTACCAATACTATTGCCTTCAGCGGTGGTACAGAAACCGCACAAAGTTATTTCTCCTACGCGAACACCACCAACAAAGGTATTCTGCCCACCAATAAATTCGACCGGCATACCGTTAACCTGCGCGAAACATTAAAGCTACTCAACGATAAACTGGTGATGGATGCCAACGTATCTTTCACTGCACAAAGCACTACCAACCGCTTGTCATCCGGTTTGTATTACAGCCCCATTTCCGGCCTGTATACCTTTCCGCGCGGACAGGATTTCGACTACTACAAAAACAACTTTGAATACTACGACCAGGGCCGCGATCTCTACATGCAGAACTGGTGGAATATCCGGAATGATAAAAAGTGGATAGGCCAGGATGATCAGCAAAACCCTATGTGGGCGTTGAATCGCAACCTTCGCCTCGATTCCCGCTACCGGGGCCTCGCTACGCTGTCGCTCACCTGGCAGCTGAACGACTGGCTGGCACTGAAAAGCCGGGGCAACTTCGATAAATCCCTCGACCAGTACGAACTGGAAGCCTATGCCGGCACACAGATCGTACTGGCAGGCTCCAACGGAAGATATACACTGGAAAAAGAATTCAACACCCAGCTATACGGCGACATGATGCTTAACGCCAGCCACAAAATGAATAAATGGCTGCACCTGGCCGGCAATATAGGCGCCAGCATCACCGATACCAAAGCGCATGAACGGAATTTCAACGGCTCCAACCCCAATGCAGATCCGGGATTGAATTATCCGAATAAATTTTCTGTTTCCAATATTCTCAACACCTCCCTGGATGCACAGCATAATATAGAACGCAAACAATTACAGGCAGTATTTGCCAATGCACAGGTAGGGATCAACAATTACCTGTTCCTCGATTTCACCGGGCGCAACGACTGGTCCAGCACCTTCGCCTATACTTCAACTCTGCATAAAGGATATTTCTATTATTCTGCGGGACTGTCGGCCGTATGGAGCGAGATGTTTAAAATGCCTGCATCCATCGATTTCCTCCGCTCCCGCATCTCGTATGCAAAAGTGGGAAATGATATAGCCCCCTACTCTTCGCGCCCTGCCTCCTTCACCCTGCAAACCATTGCAGGCGTAACGCGTGTGGTACTCAACCAGGACACATTGTATCCGGGCCTCCACCTGGAGCCGGAAGACAACCGTTCTTTTGAAGTAGGCCTGGAAGCACATCTGCTCAAAAATAGGATCACCGCAGATATCACCTTCTACAAAAACAATAATTATAAACAATACATGGAAGTACCGGCCCCGCTGGGTAACCGGTATAATACCTATTACCTCAACATGGGTAATATACAGAATCAGGGATGGGAAGCCACGCTTACACTGATGCCTATACGTAATAAGGCCGTGGCCTGGACCAGTACCGTAAATTTTGCCACCAACAGGAATAAAATTATTTCCCTTTCCAATTCCCGGATCATCGGGGCCGATACCAGTAATATGTTTATTCTCACTGATTTCGGGGTGAATATGTTTGGCTCTTTTATCATGGAAGGCGGCTCCTGGGGCGATATTTATTCCAACAAAGAGCTGGTGCAGAACAGCAAAGGGGAATATGTACTGGACGCTGCCGGTAAACTGCAGACCCGCAACGCATTCAAGAAAGTGGGTAATCCGAACCCGGATTTCACCCTGGGATGGAATAACAGTATCGATTATAAAAACTTTAACCTGAGCTTCCTGATAGATGGTCGGTTTGGCGGTAAAGTAATGAGTGTAACGCAGGCCGTGCTGGACTGGTACGGCGTAAGTGAAGAAAGTGCCAAAGCCCGTGACAATGGCGGCGTAAAAATCAATGCCGTGAACCGCAATGGTACCGCCTATAGCGGAAAAATTGATGCACAAACATATTACACCACCATCGGCGGCAGGGCCGGCATTGGGGAGATGTATATGTACGACGCTACCAACATCCGTTTACGGGAACTGAGCCTGAGCTATCGCCTCCCGTTGAAATGGAAATGGGTGCGCAATGCGCGCGTAGGAATAGTAGGCAGGAACCTTTTCTTTTTTGAACTGCATGCGCCGTTTGATCCGGAAGTATCCATGGGTACCGGCAACGGGCTGCAGGGTGTAGATGTATTCGGGTTGCCACCTGTACGCAGCATGGGGATCAACCTGAGATTAGGACTTTAAAATACTCACCAATGAAAAGCTGGAAAATCACCACATTATTCGCCGTCGTGGCAATTATGCTGGCAAGTGCATGTACGAAGAGATTTGATGAGATTAACAAAAATCCTTTCGATTTCACGGAAGAAGAACTGAGAGCCGATTACCGGCTGATGGGGGAACCTTTATCACAGGCGCAACTCAACCTGCTCATCTATAACGATCCGCCCACTGCACAATTACAGCAGAACCTCAACGCCGATGTTTTTTCCGGCTATATGATGGCCCCTACTCCCTTTGAAGGCAATATCAATAATACCAATTACGGCCTCCTTTATTACTGGAATAATAAGCCCTGGCAGGTAACCTACAGCAATGTGATGAAAACCTGCGACTTCGCACAAACAAAGGCGAAAGATCATTACAGTGATTTCTATGCATGGGCACAGATCATCAAGGTGGAAGCCATGCATCGCATCAGCGATATCTATGGCCCTGTGATCTATACACATTACGGCCAGCTGAACAATGAAATGGGCATTGATTACGACTCCCAGCAGCAGGCTTACTATGCCTTCTTCAAAGACCTCAAAGAAGCCATCGATACCCTGACTCATTTTATCAACACTGGTGCCACACAGCGTTTCGCCGCATTCGACCTGGTATACAAAGGCGATTATACCCAATGGGTTAAATTTGCCAATACGTTGCGGTTGCGCTTAGCCATCCGTATTTCAGGAGTGGATCCCCAAAAGGCTAGAGAAGAAGGCGAAGCCGCACTTAGCCATCCATTGGGGTTGCTCACTATTCCTGCTGATAATTTCTATGTGAATATTTCCCCGGTAACACATCCGTTGAATATCATGTGCTATACCTGGGCCGACCTGAGAATGAGCGCTCCCATGGAATCTATCCTGACCGGTTATAAAGATCCCAGGCTATCCCACTATTTTGTACCCACCGATGATGGCGTGAATGTATACCATGGCATCCGGAACGGTATCCGGATTTCTGCGAAAGAAGAATATAGCGGTTTTTCTCCCCTGGTGAAATTTGACAGCAGGATATTATTCATGACAGCCGCAGAAGCCTGGTTCCTGAAAGCCGAAGCCGCCGTATATGGCTGGAAAGGTGCGGGAGATGCCGCTACCAATTATGCCACCGGCATCAGCACTTCTTTTAACCAGTACAACATCACTAACGTGGACGCATATATGAATAACGATACCGACAAACCCCGTCCATATATCGATCCGCAAAACGGCGACAACAATGTACCTGCGGGTGATCCGCACCTGAGCACCATTACCATTAAATGGAAAGAAGGCGCGCCGGTAGCAGAGAAACTGGAAAAAATCATCACGCAGAAATGGATCGCCATGTTTCCGGAAGGACAGGAAGCCTGGAGTGAATTCCGCAGAACGGGCTATCCCAAGTTGTTCCCGGTAGTTATTAATAATAGTGGCAATACTATCTCCACAGAAAAAATGATCCGCCGGTTACCTATGCCGCAGATAGAACAGGTCACTAATCCGAAGGCACTGGCCCGTGCCATTACCACGTTAAAAGGATTGGATAACGGTGGAACACCGCTCTGGTGGGATCTCCGGTAAGTTTCAAAAAAAAGTTAAAAATAATTTAAAACAGCATAGTACTAAATATAAGTACGCACGACTCCTTTTCTGTAGCGCAACATATCAGCGCTCTATGCTATGCAGCCTGTAACAAACAGACGTTATTAAAAACAACATTTCATGTAGAAAAACACATAACAACAAACTGCTTTGCTCAACCCGGATCACACATCGCGAACAGCGATGAGGCCTTGCACGCCCCTATAGACGGGTAACTGCATAAAAAACGAAGAAAAACAGTCCTTAAAGGATGGTGCACGCCATGCTAACGGACCACTCATTTTTCAAAAATAATGCACGCTTTAAAATGGTCAGTTTAATTCAACAATACAAATCCCATTTATTAACCAAAAAAAAGGCAAGTATGAAAAAAAACCTACGCCTTATGAAAGTGTGTGCTATGACCGGTCTGGCCCTCACTTCCATATTAGCAGACAGTGCATATGTGAAGGCCGCCAGCTATACCTGGTTGCCCGCATCTTCATTCCGTAGCGCTTTCCAGGAAAAAGAAATCAGCGGCACCGTAAAGGATGGCAAAGGCACTCCGCTTCCTGGTGTTACCGTACAGATCAAAGGGGCTTCAAAAGGCACCCAGACCAATGCAGAAGGTAAGTATCATATCAACGCAAAAGCAGGTGATGTACTTGTTTTTAGCTATGTTGGTTTTGCCGTTAAAGAAAGTACTGTTGGCAGCAGCGCTACCCTCAACGCCACATTGGAAGACAATGTAAGAGGACTGAATGAACTGGTAGTAACTGCGTTGGGTATCCAGCGTAAAGCAAAAGATCTGACCTACTCAACCCAACAGGTAAAAGGTGAAGATCTGACCAATGTGAAAGAAACAAACGTGATCAATAGCTTGTCCGGTAAAGTATCCGGCCTGCAGATTAACCGCAGTGCCTCCGGTGTGGGTGGTTCTGCCAGGGTGATTTTACGCGGACAGAAATCTATCCGGGAGAATCAACCGCTGTATGTAGTAGATGGTGTACCTATCGCCAACTTCACCAGTGCACAACCCGGCGATCTCTGGGGACAGGCTTCCGGCGCTTCTTCCGGCGGTCGTGATGGTGGTGATATCTTAAGTACCATCAACCCGGATGACATCGAAAGTATCAACGTACTGAAAGGAGCTTCGGCTTCTGCATTGTACGGTAGCCAGGCAGGTAACGGTGTAATCATCATCACCACTAAAAAAGGTAAAGCAGGACAGGCAAAAGTAAGCTTCGCCTCCAGCTTCACGCTCGACAAACCTGCTTATCTTCCTGAATCACAGAACTCCTATCTGCAAACAGGTCCCGGTACCATCGACAGCTGGGGCAAAGAAGGCAGCAGCAAGGATATTGTAAAACCATTCTTTAAAACCGGTACTACTTTTATTAACTCCGTTAACGTAGCCGGTGGTACTGAAAAAGCACAGACTTATTTCTCTTATTCCAACACCGCGAATACAGGAATAATGCCTACTGCGAAGTATGGTCAGCATACCCTCAACTTCCGTGAAACAGGTACCTTCCTGAACGATAAACTGAATATAGATGCGAACGTGCAGATGACCACCCAGAATGCACATAACCGTCCTACTTCCGGCTTATACTACAACCCGCTTACCGGTTTGTATATTTTCCCCAGAGGACTGGATTTCGACAGCTATAAAAATAACTACGAATATTTCTCCGCTGCACGTAACGTAAACATGCAGAACTGGTGGAATATTAATTTCGATAAAAGCCAGGCAGGGGAAGACTTCCAGCAGAATCCATACTGGGTGCTGAACAGAAACGTTACCGAAAACAGGAAAGACAATCTCATCGCATCCCTGAGCTTACGTTATGCGATCAACGACTGGCTGAACGTACAGATTCGTGGTAACGCCAACAAAGCCTGGGATAAATACGAACTGAAAGCATATGCCGGTACACAAACTACCATTGCAGATGCCAACGGCCGCTATACCAACGATTACCTGACCAGCACCCAATATTATGGTGACCTGCTGGTATCCGGTAACAAAAAGCTGTCTGATAAACTCGGATTCAACTTCACTGCCGGTACCAGTATCAACGACCTCAAACAGGATCATAATTTTATTGACTCCAAAGATGCAGACCTGGCTTTCGCCAATGTATTCCATATCGGTAACATTAACCTGAGCCCGGCTGCGAAAATAACACCCACCGGTTCCAGAAGACAGATCCAGTCTTTATTCGCTACCGCTGGTATTAACCTGAGTGAAAAAGTATTCCTGGACCTGACCGCCCGTAACGACTGGTCATCTACCCTGGCATACACACCTACCATGAAAAAAGGGTACCTGTATTATTCCGCCGGTTTAAATACCATCCTGAGCGAAGTATTTAAAATGCCAGCCGCCATCACTTACTCAAAGATCCGTGCATCTTATGCAAAAGTAGGTAATGACGTAGATCAGTTTGTAACCAGACCTACCAACCAGATCATTTCCGGTACTTTGATCTCCAACATTGCTGGACCTTTTAACGGCGTAGCACTGAAACCTGAAATCACCACTTCCGTAGAAGTAGGTACAGAATGGAGATTCATGGATAACCGCCTGAACCTGGATGTAACCTGGTACAACTCACACACTAAAAATCAATACTTCGATTTCCCGGTATCTGTAGGCTACCTCTATCCAAACGCTTACCTGAATGCGGGTGATGTACAAAACACCGGTATAGAAGCAACACTGGGCTACCAGGTAGTAAAACAAAAGAACTTCGGCTGGAACACAGCATTCAACTTCACCCGTAACAGGAACAAGCTGATCAAACTGGCGCCGCAGTTAAATGGTGATTATACCCTGACTCCAAGAGGCGATAACGTTAACACCTATGCGCTGGTGCTCCATGAAGGAAGTGCCTATGGCGACATTTACGGTAAGAAAGCCGTACGTGACGAAAGCGGTAAACTGGTGATAGATGATGAAAGCGGCAAGCCTAAAGCAGAAGACGGTAAATTAACCTACCTCGGTAATCCAACACCAGACTTCCTGCTGGGATGGAGCAATACTATCAACCTGCACAAATTCAGCATCAACTTCCTGATCGATGGCCGTTTTGGTGGTAAAGTAATGAGTATCACACAAGCTATGATGGACCAGTATGGTGTATCAAAAGCCACCGGCGATGCACGTAAAAATGGTGGTGTAGATGTTCCTGCTGTATACGCCAGCGGTAAAGCCTATACCGGTAAAATCCCTGCTGACCTGTACTATGCAGGTATCGGCGGCCGTGCCGGTATCACCGAATTCTATATGTATGATGCCACTAACATCCGCCTGAGAGAGTTATCTGTTAATTACAACTTCGCATTGAAACCAGGATTCTTCAAAGACCTGAAGCTTGGACTGGTAGCACGTAACCTGTTCTTTATCACTAAAAAAGCGCCTTACGATCCTGAACTGAGTATGAGTACCGGTAACGGTGTGCAAGGTGTGGATGTATTTGGTTTACCATCTACCCGCAGCTTTGGATTGAACCTGAAATGTGCATTTTAACCTGATTAAGAACAACAAAAACAAGAGCTATGAATTATAAAATATTCAAAATAGCGAGTCTGGCCATGGCAGCCACACTATGCTTCAGCAGCTGTACCAAAAACTTTGAAGACATCAACAAAAACCCATATGGTTCTACGGATGAAGAGTTAGCGGCGGATTTTGCACTGGTTCCGGCTTTGCTGCAACAGGCACAACGCAGCATCTATCTCTATCAGCCGGCACCTACCTTCCAGCTGCAACAAAACCTGCTGAGTGATATTTACAGTGGTTATATGATGTCGCCTACCCCCTTTGGCGGTAACATCAATAACATCACCTACAGCTTTGTAGATGGATGGATCAATACTACTTTCAGCACCGGTTATACCAATGTGATGAATCCCTGCTACAAAGTAGCTGCGTTCACCAAAGGAAAAGTACCTGATAGCTATGCCATGTCGCTGATCATCAAAGTGGAAGCCATGCACCGGACTTCCGATATCTTTGGCCCGATCATCTACAGCAAATACAATACTCCTAACCCGGATGGTTCTATCGACTACGACAGCCAGAAAGATGCGTACTATATGTTCTTTGATGAACTGAAAACCGCTATCGATATCCTGACACCATTGGCCGGCAAAGAATCATCTGCCTTGTTCAAAAAATCCGATCTCGTTTACGGTGGTAGCTACAAACAATGGTTACAATTTGCCAACACCCTGCGTTTAAGACTCGCTTTACGTGTAGTAAACGTAGATGCTGCAAAAGCTAAACTGGAAGGTGAAGCCGCACTGGCAAATGCTGGTGGATTACTGCAAAGCTACAAGGATAACTTCACGGTGGATATCGGAACTACCACTCACCCGCTGAACACCGTTTGTGGTGCATGGGGCGATATCCTGATGGGTGCTCCCGTAGGTACTTACATGAACGGTTATAAAGATCCCCGTTTGCCGTTGTACTTCGAGAAAGCAACTGATCCTGCTGTGAAAGACCAGTATATCGGTATCCGTAATGGTATCAATATCGATGGTAAAGCACGTTATGGTAGCTTCTCCAAACTGGTGGAACTGCCTGGTAAATTACAGCTCGTAACGGCTGCTGAAGCCTGGTTCCTGAAATCAGAAGCGGCTATCCGCCAATGGGCAGGTGCAGGTAATGCGCAAACCAATTACGAAACCGGTATCCAGACTTCCTTCGATCAATATAAACTGGGAGATGCAAGTACTTATTACAATGATAACGCTTCACTGCCAGCACCATACATCGATCCAAAGGCGATCACTGCCGGCCAGAATGATATCAAAGCTGGTTCCCAATACCTGAGCACCGTTACCATCAAATGGGAAGAAGGTGTGTCAGTAGACAGGAAACTGGAACGTATCATTACCCAGAAATGGATTGCCAATTTCCCTGAAGGAGAAGAAGCATGGGCTGAATTCCGCAGAACCGGTTACCCTAAACTGTTTCCGGTTGTAGTAAACAACAGTGGTGGTAAAGTAAGCACCACGGACTTTGTACGCAGAGCACCATTCCCAAGCAACGAATACGCTACCAATGGCGCTGGAGTTGCAAAGGCGGTGACTACCCTCAGCGAACCAAAAGACGTAGGTGGTACCCATCTGTGGTGGGATCCGAAAAAATAATAACATTCTTATTTTGAATCGCGTGCATAAAAAAGGCCGGTCCTGTTGAGGACCGGCATTCATTCAACAAACGCGAGGAAGAATAAATAATATTTTTCAATCAACATAGGTCACATTCAAAGATTACCGCCGTTGGTATTCCTGCTGACGGCACTTTTTAGAGAACAAATTTTCTGGATTTTCATAGGAATTGGACAAAAAGAAGCCGGTCTTACCAAAGACCGGCCTTTCTTTTTATAATACCTTTTTACTTATTGAAAAACTGCTGGAAGAATAACAACTGGTACTTGACCGCATTGGCCCAGTATTGCCAGTTGTGCTCTCCTGGCCGTTCCGTATAGTCGTGATTGATACCCGCCAGTAATAATTTTTTATGAAGATCCCGGTTTACATCAATAAAGAAATCCTTTACACCGCAATCAACAATAATAGACAAGGCACCCGGTTTCAGGCTATCTACCTGTTTTATAACCGTATAGTCGTACCAGTTGGCACCGTCCGTACCTGGTTCTCCCAGGCGTTTCTTCAGATCCCAGTTTTTGGGAAACGGCCGAAAATCCACGCCACCACTCATACTCCCGGCAGCGCCGAATACATCCTGGTGACGGATCGCCAGGAACAGGGCGCCGTGGCCACCCATGCTCAGGCCGGCGATGGCCCGGTGAGCGGGTTCCGGTAAAGTCTGATAATGCTGGTCTATGTATGCCGGGATTTCTTTGGACACATAGGTTTCAAAACGCATGCTGCTATCTACCGGGCTGTCGAAGTACCAGCTGGTCACCGCGCCATCCGGGCAAACGATCATGCATTGATAAGTATCGGCCAGTTCCTTGATAACAGGCACATTGGTGACCCAGTTGGCGAAATTACCACCGGCGCCATGCAGCAGGTATACCACCGGGTAGCGTTGTGTACCGCTTTTGTAGGAGGCAGGCTTGATCACTACGCATTTATAGGCGCGACGCATTTTCTGGCTGTGAATGGAAACGGTATCCACATCGGCGGCCCTGGCTGTTTGCACCAGGCAGATCAACAGTAATAACCGGGCTAGTTGTTTCATAACATTGACTTTTAAAAGGATCTTAAAAAGTAAGGCGGCTATCATCCGGAGATGATAGCCGCCACAAAATATAAAATAGCTGGTTTATTTTGTACTTGCTTTCTTCATCGGGTTATCACCGGTAGAAGCGCCCCGAATGGTACCGGCCGCCTTGAATAACTCAAATTTAGAAGGTGAAGCGGTACGTGGCCAGCTGTTATTGCTTTCGTCAATATCGGCGGTTTCGCGCAACGGATCGAGCTTTACAGACACTACGGCTTTATCCTTTGCAAATACTTTGGTCACCTCATTTTCATTCTTACGCCAGATATAGGCGGAGATCCGGTCGGTTTCTTTTGTACCATCGGCAAAAGTCCATTCAATGATGAGTGGCATTACCAGGCCGCCTTTATTGGAGAAAGTTACCTGGTAGAAATTCTTTTTGCTATCGTACAATGCTTTTTCTTCTTTGCTTAAACCGTTGTAAAATTCATTATAAGCAGCTTTATCTTCCGGGCTTACTTCAAAGCGGTTCCATTTGCTGTAGAAATCCTGCAGGCTGGTATCCTGATCCACGGCATATTTCACGCCGGCTGCTTTGTTCCGCTGCCTGGCCACGTGATCCATATTTTTATCGTAGGCAGCTTTGGCCGATTGGGCGGTTTCTTCCGGATTTTTGCCATCCATGCGATACCATTTCAGGCTGTCGATGGAAATATCCACCGGTTCAGTTCCAAAGAACCAGCCGCGCCAGAACCAGTCCAGGTCTACCGCAGAGGCATCTTCCATAGTGCGGAAGAAGTCGGCCGGAGTAGGATGTTTAAATGCCCAACGGCGTGCATATTCACGGAAGGCAAAATCAAACAGCTCACGCCCCATAATGGTTTCCCGCATGATATTCAGTCCTGTAGCCGGTTTAGCATAGGCATTGGGCCCAAACTGCACAATGTTTTCAGAATTGGTCATGATAGGTTCCAGCTGATCTTTCGGCATCTTCATATAATCCACGATCTTATGTGCAGGGCCACGGCCGGAAGGGAAGTTACTGTCCCATTCCTGTTCGGCCATAAACTGGCAGAAGGTATTCAGTCCTTCGTCCATCCAGGTCCATTGTCTTTCGTCGGAGTTGACGATCATCGGGAAGAAGTTATGTCCCACTTCGTGGATGATAACCCCGATCATACCGTTCTTGGTAGCTTCAGAATAGGTACCATCTTTATCGGCGCGGCCATAGTTGAAGCAGATCATAGGATATTCCATACCGTTGGCGGCTTCCACCGAAATGGCCACCGGGTAAGGATAAGGAATCGTATGTTTTGAATATGATTTCAGCGTATGTGCTACTACTTTGGAAGAATAACGGCGATACAGCGGATAAGCTTCCGGACCATAATACGACATGGCCATTACCTTATTGCCTTCCACGTTGGTAGCGAGGGCATCCCACACCAGGCGGCGGGAAGATACCCAGGCAAAGTCGCGCACATTCTGTGCCTCATATACCCAGGTGGTGGTTTTGCCGGCATGTCCCTGTATGGCTTTCTTTGCTTCATCCAGGCTCACCACTTCCACCGGCTCCTTGCTGTTCTGTGCCTGCTGCCAGCGCTGGAATTGCGCAGGAGAAAGCACTTCCCTGTAATTCTGGCATTCACCTGTAGCGCCTACCACATGGTCCGATGGTACGGTCATGCGCACACGGAAATTGCCAAAGGTGAGGGCAAATTCACCACGGCCGGTAAACTGCTTGTTCTGCCATCCCTGGAAATCAGAGTATACGGCCAGTCGCGGGTACCACTGGGAAATGGTGTAGAGGTAATTTTTATCTTCCGGGAAATATTCATATCCGCCCCGGCCACCAACGGTCATCCGGTCGGACAGGTTATACCACCAGTTTACTTTGAATTTATATTTCTCTCCCGGCATCAATGGCTTAGGCAGATCGATGCGGAGCATGGTCTGATTGATGGTGTAGGGCAATGCTTTTCCATCTCCATCGGTCAGTTTTACAATCTTTACGCCCAGGTCCTTACCAGAAGGCAGGAGGCTGTTGAGCGTAGCCATGGTCATTTTATCCGACATCCGGCTTTCATTGAACTGCTGGTTATCGCCTTTGGCGTCATGCTCATTTTCATCGAGCTGTAACCAGAGGTAGGTGAGCGGATCGGGCGAGTTATTGAAGTAAGTAACCGTTTCTGCACCCGTCAGTTTTTGCTTTTCATCATCCAGTTGCGCTTCTATATCATAATCGGCCCGTTGCTGCCAGTATTTTGGTCCGGGCGCACCGGAAGCGGAGCGGTACATATTCGGTGTCTGCAACATCGTTCCCAGCTGCTCGAAACGGTTGCCATGGTTGGAGCCCGGGTTGTTTTGCGCCTGCAGCGACAACACGCTGCAACACAATACCCCGGCGAGGTAAAGTTGTTTTCTCATAAACAGTTTATATAAACAGCGCTCTAACGCCTTGTATCACCATTAAAAAAGCAACGCCAAAAGTGGCCGAAGAAAGGAACATATTCCAGTCGCGGCGTTTTACGCGCCCAAATTGCACGATCCAGGTGGAGATGAGCAGTATGCACATCACGATAATGATCTGTCCGAATTCCAGCCCCAAATTGAATCCCAGGAGTGGTTTAACGATGTTTGCCTGGCTTCCCAGCAAACTTTTCAGGTAATTGGAAAAACCGAGTCCATGGATCAAACCGAAAAATAAAGCGTAAAAGTAGTTGAGCTGCAGGTTTTGCGGTGCTTCGTCTTTCCGGATAATATTCGACAGGGCGGTGACACAGATCGTGACCGGTATCAGGAACTCAATCAGTGCCGCCGGTATACGGATAATATGTAATACACTCAACGCCAGGGTAATGGAATGTCCTACCGTAAATGCGGTGACCAATACCAGCACTTTTTTCCAGTCGCGCAGCAGGTAAATGGCACTCAACGCTATTACAAAGAGAATATGATCATAAGCATCCCAATTAATAATATGTTGCCACCCCAGCTCAAAATACAATCCATCCATTGCCACTGCTTTTCTTTAATTTCGGGTAATAATAGAAAGTAAAAGTTAATTTTTTAAAAAATATTAGTCCAGTGGGTTTATTATTATGTAAATGGTGGATGACTTTATGGCTAACCGCCTTCCACCCTTTCTATGCCAGCGTTACCGAGATTTCCCATGATGCGGGCAAAAAAGAGCTACAGGTCAGTTGCCGCATTTTCGCGGACGACCTGGAAAATACCCTCAAAGCACAGTATAAAACTTCCTTTGATATTACCCGCCCTGCCAATCGCAAGCAGGTAGAGGGCTACATCGCTGCTTATCTTTCTCAACATCTTGCAGTAACACTGGATGGCAAAAATGTACCCCTGCATTTTATCGGATATAAGATAGAAGAAGATGCAGTATGGAGCTTCCTGGAAGCGGAAAATGTGCCGGTTCCAAAGAAGGTGCAGGTGAAGAATGATGTGTTATATGAACGGCATCCTACACAGACCAATATGATTCATGTATTAGTAGGTGGCGAGCGGAAGAGTACGAAGCTGGATAACCCGAAGGATATGGCGGTGATGGGGTTTTAGCCTAACTCCTGTTATCCAGAAACTTCACCGGCTTACGACTGTTCTCCGGAAACTGCATCCGCATAATCTCCTGCTGACTGGTATATCTCACCTGCGGAATCACGCGCAGCTTTGCCTGCAGATATGATTTTATTTTGCGGTCCATCTCTTCAGATTCCTCCTTTGGCCAGAGGTGCAATAGTATTTCATCAGTACCGAGTTCATTGGAAAATACTTCCACTACAAACTCTTTCACATCTTCCATATCATTCAGCAAATCAAAAAGCGCTGGTGGATACAGGGTAGTACCTTTGTATTTGATCATCTGTTTTTTACGTCCTATTACGGGAGATAGACGAAGCGTATGTCGTCCGCAGCTGCAGGCTTCGTGATGATACTGGCAGATATCGCCGGTTTTGTAACGCAGCAGGGGCATGCCTTCTACGCCTAGTGTAGTGATAGTTACCTCTCCTTCTTCACCTGGTGCAACAGGTTGATTATTTTCATCGAGCAATTCCACATACAGTAATTCCGGGTGATGATGCCCGCCGTGGCCGGCTTTGCATTCGGTAAATGCCGTCTGCATTTCTGTGGAAGCATAGGTAGAATAAAGCTGGATATTCCACTGCTCGGTTATTTTCTTTCCCAGTACGTTCAGCGAAAAATCGGTATTGCGGATATTTTCTCCGATGCATACCGCCTTTTTAACAGAAGTCTGGTTTACATCAATGTGATGTTCCTTGGCGTAGGCAATCAGTTTCACGATAAAGGAAGGAACACCAACGATGGTGGTTGGTTGAATACGCTGGATATTTTCCCATTGCATGCTCGGTACACCAGGCCCTACACGTAATACACCGGCGCCCAGTTTGCGGATACCGTTGTAATAAGCCATTCCTGCCATAAACTGACGGTCCAGTGTGAGCATGAGCTGGTAAATATCGCTATCAGTACCATCGGCGCAGCAGAAAGAAATGTATTCGTTATAGCTGAGCCGTTGCAGGTCTTTTTCCGTTAAAGCAATAATCACCGGCCGGCCTAAAGTACCAGAAGTAGTGGTGTATTCGGCTATTTTACTTTTATCTACACAAAGAAATTCCCAGTTATGTTCCTGCAGATCTTCTTTTGTTACCGGTGGAATCTGTGAGAAGGCTTCCAGCGATTGAACCTGGTCTGCCGCAATGCCGTGTTTTTTAAACCATGCTTTATAGAATGGTGAAAACTCACGCAGGTAACCCAGCAGGCGCATTACTTCCTTTTCCTGGTAAGCCCTGATAGCTGCTTTCGACTGTAGTTCAATATCCGGTATATACATCTGCTATAAATTTATCCTTCAATAATGACCATGGCTACTGCGGCACTTTTTTCATGGGATAAGGAAACCCATATTTTTTTGATACCCAGCAGCTCGTATTTGGCGGCGCCGTTGCCTATTAAAAATACTTCCGGTTTCCCGGCAGCATCATTCCGTATTTCTATTTCATCGAAGTTAACGCCCCCGTTGCCCCAGCCGGTACCAAAAGCCTTCAGCACCGCTTCTTTGGCAGCAAAACGTGCGGCATAACTTTCCGCAGGCATCGCCTGTTGTTCGCAATAACTGATTTCAAAAGGAGTGAACACCAGGTTACGGAATCCATCGCCTTTGGCCAGCTTGGCGGCAATGCGCGGCACTTCTGTTATGTCTGTTCCGATACCGATGATCATGGCAGTTAACTTTTTAATTTAGTATTGCACAATGCCAGTTGTTTACGGATATGATCTTCTTCTCCTTTGGTAGCAATCACCTTTGTTAAGGCTGTTTCATAATAGGCTTTTGCTTTGGCAAAGGCCCGTTGCTTATATTCATAATCTCCTGCCAATACATACGTATGATAATATGCGGGATTGGAAGCTACTAATGCGTTAATATCTACCGGCTGTCCTTCTTTGAGTTGATCTCTCAACTTGCGGTAAGTTTCAAAAGCCTGGTAATCTTTTGATAACAGGAAAGTATCTGCAGCGATATTCAGGGCATCTTCGTATACTTCATGGTCTGTGTGCAGGCCTTTCATGCTGAAGATCTTATTCAGATCATACGCTACAAACTGCCCCAACTGCCACGGTGCGGTAGATACCCATACCAGTCCTTTCTTTGGTTCAAATACAATAGAATGGTGTGCTATCAGCTGGTTGATAGACTTTTCATTGCCCATACCAATATTGGCGTTATGTAAACCGCCACGATCGCGCAATATACTAACGGTCTTCTGCACGGTATTGGGACCATTCTCCTTCATCAGCTCTGTCAGCCGCTCGTAGCGGTATTCAGAAGCACTTTCTTTTATCTGTAATTTATTGGAAGCGAGAATACCGAGAGAATCGCCCTGGAAGTGGTTGGTACAGGTGATAAAATTTTTACCGGAGCTGTACATATCCATCCCTTCCGGCGTTTTCTCAATGATCACTGCTTTATTATCTTCCGCAGAACCTACCAGGAAAGATTCTGACACAAACATCTTCCGCTTGCGGGCAATCTCCCAGGCTTCATTAATATTCTTTGCATATTGAAGAATTTCCCTGGCTACCAGCGATACCGGCGTGGCAGCAGCAGTAGGCACGCTGGTTTTAGCTGCATTGATGGTAACGGTGAGTCCTTTGTCATTCATACCGGATACTACTCCGGTAAAGCCTCCCCAGGTCACAAACATAAAGTTGTGGCCCTTCTCAGGATGATAAAATACGACCATTTTCTCTTCTGCAAAAGCATCGCCCATGTAGAAATCGAAGTTGCGGCCAATGATAAGGTTACTATCGGCCGACTGGTCATTCCAGGTGCCAAAAGACGTGCAACCCACCAGCATCATGCCTTGCAGCGCATGACCGATATCATGCGCCGCATGATAGTTCATCAGGCGGGCATAGTTGGTCCCGATATAATCGTAGTTGGGAGAAGCAGAAAAAGACTCCCCGTAAATTTCTTCTTTAAATTCTTCCGGCACATGATCAGCCAGATCGCGGTTAAACCAGCCGATAAAATATTTCAGGAAATGCAGGTAAAAAGTAGATGGCACCATTTTGCTGAACTGCGCCACAAACACATCTTCCTGGCGACGGATCAATTCACCGGATAACTTACCATTGATGACGCCTCTTTCAAAAGGAGCGCCTTCCACATACATTTCATACAAGCCGCTGTTACTCTTGCGGAACCAGTTGTTGCCGAGGGTATAGGCGGTGCTGTCAAGCGGTTTACGTTGCAGCTGCAAAGCACGCTGATCCGCAATTTCCGGTGGCGGCATTTTGCTTACGGCTACCAGGTAAATTCCCAACCCTACAAAAAGCAGGATAAAAAAACCGATGATGTATAATAGTATGCGTCCAAATCTTCTCCAGCCGCTGCGCTTCTTATTTTTCACTTTCAAATATGTGTTGACTGATGAATGTCATCTACCAGGAAATCCATCCCCAGCAATTCCGCTGAAGTGATTACACTGCTGATGGTTACCCCCAAAATTCCATGCAAGTTCAGGTTTTGACCGGTAAGATACAAATTGGATAGTTTGGTACGGGCCGAAACCATAGTCCGTAGCGGATCTGCGCTATCTTTGAGGATGCCGTACATGCTTCCGTCGCCGGTACCGATGTAATCGCGGTACGACAATGGCGTAGCCACGTAGTACGACTTAATACAATCCCGGAAGCCCGGAAACTGCTTTTCTACACAATCGATCAGCAGATTGGCTTTCTTCTCCTTAAAAACTTCGTAATCTGCTCCCCGGTGTCCCGCTTCCAGCACGGTATTAAAAGTATGTTGCCAGGGCGCCACTTCTTCATAGCGCATGTAAGTCATGACCGACAAACTATCTGCCCATACTTCGTCCTGCGAACTGGCAGAAACGTACATGGCATAAGTCTGTGGCCAGTCCTCTTCTTTATAGGCGATGCCCTCCCAGGCGTTGGGAGTAGCATGGTAATAATGATTATAGTTGAGATATTTAAAAGTACCTGGCTTTAGGGCTACGTTCAGTACAAACGTACCTATTGAATTTTCCAGTCCCTGTATGCGGTTGCGGTAAGCACTCCGTAGGGCATCGCTGTGTGTCATCGCCAGGGTTTGCGCCGGATGCAGGTTGGAGATGTAATGTGTGGCCTGTACCTGTGTACCATCCTGCAATACGATGTGATCTACTTTATCGCCAGCGCCCTGGATGGCAGTCACCGCCATATTCCGGATAATTTCACCGCCGTGGTTCCGGATCTGCCGGCATAGCAGCTTACCGATCTGGGAGCCGCCATCCACACATTTCCAGGAACTCTGCATATAGCTGTTTAGCACCAACGCATGTACGTAAAAAGGTGTTTTCTCTGCCACACCGGCGTATAGGAGGTTATTGCCTGCCAGCACCTGTTGCAGCTTTTCGTTGCTGGTGATACTGCGCAAATAATCCGCAGTATTCAATTGCAGTACCTGGCGTTTCTCTTCATAGTCGCCCGTACGGAGATTGTACAACGGAAACTTGCTGCACACTTCGCGGATCTTGTCACAGTATGCCCTCAATGCGGGTTCCTCTTCCGGAAAATCTTCCAAAAGGGTACGGATAAAATTTTCTTCCCCCTGTGCTATGCGGTACACTTTATCATCGCCGGCAAAACTGATATGGTCAAAACCATCCATATCCATACGTTTCAGCCGTAGCTGATCGTAAATACCCAGGTATTTAAAAAGCTGATAGAGATTTTCACCGGGCGCAAGTCCGCCGATATAATGTACCCCGGAATCAAAGATGACTTTATCCCTGGACCAGGTTTGCAGACATCCACCGGTTTGCCGGTTCTTTTCGTATATGCATACACGATACCCATGCCTGCTGAGGATAGCTCCGCATACCAAACCGCCGAGGCCGCTGCCTATAATGATTACATCATAGTGGTGCATAATTTTCCTGCCGGAGTTTTTTGATCACAAATATTACATTCGATGTGTATCGCGTATTATCTATCTCTTCCGCTACTGCACCATATTTGTTCACCAGGCCACGCACATGCGCCGCTGAGAAAAACGACAATGGCTGTTCTTTCGTTTTATTAAACCCAATTACTTTGGTAGACATAAACTCTGTAAACCGGGTACCCTCATGCCGCTTGGTCATATCGCTGTCGCCATCCCTTACCACAATGACCCCATCCGGTGTTAATCGCTCAATACATTGCTGTAGCAGCGCTTCCTGCTCTGTAGCAGATAAATAATGCAATACATCACTGAGAATAAAGGCATCGTATTCACCTACTGCCGTAGTAGAAATATCGCCATGTATAAACTGCAGCTGTGCGGGTTTATTATAACACCAGGCCGCTGTAGCTATTTTGTCTTCGTCATAATCAATACCAGTGATCACTCTGCCGGGAGCAGTCCAGGTAAGCATATAATCCATAAAACCATATCCACAGCCAATATCCAGTATACGCCCTTCCTTGGGTAACAACTGATGGAACAATTCATAATTGTTTTCCATCTTTGTTTTGATACGCATATACCATTCCAGCACCGGTCCTTTATAGATGTAATTATATCTCAGCTGCTCGCGGAAATACTTTGGTACTTCTGTTTCCGCACGCAGTATTTCGTATTGTTGCTTAAAGTATCGGCTGATGGATTTCGTACGTGTGCTGTAGTTATCTCCCCAGGAAGTATCCTGTGGCTTTATACGTGGCAGATACTTTACTGACACCGTTCCATCTTTCAACAGAAAATCGCCTTTACTCATCGTGTAGGCAGTACCGTGAATCACCATCGGCAAAATATCCAGCCCCAGCTGCTCGGCAATATAAAATGCGCCCTTGTGAAAACGCTTGATAGCCGGGTCCGGAGAGCGGGTACCTTCCGGGTATACAACTATCGAATATCCCTGTGCTACTCTTTCGCGCAGTTTTTCTATCGCACCTTCCGCACCGTCGGCCACCGGGTAATAATCAGCCAACCGCACCACAGAGCCAAATACCGGAGAACGCCATACCCACTGATTGGTGAGCAAAATCACCTTCGGATGCAGCATGGTGGAGACAAGAATATCCAGGAACGACTGATGATTACTGATGATGACTGCCGGCTTTTGCAGCTGTTCATTTTCAGGATTAATAATGCGTTTCTTCACATTGCGCATAATGTACAACACGCTGTGCGTATAGGCAGAAAGAATACGGTGATACAATACTTTTCCCCGCTCCTTATCAAAGGGGTTCCAGCGGATCAGCAGGGTACCGATGCCTGTTAACAGAAAGCATCCCAATGTGAAATAAGTAAAAGAGAAAACAGCGAATGTCCATCCTTTCAGTGTCCACGGTGCATATCCTTTACACACGCGGTTTGTGATGAGCCAATTAAACAGAAACGGGATCATCACCTGCGAAATCAATACCACCGTACCAATACCAATAATGGAAATTAATGCGATAGATTTCAGGGAAGGATGCTGTGCAAAAATGAGTACCCCTAATCCGAGAATAGTGGTAATGGCAGACAGGAAAATAGAGGATTTGAAAGAAGATAAAGTCTTCTTCCCGGTTCTGTATTCCTGTAACAGCCCATCCATCATAAAGATGCTGTAGTCATCTCCCAAACCAAAAATAAACGTGGACAGGATAATATTTACAATGTTAAATTTAATACCAAACAGCCCCATAATTCCCAGGATCCATACCCAGCTGATAGCCATCGGGATAAAGGTGATCAGCGCCAGTTCAATACGGCCGTAAGACAACAGCAGCGCAGCGAATACCAGTAAAGAAGTCATCCAGGCAATACTGTTGAATTCATCTTTGATGACTTCCACCAGCCTGTTAGCTGCATATTGCTTATCCAGCACCGTGGTGTTGGGGATATTTTCCAATGCCTCGTATACCGCCTGCTTATGGGCAGGATCTACTTTCAGCAGCGTAACCACCGACAGCGTTCCGTTCTTATCGATAATAAAATCACCCAGGTTACCACTGCGCAATACTTTCATGGCATCCGGACTGAGCGGCTGAAAATCTTTATGCACCAACTGGTCGAAGCTATCAAAAGCAGTAGCGCTGAAACCAAACGCAGCGCCCTGTTTACGCAGGTCGGCCAGTAAAGCAGTTCTTTTATCAGTGTCCTGAGTTTTCCAGAAATTATTCCAGCGTTGGATACGCTCCGTCTGTTCTTTATTGGATAACAGCAACGCCTGTACGCCGGCATATTTTTTCACAATGCCTTTCTCCTGTAATTGCTCAATAACGGGCAGTAATTTTTCTCCATTCTCCAACGCGCTTTCCAGGTCATGCCCGTCAGACACTACATACACCGACTGTGCGATGTAGGAATTCACACTGTTAAGCTGCGCCTCTGCGGCTTTCAACTGTGGCGTCATGTAATTCATACGCATCATATCGCTTTCAAACGATACGTTGCGGGCAGTATAGAAAAAAACGATGGTGAGCAGGAAAATACCACCTACCAGGAATTTATTTTTCTCCGGCGTATGTGCAGAAAGTTTATCCAGCCAGTTGTTGTGATGCGCAACTTCCTGATCCGGTTTATGCCCGATCACGATCCAGTGTGGCAGGAAAATCAGTGAAAACAATGCAGCGCCGATCAGGCTGAATGCCGCAAACAGCCCTACATCTTTCAGCATGGGTGAATGTACAAACTGCAAACAGAGGAAGCCACCGATAGTGGTGAAGCTACCCAGCGTCATCGGCGTCGCCAGGTCGTCGATTACTTCGCGGATATCCTGCGAATGGCGGAAATGATTGAATACATGCAGGGAGTAATTCACCGCAATACCGAGTACTACGGCGCCCGCGCCCATCGCCATTACAGAAATATGTCCTTTGATCACGTATATCCATGCCAGTGAAAACAGGCCGCCGAAAATAACGGGCAGCATCACCAGCACCGGCGCTCTTTTTTTCTTAAAAAACAGCGCTATCAAGGCTATCAGTAATACGACCGTAATCCCCTGGGTCAGGAAGGTATCCTGCCGCAATTGCGTGGCATTACCCACGGAAACGGCTGTACCTCCAAAGTATGAAGCCGCCACACCCGGGTATTGCTGATCCAGGCTGTCTTTTATCTTGTCCAGTCCCTGCAGGAACTGCGCATTGATTTTTGTGGATCCCGGCGGATTCGCCGGGGTAATAAAGATCATCACATGTTTATGATCTTTCGTGATAACGTAGTTATCATACAACTCAAACTGGTCGTCATATTGCAGGTGCTGCAGTTTCTTTACGCCTATCCAGGAAATCCCCACCGGATCTGCCTGGATCATCTTCTTCAGTACCAGGCCTGCGGGAGAAATCAGCGTGTTGTAGTCATATTGCAAAGACTGCTGCAGCTGTGCGGGCTGCAATAAACTATCAATTTTTGTGTAGTCTTTTTCTTCCAGGAAGATGGGCAGGTGTTGTTGAATCACCTGCATCAAACCCATTACCATGGCGTCGTCTGCCTGCGACTGGATTTGCCGGATATAAGGTGAAAGCTGTTCACCGGCCTTGCCGGACAAGGCCGCAGCATAAGCAGTGAGGCTATCCGGTTGGGCTTCTTTTGTCGTATCTTTTTGGGAGATGGTAACGATCAGCTTATCCGCAAACCTCGAATCCTGGAACACCTGTTGCAGTTTGTCGAGTTTCTTATCCTGCGGTAAAATTTTGGTGATATCTTCTTCCAGCCTTATCTGTCGGGCAAAAAAACCTACCAGCAAAAAGCTGGCAATAGTACAACACCACAGCCATATCTTGTGCCGTTCAAAAAAATTATAGATGGCTACAAAAAGATTACCCATTTCTTCGTCCTTTTCTGAAAATAGTCAGTATCCCCCAGCTGGTGGCCCACGCGAATAATCCGCCTGCTATGGCCAGTGTGATACTACCAAATACATATTGCAACAGGTTATCCCTGATGGTATCAAAGTTGATCCCGTTTGAAAATACCAGGTCCTTGGCTGTTTGCCCCATCCAGATACGGCCGGCGAGGAAACTGGCAAAGATCACAAACGGTGTGAGCGGCGGCGTGCTGATATGTGCAAACAGTAATACCAGCGCCTTGTTAAGTTTAAATTTTATCGACAGCAGGATGGATACCAGCAGCTGGAATCCCCAGATGGGCACAATCCCCATGAAGATACCAAAGCCAATGGAAGCCGCTTTCCGCATATTGGATTCATCTGCTTTCAGCACTTCTTCCTTCCACATCTTTTTCCAGTTCTCTTTTTTCAAAAAATAACGGATCAGATCCCGTGGTTTGATATACAGGAAGGTTACCAGCACCAGCACAGTATTCAATACCGTGATGCGGGAAACATCCCTCACCGGGCGGAAATGCGATACCCGCTCTTCCGGCGGTGGATAATAAACACGAACGGGGGTCCAGTCTACCTTAATACCTTTCCAGGCGCTGCGTACCAGTACTTCTATTTCAAATTCATATTTGGTACAGAAGTAATGCATATTCCCCATGCGTTGCAGGGGATACAGGCGGTAACCGGATTGCGTATCTGGTCCTTTTAAACCGGTAGTTACCTGGAACCAGAAGTTGGACACCTTATTGGCAGAAGTGCTTTTGCCCGGCATGTTTTCCTGGTGCAGGTTACGCGCCCCTATGATCAGGGCGCCTGGTTGTTCTTCTATCTGTTGCAGCATCCCCGGCAGATCGGTGGCAAAATGCTGCCCGTCTGCATCCATGGTGATGACGTAGTCGTAACCCTGTTCCAATGCGTAGGCAAAGCCACGGCGCAAGGCCACGCCTTTACCACGGTTTGGGCTATACGAAACCAGTTGCAGGGAAGGAAATTGTTCCAGCACAGCAAGGGTTTCATCTGTAGCACCATCATTTACTACAATTATATGATCGGTATAGGTAAGGGCATCAGACAGTACAGCGCCGAGCGTACCGGCGTTGTTATAGGTAGGAATGAGCACCGCTGCGCGGTGACGTTCAAAGTGTGCGTTATGTGTGGGAGTGTTTGTCACTTAGTTAAATATACCCTGGAACTTCATAAATGTTTTGTCATCGCGCTTCAGCGTTGCATTCACTTTCCAGCCGGCTTCGTCTTCTTTATAGGTTACTGTTACATCTACCAGTGGTTGTTTTACCGGATCTATCATCTGCAGGAACTTCATCTGCGTAGCTTTTTTCAACGCTACTTTCTTTTCCAGGGCTGTTTCCAGTAATTCCGTGATGGTTTGCATCATGCAAACACCCGGCACTACCGGCTGCTCCGGGAAATGCCCCTGGAAAATGGCATGTGCCGCATTCAGTTCAATAGTGGTGGTCACCTGACCTGGCTCCTGGGATTGTACGGTAACGGTATAAAAATTTCCTGCTAACATTTGGACAGTTGTTATATATGAATACGTTATTTTTCTACTTTCTGTAAAGAGATATTAAATTTGAAATGCTCATGACGGATGTTGATCGTGTCCGGAATGCCGTTGTTATAATGCTGCATCCATACGGTAACAGCGGGTTTGCGCTTCGACGATTTTTCTATCCGTATCAACTGCGTACAGGCGGTATCCGTGATATAGTAATTATTCCCTTTTTCTGTGGGTACTACTACATAACGATAGCGGTTATCTGTAGCCATATGCGCCGCTTGCAGATCGGGATGCAGCAATACCAGTGCAAAATCCTGCTGCAACGTTTTCACGACCGCTTTCTTATCCATTTTAGGCATCAGGTAATGTTTGGTAAAACGCCCCTGCTGATCAAATTCAAAATCAAAGAACTTAAAACCCATCTCATTTGCAAACACCACGCGGATGCTGCTGTCGGGCATCTGCTTAAAAAACAATAGCCCGCTGAGATGATGTTTCAATATATCCACCTGTGTGCTGTACAGCGTGGAGGTAAACTGCGGACTAAACTGACGGATGCACTGCACATTGCCGCTGGCAGGCTGTAACTCCTTGTATACCGAGCGGCAGCTGCCCACCAGCAACACCAGCGCTACAAAACTACTTAAGAGAAAATACCGCATCCGGGATGGTTGTATTCAGTTGTTTATGTAAAAAGCTGATGGTAGTATCATCTCCGGACGATTCTGCCATGGTAATTTTTGACACTGAATAATCCTGTTTATCTACCAGCAACACGATCGTCTGGAAATATTCCTTCATCACCTTGTTCACCGGTGTCATTTCCAGGCGGTAGTATTGTGCATTCTCTGTCGCTTTGGTAGTGAAGTCGGCGTTATCCAGTACCGTTCCTCTTACACAGTCGATCGTAATTTTATTGATCTGCTCAAACAACTTATTACTCTTCCCCGAAACTTTGCTTTCTTTTTGTGCGTCCCTGATCCGTATATCCTTTCCATTGATCACCAGCAGGTAACGGGAAGGTTGCTTGTATTCCATTCTTACTTTATTGTCTTTCTGGAACCAGAATTCCCCTTTGGATACAATCTTGTCAGACAGCATGCTCAGGTTCTTTTCCTGTACAAAATCGCAGTGGATACTTTGCGTGTTCTGTGCGGCTTTTGCAAACTGCTGCTTTACAGCAGCCATATCTGATACCGGTTTAAACCCGGTCTGCGCCTGTATTTGCAGGCTCACTACACAACTCATCAAAACTAACAGCCATTTACACATATGCGCGAACGTTTAACATTTTATCAATTCTTTCCAGGCGGTATCCCTGTTCACGGATATCGCGGATCAGTTGTGGCAATATATCGGCCGTAATCCTGCAGGTATCGTGCAATAAGATCACGGCACCTGGTTTCAGCTGCTGCATAATTCTTTGCAGCAAGGCATTTTTATCTGTTGCTACCGTGTCCAGTGAGCGGATATTCCAGCCTACCGGCAGATAGTTACCTGCTTTTACCGCCCTTGCCAGGTTCGGATTCGTGACGCCATAAGGTGGGCGAAACAGCCGTGGATAAAGGCCGGTAGCATTTACCGTAGCCGCATCCATTTCCTGCATATCCTTCAGCATATTACCCGACAATTTCATATCGAACCAGAAGTGATGCGAATAGGTATGGTTGCCTATTACATGTCCTTCTTCATATATGCGTTTCAGTAAGTGCTCATTACCGGAGATATTCTTCCCGATACAAAAAAAGGCGGCAGGCACCTTTTCCTCCTGCAGGATATTCAGTATTTCCGGCGTCAACTCCGGCTCCGGGCCATCATCAAAAGAAAGCGCTACCACTTTTTCCGTGGTATCGGCCTGACAATATGCTTTCAAAAAAAAACCCGATTCTATATTCATCGCCCCGTAAACAGTTACCGGTAAAAAAATCAGTAACGGTATTACGTATGTCCACACAGGTACATCATACTTCATGATCCTATCAAGGAATAGTAGTACCAGGAAACTGATCAGCGCAATGATATTTACAACCCGGTTATTCAGCATGCGGTCAGTAATACCAGGGAATGATGGGTACCCTGGTGATGATTATAGATTAACACTTTATTAATTTGCTCCGGCGCCTTTCCAAAAAATACGGCGGCTTCCGGCACTTGCTGTTCTGCGATGATGGCGTTGGCCATCCATACTCCAAAAGCAGCGGCAGTAGGGTATTCCCCACAGAGATGTTTAAAGCTGGCTTCCGCCGTTTCCGGGAACAGGGCAGCGGCTATTTCTTCATAAATTTCATCGTGATCAATATCACCATTTCTGCCGGTAACAATCAGGTCGATATCTGCGGGCGTGCAATTATTATCTTCCAGGAACTTCATGATATGACCGATCACTTCTCCTTCCCAGAGTGGCTTGTATAAAGTACTCACTCCGGATAATTCTGCAACCGTACCGGGTTGTTTGGTAATACCCAGGCTGAAAAAAGCTGCGCCTTCTCCGGCAATAGTGCCACGGGAAGGGCTGTTCAGCAGTTCCATCGTTTTTACCGGTTCTTTCTTATAGAGACCAAAACGGGTCAGTAACTGGTGACTATGATTCGTTATTTCATCCAGTCCGCCGGCGAGAATATGTTGTGCGGAGCCTTCTTTCAATATCATGATGGCATCGAGCAGCGCATTTTCGAATGAAAATCCGCGATGCACGAAGGTGTTGTTATAACCGTTGCATCCCAGCAGCAGGGCAATATGTCCGGCTACGGTGTTGTGCGTGCTCTGGATAAACGCCGTAGGCGTCAGCATTTCTTCCTGCTGATTGACCATCTTGGTGAGAAACACGCCGGTATCATCGAGGCAGCCGTAAGCGGTACCGGTAATGATAGCATCTGGTGCGGTAAGGCCTGCAGCTTCCAGGCTCAGGTTGGCTGCACCAACGCCCATTTTCACTACCCGGCTCATACGACGGATCTGTTTTACATCGATCCATTGTTTGTAATCCGGATCCACTGTCGCCAGGCGCACTGTTTCGTATTCCCGGGGAGTAGCCAGCAAAAGGCCTCCCTGCGCAGTTTCCTGCGGAGAAATACAACCGGTGCCATTTATGTAGATGTTCATAAGCTAGTAGCTTTTTGAAAATACCAGACTGGAACAATTGCCTCCAAAACCAAAAGAGTTGGACATGACGTGTTGCAGGTCATGTCCCGCAGAAAAAGCGGTAGCGGGTGCAAATGGTAATTCCTTCATCTGGTGCTCAAAACGTGCATTCGGATAGATGATACCCTCTTTCACCGACAACGCCGAAAATACGGCCTCTATGCCACCGCTGGCGCCCAGCGTGTGACCGGTGAAAGACTTGGTAGAACTCATCGCCGGGAAATGCGGTGCAAAGAGCCGGTTTATAGCGATTCCTTCCGATACATCGTTGTTCTGTGTACCGGTTCCATGTAAGTTAATATAACCAATTTGTTGCGGTTGCAATCCACTCATATCCAGCGCGCCTTTCATAGCCAGGTAATTACCGGTACCATCGGGCGATGAAGCCGTTTGGTGATAGGCATCGTTGGCGTTGGCAAAACCGCTGAAGCGGCACCAGGGCTGCAACCGGGCAGCCAGGCTGTCAGACACCAGCACCACATATCCTGCGCCTTCGCCCAGGTTTAGCCCGGTACGGGTATCATCAAACGGGCGGCAGGGCTGCTGATCCAGGATCATGAGCGTATTGAAACCGTTGAGGGTAAAGCGGGTCAGTGCGTCCGTTCCTCCGGCAATCACCACGTCCACAATGTTATTGCGGATCAGGCGGGAGCCATACATCAGTGCATTGGCGCCGGAAGAACAAGCAGTACTGATAGTAGATACATGATGCCGCACACCCAGCTGATCAGCGACCAGTTCGGTAATACTGCCGCATTCATGGTGCAGGAGTTGCTGTAAACGGCCACCACGGGGATTAGCCAGATAATCCGCGAAGAAATCTTCCGTTTTATCCATACCGCCCACTGTGTTACCGGAAACAAAACCCACGCGGTACTGGGAAATATCGCCCAGGCCGCTGGACTGCCACGCTTCACGGGCGGCAATCATACTAAGTAAAGCGGTTCTGCTGATATTCTCCGGCATACGTGCCATATCAGCGAGGGTGGCGTTATCGGCCTTCACTTCTGCCACCGGAAAGGTATTGCGATGAACAGAAGGCAGGTACTGCATGGCCGTCATACCGGGTTGCATGTCCCGGAACGATTGTATACAGGCCGGTACATCCAGCCCAATGCCGCTGATTACCCCACCGCCTGCTATCCACACCTTTTCACTCATGCCTTCACGGTTTGATTTTCAGTAATGTAAGTCGCCATTGTGCGTACAGAATGGAAGATCTTTGGTCCTTCTTCAGGATTTGCTATGCGGATACTGTAATGCTGTTGCAGCAATACAATCAGTTCCAGCGCATCGATAGAATCGAGTCCCAGTCCCTCTTTGGTAAACAATGGCTGATCATCGCCAATGCTTTCGGGCGCTACTTCCTGCAAATTCAATTGTTCTATGATCTGCGCTTTCAGATCCGCCATCAACTTTTCCACTGTCGTTTAATTAAAGTGATTAACTGTTATTTTGTTGATATAACGCCGTTAAAGCCGCCTCCGTTAAGAGGATGCTGTTGGGGCGCTGTATATTTTCCACGAGGAATAATGCCACCTCGTATTGTTGCTCCATTACTTCTACCCACCCGCAGATACAGGCGGCCAAAGGTGTTTCTGCCAGCAACTGTGCCGGGTAACTGCTCATTAACGCGGTATCAAAAGCGGGAGATACAAAAAAAGTATTCTCTCCTTTAAAACCATGCCGGATCGAAATTTCTCCCATCACTATATTAGGCAGCGTATATACAAACAGTGCAGGACTTGCAAAATCCTTTACAGTGGCATAGTAGCGCAGATCTGTATCCAGACTGCTGCTGCGGTTTGATAACACCATGCCGGTTTGCTCCGGCCGTAACGCTGCAATGGCGGTATCTTTCAGTAACACTTCCGCCGCCAGCCAGCCCAGCTTGCTGAGGGCATCCATCTTATGAAATTTGGGATACTGACCGGAAAAACGGTCATATCCCGCCCGCAGAAATTCCGGCAATTCCAACGCTGGATCTGCTTCCCACAACAGGGATCCGTTTAAATAAACCCTGTTATGGCGTATGATACAACTACCTGTAATATATGTTGCTCCGCTATTCAATCTCCGAACTGCTTTTTAATTTTTCTGTTAATTCTATCGTTCTGGCCAGGCGTTTTAACGCGGTGTCGTGGTTTTTCACAAATGGATTGCTCATATCCCACACATAACCAGCCAATACAGAACAAATCTGTCCTTTGATCAGTGGATCGGCGTCCTTCTTAAAGAAAATAGTGTCCAGGGTGCCTTCATACCACGCCATTACGTAAGAACGGAAGGTATTCACGCCCTGCATGGTTGGTTCCATGTATTCTTTTTCCCAGTCCACTGCTTCGCCTTTCAATTTCCGGATCACCAGTTTTGCGGCGGTTTGAGCCGACACACAGGCCAAAGTTACACCAGAAGAGAAAATCGGGTCCAGAAATTCTGTCACATTGCCGGTAAGCACAAATCCATCGCCATAAAATTTATCGGTAGTAGCCGACCACGACTGTAGTATTCTTGGTTCAAATACCAGCTCCACATCGCGGAAACGCTCCCTGGTATAGGGTTCTGCTTCCAGCAGGGCACGGTATTTTTCCTCATCGGTGCCCGGATATTGTTCAAAAAATTCAGGATCTCCCACAAAGCCCAGGGAAGTAACTCCCGTGGCAAACGGAATAATCCAGATCCATACCCCTTTTTTATGTACTACTGCCGTAATACGGTTAGGCTCATCCGCCATAGAACGGCGTACGTCTACCGTATGAGCAAACAATGCTTTGCGGGGTTGCAGGTTGGAGTTTTTCTCCAGGTTGAATAATTTAGGGATTACCCGGCCATAACCGCTGCCATCCACAATGAAGCGGGCAGCGATCTGCGATTGCTCCCCGTTTTTATCTTCTACGGTGGTCACTGAATCTGAGCCATTAAAGCGTATGTCCGTTACCGTTGTTTCGTAATCCACCGGCACGCCCATACTTTCCACGGTATCCGCCAGTGTTTTATCAAAATCGGCGCGGGTTACCTGCCAGGTCCAGGTCCAGCCTGGCGTAAATTGCTCCTGGAAGGTAAAGTCGCAAAGCGCATCTCCCTTTACAAACTTTGCCCCAAACTTCTCCTGAAAACCTTTTGCTTTGATAGCATCTATAAAGCCTGCTTCTTCCAAAGCTTCCATGCTACGGGGTAACAGGCTCTCACCGATCACAAAACGGGGAAACTTTTGTTTCTCTACCACTTTAACTTTATACCCGGCCTGGTGAATAATAGACGCGGCTACCGTTCCTGCCGGGCCTGCGCCAATTACCAGTACATCAACTTGCTCAGTTTTCATAAGTGACGATTTTGGGAGTTATTGATTATGTGATTATTGGGTTATTACTTTTTCTGACACTTTAACAATGTATAGTTCATTCCCATCTGGTCGTTCTCTTCAATGATTTTCAACCCGGCATCTTCAATGCACTGGAAGAAATCATCTGTATGATACATCTGGCTGTTACCATTGGCCATGGCTGTAAAGTACAGGGAAGTCTGCTGCAGGCAGAAAGCTGCTGATTTAAACTGCTGACGGTTCCAGAAGGGTTCGAGTATATATACAATACCATCGTCGTTGAGCGCTTCGCGGCAACGTTTCAGGATGGACACAATTTCTGCTTCGGAGAAACAATCCAGGAACTGGCTCATCCAGATGGCATCAAAGCCCTGTGGGAAAGGCAGTTCTTCATGAAGGATGTTGGCAATATGAAAATGTACACGGTTTTCCACACCGGCGTCTTTCATTTTCTGTTGTGCCAGCCCGGCCTGACCTGGTAAGTCGAAGATAGTAACTTCCACTTCCGGATCTTTGGCGGTGCAGGCCAGGGCCCATTTACCGGTATTACCACCGATATCGAGTAAACGTTTTGGTTTCTTTTCAAAAACAATATCCAGCGCCTGCGGGGTGGCGAGGTCTGAATAGTAATGGTCGAAGTCGAACCAGCTTTTACCTACTGCAGGGGGCAGCAGCGACAGGCCGGGATAAATGGTATCCCAGGGGCCGAGTTCGCGTAAGCCGGCGGGCTTTCCTTCGGTCAGACTTTCCTGCAGATGATTCATGCCTTTGTAGCAGATATCCTGTGAAAAGTCCATGTTGATACGGGTGAGCTGATCATGTAAAATAAAGTAACCGGTTTTGGTGAGGGTATACCGTTTGTCGTTTACGATCACCAGTTCCATTCCCAAACCTGCTTCCAGCAATACTCTTACTGCGTAGCGCGACATTTTTGTCTGTTCCATGATTTCCTCAATGGTAATACCGGCAGAACGGCTGTTGCTGACTGCGGTCAAAATGCCCATATCACGTAATGCCCGGGTAGCCTGGAAGGCAACGGGCGCAAATGCCAGACGCAATGCAGCTTCTTTCGCTTCGAGTGCTGTTTTTGTTTCTTTATTAAACACGACAATAACTTTGTTTAACTGTTAAGATTAAAGACCATGGCGGCGTTGCATCCACCAAAACCTGATACTGTTTTCAGGAAATGGCGGGATGTTTTTTGCACCAGGGTGTTATGAACATTTACCGGCATACTCACACCGGGTATTTCAAATCCTTTTGTGGGCAGTACCACACCTGCTTTCATGGCCTGCATACTGATAATAGCCTCAATTAAACCGGCCGCACCGAGGGTATGGCCGTAATAACCTTTGAGGCTGTTTACCGGCACATCAGCCAGACCGGCATGATGCAGGGCTTTTGCTTCCATCTCATCATTGTACAGGGTGGCGGTACCGTGTGCCGATACAAACCCAATGTCTGCAGTGGTTAAGCCACTGCCACTCACTGCGAGTTGCATCACTGCTGCCAGCTCCTCACCGGTGCGGGAAGGGCCGGAAATATGATTGGCATCGTTGCTAATGGCGCCTGCTCCCAGAGAAAAAAGCGCGGCGCCTTTTTCTTTGCTCAGGATCACCGTAGCGGCGCCTTCTCCTAAAGTAACGCCTGTGCGGTTAGCATCAAACGGCTTACAGGGAACGGCGCTTACTGCCTGGAATGATTGAAAACCAGATAATACAAAGCGGGTCAGTACATCGGCGCCGGTAACCACAACGTGGTCGTAACGGCCGGATGCGATGAGCCGCTTACCGGTTAAAATGGCTACCAGACCGGAAATACAGGCACTGCTGATCACCAGCGGTTCATTCACGGCACCAAAATGCCCTGCAATTTTCTTTGCGGTGGTATACAACTGCATGTCTGTTACCGGTGGTTCCGCGCCTTCCGGCTGCTGCTCCAGCAATTCAATATTTCCTTTTGTGGTGGAAACAATAAAGCCGGTGCGTGCATCCGTGAGCGTGATATCCGTTTGTTGTAATGCCGCTTTTACAGAGGCTGTCAGCAGTTTTTCAAACCGCGTATATCCTTCTGCGTTATCGCCCGCTACCCACTGATCAAGCAGGCCCGGCGCGATCATAGCTCCATAAAACGGAGCAGCGGCATAACCAGCATGGTGATGCTGAGCTATGCCACTGTTGCCAGATAAAACCTGGTCAAAATTTTCCCGGGTAGTACTGCCTAACGGCCCCACAATATTGTCTGCGACTACATACACCTGTTGCATAATACCCTTTGTTATACCAGTCCATGCGTCTTTTTCCATTCCATGAAAAAAGCGGGTGTGATCAGTTGCAGCGAAGAAGTTTCCTTGTCCAGGAATACCTGTACGGAAGAACCTTTTGCTACGACCTCACCTGTTGCCGGATTAGTCAGAATGTATTCAAATTTTATTTTGGCGGCCAGGTCGTCCACGAACCTTGTCTCTACCACTACCCTGTCGCCATAGCGCAAAGAGCGTTTGTAATCACATTGCACATTCACAACGGGAACGGTGAAACCTTTTTCAAAAATATCCAGGTATTTCAACCCGTATTTCTCGCCGAAGGCTTCCCTGCCGTCTTCAAAATACCGCACATAATGCCCGTGCCATACTATCCCCAGCGGATCTGCTTCATTAAATCTTATCAGTATGTTCGTGCACTCGGTCAGTATCATATTATCCTTTCTTCTTTGGTTTCTTTGCTGCTGGTGTAGTAGTAGCGGCTTTGGTGTCTTTCTTTGGTGCTGGTGCAGGTGCTGCAACTACCGGTTTTGGTTCTTCCGGATCTTTGGCTTCTGCATATTTTGTTTTCAGCTTGCTGTAGTCATCTTCGATGTTGCCCAACGCATCTTTAACGGCAGACAACCAGAGGTTACGGAATCCGAAAGTTATTTTCTGGGTTTTACCAATGTAGCGTTCAGTGAGCAGTACATTCTTCTTATCCATGTCTACGATGGTGAGCCACATGGCGGCATTTTTATTCGTTTTGCTCATTGCTTCCATCATCAATAATACACCAATACCGTGTTTTCCGGAAAAATCGTACGATTTCACCACTTTCACGATGTCGTCTGCTTTCAGGCGCTCAAAGTCGACTGAGTCATCAGATTTCAGGCCATCTTTGTTCATGGATTCATTACGCTTGTTCACCAGACCAATACTGGTATTGTATTTATCCTTGTGCAGGGTACCGGGTACATCGTATTTCTTCTGTTCATTTACTATCGCCTGGTTCAGAGAAGTAAAATCATGTTCAACGATGGCATCTGTTTTGGCAGCAGCATCACCTATCAGTTTGGCCTGTGTAAAATCCACACCCAGCCAGGTAAAGGAAGAGTCTTTGCTGTCCAGGAAGTTCTTAAGTGTTTGCGCATTAGCTGTCATAGCCATCATGCTCAACATCAGCATCGGAAGTGCAAGTAATTTTCTGCAGTTCATGTGTGATTAAATTTGGGGATTGATGAATATTTTCATTTCACATTGTGCCATCAGGCGTCCTTCAAACATCACTTTTCCAGTCACCATGGTGGCATTAAACACTTCACCACCAATCTCGGTAGTGGTTTCTATCATCTGTCCTGCCGGCGGCAGTTCGAGGATTTCAAGGTCTTTTACCGCGCCGATAAATCCCAGTGGCACCGGGCTATTTTCCTGTTTGGCAATATAGCCGATACGGGCGGCAGCGGTTTGCGCAATATTTTCCATCAGGCCGGGTGCAGTCAGCACGCCGTTTTCCACAAAAATATTATCTGCAGCAATATGCAGCCCGGTACGTGTAATAGGGCCATCTACAGCCAGGATACCACTGATCATCACAATCGGGGTACGCTGGGGAATATAAGCGGTAATATCATCTGAATGAATAAACATCTGCACAAGTTATTATTATAAATGAAACACGAAATAAATTGAATTATACGAAATTATTAACAGTAAAAACACGCATTATTCCCAAAAATCGTAATAATTGAACCATTGTACAGGGTAACGGTACACTTTTTCTTCTACTCTTTCCACAAAATCGTGCAGTGCCGTTTCCACGCCCTGGTTCCGCCGGCCGTGATACTGGCGCGGTGCGGTGGCAAAAAAATGATAATGGGTAGCCGACTCCTTAAAGGCGAACACCACTGACACAGGTACCCGGAAGGTGGCGGCTAACAGGAAAGGCCCCATCGGAAAACGGGCTTCCTGTCCTAAAAAGGGAACCGTTACGGTTTTATTACCCGGCAAAAAGCGATCGGCATGCATACATACCAACTCCTGGTTACTCAACGCATCGTTGATGGCATAGATATGGGAATTATCCTCCTTTATCACTATAATATTCATGTTACGGTCGCCGGTAATACCAGACAGGTAATCCTTGATGCGCTGATGCTCTCCATCAAACATGACAATATTAATACGGGTCTGCAAACGCTTGAACAGGTGACCGGCTACTTCCCAGTTGCCCACATGCGCACTCAGTAAGATGCCACCTTTACCACCAGCAATCATCTCACGCAGATGATGCTCTCCCTCAAACTCGAAAGTAAATTTATTGGACATGTCGGCCATGACCACCACTTTATCGATCAACGTCTGGCCAAATACATGATAATTACGGTACAAACTCAACAAGGCACGCAGCCTGCTGTAACCTATTTTTGTGCGGAAATAATGATAGACAGGTTTTGAGGAACTCCAGGAAAATGCAAAAAAATAAAAGGCGACAAATCTCAGCAGTATATACGCCGGTACCACCCCTCCATGCTTCAACAGGAAAACAAAACAACTATATCCGAACTTACTTCCTTTAGACTTTCCTTGCCAGGAAGGCATTATACCAGTTCTTTTTGTTGTACACGAGTGGCTACATAATCGTAGAAATCCTGGAAAGTCACGATAGACTGGAAGTCTTCCGGATTTACCTTAAACCCGAAATTATCTTCTATCACTACTACCATGTCGATATAATCCAGACTGTCCAGATCCAGTGTGGATTTCATATTGGCTTCCGGGGTGATTGTATCGGGGTTTGCTTCAAACTCCTCCACCAGAAACTTATTCGTAACAGTTATTATCTCTCTAATGTCCATAAAGTGTGAAATCAGATATAGGTCGTTTTAAAATTTGTTTATGCTGTCTGTTGGTCTACCATCCTGATCCAAGGTCCAAAGTTAAGGATATTTATTTTCCATTCCACCCCCTCACTATAAGAGAAGAATTTGTTCCGCCAAAGCCAAAAGAATTCGACAAAAATATATTAAAATTTTTATTAATTGTATTGGTTACAATATTTAGCTTCGCGGCATCGTCATCGGGATTCTCCAGGTTGATGTTGGGCGCAATAAAGCCGTTCTGCATCATGAGCATGGAATATACAATTTCACTGGCGCCTGCCATCCAGCATTCATGGCCGGTCATGGATTTGGTTGAACTCACATAAGGCCGGGAATCCCCGAATACTTCGTAGATCGCTTTCGCCTCGCTGGCGTCACCGGCTGCGGTGGAAGTAGCGTGCGCATTGATATATTCAATATCCCCCGGCTGTAAACCCGCATCCTGTATGGCTATCTGTAAAGATCTAACCGGGCCGTCTACGGTTGGATTGGAAATATGTGCGCCATTGGAGGAAAAGCCGTAGCCCAACACTTCTCCCAAAATAGTAGCTCCCCTGCGCTGGGCAGATTCGAGGCTTTCCAGGATCACAGTAGCTGCACCACCGCTGGGTACCAGTCCGTCGCGGTCCCGGTCGAACGGCCTGGAAGCACGGGTAGGATCTCCTTCCCGCACAGAAAATGCAGCAATGGCATCAAAATTACCCATCGCATACACATTTACTTCCTGGGCGCCTCCGCAGATCACGGCGTCCTGCATCCCATTCCGGATAAACATATAGCCAAGCCCGATAGCATGGGAACCGCTGGCACAAGCCGCGCTGACGGTGAAATTAACGCCCCTCAGCTTAAAAATGGTGGCCAGGTTCATATTTACGGTAGAGTTCATGGTCTGAAACACAGAACCAGAGCCTACCAGCATCGTATCTTTCTTGGCCCGCATCACATCATTGGCTTCCACCACTGGTTTTGCGGAACTGTCGTTGCCATATAAAAGTCCTATGGGAGTGGAATCAATATATTCAGGTGTGATACCCGCCTGCGCCAAGGCTTCACGGGTGGCCATGTAGGCGAATTCTGCCTGTTCAGGCATCATGAGCCTGGACCGGCGATCCAGCAGACCTTTGAGCTCAGGTCTCTCTATATACCCGGTCAATCCTGACCGGTAACCAAATGCTTTTCTTTCAGGATCCAGCACAATACCGGATTTCCCCTGATACAATGAATCCCTCACCTCCTGCATATCCTTTCCGATGCAGGAATAGATTCCCATCCCAGTGATCACTACTCTGTTCATAGCTCTTAGCTTTTAGCGGTTAGCCTTTAGCTCAGTAATATTGACGTAATTATGTGTGCAACCCTCCATTGATGTTAAGTACCTCGCCGGTAATATAACCTGCCGACCGGGAAGCCAGGAAAGCTACTGCATCTGCTACTTCTTCCGCTGTACCAAAACGGTTCATCGGCACCTGTGCAGCCAGTTCCTTCTCATTGAGTTCTGCGGTCATATCTGTTCTGATAAATCCGGGTGCCACCGCATTTACCGTTACACCTCTTTTGGCTACTTCCTGTGCCAGCGCTTTGGTGGCGCCAATTACCCCTGCTTTGGCGGCAGAGTAATTTGTTTGGCCGGGTAATCCCTTGATCCCGGATAAGGATACCATATTGATGATACGTCCGTAACGCTTCAGCAACATGTTGTTCAGCACCTGTTTGGTGACATTGAAAAAACCGTTCAAACTGATGTTGAGCACATTACTCCATTGGCCTTCATTCATCCAGAACATCAAGGAATCTTCCCGGATGCCCGCATTGTTCACGAGCACTTCTATCTGTTGGTCTTTGTTATTTTCTACCCAGCTACCCAATACCTGCTGCACTTCGGCGGCATCTCCTACGTTAAACGGTATCAGTTCACCGGTACTGCCTTTTGCCTTTACTGCCTCCAGTGTTTCCAGGGCGGCTGCCTCATTCCCTTTGTAGTTGATCAGTACATGATAACCCGCTTCGGCCATCCTGATACATACTGCCCTGCCTATTCCCCTGGACCCTCCTGTTACTAATGCACATTTCATGGATTACAAATTACAAATTACGAATAACGGCTAACTCCCGACAGCAGATCAGAACTGAATGGGGTCATTTTTTTTCAGGTAAGCTTTAATCTGCTGAAGATCCTTATAACGCGGACTGTCCTCAATAAATTTAGGGAAAATAGCCCTCACTTCCTGGTATACCTTATGGGAGAAACCAGCTAATCTGTCCTGGCAATTCAGGTAGTCCACCGCCTGTAACATGGTCATTACCTGGATAGACAATACCTGGAAAGTATTCTCTATTACTTTGCTGGTCATAGTAGCGGCATTACATCCCATACTCACAATATCCTGGTTATCGTTGTTGTTCGGAATACTGTGTACATACATCGGGAAAGACAAGGTCTGGTTCTCCGCCACGGTGGATGTAGCCGTAAATTGCACCCCCTGCATTCCAAAATTGAAGCCAAGTTTACCCAGGTTCATAAACGGAGGGAATTTATGGTTCAGTTTTTCGTTCAGCAGGTAGTTGAGTTGTCTTTCTGCGAGCATCGACAACTTGGTAATTGCTATTTTGATTTTATCCATTTCCAGGGAGACATAATCGCCGTGGAAGTTTCCGCCGTGGAAAACGTTTTCCCGGTGATGATCCACTACCGGATTATCGCTTACGGAATTCAGTTCCTGTACCACGAGTTTCTCTGCCTGAGCGAGGGTATCGTAGATAGGTCCGAGGATCTGCGGGGTGCAGCGCAGAGAATAATATTCCTGTACTTTATCTTTAAAAATTTCTTCTTCCAGTTCTTTATAGAGATGATCCGGGCGATGACGGACCATTTTGCTGCCGGTGAGGATTTCTCTCATTTTGGCGGCTATTTTCTGCTGGCCTTCATGCTTTTTCACGGCATTCAGTTCTTCAGAGAGATGATCATCAAAAGCTTCCACTATTTCGTTGATCATGGCCGATAATACTACCGACCAGCCAAGAAGCTTCTTCGCTTCAATGAGGTTTACCAGGCCGATACCGGTCATGGCGGAAGTACCATTAATAATGGCCAGTCCTTCTCTTACATGAATACCGATTGGTTTCAGGTTCAGTTTTGCAAACACTTCTGCTGTAGGCTGGTATTTATCTTCATACCATACTTCGCCTTCGCCGATCAGTACCAGGGCCAGGTGGGCCAGCTGTACCAGGTCGCCGCTGGCTCCCACGCCACCGTGTTCAAACACACAGGGATATACGTTTTTATTGATCAGGTCTTTTAACAGGTGTACCACTTCCGGGTGAATACCGGAATGCGCCTGCATAAAGCTGCTCAAACGTGCTATCATCAGGGCTTTGGTATGTAAAGGCGACATACAGTTGCCGGCGCCGGAGCTATGGCTGCGGATCAGGTTATACTGTAACTGGAAAGTATCTTCGTCAGAAATACGGTATTGGGCCATTGGTCCAAAACCAGTGTTGATACCATAGATCAGTTTCTTTGCCGAAAACTTTTCGAGGAATAGAAAACTAGCTTCCACCTGCTGCAGAGCCGCTGCTTCCAGCGTCAGCTCTTCTCCGCCCAAAAGGACCCTGTACACTTCTTCCAGGGACAGCGCCTTACTTCCTATTGCAACCATTTTATCTTAAATTAAATTATTTGTATATGTAAAAAAGTGCTCAAAATTAGCATAAAGCTAGATTTATCCAAATAAATAACAAACCCCATTACCCGGATTACGGGTATTTACGCATGCGGTTATTACTTATCAGGTGGGGGAGCAAAGCCTAATCTTCTGTTGTTGTTGTCGTTGGCGGTGTAACCAAAACCTTATCGATACGATGTGCATCCATGTCCACTATTTCAAAAGTAAAATCTCTCCACATGAATTTCTCTCCGGTTTGCGGAATGTGTTCCAGGTGATGAAGAATAAACCCTGCCAGGGTATCAAAATCCTGCTCAAATTCGGCCATCCAGTCTTCTTTATCAAACTCTTCCAGGAAATCATAAAAAGGAATCTGGGCATCTACCAGCCAGGTGCCATCTTCCCGAAGAATCATTTCGTAGTCATCGCTTTCGGCTGTTTCCGGCATATCGCCTACAATGGCTTCCAGGATATCGTTCAGGGTGATCATCCCCAGGAACGTGCCATACTCATCCACGATAAAGGCCGCGTGTAAGTGCGTTTCCTTAAACTTTTCCAGTACCTGGTAGGCGGTATTGTTTTCCGGTACAAACAAAGGCTTCCGGATAATGTCTGTCAGCGGTGTTGATTTACCGGATACGGAATACAGGTCCTTGATCGTCACCAGCCCTTTGATACTATCGATCTGCCCGTCGCATACCGGGTACACCGAATGCAGGCTATCGTGAATCGTTTGCTGATAAGTAGCCGGATCTTCGTTAACATCCAGCCAGGTAATATCATTGCGGTAGGTCATCAGCGAGGTAATATTCCGGTCGCCCAGGTGAAATACCCTTTCTATGATCTCCTGTTCTGTTTCTTCGATGGCGCCTGAATTGGTGCCTTCATTGATAATCGCTTTGATCTCCTCTTCCGTGACATGTGCCTCGTCTGACCGGAGATTGAATAATTTTATAATAGCCGCAGAGGAAGCGGTGAGTAACCAGATAAAAGGATAAGTGAGCCAGGAAAGCACCTGCATGGGTTTTGCCATAAACTTGGCAATCGCTTCCGGCTTGGCCAGCCCGATCCGTTTAGGCACCAGTTCTCCCAATACCATGGAGAAATAGGTGATGGCCACTACAATCAGGATAGTGGCAACAATGCTGCTGTAAGGTTGTATGAGAGGGAAAGTATTGAGCCAGGCCATCACATCTGTTTTGATGTTCTGACCTGAATAGATACCCGTCAGGATGCCGATCAGGGTAATACCGATTTGCACGGTAGAAAGAAAAGTGTCCGGATTATTGGCCAGCTTTAAAGCAGCCTTTGCTTTTTCATCCCCTTTATTGGCCTGGTTCTCCAATCGGATTTTCCGGGCCGAGATCAATGCTGTCTCGGACATCGAGAACAGACCGTTCAATAAAATAAGGATGAGGATAATGACGACTTCCATATATAAAGCCTAAAAATAAAAAATTATTCAAATATCAGGGTGAGAAATGCCAAAAGCAAACCGAATGCTATTGCCAATACCTTTTTCCTGCTGAGTTCATGATGTTTGGTACCACTTTCATAGAAGATCGTGGTAGAAATGTGCAGAAATGCACCCACTACCAACGCAACCACATATAAAAGGTAATGTTGCACCACTTCAAAACGGCTGCCCAGCCATCCTGCCAGTATTGCGGCCAATGGGGTTACCAGGGCAAATATGATCAGGATCCGCCACAGTTCAGACCTTTTCTTATGGGCATGCATCATCACGGTGATCAGTGTTAAGGCTTCCGGAATTTTGTGGGCGGCTACCCCCACCATGAGTGACGGCAGCGCAGAATGGTCGTTGTACTTAAAGCCCAGTGGCAGCCCTTCCATAAACGCATGGATGGAAAGGCCCAGCAGCAGCGGCATTACAGCAATATGACGATGTCCCTCCTGGGGCATATGCGTATGACCATGCTCCATACCATGTGAGAGTTGCTGCAGGAATACCTGCAGGAAAAATCCCAGCACAATATACAAGCCGGCCTGATGACCCAGCTCCTCATACACTTCCGGCAGGAGGTGCATGATAATAATCCCAAAAAGGAAAGCCCCGGTAAACGCCAGGAGGTAAATAGAAAAGTTGGCATTGATGCGTTTCACTGTCATGGGTATAATCCCACCAGCAATGGTCGCGGCCAGTATCAGTATTAAATAATTCCAGTTCATGATGCGAGTTCGGACTCCAGTCTTATGCGGCGTTGAAAAAAGCTACCGCTCAGCAATCCGATAAAAATGCCGAGTAATGCGCCTCCTGCTACATCGAGCGGATAGTGCACGCCTACGTAAATCTGTGCATAACCGATCACAGCGGCCCATGCAAAGAATATCCAGGTATACCGGCGAAATGCGTGTTTTAAAGTTATGAAACAAAATGTAGCCAGCGCAAAATGATTGGCGGCATGGTTGGATGTAAAGCTTCCACTCGTCGGACAATAGCTCACCAATACCCGTGCATAATGCGATACTACCGGATCACGGCAGGGACGCACCCTTCCGATAGCGCTTTTCAGATACAGACTACTCTGGTCTGCCAATCCAAAACACAAGAGGAAGAACATGATCCAGAAAAGCCCTTTCCAGCCATAGTTAATGGTTACAAATAAACCCAGGAACAGGTACAATGGCGCCCAGACAAAAGGTTCCCGCAGAAAAGGCAGCACCACATCCAGGAATCCGTTATACCACTGCCCGTTGATATGAAAAAATAACCGTAGATCTCCCCGGAGTATAGATTCAAGCATGGCTATGATTTTGTAGCAATGATGATCAGTCGCGGCGAACGCTGTTCATCGTAGCTGTTAAAGTGATAGTCGCCGAATATTTCTGTTATCTCAAGTCCCTGTTTGGCAAACATGACTTCAAACTCTTCCCTGGTAAAGGCGTTCACGCTTTCTGTATAAGTAGCACGACGCATTTTTTCCTTGTCCAGGATACTGATCTGCTTCATAAATTTATGAGCTTTCAGTTCCCGGCGGATATCAAATACCACGTTGTCCTTCTCCTTTACCTCATCATTTACCAGGTGAGCAGCCACATAGTTACTGTTCAGGTAGTCAAGTACCAGTTTACCTCCCGGTTTCAGGGCATTCTTCAGGGTTCTCAACGCATTGTCGTTGTCGCGCTGGGATTCGAAATAGCCGAAACTGGTAAAGAAATTGAATACCACATCAAAGTAGTTCACGCGGAAAGGCAGGCGCATATCATGCTGGAAGAAGCTCAGGTGAGCGCTTTCCAGCTTTTTAGCTATATTAATACTTTCGATAGACAGATCGATTCCCGTTACATAGTAGCCTTTATCTGCCAGGTACTTGGCATGACGTCCCCTTCCACAGGCTACATCGAGCATTTCCGCGTCTGCTGCAGGGTGCAGGTAGGTAAGCAACTTATCAATAAATGCCGCGGCTTCCCTGTCGTCCCGGTTGTTGTACAACAGGTGATAGTAGGGCGAATTAAACCAATCTTTAAACCAGAGTTTATCTACTTCCATATTTTTGTGCAGCTATAGACAGCAACAAGGCAGCTATTTTTTATTGTTAAACATCAAATATCGGGTGCTTTCGTAAAAGCCACGTGTTAAATTATCGAGGCTTTTCGCTGTATCCGGTTGCTGTGCAAGGATATTTTTCAACGGGTCGCCCTTCAGGTCGTACATTGCCGTAGCATTGGTGATCAGATTGATTTCATACAGATACTGATCGCCTAATGTAGCGTAAAAAGGCATCTGGTTACGCAAATAAGTGATGAACACATATTTATCATTCACCCGGGTACTATCGAACAGGTCTACACCCAGGGTATAGTTCCGGTAAGGCATACCCACCATCTTTGCCACCGTAGGATATACATCCAGCAGGCTGCCGGGCGTATTGATCTGTTGCGGCGCCAGGTGTTTGGGACTGTACATAAACGCAGTGACATGCACCCCACCGGTAGACAGTTCATATTCCGGTAACGGCATAAAGCTGTAAGGATTCAGCACGCAGTTGTGATCGCCGAAAAACACGAAAATGGTATTGTCCAGGTAACCGTCCTTGCGGGCCATGTCTATCAGGTGGCCTACGTTATAGTCTTCATACCGCAGGGCATTAAACTGATCGATCGACACAAAGCCCGATTGTTTGAACTTTTTCATGTCGATATCTTTCTCCGTCAGCTTCTTAAAATCGCCGGCGCCGCTGGTGGTGGTGTAAGGCGGATGATTGTCTGCCAGCTGGAGGAAAGCTACAAAGGGCTTCTTCTTATCATTATTTTCTTTAAAAATACCACTGGCTTCTGTAATCAGGTCGTAGTCGGAAACGCCCCATACATCGGCCTTTGGCGATTTATACATGCCTTCCTCATAAATACGTACGCCTTCCACATTGTTGGTAAACACCGCGCGGATATTGGCCCAGTTGGTATTTCCTCCAAGGAGGTACAGCCGGTCATAACCTTTGAACTGATCCATCACGATACGCTGATCCAGCATTTTGGGATGACGGCTGGCCGTTTTCACGGCAGTGATATCAGGTAAACCAGTATGCACCCCGAATACTGTCTTTGCCGTACTGATGGCTGGCACATAGAAATTTTTGAACAGGATACCGCTATCGGCGAGGCGCTTCATATTAGGGGTGGCCTGCATAGGGTTTCCGTACATGCTGGTAACGGCGGCGCCGGTAGATTCCAGCATTACCAGCACCACATTGAGCCGGGGTTTAGCGCTGTCACCAGCAATGGTACGCACATAGTTCAGTCCATTCACATCGGTAGAGTCTACCTTCAGGTAAGATGCTATCGCAGGGTAATATTTTTTAGTGGCTTGCAGATCGTAAGTATCTCCTTTCACCGAAAAGTTAGAGGCAAAATACAAGATGGGGTTGAGTCCCAGGCTGGTTACGCCATTGTCGCGGGTAAACATGGCCTGGCTCCAGCGGAGCGGGAAATAAGCAATATTTCCATAAATACCGGCGGCAAACAGCAACACCATTCCTATGAAATAGCCGGTATAGGGCCAGTTGCGCAGGTAAATAACCGGTTGCGCAGCATATTTTTTCCAGGTAGCCTTCTGCAGGCGGTATACCAGGAACATAAATATAAAGATACCAAGGGCGCCTCTCACTACCGGGTAACTCTGCCACACCATCCGGGCATTGTCTGCCCGTTCTCCTTTGGCTAGGAACCTTAATACGGAAGGATCCAGCCGCTGCCCGAGGTAGTCGTAATGACCCAGATCCAGGATATACAGCAGTGTGAGCAGCAGGTATACCAGGAAAAAGTAGATAAAATTGGATTTACGTATAGCCGGGGAGGTAAAAAATTTATTACGGGTAATCAACGCCAGCAGTAGTACGGGAATCATCAGGTACAACGCTAACCGGAGGTCAAATCTGAGTCCCAGGTTCCATGCCCTGATGATCGCTGCATGCTCTGTAATGGTTGTTTTAAAGAAGAACAGGTAAAATATAGCCCTGAACATCACCATTAGCAGGAAGAGGTAAAGCGTTTGAACAAACACATAACGAATATACCGGGGTATATTCTTCCACGAGTATTGCATGTAACGTATAGCTGTTTTTTAAAAAGCGTAGCTGCAAATATAGTGAAAAGTGAATGGGTAAAATTGAAAAACAGGGATGTTCCGGGGGGATAAGGCATCATCTTTTCATAATTAGGATTTCTGGAATGGATTTTTTTATATTTGCCTTCCTTTAAAAATTGAATCTTGTGGCACTGATCAAATCGATATCCGGCATACGCGGAACCATAGGCGGTAAGCCCGGCGAGGGACTTTCTCCATTAGATGTGGTAAAATTCACAGCGGCATACGGTACCTGGCTCAGCCAGCAAACAGACAACCGTAAGGTGGTAATAGGCCGTGATGGCCGTATTTCCGGCGAAATGGTAAAAAACCTGGTTGTATCCACCCTGAACGGGCTGGGTATTGACGTGGTAGACCTGGGTTTATCCACTACCCCCACCGTAGAACTGGCGGTAACCATGGAAAATGCCGCCGGCGGTATTATCCTTACCGCCAGCCATAACCCGAGAGAATGGAACGCCCTGAAACTGCTCAACAGCAAAGGCGAATTCATTTCCGGCGAAGACGGTGCTGCATTGCTGGACATTGCAGAGCGCGAGGACTTCAATTTTGCGGATGTAAATAAGCTCGGTACCTACACGGTAGACGATTCTTACCTGCAAAAGCATATTGACCTGGTGGTGAACTACCCCTTAGTGGATGTACCTGCCATCAAGGCCCGCAATTTCAAGGTAGTAATAGACGCGGTAAATTCTACCGGTGCTTTATTTGTTCCTCCTTTGCTGAAAGCATTGGGTGTGGAAGAAGTGGAAGTATTGTTTGGCGAAGTAAACGGCAAATTCAGCCACAATCCCGAGCCACTGGCAGAAAACCTGACGGCCCTGTCCAACGAAGTAAATAAATCCAATGCCGACCTGGGTATTGCTGTAGATCCGGATGTAGACCGCCTTTGCTTTGTTTGCGAAGATGGCAGCATGTTCGGGGAAGAATACACCCTGGTAGCGGTAGCAGACTACGTATTAAGCAAGAGAAAGGGTAACACCGTTTCCAATATGTCTTCCACACAGGCGTTGAAAGACGTTACACTGAAGCATGGCGGCCAATACACGCCATCTGCTGTAGGTGAAGTAAATGTGGTAAAGAAAATGAAAGATACCAATGCCGTAATCGGCGGGGAAGGCAATGGTGGTATCATTGTTCCGGACCTGCACTACGGCCGCGACGCCCTGATCGGTATCGGGTTATTCCTGAGCCACCTGGCCCACAGCAAAAAAAGCATCAAAGCATTGCGCAACAGCTACCCCGACTACTTCATCTCTAAAAACAAAATAGAGCTGGATAAAGGTGTAGATGTAAAAACCATCTTCGAAAAAATCAAGGTGAAGTATAAAAACCAACCGCTGAATACAGAAGACGGACTGAAAATAGAGTTCGACAAGGATTGGGTACATCTCCGTACTTCCAATACAGAGCCTATTATCCGCATTTATGCAGAAAGTCAGAATGAGACTACGGCAGATAATATCGCCAAAAGGATCATGCAGGATATCAAGGAGTTCATGCACTAGTTTGCAAACGCTCTGCCCAAAAAGAAAAGCGCAGGAAATACCGGCGCTTTTCTTTTTGGGATACTCCCATCGCTTCTTTCAAAATTATTCGCTTCTTAAACTCTTCACCGGGTTAGCCAGAGCAGCCTGAATAGCCTGGTAACTCACGGTCAATAGCGTAATCATCAGGGCGCCGGCTCCTGTAGCGGCAAAGATCCACCAACTGATGTTCGTATGATATTCATACTTCTGCAGCCAGGCGTGCAGGAAATACCAGGTTAGCGGAATAGCAATCACGCAGGAGAAGATAACCAGGACCAGAAAATCCTTTGACAACAGCTTCCATAAATTGAAAACCGTTGCCCCCAGTACTTTACGTACACCAATCTCTTTGACCCGTTGTTCCACCATGAATGAAGCCAGCCCGAACAGGCCAAGGCAGGAAATAAAGATAGCTAAGGCTGCAAAAATACCTGCCAGCCTGCCAATACGTTCTTCGTCGGCAAATTTCTTTGCATAGATATCATCGATGAAACGGAAATCGAAGGGACTTCCGGGATTATATTTTTTGAACACCGGCTCAATTTTAGCAAGCGCCTGGCGTACAGGTATCTTCGGATGGATACGAAGCACCATGCTGCTCATCCAACTTCTGTTCCCGCAAAAAAATATGACCGGTGCAGGTTTCCCATAAGGAGATTCCATCACCATATCTTTTACCACCCCTACAATAACATGGGGAACATTGGCAAAGATGGTACCCTTGTAGTTGATAATTTCCCCGACAGGATGCTGGAGTCCTGTCAATTTTGCGGCCGATTCATTCAGGATAACACCTCCCATGCTGCTGGCTGTATCTGCGGGAAAGCTCCTGGAAAAGTCGCGCCCTGCTACTACCTTCCAGCCAACAGTACGACCATAGTCATAGTCTACATTGAGCGTCCCGAAGTTAAAGTTGTTCCCGGGCTCAACACCTTTCCAGTAAAAACCGCCGTTACCGGAAGATATTTCCGTAGGCAGGCTGTTGGTTTCTCCCATATCTGTTATAACACCACTCTGCAGCAATTCCCTGCGGATGGCTTCGTCATGATTGTGCAGATCGTCAGTATTCATCTCAACAGCAATAAGTCCTGCCCGGTCGTAGCCAACGGGTCTGTCCTTTGCATATTGTATCTGGCGGAAAACGATGATGGTTCCGATGATCAGGGTAACGGACACCGTAAACTGTACAACTACCAATGCCTTCCGTGGTACAGCGGCCCAACGGCCGACCCGGAAAGTACCTTTGAGTACGCGGATTGGCTGAAACGCCGACAAATAAAAGGCCGGATAGCTGCCCGCTACGAGGCCGGTAAGAAAAGTGAAGGCAAAAAGAGATCCCCAGAAATAAATATTGCTCCAGGGCAGGGACATATGTTTGTTTGCCAGGGCATTGAAAAGAGGAAGTGAAAGTTGCACCAGCACAAGTGCCAGCAACAACGATAAGAAGGCCACAGCCAATGATTCGCAGATGAATTGCCCGATCAGCTGCCCGCGCAGGGAGCCGATGGCTTTGCGGATACCCACTTCTTTTGCCCTTCGTTCGCTCCTGGCCGTGCTCAGATTCATGAAGTTGATACAGGCCAGCAGCAGCACAAATACGCCGATGATCCCGAAGAGCCATACATGCTGGATCCGGCCACCTGACATCTTTCCATTGTTAAACTCATTGTATAAATGCAGTTTATCCAGGGGGAACAAAGTGGCATTTTCCACATATCCCTGGATATGGCTCACAGGTGCATCTTTTATGGAAGCAGCTGCCTGCTCCATCGTCACATGATCTTCCAACTGTACATAGAGGAGTCCGCAATGGTTATACCAATTGCCCTGCGGGTCGTCTGAGTTAAACCAGTTGGCTTTATTTTCCCAGGGCATGATGCAGTCGGTTTCATAGAAAGAGGTGTTCTCCGGCAGGTCTTTATAAACACCGCCTACTTTCAATGTCACGTTATTATCTATAAGAATAGTTTTGTTGATCGGATCCTGCTGCCCAAAAACTGCGAGTGCTTTGGATTGTGAAAGCAAACAGGTAGAAGGATCTTTCAGGGCGCCTCTGTTACCTTTCAACATCTGCAGCGAAAACATTTCCGGGAAATCCTTTTCTGCATACATTGCCACACCGGATAACTTTTTATCACCTGCCGCCAGCACATGCGCCCCTCTCCCGGCTACCAGCGAGCTATACTTAAAATCTTTCCCGTACTTCGTGCGAAGCTCATTGCCAAGGGGCATCTGTATGATCAGATTGGTATAGATAATTCCTTTATCGCTGGGTTGTACGGCTACCTGTGCCAGGCGATCGTGCTTTTCGTAATAGTGATCAAACTGGAGCTCGTCGGTTATCCACAGGCCAATCAGCAGGGCAATGACCATCCCCGATGCGAGGCCAATAATATTGATCATAGAGAACAATTTGTTCCTTAACAAATTGCGGCAGGCGATGGTAAGGTAGTTCTTGAGCATGTGATTTCCGGCCAAAAAAAATACCAGTATTCAAATGATTGATAATCAAATAGCGTAAATAACATAGCCTATGCGCCGTGTACGGTTTTGATACACCGGTTGTACGATTTCGGAACATTACAAACCGGGATCAATGTAAAATATACACAATCATGCTGTAAACCGGTATGGAACTGCCATCTGAGGTAGGCTGATACCTGCCCTAAAACGACGAAGCCGTCCGGCATGGTAGCTGGACGGCTTCGCTATGAGGTATTTTGCTGATTACATCAGTTCGGTCAGTTTGGCTACTACCTGGTCTACTTCTGCTTTGGTGTTATTTTTACAGAAAGAGAAGCGAACCGCAATCTGGTTAGGATTGCTATTGATGGCGCGAATAACGTGAGATCCGGCATTGGCGCCGGAGGTACACGCACTGCCACCGGAGGCGCAGATGCCGTTGATGTCCATGTTGAACAGGATCATCTCCGTTTTTTCTGACTTAGGGAAAGCCACGTTCAGGACGGTGTACAGGCTGCGGCCGTGGAGATCACCATTGAAGGTCACTTCCGGAATGTGTTTTTGCAGCTGTTCTGCCATGTACATACGCAGGCCATTGATATGGGCACTGTGTTCGTCGTGGTGTAAGGTAGCCAGTTCCAGTGCTTTGGCGAAACCAATGATGCCATACAGGTTTTCTGTACCGGCGCGCATATTGCGTTCCTGGCTGCCTCCCTGGATGAAAGGCGTTATTTTAACGTTTTCGTTGATATAAAGGATACCCACTCCTTTAGGGCCATGGAACTTGTGTCCGGCGCCGGTAATAAAATGTACGGGGGTGTTGCGCAGGTCGAACGGATAGTGACCTACGGTTTGCACGGTGTCGGAATGGAAGATGGCATCAAACTCTTTGCAGAGGTTACCTACAGCCTGCATATCGAGCAGGTTGCCGATTTCATTGTTGGCGTGCATGAGGGTCACCAGGCAACGCTCTGTGGAGTTTTGCAGGAGTTCACGCAGGTGGTCCATATCAATATGGCCGCTAGGCAGCACATTGACAAAAGAAAGGGCTACCCCATCGTGGTGGTGCAGGTACTCTACGGTGTGCAGGGTGGCGTGGTGCTCAATCGGCGAAGAAATGATATGCTTGCAACCGAGGTCTTTTACTGCCGCGTTGATGGCGGTGTTGCTGCTTTCTGTTCCGCCGGAGGTAAAAAAGATTTCTCCCGGATGCGCGTTCAATGTTTTGGCGACTGATTTACGTGCATTTTCGATACCCAGCCTTGATTCCCGTCCATAAGAATAGATAGAGGAAGGGTTGCCGAATTTTTCCGTCATAAATGGCAGCATTGCTTCCAATACCGCCGGGTCCAGCGATGTGGTTGCTGCATTGTCGAAGTATATTCTTTCCAATGTCTGGTGGTTTTTGATAAAAGAATAATAATTAATGGTGGTTGGTGGTCTTGAAAGGAAGCAAAGTTCCGAAAATTTTGGGATTTTGCATTTCGCATTTTTTTAAACGGAAAGAAAAGGGGGAACAGCGTGCAGCACGCTGTTCCCCCTTTATTGGCATCCCCGGAGGGGAAATATATTAGGAATTTCTGTTAATCACATCATAAAACCGGTCGCGGTAGCCATCTGAAATGGGGATGGACTGGTTGGCGATCATCACGGTATTTTTTTCCACACAGTTTATTTTATTGAGTGAAACCAGGTAGGAACGGTGTACCCGGATAAATTTATCGGCGGGTAAACGGGTTTCGAATGATTTCAGGCTGCGCAGTGTGAGTACGGGCAGATTATGCGTATAAATTTTCGTATAGTCTTTAAGTGCTTCGATGAAAAGAATATCTTCCAGGTTGATCTTAATGATCTTATATTCTGTTTTGATGAAGATGTAATCGTTGACCCAGGCCGCGTCCATGGGGATGGCGTTATTACCGGCGCTGACGTTTTTCTGCTGGGACACCGACCAGGTTTCGCTGGCTTTGGCGGCCGCTTTCAGAAAGCGTTCAAAAGGCACGGGTTTCAGGAGGTAATCTACTACGTCCAGGTTAAAGCCATCGAGGGCATATTCTCCATAAGCGGTAGTAAATACCACCATGGGCGGATATTTGAGGGATTTCAAAAACTGGATACCGGTAATATCGGGCATTTTAATGTCGAGAAATACCAGGTCTACCGGTTCATCCTGGATGAAACGCAACGCGGTGGCTGCATTTTCGAATTTACCAGCCAGGGTAAGAAAAGGTACCTTACGGATGTAATCTTCGATGATTTCCAGCGCCAGCGGCTCGTCATCCACTGCAATACACTTTATCATTTGTTCAACACAATTTTAAGATCAACAATAAATTGGTTTTCCGTTTCCGTCATATCGATCTCATGTTCATGCTCATAGAGCAGCGCCAATCTTTTTAATACGTTATCCAGGCCAATTCCGCCCCTTTCGGCCACCCGTTCTTTAAAGTGACTGTTCTTAACCGTTAATCTGATCATATCTTCAGTTGTAGCAATATCTATATCTATAAAGGAATCTTCGGTGTAACTGATTCCGTGTTTAAAGGCATTCTCCACAAAAGGCACCAGCAGCATCGGTTCTATCTGCACTCCATCGGCATTGCCACTTAACCGGTAGTTGATCTCTATATCCTTCGGCAACCGCAAACGTTGAATCTCGATGTAATCATGCAGGTATTTCAGTTCATGCGACAATAACACCCGGGCTTCATTGGACTCATAAATCATGTACCGCATAATGGTTGACAACTTCAGAATCGCGTGTTCCGTTTGCGCCGACTGTTTATGTGCCAGCGAGTAAATAGTATTCAGACAGTTAAAAAGGAAGTGAGGATTAATCTGCGACTTTAAAAATTTTAATTCCGCATTCAACTTCTCCACTTTCAGTTCCTCCCGTTGTTTCTCGCTTTTAAACCATTCGAGCGCTATCTTTATAAATCCGCTCATAAACAACATCAGCAAAGCAAAGAATCCCGATCGTCTCAATACTTCCGGGAAAAAAAGATATTCCAGCAGGCTTGGTGCGTCCGCTTCCACGAGGGTAGGAACCACTGGTTGTACGGCTCCATAGGCAAGGCTTCCGGTAGCAGGCGCAGTAGCGTCTCTGGTGGCCAGTTTAGCAGGAATGGCATCTCCTGCTGGTACTGGTTCCTCGTTCAGGTCCGCATTCCTCATCATCATACGACGACGGTGAAACGGTGGAAAGTTATCAGATGTTACTTCTGAATTGTTAAATCTTTTGTCCATCCGCAAAGTCATCATCGGAGGAAGCCGGTGCGATATGTTTCGGAAGAAATAATAATTTAAGGCTGCCTGTTGCGCTGTAATAAAAACGATCAGCAAAACAATGCTGCAGAGATAGATCATGATCTTTTTTCCGTTGAAGAAACGGGGGATCAGTACATAAATATTCAGGTAAAAAATACCAATGAGAAAGAGGTTATCAATGAGTTCCTTTATAAAGAAACCTGTATGAAGAATCTGGATACGATAGATGAAAAAGGGGAAAAACAGAAAGCACGTCCAGCCCAGGATGTGCAGTGAAATGAGGAAGGGACGACTTTTGATAATCCGTTTAAAATTCAGCATCGTATTGTTTGATGCGATAAACTTACACCAGATAGGGTTAGGCTTGTGTTAAAGTTTGTTAATCCGCTATAAGGGATTGTTAAATTTAATAAAGAAATTAAAAACAGCTTAAAATAGCTAAATACGGGCCCTGTCTTTCCCGGTATAAAACGGAAAGACAAAACCCGCATTCAAATATTTTAATGCTTCACTTATTGGGCTTCCGGTATGTGCAGGGCTAGTAATTCTTCCTGCGACATAGATGGAATTTTGTGGTTCATTAATTTCTGTACCACTACATTTCCCACCTTCAGCGCATTTTCCTTTGAACGGAAAGTGCGGTGGCCATCAACACCCGGAATCATATCCTGGTAGATATAGGGGCGTCCGTCGATTTTCACCTGGTATCCCCATCCATCACGGATCTGGAAGGCTTCCGCCTCTATGGGTACCATATCAGCGTCATGATTGGTACGCTGATAGGAAAACCCTGTTACTACTGCCAGCACGATCAGCGTGATGCCACAAAAAGTGATGATATTACGTTTAGTCATTTTTATTATACTCTGCGTTTGGATCAAATTCCCAGGTATCATCGAACGGTTGGCTGGAACTGGTACCCAGTGTTACAAAACCACGGTCTTTTACGTTAAAGCCGGTAGATCCTGAACGTGCAGCTCCTTCAAAGTCTGTTTTCTGTATCCAGCGGTCGGTGCCTGGTGTATATTCCCACACAGCGGCGGAATAACCACCTTTAATACCGGAAACGATGTATCCTTTACCTTTTATAGCGAAAGCGGCGGCGCTGCTACCTGCGAAATTGTAGGCATCATCGAAGCTGTCATCGCTTACGTTGGCAATCGGGTTGAGCTGCGTCCAGGTTTGTGCATCGCCATCAAATGCGTAGAAATCGGTTACAGGAGAAGAGTTGGCAGTACCCATACAAACATATGCCTTGTTACCGATCACAAAAGCGGAAGCATCTGTTCTTTTACCGCTGTTGAAGCTTTGCGCCTGGTTCCAGGTATTGGTAGCCGGATCATATTGCCAGTTGTCCTTTAACCAGTTACCATCGTAACCAGTGGTGATATATCCTTTATCTTTCAGTGCAAAAGACACCGCACCATAGCGGGCAGTACCACCAAATGCGGCTTTTTCCGTCCAGGCATTGGTAGCCGGATCATATTCGTAGAAGTCTTTCAGTTTGTTTAATCCGTCGTACCCTGTACCCACGTAGCCTTTTCCTGCCATTGCCATACCCACCGCACCATTACGGGCAACGCCCTTAAATGATGTGATGTTTGTCCATAAGTTCGTGTCTACATTGTACACCCAGAAATCCTGTTTTCTTTCTGTACCATCATACCCGGTTCCAACGTAGGCTTTATTATCAATTACGAACGAAGCAGCTGAACTTCTGGCTACACCATCATATTGCCCCCGCTTAATCCAGTTCCCAACCAGTGTAGTGGAGTTTGAACCTTTCGAACAGGCCGCCAGGGAAGCCATCAATAATAAACTATAACCTTTTAAATATCGCATTAGCATGTTCTTTTTACTATAGCCAAAATTATCCGCAGGAGCATTCCGGCAAACAGGAAATAGCTGTTCCCCTGTTTTTAGCGGACGGATAACGTTATTTCATCTACCAGTTGGATTCTTTGGCCCGAAATGCTGGTTGCAGTGCTATTGGCGGCATAAAGGATATATTTCGTTATTCATCGATAAATTTTGGCTGTTGGCATATTAAAGGAACTGAAAGTATCGATCCTGTCTAAAATTGCGCACCATGAACAATACCATGTATCATTTATTTTTCAGGCGTTTAACAGGGAGTATGCGAAGGTACTTTCCGGTAATTTTAGTGGTGGCCGCCATCTCCTCCTGCCAGAAAACGGGGTTTTCTTATAACAATATTGTTGATAATAATCAGAATACAGATTATATTCTCACCGATACCCTTACCGTAAGGGTAAAAACCATCCAGCAGGATTCTGTACCTACTTCCAGCCAGAACATTCTGCTGGCGGGTAAAAGGGCCGATCCGATTTTTGGAACGTCCACGATACAGTCGTTTTTCCAGATTGCACAGCCGGCGACGATAGATATACCCGCTAACGGTTCAAAATATGATTCCATGGTGCTTATTATGCACCCCAATGGATATGTAGCCGGAGATTCAACGGTACCGCAGCAACTCCAGGTTTACCGGGTTACTTCCAACATTGTAATCCCTCCGACTTACTATTATCTGTATAATAACAGCAACTTCTCCACAGAAAGCACTCCCATAGGAAGTTACAGTGGTATTATCCGCCCTAAAACGGATAAAATAGTGACCATTCCCATGTCGGATCAACTGGGTAACCAGCTCTTTACCATGCTGCGTGATAAGAGTCCTGATATTACTGCCAACAATACATTTATCGAATTCTTTAAAGGACTGAATGTAAGAGGAGGTCCGGGCAGCCAGGCCGTTACCGGCTTCGCAGCCACAGATACCGGCCTCGTGATGCGGTTATATTACCACATCAACGAAGCCATTACCACCGTTAAATACGTAGATTTCAAAATGCAGGCTTCCAACCTGCAATTTAACCAGGTGATTGTGGACCGTACCGGCACACCACTGGCGGCACTCACTGGTAATGTCAGGGAACTGCCTTCAGAAAACACCAACAATATTGCCTATACCCAAACACTCACGGGATCGGCTATACGACTGGATATTCCCTATATCAAAAACCTGGTATACCTCGGCCAGTTCTTTAAAGTCATGAAAGTATATATGACACTCAAACCGGTTACCGGCACCTACGATATCAACGACCGGCTGCCGCCCAGAATGGTGCTCTCAGAAGTGAATAAACTGAACCAGGTAACCGATACCCTTGCCTATGGCCAGCTGACAGTAGATAAACTGTATGACAAAAATACCAACTATACTTTCGACATCACCAACTATGTTATCAAAGAGCAAACTGTATCGGATTTAAATTCCCGTGGATTACTGCTCAGTCCAAGCGCGACAGATGGCAGAACATCCCTCGACAGACTTGTGATCGGTGATCAGAAAAATTTACAGAACCAGCTCAAAATACAGTTATACTACCTGTTGTATAAATAAAGGAACTCATGCGAATAAAAATATATAGCAGTTTAGTAATAATCCTGTTGTGCGCTGCGACCGTGAAAGCACAACGTGGCCTTAATTCCATTTACTCTGCTTATGGCATAGGAGACCTGGAAACAAGGGATTACAGCCGCAATTTCGGGTTGGGAAGCACGGGTATTGCCCGTCGCCACTCCGGTTATCTGAACGAACTCAATCCTGCTTCCTACAGTGCACTTCCAACACAGAACTTTATGTTTGATGTATCACTGAAAGCACAACAGGTAAACTATACCGGTACCAATATTTCTCAAAGTGCAGGCGATATCAATTTCAAACGGGCAGCACTGGGATTTAAAGCAGCCTCCTGGTGGGGCATTGGTGCGGGTATTACGCCATTCAGCACCATCGATTACAAACTGCTGAATCAGCAGTTCATAACGGGAACGGGTACACCGGTTACTGCTACAACCACCGGTACCGGCGGTTTTAACCGGGCTTATATTTCCAATGGATTTCAGCTTAACAAACATTTTTCTGTAGGCGTATCCACCGCCTTCCTCTTTGGCCCGCTGAATGTTACCAACTATGTTGGTTCCGATTCCACACAAACACAACACAATAAATACGGCTTCAAACCCAACTTCACCGCGGGTGCACAATACACCGGTAAAATAACCAAAGACTGGCAACTGGGAATCGGCGGCACCTACCGCTTCGAAACCAAAATGAAGCTGCAGGATAAACTGAATATCGTGAACCAGGATGGTACGGTATTATATACCAAAGATGGTGAGCCTTCCTGGTTTACACTGCCGGCAGAATATGGTGCAGGATTAAGTCTTACCAACGGTACTATTACCTGGGTAGCTGATTACCGCCACCAGCTCTGGAACAGCCTGAATGAAAAAGGTACTACCTATCGCTACCAGGATGGCGAACGTTATTCTACCGGTTTAGAATACGCCATCAAACGCCAGTACTATAATCAGAGTTTTGAAGGCGCGGTGTTACAGGCCGGATTCAGCTACACAAAAACGCCCCTGGTAATAGGCGACACACAAATCTCGGACGTTTCCGGTACACTGGGCGTATCATTGCCTAATAAAAACGGGCAACTCAGGTATTATGTAGGACTGGAAGCGGGGCAACGGGGTGCTACTGGCGGCGCATTGGTAAAAGAGACCTATGTAAATGCAGTATTTAATTTCAGTTTACGCGATATCTGGTTCTTTAAGCGCCTGGCGCAATAGCCGGCTATACACCAGCAACAAAAAAGGAAGACCGATGGTCTTCCTTTTTTGTTTTGTAAATATCTTATTCCTCCGGCGACAGCAACTCCCGGAACCAGTAACCGGAGTCTTTGATCATCCGTTGTTGTGTTTCGAAATTCACATATACAAGGCCGAAGCGGGCACGGTAGCCCTCGGCCCATTCGAAGTTATCGGTAAGGGTCCAGGCAAAATAGCCATCTACCGGAATTCCTTCCTGCCGGGCTTTTAATACAGCAGCCAGGTATTCCTGGAAATAACTGATACGTGCGGTATCCGCAATACGGCCATCAGTGCCGGGTAAATCAGGAAAAGCGGCGCCGCCTTCTGTAACGATCAGTTTTTTAACGCCATCGTAGGCGGCAAACTGACGGAGCACTTCGTACAGCCCGTTGCCGTTAATCTCCCAGCCCAATCCTGTGAGTGGTACATTCCTGTACCGTGCTTTTACTTCCGATATTTTAACCACTGGCATAAAAGTATTGTACTTCACGACCAGGGGGAAATAATTCTGGACGCCGATGAAATCAAAATCAAAGGCCAGCCGGTCCCAATCACGCCACAGCGCATATCTCCGCTCTATACGTTTGAGCAGGGGGAAATCATCTGTCGGGTAGCCCATACCCAGGGAGGGTTCGAGAAACAGGCGGTTAAACAACGCATCTGCACGGCGGGCCGCCTTTACATCCGCTTCACTATTGGTATTCGAAATAATCTGCGAACAGGACAATGCGGTGCCGATATTGGCGCCGGATACTTCCTCCCGGAGTACCCGTCCTCCTTCCGCCTGCGCCATCACCGCATGGTGCACTGCCGGCAAAAACCAGGACAAACCGAATTTCCCGGGGGCGTGTACCCCCAGCATATAACCCAGCGCTGTAAAGCCAAAAGGCTCGTTCATCACGATCCAGTTCTTTACCTTATTGCCAAACTCACGGGCGCATACCCGTACAAATTCTTCAAAAGCAAAAACAACCCCCCGGTGGGCCCAACCGCCTTTATGTTCCAGCGCCTGGGGCAGATCCCAGTGATAAAGGGTCACATAAGGCTCCAGTCCCAGTTCCAGGCAGGCGTCTATTACCCGGTGGTAAAAGTCGATGCCGGCCGGGTTCACCGCACCCGTGCCCTTAGGCATGATACGTGACCAGGACAATGAAAAACGGAACACCGAAAAGCCAAGTAGTTTGGCCAGCAGTATATCTTGTGTGTAGCGGTTATAAAAGTCGGTCGCTGTCTGCGCGTGGCTTTTATCTTTGATCTTTCCCTTGCGGCCGGAGAAAGTATCCCAAATAGAGGGTCCTTTGCCATCTGTATTGAAGGCACCTTCATTCTGAAAAGCAGAAATAGTAACACCCCAAAGAAAATCATCCCCGAAATCCTTGCGTGTAAAGGGAACGGCAGTTTTTTGCATACGCAATACCTGTAATCCGGGGGCCAATGCTTCCCGTAACAGGGTGCAGTTTACAACAGTTTTCGGGGAAATTTAATTATATAATTGTTAACGGCCACTTTTACACTTTACCGGATGACCTGCAAAGGGGATCCACTTCTGCCGAAAATAAAAAAATCATCGGTTGAATTTATTATTTTTGATACCCTAGTAAAACGATAGACAATCACATGAAAAAGATATACCTGGTGCTTGGAGTAGCGCTGATAAGCGCCTGCGCGGGCAATCCTGGCAAACAGGGTACCACTGCAGCGGACAAGGATTCATTGAATAAAATGGTATTGATCCCGGCAGGCAGCTTTGCCATGGGCGCTGACGATTCTACCGGTATGCCGGATGAATATCCTAAACACACGGTGGCTATTCCCTCCTTCTGGATGGATGAACATGAAGTGACCAATAAAGAGTTTGCCCAGTTTGTAGCCGCCACCGGTTATGTTACTACAGCAGAAAAACCCATCAGCAAAGAAGAACTGATGGCCAGTTTGCCTCCCGGCACTCCAGAACCCGACAGCGCCACGCTGGCCGGTATGACGCTCCCAGGCGCCCTGGTATTTACGCCACCGGACCATGCCGTTCCTTTCAATGATATTTCCCAGTGGTGGTCATTTGTGGCGGGTACTACCTGGCAACACCCGGAAGGACCCAACAGCAACATCCATAACCGGGACAATGAGCCCGTTACACAGGTGTCGTGGCTCGATGCACAGGCATATGCCAAATGGGCCGGGAAACGCCTTCCTACAGAGGCGGAATGGGAATACGCCGCCCGTGGCGGACTGTCCGGTAAAATATATCCCTGGGGAGAAGAAGCCCTCACCAGCGGCAAACCAAAAGCCAATACCTGGAACGGGAATTTCCCTTATCATAATACTAAAACAGATGGTTACTATGGACTGGCGCCGGTAAAATCGTATAGCCCTAATGGTTATCAGCTGTATGATATGTCCGGAAATGTATGGGAGTGGTGTGAAGACTGGTACGATGCCGCTTATTATGTCCAGGGGGAAAAAGGCGTGAAAGCACCTGCAGGTCCTGTTACGGCCAATGACCCAGATGATCCCGGCCAGGCTAAACGGGTGATCAGGGGCGGCTCCTTTATGTGTAGTGATGAATATTGCCGTGGTTATCGCGTATCTGCCAGGATGAAAAGTACACCGGAATCCGGCCTTGCCAACCTGGGCTTCCGTTGTGTGCGTTCAGCGGATGCTAAATAATCGCCGGAATAGCATCGGCAGCCCGGAAACGAGGATAATTTCCGGAAAACGGGCATATCAGCTATCAAGAAAAGAAGATAATACCCGGTAGTCGCCGTTATAGCGTTTGCCATCCAGGTAAAAAGTGGGCGTACCGTTTACCCCGCTGCGGACGCCACTTTCAAAGTCGGCCTCCACTCTGCTCAACAGCGCCGGCGACTCCATATCGTCTGCAAATTTGCGCAGATCCAGGTCAAAATCAGCCGCCAGTCGTAATAAGAACGCCTCGTTTAATTCAGGCTGGCGGTTGTAGATCGCATCATGCATTTCCCAGAAACGATTTTGCTTTGCGGCTGCTTCGGCTGCCAGGGCTGCGTCCATGGCAAATTCATGTGCCTCTGACAAAGGGAAATTCCGGAATACGAAGCGGAGCTTGTCCGCAAAACGTTCCTGCAATTGCTTTACCACAAAAAAGGCTTCCCGGCAATAAGGACATTGAAAGTCGCCGTATTCTACCACTTCAATCGTTGCGTCAGGCGCCCCGATAATATGATCCAGTGCATTTATGGGTGGGATCAGGGTGGGCATATCAGTTGGTTTTTAGATTTTCCAATGCGGCCAGGATACCATCTGCGCCCGGGTTTTCATTGACAGGCGATAAATAGCTCCATTGAATGATGCCATTGGCGTCGATCACAAACAGCGCCCGCTGACTGAGTCCTCTTTTTTCTTCATACACGCCATAAAGCTTTGCGACAGCTCCTTTAGGTTCAAAATCGGAGAGCAGATCGAAGTGAATCTGCCGGGCACTTGCGAAAGCAGCATGGCACCAGGCGCCATCCACGGAAATGCCGAGTAGTATGGCGTTGTACTTATCGAAATAATGCAGCATCTCATTGTACAGAGCCATCTGATCGCTGCATACCGGGCTCCAGTCGGCCGGGTAAAAAGCCAGGATCACATTTTTTCCCCGGAGATCCTTTAAATGGACCATTTTTTCCGGGGTGGCGCTTAAAGTAAAATCGGGTGCGGTATCTCCTTTCTGTAACATAAGCTGTGGGATTGTTAGACCTATATAAACAGCCGCGACTGGATAATGTTGTGCAAAAACAAAAATGCCACGGTGGCGGACCGTGGCTTTTTGTGCTATAAAGAGCAATTATTATCTTACGAAAATGGTATCAGCGCTGATAGAATGATCATCAGAAACCGTTATGGAGTTTCCTTTGGTGGTGATCAATATAACCCCATTAGGCTGAGGCTTTCCTTTAAACATGGTAGCACTGCCTCCTTTAAGAACGTTCACTGTTTTGATTTCACCCGGAGGTATGGCGTTGGCAGCTTCGCGGGATGTTTCTTTACCGTCTACTACTACCAGCACACCAGCCGGAATGCCTTGCCCCTTTCCGTTGTTATTTCCTCCATAACCGATTACCTGGCCCTGTGGTTTTAAACTGATAGTGATCTTGTTAGCAGTATCGGACCCCAGGTCTGACAGTTGCACAGGCACCACAGTGATTGCGCCTTTCTTGGTGGTTACCTGTATGACCCCGTTTCTTCCACGTTCGCCATAAATGGCCACCGCAGACTGGTCTTTCAGCACATTGATAGATTCAATACCGTTGGGTGAAATAGATTCAATAGAAGGTACCACCTTACCATCCACTACATAGAGCGGTGCTTTGGAAGGGTCGTCCACGCGGAGCGTAAGCGCATTGCCTCGCGGTACGGGGTCCTTTACTATTACCGGCGGAGGTAATACAACATCTTTCACAACTGTTGGCGGCGCCAGCTTTGCATCTTTTGGTGGCTTTGGCGCCTTTGGTGGTGGCGGTGGCGTTTTCGGTGCTGATGGTGGCGGCGGTGGAACGGTATCTTTGACGTTGGCAAAAGGAATAACGGATGTGGCTTTTGTATAATTCAGCGACAACACGGTCCCTCCAACCAGCAGTCCTAATACCAGGTAACGTGCCACCTGATAACGTGATGACTTTTTGCTGTTCATCATGATGATCCTGTTTTTAAGATGTGAGAAATTGAAATTGTTTGCGATGGCCGTCGCATATGGGATCCCACTTACTTTTATCAGATTGTATTGATAGGCGGTTTTATCGATGCCCTGTTTGAGCAGGTATCTGTCTGTAATAAATTCCAGGTTCTCGCGGATAGCTGTTTTCATGAGCCATGCACCGGGATTGAACCAGTAAAAAATATTGTTCAGCTCTCCCAGTACCACATCCACGCTATGCCATTGGCCTACGTGTACCATTTCATGACGCAGAATAGACGGCAGTTCATCCGGTTGATGCAGGGAGGGGTTGATATAAATATTGCGGAAGAAAGAAAAAGGATTTACCGGCTGTTCCAATACCTGCACTGGTGTATCCGCTATTTTACTGTGCTGTGAGCTCCGGTGAATTTTCCAGAGGGAAAACAACTGGATACCAAAGCGTATAGCCATTACTGATACCCCTGTCCAGAAAATGTATACCAGCAATGTCCAGATGGTGAACACCGGCGCTGGCGCCTGCCAGGCCGACAAATCCGGGATATAGGTCATGACACTGCCCGCCAGCACTTCATGTTTATTGATAAAGGTATCGATAGGTACTAAGGGAAACAAGGATGAAAATGCAATACCCGTGAGTAGGAATACCCTGTTGCCGGTATAAAAGGTGAGCCTCCGCAAACCAAAACGGTAAGCGAGAAAAAATAAAGTCAGTGCGATATTTGCCTTTAACAGGTATATTAAAATAGCAGGTACCATAGCCAGTAGTTTATTATTTACCTTTTTCTATCATGCTGATAATTTCCTTTAACTCTGCCGGACTGATCTTCTTTTCCTTTGCGAAAAAGGATACCAGCTCCTTGTAAGAGTTTTCGAAATAATCTTTTACAAAGCCATTCATAAAACGTTGTTTATAGGCGGCTTCTTCCATGATAGGCGTGTATTCATATACGTTACCCATCTTCCGGCTTTCCAGGAACCCTTTCTTTTCCAGGTTCTTGATGGTGGAAGCCAGCGTAGTATACGGCGGCACCGGAGCGCTGTGCGCTTCCAGAAAGTCTTTCACAAAACCTTTCCCTACTTTCCAGATAGCCAGCATGGCTGTTTCTTCTTGCTGGGTCAGTTTTTCCATAAACAACATTATATTTTAATTACGATCCTTTCGTAAATCTACGAACATTTCGTAGATAAACAAATATTTTTTTCGGGAAAAAAGAAAAAGGTGCACAGGATGTATTCCTGTGCACCTTTTTATAATGTTATCTCCCGAAGGGGGAATAATTATTTCAGAATTTCTTCCAGTTTAGACGCGAGTTCATCGCCACGGAGGTTTTTAGCCACGATCTTTCCTTTAGGATCGATCAGCACATTCTGCGGAATAGCACGAACGCCGTAGAGGTCTGCTGCTGCATTTTTCCAGCCTTTCAGGTCGGAAACATGTGTCCAGGTGAGCTTGTCGGCATCAACTGCTGCCAGCCACTTGTCTTTTTTATCATCCAGGGAAACGCCCAGGATTTCGAAGCCTTTGGATTTGAATTTATCGTAAGCCTTTACCACGTTCGGGTTTTCTGCACGACAGGGACCGCACCAGCTGGCCCAGAAATCTACCAGTACATATTTGCCACGGAAAGAAGAGAGACTGATGTTTTTGCCTGTTGCATCTGCCTGTGCAAATTCAATAGCAGGCTGGCCTATCGCCGTTTTACGGGCAGATTCCAGGCGTTTGGAAAATTCTTTACCGGAAGGAGAATTCTTTGCCTCTTTGCTCAGTTTCTTAAACAGCGGCGTGATTTCAGCAGGTTTCAGATCGTATCCGGCTACCTGGTTCAATACGAACATCGCTATCGGGGAGTTGGTATTTTTAGAAAGAAAATCATTCTCTATTTTCTTCTCTTCTGCATCCAGGGCGTCATATGCTGCTTCCAATTTCTTGATACCTTCTTCGTCCTTGTTCTTGGCGAGTTCACGGTATTGATTCTGCAAGGCGGCGCCTTTCTCATTCACGTCTTTCAGCTGCTCATTCAACTTTTTATAGTCGTCGTTGGCTTTGGAACCGGTAACAGTGGCTTTGCTGATAGAATCGGTAGTGTTGATATTCACCGTTCCTTTATCCATAAATACGGCCAGCATATCGCGGCCCATAGATACCGGTTTTTCGCTGCCTTTCTGCACCAGCATCAAACTTACCAGTGCCGGCTCTTCCAGCGTACCATTGAAGGTAAACTTACCCTCTTTGATCTGGGCGCTATCTACAAAATTTTCACCGCCTTTACGCATTCTGAGGTAAACGGTAGCGGGGGTTTGTTGCTGGGAAACAGTTCCCTGTATAGTGTAAGGTTTACCGGCAGCCGTTCCTTTCTTGTCCTGGGCAAACAATGCCACCGGGGCTAAAAGGGCAATACCTGCAATAATTTTTTTCATTGGTTTTTGTTTTACGAATAACAAATTTGTAAAATCGGCCGCTCATTCGCAACCTGATTTTGATAAACGGCTATTTCAGTAGCTGTTCCAGTTTTGCCTCCAGCTCTTCACCACGCAGATTACGGGCTACGATCTTGCCATCCGGATCTACCAGGAAGTTGGTAGGGATCGACTGAACGCCATACTGAACGGCCACTTCATTGCCCCAACCCCTCAAATCAGACACCTGGGTCCAGTGTAGTCCATCCTGACTGATCGCCCGTAACCAACGGTCACGGTTATCATCCAGGGATACTCCCAACACGGTGAAATTTTTATCCTTGAACCTGTTATAAGCCTTTACTACATTAGGATTTTCCTGGCGGCAAGGACCACACCAGCTGGCCCAGAAATCTACCAGCACATACTTGCCACGGAAAGAAGACAGCTTCACCGGGTTTCCCTTGGTATCCTGCTGGGAAAAATCGTCTGCGGCGATATTCAGCACATTTGCCTGCAAACTTTTTACATAGGCGGTTACGCTCTGGCCATATTGGCTTTCCTGCACCGACTTATCCAGTGAATTAAACAAAGCCCTGAACTCTTCCGGCTCCAGTCTGCTGCGCAATTCGTTCATTAACAGCCAGATACTTGCAATACTACGCGGATGCGAAGTAATAAACTGCTTGCCCGTATTCACCACATCCCTGCTAAATACTTCTGCTTTCTTCCGGAATGCATTTTTTCCCGGTTCATCTTCCGGATTCACCGTCTGGGCTTCTTCATTCAGCTCCTGCGCCTTTTTTATCAACGGCTCAAATGCTTTCTGGTATTCCTGCATTGCCTGCGTATTCTCATTGCCTTTCACTGAGGTGGCAATGGGATAAGTACTCACCGATGTGGTGAGCTGGATAGGCTCATTGCCACCGGTTACAAACAGCATCGGATAATTCACATCCTTCAGGATAAGCGCATACACAGATGGCTCTTTGCCACTTTTCACACGGAAACTGAACTGCTCATTCTTTATCACCACAGAATCATCCGGGTTATTATCCTGGTCATCAAAAAGATAAATGGTTTTGCCGTTGCCCCCTCTCACAATACCCGATACCTGCTGGGCATGCACACCTGTGAAAACCAACACTGCAGCGGCTAACAGTAACATCTGTTTCATTACGAATTATTTTAATTAGTTAGTGGGGTGTAATATACGAAGAGATTTCTTCATGGAGGAGAGGGCCGGCTTCGCCGGCAAACAAAATTGTCTTACCCCGGATTTTGATGATTAAACTGATTTTCTGATGCCATTTTTTCTTAACTCAGGCTTATAAGTTAATTATCAACCTATAATGAATAAAAATAAAATCAGAAAAATCAAGATAATCAGTTAAATCCTGAGTAAGACAATCTAAAAACCGGCGATGCCGGTACGTTATTTATGTCGCTGTTTTAACACCGATATAACATCTGATAACTGGAAACCTTTAGCCTGCAACAGGATCAGGTAATGGAACAACAGATCCGCGGATTCATTGAGAAACAGTTCATCGTTGTTGTCCTTTGCTTCAATCACTACTTCTACCGCTTCCTCTCCTACTTTCTGCGCAATCTTGTTGATGCCTTTGGCAAACAGGCTGGCTGTATAGGATTTATCTGACGGATTGTTTTTCCGGTCGGTGATAATATTTTCGAGAGACGCCAGAAAATCGTTGCCCACATTCTTTTCATCCCAGCAGGTATCTGCACCGGTATGGCATACCGGGCCTACAGGACTGGCTTTGATGAGAATGGTATCCTGGTCGCAATCTACCATCAGGTCTTTTACCAACAAGAAATTACCGCTCTCTTCTCCTTTTGTCCACAAACGGTTCTTTGAGCGGCTGAAAAAAGTCACCTTGCCTTCCAGCATGGTTTTTTCGAGCGATTCCCGGTTCATATAACCGAGCATCAGCACTTTGTTGGTCACGGAATCCTGTATTACGGCCGGTACCAGACCATCGGGCGACTTTTGAAAATCTATCTGCATTGTTTACTTATTTCAGGGATCACTAAAATCTTACGTTCACACCTTTGTTATAGAGAAAGGTTTTGAGCGCAGGAATTTCTATTTCTTTATAGTGGAAGATGCTGGCTGCAAGGGCTGCATCTGCCTGTGCGTTTTCAAAAACATCTGTAAAATGTTCCATGGTGCCCGCTCCTCCGGAAGCAATCACCGGCACATTCAGGTTTTGCGCCATCTGGCCGGTAATATCCAGGGCAAACCCTTTCTTGGTGCCGTCGTTGTTCATGGAAGTCAGCAGGATTTCGCCGGCGCCGCGACTTACCGCTTCTTTGGCCCAGTCGAACGCCTTCACCTCTGTTTTCACACGGCCACCGTTGAGGTATACGTACCAGTCGCCATCCTCAAAACGCGTGTCGATCGCCAGCACAATACACTGACTGCCGAACTCGCGTGACAACCGGTCTACCAATGCCGGATCCTTAAACGCAGAAGTATTTACGGAAATCTTATCCGCACCGGATTGCAGCAGTACATATACATCTTCTACAGATGAAATACCACCACCTACGGTAAACGGAATATTCACATGCCGGGCAATATCTGTTACCAGTTCCGCCAGTGTTTTTCTCCGTTCGTTCGTAGCCGTTATATCGAGAAATACCAGTTCATCTGCTCCCTGCGAAGCATATAATGCACCCAGTTCCACAGGATCGCCGGCATCACGGATGTTTTCAAAATTGATGCCTTTCACGGTACGTCCGTCTTTGATATCCAGGCATGGTATGATGCGTTTGGTCAACATATGCAATTAGTTTACAGGAATGTTTTTAATGCTTCCATGGAGATATTACCCTCATAGATAGCTTTACCGATAATAGCGCCACTACAGCCAATTTCCTGCAGTGCGGCCACATCCTCAATGTTACTCACCCCGCCACTGGCCACAAAGTTAATACCCGGGAAGCGTTCTATGATTTTTTTGTACAAATCAATGGAGGGGCCCTGTAAAAGCCCATCTTTCGCGATATCCGTACAAAAGATATTGGTAACGCCCTGTGCAATATTACTTTCCAGGAAGTCGAACACCGACAGCTCCGTTGTTTCCAACCAGCCACCTACGGCAATTTTTTCTTCCTTCACATCTGCACCCAGGAATATTTTATCAGCGCCGTATTGTTTTACCCAGCTGAAAAATAATTCCGGTTGCTTCACTGCCACACTACCGATGGTTGCTAAAGCAGCACCGCTTTCAAATACAATATCGAGGTCTTTACCGGTTTTGATACCACCGCCAAAATCGGTCACCAGACCGGTTTTACCGGCAATGCTTTCCAGTACTTTCCAGTTTACCACCGCACCCTTTTTAGCCCCGTCGAGATCTACGAGATGTAAACGGCGCACACCGATTGCTTCAAATTCTTTTGCCACTTCCAGCGGATGCTCATTATATATTTTCTGCTGGCTGTAATCGCCCTGCGTTAACCGAACGCACTTACCATCGATGATATCGATGGCGGGTATTATTTCGAATTTCTTTGTTGTCATATCCTGATCCAATGGCAGTTCCATCCTGATAAAAGTGATCCCGCCTTTGATAAAGTAGTCACCTTTTGTGGTATAGCCCAGCCGGTCATAAAATGTTTCTGCGGTATCCCGGGCATTGCACCAGAGCAGTTTTATTTTTTCTTTTTTGCAGATAGCTACCAGATGCGCCAGTATGGCTTTACCAAAGCCTTTGCCCTGTGCTGCCGGCGCTGTAGCGAGTTTACGGAACTGTGCGCTGTCGCGGCCCAGGAAAAGAGATACAACGGTCACCAGTTCTCCATTATCAAAAACGCCAAAGTGTAACCCGTCTTCATCATGATCTACTTTTACAGCAGCCAGCGATTCGTTCGGATACAGCACATCCCGGCGAAGTTGGAGTGTATCTTCTGCACTGATTTTCCGGATATTCATCTTACAGGTTCAAAAAGTTTTCAATGATACGCGCACCAGCTTCTGCAGATTTCTCCGGGTGAAACTGTACGGCGTAAAAATTATCCTTCTGCAGCGCCGCGCTGTAGTTGATCACATAATTGGTGATAGCTACGGTATCGGCGCCCAGTGCGGCATAGTAGCTATGTACGAAATACATGTAGGCATTTTCCGGTACATGCTCAAATACCACGCTGTGTAAACCGGTGATATTGTTCCAGCCGATCTGTGGTATTTTCAGCAGGTTTTCAACAGGCGACTGAAAACGTTTTACGTCCACATCGAATACACCGATACAAGGCGTGTCGTTTTCTTCTGAATGCCTGCACAACAACTGCATGCCCAGGCAGATGCCCAACACCGGCTGTTTTAAACCGGCAATCACGGTATCCAGCTTTCTTTCCTTCAGGTATTGCATAGCCGTACTGGCTTCTCCCACACCAGGAAAAATTACTTTATCGGCCGACATGATCTCTTCGTGATCATCTGTCACTGTACCGTTTACGCCTAAACGCTCCAATGCAAACTGCACAGAGCGGATATTACCGGCGTTATATTTTATGATAACCGTTTTCATGTTATTGCTGAATTATTCCCGAAATAAACGTTTTCACCGTTTCATCTATATTCTGGCTGTGCTCAATGGCTTTAATAAAGGCAGTACCGATAATAGCGCCGTTGGCATGTGCCGAAGCTGCCTCAAAAGTAGCTTTATCTTTTATACCAAAACCAATTAAAACCGGGTTGCTGAGCTGCAGCTTTTTCAACCGTTCAAAATAAGCCTGCTGATCGCCCATATCCTTGTCTTTCCCGGTAGTGGAAGAAGATGATACCGCATACAGGAAACCCTTGCTCAGGCTATCTATTTTACGGATCCGCTCTTCGCTGGTTTCTGGTGTTACCAGGAAGATTAAATGCAGGTTATATTTCTCAAAAACGGGTCTGTACTCGTTTTCATATTCTGCCATCGGCAGGTCTGGTACAATGATGCCGTCTACTCCTACTTCCGCGCATTTGGCGCAAAAGGCTTCTACGCCGTAAGTCAGTACCGGGTTGAAGTATCCCATCAGGATAACGGGCACCTGTATACGATCGCGGAAGCCGCTGAGTTGTTCAAACAACTTATGCAGGCTCATACCATTCTGCAGCGCTTTAGTGCTGCTGTCCTGGATCACAGGGCCATCGGCCAGCGGATCGGAGAAGGGCATACCCAGTTCAATGAGGTCCGCACCATGTTGTTGCAAAGCGGTCATTACCGGCAGGGTATCATTTAATTGCGGAAAACCAGCCGTGCAATATATATTTAAAACGCCGTGTTGCTTTTTAGCAAACAGTTGATCAATACGATTTTGCATAATCCATTTTATTTATTCATGTGACGGATATAGGTATCCAGGTCTTTATCCCCACGGCCGGAAAGGCATACTACCACAACATCCTCTGGTTGCAGGGTAAGGTCTTTCAGTTTGGCCAGGGCATGCGCTGATTCCATGGCAGGAATAATTCCTTCCAGCAGGCTCAGTTCATACGCCGCAGCCAGGGCTTCTTCATCCGTAGCAGACAGGAACTGCGCACGGCCCGACTCATACAGGTGTGCGTGCATAGGTCCGATACCGGGATAATCCAGTCCTGCGGAGATAGAATGTGGTTCTACTATCTGTCCGTCGTTTGTTTGCATGAGCAATGTTTTGCTGGCATGGATAATACCAATGGTGCCCAGCTGTGTGGTAGCGGCGGAAAAACCGCTATGTACGCCTTTACCACCGGCTTCTACGGCTACCAGTTTCACATTTTCCCTGTCGAGGTAGTGAAAATAGGCACCGGCGGCGTTACTGCCACCACCTATACAGGCCACAACATAGTTGGGATCTTCGCTACCGGTTTTTTCCAGCAGTTGCTTTTTTATTTCTTCGCTGATCACCGACTGGAACCTGGCTACCATATCCGGGTAAGGATGCGGACCGGCAGCAGTACCGAGGATATAATGGGTATCTACCGGGTTATTGATCCAGTCGCGGATCGCCTCATTGGTAGCATCTTTCAGTGTTTTGCTGCCGCTGGTGGCGGGTACCACGGTGGCGCCCAGCATTTTCATGCGGGCTACATTGGGTGCTTGCCGTTCGATATCGATGCTGCCCATGTACACCACGCATTCCATGCCCATCAGCGCACATACGGTGGCAGTGGCCACCCCATGCTGTCCGGCGCCGGTTTCTGCGATGATACGATGTTTGCCCAAACGTTTCGCCAGCAGGATCTGCCCGATGGTATTGTTTACTTTATGTGCACCTGTATGATTCAGGTCTTCTCTTTTGAGATAAATTTTTGCTTTATACTTTTCAGACAGGCGTTTGGCAAAATATAAAGGGGAAGGTCTTCCCACATAATCTCTCAGCAGGTCTTCAAATTCTTGTTGAAAGCCGGGATCGCTGAGTACTTCCAGGTACCTGGATTGCAGCTCCGCTACATTGGGATATAACATCTCCGGGATGTATGCCCCGCCAAATCTGCCATAATAGCCATTCTTATCCACCTGATACCTGGAGTTGCCGGTATTAATCGCAATATCCATGACCGCTTATTTTATTATTGATGAATGTATCTGTTTTACAAATTGTTCTACCAGTGGGATATTTTTTACACCCGGACTGTCTTCGAACTTACTGTTCACATCTGCGGCAAACAAAGCCGGCAGTTGTAATTCACTGATGGCTGTGGCCTGATCCGGTGTGATCCCTCCACTCAGAAAGAACGGATGCTCAAATGGATAGGTGGCCAGCAGCTCCCAGTTAAACCGTTCACCGGTACCGCCATACAACTTTGTAGAAGCGGTATCGAATAAAAAATAATCGGTTACCGGGATAAAGGGCGCCACGTCTGTTTGCCAGTTCACGTTTTCGCCTATACGAATAGCTTTTACTACCGGTAGAAAGGTGCGGATGAGTGCACAATACTCCGGTGTTTCATCGCCATGTAATTGCACCATATCCAGGGCATAGTCGCAGATAGTGCGTTCTATCTGTGCCAGGGTAGCGTTTACAAACACCCCAACTTTTTTGATACCGGTTGTTTCCCTTACAGAGCGGGGATCTATTTTATTGCCGGCAAAGCGGGGGGATATTTCCTGGAAAATAAACCCGGCGTAATCCACCTTATTTTCCACAAGCGCCTGCAAGTCGTTCATCCTTGTGATACCGCAAACTTTGATACGCATGTTGTTATGATTTAGATTGCAGATCGCTGAGTGTTTGAACAAAATTTTCAAAAGCGCGCGCCGGATCTTCCTGTTTCATAAAATGTTCTCCTATCAGGAAACCTTCAAAGCCCGCAGCTTTCAGTGTAACGATGGAAGCCGGATCATTGATACCGCTTTCCGCCACTTTTACTTTATCTGCCGGAATTTTTGGCGCCAGTTCGCAGGAGCGGTTAAAATCGACCTGGAAAGTAATCAGGTCCCGGTTATTCACACCTACCAGGTGCGTATGTGCCGTTACCTTTTCCAGTTGTGCTTCGCTGTGTACTTCGAGTAATACTTCCAGTCCTAGGTTATTCGCAAAAGCGGCCAGATGAGCCACTTCAGCCGCATCGAGGCATTCTGCAATGAGCAGGATCACGTCGGCGCCAATCGCTTTTGCTTCCAGGATCTGGTATTCATCTATCACAAAGTCTTTCCGCAGAATGGGGATCTGGTTAAAGCTGCGGGCCTGCTGCAGATCGTCGGAAGAACCGCCGAAATATTTTTCATCGGTGAGTACAGATAATCCGGAGGCGCCATAGCGGGTATACGCCGTGGTGACCTGTTGTACCGTTACCTCTCCGTTGATCAACCCTTTTGATGGGGAGCGGCGTTTGAATTCCGCGATGATACCCGTTTTTCCCGGCTGTTGCAGGAACTGGCGGAGTGATAATGTTTCCCGGGAAAAAGCCGGCGATTGCTGGAGGTCCTGCGCGCTGCGCTGCAGTTTGCGGGCAGCTACTTCGATGTGTTTATGAGCAACTATTTCTGCTAAGATATTCTTCATGATAAACTATCTGATACTACGACTGCAAAGCAATCAGTTTTTTAAACGCATTATGTGCATTGCCTGATTCCAGGGATTCTACTGCGGCAGCAAAACAATCATCATATGACTGGTAAGTACCAAGACTGTATAACCCCATGGCGGCGTTGGCAAATACCACGGAGTTCTGAGCCCAGGTGCCTTCTCCTTTCAGGATCTTCATAAAGATCTTTGCCGCTTCTTCGGTAGAGTTACCACCGTAAATATCTTCCTGGTGTACTTTCCTTTTACCCAGCTGTTCCGGGGTCCAGTCCTGTTCGCCTTTGTTGGTGATCACTTTGGTATCTGCTGTGAGGGATATTTCATCGTATCCATCCAGGCTGTGAACGATCACAAACTGCTTATCTGTTTGCTGGAACAGGTAGTTGTACACCCTTGCCATTTCCAGGCTGTACACACCGATCAGCTGATGTTTTGCCAGGGCCGGATTTACCAGGGGACCGAGCATGTTAAAGAACGTACGTACACCCAGCTGGCGGCGGATACCGGCTACATGTTTGAGCGCCGGGTGAAACAGTGGTGCATGAAGGAAGCAGATACCTGATTCTTCCAGCTCTGTTTTCAGTTTGGCATCATCATTCTTGAATTTATACCCTACCAGCTCCATTACATTGGAGGCGCCGCTTACGGAAGATACGCCATAGTTGCCATGTTTGGCCACTTTTGCGCCCGCGCCGGCTACTACAAAGCACGACAAGGTAGAAATATTAAAAGTATTTTTTGCATCTCCGCCGGTTCCTACGATATCCAGTACATCGTAACCATTGAGATTTACCGGAACGCAGAGTTCCAGCAGGGCGTCGCGAAAGCCGAGCAATTCATCGATGGTGATGCTGCGCATCAGGTACACGGTCATGAATGCAGCCAGTTCGCTGTCATTGAACATGCCTTTGGAAATGCTGATAAGAATATCCTTGGCGGCTTCGCGGCTAAATGTTTTATGTTCGAAAAGGTAATTAAGAATCTTTTTCATTTTTGGAAGATTTTTAGGGAATGGGTATTCGATAATTTTAAAACCGGTATCTGTTGCACTTACATGCTTAACCAGTTTCTCAGAATCTTTTCTCCCTGCGGGGTGAGTACGCTTTCCGGATGGAATTGTACGCCGCTTACATCATATTTGTTATGCTGTAATGCCATGATAAAACCGTCTTCATCTTTTGCGGTGATGATCAGTTCTGCCGGCAGGGTAGATTCATCGACTACCCATGAATGGTAGCGTCCAGCCTGGATCTGACGGGGTAAGCCGTTAAACAGGCGTCCATCTTCCCGGATAATATCCACATTGGTAGCTACACCATGATATACTTCCTTCAGGTTAGTGAGCGAAGCTCCAAAAGCCTGGCCGATGGCCTGCTGCCCTAAACACACGCCGAAAATGGATTTGCTGGGTGCGTATTCTTTGATCAGCGGCAGTAATAATCCGGCTTCTTCCGGAATACCAGGACCAGGTGATAAAATGATTTTATCGTAGTCGTTTACTTTCTCCAATGGAATTTCATCATTACGTACCACGGTTACTTTACCGTTGATGATCTTTTCCACGAGATGAACGAGGTTGTAGGTGAATGAGTCGTAGTTATCGAAAACGAGGATGTTCATACTAAATTTTTTGTGCCAGCAGGATGGCTTGTTTTAACGCATTGAGTTTGTTGTTCACTTCCTCCAGTTCTGAAGAAGCCACTGATTTAGCGACCACACCGGCGCCGGCCTGGTAATACAGGGTATTCATTTTACTGAGTATGGAGCGGATCATAATGGCGTGGTTAAAGTTGCCGTTGAAGCCAACTGCCCCGATACAACCACCATAGAAGCCACGTGCAGTGGGCTCATACTGGTCAATGATTTCCATAGCGCGGTATTTCGGTGCGCCGGATAACGTACCTGCCGGGAAAGAAGAAGCCAGCAGCGTAAACGGATTCATTTGGGGATCCACTTTACCGGTTACTTCACTCACCAGGTGGATCACATGCGAGTAGAAATGCACCTTTCTGTAGGAAGCCACTTCCACTTCTGTAGCGTTTCTGCTGAGGTCATTACGCGCCAGGTCTACCAGCATCACGTGTTCTGCATTTTCTTTTGGATCTTCCAGCAGTTTATTGGCCAGCATTTTATCCTGTTCATCATCACCCGTGCGGCGGAAAGTGCCGGCTATAGGATGAATGGTGGCTTTACCATCTGTAATTACAATCTGTGCTTCCGGTGAGGAACCCATTAATTTGTAATCGCCGTAATCGAAGAAGAAAAGATAAGGAGAGGGGTTGATGGAGCGGAGGGCGCGGTATACGTTGAATTCGTCGCCTTTGAAGGATTGCTGGAAAGCTCTGGAGAGTACTACCTGGAAAACATCTCCGCGGAAGCAGTGTTGTTTGCCTTGTTCTACCATCTGCATATATTCCGTATCCGTCATATTGCTCGATTCCTCCCCGGTAGTGGCAAAAGGATACCCGGGGGAATCTTTGTGCCGGATGAGCGATTCGAGCAGTTCAAACTCGCTGTCGATGCCCTCTACCTGGTTTTCACAAAGAAAGAGTTCATCTTTAAAGTGATTGATCGCTATTACATATTGATAGTAGCGGTAACGCATCAGCGGGATGGTGTTACCGGCATCCTGTTTCTTCTTATTGAATTCGATGGTTTCAAAGAACTGAACGGCATCGAAAGTGGTGTAGCCGAAGAGGCTCTGTGCCATTGGTACCGGGTGTTTTCCGGTAAAGGAGTAGTTACCGAGGAACTTCTCCATTTCATCCAGTACCTGCTGTTTATTTTTCAGTTCTTTCTTTTCTACAGGCAGGTTGGGATACTTGAATTCGAAATGCGAGGTGGAAGTCACTTCAATACCGGCAATCGGCTTCACGCATATAAAGGAGTAGCTATTGTCACTGGCCCTGTAGTCGGTGCTTTCGAGGAGGATAGAACCCGGGAATTTATCGCGGAGCCGCAGATATATTCCCACTGGCGTGAAAATGTCTGCCAGCATCTGTTTGGATCTCGTTTTTACTTGAATGGTACGCATGATGTATTGGGTGAAGTGTTTGTTTTTTTAAAACGGGAAGGGCTGAAAAAGCGGAAGGCCCGCTGTGTAACAGCGGGCCTTCCAAATATATTTCTAAACGAAACATGGCACTGTAACACAGATCAGGAATTGATTCCGTGCCACCACCAATGTTTATTTGTAATGATATTTTGCATAGCGAGAACAAAAATGAAACATTTTTTTAGAAAATGCAAATTTATTTTTTGCGCCTTCGCCACTTATAATACCCCTTTAGTAGAAGGCAGCTGCATATTGGCTGGGTTCCGCTTTACCGCCATTTTAATGGACTTGGCAAAGGTTTTAAAGATGGCCTCTATCTTATGATGCTCATTCTCCCCTTCTGCCTTGATGTTCAGGTTGGCTTTAGCGCCGTCTGAGAAAGATTTGAAGAAATGATAGAACATCTCGGTAGGCATCTCCCCTATCTTTTCCCTTTTAAAGGTAGCGTCCCATACCACCCAGTTACGGCCGCCAAAGTCAATACCCACCTGTGCCAGGCAGTCATCCATCGGCAGACAGAAACCGTATCTTTCAATACCGCGTTTATCTCCCAGACCTTTGGCAATAGCTTCTCCCAGCGCAATACCGGTATCTTCTATGGTGTGATGTTCATCTATATGCAGATCGCCTTTTGCGGTGATTTTCAGGTCTATTGCACCATGACGGGCAATCTGGTCCAGCATATGATCAAAGAAACCAAGACCGGTATGTATTTCCGCTTTACCGGTACCATCCAGGTTCAGCTCAATGCTGATATCTGTTTCATTTGTTTTTCGTACGTGCGTTACTGTTCGCAGCCCCAATTTCAGGAACTCATAAATGCGGTTCCAGTCGGTGGTTTCCAGTGCAATCACAGCCTGTAAAGCGGCAGCATTATCACTGATTTCTGTATTACCCAGCCCGGAGCCTTCATTGATCCAGATAGCTTTTGCGCCCAGGTTCTTCGCCAGTTCCACATCTGTGATACGGTCACCGATAACAAACGAATTCTCCAGATCATAGCTGCCATCCAGGTATCTGGTAAGCATGCCGGTGCGGGGCTTGCGGGTAGGCGCATTATCAGCCGGAAAAGAGCGGTCAATAAACACCTCATCAAATTTCACTCCTTCGTTTTCAAACGCCTTCATGATCATTTGCTGGGCGGGCCAGAACGTATCTTCCGGGAAGGAAGCTGTACCCAGGCCATCCTGGTTAGTGACCATCACCAGTTCATAGTCCAGCTCAGCGGCAATCCTGGCCATATTCACAAATACTTTGGGATAAAATTCCACTTTGTCCAGGCTATCGATCTGGTAAGTTGGCGGTACTTCTTTGATCAAAGTACCATCACGGTCTATAAAGAGCACTCGTTTCATGCAGATGCAGTTGTGGCTGTTTTCAGGTTAAAAGATTTCAATACATGCAGCAGGCGCAGGTTTTCGGCCGGCGTACCAATAGTGATGCGTAAACAACCCATACACAGCTCCACTTTGGAACGGTCGCGTACCACAATTCCCTGTTCGATCAGGTAGTTGTAAATACCTTTGGCATCGGTAGTTTTCACCAGGATAAAGCTGGCGTCGCTGGGATAGATGTGTAATACTTCCGGCAGCTGCAACAGCGCACCAGAAAGCAGATCGCGTTCTATCACGATTTCGCGGATCCATTCATTGACCTGGTTTACATTTTCCAATGCCTGTAAAGCCAGTTCGTTGGTGGCCTGCGAAATATTGTAAGGAGGCTTCACTTTATTAAAAGTGTTCACAATATCTTCGCTGGCAAACGCCATCCCGATGCGGAGTCCGGCTAATCCCCATGCTTTGGACAAGGTTTGCAGCACTACGAGATTAGGATATTCTGTGAGTTCCTGTATAAAAGTTTTCTGACGGGAGAAGTTGATGTAAGCTTCGTCTATCACTACAATCCCATCGAAGTTATTCAACAGCAATTCAATATCTGACCTGTTGATCGAATTACCAGTCGGGTTATTCGGGGAACAGATAAAGATGAGCTTTGTGTTTTCGTCAATAGCCTGTTGCAATGCAGGGATATCCAGCTGAAAATCTTCTGTCAGCGTTACTTTTCGGATGATGGCATCATTGATATGCGCACTTACTTCGTACATGCCATAGGTAGGCGGACAAAGAATCACATTGTCCACACCCGGATTTACAAACGAGCGGTAAAGCACGTCTATGGCTTCATCGCTACCGTGACCGATAAAGATGTTTTGCGGAGGCACGCCTTTGATATCTGCAATTTTGTATTTTAGTTGCCATTGCATCGGATCCGGATAGCGGTTGTAATTCACCGGCAGCGGAGAGCCGAAGTTATTTTCATTGGCGTCGAGAAAAATAGACGCTTCGCCTTTAAATTCGTCTCTGGCAGTAGAGTACGGAACCAGTCGTTTTATGTTTTCCCTTACCAGGGTATCGAGATTAAACATATCGTAGTAATTATTCTGTTATTAGAGAGCCGGTATAATCCAGCTGTGTTAATCTTACGGTAACGGCATTTTTATGTGCATCGAGGCCTTCAGCCGCTGCCATGGCTTCTATGGTAGCGCCAATATTCCGGAGCCCTTCGGGCGATATCTGCTGAAAAGTAATCTTTTTTACAAAGCTATCCAGCGACACGCCGCTATAAGCCCTGGCATAGCCGTTTGTGGGCAGGGTGTGGTTAGTTCCGGAGGCATAATCGCCTGCGCTTTCTGGTGTATAATTACCCATGAACACAGAGCCGGCATCGGTTACTTTTTCTGCGAGTGCTGCTGCGTCTTCGCAAGCCAGGATCAGGTGTTCCGGGGCGTAGGCGTTCAACATATCGATGGCGGTATCCATATCTTTCACCAGGATCATTTTACTGTTTTCCAGTGCAGCCGTAGCAATGCCTTTGCGGGGCAACGCTGCCAGTTGCTGATCCAGCGCCCTGGTAACATTAGTGAGCACCTCTTCGCTGGTAGTAACCAGTACCACCTGGCTATCCGGACCATGCTCTGCCTGCGACAGCAGATCAGCTGCCACAAAAGCAGGCACGCAGCTATCATCCGCCAGCACAGCCACTTCAGAAGGACCAGCAGGCATATCGATCGCTACACCGCTTTTATTCACCAGTTGTTTGGCGCAGGTTACATACTGGTTACCCGGACCAAAGATTTTATATACCTGTGGTACGCTTTCCGTACCGTAAGCCATAGCTCCGATGGCCTGTACGCCGCCGATGGTAAATACTTTTTCAATGCCGATCAGCTGGGCCGTATACAGAATTGCCGGATGCAGGGAAGGCGTGCAGAGTACAATTTCTTTACAACCTGCTATCATAGCGGGTATACCCAGCATCAGGATCGTAGAGAACAGCGGTGCAGAACCACCGGGAATATATAAACCTACCTTTTGTATGGCAACTGACTTACGCCAGCATTGTACACCGGGCATGGTTTCTATTACTTTTGACTGCTCCTGTTGTGCGCGGTGAAAAGTGGTGATATTTTTTGCAGCCTGCTGAATAGCCGCTTTCAGTGAGGGGTCCAGCGCCGCTGCTGCTTCCTCAAAAGCGGTCGCCGGCACCTGTAAATCGGTCAGTGTCACTTTATCAAACTCGGCGGCAAACTTTCTGATAGCGTTGTCACCGTTGCTGCGTACCTCCTGCAGGATATCATTCACTTTCTTTTCGAGCGTGGAAGTATCCATCACAGGGCGTTGCAACAGTGTACTCCAGGAATTTTTATCGGGAAATCTGGTTGTTTGCATCTTTTACTCAGTTTATCAGATCACCATTTTTTCAATGGGCACTACCAGGATTCCTTCGGCGCCGGCTGCTTTCAGGCTTTCGATGATATCCCAGAAATCGTTTTCATTCAGCACAGCATGTACAGAGCTCCAGCCTGATTCTGCCAATGGCAGTACGGTGGGGCTTTTCATACCTGGCAGCAAACCAATGATCTCATTCAGTTTATCGTTGGGTGCATTGAGCAGAATGTATTTATTATTCTTTGCTTTTCTTACTGCCTGAATACGGAATAAGAGTTTATCGAGCAGCAGCTGTTGTTCCGGTTGCAGGTTATGACAGGCAGCCAGTACCGCTTCTGATTTCAATACTGTTTCCACTTCTTTGAGTCCGTTCATAAACAGGGTGGAACCGCTGCTCACCAGGTCGCAGATAGCATCGGCCAAACCAATACCAGGCGCTATTTCCACAGAGCCGCTAATTTCGTGGATCTCTGCTTTGATACCATGTTGTTGCAGGAATTCTTCTACAATTACCGGATAGCTGGTAGCAATTCTTTTGTTTTGCAGATCTTTTACAGAAGTATAATCGACAGATTTTTCCACGGCCATGGATAAACGGCATTTACCAAAACCGAGTTTCTGTACGATGTTGACCTGCTTTTGTTTTTCCAGCACTACATTTTCACCCACAATACCTATATCTGCTACACCATCTTCAATGTACTGTGGAATATCATCATCACGCAGGAAAAACACTTCCAGCGGGAAGTTAGCGGCTTCTGTTTTCAGCTTGTTAACACCATTGTTGATGTCGATGCCGCACTCCTTCAATAATTTGATGGAATCGTCGTGCAGGCGGCCAGATTTCTGGATTGCGATTTTCAGTTTCATCCCGGATAAAATAAAAAAAGGGGCTTACCTCTCCGGTAAGCCCCTGTTGATGATGTAATATGGTGATATACACAAATCATCCCCTGCCTACCCTTGTGGTAAGATATGATGGTGATGATGTGTATGTGTGTTTGTAATCATAATTTCAGGTGCAAAAATAGGAAGTAAAATGAAATAACAAAGGTTTTTTTTGGAATTAACCAGAAATTTAAATATAAGCGCTTATATATACCGGACATGGCAAAAGACGTTGTCATTCATATTCAGTCGGGGGTACTATAAAATATTAATTGCCGCAACATACAACGATGCTGCGGCAATTACTATTCACGTTCCTGAAAAATTTCAACTGTTACTTTCCTAACCGGCTTTGCAATTCAGGTACTACATTTTCAAAAGTACGCAGGAGGCGGTCCCAGTTACGGAAAGATTCATCTGAACTGGCAGACACGCCCGGAGGTGCTATTTCACTGACCAGTTTGGCCTTATAGGTGAGCGGATCTGTGTTACCTGTTTTAATAATCAATCTTGTACGGATAGTGGCCGCTTTAAAAGATTTCACGACCCAGGCAGTACACATGTAGCCGGTGGCTTTATCTGTTACTGCAATCACATCAAAGTATCCTGTGATAATACGGTTGATCAGTTTCCAGGATTCTTCTTCATCATGATTGGTACGTACATCAATATCCTGGTTGGCCAGGTTGGTAACCATGGAGTTTTCATAGGCATCATCTTTTTCCAGCTTGATGTAATCAGTGGACGGCAATGTGTGTTTTCCATCGTTGATGTAATTTCTTTCCTGGGTAATGAAGCCCACTTTCTCCACGCGGACATTCACCTGCGCATAAGCGGCTATTTTAATTTCTGTAGAAGTATTATTCACCAGCTTTCCATCCACAAAGATCCGCGCGTCATTTTCGGTGTTGATCACAATTTTCTTGGATTTAACTTTTGCGGCGGCTACTTCAGGCGTTAAAAAGAAAAAAGCAGCTATGCAGCAAAACAACCATGCTTTGATTTGGATACCCATAAGAAATAAGGATTATTTGAGGTTTACGATATTATTCTGACCGTCATTTAACGGCGCACGAAATTAAAGACGGACTCCGCCCATTTTGTAAAAACAAAAAACATAAGAATCTGCATAACAAATGATTAACAACCAGGTCGGTATTTCCCATTAAAAACAGGGCAACTTATGGGCAATCTTTTCAAAAAAAATTCTACTGCGCCTGTTTTAGCAACCGGTCTCCCTACTTCATTGATCCCCTGTTACTTAGTACCGTCGCGGTTCTCACGGCTTTGCAAACGACCTGTTAATTCATTTTATTAACTAATAATTTTAGCTTTATTTTGCTAATATTATTAGTATTCACAAAAACGATAGTTATATGCAAGCATTGAAACTGAATGAGTTGGGTATAACCCTGCCATTCTTTAATACCAGCATCCCCGCAGGGTTTCCTACTCCTGCCCTGGATTATGAGGAAGAAGAAATAGATCTTTCCCGTATCCTGCAGCCCAATCCCGCCTCCTCCTTCATTATCAGGGTAAAAGGCGATAGTATGACCGAAGCCAATATTCCCGATGGCTGCATGGCCGTAGTAGACCGCTCTATCCGCCCTTCTACCGGGGATATTATTGTAGCGTCGCTCGATGGGGAATACACCGTAAAAAGGCTTGTAAAAGCCGGACGTAGCTGGGTATTACATCCGGAGAACCCTTTTTACAAACCCATCGTCATTACAGAAGAAGCCGAATTCCAGGTATGGGGCGTCGTAACCGCCGTTATTGTAGATATGCGTAAATAGTGAAATTGAACCAGTATGGAACCTCCTTTGGCATTATTGTCCGCAGCACTGTTACACGCGCTGCTTGAAAATGGCTTTACATTATTTGTCCGGCAGAGTTATCCTGCGGGAAGCGCATCAGCAGATACCACCATAAAAGAAATATTCCTGATCACACCTTACAAAGACATCGGGGAGGCAAACCAGCATTATCAGCATATCCGTTTTGACCGCAGAAAATATATTTACCAGGCACATCACCCGGAAGAAATAGACAAGCTACTGATGGCCGCCTCACAGCCAACAGGCTACCAGGTATATGTGGCGCCGCCTGTGGAGATAAAGAAATAAAAGTACCTTTATCGGATATAACCTCCGGATCAATTACTATGTGTTACGATATTGCCTTTACTGTCAGCATAGAGAGCATTTACAAATATTTGCCCGGGCTCAAAGCCCCCGGCAGCCTGGATATTCACTTCGACCCTACCTGGCACAGGATCGGGATGTCTTACCCGCAATGGCCGGTTGTCACTAATCACAACGGCCTGAAACTGGAAAAATATACCTGGGGTCCTGTACCAAAAATGCTGGACACCCTGGAGAAAGTAAAACGGCAAAGACAACTTTTCCTGAATGCCCGCAGTGAAAAAGTACTGGAAAACGGTACCATGTGGAATGCCATCCGGCACCAGCGCTGCCTGATCCCTGCTACCGGTTTTTTTGAATACCGGCAGATCCCGGGATGGAAAAACAAAGTGGCCTACTATATCAAACCCAAAGAACAGGAACTGTTTTTTATTGCCGGATTATGGGCTATGTCCAACTCCTGGGATGTAGATAAACCCGACCGTATCCCGGCGTTCACGCTGCTAACCCGTGCTGCTAATCCATTGATGGCCCAGATCCACAACGGTGGCGACAATGCCGGCAGGATGCCCATGATGCTGACAACAGCACTGGCTAAACAATGGCTGCAACCGCAATTAACGGATACGAACATACGTGGAATAATACAGTATGAATTGCCGGCGACTCAACTGGAATGCTGGCCCGTTAACTCCGTCCGGAAAGTAAAACCAGACGATGCCGCAGTCATAGCCCCGGTAGCTTATGAAGGTTTGCCTGCCCTGCAGGTATAAAAATTTTTACCGATGAACACATCCATTGTCCCACTTTTCCGGCAGCAGCCGGTTACCAGCGGCGGTATCCATATCCGCAGGATCGGGGTAGGTGATATCCCACCTCATGAAGACGCTTACCTGCTGTTCCTGTTTACCAGCGGCCATTGTCGCCTGGAAGTAGCCGGGCATTCCCTGCACATCAGCAGCCCTTCCTTCGCTTTTATTCACCCCGGACAGGAGTATGTACTAAAAGAGTCCAACGATCTCCGGGGATGGCTTATTTCGGCCGAATCCTTCCTGCTGCCCGCAGCAGGGATCACGCTATTCAAAAGTTTGCCGGTATCACAACAATGCCTGCCATTGGAAGCCGACAGCCTTTATATGCCGGAACAGCTTACCCGTCTGCTGTTTCAGCAGCTACAGCATCCCACCTTTTTTCATAACGACATCCTGCACAGCCTCTTCGATGCCCTGCTTAATACTGCAGTGGCAGGCTATCCTGCGGACCAGTTCTATACTGGTACGTTCGTAACAGCCGCCGGCATCACGGGGCGCTTTAAAGCCGCACTGGCAGATAAGGGCCGCGCCAAACCCACTCCCGAAAGCATTGCGTGGGAACTCGAAATCAGTGCCGGATACCTGAACGAGTGCGTAACAGCTGTTACCGGGCATAGCGTATCCTGGTGGCTGGCAGACACCGTACTCAACGAAGCCAAAAGGATGCTATACTATACCGCACTTCATCTCAAGGAAATAGCCTATGAACTGGGCTTTGAAGATGACGCTTCCTTTTCCCGATTCTTTAAAAAACATACCGGTATACTCCCGCTTACATTCCGGGATAAATTCAGGGCGTAACACAAAAAAAGGGCGCCTCTCCACAAGGGCGCCCCTTACTTTCATGTTCTAAATTATTTTGCCAATACGCTCTCCGGTGCCTTTCCATCTGTATTTTCCAGTGATAACCCCAACAACCGGGCTACCAGCGGCGCTACATCCGTTACACTCATTTCCTTCACGTGCGCACCTGTTTGAATACCCGCCCCATAAGCCACAAAGCCGGTCTGTATCTCCCTGAAATCCGGGAAATAACCGTGGGTACCTCCTTTGGCTGCCCTCACCAGTTCACCGGTAACAGCACCGCCAATAGTCGCCCCATCAGTAGCCGTGATGGCAAATGCTGCATGAGGATCTGCTCCCACCGTATTCAGCTGCTGACGGTCAATGATACGGAACAACTGCTGCTGTGCCGCTGGCAATGCCTTCAATAAAGCCTGTACTTTTTGCGCCGTCTTTGTATCCTTCGCATCTTTCAGGTGCAGGAAAGCCGAGCCCCCGGACGAATGGAACTGCGCTTTCCAGTCGCCCGTTTTTATGTTGTTCAGCAAGCCGTTTTGTGTCAGCAATACATTCGGGCAAAAGCTACGACTGATGTTCACAAAGCCATGATCACCGGTAACAATGACCGCTGTATTTTCGTATATCCCTGCACGTTTCAATGCTTCTATGATAGTACCCAATGCCCTGTCGGCGCCTGCCACGGCCTTTCTCACCAGTAAGCCATCACGGCCCTGCTCATGTTCATAGTGATCGGTGCAGGCCAGGTGTAAAGTGGTAAACGCCGGTTTGTAAGCCGTGATCAGGTAAGCAGACATCCGCGCCACGTTTTCATCCATGATCAGCTCTCCATCTTCCATAGCAAAATCTTTTTCGCCGAGTTCACCCGTAGCATGTGTCTGCACTTCTTTCCACAAAGACAGCGGATTGGTGACAGTACCCATTACCGCTCTGCGGTCTTTCGAGCCTACTGTCCATATATCCGGCACATTGTAATCTATCGGCGCACCTACAGATACCGGCCAGATCACATTGGCCGACTTCTTCCCTGCCTTATGCACTGCATCAAACAAGGTAGGCACTTTAATGCTGTCGTAATAAAAGTACCATACACCCGTAGCGCCGTTCGGTTCAAACGGTGCATTGTAATAAATGCCATGTTTAGCCGGTGTTACGCCAGTAATCAGGGAAGTATGATTGGGATAGGTAACAGTAGGGAATACACTGTTTACCCCATCTGCATATGCCCCGCTGTCTTTCATCATCCGCAGGTTCACCATTCCCCAGGAAGGATCGGTATAGAATTCCGGCCGGAAGCCATCAATAGTGATCAGCACTACATGCGAGGCTTTCTGTGCAAAGGAAGAAAGCGCCATCATCAGCAGTAACGCGATGCCTGTTAGTTGTTTCATACTACTTGTATTTAAATATTATTTCCATCCGGGGTTCTGACCCAGTGCCGGATTTAATTTCGTTTCGTTAAATGGTATCGGATAGAGGTATTTATAATCTTTCCATTCCCTGGCGATATTGGTCAGCCAGATGAGGTTTCCACTGGTACCACCTGATAGTTTCGTCTGGTCATCGTCGATGAGGAAATAATATACTCCTGGAACTTTTGTAGCGGGCGTTTTCTTCACAAAGGACACATCCGGTTTTCCATCTTCATTTAAATCCATCAGTACGTCCATAGCCGGTACATATAACCCGGTGTAGGGCTTCAGGAGTAAAGGTCCCAGTCCCCAGCGCACGAGATCATAAAAGCGGAAACCTTCCAGTACCAGCTCCACACTGCGTTCCCGGCGGATCTCCAGCAATGCTGCATCAGTAACACGTGCTTCCGCCTTAATATCTTTGTCGTTGTTGAAATAATCAACCAGATAAGGATCTGCTGTTACCGGCAGATCGGTATTCTTCAAACCTGCGCGGGTTCTCAGTAATTTAATGGTGCTGTTCCACACTTCTGCATTCATCATGCCCAGTTCTGCTTTTGCTTCGGCCTCATTCAGCAGCACTTCTGCATAACGGATGATAGGAACAGAGTTATTATTTTCCGCTACGCCATCTGTGGCTTTTGAATCCACCGTAAATTTCAAGGGCTGATAACCGGTATAGGTATACGTAAAATCAGGTGGTGCAATTTGTCCGTCACGGCTATATTTTCCCATGCGGATGGTTTGCTGCAAACGCAGATCCCGGTTCTTTACCTCTTCATTGAAAGGCAGCTGATCATAACCGGCTTTGTCTGTGAAACGGGTACCATCAAGATTGAGGTACATATCGGTAAATGATTTTACCAGGCTGATACGGTTGCCATAGGTGGCGCTGGTGAAAAACCAGTTGGCATCATTGAATACCCGTAAACTTTTATTACACACATAGGCCAGGATGATTTCGTTGGCGGCAGGTGTTTCATTGATAAACAGGTTACGGTAGTTCATCGCAGCATCGCCACCGATGTTCAGGGTGTACTGGCCACTCTTCATCACTTCTTCTGCCGCGCTAACGGCGGCATTCAGCCAGGTGGCATAGCCGGAAGCACCTGCATCCGTACGGTGTTTACGATACGTACCCTCAAATAAACATACCCGTGATTTATAGGCCAGCGCTACCCAACGGGTGATCTGGGAACAGGTATTATCTTTTTTGTTGCGGATATTGGCACAGGCAAAATCCAGGTCAGCCAGCACCTTGTCCATTACCATGGCACGCGGATCACGGGCTTTATAGAGTTCCGGATCATTGATGCCCATGGTTTTATCATACCAGGGCACATCCCCGAAACGTTTTACTTTCTCAAAATAGAACATTGCCCGGAAGAAGCGTGCAATGCCGGCATAATGATTCTTTGCTTCATCTGCAACATTCGCCTGGCTGTAATGCTCCAGGAAATAGTTGATATTGCGCAGGTCGCCCCAGCTCCAGCCGGAAGACTGCACCGCCGAGTAGGCGTTGGGCTGGATAAACGTATTCACATCCTTACCGGCCATATAGTCGCTCATCACATCTCCCCGGATAATAGCATTCCCATCGGGTAATATTTTATAGAAAGAAGTGGCATACAACTGCAGATCAGCCTCTGTGTTGAAGGCGTTATCAGGACTCAGTTTATCAAAAGGCTTCAGGTTGAGATCCTTCTTACAGGATACTATTGCCAGGAGCAATAACAAGTAAACAGCTTTTTTCATCTTGGTAAACATTAATCATTAAAAAGTAACACTCAAACCAACCGTATATGTTTTCAGCATGGGATACGACATTCCGTTACCGGCGCCGATACCTGCTGCATTGTTATTCAGTTCCGGATCAGAACCTTCGATCACTTCCGGATCCAGGGTTTTCATAATGCGGTACAGCGGCGACCATGTCCATAAGTTCTGACCAGTGAAAAACACCCGTGCATTTTTCATTTTGATCTTCGATGCCCATTCCGTTGGCAGGTTATAACCTACTGTCAGATTTTTCAGGCGGATGTAAGCCACGTTCTGTACATACTTCGATTGCTGCACCACCAGCTCTGCGTTGGAATTGAGGGCAGTATATCCGCGAAAACGCGGGAAATACGCATCCGGATTGCTTTCGGACCAGCGTTTATCCATGATATCTTCCGGCATCCAGCTGTATGGGCGGTTGTATTGTCCCCAGAAAAGAGACGCATCTGTACCCGGCCACCAGTCGCGCTTACCGATGCCCTGGAAAAAGAAGTTGATAAAGAAATTATTCCAATTGGCGCTGCCGGTAATACCAAATGCATAGCGTGGCTCTGTATTCCCAATCACCCGTTGATCGCCCGGATTGGTTACCGTACCATCTCCCTGATCTATTTTTTTGTTGCCATCCAGGTCCTTGAAGCGGATATCTCCCGGCATCAGTTTATTTGCGTTGGACACGCGGATGAAGGACTGATCCACATCGTACTTATTGATCTCATCCTGGCTCTGGAAATAACCATCATTCACAAAGCCCCACATATCGCCCACTTTCATGCCTTCATAGTAAGTATTGATCAGTCCATTGGGGTTATTGAAGCGCGTGATCCAGGACTGGTAATCAGATAGCACCACGCCCAGTGAATAGTTGAATGGTTTGCTTCCGGCTTTAAACTGATCGGACCAGTTCACCGATAATTCCCAGCCTTTTGTTTTCAGATCAGCATAGTTGCCTTTGGGTACACTGGCGCCAAACACAGCAGGAACGGGCAATCCTACTGTAAACATATTGGTAGTATAACGGGTATATTTATCAAAGCTCACTTTCAGGCGGCTGTTCAGCAATGCCACATCTATACCGCCATTCAGCGTAGTGGATTTTTCCCAGGTCAGTCCATTGGGGATCACATTGGGTTGTTGTGTATAATCGGGTATCACGCCATTGATAGACATCTGTAACTTGCTCACCGACATAGTTTGCAGGAACTGGTAAGGATTTACATTACCATTGCCTAACGCACCATAGGAAGCTCTCAGTTTCAGATCGCTCACTGCTTTCGGAGATACGTTCCAGAATTTCTCTTTTGATACACGCCATCCGGCAGAAGCGGAAGGGAAGAAACCAAACTGCTGGGTTTCGGGGAACTTGGAAGAACCATCATAGCGGCCGTTTACTTCGAGGAGATAACGCTCATCGTAGTTGTAATTAAGGCGGAAGAAGCCGCCCAGGGTGCGCCACTCATACCCACCACCGGTGAGGATATAGTTGAGTCCATTCATCAGGGAGAAATCAGGCAAACTCGAATTGATCAGTCCATCATGCTGATAGTACCTCGATTTAAACAGCGTATTTTCATAGTTGTAGCCGACGAGCAGTTTGAAAGTATTTTTTGCAACCCGTTGTTCGTAGTCTGCATACAGGTTCATACCGGTGTAGGTAGTCCTGTCGTTCTCCTCATTCATTTTGCTTTCACCACGGGTGAGTGTTTGTCCGGGGATTTTGCTGTAAGGCACCGGCGTATACAACCGGGTTTCCACACTTGACGTATAGGCGTAGGTAAAATCACCGTTTACATGCAGTTTGTCATGCAGGAAAGACGTTGTAAAACGGGAAGTATTTCTCAGCAGCAGTTGCGTCTGATCAGAATAGTTATTGCCGGTTAAGAAACTACCGAATACAATGGCAGCATTTTCCGTCAGTGATCCGTCAGGATTTTTCAGCATGGCTATAGGAAAGGCTTCATCGGAAATCCTTCTCCATACGGGCGTATTGCTCGGATGATTGAGAATAGGAAAGAAATAAGTACGCTGGGAAAAGTCGAAATTGTTTTCCAGTTTCAGCCAGTCGAACGGCCGTACCGCTCCTTTTGCGCGCACATTATACATTTTGAATTTATCCGGGTTGTAGCGAAAAATACCGTTCTGCGACATATACCTGCCGGAGAGATAATACTCGGATTTGGCGTTACCACCGGAGGCCGACAAAGTTTGCTCGGTACCGGGGTTCTGATCCGCATACAATTCCTTGAACCAATCGGTGTTGCCGTAGTACACGTAGTTGCCTGTGGCAGGGTCAATATCCGTTTTGGGCAGGGAAGGATCGTCGTTCCTGCGTTTCAGCTCATCCAGGTAATCCAGTGAAAAAGGAAATACGCTGTTGGCTTTGGCCGGATGCGATTTATAATCATTCCAGGCATAATAGGCTTCATCAAAGTTCTTTGCCCATTCGTATCCGTTGGTCACAAACTTTGGTTTTACGGTGCGGTCGTTCAGGGAATAGTTACTGGAATAAGTAAGTTGTGTATTGTTTTTTGCCGGATTTTTTGTGGTGATGAGTACCACGCCGAAGCTTCCCCTGGCGCCGTAGATAGCAGCAGAAGCAGCATCTTTCAGCACAGACACGCTTTCAATATCATTTGGGTTTAATAAGTTCGGATCACCGGGTACGCCATCAATGAGTACCAATGCGCTGCCACCGGCGCCGATGGAGGTGGTACCTCTTACATTATAGGTGGCGCCACGGATAGGTTTACCATCGGTGATACGGATGTTCAGGTTAGGTAATACACCCTGCAGTCCTTTGGTGGCGCTGGTCATAGGCCGGTTCTCAAATACTTCTTTTCCTACCTGGTCTACTGCACCAGTGAGATTTACTTTCTTCTGGGTACCATATCCCACTACTACTACTTCTCCGAGTGCAGAGGAGGATTCTTTCATCACCACATAAATAGATTGTTCTTTCTGTGGGTCGAGGTTATTTTTAGTGATCACCTGTGTGAGGTAACCTACATAGGCAATAGTAAATATATGAGGTCCCTGCAGATGACTGTTATCAAAAGTAAATACCCCTTTGGCATCTGTAATGGCAAAGCTTTTGAGGCTATCGGGACCGCTTTTCAGCTGTATAGAAGCGCCGGGGATAGGTTGTCCCTTTTCATCTTCTATCAGGCCTTTGATCCAGGCTCTATTTTGCGCCTGTAATGGCAACAGGTTCATAAAAGTCATCAGGAGCAGCAGGCCGATAAATTTACAGCGGTGCAATAACCTGTTGGCGTGGTTCAGGGGCAAAGCTCCGCCCTTCACTAGCAGGTAGTGATGTGTCATAATACGCAAATATTTAGTTAGTGATTTTTTTCTATCCGGTAACCTGTGTTAGTTGATATAATTTTCAAATCATGCAGCATCGCAATACGATGCAGTACCTGTGCCAGTGAATCAGTATCCCTGATGACACCGGAGAAAGCGATATCCTCAAAAGCGGCTGCTTTCATTTGTATGTTCACGTGATATCCTTTTGAAATAGTATCGAGTACCCCTGACAGCGGCATCTGGTCGAACGTAGCGGCAAAGCCGTTCCGGGAGCCGTAAGCGATCACCGGTGATGCGGGCGTTATTTTTTCTGCTGGCTGCATACGGGCTGTTCCGGTGCTGGTATTACAGATCAGCCACTGCCCTGGTGTGAGATACCTTGTTTCTTTATCCGCTTTTACTACCACTTTACCGGTATGCAACATCACTTTTACCTCTTTTCGTATACTCGTAATCGTGAAAGAGGTACCCAAGGCGGTGGTGGAAACGCCCTGGCTCCATACTGTAAATGGCTGTGGGGCATGGGGGGCTACATTAAAATAGCCCTTTCCTTCCAGCATAATTACACGGTCTTTTTTACCAAAGGAAGCAGCAAAGCGGATAGCGGCGTCTTTATATAGTATTACGGAAGAGCCATCCGGCAGGTGTAACCGCCGTTGCCCGGCTTCTCCATTACGGATCTCCGTAGTATCCGGCGCTTTTACTGTATGCATCGCTATTTCTTTTCGTACAGCCGGTGGCGTGGTACGGAACAGCCATATGCTGGCCAGTATTCCCACCACTGCTGCGGCGGCTACCCAACGGAGATATACAACCGGCTTTTTCTCCCGGATACCGGATGCAATCACCTGATACATTTCCTTTTTCTCTGCGGGTGTAAATACGTCGGTATCCGGCGCCTGCTGTTGTGCATACCAATGATCGTACTCTGCCTGCTCCGCTTCCGTAGCAGTTCCGTCGAGATAATGTTCCAGTAAATATTGCAGGCGCGATGGCGTCATCAGTATGGGTGTTTGCAATACTTATCACTTCAATGCACATTTACCCCCACTCCTTTTTTGAAAAAAAGATGGAATTCATATTTAGTTAACATTGGGCATAAGTTGTTTACCATAAGTTAACATAGAAACTTTTTCCCAGTAGATATCTTTGCTGGCAAATCTGGATACTTATCTGCACTGCTGGTCTACATATATGCGACAATTTATGGCATCAGGCCAGGAACGGCGATACCAAAGCGTTTGAGGAGCTGTACCAGACCACTGTGACAGCACTCAGCAACCAGGCTTTCCGTATACTGAAAGACCGGGAACAGGTGAAAGATATTATCCAGGATGTTTTTATCAGTTTATATCTCCGGAGAGATGAACTGCCCACAGATGTTAACATCAACGGTTATCTGAACAATGCCGTCAAATATAAAGTCTCCAACCAGCTACGCAACAAACTCCGGAAAGAAAATCATCACCAGGTGCTGATGAGACAGGCACATCAGCAGGAAGTAGTGCAACCTGTACAACTGGAGCATTATGAGCTAAAAAATAAGATTGCCCGCAGCATTAATACACTGCCACTGAAATGCAGAGAAGTATTTATGCTGAGTTATTATGGCAATATGGGATATAAAGCCATCGCACAGGAAATGGGCATCTCTGTAAAAACGGTAGAAAAGCATATGAGCAAAGCCTTGCAGGTATTACGCAGGGAATTGAAAGAAGAACACTATCTCGGTATGCTGCTGGTGGCGATGAGTATCTGCACTGGATTATAATTTCCGCAATACGTGGGAAAAAAGACCCTAACAGTCCCGCCCGATTCCCCAACTATCTATACCTCCTATCCCGCTTCCAATCGGCTAATCCGCTGTACATCAGGAAAAAACTGACGACTTCCGGCATTGGTATAATGCTTGTTTTAAAGAAGGAGAACCTTTTTGGATGAATCTCATCCGGATTATTACTTAAACCCTAATTACAATTGTTATGGCACACTTAGAAGTTCAACCCAGGAAAAAGAGCATGACGTGGTTATGGCTGGTATTAGGTCTTATTGTTATTGCCGCCATTCTGTTCTTCCTGATGCGCAGCAGTAATCACGACCGTTCAGATACTATTGCCACTACGGATACCATTGCCAGCACCGGCATGCCCGTGGCTGCTCCCACACCAGCATGGGACAAAGTAGATTTCAATGCACCAGATACCAATTATGAAGAAGTAACTGATAAAGGTATCGCTGTAAGAAGCAATGATCAGTATACTATTTATACGTTGGGAGAAAACATTCTTTTCGCCAGCGACAAAAGTGCACTGGAAGGAACCGCAGATGAAAAACTGAAACAGATCGCCACTTCACTGCATAAACGTTATCCTGATGCACAGATCGGTGTTTATGGACACGCTGACGCCAAAGGCAGTGCTGATCATAATTCACAACTCGCAGCAGAACGTGCGGCAGCGGTAAAGATCTGGCTGATCCAGCATGGAGATGTCAGTGAAAACAAAATTTCCGTTCACTCACTGGGCGAATCAAAACCATTGGCCAGCAATAACAGCGCGGCAGGCAGACAACAAAACAGAAGTGTGGAAATAGTAGCCTTCACCGGTAAATAAATTTTTTCATCCACTAAAAATGATAACCATGTCTATAACTGAAACCAATCGCCTCGAAGAACTAAGCGGCAGCAATTTTGAAATCGTTGATGGGCAACCCGACATCCGCCACTGGGAAGTAGAAGATCTGCAGGGCCACAAACTGGGTAAAATAGATGACCTGTTGTTTAATCCCGCATCCCGCAGGGTACGCTACCTGGTCATCAACCTGAAAGGTAACCGCCTTGGGCTGACCGAACGTAAAGTGTTATTTCCTATCGGCGTAGCTATACTACATGAAAAAAATGATACGGTATTGCTCCCGGAAGTAACCACTATCCAGATCAGCACCTTACCATTTTATGAAAAGGGAGTGATCGTTACTCCTGAAACAGAACAGGATATCCGCAACGTGTTTGTATCGCCTGATAACCATCTGTCAGACGGCGACTTCTACAACCACGACCAGTTTAACCAGGAAAGGTTTTATGGTCCCCGGTATCCGAGAGACAACCGCCTATAATACTTGCCACACATACTTCATCTGTTGGGAAGTTAACCCGCATAAAGCGATGGCTCCAGGTAGCTGGGGCCATCGCTTTTATTATACTTAAGAATTATTCGTTTTATTTGCGGACAAATTATTCCGGATGAAGTATGTTTTAATATACTGTTTACTGCTACTTTCTTATGTTGCTGAAGGCCAGGAGATGATTAATTACCGTGACACAGTCCATCATTTTTCCCTGGATGTACCTGATCAATGGCGGGTCATCAGGAACGATGAAAAGAATCATATCATCTTTGCGGCGCAACGTACCAACAGCGGTGGTCTGCATTCGTTCCCGGAACATGTTACTGTAAATGTACTCCCGGAACCCAATTCCAATGTGGACAACGTTGCAAAAAAATTACTTTTTCTCATCAGCCGCAATCCCTATTTCAAACTGATCGATTCCGGCAGTATTATCAGCCAGGGCAAACGTCTTGTCTGGCTTGATGAAATACATGTAGAGCCCAACCGGACTGATACTTTTTTTTCCAGCATTTTTATCTCATACGCCGATAGCAAAACCTACCTGCTCACCGCGTCCACCTTTTTGCCATTTCCAGACCGTTTTAAGGAAATATTCCACCAGATAGGCCAATCCTTCAAAACAGGAAAAGCGGCCCTAAAAGAGCGCCTTAAAATCACATTGCCGGCTAACAGCCAATGGACCATGATCACGGATACCGAAGTGGATAACCTGGCTACCCGGCAATACCTCCCGGCCAGTGAAACCCCGCAGCAATGGTCCCTGCTCATCACCAACATGACCATGGAAAATGCCCGCGTGGATAATATTGACCTGGCGATTAAAAACTTTACCAACGCGGCCATCAGCCGGGCATCGCAGGCAAAGACCACCCTGCTGGGAAAAGAGAATCTCCCCAAACGCCGCTGGGCGCTGTTTAAAGTGGAAACACCTGGGGCCGGTACACCGGAATCCCAACTGTATTATGTTGTACAGGGACCCCGATCTTTTCACGCCGTGTTTATTGCGAAAAAGTCTGAAACGCTGCCGGCAGATTTCGTCAGCAAGTGGAGCGCAGTCTTCCGTAACAGCAAAGTGATCAACGAATAAATATTCCCGTTACTGACCCGCTCTGTGTATTTATTTACGCAGCCTTCTGTATTTCCCCCTTGTAAATCAGGCATTATTTCATGGTGCGATGTTTGGGCCCTTGCTCTTAAACTTTAACTTATGAGCACTCAACCTAAAACACCCGGGGCACTCCGCGAAGACGATCTCCAACCGGACGACGTGATCCGCAACCAGCAACAACCTGTGTCTCCCAAAGGAAACCAGGACGAACAATCCCGGCAAGGCCCGGATACCTCCGACGAATTACTGGACGAAGAAGACGATGATGAAGAAATAGATGAGCTACTGGAAGAAGAAGATATTACCGATGAGGACGTAGACGAAGATGCCCTGGAAGAAGACGACTCACCCAAAAGACCTTTGGAATGAGGAAAAAATACGAACGGATGCCGGTACTACGCCCTGCATCCGTTCGTTATGATTAATTTTTGTAGATAGCAATTTCAATTTTCCCATCCTTTGTTACCGCGCCCCGGTACATGCCCTCTGTATTGAAAGACATGGTCATGTTACCTTTTTTATCCAGCGCAATCAGGCCGCCATCGCCGCCCATATCACCTACTTTCTTTATTACGGTATTTCCCGCCTGCTGCACAGAAAATCCTTTATACTCCATCAGTGCAGACAGATCATAAGCCACTACATTACGGATATAATATTCCCCCCAGCCTGTACAGGAAATAGCCGCTGTCTGGTTATTGGCATAAGTGCCTGCACCAATAATAGGAGAATCACCTACGCGACCATATTTCTTGTTGGTCATACCACCGGTAGAAGTGGCCGCAGCAAGGTTTCCCTGCTTATCCAGCGCCACCGCGCCCACGGTACCAAATTTATAGTCATGGTTAATCGTTCCGAGTTTACCTGGATTCGTATAGGCATTGGATTTAGCCGCTGCGATAGAATCTTCCCGGATAGCATTCTGCAGATCCTTCCAACGCTGTTCCGTTCTGAAATAAGACGGATCTACAATTTCAAGTCCTGCCTCTTTTGCAAACTGTTCCGCTCCCGGTCCTACCATCATCACGTGTTCAGACTTCTCCATTACTGCCCTTGCCGCACTCACCGGGTTGCGCACGGTAGTTACACCTGCCACTGCACCTGCCGCTTTTGTTTTACCATTCATGATGGCAGCATCCAGTTCATTGCGTCCTGCATGGGTAAACACCGCGCCTTTGCCGGCGTTAAAAAGGGAATCATCTTCCAGTACGCGCACGGTGGCCTCCACCGCATCCAGGCTGCTGCCACCGGATTGCAGGATCTTATAACCCGTTTCCAGCGCTGCCTTCAGCGAAGCTTTATAAGCCGCTTCTTTCTCAGGAGTCATATTCTTTTTCAGAATGGTACCCGCTCCCCCATGGATCACCAGTACATAGGAAGATGCTTTCTGCTGCGCCATTACTGGCGCTACAAAAAGTAACCAAATTACACCGGATAATAAAAAACCTTTCATAAACTACTGTATTAACAAATAATCAAATTGCTTTCTTCTTCAACTGTCCGTTTTCCACCCACCACCAATACCAGGTACCGCCGCTGGCGGAAGCCGCATCAAAATCAGACAGCCGGAAACTGCCATTGCCGGTAGCAGTGGCGGGAATTTCATATACTTTCAATGCTTCGCCCCCATGGTTCCATTGCAGGGGCTTTCCCTTTTCACAAAGTTCAGGTTTTTTCAGGCTATCCGATAAAATGAAATAGGCCTTACTCACACCAAACACTTTCGCTACACCGTTTTCATCAATACACACCGCTGTTTTCTCATCCGGTGCAATGCCTCGTGGAAAAACGTTGTCATCAGCGATGATACGGCTCATAAAAGTGACATGTCTTCCTTCCCGTCCACGCTTCAGGTAGTGTTGATCGCTGATTACGGACGACAGGTAAGGTGCGTGAAGAAAATCGTTGTTGTATACTTTTACCAGTGTGTCGTAAGGATTAGCCAGCACGGAGTCTGATACTGCACTACCACCTTCTCCGCTATAGTAAAATCCGCTCAGGATGGCGCAACCTGCGCTGGTTCCACCTACCGGCACTTTCTTTTCGTTGAGCAGGTAATTGATCGCGTCGTTTACTTTGGTACCACGCCATTGTTGCATGTACCTCGACTGATCCCCACCTGCAATAAACAGCATTTCCGCGTGGCGGATAATGTAAGCTACGGTATCATTATTCGCCAGTTCCCGGCTCGTGATATTCAGGGTTTCTACGGAGTTTACTTTCCCAAGGGAATCGATGTCGTGATTGTAACCCGAGTTGCCGGAGGCGGTGAGCACCACCACATCTCCGCCACCGCTGCGATCTATCATCCATTGAAAAGCACCGTCTACATTACCACCGCCACCAATCAATACCACACCACCTTTTACCGGTGTAGTTACATCTGCCGTATCACCGATGAAGCCCATAGATGCGGGACGTCCGGGGATAGCGGGTGGTGCCGATTTCATGGTACAGGCACTCATACAGATAGCCGTTGCCGTTAGTGCAAACCAATTCATTCCTATTCGTATCATCAGTAACCAGGATTTTGTTTCATGTTTTTGTTAGCTTTTGTTTCTGCGTCGGGGATAGGAAATACATATCCTTTCTGACCAGGTTTCAGCAGTACGGCGCCCAGTGCATTCACCGCATCTTCGGGGTTACGTGTAACCGGCAGACTTCTTCTTCTCAGGTCGAACATGCGCTGTCCTTCAAAGGCCAGTTCCTTGAAACGTTCGGTATACACTGCTGTGATCAATGCATCTTTATCGGTAAATGTTTCTGATGTGTAGCCGTTAATACGGGCTGCCCGGAGATCATTCAGATCGGTGCCACCATCTGCCACGCGGTTCTTTTCCGCCAGTGCTTCTGCACGGATCAGGTACATTTCGCCGGTGCGGAATAATTTGATATCTGCCAAACCACGGGTGCCACTGCTGTTGCCGGCGTATTTATTTACCAGGTATTCGGAATTACCGCTGCCACGGGTATCGTCAAACTGGATGTAGGCAGGATAGCGCACATCATTGGCTTTATCGAAGAGATTAATCAGTTCAAAAGACGGTACGTATAAGGCTACACGACGGTTGAAATAAATACTGCCGATCAGATCATCACTACTACCAGCCACCTGTTTCAGTTTCCAGATCACTTCTGATGTTTTGGTATCTTTCCAGATACCGGCAAAATCACCTTTATCGGCCAGTGGTAAAGCGTTGATAGCTTCCGTGGAATAGGTAATGGCATCATCCCATTTTTTTGCATACAGCGCTACCCGTGCACGGATGGCGGCTACCGCAGGCAGTGTGATACGGGTATCATCGTCTGCATCCGCAGGAATCAATGTGCTGGCTGTTTGCAGGTCTTTCTCAATAGCAGCGATTACTTCCCCGAAGGTATTGCGGGCAGGGAAACCAATTTTAGAAGTATCCATAAAAGGTACCCCCATTGCAGCAGGTTCATAAGCTTCCGCATAACTCTGCAACAGCTGGAAATGGCAATAGGCGCGTAACGCCAGTGCTTCTCCCTGGTACTGTTGCTTCAATACAATGGAATCGCCTTTCGCGGTGATGCGGTTGGCTGCCGCCAGCACCCGGTTTGCACGGTCGATAGTGATATAGTATTCACCAAAAGACGCCGTGATAGTGGTACTGCTCGGATCTATCTGCCAGCGGTAAGTGGCCACACCGCCACCGGTACCGTTTTCAGAAGGCAATGTACATTCATCTGTTACCAATGATACACTGTAAATGGTATTGTAGGTAAGTTCGGTGTAAGCGCCCAGCAGACCGCCGTTGAGGTCGGCCACGTTGCGGAAGGTTCTCTCCGGATCAATAATATCATCGGTGGGTGAAAGGTCCAGTTGTTTGTTGCAGGCAAATAAACAGCAAACGCCAACCAATGCCAGGTATTTTATATGACGGATCATCATGATTGCAGTTTTTAGAAATTAACATTCAGACCAAAGGTGTATGTCCGGGCACTCGGGTAGTCAAACATCCCGTCTCCGTTATTATTTTCCGGATCAAAGCTTTTCCATTTTGTCCAGGTATAGAGATTCTGCCCCTGTGCAAACACCTGGATGCCCTGTACAAATTTGATATGACGAAGCAGTTGTTTCGGGAAATTATATCCGAGGTTTACGTTTCTCAGACGCAGGTAAGATGCGTCCTGGATGTCTTTGGAAGAATATCTCCTGTCGGCGTCGAACTTAGGCAGGATGGCGTCATCACCCGGTTTCTTCCAGCGGTTGTACAGCATTCTTTTAGACTGATTACTGCTGCCAAAGCTTGGATTTTCGTTATAGTAGTCTTCATTCATATAACGCATGGTCTTATCCGCAAAGGTGAAGAGGGCATTTAAATAAAATCCTTTCCAGGTAAAGCCCGTATTAAAGCCACCGGTGAAAGGCGGGATATAGGTGCCAAATTCGGCCACGCTTAAAGTGGTTTCATTGTAATCGGTAGTGATCTTACCCTGGCGGTCGTAGTATTGCGGATCGCCTGTTTCTTTGTTCACACCTGCCCATTTGGGTGCATAGTGGGAACCGTAGGGCAATCCAACTCTTACGATCTTGGACAGGCCTTGCGTAAATTCGCCTGCGCCGCCCAGATCTGTGATTACGTTTTTGTTGTACGCAAAGTTGAATCCTACGGTCCAGGTAAAGTCTTTCACGCGTACCACATCTCCCTGAACATCCATTTCAATACCCCTGTTGCGCATAGAACCGGAATTGAGGAACATGCTGTAAAAGCCGGAGGTAATAGATTGCGGCTGATCAATAAACAGGTTGTCGGTTACTTTATTATACACATCGGTCACAATGCGGATGCGGTTATTCCACATGCCCAGGTCGAAACCGATATTTGCTTCTTTAGCATATTCCCAGTCGTACGCCGGGTTGCCGGGTTGTTGCGGGATAATAGCCGGTGCGCCGCCATACTGGTCGGTTTTAAACGTTCTGAAATAAGCATAGGGACCGAGTGCAGAGAAAGGATTCGCAGAGGTACCATAGCTGGCGCGGAAGCGCAGGTTATCCACAAAGCTCACGTCTTTCAGGAAGTTCTCTCTTTTTACTTCCCAGCCCAGACCTACAGAGTAGAAGCCATGCCAGCGGTTATTAACAGGAACCGTAGAGGCGCCATCGCGGCGGTAACTGGCGTTCAGTGTATATTTTTCGTTGAAGGTATAACGGCCGATGGCGATATAGGAAGCCAGCGCACTCTTCGTTCTGGAGCCACCCAACAGTGGCGAGTAAGGAGATCCCGGTGTAATGGCTGCTGGTGTGGCAGGTAAACGATCATCCAGGTCGTAGCCGGTGTAATCAAAGGCGCGGTAGTTATTTTTGGTAAATTCAAAATAACCGGATACTTCAAAGTCGTGTTTGTCGGCGATATTCTTTGACCAGGTTAAGCCGGAAGTACTCACCAGTGTAACGTTGCGGGTAACACCTTCTCCGAAGCTGCCACGACTGCCATTATCTACCTTATAACCGGAATAAGAATCCGGGTTGATGAATCTTTCTGTGGTCGTTTCCCTGAAATCAATCCCCAACCGCGTTTTCGCTACCAGGCCTTTTGCCAGTGTATAATTGAGTGAAGTACCGATCACGCTTTTCAGCTGGTTATCTTTACTGGTGGTATTCAGCATGGCTTCCAGTGCATTACTTCCTTCGCGGAGATCCAGCACCGGGTATACGTCATCGTTATAATTGGTAACCAGTGTACCATCGGCGGCATAAGGATATTCGTAAGGCAATGCATAATACACAGCGGCCAGGGTATTGGCGCCATTGGAAGAGGCTTCCCTTTCAATAAAGGAAGATTCCGAATAGGCCAGTCCGATGTTGATATTGGCGGTTAACCTGCCGGCGTTGAAGTCGAGGTTATTTTTAAAGCTGTAACGTTTCAGTTCAGAACGTTTGGCGATACCTTGCTGATCATAGTAGTTTACCGAGCTATAAAATCTCACATTATCATTACCTCCACTGGCGCTCAGCTGATGTTCCTGGAACTTACCGGTCTGGAAGAAGATCTTTCTCCAGTCGGTGTTGGTATTGCGCAAGCTATCGAGGATATGATCCGCATTCTGCTGTTCCTGTGGGGACATATTGGCGTATTCGGGGTTCTTTTTGGAGTAGGTCCAACCGGGTCCTAGTTCCGCGCCGGTTTCCAGCCCGATTTCTTCTTCAAACTGCAGGTGTTCTGCGGAGTTCATCATCTGGAATTTCGGGGTGGTCATATTGGAAAATCCGTATTGGGATTTATAGGAAACGCCTATTTTACCGGCCTGTCCTTTTTTGGTGGTGATCACGATAACGCCGTTGGAGCCACGCGAACCGTACAACGCCTTGGCAGAGGCGTCTTTCAGTACGGTTACGGAAGCAATATCAGAAGGGTTGATCCCCTGGAACTGATTGGCTTCAATGGGGATACCATCCATTACATACAATACGGAGGAAGTACCATTGATAGTACCGATACCTCTAACGGTAACGGATGCACTGGTTCCCGGCTGACCGGAGCCGGCGGATACCACCAGTCCGGGTACACGTCCCTGGAGGATCTGTTCGAAGGTGGCCATGGGAACCTGGGTAATTTTATCGGCGCCTACCACGCCGGAGGCGGCGGTAGATTTATCGCGGGTATAGTTCGTATAGCCGGTAACGGTAACGGCGTTGAGTGTTTTGATATCTTCGGCGAGGGTGATGTTGATCTCGCGTCTGGCGCCAATTTCTGCCTGCTGGGATACATATCCTACCAGTGAGAACTGGAGCGATCTGGTATTTTCCGGTACATTCAGGGAATAGGTGCCCCCTTCGCTGGTTAGGGTACCTGCATTGGTGCCCATGGCTCTCACCGTAACACCGGGTAAAGGAAGATTATCTGCGCCCCGCACGGTTCCTTTGATAGTAATTTCTGCAACCGCCCCGGTGGGGTTGGTAGCGTACACAACTACCAGTCCGTCTTCTTTTAACGTATAGGCGAGATGGGTAGCGGCAAAAGCCTGCGTCAGCACCGCATCAAGAGACGCCTCTTTAGCGTTGACAGATACTTTCTTGTCTTCCGGCAATGTTTTATCGTGAAATACAAAACGGTAAGCCGTCTGGTGTTCCAGCGTTTTCAGGAACTGTTTGATACTTGTTTCTTTTACCTGCAGGGTAATGGTTTCCTGCGCGAAACAAATAGCCTGCACCTGAAGGCAGGTTAAAAAAAGGAAAAGTGTCAATTTCATAGTGAGCAGCAGTTTGCCGGCGGGAACAGGTTTCCCTTTCCATTCCAGGAATACAAGTTTTAACATACCTTTGATGTTGGTTTAGTAAATGATCATACCTGACATTTTCAGACCTAATTCCAGGGGAGGTGTTCCAGCACTTCCCCTTTTATTTTTTGGTTGATATATACGTCTTTATTTATTTGCTGATAATAATTTCACCCTGTTCCATCTTAAAGCTGAAAGGATAAGATAACTGCAGGGCATCCAGTGCTTTTATAATCGTTTCACTCTCGAAGGTGCCGGAATACCGGTAGTGTTTTACCGTTTCATCGGCAAATACCACCCGGATACCGTACCACTGCTCCAGTTTACCGGCGATCACTTCCAGCGGCTCATTCTCAATTTCAAGGCGGTTGCGTACCCAGGCTATTTCCCTGGCTTTATGACTCACCGGATCTGCATCCAGCGGTGCTATCGCAAAAGGGGTAGCCGCATGGGTGACCAGCTTTTGATTTGGTTGCAATATGATCTTCTGTTGCGGTTGTCCCGGCAGTGTTACTTCAATTTTTCCTTTAAACAAGGCGGTTTCCGTTTCACGGCTATTCGTGTAGGCACTCACGTTAAAAACGGTACCCAATACTTTTATATCCAGGGCGGCGGTATGTACCATAAAAGGATGCTGTGCATTCTGCGTCACATCAAAGAAAGCTTCTCCCGTAAGGGTAAGGTTACGGTTATCTTTATTAAAGCCGGGCGCCAGTTGCAGGCTGCTATGCTGCCGCAGTATAACTGACGACCCATCGGGTAATACAAGCGTTTTACGGGGATCCTGTCCGGCCGTTACCAGCTGGTGCTTTTCTGCGGGCGCCGGTGTATGCCGGAAAAACAGGAAGCTGCTGCCGGCCAGCAACAATACACCTGTGGCGATAGCGGCGTATTTCCAGATGTGCCGGCGGCGCAATACCACCGGTGGCTGCTCTTCTTCCAATGCCTCCTGCAGCAGGTCGTACCGCGCAATACCATCTTCCAGATGCTTTAACTGTTCCAGCCGGTTACCCTGCTTTGCCGATAATATCATCACTATTTCCCTGGCTTCCTGCACTGTCAACCGTTTCTCCGGATGCTGTGTCAGCCAGTTTTCCCAGAAATGCAGGTCGCGGTCGTCCGCCTCCAGGCAGTAACGCTGGAAAGATTCATCACACGCAAAATCAATGACTTCGTATTCCTGGAAATTCATGTGGGCAATGCCTTTAATTATACAGACGGGAGAACCGGTTATTTTTCCTAAGCGTTTTTCAACTTTTTTTTCCGGGAGACAGGAATCTGCTTATTTCAGCATCTTTCTTAATGCTTTAATGGCATCATAAATGGTATTGTAGGCCGTTTTCACGGTTTGAGAGGTTTGTGCAGCAATCTGTTCATAGGTCAGTCCTTCAAAAAATTTCAGTTGTACCAACTCAATTTGTCTAGGGGTCAACGTTTTAAGGGCCTGTTGCAGGCGGCGCTTCATTTCTTCATCGTGCTGCACCTGGATAATTATTTCTTCATAGGATAACTCTACCCCGGGGTCTTTATCCGTGTCCCGGTGTATAGCGGCATGAATCTTTGACTGATAGGCCAGCTGATCGAGAAGTTGTCTTTTCAGGGAAGTGAATAAATAAGCAGGGACATTGGTTACTGGTGGCAACTGCCGGTGTTTGCTCCATAGCTGCAGGAACAGCTGGGTAATACAATCTTTTACCAGTTCGTCGTTGCCACATATTTTGAGGCCAAACCGAAGGAGGTGTGAGTAAGTGCTGTTGTACAATGCAAATAAAGCGGGTTTATCCCCCTTTCGCAGGCGCTCCCAATGACTATTGTTGTCTTCTTCATAAGACATATATTATACAGCTCGTTATTTTGTTGCGGGAGCCGGCATCACATGACGACCGTTATCTTACCCGTTTGCGTGGTTAAGATACTGCTAAAAAAATTATTTATGGGGGTTAACCTTTCAGATACCCAGTACCAGGTGTTCTTCTTCCCTGGCAGCCTCTTCTTCCGATATCGCCGGAGCATCTGTTATTTCAGTGAGCAACAGGGTATATCCCAGCAGCAATACGATCAGTAATACCTGGTACCGCAATACAATGGGCGCAGCAAATACACTGAACGCAAAATTGAGCCCGATAAAGGTCCAGCATAACAATAATGCAATATTAAATTTACGCCTGGTTTTCCGGATCCCTTTTTTCAACAGGTAGCGGATGGTTTCTTCCAGAAACAGCAGATGGCAGATCACAATCAGCGAGGGAAACAGCGACATCAACGTAGCCTGTAGCTCACCGTACTTACCAGCCGGCTTCGGCTTTTCCCCGTCTCTGAAAAAGGTACCCACATCTTTATTCACCAGGTTAATAATGGGGCGGTTGAAGCCGCCCAACACCTCCAGTTCCGGCAGGAAATACAGCTTGGCATTGCCCAGCAGGTAGTACCGGGTGAAGTCCCACGGATGCTGCGCAATCATATACTTTCCATAATTATCGTACAAGGTGGCTACCCCACACCAGGCAGCATATACATCCATCCCCCGATGTTGCTGTGCATATTCTCCCATCAATTGCTTCTGTGGTCCATTCATATCCCACATAAAATAAGATCCATCCGAAGGAATAATCTTTCGTGGTCCTGCCTTTAAAGCGGTCAGGTAATAATAGGTCTGCTTATGCAGGCGGGTAAAGGGCGCGGGCGCACCGGTTGAGTCCAGGTGCTGGTATTGCATCATGTACATCGCGTTATTCATCATCTGCCAGCCGCTAAAAGCAGAGAATATTTTCGTACCGGAATGCTCGGCGGTCTTTTGCCGGGTAAATACCACAAAAGAAGCAATTAGCACTACCGGTAGCAATATGGCCAATATCTTCTGCCAGGGCCGGCAGGCAGACAGCATAATTGGTAGCAGCGCTACCAGCGGGTAAAACATTGCATTGTACCGCACTGTAAAAGCATAGCCCAGCAACACCCCATGTACCAACAGCAACCAGGTAGCAGGTTTGTACAGGATCCAGAGCAGTAAGGTGATCCAGGTAAGTCCGAGCGACAAAAACAGCGCATCAGAAATGAAATAATTGCTCAAAAATGGAAATAACGGGTTAATCAGCAGGAAGGCATAAAACCCATACCTGAAATAACTCTGCGGCTGATAGATATAGCATACACTGAAATAGAAAAAGAAGGCACTCGTTTCCAGCAATACAAACTGCACAATCGCCAAAGCCGTTTCCGAACGGGAGAACTGGTGAAACAACCACAGAAATTTGGAATACCCGATGGGCCAAAGGTTATAGTTCCGGTTTTGCAGCGCTGTTTCCATATAGGAACCGGTATCTGAAGTAAAATCAATGTATGGAAAAAAATGTTTGAATACCACCATCTTCATAATCGCAACAAAGAGGGCTCCTGCCAGCAAGAGCCGGTTGCGGCGGCTGGCAAATACAAAGGCGCCAAAACCGGGGGCAGGGCTAGCGAAGGAGGGGGTAGCTGATAATAACATAATGATACTTTTTACTTCATGCGGTGTTCGCTGTATCCTGAGGGAAACAGTTTTTTGAGGGTTATTCATTTCCTGGCAATGCGTCGCATACCTGTATACAAGTATAAAAGAAGCAACTGAAACAGGAATTCAGTAGCCTGATTTTTTAGCCTCTCCCATGTTATTCATTTCTAATGGCATTATAATCTCCCCTTCTCAGCAACCATATTACCTTCGTGCACCTCCATCAATCATCCGGTATTATGAAACACCTCATTATTATTTTGCTCACCGTTGTAGCCATCCCGGTATTCGCCCAGTCTGATTATATCGGCTTAGGTAATAAACAATATCAGCTGATCGACCGCCTGGATATACGCACGCAGCACGACTCCCTGCTGGGCTTCAGCACAGTGAAACCCTACGACCGGAGAAAAGTAACCACCAGTGTACAGTATATCGATTCCCTGGATAAAGCCGGTGCACTGCCTTTTAGCCTATCATCCACCGACAGGTACAATATCCGCCGCCTCCTGATGGATAACTGGGAATGGACTACCGGCTATACCGACTCCTTCAACGTTCGCCCGGTTTTTCGTTCTTTTTATAAAACACCGGCAGATCTCTATGCTGTTAATACAAAGGATTTCAAACTGGTCATCAATCCCTTGCTAAATCTCCAATATGGTGGCGCCAACGATGGTACCGGCAGCATTTACCAGAACACACGAGGCATCTTTCTGCGGGGAAATATTGCCAACAAAGTGGGATTCTATACCATCCTGACCGACAACCAGGAACGTGATCCCGCTTTCGTCCGGAACTTTGTAACACAACATGATGCAGTTCCCGGTGCCGGCTTTTACAAATTCTACCAAAACAATGGTTACGATTACTTCGATGCCCGTGGTGGTATTTCCTTTAACGCGGCCAAATATTTCAATGTGCAGTTTGCCTACGACAAACTCTTTATCGGCAACGGTTTCAGAAGCCTCTTCTTAAGTGATTTCAGCAGTAACTATCTCTATCTGCGCATCAGTACCCGTATCTGGAAATTTGATTATGAAAATATTTTTGCACAAACCATTGCTCCTTTTCCACCCTATGGCCTTGATGGTAAAAGGGATATGCGGCCACAGAATTATATGATGATGCACCATCTCAGTCTACAGGTAACCCACTGGCTGAATCTCGGCTTCTACGAAAATATTATGGAAGAAGGAAAGTATGGTCTGCAACTGAGTTACCTCAACCCGGTCATCTTTTACCGGTCTGTGGAACAGCAACTGGGCGCAGCAGGAAAAGCGAATGTCGGATTTGATGTTAAAGCTAATATTGCAAAAACGGTGCAACTCTACGGGCAGCTGCTGATCAATGAATTTGTGACCAAAGAGGTATTGCATTACAGCCGGGGCAACTTTGCCAACAAACAGGCATTACAGCTGGGTGCAAAATATATAGACGCCTTCCATATCCGCAACCTGGACCTGCAGGCAGAAGTAAACTACATCCGCCCGTTTACCTATACCAATTTCGACAGCACCACCAATCTTACGCATTACAACCAGCCGCTGGCTCATCCATTGGGCGCCAATCTGAAAGAATTTATCGGTATCGTACACTATCAGCCCCTCCCGAAACTCTATCTGACCGGCAAACTGATGTATCATAAACAGGGCCTGGATTCAGCAGGTATTAATTTCGGGGCCGATGTGTTCCGCAGCTATAACAGCCGCCCGAGGGATAATGGCTTTTTTATTGGCAGCGGTATCCCGGTAAAGAGTACCACCGCCGCCCTGAGCGCCTCCTGGGAGATATTTGAAAATATGTTTATTGATCTGAATTCCACTTACCGTACCTACAATGTGGCGGGCGCCCCCAACAGCAGCACCTTTTTTTATACAATTGGCTTCCGGGTAAATTTACAGCCGCGAGAGTTTAATTTTTAGGTATTTCTCAATACAGGCTTGCATTCAATCACTTAACGCTGAAATTTTTTATAAAAAAAGGGGGTTAAAATTTGTTAATTATGTGAAAAGTTCTAATTTCGCGGTCCTGAATTGCTATTGCCTGATAGTATAACGGTAGTACGACAGACTCTGACTCTGTTTGTCTTGGTTCGAATCCAGGTCAGGCAACAAACGAAGAAGCCCGCTCTATGAGTGGGTTTCTTCGTTTTATATGGTCCTCACGCCAGCACATCACTAGAGCTTCGGCCTCCCGAAGCCTTTTCTTTTCCATAAGTCATTAATTTATGAACAGCAGATTATCTGCTTATTGCTATTATTCGACGCAAAATATGCGTCGAATAATAGCAATAATACCTGCACCAATGAGTTCTTCCTCATTCTCACGGCACCAGCGCCTCCACTTGCCTGATCTTCACCAGATGATCTCCCTTTGGCAGGCTGAGATGCAGCAATACCGTATCCTGGCTAGCCAGCAATTGCAGCCTGGCATTCTGCACACCAGCAATATTTAATACGTTATGACTAGCCGTTCCATTACCCAATATGGTCGGATTCCCCATCAGCACCCGGTGATTTATCCCTGTAATCAGATCCTGGTACGAAAGATAGTTCCTGGAAGTAGCAGCCTCCCATTCCAGGCTCAAACTGTACTCAGCTGTCTTCGTACCATATGCAGCCGAAGTTAATTCAAACTTCCTCATATAAGTTTTATTGTAGGCTACCGGCATTACGCACATACCGGTACCACTCAACAGTTTTCCATCCTTTATGTCAAAAATAAATTCAACATCCGACTTCTTAAAATAGCTCCTTGTCCTGAGATCCGATGGCTCAAACGACTGTGTTTTCAACTGATTATTGGTACCTGAAATATCTTCCATATAAGTGGCTGCACAGAAAGTAGTGCTGGCAATGGCCTGTAAAGGTGCATCTATATTGTTATCACTCATGACAAGGCTATTAGCTGCCAGAGTAGTGATGACTGAACCATTCCACCCTGTGAATGTATTTTTATTCAAAGACAGATGAATCTCATCTTTCTCCGGCTGAATAATACCGGTACCATTCTTTCCCTGCAAAATAAAGGTCTGACCTCCCCATGTGCCATTTCCATATTTTGTAATGGTGTTATTATCAAAAATAAAGTGGCGGATCTGTTTGGGAGAAGAAACGGTACTATTGTCTGCAAACAGCCATGGGCCTGCCAAACGGTTAAACCGGAATGAATTATCATTTACCTCATAATGCAGGAATTCTTTGTTGACAAGCACTGTATTGTTCAGATAATAAGCATCAAATTGATTCTTACGGAAATAGATCTTGCTGTTTTTTATGGCCGCTGTATCGAAGGAGGCATAGCTGATCCAGGCGTTGTCCGGATTCAGCGCCGGATTGGCAGCCAGCATACCTGTTACAAACGCTTCTTCAATCAGGAAGGTACTATTCTCCACCACTTTACTGGTGCCGGCTTTCCCTTTAAAAAAAGCTTTGGCGCCTTCGTTGATGGCCGGTCCGAAACACAGGTTGTTCTTGTAGGTATTATACCGGTAAGTTCCCTTATCACTGGACATATAAATATCGTAGAGGGCAACGGCATAGGTAGCTTTCAGACCTTCCACATGATTGTGTTCATACACACAGTTGTCGGCTTCCGTGAGCACAAACACATAATACGTATTCGTCCCTTCCGTTTTTATCGTGGCCACGCCATTGATGAGCGTGTTGTTTTCTACTGTGAGTAATTTTTTATGCTGACGGATCAATTCCATTCTTGCCACATCATCCAGATTTGTGATCCCGTCACTGACGAAACTCTCCAGCATATCATAGAGGTGGTTACCTTGTATGGTAAAGCTTTCATACACACAATCCGTGAATATAAACCAGGTGTTTCCTGCGTTTCTGATCTCATTGTTACTGATCATCACCGTTCCTGCGCCGGCAGTTCCCACAGGAAACCCATTTCCATAAAGGCGGCAGGAAAAATTACCGGTAAATACACAGTCGCTGATCTGAATTTTGCTGATAAACGTAGCATGGGTTTGACTAATAAAAAACTGCACGAGACCCGAGGTATTCTCCCAGACGATATTAGTGACAGAAAACTCCTGCAACGTTGCAGAAAGAAGAAACAGGGTCCGGGTGCCAGAAGGGTTAATAAAAAGCACCTTCGACGTCTGTCCGTTTCCCGACAATATAATCTTATCAGCAGTAATCGCCTGTCCCGCTCCCGGTGGCTCAAAATAAACAGTATCCGCAATCAGGATCTCATATCCTGCATTGATCATCCGGATCAGCGTATTATAATTGTTTAGCGCCGGCTGACTATTATTATACTTCATACCAAACCATAACAGGTTCACCGGTCCGCTGGCAGGGTCATAATCCCGCTTCCAGCGACCATTCTGGAATAGATTGGCTTTAATAATAACTCCGCCGTCGTCTGCGGCAAGGGATACCGGATCCCAGTGAAAAGTTCCTCCGCCGCCATCTCCCGGGGTATCATAACCAAGTACGGTGTACAGATCATTGGCAACAGGCGGTGTCGCAATGCCTCTTAAATCGGCAATTGTATTGAATGTGGGCATAACAAATAAAGATATGGTTAACTATTCCTGTAAAATTGCAGCTTACCCGCGCACTGTATCTGCGCGTATCTTTACTTTATCACCTACAATTAAAAATAACATGTCATCATCTAGCCGCTACACGCTGAAGAATTCCTTACCGCTATGTTTTAGCCATCATATAAATTAAGTTTTCCGGAGCCTTGAATTAATAACAGGGAGAAAAACGACCTGTTCGCTGACCAGAAGCTATTTGAGCGTCTAGCTTCTATCTGCAGGCAAGTAAAAGATCCCGGGCTGACCTATATGATGAAACGGATCAAGGCAAAATCAGACCTTGGAAAAACTATAAAAACGCGCATTTCAAATAAATAAACCCACCACAGAAGTAGGTTTATTTATCTGATATACATGAAAAAAACATCACCTGGAATTAAAGGTTATATTCATCAGATTATCTCCAGGAGACTGATCAATTAATACCGCATTCGGATCAATACCCACATAAACAGGTTTTCCGTGTACAACTACTGTCAACGTATGTACGCCGCCGGTAAGCCGGTGCTTTCTCAGATATAGGGGGATATGCTCATTTCGCCCTTCCTCAGCTTGCGATGTGTATACACCAATGTCCACGTAATCATTGATACCGGAAGCCGGCAGATCTTTACCTGTACTATCCCGGTATATTTTATTCACGGCCACTTCAAGCGTAACCAGGTAGTCGCTTCCGTTACCTGTTGGTATAGCAGTAGCTGCCAATACACGGTTGTTGTATAAAGTAATTTTCAACCAGCTATCTTCCAGGTAATAACGCAGGGAGTCCGGTACATGTTTGCGAAGCACCCGGTATAAATCATTACTGCCGGCAAACGGAGGCGCAGCCTTAAAAGCATATTCCTCTTTAAAATCACGGAGTGCGGCATGGAAGCTGTCTGCTCCCATCAGATCTTTTAATCCGTACAATACCACGCCTGCTTTCTTTTCCTCAAATGGCTGGTTCATGGTAAGTAACGGATGCTCGGGTTTTTCCAGACGTCGCCTCTGATAGTAGTAATCTCTCAACTGATCTAATAAAATATCTCTCATATTGTGTTTACCCAGCTTTTTTTCTTCAAGGGCCAACGCACTGTACAGCGATAACCCTTCTGATATCATCAATGAACCGGTAGTACTGTTTGGAGCTACCTGAAACCGCCACCACTGCTGTGCCAGGCATCTTGCTGTCCTGAAATAAGTGTAATCAAAAGAAACAGGATCATTAAACCCGGCATTCCATGCAAAATCTTCTGCATAACCATCGAGGGTGGTCATCGAAGATATTTTATTGAGATATACATTTGTTTCAGCGAGACGGATACCAGAGAAGGGATAAGGTCCGTAGATGGATTCAAAATAGCGGAGGCCGTCCTTATACGCCGTCAGGAAGCGGGAAATATTACGCGCATGCAAAGGGTCATAATAGATGTCTATACTTACCGGATGTGCTGATTGTATCGTGTCATGCAAAACGGCGTACCTGGCAGAGAGTATGGCAAAGGGGGCGTACATGCCAGGATTAGTCTGAGAATAGTGAAAATAATGCCGCCCGTTTTCGGTCCATTCTTTCAATAAGGTGCCAGGGGCCAGTGCTGTCTGATCACCGGAAGTACCCACTGTAATATCCAGTTCCAGCAAATCTGCACCCGCACCTGACTTTAATGTGCTGATGCCTATCGGATCATTTTGCGCAATATCTTCTTCACTTTTTTTGGGTGGTAAGTGATATTTTTTTCTTTCAAAGGGGTTATTTATTTCATCCTGTTCATCGTAGCCCATTCCTGGTAAGCCGCCGGAAAAGAACGTGCCATTCCGCAGCAGATCGGGGGCATAAAAGTCATTTTCAAATCCCCGGTGCATCGTCACGGAGTGAACATCCAGCGTCATTGAATCGCCGGGAACCAATACTGACGGAAAGCGATACAGGCGGAACTTTGCCGGCTCAGTAACAGGTCTGAACCAATTGAACAGACCCCGCCTGTAACGTAACGGATAGGTATACGACAACGGTGTTCCCTTATTACTGATGGTATAATCTGTCAGTTCCTCTCCATCCAGCAACAATCCGGAAATAACCTGTGTTGTTTTATTCACCAGCGTTACCTGTGCATCCACTACGGCAGTTTGTTTATCCGGGAAAAGATTTGCGCGGAGCACAATACGCGTCACTTTGGGCAGTGGCATACCAGCATAGCGTTTCAGGGTATGTTCATACAGTATCTTCCTGGCAATCATCTCCCCATTGGTAAGATATTCATTCAGGTAACTCACCTGGTAGTAAATAAAACCACCTACACCAGCAAAGAATAACGCACCGGAAATGGTCACTATTTTAGTGACCGGGGTAAACCGCTCCGGAATTGCCCGGCACCTGTCTTTAAAAGACCGGGGCATGCCCCTTACATAAAAAAGTGCCGCTACTATAACCAATAAAACCGAAAACGATGTCCAGTAAATGTTAAACCATGTCACCGGTTTTATCATATGTCCAAGTCCGTCCATGTCGGATATGGTAAAGGAAGGCGTATAGGAATATAACAAAAGATGATAATTAAAAGTGCCGGATTTCCTGAGAAAGAAAATCAGCAGCCATAAAAATAATCCGATGCTGTGCGCGGAAAATTTCCGGTTCACCATAACATGCACCACAAAACAGTATACCACCATCGCCAGCAATTGCGGTAGCAGTATCAGGAACAACTGAATCCCATACATCTGTAAATTAAATTGATAAAAACCTTTCGCTACCTGTATTCCCAAAGACGAAACTGCTGGAATAACCGCCAGCATAATTGCCAATATCAGTAACGTTATTAATTTTGATCCCCATAAAATGCGGTTAGGAGGCGGTAAAGTATCGTAAATCACAGCATAGCCCTGAATTCTTTCCCGGTGCAGTATTTCACCTGTGTAAAAAAGGAAGAGAATAAAAATATAAAATGGAAATGCTTCGTTAAAAATGGCAAACAGTGTAACAGTTCTGGGCAGATCAGGCACACCATAAGGAGAATGTCCCATCCAGAAAGAGAATGCCAGGAATACCGTACCACTTAAAAAAATGACCCAGAAATAGTTATCATTCACCAGGTTGGAAAGTTCCATTTTCACCAGGCGGCAAAGGGTATTCCGGTGATAAGCGCTATCAAATACCTGCTGTGGGCCATTCAGGAAAGACTTGGTGTTATCCCGTGGCTCAACAGGCAATAGTACGCTCCTATCTCCCTTGTTAAAAAAACGTTCAAAACGGAATCGCCGGTAAGCCCACAGGAGTATCACCAATGCAGTTCCCGCCCAGAGGATACGATTGAGCAAAAAAGTACCGGAACAGGCAATTAACATGGTATTCCGCTGCAGATCTGTTGCCTGGCTATTCTGCCACTTTATTCCATTGATAACAAACGGATCTGCGAGATTCACCACTGTGCCGTTTCCATCATTGAGAAAGAAAAAGAAGGAAAGAAAATAACAGAGATACAACAGGATTCCTCCACTATAAATTACCTTGATATTGCGTGTCAGCACCACCAGGGCAAAAAAAAGCGAAGAAGTAAAAAACAGGTTGGGTAGCACGATGATCAAAAAAGGCTGCAGGTAATGCAGGAGTTTATCCGCACCATACTGCCCTGCATCCCGCCATCCCATCCAGGGGCCTGTTGTAGCCCCGAGATAAATGCCCGCAGGAATGGCCAGTGCAATAAAAAACATACTGGTCCAGGCCCCTGCAAAACGCCCCCAGAAATATCCTGCCCTGGTGAGCGGATAGCTCAGGTAGTATTCATCCGTCCGGTATTCAATATCGCGATAAAGCGGCAACCCCATTACGGAAGAACCTACCAGTGCCAACAGCATGCTGACACCGGCACTGGCCAGTGCAATCAGGAAAGGAGCATTGATATGTTCCTTTTCGCCCAGTGGCAGAGAGCCGGTAGCAAAAGTGATCCACATAAAAAGAAAGGTCACGCCAAAATAAATATAGATAGCAGGTTGACGGAACCGCTGGCGGATTTCGAATAAAAATATTTCAACAAACATAGCGTGGTGTTTGTGGATTAACAGGATACCCGGAGATAAAACTAAAATAGACGTCTTCCAGCGTAGGCGCCGCACTTTCAAAACCGTTGCCAGGTGAGTGGGGATGCCAGATCCGGATGTAACGTTTACCTGCTTTCAGCTGGGTAGATAAAACGTGATATCTTTCGCGGTAAGCGGGTAACTCCGTGCTACCTATTTCCTTTGAATATACCTTTCCGTTCATGCTGTAAACAGCCTTCTCAGGCTCACCGGTATATAGGAGTGCCCCTTCGCTGATAATAGCAAAGTGTGAACAAAGCGTGCTCACATCTTCTACAATATGCGTGGAAAGTATCACAATAGTCTGCTCCCCCACCTGGCTCAGTACATTGTAAAAACGGTTTCTCTCTGCGGGGTCCAGTCCGGCAGTGGGCTCGTCTGCTATAATCAGCCTGGGATGGCCGATCAGTGCCTGTGCAATACCAAAGCGCTGTTTCATACCACCTGAATAGGTACCCAGTGGCCGCCGGCTGTCTTTCAGCAGATTTACACTTTCCAGTAGCGATACCACCAGGTCTTTTCGTTCTGTTTTGTTACCAATTCCTTTCAACCGGGCAATATGATCCAGCATATGTTCTGCGGATACTTTGGGATATACGCCAAACTCCTGGGGCAGATAACCTAATAGCTGGCGCACCTTTGTCTGATCCCGGCGTACATCCAGGTTATCCAGGTAAACACTGCCTTCATCGGCCTCCTGCAATGTTGCAATGGTTCGCATAAGCGAAGATTTACCTGCGCCATTTGGTCCCAGTAAACCGAACATGCCGTGCTGCAGGGTCAACGATATATCTTTCAGGGCGTGTACACCGCCTGCATAGGTTTTGGAAAGATGACTGATCACTAATGACATAACTTCCTGTTTTTATTGTTGTAAATTTGGAAACGAGGTGGCGCTACAGGAAATAAGAATGCCGAACGTACATGCGGAACCGCTGGAAATAGCGATTGGCCTGACCAGCCTACTCGTCCTGCGTTAACTGCCTTTCGACAGGTGTAGTGGTTATTTCAACAGTAAATTTTTCCATTTAACGCCCGATTCAGGATCTTTCACCTATGAAACAAATGCTATCATATATCGCTTTAATTTTTGAAAAGGGGAACCGGTTACACCTGCTCTTCTGCGGCCTCCTTTTCCTGGTAGCAGCCTGTATTCCACTGATCTCACGCCGGGCTGGCCTTATCCCTTCCGTATTATTTTGTTATGCGTTTGTGATTATCTGTATTTACACCGGCCGCTGGATCTTCAGAAAATGGCTGCTGACGGGCAGATGGAAAGAGCCCATCGGGGTCACTCTATCAGCCCTCCTGCTATATACATTTGCCGCATTGCTGGGCTATAACTATTTCTTTGTACCGGTTTTTGCGATGAACCATGCGATAGAATCTGCCATCAACATCGGCTGCCTGGTATTTGTGCTTATTTTCGCTGGTTTCGTCATTACCGCCATCCGCAGCGCTATGCGGGAAAAAATCAATGGACTCCGGCTGGCAGAAGAAAAAGCCAGCAGTGAACTACGCATGCTGCAGTCGCAGGTAAGTCCGCATTTTCTTTTCAATACATTGAACAACATGTACAGCCTGGCAGTAAACCGCCCTGCCGCCATGCCAGGACTGCTGCTCAAACTGTCCGACCTGCTCCGCTATTCGGTTTACGAGGCCAGTCAGCCACTGGTCGCCTTAAAAGAAGAATTCACCTATATTGGGAATTATATAGAACTTGAAAATATCCGCTCATCCGACCGGCTTTTATTGTCTGTAGATTTAAATGCGGGAGAAGAGTCCGTGAAAATAGCTCCCATGGTGCTGATCGTATTTGTGGAGAATGCATTTAAACATGCACGCAATTCCCTGGAAAAGAAAATTCAGATCAGCATTACAGCAAAAGTGGAATACGATACCATTTGCTTCCAGGTAACAAACAGCTATGCAGCACCTCGTCCGGAAGAAACAGATAATAAACGATATTCGGGTCAGGGAATAGATAACGTCATAAAACGGCTCAATCTTCTATACCCGGACGCATATACGCTGGAACAACAGAAAAAGGAAGAACAATATAGTATCACCCTACGATTAAAAGCAAAATAAAATGGATGTCATCAATTGCCTGATTGTAGATGATGAGCCCCTAGCCAGGGAGTTACTGGTTACCTATTGCAGTCATTTACCTGCGCTTCGTGTAATAGCTGTCTGTGGAAATGTATTTGAAGCAAAAAAGATACTGGAAACCACGGCGGTCGGCATTCTTTTCCTCGACGTGCAGCTGCCCGTACTGGATGGAATCGGTTTTCTCAGCACACTTAAGCAGCAGCCACAGGTAATTATGACCACTGCTTTCAGAGAATATGCCGCCACCGCATTCGACCTCGCCGTATGCGATTACCTTGTAAAACCCTTTTCACTGGAACGTTTCATGATCGCAGTCGATAAAGCCACTGACAAATTAAATATTCCTGCTCCCCGTTTTAACGAAAAAAATACCGGAGAAGAAAACTATGTGTTTATTAAAACCGATGGAAAAATTTACCGGATTGAATACGCAGATCTGTTGCTGGCTGAAGCCAATGGCAACTACTCAAAAATCTTTACTTCAGGCCAGGTAATTCTTACTGCCACTAATTTTTCAAGCCTGGAAAAGCTGTTACCCTCCCGGCAGTTTATAAAAGTACACCGCTCCTTTATCATCAATAAATCAAAGATATCCAGGATAGAGGGCAACCGCGTATTCATTGGAGAACGGGAAATTCCAATCGGAAAAAATTACAAGCAGGCATTCTTCCTCGAACTGGGGCTTTGATGTTATCCGTATAATTTTCCGTAATTTACCGCATGCGTTACATCACCTTCTCCATATTACTGCTGCTCATTCCGTTCACTACGCTCGCCCAGATCGTCGCTCCACAGGTATTGGGCAATGTTTCCTCCGACAACATCCGCGAAGCCTCTGGTATTGCAGCCAGTGTGCCCTTGAAAGGATGCTACTGGACGCATAACGACAGCGGCAATAAACCGGAAGTATTCCTGCTTAACAGTAAAGCAGAGCTGATCAGTACCGTAAAACTGGAAGATGTGAGCAACCGCGATTGGGAAGATATTGCTGAGGGCATCGGACCGGTAAAAGGGAAACATTATGTGTATGTGGGCGATATCGGCGATAATAACGGCATCCGTAAGCATATCCGCATTTACCGTTTTCCGGAACCGGAACAATTACCCGAAGAACATGTCAAAATCACACCGGATGTACTCACCCTCGAATACCCCAACGGCCCACGCGATGCCGAATCCCTGATGGTAGACCCCATCAGCCAGCAAATTTACATCCTCAGCAAAAGAGAAAAAGAAATCAGCCTGTATAAAGCCGGCACCGTGTCTTTTAAAGACGGTGATAAAGTAACCCTCGAAAAATTAATCAAACTCCCCTATACCTGGATCGTTTCCGGAGATATTTCTAAAGACGGTCACCATATTGTGATCAAAACATTAACCACCGTTTACTACTGGCATCGCAATGCCAATGAAAGCGTGGAAACTGCTATGTCAAAAGCCGCTAAAAAACTGCCTTATTTTCCCGAACGACAAGGAGAAGGAATCGCCATTCTCCCCGACAACAGCGGCTATATCACCATCAGTGAAGGAAAAAACGTTCCCCTCAATTTTTATAAATGGAAATTCTAAGCCGTTAACATTTACGGCTGCCGTCGCATTTCAGTAACTACTCCTATACTTGTATAGTGCGGGCAGCCTTCATTTCTGCTGCTAACCCATATTATATATACACCCTCAAATCAGGTAATTCCCTTGCCGGAAATACCTGCGATAAAACCATTTTTACTATGCCAGTGACTCACAGCTTCCACCATTTTTTTGCCCGGGGAATGCCTCTCCGACAGGCCGTTTCAGAAAAATAAATCACAGCTCACCTCAGAACCATTTATTCAATAACCTCATTCGCTCATGCAAAAGAAAGCTATTATCATTGGCGCTGGCCCGGCAGGCCTCACCGCTGCCTATGAACTCTTACAACGCAGCAGTATCATCCCCATTGTGCTGGAGAAAAGCACAGATATCGGCGGTATCTCCAAAACAGTAAATTATAAAGGCAACCGCATCGATATAGGAGGACACCGCTTCTTCTCCAAGTCGGACCGTGTCATGGACTGGTGGATGAGTATGATGCCGCTCGATAAAGAAGCTGCGGAAATATTCTCTATCAGTTACCAGCAAAAAACAAGGGAAGTAAAAGCCACCCGCAACAGCGACAATAATACCGATACCCTGGTAGCCACCGATCCCGACCTCATTATGCTGGTAAGAAAACGCCTTTCCCGCATTTATTTCCTGCATAAATTCTTTACCTACCCTATTCAGCTGTCGGTAGATACACTGCGAAAACTGGGCTTTACCACCACCATCAGTATCATGGTATCTTACCTCTGGGCACAGATCTTCCCCAGGAAAGAAGAAAAATCGCTGGAAGATTTTATGGTAAACCGTTTCGGACTTACCCTCTATCATCTCTTCTTTAAAGACTATACCGAAAAAGTTTGGGGTGTTTCCTGTAAAGCCATCTCGGCAGAATGGGGCGCGCAAAGGATCAAAGGTATCTCCATCGGAAAAGCGATTTCCCATGCCGTGAAATCCGCCATAGAAGCCGGTAAACCGAAAGATCTCAAACAGAAAAATGTGGAAACCAGCCTGATCGAACAATTCCTCTATCCCAAACATGGTCCCGGCCAGCTCTGGGAAGAAGTAGCCCACCAGGTGATCAACAAAGGCGGTACCGTATTAATGCAGCACGATGTAAAAAAGATCCATGCCAACGGCAACCAGATCACGGCCATCGAAGCATTCGACCGCGTCACCGGCGAAACCATCCTGCTGGAAGGCGATTACTTTTTCTCTACCATGCCCATCAAAGAACTGGTAGCCGACCTCGAAACAAATGTTCCCGCCAATGTAAAGGAAATTGCGGCAGGATTACATTACAGGGATTTCATCACCATCGGCATCTTACTAAAAAACCTCAGCTTCGAAGATAAAAAAACAGGAGAGCACAAACCACTGGAGCTAAAAGATACCTGGATCTATATCCAGGAAAAAGATGTGAAAGTAGGCCGCCTCCAATTATTCAATAACTGGAGCCCTTACATGGTGAAAGACCCCGATACCACCTGGGTAGGCATGGAATACTTCTGCAACAAAGGAGATGATTTCTGGGAACTCACTGATGAAGAAATCAGGCAGACCGCCATCCATGAACTCTGTAAAATAGGACTGGCACAACAATCGGACGTACTCGACGCCACCGTACTCCGGATGGAAAAAACTTATCCCGCCTACTGGGGCACCTATGCCCGGTTCGAAGAACTGAAAGACTATATCAACACCTTCGAAAACCTTTTCCTTGTAGGCCGCAACGGAATGCACAAATACAACAATTCCGATCACTCCATGCTCACCGCCATGGTAGCGGTAGATAATATTACCAATGGTATCGTTACCAAAACAAATATCTGGTCCATCAATACCGAGCAGGAATATCATGAAGAGAAAAAATAAAAAAACCGGCTGCTTTACTCAGGAAGGCTCTCTTCCTGAACAAAGCAGCCGGCAACTATTCCTGCCTAGCGTTTCTCGTTATACACGCCAAACTCTGCAATCGCAGGCGTTTCGGTGTAATCGTCTATCAGTATCCTTACTTTATTTCCCCATACCCTCGGGAAGCGGTGAATATGCACACGTCCTGCATGATCCCCTTCCTGAGGCAATGGCTTCCATTCGCCATCCTCATTATACTCCAGCCTGTATTTTTTTATACGCACTTTATCCTCGGTGATCGTGATCATGTTGAAGCCCTGCTCTTTATTGAACTCCACTTCAAACCAGGGTTGCTTTACATTCGGATTCGACTGCCATGTGCTTCTGAAGCTATCGTCGTTTGCAAAGTCCATAATGTTCATATCATTGCTCCAGCTGGAATTACTAGGCTGGAACTTGGCGATATTGGAGGAAATAATGGGAGATGCATACGCCGGTAATGGTGCTACTGGTCCATCATTCTTCCATTGCTTGCCGATCTGCTTCAGTGCTTCCAACGCATTGTTATCGATCAATCCATCGCGGTTCGGCGCTACGTTCAGAATGAAATTACACCAGGCTTTGTTGAAAGGGACAATGTTTTCATTCACTAACCTATCCACCGTTTTTACCGGCGTGGTCGGGAAATCTGACTTCCAGAACCAGGCGGTATTGATGGGTAGGCAGGATAACGCCGGCAGCTTATTGTTGTCGGTAGAAATATGCTGACCTGCGCCTTGCTCATAGGATTTAATATCCGTGTAGAACAGTGCTTCTGCCGGATACTTCGCAGCATTCAGATCCATCACCAGGCAATTAGGCTGCAATTTTTTAATGAGACCATAAATTTCCCCAAACGGTACGTCATCGTAGGAAATCCTGGACCATGGTGCATCCCAGCCATCAATGATCAATGCAGTAATATCGCCGTAGTTGGTGAGCAACTCGGTGAGCTGCGCCTTGATCATTGCAATATCCGCTTTGGTGATCTGTCCCGGTCTGATTTTATGATGCGTATCCAGGATAGAATAATACAACATTACTTTCAGGCCTTTGGCGCGGAAAGCATTGGTGTATTCCTTTACCACATCTCTTTTCAGCGGACTGTTCATCACGTTGTAAGGGGTGGTTTTGGTGTCCCAGATGGCGAAACCGCTGTGGTGTTTGGTGGTTAAGCAACCATAGGTCATGTTGGCCGATTTTGCTGCAGTCGCCCACTGATTACAATCCAGTTTCTTTGGATTGAAAATCGCCGGCGATGCTTCCGGGTCTGCCCAGTCATCCGGCATAAAAGTAGGAATGTTAAAATGGATAAACATTCCGAAACGCAGGTCTACAAACTGCTGCTGCAACTGATGCAACGAACTTTGCTGTTGCGCCCTGGCCACTCCTGTTGTCAATAACAGCAAAGCGGCAAAAACACGGATCATCAGATTCTTTTTCACAAGCTAACGAGTTAAAATATAAAGAATAAAAAATTACTTCCATTCAGGCTGCTGCTGCAGCTTCCGGGCCTGATCCAGGATACCCTGCGGAATAGGCCACACATAAAATTTATCACTGTTAAAGTAGCGGTCTTCCAGTTTCGTTTTAGGATATACGTTGGTTTTTCCACCTGTAGCCGGAATGTCTGTTAATCCGGCAGAAGCATCCAGGGTATAGATCGGTCCGTTTAATACCTGCTGCCCGGTTCTCCATCTCAGGATATCAAAATAACGGTGTCCTTCACCTGCCAGTTCAATCCGGCGTTCATGACGGATAAAAGTGCGCAGCGTTTCCTTATTCATCGTCCAGCCATTCAGCGCAAAAGTGGTGGCTACATCCGGCATATGTGCGCGGCGCCTGATATCGTTCAGCGCAGTGTTAATATCGGCAGATGGGCCAGTCGCCTCGTTCGCAGCTTCTGCATAAGTGAGCAACACTTCCGCATATCGCAGAATTTTCCAGTCGTTGCCGCCATTATCGCGTGCTTCGAGATCTGTTTTATCGAAGATCTTTTTAAATGCGTAACCGGTATACGTGGCTTTATCACCGCCTATTTTGTCCAGCGTATTATTGATCGGATCATACACTTTGTCATTGGCCAGGATGCTGCCGGGGTAGTAGATAGTGGCATTCAAACGCGGATCACGGTTCTTCCAGGGTGCATGCACATCATACGCGGGATCTTTGGTGTAAGGATAATAACCGGCGGCGCTTTCATAATCATCTACCAGCGATGGCAAAGGATTCAGGTACAGTGTACCACCGGAAACAGAGTTCACACCGGCAATATCACGCAGGCCGTTTTGTCTTACTTCCTTTACATGAATGTAGCTGATGATGCTCTCGGCAGAATAATCGCCTTCCAGCTGAAACCCGTTGTAGTAATCAGGGTACAGGGAATATACTTTGCTGTCGATCACTTTCTTTGCTTCTGCAGCAGCGCCCTGGTTATCGCCGTTGTATAGCAGGATACGGGCTTTCAGACCCCAGGCGGCACCCTGGGTAAAGCGGCCTTTATCGTCGCCGGTGTAGGATGCTGGCAGATCCGGTGCGGCTTCATCCAGCCATTTGATGGCCTGTGCTATCACCGCTGCTTTTTTATCCTGCGGCACATCAGCTTCTGCGGGCGTAGAAAATACCTGCATGACCAAAGGCACATCCCTGAAAAGAGCCGCCATGATAAAGTAGCGATAGGCCAGCGATACTTTTACTTCCGCTTTCAAACGTTTCTTCAACGCTTCGTTCATATCAGGTACCCGGTCTACCTTCTGGAGGAATTCCAGGCAATGCCGCACCTGGTCATATCTCCACTCATCACCGAGATTACCGGTAGTCACCACAAAGGTGCTGTTACCGATCAGCTGTGCATTGCGCAGCGTATTTCCCCAGGAAGCCGTTTTGGAAAAAGCGTTGTCGCTCATGGCTTCATAACAAACAAAAAAATCGGCGGAAGGGAGGAACTCATATACCCGGGAAGCAAATTTTACGGCATCCTGTTCGGTGGTCCAGTAGGTGTCGTCGGAATAGCGGTCCAGCGGAGCGCGGTCCAGGAAATTTTTTGAGCAGGCAGTCAATAAACTGCAGGCGCCTAATATAAAAAGATGTAGTCGTTTCATGTGGTCGTTGTTTTGCAGGTGAGCGTCATCAGAATTTCAGGTTCAGGCCGAGGGTGTAAGTCTTCATTTGCGGGAAGTTTACGCCCGACTGCCAGTTGTCGATTTCCGGATCATAGTTTTTCGGGAAACGTTTCGACTTCAAGGTCAGCGCATTTTCCATCATGAAATACAGACGGAGCCGGCTGATCTTTGCACGCTGTAAAATCTGCTGTGGTACATTATAACCCAGTTGCAGGTTCTTCAACCGCACATACTTTGAATCATACAGCCACCAATCAGAAAATTCGTAGTTCACGCTCTGGTCCTGGCGCATCAGCGGATAACGGGCATCCCTGTTCTGCGGTGTCCAGGAGTCCAGCAGGTCGGTGGTAAAAGTGCCGCCATAGTTAAACGGACGCACGGCATAATCGGTCAGATAGGTTTTGTTTCTCAGCACACCCTGGAAGAGCATCATCAGGTCGAACTGCTTCCATGCGAAGTTCGCATTCACCCCAAACATCATATGCGGATCGGCATCACCCAGCACTACACGGTCTTCCGGCGTAATTTTGCCATCGCCGTTGGTATCCTGGTATTTGATGTCGCCTGCTTTGTTTTGCGGTTTGTAGGTGGGTGAGTTTTTCACTTCATCGTCCGACTGGTACAACCCGATTGCTTTATAGCCGTACCAGGTCCAGCGGGCTTGTCCTACCATCACCGGGTTTTCGGCCAGTACATCCGGCGTGCCGCCCAGGTCCAGGATCTTATTACGCGCATCGTAGATGTTCGCTGTCACGCCGTATTTAAAGGCACGGTCGCGGTTCTGGTAACCGGCAGATACTTCCCATCCCCAGTTGCTCATACGCCCCAGGTTCATCACGGGTGCATCGCGGCCAAAGGTAGAAGGCACGCTGGGTGTTAATAAAATACCGGTGGTCTTCTCTTTAAATACATCTGCGGTAAGGGTAAATTTATCATCCAGGAAACCGGCGTCTACACCGATGTTACCAGTTACTTTTTCTTCCCAGGTAAGATCAGGATTGGCAGTGTTGTTATAAAAAGTAGTGGTTTGCGCTTTATCATTGAAATAAGTATTGCCGGTACCGATCAGGCTGGCCCAGGAATAAATACCACGTGTATCCGATCCCGTTGCATTCTGATTACCTACCTTACCATAGGAACCGCGTAATTTCAGATTGCTGACAGCGGCTGATCCTTTCAGGAAGTCTTCTTCGGAAATTCTCCAGCCGGCAGATACGGATGGGAAGAAACCCCAGCGGTTATTTTTAAAACGGGAGGAACCATCATAACGGCCGTTTACTTCCACCAGGTAACGGTCTTTAAAACTATACGACAAGCGGCCAAACATCGACTGGATTGCCCATTCATAGGCACCGCCGCCGGTGCTCCACTGGTCTTTATTCATACTCCCCCCGTTGATCACATGAATATCGTTGTTCAGGAAATCACGTCGACCGAGGGAATAGGAATCATACTTCATACTTTCCTGGCTATAACCTGCCAGTGCTTTAAAGTCGTGCTGCTTCTTCTGGAACCCATAGTTAATGGTACCGATAAAGGTTTGATTGATGGCGGTGTTATAATCATCGAACAACGCATTGGGTGATTGTTGTGTTGTCACCAGGTTTTCGTTGTCGTCGTACAGTTTATAGGTAGCCTCAAATCTTTTATGTTTGATGTCACGGCTGTTGTAGGAATACTGTCCTTTTACCGACAGGTTTTTCGTGATACCGTAATCCAGCGTCATGTTGGTATTGAAGTAATTATCCTTGTAATTTTCGAATCCACCGTTGTTGATAATAGCTACCGGTTGGGAACCGCCACGATAGCTACGGTCGCGTCCCTGCGGAGTATAGGGCCATTCTGTGGGATTCAGGATATATGCCCAGTGCATGGCAGTACCGAAAATACCCGCGCCGGCAAAGCTTTTCGGCGCATTCATGTATACCGTATTGATTCCAAATTTCAGGTTGTCGAGGATCTGTGTATTCACATTGATGCGGGAAGTAAATCTTTCATTCATCACACCCTGTACCAGTCCTTCCTGTTTGAGGTAACCGAGGGAAACAAAGTAATCGGTGTTTTTTGTTCCTCCGGAGATGCCAACGTTATGTTGCATCTGTAATGCGTTCTTCTTAAAGATGGCACTGATCCAGTCGGTGCTGGGCAGTTCGCCGCTGGCGTACTTTTCAATCTGTGCATCCGAAAAACGCACGGTGGCATCCGGGTTATCGTTCAGTTGTGATTCATTCCATTTGCGCATAAAGGACACCGCATCTACCAGCTTGGGCAGGTAGGTAGGCTGTTGCACACCGGCATAACCATCGTACGATAAAGAAGGCTTGCTGTTCTGATTGCCTTTGCGGGTAGTTACCAGGATTACGCCGCCGGATGCACGTGCACCATAGATAGCAGTGGCAGAAGCATCTTTCAGTACGCTGATGTTGTCAATATCCTGTGGATTCACCGTTTCCAGCTGACCGGCCACACCGTCGATCAGTACCAGCACCGGGTTATTCGACAGCGTGCTGATACCACGGATATTCAGTTTGTTGTTATTGGTACCGGGCATCCCGTCAGTTTGCTGTACAAACAAACCAGGTACCTGGCCTTGTAAAGCATTCACTACGTTGGGTACCGGTCTTTCTGCCACAGCAGCACCTTTTACGGTAGCTACGGCACTGGTAAGACTGGTCTTTTTCTGGGAGCCATATCCTACTACCACGATTTCTCCCAGTTTTTTGGTGTCTTCCGTGAGTACGATGCGCAGCTGGGTGTCTTTACCACTGGCAATCTCCTGGGTATTATAGCCCATAAAAGATACGACCAGCACTGCATTTTCAGGGATACCCTTTAATACGTAGTCACCTTTTGCGTCGGACACCGTAGCCATAGACGCATCTTTTACACGGATGGTGACACCTGGTAAAGGCTCATCTTTTTCGTTCACTACTTTACCACGAAGGTCTTTAAACAGCAGTCCATCCACGGCTTCCAGCAATGTATTGGCAACCATTTCATTGCTGCGGCGGATGATGATTTTGTCATCAGCAATAAAATATTCCAGGGAGAACGGCGCCAGTAGCTCTTTCAGGACATTGCCGACTTTCTGGTGCTTTGCGCGGATCGTTACCGCACTATTAAACACTTCTTTGTTAACCGCATAGCTGAAAGAGAGATTGGCGCTGGCGCCAATCTCGTCGAGTGCATCGTGCAATGCACCCCCTTCCACTTTGAGGGTAATTCTCTTTTCGAGCAGTTGCGCTTCGGTGTGTTTGGCCAGTAGCGTGAGTGTGGTACTACATACAACAGCTACAATACACAATGACATTTTCATTAGCATGCCTATTACAGGTACACATTTTTTCATACTTTTACGTAGATTAAGGTTGAGTAAAAACTAGCTGCCATCGGTTACCAGGCCAGTGTGGCATACTAGCATTAAGACTTAACTTTCAGCCTCCCTCCGGGGAGGCTCTTTTTTAAGTTGGTGGCGTTGTTTTCAACATATCGCAGTTTATTTCATCGTGGTTAGCATTCTTTTTCTTTCCTGATCAGGTATTTGGTGCCGTTCTTCTCATACGTGGCATTGAGCGACAGGCACAATTGATTTAATGCTTTCTCTAATGTGCTATTGGTATTAAACTCTCCGAAATAAAAACAGTTGGTTGTTTTTCCGCTTATTTCAATCTTTACATCATAATAATATCCCAGTTCGGCCAGTACTTCCGGTATGCCGGCGCCGTCATATTTCAGGATACCTTTTCTGCGGTTCAGCAGAACTGTTGTATCTACCCCACTTTCTGTGATGATTTTACCGGTTGCTTTGCTGAATATAGCCCGTTCACTGGGAGATACCGGTACTGCTGCGTTTCCGCTGGCTACAGACACCTTCCCCGTTAATACGGTGATGGCCACATCCGGCTGCGTCTCAAAGGCTTTTACATTAAAAGAAGTACCCAATACGCGGGTAGACACCATACCGCTATGAATGATAAAAGGATGTCCTGCCGCCGTGGTCACCTCAAAAAAGGCTTCCCCGCTCAGGTCCACGTCCCGGCTGCCGATATCAAAAACGGAGGTATAGGAAATGGAAGACGAAGGACTCAGCCACACGGTAGTGCTATCGGGTAATTTCACTTTTTTATGTTCTCCTGCTTTGGTCGTAATCACATGCAGCGCCGCCACAGTTCCTTCGGGCGGCTTGGCGGAGAAGTACCACCAACCAGTCACCAGCACTAACAACAAGCCAGCAGCTGCGGCTATTTTAGGCCACCAGATGCGTTTCACCGGTGTGGCGTCCGGACGGGGCGCCCGGATAGCTTCCAGGAGCTGTTGCTCCATTTCCGCTTCCAGTAAGGATTTAGCCCCCAACTGTGATTCATCCCAGTTGGTGCTGGATTTAAAACTATGATAGTAATTCATCAGCGACTGCACCTCTTCCTCGCTCGCGGAACCTTCCATCCATTTATCAATCAATGAAAAAAACTCCTGTCTGTTCATGCCCGGTATTTTATCACTAGTGACAAAAAAGAAAGGCTACCCCCAAGGGAGGAGAAAATAAATTTTCGGGAAGCGGGAAAGGTCTAAGATTTTACAAAAAAGATCAGCAGCAAAACATATCCCAGCGCCGAACGCAGCTTACGGATAGCAATACTGATCTGGTTTTCCACTGTTTTTACGGACACATTGAGCCGGATGGCAATTTCTTTATAGGAAAGATGTTGTTCACGGCTCATACGGAATATCTCCCGGCATTTGTCTGGAAGTGTTTCTATGAGCGTGTTTAGCAGGGTTTGCAGCTCTTTTACGGCCAGTTCACTCTCCGGGGATGCAGTGTCCATGCGCGTGGCCAGGTGGTCAAATAACTCCTCCCGCACCGGGTTTTGACGGATATGACGAAACACTTTATACCGGATACTGGCAGACAGGTATGCTTTTAATGAAACGGTTAACTGGATACGACGGGATTTTTGCCATAGCTCTGTAAAGAGTTCCTGTACCAGATCTTTGCAGGCCTCCTTATCTTTCAGTACCTGGTAGGCTTGCAGGAACAGTGGTTGCCAATGCCGTTTATACAAAACGGTTAACGCCGTTTCGTCATCCGACTGTAGCAACAACAACAATTCTTCATCTGTTAGCCCCTCGTTGGCCGGCATGGCTCGTATTAATTTTTTGTGGTGAATGTGGAATGCGCGGGGGTAAATATATAGTTTAAATCAATATCGCTGTTGCAAAAAAAGATAAACGGCAAAAAAGGAAAAACGTTAACCCGTCTTACCTTTTTTGCCGTTTATAAAAGAAGATCTTTATTCGTTATCGTCGGAAGTAACCGCTCTTTTCCGCTCCGCCTGGATTACTTTCCGGTTGTCGAGGTCATATTTTTGTCCTTCTCCCAAAAAGAAAAAAGGACCGGAAGCGGCGGTATAATCTTCTTTATTATCCGGTGTGATATGTTTGTTTTCACTCCTTACAATCGTCTGGTGATCATAGATCACTACATACGATTTACCGATCACCTCCAGTGTATCTTTTTGAACTATCACGGCAGTGGCTTCATCCAGCCCGATGCCGATCAGTTGTGGAGATTTGCGGATAAAATCTACCAGGTCAAATTCGCGGTTCCGTTTCAGCAGGTGCTGATCGATAGCGGAGTTTTTCAGGAAGCCCAATCCCTGGGTATGATCACCCACCAGTATTTCAGGTCCTTTGGTATCACCTCTCCATAAAAAAGATCCTTGTATGGAAGCGCCGGCAGAACTACCTGCAATTACTCCGCCCCGGTCCAATACATCCAGGAACGCCTGATGTGTAAGGGTATTGAGGTAGGAATCTGCAATACGCCACTGGCGGCCACCCACGAAATACACACCGGTAGCCTGTTTCAGCGGTGCGATAAATTTTTCACTGTTGGCCTCTTTCAGATCACTGGTATGTAACAAAGTCACATCCTTAATACCGGTTTGTTTCTTCACTACTTCCACATCCCGCTGATCAAAAGCCGCAGAATCACCAGAAGCGGTAGTTACCACTACAATCTTTGCTTTGTCTTTTCCGCCAGCCAGCTCTGTAAATTTATTCCAGATAGAAGCAGTGGTCCCTACATTGCCACCAATGATCAGCAGGGTTCCTTTTTCCGGACCATGTTTGGTGGCCGTCTTTTTTATCTTCACCGGTGGCTGCTGCGCCAGCACGGTAATACTACCCACCAGGGCAAATAATAATAACAGATTACGTTTCATGAGGGTTGTTTTATTTTAAAAAAAGTAAATCGCATAGGGAGATGTACAGCTCTTCAATGTCTGTTGATCAGTACCCGGGGTTCTGATGTGTACCACCCAGGTTGTCCGGGTCATCCAGCACCGCATTCTGAGGAATCGGGAAGATCCAGAAACGGCTATCTTTCAATTGTGGATTCAATGCTCCAAACACAGCTCCCGCACGGCCTGTTCTCACAACATCAATAAAGCGGTGTCCTTCAAAAGCCAGTTCATACCGGCGTTCTTTTTCGATGGCCAGCAACACCTCACCAGCAGTGGTTTCCGGCAGCCGCACAAACCCGGTCACATCGGACCGGCTGCGGATAGCATTCAGATCAGCGATTGCACCTGCCAGGTCCGGGGTAGGTTTCTTCAACAGCGCTTCCGCCCGGATCAGGTATTGTTCTGCAATACGCAGAATGAAAATAGAACTGGAGCCGTCCTGTTTACCATACTGGATTAACTCCCAGGAGCCATCGGTGAGTTGTTTGATAAGACTTTTGCGGGAGCCACCTGCTGCAGGGTCCAGCAGTTCATTAATAAACTGGCGTGCAGGAATATAGTCGCGGCGGCCTCCTTCTGCGGCTGATAGCCAATTGGTATAAAAAGTATTTTTATCCGAAGGACTGAAAGCCAGTTCAAAAATAGACTCGGTGGTATTTTTACCGGTAAAGAAAGCGGAGTAAGGTTTTACCAGGGAGAAATTAGTGGTACTGCTGATCGTTTTACCCGCATACAAGGCGGCCTGCTCCCATTGCTCCGTATACAAATAAAAACGGGCTTTCAGTGCATATACAGAAAAGCGGTTGGCCAGATTACGGTTCAATGTTTCCTTTAGCAGGCTTTCTGCTTTATCCAGGTCCGAGAGTACCTGTGCATACGTTCCTTCTTTAGTGCTGCGTTTTACCCCGATATATTTCGTTGGGTCCAGTATAATCTGTACACCGCCATAAGTTTTCACCAGGTCGAAATAGGCCAGCCCACGGAGAAAATAGGCTTCTCCCAATACCTGGTTCTTCTGTTCTGTGGTAAAGAAAGGATCATCCAGTACAGGCACTTTATTGATCACAAAATTGGCGCGGTTGATAGTAGTATAAATAGGAATAAAGCCAGCGCTCGTGTTGGCGGCAGTTTTGGTGGCCACCACTACATTCTGGTTGTTATAGTTCACTACATTATCACCGGCCAGGTCGAGCGCAATGAGGCTGGTACTGGCATAGCCCTGTAACCCGTCGTATACGCCTATCAGCGCTGCCTGGGCGGACTTCTTATCTACAATGGCTGTTTCATCTGCAATGGCCGCCTGCGGCTCCGTATCCAGTGTTTTATTGCAAGCCAGTGCGAGTAATGCTAATAATACAAATAAATATTTAGGTGTCATGATGACTGATTTTATAAAGTTAAGCGAAGTCCTACGGCGAAGGTTTTGGGCTGTGGGGTGGTATTAAAATCCAATCCCTGTACAATGCTGTTGGTTTCACCGGAGTTATTGGCTTCCGGATCCGGACCGCTGTATTTGCTGATGGTAAAGAGGTTGCTGGCGGTAGCATAGATATTCACATTGCTTATACGGTACTTCGACAATAATCTCGATGGTAAAGTATAACCGATCGTTACATCACGCAGGCGGATATACGAAGCGTCTTCCAGGAAGCGGCTGGTATTGCCGTTGTAATTGCTGCTACCATCAGGATTAGGTAAAGAAGTGGGTCGTGGTAAAACGCCTTCATCGCCGGGTTGCTTCCAGTAATTGAGCGCGCTTTTCTGAATAGAGCGGGTAACCCCGCGTGTGCCGCCTGCTTCCAGGAAATAGCGGGTGTAGTTAAATACCTTGTTGCCATACTTGTAAAAGATATTCACATTCAGATCAAAGCCTTTGTAGGTAAATGTATTCCGAAGTGTTCCTTCAAACTTCGGCCAGATGTTACCCACAATCTTTTTATCGTCGTTGGTGATCTTTCCATCGGGCACACCTTTAGGTCCGCTTACGTCTTCATCAATCACATTACCGGTAGCAGGATCTACGCCCAGCTCATTAAACAGGTACAAAGAATAAATAGGATAGCCCTGTACAATACGATACATACCGTAACTACCGTCTGTAATCGGATCAGGGAGTTTCTCCACGCGGTTTACGTTATGTGAAATAGTGAATGTAGATTTCCAGGAGAAGTTTTTGCTTTCTACATTCGTAGAGTTGATTAATAACTCCACGCCTTTGTTGCTCATAGCGCCCACATTGCTCACAATAGAGCCATACCCGGAGATAACCGGTATGGAAGCCGGCAGCAGCAGATCTGACGTATACTTGCTATAGTAATCTGCCTCAAAGCTCAGGCGATCATGAAACAAACTACCGGCAATGCCTATATTAAACTGCCGGGTGGTTTCCCATCTCAGATCCGGGTTAGCCGGCTGATTGGGTGCTGTACCTGGTTGCTCTAAATAGTTTTTACCCCCATTCCACAAACCACGGGAGGCAAAGTCATCGATATTCTGGTTACCTGTTAACCCGTAACTGGATTTAATTTTCAGATCAGTAACCGTCGCATTTTTCGGAAAGAAATCTTCCCGGCTGATCGTCCAGCCTGCACCTACCGAAGGAAAATATCCCCAGCGATGATCACGGCCGAAGCGCGACGAAGCATCGGCACGGATATTCGCATCCAGGCTGTATTTGTTGTGGAACAAATAGTTGGCGCCGGTGAAGAAGGAGATCAGCCGTGATTGTGAGCCGGAAGAAGAAGCGGTTTGCACGGCAGCAGAAGTGATCCTTTTAAACTGATCACTCGGAAAACCCGTACCGGTTAACGCAGCGCTTTCCTGGCTGGTAAACTGGGCCGTGTTACCCAGGAATACAGACAGATCATTTTGCGATCCGAAACTTTTATTATAGTTCAGCAGTTGTTCTGCAATCAATGTTTCTTTGGTAGTAGTTACATCGTTGGCTTCTCCCGCAGGTTGTCCATATACCAGGAAAGTATTGTAATAGGCCTTCTCGTGATAGTTGGCATAGTCGCTGCTTAAAGTGGATTTGAAGGTCAGTCCCGGCAGCAGGGCCAGTTGCGCATAAATACTGTTCAAACTCCGCAGGCTATACGAATAGGTATCAGAATTATTGAGAATCGCGTATACATTGTCGAATACGCCCACTTTATAATAGCTGCCATCGGGGTTATACAACGGATAAAAGACCGGCGTATGAAGGGCAGCCTGGAACAGGCCCGCAGGGCCATCTCCCACTCTTACCAGCCTGCGTGGCACATAAGAAAGGCTATTACTGGTACCAATTTTCAACGCATTGGAAACGGTATGATCCAGGTTTACACGCAGGGAGTAACGTTTGAAATCCTGCAGTTTTAAGGTAGACTGGGTATACTCATAATCACCACCCAGGTAGAAATTTGTTTTGGCATCTCCACCGGTCACGGCTACACCGTATTTCTGCGATACGGCCGTTCTGAATACATCTTTCAGGCGATCGTAGGTTGGTTGTTCTTCCGGTGTGCCATAAGCCGGAAACCCGGACACAGCCTGTCCTTTAGGGCGGAAAGGCAGCAGGTTGGCCGGTACGCCATCATTCGTAGAAGCAGCATTTACAATGGCCGCATGTTCAGGGCCGGTCACCAGTTCCCATAAATTGGTGGATTGTGCCAATCCATATTGTGCGTTAAAGCTCACCTTAGAGCGGGAATTTTTGGCGCCACGTTTTGTTGTAATCAGGATCACGCCATTTGCCCCCCGGGCGCCGTAAATGGCAGTAGCGTTGGCATCTTTCAACACAGAAACAGATGCGATATCTTCCGGGTTTAAATCCGATAAAGGATTCGGTACCTGTCCACCGAGGCCACGCCCCAGGTTCTGCATATTGCCGGTATTAATAAACACACCGTCTACCACATAGAGCGGATCATTACCGGCGGTAATGGAGGTAGCGCCGCGAAGTCGCACCAACACAGAAGTACCTGGCACGCCGGAGTTACTGGCAATCATGAGTCCAGGTACCTGCCCCTGTAATTTTTCCACCACACTGGTGGAGTTCACCCTGGAAAAATCGCTGGCTGCCACCGTGGTAATAGCGCCGGTGCGGGCATTGCTCTTTGTGCGGGTATACCCCACCACGGTGAGTTCGCTGAGTTTACTGTTAGCGGCTTTCAGTAACACGATCACCGGCGCACTGCCTTTGATAATCACTTCCTGCGGCTCATACCCTATGTAACTGATCTGTGCAGTAGCCGGAAACTCTTGCCCGGTAAGGAATTGAAAGCCACCTTGCTCGTCGGTGAGTACCTGGTGCGTTGTATTCCGCAGACGGACAGTAGCACTTACGAGAGGTTCTTTTGTATCGGCGTCCAGTACTTTACCGGCAATGGTAATATTGGGATGCTGGGCAAAGGCAGTCGCCAGCAGGCATAGCAGCCATATCGTAACAGCCAGCCGCTTCAAATAATCAGGTTGATTGATTCGGATCATGCAATAGTAGTTTGGACCCATGCTGAATGGATCATGAAGAAGATATAAGAAGGACATTACTTTCCCTGCTGCCCGGTCGTAAGGAGCAGAAAGTATAGCCGGCGGCTATTTAGAGCCGTAATTAAGATACTGGTGATCCCTGGTGGAAGGAGTAATAGTAACAGAAATGCTATCAGTTGGTTATACAACAACAAGGGTAAAGCTTCTGCATAGAATAATAATTTTGATGATCAAATAGTGACAAATATCCGTCTGCAGCGAAATATAAATAGTCTACAATATTAGTAGGATAAAACTAATAAATGTTTTTTAGAAAGTATAATTTTTTCGGGAATAAAAGTATTAGCGTATCAGTGTAAAGGCTCCCTTCTTCATCTGTAGCTGGCTTTCCTGGCCGTAATAGGCGTATTGAATCATGTATACATAAGCGCCTACAGGCTGCAGCTCATTTTTGTAATAGCCATCCCAACCAATTTTTGGATCATTGCTTTCAAATATCAGGTTGCCCCAGCGATTGAAGATGGACATTTTGTATATAGCTACGCCTCTTAACCTTGGCCTGAAAACATCATTGATACCATCATTATTTGGGGTAAATGCGTTAGGTACAAACAAAGACGATACATTCGATACTGCGATACGTACCGTATCCGATTTGATACAGTTCTCTCCTGTGATGGTGGTTACAATGTAGACTGTATTTTTTAATGGCATCGCCAACGGTGTGGCACAATTGGAGCAGCTAAGACCTTCGACAGGTGTCCATTGATAATCGGGTGCGTTGGTGGCAGTTAATCTGATGGTTTCCCCGATCGTAATTTCTGTATCGTCATTAAGAATCTTAACACGCTCCGGAGATTTATTATACATCGTAATGATAGTGTCCTTACTACAATTATTATCATCGATTATCTTCAGGTCATAATTACCGGCGCCCAGGTGTTCGACAGTCGGCGAAGAGATCAACAGGTTGTCCCAGTACATCCGGTAGGGCGGCGTACCTCCGTTCAGGGTGGTTAAAGCCTTACCTGTTTTTTTATCGCACAGATCATCTGAAGTCAGCACTTTTAAATTCAATGCTGCTGGCTCGGAAACACTTACCTGCACACTATCCAGGCATGCGGCATTCCGGATGTAAATTTTGTAACTGCCCGGGCCGATCCCGTTAAAGACCGGCTGTGACTGGAAATCCTGGCCTTTTATCGCGTATTCAAAAGGAGGTACTCCTCTGTTTACAGCCACTGTAAAGGTACCATCAGCGATGCCATTACACAAAGGCGGCTGGGAAGAAACACTTCCTTTGAGCATCCGTTCTTCAATTTCTTTTATAGCTAAACTTCCGGTAAGTTCACAACCATTTTTATCCGTTACTTTATAAGCATAGTCACCAACCGGCAGTTTATCTGCCACAGGATCGCTGCCTCCATTAAGTGAAAAAGTATAAGGAACGGCGCCACCGGCGGGCGCGAGTTCTATTTTACCTTTATGGTTACAATCAATATCTGTTACGGTGCTTGTAAGCGTCAGGTCACTAAACTTTACCTCTACCTGGTCTTTTGCTGTACACCCACCATTGCTGACTTCTACCTCAAATGTTCCGGACTGGTTCACTACTATTTTTTGCGATACTTCCAGCGTGTTCCATTTATAGGAGCTATAGCCCAAACCGGCATCCAGCGTTAAAGAAGTGCCATCGCAAACAAGCACGTCTTTCCCAAGATCCGGCTTTGGTAAAGGCATCACCACAATATTCTTACAGGTAGTACTTTCCGTGAGCGTAAATTCATCGGTCAACAGATTAACGGTATAAATACCTGGCTCTTTATAAAAGAAAACAGGCGGTTCCTTATCAGTGGAAGACGGAATACTGGCATTGTCACAGTTACCAAATACCAGCCGCGATAATGTATTGGTAGCCACATTTGTGATAAAGGCATACAGGTTATTGCCTTCCCGGAAAATAGTGGAAATAGAATGCGGAAAACTAAGATCTCCGTTGGTTGTTAACACGGAACCTGTGAGCGCATCAGGAAGCTCACTTTTGATCCCATCTTTAAAATCAATTCTTACCATGTCATTGGTTCTCCTGTTCACTACCAATGCAAATATATTTCCGCAATCATGTATCAGGGAAAGATCCCGGGGGCCGGCCAATACATTACCAGGGTTACCTAAATTTGTACCGGTTGGCGTATTGGAAAGAGAAACTCCGAGTTCCAACCGGGTAATGCTGGAAGATCCTTCATTGGAAACAAATATGTACCACTCACCATTTTCTTTAATGGGAAAAATACCAGTAGGATTATCCAGGTTTCCTACATTACGAAAATTGGTAGCAACAGGCGTATTACTAAAAGAAGTGCCGAATTCAAAACGGGTAAAAGAATTGTTATAGTAGTTAACTGTAAATCCATACCAGTTACCATTTTCCTGTGTAATAAACAGATCAACCGGGTAATTCAGATCACCTATGTTTCCCCAATTCTGCTGACCACTTACTGCATTTGACAATGAATTTCCAAAATCCAGTCTCACGATCCTGGCCGAACCGGGGTCATTTCCTCCTACTATCACCAGGTGCCATCCAGTTGCATCTTTCACCACCTGCAAGCCTTCTGTAGTATTGGTCAAAAGCCCTCCAAATGTACCCAGGTCTTCAGACACAGGGGTATTCAGTAAATTATTGCCAAAAGATAAACGTACCAGGTTACCGGTGTTATTTGTATAAAAAGCGAAGTAGTCATTTCCATCTTTAGCGGTTACCAAAAATACCGGAAGGCTCATATGCCCACCGATATTTCCCAGATTAGTCACCTGGGGCGGATTATATAATCCACCTGAACAAAAATTCCATAAAAACTTGGTAGCTCCAACGGAAGTATTCTTGATCACAACCGGTGCATTTACACAAACAGTATCTGGAGCATTGAAATCAGCCTGGCCAAACAATTGATTGAAAACCAGACAGAAAAAAACCGTAAAGAAAAAGTATAGAGATGCTCGCATCGAAATATAGGGCTAAAGTGGAATAAAGTTAAACAACCTTTTCTAAAAAGAAGCACCCGGCTGCAAATCACTTATGCTGATGGCCGGTAGAATATTAAAAAACGCAATAGCCATAGACTATTGCGTTCAAAAAATCTATTGTTGTGATAAAGTGATCAAACAATTTGTTGCCCAACCAGGATTCGAACCTAGACAAACAGAACCAAAATCTGTCGTACTACCATTATACTATTAGGCATCATTTCAACGGGATGCAAATGTAGTTTTTTTCTGAAATAAAACAACTATTGTGAAAAAATATTCCCGCAGTTATTTTTTCTTCCGGATGGATAACGCCGCTATACCTACGGCTATAGCGTCTTCCACGCCGCCCACGGCTGCATCTCTCACCTGTAATTTCCGTCCGGTAGCCCTGCGTAAATAGAAGAAAACGTATGCTGCTGCCACTGCTGCGGCACCGCCAATCAATGCGCCCTTCCATGCTTTCTCTCCTTTGGCCTGGTATAAAGTAGCGCCGGCCAATGCACCGGAGAGGGCCCTGCCGGTAATACCGGTGGCGGCTATACGATTACCAATGCCGGGAGCTTTATCCACTACCAGTTCCCCCGCTGCCATAGTTTGCAGATAACGCGAAGTGGCGGGTCGCTGCATAAATCCCAACGGTGATTTGCGCAATTTTTCAGAAGGATCGCGGCTAACAAAATAACTCGCGAATGCCGGGCCCATAGCGCTCCGCATTCCGGTAACCACCCCAAGGCCGATAGTACGGCATATCGTAGATATTGTAGCTTTTTTCATACCCCAAAGGTCACAATCATTGTGCCATGCCTGCCCATTGCTTCTGCCCGTTAGTACGACAGGCTGAAGTATTGCCGGAATTATGCTTCTCCCCTCTCAAAAATAAAACATCAGATGTTTAAATAAACATCATACCTTTGTATTCGCAAATGTAATTTTATGGAGCAGACATCCAAATTATCGGATCGCGTGATCAACGCCATCCAGAAAGATATCTCCCAGGGGAAATATAAACCCGGACAGAAGATCCCCGCAGAGCCCGAGCTGATGGTACAATATGCAGTAGGCCGCTCTACCATCCGCGAAGCCATTAAAACACTCGCCATGTCGGGCATATTGCGGGTACAGCAGGGAGCAGGTACTTTCGTCAATGAAACCGTGCAAACGGAATCGCTGGACCAGCGCCTCCGCCGGGCCGACTTTGAAGAAATCAACCAGGTGCGGCGCATGCTGGATTATGAGATCGTAAAACTGGCGGCAGAAAACCATACCAAGGAAGATCTGCATGAGCTGAAATCCTTGCTGGAAAAGCGGAAACAGGCTATTCTCGAACAAGAGTACCAGCAATGTATGGAAGCAGACATTGCTTTTCATACCGCCATTGCAAAAGCATCGGGCAACAATGTGCTGGCAGACCTCTTCCGCAGCTTCACCGTAGTAATCCGCGACTTCTTCTCCAAACGTGATACACAGAGCATCAGTCACTTCGCCATCAGCCATCATTTGCACGAGCAGCTGTACAAAGCCATCAAAAGCGGCAATGTCAAATTATCCCGGCAGGTAATGGAAGATATACTGGACAATAATTATTAAAACAACATCAGATGAATATCCTGATCTTTAGCTTAATACTGCTGGCAGGCGCTTATGTGGCCGGGCTTTTAGGCTCTCTCACCGGCCTTGGTGGCGGTGTCATTCTCATTCCTTTACTTACGCTTGTATTTCATGTAGATATCCGGTATGCCATCGGTGCAGCTTTGCTGGCTTCTATCGCCAATTCTTCCGGCGCGGCCACGGCGTATATCAAAGAAGGCATCACCAATATCAGGTTGGGTATGTTCCTGGAAATAGCCACCACAGCGGGCGCTGTAGGAGGTGCACTACTCGCCGTATTTACACCTGTCAATTTCATTGCGATTCTTTTGGGCGTAGTCCTGATTTTCTCCGCAGCTATGACGATCCGTAAAAAAACGGAACATATTGAGCAAACAGGTAGTAAATTATCCTACACTTTAAAATTGAATAGCACCTACCCTACTCCGGCCGGCGAAGTAGCCTATAAGCTGAAGAATGTGGTTGGAGGCTTCTCTATCATGCTGATCGCGGGCGTATTATCAGGCCTGCTGGGTATCGGTTCCGGCGCTCTCAAAGTACTCGCCATGGACGGCGCCATGCGTATCCCTTTCAAAGTGAGTACCACCACCAGTAATTTCATGATTGGTGTAACGGCTGCCGCCAGTGCGGTAGTATACCTGCAAAGAGGTTATATCGATCCGGGGATTGCCTTCCCGGTGGTATTGGGTGTACTCGGCGGCGCCTTTACCGGTGCGCGTTTGCTCACCTATATCAATCCACGCACGTTAAGAATCATCTTCTCCGCGGCGATCACTTTTGTAGCGCTGGAAATGATTTATAACGGATTTAATCACCAGTTTTAATTGATTCGTTATGAATATTTTCAGGAAAATGCTTGGCGACCGGGATATTGAACTGTTCATCGGTCAGGTGCTGAGAACCGGTGTGATCACTGCCTGCAGCATTGCGCTGCTGGGAGGCATCTTTTACATTGCACAGCAAGGCGCTGCCAGTGTACCGGACTATTCGCAATTTAAAGGAGAAGGAGCTGATTATACTACGTTCCGTGGTATCTTCCAGGGTGTAGCACAAGGTAGCGCCACAGAAATTATACAACTGGGCGTACTGGTAATGCTGGCAACACCTATACTCCGTATCTTTTTCTCATTGATCGCATTTGCGTTGGAAAAAGACCGGCTGTATGTGCTTATCACGACTATCGTATTGGGGATTATCCTCTTCAGTATGTTCGGCGGATTGAAAATATAAGTACTATTCTTCCCGCAGCCGTTCATCCGTATAGGTGATCTCGGTTCTGCCATGCGGCACCGGTTTGCCCTGCTCATCCACACTTACAAATACCATTTTGTCTACCGTCAGAATGGTTTTCTGGGTAATCTTATTCCTTACCTGGCAAGTGAGGGTGAGCGAGGTTCTGCCAAAGTGGATGGCCTTGATGCCCAGTTCCACAATATCGCCCTGACGGGCAGAGTTAATAAAGTTGATTTCAGACATGTACTTGGTTACACAACGATTGGTACCCAGCTGAATGATAGAATAAATGGCTGCTTCTTCATCGATCCACCGCAGCAAACTCCCGCCAAATAGAGTTCCGTGTGCATTCAGATCCTCCGGCTTTACCCATTTCCGTGTATAAAAATTCATGACCCGTACAATTTTATGCAAAGCTATTTCATTCTCCGATACGATGCACAACTTTTCCGGCTACCATGGTTAACTGTACGGTAATATCTTCATCAAAAATAACAATATCGGCGTCTTTCCCGGCTACCAGCGAGCCTTTGCGATCCGCTACCCCCATAATACGGGCAGGCGTATAGCTCATCATTCGCACGGCAGTGGCCACCGGCACCCCGGCCAGGTTCACCATATTTCTAACAAGACGGTCGGTGGTAGCTACGCTGCCTGCAAACGCCGTACGATCGGGCAATTTGGCCACGCCATCTTCTACAATCACTTCCAGTCCGCCATTCAACGGGCCCAGCACACTCTTCCCCGGCGGCATCCCTGCGGCACGCATCGCATCAGTGATCAGCGCAATACGGTCCGGCCCTTTGATCTTATAAATCAGCTGCAACAATGATGCTGGTAAATGCACACCATCTGCAATCACTTCTGCATCTATTTCATCGATCAGGTACACACTTTCAATAACACCGGCATAGCGGTACAGGTTACGCCGCGTAACGCCCGACATAGCAGAGTAAAAGTGTGTTGCCAACGTATAGCCACACTCCACTGCTTTTACCACTTCTTCATATATAGCATCGGTATGTGCAATAGCTGGCAGTATTCCTTTAGTACGCAGATACTCCCCCATTTCCAGCGCGCCCGGTAGCTCCGGCGCCACGCTCCAACGGGAAATGTGTTCGCTGTAATCCAGTATCTCCCGGTACTCCACCGGATCAGGATTGCGGATATACCTTGGATCCTGTGCGCCCCGCTGGCTCATCGCAAAATAGGGACCTTCCAGGTGCATACCCAGGAAACCCGCGCCATTATGCGGTTGTGACACCGCTTCCTTGTAAATATCCAGCGTATGCAGTAAGTGTTCCTTTTCGGCAGTTAAAGTGGTAGGCACCATGGCAGTGGTGCCGTACCGTGCATGCGTTTCCGTTATACCATGAAAAGCGCGGACGGTGCCATCCATAAAATCATGACCACCGCCTCCGTGAATATGCAGATCAATGAAACCGGGGGCAACATAGTTACCTCCGGCATCAATGATCGTATCTGCGTGATCAGGAATAGTTCCTTCTCCCGCTGCTGTAATCCGGCCATCGCTGATCAGCACACTTCCCTGTGATATCACCCGGAAAGGCGTGATCAACCGGCCATTGATAATCTTAATTGTTTGCGGCATGTATTAAACTGTTTTCTGCGCTGGTTGCAGTTTGGCGGCAGATGCTTCGTCCAGGTAAAACACACAGTCACTATGCGTTTGTAAGATACTGGCGGGAAACAGGTTGCTCACCGGCTGCTCCAGGCTATCCTTCACGGCCTGTGCTTTACGCGCACCCGGTACAGAACAGATGATATGTTTGGATAACAGGATCTGGTGCACCGACATGCTGATCGCCTGTAATGGCACTTCTGATACAGCGCTGAACCAGCCTTCATTCATCTGTTGCTGCCTGCAGGCGGCGTCCAGGTTCACAACAAGATACGGTTTTGTAGTGGTAAAATCTGCCGGAGGATCATTAAACGCCAGGTGACCATTTTCACCCACACCTACCAGCGCCACATCAATCGGATGCGCCTGTATCAGGGCGGAAATACGCGCACACTCTTCTTCCGGATCGCCTTCCCCGCTGATCAGGCATACCGATTGCAACGGCGCTACTTTCTCCAGGAAACGCTCCCGCAGGTATTTCCGGAAACTGGCCGGATGTGTTACAGGTAAACCGATATATTCGTCCAGGTGGAACATGTTGACTTTGCCCCATTCAATATCACTGTCGATCAACTGCCGGATCGTTTCAAACTGACTGGTCCCTGTGGCCAATATAATGTTGGCGCTACCTTTTTCTTTAATGGCGGCATTGATCAAAGCAATAGCAGCATTGCCCGCTACGCTGCCGAGCGATTGTGGGTCTTTGGATGTGATTATTTTCATTGCACTTTATTTTTCAGGAGATGATTACTTTTTTTCTTTTACACCGGTGGTGCCACCCTGCGCCAGGGAAATATCTACCGGCTTATTATGCTTCCAGGCGCCATTGGTAAAATCAGGTATGTCGATGGATGCTGAACGGTTAGCTACCGACCATTCACTTAATGGCCCGATGGCACTCCATGCAGCGGCATCATATACATCAATATCCACCGGTAAACCATTGCGCAAACAATCAATGAGGCGCCAGTCCATCAGGAAATCCATACCACCATGGCCTCCCACTTGCTTAGCCATCTCACCCACTCTTTTCACGATCGCCGGTGTATATTTTTCCTCCAGTTTTTTAAATTCTTCCGGACTGATCCATCCTTCATGGCTCACACTGATCCTGGGTTCCAGCGGATACTTCTGCGCCGTGGCCTTTGTACCGCTCACCAGGTGTAAACGGGAATATACCCTTGGTGTACTCACATCATGCTGTAACATAATGGTGCGGCCCTTCCGGGTACGGATAGTAGTGGTATTCATATTACCACGCATATGCGCATTCACATAAGGCTTATAAAAATCATCCTTTGCCGCCAGTTCTACCGCGCGCTCATGCAGCATAAAATCATTGCTTTGCATAGATACCAGGTAGTCCATGCTGTCGCCCCGGTTTACATCCAGCACCTGGCATACAGGCCCCAGACCATGCGTTGGATACAGGTTACCATTGCGATGCGCATTTTCTTTCAGCCGCCATACATCGTAGCGTTTACTCTTATCAAAAAGACTTTCCAGGATATCGTGGATATACGCGCCTTCACAATGTACCAGCTCCCCGAAAAATCCTTGCCGAGCCATATTCAGGGTAAGCAACTCAAAGAAATCATAGCAACAGTTTTCCAGTAACACACAATGCTTCTTTGTTTTCTCAGATGTTTCCACCAATTGCCAGCACTGTTCAATTGTGACTGCTGCCGGAATTTCTGTAGCCACGTGCTTTCCATGCAGCATGGCGTATACGGCAATAGGTGTATGCAGTTCCCAGGGGGTAGCGATATACACCAGATCAATATCGTCGCGTTCACACAATTTTTTCCATGCATCGGCAGATCCCGTGTATTCGTGTGGGTTATAACCCGAACCTTTGATGCGTTCTTTAGTAGCTGCAATCATTTCCGGCCGGATATCACACAGTGCTTTTACTTCTATTCCCTGGAGATTGGTAATGCGTTCCACGGCCGCTGATCCACGATTACCCAAACCAATATAGCCGATACGCACCGTGTCAATTTTCGGTGCGGCATAGCCGCTCATATTAAATTGTTGCCGGTACTTACGGCCTGCCTGCTTCCGGATCTGATCCAGCACCTTGCCCTGTTTCTCCTGCGCAGTGGCATATCCTGGCAACAAAGTGCTGCCTAGTCCTACCAACCCTGCCAGTTTCAAAAAGTCTCTGCGTTTATTATTCATAACGATCTGTTTTCTGTTTAATGGAAAATGCTCTGTCCGGGTTGTTTACACCGTTTTCTTAGTTGCGCAAACACTTCCTGTTGTGCCTGTAGTTCCGCTCCTGTCAGGGATCGTCCGGACATGGTTACGGGTGCATTAAACACTACTTCTTTTCCGCTCAGGGCCGCTGCCAGGGATATATCTCCCCAAACCAGTATTCCCGGAACATGAATGGCCATGCTGAAAAAATCAATGCCTGCACGCTCATCAAAACGATAACTCAATGGCGCATGATCCAATACCACCTGTGTTACATTGCCACCGAGCGCGGCTAAAAACAGGGAGGCTATGCCGGCCTCCCTGCTACCGTTAAGTACTATACGAACATCTCCGTCTGACTTCTTTAAATAATTGGTGATCAGTTGCAGATCGCTTACCCATCTTCCCTGCACGGTACCACCCAGCCACAACACGGAACGCGCCAGTGTATGATAAGGCGGCTGGCTACCATCGACAGTAGTGGCGGTAACGGAACTTTGTTCACCGGAACCCCACAGGTCTGTCAGTACCACACCCTGACCTGACTGTATCGCTTTCTCTATGTCCATTGCCGGAATACTGTCCTTACCACCCGGATGAGTAAATACCACGTAACCTTTCTCTTTACTGCCGGGCGCACGGAGCAGCAACGGAATCAGGGAACCATCTGAGGTTTCCAGTGCGATCCGTTGCCATCCCTGCGCCGGGCTATAGGTATGTACTTGTTTCAGTGTTCTGTTTTCGTTGATGCGTAACAGCTGTTGCAATGCTTTGCGCTTTGCATTGTTATCGATAGGCGCTTTCAACAGTTGTTCATTCAGTAGTTGCCCCTGTTGTGTACACCAGGCGGCAGTAGTTACCACACCGGCATCACGCTGATCCGGTGAAAAGGTCTGTAATTGCGCCACCGGCAATAAGTTGAACGCAGGCTCCTTTTTAGGGGCGCCGGTACCGGTATGTTTTAATTGCAGGTCCATCCAGCCGATCATGGTTTCCCTGATTTCGGGCCAGTAGCCATGCACGGTATTAAATAGCTGATAGCTGAGTTTATCGCTGGCGTGCAGTGCCTCATATACCGGTGCAGCGGCTTTGTAGCTGCGCAGCATTTCAGAAGGAAAAAACGACTTACTGGCATCATTCAGTGCATTGCAGATCTTCAGGGCGCGTGGCGCCACCATGGCTAATACGGCAGATTCTTCCATATAGGTGAGTCCATCCGGTACCAGTTCACATACGCAATTGCTGTTCAGAATATAGGATTCAAACGTGCCTACACTCACCACCGGAACGGCAGCTTTGATGCGTTCGTCCATCGCGGCGAGCCACATCGTCTGATTGCCTCCGCCGCTGGCGCCGGTAGCACCAATACGTTCTTTGTCTACCTCCGGTAAACTGGCCAGCAGATCCACTCCCCGCATGTTATCGCTAAGTTGCATGCCCAGTAAGGTATTGCCGGTATTCAGCAGCGAAGCACCGAGATTGGCGCCATGATATTCTGCCACGCCGGCAGTGGTAGTTCTTTCACCCGTACCCCAGGCATCTATCGTAAGGCATACATATCCATTCAATGCGAGGCTGTGTGCGGTGGCCTGTACCATATCGCCCATGCGGGCATCTTTCCAGTGGCCGTGCATATTAATCACCGCAGGAAAAGGGCCTTTCCCATCCGGTACATAGAGATTCGCCGTAGCGAATACACCGGGCCGGGTCTGGAAAAATATTTTCCGTATATGGTATCCCGTTAGCTGGATACGGCCGGTTTCTTTTACCTGCAAGGGCAATGCGTGGTCCTCTACGGCGCCGGTCGACTGCAGAATGGCGGCTTTCAGTAGCCGTCGCCGTGGGGTCCATTCGCTCTCCGTGGCAGGCAGCACCTGCGCCTGAAAGGCGGTGGCTGCCTGCTGCCTCAGCTGCTGCTGTACAATGTCTGTCCGCTCTCCGGAAAACACCTTCGGCAACGGCTCCTGCGAAGAATAGAATAGTGAGGACAACACCATGGAAAATGAAACTAATGTCTTCAAGTATATTTGCGTTTAGTGATTCAAATCAATCTACATCCCACCACAAACGGGTAGCTGCATTATCAGGGCCGCCCAACAGCTGTATTCCTTTTTTCAGTTCTGTACCATTATTCACGGCTTCAGAAGATGGATAAGGTAAACGTTTGATAAAGGTACCTGCCGGCAGATCCGGGTTGTCTGACTGTACCACCGGATACATTACGGGAAAACCACTGCGGCGGTATTCTGCCCAACCTTCCAATCCGTCGGGATAAATAGCCAGCCATTTCTGTGTACCAATCTGCTGCCGCTGTATGTTTACTGCCGTTCCGAATTTAACCGGGATATTGGCCACGGGGGCAGAGTTCTGAAAATCACCGGGAGCGGTTGGCAAAGCGGTTGAATTCGTATAGGCGGTTACGATAGCCGCATCTTTTACACCCCAGTTTTCCATACTCACTGCAATGCCTTTTTCATACAGGTCTTGTGCTGTTCCTCCCATACTCCAACCGTTTAAAGCGCCTTCTGCACGCAGGAAATAAGCTTCTGCCGCCATCATCACATGTTTGGATGCTTCCAACGCAGGCAACCAGGAAAAGTTCAACGGGTTATAAGTTACCCAATAAGCGCCCACATTAGAAGTTTGAGCCGGTTGATTCAACGGATTGTTCAATGCCGCCGCCGATGATCCGTTACGCACGCCTCTGTAAGTGCCGCCATTTACCGCAGGCTGATAAAAAGCCGCCAGTCTCGGATCATTATACCCCTTCATATAGGAAGCCATGGTGGCGCTCATACTGAATTCATTATAGGAGGCTACCCTCGACAACCCGTTGCCATCGCCGCCGTTCAATGTCTTTTTCATCATGGCGGTATGCGCTACAGTTGTCATCACACCACTGGCTACTGCCGCCTCGGCTTCTGTTTTAGCGCGGTCTGGCTGTACCTTGGAAATACGCAGTGCCAGTCGCAAACGGAGCGTATTGGCAAAACGGATCCACTGTTGTACATCGCCTGCATAGATCAGGTCGTTGGCGCCAAAAATATTCGTAGCGCTGGTGGCTTTCAGATTCTTCACTGCATGATCCAGCCGCTTGAAAAAGTCGTCATAAATTTTATCCTGGGCATCGTATGCGATCACATCCTGGGCCTTTCCTGCATCAAAATAAGCAACAGGACCGAAATAATCCGTCAGGTGATGAAAGGCATATACCCACATGATTTCTGCGAGGGCATATTCGCCGGAATTTTCTGCTGTATTTTCAAAAATGGTGCGTAACTGCGGCACCGTTTGCACATAGGCTATAATGCCCGGGCGCGGCAACCAACCGTCGTTGATCACATAGCGGTCGGTCTGAAAACTATTGGTAGTAAGTGCAAAATATTGTGCATACAAATCTGCATACAGGTTTTGCACCGTCTGGTAGTATCCCTGGTTAATACCCGCAGAAGATTCTGCTTTGGAGAACATATAAGGCAGCTCTCCTTTTCCCACACCCGTCAACCCCGCAGGGTCCACATTCATGGAATCAAAGTTCTTTGTACAGCTGCCCAGCATCACCGTCAGCGCCAGCGGAAGTATATATTTAAATGGCTTGTTCATGGCTGTGTGTTTTTTGATTACTAAAAGGATACATTCAGATTCAGTCCAAAGCTGCGTACTGCTGGTGGCAAACCGGCTTCTATGCCCTGGTAATTACTGGTACCCAGCGCGGATTCAGGATCTATCGGCAACTTACGTTTATCCATGCCTGGTATATCCAGCAGTGATTTACCTCTGTACAGGAAGAACAGGTTACGGGCGGTTAAGGAAATCCTGGCGCTTTTCACCAGCTTCTGATCAAAATTGAGATCATAACCAAAAGACAATTCTCTCAGGCGGAAGTTAGTAGCGCTGAAAGCAAAGAATTGCCCCCACGCATCACGACCACCCTGCGATACTTTTGTCCAGAATTCTTCTGCACTGATCGACTTTGCATTCTGGCTGCCATCGGCGAGCACGCCCGGCAGCACCAGTCCGCCATCCCTGTATTTAGTAGTGTAATCCGCTACGCCGTAAGAGGCCAGCAGGGCGTCTGTTCCGGATACCATGATACCGCCTACACGGCCATCGATCAGGAAAGACATACTGAATCTTTTGTATTGTAACTGGTTGTTCCAGCCCAAAGTATAATCAGGATTGAAATTACCGAGATACTGGTTTTGTGCCACTACCGGTAAACCATCTGTACCAATGAGATACTGACCAGTCTTTGCATCTTTCTGCCAGGCGTATCCATACAGATCGCCATAACGGCCACCGGTTCTTACCTGTACTGTAGCGAAGTTGGTGGCATTCGACAGATTGATCTGGTTAACGCCGTCTTTCAGGTATAACACCTCGTTGCGGTTGGTGGCGAAGTTCACATTGGTATTCCAGGTGAAATCGCTCCGCTTCACCGGGGTAGCAGACAACATCACTTCCAATCCTTTGTTCTGCACATTACCAGCATTGATATACTGGAGATCAAAGCCACTGGCCTGCGGCAAACCGATACGCAGCAACTGGTTGATGGTATTATTTTTATACACCGATGCATCCAGTCCTAAGCGGCCATCCAGAAACTTCCACTCCAGCCCTAATTCCCAGGATTTGGTTTGCTCCGGTTTCAGGTTATAAATTGATTTGGTGTTATCCCTGGATACAAATCCTCCACCCGCTCCGGGGCTATAGTAGTAAGCCTGCAGCAACATGTAAGGATCGGCATCATTACCCACTTGTGTGTACGCGCCGCGTACTTTACCAAACGTAACCCAGGAAGGCATTTTTACCATCTCCGAAATAACTGCCGACAAACCTACCGATGGATAGAAGTAGCTGTAAGGACTGGGTAAAGTAGATGACCAGTCGTTACGTGCACTCACATCCAGGTAGAGATACTGTCTGAAATCCAGCTGGGCATTACCATATACGGATTGTATTTCTTTACGTATAGTCGTATTCGTAACGGCAGGAGCAGATGCAAAAGACAGGTTAAAACGGTTAGGAATGCTAAGTCCATTCGCCAGCGCCTGTGAATTATAGCCTTTACTGGTAAGAATACTTCCTCCAATATTATAGCTTACATGAAAATCTTCTGATACTTTATTGCTACCGGATAACAACAGGTCCATGTTACGTTCCCAGTGATTTACATAAGCCTCCAGGTAACGGCCGCCGGGTTGTACCGGGAAGGCAACGGTACCATTGTAATAGGACGCCGTGATCTTGTCGTCATAACGGTCAAGGCTATACCGGCCTTGTAAACTGAGCCAGTCGGTGAGCCGGTATTTGGCAGATCCCATCAGCATAATGCGGTTACGGGATTCATCTACCTGGTTGCGGTTTACTTCCCAGTAAGGATTCTGGAAGGTAGTGGAAGTGGTCCAGTACTTAGGAAACGGCTGGCCGTTCGCATCGATTCCTTCATAATTCTTCAGGGAATCTTTGCTCAGGTCACGCGGCATCAGGTAAGCTTCATTGGCAATACCCTGATCACCGAGACGTGGCTTATTCTTAATCTCCTGGCTGATGTAGGTGAGTTTTACGTCCGTTGTTAAACGGGGTAATACTTCGGCGGCTACGCGCATATTCAGCGTATTTCTATCCATTCTGTTCTTCGGAATAATGCCGGTAATAGCATTATTGGTGTAAGATGCATATCCTCGTAACTTGTCGTTGCCGCCCGAAATATCAATGGAATTATTCACTGCTGTTCCGGTGTTAAAAAAACTTCTCACGTTATCGGAATAGGTTTGTCCGGGTGCGCCCCAGCTGGCGGCGGCTCGGGTACCGGCTTGTCCTTTGTTACCAGCACCATAGGTATTCTGGAATTTCATCAGCATATTCGGCTGATCCATCGATACGCCACCATTATAGTTAACAGCCAGCTTACCGCTTTTACCGCTTTTGGTGGTAATAATGATAGCGCCGTTGGCGGCACGGCTACCGTATAAAGCAGCAGCGGCAGGACCTTTCAGTACGTTGATAGATTCCACATCCTGCGGGTTCACACTGGCTGCGCCATCACTACCGGAATAGCCACTGCTGGTGCTTTTAGGCTGTGTGCCAATGGTATTGGCAGATCCACCACCACCTTTCTCGGTAGACATGGTATTATCTATCGGTACGCCATCTACCACGATCAACGCATTATTATTTCCGCTGATAGAACGGTTACCGCGTAATACCACACGTACAGCGCCACCAGGGCCGGAAGCCGCCGGTGTAATCACTGCGCCGGCCACTTTACCACTGAGGGTATTCATGATGTTGGCGCTCGGATCTTTTACAGTATTAATTTTGGCATTGTCCAGTTGTTGTGTGGCATAGCCCAGGGAGCGGGTTTTCCGCTCAATACCCAGCGCGGTAACCACTACTTCGTTCAAACCGGTGGAACTTTGTTGCAACGATACATCGATGGTCGTTTGTGCATGTACAGGTAATTCCTGTTTATCATATCCTACGTAGGTAAACACCAGTATATTACCGGTGGTGGCGGAAATGGCATATTTTCCGTCCACATCTGTACTCACTCCTCTGGTGGTACCTTTAACACTTACAGTAACGCCGGGAAGTGGCGCTTTGGAAGCAGCGTCGCGAACTACGCCCTTCAGGGATAATTGATCTTGTGCGGATAGCTGCCAAGGCAAGGCAATAAGCATGAATAGGAAATACAGGTGTAGCTTGTGGCTAATACAGCTTCTCATACACTATGAATTTTTATGGTGATCCTGGTTGGTAATTGTGAACCTAAAATACACCCGATGAATCCTTTAACAAGAAAATTCACCGAGAACGTTACCGATTCATTATATTTAACTATTCCAACCAGACCTGTAAGAAGAATGCGCCGACACTATGCTACCATAAAAGATATTGCTCATGCGTTGAATATCTCCGTTTCTACTGTTTCAAGAGCGTTGAGAGATACGTATGATGTAAGTGCAGACACCCGGAAGATGGTGCTGGAAATGGCTACCCAATTGAATTACAAGCCCAACTTCAATGCTACCGGTCTTGTAAAAAACAGTACGCATAACCTGGCAGTCATCCTGCCGGCTATCACCAATTATTATTTCTCCACTGTTTTCACCGGTATTCAGGAGGTAGCTTACAGCCATAATTATAACATCATTTTATATGTGACCAACGATGACGCTGCACGTGAACTGAACATCATCCGCAATTTATCACTCAGCAGTCTCGATGGCCTGCTGGTATCAGTTTCCTCGCAAGCCGGCTCCTGTGAACATTTCCAGGAAATCATCGACGACGGTATTCCCGTGGTTTTCTTCGACCGTGTAGCAGATATTACTACTTCAAAAGTGATGCAGGATGATTATAACGGTGCGTTTGAAGCCACCGAGCATCTCATCTCCAACGGATATAAAAAAATTGCACATATCGCAGGGCCGGAGGGACTTACCTTTACTACCAGCCGCCTAAACGGTTATCTCGATGCGTTGCGCAAACACAATATGCCGATTCGCAAAAAATGGATCCTGCATTCCGGCTTCTCACAGGAATGTGGCGAAAATGACCTGGAGAAATTGTGGAAACTGAATGATAAACCGGATGCGATATTTTCGGTGAACGACCGCAAAGCCGTAGGGGTGATTGTGGCTTTAAAGCGGAAAAATATTGTAGTAGGGAAAGAAGTGGGTGTGATCGGTTTCACGAATGACCCTATGTCTGCGATCATCTCCCCTTCCCTCAGCACTATTGCTGAACCAGCTTTTGAAATAGGAAAGAAAAGCTGCCAGTTACTACTCCAACATATTAAAAAGAAAAACTTTATACCGGAAGAAATTATACTGCCCGGAAAATTGATTATCCGGGAAAGCAGTATACGCTCTTAAGCGTATACCCTTTCCCGTTATTATTATTTTTTTGGGAAGATGACTACCTTATTTTTCCTTTCCCGGTAATTCGGCCTCATTACGCAGTTTCACCGGTTTTTCCGAACGTGATCTTGCTTTCAGGTTGAGTACCTCGATAAATACAGAGAAGGCCATTGCAAAATAAATATAGCCTTTGGGAATATGCTGATCAAAGCTTTCTGCGATCAGCGACACACCTATCAGCAACAGGAACGACAGTGCCAGCATTTTCACCGTAGGATGCTTGTTCACAAAGTTACTGATGGACTCAGAAGCCAGCAGCATCACGCCCACAGACACTACTACCGCGGCAATCATGATCTCCACATGATCGGCCATACCCACTGCCGTAATCACGGAATCCAGTGAAAATACAATATCGAGCAAAAGGATCTGCAGGATGACCTGGGCAAATTTCATGGTTTTAGCCTTTGCGGAATCATGCTCCGCTCCCTCCAGTTTCTCGTGAATTTCTGCGGTACTTTTGTAGATCAGGAACAAACCTCCCACCAGCAAAATCAGGTCTCTGCCGGAAATAGCGGTCTTCTCCAGCCATTCCGGATCGTTTACACCTATCCAGGCGCCAACATTGAAAAGCGGTGTGGTGAGCGACATGATCCAGCTGATCGACAACAGTAATAAGATACGGACAAACATGGCAAGACCAAGCCCAAGGCGGCGCGCCTTCTTTTGTTTATCTGCCGGCAGCTTCCCGGCCAGGATTGAGATAAACACAATATTATCGATCCCAAGGACAATTTCCAGGGCAGTTAACGTTAACAGGCTTATCAGCGAGTCAACGGTAAGCAGGTGTTCCATAATTGACAGTTATATAGGTTATGTATGTGCAAACCCGAATATACTTCCTTTTTAGATAGTGATGAAATCTTGCTAAACACCTGCTAAATACTTTTGTCGTAGATTACATCCATATACAACGATCAGCACTTCTCCCCTCCTGCTTATTTTCTGTATCCGACACTGTTTTCTGATTAAAATAATAATATGAAAAAAGATGAATGGCACATTGTGCGCTTTGCTTCGCGCGGCAATAACAGCTTTATAGAATCGGCCAAGGCCGCTGTGCAGGATTATTTTTCCACTAATAATATCACTGTGTATGCCAACAGGGAAATGTGGATTAAAACAATTGTCATGCTTGCCCTATACTTCGTACCCTATACTTTAATGGTTACCGGCCTCGGCGCCGGGAATGTATGGATCTATCTCGGACTATGGCTGCTCACCGGTCTGGGCGTTACCGGCATCGGCGCGTCTATTATGCACGACGCCAACCATGGTTCCTTCTCCCCGAAAAAAAGTATCAACAACATCATCGGCCACGTGCTTGAAATCATCGGCGGATATGCACCTACCTGGAAAATACAGCACAACGTACTGCATCATACCTATACCAATGTACAGGGCCTTGATGAGGATATCGACAGCATTAAATACCTGCGTTTCTCCCCTAACCAGCCACGACACTGGTATCACCGCTACCAGCACATGTACGCCTGGGGATTTTATATGCTGATGACTTTGTTCTGGATGACCGCCAAAGATTATCTGCAGGTAATCCGTTACAAAAGTCATGGTTTACTTTCCAAACAGAAAGTTACCCTGAAACAGGCCATGTTCCGGATTTCCCTGTTTAAAGTTGTTTACTACGGATATATCCTCGTATTACCACTGATCTTTTCCGGTATGCCCTGGTATTGGGTGCTGACCGGCTTCTTCCTGATGCACTTTACCGCCGGATTACTCCTGGCCTGCATCTTTCAACCGGCACACGTAATGGCATCCTCCGGATACGCCATGCCCGATGAAGAAAGAAAAATGCAGGATAGCTGGGCGGTGCACGAAATGGAAAATACCACCAACTATGCACCGCGCAGCCGCGTACTTTCCTGGTGTATAGGTGGCTTAAATTACCAGATCGAACATCACCTGTTTTCCGGTATCTGCCACGTACACTACCGCAAACTGGCGCCTATTATCCGCGAACAGGCGGCTGCCTTCAATGTACCTTACCAGGTGCAACCTACTTTCGTCCGCGCCCTCCGGGAACACGCACGGATGCTGAAACAACTGGGTCGTCATTAAAGCAAACGGGGGTGTGCCGCTATCGGTACACCCCCGTTTAAAAAATGATGCAAACTAGGGCAGCTGCACCTGTATCTCTTCAGAAAAATTATATTGTTTGTAACTATCATCCACCCGCGCACCCACACGTGCAAAAAACACCCTGCCTGCTTTTATATCCGGTACCCTGATTTCAAAAGTCTGCTGCGCAATGGCATCCGACCAGTTGGCTTCTATCTTCTGCATAGTTTTATCAGAAGTATATTGTGGAATCGTAGCACCATTACCTACATACTTTGTTACGTTTACAAACGACTGCACATCCAGCAGCCGGGGTAAATTTTCCGTGACCGGCGCCTGTATTTTAAACGTCATCACCAGCGTAGTGCCTTCAAAGCGATGTGCCAGGTTCACAATTTTCAGATACGGTGTTACGGCAATATCATGTGTATTGTTGCCCTTATTGATATCCAGTTCTACACCAGCCACCGGCCAGAAAGGTCCACCCATGGGCGTTACCCGGTAATGCCCGGCAAACAGTTGCGTATCTTCAAAAGTACCGTCATCTTTTGAAGGAATTGTTTGGGGAGATGGGGTAGCGCTCCAGCTCAGCTCTTCCAGCTTGATCTGGATACCAGCCGTTTCTGTCAGGAAATTACCATTCTTAGGATCTGTTTTATCCAGGATCCGTCCTTTAAAGGCGGCGTTGGGACCGGGATAGTTGTCGGTTTTGGAACAGGAAGCGATGGACAATGCGAGCAAACCAATCAGCAAACCTTTTATTATCTTTTGCATGACTTCTTTTTTTGAATTAATAGTTCGGGTTATTGGGATACAGATGAGGGTTCTTTCCTAATTCGCCTCCCGGTAATGGTTCGTAATAAAAACGTTTATCAAAAGTGTAGGGACGTTGAAAAGTTTCCAGCTCCCGGAGGAAAATAAATTTCTTTTCATCATTCAGATAGTAAGGCAGCAAAGCATGAAACCGGGTATTATCCAGGATCCTGTCGCCGATTCGCCAGCGCCGGATATCCCACCAGTATTGCTTTTCAAATGCCAGTTCCTTACAGCGTTCGTTGCGGATGGAGTCGATGGTCACCGGGCCTGATAAGGGCGCCGCGCCTGCCCGATCACGGATCTTATTAATAATGGCAGTCGCATCACCGCTATTCCCCAGTTCCATTGCCGCCTCCGCCCGATTCAGCAATACTTCTGCATAACGTAGGTCTATCCAGCTTTGCGTACTTTTATACAGGCCACAATCCGCCATCGGTTTATTGTAGTCGATGTATTTCCTTACATAAAAACCAGTACGGGTGGTATTGTCACCGTCGGTGCTTACACCGGTAAAGCCGATCACACGACGGCCGGTCACCTCCGGCCACAGCACATTCGTATTATTGGCCAGGTGGCGGAAAGGCATATTGGGTGGATTCACGCCCAGTTCTGCTTCGGCACTGCCGCTGAAATGCTCATAAATACCACGTTGCGTATCAAAGGTCAGTCCGCGTAAAGTAGCTCCGGGAAAGTAAACGGTGGCCAGCAGGCGCGGTTCCAGTCCCTGCATAATTTCAGCCGGATTATTGAAGCGGCGGGGCGTTCCATCCGGGTTCACGATGGGCAACGGACCAGTAAAACGTTCTACCAGTTCCAGTGTAGGATAAGCGCGCGACAATCCATCTGCGGTCATGTAACGGCAGGTCATGGTAGCATCCCAGCTGTGGGCAGTATTGCTTGTCAGAGAATAATCCCTCGCAAGAATAGTTTCATTACTGGAAGCATCGAGAAAGAGGTCGGTATAGTTCTTTACTTTATCGTCCATCTTTCTGGTGTACAAGTCATAATGTCCTTCCAGTAAGTGCGCTGCATCCCAGACCTGTTTAAAAAAGCGGGCTGCTTCGGATGCAGGGATACCAACAAAACCCTTTTCCCTGGCTTCTCCGTCTACATAATTCACCGCGCCATATTTGGCGATACTGCCGGCATAAAGCATGGCGCGGGATTTCAGCGCCGCTGCCACATATTTATTGGCACGTCCACGCTGACTGGTTTCCGGCAGCAGCAGTGCTGCACTATCCAGGTCGCAGGCCACAAAATTCCATACATCCAGCTCTTTATCTCTTGGCACCTGCAATTGCTCCATCGGTGTACGATAGTCCTGTACTACTTTGATAATGGGTATGCCCCCATATCTCTTCACCAGCGCGAAATAGAAATAAGCCCTGGAGAAATATGCCTCGCCCAGCCATTGCCTCACCTTTGCAGGATCAAAGTTAGCCGCGTACTTCGGCAACGTGGACATCAGGTAATTTACATTCCGGATGTTGTCGTAAGGCCAATAACCAAAGCCATAGGCACCTTCGCCCAGGCTGCCGTAGGGCCCCGACAGTTCCCCGCAAAGCGCACCGGGATGCCAGAAATGTTCCCAGCCCCGGTTAAAGCCGCCATCATTATTGCGGTAATAAAAATCTTCTATCGGCAATGCCTTGTACAGCGTGGCCAGGTAGGAGTTAACTCCATTCTCGGTAGAAAATACATCCTCATCCTGGATGATGTTCAATGGTTTTACATCCAGCTTATTACAGGCGAAAAGAACGCCTGCTATCCCTAAAACAATGAAGTATTTTATGCTGTTCATGGTTGTCGGTTTAAAAAGTCACACTGGCGCCAATACTATAGGTTCTGTTCATTGGGTATTTATAACCACCCTGCGAATAGTTCCACTGGTCGCCGTTCTTCGGGTCCTGCACTTCTCCGGGATGTTCCGGATCACTATTTTTCAATGCGGTGAATGTGCCCAGGTTGTAGCTATTCACATACATTCTTGCGTTACTGATACCCGCTTTTTTTAACCACTTCTTTGGAAAACTGTATCCTATTTCCAATGTTTTGATACGCAGGTAAGAAGCATTCTGTACGGCTTTGGTGCCTGTTGCATCCGGCGATCCCATAGAAGGATAATAACCCGGTATCCATTTGGTATTGGGATCAAACACATCTGCGTTGGGATCTGCGGTATGCCAGCGATCCAGGAACTGCACCAGCGCACTCTGTTCATACATCAGCGGAGAAGCCATCTGCTCTGCATACTGTACATAAAACTGCGTAGCACCCTGCAACAGGATGTTAAAGTCGATCCCTCTCCAGGCTGCGCCAACAGCCACTCCATAGTTGACCATCGGAATATCCCTGGTGGCAATGGGTACTTCATCCTTGTTATCTACTACCCCATCATGATTCAGGTCTTTATAATAATAATCACCGGGCACTACATTCTGATTACCGCCACCGGTGTTTACACTGTGATTATAGATCTGGTCGTACGAAGTAAACTGACCGGCGTATTCCCTTCCCCACCAGATATTGGTGTAGCGGTTCTGCTGGGAATTTTTCCAGTTCTCGTAGGAATTGCCCGCCCGGGTTTCTTCCCGGTGTACCAGGATAGTTCTTGTGGAAGCAATGTTAGCGCTTACATGATATGCCAATTCTCCTATGTGGTTCCGATGCGTCAACGCTACTTCCATACCACGGGTACGATCGCTGCGCAGGTTTTCCTGCGGCAGCCGGGCGCCCACGGTACCGGGCAAACTGGTAGTACGTGTATCCGGTAATCCATCGCGGTTACGTACAAAATAATCGACAGATAAACCGAGGAGGCCGCGGTATAATTCTGCATCCAGTCCTGCGTTGAGTGTTTTGGCGGTAGACCAGGTAAGATCAGGATTCACGATACCACGACTACCAAGACCGTTCACAAAAGTACCGCCCATGATATATCCATCTCTCGGATAATCATAACCGGGGAAAGATTGAAAAGCGGTAGCTGCATCATCACCGGTTTTACCATAAGATGCACGGAGTTTCAGGTTACCCAGGATATGCGGAGAAATAAGGTGCTGAATAAATTGTTCTTCGCTCAAACGCCAGCCCACAGCGGCCGCCGGGAAAAATCCCCACTGATGCGAATTCACAAACTTACTGGAGCCATCCTGGCGGAAGCTGATATCCACAATGTATTTGCCTTTGTAATCATATCCCACTCTGCCTACAATGCCTTTGGTAACAATCTGTCCCAGGCCATTGCCATCCATGTTACCCTGCTGATTATTCAGATCGCCGGCAAAGAGGTAGGGAATGCCCAGCGAAAATTCCCGCTGTGCAGAAAAATTATCCACCTTCGAATTACTTTCTTCATATAATAAGAGGGCAGTAATGTTATGCACTTCATGAATCCGGCGGTTATAGTTCAATGACAGCTGGAATAAAGTAGAAGTATTGTTCCAGTAGGAACGGTTCACGGTTGACGGGCTCGCCACCGGGGTTACTTTATAGGTATCATTCTGCGGATCGTAGGTATACAGCTTAAAGGCTTTATTCACCATGGTATTATCGCCGATATTAAATCCATAGTTATACATTCCCCTGGCGGTTAATCCCCTGATGCCGGGCACATCATAGTCCAGTGCCAGCTGCCCCTGGAAATTCTTATTCTTATAGCTCTGATAGCCCACTATATCCGAGTTGGTAATTACCACAGGGTTGGCATTATCGGTGATCACATGTGGATAAGCGGGATTGTTGTTGGCATATATCTGATCGGTGGGCAACTGGTTCCAGGTATATTTAAACATTTCCCATACGCCTCTGCCACCGGGTTGATTTTTGGTATCCATATACCCGGAAGTAAGGAGCGCTACCCGCAGGCGGTCTGTAATTTTTGCGTTGATATTGGAACGGAAGTTAAACCGGTCGTAGTTCATATCACCGCTTTTAAACATCCCATCCTGTTTGAAGTACCCGAGATTGAAGAAGTAATTGATCCGTTCGCTGCCACCGTTGAAACTCAGTGTATGCTGTGTTTCGGGGGCAAAGTCACGCATAGTGGCGCCTACCCAGTCGGATGATTTCAGGGTACCATTGCGGTATAATTCCATATCTGCTGCTGCAAAGGCCGGCGGGCGCATGATGAAGAAGTTCTTACCAAAATCTCTTTTTGTTTGCTCATTCTTCAGCATCATGTATTCCGTTGCGTTCACACCATGTGGGGCGTTCAGGAATTGCTGCCAGCTCTGGTTGACGGCATAGGTAATATCAAATTTCCCGCTCTGTGCGCTGGAGCCCTTTTTTGAAGTCACCAGGATCACGCCATTGGCGGCGCGTACGCCGTAAATAGCGGCAGTAGCGTCTTTCAATACAGAGATATTATCAATTTCATTGGGGTCCATGCGTGAGAGATCACCGCCACTGCGGGGTACACCGTCGATAACCACCAGTGGACTACCCATGCCACGGATATCAAAGACATTATCGTAGGCGCCCGGCTCACTGCTTTTCTGGAGGATGCGCATGCCCGGTAATTTACCCGTGAGCATATTGATTACGTTTTCATTTTTGGTGGTAACAATTTCCTCACTGCTGATGAAGGAAACGGCGCCGGTGAGGCGGTTGCGGGTCTGTGTTTGTCCGTAGCCTACTACCACCACGTCGGTGAGACTGTTGATCTGCACATGCAGGCGCACATCGAGCGCAGTGCGGTCGCCCGCCACTATTTCCTGTGGCAGGTATCCGAGGTAGCTGAATTGCAGCGTTGCCTGTTTATTGGGAACATGGAGCGAAAATCTTCCTTTCGCATCCGTAGTGATACCTGTGGTAGTGCCTTTCACCTGTACATTGACCCGTTCCAGCGGAACACCGGTAGTATCACGGACGATACCCGTTACCGTGATACCCTGCACTGCAGGCGCTGGTGGAAGTGCGCCGTTTCTTGCCTTGATCACCACTGTTTTATTGATGATATCATACGACAAGGGCAGATCTTTCAGGCAGAGTTGCAGTACATCGTCGAGCATGGCGTCTTTGACGTTGATACTCACCGGGGAAACATTGGATAACACCCGGTCGTTGTACAGGAAATTATACCCGCTTTGCTTATGGATACTTTTAAATATCTTCTCCAAAGGGATATTGCTGCCCGAGAGCGTGATCTTATCTTGTGAAAAAGCTATTGCACTGGCCAGCAGGAAAACAGCAATGGTCAGGAACATCTTCAATTTCATAACCAGGGAATTTTGGATAGGTTAGGTACAGGCATAGACCTGCACCTGCAAAGTGTTTACAATTGCATGCATACGTGAAGTTTTATGTATTGAATAGTAATTCCGCAGGAATTCTAATCAGGACTGAGCCGCCAGGAACACATCACCTGTGCCTGGCTCTTTTTGTCGTGGAACCGATGTTTCATGCTGGTGCCCGTGGAAATTTTAGTTCGTGAAATGTTAGCTTGTCTATTATGTCTCCTGCTGGTCGATCTTCAATATTATTCAGTTACCGTGGCCTTCCGGTTTAATTTTGCCGGTCAATTGTAAATACTCTACCTACAACTGTTTTGGTCGATCTGGGTATAAATTTAGATAAAATGAACAATTCTGCAACTTTACCTTTTTTCAGGGGGTGGTCTGCATCTGTTCCCGGTAGGCGGAGGGAGTCATGTCATGATATTTCCGGAAGAATTTATTCAGGTGGCTCTGGTCATTGAATCCCAGCTCATGACTGATCTCTTTCAGGGAGAAAAGGCTGAAATGCAGGCGGTCTTCCAGCAGTTGCAACCGGTAACGGTTTACATACTCCCGCAGGGTACTGCCGGTTTGCTCCTTAAAAAACTCACCCAGGTAATGCTTTGAGAAACCGAATTGTCCTGCCAGTTGCTCCACCTGGATTTCATCTGCAGCGTGAATATGTTCATGGATATAATTGAGCAGATGCGTGACGCGGGTATCGTTTTTTGTGCCTGCCGGCGACACCGCCTCCTCTCCCTGGTGCCGGATCATCGTAAACAATGCCTGCAATAAAAAAAAGATAGTATCGCTGCTTTCTTCCCTAAAAGCTTTCCATTCCGCCACTATCAATTGTATCAACGGTTCCATCCGCTGAATGGTGATTATCTTTCTCTGGTGCCTCGCCTGTAACAACAGCTGATCCAGTTCCTGGTTCCAGCGCTGCTGCAGCTGCATAACACCTGTACCATGGAGGTATACATTGGTAAACTTGATAAAGGTAAATGTAGTGGGTGTGGAGATATCAAAATAATGCGCATCACAGGGCGCCAGCAGGAATAAACAAGGCCCCTTATACGGGATATTCATTCCCGAAATGCAATGTGTGCCGCTCCCCTTGTGGATAAAAATAAGCTCAAAGTGATTGTGGTTATGCACCGGATGCTCCCATTCACTCGTGGTAAAGTGCGACACTTTCAGATATTCGTGTTGTATGTATCTCTTCATTCTTTGAAATATACCAATGAACCCCGTTGTTGTACAAATGTAAGGCCTTCCGGAGCAGGATCTTTGTGCTGTTAAAAATACAACAGAGATATGAAAAACAGGAAAGTAGCCCTGATAGCAGGCGCACAGGGCGTAATAGGCCGCAACCTCATCGATTACCTTCTTACACAGGAAAACTGGGATATCATCGGCTTATCAAGAAGAGGCGGTACAGATACAGAGAAAGTAAAACATATAGCCGTGGATCTGCTGAGCCGGGACGACAGCCAGGCGAAACTCGGACAATTAACAACGGTAACGCATATCTTCTATGCCGCCTACCAAGATCGCGGAAACTGGGCTGCGCTGGTACCTCCCAATATGGCCATGCTCCGCAATGTAGTGGAAGTGGTAGCCCCTGTGGCTGCGGAATTACAACACATCAGCCTGATGCAGGGATATAAAGTATATGGCGCCCACCTGGGGCCGTTTAAAACACCGGCGAAGGAAACAGATGCCGGCCGCTTTATGCCGCCGGAGTTCAATATGGATCAGCAACGTTTCCTGGAATCGTATCAACAGGGTAAATCCTGGTCCTGGTCGGCTATACGACCTTCTGTGGTAGGTGGCTTTGCATTGGGTAACCCGATGAACCTGGCCATGGTAATTGCGGTATATGCGGCCATTTCAAAGGAACTGGGCCTGCCACTCCGCTTCCCCGGCAAGCCAGGTGCTTATGATAAGCTCATGGAAATGACTGATGCCGGGCTGCTGGCCAAAGCTACCACATGGGCAGCAAACAGTCCTGCAGGCGCCAACCAGGCCTTTAATATCAACAATGGAGACTTGTTCCGCTGGTCCGATCTATGGCCCAAAATTGCCCGTTATTTTGATATGGAAGTAGAAGCGCCCTTACCGATGCAGCTGGATGAAGTGATGGCCGATAAAGAACCGCTCTGGAACAGCATGATGGAAAAGTACGGACTCCGGTATAGTTACGCAGAAGTATCTTCCTGGAAATTCGGGGATTTTGTTTTCTCGTGGGATTACGACTTCTTCGCTGATGGCAGCAAGGCGCGCCGCGCAGGCTTCACGGAATTTGTGGATACAGAAAACATGTTCTTCGATATCTTCTCCAACTTCAAAAAAATGAAAGTTATTCCTGCATAGGAATAGAGATAAAGCCATCATGTAACGGTGGCTTTATGCTTTTTCCAGGGTAAAATTCACCGCAGCGGTAAGGCGTTTCATGGCAATAGCCAGTTGGTTTTCCACCGTTTTTACAGAGAGATTGAGAATGGTAGCAACTTCCTTATAACGCAGATCATATTGCTTTACGAGGATATAGACCATTTTACATTTAGGAGGCAGCTGTTCAATGGTGTATTCCATTTTACGGATCATCTCCGCAGAAATCATCAGTTGCTCCGGATCGCTGTCGAACGCGATTTCCAGTTGTTCTTCTTCCGCAAACACCACCTGCCGGGAACTGGCCTGTTTCCGCATATGATCAATTGCTTTGTTCTTCGCAACCACAAACAGGTATACCTGCGGATTTTTTATGTCCGTCAGTGATTGCCTTTTTTGCCAGCAATGCATAAAAACATCGTTCGTAATTTCTTCTGCTACCTCTTTGGAACGGGTAAGCGAGAAAGAAAAACGCAGCAATTTGATGAAGAAATGATGGTAGAAAGCTTTGAAGGCTGTCTGATCATTGTTCGCTGTAATGTTTCTAAATAAGTCATTGATTGTACACTGATCCATCCCTTTTAAGCCACTGATATTGGTTGCAATAATAAATAACGCAGATTACGCTAAAGTTAACAAAATAATTTATCCGGAAATTTATTTTTGCCGGTAATGCTTTTTTGGCGAAACATGATGTTATCTGCACTTATCTCGGTTACCCATCTCCCGTAAAAAAAAATAAATACTTCCTTTGGGGGTTTTTGATTTTCTTTTCGTCCTTCTGATATAACACGGAGAAAAAATTAAATGATCGAGCGCAACCGGATAAATATATTGATGGCCAGGAAAGTATCCGGCGAGGCCACCATAGCCGAATTAAAGGAACTGGAAACGCTGTTGATGCAGTTTCCGGAACTGCAATATGCTTTTACTATTGTGGGGGATATCAGCACCGTAAACAGTGCTAACGGATTTACCCCGGCAGAAGAAGAACAACTCGCCAGTGAAGGTATGGATCGCATGAACCTTTTCCTGCAACAGGAACAGGAAGTGCCCGCCGTAAAACGCATCATCCCCTGGCGCGTACTTACCGGCATAGCCGCTACAGTGGCTATCCTGGTTATTACCTTTGCCGTATGGCCGGTAACACCGCGCAAACAGGCATTCCGGAACGAAGTAGTTACCAAAACAGGTTCCAAAACCACCGTAGTACTACCAGATGGTACCAGCGTGATTCTCAATGCCTGCAGCCGCCTGCAATACGATGCCACCCGCTTTCTCAACGGCGAACGCGAAGTGAGCCTCACCGGTGAAGCCTATTTCGATGTAAAACATGATCCGGCACACCCTTTTATTATTCAATCCGGAAAAGTAAATATCCGTGTATTAGGCACCATCTTTAACGTGAAAGCCTATGCAGAGGATGCTACCGTGGAAACCACGCTGCTCAGCGGAAAAGTGGAAGTAAATTTCCCCGACAACGACGCTGATGGATCGCGCAAAACCACACAGCTGGAACCGGGACAAAAACTGATCATCGGACAACTCAATACCAAACCATCAACAGAAAATAAACAACACAGCTTTAGCATTACTCCCATCAAAACAATAGCCGGCACCGACAACACAGTAGCAGAAAAGCCCGCTACTGCCTGGGTAAACGACCGTTTCGATTTTGATAATGTGACGTTTGAACAGTTGTCGCACGACCTGGAACGCTGGTTCAATGTTACCCTGCGTTTTAAAAATGATAAATATAAAAATGAAGTATTTACCGGCGCTTTCCGGAAACAAAGTATAGAAGACGTACTGCAGGCTTTACAACTGATGTCTGGCTTTCATTATGAAGTGAACACGAAAGAAAATGTTATTTACATATGGTAATACTTAACATCCAAACAGCATCTATGGCTTGATAATCCACTTATTCCTTTTTGCAGACAGCAAATAAAAAAAGGAGAATGCAGCAACATTCCCCCTTTCAAAATGCTGGCTAAACAACGTAAACCGATTTCTTACAATCAGGTAATGGCTCATTATTTAACCTAACGAAACAAATTTATGAAAAAAAGCTATTGGTGGCCTTCCAATATTCCCCAGCGGAATATGAGGAAACTATTATTGCGTATGAAACTAACTTCCGTATTGCTTTGTGCTGGTTTCCTGCAACTAAGCGCACATGGGTTTTCTCAGGAACGCATCAGTGTTAATTATAATAAAATTAACATTGGTAAGCTGCTGAATGTGATCGGACAGAAAAGTGACTATACTTTCCTGTACAAAAACACCAGCATCCCTGACAAAAAGATCACGATCTCTATGCAGGATGCCCCTGTAGCGGATATCCTTGATAAAGCGCTGGCGGGTACTTCGCTGGGCTATAAGATCATGAAAGGCAACCTGGTGGTGATCCTGGAAGCAGGAGAATCCGTACAGAATGTACATATAAAAGGACGTGTTACCGATGAAGCCGGCAACGCGCTCATAGGTGTTACCGTACTGGTAAAAGGTACCACACAGGGCGCCAAAACAGACGCCGACGGCCGCTTTAGCCTGGAAGTACCGGAAAATGCCACCGTAGAATTTACCTATGTTGGATACGAAGCCCAGCAAATGAAAGCACGGGATGGCGCCAACTACAACATCGCCCTGAAAGCCAATTCCAGCGGACTCAATGAAGTAGTGGTAGTAGGCTACGGCAAACAGAAAAGGATTAATCTCAGTGGCGCCGTAGACGCGATCTCCGGCAAAGAACTCGAAAGCCGCCCTATCGCCAATATTAACAACGGTCTCCAGGGATTATTACCTAACCTCAATATCACCAACGACAATGGCCGCGTATCTTCCGCCGCGAAATTCAACCTGCGTGGTATGACCTCCATCAACGGAGGCGACCCTTTTATCCTGGTAGATAATATTCCATTTACCAACGAAGAAGTATCCCGCCTGAACCCCGCTGATGTGGAAAGCGTAACCACCCTGAAAGATGCTGCCTCCGCCGCCATTTATGGCGCCCGCGCCGCATTCGGTGTAATCCTCATCACCACCAAATCCGGGAAAGATGGCCGCCTTATTATGAATGCCAACGCCAACTACGCCGTTCGTACACTGGGCGCAGTGCCAAAAGTCATCACAGATCCGCTGACGGTTATGCAATACAAGCACGACGCCGCCACACCACTGTATGACCTTTATCCCGCAGCCGACAGGGACTATGCGGCAAAACTGGCAAAAGATCCGTCTTTACCAACCGTTATCGTAAGTCCTACCGATAAAACAAAATACGCCTACTACGGTTCCACCGACTGGCTCCATGAAGTATACCAGAAATCAGCGCCCGCCTATAATGCGAATTTCAACATCTCCCGTGGCGATGATAAATTAAACTACTACCTCTCCGGTGATTATTATACACAGGATGGTATGCTGCGTTATAACCCCGACCAATACACGAGGTATAACATGCGCGCAAAAGCTACCTATAACATCAATGACCGCGTGAAGTTTGGTACCAACACCATGTACACCAACACCACCTATTCACAACCTTCCTATACCGTTGATTACTTATTTTTTCATAACGCCAACCGCACCCCGTCGTTGTCCGTACCCCGCAACCCGGATGGTACCTGGACCTCAGATGGCGCCGCCTTACTCGGCAACCTGCAAAGCGGCGGCCGCTCTGCTGACACCTGGAGCGAATTTATGACTACACTCAATGGAGAAGTGAAACTGATCAAAGATGTATGGACCATCAAAGGAGACGCTACCTACCGCCGCGGCAACGATATTGGTAAAGCCTACTCTCTGCCCGTACCCTACAGCACCGGTCCTGGTCAGCCTACACAATACACCAATGGCAACCAGTCATCCGCACAGAACAGCACCTATGAAGTGAAATATAATGTGTATAACCTGTATACCGACTTCCATAAAAAATTCAATAAAAAACATGAAATAGGGGCCCTTGCAGGTTTTAACCAGGAATATCATTTCACTAACCTGTTTAATGTAACCAGGCAAGGCCTGATCAGCTCCCAGTACCCAACACCACAGCTGGCTACCGGTAATATCACCGAAAAACAAAGTATCGAAGACTGGGCAGTAAGAGGTATCTTCTATCGCCTTAATTATACTTTCGATGATAAATACATTGTGGAAGTAAATGGCCGTAACGATGGTTCCTCGCGCTTCCGCGAAGATAACCGCTGGGGCTTCTTCCCTTCTGCTTCAGCCGCCTGGGTGATCTCCAAAGAGAAATTTTTCAATAACATAAAAGGAATCGATCTCCTGAAAATCCGTGGTTCCTATGGTTCTCTCGGTGATCAGCAATGGGGCGCATATGGCTACATGCCGCTGATGACCAGCAGAAATATCAACTCCGTAGTAAATGGACAGCTACCTATCGGCGTATATGCACCTACACCGGTAACCGCCACCTATACCTGGCAGTCTGTAAAAACAATCAATGGCGGTATTGATTTCAGTATGCTGAAAGAAAGACTCTTCTTCAGCTACGACCGCTATACCCGCTACACCAACGGCATGTTTGCCAAAAGCCAGGAACTACCCAATGTATACGGTGCTCCGGCTCCCAAAACCAATTCTGCCGATCTGAAAACACGCGGGTGGGAAATGACCCTCTTCTGGCGCGATCAATTCAAAATCGGCAACGATGATTTCGGATATGGTGTGAAATTACTGGTGGCAGACAGCCGCTCCTTTATCACCCGCTACACGAATCCTACCGGTACACTCGCCAACTACGATGCCTCCTACCTCCCCGACCGTAACTATTACAACGGCCAGGAAATCGGTGATATCTGGGGACTCACCACCGAAGGATTCTTCCAGAACGAACAGGAACTGAAATCACATCCCAACCAGGCAAAAGTAGGTTCCGATGACCAGCAGTACCAATTCTATGTAGGCGACCTGAAATTCAAGGATATCAATGGCGACGGTGTAATTGACTATGGTGATAATACCGTGTCAAAACCCGGCGATAGAAAAATTATCGGTAACAATGCTCCACGTTTCCCTTACAGTATCGATCTGACAGCTTCCTATAAAGGCTTCGATTTCCGCGCACTGATCCAGGGCATCGGCAAAAGAGACTGGTACCCAAATCCGGGCAATCACTACTTCTGGGGCGTTTATGCACAACCATGGACCAACGTACAGGTACATAACCTCGACCGCTGGACACCGGAAACACCAAACGGCTATTTCCCACGCCTGAAATCTTACATCGCGGAAGATGCGACAGAACTGGGTGCGCCACAAACCAGGTACCTCCAGAATGCTGCCTACGCCCGACTGAAAAATGTGTCGATCGGTTATACCATTCCAAAATCAATTACCGAGAAATATAAAATTTTCCGCTTCCGGGTATACTTCAGTGCGGAAAATATCTTTACTGTTTCTCACCTGAAAGCCAATATTGATCCGGAAGGACTGGACGGTTCCATTTATCCTTTCCAGAAAACCTATTCGTGCGGATTGAACCTGAACTTTTAATTAATTCAAACATCGGAACATGAAAAAGCTTTGCTTATCACTCATCATACTAGGCTGCGCAGCTGCTTCCTGTAATAAGGATTTTCTGCAACGCCTGCCACAAACGGAGATTTCACCAGACGCCTATTTTAATTCCCCACAGGATCTCAATACTTACATCAACGGATTGTACGATGATAACCTTGTAGCACCCTATGATGACAACAACTCCGACAACGTGTCCGGAAATACCGGCAGTGAAATGGATAAACTGGTACATAATACCCTGGATCCTACTACTGTTGGAGGTTGGGACGACTGGAACAAACTCCGTAACATCAACTTCCTCCTCGATAACGCCGGCAAAGCAAAAGGCGATGCTGCTGCCATTAATCACTACATTGGCATTGCACGTTACTTCCGTGCAAGATTTTATTTTGAAAAAATAGCCACCTATTCTGATGTTCCCTGGTATGGTCACGTGTTATCAGATGTAGATCCTGAACTGTATAAAGGCCGTGACCCACGCGCTGCGATAGCAGATTCGGTATTGGCCGACCTTCAGTTTGCCGTTGATAATATTAAGGTAGACGACAAAGACAACGGTACCAGCGTTAATAAATACACCGCCCTGGCCCTCATGTCCCGCTACTGCCTGTTTGAAGGTACATTCAGAAAATACCATGATGAATTAAAACTCAGTGGCACCGCAGATGCATTTCTCCAGAAAGCAGCATGGGCAGCAGACCAGGTAATGAGCAGTCAGCGCTATACCATCTACAACACCGGCAAAGGTGGTGCAGATTACCGCGCTTTGTTTGTGAGTCTCTCTTTAGCCGGCAACAAGGAAATCATCCAGTGGAGAGATTATCCGCAGGCATTAAGCAAAGGAAACAACACCCATACCGTACTCGGATGGACCTGGTCGCTCAGTCAAAGCCTGGTGTACAGCTACCTGATGAAAGATGGTACACCATTCACCGCACAGGCCGGCTATGATAAGATCGGCTTCACGGCTACTTTTGCCAACCGCGATCCACGCCTGGCGGAAACCGTGTCCTATCCGGGCTTTTCTCCTACACAGGATAACAACGTATATATTGCCAAACCCAACCTGGGCGCTTACGACCAGCTGAAATTCTATCCCCGCGATCCAAAACAGCGCCAGGGATGGGATGCCAACTACACCGCTTTACCTGTATACCGCTATGCAGAAATCCTGCTGAACTTTGCAGAAGCAAAAGCGGAACTGGGTACGCTGTCGCAAGCTGACCTGGACAACTCTGTGAACCTGCTCCGCCGCCGTGTTCAGATGCCGGACCTCAACCTGGCTACTGCTAACGGCAACATAGATCCGGTGCTGGCCGCCGCGTATACTGTAAGTGGTGTGAATAAAGGCGCCTTACTGGAAATACGCCGCGAAAGAAGAGTGGAAATGGCCTGTGAAGGACTCCGTCTCAAAGACATCAACCGCTGGAAAGCAGGCGCACGCCTGAAAGATGCACCACAAGGCATGTACATCCCAGCACTGGGTGGTATCGACATGACCGGCGACGGTGTTGCCGACATCGCCATCCTGCCTAATCCAAATGATACCACCGCTATCGCCAACCTGCCTCCGGATGTGAAAGCCAGAGTTTCCCGCTTCTATCTCACAGATAAAGGAAGCGATAACAACTTCTACCTGGAAAATGGTACAAGCGGTCATATCCAATTCACCGCCGACCGCATCGGCCGCACTTTTACAGAGCCTAAGTTCTACTATCGTCCTATCCCTAAACAACAAACAATACTGAACGATAAATTAGTACAGATATTTGGTTGGTAACCCCGGATAAACAGTGATGACCAGGATTACCATGATCCATGTACTGCAAAAGCAAGACAGGGATCATGGTAATCTTTTTTTATTCCGTAATCATGCTTATAAAAATATACCCGTTCATGAAGAAATTACTTTTGACGCTTCTCACGGCAGGCTGTGTCCAGACACTACTGGCACAGGGCTTTTCCGGAAAGGTATTTACAGACAACAACAACGACGGCAAACAACAAACAACAGAAAAAGGCTTACCCGGCATCCGCGTATCAGATGGACTGAACGTGACCACCACCGGCGCCGATGGCAGCTACCGTCTTCCCGGCCACGCAAAAACAAGGTTTATCTTTATCACCACACCTGCCGGCTACCGGTTTACCAAAGCATTTTATCTTCCGGTAGATAGCACCCTGGCCAGTTACGACTTTGGATTGCAAACCGTAACCCAGTCTACCGCCACTGCCAGGTTCGTACGGCTGGCTGATACGGAAACTTACCAGTTCAACAGCTGGATGACGGAAGCAAAAGAATATGCACACAACGAAGCCGCCGACTTCATGATCCATACCGGCGATATCTGTTATGAAAAAGGGATGGCCTTTCACGCACAATACGTACATACACGTACCATGGGCCTGCCGGTGTATTACTGTATCGGTAACCACGACCTGGTAAAAGGTCCTTATGGCGAAGCCTTGTATGAATCCTTATTCGGCCCGGTATTCTATTCCTTTGAAGCCGGACCAGCCCACTTCATTGTAACACCCATGCCGTCCGGTGACTACCAACCCTCCTACACCGCAGACGACGTAATAAAATGGCTAAAGAATGATCTGGCACATACTGATCCGGCTAAACCGGTGATTGTATTTAACCATGATCTGCTTACATACGACACGCTCTTTACCATCCGTTCCAAAAATGATAGTATCAATCTCAACGAACATCATCTGAAAGCATGGATCTATGGCCACTGGCATATCAACTTTGCCCGTACCCATGGTAACAGCGGTATCCGCTCCCTTTGCGCAGCGCCACCTCCGGATGGTGGCATCGACAACTCCGCCTCCAACTTTGATGTAGTAGACATTGATAAAAACGGGATTTCGTTTGTACAACGACGTTATACCTATGTACATGATCAACTGGTAGCCGTATCTCCTTCCGCTGCAGGTGTTGCTTTCGACCAGGATAAAATGGTTGTGAGCGCAAATGCTTATCACACGGCAGCACCAGTGAAAAAAATACTGTTCAACCTGTTCGATAAAAAAGGAAATTTACTGAAACAGTTAACACTGCAGCCACGTACCGACTGGAACTGGACCACCACCACAGCTATTCCTGCCAGTTGGATGAACGGCGTTTATACCAGCACGTTAGAAGCTACATTGAGTACCGGCAAAACCCTGTTCCGCAGAGATACCTTCCAGCTGGCAAAAACGCCGGCAGCCGTTAAACCTGCTAACCAGCAGGACTGGCCGGAAGTATTGCAAAACATACAGCGTACCGGCGCTACCAACAATATCAACACAGCAGGGCCGCTTCGCCTGAGCTGGACCGCCAACATCGGGGGCAATATCTGGAAATCATCTCCCATCTGCGCAGCAGGAAAAATATTTACCGCCACCATCGATGATGAAGGCAACCAGCATTGTCACATTACCGCTTTAGATGCCCTCACCGGCAAACAATTATGGCAATTTGCCACCCGTAACTCCATTAAACATAGCATGAGCTATGCAGATGGCCTGTTGCTCGCCACCGATGCCGAAGGCATCACCTATGCCCTGGATGCCGCTACCGGTACACTGAAATGGCAACATAACGGTGCGTTGAAAAACCTGCCGGCATACAACTCCGGCGGCGCTATATACAACGGTACCTATTACACCGGCGCCGGCAAATACTTACAGGCATTGGATCTGCACACCGGACAGGTAAAATGGACCAACAAGGACTGGAGCGGCGGTGAAGGCACACCCGCAGCTATGGCCATCCGCAACGGACAACTTATCACTTCCTCCAACTGGAATCACCTGTTTGCACACGATGCTGCCACCGGCAAAATGCAGTGGAAACGCAGCGATGAAGGCCTCCGCTTCCGCAGTGGTACGCCCGCTTTCTTTGGCGATCTGTTGTATGTACACGGTATCAATAAACTGCATATCCTCGAACCTACCACCGGTAAAACAATCGACAGCATCCCCGTAACCGCCGATCTGAAAACCATGACCGCGCCGCTGGTAACGGATCAATATATCATTACCTGCACCGCCGCAGGCGGTATGTTGGCCTTCGACCGGAAAACAAAAAAAGAAGTATGGAACTTTGTACCCGGCGAAGCGCTCTTTTACTCAGCTCCTTACAGTTCGCCGTCATCTGCTACTATTGAGTCTACTCCGTTGCTGACAGGTAACCGCCTCATTACAGGCGCCTCAGATGGATGTATATATGTGATCGATCTGGCAACCGGAAAAGCGATCAATCGCTTCAATACCGGTGCGCCTGTATTTGCAGAAATGGCAGTGTATAACGGGATGTTATATGTAGCGGACTTTTCAGGAAATGTGAATGCGTTTAAGTTATAATCTCTGTTAAAACATGAAAGACAGCGCCGTGGCACTGTCTTTCATGTTTTAACCTACACTGCTTCCACTTGTGTAACTGCTGCAATCTGCGGCACCAGTACAGGCCTCTCTTCCACTACCTCCACCTCATCACCTACCACCGGGCCGTTATGCGCCAACTCACTGCCTTCTTTCTTCGATTTGAAAATAGGCCAGAGCAATTGTGCATACCACTCTTCTTCCTTGTAGTGTTTTAATCCATAGGCACTCGGATACTGGCGTGTAATGATGCCTGTTCCGAAAATAAGATCCCAGATAAAAAACATGTTACCAAAATTGCCTTTGTAATTACCGATACCATCATCCGTAGTATCTGCGTGATGCGCATGATGTGTAGCCGGCGTGGATATCAGCCGCTCCATGACCCAGCCTACCGGATTCAGCCAGCGGATGGTGTAAAATGGTTTATCCCATTTGATACTGGAATGCGCCGCTGTGGTAATCAGGGATTTGATACCTCCTACAAAAAGCGCCGGATAACCCAGTCCCATATACGTGAGTGCCACCGTGAGGTAGATCTGCGAAAAAAAGGCCGTATAAATGATATTCTGACGGCTTGTCATCGCCATACCCATGTACGGAGCAGAATGATGCGTACGGTGAAAACGCCAGAGCAGCGGCAACTGATGATGCAACCGGTGATACCAGTACTGTGTAAGATCATCGGCCACTGCCATGATCGCAAAGCCCCACCAGAAAGGTACCCAGGCAAAAATATTTTTGGCATCCGGTAAAATGAAGGGGAGCAACTGCAAACCGAAATAAGCAATCATCGGCCGTAATACAATCCGTGGAAGAATAAAGCAAACAATATCAAGTGTACGCTCATTCTTTGTCCACTTATTTTCGTATAGCCCTACTGAAAATTCAATCACACCTACTACCAGCATAATAGCCGGTAAACCCCATGTTTTCAGGTTGTCAAATATGGCTTCAAGAAATGCCGGGGCCTTAAAAGAAAGATGCTCCGTGGTAGCCGTGAGCCAGGGTTTGCTGCCGGTGATATAAAACGACAGAAACATCAGCCCGATGGGCAATACATATAACAGCAGACTAATCAGGGAATCTTTCAGAATTACCTCTGTCTGCGTTTTCGCTGTTGTAGTCATAATAAAATATTTTAGTGATGCTGATTAAATAAAAAATGGATCAACCATATACTACCGGCAATAATCACCAGCGGTATGAGGAATATCAGTATGCCAATGGCTATTTTTTTTATCAGTAAAACAAGATCGGCTAAAGTCATAAAGAAGGATTTTGTGATGGATGTATAATTTCTACCTGATGAAGTTTACCGGTAAAGTTGTAGGGAGATCTGTACAGCGGAGATACAGCAGATCCCTGATCCCTTCCCACATCCAGCCCTTCGTCGTAGGGACTGATCGTAGCATCTGCTTTGGTAATCGCTCTCTCTGCCACCTTTTCATCGTTGATATACAACGCCTCTGTACCGGCAGGATCCGTGAGTCGCTGCGCAGGTGCATATTTCAGTTCATAGCGAAGTACCACGTTCCCTGATGGTAATGCTTTTGTGGAGGTTAGGTCCGTGAACTTTCCGTTGTTATTATGTACTGCTTTTAGTTTTCCATCCTGCACAAAAAAAGTAAATCCGGAGAAACGACCACCCACACTGAGTAATACGCCTTCATTCTTTGCGTCTGTCAGTTCCACGTCTGCCTTGATGATAAATGACTGCTCTGAAAGAAAAGGGGCAGAGCGTGTAGGCACCTGCGTGATACCGGGGTACAACACTGCAGTAGCGCGGCTATCGAGCGGTCCACGGGTAAGTATAGCGGGTGTAAGGCGGGTTGTATCTCCCAGTAACGGGTATACTTTATATTTCCATGCCTCTGTATCAAAGAGTTGTTGCAGCTCTTTCAGTTTAGCAGGATTACTTGCCGCCAGATCATGCTGCTCATTAAAATCTACGTTCAGGTTGTATAACTCCCATGTATCTGTGGTGAAAGGTGTTCCACGTTTGTGACTCACAGCAGCTTTCCATCCATCTTTATACACGGAACGGCTACCCGCAATTTCATAGTACTGCACATGATGCCTGCCCGGTACGGTAGCGTTACTAATGGTATAGGCCAGGCTCACTCCTTCCAGTGAATCCTGCGGATAACCATTAATAACTTTGGGGATCTTTAATCCGGCTATATCCAGTACCGTTGGCGTCACGCTGTTTACATGCGAATACTGCGTACGGATGCCTCCTTTTTTGATCAGCTTCGGATAAAACAATACCAGCGGATTGCGGGTACCGCCTTCGCTATTGGCATCCTGTTTCAGGTAACGGAAAGGCGTATTAGCCGCCTGTGCCCAGCCTACAGGATAATTAGGCCCAGACTCCGGACTGCCGATCTTATCGTACAGGCTGTCGATTTCTTTGATCCGGCTATCATAATTTTCGGCAAACAAACTACCATCGATATATTCATTGATACCATGTACATGACCACTCAAACCGCCTTCTTTGCTGGCGCCGTTATCGCCGATGATAAGTACAATCAGCGTATTATCCAGCTGCTTGGTATCCCGCAGGTAATTAACCAACCGCCCTACGTCATAATCTGTATGAGACAAAAATCCGGCGTATACTTCAAAGAAACGGGCAAATACTTTTTGTTCAGTCGCGGAAAGAGATGCCCATGGCTTCACACCGGGATTACGCGGTGGCAGCGTTACATCTGACGGAACCAGTCCCAGTGCTTTTTGCCGCGCCAATACCTGCTCCCGGTAAACATCCCAGCCCGCATCAAATTTACCTTTGTACTGATCAATCCATTTTTTATCTACCTGGTGCGGACCATGCGTAGCTCCGGGTGTAAAGTACAGGAAGAAAGGCTTGTCCGGCGCTGCAGAATGCTGCCCTGCGATATAGGAAATGGCTTTATCTACCAGCACCGTAGTGAGGTGCTTTCCCTGCAGATCCGGCTCTACCTTGACCGTATTTTCCCAGAGTGCCGGCGTATATTGATCTGTCTCCCCTGCCATAAAACCAAAGAAGGAATCAAATCCACGTCCGGTAGGCCATCGGTTGAAAGGCCCTGCCGGCGTAAGATCCGGACTTGGCGTTACATGCCATTTACCAACAGCGTAGGTATTATAACCATCTTCTCTCAATATTTCTGCAATAGTGCCTTTTTCAAAAGGCATGTAACCATTGTGTCCCGGTATATTCACCGCTGCGTCAATCACAGTAGGCACGTTCACCGAATGATGATTGCGACCTGTCAGCAAAGAGGCACGGGTAGGCGAACAGATGGCAGTGGTATGAAAATTCGTATATCGTAAACCGTTATTCGCCAGGCTGTCAAAGACCGGTGTTTGTACCAATCCACCAAAAGCGCTGCTGGCGCCCCATCCTACATCATCCAGCATAATGTAGATGATATTGGGAGCGCCCGCTGGGGCAACAGGATTAAAGGGCGCCGGGGTAACAACGGTTTGTGAGAGCGTAGTACCAATTTTGCCACCACTGCTATGCTGTGGGCTATACTGTGCATATGCACCGGATGCTATACTCAGCATCAATATGATAGACGGTCTGGAAACGTAGGATAATTTCATTTGCTATTTGTTAAGTTGGCTGATAGTTTATTTATCCCACCATAAAGCGGGTGTCTGATAGCCCGATCCTGCCGGGGTATTTTTGTTCAATGCCTGTTCATTCTGCGGATAAGGAATCCTTCTGGGTATCTGCCCGTTCGGATTGGCCACACTGGTAGCATTTTTAGCCAATGGCAATGCCGGATAACCGGTGCGCCGGTAATCCGCCCAGGCTTCCGGTTGCAGGAACAAGGCAATATATTTCTGGGTGATAATCGTGCTCAGATCACTGGTAGCCACACCGCTGAGTGTAGTCTTTGCCGTTATATATGCCAGTTGCTTTTCCGGTGTGGCATACGGATCTGCATTATTACTGACCACCCGCTGAAACGAAGCACGGATGGCAGCCTCGAACGATGTTTTCACCAAAGGATCTGCCGGATTTATTCTCCATCTCGCTTCAGCTTCCAGGAACTTTGCTTCCGCAAAACTGCTGATCACCACCGGGGAAGTGGCCGTACCATAATAGGAGCCTATCACAGAAAATGCGCCCGGCACACCAGGCGCGCTGCCCCGGTAGGTATTACTGCCCACCGGCGAAGGCGTGGCAAAATAAGCCCGGCGCGGATCTACCAATAATCCTTCCGGTTTGGTAGGAACATCTGTTACCTCGTTTCCGTTCAACAGGTTCACAAAAGAAGCACCCAATCCTATCCATCCCGGTCTGTTGGTATTCTGCTGGTAGAAAGGATTCGCATTGGTAGCAGAAGAACCAAATACCACCAGGGCATCTGCGGAATTATCTGCTATTCCCCGGTAGCGCGTGCCGTCGTATAGCGCCGCCAATACCTGTTGTGCTGCTTCGGTACCTTTTATTTTTGTGAGATGGATAGCATACCTGGCCTTCAACGTATAGGCGAGCGATTTCCAGCGTTCCGTGTTACCGCCATAGATCACATCATCTGTGGCAGGCAATGCGCCCTGGTTACTGTTCGCCGGTAGTGACAGCTCTATAAGGGCAGAGTCCAGCTGCTCCTGCAATGATTTATAGATATCTTCCTGCTTGTCGTAGGCCGGATTGGTAATGTTGTTGCCATACAGCGATTCCCTGTAAGGAATATCTCCGAACAGATCTGTTAAAGTGCCATACGTGTATACGCTCAGCACGCGCGCAATACCACTGTAATAGGGCAATTTCTTTTGGGCGGCGGCTGTTTTCACGATTTTCAGCTCATCCAGTACATCTCCGTAAAACCCTCTCCAGGTCTGATCAAAATACTGGATAGAGGAAGCATAGTTATCAAAGGAAGCCGCATCGCCATTGGCACCGGATGCCTGCTGGATATAGATATTGGCAATCAACCCGGCATTCACGCCCAGGTTGAATCCAAGTGCTACCTCTGCGCCGGTTAACACGGCACTGACGGAGACCTCCGTAGAGGCGTTGGGGTTAACGTTGGTGTCCTGCAGCGAGCAGGATGCCGGAATAACCAGCATAAAGGCAACGAATAAACGAACGATATTGTGGGAATATATTTTCATCTGGCTGATTGGTTAATGGATTAAAAAGAAACATTCAATGCCACGCCATAACTTTTTGTACTGGGCGTTGTCCAGAAATCTATACCGGCGGCATTCGACAATCCGTTGCGACTGCCCAGATCCGGATCACTGCCGGAGTAATTGGTAGACAACAGGAAGTTTCTGGCGGTCAGCGTTACACTTGCTGCTGCAATATGGGCGGGCTTCAATAACTGCTGAGGCAGTGCATAGGTAAAGTTGACATCCTTCAATTTCAACCAGTAAAGATCATGCTCTACATAAAGGCCCTGTATATTGAATGTATTCCGGTACCAGGCCTGTGACAATACGGCTTCAATGTTATTAGGCTCTCCTTTGGACGCCGTAACGCCATCAAAAACAGTTTTAGTACCCCTTGTTACCGTCGACGCATCTACGCCGTTAAATACCATCTGCAAACGCGGCGCATTGAAGAGATCAAATCCAAAACGGCCATCCAGTAAAAACGAAAAAGTAAAGGGGCCGTATCTGAGTTCATTTCTCAAACCAACATTGAAATCAGGATTGGGATCTCCTATTTTTGTAAACGTGGTATTCACTAACGGATAGCCGTAACTCGCACTGGCGGGGTTGTCATCTATAACAGGTTTACCCGCCGCATTGCGTTTTACATCGGTGCCATAAAACACGCCATAGGGCTGCCCTGCCTGCCCACGGGCCTCCATCCAGATACCACCCAGACTCACACTACTGATATTGTCAGTGATATAGTTGACCCGGCTGATATTTTTATTAAACAAGGCGGTGGCCGTCCAGGAAAAACTACGATGACTGACAATGCGCTGTTGCAAACTGGCTTCAATACCCTTGTTAACAATATTGCCGGCATTAGTCAGCGTATAGGCGGCGCCGGTAGAATAAGGCAGCGTTACCGGGATGATCTGGTCCTTGCTGCTGTTGTAATAGTAAACCGCTTCCAGTTGCGTTTTATCCCGGAAGAAATGCAGATCCAGACCAGCTTCCCAGGTGCTGATACGTTCCGGTTTCAGGTTCGGATTACCGATAGTAGCGCTGTAGCTAAGTCCCTGTTTACCGTTAAAAGGAAAGTTGATGCCGCTCTGTATCCAGCCACCACTGGTGGTAGGCACGTAATAAGTATCCAGCGAATACGGATCTGCATCATTGCCCACTTGTGCATAGGTAGCGCGGATCTTACCAAAGTTCAGGATGCGGTTATTCCAGTGAAGGGCATCCGTAAAGATGAAACTGGTGCTGGCAGACGGATAGAAGAAAGCATTCTTCCCTTTTGCCAGCGTGGAAGTCCACTCGTTTCTACCGGTCAGTTCTAAGTATAGCCATTTCCGGTAGTCAAGTTTTATATCTGCATAACCGGCCACCAGCTTTTTGCGGATTGTCTGGTTAAAGGTTTGTGTGGAAGATGCGTTGGAGATATTAAAGTTGCCAGGGATGGTTAAACCATCGCCACGGGTGTTGACCTGGTTTTTCCAGGAATTATAGTAGTTGTATCCCGCTACCACGGTAAGGTTCAGGTCGGAACTGAGTTTATGGTCTGCTACCAGTAACACATCCAGGTTGTTATCTCTTCTCGCATAATTCACATCATTGATGGTACCCGTTGCTACGCCAGAGGTACCCCGACTAAAAGCGCCTTTCCGGATATCGGTATAGGAATCAATACCATAGCGTACGGTGGCCTTTAACCAGGAGGTAATATCCAAGTCTGCTTCTGCAAAAGTGATAAAGCGGTTCAGTTCATCGGTTTGCGGATTCATATTGAGGGACCAGTATGGATTATCCCATCCGATACCGTTGGCATAAGAACGACTATCCCCCCAGGGCTTGTTCGTGGTGGGTGGCAGTTTATAAGACTCCGGATGTTCCCACGGTTTCGTATAGCCATTAGTGATATCAAAGTTGGCCGGTGAATTAATCAGGGCTCTTACTACGTTGGTATTAAAGCCGCCCATCAGCGCCCGGTTTCCCGCGCCATCCTTGATGTAATTGACGCCACCGGATACTTTCAGCCGTTCGTTCACTTTAAAATCGCCGTTAAAGCGGAAGGTGTGCCGGAAGAAATCTGTAGTCGGAATAATACCGGTCTGCTTCAGATTTCCATAAGAGAAATAATAACCAGCATTACCGGTATTGCCATAAAAACTGATATTCTGATCATTCGTATAGCCGTTTACAAAAAACTGCCCGATATTATCATACCTGTTCACCGGAATACCATTGGAGGCCGGATCACTTTTCCCTACAATAGTGCCGTTCTTATCAAAATTGCTTTGAATAGCGCTATAGGTCAGTGTATCCAGCAGCGCGCCCCAGTTTTCATCGGAGCCTGTAGTGCCAGGCTTTACATATTGTCCGCCGATACCATTTGAAAAAGTGGTTTGCCGGGGTTGCACGCGGCGGTTTATTTTGTCTACCGTAAACGAGCCGCTATAGCTTACACCAAAAGATTTATCCGTGAGTGAACTCCCTCTTTTGGTATTGATCACCACCGCGCCGTTGGAAGCGCGGATACCATACAATGCAGCGGCTGCCGGGCCTTTCAGCACCGTGATACTGGCAATATCTGCACTGTTGATATCGATAGCCCTGTTAGAAGGCGTGGCCAGCGACACACTGTTTGAAATCGGGAGAATATCCTGGATAGAATTATCTACCGGTACCCCATCCAGGATAAATAAGGGGGCATTATTTCCCAGCAGGGAGCTGTTTCCCCTAATTTTAATGGTAGATGATCCACCGGGAGAACCACCGGAATTATTGATCTGTACGCCGGCGACCTTGCCGCTGAGCGCGGCCACAATGTTGGGTTCGCGGCTGTCTTTCAGCGCAGCGGCTTTTACTTCACCCACGCTGTAGCCGAGCGAGCGGGTAGAACTACGTATACCCACTGCCGTTACTACCACTTCAGAAAGTGCCTGCTGCTGTTCCAGCTTCACTACTTTATTCAGATCATTCTTTGTAATAAATATTTCCTGCGACTGGTAGCCGATGAAAGTAACAATGATGGTTTGTGGTAATTGCGTAAGACTCAACTGGTAAGTTCCGGTAGCATCAGCCAGGGTACCGGCTTTTCCGCCTTTCAGGCGTACGGATGCGCCGGGCAATGCTTCCTGTGTTTTACTATCTACTACTTTTCCTTTTAATAACACAGGGGCCTGTGAATAAGTACTGCCGGCAAAGGAAAATAAAGCAGCATATAATACAGTACTTCGTAAAAAATTAAACATACAAAGGGGATTAGAAATTGGTGAGATAAGACAATAAACGGCCATGATGATCGCTTTACGCGTCATGCAATTAACCGGATGTATTCATCTGTAGATTCCTGGAAATGCCTAACAGCAACAACAACAGCTTTCGGCTGTAGTGAGGCATGCACGCGATGTTCTGTGATGTCTATTGTTGTACAATAGCTGATTCATGGTTGAAAAATTTATCGAATGGTTACGCGGGTCACCTCTGTGAGGCAACTTCAATAAAGAAAATTATCTGGTTTGCTTTGTATGGTGGGGAGACAAAGACTTTGGTTGTTGTAAACTTTATTAGTCTACTATAATTGTAGACAAATATACAAAGGCTTTTGTAAAACACAAGTAGGGGAAGAAAAAAAATATCTGCTTCATGGATTGTTAACATAGGGAGCAAAAAAAAACGCTTCACATATGTGAAGCGTTTTGTAGTAGTTGCCCAACCAGGATTCGAACCTAGACAAACAGAACCAAAATCTGTCGTACTACCATTATACTATTGGGCAATACCCTTGTTGTTTGGGATGGCAAAAGTATAACTTTTTTTATTTCTGCAAAAAAAACTTGCCAGATTTTTAAAATATCCTTTGAAATCCTTTACAGCAAAGACTTATAAAACTATCTCATTCACTTTTTCCGCTATCTGTGCTGGTTTTATCCACTCCATGCAGGCGTGATCCCCTCTGAAACAGGGTTTATTGCCAAATACAGAACAGGGCCGGCATCCCAGATCCAATATCTGCACTGCATTTTCCGGCCGTTGTGCATACCCCATAAAACCGGCAAACGGATGAGTGGCGCCCCAGACAGATACCACCGGTACGCCAAACAGCGAGGCCAGGTGCATGTTAGCGGAATCCATGCTGATCATCACGTCCAGCTGGCTGATGACGGCCATTTCCTCCTGCAGGCTGAAACGCCCGGCTACTACTATCACCTCTGGATATTGCGCCGCCAGCTGTGTCAGCAGCGTAACTTCCTGTTGTCCTCCTCCCATCAGAAATAACTGTAATCCGTGTTCCTGGGCCAGCATACCTGCAACAGCACTCATTTTTTCCAGCGGATACATTTTCTCCCGGTAAGTGGCAAAAGGAGCCAGTCCTACCCATTTCCTGTTTCCTTTGGCACCAGTGACTGCCAATACGGATTCAGGCAGCGAACGGGGCTGAAAAACGGGTTTGCGGCCCATTTCACAACGTAATCCCAGTTGCCTGAAAACAATGGCATATCGCTCAATGGTGCTTGTTAATGGCTGTAATACCTTATTTTCTTTCCGGGTAAGTGCTTTTTTTTCTGCCCGCCCTTTATCAATAGCAGCCACAGGCGTGCCACTAAGTCGGAAAAAAGAACGTATAATTTTGGATCTCAGCACGTTATGAAGGTCTGCTACCGCAGCGATGTGGTGTGCCTGCTTTACTTCCCGGAAGAGACGGTATAATCCCTTCACTCCTTTGTGAATTCCTTTCACATCTGCCGGGAAAAAGGTCAACCGGGGAATATCCGCACACAAAGCGCCCCAATTCCTGTTGGTCACAAAAACAATCTCCACCTCAGGGTTTTCGTCCAGCACCTGCTTCATAACGGGAACCGTCATGGCAACATCTCCCATAGCCGACAAACGGGTAACCAGTATTGTTTTTACAGTGCCCAAGATTGCTGGTTTATTTTTCAGTTTTGTATAAAACAGGATTCAGGGAAGGATCGTTATACATTTTCATCTGCTTGTATACCTTCATGAATTTTTTACCCGCCGCAATATCTGCCAGCAAGGTTTCTATCGCTGTTCCCAGGTCCTCCCGCTGTTCCAGCAGAATGTCCAGCTTGCGCTGACAGGCAGCCCGGTGCTCCGGCGTCGCATCTGCACGGGTAGCTTCCTCCTGCATATGATATATTTTCAGCGCGAGAATAGACAAACGGTCTATAGCCCAGGCCGGACTTTCGGTATTAATTGCTGCATCCGCAGCAGGTACTGTTTTGCTGTATTGCCCCAGGAAATAGCTGTCTATGTATTCTACCACATCGGTACGTTCCTGGTTGGAACGGTCGATCCAGCGTTTGATGCCCAGTGCTTCCACCGGGTCTATCTTCGGATCACGGATAATATCCTCAAGATGCCACTGTACGGTGTCGATCCAGTTTTTCAGGAATAGCAGGTGTTCAATGCTGCTTTTTTCATAGGGATTGGAAATGGCCTGATGCACATCATTGTGCTCGTGGTAGGCCGCGATACTCTGGTTAAATATCTTATTGCACACTTGTGTAAACATGGCGCAAATATACCAGCTTTTAGCAATTAGCAACCCCTTTTTAGCGGAATTATCCCGCCCTACACGCACCTTCTACACCGGAGATAGTCAGGCTCAAACAAAAAAAGAAGCGCATGGTAGAGACCATACGCTTATTGTAAAAGATTGTCATGTGAATGTTCGAGAATGCAAATCGTGAAGGCTTTTAATGGTTATCTTGGGGTTGAGATGCCGTCAAGGTTATACCACCTTATTTTCCTTTTTACCCTAAAAATGATGTTGTCACACACCATATTGTTGGCAATAAATATTTTTATATAGTTTTTGTTTTTTTGAATATTAATTGAATGCAGTAAAGTTTAAACTCTAATGGCTATACGTTTTATTGAGGGTGTCGATAAATAATTTCTGTAATTGTTAACAACAATACCAGGTCACAAATTACAGGGCCAAATCACAGACGTAAAATTTTCATAAATTGGAGCAGCCTCTCGCCACTTCGGTTTATGGGATTTCCTTCGCTAATGTTGACAATGTTTCCTTTGTTTAAATATTCTCAAATAGTCCGGGTTTTCTAAATTATCAGGGTTTATGCAGACATCACTCGTTCCGTGTGTCTTAGTGCAAATTAAAAGGGGCCACTGCATGATACACTGCAGTGGCCCCTTTTTTTTATACAACGTTAGTGGTAATTATACCTTTTTTTTGTCCAAATTAGTTCCGGCTGCCCTTTGGCTGTCCCAACATCGCCAGATAATACAATGGAATACCCAATAAAATGATACCCAATCCAGGTAAGGTATAGTTGCTCTCAAACACCAGCAACAGCGCTGCCAGCGACAATGCCACAATAATATACACCATTGGCAGTACCGGGTATCCGAAAGCTTTATAAGGTCTTTCTATCTCCGGACGCTTCTTTCTTAAAAGAAAAATACCCAGGATGGTCAGCACATAAAATATCAGTACCCCGAAAATTACCAGCGCCAGCAAATCATTGTACCTGCCTGTCAAACAAAGCATAGAAGCCCATACACACTGAATCCACAACCCTTTTGCCGGTACGCTGTGCTTGTTCAGTTCACCCGCTCCCTTAAAAAACAATTTATCTTGTGCCATGGTATAATAGATCCTCGCACCTGATAAGATCAACCCGTTATTACAACCAAAGGTGGAGATCATGATCATTACAGCAATAATAATAGCGCCGTTGGATCCAAAAATTTTCGCAGCCGCCGCCACGCCTACCCGGTCATTTGCGGCAAAAGCAATTTCATTCAATGGCAACACCGCCAGGTACATCAGGTTACAGCTCACATAAATGACAGTAACGATCAGCGTTCCCAGGAAAAGTGAACGCCCGATATTTTTTGCCGGATTTTTTATCTCGCCCGCAATAAAGGTCACATTATTCCAGGCATCGCTGGAAAACAACGATCCCTTCATCGCCACGGCAATAGCGCCAAATAAAGCAAGCCCCGATAATGCCGCTGTAATCACTTCTCCATTTTGTGAGGTTACTGCCGCTGCATCCCAGGCATGTTGCCAGTTCGCATGCCAGATCTCCTGTTTGGCACCGAGCAGGAATCCGAAAATAATCAGTCCAAATAAAGACAACAGCTTCGCCAGCGTAAATACCGTTTGTATCAGCTTTCCATGCTGCACACCACGTGTATTGATAAAGGTGAGGAGGAAGATGGATACAATGGCCACTATCTGTGCTGCGGAAATCTGCACAATACCGGCATCCAACAAAATATTCTTTTCACTGAAACCCGGAATAAGATAGGCGGTAAATTTGGCAAAAGCCACCGCCACCGCCGCAATGGTACCGGTTTGAATAACGCCGAACTGTGTCCAGCCAAATAAGAAGGCAATAAAAGGATTGTAGGCTTCGCGGAGATATACATACTGTCCGCCTGCTTTGGGATACATCCCGGATAATTCACCATAACTCATAGCCGCAATCAAGGTAACGATACCTGCCAGTACCCACATGGCGGTGATCCAGCCTGCCCCGCCCACACTACGGGCAATTTCGGCGGTAACAATAAAAATGCCGGAGCCTATCATCGAACCGGCAACGATCATGGTAGCGTCCAATAAACCCAGGGATGGCTTGAACGAATTAGTTTGGTTGATTTCCATATGGTTGTTTATAAAAAATCCCGGCTCATAAGGAACCGGGACTATAAGGTAGAAAAATTTTCATTGGTTTTATCCGCTTATTTAGCAGTGGCCGCACCATGATCATTCATCCCTTTGATAACATCCGGAGTTACATCGTAAGCCGGATCTTTATACAGGATGTTGCTGGCTGTGCTGCGATAAGAGAATATATATGCGAAACGTTTGTCGGAATTAAACGACTTCAGGAAATCATCCAGACGCTTCTGTAATTCTTCATTAAACTTGGTTTCCTGTTCTGTGTAGGTAGCACGAAGATTCTGTGCTTCCTGCTCCAGTTGCTGTTGCTTGGTCATCAGGCTACGCTGTGCAGATTCGCCCTGTTCCTGGGTCAGCGTAGATGCTCTGCGCTGCAGGTCTTCATATTCACTCTGCAATGCACGGGCTTTACCTTTCAGCTGATTATCCATCTGCTGTTGTTTCTGCTCCAGTAATGCTCTTTTTTCCTTGAAATACTCAAAATGCGCTTCCAGTGAATCCAGGTCTACGTAAGCAATTTTGAAACTACCTGCAGCAGGAGTACCGCCGCCTGCTGCGGGTGATGCAGCTGGTGCACTGTTACCAGCTTTATTTCCCTGGCAAGACATCAATAATCCGGCTGCGAATGCCGCTAATAATCCTTTAGTCACTAATTGTTTACAAGTGCGCATGTTAATAGGTGGATTTGCTTCTTTTAGTACATTTTAAAAATGGAACGGCTAAAATAACGTTTTTAACGGATTTTCATATTCCCATCCATTTTTTTAGCTAGGTTTTAACTAATATTATGGTTTTACTTTACTTAACAGGATCTCCGGCTCATTTGTCGTAATATAATCAATACCGCTTTTTAACAACTCATCCATCACTTCCGGTTTATCGATCGTCCAGGCATTCGTAGTTACCTTGTGCTGCTGGGCAGTAGCAATAAGTTGCGGATCTTTCTTAAATACCTGTTGATTGTAATCCAATCCCCAGATACCATCTGCCTTCAACTGCTCCGGCGTTTTATCCCCGTTCAGATAGGCAATTTTGGCGGCAGGATCCAGCTCTTTTATTTTCTTGCAGATATTGTAGTCAAAGCTGATGTAATACATCCAGGCCTGTGCCTTCTTTGCCTGTACCAACGCTACTGCCTTCGTAGCCAGTAATTCGCCTTTCCCTTTGGCCGATGGCTTCAACTCCAGTACCAGCCGGGTCTGGTGCTGCCCCTGAATCACATCAATAAACTCCTCCAGTGTAGGCACCCGGTCGCCGTTATTCAAAGGCACTGTTTGCAACTCCGCCAATGTAGATTCTTCAACCTTTTTCCCACCAATCTCCGGATCATGTGATATCACCAGCCCGTCGTCAGAAGATAACCATACATCAAACTCCGACCCCTCGCAACCCAGCTTTATCGCATCTTTCAGCGAGGTAATACTGTTCTGACTGCCCTCATGATGTTTCCACGCCCCCCGGTGAGCTACTACTTTATTACGGATGAAATCATCCGCTACCAGCAAAAACGCGGCTGTATCTGCACCGGCTTTGATACTTACCGGATAGGTAAACGTTCCGCTTTTATCTACACTCGCCTTCTTCTTCAGTCTTAATTCATTTCCACTGATGGTAAATAAGCCGGATTTATCTTCTATCAGCGTTGCGGCCGACAGGTTGCCTGCCCGGTCGTAGATCCTGCCAATCACGGCATTCTTCTTCTTCAATGGAATCGTATAGGCGTCCAGGTAAGGAGCACCGGCCTGTTGCGCCTGTGCCGTGGCTGCCCCAATGGCCATACCGGCCAGCAGAAATATCTTCTTGCAATTATTCATGTTACCAGGGTTTGTTATTACAAAATAGCGTGCAATTTATTTATTTCCACCCCCCGGACAGAGAAATATGGCGTTAAATTAATATAAAGCTTTGGGTATGCTTTAATTATGCTGCACCATCAACACGTTGAACTTGTTAGGGTCCAGCGGATAACCATTGCTGATCAACGTATAGGTTTTTCCTGTTTGAGCAGCCAGGTTAAAGGTTTTAAGCACCTTCGAAGAATCCCCCCAGCGGAAATTTATTTTATAAGTACTATCACCGGCAATAGGGGCAAATCCCGTTTGCGCAGGGAATGTAAGTCCCCTGAAAAAACGGGGGAATGTGTCAGATACCACATCGATCCCCAATGGGGTGCGGTTGGGCTTAAATGCCTGTGTGAAATTGATAACCCGGAACTTTGCCAGCCCCTCTCCCGGATTACTCAGATCATCTTCGGTAGTGATCAGCACCATGTTGGCCATAGCACTATCGGCGCCGAGGTAAGCGGAATAATAACGGTTATTACGCAAAAAGATCTCCGCGTTGTAGAGCACTACATTGGGCTGACCTGATGGTGTGATAATAAGATTGTATTTCTGTGCACGATAAGATTTATATCCTGTGTTGGTTCCGTAACCTACGTTGCTGGCAAATTGGTTGGTATCCAGTCTCACATCGAATTGCAGGTTGCCGGGTATGGCATTTACAAACAGGAAACTACCGTGGGTATCCGGTACCGCACTATCACTGTTCTTTTTACAGGCGCCCAGCATCACCAACAATATGATAACAGGAATGATCAGATGTTTCATGAAATCCGCTTCTTTTTACGGACCCAAATGTAGTGAAATTAAAAATTGGGCGTACAGAAATCCCCCTTCGGGAGATGGGGAAAAAAAAGCGCCTGCCGGAGAGGCAAGCGCTTTCTATATATATCATTGGTATGATACTATTCTTCTTCGTCAAACTGGAACACTTCTTTAGAAGAGGCCAGGATGTCGTATTCTTCTTTAGAACCTACGATCATGTTTTCGAACTCACGTAAACCAGTACCGGCAGGGATCAGGTGACCTGTGATCACATTCTCTTTCAGACCCATCATATCATCGGTTTTACCGTTGATAGCAGCCTGTGACAATACTTTCGTGGTTTCCTGGAACGAAGCAGCAGAGATCCAGCTACGGGTACCAAGGGACGCCTTGGTAATACCTTGCAGGAGCGGGCTGGAAGTAGCCGGTTGTGCATCACGGAATTCTACCAGTTTTTTATCTGCACGACGCAACAGGGAGTTTTCTTCACGAACCTGACGCAGTGTTACAATCTGACCTGCTTTCAGGTTAGCAGATTCACCTGCTTCAGTTACTACCTTCTTATCGAAGATCATATCGTTTTCTTCGAAGAAATCAAATCTGTCTTCAGTATCACCTTCGAGGAAGCGGGTATCGCCCGGATCTTCGATGTTTACTTTACGCATCATCTGACGAACAATCACCTCAATGTGCTTGTCATTGATCTTCACACCCTGTAAACGGTATACTTCCTGGATTTCATTTACCAGGTATTCCTGTACGGCAAACGGTCCTTTGATAGACAGGATATCCGCAGGAGTAGTAGAACCATCGGAGAGAGAAGTACCAGCCTTCACGAAGTCACCGTCCTGTACAAGGATATGACGTGTTAATGGCACCAGGTATTTCTTGATCTGACCTTCACGGCTTTCGATGATAATTTCGCGGTTACCACGTTTGATGTTACCAAATGCTACCACACCGTCAATTTCAGAAACGATGGCAGGGTTGCTTGGGTTACGGGCTTCAAACAGTTCCGTTACACGTGGCAGACCACCCGTGATATCTCGCAGTTTACCGATAATACGAGGGATTTTCACGATTACCTGACCAGCTCTCACTTTATCTCCTTCGGAGATAACGATGTGGGAACCTACCGGTAAGTTGTAAGATTTCACCTCTTTATTACCATCTACCATGATAGACGGGATCTTATTTTTATCTTTTGTTTCAATTACCACTTTCTCACGGTGACCTGTTTGCTCATCCGCTTCTTCACGGAAGGTGATACCTTCTATGATGCTGTCGAAACGAATGCTACCAGGAATTTCAGACACGATAACGGCGTTGAACGGATCCCATGTGCAGATCATATCACCTTTCGCTACTTTCTGTCCGTCCTTCACCAGGAGGGTAGAACCGTAAGGAATGTTGTTGGTTACCAGCAGACGGTCGTTTTTCACGTCCATGATACGTAACTCACCGGTACGACCGATAACGATCTGTACTTTTTCACCGGTGTTGTTCTCGTAGGTAGTGGTACGCAGACCATCGAACTGTACAGTACCATCAAACTTAGCTGGCATACCGGATTCAACGGAAGTAGAACCGGCCACACCACCCACGTGGAAGGTACGCAGTGTCAACTGGGTACCAGGCTCACCGATCGACTGTGCAGCAATGATACCTACAGCATCACCTCTCTGTGCAGTGTAACCGCTCGCCAGGTTTTTACCGTAACATCTCACACACACACCACGACGGCTTTCGCAAGTCAGTACGGAGCGAATTTCTACGGTTTCAATTGCACTTTCTTCAATTCTGTGTGCAATTTCTTCAGTGATTTCAGCACCAGCGCCAACGATCAGGTCCTCGTCATTATGAGGGTCAAATACATCGTGCAGGGAAGTACGGCCGAGGATACGGTCATACAGTGTTTCGATCACTTCTTCATTATCTTTCAATGCGGAAGTAGCAATACCACGGAGAGTACCACAGTCTTCTTCATTGATTACCACATCCTGCGCAACGTCTACCAGACGACGGGTCAGGTAACCCGCATCCGCCGTTTTCAACGCCGTATCCGCAAGACCCTTACGGGCACCGTGCGTAGAGATGAAGTATTCCAATACGTTCAAACCATCTTTAAAGTTGGACAATACCGGGTTTTCGATGATCTCGGAACCGGTAGATCCACTCTTACGCGGCTTGGCCATCAGACCTCTGATACCAGCCAGCTGTTTGATCTGCTGCTTGGAACCACGCGCACCGGAATCCAACATCATGTATACAGAGTTGAAACCTTGCTTGTCTGTTGCCAGCTCACGGATCAGGGTTTCTGTCACCTTCGTATCCACACGTGACCAGATATCGATGATCTGGTTGTAGCGTTCGTTGTTGGTGATCAGACCCATGTTATAGTTATCCCAAACCTCTTCTACTTCACCGGCTGCACCGTCAATCATATCCTGCTTAACGTCTGGGATGATCAGGTCATTGATGTTAAATGACAGACCACCACGGAACGCCATGCGGAATCCTAATTGCTTGATGTCATCCAGGAACTTCGCAGTCTTTGGAATGTCAGTTGCTTTGATGATATCACCGATGATTTCACGCAGTGACTTCTTGGTCAGCAGGGCATTTACATAACCGGCAGCTTTAGGTACGTGCTGGTTGAACAGTACGCGGCCTACAGTTGTTTCGATCAGTTTTCTTTCCAGGCTACCATCTGCATTTCTTACGTCCGCTTTAACACGGATGTGTGCGTGCAGGTCGATACGGTCTTCATTCAGTGCGATGATTACTTCTTCAGCAGAGTAGAACGCTTTACCTTCTCCTCTTACTACCACATCACCCATTGTTTTCTTACCCTTGGTAATGTAGTACAGACCAAGAACCATGTCCTGTGAAGGCAGGGTGATTGGCGTACCATTCTGCGGGTTGAGGATGTTGTGGGAAGACAGCATCAGCAGTTGGGCTTCCAGGATAGCAGCATTGCTCAAAGGCACGTGTACCGCCATCTGGTCACCATCGAAATCCGCGTTGAACGCAGAACACACGAGCGGGTGCAACTGTATCGCTTTGCCTTCCACCAGTTTTGGCTGGAAAGCCTGTATGGACAAACGGTGGAGGGTCGGAGCACGGTTTAACATAACCGGGTGACCTTTCAGTACGTTTTCCAGGATATCCCAAACCACCGCTTCTTTACGATCTACCAGCTTTTTAGCTGATTTCACGGTTTTCACGATGCCTCTTTCAATCAGTTTACGGATAATAAACGGTTTGAATAATTCAGCCGCCATATCCTTAGGCAAACCACACTCGTGCAGTTTCAGTTCAGGTCCTACCACGATAACAGAACGTCCGGAATAATCCACACGTTTACCGAGCAAGTTCTGACGGAAACGACCTTGTTTACCTTTCAGTACGTCTGACAGTGATTTCAGTGCACGACCACCTTCCGCTTTTACCGCGTTGGATTTACGGGAGTTGTCGAACAGGGAATCCACTGCTTCCTGCAGCATACGCTTTTCGTTACGTAAGATCACCTCAGGTGCCTTAATTTCGATCAGACGTTTCAGACGGTTGTTACGGATAATTACCCTGCGATACAGGTCGTTCAGGTCGGAAGACGCAAAACGGCCACCATCCAATGGAACTAACGGACGCAGTTCAGGAGGTACCACAGGAATATATTGCATTACCATCCATTCAGGACGGTTTTCTACACGGCCATTGGCTTCACGGAAAGCTTCCACTACGCTCAGACGTTTCAGCGCTTCCGCTTTACGTTGCTGGGAAGTTTCAGTAGCTGCCTGGTTACGTAACTGGTAAGAAAGGCTGTCCAGATCAATACGGGCCAGCATCATTTCTACCGCTTCCGCACCCATTTTAGCAATAAACTTGTTAGGATCTTCATCCGGTAACAGTTGATTGTCTTTTGGTAAGGTGTCCAGGATATCCAGGTATTCTTCTTCAGTGAGCAGATCACCGTAGTTCATACCTTTCTCCTGTTTCATACCCGCCTGGATTACTACGTATCTTTCATAGTAAACGATGGTTTCCAGTTTCTTGGAACTCATTCCAAGCAGGTAACCGATCTTGTTTGGCAGGGATTTGAAATACCATATATGTACAACAGGCACTACCAGACGGATGTGACCCATTCTTTCACGACGTACTTTCTTCTCCGTTACCTCAACACCGCAGCGATCACACACAATACCCTTATAACGGATACGTTTGTATTTTCCGCAATAGCATTCGTAATCCTTTACAGGCCCGAATATTCTTTCGCAGAATAAACCATCACGTTCCGGCTTGTAAGTACGGTAGTTGATGGTTTCAGGTTTCAGCACTTCACCGTATGAACGCTCCAGGATAACATCCGGAGAAGCCAGACTGATGGTAATGCTGTTAAAATTTGATTTAGGACGATTTTCTTTTTTGATAGCCATCTGTAATTAGCTTTTAGCTGTTAGCCGTTGGTGGTAAGCCAGCGACAAAAATTTTATTCCTGCGAAATATCCAAGCTATCAGCCACTGGCATTACTGCCAATGGCTGGTAGCTAAAAGCTCTTAGTCAAATTTCAGATCCAGACCCAGACCACGCAATTCATGGATCAATACATTGAAGGATTCAGGTACACCCGCTTTAGGGATGTTGTCTCCTTTAACGATTGATTCATATGCCTTCGCACGACCCACGATATCATCAGATTTAATTGTAAGCAGTTCCTGCAGGATGTTGGATGCACCATATGCTTCCAGTGCCCATACCTCCATCTCACCAAAACGCTGACCACCAAACTGAGCTTTACCACCCAGCGGCTGTTGGGTAATGAGACTGTACGGTCCGATAGAACGGGCGTGCATCTTATCATCCACCATGTGGCTCAGTTTAAGCATATAGATAACACCCACGGTTGCTTTCTGGTGGAAGCGGTCGCCCGTTTCACCATCGTGCAGGTAAGCGTGACCAAAGCTTGGTAAACCAGCTTCGTTGATATATCCGGCAATCTCTTCTGTAGTAGCACCATCAAAGATCGGTGTCGCAAAACGTACACCCAGTTTCAGACCAGCCCAACCTAATACGGTTTCGTAGATCTGTCCAAGGTTCATACGGGAAGGTACCCCGAGTGGGTTCAGTACGATATCCAGTGGTGTACCATCTTCCAGGAACGGCATGTCTTCATCACGCACGATCTTGGCAACGATACCCTTGTTACCGTGACGTCCCGCCATTTTATCACCCACTTTCAACTTACGCTTGCTGGCTAGGTAAACCTTTGCCAGTTTCAGTACACCCGCTGGCAGCTCATCACCAATAGAGATGTTGAACTTCTCACGTTTGTAACGACCCAGCTCTTCGTTGAACTTGATGTTATAGTTATGCAGCAGGGTATTGATCTGATCGTTCACCACTTCGTCTGTTGTCCAGCCCAGCGGATTCACGTTCATGAAATCAATATTTACCAGGTTCTTCGGAGAGAACTTGGAACCTTTGGAGATCAGTACTTCACCGTAAGTGTTGGTAATACCCTGAGAGGTTTTATCCTTCAGTAATACCAGCAACTTGCTCATCAGTACTTCCAGCAGATCTTCCGCATTCTTCTGGTGAATTTTCTCCAGTTTCTCGATAGCTGCTTTCTCGCGGGTTTTGGAATTTTTATCTTTCTTGGCGCGACTGAACAGTTTCTTGTCAATCACCACACCTTCTGTGGATGGAGGCGCTTTCAGAGAAGCATCTTTCGCATCAGAAGCCTTGTCACCGAAGATTGCTCTTAACAGCTTTTCTTCAGGAGAAGGATCAGACTCACCACGCGGAGTGATTTTACCGATCAGGATATCGCCTTCTTTAATGTGTGCACCAACACGGATGATACCGTTCTGGTCGAGGTCTTTGGTAGCCTCTTCACTTACGTTAGGAATATCCGGGGTCAGTTCTTCTTCACCCAGTTTGGTATCACGAACTTCCAGTTCATATTCATCAATGTGGATGGAGGTAAAGAGATCCTCACGTGCAACACGTTCAGAAATTACGATCGCATCCTCAAAGTTGTAGCCTTTCCATGGCATGAACGCTACCTTCAGGTTGCGTCCCAGCGCCAGTTCACCACCGCGGGTAGCGTAACCTTCTGTTAAGAAGTCGCCATCTTTCACGCGCTGACCTTTCTTCACGCAAGGTCTGAGGTTGATACAGGTGCTCTGGTTGGTTTTTACGAATTTGGTCAGTGTGTAAACGATCAGATCGTCTTCAAAGCTCACCAGTTTCTGCATTTCATCACGCTCGTAACGAACATGGATTTCATTTGCATCCACAAATTCGATCACACCATTACCATCTGCGGTGATCTGCAGACGGGAGTCACGTGCTGCCTTGCCTTCCAGACCAGTACCCACGATAGGCACTTCCGGATTTAGCAGTGGCACAGCCTGACGTTGCATGTTTGATCCCATCAACGCACGGTTGGCATCATCATGTTCCAGGAACGGAATCAATGATGCACTCAGACCTACGATCTGGTTCGGCGCTACGTCCATGAATTCCACTTCTTCTCTGTCGAGGATAGGGAAGTCACCGGTTTCGCGGGATTTTACTTTATCATTTACAAAGTGACCTTTGTCATCCAGTGGGGCGTTCGCCTGTGCAATCTTCACAGAATCTTCTTCCTCAGCGCTCAGGAATTCCACTTTATGCATGTCTACTTTACCGCTGTTTACTTTACGGTAAGGCGTTTCGATGAAGCCCATCTCATTCACCTTTGCGTGTACGCAGAGGGTAGAGATCAGACCGATGTTCGGACCTTCCGGTGTTTCGATCGTACACAGACGGCCATAGTGGCTGTAGTGAACGTCACGCACCTCAAAGCCTGCTCTTTCACGACTCAAACCACCGGGTCCGAGAGCGGAAATACGGCGTTTGTGGGTGATTTCAGACAGCGGGTTCGTTTGATCCAGGAACTGTGATAACTGGGAAGTACCGAAGAAGGAGTTGATTACGGAAGACAGGGTCCTCGCATTGATCAGATCTACCGGCGTAAATACTTCATTATCACGTACGTTCATTCTTTCACGGATGGTACGGGCCATACGTGCCAGACCAACACCAAACTGAGCATATAACTGCTCGCCTACAGTACGTACACGACGGTTAGACAAGTGATCGATATCATCGATCTCTGCTTTACCATTCGTCAGCTGTACCAGGTACTTGATGATGGAGATGATGTCGTCCTTCGTCAGCACTTTCATGTCTAACGGAGTAGGAAGACCTAATTTTCTGTTGATCTTGTAACGACCCACGTCACCTAAATCGTAACGTTTGTCGGAGAAGAACAATTTATCAATGATGCCCCTTGCTGTTTCATCATCCGGCGCATCAGCTCCGCGTAACTGGCGGTAGATGTGCTGAACGGCTTCCAGCTCAGAGTTAGATGTATCCTTATTTAATGTATTGTAGATGATGGAGAAATCACCACTCACCTCTTCCTTCTGCACAAATACGCTTTTCAGGCCCATGTCTACGATGGTCTCGATATTCGCTTCATCCAGAATGCTATCACGCTCCAGCATAATTTCATTACGCTCGATGCTCACCACTTCACCGGTATCTTCATCCACAAAGTCTTCCACCCAGCTTCTTAAAACACGGGCAGCCAGCTTTTTGCCGGCATATTTATCAAGACTTTTTTTGTCTGCTTTTACTTCATCTGCCATGCCAAACAGCTGCAGGATATCCTTATCTGTTTCATAACCGATGGCACGTAACAGGGTGGTAACCGGGAATTTCTTCTTGCGGTCGATGTAAGCGTACATCACGTTGTTGATGTCTGTTGCAAACTCCATCCATGCGCCCTTGAACGGAATCACCCTTGCAGAGTAGATTTTGGTACCGTTCGGATGTACAGATTGACCAAAGAAAACACCAGGTGAACGATGCAGCTGGGATACAACTACACGCTCAGCACCATTAATAACGAAAGTACCTCTTGGAGTCATGTAAGGAATGTTACCTAAGAACACATCCTGAACAATCGTCTGGAAATCCACATGCTCCTCATCATTACAGCTGAGGCGGAGTTTCGCTTTCAACGGTACGGAATAAGTAAGCCCACGCTCAATACACTCCTCGATAGTATAACGCGGAGGATCCACGAAATAATCCAGGAATTCCAGATTAAAGATATTTCTGGTATCCGTAATCGGGAAGTTCTCTTTAAATACTTTAAAAAGGCCTTCGTTGTTTCGCTTATCTGGTGTGGTTTCTAATTGGAAGAAATCCTTGAAAGATTGGATTTGGATAGCCAACAGATCCGGTGTCTCAGTAACTTGTTTGATCTTTCCAAAATTTACTCTTTCGTTTGTTTGGGCTTTTTTTAGAGACATATTCGAAGTTAGCAGTTATATGACTTGTAAGAATTAGGGAAATTAAGATTTCTTTGCCAATACCATCCTAATTTAATTTATGCCTTCTGCACGTGGTCAAAGTCACCTCAGTGATTCCCCGTTTTGACTCTCTGAAAAAGACACTTTCCCAAAGGGAATAAGGCCAAAAGTGCAAAAGCACTTTTGACCTTTAAAAGATGTATACTTAAGCAAAGAATTACTGAATTTCAACATCAGCACCAGCTTCAGTCAGCTTAGCTTTCAGGTCTTCAGCCTCAGCTTTGCTTACGCCTTCTTTCAGTGCTTTAGGCGCGCCGTCTACCAGCTCTTTCGCTTCTTTCAGACCTAAGCCGGTCAGATCTTTAACGATCTTAACAACGTTCAGTTTGCTAGCTCCAGCAGCTTTCAGGATAACGTTGAAGGCAGTTTTTTCTTCAACTGCAGCAGCTTCGCTAGGACCTGCCATAACTACAGCAGCAGCAGCTGGTTCGATACCATACTCAGATTTCAGTACATCTGCGAGTTCCTGTACTTCCTTAACAGTTAAACCTACTAATTGTTCAGCTAATGCTTTTACGTCTGCCATTTTATAATGTTTTAATGTAATGTTTGTAATGTGGTTGTTAATTATATTGTGACTTGGAAGCCAATTTTGAATGCGGATAGCCAAAGGCCAGCCACACTATTCTGCTGCAGGTGCTTCCACCCCAGCTTCTTCTTTCTTGCCTTTCTCCAGCAAAGCAGCGATAACGCGTTTTGCAGGGGATTGCAACAGACCGATAACTTCGCCGATGAGCTCGTTCTTGGTCTTGATGTTGGTCAGCGCTTTCAGCTGGTTGTCACCTACGAATACTTCGTCAGCAACAAATGCAGCTTTCAGTACTGGTTTTTCCAGTTTACCGTTAGCTTTACGGAAAGCAGAGATGATCAAAGCCGGCTCTTTTGGGCTGTCAGAGAACATCAGGGCAGTTACACCATGCAGACTGTCATAAACACCTGCATATTTTTCGCTATCCAGAGATTCTAAAGCCTTGCGGATCAGGGTGTTCTTAGCCACCTTCATTTCCACTTGCTTATCGAAACACACTTTCCTCAGGTCGTTTACCTGCGCTACCGTTAATGATTCGGTATTAGTGATGTAAAAGTTGCTATATTGAGAGAACTTACTTTTCAGCAGTTCAATCGCTTCTTGTTTTTGATCTTTATTCATATTTAAACGTTTGTAGCAAGCCACGTCCTTACAGACAACGGCTACAACTCGTGATCAATTAGTTTTGAACAGATTTAGTATCGATAACAATACCAGGACTCATGGTGCTAGCCATAGACAGTCCTCTCAGGTAAGTACCTTTTGCAGTAGCTGGTTTCAGCTTGATAATAGCGTTGATCAGCTCCAGGGAGTTCTGCTCAATTTTATCAGATGCGAATGATACACGACCGATAGAAGCGTGGATGATACCAGCTTTATCTACCTTGAAAGTGATTTTACCGCCTTTAACATCGTTTACTGCAGCTGCAACGTCGTTAGTAACAGTACCGGTCTTAGGGTTTGGCATCAGGTTACGTGGACCTAAAATCTTACCCAGTTTACCGATCTTCGGCATTACAGAAGGAGTAGCTACGATTACATCAACATCAGTCCAACCAGCTTCGATCTTCTGGATAAATTCATCCAGACCAACGAAGTCAGCACCTGCTTCTTTTGCAGCAGCTTCTTTATCAGGTGTGCAAAGCACTAACACCTTTTTAGTTTTACCAGTACCGTGTGGAAGCGTTACGGAACCACGGATCGCCTGGTCTGCTTTCTTAGGATCAACGCCTAAGCGGATATGCAAATCGACAGAACTGTCGAATTTAGTACAGTTAATATCTTTAACTAAGCTGGAAGCTTCTTTCAGGCTGTAAACCTTATTTTTCTCGAGCTTAGCGTCAGCTACTTTTCTCTTTTTAGTTGCCATTTGTCAAAATGATTTTAAGATCCTGCCTCAACAGGGTGAAACAATTAGTTTTCCCAAGGGGCTTTACCATCAACAGTAATACCCATGCTACGAGCAGTACCAGCTACCATTTTCATAGCGCTGTTCAGCGTAAAGCAGTTCAGATCAGCCATCTTATCTTGTGCGATAGCTTCTACCTGAGCCCAGGAAACTTTACCCACCTTGTTACGGTTTGGTTCTTTGGAACCACTCTGTAATTTAGCAGCTTCCAGCAGCTGTACCGGTGCCGGAGGAGTTTTAATTACAAAATCGAAAGATTTGTCAGTGTAAACAGTCAGCAACACAGGCAATACTTTACCCATTTTATCCTGGGTACGGGCATTGAACTGTTTGCAGAACTCCATGATGTTCACACCTTTGGAACCCAGCGCGGGACCAATTGGAGGTGCAGGATTGGCCTGGCCGCCTTTCACCTGCAATTTCACGTACGTTGCGATTTCTTTTGCCATGTTTATTGATTTAATTTGGTTAAACGCCCACTGCCAAACAGCAGACTCCCAAAACTAAAAGGAACTAAAATAACCTTTTAAAGGGGATGCAAAGGTATATATTATTATGAAATTGTCAAAAAGTATTTGAAATTGGGCATCCTTTTTGCTCTGCCGGGGATTTTTTTTACAAATCTGTTGCATTTCCCGAAAAATTTCCCTATCATCCGAAGCCGGCAAAGTTACAACTTATCCGCCACTTGTACATAAAACAATTCCCGGCGCTTCGCCTTCTCCGTTTTTAAGTATTTACCCACAAAAGTCTGCTCATCTCCCACTTTACCTTTTAAACCGGATATCGCCTCTCCTAACTCTTCCATATTCTGCTTCAGTCCGTCATCAGCTGATTTTAATCCTGACAACGATGCTTCCGCTGCGCTCAACCGGCCCGCAATCCCGTCAATCATCTTCCTTAACGCTGCATCCTGTACTTCCGGCAGAAACTGCCGGTTCTTGAATCCTACATATTCATTATAGGACTTCACGATCTCCGTATACTCCCGGTTCAACGCATTAAACTGATCTATCCGGCGGTTTCTCGCTTCGATCTCCTGGTTACCCGCCAATACCCGGATCGACTGATCCATCCAATCCAGCTCCGTCATGATAAAAGGATTGGCCGCACCGCCAAACCGGCGGATCCTCGCTGAGGATTTCTGCAACCGCTCCAGGCGCGACTGCCGGAACCATGCCTGCAATGTATCCCCATAGGCAAACACCGGTCTTTTAGCCGCCGCTGCAAAGGCCCCACTCCCCAACTCATCATGCCGCAACGGAAACGATAACATCTGCCACATCGGGTCATAAGGCATATGTGTTTTTACCGCTATCTGCGGCGATGCCTGGAACCAGGTCCAGTTAGTCCGTTGTATAAACCGGCCGTTATCCACCGCACCGGCGCCCCAGGTAGGGTCAGTAATCGTCCACTGATTACCATTCTTTACAACTACCCAGTCGTGTGATCCGGTAGGCACCATAATATCATGCGCCAGTGCATAACCGGTTACCACAATGGCGGTAATCCCGGCCTCTTTGCATACCTGTGCATATAATACGGCGTAATCCGTACACAGTCCTTTGCGGGTCTGTAATGTCTTCAACATTGCTGCTGCTGAATCCCGGTAACTGCTCACCCGGTTCATGTTATCCACATCATAGGCAATATGCCCAGCCATCCAGTTAAACAGGGCTTGTTGCAGCGCCTGCTGACTGCCGGTATGTGCTTTCAGCCATTTTGCAAGGGTAGATGGAGAAGTAGTGGCTTCTTCCGGAATTGATATAATGGCCACTGTCTTTGCAGCGCCAGTTGATTTAGGTGCCTGGGCGCTGGCAGTAAATACTGCTGTCAGCACCGCAAAAGCGGCAATTATAGCTTTCATTGTGTCGGGATAAATATCTCTCTAAATATAAAAAACCTTCTCTGTAAATACCAGGTACAATAAACACCATTCTACAGATAAATCGTTGGCATCAGGAATTAAGCTGCAAATATCTGCATTCATCCCCACAATTGTAACATTGTTAGGTGATTAGCCATTTTTCCTTTCCATTTTCTTCAATATCCGCTTTTGTACAAATGCTTGCTGAGCGGCCAATCTTTGCTGTAAAAACCGGACGCGCCTGATATCCCCCGCCAACTGAAATTTCAGACTGGTTGTTGTAAGTGTGAGGCTCTCCATTTTCTGCAGCAGCTTATCCACCTCCGGGGATAGTTTACCAAGCTGGCTAATTATTTTATCGTCATCCTGGCTGTTATCATACACCTGGCTCTCCAGCATCCTGTAATCATTATCCAATTGCTGCAGGGAGATACCTGCTTCCTGGTATAAGTCAAAATGACCAGATGCTTTATCATCGACAAGTTTCCAATACGGAATATTTTGCCGTTGTATAGATATGTACTGGGAAACAAACCGGTTACTGACGCCGTAGGCACGTATCCTGGCTATTTCATTCATACTACGCTGTGCATAATTCAGATTTCTGCAGTACTGTAAAGTATCGATGTATTTAAAAGCCTGCAGGGAAGAATCCACACGCCTGCTTTTCTTACTGATCGTGTCGTGCCTTACCGGGTACTCCGTAAACTGGTAAAGCGGATCATAAGGTACATGATCAGCGATAAATTCATCTCCCGGCATTAGAAAGTAATGCCAGTTAAACTTTAGTACAAATACATCTCTCTTAAAGGTTTTCCAAAGAAACTTCCTCTTTTTAACTTCTGCGAATCCGGCGCCCCAGGTAGGATCAACGAAAAGCCATTTGCCGCCGGTATGAACCGTTACCCAGGCATGTGGTGCATCGAGCAGGTGTTGCTTTGCATCAAAGCCATAACCGGTCACCACTTTTACCGGAATTGCCAGCTGCTTGCATATCTCTGAAAAGGTGCAGGCATAGCCTATACAGACGGCTTTTCTAGTTTTGAGAATCTGGTTGACTAAAGTGAGGGTATCACCCTGGATCTGATGTTTGAGGCTGTAGGCATGCCGGATATCGTAGTTGATATATTTGCATACCCATTGATAGGCAACGGATAACTTTTCTTCTTCGGAATGGCAATTCGCATTTATCCATTGTGCAATGGATGCGGTATTTGCGGGGACAGAATCAGGTATGGAGATGGCGGTATTATACTGTTGGGAGCTGGCAGGTAGAAAAAAGCAGGCACATAAAAGCAGTATAAGTGAAGCCTTCATAACAAGGGAGCTGATAGGGATAAAAGCAGAAAACGTCCCGGCAGTAGCCGGAACGTTTTCCAATATGGTTCAGAAAGCAAAAGAACTTAAGAAAGTTTCTCTACCTGCATGAAGTTCAGCTCTACTGGTGTAGCGCGGCCGAAGATCTTTACAGTTACTTTCAGTTTCTTTTTGTCTTCGATTACTTCTTCGATCACACCGTTGAAATCGTTGAATGGTCCATCAATGATTTTGATGGTTTCGCCAACGATGAAAGGCTCGCTCATGGTTAATCCCTGATCGCTCAGTTCATCCACTTTACCTAACATTTTGTTGACTTCAGCTTTACGGAGTGCGATTGGCTTTTCTTTTCCGAGGAAGTGGATGACGCCGGATACGTTACGTATAGCTTGAATTACTTCATCGGTCATTTTACCATCTACCGCTTCGATCATCACATATCCGGGATAGAAGTTTTTTTCGCGCATTACTTTTTTACCAGCCTGCACTTTATAAACTTTTTCTACCGGCAGGAAGATCTGGCTGATGACGTTACCCCAGTCGGAGCGACGTACTTCGATATCCAGGTATTCCTTCACTTTTTTTTCCTTGCCACTAACAACGCGGAGTACATACCACTTTGTTTCCTGAGCAGGAAGATTGGCTGCATCCATCTATTTAGCTTTGAAAATTTGGTAATAGTGCGTTAACACAAAATTGGAAGCGGCATCCATACCCCAAACCAGCGCGGTAACGAATATTGTTGCTATCAATACAATCATGGTAGATGACTGGAGTTCTTGCCAGGTAGGCCAGGACACCTTATAAACCAGTTCGTGGTAAGACTCGCGGAAATAATTTCTTACTTTATTCATTCTATAAAGTTAACTATTTAAGGTCAATTGTTTAAAGCCTAAAAAATGGTTGACTTGTTTTATTGTAACAATTCAACCATTTAATTATTTTTTAAACCTTGCACGGGTACTAGGATTCGAACCCAGATCAAAGGTTTTGGAGACCCGTATGCTACCGTTGCACCATACCCGTGTATAAAGCCATTAGCACTTAGCTTTTATCGTCAGCAAATATATGAAAAAATACTGACATTTAACAGCCAAAGCTAATGGCTTTTAATATAATTTAGTTGCTTACTTCAGGATTTCAGTAACCTGACCAGCACCTACTGTACGACCACCTTCACGGATAGCGAACTTCAGACCTTTGTCCATAGCGATAGGCTGGATCAGTTTAACTGTCAGGCTAACGTTATCACCAGGCATAACCATTTCAACACCTGCTGGTAATTCAACTTCACCGGTTACGTCAGTAGTACGGAAGTAGAACTGAGGACGGTATTTGTTGAAGAACGGAGTGTGACGGCCACCTTCTTCTTTGCTCAGTACGTATACTTCGCATTTGAATTCGGAGTGAGGTTTGATAGAACCTGGCTGGCAGATAACCATACCACGACGGATCTGAGTTTTCTCAATACCGCGCAGCAACAGACCAGCGTTATCACCTGCTTCACCTTCGTCGAGGAGTTTTTTGAACATCTCAACACCAGTACAAGTAGATTTCAGTGATTCTTCCTGCAGACCTACGATTTCAACGTTCTCACCAACTTTGATACGACCGCGTTCGATACGACCTGTAGCAACGGTACCACGACCGGTGATAGAGAATACGTCTTCTACTGACATCAGGAACGGTTGATCAACCGGACGTGGAGGCAGTGGAATGTAAGAGTCAACAGCTTCCATCAGTTGGTCGATAGCAGCTACCCATTTTTCGTCGCCAGCGAGAGCGCCGGTTGCAGAACCCTGGATTACTGGAACGTTGTCACCATCGAAACCGTTAGAAGACAGCAGATCACGAATTTCGATCTCTACCAGTTCCAGCAGTTCTGGATCGTCTACCAGATCAACTTTGTTCATGAATACTACGATTTGAGGTACACCTACCTGGCGAGCCAGCAGGATGTGCTCTCTTGTTTGCGGCATAGGACCATCTGTAGCTGCCACCACGAGGATAGCACCGTCCATCTGAGCAGCACCGGTGATCATATTCTTCACATAGTCAGCGTGACCAGGACAGTCAACGTGAGCATAGTGACGAGCAGCTGTCTGATACTCAACGTGAGCTGTATTGATAGTAATACCTCTTTCTTTTTCTTCAGGAGCAGCATCGATCTCATCATATCCTCTCTTCTCTGCCAGACCTTTATTTGCCAAAATTGTGGTAATGGCAGCAGTCAAAGTAGTTTTACCATGATCCACGTGGCCGATGGTACCAATGTTTACGTGGGGTTTATCCCGCTTGAAGGTTTCTTTTGCCATTGTATTTTCTTTTTAGATGGTTTGTAAAGATTGTATTGATTGTTGTTTTAAAAAAACGGTTTTACAAACTTGTACCGTTGATGAGAATTGAACTCATGGCCTCCCCTAAACAAAAAAGGGTCGCTCTTCCATTGAGCTACAACGCTAAGTTTAAAATTTCGGAGTGCGGAATTTACAAATTCGAATCCCGAAATTCGAATTTTATGGAGTTTGTTGAGGCGATTAAAAACTCACTACAACTATTCTTCTAAAATTCTATGGAGCTGTTGATGAGAATTGAACTCACGACCTCTTCCTTACCAAGGAAGTGCTCTACCCCTGAGCTACAACAGCTTGAAAATTGCTTTAAATGCGAGCGGGAGACGAGGTTCGAACCCGCGACCTACAGCTTGGAAGGCTGTCGCTCTACCAACTGAGCTACTCCCGCATTTTTTAATTCTTTTAGCTTTGCTTACATTACTGTAACCACTGCCTATAGAATCATCAGAATAAAATTAAGAACTTTAAAAGGCTGTTGTACCACAGGTTTAGGGTATTCTGTCTACTACTTCTGAATTACTCACCTTCTACTCAACAACTATGTTCCGCCTCTGCTAAGGGCAAAAGCGGAACACGCTGTATTTTGTGGGCAGGATAGGATTCGAACCTATGAAGACGTAGTCAGCGGATTTACAGTCCGCCCCATTTGGCCGCTCTGGAACCTGCCCTAACTTCTTTTGATTTTGTCATCCGGTTATATCAACCAAATAAAAATCGATGAGCCAGCAGAGGGATTCGAACCCCCGACCCACTGATTACAAATCAGTAGCTCTGGCCAACTGAGCTATGCTGGCATCTTTTCAAAAAACATTCTTTCAATAAAGTAACTCGTTGAAAGAGAGCGCAAAATTAAGCGAATTTTTCAATTCTCAAAATCTTTTTTTCAGTTTGTTACAAATATTTAAAAATTTATCTGCTTCCCTGAAAACGCCCTACCATAAAGAACTTTGCTACCTTTACCGACCCTCTTTTTGAATCGGGATGGCAAAGGTAGCAAAGAGATTAATATTTCCAAAATTATTTGAGAAAATTATTGAAATTTCTTTTCCTTCTTTCTTTTTACCTGCTCTACAAGGGATTCAAAAGCCAGGTCGAAGGACTCTTCGAAGGATTTGGACTCGTGCTTTACAAACAAGTCCTGACGGGGTATTCGAACTCGGATCTCTGCTATTTTATCTTTGATCTGATGCGCAAAATTATCCAACTTTAAAAATACATCCACACTGATGATACGGTCATAAAAGGTGTTTAATTTCTGAACTTTCTTGTTCACATGATCTATCAATTTGGAATCAGCATCAAAATGCACAGTTTGAATTTGTACGTTCATAGCACTAATTTTTTAAATATTTAACAATCTGGGTTCTATTTAGTAAAGAACGGTCATAGGCATTCTCTTGTAGTATAATGAACTTGATTACTAATATAGTCACTTTTGCAATGCAATGCGAATTAGCCGCGTAATATTTTGTTAAAAGCCAAAAATAACTGCTACGCTTTTGGGTGCGCCTGCTGATAAACCTTCTTCAACTGTTCAATCGTATTATGCGTGTAAACCTGTGTGGCAGCGAGACTGGAGTGTCCGAGCAACTCTTTGATCGCGTTCAGATCCGCTCCATTATTCGCCAGATGTGTAGCAAACGTATGTCGCAGAATATGCGGACTCTTCTTCTTTAAAGTGGTTATCTGATGTTCTGTGAGGTATTTCCGCACTGTGAGATATACATACTTCGGGTATAAACGCTGACCGCTGTGTGGATGCACCAGCAATACTCCGCTCTCAAATTCTTCCAGATGACGGCGCTTCTGATCCATATAATCACGCATCTGCACCAGAAGCCCCGGACTTACCGGGATAATCCGCTCCTTGCCTCCTTTCCCCATTACCTTCAGTGACTGATTGCCATGATCTACCCTGAACTCCTGTAAAGAGATCAGCTCAGATAAACGGATGCCCGTCTGGTAAAAGATTTCAAAAATGAGACGATGTGTAATTCCTTCGAAGTCGTCTGCGAAAATATGCAGGGAGGTCACTGATACCGGGCTAACGTTGTCTTCCAGCGCCTGCATCCCCTTTTCTTCAATATACCCGGGCAAACGGCGGCTGATCTTGGGCGCAATGACCTTGACCATCGGCGACTGTTTAATCAGGCCCTGGCGAAGACAGAATTTGAAAAAGGATTTGAGTGTGGAAATTTTCCGGTTAACACTTTTGGCCGTCATGGCATCTTCCATGAGTTTGGCCAGCCAGCTCCGGATCATGATATGACTGAGATCTTCTACCGGCGTAGTGCTGTATTGAAGGGTCACATAATCGAAAAACTGGAAGAGATCGTTGCGATAGGCAGTGCAGGTGTGCGCTGAGTAACGTTTCTCGAGCTGTATATAGGAGATGAATCGCTCTGCTAAGGAATATAAAGGTTCGTTCAACACAAAAAGATTGATGATTGTAAAGTTATTAAATAACCTTACAATCATCAAATATTTTGAGTTGCCATCAGCTTATCGCTGCTGCAATATTAATCTTCAAATTTACCTGTTGCCAACTGTTGTTTGTAAACGGCTTTTAACACCTGGTTACGACGTTTAACAGATGGTTTAGTAAAAGACTGGCGCGTTCTCAGCTGCAGTAATATGCGAGCTTTCTCAAACTTCTTTTTGTATTTTTTAAGCGCCTTGTCTATGTTTTCGCAATCTTTAGAATCAATGATCAACATAATTTTTGCCTCTTATTTTTAGGAACGCAAAGATAACATAAGATTTGTAAAAAAACAAAAGACTATAAGAATTATTCAATTTCCCGGTCTTCTTGTTTATAAAAGGTCACCAAAAACGGTAAAACGGCTGTAAAATACCAGGAACTGATGCACCAGGCCTGCAGCCACAAAGAATGGGGACCAAACCAGTCGCGAGATACCGAAGAGACCATCAACACTGATTTTCACGCCATTATGGCTGCTGAAGAAGCCTGCTCTTCCCGGCTGGCCGGAGAACGAACTACTACCCGCAGAAAAGCCCTGGAAAACAAAGGATGGTACTACGGGAAAATGGGAAAACCAGGAACGGCTTACAGCAAAACCCTGAAAACACGCGAGATCATTGCGCGGGGGAAAATCTAAGAAAGATCCAGAAAACCAATGAGCTATTACCGGAAAACAAAAAATAAAGCGAATTCATCCACAGAAAACCTGTAAACCAATAAGCGTATTGCGGAAAATGGGAAACCAATGAAGCAACTGAAAACGAACGAAAGCGTTGCAGGAGGAACCGGTCTCCCTGTTTCCCCTGCAACGCCTTCTTCCATTATTATAATAAGGCAAAGGCTTCATCCTCAGACAAAGCCCGCATCGATGCCTGCCTGTTTAGTCTTTCAGCTTCTTCTTCAACAAGCTAACCTGGTCCTGCAAGTGGCTCACCATATCTGCCAGGTGATTTACACTCATGCGGCTTTGCTGGCCTGCTTTGCTGATGACAGCATCTGACTGCCATAACTCCAGCACTTCTTCCATTTCCACACCATACGGCTCAAACTGAGGGTTGTCAGACACGAGGGTAATCTTTGATTTGGAGCGGTTATTCTTGATAATACGTTTAAAAACAATGCCCTCACGGGAAGTAATGACCACATAAGTCTCATTGTTCTTGATTTCCTCCCATCCATCTACCTTGTGGCAAACGATCACAGAACCGGAGGTAACCGGTAACATGGAATCTCCCGCTATTTCGAAAGCCCTGTAGTCGCCCGCTCCCAGCATGGGCAACGTAAACGTGTTCAGCTCCTCGATAAATTCATCATCATTGTAACCTGCGAGGTAACCAGCTGCTGCTTTTACCGGCACAAAATGAATTGCCTGCCGCGAACTACCCAGTTTTAACTGACGACGCTTTTCCAGGAAATTATCTTTCTGAGATCCCAGATCCCGGCGAAGCAGATCATCAATAGATACCCGGAACATATCGCTGACCTGTTCCAGTATCTCTGTGCGGGGTTCTGCACGCTCTTCCTCATATGCCCCCAACAGGGAACGCTTGATCCCAAGCTTATCGGCAAACTCTTGCTGCGTCCAGGCTTTTTGCTTACGCAGATATTTCAAATTCTGACATACTACGGACATAACCTAAATAATTTAGTACCTTGCTAACAAAATTAGCAAATAATTTTATAAAATACCAAATATATTCGGGCGGCTTCGCTTATTTTTGCCCGGTAAAATCCAACTCGATATGTTAATTAACTATGTACACTCGTTTCTCAGATGGGCTATATTATTGGCTGGACTCTGGGCGGTTATCCGCTCTCTTAAAGGCGTAACAGGGAAAACTCCCTTCACTGCGGCCGACAGCAAGGCAGGACTTTTCTTCATGATTTTCTGTGATCTGCAACTGGTAGTAGGATTGATCCTGTTTTTTTTAAGCCCGCTTTCCCAGGCTGGTATTTCCAATATGGGCGGTGCTATGAAAGATCCTGTTTTAAGATTCTTCACCGTAGAACATGAAACAATGGCCATCATCGCCATTGCACTGGTACATATCGGTAAATCAAAAATAAAGAAAGCGGCTACCGACGCCCAAAAACATAAACTGGGCCTGATCTTCTTCGGTCTTGCCCTGGTCGTGATACTGGCGCTGATTCCATGGCCTTTCCGCGCAGCACTCGGCAAAGGCTGGTTCTAAACCTGGTTTCCAAAAAATTACAATGGCGTCTCCTTATCAGGGACGCCATTTTTTTTCTGATGTATTGATTGACCACTGAATTAACCCTTGTCTTTATTGTATAACCGGAAAGAATAAATGTAAGGCAGCGCCGCCAGTACAATCGCCACAAAGAAAATAATGAATACACCTGTGATCAGCGACAGGAAAAATCCGGCCACAATGATCACCACGCCGGCGCTGATCCATAACCGGCTGGCCATCTGGTGCGTTTCTGTCCATACTTCCGTACTCTGTAAAGTCCACGGCGTTCTTACCCCTACGTAATTATTGGGCTTCAATTTACGCAGGTAAGCGCCGATACCCACAATGAGCAATCCCACCCCGATAAACGCCCAGCGCTCCATCACAAACGATTTCCCCTGACTTACCAGGAAGATAATAATGCAGGTAAAAACAGCCTGGTAAGAATGAATCAAAAAACGGATCCGGTAATATTCCTTATGCTCCATCTCAATAGCAGAAGGCCTTATCTGGGCTTCATCGGCCCTCGGAATATAGCGGAACAGGAAATAAATCAACGCATTTGTAAAAAAGAGAAAGATCATTAAGAGGAGAAAATCACTTTTGGTGCCCATCTCAGGCGAACCTGCTACATTTCCGTCATTCGAAAGAACAGCCGGTAAGTGGTTCCAGATGATGGCCAGGTAAGCCATCGGTACCAGCAACAACGCCAGGATCAATAATTCTCTGGTAAAATCCGGTTTTTTCATGTGGAGATCAGTTTAAAGGTGCATTACTCCCGATTTTCCTTCATTTCCATTCTCTTACCTACTACATATTGATTGCCAGATATGTTGTATTAAAGTTACGAAAATTGAGGCGACCAGAAATTCCAATATTTTTTGCTAATTTTATTAGTATTACTAAATAAATTAGTAATTTAGCTATTCGAAAGTGATCCCGGCTGGCAGGCCTGCTGCTATACTATCCTCCCTCTGCCCGGTCCGCCATCCGTAATCGCTTTTGCATTTCCAGCCCGTTCCGTCCTGTGTTTATCCATAAACCATTGCCAGTATGATAACATTACAACAGCGTACCATAGCGCATTTCGACCTGGACTGCTTTTTTGTATCAGTGGAATGCCAGCGGGACAACCGCCTCAGCGGCAAACCGCTGCTAGTAGGCGGCAGCAGCGACCGTGCTGTAGTAGCCGCCTGCAGCTACGAAGCCCGGCGCTATGGTATTCATTCTGCCATGCCGATGAAAACAGCCCTGCGCCTTTGTCCGCATGCCATTGTCCGCAGTGGTGATATGGAACTATACAGCGCCAAATCCAGGGAAATTACGGAGATGATCGCCGGCAAAGCACCACTCTATGAAAAATCATCTATCGATGAATTTTACCTGGACCTTTCGGGCATGGACAAATTTTTTGGCTCACTCAAATGGACCACAGCACTAAGGAAATCCATTATCAGGGAATCAGGGCTGCCCATTTCATTCGGGCTTGCGTCTAACAAACTAATTTCCAAAGTAGCGACCGATGAGGCAAAACCCAACGGTCAGCTGGAAATCCTGTTTGGAGAAGAAAAAACATTCCTGGCACCGCTGGCGGTAGAAAAGATTCCGATGGTAGGCCGTGAAACCGGCGCGCAGCTGAGGCGCCGGGGCGTAGAAACCGTGAAAACACTCAGTGAGGTACCCATCTCCCTGCTGGAAGCATGGATGGGAAAAAACGGGATAGCCCTCTGGAGAAAAGCCAATGGAATCGATGAATCGCCGGTAGTGCCTTTTTATGAACAGAAATCCATTTCCACGGAAAGCACCTTCCCCGCAGATACGATCGACATGCAATTCCTGCATGCAGAACTGGTGCGCATGACGGAAAAAATCGCTTTTGAACTGCGGCAACAAAATAAACTCACGGGCTGTATCACCCTGAAACTACGGTATTCCGATTTTGAAACCGTTACCAAACAAATGTCTATCCCCTACTCCTGCTCCGATCATATACTGCTTGAAAAAGTAAAGGAACTTTTCAAAAAACTATACGACCGGCGCCTGCTGGTACGCCTCATAGGCGTACGTTTCAGTCATCTCGTACAGGGAAACTACCAGATCAGTTTATTCGATGACAAACAGGAAATGATTGCACTCTATCAGGCGATCGATCAGATTAAAAACCGCTTTGGATGGGAATATCTCATGAAAGGGACCAACGTGATCCCACCTGGTAAAAAAGATACAGTCGTGAAAAAAGATATCCTTCCATATTTTAAATAACCGGCAGACCGAAGGCTGACGCTTCCATCAAACGCCTTTGTTCTTCAACATAACCCACATTCATGTTTCTCAACTGCAAAACATTTTTCAGTCTCCGGTATGGCACCATGCACGCAGAAATGCTGGTGAACAAAGCACATGAACTGGGCATTGGCTCCCTTGCTCTCACCAATATCAACATGACTTCCGATGCATGGGAATTTGTACAACGCTGCCGCCAGCTCGATATGAAACCGATACTTGGCCTGGAATGCAGGAATAACAATGATTTCAAATATCTTCTGCTGGCCAGGAACCAGGAAGGCTGGCACCAGATCAACATTTTTTTGTCGGCACACCTGCAGCAGGAAATACCTTTCCCTGATACTCCGCCGACACTTCCACACACTTATGTGATTTATGAACTGGGCAATCGCCCGCCTGAAACATTGGCTGCTCATGAACTGATAGGTATTAAACCCTGGCAACGCAACAAATTATTCAGAACAGATACGTTCGCACTGAAAGATAAACTGGTGATCATGCAACCCGTGACTTTCCAGGATGAACCACATTACGAATTACACCGGTTGCTGAGAGCCATTGATCAGAATATTCTTATTACCCAACTGGAACCTTTCATGACAGGGCATCCACAGGAACAGTTCCGGTCGCCCGCCTCGCTGGTGGAACATTTCGCAGACTACCCGCAGATCGTACAGCGCACAGTAGAGATCATGGAAGACTGTCATATCACAACGCCCCTGCATCAACAGCTCACCCGGAATAAAAAATGCTTCCTGGGCAGCGTGGAAGAAGACCGCGCCAAACTGCGGGAACTGGCCCTCGAAGGTATGTGTTACCGCTATGGGAATGACCACGCAGAAGCGTTGCAACGTATTGAGAAAGAACTGGCCATTGTAGCGCAGCTGAATTTCGAAGCCTACTTTCTCATCACCTGGGATATTATCCACTACGCACAGGAACGCGGATTTTTCTATGTGGGCCGGGGAAGCGGCGCCAATTCCATCATTGCCTACTGTATAAAAATAACGGATGTAGATCCTATTGAACTGGATCTCTATTTTGAAAGATTTCTCAATCCCCTCCGCAGCTCTCCGCCGGATTTCGATATCGATTTTTCCTGGCGCGACCGCGACCAGATTATCCAATATGTGTTTGATAAATACGGCGCACAACATACCGCACTGCTAGGTACTGTCACCACTTTTCAAACCAACGCAGTGATCCGGGAGCTTGGAAAAGTATACGGCCTACCCAAAAAAGAAATTGATAAAATACTGGAAAACGGTTTTCAGGTGAACCTGGAGTCGGATTCCATTCATCAGAAAATCGCTTATTTCAGTGAGATGATGGATACAGAAAAAGCGTTTCCCAACCATCTCAGCATTCACGCCGGCGGGATCCTGATCAGTGAAGAGCCTATTCATCAGTATTGCACCACGTATTTGCCGCCTAAAGGATTTATCACGGCTCAACTGGATATGTGGCAGGCAGAAAGACTAGGCCTGCACAAGTTTGATATCCTGAGCCAGCGGGGGCTCGGACATATCCGCGATGCCATCGATATCATCAGGGAAAACCGGCAGACCCACATCGATATCCATAATGTGAAAGCATTCCAGGTGGATCCCCAGGTGAGAAAAAATCTGGCTGGTGTGAACACCATCGGCTGTTTTTATATTGAATCCCCTGCGATGCGGCAGCTACTGCTAAAGCTGGGCTGCGACGATTACCTCACCCTGGTGGCGGCCAGCTCTATTATCCGGCCTGGTGTGGCGCAATCCGGCATGATGAAACAATATATACACCGCTTCCGGAATCCGGAGCAAGTCACTTATCTGCATCCTGTTATTGAAGAACTGCTGAAAGAAACTTTCGGCATCATGGTATACCAGGAAGATGTGATCAAGGTAGCGCATAAATTCGCGGATATGGAACTGGCAGATGCTGACAGTCTGCGTCGGGCGATGTCAGGAAAATACCGTGGCTCAAATGATTTCACCCGGATACAGGAGCGATTTTTCAGTAATTGTACGCGGCTGGGAAGACCGCCGGAAGTAGCCGCAGAAGTTTGGCGGCAAATCGCCAGTTTTGCCAACTTTTCCTTTTCCAAAGCCCATTCCGCCAGCTTCGCGGTGGAAAGTTACCAGAGCCTTTATCTGAAAACGTATTTTCCGGCTGAATTTATGGTAGCGGTGATCAACAACTTTGGCGGCTTCTATAACCGGGAGCTATATTTCCGCGAGTTGGTGAAAACGGGCGTCACACTGCATCCTCCCTGTATCAATAACAGTGATTACGCCACCAATATCCGGGGAAACGAAGTATATGTAGGTCTTATTCATGTGGAAGGACTGGAACAAGGGCTGGCAGAAAGAATATTACAGGATAGAAAAAAGAATGGCCCGTTTTTACACCTGGAAGATTTTACTAACCGCATCTCTCCCGGGCAGGAACAACTGGAAATTCTGATCCGTATCGGATGCTTCAAATTTACCGGTTACAAGAAAAAAGAATTGTTGTGGAAAAGCAGTCTGCTGGTGAGTAATAAGACGCCTGGTCCACACCATGCTCTTTTTGAACCCACTACTGTTAACTGTGAATTACCCCAACTCGCCTATCATGCACATGAAGATGCATTTGACGAAATAGACCTGCTGGGGTTCCCGCTGCAATCACCTTTTACAGTATTGCAACACGATCAAAGTGCGTATATGCCTGTCCGGGAGTTCAGAAAATACCTGGGGCAATCCGTTACTACCCTGGGCTACCTCGTTACCACCAAAAATTTACGCAGTAACAAAGGAGAGCCTATGTGTTTTGGTACTTTCCTCGACCGGGAAGGTGCTTTTATGGACACGATTCATTTCCCGGACAGTTTGCGCCAATATCCATTTCAGAAAGGTGGCTTTTATGTGCTGCAAGGCCGTGTGGCGGAGGAATACGGCGTAGTACAACTGGAAATCAACCAGATGCGGAAGATTGGTTATTTTGAAGATAAAAAGCCATAATCCGACAAATTGTTGTATTTTTGTGACAAATGTCGGGTATATGAAACACATAAAAGGATACCGCGTGCAGGAAAATGCATTACTGATAGTGGAACAACCAGGAGCTGGTGCGGCGTACATCGCCGGTAGTGGCTACTTTGATTTTATACAGCTTTCCCGTAGCGGAATTATAAAAAGAGCGCTGTTGAATCTGAGCAGACAGCTGTCCTTTTCTTTAACAGAACTGGCGCAGGTGGTCCATGTTTCAGAGAGAACACTGCAACGCTATGCCGACGATGCCAAATTATCTGCCGACACGTCTGAACGTGCCATTTTGCTTTCCCAGCTTTACCAACGCGGTACCGAAGTATTCGGTCAGTTGGAAAACTTCAAGGAATGGATGAGAACTCCGTTACCTGCCTTTAACTATCAAACCCCTATTTCGCTTTTAGATACTACGTTTGGATTTCAGCTGATCCAGGATGAGCTGGGGCGCATTGAACATGGCATCTTTGCATAATCTACGAAAACATCAACATGGAAGTATACAGGATCAGTAAGTGCGCTTACATCAATGATCTGAGTGGAACAGGTGCGCGGCTATATGGCGGTCGCTGGAACAATCCCGGCCATTCCATTGTGTACACCGCCGGCAGCAGGGCTTTAGCTGCGCTGGAGGTGCTGGTGCATATTCCCTTAAAAAATATTGTGCAGGATTTCTGTATTGCCACCATCCATATTCCGGAGAATATTGCGATCAAGGTACTGACCAAACACGATTTACCCAATGGCTGGCAATCGCTTGCTACCACACCTGAATTCCAATGTATCGGGGATGAATGGGTGGATACGGCGAAGTATGCCGTGCTGAGAATACCTTCTGTTATTATTGCAGACGAATATAATTACCTGATCAACCCGCTGCATCCGGATGCAGCCACTATCACCATTACAGACACCCAACCTTTTGTATTTGACCAGCGACTGAAAAAATAATAACTACCTGGCTTTAAAACGTTTTTCCGACTGCAGCGGAATGACGTCCAACAGAGATAATAGAATAATTTCTATGCAGTGTTACTTATACCGCGATAGCAACAACAGAAACAAGGGCAGGGAAATCCCCATTTCCTTCTTTACAGCATCTCCCAGCAACTTCATGGATCTCACCATATGATTTTTCACGGCATTACGTGAAATCCCCAATGCTGATGCTACCTCTTCGTAGGATTCCTTCCTTTCCCGGCAACGGTAAAAAATTTCGCGGGTACGTGCCGGCATGTCAGACAGGGCCTGTTGTAGGAACCGGTCATACTCTTTGTCCTGGATATGTTCCTCCACAGGATTCCTGCTTTCGCGAAATCCTTCCAAAATTGCCATGGTAGCCGTTTCGTTGCGAAAGGCCTTTTTCAAAGTAGTCAGCGTATGATTACGCGCCATAATAAAAAGGTAGGCACGGAAGCTATCCACAGCGGCAAAGCGGGTCCGCTGCTCCCATACTTTCAGGAATATTTCCTGCACCAGGTCTTCTGCCAGTGGTGGCAAGCTGGTAAACGTCAGCATGAAACGGTATAATTCCGGCTGATACAGCACGTATAAGGCGGCAAATGCATCTTCATTGCCGGCGGCCAGCTGCTGCGCGTATGCCTGTTCTTCTGTAAGTGGAATGTTGTTCACTGTGGCGACACGATGTGTCTCAAATATAGTATTAATTGCAGAATCCCTCTGCACCTGCAACAGTAAATAGAAAATAATTATGGCGTCCGGAGCCATACCAGCAGCCATTCCGACGCTCCCGATATTTTATTTCAAAAAAAATTACACTTCCTGCTACCCTTCTTTTAAAAATGATAGTCTTTGTAAATGATAGAAAGGCGAATTGTCATGAAGCATGAATACTACGAAAAGCTGGTCAGGGGCTACGTAAACAAAACCCTCACAGAAGACGAGCTATTGGTTTTTACCCGGTTAATGCAGGAGGGTGAACTGGATACCTACCTGGAGGCAGCCATGAATGAAGCTGCCGGGATCAACGGAGCGGAAATGCCGGAAGAGCAGCCATTACCCCGTCGCCGGCTACCATTATGGTGGGCCGCTGCTGCAGCCATTGCGGGTATGATTGCCCTGGTGTATTTTCTGCGACCGGTTGTATCAACCTCTCCCGGGATGGCCAATACACTTCCGCATGATCTGCCACCAGGCGGACAGCAGGCGATACTTACGTTACAGGACAACAGCCAGGTGGTGTTACAACCCGGAAAGGCAGGCATTATCAGCAGGCAGGGACAAACCCTGGTGCTACAGCAGCAACCCGGGCAACTGCAATATCAAACCGATGGCGGCAAAGATACCAGCGTATGGAACACGCTCACTACTCCTCCGGGCGGACAATATCAACTGGTACTCTCAGATGGCACACAAGTGTGGTTAAACGCCGCTTCTTCCATTTCTTTCCCGGTGGCCTTTCCTCCGGGAAAAAGGGAAATCAGGATTACGGGAGAAGTATACCTGGAAGTAACCACTGCCGGCACGAAAGCCACGCCATTCCTCGTTAAAACGCCGGGGCAGCAGGTAATTGTATTAGGCACGCATTTCAATATTAATAGCTACAGTAACGAACCATCTGAAAAAGTAACCTTACTGCAAGGAGCCGTACAGGTAACCAATCCAGGTACGCGGGTACCGATACAATTACGACCAGGCGAGCAGTCTGTCAGCAAACGGGGACAAGCCATCCGTGTGCAGGAAGTAGATACAGAAACTGTTATAGACTGGAAAGAAGGTTATTTCATCTTCAACGACGAAGACCTGGAAAGCATCATGCGTAAAGTAGCCAGATGGTACAATGTAAAAGTGGAATACCAATGCAATCCTGCCAATCTTTCTTTTGGTGGTATGGTTTCCAGGGGAAAAAATTTATCTGCCGTATTAAAAATTATGGAGTCTGCCGGCTCCGTTCATTTCAGGATCATCGACCAAAAAGTAATCGTTATGCCTTAGTACATTCAACCAACAATCGGGGTGAACAATGAGACAAAAATTCCAGGCAACCGGCGGGAACCGGCTACCTGGAAGGCTGCTGGCGGGAACCGGCAGCCAGGTCCGGGTTTACCCATGAAGTAAAATTTCCGTATTCCACATCACCGGGTAATAAACCCAGACAAAACAAATTTATGTATTTCCAACGTTCATGCAAGCGGTGGGCCAGAGGCCTATGCCGTATTAACTTCCTGTTGTTTATGAAACTGGTGACCTTTCTCACCTTCACGGCAGTAGTGCAGCTTCATGCTGCCGGATATGGACAGCGCGTGTCGCTTCACCTGGACCATGCACCACTTAAAAAAGTGTTTCGCGAAATAAGGAAACAAACGGGCTATGATTTCTTCTACAGCGCTCCCCTGCTGCAACAAGCGCGTGCGGTGAACATCCAGGCGGACAATGAACCCTTGGAATCTGTGCTGCGCCGCTGTTTCGCCAGTCAACCTTTTACGTGGGTACTGGAAGAAAAAACCGTTATTGTAAAGCCACAAACACTGACAGATATCCGCCATCAAACGGCGGACAAAGAGATCAAAGGCATTGTCACCAATGCTGCCCGGCAGCCGCTGATTGGAGTTAGTGTTCGTGTGAAAGGTGGCAGTACCGCCGCCATCACTGATCAGGACGGACATTACCATCTCCGTGTAAACGACAGCGAATCCATACTCATATTTTCCTGTATCGGATTTCTTTCAAAAGAAATACCTGCCGGTAATAATGCGCAACTCGACATCGTACTGGAGCCGGATGAAAAAGGATTGTCGGAAGTAGTGGTAGTTGGTTATGGCACGCAGAAAAAATCAGATGTTACCGCTGCCATCACCACCGTAAATCTTCAGGACATCAAAAACAGTCCACAGCCAAATGTATTGTCAATGCTACAAGGCCGTGTACCCGGACTTACCATCACACAGAGCAGTTCAGAACCGGGTAAAGCACCTGAAATACTGGTACGCGGTGTAGGCACCATCGATGGCGCCACTTCTCCCCTGGTGCTGATCGACGGCGTACCCGGCGGTAATCTTGCACTGATTCCACCTTCAGATATAGAAAGTTTTTCTGTGCTGAAAGATGCAGCTGCAGCGGCTATCTATGGCGCCAGAGCCGCCAACGGCGTAATTCTCGTGACTACCCGCAAGGGCGGAGGACAGGAAAAAGTAAGCCTGGAATTTAACAGTTACGTAGGTTTACAATCTCCCACAAAAACACCGGAAACAATAGACAGTTATCAGTATGCAACACTGGTGAATGAAGCCGCCTCCAATGAAGGCAGACCAGCGGTATATACACCGAAAGACATGGAGCTGTTTAAAAACGGCGGCGATAATGACATGCACGCCAACACCAAATGGATTGACCTCATACTACAAAAACAGGCGCCCATTATCACCAACTATCTCAGCGCCGGCGGAGATAGTAAACTGGGCAGATATTTTCTCTCCGGTGAATACATGTACCAGAAAGGCGCCGTAAAGGATATCGACAACTATCGCAGGGCAAATATCCGGGCGAACATCACCAGTCAACTCAGTAAAAAGCTGCAATTGCAATTACTGACCGGCTATACACGCAGTTCCCGCGACGCCACCGATGGCATGGACGGCATTTTCAGCAGTACCCTACGTGCTTCCGCCACTTCACCTGTGCGTTTTTCAGATGGGCACTGGGGCGGACAAATGTTTGCCAACGACAAATATCTCTGGAGTACTTTCAACCCTGTATCACGCATTGCTCAGTTCGGGCCACAGTCGCATATCACTACCAATGCCAATATCAACGCTTCGCTCGAATATAAGCCCATACAGGGACTTACACTGAAAGCGCTGGGCAGTTATATGGCAGCCACCGTAGATGAATCTGTATACAATCAACGTTCTGAATCCTGGGATTTTCTGACCAAATCCATTTCACAGACCATCCCTTCCAGCCTGAATAACTACTGGTACAAAGACAACAAATACGATGTGCAACTAACGGCTACGTATGAACGCAATTTTAATGATCACCAGGTAAAATTGCTGGCGGGCTATTCGCAGGAAAGCTGGCGCAGCGACAAGATCAGCGGATACCGTAAGGATTTCATCACCGATAACCTCTACCAGCTAAATGCCGGAGACGCAGCTTCACAGGAGAATACAGGGGAAGCAGATCAATGGGCATTTATGTCGGGTTTCGGACGTTTGAATTATTCGTATAAAGGGAAATACCTGGTAGAAGCCAGCATGCGGTACGACGGATCTTCCCGTCTGGCGCCCGGGCATCAATGGGGCCTGTTCCCCTCTGTTTCGGCAGGCTGGAACCTGGAAAAAGAAAACTTTCTCCGTGGCTGGCAGGCATTGGATCTGTTAAAAATACGCGCCTCCGCAGGCCGCCTCGGTAACGCAGAAAAGCTCGGATTGTATGATTGGTTTCCTGGTATCACCAGCGGCGCTTATTATAATTTCAATGATCAGCAGGTGGTGGGCACAAAACTTGGCTCTCCTGCAAATACAAATCTTACCTGGGAAACGACTACCACTTACAACGCAGGTATAGATGCCAGCTTTCTCAACGGCATGATCAGCTTCTCCGGCGACGTATGGAGCAAAAGAACAGATGATATCCTGCTGGGGGTACCAGTTTCCACCATCGTGGGCATTGCGGGTTCCCGCATTACCGCCAACGCCGGTAAAGTAGGCAGCCATGGATTTGACTTCCAGATCACCCATCACCGCCGCATTGGTAAAGATCTGCAATTTGATATCAGCTTCAATGCCGGCTCCTGGAGAAGCTGGGTGATAGATCTGAAAGACCGCGCTACGCCTTATAGCACAGAGTTCCGTCCTGGTGAAGATCTGGGCAACATCTACGGTTACGAAGCGGTGGGTATAATCAACAGTGAAGACCAGCTGAATAAATACAAAGAAAAGCAGGGCGTAGTACCACAGGTAGGAATGGGCGACCTGGAATACAAAGACCAGAACGGTGATGGCCGCATCGATTACATGGATGCTGTAAAAATTGGCAACAACTATGTAAAGCTGCAATACGGACTTAACCTCTCGCTACAGTACAAAGGTTTTGACTTCTCCGCCTTCTTCCAGGGAGCAGGTAACACCGACCGCAGCATTGGCTCCTACATAAAAAGCACACTGGTCAACTACAGCTCTCCGCTCGCCATCCACATGGATCGCTGGACACCGGAGAATCACAATGCCAATGCCATGTTCCCGCGCCTGTTACAGAACTTCAACCAGAACCAGTCTGTTTCCAGCTGGTGGATAAGAAACGGCGCCTATGTGCGGCTTAAAAATCTTCAAATCGGTTATAATCTCCCGAAAAACCTCATGAACCAATGGAAAATAAACAGCCTGCGTGTATACGTTGCCGGTAGCAACCTGCTTACCTGGGCGCCTGATGCTATTAAAGGCTTTGATCCGGAACGCGATATTTCCGACAGCTGGTATCCTACTTTCCGTGTGTTCTCTTTTGGTGTAAATCTTAAATTCTGATCGTTGTATGAATAAGTTATTTTTTGCTGTTGCATTACTCATCACCATCCTCGCGGGATGTAAAGACTTCCTGGTAAAACCGCCGCTGACCACCCTTTCCGAAAACAGTTACTGGCAATCGGGCAGCGATGCGGAATACGCCGTAAACGGCATGTACGACTGCTTCCGGGAAATGCAGGACAGAGTACCCTATATGGATATTATGACAGACCTCATCTTCCTGAAAAATTCCTGGGAAGCAGGCTTCTTCCCATGGACCAATGGCTCTATGGCCCCGGATAACTGGTGGGTGGAACAGGGATTCTGGAGTACGAAATATAACCAGATCAGGAACGCCAATTACTTTTTTAAAAATATAGATAAACTAAAAGATAAACTCACGCCCGCCCAGATGAATAATTACAAGGGACAGGCCCGTGTAATCCGCGCATTCCTCTATACCAGGCTGGTACAGGGATTTGGCGATGTGCCGCTGGAAACGGAGGTACTGGATGTCAATGCATGGCCGTCCCGGGATAAAGCGGATTCCGTGATCAGTTTTATTATGTCAGAATTTGACCAGGCTATCAAAGAGCTTCCAGAAGATGCATCAGACAGCAAACATGGTCGCATCACCAAATATGTAGCCTATGCCTATAAAGCCCGTGTGGCCATGTATGTAGCTGGTTTCTATAACAAGCCGGAGTATTACCAGGTAGCCGCAGCGGCGCTCCAGCCCATTGTTGCATCCGGGAAGTTTTCGCTGTTCAGGAAATACAATGATCCCACACGCGATTTTGTAGAATTGTTCTGGGCCGCCAACGAAGGCAGCGAAAACAAGGAAATCCTGTTTTCAGATCAGGCGCTGAAAGATAAACGTTCTACCAACATCAGCACCTGCTTTGCCGGCCCTGGTTGGAAATCATTCCAGGCGCATCAGAACTATATCGACATGTTCGAATGTAAACATGGGTTCCAGGCGCATAACATTTCCTTTGGTCAGTTTAACCGTTACCGTGATACCAAACAACTGGCAAGTCCGTTAAAAGGCACCTGCCCGGATTATGATCCGGCGAATGAATTTGGTAACCGCGATGCACGTCTGAATGCCACTTTCTTTGATCCGCACATACACCTCGAAGGCGGCAATATTGTGAAGCCCGGTGAGTTCTGGACCGCCGCCAACCGCAACTTTGCACCTGATGGCGATAACGACGCCTTCTTTTTTAAAAAGATGGTAGATCCTACCAATTACAACCCGGCTTATTATTACGGTAATAGCGATAATAACTACATCCTTGTCCGTTATGCCGATGTACTGCTGCTGTATGCAGAAGCGCTGAACGCGCTGGGTCGCACCGGAGAGGCACTTCCTTATGTAAACGATGTAAGATCCAGGGCCGGTATCCCAGCCGTGAATACCGGTAATCAGCAGGAGATGCTGGAAATCATCAAACATGAACGTAAAGTAGAACTGATACAGGAACAACAACTGGTATGGGATTACAAACGCTGGCGGGATTATGAAGCTACCATGCCCACCGGTGCTATCTTTTACGGTTACAGAAGAGAACCTTTCGGAAAGGTATCCCAGCTATTAGAGATCAAGCAATTGAAATATCCTAAATACTATCTATGGCCCATCCCGACTTTGGAAATGCAGAACAATAAAAATATGACGCAAAACACGAACTGGTAAAACCTATATCGTAACAACCAAAAACCCTTGATTATGTCACAAATCAGATGCTTTATCTGCAGCCTGTTACTATGCTGCATTACTATCTCATTGCGTGCACAAACCGTGTTGCCCCCATTCAACAAGGATTACAATCAACTGAATAATACCGTATGGGGATATCGCAATAATCCCCTTACCGGTACCCACTGGGAACTGGATATGTTTATTTATCCGAAGGGAAATTATACACTCGCCAATGTTTCCCATACCAGCAACTCATTGGGCGGCCTGGTGACCCAGTATGGGATTTACCATGATGGCATTCACGAATGGGATTATTCTTACCACAACCTTAATGGTATGTGGTCCGGAGATGGATGGTTCATTGTTTCCGGTCCCTATAAAGGTTATACACATCCGCCTGTAAACCGTGCGGATGCCTACACCATGCTACGGGGCTGGTTTATAAAACAGACTGACAGTTTACGCGGTGTATATCCCAACTACCTGCGGAGTACCACCGGCCATATTCTGTACCAGCATTATGGCGCCCGCTGGGCAGGTAATAAGATAGATATGGTTTCCTGTGAGATTGGAGAAAACATTAAGAGCACGCAGGTACATATCGCTTTTACCAGGGGCGCTGCCCGGCAGTATAACAAGCCATGGGGATTGCAGTTCAGTCCTTGGTTCGGGCCCGGTATCCTGGATTATTCTGTGCCCGGCATGTGGGCGGAATCGGGCAGTAACAACGGGCATTCGCTCCCGATGTTCCGTCGCAGCTATTACCTTTCCTTCATGGCTGGCGCCAATACCCATCACCTGGAAGCAGCCAACGTAAACTGGTTCAGCAGCGACTCGCTGAATGCCAGTGGCAATTTCAGTCTTTCGCCGCTGGGTACTATTGGCAAAGAGTTTTACAATGTAGCACAGCGAATCGGCGATAACCGGGGTATCCCTTATACTCCGTACGCCATTGTACTGGATAGTTTACATGGTATTAACCAATATCCCACCGCCTGGCTGGGTGCACCACAGTACAAGGATACTTCCAATGTGATGTGGCAATGGTTTGATCCGATACCGGGAGATATCATGACGGGCAACCTGTTGAATACGATCTGGCCCGGCAGTTTTGAAAATCTGCCTAACAACGACAATGAACAACGCTTTTACCTCAATGCTACGCCTTACGGAGATGTGGCAGATGTATTCACAGAAGATGTATCCGGCAGTGTGTTGCAACGCTACCCGGTCGTTTGGCTGAGCGGGAATATAACAGTTGGAGGAAGCACTGCCACCACCTTACAGCAGTATGTTTCCGGAGGCGGCACGTTGATCATCAATGCGGCACAAACGGGTAGCTTGGGTAGCAGTTTTACCGGTGTTACCACCGGCAGCAACAGCACCGTATATCCGTCTAAGTTAGTATGGGTACCGCGCCAGGACACCGTAACCTGGAATGGCAGTATATCTGTGCATAGTGCATCACTCTACGGCGCCACAGCGTTGATAAAAGCGGCTTATTCCGGTGGGGAAACCACACTGGCGACTGTAAAAACATACGGCAACGGCCGGGTGATCGTTACATTATCTGATTACCTGCAAGAGCCGGCGGTGAATGCACTTTTCCTGAAGGAGCTGAATAAGGAGCTGATGCCGGTAACGGTTACCGGTAATGTAGAATACCTCGTAAACCGATGCAGTGATGGATGGAATATCACCGTCATCAATAATAACGGCGTTAGCAAAACTTCTACCACACCTACCGTAATCGATGGCGGCCAACAGCAAACGGTTAATATTACGTATACGTTGCCTAACAGTCAACTCACAGGCGTACAGGAGCTGATCAGTCAGCAGGGAGTATCTTATACGGGCAACAGCTGGCAAGATGTAATCGGCGCCGGAGATGTGAAGATCTATCATATTACAACAGGCGCAACATCTTCCGGGCACGGTGGAAATCCACAATACCAGCTGGCCCCCAATCCTGCAAGCGATTACACCTTACTGAAAATTCCGGCTGGCAGCGAAGTAAGGACCAGGGGATTCAGTTTGAGTGGCAGAATGATACCACAACTGAGCAAACGGAGTGTACAGGACATCCGCTATAACCTGAACGGGCTTCCCTGTGGACTTTACCTCCTGGTAGTAACGGACATACATAAACGAAAAGAAACAGTACTACGGTTACTGAAACAATAAAGAAAGTAATTAACACACGTTTTAGGAGAAAACGAAAAAAGCCGGCTCCTTTTGAGCCGGCTTTTCTATGAAGTAAATTGTTAGCCTATTCCAGGCCAAACAATCCTTTGTTCAGTACTTGCAGGGTTCTTTCTTTAAACTGACCATTGATCAGGATAGAGATATTATGACGGCTGCCACCATAAGAAATCATGCGCAAAGGAATTTCTTCCATGGCATCAAATAATTTGGTGATGATAGACGGAGTTGCCGCTACTTCGTTTCCTACGATGGAAACGATCGTTTGGTGATAATCCAGTTCTACGGTACCGAATGGTTGTAATTCTTTTAGGATCTGATCGAGGTACTGCTGGCTATCGATCGTAACAGATACGGCTACTTCAGAAGTAGTGATCATATCGATCGGCGTACGGTACTTTTCGAATATTTCAAAGATTTTACGCAGGAAGCCATAGGCCAGCAGCATACGGCTCGACTTGATCTTGATAGCGATGATACCGTCTTTGGCTGCAATTGCCTTTACGCCGTTGCCATTGGGCATTTCGGTGATGATGGTACCTTTGGCTTCCGGCTGCATGGTATTGAGCAGCTTTACAGGGATATTGAAATGTTGTGCAGGCCAAATAGAAGCGGGATGGAGGATTTTCGCACCAAAGTATGCCAGTTCTGCTGCTTCATCAAAAGACAATTGCTCAATCGGGAACGTCTTTTTCACTACACGGGGATCATTATTGTGCATACCATCGATATCTGTCCAGATCTGTACTTCATCTGCCTGGATAGCGGCGCCGATCAGGGAAGCAGAATAGTCGCTGCCACCACGTTTCAGGTTATCCACTTCTCCCCTTGCATTACGGCAGATATATCCCTGGGTGATAAAGATATACTGATCTTTATGCTGGCTGATAAGGTTGGCCAGTTTAATCTTGATCTTTGGAATTTCCGGTTCTTCGTATTCATCGATGCTCATGAAATCCAGTGCAGGCAGGAGCACTGCGGGGATACCAGCTTCTTCGAGATAAACGCAGAAAAGGCGGGTAGACAATAATTCGCCCTGTGCCAGTATATCTTTATTCAGTGCTTCGTTGAAAGATATCTTCAGGATGATATTCAGAAATTCGAAGTGTTCATCAACAATCGCCTTGGCATTTGCGCGGCCGGCTTCCTTCTTCACCAGTTCATCGCAAAAGGTCCGGTAGTGGCTTTCCAGCTTATCTATCTGCTGTTTAGCCTGTTCCTTCTTACCTTCTGACAGAGACTGACTGATTTCCACGAGGGAATTTGTGGTGCCTGACAGTGCAGACAACACCACAATTTTCTGATCATTATCTGCTGTGATCAGTTGCGATACCGACTGCATACGCTCTGGTTTTCCCACGGAGGTTCCACCAAATTTTAACACTTTCATCTGAATGTTTATTTTTGCTTAGCTACCTGAAACCTGGCATAGGCCTTATTTCCGGCGTTTTTTTATGAATGATGGTGATTTAAAAATTCAAATTAAATTTAGCGGCTACTTCTTTCATATCCTTTACCACCGGGGCAATTACAGGAATTCCCTTTTCCAGCCGCTCCTGTTGCATTTCTCTTTCCGGATCTCCGGGAATCAATACTTTTTTTCCTGCTACCGGCTCGGCTGCGCGGAAGCGATTGATCCAGGTATCCATATTTGATTTGAACTCCTCTGCCGGCCGGAATGCGTCTACACGCATGGCGCCCAAAAAGTGTCCTAATCCTTCTCCTACCGGATCCGGCGCCAGGGGCAGAAAGCTCACAAACGGAGGTGCCCACGGGCCGTAATTGGCACCTGAAAGAACGGCCGAAAATATATCAACAATTGCTCCCAAACAATACCCTTTGTGGCTTCCGTGTTCGCGGTCGCCTCCCAGCGGCAGTAAAGCTCCGCCATCCTTGAGTTCATGGGGATTGTTACTCGGGTGCCCTGTTTTATCCTGAATCCACCCGTAAGGGGCTTCCTCATTTTTGCGTTGCAGGATTTCCAGTTTGCCGTTTGCCGCTGTGGTAGTAGCAAAATCGGCTACAAAGGCGGGCTGTTCTTTTGCGGGAATCGCTACTGCAATAGGATTGGTACCCAGCATGCGTTCCGTGGAAAAAGTAGGCGCTACCAGCGGACTGGCATTCGTCATGGCCATTCCGATCATATCCTGGTTCAGGGCTTTCATGGCGTGATAGCCGGCAATACCAAAATGGTTGGAGTTTTTCACGCTCACCCAGCCGGTACCTACTGCTGCTGCTTTCTGCATGGCTATTTCCATGGCAAATGGCGCTACTACCAGGCCCAGACCGGCATCTCCGTCAATAACGGCGGTGCTGGGTGTTTCATGCACAATCCTGATGTTGGGTTTAGTATTGATGCGCTTTGCCTCCCATAAACGAACATAGCCCGATAAGCGGGCTATTCCATGGGAGTCGATACCCCTCAAATCTGCCGACACCAGTACTTCACTGGCCAGGGCTGCATGTTCCAGGCTACAACCCATGTGGATAAATACTTCCCTGGTAAATTCTCTCAAATGATGATAAGAAAAAATATGTTCCATCTGTCAACAAGTTAGGCCTGAGCGGTGGGTCCACCAAAATTCAATGGTACAGATACCTGCTCCTGATCCTGGATCGGGCCGTGTACAGATTCGTATTTCTTAATATTATCCAGCATGGCCTTCATAAAACGCTTTGCATGCTGCGGTGTCAGTATAATGCGGGATTTTACCTTCGCCTTTGGCAGACCGGGCATCACATTCACAAAGTCCACCACAAACTCGGCGTTGGAATGAGTAATGATAGCGAGATTAGCGTACTGTCCCTCGGCGATTTCTTCATTCAACTCTATATTAAGCTGATGCTGTTCTTCCTGCTGATTTTCCATGTTGTATGATTTAGCCGTACAAAAATAGAAAAAGAGGGCTCAATTGAGCCCTCTTTTTTTTATAAACAGCGGATTAACCAGGATTAATAGTCGTCTTCGTCGAACTTGGTACGCAGGATACCCGCCACTACGTACTTCTTACCGGGATCAGAAGATATTTGCAGCTCCATGTAAATACTGTCTGTTACATGCCCTCCTTTCGACTTTCCCCCATCCGGGAAGATTTTGCCGCCGGTGATCGTCACGGTAGCGTCGCTATTCTGGTCTTTGGCATTCGTTGCATTAAACGTGAAATCGGACAGATTCACTTCTACCTTCGACTGAAAATCAAATCCCAGTCCGGCATCCTGCAGCCACAACTGCTTACCATCATCCGCCGCAGTGTTGAAGGTGTTGATCTGTACATGGTCGCCATCCAGCTGTGGCGCTCCGTTCAAGGTCATCGTCACCCACCAGGTACCAGACATTTTCATCACCTGCGTATTCTTTACCTCCGGTAATTCCTTTTTACAGGAAGAAAACAGCAGGGCCGCCACCAGCAGCCATCCCGTCATATATTGCTTATTTATTATTGTTCTCATGATAATTATTTTAGTCCGTTAACATTATAAGGCCCACCAAACTTTTTGATAAATGGGTACTTCTGCAGGAGTATTGGAATTTCTGCTCCTTTCCACATCCGGGAATACCAGTCGTTTAGGGAATTTACCGGCGCCGGTTACCCCGTTGCGGGAATACACCAACTGGCCGGGGATATAGGAATCTTCCGTAGAATACACCGGGCTGTATTTAGGATAACCGGTGCGGTTCTGCTCCAGGAAGCCTTCCAGGGCGTGTGTACCGGGAAAAGAAGCCCATTTCTGCATAATAATAGCTTCCAGCTTCTGTGCAAAAGTGCCACCTGCAGGATAGGCATATACGCTGTCGGCCTGGAGATAAGGCGTAGCATCCAGCCCATACTGCTGAAACGCCGCGGTAACGCCGGCATCATAGTATGCTTTGGCATTTGCTCCACCATAATAGCGCTCCTCTGCTTCTGCCAGCATAAAATTGGCTTCCGCCCTCGACAACAGATAAGCTGTATCTATGGCTGTTTGCCGGTAAATAGCCGATACATTGTAAGTAGCTGACAAACTGGTATAATCTCCCTGGTTAATTCCATAATAAACACCACCGGCCGCACCCGGAGCACGGAAAATCTTTTTCAGCCGGGGATCATTATGCTGCGTCAGCCAGGACAGCATCGTATAGCTCGCCCGGATATTCGTGGTTGTATTCAGACTCCGGATATTAGATTCATACAACGGATTATCCTGACCCGGTGCATCTTTAAAATCACTCAATGCTGCCTTTTCATCGGTGAGGAACGGAGCGCCGCTGTTCATCATCTCCATGATCTTTTCCTTTGCCAATGCAGGATTTACGTTAATCATCCGCAGGTACATCTTTAATTTCAATGAGTTCGCAAACTTTACCCATTTATCCATATCTCCCTTGTAAACGATGTCCTGTGCTTTATCTTCATCCAGGATCGTCACAGTCAGATCTTTTGAGAGGGCAATATCCAGATCCCGCAACAGCCAGGAATAAATACTATCGCCCCTGTCGAACTTTGGCTGCAATTGATTCAAGCCTCCAAATGCTTCCTTATAAGGCACCTGGTCGTACAGATCTACCAATACCTGGTAAGAATAAGCTTTCATCACGGTACCCATCAAACCGAAATTATTATCGTGCAGGCTATCGCATAGTTGAAGCATCAGGCTGTAATCCTGTAAGGCGCCTGAAAATAACTGGGTATACAAAGCATTGTAATCCGCACGTTGAATGTTATAGGCATCAATGGTTTTGTACTGGTTAGAGGCATTACTCTGTGTCCAGTACTGTGCCCAGATGCCACCAATGATGGCGCCGTCTGTACCTATGCTCGATACCGTAGATAACACGGCCGGTGGAAACAATACATAAGGTGTGGCTTTGTCCAGTGGTGGATTATTGGGATCGTTGTTAATATCCAGGTTCTTTTTGCAGGATGTTCCCAGCAGCGCCACCAACACCAGGAGCAGGATATATTGATAATTGAACTTTTTCATGAGATCAGCATTTAATAGATTAGAAGGACACTTTCAGTGACACACCATAAGATTTTGTGGTAGGCATCGTTCTGAATTCGCCTAGCTCACTGTTCAGATCATTACCATAGTTGGATACTTCGGGATCAATAAAAGTATTTCCCTCCGGTGTCCACACAAACAGGTTGCGTGCAAAAACCGTCAGCAACAGATTGCTTGCCGCAATTTTCCTTGCTGCAGATACCGGCAGGCTATAAGAAAGCGTGATATCACGCAGTTTCAGGAAAGTTTTATCGATGATACGCTGCTGATAGGCGCTTCCTTTATTCGTGGTGGGATACCAGTAAGCATCGTAGTTGTAGTCGGTCAGCGGAATCGTATTTTCTCCGTAGATGGGTTTAGCCTGGTTATCGGTGCCGATCTGCATCACAGAATTAGGTACCACAAAAGCCCTTCTGTCGTTATAGGTAGATTGCAAAGCGTTACCTACAAAGTAAACCAGGTCTGAGGTACCGGAATAGAATACGCCACCTTTCCTCCAATCGATAGAGAAGCCCAGTGTGAAGTCTTTATACCGGAAACTGTTTACCAATCCCATGATAAAATCGCGCTGAGAGGTACCGTAATAGCCATCTGCATCGGCAGCCTTTGGCAGGCCGGTGGCATCTACAATTGTTTTTCCATCAGCGGTGGTAGCGGGTATAGGCGCATAGAATACACCCAGCGGATCTCCTTTACGGGCAACGAATTTTGCCTCATAGGCGAAATTAAGTACGATCTGATCCAGGCCTGAAGGCAATTCCTCTACCGTATTGCGGTTCCGTGCGAAGGTGTAGTTGAGGGTCCAGTTAAAATCTTTGGTTTCTACCGGCACAATATTTACAGATAATTCTATTCCTTTATTTCTCACCTTACCAAAGTTCTGCGTGATACTGGAATAGCCGGAACTGGGCGTAGTAGGAACTGCAAGAATTTGTCCTTTGGTCAGCTTATTATAAAAAGCCACATCAAACCCCAGGCGGTTGCGCAGGAATTTTACTTCACCACCAAATTCATATTCATTACTTAGCTCCGGTCCGAGTTCAGGATTACCGATATTGTCGCCTACGGTATAACCCGGAATACCATTAAAAGGAAAATCCAGTGTACCAAAAGGAAGATCTATAATCTGGCCAGTGGATAAGGTTGTTTTCGTGAGATAGGGACCCGCATCGTTACCTGTTTTTCCCCAGCTGGCGCGCAGTTTCGCATAAGATACGCCGCGTTCATCCAGCTTCAGCGCCTCAGATAAGATAAACGCAGCATTGACGGCAGGATAGAAATAGCTGTTGTTTTTTTCCGGCAAGGTAGAAGACCAGTCATTACGCGCATTCACTGTCAGGAACAAATATTCCCGGAAACCCAGTGTAGCCTGTGCATATAATCCATAGATCCGGCGCCTGAATTCCTGTGTTTGTGATACCGGGGTATTAGGTGAATTGGAGATCACGTAGAACCCTGGAATAGCAAGCCCTTTCACGGCAGAACTGAATAATTTTCCTTCACGTTGATTGACGTTAAAACCTACCAATCCATCGATGCTGAAATCTGAACTGAGTTTTTTATTTGCCGTGAGTAACAGATCAGAGTTAAACTCACCTCTGTAATCGCTGTATTCTCTCACATAACCCACGTCCTCTGCACGTTGTGAGCCTTCCACATTGTTACCGTCATTCCAGCTGCCCAGTGATGGTCTGTTTTTAGCCTTGTAAGTTTTCGACTGACTGTTCGTAACGTCTGCACCGATGCGCCATTCCAGGTTCAGCCAATCGGTGAAGCCGTACTTCAGATCTATGTTACCGAAGATCCTGTTACTTTTCAGGTTGTTACCATTTTCATACAGGGAATAGTATGGGTTCTCTGCATAGGGTGTGAAGTAATTGTCTACGTTGTAATATTTGTTCTTATAATCCTTAAACTGCGAAATATCGATGTCTACCGGAATCTGGATCACATCTTCAAATAAGGAAGAACCGAGTCCGGATTCACTACGGGTAGACACTGCTTTTGCATTTTTATTCACAAAGTTAAAAGACGCGGCTGCAGAGAACCTGCCATATTTGGTAGACGCCCTGGCGGAAAATGTATTTCTCTTGTATGAATCTGCATCTGTAGGCAGGATGCCATCACTGTATACGTTACCGTAAGAGAGGAAGAAAGTAGAGGTTTCATTGCCACCGCTCACGGCAATATTATTGTTGTATTCCTGGCCGGTGGTAAAATAATTTTTCACATTATCTTTTACAAACGAAAATGGTTTTGTTAAAGACACACCGTCCACAGGTGCACCCCATTCGCGGTTTTCACCTGTTAAACGGGGGCCCCAGCTGCCGTTCTCAGAGAGGATAAACGTACCTCCCCATCCCTGTCCGAATTTCTCCTGCATAGTGGGCAACATCCCTACATTTGAAAAAGTAGCAGCGGAGGCTACATCTACTTTTAACCGGCCGCTTTTCCCTTTTTTGGTGGTGATCAATACTACGCCGCTCGCTGCCCTGGAGCCATAAATAGCAGTAGCAGCAGCACCTTTCAGAATGCTGATGGCTTCAATATCATTGGGGTTAATATCGTTCGCATTATTACCAAAATCGTAACCACCGGTGAGGTTGGTTCCTTTGATATCGGAAGAGCCGGGACGATCATTATTTAAAGGCACTCCATCAACAATATACAATGGCTGGTTGCTGCCTTGCAAAGAGGAATAGCCACGAAGAATTACTTTATTGGAACCTCCGGGCGCCCCGCTGGTAGTGGATATTTCTGCACCGGCAATTTTACCGGATAAGCCATCCATCATGCTCACGGGCGCCACCCGGTTAATTTGTTCTGTTGCAAAATTGGTAGTAGCATATCCCACTGTTTTCTTTTCACGTGTAAGTCCCAAACCGGTCACCACTACTTCCTGCAGATTTTTATTATCGGCTGTCAGTAACACCTGCAGCGTTGCATTTGTACCCACGGGAATTTCCTGCGTTTTGTATCCGACACTTCGTATAATCAGTACCGTAGTGGCGCCGGGTACTGTGAGTGTAAATACCCCATCGTTATTGGCAGTGGTACCCGAAGATGTACCTTTTATCTGGACGGTGGCGAACGGAACGATGTTACCGTCGCTTCCCTTGATGGTGCCTGTCACCTGTCGCTGCTGCGACCAGGCCAGGCTGGCGATTGCCATTAGCATGGCAAAAAGGAGGAGCCCCTTTTTCATAAAAGTTTCAGATTTTGGTTGAAGAAGAAATACATTGGGTCGTTCGATATCCGCGCTATTGATGGCGTCTGTGGCTTATTTGCACAAGTGATGATGTTCTTTAGCGGTTTGCATAGCACACCCTTATCGCACTGATTCAGTACGATCTCAAAAAGCAAAAACATACCTGTTCCCGCGTCTACGGAAAAAACAGCATAACAGCACACTGCCGGATATATTGGCTATGCGACTATGTAAAAGGAGATTTACCTTTTTTCATACATAATTCAGATTTTGGTTGTATAATCTCTTACTAATAATGTCGAAAAAAATCAGCTTTCATTTCCAGGCGGTAATATAGCTGTCTGTATCTGACAGTTGGCTACAAATCAAATACACGGATTAGACTAACAATTCAGTTCTTCAAAAAATTACAGGTCGAAAAATGCCGTACTAAAATATCCAGGCTCTTATTGGTTTGAATCGTGACAGTTTCGCGGTTGTGGGTTCATGGCCAACTTCACAAGCTTTTCTTCTTGCAGAAAGGTTTCTCTCATAAAGCAAATTAGATTTAGATTTCGGTTGACAACCACAAGTTAGAGAAAAAAAGCAAACCTTGTTACATCTCCTTAACATTATTTTAACAGGCTATCATTTTCATCCACGCAACAAATTGATAGTCAACAATTGAATATAAAAAATTATTTTCTGGTGAGCATATACAGTAACTGACATTGATACAATGTTTTTTTATTGCCGGCTATCTGCTCATTCCCGCTACCAAATTGCATTACACCCGGGTATCTTGTTTGATGCCAACGTGTTTGACAGGTAAAACGACGAGTCACTTTCCACTTCAGTTGTACATAATACTGCCAGCCACGACCATACAATTGTGATACTGCATTCTCATACAACACACTGCTTTCGGTAGCATAGATACGGCTATCATAACTGCTGGTCCGAAAAAATGTCAATCTGCCACTTATTCCTAACGGCCACTTTGGAAAACTATAATGACCATCCTGGTAAATCATCCATCCGGATTGCGTTGTGCCCGCTGCCTGGTAGCGGCTATATTCCAGTCTCGTTCTGGCTTCCAGCTGCCGGTTCAGTTTTATATTCCATTGAAAACGCAGATGTGCCGAAGTTATTGTCGTGAGTACTTTAAGCGGATTCTCCGGTATAACTAAATTCTCCTGTCCCTGCCGGTAGTTGTATCGCCACAGGAACAACATTTTTTTATTAGGGGTATAGCTCGCCTGCACAAAAAAGTCTTTCCCGCCGGAAGGGGCATTGCTGCGATATTTCAGCCAGGGGAAGTGAAAAACATCTGCATAGGCGTCCATCTTCCAGCGGGCATTTAGTTTCAGCGTTATTCCCGTATACAATCCCTGCTCATTGGCGGTGCGGTATCCATCTCCAAAACCTTTTGCATACAGCGACTGGTACGCCCGGTCGTAATACCGGTATACTACCGCCATATCCACTGATGGAGCAACGCTGGTGAGTAATCCCTGCACTATAGCCGGTTTGCCGTTATCACTGGCAGCTACCTCTCCAAACAGATGCACATTCTTCCAGCTGCCGGCATAGTCCACACTGGTTGCAGTGAGCTGTGCGCCGTTAAAATCAAACTGATTATAGGGCTTGATTTCTTTTTGCAGTACCGGTGTAAAACGGTGTTGAATGATATTTATTCCCCATTGCCAGTGGGAGGTAGTATACCGGATATTACCGCCGGTGCTGGTTTGCTGTATAGCACCGCGCTTTGCGGCCTCCGATGCTGTGCGGTGATAACCGCTGCTAATTATACTGGCCGCTGTTACTTCATCCATCAGTGTATCTGTGCTGGCGTCCTGACGACGCTGCGATGCAAATGCGGTTACTTCCCAACGTTGCTGCTGCCATGTAATACCCACACCTCTGAAAAAATAAAATTCTCCCGCAGAGGTATAGGGCCGCAGTACTTCTCCTTCCCGCTTTACCTGCATCACCGCAGCGCCTTTTCCATACGCCTGCCCTTGCCAGTTGAGCAGGCCTTGTCCCAGATTCACGGTATAATCGCCAAAAGCCAGTGCTTTTATTTTCCGGAAATTTCTTACAAAAAGATGCGCGCTGTAGAAATCAAAACCCTGTTTTTGCGCTCCTTTAAAAAAAGCTTCTCCTGCATCTTTCTCCATCACTATTCCCCAACTCATATAGCGTGGGAAACTATAACGGTAACGCATAAACACCTTATCAGGACTACCCTGGTACGCCGGCAAGGTGGTATCGGTATGCCGGTATCCTTTCACCTGCTCCCCTACGCGACCATAACGCAGCAGAAATACATGATCCCCTTTTTGCGCATAATCGCGCAGCGTATAATGTGGCGCCAGATCGTTACCTACTGTTACATAAGGCAGGATACGCCGGATCACTTCGGGTTCAAAACCCGGTACTGCCTGCAATTCGTAAATACTCAGCAAATCACCCAGTAGGGCTTTATAACGCAGGAAATGGCTGATCTGTAAAGGCGTCAGTAAACCGATAGATTGCAATGCTGCTTCATCAGCTGTATTCAATTGAATTTTATGCCGCTGCAATGCGTATAAATGCTGCCATTGCGCATCATCTTCCGATACTGTTTCTGTACCGGCGGCTTCATTTTCCAGTTGGTTCTCCATTGCAGCGGGAAGCGATTCTTCCTGCTGACGGGCCAATGCTTTCTGACAGCAGCAAAGCCAGCATAAACAACACAGTATACCGCTAACCGCTACGCGGAAAGTTGCCATATCCGATAAAGTTGAAAAGATGATTTCCAAAAAAATATGATTTGGGACAACAGCAGGCGTGGATACTTGCTGCTGTTCACAATAACTCAGCATTATGTAATCACAATAAACTAACGCTATGCAATTAAACCAGTTAATGTTCCATTGTCATGCTACTCCACACCTCACTCCACTTCCTGCCTGTTGGAAAGCTGCCATATCAGTGAAGTAGCCGGCGTAATTCCCAGCTGCGGATGAAAGCCTACCGCGAGATCTATGCGTAGTGCATGCAGGAAGAATATTACGGCGGCATTGTTGTAAAAAGGCGCCGAAGCAATACCCATTTCCAACGCCATTGCACGAACTATACGATAATACGCAGCCGCTTTTACAGTAGTTATATCTCCTGCTTTCCTTATTTCACCAGTCAGCAGAAAATCACGTGAAGCTTCAAAACCGGCGCCGCCACTGTATATCACCGGCATACCGGCCGATTTGTAAAGATGTAACCCGGTGTGTAATTGCCGGCTGATATGCCATAATAAGCCCCCATCCGCACTCACTGTATTATTGCTTCCAAACCCCGGCGTTGCAGTGGTTTCGCTGCTAAACTGTATCCCAATTCCTACTTTCCGCCCCAGTTGCCGCCCGTAGGCGCCACTCACTTTTTGCTGATGCCAGGCTGTATTTCCCAGCCGGGTTACGCTGCCACCGAAGGCGCCCGACCCAACAGGAACAGCTACCATCGCCGCATACAGCGAAGTACCCTTTAGCAGAAAACGGTTCTCCGTGTAAACACCGGCTGCAAAAGAAGACAAACAGGATAAACCCGCAGGATTAGCCCAGGCAGAGATGACCTGCTGAAAATGACGACTGTAACTGCCTGTAGCCGTATTTTTCCCTACAGGTATTAATAATGGTTGCGCAGATAACAACGCAATGCTCCACATGGAGACAAGGGTCAACAAAAACTGTTTCATCCGGGATTAAGGTTTAACAAATAAACGGCTTGCTCACTGTTTACAAGCCATTATAAATAGTTTACAACACAACTGACAAACGGGTTAACAACTGCCAGCGATCACAAAAATATGCCGCGATAAAAACACAAGTGTTAATGAATTACAAACAGGTGAAAATAAAAAGAGGTCATCTCCCGGAAGGAAATCACCTCTTTCAATGGATCACGCGATGTAGTGACCGTATTAACGGAAGAAATAAACAGGTTTACTTCTCCCGGAAAAATTTTAATTAAAATAGTCCGTACAACTGTGAATCAATACGGGAAATAATTTCGCCCAGATCTTCATCACTTTCCGGAAATTTGTTTTTATCAATATCGATAATCAGCAACGGACCTTCTTTATATTTCTCGATCCAGTTGTTATAATATTCGTTCAGCCGTTTCAGGTAGTCCAACCGGATATTCTCCTCATATTCCCTTCCTCTTTTCTGGATCTGCGCTACCAGCGTAGGTACGGAAGCCTGAAGATAAATCAGCAGATCCGGTGGCTTCACCATGCTTTTCAGCGTTTCGAAGAAGTTGAAATAATTATCAAAATCGCGCTTGGTCATCAGTCCCATTTCATAAAGGTTGGGCGCAAAAATATGCGCATCCTCATAAATGGTACGATCCTGAATCACCGTTTCTTTTCCATTCTGTACTTCCAGCAGTTGTTTCAATCTGCCGTTCAGAAAATATACCTGCAGGTTGAAAGACCAGCGGGGCATATCTTCATAAAAATCGTTCAGATACGGATTGTGTTCCACATCTTCATACTGTGCATGCCACTTATAATGGCGGCACAACATTTCTGTGAGTGTTGTTTTACCCGCGCCGATATTTCCGGCGATGGCTATATGTTTGATCTTATTCTGTTTTGCCATGCGATGTGAGGTGGTTAATACTGAAAATAGCTACAGTTGGCGACTTTTTCAATAATAATTTATACCAATAAGTTTTTTCGCCTGTTGCAAAGTTTGTGCCGCATTCGCTCTTGCCTTTTCTGCACCGGCTTTCATTATTTTCTTCAGATAATCAGTATCGCGCTGCAGTTCTTTCGACCTTTCGCGGATCGGTGAAATGAATTTCACCATATCTTCACCAAGTTGTTTTTTCATATCGCCAAAACGGATACTGCCTGTGTTTTTCCATGATTCTTCATAGAAAGATACCACATCCGCAGCAGATACCAGTTTCATCAGATCCAGCAGGTTCTGCACCGAATCCGGAACAGGGGAACCCGGCTCACCGGAACCTGTATCAGTTTTAGCTTTCTTAATCTTGTTCAGGATCTTATCGTCTTCATCCGCCAGGTATAAGGTAGCCAGCTCATTCTCACTCTTACTCATTTTACCTGCACCATCCAGGCTGGGGATGCGTACCAGGCTGTCGCCATAGTTAAACGCTTCCGGCTCGGGGAACAGATCACCATAACGGTGATTGAAACGCTGTGCAAAATTGCGCGCCATTTCCAGGTGTTGTCCCTGATCCTTACCTACCGGCACTTTTACCGCGCGCTGGATTAATATATCCACACTCATGAGCACCGGGTAAGTCAACAGTCCGGCATTCACGTTCTGTGGTTGTAAACGCACCTTATCCTTGAACGTAGGAACTTTCTCCAACTCACCCACATAGGCCAGCATATTCATCAGCAGGTACAGTTCTGAAATTTCAGGAACGTCACTCTGCACATACAATGATACTTTTTCAGGGTCAAGTCCTGAAGCAATATTTTCTGCCAGTACCCGCATCACATTCCCCGGAAGATCCTTCGGATCAGGATGGGTTGTCAGCGAGTGCCAGTCTGCCACAAAAAAGTAGCAGTTAAACTCTTCCTGCATCCGGATATAATTACGGATGGCGCCAAAATAATTGCCTAAATGCAAATAACCGGTGGGGCGTATGCCGCTTACCACAATTTCTTTTTCAGTAGCCATAACAGGGCGCAATTTAAAGAATCGGATTTATGTTTGCGTGTTCCCATCCCCCCTCTTTTGTAAAAAGTTTCTTACAAAAACCCTAAACCCCGATCCCCGGAGGGGAAAAGAGAAATTTCTGGCCGTTTATCCCTAATTTTGAGGTACTATCATATTTACCATTTATATTTCATTATCTTTTGATTTAATTTGATTATGGAAGTGAACGACGTACTGGTGCAACAACTGGCTGATCTGGCCAGGCTTGAATTCAACGACCAGGAGAAGATCGAAATACGCGGAGACCTGCAAAGGATGATCACCTTTGTGGAAAAACTGAATGAGCTGGATACCTCTCACGTAAAACCACTACTTCATCTGACAGATGATTATAATGTTTTTCGGGAAGATAGGGTGATACCGGCTATTACCCGTGAAGAAGCCCTGCAGAACGCACCTTCCGCCACTGAGGAATACTTTAAAGTACCGAAAATAATAAAGAAATAACCCACATGGAAAAGTCCGTCATTCACCTGGAAGGAATCAGGAAAAGTTATTTTCTCGGTAAAAATGAACTACCGGTACTCAAAGGCGTATCGCTGGACATTTTCAAAAACGAATACGTAGCACTGATGGGCCCCTCCGGCTCCGGAAAGTCTACCCTGATGAATATCCTCGGATGCCTGGACACACCCACTGCCGGCAAATATGTGCTCAGCGGACACGATGTAAGCAAAATGGAAGACAATGACCTCGCCACCGTAAGAGGCAAGGAAATTGGCTTCGTATTCCAGCAGTTTAACCTGATGCCACGTCTTACCGCACTGGAAAATGTGGCCATCCCACTGATCTATGCCGGTATCAACAAAAAGGAAAGAACAGAAAGGGCCATCATGATGCTGGAAAAAGTAGGCCTGGGCGAACGTTATAAACATAAGCCCAATGAGCTGTCGGGTGGTCAATGCCAACGCGTGGCCATTGCCCGTGCGCTGGTCAACAATCCGTCGCTCATCCTCGCAGATGAACCAACCGGTAACCTCGACTCGAAAACTTCCGTGGAAATCATGGATATCTTCGGCGCCATCCACGCTTCCGGCAACACCGTAGTACTCGTAACGCATGAAGAAGATATTGCCGAACATGCGAAACGGGTAATCCGTCTCCGCGACGGTGTCATCGAATCCGACCGCATCAACCAGAAAGCTCCCGCACTGTAAAAAAATATTTTAATTACAAATAACGGCGTTATAGCTGGATAACCTTTATCCGCTGTAACGCCGTTATTCGTAATTTGCAACTCAACAACACCAATACCCATGTCCTTCAAAATATATACTAAAACGGGAGATAAAGGCAAAACATCGCTCATCGGCGGCACTAAAGTCCCCAAGAGCAATGTCCGCATTGAAGCCTACGGCACCGTAGATGAACTCAATTCCTATATCGGCCTGGTCAATGACTATATAGCCGATACCGACACCAAAAACCTGCTCCGCGAAATACAGGACCGCCTTTTCACCGTTGGTGCCGCCCTCGCCTGCGACCCCGACAAGGAAACCAAACTGAAAATACCCGACCTGCATGAAGCAGATATTACCCTGCTGGAAAAGGCCATCGACCAGATGAACGAAGAACTTCCGGTCATGAAATCGTTTATCCTTCCCGGTGGACATGTAGCTGTATCTACCTGCCACATCGCCCGCTGCGTTTGCCGCCGCACTGAACGGCTATGCGTAGGCATGCAGGAACAGGAAATGTTTATTGAACCACTGGTACTGAAATATATCAACCGTCTCAGCGATTACCTCTTTGTACTGGCCCGTTGGGTAGGACATAAGCTGGGCGTGGATGAAATCCCCTGGAAACCACGGGTCTAGAAAATTACTTAAATTCGTTCCATGTTTACAGGAATCATAGAAACACTAGCAGAAGTAGTAGCCACCAGGAAAGACGGCGGAAACCTGGTGATTACCATGCAAACACCCCTGGCAGCCGAATTGAAAATAGACCAGAGCGTGGCACATAACGGCGTTTGCTTAACCGTTACCAATATAGAGGGCAATACCTACGAAATCGTAGCAGTAGCTGAAACCCTCCAGAAAACCAACCTGGGCCAACTCACTCCCACGCAGTTCGTGAACCTCGAACGCGCCATGGTGTTCAATGGTCGCATTGATGGCCACCTGGTGCAGGGACACGTAGACAGCGTAGGCGAATGCATCTCCAGCCAGGAACAGAACGGCAGCTGGTTATACCGCTTCCGCTACCCGGCCGAATTTGCCGCCCTCATCGTGGAAAAAGGCAGCATCTGTATGAATGGTATCAGTCTTACCGTTTTCGATGTTACCAACGACGAATTCTCCGTAGCCATCATTCCATACACCTACGAGTTTACCAACGTATCAAAAATAAAACCCGGCCACCTCGTGAACCTGGAATTTGATGTACTCGGTAAATACGTAGCCAGGCAGATGGCCGTTAGAAATTAATAGCACCTTTGCTAAAATACACGAAGCCGCATGCTGAAATCCTTCCTGCTCTGCGCTGCATTAACGATGTCCCTGCTGGCAAATGCCCAGCAGGCCCGCGTAGTACGCGTAACAGCCTTCTATGACGCAGATGCGGTCACAGAACTATACAACACTGCCCCACTCGGTCTGCAACTCGTATACAGCGACAGCTCCATCCAGAAAACCGCCGGCCTGATGGAAGGTAACCTGCGCTGGAACAAGCTGAAAGTCAGCAGTAACAACGGCTCCGTACAAAATGGGATACTCACTTTCAACCGCCAACAGCTGGTGAAAGACGATTATCGCATCATACTCAACGTAACTACGCCCGATAACACCACACTCCCAGCCACACTGCAGCTGCCCAATATTGTAGGCATACGTTTTAATCATTACGCCGACAGCGTTAAACGCGACATTCGTTTCTACTTAAATATTGAAGGAAAATTCAGCAGCGGAAAAGTATTTCCGCTCGACACTACCACTATAAGATTCGCGGCCTCCGATGGAAAAATAATAGGACAGGATCTGCTCCTGCCTAAAAACGATACGATAAAATATGTAACCGTAGAAGCCTGGTACAAAACCAACGAACGGCTTTACCTTCGTTCTGTACTTCCGGTGAAACAAGCACCAGACGCAGATTCTCTGCTCTTAAAAAATACAGATGATCTCTTTAAAAAGAAGAAAAAAAGACAATAATTAAATCAGCATACGGGATTTTAACTCCAGGTATTTATTCACCACATTCAGGGTTAACTGCTCAGGAGGACTCAGCAACGACATAATACCATACTTCGCCAGTTCCTTTACAATCAGTTTCTTATCATAGGCAAACTTCTGCGCGATGGTTTGCTTGTAAATTCCTTCTACATCAAACACCGTTTGCTCCGTTACTTTCTTTAGCTCCGTATTCTCAAAAAACACCACCAGCACCAGGTGATAACGGGCCAGCCTCCGCAGGAAAGGCAATTGCCGCTGCAAACTCGACATCGATTCAAAATTCGTATACAACATCAACAGGGAACGGGTAGATAAGTTGCTGCGTAATTGTACACTCAATGCTTCATAATCACTTTCCTGCCAGAGCGTTTCCTGTGCATATAAAGATTCCAGTATCTTATTTACCTGTATCTTTTTATTACTGGCGGGTAATACATCCACTTTATTTTCTGTAAAGGTGACCAGCCCCGCCTTATCGCCTTTATTCACCGCCACATTGCTGAACACCAGCGACGCATTGATCGCATAATCCAGCAACGACAAACCGTTAAAAGGCATTTTCATGGTACGCCCTTTATCGATGACCGAATACACCTGCTGCGAACGCTCCTCCACGAAATTATTCACCATCAGGTTACCGCTGCGGGCAGTAGCTTTCCAGTTCAGCAACCGCACATCATCCCCTTTCGTATAGGGCTTGATGTGGTCAAACTCCATACTATGACCAATCACACGGCGTTTATGCACTCCCAGCTCATTTAGCCGGTTCATGTAGGAATACAATTCATAATGCCGCAACTGTAAATAACTCGGGTATACACTCACCGCCTGCTCATTGTCAAATACAAACCGGCGGCTGATGATTCCCAATGCACTCTTTATAAATACATTGCTGTACCCAAAGTTGTACACACCTCTTTCCACCGGACGTAGTACATACCTGAACTGATGCGCACCGCCGGCAGGCACTTTTTCGGTCAGTAAAAAGTTGCGCTCCTGGAACTGAAAAGGTACTTCATCAATCACAGATACAAACACCGGAAAAGGATACCGGCTATGAAAATCCAGTAACACTTCATTGTCGTCTCCATTACTGAAACGGCTACTGGTCTTACGTTCCATCGACACTATGGTAGATGGACGCAGTAACAGCAACACCATATCCAATACCATCAACCCCACCAGTACAATAAAAGCGATGATAGCAATATTGTAGATATGCGGCAGGAAGAAGGAAATGATAAACAACAATACGTTCCCTCCCAGCAGGAAATAAAACCTGTTGGTAAAAAAGAGTATCTGGAAAAAATTATTCTTTACAGTGGCGGACATACTTATTTCTTTCAGGCGATAGCTATCTCGGAACTTCAATCATCTTGATGATCTGCGCAATTACGTCATCTGTTTTGATCCCTTCCATTTCTTTTTCAGGCGTCAGCATAATACGATGACGTAATACATGCGGCACCATTTCCACCACGTCGTCCGGAATAACAAAATCCCTGTTCTTCATGGCGGCCAGTGCTTTTGCACAGTTCATCACGGCAATGGATGCACGCGGCGAAGCACCCAGGTACAAGGACGAGTTCATGCGTGTTTCATTGATAATGGCAGCGATATAGTGGAACAGCTTTTCGTCTACTACTACCTGTCTTACCAGGTTCTGAAACTCAATGATCTGCGTGGTAGTAATTACTTTACTGATCATTTTTGTCAGATCAGTTTCGCCATTGAAATGATGAATACTGCGGAGTACTGCTACTTCTTCTTCCAGGTTGGGATACTTTACTTCAATTTTAAACAGGAACCTGTCCAGTTGCGCTTCCGGCAGGCGATAGGTACCTTCCTGCTCAATCGGGTTCTGGGTGGCAATGACCATAAACGGGCGATCCAGCGACCAGGTAGTACCATCGTTGGTGATCTGTCTTTCTTCCATCACCTCAAACAGCGCGGACTGGGTCTTCGCCGGGGCACGGTTTATTTCATCGATCAGTACGAGGTTACTGAATACAGGTCCTTTCTTATATTCAAATTCACGTGTCTGCGGATTAAATACAGAGGTACCCAATACATCCGCCGGCATGAGGTCGGGGGTAAACTGGATACGGCTGAAGTTGGCGTCTACGCACTGCGCCAGCAGTTTTGCAGTCAGCGTTTTAGCTACACCGGGCACACCTTCTATCAGTACATGGCCCTGTGTCAGCAAACCTGCAATCAGCAGATCTATCATCTGATGCTGTCCTACAATTACTTTACCTATCTGTTCCCGGATGGCTTCCACACCTTCATGCAATGCAGAAAAATCAGTCCTGGGTTGAAATGTATTGGTATCCATTATTTATTTCGTATTTAAATAAAATTGTTGAATGCGGTTATAAAATTCCTGTAGGCCGGCATCGCTCAATTCAGCGTCCAGCTGGATCTGGTGAATCATCTGTAACAAGGTTCTGATCTCTGTTTCTGCGATCATCGACTTACGGCTTAAAGCCACTATAAATTCATCATTCAGCACATTGGTGTTGAGGTAGTAACGTGAACGTACAAACTCCAACAGGTGAATGATCATTTTATGCGCCAGGTTATAATTGTTATGCTGCTGATAATACAACTGACCGATAGCATCCACAAATTCCAGGGAAGTATTGTTGAAGGCCGGTTTATCAGGAATAATACGTTGACGGCGTTTGCTTTCCACCAGCACATATAGCAGTGCCAGTATGAGTGCCAGCCACAATGCCCAACGCATAGACGGATACCGCATCAGCACCTGCCATTCGCTGAAATCACCGGACTGCGCGCTATTCTGACTATTGTAAAAATCATCCCAGTAGATGTTGCCCGCATCGTTGTCTAAATAAGACAACTGTGTTTCCAGTGCAGCCACATTATGCTGATGCAATACAAAGTAGTTGGAGAAGGTATATGGATTCAGTAAAATATACAGATGCCCTTTCTGATGATAAGTAATCCTGATAAAGTTGGGCTTGTTCTTATAGTTATAACCCAGCACTTCAATGTGCGAGGTATCTTTCACTTTAAAGTAGCTGCCGCTGAACATGCCGTTGTAACGGAAACTGGTATCCAGTGGAACCGCTGCATCCACATAGCGCTGCGTAACACTCTTGGGTTGATGCTGATAGGAATTGCTTTCTACTGTTACAAAACCCAGCGCCTTTTCCAGCAAGGGATCAATGGTATTAGTAGCAATAAACAACTCATTCCCTCTCGATACATAATCCAGCATGGCAGAAATATCGTTCTCTGTGGTAAACATTTTATTGGTTACCAGGATGTACGCGTTATTCCTGAACTTCAGCTCACTGTCTTTTTCAAACGTTTTGGCAAAGGGCTTGGTCACTACCTGCACGGAGTTCCTGTTAAAAAGGTGTGGCAGGAGTTTAAAAGCGGCATAAGCGCCTCCGGCTTTTTTATCTTTACTGGAAAAAGAGGACTTGGTCATGTCGGTAGTCTGCTCTTCCTTGTTTCCATTCAGGTTGCCGCTCACCACCGCCAGTGTTATCAGTAACACTGCAACGATCACAACGATATAGACTAGTTTATTCTTCACGAAGCTTTTCCGATTGCGTTATTAAAATCCCTGAATTCCTGGTGAATGGTGCTGAAATTATCGGGGCTTATCTCAAATCCGCCATACCAGATATACTCATAGTCCAGTGTCAGTGTAGCAAATCTCTTATAGAGCGGTGAATTCCGCATACTACGCAGGTAATCGTTATTGGTTTTTTCTTTTCCGGGCACAATCAATTCACGACCGGCCAGTTGAAACAGCGTGTACAGGTACCACCAGCGTATGGCCTGCCTTGTTTCTCCGGCAGCCACTGCCGCCCTTATCTTCTCCTCATATTCTTCCGCACTGTGCAGGTCTTCTTCTGCAATTTCCGTAAGTCCTTCTACCAGCTGAGGTTTACGGAAGAAACTCATGCCATTGCTCTTCATAAAAAGGTATACCAGGAATACAAAAACGCCCAGCAATAACAGCATAATAATGATGCGGATAGCGCTGATAGAGGAAAACAAAAACCGCATCAGTTGCTCCAGCCATGGATAGCGCTTTGGTGGTGGCTGTACAATGTCCTGGTATTGTAGTTTTTTATTTTCTTTCAGTTCTTTTACCAATGAATCAGGCGCCGTTCTTAATGAAAATACAGGTGCTTCTTCCTGGTATTCTTCTTCCTCCATAGGTGTATTCGCCAGCTCCTCCACCGTCCTGATACTATCTTCTTCTATTCTGCGCTGCAGCTCCTCGCCGTTGATGCTACGCTGGGCGCTGCTATGCAAAAACCATCCCAGCAACAACAGCAACAACCCATATTTTATCCGGAAAAAATGCTTCATGTCTACTGCTTTGAAAGGATAAATGGTGTTAATACTTTCCCTTCCGCACTCAAACGATATCCTTTTTTATGCAGGTAAATGGGATAAAAAATAAAATAGCCCAGTATAAAAGCCAGTGAACTGAGCAGGATAAACAGGCTCAGTGCCAGCGGCATTTCCGTGTACCTGGTCACAAAGCTTTCCAGGATGGCGGCCACAATAAATACGGGAATCAGGGTAACCATGATTTTGATACCATCCTTTGCGCCTTTGCGCAGGGAATCCAGTCTTTTGCGGGTGCCGGGAAAAAGAATGCTCTTGCCCATGATAATACCGGCGCAACCGGCAATCACGATACTGGATATTTCCAGTGTTCCGTGGATCCAGATCACAAGGATAGATTTCCATCCCAGGCCATGTGAGAAAAAGATGTACTGAAACACGCCCAGCATAACGCCATTGCGCATCAGCAGGTACAGCGATCCCATTCCCAGGAAAATGCCGCCGATATAGCAATAGAACGACACCATGATGTTGTTGTACGCGATCTGGAAAAACATCAGGATCGGGTTACCATCTTTGTATACGCCAAAGGGATCTTTATTAGCGATATTGCGTTCCGTCATATTCACATATTCATCGCCCAGTACGCCGCGTACAAAGGTTTCATCATGTGCAGACGAAAAGGCGCCGATAATGCAGAACAACAAAAAGAAAGCAAGTGTAAACAACAGCAACCGGTGATATTTACGGAACAGTAACGGCAATTCGTATTTGAAAAACAACTGGAAACGGCCTACATCTTCTTTCCGGTTCTGGTAAATACGATGATAAATACTGGCCGCAATACCGTTGATATAACGGGTTACTTTACTGAAGCTGTAAAAAGTTTTGGCGTAAGACAGATCATCCAATACAGATACAAATCTTTCCGCCATTTCATCAGGGTCATCTGTTGGCTCCTCCTGGTATTTCTTCCAGCGGGACAAATTCTTTTTGATAAACAGCGATTCTCTCATAGTGAGTTCCTTCCCTTTTAAAATACAGATATTACCTACAGTAATGGGTTACTTATGGGGAAATACCGGCAAACATACTAAATCGTTTAACAATATATAAACAAATATGTAAATTTGAGTATGGCAGATATAAAAATACCTACTTCTTTCAATATAGACCTGGAATTTGAATCAGCAGATATCATGAAAAGATCCCTGGCATGGCTTATCGATTTTGCCGTGCGTGGCTTTTATTACCTGGTGGTGGCCATGACATTGAGTTCCCTGCACATTTACCTCGACGGACATATTGTACTATTTTTCCTTATTGTTTTCCTACCCATCCTGTTTTATTTCCCCATTATGGAAATTTCCATGAAAGGAAAAACGCCCGGTAAAAAAATAATGCACTTACAGGTGGTGAGTATGACGGGCAATCAACCCAGTATCAGTCAACACCTGATAAGATGGATTTTTCGGATAATAGAAACGCCGCTTTATTTTTTCACACTGGTACCTGTGATTATTCCGGCGGTCGCAATTGCGCGCACGCCATATAACCAGCGGTTGGGAGATCTCATTGCCGGAACTATCGTGATCAGTACCAAAAGAAAAGGCAGTATTGAGGAAACCATCTTCCGGGATCTGTCTGCCAGCGATTATAAACCACAGTTTCCACAGATTATGAAATTATCTGACAGAGACATGAATAAGGTAAAAGACCTGCTGGACCGGGCTTTAAAGGCGAAAGACGATGACCTGGCCACCAGGGTGGCTTTGCGGGTAAAAGAAGTACTGCATATTGAAACGCAGTTATCAGACACTTCTTTCCTGGAAACGGTGTTGAACGATTACAACTACTACACAACCAAAGATAATTAAACAAAAAAAGGCGGCCACTCATCGGGCCGCCTTTTTAATAAGCAAACATTTTACGCGGTTTTACCGATGGAATTCAGGTCATCAGTAATATTATTGAAACGGCTGGGATCACCGGCAGGACCACGGTATACAATGGTTCTGTCGAACGCCAGGATCGGATAAAACACGATACCGAGCAATATCAATCCAACCGTAAAACCTTCTGTTTTTCCGAAACTCTTGCTGAGGAGGTTCGTACCCCAGATAGTCCAGATAATACCTACATAAGGAATACACATCAGGAGCAGCCAATACCAGGGTTTGCCAATGATAATAGTAAAAATATAGGCATTGTAAATCGGAATGAGGGCTTTCCATCCTTCCTGGCCTGCTTTCTCAAAAACTTTCCAGCCGCAGATAGCGAAGAAAACAATGAGGACCAGGAAGAAGATGATAAATCCGGTGCCGAACATAGCGCCAAAAGCGCTACTGGTTTCATAAGAGGTTGTTTGCATAAGGAGTTGTTTAGTTTGTTTTAAGATGTTTATTTAGAACACTTTACCGAACCGGTGTGTTTGATGAAAATAGCTTTTTTTCGGGAGATATATTTCATATCTTATACACAGGGCTGCGATCCGGGCGCAGGCGTTTTGAAAAAAACTTAAACTTTTTTCCTGCTAATATTTGGAGATTCAACACATTATATTACCTTTGCAACCGGCAAGTCTTATACGACCAGCTCCTACTGAACTCCCCCAGGACAGGAATGTAGCAAGGGTAGGTGGTTGTAGCGGTGCGATATAAGTAACTTGCCTTTTTTTTCTTTTTTTATTGTCATTAGTTGCTTGTCAATAGTATCTGGTTGCTATTTTCTCCACCTCTTTCACTAATGACGGCACATTCCGCAAACGGTTCATTTCCTGACAACTAATTTATCATAGTATGAAATTCTTTATCGATACAGCTAATCTGGCGCAAATAAAGGAAGCTCATGACCTTGGCGTTCTCGATGGTGTAACCACCAATCCTTCCCTGATGGCCAAAGAAGGTATCAAAGGCGAAGCTGCAATTATCAAACATTACGAAGATATCTGCGAAATAGTGGATGGCGATGTAAGTGCAGAAGTATTATCTACCGATTTTAAGTCTATCATCGAAGAAGGTAAAAAACTGGCGGCTATTCACCCGAACATCGTGGTGAAAGTGCCCATGATAAAAGACGGCGTAAAAGCCATCAAATGGTTCACCGACAACGGTATCAGAACTAACTGTACCCTGGTATTTTCTGCTGGTCAGGCGATCCTGGCAGCAAAAGCAGGAGCTGCTTATGTATCTCCTTTCATCGGTCGTATCGATGATACCAACTGGGACGGTGTAGAGCTGATCGCTCAGATCGCTCAGATCTACAGCTTACAGGGTTTCAAAACTGAAATCCTCGCTGCTTCCATCCGTAGCGCACTCCACATTGTAAAATGTGCAGAAGTTGGCGCCGACGTATGTACCTGCCCGTTAGATTCTATCCTCGGATTGCTGAAACATCCGCTGACAGATATCGGTCTGGCAAAATTCCTGGAAGACGCAAAGAAAATGTAGTCTCAACATATTTTTTAGATGGTGTATCCCCGGTGCAGTAATTGCGCCGGGGATTTTTTTTACCTGTCCCATATACCTTTCCCTCCGGGAGATGAGCACGTTTTGTTGGATAATTTATTTAAATTCAGTAATAATATCCTTGAGAACATAAATGAAAAGCTGATGGCAAAATATATTCTTTCGCTGGACCAGGGCACTACCAGCTCCCGCGCTATTATCTTTGATCACGACGGCAGCATCAAAGCAGTTGCCCAGAAAGAATTTAAACAGATTTTCCCCCAACCGGGATGGGTGGAACATGATGCTATGGAAATCTGGACCTCACAGGCCAGCGTAGCCGCAGAAGCCATCCTCAAACTAAGGGTTTCCGGCGAAAGCATCGCCGCCATCGGTATCACCAACCAACGCGAAACCACCATCGTTTGGGACAGAAGAACCGGCAAACCTATTCACAATGCCATCGTATGGCAGGACAGACGAACCGCCGACTACTGCGATACCCTCATCAAAGCAGGCAAAGAACAACTCATCAAAGATAAAACAGGCCTTCGCCTCGATGCTTACTTCTCCGGCACCAAAATAAAATGGATCCTCGATAACGTACCCGACGCGCGCCGAAAAGCAGAAAACGGCGAACTCGCCTTCGGTACGGTCGACAGCTGGCTGGTATGGAATTTCTCCAACGGCAAACTTCATATCACAGATGTGAGCAATGCCTCCCGCACATTGTTGTTTAATATCCACGATATGCATTGGGATAAAGAACTGCTCGCCCTCTTCGATATTCCCGCTTCCATGTTACCGGAAGTAAAACAATCCAGTGAAGTATACGGCTACTCGGAAGCCAACCTTACACCTTACCGCATTCCCATTGCCGGTATTGCCGGCGATCAGCAGGCCGCTCTCTTCGGACAACTCTGTACACAACCAGGGATGCTTAAAAATACCTATGGTACCGGCTGTTTCATGGTACTCAACACCGGCGATAAACCGATTCCTTCCAAAAATAACCTGCTCACAACGGTTGCCTGGAAGATCAACGGCAAAACCACTTACGCGCTCGAAGGCAGCATCTTCATTGGTGGTGCCGTAGTGCAGTGGCTGCGCGACGGTCTGGGTATCATCCGCCATTCGGCCGATGTGGAAAAACTCGCCGCCACCGTGCCCCACAGCGATGGCGTATACCTCGTTCCCGCCTTTGCAGGACTGGGCGCTCCCTACTGGAACCAGCACGCAAGAGGCACCATGGTTGGGCTCACCCGGGGTTCCACCGCTGCGCATATTGCCCGCGCCGCACTCGATAGCATCGCCTTCCAGACCATGGATGTACTCAAAGCTATGGAAGCAGACGCCGGTATGCCCATCACCGAATTAAGGGTGGATGGAGGCGCTACCAAAAACAACCTGCTCATGCAATTCCAGGCGGATCTGCTGAATGTAAGAGTGGTTCGCCCTACCATCACTGAAACAACGGCTTTAGGCGCCGCCTATCTCGCCGGACTCGCCATCGGTTTCTGGGACAGCATCGAAACCATTGCGCAGCAATGGAAAATAGACGCTTCCTTCGACGCCTCTATGGAAGCAGCCGAAAGCAAACGGCTGTGCGGTGAATGGAAACGCGCCATCAAAGCAGCCCAGGCATGGACAGAAGAATAAATTTATCCACGTTCATTTATATTCCTTACAACTTATGTCTCCTTATTTAGCCGAAATCATTGGAACCGCGTTCCTTATTGTATTGGGTGATGGTGTGGTAGCCAGCGTTATCCTCGCCAAATCCAAAGGCAACCAGGGCGGATGGATCGTGATCACCCTTGGATGGGGCATGGCCGTATTTATCGGTGTGTATGCCACCGCGAAATACAGCGGCGCCCATCTCAATCCTGCCGTTACCTTTGCCCAGGCCCTGCAAGGCAAATTTCCCTGGGAACAGGTGCCCGCCTATATGGCGGCACAGGTAGGCGGCGCTATGCTCGGCGCACTGCTGGTATGGCTTTGCTATAAAAAACATTTCGATGCAACTACCGATGCAGACACCAAACTAGGCGTATTCTGTACTATTCCGGCTATCCGGGATCTCAAATACAACTTCCTCACGGAATTCATCGCCACCATGGTATTCATCCTGGCCATCTCCTATATCACCGGCCCCACCGCCGGCATAGGCTCGCTGGATGCCCTGCCTGTAGCATTCGTGGTATTGGCCATTGGCCTCTCCCTCGGCGGCCCCACCGGTTACGCGATCAACCCTGCCAGGGATCTGGGACCGCGACTCATGCACTTCCTGCTCCCCATTTCCGGTAAAAGAGACAGCGACTGGGCTTATGCCTGGGTACCTGTTTTCGGACCACTCGCCGGAGCTGCAGCAGGGGCATTTCTCTATCAGTATTTCCTGAGTTAACAACATAAACTGATACGGAGCTGATCACCTCCTCCGTATCAGCTTTTACTTATTTTACGGAAAATACGAACAATTCGGGCGTCCTCCTTTATACCGTTCCCATACCTGGCTGTCGTCTTTGTATCGTACTTTCCTCCCTACATATACGGTTACCTCTCCCATGCACAGTGCCTGCACTTCCTCCAACACCAACTGGGTAAAAAGTGCAAATCTTCCAAAAAACACCCAAAATTGAACATCATCGTCGATGCTTGCCCCTACTCTCCGGAAAATCTAAAATCAATTCTCCCACTTCTTCTTCATTACTTTCATTTTTTTCTGAAAGTTTTGTAACTTTGAGAATCATTAACGATGGTATACCGTTTGCCAACAATTTAGCAGGGTAGTAGTTAACTGATAGAGGTACCATATCACAATTTCTAAAATGACGAATTATGATTCAGCCCAACATTCCGGAAACAAAACAACCACGCGTAGTAATAGTAGGTGGTGGATTCGGCGGCGTAAATCTGGCCAAACAACTTAAGCATGCACCCGTTCAGGTAGTGTTACTGGACAGGAACAACTATCACCTGTTCCAGCCGCTGCTTTACCAGGTATCAACTGCCGGACTGGAACCAGACAGCATTGCCTTCCCGTTACGCGGCATCTTCAGAAAACAACATAACCTCGTATTCCGTATGGCGGAAGTAACCGGCATAAGGAATGCAGATAATATACTGGAAACAGGTATCGGCGAAATACGCTACGATTACCTCATTTTCGCCACCGGCAGTAATACCAACTTCTTCGGCAATAAGAATATCGAAGAAAATGCCATTGGAATGAAATCCCTCATAGAAGCCGTACAGATCAGGAACTATGTGGTAAAACAGTTTGAAGAAAGCCTGCTGCTGCAGGACCAGGAAGAAATAAAATCCAAACTCAACTTCGTTATGGTAGGCGGTGGACCTACCGGCGTAGAACTTGCCGGCGCCTTCGCAGAACTGCGCAAATACATCATGCCGAAAGATTATCCCACCCTGCCACAATCATTGATGAATGTATACCTTATTGAAGCAGGCCCCAAACTACTGGCCTCCTTCAGTGAAGAAACCTCCCGGAAAACATTACAGGCCCTCCAGGATATAGGCGTTCGCGTACTCACCAGCACCGGCGTAAAAGAATACGATGGCAAAACCGTTACACTCAGCACCGGCGAACTGATTCAAACCCAGTCACTACTCTGGTCTGCCGGTGTAAAAGGTATCCCCGTAAAAGGTATTCCTGCCGACATTATCCTGCCCAATGGCCGCATCATCGTTAATGAACTGAACCAGATACAGGGATTCACGAACGTATACGCCATCGGCGACATCGCACAGATGACCAACGATCCACGCTTCCCTAAAGGCTACCCCATGGTGGCACAGGTAGCGATTCAGCAGGGGAAAAATGTAGCACATAACCTGAAACTTTCTATGGAGAATAAACCCATGAAAGGTTTTAATTACAAAGACCTCGGCAGCATGGCCACCATTGGTCGCAACAGGGCAGTAGCAGAATTTGCCGGTATACGCATGAGCGGTTACCTCGCCTGGGTAGCCTGGATGGTGGTACACCTTATGAGCCTGCTGGGATTCAGGAACAAACTGGTGGTATTTATCAATTGGTTTTACCGGTACTTTACGTACGAAAGAGGTACCCGGATTATTATAAAAAGAGGTGCCGCAAATATTGTAAAATTAAGACAAAGTATAGGGGCATAAAAAAAGGAGGTGTCTTTATAAGACACCTCCTTTTTTTTATCATTTAACAAAGTTACTTCCTATTCAAAATCGAATTCAATGTAATCGAAGATACCAGTTCATCCGATCTTCCCCCTAATGCCCGGTAATACAACAGGATCGTATAATTATTTTCCGTTTCCCAGTAATCCCCTTCCGTCATATCTGTACTGAACTTTGCACTAGGCGTGGTTTTATCCACCAATCCGTAGATATAATTGTAGTATCCCTGCTTCAGGAACAAGGTGCCTTCATAAGCACGGCTGGCGCCATTATAAGATAACTTGTTCATGTTGTTGCACTCATAATTGGTAAACTCCCCAAAGATATACATATCATATCCCGCATAAGGCTCCGGCGCTACAAAAGAAAAATGTACGGAAGCATAATCACCTTCGAAATTAGGATCATAATCATCGAGGGTAGCCAGGTAATATTTCCCGTTAATATCTTTAATAAACTGGTATAGCTTATCTGCCCTTTCCAGGTCCGGAACGGCAAATACATCGGTACTTTTACTGTGATATTCCGAACGCTGCACCCGCTCCGTTTGCAACCGGAAGCTTCGCAGATCAATCCAGCGGTATTCCTTACCCGCAGGCATAATACAGTCCTGTTCGGCATTGTATTTTAAGATATTGCCATTGATAAATTGTGGTTTCAAACCTGTTAAGGCATTATCCCAGCGATAATTCTGTAATACCACTACCTTGATCTGATCAAACGGATTCTGGATATTCAGGGAACCGGTATTTATCTCAAAATTGATCTTCTGATGCGTTTTAAACAACTTCGGTGCAATAGGCTGCTGGATAAAGCCGGCTATGCCTGCCTTGTTTTCTACCACAAACATCCTGCGGGTAAAGGCCAGTTGAGATGTATCACTATCCAGGTATACTTTCAGCAGGTAATTCCCGGATTTCACCGGGTAACTGTTAGTGCCCGGCAACTGGATACTGTAATGGGTATAGCGCGCCAGCGATACACTGGATAACTTGTAATTGAGGATCCTTGTTTCAGAGAAACCACGCATATAGTCAAACTGATTCACCTGGGCGGGTGTCCAGTCGGCGTTGCAAAGCACAAAAGAATAGTAGTAGTTCTTTACATCGTTGTCCATGTCATCGAAAGACAATTCCAGCTTCTCAGTAGTACCAATGGTATACATCGGTAAACTCAGGGGATCGCCCGCCTGGTTAAACTTCACCGATTTGATGTTGTTATAATACACATGGTCCGGAGTAATAGCATTCAATTGGGCAGAGATGCTATTGCTGAAAAAACAGGAAACAAGGGCTATTGTAAAAAATAATGCTGCTGTACGCATACGAGGTAATTGAGTGTATTCAAGTTACGATTAAAAGCGGAAAGCCAAATGCCTGGTAGCTCGATTCCGGCGAAGATAGAATATTTATCCGCTCCAATCACCCCTTCCCCCTTTTTGCATTATGCTTTGCACTTTCAGCTTTTCCCTATATTTGTTCCATGCGTTTATCATTTTTTATTGCCAGACGGATTGCTTTCAATAAGGGATCTTCTTTTTCAAAATTCATTATCAATATAGCAATAGCCGCCACTGCGGTGAGCGTAGCGGTAATGATCCTGGCAACAGCACTGGTAAACGGTTTTCAACAGGTCATACAGGAGAAAATCTTCAGTTTCTGGGGACATATCCATATTAATCAGTACCAGCCCAATGCCGGTCCGCTCACCGAAGAAATCCCCTTTTACAGCCGTCAAAGCCTGATAGACAGCATCAAACTGACACCCGGCATCAAAACGATCAGCAACTACGCTACCAAATCAGCCATCATCAAGTCTGAAAAGGAAATAGACGGGATCATCTTCAAAGGCATCGACAAAGGATACGACTGGCCACAGCTAAAGCGCTTCCTGCAATCCGGCCAGCTCCTGCAATACAATGATAGCGCCTACGCGCCGGAAATTATGATTTCCCAGTACATGGCCGGTGAGCTTCAGCTGAAAGTGAACGATAAAGTGATTATCTATTTTATCCAGGGCGGAGGCTTACCGCCCCGGGCGCGCAAGCTAACGGTGACGGGCATATTTAAAACAGGGATTGAGGAATACGATAAAACCTATGTGATCGGTGATCTGAACCTCATCCGCAAACTGAACGACTGGGACCCTACGCAGGTGGGCGGGTATGAAATTTCGCTGTACAACTACCGGAATATGGACTCCACTGCGAGGTATATCGATTACAACCTCCTCCCCGATCAGCTCTTCACCCGTACCATCCGGGATATTTATCCGAATATCTTCGACTGGCTGCAACTGCAGAACCAGAACGAACTGATCATCATCATCATCATGACCATCGTAGCCATTATCAACATGATTACGGCGATCCTCATCCTGATTCTGGAACGTACCAATATGATCGGTATCGCCAAAGCACTTGGTATGCGTAACTGGGATATCCAGAAAATATTCGTTTACCAGGCGGCTTATATTATCATACTGGGCATCCTGATCGGCGACGTATTCGGACTGGGCATTGCTTTCTTCCAGCAAGCCACCGGCATCTTCAAGCTTCCGGAAGAATCCTATTACATGTCAGTGGCTGCCGTATCGCTCCACTGGATGGACATTGTACTGATCAACATAGGCACCTTCCTGATCTGTACCTCCATACTGCTGATCCCTGCCAGGATCATCCGGCGGATCACACCTGTAAAGGCCATCCAGTTTAAATAGTTATTTTTTCCGGGTACTTTTCACATAGTCACGCAGATAACTGCACTGTTCATATGCCTGCGCGTAGAACTTTGTTTGTGCAAAGTTATTGGCCAGCATCGGGAAATAGCGGTTGTGCACCAACGCGGTGATATACTTGTTATCATCGTCAGTATTGGCAGTATGTTTCTGTGAACAACGGGCTGCCATAAAAGCACAGCGGGCCCTGAACTCCTTGTCTGTACTGGCCTGTGCCGCTTTGCCATAATAGCTTTCTGCTGCATAACAACCGAAATACTGCTTTTCAAATGCATCTTTATCGCAGGAAGCGGTGTACCAATCTGTAGACGGCCGGTTGCCCTTTACAAAATACCAGGTACGACCATAGTAAGAGATACTAAATAACGCAGACGCATAATCGTAATACACTTTTGGAGGTACCGGCGCTATCTTCATTTTCTCCTGCAATTGTACCATACGTTCGCAAAACTGTAACTGGTTGATCTCTTTGTTGTAGCCTGCTACCGCAGTATCTTCCCCGAAATCCTGTAACTGATCCCGGAACACCTGGTAAGAAACATCCAGGGCACCAGGCCCCGCTTTTTTAAACCAGGTGCGTGCGCTGTTGAAATCATGCACCCGCATATAGCTCACCCCAATTGTATGGTCCATATTTACACCCTTCGGGAAGAAGCCCGCCAGGTAAGATTCATACGGTGTTTTCACGGGCTGTTGCAGAAACTCTTTTAAACGGATCAGTTCCTGCGATTTCATATCATCTGTTATCTGCTCTACCGCCGAAATACCGGAAATAAAATAGTCATTCATCTGCAGGGAATCGCAGCGGCCCCTGATCAGCGCCTCCTTCCATGCTTCTCCCTGCTGGTGATAACGGGGAGCCAGGATAGCAAATAACAGGTTGCGGTATGTTTTACCAAAGAAATAACTTTTGTTGGATTCATATCCCGGATACCAACTCTTTCCCGCATCTTTGGTTTTCGCATCCAGCCACTTGAAAGAAGCCAGCAGACGGGATTCAAAAGCACTGTCGATTTTCTGTTGCTGGTTAATATTCACCAGGAGGTTCACAATTTCCCACTGGTCTTTTACATCAGGATCTTTTGTTTTCACTTCCGCCAGTCGCTGTGCAGCCTTCGGGTAATCTTTCCGGATATAGGAAAGGTAGGCAGATGACACCCGCCACAGGTCCATATCTTTTAATTTACCCAGTTGAACCAGGCTATCCACCAGGGTTTGCAGTGAATTCAGCCCGGTTACCAACCCCGCCTGATCAGTAGCATTGTAGTCATGAATACCCAAAGAACCGTACGTCATTTCATTCGTAAAGCGGGTATTGAAGTAATTATCCTCCAGCTTATTAATTTCCCTTGCCAGTAATATATTCAGTGCCGGAGAAGCAGGATCAAAAGCATATACCTGCCGCAAAGCAGTAACATCCTGTGTAGAGTTGGTAAATCCGAAGATCGCCGCCACCATTGCTTTTTCATGGTCATTCTTACACAATGGATACACCTGCTTACCGGTGGTGTTGGTCCACAGCAAACTGGTAAAACAGGAAGTACGCAGAGAAGGGGCGTTTTCAAACACCCGCGAAAACAAGTAAGCACTCTGCACAGAATCCTTCAAACGCAGCAAGGCGCCCGCTTTCAACGCCAAAGCCTTGTAGTACACCAAAGAGGAATTTTCCTTTGTACCAAACAGCTGATCAAAAGAGGTGACTGCATCATGGTAATCTTTCTGGTAATGTTCCAGTCGGATCAATTGAAAAGCATAACGGGAACGGATATCTTTATCTGATGTTTTATCATACAGTTCTTTTCCTTCTGTATACAATGCGGATAACAACGCATTGTTCCTTTCAGGCACAGACCATGGATCGGCATTGATTACCGCAGGTTCGCACGACTTTGCAAACAACAGATAACGTGCGGCCTCCCGGTTCTTTTCTTTTCCCATGAACTGGGCAAAAGTATTCTTCTTTACACTGTCCGGTAAAGACGCGCTTCCCGATGCTATAGACGAAAACAGTTCTTTCGGATAGGTGTAAATATATTCACGTATATCCTTTTCCGTTACCTTCTTACCGGTATAGTTTTGCCAGTCGGCCACATTCGCAGTTTCTTCTGAAGGGGTGGGATCTCCGTAAAACTGGCTCAGCGCAGTATAGTAAAACGGCTCATATCCTGCGCCTTTGGTATGCGGGCCAAAAAAGGAAATGTAATAATCGTAGGGGTCTGGTATCGGGCCACAGGACAAAGTATAAATTACATTGCCCAGGAAAACCAGACAAAAGCTAATTGAAAAGACGATAAATTTTCTGTAGTTCATCCAATGGATATTTTTCCAGGGTTGTAGAATCAAGATGATAAAATATAATAACCGGCTCCCGTGTTTGCAATTGTTTTGCCACCATCGCTGCCGATGCCGCTAATGTTTCCAGGTCTGTTGTTTCCCTCCGGATCACACTTCCTTTTGTTAAAGCATATCCCTTTATCAGGGTATCCTTCCGTACGGTATACAAAGAAGCTGCACCCCGCGCAAAGGTAGTGGTATCCTGCAATTCAGCCGATCCTACATTTCTTAAAATACCGGTATATTCCGTGCCATTCCGGAACAAAACACTCCAGCTGAACAAGGGAAATGCCACATCCAAAGGTAAAGGATAATCCTTTACCCGGTTTTCACCAAGGTAGGACTCCATAGTAGATAAATCCAGGATGGAATTATGCGGTCCGGGCTTACGCAGATCGCCCATATTATAGCACATCAGCAAGCCCCTGTCTACCGGCGGTACACCCGTACGAACGGCATACTTTACCTGGTACAGCCGGATGGTAGCAGATACCCGGCGGTGTTGAAAGAAGCTTGTTTTCTTTATCTGTTCTATAAAAGCGAAATAGGCGGCCCGGGAAGTTTGTGTCCAGTCGCAATCCAGTTGAATTTCATGAATGCTGCCTGCGGGGAAAGAGTCGCACAGCTGCTCCATCAGCCTGGCCACATTTTCTGCCAGCTTAGGATCTGGTTTAGCCCATACCTCGTTCATGAGAAATACCACCGGCACTATTTCCACACCAGTGGGTAAAGGCGCCTGTTGTTTGAACATGGCCACCGGCACTGGTGCTTTGGTGACTTCATCCACATCCACATCAAACAGTTTTATGTAAAGTCGCCTTGCCGGCAATTCTTCTACATATTTCCGTTCGGTGGCATTGCCGGTCCAGGTTTGTTTCCAGTAATAAAAGGCGGGCCGCACTACCCTTGGTATCCCGTCGCGACAGGAAAGGAGGGTACAAAACAATATGGCCAGTAATATCCGGGGGATCATAATGTGTGTTAAATTAGCAGGCGGCCGCAGATAATACCTGCTGCTACAGCGGCATTTAAAGATTCGGCACCTCCGATCCGGGGAATGGTGATGCGGTGGGTAGCCAGGGCGGTCACTTCTTCCGTTAATCCCCTTCCTTCATTACCTATCAATATAATTCCTTCTTTAATAGCAGGATATGCTGCAATATTCTTTCCATGCAGCGTGGCGGCATAGGAAGGCAGTGTAGTTTGCTGTAATAACTCCCGGATATCGTACTCGGCTATACGAACCCGTATCATACTGCCCATAGTGGCTTGTATGGTTTTCGGATTATATACGTCCACGCAATCCGGTGAGCAGATGATCTGCGGGATACCAAACCAGTCGGCTATACGAATAAGCGTACCCATATTGCCGGGGTCCTGGATGGCTTCCAGCGCCAGGGTTACGGTACCTGCGGCAGGCAGCGGATCGGCCGAGGCAGGCATATCCAGCAAGGCCATCGCCCTGTTGGGCGTAGTCAGTGAGGAGAGTTGTTTCAGCACAGCAGCATCCACTTCTGTTACAGTACCTGCCGGCATACGGCCCAACAGATGGGTATGTTGTTCCAGCCATTCGGCTGTTGCAAATACTCCTTTCACGGGCATGCCCGCCTGTAGCAGCTCCTGCACTATCTTATCACCCTCGGCCACATACTGGCTGGATTTTTGCCTGTTTTTTTTGTGCTGTAATGATTGAATATATTTAATTTGCGCCTTTGACAACATGGGGCCAAACCTACAAGATTTCTTTTAATCAGCCAAGAAGAGGCATGGTATCCCATTTCGTCATCATTGGCTTTTAAAATTTTTATTAACGTTTTCACCCGTGATGCAGCAGCTGCCCAAGTCGAACATTTTACTACTGAAACAATTGCTGCTACTGGCTGTGGTATTCACGTTGGCCGCCTGCTCCAATACCAAATATCTTCAGAAAGATCAGACACTCTACACCAGCAGTAAAGTAGAAGTACAGGGCGAAATACTCAATTCCGAAAAACAGGACCTTCGCAGTTCCCTTTCTTCCAAATCGCTGATGACACAGCAGCCCAATAAAAAACTGCTCAACAGCCGTATCAAGGTATGGCTCTATAATCAGAAGTATAACGAGAAAAAATCCAACTGGTTCTGGAACCTGGTGCTCTCCAAAAGAAACCTGGAAGAACCCGTCGTTTACGATTCCACCAAATCAAAGGAATCTGTAGAACGCATGTCCAGCTATCTTCATAACCAAGGCTTTTTCTACGCCACGGTGAGCTATGAGTCCAATACCAAACGCCGGAAAACCAGCGTTACCTACCAGGTGAATACCGGCCGCAATTTTGTGATCGATAAAATTGCCTACGATGTACCGGATTCCGCGATCCTGAAGATTGTAACCGCCAACGAAAACCTTTCCTACATCAAGAAAGGCATTACCTTTAAATCCGCCACGCTGGGCAGTGAAAGGGAAAGGCTCACCCGCGTCATCAAAGACGCCGGCTATTACAAGTTTAACCGCGACGCTATCGAATTCACCGTAGATACACTTAACAAAGCACTCTTCCGCAATACCCTCAACCCTTTTGAAGGATTTGTAAATATCTTTAATGAGAATAAAGGACGGGATAAACTGACCATGGATGTACTCATCCACATCAAAAATCCGGAAGACAGTCTTTCCAGCTGGCAACAGTACCATATCGGCAAGATCTACGCCTACCCTGATTTTTCCCTGAACGGCAATCCGAATGATACCACCCTCACACAGGATGTGCGGAAATTCATTACCATCCGTTCGCACCAGGAAATGCTGAAGCCCAAAATCCTTTCCAGGTCCATCCTGCTAAGGCCCGGAGAAACCTACTCCATGCAGCATTATAATAATGCGATCAATAAACTGTACGATATTGGGATATGGCAATTCGTTACCCTGCAGTATAAAGAGCCAAAAGACTCTGTCAATACCCTCGATGCTTACCTCTTCCTTACTCCCCGCCGCAAACAGGAGCTGGGACTGAGTTTTGAGGTGAGTAACAGTTCCGACTATACGCTGGGATCGGGCATTACCCTGAACTACCGGCACATTAACCTGAATAAAACAGCCACCCAGCTGGGTATGAGCCTGAATACCGGTATTGAGCTGGTACGGCAGGAATCCGGATGGGAACTACAGTCCAAACAGTTTGGCGGAGAGGTAAGTCTTACCTGGCCCCGCTTTGCACTGCCCTTCAATATCAAGCAGAGCAGCCGGTCCAATGTAAAAACAAGATTGATCCTGGGCGCCAATTACCTGTCGCGCGTAGAGAAGTTTGATGTGAACAGCATTAACTTATCCTATGGCTACGACTGGAATGAATCTGCTTACAAACGTTGGATTGTGCGGCCCTTTACGCTGAACTATGTAGGTGTAAACCTGGATCCCACGTTCCGCGACAGCGTGGTGAATACCAACCCTTATCTGAAACGCAGCTTTGAGCCGGCATTGATAGGGGGAGAAAATGTATCCTTTATTTTCAGTAACCAGGATGCCCTGCATCAGCGCCACTACAGCTACCTGCGCATCAATGTGGAAGAATCAGGATTATGGCTGAGCGGTATCAACAGCCTGATGAACAGCATCAGCGGTCATAAAACCAACCTGGAAACGCTGACCAATGTGAATATCTCGAATTTTGTAAAGATAGAAGCCGATTACCGCCACTACTGGAAACTGGGACTGCACAGCGGGGTAGCCGCCAGGGCCTATGCCGGGGTGGGTATTCCTTATAGTTATTCACAGGTATTGCCTTATATCCGGCAGTTTACTTCCGGAGGCCCCAACAGTATCCGCGCATGGCGCTTACGTACACTGGGCCCTGGTTCGTTCAAGGATTCCTCTGCTACCGCACAGGCGTTCCCCGATCAAACCGGCGATATGAAGCTGGAAGGCAATGTGGAATACCGTTTCGATCTGTTAAGAATGTTTGGAGGTAGTGTAAACCTGAAAGGCGCCACCTTCCTGGATATGGGTAATATCTGGATGATCCGCAAGGATTCCTCCAGGCCCGGCTCCGAATTCCGCTTCAACCAGTTGTATCACGATCTGGCCATGGGTACCGGTGCGGGCCTGCGACTGGATTTCTCCTTCTTCCTCATCCGCCTGGACTGGGGTATTCCGCTGAAAGTACCTTACTTCACGGGCAATAAGAATGGCTGGTATGTAGGGGAATGGGATCTGAAAGATGCCCGCTGGCGCCGCGAAAACATCATCTGGAATATTGCTATTGGTTATCCGTTTTAGGAACCGAATTGGCAGCAATAAAATCTTCCATATCAGTAGCATCCGACAAACTGAAAGCGCCGATGCGGGTTCTGCACAGACTGCTCAGGTAAGCGCCACAACCCAGTTGTGCGCCATAGTCATTGGCTAAAGAACGTATATACGTACCCGTGCTGCATACTACCCGGAAGTGCACCACCGGCATTTCTATTTTAGTGATCTCAAACTCCGAAATGGTAAGTTTACGAGGTTCCACTTTTACATCAACCCCTTTCCTGGCCAGCAGGTAGATAGGTTTTCCATTTTGTTTGATAGCGGAGTGTATGGGGGGCAGTTGCATGATTTCACCGATAAAAGGCGCTGTGGCAGCCAGTATAGCAGTTTCATCAAGGTGACTGGTATCTTTAAAGTTTTCAGGTTCAGATTCTTTATCGAAAGTAGGTGTGGTAGCGCCTAAAGTAAAAGTACCGGTATATTCTTTCTCCTGTGCCTGGTATTCATTGATTTTCTTGGTCATTTTACCGGTGCAGCAAATGAGCAACCCGGTGGCCAGTGGATCCAGCGTGCCGGCGTGACCAATTTTGGCTTTGGTGATGTTTCTTATCTTACGTACTACATCAAAGGAAGTCCACGTTAAAGGCTTATTGATCAATATCACGGCTCCTTCCTGGTAGTTAGTCTTTTCGTTCGTTTGCATGCCGCAAAGATAGGCATTAGGGGCTTGTTGTCACAATCCGGGAGGGAATTATAGGATTTATTTAAGACCACTAAAAGCTAAAAGCTAACTGCTTTTTACTAAATTCACGCAATTTTAAAATACATGGCATTAGAACATCATTTAAACGCAACACTACGGCACCAGCAACAGGTGGACAATTCGCGTGACTATGTACTGCCATTCATTCAACAGGAATTTCCGCAACTGGAAGGCCTGCGTGTAATGGAGGTAGGATGTGGAGAAGGCGGTGTACTCACCCCATTGCTGGAGAAAGGGTGTAATTGCGTAGGCGTAGATCTTGCACCTGACCGTATAGAACTGGCCAAAACTTTCCTGCAGCAATACCTTGACAACGGACAATTAAAACTGATTGCCAAAAATATCTATGATGTTGATTTTCTCGGGGAATTCCGGAATTCTTTTGATGTCATTATTTTGAAAGATGCCATTGAACACATTCCTGACCAGGAAAAAATCATTGGTCATCTGAAACAACTGCTCACTCCCCGTGGACAGGTATATTTCGGATTCCCTCCCTGGTATATGCCTCACGGCGGCCACCAGCAGATCTGCGCCAATAAGTTCCTCAGCATGGTTCCTTACATCCACTTACTCCCAAAACCGCTGTATAAAGGCGTGTTGCGTATGTTTGGAGAAGGAGACGATGTGGTGGTAGACCTCATGGATGTAAAATCCACAGGCATTTCCATTGAACGTTTTGAGCGTATTGTAAAGCGCCAGCAGTATAAGATTACGCAGCGCAGGTTTTACCTGATCAATCCTATCTATAAATATAAATTCGGCGTAAGCGCCAGGGTGCAATGGAAGCCTATTGCAGCAATTCCTTTCTTCAGGAACTTCGTGACTACCTGCGTGTACTATATGATCAAGCCGATGTGATGCAGCGGGGAAGCGCATTCGGCGCTTTAAGATTAAACTGATTTTGTTGATGATCCCAGTTTGATTTCAGGGGATTTTTAAAAAGATTCGGGGAGATGAAAGCGAATAAATCCGCTTTCATCTCCCCGAAATATTTTTTGGTACTAAAAGAATATATCCTGGTCAATGCTCCGCCTCCTGCCACAGGACAGGCGCAGAAAAAATTACTTATTCCAGATCTCCCAGGACGCTTCCGCCTGGAGGATCAGCATTTCATGCCCGTTCTTGATAGTCGCTCCCTGTGCAGCGCCCTTTTGCAGGAAAGTTGTTTCCGCCGGATTATACACCAGGTCGTACAACAGGTGCCTGGAAGTCAGGTACTGGTAAGGGATTTCCGGAAAAGTCTCCGTTTTCGGATACATACCCAGCGGCGTGGTATTCACAATCACAGTGTGAGCTTCCATCGTCTGCTGATCAAGTGATTCGTAAGATACCGCACCATTCACCGGCTGGCGGCTCACTACGGTATAGGTAATACCCAGCTGTTCCAGCGCATACATAATTGCTTTGGCGGCGCCACCAGTGCCCAGTACCAGCGCATGCTGATGATGGGCTTGCAGTAATGGTTGCAATGATTTGGCAAATCCGATCACATCTGTATTATAGCCTGTCTTTTTCCCATTACGGAAATGAATACAGTTTACAGCACCGATCTGTGCGGCGGCTTTACTGAGGTCATCCAGGTAAGGGATCACTGCTTCTTTATAGGGAATAGTGACGTTCAGGCCATGTAATTGCGGGTGTTGTTCCAGCAGGGAGGGGAATTCGGAAATGCCTGGAATCGGAAAGTTATCGTAGAGACACCCTTCTATATGTTCTTTTTCAAATTTCTCTTTAAAAAATCCTTTTGAAAAAGAGTGGCTGAGCGGGTAGCCAATAAGTCCGTAGATCTTCATGAAGCAAAAATTTAACCGTGTTCCGGCTGATTCCTATGATTTTCCTGATGAAGAAAGATCGTCTTTGCTCATCAGGAAAATCAAAAAAATCATATGAATCAAGGTGTTTATTCTCTGTCGAGGAACAGGTTAAAAGTATCTCCTCTTAAGCCGATACGCATGGCTTCCAGGGAAATAACCTCATTGGGAGCCAGGTTACCCAGGTTAGCATTACAGCCTACCAGTTCCAGGAAGTAGAGCTGTTGGGCTTTCTGAGGGGCTTCCCAGATAATTTTTTCGGCAGGGATCTGGGTCAGGATTTCCTGTACCAGGCCTTCGCGTACTTCACCACTACCGCGGTAAATGCCTACGTTACCGCTTTCGCGTGCTTCTGCGATCACATAGGTGGCGCCTGCGGAGAGTTCAGCGCTCATCAGTTCAATCCACTTATAGGGAGGAATAATGTGTTCCGCATCTTTGGAGCCTACTTCACTCAATACCAGCCCGATCTTGGCCAGTTTCTCAATATAACCGCATTTTTCTGCGTGCGGGATAGTGATAGAGCCGTCGGAAACCTCCATGTAGCTGATGCCGTAATCTTTTACCACGTTGATGTACTCTTCAAACTGGTTGCGGATAACGAAGGCTTCGAACAGGGTTCCGCCAAAGTATACGGGGATGTTTGCCGACTGGTAAAGTTCAATTTTTGCGCGCAGGTTGGGCGTTACGAATGCAGTGCCAAAACCCAGTTTCAGGATGTCGATGTGAGGACCTGCTGCGGATAAAAAATTTCGTGCTTCTTCCAAACTCAGCCCCTTATCCATTACCATGGTCAATCCATGTGTGCGGGGCTTCTTTGTCCTTTCCGGGATTTGTGTCAGATTAAAATTCATTTGAAATATTTTTATCTTCTTATTGGTCAGTAAAACACATACTAATTTTCGCCAGGCACTTCGGGATAGCGTAGATGCAATTTTAGTAACCGGAAATACTGTTGACTTTTGTCCATGACAATTAAAAGCCGGCGCAAAAATAAGAAGTATACTTTATTTTATTAAAGTAAATAACATTGGTTAACGTTTACGGCGGTATTGGGCAATCAGATCTACCACACTCACATGCTGTAACACAGCAGGGTCAAGTTCTACCAGCTTTTTAACAATCTTTGGCGCCTGCTGCAGGGCGGTTTCCAGGTGGAGCAACCCTTCCTTGGTTTTACCCATGGCAATCAGGATGGCGGCCCGGTAATAGATAAATATGGGCTTGCGGCCTGCCTTTTCCTCTGCTATGGCCAGTTGTACCAGGGCTTCATCAAGGAAACCGGATACATACAGCCCTTTCAGGAGTTCCTGCCAGGTAACAGCGCTCTTGGGCCGGGTGCGCACCGCGTTCATAAAATGAACCAGTGCGTCTTTATTCTTTCCGAGCTCCAGGTAGCATTCACCCAGGCTCATATTGTATTCTGCGTTGGTTTTGTTTATTTTAAGCGCGTTCAGCAAGGATTTGGCGGCGTTTTCCCAGTTCGCCTCCATCATGTACGCCACGGCAATCTTATAATACAGCTTGTCGTCGCTGGGGCTCAGATGCGAAGCTTTGCGATAGTAATAACGGGCCTGTGTAAACTTACGCTGCCTTTCATAGCAATGACCGATGGCTTCATAGATTACATCCTCCGGCTTGGCTATTTCCAGGTGTTTCTGGAGCACTTCTATGGCTTCGGCATACTTACGCAGGCGGATGTAGGCATCGCCCATATTCCGGTAGGCATAATCGAATTTCTCGTCTATGGCTACGGCGTACTGATAAGCGTCTATCGCCTTTTCGTATAGTTTAAGTCCCTGGAAAGCCGTACCCAGGTTAAACCAGGCCAGCTGGTTGTAAGGATGCTCGTCGATGATAGCACTATGTAAACGGATGCTTTCTTCGTTACGGCCGGTAAATTCTGTCCAGAAACAGATCTTATGCAATGCTTCCTCGCTGGTAGGATCATATTCCAGGGCCATTTTCAGGCAGTCGAACACTTTTTCAAATTCCTCCCAGTCATCATATACGTCTGCCAGTTCCAGCAATAATTCCGTCCTGTCTTCTCCCGAAAACTGTTCAATCTGTTCTTCCAGTACGGCAGCGGCTTTCTGGTGCTGGTTCAGCGCCAGGTAAACATCTGTCTGTAAAATATATAAATTGATATCAGTGCGGTCCAGTACTTCTGCTTTCTCCAGCAAATCCAATGCTTCCTTGTATTTCTTGGTTTCTATCAGTAAGTTGGCCTTCTTGAGGAGTAGTGTGGAGGAATAGGGGAATTGTTCGATGGCTATTTCTGCGGCCTGCAATGCGATCGGCATTTCGTCATGCTCGTCATAATAGTCTATGATCTGCTCAAATGAATCTTCGTCCAAAAAAGAATGAGACTTACCAGCCCTGAGATTTTCAAACTGCTGCAACAAGTCTCTCAGATCATCAAAATCCTCGTTTAAAAATGAAAAGTCTTTACTCATTACTGTAAATATAGTACTTTTATCTATGACCAAATATGGATGAAAAACAACCTTTTAAAATATTTTTAACAATTCTTTGTGATTTAATCGTATCTTGCGTTAAGAATATGTTATAGAATATATCAAAAAGTTTGTACATTTGTGTTACAATGAAAGCGACAACAAACATATCACGCAAATTTTCATTGTCTTGCTTGTTAGCGGGCGCTTTGGCGTTTTTTGCTCTCAATGCGCTGGCGAATAATAGCTTTTTGCCTACCGATAATAACAAAGACAAAGTGAAAAAGGCAGCCGACAGCCCACATTATGTGCTGAATACGACTATGCCCAAAACCAACCTGAGCCTTGACGCAGGCTACCGCTTTGCCGGTACCTTCAACTCAGATTTTAAGTTTACTACTACAAATAACTACAATAACGTCATTAACCTGAAAGCAGTAATGACCTATACGAAAGGTAATGTTACTTATGTAGTACCATCCAACGTAAATGTGCAGGTGCAGTCACAGCCTCCTGGAAACATGAACTTCCAGAAACTGCAGATTATTCTGCCGCTTAAGAAAGGATAATAAACTTAACGTTTCTTCAATTACAATATGGGCCGGTTAAAAAGTTCAACAGCTTTTTAACCGGCTCTTTTCTTTATTGCATATTCTGGATCTCTTTCTGGCTTACTTCCTTATAACCTGTTTTTGGTACATCGAAATAAGAAGCAGGAATAGGATACAACTCCACCTTCACCGCTACCACCTTCGTTTTAGCTCCTGTCTTTGTCAGTATTTCAAACTCCAGTGGAATACCTTTCAGATTCACAAAACGACGGTTATATTGTTTATTTTCAGGGACCAGGTCAATCGCGTAATACACATCAAAGGTTTTTCCATCCGGCATAGTACCAATGGCCTTCCTGCATTCATAACCCGCTACCTGTTTGGTTTCTGTCTGATCCTGGAACTGGATGCTCTCGTATTGCTTCAGGTCTTTATTGTATTGGTCCTTCCCCGCCCGGATCAGGTATTTGTTGCCATGCTGATCTATCAGCGTGGTCATAGATTCCGTTTTACTGTTGATCAGGTAAGTGTAGTGAACAATATTAAAATTCATATCAATCCTGCTCAACGGTCCCCGCATATATTGGGTAAAAGTGCTGCCTTCCAGCATAGCGTCCATCTGGAGCTGCTCAGGCGGTAATTCCATTTTGTAAACAATCTTGGCATCGGAAACGATCCGCTGCGCCAGCAAAGAGCCGGTACAACACAGGAAGGTAAAAGTTAAAAACAACCGATTTGACATAGTGTGGTGTATTAAATGTAGTGGCAATCAGTAGTCCATTACCAGTTAAGCTTTTCTTTGTTTAAAAAGGCAGCAATGCCGCGTTTACAGTCATCATGGCCACGGGTTTCGGCATTCAGCACGGCTGCGTGCGTCAACCCTTCTGTCAGCGATAGGTCCAACACTGTGCCAATCAATTTTTTCGTGACTTTCAGCGAGTTCGCAGACGCCTCGTTACACAGACTGACAGCCACTTTGGCCACCTTTGAAGCAATTTCTGCCGCAGGCACAACAGCGGTAATTAATCCGTCGGCAGCTGCTTTTTCGGCAGTTACCAGTTTCCCGGTCAGTAATAATTCCCGGGAGCGTCCCTCTCCTATTTTCCGGACCAGGAAAACTGCCACCAGCGCGGGGATAAAGCCGATTTTCACTTCTGAATAGCCAAGCATAGCTTCCGGTACTACATAACTGAGGTCGCATAGTGTGACCAATCCGCAGCCACCGGCCACTGCATGGCCTTCTATCTGGCCGATTACTATCTTATCAAGGTCGTAAATCTCCCGGAATAACTGCATCAGTTCCTGGGAATCAGTGAGATTCTCGGTATAGGTATTTTGCTGCAGTTGCTGCAGATACTCCAGGTCAGCGCCCGCACAAAACGCTTCTCCATTGCCTTTGAGTACCACCACTTTCACGGCTTCATCTGCTGCCGCCTGACGGAAAGCCTGCCTGAGTTCCGCAACCATGGGTCCGTTTAGCGCATTGCGCTTCTCTGGCCGGTTCAGGGCTATGGTAGCCACTCTTTCCGCTACCGAATATTGTATAAAAGAAAATGCCATAAACAAAGAATTACAGAACCTTGTTTATGGCAATCTAAGCAAAAAAAATTTAATGGGTAATCTCCTGTATTACCTGACCTACATTACCGCTTGGCATTTGTATGTGCAGCAAAGCCGCCAGTGTAGGCGTAATATCTGTCATACCAATGGTACGGTTGGTTTTCCCGGGATGAATGCCCCAGCCCATCCACACCAGCGGGATATGCGCATCATAAGGATACCATAAACCATGCGTAGTACCGGTATTGCCACCATCGATATAGCCAGGGGTTAATATTACCTGTATATCGCCACTGCGTTTGGTATTAAAACCATTCGACAGCATCGTACGCATTGGCTCGGGCAAAGTGGTGCCCATCAGATTATCGATGGGGAAGGCCTTTGCAATAGCCGGTGATTTCAGCAATTCGCGGATAATAAACTGACGGATATCCGCTTCGCTTTTGCCAGCCTGCTCAATGGCGGCGTGGTTCAGCCAGAACTGGTAGTTATCAGTGGCTGTTACCGCGTTGTTTACACCGAATTTAGCCGCTACCTGTTCGTTCACGGTTTTCAGCGCAGCACGGTCGTCCCAGGTACCGCCAGGGAGTTTATTTTCAGCCATAAATCCGGGTACATGTGCTACCCCGTGATCTGCTGTGATAAAGAAAAGATATTGTCCTTTGCCCACTTTGGCGTCCAGGTATTTGAACAGGGTGGCCAGGTCCTGATCCAGCCGCAGGTAGGTATCTTCTGCTTCAATAGAGTTAGGACCGAACTGGTGTCCAACGTAATCCGGAGAGGAAAGACTGATCGCCAGCAGATCCGTTACCGGACCTTTTCCCAGCTCATAGGCTTCCAGCGCTTTCTTGGCAAATTCCAGCGTCATGGTATTTCCAAAAGGCGAAGCAGAAATAGCGGTGTTGGCTAATTCCGACAAATCGTGCGGGAAAGAACTGTTACTGGCATTTTTATATTTTCCTTCATAAGGTTTCTCATCTGCTGTGCTGAGGGTATAGGTAGATACCGGATACAGCGTGGTCCACGGCTTACTGAGATATTGCTGCGGGTATTTCTGCTGGTTGAATGCCTGCGCCCATGCGGGTAATTCCTGCATGTAATAGGTGCTGCTTACCCAGTTGCCGGTGCCGCCATCGTACCAGAAAGCGGCATTGGCACTGTGGCCGGCAGGAAGAATAGCGCCACGGTCTTTGATAGCTACACCAATTACTTTACTCTGGAAATTATTGGATAACTTCAACTCGTCGCCGATGGTGGTCACCAGCATGTTACGCGGACTCATTTTACCGGCGGCAGAGTTGCTGCCAACAGTGGTAACGGTGCTATCTTCCGCGCAGTATACGGTGCGGCCCAGTGCAGGACTGTACCAGGTGTTACCGATAATGCCATGGATAGCGGGTACAGAGCCGGTGTACACACAGGTATGTCCGCAGGCTGTGATGGTAGGTGTGTAATTGATCAGGGTGTTTTCACAGGAAAATCCTTCCTGTAACAGGCGCTTAAAACCTCCGGCACCATATCTGCTATTATAGCGGTACAGGTAATCCCAGCGCATCTGGTCTACCACCACGCCCACAATGAGTTTGGGCCTTGCGGCTGTTTTGGTGTTTTTGGATGGCGCCAGATGATTAAAAGGTTTAGGGGAAGTAGCCTTCTGCGCGTTGCTGTTAACGGCAGATAACAGGAGTGCAGCGGTCAGGAAATGTGCAAATTTCATCAGAATGTAATAATTTAAAAGTCACTGTAACACAACGATATACATCGTTATGTCGCATAAATAAATGCTTCAGGAGGCCAGCTCCAAATGTAAACCAAGTTTACAAAAAGTAATATTTTAATACCTTTGTGTCCATTTTAAATGGAATGAATTAACCATTACATAATATATCGTATGGATATTTTCGAGAAACTGCTGAAACATCTGGGCCCTATCGGGGAACATTCAGACAGAGCCCACGGCTATTTTGCCTTTCCTAAACTGGAAGGGGAAATAGGTCCCCGCATGAAATTCCGGGGCAATGAAAAAATTGTCTGGAGCCTGAACAACTATCTGGGATTAGCCAACCACCCGGAAGTGCGTGCTACAGACGCCAAAGCTGCTGCAGACTTTGGAATGGCCTCTCCGATGGGAGCGCGTATGATGAGCGGTAACACCAACTACCACGAGCAGCTGGAAAATGAACTTTCCGACTACATGGGTAAAGAAGCGACTACCTTACTGAACTACGGTTACCAGGGTATCATGAGTGCTATTGATGCAGTAGTGGGCCGCAGGGATGTGATTGTATACGATGCAGAATGCCACGCCAGTATCCTGGATGGTTTACGCCTGCATCCCGGCAAACGTTATGTGTTCAAACATAACGATATGGAAGATTTTGACAAGCAGATGAAACGTGCGACTGAACTGGCTAAAACCCAGGGTGGTGGTATTCTCGTGGTAACAGAAGGCGTGTTTGGCATGGCCGGTGACCAAGGTAAACTGAAAGAAATTGCTGCTTTTAAAGATAAATATGAGTTCCGCCTGCTGGTAGATGATGCCCACGGCTTTGGAACAATGGGTAAAACCGGTGCAGGCACCGGTGAAGAACAGGGCGTACAGGACAAAATTGACCTGCTGTTCAATACCTTCGCTAAATCCGGTGCTTCTATCGGTGCTTTCATCAGCGGCGAAAAACAGATCATCAATTATCTGCGCTACAATATGCGCTCCCAGATCTTCGCTAAATCTATTCCTTTACCTATCGTTATCGGACACCTGAAACGTGTACAGCTGATGCGCCAGCATCCTGAAATGAAAGAAAAGCTGTGGTATAATGTGAATAAACTGCAGAACGGTCTGAAAGAACGTGGATTCAATATCGGCAGAACCAATTCTCCGGTAACCCCGATCTACCTGCAGGGCGATATTCCGGAAGCAACTGCCATGTGCCTGGATCTGCGCGAGAACTACAATATTTTCTGCTCTATCGTGGTATACCCGGTTATTCCTAAAGGACAGATTATTTACCGCCTGATTCCGACTGCGGCACACAGCGATGAGGATATTGAACTCACCCTGAAGGCATTCAGCGAAACCAAAGCAAAACTGGACGAGAAAGTTTACCAGGTGGCTGAAATTCCAATGGTATAACAAGAACGTACTAATATATTAAAAGCCTTCCTGCTTTCCAGGAAGGCTTTTCTATTTAAAACGGGAAAAGGCCAGAGGGGTTATAGCAAAGAAAGGTATGGCAATTAAACGGGTAAAAACAAAAAGGGCTGATTTTTACATCAGCCCTTTACAACAAATCGTTCTTTCACTAGGTGTAATTTTTCATTAGATTTCATCAGGACATGGTAGAGAACAAATGGTTTTCATAGAAATTGGAATAACCAAGTGATTCCAAATAATTTATAAAATATCTTTTATTTCAATTCGATTATTTCATTCATTGATGCTTTTCAAAAATAGGTCAGTTTTCAGCATTTTAAATAACACATACGTGGTATTTTGTTAATAGCTTGTTAACGATCTCTACTGCGATAATAACTCACCGGAATGTAAAAAGCCTCATTTTTTCCCAATCGGATCAATAATTTTCCCTTTTGCGTAAATGCCCCCACCCGAAACGATGATAACTTTGCGCCGGAAGCAATACATACTCAGCCTTTTAACCATATGGCGGTGATCAGGCAAGGCATAAAACGGGGTCTATAGCACTTTCGTTAACCCGGTGCCGGGTATTTTTTAGTCAACTGATAAGAGAACAGGCTTTGAAGATTCAATGGAGCAAGCAATTTTTCCGCTTGCACAGAATTACCGGACTTATAGCCGGCGCATTACTGCTGATACTCAGTATCACAGGCAGCATGCTGGTATTCAGCGATGAAATTGATCATGCATCACATGCCCATGCCTACCATGTAACACCACAGGCGGCCCCTAAGCCACTACATGAACTGATGGATATCGCCCACCAGGCACTTCCCGGCAATCCCTACCTGATCGCAGTAAGACTTCCCCAGGCCCCGGACGAAAGTACCGTGCTGAGAGCGGAGTATGAAGCAGATCACAAAGAATACGTCTTCCTCGATCCTTATACCGGCAAAATATTACAGCAATACTCCAATACAGGTCATTTTACGGGCTATGTTCTTTACCTGCACTTCACCCTGCTGAGTGGCAGAACAGGGGCTATTATCATCTTAATTGCCAGTATAGCGCTATTTTTATCAGCACTCACGGGGCTGTTTATTTACCGGCATGCCATCGGGAAAGTACTCACCTTCCGTCAGCCGCTGGAATGGGGGAACCGCACCCGCCGCTGGCGCAATCTCCACCGGATTTTAGGTGTATGGGCACTGTTATTTAACCTGCTCATTTCCTTCACTGGCTTTTTCATGGAAAAAAAAGTGCTGGACGCCCGTAAAAATCCCACCGCAGTAGCTACTGCCGTACCGTTCTCCGGCACTTACGAACCGCTGCTGGCCAAAGCCATCCAGGCCATCCCGGATTTCAAACCCGTAGGACTGCGCCCGCCCCGGAAAGCAGGCGATCCTATCCGTATCCTCGGACACGCCCGTGAGTCCTCCTTCTTCGGAGACTATTCCTCCTACGTATTCATTCATGAAAACGGGAATATCAAAAAAGCAGTGGATTTCAGCAATGCCTCCATCGGCGACCGCTTTAATGCTAGCATCTCCCCCCTTCACTTCGGCAACTATGGTGGTATCCTCCTGAAAATCATTTATTCACTCCTTGCCTTACCCCCCGGCGTGTTATCTGTATCAGGATTTCTGATCTGGTATCGCAGAAAATTTATTATTAAAACACACGGAAAAAGAAAATGAAGAAGATTTTAGTAGTGGGATTGATCGCTATCATGGCCACCCTGCAGGTAGCAGCACAGCAGATTCAGGGTACTGTAAAAGATACAACGCAAACAGCTATTCCGCTGATGCGCATCTACCTGGCCGGCACCCAGAAACATACCGTTAGCAGCGCTAATGGCAGCTTTTTACTCAAAGATGTAAAACCCGGCACCTACACCTTACTGGCGGCAGGCATGGGCTATAAAACACTGGAACAAACCGTCACTGTAACAACAGGCACCACCAACGCCGATCTCACCATCCAGCCTTCAGATGTTGGCCTGAGTGAAGTAGTAGTGACAGCAAGCCGTAATAAGGAAACACTTGGCACTGTTCCATCTTCCATTACCATCATCTCCGGAAAACAGTTAAGGGAACAAAGTGCCATCACCACCGATATCAACCAGTTGCTGAGCATGAATGTACCCGGGCTCACGCTTGGTACCAACAGTTCTACCAATAAAGGACAGACCCTGCGCGGACGCGGTATGCTCATCATGATCGATGGTATTCCCCAATCCACTCCCCTGCGCAATGGCGATAAAGACATGCGTAGTATAGACATTTCCGTTATCGAAAGAGTGGAAGTAATCAAAGGTTCTACAGCTATTTACGGTAATGGCGCCGACGGTGGTATCATTAACTTCATCACCATCAAAGCCAATTCCGACAAGCATTTCAGCGGAAGCACCGATATCAGCACCGCAGGCTCCCTTACCAATGGCGCCAACGGTCTCGGCGGACGCATTTCCCAGAACTTCAGCGGTAAGTTTAATAAATTCGACTACGTGGTAAGCGGTACCTACGAACAAACCGGCGTTAACAGAGACGCCAAAGGTGAAGTGATCGCTCCTTTCCAGTCGCTCAGCCAGAACGAAAACGTAAACCTCTTTGCAAAACTTGGCTATGATATCAATAGCAACAACCGCATAGAAGTAATGTACAACTACTATCGCACCATGCAGAACGCCACCTATATCAACCAGGGCGGTGAATTCGGCAAAAGCCCTATCATCGGTGTGGTGGGTACCAGTCCCGGCGACAAACAGGGTACGCCGTATAACCATAACGCCTATGTGAATTATACCAATAAAAACATTTTCAAAAACACCTCCCTGAATGTAAACCTTTACTACCAGGACTTCTATACCGTATTTGAATGGTCCGATTTCTACGCGCCTCCCGGTAACTCGGCGATTGTGTCAAAGAAAATGGGCGCCCGGCTGAATTTCAATACCGTGTTCAACTTCCATCCTAACCTGTTTGGCGATGTAACCTGGGGAGTAGACATCCTGAATGATAAAACCTCGCAGCCATTGACCGATGGCCGTCCGTTTGTTCCGGAGATGAACATGAAAAACTATGCACCCTATGCACAGTTAAAAACCGTGTTGTTCAAAGACTTCCTGGTGAAAGCCGGTGTGCGGTATGAAAATATCTCCCTGAATATCCCCGATTATACGACCATCAAATTTGGTAACTATGCCGGCGGCGTATTTGTAAAAGGCGGCAACCTGCCTTATGAAGCATTGGTATTCAATACAGGTTTACGCTATACAAAGTTCCCGGTATTCAATCCTTTTATAAGTTATTCACAGAGCTTCTCCCTGTATGACCTGGGCCGCACGCTGCGCCTGGCAAAAGCAGTGAGCGACGGCGCTACCAGCATCAACACGATCGAAACAGAAGCCATCATCACCAATAACTACGAAGCAGGTTTTAACAGTAACATCGGTAAGTTCAATGCTTCCGGCGCTTACTTTATCAGCACTTCCAACCTGGGCACCAGCTTGAAAGATGTAAACGGCGTAGCGGTGCCGGAACGTGCACCTGAACGTGTACAGGGCTTTGAGTTTACTGCCGGCTACCAGTTCCTGCGGAACCTTTCTGCCAGCGCCTCTTATTCTCATGTAGAAGGAAAGAAAGATGTGGATGGTACTAAAACCTATTTACCTACTACTCGTATTTCCCCCGATAAAATGACGGTGAATGTGAATTACTCTCCACTGAAACAGTGGGATCTCGGTGTGTACTACATCTATTCAGGAGTGCGCAAACGCTTTGATGTAAACCCCACTACCAAACAGTATGATCTGGGTAACGGCCCCGTGGGAGATTTTTACCTGGTGAATTTATATACCGGTTATCGTTTCAATCAGTCTGCTTCTATCCGCCTGGGTGTGGATAACCTGCTGAATGCAGATTACTACCCGGTGACTTCTCAAGGCAGGGTGCGTACAGATTCCTATATCAAAGGAAGCGGTGCGAGATTTAACCTTGGATTCAAATATAGTTTCTGATATCTCCGGATAACTAAAAAGGGTTCGCATCTCTACGATGCGAACCCTTTTTTATGTAGCTGAAAAGCGAAGACTATTTCTTCAGGTGCTCTTCAATAGCGGTATCGTATGATTTTTTCCAGGTGCTGATATTGCCCCAGTCTTCACCATTAACCTTAATGCTGTCGCCGGAAACTACACCAAGTTTCTCATGACGTACAGAAACATCAGAAGCATCTACCAGTGTGTGTAACAGCGCTTCGAACTTCTCTTTATCTGCCGGCTTAACGGTTACCACTACGCGGCTCTGGCTTTCACCAAAGAAGAAAGCATCTTTACGGAATTTATTGTTTGTTGTCAGTTCGAAGCCCAGGCCGGATGGCATAGCGCTTTCGAGCAGGGTTACAAACAAACCGCCGTCGCTTACATCGTGTGCAGACTGAATCAGTTTAGCTTTATTCAGTTTAGTGATGGCCTGTTGCAGGTGCAGTTCTTCGTCGAGGTTGAAATGCGGTGCAGGGCTGAATTCTATACCGATGATCTTGTGCAGGTATTCAGAGCTGTTGATATCGTTGCGGTTACGTCCTAACATATATACCAGGTCACCTTCTTCTTTGAAGTTGAGGGTGATACGCTGATCGAGTGTATCCAGGATACCCACCATACCGATGGTTGGTGTTGGATATACGGCGCCATCCGGAGACTGGTTATAGAAGCTAACGTTACCACCGGTAACAGGTGTGTTGAATTTGCGGCAGGCTTCACCCATACCTTGAACAGCGTGTACAAACTGGTAGTACACTTCCGGATCGTAAGGGTTACCGAAGTTCAGGCAGTTGGTGATCGCTACTGGTTCACCACCGGAGCAAACGATGTTACGTGCAGCTTCTGCTACTGCGATCTGTCCGCCTTTATGAGGATCAGCAAATACGTAACGGCCGTTACAGTCGGTAGTCATGGCCAGCGCTTTCTTTGTTGGTTTTACCAGTACAATCGCAGCATCGCTTGGAGCGTTGGTGCTGGCATTGGCGGTACCTACCATGCTGTCGTACTGGTTGTAGATCCAGCGTTTGGAAGCGATGTTAGGTAATGCTACCATTCTTTCTGCTACAAAACGCGGATGTTCTGTATCAGGGATATTCTGAATATCGAATGCTTTTACTTTAGCGAAGTAAGCAGGTTCGGTATAAGCGCGGTGATATTGGGGAGCGCCGCCGCCCAGTACCATACTTTCAGCAGGAACATCTGCTTCCAGTTCGCCGTTCATATAGAACTTGAGGTTTTTATCTTTGGTTACTTCACCGATCTGTACGCAGTGCAGGTCCCATTTTTCGAAGATATCCAGTACTGGTTTTTCTTCTCCTTTCTTCACTACTATCAGCATGCGCTCCTGGCTTTCGCTCAGCAGCATTTCCCATGCTTTCATATCTTTCTGGCGGGTAGGCACTTTATCTAACCAGATGTTCATACCATGTTCGCCTTTGGCGCTCATTTCTGCAGTGGAGCAGGTGATACCGGCAGCGCCCATATCCTGCATACCAATGATAGCATTGGTTTTGATGATTTCCAGGCAGGCTTCCAGCAGTTTCTTTTCCTGGAAAGGATCACCTACCTGAACGGCTGGTAAATCTTCCACGCTGTCTTCCGTAATATTGGCGGAAGCAAAGGAAGCGCCACCGATACCGTCTTTACCGGTAGCGGAACCCACGATGAAAACGGGGTTACCTTCACCATAGGAGGTAGCGGAAACGGTTTGACCGACTTTAACGATACCTGCGCTGAACGCATTTACGAGCGGGTTGGTACCATAGCAATCTTCGAAATAAACTTCACCACCAACGGTAGGAACGCCGAAGCAGTTACCGTAGTGACCTATACCATGTACAATACCTTTTACCAGGTGTTGCGTTTTTGCATCATTAATATTACCGAAGCGCAGGGAGTTCAATGCAGCAATGGGACGGGCTCCCATTGTAAAGATATCGCGGTGAATACCACCAACACCGGTAGCGGCGCCCTGGAAGGGTTCGATAGCGGAAGGGTGATTATGCGATTCAATTTTAAATACCACCGCGTAGCCATCACCAATATCTACCAGACCGGCATTTTCTTCTCCTGCTTTAACCAGGAGTCTGTCACCTTCGCGGGGCAGGGATTTCAGCCAAACGATTGAATTTTTGTAAGAGCAGTGCTCACTCCACATTACAGAGTACATACTTAACTCTGTAAAATTGGGGGTACGGCCTAAAATAGATTTAATTCGTTCAAACTCGTCAGCGGTAAGTCCTAGCTGTTCAGCAATTTCTACGGTGGTTTGCATGTATTTAAGTATAAAAAACGAGTAATTTAAAAGAAGTCGCAAAAGTACATGTTTTTCCTGCAAATGCCAAGAGCATCCCCCACTGGCGATACTGCAGTTTTTATGCCGCCGGAAAACATATTATTTATTTTTAAATTCATCAGATTTCCCGTCTATCGACTCTAAATATTTAACCAAATGATAAAAAAAGCCCCCTTTTAAAGACCTAAATGTAATTTTTCAATTAAAATGAACAATTTATTTGCATTTATAGCCACGGATGCGTTCTTTTGTGTAAAATAATTTACAGCATGCAATCGTTACGTTTCAAAGCGCTGGAAGGATTAGCTGGCGTAGACTCCACTCTCGCCGAACATGACGGTAAAATTACCGATGTTTTTGGCAGCAATGTTTTCACTGGTAAAGTTGTTCGGGAATATCTGAGCGATGAGGCTTATAAGAGCCTGATGAACTCTGTTAAAAATGGCACCAAGCTGGAACGTAAGATGTCCGAGCAGATTGCTTCAGGTATGAAGGCATGGGCTATGAAAAAAGGTGTGACTCACTATACACACTGGTTTCAGCCATTAACCGGCACTACCGCTGAAAAACATGATTCATTTTTCACTTTGAAAAGTGATGGTACTGCACTGGAAACCTTTGATGGTGATGCACTGGTACAACAGGAACCAGATGCTTCCAGCTTCCCTAACGGTGGTTTGAGAGCTACTTTCGAAGCCCGTGGCTACACTGCCTGGGATCCTTCCTCTCCTGCTTTCATCCTCGAACAGGGTTATGGTAAAACACTCTGCATCCCTACTATCTTTGTTGCCTACACCGGCGAATCCCTGGATTACAAAGCTCCTTTGCTGAAAGCACTGGCTGCTATGGACAAAGCTGCAGTAGACGTATGTAACTACTTCGATAAAAATGTTACCAAAGTAACCGGTACCCTGGGTTGGGAACAGGAATACTTCCTGGTAGATGAAACTATGGCGAATGCCCGTCCAGATCTGATCATGACCGGTCGTACCGTTGTAGGTCACGCTCCTTCCAAAGGTCAGCAGCTTGAAGATCACTACTTCGGTGCTATCCCTGAGCGTGCTTACGCTTACATGCGTGATTTCGAAGTGGAATCCTATAAACTGGGTATTCCTTTAAGAACCCGTCACAATGAAGTAGCTCCTTCCCAGTTCGAGTGCGCTCCTATCTTTGAAGAAGTGAACATCGCAGTAGACCACAACTCCCTGCTGATGGATGTGATGAATAAAGTGGCTAAACGTCACAAACTGAAAGTGTTACTGCACGAGAAACCTTTTGCAGGCATCAACGGTTCCGGTAAACATAACAACTGGAGCATGTCCACCGATACTGGTGTGAACCTGCTGGCTCCCGGTAAAACACCGAAGACCAACCTGATGTTCCTCACCTTCTTCGTGAACACAATCAAAGCGGTACATGACTACGCTGACCTGATGAGAGCTGCTATTGCTTCCCCAAGCAACGACTTCCGTCTGGGCGCTAACGAAGCACCTCCTGCTATTATCTCCGTATTCTCAGGTAAATACCTGTTCGATGTACTGCAGGAAGTTAAAAACCGTGTAAACAACAAGTTCGACGAACAGGACGAAGCTATCCTGAAACTGGATCTGCACCGTCACATTCCTGAACTGATGCTGGATAACACCGACCGTAACCGTACTTCTCCTTTTGCTTTCACCGGCAACAAGTTTGAATTCCGCGCGGTAGGTTCCTCTGCCAACTGTGCTTCTGCAATGACCGTTCTGAACACCATTGTTGCTAAAACACTGGCTGACTTTAAGGTTGAAGTAGATGGCCTGATCGAAAAAGGCGAGAAAAAAGAGATTGCCATTATGCAAACTCTTCGGAAATATATTGTAGATTCGGAAAAAATACTTTTCGAAGGCGACGGATATAGCGACGAATGGGAGAAAGAAGCTGAAAAGAGAGGTTTAGCAAACGTTAAAACCACTCCGAAAGCACTGGATGCCATGGTTACTCCAAAAGCAACCAAACTCTATGCTGACACCGGCGTTTACAACGAAAAAGAACTGCACGCACGCCACGAAATACTGCTGGAAGATTATGTGAAGAAAGTGCAGATCGAAGCCCGCGTTATCGGCGACCTCGCTACCAACACCATCCTCCCGTCTGCTATCAGTTACCTGAACGACCTGGTAACCAATATCAACGGCCTGAAAGGAATCGGTCTGGGCGACGAATCCGTTAAAGCTCAAAAACAGATTGCTGGCAAAATTGCTGAACATATTAATGTAATTAGTGAAAATGTACAGGCAATGATCGAGGCGCGTAAGGTAGCTAACAAGCTGACCGACAGCCGTCAGAAAGCGATTGACTACTGTGAAAAGATCAAGCCTTACTTCGATGTTATCCGCTACCACTCCGATAAACTGGAGTTCCTGGTGGACGACAAGAAATGGGCACTGCCTAAGTACAGAGAGCTGCTTTTCTTGCGATAAAACCGTAAGATTGTTTTGGTGTATGATTAGCCCCGGATTTTCATCCGGGGCTTTGTTTTGCCCGTTATACTTATTCTTCGTAATTTCAATCTACCTGATACCGATATCCACCTCCTCCCGGTACTTTTATTTATAAACCCCAAAGCCCCAGGCTTCTTAACACTTCCCCCATGAAAAAAAACACTGTTGCATTACTATGCGCATCCCTGATCATTGCTGTCAGCAGCTTTACCGGCTGCCTCACACCCGCCGGCCATGTGATCATCCCTGATCCGAAATACTACCAGATAGAACAACTGATTTCAAGGTCCTATTTCAATTTTGACACCGGTAAAGTGACCTACAACAAAAAGGGCGATCCGGTAAGTATCCTTTATCCGAATGCCAGAACGGGTTTTCCAAACTTTTTGTTCCGGTATAATAAGCTAGGCCAGATAACCGATATCATCGGTGCTTACCAGAACGGTTACTTTGAAACGTGGCAACACTTTGTCTACGATCAGTATCATGTACTCCGCACCGACAGTGTATATGATTTTGGGCTGATCGGCGACAATGGCCCACTCCCCATCGTGAACCGCCCACTGCATATTATTCGCACCACTGCTTATACTTTTGATGCCAGGAGCAGGGTCACCAAAACGGTCAGGAATGACTTCTATTCGCCACTGTACACCACCCTTTACTATTACAATGCCGCCGGCAATGCGTATAAAATTTCCTCCTATTCCGGGGAGGATAGTCCGTTTGATGATTTTCCTGTGTACGACAATAAGGTGAATCCGCATAACCTGCATCCAGTGTGGCAGTTGATGGACCTGGATTACAGCTGTAATAACCCCTTTGTGGCTGATAATTACAATGCCTACGGGTTGCCCACACGCATTACCGCTTCCTTCAAATTTTCAACAGGCTTCCTGCATATCCATGCAGATACGATCAACATAAAATATAAACATTGATAAAATAAAAAAGGCCTCCTTCTCAGGAGGCCTTTTCAAAATAGTATATCCGTTACCGTTATACCAGCTTAAACGTTTCTGTAAACTTGGTCGTAAAGTTACCTTTACGGAAGTTTTCATCACGCATCAGTTGCTGATGGAAAGGAATAGTTGTTTTTACACCTTCAATAACAAACTCGCTCAGTGCGCGCTCCATGGTATTGATCGCTTCCTCACGTGTTTGCGCCATGGTGATAATTTTCGCTACCATGGAATCATAGTACGGAGGAATAACATAGCCTGCGTAGATATGAGAATCCACACGCACTCCATGTCCGCCCGGAATATGCAGGGTAGTGATTTTACCCGGAGAAGGACGGAAATCGTTGTAAGGATCTTCCGCATTGATACGGCACTCGATGGCGTGCATCTGTGGCGTATAATTTTTTCCGGAGATAGGAATACCAGCAGCAATCTTGATCTGTTCTTTTACAAGGTCAAAATTGATTACTTCTTCCGTAACGCCGTGTTCTACCTGGATACGGGTGTTCATTTCCATGAAGTAGAAGTTGCGGTGTTTGTCTACCAGGAACTCAATGGTACCAACACTTTCGTAATTGATAGCACTCGCAGCCCTGATAGCAGCATCCCCCATTTTCTCACGCAGTTCAGGCGTCATAAACGGAGAAGGAGACTCTTCTACCAGCTTCTGGTGACGACGCTGGATAGAGCAATCCCTTTCACTGAGGTGACATACTTTACCGTATTGGTCACCCGCCACCTGGATTTCAATATGACGGGGTTCTTCCACGAATTTCTCCATGTAGATACCGTCATTGCTGAAAGAGGCACGGGCTTCATTTTTAGCCATGTTGTAGGCGTTCTCCAACTCACTTTCTTCCCATACCACACGCATACCTTTACCACCACCGCCGGCAGTTGCCTTGATGATTACCGGAAGCCCCATGCTTCTGGCGATCGTTTTAGCCTCTTCCACGCTCTGGAGCAAACCTTCGGAACCTGGAATTACCGGTACACCGGCTGCAATCATGGTTTCTTTGGCGGTCATCTTATCTCCCATTTTCCGGATCATATCAGGAGTAGGGCCGATGAACTTAATACCGTGTTCACCACAGATTTCAGCAAAACGGGCATTTTCAGCCAGGAAGCCGTAACCAGGGTGGATAGCATCTGCATTGGTGATCTCTGCAGCAGCCATCAGGTGAGGGATGTTCAGATAAGACTCTGAGCTTTGTGGTTTGCCTATGCAGACTGCTTCATCGGCAAATTTCACATGCAGACTGTCTTTATCTGCTGTAGAATAAACTGCCACCGTCTTAATACCCATTTCCTTACAGGTACGGATAATCCGGAGGGCAATTTCACCACGGTTAGCAATCAATATTTTTTTGAACATTGTTTTCCTTATAAGTTTAATAATAGCGACTAGCATTTAGCTGTTAGCCTTTAGCCATCAGCACGGAGCTAACAACTAAAGGCTAACGGGTAAAGGCTATTATTATGGTTCAACTAAAAATAAAGGTTGATCATACTCTACCGGAGATGCGTCATCTACCAGTACTTTCACGATTTTTCCGCTTACTTCACTCTCTATTTCGTTGAATAACTTCATTGCTTCGATGATGCACACTACTTTGCCGGAAGTTACTTCGTCACCTACGTTTACGAAGGCTGCTTTGTCCGGACCGGCACTGCGGTAGAAGGTACCAATCATTGGAGATTTGATGGTAACCAGGTTATCTGCCTTAGCTGGAGCAGCTGGTGCAGCGGCTGGTGCTGCGGTGGCAGGTGCAGCTGCAGGAGTTACAGCGGCTACTGCTGGCGCGGGTGCCATGGTTGCAGGAACAGTGATTACTTGTTGAACTTCGTTATCCTTCTGTTTTATTGTAATCTTAAACTTGTCCTGTTCAATGCTCAGTTCACTGATATTTGATTTATTGATCATTTTTACCAGTTCCTGAATCTGTTTAAAGTCCATGTAGACAGTTTTTGGTTTAGAAATATAGAATATGAGGATACTTTTCACGCATTCGGGAACTTTGCTCCGGAAGATAATTCCCCCCAAACAAAGTTCCTTCTCCGAAAATCAGTATTCCAGAATGTCTTATGCTTATGCTTTTACTCTCTCGATGTACTCACCGTTCTTGGTATTCACACGGATCAGTTCTCCTTCGTCTACAAACAGCGGTACCATTACAGTAGCTCCTGTTTCAACAGTAGCCGGTTTCAGGGTACGGGTAGCCGTATCACCTTTCACACCAGGCTCAGAATAGGTTACCAGTACAACGATCTTGTCAGGTAACTCAACAGCCATGTACTGTTCAGTTTCTGTGTTGATCTGTACGCTTACTTCCTGGCCTTCTTTCAGGAACTGAGGAGCGTCGATAGCTGTTTCCGGCATAGCGATCTGCTCAAAAGTTTCATTGTCCATGAAGTTGTAGCCGGTATCATCTTTATATAAATACTGAAAAGCCTTCTTTTCAATACGGATTGGAAAGATAGTATCACCTGAGTTCCAGGTATGTTCTATAGAACGGCTATTGTCAACGCCTTTCAATTTAGCCCAAACCTTGGCGGCTGCACGGGCGGTTTTGTTCTGACCAAACTCTACAACAGAATACAAGCTGTTGTCCAGCTTGATGATTAATCCTGTTCTGATATCTGCGGTGGTAGCCATAAATAGGTTACTGATTTTAAGTTAAAAATTTATACGGATTGCAAAAGTAAAAATTTTCGCATATGAACAAGCAACTAATTCCCAAAATTAGACAGAATAGTCCCTTTTCGGCCCAATTTTCGTCTTTTTTATTCAATAAATGACATTTATCCGGTAATTTTAAACTCAAATCAAGAAACTTTTTCAAGTATGCGCTACGTCTTTTTAGTTATTTTCAGCTGTTTACCCGTGTTTTTGATGGCTCAGACGCCTGCTAATTCCAGCACCAAAGCACCTTATTTACAATACCCGATTATACCCGCGTTTCCCTTGAGCCTCGTTGATGGCAACACTATCACGAAGAATGACCTGAAAAAAAATGAGAAGACCATGCTCTTCATTTTCAGTGTTGACTGCGACCATTGCAAACACCTCACTGAGGAAGTGCTGAAAAATATTGACAAGTTCAAAAAAACACAGATTGTAATGATCACTCCCTTCAAAGTAGAGCAGATGAAGGAATATTATGATCAATATAAGATCAAGAACTACCCGAATATCATTATGGCCAGCGAACCAACCCGGCAGATCATGTACTTTTATGACCTCCATTACTTCCCCGGTTTGTATATATATGATAAGAAACAACAGTTTGTAAAAGGTTTTGAAGGAACAGCCAAGCTGGATTCCCTGCTGTTTTACCTGAACAAATAATGCTTTGTGAAAATGTCGCTTTCAGCGGATTATTGTAATGCCGAATCATTACATTTGTTTAATCACATTCATTCTTCACTTTTAAAGCTAAAGACAAAATGAAAGTTACAGTAGTAGGAGCCGGGAATGTAGGCGCAACGTGTGCCAACGTACTGGCCCACAAAGATTTTCTGCAGGAGGTGGTTTTATTGGATATTAAAGAAGGAACGGCTGAAGGCAAGGCACTGGATACATGGCAGCAAGCTCCCATTGATTATTACAGTACCAAAATTACCGGGGTCACCAATGACTACACCAAAACCGCTAACAGCGATGTAGTAGTCATCACTTCAGGACTGCCCCGTAAACCGGGTATGAGCAGGGATGACCTGATTTCTACCAACGCCAATATCGTGAAATCGGTTACTGAAAATATTACAAAACATTCTCCGGATGCTATCATCATTATAGTGAGCAATCCACTGGATGTAATGACCTATTGCAGCTACCTCACTGCCAAAAAAGACAGCAGCAAAGTATTTGGTATGGCCGGTATCCTGGATACCGCCCGTTACCGCGCTTTCCTGGCAGATGAAATAGGCTGTTCTCCCAAAGATATCCAGGCCATCCTGATGGGTGGTCACGGTGATACGATGGTGCCGTTACCCCGTTATACCACTGTAGGCGGTATTCCTGTAACAGAACTGGTATCCAACGAGAAACTGGAAGCTATTATCCAACGCACCAAGGTAGGTGGCGGCGAAATCGTGAATCTCCTCGGTACCTCTGCCTGGTATGCACCGGGTGCAGCTGCAGCCCAGATGGTGGAAGCCATCGTGAAGAACGAAAAACGCATCTTCCCTGTTTGCGCCTGGCTTACCGGTGAATACGGATTGAAAGATATTTACCTGGGCGTACCCGTAGTACTGGGAAAAAATGGTATAGAAAAAATCATTGAACTGCAACTCAACGACGCAGAAAAAGAATTACTCAATACCTCTGCCAAACATGTAAAGGAAGTTATGGACGTATTGGATAAAATGCAGACTGCTACTGCCTGATCAGGCAATTAACTGCATTCACCGATTCTGTTCTTTATTAATTGTCTGGGGAGATGAAAACCGGAATATCCGTTTTCATCTCCCCAGATCTTTTATCCTCCGTTCCTGAATAATAATCCGCATTTATTCGTAATTTTACCCCGATCCTGATATTGTCTAAGACAATCTAAATGAAACAGTTCTAATTAGTTTCATAAAATTTGCTTTAACTCTGAATGTATGTCTAACCTGGAAAAACTGATCACGCAGAAAGCATTTGAAAACGAAAATCAGCGGGGCCTGATAAGCCTGATTTTTGTCGGTAACTGGATAACGTCCCGTCACCAGCAATTTTTTAAACAGTATGGCATCACCATGCAGCAGTTCAATATACTGCGGATTCTCCGCGGACAACATCCGCAGGCTGCCAGCATCAACATACTGAAAGAGCGGATGCTGGACAAAATGAGCGATGTATCCCGCCTGGTAGAACGTCTCCGTAAGGCAGACCTGGTGGAACGTAAAAACAGTGAAATGGACAGACGCGCAGTAGACGTCCGTATCAATGATAAAGGCCTGGAGCTTTTGAGAACCATCGACAACGAACTCACACAACTGGACAACGCCTTTCAGTCATTAAGCGAAAAAGAAATTATTCAACTGAATAAATTACTGGATAAAATGCTCGAAAGCTATCATTAACTAAATCTCTTCCAGGTAGTTAAGATCCTTGCCAAACGTTTCTTCCACCTTCCAGGCAGTAATCAACGCAACACCGATACAAACCACCGCCACTATAGCCCCGCTTTGAAGGTAAGTAAAGTAGTTTTGTACTTTTATAAACAGAATTGAGATCAACGGCAACATCCCCCTCGCAAAATTTGGAACTGTAGTAGCCACGGTAGCCCTTAAATTGGTACCGAAGCTTTCTGCTGCAATCGTTACAAAAATGGCCCAGAAACCAACACTGATACCCAGTATAAAACATACCGTGTAAAATACCCATGTTTCCACCCCATGAAGGTTTAGGTAAACGGTAACCATCACTGCTGTGAATACCAGGAACAGCAGCATGACCTTACGCCGGCTTTGCCACAACTGGCTGATCAACCCGGAAGCGAAATCACCCAGCACCAGCCCCGCATAACAGAAAGCAATAGCATCACCCGGACTGATAGCGCCTTTTACTTCCATAATAGTGGCAAACTTATTGGAAAAAGCAATCAGTATCCCCACCACAAACCAGGTAGGAGTGCCCAACAGCATACATTTCAGGTATTTAATAAACCGGTCCCGGTTGGTGAACAAAGCCACAAAACTGCCCCTCGATGCGGAAGACGCTTTTACCGCATTGAATAAATGCGATTCCATCACACTCACCCTGAGAACCAGCAATGCCAGCCCCAATCCACCACCAATAAAATAACAGATGCGCCAGTCACCCACCAATTTGGCGATCAGGTTAGCTGCCACTGCCCCGGAAACTCCTACTGTGGCTACGATCATCGTACCGTATCCCCGCTTCTCCTTTGGCAGGATCTCCGATACCAGGGTAATCCCGGCACCCAGCTCCCCGGCCAGTCCGAAACCAGCCACAAAACGCCAGAGCAGGTATCCGTTGATTCCCTGCACAAAACCATTGGCAATATTCGCAACAGAATAAATGAGGATAGAACCGAATAGTACACTTAACCTGCCTTTCTTATCTCCTATAATACCCCAGAAAATCCCTCCGACGAGTAACCCCACCATCTGGATGTTGATCAGCAGCATACCTGCACCCGCATCAATTTCACTCTGCGGCAGGCCCAGTGACTTTAAACTCGGCACCCTCACAATAGTAAATAAAAGGAGATCATAAATATCTACGAAATAGCCCAGGGACGCCACTATAACGGCGATATTGAAAATGGAGACAGAACGATTGTCGGTTTTCATTTTAATTTGGTTGACTGATAACGGGAATAAAAAAAAGGGCCTCATAAAGGCCCTTTTAAAGATATAAAAAATTATAATGGAGTATCTGTTTTTTCTGTTTCCACCGGATGAGCGTGTGGATGTTTTGCCTTTCCGAAGATCACTTTGATCAGTACAGGTAAGGTAGTGATCAATATAATCACCAGGATAATCAATTCCAGGTGCTCTTTCAGATTAGGGAATGCTTTGTCCAGGTAATGACCGGCCAGCATCATGGAAAATACCCATGCAAAAGAACCGATAATGTTAAAGAACATAAATTTCTTACCGTCCATTCCTACTACACCGGCCACTATAGGGGCGAAAGTACGGATGATCGGCAGGAAGCGCGCAAAGAAGATGGCACCGCCACCATACTTTACAAAAAAGTCATGTGCCTGGTGCAGGTGCTTTTTCTTAAAGAAGAAAGTATCTTTTCTCTGGAATAAAATAGGACCGGTTTTTTTACCAAACCAGAAGCCCACCATGTTTCCGAGCACGCCGGCAGTGGCAATCAGGAACATCACTACCACAAATGGAAGATCAAAAAAGCTGCGGCAAAGGTCTTCGCTGTAGATACCTGCCACAAAGAGCAGGGAGTCTCCCGGCAGAAAGAAACCAATGAAAAGACCTGTTTCTGCAAAAATAATTGCCAGTAACAGGTAAAGACCACCATGTTCAATAATCCACGAGGGATTAATGAGGTGTTTAAATAACTCAATAATCTGGTCCATGCTATGTACGCTATTTCTATTTCTGAAGTGGTAAAATAATCAATAAACTGTTACGCATTTGTTAAGTTAGGCATTCGAAGCATCTTTGGCCGGAGTCAGTTTGTTCTCCCATTTGGAAACAACAGCAGTAGCCATTGCGTTTCCGATAACATTGGTAGCAGACCTGCCCATATCCAGCAGGTGATCAACGCCAAGCAGCAAAATAAGACCTGCCTCCGGGATTTTGAACATCGACAGGGTACCTGCAATCACTACCAGAGAGGCACGGGGCACACCCGCAATACCCTTACTGGTAATCATTAATACCAGCAACATGGTAATCTGCTGATCAATGGAAAGGTGCATACCATAGGCCTGTGCAATAAATAAGCTGGCAAAAGTCATATACATCATGGAGCCATCCAGGTTAAAGGAATAGCCCAGGGGTAATACAAAACTAACAATACGGCTGTCGCAACCAAACTTTTCGAGCTCTTCCATAGTACGGGGATAGGCAGCCTCACTGCTGGCAGTACCAAATGCCAGTAACAGCGGATCCTTGATCATCCCCAGGAGCTTAAATACAGATTTACCCAGTATCAGCCACCCTACCAGTGAAATCACTACCCACAAACTGAAAAGTCCGATATAAAACTGTACAATGAATTTACCGTAGGTGACCAGTACAATCGGCCCTTTTAAAGCGATAATACCTGCCATGGCGCCGAAAACAGCGAACGGCGCGAAATTCATCACAAATCCGGTTACTTTCAACATGATATGCGCTACGCTATCGAGTAACTTCACAATCGGATCTGCCTTTTCACCGATGGCAGCTGCTGCCACCCCAAAGAAAATAGCGAATACCACTATCTGTAATATCTCATTGTGAGCCATCGCGTTTACCACACTGTCCGGCACCACGTGCTGGAAAAACCCTTTCAGGGTCATATCAGCCTTGGCGATGCCCGAAGACGCATGTTCATCTGGCAGTGGCAATCCCAGGGACAACCCCGGTTTCATGAGGTTTACCAGTATTAAACCGAGGAACAATGATACAAAGGTTGCACTGATAAACCACAGCATGGTTTTTCCACCAATGCGGCCTACCGCTTTTATATCGCCCAGTTTAGCCACTCCTACCACCAGGGTGGAGAACACCAGCGGAGCAATGATCATTTTTACCAGGCGCAGGAAGATATCTGTCAGGATAGCGATGTTATCAGCGAAGATCTGCGGAGTATCTTTAGCTCCTGCCACGGCAGGGGCATTACCATAGGTAACAAAAACACCGTAACCAGTGCCTATTCCGATTACCATGGCAATGAAAATATAGAGTGTAAGCAGATTCGACGATTTCTTCATGCGTAGGTAGAATTATCTTGTAATAGTTAAAAGTTGTAACCGGAAAATTTCCCAAAAATAAGGTTAAGCTGCTAAAGATGCGCTTTAGAGGCCAAAATAAAACTGTCCGTTTTTGATTTTAGATATTATATTTGGCGATCAACAACAAACAACAACAACTAAACTACCTTAAAACATCAACCACAATACGACTGCGTATGAGCAAACTCTTTGCTAAAAAACAACTGTCTGTTTTAATGGCCGAAGCTGGGGAATCTGAAAAGGGTCTGAAAAGGACGCTTGGTGCAGGTTCTCTGATTGCCTTAGGTATCGGCGCTATTATTGGCGCAGGACTTTTTGTAAGAACAGCTGCGGCAGCTGGTCAACATGCCGGACCCGCCGTTACCATTTCCTTCATCATTGCGGCTATAGGTTGTGCGCTGGCTGGCTTATGCTACGCAGAATTTGCTTCCATGATACCTATCGCCGGAAGCGCCTACACTTATTCTTATGCCACTTTAGGAGAATTTATTGCCTGGATTATCGGATGGGATCTGGTGCTGGAATATGCACTGGGCGCCGCTACCGTAGCCATTGGCTGGTCGCAGTACCTCAACAAACTGCTCACCAACGTATTTCATGTCACCATTCCCTATCAATGGTGTCACAGTCCTTTTGAAACATCCGATGCAGGTGTACAGGGTATTATGAACGTTCCTTCCATTTTCATCCTGCTGGCACTTACTTTACTGCTCATCAGGGGTACACAGGGTTCTGCCATTGTGAATAACATCATCGTTATCACGAAAGTGGCTATCGTACTGTTGTTCATCTTCCTGGGATGGAAATTCATTAATCCCGTTAACCATACGCCTTTCACCATTCCTGCTACTGCCGGAACCGTGACTATGCACAACGGCCAGGAGGTAAATTATGCCAATTTCTGGAACCACGGATGGGCCGGGGTGCTCAGGGGAGCCGGGGTCGTATTCTTTGCATTCATTGGTTTCGATGCGGTGTCTACAGCAGCACAGGAAACCAAGAATCCTAAAAGGAATATGCCTATCGGGATCCTGGTATCACTGGCTATCTGTACCTTATTATATATCCTGTTTTCTTATGTGCTTACAGGTATCGCACCTTTCCAGGACTTCCTGAAAGCAGGTGGTGAAGCTTCCGTAGCTTATGCCATTGATACGTATATGCCGGGCTATGGTTGGTTATCTACTTTCATTACAGTGGCTATCCTGGCGGGATTTTCTTCCGTTATCCTGGTGATGCTGCTGGGTCAGACCAGGGTATTTTACTCCATGAGTAACGATGGACTGGTACCTTCTGTATTTGCGAAGCTGCACCCTAAATACCGTACGCCTTACCGCTCACAGTGGATGTTCTTTGTGTTTGTGTCCCTGTTTGCCGCATTCATTCCAGACAATGTGGTGGGTGATATGACCAGTATCGGTACCTTGTTTGCCTTTGTACTGGTATGTATTGGTATCATTGTAATGCGCAAAACCAATCCGGAGTTACCACGTGCCTTTAAAACGCCGATGGTACCATTTATTCCTTTACTGGGCGCAGCTTTCTGCCTCACCATGATCGTTAGTCTCGGTTGGGAAAACTGGGGCCGTTTATTCGTATGGCTGGGTCTTGGTTTTATAGTGTACTTCGGGTACAGCGTAAAACATAGTAAGGCCCGTAAAATGATAAAATAATTTCCGGAGATTCCTTTCCCGGTTATCATAGGATGCGGAGAACAGAACGACAAGGTTTCCTTTCGTTTTGTTCTCCGCTTTCGTTAAAATCCGGGCTACCGTTATGCAGGTATCTGAAAATCCTTATTTTTGCGTTCTGTTTTAAAAGTCACAATAAACATATACCACTCCAATGGGAAGAATATTTGAAGTAAGAAAATCGACCATGTTTGCCCGCTGGGATAAGATGGCGAAAGCATTTTCAAGAATCGGTAAGGAAATAGCCATCGCTGTAAAAGCGTCCGGCCCTGATCCGGATAATAACCCCGCACTTCGTCGCTGCATACTCAATGCGAAGAGTGTAAACATGCCTAAAGACCGTGTAGACGCAGCTATCAAGCGTGCTATGGGTAAAGATAAAACTGATTATGAGGAAGTGGTATATGAAGGTTATGCACCTCATGGCGTGGCTGTAATCATTGATACTGCTACTGATAACACTACCCGCACTGTTGCCAACCTCCGTATGCACTTTACCAAAGGTGGCGGTAGCCTCGGAAACAGCGGATCCGTTGGATTCCTGTTCAACCGTGTAGGTGAGTTTAAAGTAAAAAATGCAGGTCAGAACCTGGAAGAGCTGGAACTGGAACTGATTGATTTCGGACTGGAAGAAATTGGAGAAGACAGCGAAGGTAATATCATTATCCGTGCGGCTTTCACTGAATTCGGCAACATGGCCAAAGCCCTGGAAGAAAAAGGACTGGAAGTAATCAGCTCAGAGCTGAAACGTATTCCGGCTACTACAGTAGAACTGAATGACGAGCAGGCGAAAGAAGTACTGGAACTGGTAGATCGTTTGGAGCAGGATGATGATGTACAGGCTGTTTTCTACAATCTGAAATAGAGAATGCGATTAAGATATAAAAAGAAACGTCCGCCTTTCTGGCGGACGTTTTTCATTGGATACGGTTAACTTTCTAAACCAAAAACAGCTAGACTTTAGCGATGGTGTGTGAGCGTCCCAGGTCATCTGCAATAAACATAAGCCCTTTACCGTGGTAGGTTTCGAGTTTTACGGCAGGGTCTTGTGCAATGTGCTTGCGAAGGCGTGTCAGGTACACGTCCATCACACGGGAGGCGAAGAAATCTTCCTGTCCCCAGATAACGGACAGGATATCATCTTTCTTCAATCTTTTATTAGAATTCTCGCATAGAAAGCGAAGCAACTCCGCTTCTTTTGGGGCCATACGAACATGGGAGTCGGCATCTTTGTGCCGGATGTGATATTGTGAATAGTCAAAGATCAGGTTACTGATAGTGTATACCACACGTCGTTCGCTTCTCAGCAAACGGCTGCGTTTCAGGTATACTTCAACCCTGCAGAGCATTTCCTGCATGTTGAAAGGTTTGGTGATATAGTCGTCGGCTCCGGATTCAAATCCCTGAAGCCTGTCCTGCTCCATATACCGGGAAGAAGTAAAAATAATGGGAATGTTCACATCCATGGACCGGATATCCTCAGCAAGGGCAAAACCGTCTTTTTTAGGCATCACCACATCCAGGATACACAGATCAAATACATGTTTTTGGAATTTTTCCCAGCCTTCCTGGCCATTCTCGCAAAAATTGACATTGTAACCGGCGCGTTCAAGATGTCTTTTTACCACTTTGGCAAAAAATACGTCGTCCTCTACCAAAAGAATACTCGATTGCATGTAACGTTGGATTTAAGCGATTAAATAGATTTTAGTTGCGTAGGTATCTTTGAGATAAGTGTAGCTGATACCTTTATTCAAAAATAAATAACATAACTATAATCTCCTCCATCCATCCCTATCCATTACTAAAGGCATCATTCATTTCAACCATTCAGTCATGTCGTATACCCCGAAGACTATAATTATCTGTTTGCACGCTACATACTAATAACCTGTTTATTCGCTCAACGGGGTATGCTAATTGATAATATTTTTTGGCGTCCCTTCCAGGAAGGCCTTAACATTATCCACCGTAGTTTGCATCAGTCGCCTTCTGGCTGCCTGCGTAGCCCAGGCAATATGAGGGGTAATAATGGTATTGGGCGCTGAGATCAAAGGATTGCCCGCTGCAGGTGGCTCACTGGATAATACATCCAGCGCAGCACCGGCAATCACGCCCTTCTCCAGGGCATTCGCCAGATCCGCTTCCTGGATCAACGGTCCCCGGCTGGTATTAATAATGAAAGCAGTGGGTTTCATTGTGGCGAGCAATGCCGCATTCACAAATTCTTTATTACCTGGATTCAACGGGCAATGCAGAGACACAACATCCGCCTCCCGGAAACAAGTGGCCAGGTCCACAAAAGTAACCCCGTGCATCTCATCCCTGTCCGGGTGTTTATGATTGGCAATTACCTTCATACCGAATGCCAGCGCAATACGCGCCACTGCCTGTCCTATCTGTCCCAGGCCTACAATTCCCAACGTACTTCCCGCCAGCTCTGTGAGTGGTGTTTTCCAGTAGCTGAAATCCTTACTGCTGCTCCATTCCCCTGCCCTTACACTGTCGGCATGTAAACCGGTATGATGACATAACTCCAGAATTAGTGCAAAAGTCAGCTGTGCCACGGAAGTAGTGCTGTAGGCCGGTACATTGGTTACCGGGATCCGCTGCTCCCTTGCGGCCTGTGTATCTACTATGTTGAAACCGGTGGCAGTCACTCCTATATACTCCAGCTGTTTCAGTTGCCGGATAGCATCTCCGTTTACAATGGCCTTATTGGTAAGTATAATATGCGCATCCTTCGATCTGGCTGCCACCTCTGCTTCCGGTGTGCGGTCATATATGGTGACGTTGCCCAATGCTTCCAGGCCACGCCAGTCCAGATCTCCGGGATTAAGGGTATGCCCGTCCAGTACGACAATATTTTTCATGGTCTTCGTTTTTTGACTACCAATATACATTATCTATTGGTACATGAAATAATCATTAACTCAGCTGTGAACACTTTATACATTCAAAAAATCCATTCACCTTTGCTGCGCCATAATAGCAATAGAAATTACTAAGCCTGCAAACTGCTTAATTTTAAGAAGCCACCATTTGAGCAGTAAATGCTGATATGGTGGCTTCGCCTATTAAAAGCGACGCCGGCTCCTGTTGAAAGAGCCGGCGCCGGTATAACTTAAAAGGATGCATTATTCCTGCATCATCTCCATAATTACTTTTACTACATCCTCTGTATTGGGCTTGGAGAAATAGTCCCCATCAGAGCCATAAGCCGGACGATGTGCCTGAGCGCTCATGGTGCGCGGAGCCACATCCAGCCAGCGGTAACCACCCTGATTTTCGATCACCTGCTGGAACATATAAGCCGTTCCACCACCTGGTACATCTTCATCTATAAAGAGGATGCGGTTGGTTTTCTTCAGAGATTCCACAATACTGTGATTAATATCGAAAGGCAATAAAGTCTGCACATCAATCAGTTCGCAGGAAACACCTACTTCCTGTAATGTTACCATCGCTTCTTCCACAATACGCGTCATAGAGCCGTAAGTAACGATGGTTACATCGGTTCCTTCGTGCAATACTTCCGGAATACCCAATGGTACAGTATATGTTTCGAGGTTAGTTGGTAATTTTTCTTTCAAACGGTAACCGTTTAAGGATTCTATCACCAGTGCGGGTTCGTTGGCCTGTAACAGGGTATTGTACATACCTGCTGCCTGTACCATGTTACGAGGTACGCATACGTGCATGCCGCGCAAGGAGTTGATGATCATGCCCATTGGAGAACCGCTGTGCCAGATTCCTTCGAGGCGATGGCCACGGGTACGTACAATGATCGGGCAGTGCATAATTCCTTTAGTGCGGTACTGCAGGGAAGCTACGTCATCGCTGAGTGGTTGCAGACCATACAGCAGGTAGTCGAGGTACTGGATTTCTGCAATCGGGCGTAAACCGCGCAATGCCATACCAATGCCTTGTCCCATGATAGTAAGTTCGCGGATACCGGTGTCGGCTATACGAACTTTCCCATGCTTCTGCTGCAATCCGGCGAAGCCCTGATTTACGTCGCCTATCTTACCCACATCTTCTCCAAACGCAAATACGCGGGAGTTATGGGAGAACAGCTGATCAAAATATTTATTGAGTACTTCGTAACCGTTTACCGTAATGCTGTCTGCATCATATGCAGCCGGTACCACTGGTACATTCAGGGCAGAATTCACGCCGGTAGCGTGTAATAAAGTATTATAAACTTCTTTTTCGCTGTTGAGGTAAGTATCATAGTAGTGCTGCAATCCTGCTACTTCGGCGGCTCCTTTCAGGTGCTTATGTTTCAGCAGGATCATAGCGGCCGCTTTCAGGATATCCCGGCGAAGCGGTTCCCGGCTGTTCTGCAGGTCGCGGATAGCCAGGTTTACCATGTTGGCATCGGCGCCTTCCAGCGCAGCTACCGGCGAAGCCAGTGCGATGAACGACTGCACCTGTTCCTTGATAGGCGTGATATATTTTTCCCAGGCAGCTTTGCGGGCGTCCTGTGCTTTTACTTTTGCTTCTGCTTCTACTGCCAGCAGGGTTTCTTCATCGCACAACGCGTTTTCGATAATCCAGGAGCGCATCTTCACATTACAATCGAACTCCCTTTCCCAGGATAAACGTTCCTTGCTTTTGTAGCGCTCGTGGGAGCCGCTGGTAGAGTGACCTTGTGGCTGTGTGATTTCCTCCACATGGAAAAGTGCAGGGATATGTGTTTCGCGTATTTTGCGGATAGCCGCTTCAAATACTTCACACATACCGGCGTAATCCCAGCCTTTTACGTTGTATATATCGAAACCGTTGGTTTCCTCTGTTTTTCTGAATCCTTCCAGTGCAGCGCTGATGGAGCCTTTGGTGGTCTGGTATTTACGAGGAACAGAAATACCGTAACCATCATCCCATACAAACACGGCCAGCGGCACCTGCAACACACCTGCAGCATTCATGGTTTCCCAGAAATGTCCTTCAGACGTAGAGGCGTCGCCGATAGTAGCGAAACAGATTTCATTACCGTTATTGGAAAGCCCTTTTAAGGGGTGTAATGCTTCTACCTCGCGAAAAAGTTTGGAAGCATATGCCAGTCCCAGTGCGCGGGGCATTTGTCCGGCAGTAGGAGCCATGTCGGCGGCGGAGTTTTTCATTTCTGTCAGGTTCAGCCAGTTGCCATCCTGATCGAGATTAGGAGTGGCATAATGGGAATTCATCTGACGGCCGCCTGAAAAAGGATCATTTTTCAGATCAGGATCTGCATATAACTGCGAAAAAAATTGTTCGGGAGTGGCAATACCAGTGGCGAATGCAACAGTTTGGTCGCGGTAATAACCGGAACGGAAGTCACCTGGCTGAAAGTACTTTGACATTGCGATCTGCGCCACTTCTTTTCCATCACCAAAAATGCCAAACTTTGCCTTACCTGTAAGCACTTCCTTACGGGCCAGCAGACTAACTTCCCTGCTATCGCAGGCCAACCTGTAATCATTAAGCACTTCCTTGCGGAACTCTTCGAATGACAACCGGCTTTCTAAATTCATAGCTAGTTCGTTATTTTCTATCATGCCTCATGGTTAAAGTACAAAAGTAAGGTTAATTATACAGTAGAAAAACGTTGCAAATCTTTCATTTAAAATAATCTGATTTTTTTTAATAAGATTTTAATAAATTGTAAGGTTTGTAATACTTTTTGGCCGTAAATTTGTTCAAGCCAAGAAAGATATCAATATTTTTTAACCGGTAGCTTTAAAACCATCATATGAAAATGAAAAAATTTATCTTATCCCTGTTTGCAAGCATGCTGTTAGCTACGGCACTTTGGGCACAAACTGCTCCTGCTCAGAATCCTGCTGATACTAAAGTTAAGTTTGCCAAAGAAACTGTTGATTTCGGTAAAACTGAATTAAACAAACCAGTAAGCGTTGATTTCGAATTTACCAACATTTCCAAAGAGCCAGTGTTGATTGAAGCCGCCCGCGCCAGTTGCGGTTGCACTACTCCAAAATGGACACAAGAGCCTATCCTGCCTGGTAAAAAAGGTAAAGTAACGGCGAACTATAGTGCAAACGGTTTAGGTCAACAGAATAAAACCATCTGGGTAAAGTTCAGAGGAGTGGATCAGGACAAAGAACTGCACTTAACAGGTACAGTTGGTTCCAACAACAAATAACTACCACACTTTCAAACATACTAAGACCTTACAGCACAATGCTGTAAGGTCTTTTTGTTGCCCATCCTATCCCCTATCTTTGCAAAGCAAAAGATCAAAACAATTTTATGCCTACCATTAGCCAGAGAGGCGAGCAGATGCCGGCTTCTCCCATCAGAAAGCTCGTACCATTCGCCGAAGCAGCCAAGAAAAAAGGGGTGAAAGTATATCACCTGAACATCGGGCAACCGGACATCGAAACACCTAAACCGGTGTTGGATGCGGTGCGCCATTCCGACTTCAAAATCCTGGAATACAGTCACAGCGCGGGCTTTGAAAGCTACCGCCGTAAACTGGTTACCTATTACGACCGCTTCAATATTGCGGTGAACCACAACCAGATCATTGTTACTACCGGTGGTTCTGAAGCCATTGTGTTTGCATTTATGGCCTGCCTGGATCCGGGAGATGAAGTAATTGTACCGGAACCTTTCTACGCGAACTATAATGGTTTTGCAGTAGAGGCGGAGATAAAGATCAAAACCATCACTGCCAGTATCGAAACCGGTTTTGCTTTGCCGGCTATGGCGGATTTTGAGAAAGCGATCACTCCCCGTACCAGGGCGATCATGATCTGTAATCCCAATAACCCTACCGGTTACCTTTACAGTAAGGAAGAAATGGAAGTATTGAAGGAACTCTGCCTGAAATACAACCTGTTCCTGTTCTCTGATGAAGCTTACCGTGAGTTTTGTTATACCGGTGAACATTTCTCCGCCATGAACCTGGAAGGAATGGAAGAAAATGTGATCCTGATGGATACTATTTCTAAAAGATACAGTGCCTGTGGTGGCCGTATTGGTGCTTTCGTTACAAAGAACCAGTCTGTACTGGATTCCGTAATGAAATTCGCCCAGGCCCGCCTCAGCCCTCCTACCTTTGCACAGATTGCCGGTGAAGCTGCAGTGGATCTGCCAGCAGATTACTTTGACGCTATTAAAGCGGAATATTTAAGCCGCCGGGATATCCTGGTAAAGATGCTGAATGATATTCCGGGTGTTTTCTGTCCTAATCCTGGTGGAGCTTTCTATGCTATGGCCAGACTGCCGATCGATGATTCTGATAAGTTCTGCCAATGGATCCTGGAATCCTTCTCGCATGAGGGTCAAACAGTGATGATGTCGCCTGCAACCGGCTTTTATGCTACACCTGGTTTAGGAAAGAACGAAGTGAGACTGGCATATGTATTAAATACAACCGACATTAGTCATGCAATGGTCTGCCTTGAGAAAGCACTTGAAGTTTATCCGGGTAAAACTTCCAAATAATTTTTAAGAAGAAAAGCTGTCTAAAATTCGATAGCTGAGCCGTTAAATACATTATAATTAATTCTATATATTTTTTTTTAAATAAAAAAGCAATTATTTAACACTCAACGTTTGGAATTTTCATGTTTTGTTTCGTATATTTGATACAGAAACAACAACAACGACAAAATTTATCAAATTATAAAAATATTTACAAATACGATGGACTGCAAAATCTAAACTTGTTTAAGAAAAATTTAACCTGCATTATTTCTTAGAACGTTTATTTGGTCCGACCTTTGAATTAATAAAACAAGAAGATTTATCAATCTTCTGTAAAACTCAAAGATTAACTAAAACGTTTTAGCAAAATATCGTATTTTTGTATCAGTTTTTCATAACGTGGAATTTATAAAGGCAAACGGCTCTGATCACAGAGCCGTATTTTTTTGTCCTAACTATACCTTTTAGTCGTTTTCTTCCCTCAAAGACGCTGTTTTGCATCTTTCTTCAAAAATATTCGCGTTTCCGTTTACCTTTTTTCGATATTATTGTTATGTAATAAAACGGGCGGTATTATCAGCGCTTTCAGCAATGGTAGTATCCGTTTGTTTTCATAACGTGGAATTTTTAAAATGCAACGGTCCCGATTCCTCGGGACCGTCTTCATTTATGCGGTTAGCCAGGAGCAGGTAGCTCTCAGCTGATGTATCTTAAACAGGCTTACGCTTTATTCGCTTTGATCAGTTCAAAGAAATCATCAAACAGATAGCGGCTATCGAATGGACCAGGAGTTGATTCCGGGTGATATTGTACACTGAAAGCCGGTTTGTTTTTAATGCGGATACCTTCTACAGAATGATCATTCAGGTTCACGTGAGTTACTTCTACGTTCTCGCTGGCAGCTACTGCTTTAGGGTCTACTGCAAAACCGTGGTTCTGGGTGGTGATTTCACACAGACCGGTTTTCAGGTTCTTTACCGGGTGGTTTAAACCGCGGTGACCGTGGTGCATTTTGTAAGTGGGAATACCGTTGGCCAGTGCCAGCAGCTGATGTCCCAGGCAGATACCAAACATCGGGCGTTCTGCATCCAGGATCTTTTTCACCGTGTCTATTGCATAAGTCAGCGGCGCCGGATCGCCGGGACCATTGGAAATAAAATAGGCATGTGGTTTAAATTCTTCACATACTTCGAAAGGAGTGTCTGTCGGGAAAACCTGCAGGTAGGCGCCCTTTTCGGACAGGCATTTCAGCATATTTCTTTTCACACCATTATCCAGTACTGCGATACGGATATCCGCAGCAGGATCGCCTACGTTATAGGCTTCCGGCGTGGTCACATCCTTGCAGAGCGCCAGTCCTTCCATGGAAGGTACTTTCGCCAGTTCAGCTTTCAGCTGATCGATGTCGAGGATGGAGGAAGAGATAATGCAGTTCATAGCACCTTTGCTACGGATGTGGGAAACGAGCGCGCGGGTGTCTACATCATAAATGGCCACCAGTTCATTATCGGTCAGGAACGTTTCCAGGGAGGAATCTGCCATTTTCCTGGAATAGTTGTACGCGATATTCTTAGCGATCAAACCATTGATCTTGACACTGCCACTTTCTACGTCATCCTTTTTGGTGCCGTAGTTTCCGATGTAGCAATTGTTCATAATCAGTACCTGTCCTTTGTAAGAAGGGTCCGTAAACACTTCCTGGTAACCCGTCATACCGGTATTGAAAGCTAATTCACCGGCGGCTGTGCCAATTTTCCCAAAAGCTTTTCCCTGAAAAACCGTACCGTCTTCTAACAGCAGTATGGCAGGTTGGATGGTTCTTGTCTGAGGCATTTCTGGTATCTGTCTTGTTTTATATTTTAAAAAAAACCTTCAAGGGTACAAAATGCCCTGAAGGTTCGGATAAAAAACCGTGCAAAGGTATGAAATGCAACAGTTAATTACAGATTTTTTTTACCAGAAATGAATATGTTACTTAATTTTTACAGATTTCAGTATTCTTTGGGCCACCTGGCGGCCATTCTGGTCATCATCACGGTAGCTGATCTGGATCTGCCAGCGGTTGCTTCCTTTGATCATTACCAGGTTACAGAAAGCCAGGCGGATGCCACCTTTATAAAGATAGTTTCCTTCCTCCAGGATACCCTGCATGCCCGAAATAAGCACAGGAACAGATTTGCAGTCTATTTCCGTAGCAGTTTCCTTTAGCTGCATGGTGTTATGCGAATCGGTAACCGCTTCTTCCAGTGTATTGGCCACATTGCTGATATAACTGTACATATTCACAGCAATGCGGATACCGCCTCCATCTTCATTGCTGTATGTTTTAGCATATTCGATCACCTTTGCCTCCTCTCCTTCCAATGGCTGGTCGTGTACCCACAATTTCACAGGCGTGCTGATTTCCAGCGCCTGGCGGCCAATGGTGGCAGTATGCCAGTTACTATACAAACTGCTGGCGGGTACTTTGGGATATATAAAGGTAAATACAGCCCTTTTCCCGAAAAGGGTACCGGTAACTGCGAGCAATACAACAAACAGGGAAAAAAACAGGATCACTTTTCCACGGTTAGCAGGCTGTGTCTGGCTTTTCAGCCAGGTGAGCAGGCCGTTTGTTTTTTTCTCTTTAAGGGAGATGCCAACTTCCTGGGTATATTCCTGGAAAGAAGCCATGGGGCGGAGCTTGCGCCACTCGGTAAAACTCTGCAAGAGCTTCTTGCCACAGGCATCACAAAAGATGAGATACTCGGATTTTAAAGGATTGGGATGTCCACAACTATCACAGTGCAGGTATTTCATAGGAGGTTTATTAGCGATACTGTAATATTACGAAATAAATATATTTATTTGTGCATAAAAAAAGGACAAAGCCGGGCTTTGTCCTTTTTTCGTATCGTTGATATAAGATTACTCAGCAGATTTTTCTTCTGTTGCAGTATCAGCAGCTTTAGTTTCAGTTGCTTCATCTGCTTTCTTCTTAGCACCACCGGCACGACGTGTTTTCTTAGCAGCAGCTTTTTCTTCTGTTTTACCGTAGATTTCGTTGAAGTCTACCAGTTCAATCATTGCTACTTCGGCGTTATCACCTACACGTTTGCCCAGTTTAATGATACGGGTGTAACCACCAGGACGGGTAGCTATTTTCTCACTGATCGTGCTGAACAGTTCCTTGATAGCTTCTTTATCCTGCAGGTAGCTGAACACAATTCTACGGTTGTGGGTAGAATCGGTTTTGCCTCTTGTCAGCAGCGGCTCAACATACACGCGCAGCGCTTTCGCTTTTGCCAGTGTAGTGGTGATACGTTTGTGGCTGATCAGTTCGCAAGCCAGATTGGACATCAGGGCTTTACGGTGGGAAGCAGTTCTGCTTAACTTGTTTAATTTTACTCCGTGACGCATGACATTTTTGTTTTTAACCCTTACACCGTGTCAGGAATTGTAAGGTACTTGTTAGTTATAAAGTAGTTAAGCCAAAGCTATTGCGGCTGCAAAGGCTTTGGCTTAACCGGGAAAATACTATTCTTCTTCGAGTTTCAGTTTAGACAGATCCATACCGAAGTGCAGACCTCTTTCGCCTAATACCTGTTCAATTTCGCTGAGTGATTTCTGGCCGAAGTTTCTGAACTTCATCAGTTCTTCCTGTTCGTATTGTACCAGTTCGCTGAGGGAATTGATTTTAGCTGCTTTCAGACAGTTGAATGCACGTACGCTCAGATCGAGGTCTTCGAGTGGTGTTTTCAGGATCTTACGCAGTTGCAGTGTTTGTTCATCCACTACATCTTCTTTTTCAGTGTCTTTGGTATCAAAGCTGATGTTTTCATCGGTGATGATCATCAGGTGCTGAATGAGGATGCGGGAAGCTTGTTTAACTGCTTCTTCCGGATGGATAGTACCGTCTGTGATCACCTCCATAACGAGCTTCTCATAGTCAGTTTTCTGCTCCACACGGGTATTTTCTATGCTGTACTTTACGTTTTTGATAGGCGTAAAGATAGAGTCAATCGCGATGTAGCCAAATACTGCATCTTTGGGTTTATTTTCCTCAGCTGGAACATAACCACGGCCTTTACCGATAGTCAGTTCGATATCCAGCTTGGCAGAAGGATCCAGGGTGCAGATTAACAGTTCCGGATTCATGATCTGGAAAGCACTGGTGGCTTTTTCAATCATATCAGCGCGGAATTCTGTTTTACCCTTGATGGACAGTGTGATCTTTTCGTTCGTTACATCACTCTCTGAAATCCTTTTGAAACGAACCTGTTTCAGGTTCAAAATGATTTCAGTAACGTCTTCAGTAACACCTTTCAGTGTAGCGAACTCGTGATCGGCTCCTTCAATTTTAATACCCACAATGGCATAGCCCTCCAAAGAAGACAACAGTACGCGACGTAACGCATTACCGACAGTCACAGCATAACCTGGTTCTAATGGACGGAATTCGAATTGAGCTTCAAAGTCTGTAGACTTCTGCAATACGATCTTATCAGGTTTCTGGAAATTTAAAATTGCCATTGATATGATAGATTTATTTGTTAAATATGAGGTTAGTCCATGACCCTATTGAGTCATGGACTAATTATTTATTACTTAGAGTACAATTCTACGATCAGTTGTTCCTTGATATTTTCTGGAACATTCTCTCTCTCAGGATAAGCAATGAATACACCTTTCATTTCTTTTTCGCTCCAATCCAACCAGCTGAATTTAGGATTTTTTCCACGGATAACGCTGGTCAGTGCAGAATTGTTTGCGGTTTTGTTTTTCAGGCTGATAACGTCTCCTGGTTTCAGTTGGAAAGAAGGAGTGTTAACTACGATACCGTTAACGGTAATGTGTTTGTGAGACACCAGCTGACGGGCAGCAGGACGGGAAGGAGCGATACCCAGACGGAAAACAGTGTTGTCCAGACGGGCTTCGAGCAATTTGATCAATACTTCACCGGCAACACCTTTTCTACGGGTAGCTTCGTCGAACAGGTTACGGAACTGACGCTCCAGCAAACCGTAAGTGTACTTAGCTTTTTGTTTTTCTCTCAGCTGCAGTGCGTACTCGCCTAATTGTTTGCGTTTACGGTTAGCGCCATGTTGACCCGGAGGGTTGCTGTTCTTACTTAAATACTTGCCATTACCGAGAATGGGTTCACCAAAAATTCTGGAAATTTTGGTCTTTGGTCCTGTGTACCTTGCCATGTTTTAAATATACTTTAGATTTTTTAGTTAATGATGCATGCTCTTCAAAAAATCTGAAAACCTGATCATGCACCCATTTATTTAATAATAAATTACAACGTCCAGATACCAAACTTCTAATGAAATCTGGTATCTGGATGCTGTAAATATATACTACTATACTCTTCTCTTCTTAGGAGGGCGGCAACCGTTGTGAGGTAAAGGAGTAACATCTTTGATCATGTTTACTTCGATACCGGAGTTAGCGATAGCGCGGATTGCACTTTCACGACCAGCTCCCGGGCCTTTTACAAAAACATCTGCTCTTTTCAGACCAGAGTCCATAGCTACCTTAGCAGCATCCTGTGCAGCCAGCTGAGCAGCATATGGGGTGTTCTTTTTAGAACCTCTGAAGCCCATTTTACCAGCAGAAGACCAGGAGATAACCTGACCATGCTTGTTGGTGATGCTTACGATGATGTTGTTAAAGCTAGCAGAGATATGAACATCTCCGTAGTTATCCACCTTTACTACTCTCTTTTTATTAGCAGCAGTTTTTGTATTATTTGCTTTTGCCATAATGATTTAAATTCCAAATATGAAATTCCCATCCCAAATTTTACACGACTCGCCGTCATTTGAAACCCCTCAGATTCGGACTTGGGATTTCAACCTGGGATTTTATTTATTATTTCTTAGTTGCTTTTTTCTTACCAGCCACTGTCTTACGTTTACCTTTACGGGTACGGCTGTTGGTACGTGTACGCTGACCTCTTACCGGTAAGCCTTTCCTGTGACGCAGACCGCGGTAGCAAGCGATATCCAGCAGACGCTTGATATTCATTTGCACTTCGGAACGCAGTTGACCTTCTACCTTAAACTCACCGTTAATGATATTACGGATGGCAGCTTGATCATCATCATTCCAATCACGCACTTTTTTGTTTACATCAATTTCCGCCTTGTTCAGGATATATTGGGCGGTAGAACGGCCTATACCAAAGATATAGGTGAGGCCAATTTCTCCTCTTTTATTTTTAGGAAGATCTATACCGGCTATACGTGCCATATTTCTATTTTAGATTTTATGATTCTGATTAAAAAATCAAATTCCGTTAGGGGAATCGATTATCCCTGGCGTTGTTTAAAACGAGGATTCTTTTTGTTGATTACCAACAAAACACCTTTTCTACGAACTATTTTACAATCCGCACTTCTTTTTTTGATTGCAGCTCTTACCTTCATGATTAATACTTTATAAAAGGTTATGATATTTATTAAATTATAATTCCAATCCCCCCTACGCTCTTTCCGCTTATTTGTATCTGAAAATTATACGGCCTCTTGACAAATCGTATGGGCTCATCTCCACGCCAACCTTATCTCCTGGCAGAATGCGGATGTAGTGCATTCTCATTTTTCCAGAAATGGTGGCCAGGATCTCATGCCCGTTTTCCAATTTTACACGGAACATAGCGTTCGACAAGGCTTCTAATATAATTCCATCCTGTTTAATGAGTGCCTGTTTTGCCATAAAAATTTTTAGGACTGCAAAGATAGCATTTATCTTTTGAAATAGAAAAATTTACCCGGATTATTATTATTATTGCCAGTTTTTTTGCTAAAACCTGTCTTTTTTACCCTCAAAACCCTTGCTGTATTAGATAAATCCAAAGTCCTTACTAGTAATTTGAATTCAGTTCGGGGTTATTCTTCTCTTCTCTTTCTATATCCACATAGGTAGATAACACATCTGCCTTACCTTTTCCAACAGCTACCGTATGTTCGAAGTGAACAGACGGGCTGCCATCGCGGGTAGCAACCGTCCAGCCATCTTCCAGGTATTCAACATCCTTGGAGCGAAGGTTGATCATAGGTTCGATAGCGATGACCAGTCCTTCCTTCATTACCGGACCACTTCCCCGTTTACCGTAGTTAGGCACCTGAGGATCCTCGTGGAGGTTGCGGCCGAGGCCATGTCCCACCAGTTCCCTTACAACGCCGTAACCGCGCTCTTTCTCGGTATACTCCTGTATTGCATAGGAGATATCCCCGATCCTGTTGCCCACTATTGCTTTTTCGATGCCCTTGTACAGGGAAGCTTTGGTAGCAGTCATGAGGCGGAGTACGTTTTCGGGTACATTACCGATAGCAAAGGTGTAAGCGCTGTCTGAATGATAACCGTTCATATATACACCTACATCCACGGTGAGGATATCGCCGTCTTTCAGCACATACTTATTTGGGATGCCATGTACTACTTCTTCGTTAACTGAGATGCAGCAAGCATTTGGAAACCCTTTGTAATTTTTGAAGGAAGGTGTTCCACCATTTTCAACGATAAACTTATCAGCCACTGCATCCACTTCCAATGTGCTCATACCTGGTTTCAGGGTTCTGGCTACTTCAGCCAGGGCTGCACTCAGGATCAGGGCACTTTTGCGCATCAACTCTATTTCTTCCTTCGTCTTATAGTGAATCATAACAATCCTTGTTTCTTTTCGCTGTTAGCCATCAGCAGTAAGCTTTTAGCGTGTGCCGGAACTGAAAGCTGAAGGACTAACTGCGCTTATTCAAAAATAATATAGCCACTAAAGCGTAGAAGCTTCTGTGGCTATTTTATTGTTCTTGTAACACTTTTGTGTTCAATTACTTATGCATTAGCCGGGGCTGTTCTGCCTTTGATACGGCCGGTGCTCATCAGACCATCATAATGGCGCATCAGGAGCTGGCTTTCAATCTGTTGCAGTGTATCCAGGATAACTCCTACCATGATCAGCAGGGAAGTACCACCGAAGAAGGTAGCAAAGTTGCTGTTGATCTTGAAGGCAGCCGCCACACCAGGTAATATACCTACCATTGCCAGGAAGAATGCACCAGGCAGGGTAATACGGTCCATTACAGCACCGATATAATCGGCAGTAGCCTTACCAGGTTTGATACCCGGAATGAAACCGTTGTTACGTTTCATTTCATCCGCCATCTGAGTGGGGTTGAAGATCAACGCGGTATAGAAGTAGGTGAATACGATAACGAGTACTGCATAGATAACGTTGTACCAGCCGTTTGTGTGATCACTGAAGATGCGGATAAAGCCGGAAGCACTTTCAGAAGAAGTAGCAAAGCCTATTGCAGTTGCAGGGATGAACATGATCGCCTGGGCGAAGATGATAGGCATTACACCGGCAGCATTCACTTTCAAAGGAATGAACTGGCGTACACCACCATATTGTTTGTTACCTACGATACGTTTAGCGTAATTCACCGGTATTTTCCTGGTACCCTGAACGAGCAGGATCAGGCCTACGGTGATTAAAATAAAGATGGCAATTTCAATGAGGAACAGGATCGGTCCACCCGCTTCACCTGCAACCTTACTGGAGAATTCTGCGACCAAAGCCTGTGGCAAACGGGCAAGGATACCCATCATGATGATGATGGAAGTACCATTACCAATACCTTTATCTGTGATCTTTTCACCGAGCCACATTACGAACAGGGTACCTGCAGTAAGTAAAACGGTAGTAGAGAGCCAGAAGAAAAAGGTGCCATATTCGGCAATAATAGCGCCACCTGACTGATTACGCAGATAAGCAACGTAAGCACTCGCCTGGAAACCTGTTACGATAACTGTGAGGTAACGGGTGAACTGGTTGATTTTCTTACGGCCACTTTCACCTTCTTTCTGCATTTTCTGGAATTGCGGAACAGCTATGGTTAATAACTGGATAGCAATGGACGCAGAAATGTAGGGCATGATACCCAATGCAAAAATGGAGGCCCTTGAAAACGATCCGCCTGCAAACATGTTAACCAGACCCAGGATACCCTGATTAGAATTTTTCTCAAAGTTGGTGAGCGCGTTTGCGTCAATGCCAGGCAAAGCGATATAGGATCCTACGCGGTAGATGAGGACCAGGAGCAGGGTGGTCAGGATGCGGTTACGCAAATCCTCAATACTCCAGATATTCTTAATCGTTTCGATAAATTTCTTCACAGGAAGATAAAGGTTTAATAGCGCTATTAAATATGAAAAGACGCACTACTCCGTAGGCGTCTCCTCAGTCGTAAAGTCTTATACCAGTTCTACTGATCCACCTGCTGTTTCGATGGCCTGTTTAGCTTTTTCGCTGATCGCGTTAACTTTAACAGATACCTTGGTTTTGAGTTCGCCGTTAGCGAGGATCTTAACTTTGGCTGTTCTGTTAATCAGACCGTTCATGAACAGGTTTTCCAGATTAAACTCCTGGAGGCCATATTTTTCAACTAAATGATCCAGTTGGCCCAGGTTGAAGATTGTGTACTCTTCACGGTTATTATTTTTGAAACCGCGTTTAGGCATACGGCGTTGGATTGGCATCTGGCCACCTTCGAAGCCTTTTTTGCTGGAGTAACCAGCACGTTGCTGGATACCTTTGTTACCTTTTGTAGAGGTACCACCTTTACCGGAAGCCTCACCACGTCCAAGACGTTTTTCTTTATGTACAGCGCCTTGTGCAGGCTGTAATGAATGCAGATTCATAATTAATTGTTTTTACTTGCGCGGAAATTAACCGCTCGCTTTTATTCTAAAATAAAAATGGTAAAGTCACAAATGTAAAGGTAAGATTATCAACAGACAATCCCACAGCAGTGTTACTTAATTAAGCGTTAACTGTTTCTACCGTTACAAGGTGATTAACTTTACGGACCATACCCAGGATCTGAGGAGTTGCTTCTACTTCAACAGTAGCGTGCATTTTAGTCAGGCCCAGTGCCTTCAAGGTCAATTTCTGCCTCTCAGGACGGTCTATACCACTTTTTACTTGAGTGATCTTAATCTTTGCCATAAACCCCTATCCGCTAAAAGCGGAGTAATTTAATTGTTAATGAATTATTTTCAAAATTTTCCGGAAGGTACCTGCTTTTCAGCGGGTTCAAATCAACCGTTGAAAACTTTCTTCAGGGAAACGCCTCTGGTTTTAGCGATGCTGATTGGCTCGCGTAACAGGCCTAAAGCTTTGAAGGTAGCTTTTACCACGTTGTGTGGATTAGCAGAACCCAGAGATTTAGCCAGAACGTCCGTAACACCAGCGCTTTCCAGCACTGCACGCATAGAACCTCCCGCGATCACACCAGTACCATGAGCAGCTGGTTTGATCAATACTTTGGCAGCGCCTTCTTTAGCAAACTGATCGTGAGGAATGGTACCGTGCATAACAGGAACCTTGATCAGGTTCTTCTTAGCATCGTCTATACCTTTAGTGATAGCCTGCTGTACTTCTTTAGCTTTACCAAGACCGTGACCTACAACACCGTTTTCGTTACCTACTACTACCAGTGCGGAGAAACTGAATGTACGACCGCCTTTTGTAGTTTTAGTAACACGGTTGATCGCCACTACTTTTTCTTTCAGCTCCAGATCACCAGCCTTTACTTTATTGAATGAATTCTTTGCCATTTTATTTTATAAGAATTACTTGTTCAGAATTATAAAATTCGGACTCCGTGATTAAAACTGAAGACCGCCTTCTCTTGCTCCGTCGGCTACGCTTTTCACGCGGCCATGATATAAATAACCACTTCTGTCGAAAATGCAGGTGGTGAGGCCCAGTGCCAGTGCTTTAACAGCCAGCGCTTTACCTACCAGTACAGCTTTTTCGCTTTTAGTTCCTGCCTGTGCTTTGATATCCTTATCACGGGAAGAAGCGGAAGCCAGGGTAGTGCCATTGGTATCGTCAATCAACTGCACATAGATATCGCTGTTGCTACGAAATACAGATAATCTTGGTGCTTGTGCAGTACCGGAGATTTTCTTACGGATGCGATAGCGGATTTTCTGTCTCCTGTTAACTTTTGTGCTCATTTTGAGTTTTATTTTATTACCCCGATGCTGCCGGGATATCTGTTAAAATCAGCTAACCAGCTATAATAGCTGATTAGCCAATTAAATATTTTATTTACCAGCTGATTTACCAGCTTTCTTACGTACCACTTCATCACTGTAGCGAACACCTTTACCTTTGTACGGCTCTGGTTTACGCAGGCTACGGATTTTAGCAGCTACCTGACCCAGCAACTGGTTGTCGATACCTTCCAGCATGATCTTAGGGTTCTGACCTTTTTCAGTCAGTGTAGCAACCTTCAGTTCTTTTGGAATTTCGAAAACGATATTGTGAGAGTAACCTAAAGCGAGATCCAGTAACTGACCGTTGTTTGCTGCTTTATAACCAACACCCACCAGTTCCAGTTGTTTCTTGAATCCTTCAGTAACACCCTGAACCATGTTAGCCAGTAAAGCGCGGTATAAACCGTGGAGTGCTTTGTGACGGATCTGTTCAGTTGGGCGGATTACTGTTAACACGCCGTCCTTCACGTCAATTTTCATATCCCTGTCGATGGACCTTTTCAGTTCACCTTTTGGGCCTTTTACGGTTACTTCATTGGAAGGGGAAACAGTAACTGTAACGCCGCTAGCCAATTTGATAGGACTTTTACCTATACGAGACATAACTTTAATTTAAAGTTGTTTGATATTGATGTACCGGTTATCCGTGTTCAGCGCCGTATAGAGAGCTTAATTGTCAGATAACTTAAGTGAATGACTGGTTGAGCAACAACCAGTCATTCAATATATTAATAGATGAAGCAAACTACTTCGCCACCTACGTTTTGAGCTTTAGCTTCCTTATCGGTCATTACACCTTTGGAAGTAGAGATGATCGCTACACCTAAACCGTTCTTCACGCGCTTAAACTCTTCTGGTTTAGCGTACTGACGCAGACCTGGGCGGCTGATGCGTTGTAATTCCTTGATAGCGGGTTCTTTAGAGATTGGATCGTACTTCAAAGCGATTTTGATAACGCCTTGTTTAGTATCTTCTTCGAATTTGTACTTCAGGATATAACCTTTGTCGTACAGAATTTCTGTAATGCGTTTTTTCAGCTTGGAAGCCGGAATTTCCACAATCCTGTGGGTGGCCATTTGCGCGTTCCGGATGCGTGTCAGGAAGTCTGCTATTGGATCAGTAACCATTGTTGAAATAGTTTGATAAATGTTTACAATGCGATATCCAATCGTAATAAGATGGGAATCAAATAACTTTTTTGTTTCACAGATCCGGGGATACCGGACAGATAAAACTTTGAATTACCAGCTGGCTTTTCTAACGCCAGGGATTTTGCCTGCGAGAGCCAGGTCACGGAACATGTTCCTGCAGAGACCGAAATGACGCATGTAGCCTTTTGGACGACCGCTCAGTTGGCATCTGTTGTGCAGACGAACAGGAGAAGCATTTTTTGGAAGTTGATCCAGTGCAGCGTAGTCACCGGCAGCTTTCAGGGCAGCGCGTTTTTCTGCGAACTTAGCTACCATAGCTTCTCTTTTCCTTTGTCTGGCTTTTACGGATTCTTTTGCCATAATTATATTATCGTTTCGATTTACTGATTATCTTTTTTCATACCCTTGAACGGCATACCCATTTCTTTCAGGAGCTCGTAAGCTTCTTCGTTGGTGTTTGCAGTTGTAACGAAAGTGATATCCATACCGGACATTTTTGTTACTTTATCGATATCGATTTCAGGGAAGATGATTTGTTCGGTGATACCCATAGTGTAGTTACCACGACCGTCAAAAGCTTTTTCGTTCACACCTTTGAAGTCACGTACACGTGGGAGGGATACAGCGATCAAACGATCCAGGAAGTCATACATATTGGTAGCACGTAAAGTTACGCGGGCACCGATAGGCATGTTCTTTCTCAGTTTGAAGTTGGAGATATCCTTTTTAGACATAGTAGCGATAGCTTTCTGACCGGAGATACGGGTCATTTCGTCTACTGCGATGTCTACCAGTTTCTTATCACCTACTGCACCATTGATACCCTGGTTCAGGCAAATTTTTACCAGGCGAGGAACCTGCATTACACTTTTGTAGTTGAATTTCTTCATCAGTGCAGATTTAACTTCCTCTTGGTATTTTTTCTGCAGTCTCGGAGTATATTTTGTGTTTGACATTATTTAATTTCCTCCCCTGATTTTTTAGCGATACGAATTAATTTACCGTTTTCTCTCTTCCTGTTAACTTTGGTTGGAGCACCAGTTTTGGCGTCCCACAGCATCACGTTGGAGATAGCGATAGGAGCTTCCTGCTTAACAATACCACCTTTGGTATTCTGAGCGGTTGGCTTCGTGTGCTTGGTAATAATGTTAACGCCTTCTACAAGAATGCGGGCTTTTTCAGGCTGAACTTCCAGCACTTTACGCGCTTTTGTTCTGTCCTTGTCATCACCGGCAATTACCGCAACCAGGTCGCCCTTCTTAATGTTGAATTTAGGCTTAAATCTAGTTTTCATTACTTTGATTTATTTATAAACGCCAAGCGAAACAATAGTTTCGCTTGATTAATGTTTTTTCTCGTTTTGCAAACGGGCTGCAAAGATAAGAAATATTTTCGGATTTCGGGATTTTGCCATTTTTTGATAAAAATCACAAAATGTCAAAATCCCTGGACCGCAATATTTTTATAATACCTCAGGAGCGAGGGAGATAATTTTCATATAACCCTTGTCTCTCAGCTCACGTGCAACCGGACCGAAAATACGGGTACCGCGAGGTTCGTCTGAGTTATTGAGCAGTACAACCGCGTTATCATCGAAACGGATATAAGAACCGTCTTTACGACGTAATTTGTTCTTAGTTCTTACGATTACCGCTTTGGTAACCATACCTTTCTTAACACCACCACCAGGCATTGCGTCCTTAACGGTTACTACAATCTTGTCACCTACGCCAGCGTAGTCCTGACCGGAGTTACCTAAAACGCGGATGCAAAGTACTTCTTTGGCACCGCTGTTATCAGCTACACTCAGTCTTGATTCTTGTTGTATCATCGAAATGAGATTTGATATTGTTTAGTCAGCGGCTGAAACCGGGATTGCCGGCAGCAGCTTGAAACAAATAATTAATTATTTTACTTTAGCGATTACTTCTACCAGTCTCCAGCATTTGTTTTTGCTTAAAGGACGAGTTTCCGCGATTTTCACGGTATCGCCGATGGAGCACTCGTTTTTATCGTCGTGCGCCATGAACTTGGTAGTTTTTTTCACGAATTTACCATAGATCGGGTGCTTTACCTTACGCTCCACCTTAACGGTGATGGTTTTATCCATTTTGTTGCTGGCAACCACACCAATCCTGGTTTTTCTTAATTTTCTTTCGGTCGTCATTGTTGAAAGTATTTAACCCTCCGTGAGGAGGTCATAAATTGTGTTATACTAATGCTATGTCAGCAGTCCCGGGGTTACCGGGACTGACGGATCAGAAGCCCAGTTGTCTTTTACGCAGTTCGGTGTTCATCCGAGCGATATCGCGTCTTACGGCGCGGATGCTCATTGGATTTTCGATTGGCGTAATTGCGTGACCAAAGGTCATTTTTTTCAAGCGGAGTTCTTCTGCAGAGATTCTCTCTTTCAGATCTTGTTCGCTCAGGCCTTTCAGTTCCAGCTTTTCTTTTGCCATTGTATTGAGTTTGATTCGGTTATCTGCCGGGGCAGGGTTACCGGATTTTTAGTTATTGTGTACCTAATTAAGCTACGTAGTCGCGGCTGGTTACAAATTTTACTTTGATGGGCAGTTTCTGAGCTGCGAGTTCCATTGCTTCTTTTGCTACCTGTAAGGAAACGCCATCAGCTTCAAATAAAATTCTACCTGGTTTAACTACTGCTGCCCAATGGTCAGGAGCACCTTTACCTTTACCCATCCTCACTTCCAAAGGCTTAGCAGTGATAGGTTTGTCAGGGAATATGCGGATCCATACGTTACCTTCACGTTTCATGTGCCTTGTCAGCGCAACACGTGCAGCTTCGATCTGCCTGTCGGTGATCCACTTAGGTTCTAATGCTTTAAGACCGAAAGTACCAAAGGAGAGGGTAGCGCCTCTTTTAGCGTTCCCTTTGATGCGGCCTTTGTGCATCTTCCTGTGTTTCGTTCTTTTTGGCTGTAACATCGTCTATGTTGTTAATGTTAATAGTAATTGTTAATGTCTGCTCAACCGCCAGATACTATCTGCGGCCGCCGCCACGGTGTTCACCGCCGCCTCTTCTTTCGCCACCACCACGGTTGTCTCTGCGTTCGCCATGATGTTCTCTTCTTTCTCCGCCATGGCCAGTGCCACGGTTGTCACCTTCTTTGCCGGTTAACACGTTCGGGTTCAGATCGCGTTTACCCAGTACTTCACCTTTACAGATCCATACTTTGATACCGATTTTACCATAAACGGTTAAAGCGAACAGGGAAGCGTAATCGATGTCCATACGGAAAGTATGTAAAGGCACGCGACCTTGTTTCATTTCTTCGGAGCGGGCGATTTCAGCACCACCTAAACGGCCGCTGATTTTCACCTTGATACCTTCAGCACCCATTCTCAGAGCGGTAGCGATCGCCATTTTGATAGCACGTTTGTAGTTGATACGGCTTTCAATCTGTTTAGCGATAGTTTCAGCAACGATGTTGGCATCCATTTCGGGACGACGGATTTCGAGGATGTTGATTTGAACATCTTCTTTACCTGTCAGCTTCTTCAGTTCTTCTTTGATGCGATCAACTTCGTTACCGCCTTTACCAATGATGATACCAGGCTTAGAAGTATGAACAGTGATGATTAACTTACCTAAAGTTCTTTCGATCACAACTCTTGAGATGCCACCTTTGTTGATACGGGCATTCAGATAAGTTCTGATCTTGTTATCTTCGATCAGTTTGGTAGCAAAGTCTTTCTTGCTGCCATACCAATTAGAGTCCCATCCTCTGATGATACCTAACCTGTTACCAATAGGATTTGTTTTCTGACCCATGTTCTGGTTATTTGTCTATTAGTTTAAATAGTTTTGTTTCTATCTCGTTTCCGATATGCACGGATTATTGTGCTTTACCGTCCACTACAATCGTTACGTGGTTACTTCTCTTGCGGATACGGTAACCCCTTCCCTGTGGAGCCGGGCGCATTCTTTTCAGGGTGCGGCCGCCATCAACAAAAACGGTTTTTACGATCAGGTTAGCATCTTCTACCCTTGCACCTTCATTCTTCACTTTCCAGTTTGCGATAGCGGATATCAGCAATTTCTCTAAAGGTACACTTGGGTGTTTCGGATGGAATTTCAAAATATTCAAAGCCTTTTCTACATCCAGACCACGGATTAAGTCCGCGAGTAAGCGCATTTTGCGGGGAGATGTAGGATTATTATTCAGCTTAGCTACTGCTTCCATTGTTATTAATTTCTTTTATTATTTAATGTCTGATGCCTGAAGTTTGATGTATCGGTTTGAACGGATACTTCAAACCTCTCACCTCAGACTATAATTTACATTTTCTTGTTAACGTGTCCTCTGAAGTTACGTGTAGGAGCAAATTCGCCCAGTTTATGACCAACCATGAATTCCGTTACATAAACAGGAATAAATTTGTTGCCATTGTGAACCGCGAATGTGTGACCAACGAAATCAGGAGTGATAGTAGAACGACGGCTCCAGGTCTTGATAACAGACCTCTTGGTGCCGGTATTCATCTTCTCAACTTTAGTTTCTAATTTCAGGTCTACGTAAGGACCTTTTTTTATGGAACGAGCCATGTCTTACTGATTTATGATTTTTCAAACCCGGGATCCGGTATTGCTACCGGATCCCTGATTCAGAAATACTATAATTTTTTACCGTTTTTTCTGCTAATGATCAGCTTATCAGAACTCTTATGCGGTTTTCTGGTTTTCAGACCTTTCGCATATTTACCAGTTCTTGATCTAGGATGGCCTCCGGAAGATTTACCTTCACCACCACCCATCGGGTGATCTACAGGGTTCATAGCCACACCACGGTTGCGGGGGCGGATACCTCTCCAACGGTTAGCACCTGCTTTACCGATGGATTGCAGTGCGTGGTCGGAGTTAGAAACAGTACCAACAGTAGCTTTACAAGTATTTAATACTTTGCGGAGCTCACCGGAAGGCATTTTCAGTACGGCATATTTTTCTTCCTTGTTGGACAGCTGAGCGTAAGCACCGGCGCTTCTTGCGATCGCACCACCTTTACCAGGTTGCAGCTCAATGTTGTGTACAACAGTACCGAGAGGCATGTTTTTCAGCGGTAAAGCGTTACCTACTTCAGGAGCTACGTCGGAGCCGCTGATAACGGTACCACCAACCTGTAAGCCCTGTGGAGCAATGATATAACGTTTTTCACCATCTGAATAGCTTACCAGCGCGATGAATGCACTACGGTTAGGATCGTATTCGATAGTTTTTACAGTCGCTGGTACATTTTCCTTATCACGCTTGAAATCAATTACACGGTATTGTTTCTTGTGACCACCACCTATGTAGCGCATAGACATTCTACCTTGCGCATTTCTACCACCGGTCCTTTTGATAGGCTCCAGGAGGCTTTTTTCCGGGGTATCCGAGGTCAGCTCAGCGTAAGCGTTGCCTATTTTCCAGCGGGTACCGGCCGTCATTGGTTTGAACTTCTTCAGTGCCATTACTTCCTAAAAAGTTAAATGTTAATTAATATAAAAGTGATCTGCATATACATCCACATCCCGGCTGTTCAGGCCGGAACGGCACTACATGTTAGCATACAGATCTATAGTTTCACCAGCTGCAACGGTAATGATCGCCTTTTTGTAGGACGGTTTTTTACCTGCGATGAAACCGGCTTTAGTAAAGCGGAATTTAGCTTTACCTGGCATTACAGCAGTATTTACATCTGCTACGGTTACACCGTAAAACTCTTCCACTGCTTTTTTGATCTCCAGTTTGTTGGCTTTTTTGTCAACGATGAAGTAGTAGCGGTTGAATTTTTCGGTTGCTTTGTTAACCTTTTCGGATACCACCGGTTTGATTAAAACGTCAGAAAGTTTCATCTTCTTTATAGCATTTAGCTGTTGGCGTTAGCCTTCAGCTGTTATTGAATTGGTTTGTACATCCTAAGCTTCTGCAGGCTCTTCAGTGAAGATTTTGGCAGCGCTTTCTGTGAACACGATGTAATTGCTGTTCATGATGTCGTAAGTGTTTACGTCGCTCAGAACAGTACCGTCTACAGTAGGGATGTTTCTTAAAGACAGGTAAACATTGTCATTGTATTCAGGCGTGATGAACATTGTCTTTCTGCCTTCTACGTTGATGTTCAGATTCTTCAGGAAACCAACGAATTGTTTGGTTTTAGGCGCTTCGAGTTGCAGATCTTCAACGATGATGATGCTGTTTTCTTTAGCTTTCACTGACAGGGCGGAGATCTTAGCGAGATCTTTCACTTTTCTGTTCAGTTTGAAACCCCAACCGTGAGGTTTTGGTCCGAAGATGGTACCACCACCTTTATACAATGGGTTACGGATGTTACCTTTACGGGCGCCACCGGTACCTTTTTGTTTGTGCAGTTTGCGGGAAGCACCTTGTACTTCTGCTCTGGTTTTTACCTTGTGGGTACCTTGACGCTGAGCAGCGAGGTATTGTTTAACAGCCAGGTAAATTACGTGGTTGTTAGGCTCAACACCAAAGATCTCCTCAGGAAGTTCAATAGACCTTCCGGTTTTCTTACCTTCTATATTTAAAATATCGATTTGCATGTTACTTCTGGATTAAAACGATTGAACCAATGTGGCCGGGAACGGAACCACTTACCAGGATATAATTCTTTTCAGGGAATATTTTCACGATCTTCAGACCTTTCACTTTCACTCTTTCGTTACCTGTCTGGCCGGCCATACGCATACCCTTGAAAACGCGGGAAGGATAAGAGGATCCACCAACAGAACCAGGAGCTCTGCTTCTATCGTGCTGACCGTGGGTAGCTTCACCCACACCGCTAAATCCGTGGCGTTTTACAACACCCTGGAAACCTTTACCTTTGGAAGTGCCTACAACGTCAATTGTCTCACCTTCTGCGAAGATTTCGCAGGTGATAGATTCACCGAGGGCTTTCTGTACATCCGGGTTGCGGAGTTCTTTTACAAAACGTTTGGGAGAGGTGCTTGCTTTCGCGAAGTGACTGCTTTCTGCTTTAGTGGTGTGTTTTTCTTTCTTCTCACCGAAAGAAACCTGAATTGCATTGTAACCATCTGATTCCAGGGTTTTTACCTGGGTTACAACGTTGGGACCTGCTTCGATAATGGTAACAGCAGTTTGCTTACCATTAGCTTCGAAGATACTGGTCATACCAATCTTTTTGCCAATAATACCTTTCATTTTTTATATGATTTTACCCAGCGCCTGGGGGATTTCGTGCTATCCCCAGGATGGGCGGTTTAAATACATTTATTGGGCGGCCGCCCAGAAGGCGCGACCTATGTTTGTTGTTAAAATTGTTATCTTGTTGGAAACCAACAAGATAACCATAAATCAATAAAAGGCCGGCCTTTCGCCCGCCTTGCTGTTGTCCTATGCTTTAATTTCAACTTCCACTCCGGAAGGCAGATCGAGCTTGCTCAGCGCGTCTACAGTTCTGGAAGAAGACGTGTAAATATCCAGTAAACGTTTGTGTGTACACAGTTGGAACTGCTCGCGCGCTTTCTTATTTACGTGCGGAGAACGTAATACTGTAAATATTTTCTTCTCGGTAGGTAAAGGAATTGGACCTGTTACCACGGCACCCGTGTTACGCACGGTTTTAACGATCTTCTCAGCAGACTTGTCTACCAGGTTATGATCGTAGGACTTCAGCTTGATTCTTATTCTCTGAGACATATGCAATGAACTTCTTCTTGTTTTTTCCCAATACAATTTGGGAGGGCAAAGGTAACCCGTTTTTTCTATTTGGCAAATAATTCTCAGGAAAAAATAAAAGAGACCCGGCAAAAAGTGAGCGCCGGCGGCAGGAGAAAGGAGATTGGATAGATATTAATTGGCATTAAGGCTCCAGAAAACATTCATTGTGTGTGTGTTAAGCCTTAAGGTAACTTCACATGCTCGTTTTGACAAATATAGGAAAACAAATTTCAAAACCAAAAAAAGGAGAATTTCTTTACAAATATTTTCCCGGGAGATGTGGAAATGGGCGGATACCTCCGTTAAGTACGCTCCTGCACCAGGCGATCCGGATGCCTGGCTTTCGCAAACCGGCGGTCCGGAGCCCCGGTGGATGGTTATTGCCTAAGAACAGGAATGGGTAACGGCGATGCCACAAACGGGCCTGCAAGGTAACAGGTGATGACCGGACCTGAACAGGCCTTAACCTGATGATGGCACGCATAGAAGGTGGACCTGAACAGGGGCTAACCCGACGATTACACGAACAGAAGGCAGACTTGAACAGGGGCTAACCTGACGATGACACGTACAGAAGGTGGACCTGAACAGGGGCTAACCTGATGATGACACACACAGAAGGCAGACTTGAACAGGGGCTAACCTGACGACGACACGCACAGAGGTGGGCTTGAACAGGGCTAACCTGACGATGACACGTACAGAAGGGCGGACTTGAACAGGAGTTAACCTGACGATGACACTTATAGAAGGTGAACTTGAGCAGGGATTTATCTGGCAGGAGATACACAGGAGCAGGAATTATATAAACCGCAACCAGGAACTGTTCACTTTTGCGGATTTTTGTGGGACGACTAAAACAGATAGCCCTGATTTATCAATAATTCCTTCTTTTCTCCCCTGCCATAAAGAGCAAGGGTTGTTCCGCTTACCTGGAACAACCCTTCTCCGAATAATTAAAGTGGTTTTAGTGCGTCAGACGCCCCGACCATTAAAGCGGTAAACCACCGCCAATGCCACCTAATAATGACTTAACTAATCCTAAGATTAATGCCAGCAGTTGATTCAGTAAATCCATGGAAAAAGGTTTTTATAAGATACTGCCTACTCTATTACCTGGTTTTCGGCGATCCCCAGTTGTTATTCAGTTAACGAACTAAATTTAAAAGCTATCATTCAATATGCGGTCGTTCATTTTGTTCATTCCAACCAACGCACGCCACCATGTTCATTCCTTACCCACAGCTGGTTTGAAGTTAACTCAGCAGTAAAAAAGAATAACTTTAAAATGTGAAATAAAAGGGTTTATTCACTGCTTTTTATCTCAATGAAAATCCCGGTATCAGCATTCATAAAAGAGGCTGACCCAGCGTGTGGGTCAGCCTCCAGGATGATGTCTGTAAGGGAAATAGTATCACTTAAGTACGGAATAATCCCTTATGGAATGGTCCTGATTACAGGCCACCCAGCAGAGATTTCAGCAATGCAACAATGGTTGCCAGCAGTTGATTCAGTAAAGCCATAAGATAGTTTTTACTACGGGTGACACCTACTCTTTTGATTTGGTTTTCGGCAATCCCAGGTACACTTTCTTTTAAGTGTTGGCCGAAATTAGGGGCTATTCAGCTTATTACATCCGTTCATTTTGTTCAGTTCGGTATCCTGATAAAATACTGTTCAATATGCTACCATAGCGGATTACAACGCGATAAAAAAAGCCCTGGCAATAATGCCAGGGATTTTTCCTTTAAACATTGATGAAATCAGCTTCTTCTTAAAAGCATGATTCGAGAACTACCAATAGCTGCAGATTGTGATCCGGAGTACCGGGATCATCTGCCACCAGGGTTAGTATTTTGAACTAACAACACAAATTAAATACCGCCCAGCGCAGACATCAGCAGCGCTAACAGGCCCTTCAGAAATGTGTTTAATGCATCGAGGATCATAAAAGCTGTAGTTTTCTGTTGTGCCTACTCTATCATATGGTTTTCGGCAATCCCATTGCAGGAAATATCCTTATGCAACAACGCAGAAATAGGTTACAGGGCGCCTGTTACGGTGTTCAGAAACTTAACCAGTGCCTGGAGAATAGTGTTCAACATACCGGAGTATTTATGGATGTAATGCTTACTCTTTCCGGGGTTTTCAGCAATCCCCCTGCCAGTGCCATCACAGACATTCTACTAAAATAAATGGTTCCGGTAAAAAAGCATTCGTTCAATTAGTTCATTTTGAGTTCGCACGTTCATTTCATTCAGCGCTCCTTCAAAGTGAGGATACCTTACAAAAAAAGCAACGGTGGCAGGATATCCTGCCACCGTTGCCAATCATGTTTTGTATTGCTCGGTTACTTATTTGCCGGTTTCTTCTTTATAAATCTGTTTTGCTTTGGCGGAAGGCAGATAAATCTGGAAACCTACACCCAGATTAAGTCTGTTTGAAGTAGTAGAACTACCGAAACCTACTGTCAGATCGTATTTCAGCAATCCTTCCAGACCGATATTTGGTGTAATGAAATAGGAAATGCCGGGGCCTACGCCGATATCCAGGCCATTTGTAGAGGCGCCATTAGCTACGTTTCTACCAGCAAAACCGGCAGTTGCTTCCAGGAAAAACCGGGTACGCTTGGAGAATTCAAGTTTTCTCACATTCTTATCTTCTACGAAATAACGGGCGAGTGCACCTACGCCATAGTTAGTATTGGTACCGGGGTTATCCGTACTCAAACCAAAGTTTACGTAACCACCCAGTGCCAAACCATCCTTGATAAACCAGGCCGCCTTTGGCGTGAGATCCATGCTAAACTGTGTACTTTCCTTCTGGAAATTTAAACCCAGATTAGCCAGGGTACCGCCCACCATAATATTTCCTTTCTGAATCTGGGCATTAGCCGTAGCACCAAACAATACAGCCGCGAGTGCAAGGGTTAAGAGACGAATTCTTTTCATAGTCTGATTTTTAGTTTTAACAATTTACATGTTGAATGAATAAGAAATTAACAGGCAAACGCTTTCCATTTGCACTTCAGGAGCTGTGGTGTCAGCTAAAAAATAAGAGGCAGGGGGATAATGGGGGGTAGTCGTACATCGTCAACAAACAACCTCACATGACAACAGATTTGTTGTCTCACAAAACTACTGAAAATGAACATAATAAGTAGCCATCTTTCAAAAAAAATCTAAAAAAAGACTTTACAGACCCTTTTTACTTTCTCTGAACATGACTACTTAACCTTATTCATTATTACTATAACATTTGAAATTAAATGTTGTTGCATGAAAATAAGATTCCTTGCCGGTTAAAAGGGAGATCATCAGCTAAAGCTTCTACTGTTGGGCTTTAAGCAGATCTGCATGGGTGCAGAAAGTTCCCTGTTGATGCAAAAAACGTAGGAATCCATCCATTTTTTCCTGCATTTTGCCACCGGAAACCCGTTTAATGTAGGAAGGTAGCGTGTAGGCATTGATATTGCTCAATTCCCATGGGTGGAAATAAAAGGAGAGGTAATTATCTTTCTTCAATACTCTTTTACTGAAATGGCGGGTAATCCAGAGGGGCATATTTTTTACGCTCAACCAGAATAAAGGGTATCTGATGAGGGGAGATACGGAGGAAGGGACGATCCAGGTATCCTGTTCTTTGAACAGCGTTCTGGGCAAATGCCAGTTATTATAACGTCCTGGCAGCCAGGTAGGATTTACGGACGCATCATAGAGGTATCCTGCGGCCTTCAATGCAGCCATGTTTACCTTCCGGAGACGGGGCATACGGAAGCCCTGAATCTGTTGCCCGCTGATTTCCTGCAGGGCCAGCCGGGAACCTTCCAGATCCGCTTCTGTAAAGGAGCTGTGATAGTATGCATGAGAGGCGATCTCATGTTTAGCAGCCATCTGCCGGATTAATTCGGGATAGTGCTGTGCCCAATAAGCCGTAACAAAGAAAGTGGCACGTACATTATACTTGTCAAATAAAGCCAGTGTAGCCTGCAGACCACTTCTGGAAACTTCGAGTTTCTCCTGAAGGGTTACCTGCTGACCGAATTCTTCCGGGATATCAAATTCCTCTACATCAACACTGATCAATATCCTTTTTGTTGGTTCCATAAAAATTTAAGCAGCGGATGAGCTGGTGATGATCCTGCAATAATTGACTAATTCCTTCATTAAAAGCTTCAGCCGGAAGGAGGAGAATTGAATACCGGGGCGGCATGCTACAGCCAGTGCACCGATCTTAATATGGGGACGCCTGCCGGCGTTGTATAAAAATTCGCTGTCGTACAGGAAACCGTCGATGCGGGTATTCAGCAATACATTCCGGCCATGGGAATTGAATCCTTTTAAGCCAGCCTGTGCATCCTTTACTTTCAGGTTCAGTATCATTTTGTTCATAAAGCGGCTGATCCTGGTGATTACCCGGCGTTTGCGGGGTAATTCCCGGAGATAGGCGGCTCCTCTTTCACCTGCTACCACGTCCAGGCCCTGTACAAGGCTGTTGTATGCTTCCCTGACCGCAGCCACGCCGAATGGGAAATCGAGGTCTGTATATACCTGGAAAGCGTGTTGCGAACGTTTTACTCCTTCTCTCACTGCGTAGCCCTTGCCCCGGTTATGGGCATAGCTGACAATGATGATTCCGGGTATAGCGGATTCCAGCCAGCTGATATGCTGGGGGGTAAAATTCTTTACGGAACCGTCGTTGACGAGAATCAGCTGAACGGGTACATTTCCAAGAAGGGTGGTCACCTCGTGGTAATGCCGGATGAGAGATTCCACCCAAGGGCCCGAAGGGTTCCAGCAGGGCAGAATCAAATCCAGACCAGGAGTGAGTTTGATCAAATCTCCTGATGTATATACCACAGTTGTAGGAGGTGCTTGCAATAACTCTAATGACATATGTAATAGCTATCAGTAAATAATACCGGATGAGATGGTTTGTATTCTACTATACTGATGACGTGAAAACAGAAGTCCCCCCCTATCGTGAGGATGTAAATAATAAAAAAGGTCCTGTAGAACAGGACCCTGGCAGTTAGCAAAAAGTAAATTTCAGTTGTAGGTTATTGTTGCAATCGAAAATATTGAATATTCTTTTCCTGACAATAGCATGTTCATGTCAGTTAGTCCTAAAAAGCAGAAAGGTTGTTCCGCTTGCGCAGAACAACCTTTCCGGTATAAAAAGCTATGATTAAGCGTTTACTTTGCCTTTCACTTTTGCTACCACTTCTTCAGCAACGTTGTTCGGAGCCGGAGCATAGTGGGAGAATTCCATGATAGAGCTTGCGCGACCGGAAGACAGGGAACGCAGCTGAGTTACGTAACCGAACATTTCGCTCAGTGGCACTTTAGCTTTAATTACCTGAACACCGTTTTTAGAGTCCATACCTTCCAGCATACCACGACGACGGTTCAAGTCACCTGTTACGTCACCCATGTATTGGTCCGGAGTCAGTACTTCTACTTTCATGATTGGCTCCAGCAATACTGGTTTAGCTTTACGGGCAGCTTCACGGAAGGCTTGTTTAGCGCACAATTCGAATGACATCGCATCAGAATCCACCTGGTGGTAAGAACCGTCAAACAGACGAACTCTCAGGTTCACCAGCGGGAAGTTAGCGAGAACACCCTGGTTGAGGGATTGTTCAAAACCTTTCTGAACAGCAGGAATGAATTCTTTAGGGATGGAACCACCAAAGATATCATTGATGAACTGGAAGGATTTGCCATCGTTTTCTTTCAACCATTCTGCATCGGCAGGTCCGATTTCGATCTGGATATCCGCGAATTTACCACGACCACCGGTTTGTTTCTTGAATACCTCACGGTGTTCAACTTTGGTAGTCAGTGCTTCTTTGTAAGCTACTTGCGGAGCTCCCTGATTTACTTCTACCTTGAACTCGCGACGCATACGGTCAACGATGATTTCGAGGTGAAGCTCACCCATACCTGAGAGGATAGTCTGACCGGTTTCTTCGTCAGTTTTAGCTTTCAGGGTAGGATCTTCTTCTACCAGTTTAGAGATCGCCAGACCCATTTTATCAACGTCTGCCTGAGTTTTAGGCTCGATGGCGATGTGGATAACCGGTTCAGGGAAGGTCATAGATTCCAGGATAATCGGTGCTTTTTCATCGCACAGGGTATCACCGGTTTTGATATCTTTAAAACCAACAGCAGCACCGATATCACCAGCTTCGATGAAATCGATCGGGTTCTGCTTGTTAGCGTGCATCTGCATGATACGGCTGATACGTTCGTTTTTACCGGTACGGGTGTTCAGTACATAAGAACCCGCATCCAGGTGACCGGAATAAACCCGGAAGAACGCCAGACGACCTACGAAAGGATCGGTTGCAATTTTGAATGCCAGTGCAGACAGCGGAGCTTTAGCATCTGGTTTACGCTCGATTTCTTCACCAGTGTCAGGGTTGGTACCTTTCACAGCTTCAACATCCAGTGGGGAAGGCAGGTAACGGCAAACCGCATCCAGCATCTTCTGTACACCTTTGTTTTTGAAGGAAGAACCGCACATCATCGGGATGATAGCGATATCGATGGTAGCTTTACGGATAGCTTCGTGGATTTCATCTTCAGAGATAGAGTTAGGATCTTCGAAGAATTTCTCCATCAGGGTGTCATCGTATTCAGCAACTGCTTCTACGAGTTTAGCTCTCCACTCTTCCGCTTCTGCCACCATATCTTCCGGAATAGGAATTTCCTGGTAGGTAGCACCTTTACCTTCTTCGTCCCAGATAATACCTTTCATGGTAATCAGGTCAACTACACCTTTGAAGGTATCTTCGGCACCGATTGGCAGGGTCAAAGGAACGGGGTTAGCACCCAGCATTTCTTTCACCTGTTTTACCACGTTCAGGAAGTCAGCACCGGAACGGTCCATTTTATTAACGAAACCGATACGGGGTACACGGTAGCGGTTAGCCTGACGCCAAACGGTTTCAGACTGAGGTTCAACACCGGATACAGCGCAGAACAATGCCACCAGACCATCCAGTACACGCAGGGAACGCTCTACCTCAACGGTAAAGTCCACGTGACCCGGGGTATCGATGATATTGAATTTATATTGTTTGGTATCAGGTAAGGCTTTACCTTGTAAGGTTGGAAAATTCCAGAAACAAGTGGTTGCCGCAGATGTGATGGTAATACCTCTCTCCTGCTCCTGTGCCATCCAGTCCATTGTAGCAGCACCCTCGTGCACTTCTCCAATTTTGTGGGATTTACCTGTATAATACAGGATACGTTCTGTGGTAGTGGTTTTACCCGCATCGATGTGCGCCGCAATACCAAAGTTCCTTTGAAATTTTAAGTCTGCCATAATATTAAAGTGACTAAATAATGCAATTTGGGGGGCAAAGGTAACTTATTTTTGACAATAAATAAAATGACCAGCTTTTCCAAATTGTTATTTCTTTTTAACAAGCGCGGGCATTTATCACATTATATTTAATCCCGATAAATAGATGGGCGAAAACCAATTTTTAGGCGGTATCAACCAGTTGTTTATCAAATTCCACCAAAATTTAAATTACAGTTTTCCGGGTCCTTAAATTCTTTCAAATTCGTAGCAAATTATAAAAGAATACACCACCCCACGAGTCAGGAGCTAAAAAACGGAGCAAATCATCAGCCAGGAATCAGTTCCCTTAAAACCCCGATTGTCATGAAGTGAAAACTTTACTCACTGCGCCCATACCCCAGGCAGAGACATTTTCTGTTATACTATCAGTCTTCCTGTGTAGCGCTGTAGCGATTTTCCTTAAATCATTTACGGATTAACCATATAGAAATATGAAAACAATTGTACGCAGTTGCATTTATGCGCTGGTTCTACTCCTTTGTACCTGCCTCTCCACGTCGGCCCAGGTAGTGCTGCAACGACAGGTAGTAGCCAATAATGGTGGCAGCGCCATTGTGCAGAACATCCAGATCCAGTATACGGTGGGTGAACCCATTATTCTGCCGGTTACCAATGGTAAGGTGTTGCTGACCCAGGGATTTCAGCAACCGGAAGAATTTCCCAAACGCGCCCCCGGTGTAAATCCCCTGAAGAGCTATATGCTCTTCCCAAATCCTGCAGTTACCAGTACCAAAATCCAATTTGAGTTGCTGACCGGTGTGAGTGTCACCATTGAGGTGATCAACCCGGCAGGGCAAAACATCTATCACCGGTTTATGGAACTGAATGCCGGAAAAAGCACGGTGGTATTGCCGGTCGACCATTTTGCCTCCGGCATCTACACTGTGATGCTGAATGTAGGCGGTAATGTATTCTTTGAAAAACTCATTGTGCAATAGCACACACACGATCACCCTTTAACTTCATGACATCATGAAACACGGTTATACAATTATACTTCTCGGAGGTATGTTGACAGCTGGTTTTTCACTCAGTGCCCAGAAAACAACGCAGAAGCCCCCCAATATCGGCGCCAGTTTCCTGTTGGTCAATCCTGATGCGAGGAGCAGCGGTACAGGCGATGCCACTACCGGCCTTACACCCGACGCCAATTCGCTATTTTCCAATGCCGCCAAAATCGTATTTGCCGGTGATTGGGGTGTAAGCGCCAACTACTCACCCTGGATGTGGGAACTGAACAATAATAAGTCAAATATGGCTTACGTATCGGGCTACAAAACCTGGAATGGTACAGAAGGTATCGGGCTGTCCATGAAATACTTTAATTACGGATCTGTCACTTTCCGGGATGATAACGGTACCGTTTTACAGGATTATAATCCTAAAGAATTTGCGATAGATGGTGCCTATGCGAAAAAGCTGGGAAATCATATGTCTCTCGCCCTGGGTATCCGTTACGTACGCAGCCAGCTTGGCCAGGGTTCATATAATAATTTACAGCAAAAACCGGCATCTGCTGTGGCCGGAGATATCAGTTACTACTATCAGAACAGTGTAGACCGGCTGGACTTCGGCAACCGCTATTCAGTTGGTATCAGTCTTACGAATATAGGCACCAAATTACAGTACTCCGATGATAACAACCGGAAGAGTTTTCTACCCATGAACCTTCGTATCGGTGGCGGCTATACGTTTGTGCACACGCATGAACATGAATTTACGATTACTGCAGATATCAATAAGTTGCTGGTCCCTACGCCCCCCTTATACGCAGTGGATTCCAACGGTATTGAAACTAGTCAGATTCTGAAAGGAAAAGATCCTGACAGAGGGGTGGTGAATGCTGTTTTTTCCTCGTTCGGAGATGCACCGGGTGGTTTCCATGAAGAGTTGAGAGAATTCACTATTGGTTCTGGTATCGAATACGCTTACCGGCAGGCATTTTTTGTACGCACAGGTTATTTTTATGAGCATCCCAATAAAGGTTACCGGCAACATTTCTCTGCGGGTCTGGGTGTGCGCGTATCCAATCTTGCATTGGATATTGCCTACCAGATACCTACCGGAGAATCGCTGGTACAAAAGAGAACCCTGAAATTCTCGCTTGTTTACAACATCGGTGGTACACGCGATGAACAGCTGTCACAATAAAATCTATACCTGTCATAACGGTGTATTCTCCATATCATTCATTCATGTATCTATAACACTCAATCATATGAAATCACTGATCCTACTTTTATTTTTTGTCACTGCAGGCCTTATCCCCTTCACGTATGCACAGCAGCAGGCGGCTTCCAGAAATGATGCTATGAAAGCAAGTACAAATAACACCCTCAAATTGCTGTTTCCTGATTTTGAAAGGGACATTGCAAATCTCGAAGCGAAAGAAAAGCATATCAAACCCGATGCTGCTATTATTTCTTCTTCTTTTGAAAGCCGGACGTTTACCAATTATAAAGATCCAGGCGCAGGAAAGAAAAGTATGGCGCGTTCGCTGAAGTCCGCGCCTGCCGGAGCTGCTGTTCCTTCCAACTTCTCTTCAAAAGAAATGGCCGATAAATTAAAAGCGGCGCAGGCAGCACACCCGGTTAAACCGGCAGCTATCCCCAATCAGGGCAGTGAAGTAAACAATATACCTGTAAAGAAAAAGAGCTAAGTCCGCTGTAAACTATAAAAACAACTATTATGAAAAAGATATTTTACCTGGCAATACTACTCTTTGCGGTATCCTTTCAATCTGCCAGGGCTCAGAGCGGGCTTGCCGGTACCAATTACCAGGCGGTGGCGCGTAATACGAATGGCACTGTTCTTAACAACCAGGCGTTGACAGTTCGCTTTTCTGTACTTGGCGGTTCTGCCGCCGGCCCTGTGCAATACCAGGAAACGCAGGAGGCCACCACCAACAGTGTGGGTTTGTTTACATTACAAATAGGTAAGGGAACTCCATTAACGGGCACTTATAGCGGCGTACCATGGGCTAACGCCAACCAATATCTGAAAGTAGAAGTATCTATAAATGGCAGCAACTTCTCTGAGTTGGGTACATCCCAGTTAATGAGTGTGCCTTATGCATTATTTGCGGCAAATGGTAATCCGGGGCCGGCAGGTGCGAAGGGAGATGCCGGACCAGCAGGTGCGCCAGGTCCCAAGGGAGATCCGGGGGCGATTGGACCAGCAGGTATACCGGGGGTAAAAGGAGATGTGGGACCAGCAGGACCGGTGGGTGCGCAGGGTGTTAAAGGTGATCCGGGAGCAGTAGGACCGGCAGGTGTACAAGGCGCCAAAGGTGATGCAGGACCAGCAGGTATCCAGGGTGTAAAGGGGGATCCCGGCGCAGTAGGACCGGCAGGTGTACAAGGTGCGAAAGGTGATCCGGGTGCAGTAGGGCCAGCAGGCGTTCAAGGTGCAAAAGGTGATGCAGGTGCAGCAGGACCAATCGGACCTGTGGGACCAGCGGGGATACAAGGTGCAAAAGGAGATGCTGGTGTAGCAGGACCAATCGGACCTGTGGGACCAGCGGGGATACAAGGTGTAAAAGGTGATGCAGGCGTAGCAGGACCAATCGGACCTGTGGGGCCAGCGGGGATACAAGGTGCAAAAGGAGATGCTGGTGTAGCAGGACCAATCGGACCTGTGGGACCAGCGGGGATACAAGGTGCAAAAGGAGATGCAGGCGTAGCAGGACCAATCGGACCTGTGGGACCAACGGGGATACAAGGTGCAAAAGGAGATGCAGGTGTAGCAGGACCAATCGGACCAGCCGGGCCAGCGGGGATACAAGGTGCAAAAGGAGATGCTGGTGTAGCAGGACCAGCGGGCATACCGGGACCTATTGGTCCGGCAGGTCCGCAGGGTATACAGGGGCCGGCAGGCAATATCAATGGAATATCTGCAGGTGGGGATTTATCGGGTACCTATCCTAATCCATTGATTGGAAACGGTAAGGTGACACTGGCTAAAATTGCAGCGGGTGTGATTCCTACAACGCTGCCTCCTAATGGCCCCGCGACCGGGGATCTGAGCGGTAATTATCCGGCACCTACGGTGGCAAAATTACAAGGTAAACCTATCAGTAATGTGGCGCCGGTAGCGGGTCAGATACTTAAATACGATGGCGCACAATGGTTGGCCGGGCCAGCTTCTGCCGGAGGATTCACCATTCCTTTTGTGACCACCGAAAACAACGCTGCTACTCTTTTCAGTATTACAAATGATGGTGATGGCACTTCCGTGGAAGGTGTCAATAATACTACTACTTCCAGCATTGCGGCGGTACGCGGAATAGTTTCCTCTACTGCACCTGGTGGTTTTTCATCGGCAGTAAGAGGTATCAATAATGGCACCGGTGGATTAGGAATAGGTGTATGGGGCTCTCAGAACGGCTCTGGCTGGGGAGTGTATGGTGTAACGCCGAATGGTCTTGGCGTGTATGGCAACTCTTCCGCATCAGGCACGGGCGTGTATGCGAATAGCAATTCCGGCACGGGTTTAACCGCCACCAGTAACAACGGTATACCTGCCAGTATTTCTATTTTCAACAACTCTAATAACAACATTGCTCTTAACGTGAATACTGTTGGTAATGGAGATGTAGTTGCTGTAAGTACTACTGGAAACGGCGATGGTGTAACTTCCAGCAGTGCCGGTGGAACGGGTGTACGTGGCAGCACCGCTGTGCAAACTGCGGCGGGAGTGATAGGTAGTAATACCGCCAATGGGGAAGCCGTAGTAGGCTTAACTACCAGCGATATTGCAGGTTCCGTGGTGGGCCGCAATGATGGTGGCGGTTACGGGGTTCGGGGATTTGTGGCTACCAGTACTGCCGGCACCGGTATCGGCGTATATGGCCAGATTGGTATAAATAGCAGTACCGGTAGCTCCGGACGATTTGAAAATAACAATACGGCCAACTCGGTGGATAACATGGTGGCCTATACGAATAGCCTGGGTGATCCGGGAGATGTTGGTGCAGGGGCTGCCGGCGCATTCGAGGTAGATAATACTAACTCCGTGGCTCCTGCTGTGAAAGCAAAGGTGAATACCATCTTTGGCAATTTCGGAGCATCCGGCGTTTATGCTGAATCGGCGGGAACAGGCGGTTCTGCGGGATTATTCTATTCATCCAATACTACTGGTAATGGTAATACCCTGGTAGCTATCAATAATGGTAATGGTAAAGGTATTGTGGCCAATGTAAAAAAAGATGGTAACGCGATAGAAGCCAATGTTAATGGCACGGGTAAGGCAATATATGGCTGGGTGCCGAGCTTCGGTACTGGCCAGGCAGCGGATTTTGAAAACTTCAATGAAACAAATACCAACACTGTAGTTACTGCCAAAACAACTGGTAATGGTACTGCAGGGTATTTTGAAGTAGATAAAACTCTTGGTACTTCACCGGCAGTGCATGGCAAGGTAAATTCACAGTTTGCCAACTTTGGTACTGCGGGCATTTATGGTGAATCGGCCGGTACTGGTGGATTTGGTGGATTATTTTATGCATCGAACACATCGGGAAATGGTCCTGCGCTGGTAGCCATCGCGAAGGGTAATGGGAATGGTATTACTGCCAATGCTACCAACGCGGGTGATGGTGTGGAGAGTACCGTAAACGGTACTGGAAACGCATTTTATGGCTGGGTACCCAATTTTGGTACTGGTCGTGCCGGCCGATTCGTGAATTTTAATACCGCGAATACGACGGAAGCCCTACTGGTAGAGACTCACAGCGCAGGTAACCTGGCTGTTTTTAAAAGCGGTAACCCGGGAACAGTGAATGTGGCCAGGATCAATTCAGCAGGAAAGGGTTTTTTTAATGGAGGAGTGCAGGGAAGTGGCGCTGACGTGGCGGAATCATTTGCCGTAAACGGTGATCGTGCAACTTATGAGCCAGGAGATGTGCTGGTAATTGCTACTCATTCTGACCGGATGGTAGAAAGATCAGCGGAGCCTTATTCTACATTGGTTGCCGGAGTATTTGCCACCAAACCGGGTGTATTACTGACGGAGCAGGATGTGGATGCTGATCTTTCATCTGAAGTGCCAATGGGCGTAGTTGGTGTAATTCCGACCAAAGTTTGCAATGAAAATGGCGTGATTCACCGGGGTGATTTATTGGTTACTTCAAGTAAAGCAGGTTACGCCATGAAAGCCGATCCGGATAAAGTAAAACCCGGACAGGTGATTGGTAAGGCGTTACAGGAGTTTAGCGGGGATGCCGGAAAAATCAAAGTGTTGGTGAACGTAAAATAACTGAATCGCAGATGGTGAGGGGCAGGCATCCGGCAGGGTGTCTGCCCTTTTTGTTTCCGGGGTATCCGGTTGGGGAAGAAAAGGAGGCAACAGAAGGACGGATACGTACGGAGCTGGCGATGTAATAGTAAAAGGCAACGCATTATCTGATCGGAAAATTTCCTGGGATGGGATTAGCAGAACAGCGGTATATAGCTACCAGGAGGCCTGAGTTAGCAGTGAAGTGGCAGCGCCGTAGCGGCTTCTTGAGCGGAAGCAACAGCAGTATATGCTATATTCTGAACTGATGGTACAATGGCAGCAATGCATGTGATTATAAGATAGCTCTCCGGGGAGAGGGGGATTAAGCGACTGCATAGACCTGAGCTGGCAAAGGAGGCAATAAACAGCAGTTATAAACACAAAAAGGCAAACAGCTCCAAAAGGAACTGTTTGCCGAATATATTGAGTTGCCTGTTAAGGCTATAACTAGATTCTGAAGTGAGAGAAAGCTTTGTTCGCTTCTGCCATACGGTGAGTATCTTCTTTCTTCTTGAACGCTGCGCCTTCACCTTTGCTTGCTGCTACGATTTCATTCGCCAGCTTGTCAGCCATGCTCTTACCGTTTCTTTCGCCGGCGAAACGTACTAACCATTTGATGCTCAGGGAGATCTTTCTGTCAGGACGAACCTCAGCAGGGATCTGGAAGGTAGCACCACCGATACGACGGCTTCTAACTTCAACACCTGGAGTAACGTTAGTTAATGCTTTTCTCCAAACCTCGTAACCGTTTTCACCGGTCATCTGGCTTACCTTATCCACAGCATCGTAGAAAATTTTATAGGCAATGCTCTTTTTTCCTTGTTCCATAACGTTATTAACGAAGCGGGTTACCAGCTTGTCATTAAACCTAGGATCCGGAGCCAGAGGCAATTTCTTTGCAGCTTGCTTTCTCATTTATTGAAAATTACGACTATTTATAATTATTATTTTTTAGCCTTTTCCTTTTTAGTACCATATTTGGAACGGCTCTGCTTTCTGTCTTTCACACCTGCAGTATCCAGGGAACCGCGAACGATGTGGTAACGAACACCTGGTAAATCTTTTACCCTTCCACCACGGATCAGTACGATAGAGTGCTCCTGCAAGTTGTGACCTTCACCAGGGATATAGGCAATCACCTCAACTTTATTGGTTAAACGCACTTTCGCTACTTTACGCAGAGCGGAGTTCGGTTTCTTAGGCGTGGTAGTGTATACACGAGTACAAACGCCACGACGCTGAGGGCAGCTATCTAATGCCCTGGACTTAGACTTAGCCCGGATAATTTCTCTTCCTTTTCTTACTAATTGTTGTATAGTAGGCATTCTTTACCTAGTTTTTTTATGTCGGTTTACAATGACATCCAAATTCCCCACAAAGGGATTTTGGGACGGCAAAGGTAAAACTATATGTGTGAATAACAAAATTGTTTCGAAAATATTTTTGCCGGAATGATTTCCTGTTTAAACAGGGAAAGGTCTTATTATTCTGGTAGCAGCTCAGGATTACCAAAAACCGGATTGCAAAGGTATGATATCCGTTAGAAACTACCATAAAAAAATAGGGCCTTTTTATTGGCCCTATTTTTATCTCCTTAATAATATATAAAGCATTTATTTCTTGTCTATTATGTAATTCCAGTGACGGGTATCCGTAGTTCTGCCGGTGCGGATATCGTCCAGGCGTTGTATTACTTCTGCTCCCACCTCATACCTGGAAGTATCCAGCTTGATGTGGTTATCGAGGTAATCCAGCTGTTCTACATAGGCTACACTGGAGGCAGTACCGGTTCCGAATACTTCCCGGAGGGTGCCATTATTATAGGCGGTCACTACTTCATCTATAGAAATAGGTCTTTCCTCTATTTTAAGTCCCATGTCAGACAGTACATCCATCACGCTGGCGCGGGTGACGCCTTCGAGGATAGTGCCCTGGGTCAGGTCCGGGGTAATGGCGGTATTGCCTATAATGGCGAATACGTTCATGGTACCGCATTCCTGGAGGTATTTGTGCTCATAGCCATCTACCCAGAGAATCTGGTCATAGCCCTGTTTCTTTGCCTGCATGGTAGGATACATGGTACCGCCATAGTTACCGGCAGCTTTGGCATAACCAACGCCACCAGGGAAAGCGCGTACATATTTATCCTGTACCAGTAATTTGATAGGTTTATTAAAGTAAGGACCAGATGGGGAATTGATGATGGCGAATTTATAGGTATCAGAAGGACGTACACCGATAAATTCATCTGCAGCAATCATAAAAGGACGAAGGTAGAGGGAACAGCCTTCACCGGTAGGTACCCAGTTGCGGTCCAGGTCTATCAGTAAATCCATACCACCTATAAACAACCAGTCCGGTACCTGGGGCATACCCATTCTTTCTGCGGAGCTGTTGAAACGTTTATAGTTGTCGTATGGCCGGAAGATCATCGGATGGCCTTCGGGATCCTTATAGGCCTTAATGCCTTCAAAAATTGCCTGACCATAGTGCCAGGCCGCGTTGGAAGGACTTACAGACAGGTTCTGAAAGGGCAATATTTCCGCATTTTTCCATTCTTTCCCATCAAAATCGGCTACCAGCATATGGTCGGCATACATTTTACCAAATGCCAGATTATTGAAATCGACCTCACTCAACCTGCTCTGCGTAGTTTTGGTGACTTTGATCTTCTGAAGCGCCTCTTCCTTAACTGTTGATTTATCTACCATCATGGTTAATCAATTTTATCTCAATATTTTTACATTTCAATCGCTGTGCTCCCGAACCCTTGTCGGATCGGCAGTGCAAATAAACTGATTTTTCCCCAGTAGGGGTTTTCATATTAAATTAAACGATAATAAACATGTCGCTTGAGCAGTTCCAACTTGATCCGTACTTCCTGGCTAAAATCTTTACCCAGCCCATCATTCCCGGGAAAAGCATGCCGGCTGAGACCGCAGAAAAAGTGGTGCCCAAAGTCAAATATTTAGGAGAAAATCAAAAAAACATTGCGCTCTTCATACAAAACGAAAACGAAGCCTACTTAAACGACGAATTATTCAACCTGCTTACCAATATATTAAATGCCTGTAAACTGGGAATGCAGGATGTGTCGCTGATTAACGTGTTTTCCGCTCCTTCCCTCACCTTCCCGGACTGGCAAACAGCTGTGAAGATAGAACGGAGCATTGTATTTGGGATTGCACCGGAACAACTTGGGTTAAGCGATATTCCGTTGTACCAACTGGTCACCGTAAATGGTACCACCCTGTTATTTTCCGATGAATTATCGCTTATCGGAACTGATAAAGTACTCAAAGCCAGGCTCTGGGCCGGATTAAAACAGTTATTAGGCATTTAATACAATAAATACACTTCTCATCCGACTATATGAAATTGATATTCGCTACCAATAATCAAAACAAAGTAAAAGAGTTCCGTTCCCTGCTGGGAGATCAGTTTGAGATCATTACGCTGCTGGAAGCCGGCATCGACATAGATATTCCGGAACCACATGATACGCTGGAAGCAAATGCTACTGAAAAATCAGCGACCATTCACCGGATGACCGGTGAAAACTGTTTTGCAGAAGACACCGGTCTGGAGATCGCGGCTTTAGACGGCGCTCCGGGGGTTTTATCTGCCCGGTATGCAGGAGAGCAGAAAGAAGCAGCCGACAATATTGTAAAGGTTTTACAGGAGCTCGAAGGTAAAACAGACCGCAGCGCGCACTTCCGCACCGTTATTTCCCTGATCCTGGATGGTAAGGAATACCAGTTTGAAGGCGTAAGCAAAGGTGAAATCACCACCACTGCGAGAGGCGCCAAAGGATTTGGCTATGACCCGATATTTGTGCCCGAAGGTGAAACACGGGCTTTTGCCGAAATGGAACTGAGTGAAAAAAATAAATACAGTCACCGCGCACGGGCCTTCGAGAAATTCATCACTTTCCTGAAACAAACAACAAACGTTTAGCATCTTCCTAAAAAATAATAATGGCAAGGATTAAGATAGATTTACCGGCATCATTCCCTTTCAGTATACAAATCCCCGTACGGATCCAGGACATTAATTATGGCAACCATGTGGGCAACGACGCAATCCTGTCCATCCTGCATGAGGCGAGAATACGTTTTGTAGAAAGCCTTGGCTATAAAGAACTGGACAAAGAAGCCAATATTGGTTTTATCATGGCAGATGTAGCAGTGGCCTACAAAGGAGAAGGATTTCATGGTGATATCTTCGATGTGGCGGTAGCAGCAGGCGAATTCAATGCCTTTGGATTTGATTTGTTTTACAGCATCACCACTAAACGTAACGGTCAAACGATTACCATTGCCGCCGCTAAAACAGGTATGGTATATTTCGATTACAACATCCGTAAAGTGTCGAAACTTCCGGCCGACATGAAGGAACGCCTGGAAACAGGAAAATAAAAACAATTAACAATGGATACAACAGCATCAACAAACGCTATAGAGAAAGTGGTTACCGCGCGTCGTACCGTGAAACCCACCAGTATGAACGGTAGAAAGATTGCAGACGAAACGGTGCAGCAATTGTTGCACCTGGCCGACTGGGCGCCCACTCACGGGTATACGGAACCCTGGTATTTTGTGGTATACAGCGGTGATAAAGTACAGCAGTTTTGTGCAGATCATGCCGATATGTACAAACAGTTTACCCCCGCAGATAAATATATCTCCGGCAACTACGACAAATTGAAAAACCAGGGTAACCTGGCTTCTCATATCCTGGCCATTTGTATGAAGCGTGGCAATAACCCGAAGATACCGGCCCTGGAAGAAATTGCTGCCGTATCCTGTGCGGTGGAAAATATCTGGCTGGGCGCTACAGCCCTGGATATTGCTGCCTACTGGGGTTCAGGAGGAATGACCTACCACCCTGCGATGCAGGAATATTTTGGTTTGGGAGATGAAGACCTGGTAATGGGTTTCTTTTACCTCGGTTACTCAGACGAACCCGCGCAACCGGGAAGAAGGGTAAAGCCTTTTAATGAGAAGTTTAAGTGGATGTAAGCTTAAATCATATACAGCGCAGCTTCCGGGCTGCGCTGTTTTATTTTAACAGGTAACCATTTGCCTCTTCTGCGAAGCTGCTGATCTGTGTGGCTACCCAATGTTCATCTTTATGTAATTCTTCCGCCATGATCCTGGCTACGGCAGGGGCTATACGCAGTGCTTCCTTTGCATCCAGGAAAAGCAGGCGGGTACGACGGGCCAGGAAATCCTCGATATTACGGGCCATCTCCTCTCTCACCGCCCAAACTACCTGTGCTTTTATAATATGGTATTCCCGGCTTAATTCTTCCTGCAGATCAGGCTGCCGCGCTACCATCTGATGCAGGTGCAGTACATCGCTGCCATAGAAATACCAGGGATCTTCCCAGTTTACATTTTCTGCGGCGCCATGAATTTTAAGATGCGGGGTGTTAGTGGTTGTTTCTTTCCAGCGCTGTACTTCTTCCACTTTATCTACTACATCTTCCGCCATGCGGCGATAGGTAGTCCATTTGCCACCGATAATAGTCACCAACGCTGAGTTAGACACAATGATCTTATGACTGCGGGAGATTTCCTTCGTTTTATGTCCTTCTGCTTTTGCAGCCGCCAGCGGGCGCAAACCAGCCCATACACTGCGTACATCGGAGCGCTGGGGAGGCCTGGAGAGATATTGTCCGGCAGTACGGAGGATAAAAGCAATTTCTTCTTCGAGCGCACGGGGTTCCAGGCTAATGTGATTTACCGGTGTATCGGTAGTGCCCATCACGACTTTATTGTGCCAGGGTACCACAAATAAAACCCTGCCATCGCTGGTAGAAGGAATCATCAGGGCATTATGACCAGGCAGGAAATCGCTGTCCAGTACCAGGTGCACGCCCTGACTGGCGGCAATTGATTTGGGCGCCGCCGGATTATCCATTTCCAGCACATCATCTGCGAATACGCCTGTGGCGTTGATCACTGCGCGGGTATTAAGATATATCTCGTCTTCTCCATTCAGGGTATCCTTCACCGTTAGTCCGGTGATCTTCCCCTGCTCATCTTTTTTCAGGCTGGTTACCCGCATATAGTTTAATACGGTACCCCCATTATCGGAGATAGACTGGGCCAGGTTGATAGCCAGACGGGAATCATCAAACTGCCCGTCGTGATACAATACACCGCCAGCCAATTTATCCTGTTTGAGCGTAGACAACCGCTCCACGGTTTCTGATTTGGAAATATGTACGGACTTTCCCAGACTTAAACGACCGGCGAGCCAATCGTACATTTTGAGACCGATGGTATATTTTAAATTCTCCCAGAAATTAAAAGTAGGAATGACAAAAGCCAGGTTACGGACCAGGTGAGGGGCATTGGCAGCGAGCAATCCCCGCTCTACGCTTGCTTCCCTTACTAGCGATACATCGCCTTGTGCCAGGTAACGTACGCCTCCATGTACCAGTTTGGTGCTTTTACTGGAGGTAGATTTTGCGAAGTCCACCTGCTCCAGCAGCAGGGTTCTGTAACCTCTTGTTACTGCTTCCAGGGCCGCACCGAGGCCGGTAGCCCCTCCACCAATCACTATTATGTCCCAGGGTTCGAGATCCTTCCTTAACGAGGTAACGAGCATTTCTCTGTTCATAAGCTAGTTTTCATGGTCTGGCAATTACTTACAAAATACTGCGGAAATAGGTATTGAGCAAAAGTAAACCTACCGATTACCAAAACTTAACGGGCCAGCCGCTGAAAAGTTTTAAATTCAGGAACATTTAGGCATAAAAAATGTTCCACATAGGGATTCTTTCCCTGAAATTATATGCAGGTACACATGGCTCCCATAAATTTTGGAAAACTGCTGCAGCTCCTGCTGCTGACAGTCCTCATTGTCTTCAGCGGAGAGGCTGCAGCACAGCGTAATAAAAGTAAAAAGCCCACTGACACGCTTCACCTGGTAGCAGTAGACAGTGCCACCATCCGGAAAAATATCCAGGCACTGGCCAAAGATACCAGCAAGGTAAAAAAATCGGATACTTCCGTTGCTATACTGATTAACCGCATTGAGAATTACACCCTGATGCTGAATGACCTGATGAGTTCACTCCGGCGTGGATTTGATACTGCCAATATCAGCGCAGGGCTTCCGTTGACAGATACCTCCCTCGCCCTTATCAAATACAATATTGCCAGCTTGGGCCGTACTCCCAACATCAACGACATCTATACAAATAAAGTGATGCTGGAACAACTGCAGCGCAGGCTGAGTTCCTGGCAATCCAACCTCTTCTCCTACTCTGCTAAACTGATCAGTATCAACGACACCATTCACGCTATCCGCAATGATTCTGCCATGCGGAATGTGCCTTCGGAAGATGAACTGTATGGTTTTTACCTGGGTCAGGTCACTAACCTCGTACTTAAATTCCGGGCAGTAGACAGTGTGAATAAAGTGAATCTTGTGAAAATAGGCTTGTTACAGAACAAGGTAGCCAACCGTTATATAGAAGCCTCCAATCTCTTTGAGGACATGGACTACCGGGTAGAACAGTTTGGTGCGAATATGTTTGCACGCGACTACCGCTATCTATGGAAACCACACCGTGATAGTATCAATCCCCTTGATTTTTTCCCCGTACTAAAAGACTCTCTTCATAAAAGCACCAAAGTACTGGTCATATTTTTCTCTATACAATGGCCCGTGTTCTTCGTTTGGCTGCTACTGGCGGTGTTATTTTCCTGGTGGGTATATAACAATATCAGGCGGATCCGGCAAAACCATACAGAACAGGAAGGAGAAACCATCCTCCAACATGCCCGCTACCTGTACCGATACCCGGTAGCATGTACTATTGTGCTCATAGCCACCTTATCTTCCGTACTCTCGGTACGATATCCCATTCTTTTTACAGAAATAACCTGGGGATTGAACGCAGCTGCATTGACCTTCATCTTCAGCACACATCTCCCTAAAACACTTTTTAAAAGCTGGTTATTCCTGACAGGACTACTATTTATTTACAGCCTCAATAACCTGCTGATAGAAATCACTTATGCAGAACAATGGGGATTGTTAATCGGCGCTGTATTATCGTTCCTGTTGGGCTACCGGTTGCTAAAAGAATCGTCGCTGACAACCTTTGCGCAACCCAAATTTACACGCCCCGTACTGATGCTCTTCATGCTCACCAGTGCCTTCTCTCTGATCATGGTAATCCTGGCAAGGGTAGGTACCGCTAAAGTAATGGGCTCCAGCGCCATAGTAGGCACTGTTATGGCACTGAGCCTTTTTGTACTGGTGAAAATACTGATGGAAGCCGTATACCTGCAGGTGGAAGCCAATAAAGATTCCAGCACCTTTATTTCCTTCATGGACTACCAGGATGTACAAAGAAAACTCAGGACCTTTCTTTCTATTCTCGGATTTATTGGCTGGCTCATTATCCTTGCCCGGAATATTTATTTGTATGATGCCATTTATGATGTGATCCTCGACTTCCTGTCATCCCGCCACACCCTGGGTAACTCAGACTTTACCTTCAGCAGCGTTATCATTTTCATCGTAGTGATCTGGGTGGCCACCGTTGCCTCCCAACTGATCGCCTATATGTTCGGTAATACCGGCCAAAGCGCCAATCCCAATAAAAAAACCAAATTCGGCTCTGCGCTCCTGTTGCTAAGACTCGCCGTACTGGCCGGTGGCGTGCTACTGGCTTTCGCCGCCTCCGGTATTCCCATGGATAAATTAACTATCGTTATAGGCGCCCTTGGCGTAGGCATCGGCTTCGGCCTGCAGAATGTTGTCAATAACCTGGTATCCGGGATCATCCTTGCATTCGAAAAACCACTTGAAGTAGGAGATGTCATTGAATTAGGCTCCCGCTCAGGCGTAGTCAAAGAAATAGGCATCCGCTCCAGTAAAATCAGCGCCTACGACGGATCAGAAGTGATTGTACCCAATGGCGACCTGATCTCCCAGCAACTCGTCAACTGGACCAGGACCAACCGCTACAAAAGAGTAAGCTTTACTTTAGGCGTAGCCTATGGCAGCGATATTCAACAAGTCACCGATATTATCAAAGCAGCTTTCAAAGACCGCAAAGATATCCTGACCATTCCGGCGCCTTTCATCCAGGTAGCCGAATTTGCGGATAACTCCGTGAATTTCAAAGTCTACTTTTGGGTGGCTGACCTGGATAATGCAGGTGGACTACTCAGTGACGTGCTCACCTATATTTACTCAGCATTTAATAAAGCCGGGATCGAATTACCTTATCCACAGCGGGATTTACACCTCCGTTCGGTAGACGAAAGCGTGCTGAAAAAGTGGGATAAACCGGCTGCTGATGACGTTGTTTAAAAAAATTTATAAAAAAACGCCGTATACATTTTGAATTTTCATTTTTAAGCCGTTATCTTTGCACTCCCGTTTTGGAGCAGCAGTCGCTACGGATAGTAGTTACAGCGAACAAAAAGGAGAATAAGGCGAGGTAGCTCAGGTGGTTAGAGCGTTGGATTCATAACCCAAAGGTCTCGGGTTCAACTCCCGATCTCGCTACAGGAAAATTAAAAGGCTTTCAGCAATGCTGGAAGCCTTTTTTAATAGTTATATATCAGTTGCTTTTTTGCTGTGCTCTCTTCACACTATTTATCATAGACATTTTCAAAATCAGCTTGATCCCATAGATGCCCTTTATCCAGATTGAAACTCCCTGTTTATCATTTTGCAATAATTCACTACTCTTTTATTAATTTCAATACAATACATGCAATTATGAATAATCTTAAAAGAATAGCTTTACTGACAGGGATTGGAATCTTTTTCTGTGTAAATGGATTTGGTCAGCGATTAGCTGATGCTAACTGGCTACTAGGAAGATGGGAGCAAAAAACACCTAAGAGAACTATTTATGAAACCTGGATAAGCAATAGTGATTCCAGCTATTCCGGAAAAAGTTATCTGTTAAAAGAAAAGGATACCATTGTTTTGGAGACTGTCAGTCTACTGCAAAAAGAAGGCATTTTGTTTTATATCCCAACAGTAACAAATCAGAACAGTGGTATGCCGGTATCTTTCAAACTGACATTTGTTTCGGGCAATAAATTGGTTTTTGAGAATCCTGCACATGATTTTCCACAGAAAATAACTTACGCACTTATCTCATCAGATTCTTTATTGGCTGAGATATCCGGAACATCGAATAATAAAGAACAGATCCGACAGTTCCCGATGAAAAGAATTCTTTAGACTGAAATATCAGGTAAGTAATTAATCGCTTTTAAAGTTTGTAATAATAAAACAATTCTCTTCTTCCCGCTGCGAAAAATTAGAAAATCCCATAGAACATAAGTTCTATGGGATTTTCTAATTTTTCACCTCTCTGATTTGCTACATCTGGCAATATTCAGGAGGTCAACAAGCCGGTCACAGTGCATTTTTAGAACCTAAGAATCCATTTTATTCTGGCTGGCTAAATTCAGAACCAATAAAGCTTGTGAAAGAGAATATGTAAGACGGCAACGCATCAAATGATAAATAATTCCCCTTGACTTGATAAGAAGCAATATCACTTTCGCAGTTACTTAATAACGATAAATTTGCAGCAAATCGACGAGCTTTTGAGATATGTTTTTCTTTAACACATCGAAAACGCCAATGGAAACCCTTTGTAATAAAAATCATGAATATTCCACTCCCCGATCCTGCTACGAAGATTAAAAAGAGCTGCTGGTAATAAAAAAAGCCTTTTTTATTTTAATTTACTTTCAAAGACATCTTGCTAATCTCTCAAGCTCAACTATGGTAAGAATTCTGAATGCCGTTTTCCTTCTTTTCTCATTCGCGGCAATCTTAATATCATTTGTACTCATAATTAAAGGCGCCCAGCCATGTGGTAGCGATGGATGCCTGATTCGTATCTACCTTATATTGGGCGTGCTGATATTATCGGTCTCGGCACGCATTTTTTATGTTTCACTTCGGAATGAAATATTAAGATATAAGAAAAAAGGGAAGCAGTGAATGATTCAAAGCTTTAACGCCTTGAAAGGGCAGGTTTAATAATTTTCCCATTTCCAGCTACCAGAAAAAAAGGCGCTAAATTCAGAATAATTTTCACCTGGAACCATTGAACAACCATTCCAGTATTTATAACTTCACTGCAAAATGGGATATTATTTAAATGCCTTTATCGGCAGATCAAGAGACATAAGTTGTATTTGCCAATCATACAATAAAGCAATGCCTGTGAGCCTGGGCCAGGACATTTCACTGATTCCTCTTACTAAAGATTTATTCGATCAGATAAATGAGTTGGGGGTCACCGAAAGCATCGGTGATTTTGAATATTTAACTGGCTCCATAGAATTGAATATATTAAGAGTTATAAAAGAAAAATCTCTCGCATATGTAGAAGTGACCTATTTTGGAGGAGAGGGCGGACAAACCGGAATAATTTGGAAAGATGGGAAACGAACCGTTGAATTAGCCTATGGGCAAGAGGTGATAAATATTATTTTAAGGGTCTTCGGGGTTATTGCCGAACATCCTCAAGATGAATTTGATACACTGGGCTTTGGGCGGTATCGGAATACTCAAGATTGGACTAAATCTGGTGATCATTCTCCAACAAAGGGCTAAGCGTTAATAAATCAATCAATGGGCCTATTACCAGCGTACAGTAGGTGATTAACAATTAAGTTTTAATAATGCTAATCCTCTCTCCTATCAATTTCATTCACTACCAAAGATTTCGAAACATACATAGCTCCTATTGTTTTCCTGAAGCTATTATAATGAGCCGTTCCTTCCTCAAATTTCAGCTGTGCTTTTTCGCACTTGCTGATAATGGAAGATATCGGTGGCAGTGCTGCCAACAATTCATCCTTCGTATATTTCTCTATCCTTTCACCCATTATCAGCGATTTCGAAATATACATCGCTTTTATCCTGTTCCTGAGAAGGGTATGCTGAGAGGTGCCTTCTTTAAATTTTGGTTGTATTTTTTCACATTTACTGATCGTTGAAGACAACACTTCCTTTGCTGCTAATAATTCTTCTTTTGTATATTTCATAACATTCAATACGCTACATGGGAAATTCCTCTTTCAATTTATTCAAAATATCGTCGAACTTTTTAAGCTGGTGGAATGGAATAGCTTGAACAGGCAATTTATTGACAGGCAACTGCATTAATGGATGTGTAAAGCGCTCAGGATTTTTTATATCCATTTTCTCTCTAACAGATAACCAGGCAAGTATCTCGTACGTAAAAACAAATTCTTTTACAAAGCTGAATTCTAAGGATGTGTCTTCATTAAAATTGGCCTGACTTAAATGATATTCACACATTTCGGTCACCATGTCATCCACTTCATGAAGGTTAGTGGTGTTCCATTTATCCAATACCTGTTGGTAAATTCCGAGTGTATGTGGATAGTTATAACCGGTATAATCTGCTGTTATATGGAATGCTTTATTGGCTATCTCTACAATAAACCAGGCTGCCTTTGCGGAAGACAATCCGCCTTTAAGAAATTTGTCAGACAACCCTTTATTGATAATGTTGATTACTTCATAGCTTTTATCATACCATTTTGCCCGCAGGCAATTACTGAGAAATAGCGCCATATCGGTGAACAGCAATTTAGGAGGATTAGCAGGATACTCTCTTGCAAAAATTTCCGCAATGACGCTTAGATAGTAGCCACTGGCGAAAAATGCAGCATCCGCAGAAAGCTCTTTCTCTGTCAATACCAGGTAAATGAATTTATTCCCATACCAGTTGTTCAATGTTTTCAAATCAACAATTACAGCTTTCTGCACTTTCGGTTCTTTCAGTATAATTTCAATCTGATGGTTGGGCTCTTGAAAATGAAAATTCTCTGCATTGGGATTATTGAACCAATCCTTTAATTCATTGACAACCTCCTGTTGCTTTTTTTCTGTTAGTGTCATATAACAATATGTTGAAGTTACTTTCCGAAAATGAAATTAGCTCCCGTTTGTAAAGGCTATCAGACCTCTCCCAAAAACAACCGTGCTTTTTGTCGTTGACGCCTACACTTGCTTCAATAATTATTTCAATCAATTAATCACCATTCATAAAAATATAGACACACCTATTACTTCTGATCGCATTTGCGATTTTAGCTATATCTGGAAATAGTTCTGTTTTTTGCTGAATAAAAAACATCCTCTTCCCATTTAAACCTACGGATAATTGCTAAAATTAACATTATACCAGTTGTTTTTAAAATAAGATCGTTTCAGTGTTGATCAATAACTCTCCGGTACCAGCCGCTGGCAACTCACAGCTATATCAAAATTAATATTCTGCTCCATCCGGATGGAGCAGAATATTAATTTTGATATAGCTGTATTCCTGACATCCTTCCCTGAATTGCCTTTCTGATAATTGTTATTGTTTTGCCATTGTAAAGGTTAACCTGTCTCCTGGCACGATTGTATTCTCCACATAATAGATCAATGTTTTACAATCATAACTGGCAATAGTGCCATTCAGAGTACCATCACTGGTTAAGATATTGCCATTCAGCTGCCAGGTGCCATGTTCCTTCTTTTCGGGTGTACAAATTGTGCCGGCATCGTTATAATCATAGGTTCCTTTACTATCCAGGGTTATTATATCGTCCTTTTCACAGGCGTCCATAAAAGCAAGATAATCAACAGCGGCAGCGGTTGCAGTCGACTTATACTGTAAAGCCGTAAGTTTATAGCCGCCGGAGAGGCTGGCAACATTAATACTGCACTCAGGAGAACCGCTTTTTTCCTTTTGACAGGAGAAAAATAAGCCGCTGACAGCCAATGACATTAAAGTCTGTTTCATGGTTTTTGTTTTCATATAATGTATTTAAATGGATATAACTTTGTTTGATAGTAATACCTGTTCTCTCCCCGGAACGTTGGGTAAACCGGAAAGAATATTTTTTTTGCGCGTTACCCAACCTTTATATGAAAAACAAGGTATTACCGGAAACGGTCGGCTATACAGCCACTCACAAGCCGGATAAAGAATATGCAAAACGGGCACCTTCAAATGAAAAATATCATATTAACTATCAGTATTGCCAGCCTGACGGCCTGCGGCACTTCCATCAAACTGGCTATTCCGGAAAAGTTTAAGCAACAGGCCACCATGCAACACGTGAACGGGGCGCGTGGTAATAAAATGTCGACCGGCGATTTTTCCACGTCGAAAATCAAGAGGGGTATTCATATCAGCTATCCGGTATGGAGCTGGGGAGGACGGGGATTTTTACTGGAAAACCTCCTTTTAAACCAGATTGGTATTCAGAAGAATGAAACTGTAACAAAGGAAAAAACAAAGTTCCGTTATACACTTTCTTCCGGGAAAAACAATGCAGAGGTGTACGCAGACGAAAAAGAAATTACCAAAAAACTGGAATATGAGCTGATTAACAGCAACAGCGTATTCAATAGCTTTGAGCAACTCCAGCAATATAAGTATATCTTTTCAGCGCTTATCAATATCAGCAACCAACAGCAGCGGGGACACTGGGAATTGATGATGACGAATATCTACGATAGAAATGCAGAAAATGACAAGAACCCTTTTACTTTTGTCAAACGGGGCGATAACGGATTGGCAACAAACGGACAGGATACCATCTTCATCAAACCACTGAGCATTAAACAAACGGCATTATCAAACGGCAAAACGGGAACGCTCCCATTTAAATTGTTATCTGGCTATGAACTGAGTACCGGCGATGGGGTGATTGCAATTATAGATCTGATAGACCGGAATATCTGGTTTTACAATGAATTGGAAGCCAGCGAAAAATTAACGGTCAGTGCTATCGCCACTGCTATTTTTGCAAGAAGGGTACATGATGAGAAATGGTGAGCATTGAATGTGCACAGAAATAGACGTACTGACTGTTGGAACAGGATTTAAATGATATCATCCGTGATTGCCTTAAAGGCGAAAGAAAAGCGCAGGAACGCCTGTACCGGCAGCTTTACGGCTTCGCTATGGCTATTGCGATGCGCTATGCGACCGACGAACATGAAGCGGCAGATATCACAGGGCAATCCTTTGTGAAGATGTTCCGGAGCATTCACTCCTATGATGCCGGGAAAGGCAATTTTCACGGTTGGTTAAAGAAAATCATTATCAATGAATCCTTGAACCTTATAAAGCAACGCAGTCGTTTCAGCAGCCTGGAACAGGATACGGAAGAAGTGCCCTTTGTGAATAACAGCATCATTGAAAAAACAGATGCAGCCGCCATCTTACAATTGGTAAGGCAACTTCCAAGGGCCACTCATGCTGTGTTTGTATTATATGCCATTGATGGTTACAGCCATCGCGAAATCGCTTCACAATTAAATATCAGCGAAGGGACCAGTAAATGGCATCTAAGCGAGGCAAGAAAAATTCTTCAACAAAAAATAACCGCGATCAAATCATAGTGAATAACACCACTCCATACGAAGATTTAATAGCAGCAAAGCTGGAGCAAATTCCTGTGCCGGATATGGCAGACAGTATTTGGGCTGGCATTGAAATGCAGTTGGATGTGGCGACATCACCGCCTGATCAGCATGAGCAACCTGCGCTCAGGTATAAAAGCACAACCCGGTATGGCGTAATCGGAGCAACGATCATAGTAATTGCAGCATTATTATGGTGGTATTATCATCAGCATCCAAGTACAAAAAATACTTTCCCCCGGAAACCCGATCCTACAGTAAAACAGGCGCCTCCCTTCACTGACAGTCCGGTGAAACCCAACCATAGTGTAAATAAAAGTACGCCTGTGATACCTATCACGACTAAAAAAGATACACTGCTGTTAAATAATGAGACCTTACATTCAAACAGGGACTCCTCCGGTTATCCCATATCTGTCCCATACTCCGTTCCTACAACACCGGACTCCGTGTTTCTGCCGATCAACACTTCCCCTGATCGTGTTTTTGATTCCATATATACCTTACCCAAATACCCTAAACCAAGAGGCGTGAAAGGCATCACCAGTGAGGATTACAGAATCTCTGTAAAACAGGATTCCATCAGGAAATAAGCAGGTGCTGTACAATTACTACTTTCCTGTCTCATACACTCTTCCGGGAGTTATCACATATTCTCCTCCCGTTCCTTTAAATACCATTGTATTCTTACCGGGCATTACTTCCGCATTAAAATTGCGATTACCTTTCACATTCCAGAAACCGGGTGTCATCCCCGTGAGTACTACTTCATATTCCTTTCCATCCTTCGGAATATTTAACGTGAAAGCGGAGCGGATAAAACCGGTGCTGTTACTCATTACTGTTATACGATCTGCTAATGTGATAATATAACTCTCACTGGTCTGATCAAATTTCAGCGGCAAAGGAGCAGCGTCGGCGGCTGTTAGCTGAAAAACAGTGAGGAAGCGATCCTGCAGGTGTGCTGCTTTGGGTGAAATCATAATGCGGTGGGCGCTGGCTTCCGGCTTATTGGAATTCACTTTATACGGAAATTCAAAAGTGCTGTTGGCTTTGTCTCCGCTTAAGATTTCTGTTTGCCGGTCGGCAGCGGACGGCACCAACATCTCCACAAAAGTTTTACCTTCTACTCCATTCAGTTCATTGTGCAGGACGATGCCATTACCGTTTTCTACGGGCGCTTTCAGCGTATTTATCTGCCAGTATTTCTTAAAATCAGGTCTGGAAGTAGTCATATCATCTGTTAAGATCACCACCGCCGGCACATCTGTTCTTCCAAGATTCAGAAAACAGAAGCCACGGGTATAACTACTCATTTTTGATGTATAGGCGGCCGTCAGATCTGCCTTAAAATAACTGAAGGAAGGTGCTTGTTTTGAGGGACCAAAATCGGATGACCGTACCTTTCCGTAATCAAACCAGGGATCGGACAGGGTTTCTTCGGGGGTCACCGGAAAACGCTGACTAAAGCGGGAACCGCCATCGTTTGCCTCTGTTCTGAACAGCAGCTTTTCATCGGGATCCCTGGCTAGCATCATACTATGCGAAATGGAACGTTTGTTGAAATTAAAATCGTAGGGAGTACCATAAGATAAATACAGACCGATACATCCAACCTGCATACCATGATAAAAAAGTTGTAATTCGCCGGCATCGGCATGCTGATGATTACCAAAATGATAACCTCCTCCTTTGATCGCCGCAATCACATCATTACTGCCAGGCTCATTATTCCAGCCGGTTCTTGCAATCATGGAACCCAATACCGGACCAAAATTTTTGGTAAGCGGCAGCGATGCCGGACTGGTGACCGCTTTCAGGTCAGGGTCATTCACCAGGAGAAAGAGTACCGGGTTATCGGGTAAACCACCTTCTCTTTCAAACTCCCCTTTTATCAACGGATTATTGGAATAAGCATAAGACAACAGCATGGTTTGTGGCTGCTTCCAATAGAAAGGCTTTCCATTGGTGTTTACATTGAATACATCTCCATCGTGCAACATAGCTCCATTGGGGAGCCGCATATAAAGCCAGTAGTCAGGCAGATTTTTGATATTCTCATCAAATACCGGTTTGCCGGTCATGCCATAGAAAAGCCACGCAGCGTGCATTTCCCAACCAAAGCGGTAAGCACCATAATCTACCCCCTGGTTATGCCGGGGCGACTGATACTCAAATTTCCGCATGGGTACCAATTGTTCCAGGATAACATAGGAGGTATATTTATAAGGCAGCGGATCTTCATCATATATGGCGATACTCATTGCCAGGAGGTCGCGGCTTACCTGGGCTTCATTACCATGGCCGTTGATGGCGCTGTTGTCAAACGGCGGCCAGCCAATTTCCATTTCCATAGACAGCCGCATCATATTTTTATAGAGTGCCTGCTTTTGAGTAGGGCTCAATAAATCATAGCACCAATCGTATACCAGTGAGCCTTTGTAAATAGCGCGACCTACTTCCCTGGTAATATCACCGTACTTCACATTCCCGAACTCCAGTACAGATAAGTAATCTGTCATGATGCGAACGGCTTCTTTTCCTATCTTTTTATCACCTGTCATGAGATAATAAAACGCTTTTGTTTCTGCGGTCCGCTCAATAGTATCATTATAAAACATTTCTTTATCCGGATGAAAGGAAAAATTAAAAGGTATGAGTGCTGTCTTTTTTACCTTTTCCCATACAGGCAGGTTTTCACCTTTGTTCAACCGGGCTTTTGCGACAGGCAATGTTTGTTCGTTTAGCCATAAGCGTGGTCTTGTTTTTGGTGGTACGATGGCGGGCGTATAATTCGCTGCTGCTTCCGGAACCGCTGGTGGCTGATATTCTTTCCATTCGATATACCCAAGACGTATACCTTCTGGCAACCAAAGTTTTATTTTCTGCGGCTGCCCCGTTAACTGGAATTTACCGGCTGTTTGCAGGGAATGATTCCAGGAATCAAAAACAATGCGTTGGGTAGGTCGCTGCTGATCGATCTGTATTTTAATATGAGCAGTGGGCAGCGGACCTTTCTTTATCAATTCCGGCAATGATACTGTGGTAGTGGCGTAAGTGATCATCTCATAGATACCTGCCTTCGGCACTTTCACGTCAAATACAACATCAGGAGCTGACTGCTCCGGGTTGGCTTCTTTTTTCAGTACCAGCCATTGAGTCGTATCGGAGATCCGCAAGGTTGTTTTTTCATTGATAGTGGCTTTGCCGGCGTTCCACCTGTTGGCAGGTAGCTGTTGCGAAAAACCTGTCAGCGATTGCAGGCATAAGAGTGCAGGTAGCCATGTGGCTTTACTTTTATCTATCACGTTCATCAGTTTATCCATCTTTAATATATTGGCGGGATGATTTTAAAGATAATATGATTTTAGTGATTTTTTGTATACAAAATAAAAGTCTCAGCGTAAACAAATATTAATAACAACCAAAGCTATCAACTGAGTAAGCTGCTACAATGACCCATCAGACCGCCATAGTACCAATAAATATGGTTTTTGAAAAAATACTTTTTTGTTTACAAATAATATGTATATTCGTAAACAATTAACCAGTATAGATAACTGGTAATTGCATCGCGGGCGACACCTTTTTAAATCCTGCCGAAAATGAAGATCTGATAAAGTGCCACGCAACATTTAAGAAGAGAAGCAAACACACAAACCAAAATTCTTCCTGACCTCATGGCCAGGATTACCAACTATTCACTTTTTCAAAAATAAAATCAGCCAATAAACGGGCATGCATCTCATACTGCCTGTTTAGTATACCAGCATATATAGATAAGAAGCAGGAAGTATGATTCAGTGAACGCTGATCTGGCTATGCTATGCTATGCTATGCTATGCTATGCTATGCTGTTAACAACATGCGAACGATTATCAACCAATATAAAAAACAAAAAAGAAAAGGTTATGCCAGGCAGGTAATCAGGGACAATGGAATCTATTCTGCTGCCATCACACGCTGATAACCGGTCTATGCGCAGCATCTTCCGGCTGACACAATTTTATTTTTAACCTGTAATTTAAAAATATGGTTTTCAACATCCATACCAACGGGATTTTCTATGCCTTATACAAACGGGGCGCTTCCTCCTTTCGTATAATGGCAACACTCACTTTACTACTGCTACTTCTGTTCAATGAAAGTTATGCACAGGAGACGCCCGCAGTAAACGGGAAAGTAACCGATAATAGCGGCACACCCATTCCCGGCGTATTGATAAAAGTATCCGGCACATCAATGGCTACCACCACCGACGACAACGGTGATTATCATTTCAAACAGGTACCCGCAGGCGCTACACTCCACTTTACCATGATGGGTTATGCACCGCAACAAATCAAAGCAGGCGCCCGGGTGGATGTACGTTTAAGCGCGGGCGTACGCCTGCTGGATGAAGTAATTATCAAAGATGGTTACCGCACCACTACCAGGGCCGCCAATACCAGCTCAATAGGTACCATCGGCGGCGCTGCACTGGAAAACAAACCCTTCTCTACCTTTATGCAATCCATGCAGGGACAGATAGCCGGCGTGGCCGCACCACTCACCAGCGGACAACCGGGAGGCAATGTCAGCATCCGCATCCGGGGCGTAGGTTCCCTTTCCCTCTCCTCCGATCCGTTGATTGTGGTAGATGGTATGATCGTTAACTCCGGTGCATTATCCGGCGCTGTTACTACCTCCAATGCACTCGCCGGTATTAACCAGAATGATATTGAAAGTATTGATGTGCTGAAAGATGCCGCCGCCACTGCATTGTACGGCTCACGTGGAAGCACCGGTGTGATCGTTATTACTACCAAAAGAGGAAAAACAGGAAAAACACAGGTGCGTGTAGATGCGGAAGCAGGTAACTCCACTCCAATGGATTTACCCGATGCCGGCAAACCATTGAATGCGGATCAATATGCTACCTTGTTCAAAGAAGCCCTCACCAACTCCGGTTATACCGACACACAGGTAAAAGAACTGGCCGATAAATATGGGCTGAACAGCGGTAAGAGCAACAACTGGTACGACCTGGTTACCCGCAACGGTAAACAGCAACAATACAATGTGAGCATAAATGGTGGAACCGAGAAATCAAAACTGTTTGCCTCCGCAGGCTATTTTGATCAGCAAGCCACCACTATTGGCGCCGATTTCAAAAGAATATCCGGCCTTTTCAACTTCGATCACCAGATCAATAAACGGTTTCAATTATCTACCGGTATCAACTTCTCCAATGTAGATCAGAATACACCTTACAGCACACAATACTCCGGTAATCCTACGTACGCCGCAAGAATATTAACACCGTTCCAGCGCGCATATAACGATGACGGTACCATTAATACCAGCATCACCGGGAATACGAATTTCCCCGGCGTATACAATCCCTTATGGATTGCGAAATACGATAATAAACGCCTGTCCGAATCCAGGGTATTGGGTAGCACGAAATTAAAATGGAATATCTGGGATCAACTGAATTATACCAGCTACTTTAGTATTGATTATAATTTACTGGAAGAAACGATTTTCCTGAATCCCACTATGGGTGATGGTGTAGCTGCTAAAGGAACCGGCAAGAACTACTATTCCCGCTACTTCAACTGGCTCACCCGGAACCAGCTGGATTATCGCTACGACATACCCGGTTATGACAACTTCTATGTAGCTGCATCTGTAGGATACGAGGCGCAAAAGTCTAAGAAATATTACCTGGTTGCCACCGCCAATGGCTTCCCCTCTGCCCACGAAGATCTGACAGCATTAGGCAATGCAGCTACGCCTACCACCGCCTACGCGATGAACAGCAACTATGCGTTTACATCTCTCTATTCCACTGCCAGCGCCAATTACAAAAACAAATATGCGCTCAATGCCTCCTTCCGAAGAGATGGCTCCTCCCGGTTTCCAAAAAATAACCGGAACGCCAGCTTCTACTCCATAGGCGGCACCTGGAACGTACAGGAAGAAACATTTTTCAAACAACAGCATATCCTTTCTTCGCTGAAACTGCGGTCGTCTTATGGCACCACCGGTAATGCCAACCTGGGCAACTACGACTGGATGCCGCAGGCCAGCTACAGCAGTAGCTACAGCTATGCCGGTTATAACGGTAGCCAGTATACGATTATTGGTAACAATGACCTGCGCTGGGAAACATCCAAAAAATTTGATGTGGGCACAGACATCGGTTTTACCAACGACCGGTTTATGCTGACCGTAGAATATTATTATAACAACATTGATGGCCTGATCCGCTCTGTAGCAACCTCCCCTACTACCGGTTTCTCGGGTGTGAGCCAGAACGTAGGCGCCATGGCCAACAAAGGCTGGGAGTTCACTATCAAGGGAGACGTGCTCAAAACGAAGCAGTTTAACTGGTACAGCAATTTTAATCTCGCCCTGAATAAAAATGTGATCACCAGCTTACCCAAAGGCACCAACGAACGCAACGACCAGTTTTACCTGAAAGAAGGTTACAGCTTCAATACTTATTACATGAAGGAATTTGCCGGTGTAGACCAGCAGACCGGAAGCCCTTTATACTACACTGATGGCGGCCATGGTACTACTACCACCGATATTTCCAAAGCGGCGTATGTAGTGCTCAACCGGCAGTCAGTTCCCAAAGCAATTGGTGGTTTCAGTAACGTATTTACCTATAAAGGCATCAGCCTCGGGGTGGATATCAACTATAACTTAGGCTACTGGGTGTATGGCGCGTCTGATATTTACTTTACCTCCGGCGCGTATTACAACTACAACAAGTACCAGTTTATCTACGACAGACGCTGGACCAAACCCGGTCAACAGACCGATGTGCCCAAATACTCCACTACCACCGATAACTCTACCAGCACCTACCGGCTGTATCGCGGCGATCATATCCGCCTGCAGAACCTCAGCCTGGGATATGATTTCAAAAACATCGGTTGGGTAAACCGCCTGGGGGTGAACAAGCTGCATGTATATGCAAGGGCCACCAACCTGTTCCTGAAAACTTTCGACGACCGTTTACCATTTGATCCGGAAGTAAATTATTCAGGATATGATTATCAGAACATGCTGAAATATAAAACATTCACCGTGGGCATTAATGTTGGACTTTAAATTTTAATGACAGATGAAAAACAGATACACGCATATATCAATCCTGCTGGCATTTGTAATGTTAGCCACTTCCTGCGGCAAAAATTTTTTAGATGAAGAACCTTCTACTTCCGTATCCGTTGAGAAGGCCATTTTAACCGATGGCGACATGATGGAAGCACTGGCAGGTTTATACCGGAACCTGGATGGCTACTATCTGTTCGGCCGCAATGCTGTTGTATTCGGGGATCTGCTGGCAGATAATATCTACATCAGCAGCACCAATTCCAGCAGACTGCTGGCCCAGAACAACTACACTTTCACAGCCTCCAGTTCTGAGGCGAAGCTATTGTGGTCACAAAGCTATTATAGTATTCTGCAGGCGAACCGGATTATAGGCTCCAGCCTCACAGGAGGAAATAACGTGAACCAGCTGCGGGGTGAGGCCTATACGATCCGGGCATTATGCTACCTGAACCTGGTCAATTACTTTGCTACCCCTTACACCGTAAAACCCGATGCAGACGGCGTTCCACTCGTTACCATTTCCACGGATAAAGGCGGCGCATTTATCACACCAGCCAGAAACAGTGTGGCACAGGTGTATGACCAGATCATCAAAGACCTGGACAGTGCCTATCAGCTAATGCCGGACGTAACTCCTGCTATTCATACTACCAGCTCCAACTTTATTGCCCGGTATGCCGCCAAGGCACTGCAGGCCAGGGCCTATTTATACAAAGGTGATTATGCCAATGCCCGTGACGCCGCCCTGCTGGTAGTACAGAAAGGAGGTTATGCCCTGGCGGGAGATGCTGCCAGCTTCAGTTCCTACTGGGCATCAGGCGTAGCGCGGACCGATAAACTGGAAACTATCTTCGAAATCAACAACTCCGCCACCGCGAATAATGGTGTGGAAGGACTGGACTATCTCTATTCCAGCAGCGGCCTGGGCGACCTGCTGGCTACAGATGATACTTATGCGCTTTATACCGCCACGGATAAACGAAAAGGGCTGCTGATCAATGGCACCCGCAACGGCTACCAGGTATATATCATCAACAAATACCAGAATGCAGCTAAAACCGATAAAGATGAAATAAAGCTGCTGAGATATGCAGAAGTGTTACTCACTTTATCAGAAGCTTACGCCAGGCTGGGCCAGGAACCAAGCGCCCTGCAATACCTGAACCAGGTAGCGCAAAACCGGGATGGTAGTCTTGCTGCGTATACCTATTCCGGACCGGCACTCATCAACGCAATCATTACAGAAAGAAGGAAGGAACTGGCTTTTGAAGGTTTAAGGTTCTTCGATCTTACCAGAACCAACGTCGATTTTACGCGTCAGAATATGGGGGTAAAAGCATATTCCTTTTATGTTGATGTAAAGGCCACCGACTTCAGGAGGCTACAACCGATCCCTGAAGCGGAAACAGGAGCCAATCCTAATATCTCTCAAAATAAGGGTTACTAAGTACAACATAAAAAACGCCGTAAGCAATACTTACGGCGTTTTTTTATTCCCCTTTCAGACTCCTGACGGGATTCATCAAAATAGCCCTGATACTCTGATAACTGATCGTGAGCATTGCCACCCCGATGATCAGCAAAACAGCCACCGCGAACATCCACCATTCCATATGAATTTTATAGGCGAAGGTTTGCAACCAGGTGTGCATGAGCCACCAGGTAAAGGGAGAAGCAATCAGAAATGCGATCAGAATGAGGAATACAAATTCTTTTGTCAATAGCGTAAACAGCGATACCATACCTGCTCCCAGTACCTTCCGGATGCCTATTTCCTTCTTGCGCTGTTCTGCTGTGAACATGGCAAGTCCCAGTAAACCAAGACAGGAAATAAATATAGCCAGGAAGGAAAAACAGGTAGATAATTTATTCACCACCGCCTCGCTGTTATATAAGTTCCGGTAGGCATCGTCAGAAAAAGAATACGTAAATGGAAATTTAGGATTGAGTGTTTTGCAGATCTCTCCGAGGCTGGCCAGCGCCTGTTTTGTTTGTCCGGATACTGTACGGACAAGGATATGACCATAATCATTCTGTTCACCGTTATGTAATATCAGCGGTACGATCGCATCATGCAGTGATGAAAAGTGAAAGTCCTTCAATACCCCTACAATCCTACCTTTTCTGCCCCATAAAGTAAGCGGTTTGCCGATAGGATCTTTGTAACCGATTACTTTCAGGGCTGCTTCATTGATCAGATAACCCGCAGAATCTGATGCAAAATCCAGGGAGAAATCGCGCCCTGCAACCAATTTCAGATGTAAGGTCTTTACAAAATCATACCCGATAGCAGTTTGCGTAAACAGCGGATTATTATCCGGTGTTTTACCTTCCCATTCAACACCCCATGTTCTGCTACCTACCGCAGTAGGAGGTTCTCCAATCCTGGAAATGCCTTTAATACCCGGGGCATTAAGCGCTGATTGTTTAAACACCTCATATTTTGAGGCTAGGTTTCCCTCCACCGGTACATAAATGAGGTTTTCACGGTCATATCCCAGATTGGTCTGCTGGATATATTTCACCTGCCGCGACACGATGATAGTGGAGGTAATGAACAGGATCGATAATACAAACTGGAAAACTACCAATCCCTTTCTCAACCTGATATCATTGCTCCCGGATTTCAGCGCGCCTTTCAGCACCTTTACCGGTTTTAAGGAAGATAGAAAAATGGCGGGATAGCTTCCCGCTGCGAGTCCTGTGGCGAGCGTAAGTCCTGCCAGGCTAATCCAGAAATAAATATTGAAGAGAGGGAAAACAAGTTGCTTGTTGCTTAGCTGGTTAAAAAGCGGCAGCAGGGCATATACAAGTACCAATGCCAGACACACAGACAATACTGTCATCAATATGGCTTCACTGAGGAATTGCCGCATGAGCACTGCCCGGGCAGCTCCTGCTACTTTGCGGATACCAATTTCCTTTGCTCGTTTTGCAGAACGAGCGGTAGTAAGATTCATAAAATTAATACAGGCGATCAATACGATAAAAATTGCCACGATGCTAAACAACCGGATGTACGCGATGCGCCCGCCGGAGATATAACCATCTTTGAAATCACCATTCAGATAACTTTCTCCAAAGGGCTGCAGGCCTAATTCCACCTTGTGATGATCGGTATTATATTTCGCAAGGAAGTTTTTAATCTTCGCTTCTACCTGCGCGGGGTTGGCATCCTTTCGCAGAAGAACGAGTGTATTTGGTCCTACATTCCCCCATTCTTTTGCCCAGCTGTTGTCTTCAAGAAAACTGGTCCAATCGATGAGACAATCAAATTTAGCAGAAACGTTGTCCGGCAGGTCTTTGAATACACCGGTGATGGTAAAGTCTTTTCGGTTATCGCAACGAAGCGTTTTTCCGATGGCTGCATCTGCGCTCCCGAAGAACGCGGCAGCCATTTTATTGGAAATACAAAGGCTACCGGGCGCGCTTAAGGCAGTAGCTGCTGTTCCTTTTAATAAAGGATAGCTCATCATCTGAAAATAATCGGCATCCGCGTAGCAGGCATCAAACTTTATTATTTTATTTCCTTCTTCAAACGTAAGCCGGTCGGGAGTATCATCTATCCACGCAAAATTACTGGCCTTCACTATTTCGGGAATGGCGCGCTTCATTTCACCGGCCAGCATACCGGGTGTTTTATACCCACCAATGGTCTTATCTGTCAGGATTTGTCGTTCGTATACCAGGTAAAGCTGACTTCCCTGCTGATGAAAATTGTCTATGCTACGTTCATCCGCTACCCATAAAAATATCAGGAGGCTACAGACCAGGCCTATTGTGAGTCCTAAGATATTGATAACGGAGAAAGCTTTGTTCCGGATAAGATTTCTCCAGGCTATTTTAAAATAGTTTCCAAACATAAGGATTGAGATCTTTGGCTGCGTATTGAGCAGAAAAGAACATACCAGTTCATAATTTACTTATAAACAATAAGCTATATAAATAAAAATAAACGTTTTGTTCGCTTTCAGTACAATTCCTGTCCAGATGCGAACGAGGGAAATTATTTCTTTATACCCAGTTGCAGCGGGCTTTTTTCCTTCAGTTCTTCATCATCTGTTGCAACAATGGTAATATTTGGCGAGGTCTTACAGGTAGCGGGGATCATAAGATCCGGGATCTGGATAATATTTCGGGTGCGGGTAACCGCCACATAAAGCAGGTTTACTTCTTCATTCAGTTTCTGCGTATTTACTTTTTCACCGTGCTCCTTAATGTTTTTCTTCAACCGTTCTTCTGTTATAAAATCATCTACCAGTATGATATGATCGTATTCCATTCCCTTGCAGCGGTGAACGGTAGAAAAAATAACCTGGGCTTTGTCTTTCTCTTCGTTCGCAACATGTTTGCTTTTTATCTTACGGATAATACCTGGTATATCATTTCCGTGTTCCTTTACAATTTCCAGCATGGTGGCTAACTGAATGTCTTCTGTATGTTCAATATACTCTTCCAGATCTGCTATATCTGTCATTTGTTTCACCAGGCTATCTCTGATCAGATGATGTTTTTTATTGAAGAGATTTAATACATCATATAAAGAAGTGCCGTCGTCTGCATAAGCATATGAATTAAGATTTCCTTCAAAATAAACATGCTTGATATCGTCCCTATCTATAATATATTCTATGGCACGTAACAGCAGTCCCAGATTCGTTCTGGCAATCACTGCGATGGTTTTTACTTTTTCTTCCTTCCCCTTTCCTGTAATAGCAATGGGTTCATAGGCAGTAAAATGTGTTTTATATTTCAGTACTTCTTCTGCCAATGCAGCAATATCCTGTCCGAAACGGAAGCTGGTAGAAAGATGAAATTGCCGGAAGTCTGTTTTCTCTAAAGAATTGACGGCATAGCGCCATCCATAAATCTGCTGATGGGTATCTCCTACAATTACTTTGGTGGCTCGCTGCCGGAGAAAAACATCCAGCATAGCCGCAGAAGCATCCTGTCCTTCATCAAACAGAATATAATCGTAGGGCAAACGGGGATGTTCCAACTGAAATTTCTTCAGATAGAAATCGTGCGTAACTGGAATTACACCGTCCTCCATTTTTTGTATAAAATCTGCCGCCTGGTTTTGAATATATTCATAACAGGTTTTAACAAAAGCCCTTGCCTTGGAATCTGTCACCACGTCCAGGTAATCCAGGGAGTAGATATTTGGTTCATTGCTGTTACAGAAATAGGAAATAAATTTATTGATATGATTGGCAATAATATACTTTCCATGTTTTTCCCCTCGTCCCGCAATTTCAAGTAAATCGGCGATTTCATGTGTTTTGTATCCATGAGGATTTACCGTGTATCCATCTCTGAATATAATTTTCTTGTAGGCCAGGGAATGAGCAGTTTCTACCTTTACATTCGACAAACCGCAAGCTTTAAATTTCCTGGCAGCATCCAGTTTAACGGATTTATTAAATGCCAGGTAAAGTATCCTGCTATGAGCGGGACGTGTTTTCGCGTATTCTATGATGGTGGTTGTTTTCCCGGAACCTGCTACAGCATTGATTTTTATATCTCCGGAAGATGTTATAATGTTAAGTTGCTCCTGAGTTAGTTCCATGACAGGCGAGAATTTTGAGGGTTAAACCTCACACAGCATCCTATCTGTATGATCCTATAAATTAATCATTTCACAGGAATTATACAAACAGGGTGGTTTACTTCTTCCATTTCTGTGCAATACTGACGGCGGTAGCAATCATATCAGGCTCCCATTCCTCCACCTGCCAGGCAGAATGTGCCAGAGATGACTGACTTAGCCGATAAATGGCTTCGTGATGAGAATGAGCGGATTCCAGTATCCGGGAAAGTTCGAGCTGTTGTGCGTTTAAGGTCTCATCTTCTATAACAGCGCCGTTGATGATGGGAGATAACGGTAAAAAGGTTTGAAGGGAAACGGCTTTATGGATTTTATTATTAGCTTGTACAATCTTCTCCATTCTTCCGAAATCGGTATAAAACAAATGCTTGCTGTTGGCAGTGTACAGGGCGTTACCAAGTTGTTCCAGCACTACGTATTTCAGATGCGGACAGCGCGCTATGGTATGCTCCAGGAGTGCGAATACTTCTTCAGGAACAGCATCGTCGTGGGTATCTCTTCTTATTTTTTTCACCGGGTTATCGGGAGCTGGTTGCCAGCTACCACCGGAGATATGTATTTCGCGGACCTTATGCAACGGATACAGTGCCAGGATTTCTTCAAAAGGGATATTGAAATTATGGATCTGGCAATAAAGATTATGCAGATCCAGGATGATGAAACCATTGACAGGTTCCAGCAATTGCTCCAGAAAGGCGCCGTGTTTTTTCACTTCTTCCAGGGAATAGGAAAATGCGAGGTTCTCCAGTCCTACCGGGCATTCACAGGCTTCAAAGATCCGTTTCAGCCTGTCTTGTCCTATACGCAGGGTAGTCGGTGTATAGGGAATATTCAGCGGGGCTCCATGATGGAAATCCTTTCCGGTCATGAAACCAAAATGTTCGGTCACATGATCGAACCTGAACGTACTATTGATCTTCTTGAGTCGTTTGAGCCAGTCGGCCTGCTCCTGCCGCCATTTTCCGGAAAAAAGGGAGAAGAATACACCATGTCCTGTCAATCTTTTTTCATGGCTGTAAGCAGTCAATAATTCCAGGAACCAGGATGGGATGTCCTTCACATTAAACAAGGCGTCAAAAGACCATTCGATGGCTTCCAGTCTTGATTCTTCCATTAAGGGAAGACATGCTGCCAGTATATTTGAATCCAGGTTACAGGCGGCTGCTGATAAAATTTCCGGCACCTCTTTGGAATTAAATGTTAGTCATGATACTCAACCCATTCCGCAAGCGGGACAGCCATCTTCACCTGGCTTCTTCACTTCCTTTTTCTCTTTGGGCTTTACTGATTTATCCTTGTTACAGGAAGTGGTGGTTTGAACGGTGATACCGATCAGGATGGCGCCGAGTAATGATTTTGGCAATTTCATATTGATAATGTTTTAGGGAATAAAAATTCTACAGCACGCTTTCAAATCAGGTTACTTGTTAAACGTAGGGAAGAGACAAAAGTTACAGCGAAAATATTGTTAACCTGGATGGCTGGTAGCGGCTATCTGCTTTTATGCGGACTGCTTGAGGCAGGTCAGCAACAAATAGGCAGATAAGCAATGCGCATAATTATCTTGTCAGGTAATATTCATTCCTTTTTTCGGGTAAAAAATACTGATGATTTATTTTTACTAAAATTTTATTCCGATGCCGGCATATACTATTACAACATTAACGAATGGTCCTGCTGTAGTGGCGGCTCTGGCCGAATTACTGGTAAGTACCGTGGCACATGGCGGCTCCGTTAGTTTTATGCATCCGTTGGCGCCGGAGGAGGCGGCAGCCTTCTGGGCAACATCACTGGCTGCTGCAGATCGTGGGGAACGTGTGGTATTAGGAGCTTTTGATGACGCGCAACTGATTGGAACGGTTACGTTGTTGCTGAACTGTCCGCCGAATCAGCCACACCGCGCGGAGGTTGCCAAGATGATGACACATGTGAATTATCGTGGTCAGGGGATAGCGAGATCATTACTGGAAAGGGCGGAGGGAATGGCGAAAGAAAAGGGTAAAACCTTACTGACATTGGATACGGCTTCTGAAGAAGGTGCCTCAGGGCTGTATGAAAAATCCGGGTATCAACGGGCCGGAGAAATTCCCTATTATGCGTTTAAACCGCATGGGGGATTGAGCGGCACAATTCTTTACTGGAAACTGATTGGTGACTGAGCGTACTATTTCCGGTATTTTTTTTCGTTCGAAAAGGCAGTCACCTGGCGCAGGATTTCGTCTTCAATAGCGGTGGCATACTTACCTTCTCTTTTTTTAGAGTACCCATTCTCATAAAAACCGCAGTAAAACGGCGAAGTAATAAAAGGAATATATTCATTGTCTATCATTAACAACATGAATAAGGTAAGCATGTCCATATCGGTGCCGGGATCATACGTTTTAAGCAGAAAAGGAATCATTTCTACCCCATTCATGGCCAGTATGGCATGTTTATAACTCATAGCTACCTTCTTCTTACTCTCTCTGGTTACTTTTTGCAAGGCGATCTCCTCTTCTATGGCAGCTTTTATGAAAGTCATTACCATTATCTTTTCATCGCGGAAGAAACGGAGCTGACGTCCACTCCATTTAAAATCCTTTGCAAATGGTGGTAAATACCGGTTTATCGTCCTCTCATACCCTGGTTGTCTTATCAGGGTACAAATCTGATTATAGCTTTCAGGATGGTTGATGTTATAAACAAATTTTTGTTGACATGTAAATGCGTTATACGCGGAATCGCTGAGGGGACGAGGAGGATAATACCATTGGGTTTCAGCGGTGGTATCATTTACGGTTTGCGCATACAGCGGGAGTGATATGCTGAATATCAAAGGCAAGATGAAATATTTCACTACATACATAGGTCAGGGATTGCATTCCGAAAATACATTTAATTTTCCGCAAACCTAACGAAGGAGTCCGGCTCAGGGGTATTTCCCGGCAATCCTCTACAGGCCTTCCGTTTCAGCCACGACTATTGTACAACTGCATCAAACGGAAGGACATAGTTTGTCCATTACCTTTTTGGAGGCGATGGGTAATAAGGAGCCAGATGATAAGTTTGTTATGAGGGGTTACCTGGATTACAGGTGGGCAGGTGTAAAATAACCACGTAAAATTTTCACAGCAGTACCAATCTGGTTCTTCACTGTCTGGATACTGGTATTCATTTCTTCCGCTATTTCTTTATGGCTTTTTTGCTCATAATGTCTTAACCGGAAGGCGGTAGAAGATTTTGGTGGTACTTTCTTTTTTAGTGCCTTACTCACCAATGTATAAATTTCTTTGCTTTCCATGGGGTCCGCCGGTTCAAAAGATTCATCGGGGATTACGCAGGAGAACTTTCTTTCGCGGGTAATTTTATTGAGACAACGATTGCGGATACTGGCGTAGAGATAGCCTTTCATTACCGAGGAGCTTTCCCTGTTTTGATAATTGAGATCAATTTTCAGAAACAGTTTCTTTTGCCAGAAATCCAGGAAAAATTCCTGCATCAGATCCTGTGCTTTATCTTCATCCTTTAGCATATCAACTGCCAGGAGCATCAGGAAACGGTTATATTTATTGTACACTTCTGTAAATGCCTGGGCACTACCATCTTTGAGCATGTCCAGCAGGACGGCATCTTGGTTGTTATGTTGCATTCTCATTCCTTTTTTGAGAGACTGGTTTAGGAAATATTCTTTTTAGTTGTATGGTGTTTAGGAAATCAGATTCCCCGGTGGTTTAACACTTTGGCTGAAAGTGGTTTTTATTTTGCATCCCCTTAAATTCTTAACTTAAAAGTAACGCTATAAAACATTGCAAGTGGTTAATACGTTGTTAAGCACGACTATTTAAACATTGGTAAGATTCAATGCCATGGCCGATTAAGAGGATTAACAAATCCACCAATACGAAACCAATCGGTTACACTTAAAAGAAGCTTCAGGAGGATTATAAAAGGCCGGGAACGGGCCTCATATTAAAGAATAAAACCCTATAAAAAAGAAGAGATAAGAGAGGAAAAGATGGTTGTCTGAAAGTCAGTACCGTGTGTATATTGAACGAGCGATCCATATGGATCGCTCGTTCAATATACACACGGTTTCTTAGTGGATTTAGCGTACACGCGTATACGCTTCAACAATTTCGTGATTGACATTGAGGCTGTCAATTTTTTCGATGCCACGTTGAATAAGTGTATCTCCCTGCTGTGTCAGCGTAAAGGTAAAGTGCTTGTCTTCCCAGCCACGATAGGTGCAGTACTGCAGATGCTCTTCATACTTATCCCCCGTTAACACATAGGTACCCGCGCCGGAGCCGTAGGTAGCGGTGGCACTGTCTGCCCCCTTTGACAGATCATGCTTAAAAAAAGCAAAATGGCTGCCGTTAAATATCTTGATCATCTCCTGGCCTTTTACCGGGTAGGTTTCTGTAGTATCTCCGTTTTTAATCAATTTACTGTAAGCCAGTTTCCAGGTGCCGTTGAGCGGAGCTTCTGCAACAGCTTCCGTAGTTTTCTTTTCCCCGCAGGCAGCAAGTCCGAGTACAGTAATACCAATGGCAAAGCGCAATCGTAGGTTCATAATATGTATGTATTTTGAGTGAATATTTTTATGGATAAGGGCACGTTCGGGATAACACCATTCCATCAGGCCGGGAACACAAGATTAAAAAAAAGACGCTGATATTAAAATATCCGGCAAAATAAAGGGGAACCATCTCTGAAGATGTGGTTCCCCTTTCCTTCCCCTGCAAAAGGATGTTATCTTATTACCTGCAGTTGCTGGCTGCCTGCTGGCTTGTGTAACAACAGGTTATACATCTTGTATTTATTGTCCGTAATCCCGGTAATCGCCGATTCTCCCCTGAGTGCATCGTCTGTACGGATCAGCCCCACCACGCGGCCATCACCAAAAAAGCGCAGCTCATAATGTTCAAGGGGCAGCATCTCCAGGTGATATGCTTTGATCTGGTCAAACCGGTTCCAGGTATCCTGTGCATCCTGGGGTTTATTCTGAAAATAGGCCTGTTCTGTTTCCAGTTCCCGGTTATAAATCTGCTCCGCAATGGCACTCATGTTGCCATCTGCCATCTGCTGACGATACTGGCGATAAAAAGCCAGTACCTCTTTTGTCAGTTGCGCCTTGTCCTCTTTCCGCAGATCCTGGCTCTGGCTCCAGCCTTTCAATTCATAGGGCACAACTGCCTCAAAGGTGCCTTTAAACTCCAGGTATGGTACGTTATCCGTTGTTATCTCCGGCATTTTATAGCGGAACAGAGGCTTATACTGCTTCGGGGTTTCCTTTTCTTCATCACCGCTCACCACCTTCACTTCCAGGCCACAATGCTGTGGTTTCAGAAATGCTTCCATTTTATCATCGTCATCTACTTTTGGGAATACGCGGATCGTGATATGCTGTAGCCCACTTTTGAGGATATTGGGGGATACCGGCCATATGGCGCCGCCCTGATTCCCACTACCATAGTCCGTATACGCAGGCATATCATTGATGAGTATTTCGTAAGTGCAGTTGTAGCTATTGAAATCCAAATAAAACCTTGGATTATAATCATACTTCTTTACCAGTTTATAACTGTTAAGATATTTTTCCCTGATACCCTGATTCATGCTTTCTTTTTTTGCATTTGTTCCCTGCCCGCAACTGTGCAGGCTGATCATTAAAATGAATGTGATGATGACTGCTGATTTACTCATCCGTCTGCTTCTTTTTTGGTGAGGTACATTTTTGCTAATGAGATCTTTTTTTCATCGATCCCGATTTCAAAGGATGCTTTTGGATTGACGTCCACCATCTTATTGTATTCTGCGGGCTTTGCCGGCTCGCCTTCCTTCTTTTTCACTTCTTTGGTCTTCTCCCCTACATTCACCTTTGCTTCAACATACCCTTCAATTTTTATGCCTTCAAAAATCAGATCGAGTCCTACATACAGCCCGTTATTATCAGAGCCAATAGTAGCCTGCAATCCCAGCCCTGAGCTACCTTCCAGTCCTATTCCCAGCGCCACTACCACTTTTACTTTAAACGCAGTGGCTGTTTTACTCAGATATAACTTGCACTCCAGCTTCACTGATACCACGGCGCCCCCCTTGATCAGCTCTTCTTTCTTCGCAGAAGAACCGGCCGTTCTGGTAAACACATTGCCGCCTACGGTATTGTGCTTAAAGGTGGCTTCCAGGTCTATTTTACCGGATATCGTCACACTTACATCTACTTTACTGTCGTCATCTGCACAGATATACAAAAGCGCATCTACGGCCTTTAAAATAGCATAGGCGATCGGGTGCCGGCGACAAAGCAATTCCAGGAAATCCCATTTCAGGTCGATCCCCACCAGTGGCTTTGCGTTCAGCTTTACCAGCACAGTTCTGCCGGCGCCCCATAAACGGCTGTCGCCTTCTGCTGGTGGCATGGTTTCATAATACCACGATGCTGCCAGGCCTAATTTGGGGAATTGCAGTTCGTATTCAAATGGCTTACGCTGCATGCGTTGAATGAGACCCTGGATATTTTTGTCGGAGCTATCGGCGTTCTTCTTTATAAATTCATCCGGGTCTTTGCCATCGTCGCCGCCTGTATCGGCTTTGGTAGTATGATCGCCGTGGATGATTTTACGGAACTCCTGTACCAGGTGCCAGGCGCCTTTTATCAGGTGATAATACTTCGCGATCATATCCTCGATGGGATCCACGCTTTCCGTATCATTGTTCCATTCTACCTTGATGGAAAAGTCGAACTCTTTCAGTAGTTCCAGCAATTCTGCGAACTTACCTTTTGTTTTTACCGGAGCGGCAGGAGCATCTTTATCTTTTGGCAGCGCAAACATCTCCCCCAGCTCCATTCCAAGTTGTTCATTATGATGATCCAGTACCGGCGTAGGCTTGCTAAAACGTCCTTCTGCGGCCTTTCCCACTTTCTCCACTCCTTCCAGCCGGTTCATGGTAAACCGTTGCAGCGCATTTTTAATCCCCTTACCGTTATTCGCTTCCGCGAACTTCGTTTTTAAGGCATCAAAGTCGGCTTTCTCCATATTGAAGGCCAGGGCCGCCGTCCATTTAATATCAGGATACACGGCAAAATCAATCACGTGTTTCCAGCGGCAACTTTGTATGGTTACGGGAAAATGATCTGCCTGCGCTTCGGGAATCCAGAGATAGCCCAGAATCCTTTTGAACAGCGGATGGTTGTTTTCATCAAAGAAATTGTACTTGTATTGCGCATCAAACTCCAGCTCTTCATCAGATACTTTTATCACCCCTGAAAAAGCGGCGTTGGTATCTCTTTTAAACTTGTAGTTATTGGCTTTTATTTCAAACTTCCCTTTGGCGGCGCTTTCTTTTTCCGCCTCCCGTTTGATGCCGGCTTTTGGGTTTTCGGTTTGATAATCTTTCGCACCGAAGCTGCTGATATCAATCACATGCCCCTTGTGCTTTGGTGTAGCGGTGCATTCATCGTCATGGCTAACAAGGCTGAGTACACTGAGTTTAATTGTCTTCTTCGCGGTTTCACTACCGGCCACAATATTAAAGGTCCGGTTGCCATCAGACCGGTTGTCCAGTACATTTTCATCGAAAATAGTCTGGGTGCCATCTTTGTCTTCTACCGTGATCATCCCGTATTTACAGGGTTGAAACCGTTGGGTATTCGTAGGAATATCACCTGCCAGCACTGGTTTATTCCCTCCATACATCAACGGAGATTCCTTTACCTGAGGATCTTCTTTTATTTTCAGAAATGATTTATCAAACTCCTTACTGATTTTACCATCCCTGGTTTTTACCACGGGATATATTTCCAGTTTCGAGTCGCTATCCGACTTCCAGAGGTCATCGAGAAATACATCCACAATTACCTTCTGCACAAAATTCTGATACGTGATGGTGCCTGCGGCCACCTTCATGTCCTTCGCCTTGGTATCTTTATCTTTCACCACGAAATCGGTTACCTGTAAAGCATCGCCCCGGGTCGTTTCATCTTTCAGGATAGCGGTTATCTTCACCTGCCGGGTAAAATGCTTTATCGCATCATCGGGCTTGGTTTTTCCCTTTTCAATCTCGGCTTTCCCTGCTGTGCGCTCCCATGGCGGCAGGTTGTCGTCCGACATAATCATGTTATGGCCCATGAGAAAAATCTTTATTTCCTGGCCATACATCGCACGGGTATAAATATGCAGTTGTACACTTTCCCGGAATTTCTTTTCTCCCTTAGTGATAATTTTACCATCGTTATTGGGCGCAAACTCTCTCCATTCGGCTGATAGTACGGCTGGTTTTCCACGGGCAGCAACAAAATAACCATGTGCAGCCGAGTTAGTAGGCTCCGCTCCTTCCACTAATGGCTCCAGCCAGCCCAATCCGCCGCCTTCCACTATTTTGGGAAAGTTGGGGAACACCAGCGGACCTTTCAAGGCATCATTGACATCCGTTTTTTTAAACGTAAGGGTGCGCAGCATCGACCAGATCCAGCGATAAGGCGTTTGATCGCCCTGCGGAAGTTTCATGGGGATGGTCAGCTTGGCGGGCGCAGGTGCTTTTTCCACCATGGTATGTATATGCTTCATTTCCGCCCGCACGGTGCCTGCTTCTTTCAACACGGCGGTGGCGCTTTTTACATCTACCGTTCCTTTTGCCGCTGGTATCGTTACCACCAGTTTTTTATTATCAGACATGGTTCCTGTTTTTAAAACGGTTGCCCTTGCGGAAACCGGATCAGAAATAAATCTTCTTCTACTTTTTGTACATCCATGAGGGGATTCAGGTGCGTTTGTACTTCCTTGTCTGCTTTCTCGGCATCCTTCTTTGTCATATCGGCTGTCTGGCCATGAAAGGTGATGGAGATACAGTCTTTTCCACCGGTTGCACAGGTGCCCTTACTATCTTCCAGTAAAATATGTGCCCCTCCGGGAAGCTCCACTTTATCATAGAAACCGCTCCATGCAGTTACAGCAGGGGTACAGGGGTTATTATTTTTCTGTTTGCAGCTACCAAATGTATTGGCTTCAAAAGGCTGGCCGATGTCTTTAGTATTAGCCAGCGGCTTTTCCGCGCCATCTTTATCATTGATATAATGTACCTGCTGACTTTTCACTTTCAGCTTATCGGGAGTTGTACCAAACTGGCATTTGCAAACCGCTCCCTGACATACCAGGTGTTTCTCACTCATGTCCTTTTATATTTTTTTCAACGTTTGAAAAAGAAGGAAAAGATGCTTTTCTTTTTCCCGGGGTCTGTTTCTTCCGGCAATAGTATCGACATTACCGGCGCCGGCGCCTTGTCTTTTTCCCGTAAATGGTAGATGCTGAACGTTACATTTTTCTCTGCTCCGTCTTTGCCCGGCAAACTACATCTGCCAGTAACGGAATTGATGGAATAATCTTTATGATACAGTTTATAAGTAATATCTACCTGGCCTTTCAAGGGTGTATGAATACCATAAAGCTGTTGTGAAAGCGGAATTTCCTTTTCATCAGAAAGGTCTTCCACACTGCGCGGATCACTGCAGGTTCCTTTTTGTTGCAACACCAGGCAACCGCTATCGGTCTGATGTTGCACCGGTTGCTGGATAATATTAAACAAAACGGGCGCGGTATAAGGCATCACGGGCAAAGCAGTGGTAAGCTGCCGTTCCATGATATCGCTGCCAGGCTGGTACAGATCAGCAAAATAGAGTGCCATAAACCAGTCGCGGCAAAGGGATTGATAAATATGCCGGGGGCTGCTCACCGCTAGGTCCATATACGCCACTATTTCCTCCGTTACACTCCCTGTAAAATACTCCAGTAGCGCAGGTTTCTCTGCTTCCCAGGCAGCGGCTATCTGCGCCGCGTTAGCAACACCAATAAACTGCCCGTTGTCATTTACCGTTACCTGCAAGGGATACAATACTTTTCCACAACGCGCTACCAGCTTGTCGATCATTTTCTCTGGTAACTGTTGATTAATATATACAGGCGCCTTATCGATATCAAACAAAAAACCGGTACCTGGTATTTTCTTCACGCCCTTCAGTGTAATTTCATAACTGATGGTTTGCTCAGCACCCAATGATTCCACGATATAGGTCACCCCATAAGTTCTGTGAAGATGTACCGGGTTAAACCGGAAAGAAGGCTGGTTCATACGTGATGACTACTTTTTTTTATTGCTGTCGTTGATTAATTGCGTGACTGCATTTTCCACATTGCTTACATATCTCCGGATAACTTCCGGGATCCGGCTGGTATCGGAGTCGATACGATAAGACATCACCCGTCTTTTATCTGTAAACGCCACTTCTACCAATATCACCGGTTGATCGCGGCAGCTCAGGCAGCCCCAGCTATGGGTGGTAGCACCGGCTGTTAACAACAGGGAGGGAATGGAATCTATCACGAAGCGGCTGCGCTGCCATTGGGCGGCAGATAATTTCACTACGGAAGAATCAATTTTCCGGTTGCCGGTATCCAGCCAATTCCGCTCCAGTGCATCCGGGGTAACGCGATAGGTTACACGGATACCTTCAGACAAAACACCGAATTTCACCCCGGCTACATCAGGGGAAGACTGCGCAAACAGTGTAGCCGTTAACGTGATCGTGCATATAAGGGTAAGCAAACAACTGCGCATACTAATAATTTAAAATTAAGCTTCTGTCCTGTCTCATAATATCCCACTGAAATTTGAAAAAAGACCGCATACTGTCATTGGAATCATATGGATTAGGGTTGCGATTCAGCTGCCAGGTGTAATCCATGATGTTATCAGTATAGCCCTGATAAAGCGTATATGGTGGCGGCTTTAACCCCACTAGTGGTTCACCGGCGCTGAAGGTGTGTTGCAGACCAAGCGAGTGTCCGGCCTCGTGCAGCAGGGTTCGCCGGTTCTTTAACCCGGAAAGAAATACCACGTAAGCATTTCCCCATACAAACTCCTTCATGATATCTCCTTCTCCTGCTGCGAGTCCCTGAAGATAACTGGCAGGCAGATCTGTCAGAAAAATGTAGGTCCGTTTATTGGCGTCTGCATTGATGCGGCCACCTGCGGGCTTATGCTGGCCGTACTTTTCATACAATGCGATTACATCTTTCAGGAATTGATCGGTATTAAAACGACCGGAACCACCCAACACATTATTCCAGAAATTAGTGACTCCTGTATCTGTAAGTGGCAGTACACCGGTTTCAAAAGTGGTATCCGCTTTTATCTCCGCACGGATGAGCGCCTGGTTAAAGGAAGATCTTTTAAACTGGTATTCCAGGTCTTTTATCAGCTGCTGGTCAATAGTAGACACACTATTAGCCTGTGTTCCAACTTTCACCAGCACCAGTTCCATTTTGGGAATAATGTGGTTGTTGTATACCATCAGTTTTCCAACTTCTTCTTTCTTGTCTCCCAGCTTTGCATAGACTTTTATTTCTTCGTGTTGTTGTAACGGAGCGTCGGTATTCACTACATTGATGCCGCCTTTCAGCAGATAAAACTTTACCGGCTGTCCGCCCGGACGGTAACGGGTTTGTTTGCCACTGCCCATCAGCGCGGCAATATTTATTTTCTGTGGCGTCACTTTCAGGTTAGGATTCTTTGATTCAAAAATGATTTCCGTACCATCACTGATCACGTCTTCTATTTCCTCCAGTTCCAGGTCCAGCTGCGCGCCGTTCTTATTCATAGAGGAACCGTGCTTAAACTGCTGGGCAGTGGTGTGTGGGAATAGCGATAACCAGGCAGGATAATAATCCTTACCATAGGGCTTTATGGGGCTTTTCACCTCTTTGGTGTACTCGTTTTTTACGGCCGCCACATCGTTGGCCAGAGGCACTACACTTTGACAGGGAGCGCCATTATTATCCAGCTCCACATAATTAATAGCGTAGATATAATCATCCCGGAGCCAGTCGAAACCATATTCGCCTTTATAGCCTGCGGGGCGTCTGAAGTGTACGAGAAATTGTTTTAGCTCCTTTTCCTTTTTCTCTGGCGCCTGGTACTTGTCGTAAATAATTTTGTCTGTGCTGCGGAGCTTCACCTGGCTGGCAGCCTGCAGACTGATATCCCCATTGGTAGCGTAAGTGGTAGATGTCTCAGAATTTTCCACAATATTCTTCGCTATTGAAATCATATTTCCCATCTGTGATATATTATCCCGGGTTAAAACATTTTTGCTTTGTCGCCGCTTTTGTTCACAATCTGTTTGGCGCTATGCATTTCGATATTCTCTTTGGTACTGCTAAGGCTCACCTTTTCGGCCGTTTTCTCGATGCTTTTAGCAGTGCGTTGCAGGGTATCATCTGCCACCTCTTTGATATTGGCGGCCATGAGACTAAAGTCTTTCACCGCTGTCTGGGAAAGGTTTTTACCTGCGCTCACCTGTATATTTTCTTTTGCCGTAAAGCTGATATTTTTTGCGTTGATGGTAATATTCTCCATAGCAGCAATGTTGATGCTTTGGGCGCTGGTATCCATGGTAACAATATTGCCGGATTTGTCGGTGATAGTGATACTTTCCGCTCCATCGGTATCATCCAGGCGGATAAGATGCCCGCTACGCGTTTTGATAACTTTCAGGTTATTCTGGCTGTCACCGAATCCCGTTTTGGCGTTACCGTTATACACGGCGCCCAGTACCACCGGTACTTCGGGGTTACCGCCTTCAAAATCTACCCATACCTCTTCTCCTGCTTCGGGTATAAAATAGAAGCCTTTTTCGGTGCCTCCGTGGGGAGAAACAAGTCGCAGCCACGGAGTAGATCCCGATTGCTGCCATTGAAATTTCACCCGGATACGGCCCAGTCCTTTGGGGTCATTATTATCCGTCACAACAGCGCTTTGCGCCTCACAAACCGGTGAGCGCTGCAGATCAACCACCGGCATGGCCGCAGCGGCGGGAATGGCTTCAAAATCATTTTTATACAGGCCATTCTCTGTGCAGTAATGCGACAAACGGGTGACCACAAATTCTCCATGATGCTCGCTTGAAAGAACCGACTCGTTGACCGTAACAATATCTCCGATCTTTAGTGCGCTCTGCTGGCTGCTGCCTTTCAGCACCGCCATCTGTGACAAGCGGCCTTTTTTCTGTACCTGTGTATATTTATCCAGCTGGGATTTGGCGCTGCTACCGAACGACTGGTTCAGCTTATATTGTGATGTTTTTTTATAGAGCCGTTCGCTCACTTCTTTCAGGTGGCTCGTATATACATCAGTGTTACCTGCGGGGATGGCCTGCGTATCGTTGCTAACGGCTTGATTTTGCCTGTAGTCATAGCCATACAGCCGGCTATTATTGGATTTCACAGTCAGATCCAGGTTAAAATCAATCAGGTCTACCTGGTGGGTAAGGGTTGTTTTCTGCGGACGGTAGTTGCCAAATACCACCTTCTCGCCGTCATAAAAAAACCATTCTCCGAAACGGGCCGCCAATCTTTCTATAAACTGGTAAGTCGTTTCCTTATACTGTACTATATATTTCAGGGATTCGGTCAAAGCGGGATCCACAGCGGGTGATTTACCATAAGGCCCACATCCTTTGAGTGATTCATTGACAATAGCAGCTAATGTTTTCTGTTCAAAGCAGGCCATATGTTCATCATCTTCCAGCAGGATGGTGGTACTGTGTCCTTTAATCACACAAAAACCATGGGTACCATCACTGCCCTTTCCCATACTGATACCATTTACAATACCATTAAAATTTAAAGGCTTGTACACCGCATTTGTCTCTACAGGTTTTATGGAGATAGTAATCTCTTTTCCCAGGAACTCTTTGCCGGCATTGAATAATCCTTTTCCCAACTTACTCAGCCAGTCATAGCCGATCTTAATTTCAAAGTCGTGATGTCCGTGAATAGTCTGATGCAGGACCAGGGAATGAAAAGACGTAAACTGATGATCACCGATAGTGAATGAGGTGTGCGTATACAATGACATGTCGCAGCTTTTTCTGTTTTAAATATGGTTAAATGCCATTACCATCACAGGAATGATACCGGGCAACTACTTCAAAAATTTGGAATTAATACTGGTTACATATCTGCTGTTGCTATAAACGGGTTAAGCACGCAACAGTAGATAGATATGGTCCTTTCTGTTTTCAATAATCAGGAACTAATATACAACAAGTGGCAGAAATACAAACACGGAAGTACAAAAATAATACGGGTCGACCGCTTATGTAAAAAGAGCTCAGCCATTGTTGCAATATGCCAGCGATCCCTTATGTTTACATACTCAAATGTATGCCACATGAACCCTGTCCCCGTTACCCGGCTGCTAGCCCTGTTGTTGTGCCTTTCCCTGCCCTGCCTCAGTCAGCAGATACCACTTAAAAGTATTACTGCTATCAAAAGTATTGATCCCGCAGATACGGATTTTTCTGACCTGAAAGGTTTAAAAGTCGCTATAGGCAATGCCCGTATCGTAATGCTCGGAGAACAAACGCATGGCGAAGGATCAACTTATCTAGCAAAAACAAGACTGATCAAATATCTCCATGAGCAACTCGGATTCGAAGTACTGGCCTTTGAAAGTGGCTTTTATGATATGGCCCGTATCTGGGAAAACACGCGCCAGGGCAGTCCTTTCCGGCAAGAAATACCTGGAAGCCTGTTTTATATGTACGCAGGCAGCAAGCAGATGATTCCACTTTTCGACTATATCCAGTCGAAAGTACAACAGCCCGATTCATTGGTGGTAACGGGATTCGAGAGCCAGCATTCCGGTGAAAAATCCAAAACACAAATGCTGCCCGACTTTGAAAAATTTCTGAAAAGCAGGAATCCTGACCTGGTAGATGCAGATTGGGAAGTGTTTAAAAAAGTGGCAGTCGCAACGATGTCTTCCCGTCCTTACCGGCCCTCCGCAACAGAGAAAAAGATCTTCCTGGATAAGCTCACAGAACTGAAAAAAGTGTTGCCTTCCGGGGAAGGCAGTCCGGCCAATCATTTCATTGCCTCGGCGGGTTTCTGGTACCGCGTGGTATGCAGCCTGGAATCGCAGGCAATCCGTTACTGGGAAATGATTCCCGGGAATGAAATGAGTGTGCGGGATCTCCAGATGGCAGAAAACCTGATATGGCTGGCAGAAAAGGCTTATCCCGGGAAAAAGATCATTGTATGGGCGCATAATGTGCATAACGCAAAAACTACCCACGAACTCAAAACGGATATCGCCGGTATCAACGACTTCTTTTCCAGCTATACACCAATGGGCGCCACTGTTTACCAGCATTTCGGGCAAGCAGTATATAACATTGGCTTTACAGGCTATAGCGGTAGCTTTATTGATTTCAACGATGGTAAACTGTTGCCACTGGCCCCTGCTGCTGCGGAAAGCATAGAAGGACAACTGGCACAAACCACCTACAACTACGCATTTATCAATTACCGGAAAGCAAAGGGCTGGTTGCGCCAAACACAAAACGGCATGCTGATGGACTATATCCCCGGTAAAGCAAACTGGCCTGAAATAATGGATGGCGTTTTCTTCATAAAAAACCCAACCCCGGTAGATAGATAGGCCCTCCGCATTTTCCGGTTAATCTTTATAAAATAACGAGTAATTTCAGCCATTATACAACTTTAAAACCGGAAGAATGAATCTTAAAGGATGGATGCTGTCATGGTTGGCCGCCACCGGCAGTATAGCTGCTACAGCGCAGGAATATACGCTACGCTCACCGGATGGGAAAACTGAAATACGTGTATCCGTCAGGGATAGTATACGGTATTCGTTATCGTACAATGGTAAAGTGTTGCTTCAACCCACCACCATCGGGCTTGCTACTTCTGTGGCGGCCAATGGTCCCTGGAAAGTAAACAGCACCAGAACATCGTCAGTAACGCAACAGTTGCGCCCGGTAGTGAAACAGAAAAGCGCTGTCATTGAAGATCATTACGATCAGTTGCAGCTCAACTTCAAAAACCGCAGCTCCCTGCAATGGCGTGCTTATAACAATGGCATTGCCTGGCGCTGGCTTATCAGCAATAAAGGCGCATACGAAGTAATCAGCGAGCAGGCCGGATTTGCCCTTCAAACAAAAGACAGTGCCTGGTACCCGGTGGAAGACGGTTTTTTCTCCCACAATGAACGGCGCTACCAGCAACTAACGGTAAATAATATACGTGATAATAAAAGTCTCGCCAGCTTGCCTGCACTGTTCAGCGTAGATGGCACAAAAATCCTGATTACAGAAACGGCGTTGCTGAACTACGCAGGTATGTGGCTGCAAGGCAATGGCAGCAATACGCTACAGGGAGTATTCCCCCATTATCCGATCCAGAAAAAAATTACTTCCGACCGGGATGAAGAAGTGAGCAGCCGGGAGCCTTTCATCGCAAAAAAAGAAGGCGCCGCGCAATTACCCTGGCGCATTATCATGATTGCCCCGGAAGATAAAGACCTGCTGGTAAATGAGCTGCCTTATCAGCTGGCAGAGCCATCTAGCGGCGATTACAGCTGGGTAAAACCAGGTAAAGCCATCTGGGACTGGTGGAACGACAACAACATCTATCAGGTAGATTTCCGCGCAGGCATCAATACGGCCACTTATAAATATTATATCGACTTTGCTGCGAAATACGGATTGGAATACGTGGTGCTGGATGAAGGCTGGAGCGACACCCGCAACCTGCTGAAAACCTCACCGGACATAGACATGGAAGCATTGTCGCAATACGCTGCTTCCAAAAATGTGGGTATCATCCTGTGGACCACCTGGCTGGCATTGGATCAGCAGCTGGACGCTGCTATGGACCAATTCTCCAGATGGAATATCAAAGGGATCAAAGTGGATTTCATGCAGCGCGATGATCAACAGATGGTCAACTACTATGAAAGAGTAGCGAAATCTGCAGCAGCACATAAAATGCTGGTAGATTTCCACGGCGCCTACAAACCGGCAGGACTGCAACGCACCTATCCCAACGTCATTTCATTTGAAGGGGTATATGGCCTGGAACAAAGTAAAGGAGATCAGAGCAAATCTATCGGGCCGGATCACAACGTAACTTTCCCATTTATCCGCATGGCAGCAGGACCGGCCGACTACACACCCGGCGCCATGCTGAATGCTCAGAAAAACGACTGGGCGCCTCACTGGAGCAATCCGATGAGTATCGGCACCCGCTGTCATCAGCTGGCGATGTACGTAGTATATGAAAGTCCGCTCCAGATGCTGGCAGATAATCCTACCCATTACTACAAAGAGCCGGAGTGCATGCAGTTTCTCCAGGCAGTACCGAGTGTATGGGATACCACTATTCCTCTTCAGGCCAGCGTGGGCCAGTATATCCTGACCGCACGCAAAGCTGGAAACGGTGACTGGTACGTAGGTGGTATGACGAACTACACTGCCCGCACCTTAACACTGGATTGCTCTTTCCTGCCGGAAGGCACCTATAGCATGCAGGTATGGAAAGATGGTATTAATGCCGACAGAAATGCACAGGACTACAAAATGGAACAGATCACGGTTACAAAAAACTCCAAGGTACCCGTTGTGATGAGCATTGGTGGTGGCTGGGCTGCGAGAATCGTCCGGAAAAACTGATTATCTATATAAAATAAAAGCGGGGCAGATAACTGGTTATCTGCCCGCTTTTATTTTATTACCTGCTACGCATTCTCCTTAAACTGATCCAGCACCTGCCCTATCTGTGTCAGGTATTTTCCATAATACTTTTTGATCCAGGATTCTGTGATCATCATGATCATGAGTATTAATATTACAAAAGTAACAGCGATACCAATAGCCATGCCTTTATGCACCAGGGCCTGTTCCAGAACTATGGCCGCCTTATTTGCCTTATCGCTGGCCATAAACATCACGGCTATAATTAATGCGAAAGGAAACAGCGTATAGGTGTAAGCTTTATACATCTCGATATTCAGCTTTGCTTCATAATAAAGTGAATACAGATTATCTTTTGAGCTGAGTGTATTGGTGCGCAGGCTATTATAGAAGAGATAGAATTTATAAAAATAGTGTACAGAAATAGCTATTACCACCAGGTACATGGCATAAAAAGGTGCGATCATTACTGGGCTCAGGTAAAACATTTTCGGTAAAAACGCACACAATAGCAGGCTGCCAAACTGTACATAAAATTCGAGTTGCATGTTCTTTCGCAGTTTCTCTACTGGCATCTGTAACGATTTTAATTGATCAACACTGGAAGGAATCACTACTTTACTGTTATCATTATCGTTATTCCAGGCGGATTGTATATCATCAAAATTCATAACCTTGTTTTTTAATCAGTTCTTTTAATTTGTCTTTCGCCCTGCTGAGCTTCGTTCTGGCATTGCCTTCCGAAATACCCAGGTTTTCGCCGATTTCTTTGTGGGAATAATTTTCGAGATGAAGAAAAACCAACGCTTTTTCTAATCTTTCCAGTTTTTGCACCGCCCTGTAAAAGTGGGTCAGTTGCAGTTCTTTGGTAGCGGTTGCATTTTCCTCCATAGCTAAGTGTTCTGGCATGGAATCGGTCACCGGCATTTTCTTTTTTTCTTTTTTGAAGAATACCAGCGCGGTGTTCAGTGCCACCCTGTACATCCAGGTAGAAAACTGGCTTTGCTGTTGAAAGGAGTCATAGGATTTCCATAACTGATAGATGATTTCCTGCGTCAGATCCTGTTGATCATCATCCGTATCCATGTACATCCTGGAGATCTTGTGAATGATTCCTTTATGTGCCTCCACTTGTTCAAGAAATTCCTTTTCCTTGGTTTTCAAATTGGTGCTGGCTTTAGTTCAAAATAGGTTTAACGGTATATCCTTTCTCTCTTAATAATTTGATCACTCCTATGGGGCCTGCCAGGTGTGCACTTCCCACTGTGAAAAAAGTACTTTCCTGCTTCATCATCTCCGGCATTTTAGCTACCCAGTTTTTGTTTCTTACTTCCAGTAACCAGTGAATACCGTTTTCATCCATCAGTTCCGGAGTAGTGACGGCGCTGTACAGGGTATTCAGGTCCTCCGCCTTATAGGCTTCCACCATCTTATCATTATTCATTTTTGTACTGTCGAATGCTTTTATCTGGTCAATGATCTGCTGGTCGTTCATCGATTTCAGCATATACCTGGTTTGCTCGGCCAGTCCTTCAAAATAGCCAATTTCTTTTTTATCTGTCTTTGCCATTTTCACAAAAGTATCTTCATAGGATTTCAATTCCTTGCAGGGAAATGATTTCTGGGCCATCAATGACACAAGAACAGCGAGACGGTAGTTTTCAAACGGCGCCAATGGAATGCCACATGTTTTTTTAAGGATAGAATCTATATCGTGATAATCAGCGGGCGATAGTTTTTTACTCAAAGGCACTTCTGCTGCCATTTCTTTCGCTAAAATGGTATTTATTTCCGGATCAAACACGTTGGCTTCAATCACCAGCCGACCAGCCGCGTGCAGGGCTTTTTCTGTTTTATCTGCTACTTTAAAATCTTTTTCACATATCATATGGATGGTACCATACAGGTAAGAGGGCTTTGCGAGGCCATTGCCGGTGATTTCCCATAATAAGGATTTGTCTTTTGCTGCGGGAGCCTGTGCAGATGCCCTGCCTGCAAATAAACCAGTTATTACCAACGAAGCTGCTGCGATATTTCTGAAGATATTTTTCATATGCTTTTGAATTTCTTTTTCAGATTAGTAGGCGACTATATCATTTCGTTACAGCTATTCGACACTTTTTTTCAAAAAAATTCAAATCCGCCTCCAGCAAGCAAAAGGCCTGCTCCTGGCAGGCCTTTTATATTCTTTCTTCTTCTCTTTTTAGTCAGCCGGTAGTTCCTGCCGTTGGGTAACGATATGATTCAGTTGATGATGAATCATTCTTTCGAGCAGATCATACCCCGCGTTAGGCCTGGAATGGGCATATTCCCGTTCCAGTTTGGTAATGGGGCTCAGCCAGTAAAGATTTACCTTATCGCTGTATACAGTGGGTATAGGCACGGCCGCACCATTATATAACGCGCTGGAAACGATCACGCTTTCAAAAGGCGCCGGCAACTCCGCCGAGATAGTATGCCCTTCCCCTAACCAGGTAACCTGCTTCCAGGGTCTGTCGGCGATACCGGATATCAATCCGGCCATGGCCATGATTTCTTTATCGGTAAAATCAGTTTTACTCACTGCCATAGCCAGTTCCATTCTGCGGAAGCCCGGGGCGCGGTCGTTGTATAACAATTCCACCCAGGGCATCGGGCGGATGCTCACTCCAAGGGTAAGCAGGTACACCACACCATCCTTTTCAAATTTACCCAATCCCATAGGAGGCCATTGACCACCGTCTATGGCATAGTATTGTACCAGTGGTCCAAACATTTCCTCATACGCCTTGATATATTGATCCTGTAAAATGCTCCAGGCCTGGCTGGCTTCATCTTCCCAGTCTTTCCAGAAAGCAATGGCCTGATCCACGCGTTCGTACATCGCATTCACGCCCCGTTTGCCCAGCGGCATCAGGCGGTCGGTGTCTGCGGCATCGATACAATCCGCAGCATAGGCTACCGCATGTTCCTCATTATACAGGCTCCAGCCCGGAATAACACCCAATATCTCATTATCATATAAAACGGCGGCGCCGTCTCCTTCTTCCATCCATACAATCGTAATCCGCTCCGCTTCCAGTGGCGCCTTCCCTTCCGGATGATTGCAGTAGGGGGCTTCCAGCATGGGAGCCATTCCTTCTTTCATAGCAGCTACATCCCGCTGTGGAGGCGCAGGCTGCAGGTTACGTAACCAGCAGGGACGGGGAGAATATTTAGTGGTAAGTAATTCAGACGGATACAGGTAAAAATAAGCCACTCTCTCGTCCTGTTCCACTATGGCGTACATCGTTCCCCTGTTATTTGGCTGGTCAATCAGTATTACCGGCTCAGACATAATTACATTTTTTTTAAGATCCTGCAAATGAAGGCATTCCTGTCAGGGTTATAATTCCTGCTTTATTTGCCGTATTTTGTCAATTATACAATTATTTTTATGAAGATATATTCCACCTTGTTATTTGTATGCCTGATGCTTTGTTCTGCTACCATAAGCGCCAAAGAGCGCCAGTTTTACCAGATTAAAATCTATCACCTGAAAACAAAGGATCAGGAAAAAATGGTAGATGCTTACCTGGAAAAGGCTTTCCTGCCGGCATTACATAAGGCAGGCATCCCGCAGGCCGGCGTCTTCAAACCACTGGAAGCCGATACAGCGGATATCAGGATCTATGTACTGATCCCGTTTAAATCGCTGGAACAATTTACCAACCTGGATAAAACATTACAGGCAGATAAATCATTTGTTGATAACGGGAAAGACTACACGGACGCAGCCTGGGATAAAATGCCCTATACCCGTATAGAGTCGATCCTGTTGCTGGCGTTTCCCGGTCTGCCCGTACTACAGGCTCCTTCCCTGCAGGCGCCCAAAAGCGAACGGGTATACGAATTACGCAGCTATGAAAGTCCTACCGAAAAATACCATGTTAATAAAGTAAAGATGTTTAATACCGGCGATGAAATCGGTATCTTCAAAAATCTGAACTTTAATGCGGTGTTTTATGCGTCCGTTATTTCCGGACCACGTATGCCCAATCTGATGTACATGACTACATTCAATAACAAGGAAGACCGTGATGCACACTGGAAAGCATTTGTTGCGGATCCAAAATGGAAAAGTCTTTCTGCCCTGGAAGAATATAGTCACAATGTATCTAAATCAGATATTCTCTTTTTAAGACCCACAAATTATTCTGACCTGTAATCTCCAGGGTGGCGGGCCAGTCCTGCCACCCATTTTTTATACCGTTACAGCTTCCCCGAACAGGGCTTTCACCGCTTCGATATTTACCGCAGTGGCCTTTGTTTTATCGTAGGCCAGGTAGATGGTATTGATAGTAGGCTCATTCCCTTCCCATAAAAGTTGCAGTTTTTTCTGCTTTACCAGGTCTTTTACCAGGTAATCCGACGCCACAGTGATACCGGGTACCTCCTGCATGGCCTTCAGGATAGAATCGAAACCGGGGATAATAAAGCGGGGGCGGAATCCCGGCCTTTTCCTGAAATTATGCAGCCAGAAACGGCGGATGGCCAGCAAGTCGCTGCTATAGGCGAACCAGGGCTGCATCTGCATCCAGTCTTCTATCTGCGCAATATCATTCTGACGGATAAACTTCTTTAAATGAGTCGTGTCCATCTGCGGGCTTCCCACCAGTACAAATTTTTCCAGCAGCACCGGCTCACTCACGATGTTCTTTTCTTCCACTGCGCTGGTAGATATCACGAAATTAAGATCTCCTTTCAGCAACTTTGCTACCAGGTCTTTCGTCAGCCCGAACTCCACTACCAGGTTAGCATCTCCGATCCGGTCGATGTTACCGGATAACCGGGCATCAAAAAACTCCTTCGGCGCTCCTACATTGATGACTGTCATACAACGGGCCACGCAGCTGCGACTGAAATCGCCTTCCACTTTTTCCAGTTTCTCCACCGATTCGATGATCTGTGTATAAAACAATTTGCCATAGCTGGTAGGCACCATCTGCCGGGGCTTACGCTCAAACAAAGGATGACCGATATAATTTTCCAGGGCGGATAAATGCTGACTTACATTGGGCTGTGAGATCAGCAGTTCCTGTGCGGCGCCGGTTAAGGTGCCAGACTGGTAGATGGCCTTAAAGGTACGGTACCATTCAAAATTGATCATAGCATAAAATTATAAAAACATTTATGCTTATCAATAAAATTCATCAGTTAATTTATACTATAATTTCCGCGTCAATAATTAAACAAAAAGACTTAATTTAAGCCTTATTACACCCACCAGCAGGACGAAAATGAGCCACCACACATTTTCATTCCTGGTAACAACACCACTTTTTTAAAAATTCAAAAACTGATCCCCCATGGCTGATGAAACTCAACAGAAGGTGCAGACTGCCCTTGGCGACGTCGCCGCAAGACAACTTGCCATTGCCACCCGCACGGTGCCGCAGATGTCCACCATTACTCCCCGCTGGCTTACAAAGCTGCTGAACTGGATCCCCGTAGAATCGGGTGTATACCGGCTCAACAAAGTAAAAGACGAAAGCAATGTAGCCGTAGACTGTTCCGGCAGGGATGAACGCGAACTACCCCAAACGTTTGTGGATTATATTGATAATCCCCGTGAGTATAACCTCAGTGCAGTGAATACTGTGCTGGATGTACACACCCGCGTGTCAGACCTCTACAGCAAACCTTACAACCAGATCAGTGAGCAGTTGCGGCTGATCATTGAAACCATCAAAGAACGCCAGGAAAGTGAACTGATTAACAATAAGGAATATGGCTTATTGAGCAGTGTAGTGGCTTCCCAGCGCATTAAAACACGTACCGGCGCCCCTACTCCCGACGATCTGGATGAACTCATTACCAAAGTGTGGAAAGAACCTGGTTTCTTCTTGTTGCACCCATTAACCATTGCGGCCTTTGGCCGGGAATGCACCAGACGGGGCGTACCACCACCAACTGTTTCTCTTTTTGGTTCGCAGTTTATTACCTGGCGCGGTATTCCGTTGATTCCTTCCGATAAAGTGCCCATTGAAAATGGCAAATCAAAAATCATCCTCTTACGCACCGGCGAAAGCAGACAAGGCGTTGTAGGCCTTTACCAGCCTAACTTACCAGGAGAGCAGTCACCAGGTTTATCCGTGCGCTTTATGGGTATCAACCATCAGGCCATTGCGTCTTACCTTGTGTCGTTGTATTGCTCACTGGCAGTACTGGTAGATGATGCTATTGCTGTTTTGGATGATGTTGAAATAGGCAAGTACCATGAATACAAATAATTTTCAACCCGATGGATTACCGGATATTGCCGCGCTGGAGAAACTGGCCAACCAGTTGTTCCACTCCCTGCAATCCGGTAATGATGTGCCTTCAACGGGCTACACATCAGCTGCCCCCATCCAGGACCCGCTGCTGCAACAGGGAAGTGTAACGGATGTTACACATGCGCCCACCAGTTTACCGGATCCTCATTTCTCCGGTAATGGTGGCATCCCTGCTTCCGTAGCTGGCAGCGGTATTTCTCCGGCTGCTTTAACGCACCCGTCAGCGGCCTATGATCCTTCCTTTGAACAGGAACTGCAAAAGGCGTTGAAAAATATTCCTTCTTCTGCTTACACTTCCCAGCTGCCCACAGCTGGTACTTCTTACTATTTCCTGCCAGAAAAAGCCGCCGGAATTACCGGTGTGGCGCAGCCACCACTGGATATAAACCGGGTGCGGGCCGATTTTCCTATTCTGCAGGAACATGTAAATGGCCGCAGGCTGGTTTGGCTGGACAATGCCGCTACCACTCAGAAGCCACGAAGTGTGATTGAAAGGATCAGTTATTTCTACGAACACGAAAATTCAAATATTCACCGTGCGGCACATGAACTGGCTGCCCGCGCTACAGACGCCTATGAGGGCGCCCGCGAAAAAGTACGGGCCTTTCTGAACGCTGCTTCCGTTAATGAAATCGTATTTGTACGCGGGGCTACAGAGGCTATCAACCTGGTAGCCAAAAGCTGGGGCGAACAATTCCTGCAGGCAGGTGATGAAATTATTCTGAGTCACCTGGAACACCACGCCAATATTGTGCCCTGGCAGCAACTGGCGGCAAAAAAGGGACTGGTGATCAAAGTGATTCCGGTAGATGAAGATGGTCAGCTGATCATATCTGAATACCAGAAATTGCTCAGTACCAAAACCAAGCTGGTCTCCTTTACGCAGGTATCGAATGCCCTTGGTACCGTAACACCGGCACAGCAGATCGTAGACCTCGCCCACCAGGCCGGCGCCAAAGTACTGGTAGATGGCGCACAGGCGGTTTCGCATATGCGGGCGGATGTACAGCGGCTCAACTGCGACTGGTACGTGTTTTCCGGGCATAAAGTTTTCGGTCCTACCGGAATCGGTGTATTGTACGGAAAAGAAGCGCTGCTCAACGAAACGCAACCCTGGCAGGGAGGTGGCAATATGATCAAAGATGTAACGTTTGAGCATACCCAATACCATCCTGCACCCGGACGTTTTGAAGCAGGTACCGGCAATATAGCCGATGCCGTTGGACTCGGCGCTGCTATCGACTACGTAAATCATATAGGCATTGATGTTATATATCAATATGAACATTACCTGCTGGTATACGCCACGCAATTACTGAAAGATGTACCAGGTCTGCGCCTGATAGGCACAGCTCCCGACAAAACCAGTGTGTTGTCTTTTATCTTTAAGGATTTCACGACGGAACAGGTGGGTGCGGCGCTGAACCAGGAAGGTATTGCCGTGAGATCAGGTCATCACTGTGCACAACCTATTCTGCGCCGGTTTGGTGTAGAAAGCACCGTGAGGCCGTCCCTGGCGTTTTATAACAGCTGCGCGGATATAGATCTCCTGGTAAATACTTTACTGCGATTACGCAAAAGCAGGATATAATTTTTTCGGGAGAGGAGGGGATCTGTGTTTGCATTTCACAGAAAAATATAGATCATCTCTTCTTCCGAAAAATATTTTCACACCGGAGAGAAAAGAAAACACTGCTTACCATCAACACTCCTAACAAGCCACAGCAGCGCATTACAGGCATTTTTATTTTTACCTGAATATCTCATACAAGCTGAAACACGCGGCTGTGCTCAGAAAAAACAACATTTAAATTTTGCAGTTTAAATTATTTACCTACATTTGCACTCCACAATGCGAGGTAGAGCAGAGGTAGCTCGTCGGGCTCATAACCCGAAGGTCAGTGGTTCGAATCCGCTCCTCGCTACAAATAAAAAAGTCCTGTACTAAAAGTGCAGGACTTTTTTTATCCCCTGACGGATAAAAAATAAATAGTATTATTACAGCGGCCTCAATAAGCTGGTAGCAGTTTTGTTAGCCAACACCAAATCCCTGAATTAAAATTTAATCCATCAATGAAACAAAAACCTTCAATGGCATTTATTGCCGCCTCCTGGGTAGCAGTACTTGCAGGTATCCTGGGCTTTATCATAGGCCTGTGGAATGCGTCTACTATGCAACTGAATGAAAAAGGATATTATTTCACAGTACTGATGTACGGGCTGTTTGCCGCTGTATCTGTACAGAAATGCGTGAGAGATAAAATCGAAGGCATCCCGGTGACCGACATCTATTATGGTCTTAGTTGGGTGTCGATGATCCTTACCATCCTGTTGTTAACGGTTGGTTTGTGGAATGCGACACTGGCACCGAGCGAAAAAGGATTTTATGCCTTCGCATTTTTGCTGAGTGTATTCGGTGCCATTACAGTACAGAAAAACACCCGTGATTCCCAGGCAGCAAAAGCAGTTGTCACGCTTCCAAAAGAAGGCACCGATATTTAGTTTTCTTCTCAAAAAATCTTTTCATTTCAAAGTCATTGGCAGGAAACCTGCTAATGACTTTTTTTATTGCATCTGTTACCAATCCGTGAAAAACGCGCGTGGTCTGCAATGGAGATGAAATGCATATGCATATTGTTCGCCTCGCTCAAAAAAAATGTTAAAAATGATTTCATTTAACGCAAATAAATATTACTTTTATTCCGGAGTGAGAGAAATTGTGCTGTGTTATTTTAACTTGTTATTGTAAAAAGATTCCCGTGAGTCTTTTTTTTTGAACCCACTGCTAAATCGATTTTTTAAGGAAACTATGATCAACATTGGGGAATCCATGCATTACATACCCGCGTATGAAGGAAATAAAAAAGAAATTTAAAGCGTATTCCAGGTAATAAAAAAGAGATCTAACTTGTTATTCTTATTGTTTGCTAAATCGATATACTACTGATTTTAACAGTACTGTAAGGAATCGTACATTTTGCTTATGCGAATATCAGGGAAACCATTGCCTGCCTGACCGGAAACCAGGCAGATACTACGTTTACGAATTTTTTTTCACTATTAAATGATTAAAACCAGTTCTGAAAACTTGTAAATAATAGTCTGCAGGCCTATTGCTAAATCGTTTTTTCAATATGTTTCAGGCTTTTCTTTATTAACCAACTTCAATTAACACGTATATGCACAAACGATCCACGTTTTGGGCACGGACCTGCTTTGCCAGTATGGTACTGATGCTCTTCTCGCTATTTGCCTTTTCACAGGGCAAAACCATATCCGGAAAAGTGACGGATGCTAACGACAAGACCGCCATTCCAGGCGTGTCTATTCAGGTGAAAGGTACCAGTGTAGGTACCATTACCAAAGCTGATGGTAGCTTCAGTATTCAGGCGCCGGAAAATGCAACCCTGATATTCAGCTTCGTTGGTTACCTGCCGCAGGAATTACCTGCTTCTGCCACAGCTATGAACGTAAAACTCGCCGCTTCCGTAAAATCTTTACAGGACGTGGTAGTAGTAGGTTATGGTACACAGAAAAGAAATGAAGTCACCACTTCCGTAGCCACCGTAAAAGCGGAAAACTTTAACCAGGGTGGTTCCCGCTCTCCAATGGATCTGATTCAGGGTAAAGTGGCCGGCTTATCCGTTACCAGAACACAAGGTAACAACCCGAACAGTGGCGCTTCTATCCAGATCAGAGGTATCAGCTCCGTATCCGGTGATATGAATCCGCTGATTGTAATTGACGGTATTCCCGGTGGTAACCTCGACCTGTTACAACAGGATGATATCGCTACCTTCGACGTACTGAAAGATGGTTCCGCTGCCGCTATCTATGGTACACGCGGTAACAATGGTGTTATCCTCATCACTACCAAGAAAGGGAAAGCAGGCGATCCGCAATATACCTACTCTACTTATCTGCAAAGGGAAGCAGTGGCCAGAAGACCAGCGATCCTGGGCGTTGCCGACTATATTAAAGTAGCAGGCGAAGGTAATAATCAGGGAGCCGATGTTGACATGTATGATATGCTGCTCGACAAAAACAACCTCAGTCATTATCACAATTTCGCGGCGTCTGGTGGTACTGCGAACAGCAACTACCGCGCGTCCCTCTATTACAACGATGCCAATGGTATTGCGCTTCAGAACGGCCGTACACAATATGGCGGAAGGGTGAATGTAAACCAGACCGGCTTACAGGGCATGCTCACGATGCAATTCAACCTCGCAGGGAACTTCAACAAAGCCAACCTGAACGGTGGTAACAGTGGTGGCGGCGACAACAAAGCCGGCAACGCAGGCGCCGATTTTGAACAGGCTGTTCAACGCAATCCTACCGCACCGGTTATCGGTCCTGATGGTAAATACATTGAAACAAACGGTTTCAATAACTATAACCCACTGGCACGTTTACAACAGGAATTGTACGACAGGGATCAGAAAACCTATTCCGGTGATGCCCGTATCACCCTCGAGCCTATACGCGATCTGAAATTCTCTGCCTTTGGTGCCATTGTACGTGATGAATATACCGATCGTCAATATAAGAAAAAAGATTCCCGCTCTTCCCTTCTCAGTTACCAGGGTGGTGGTTATGCTTATAAAGCTAACTCTGCTGCCTTGGATAAAACCTTTGAAGCAACAGTTGACTATACAAAAACTGTTAACTCAGACCATACTTTCAACGTACTCGGTGGTTACAGCTACCAGTACAGCACATTGGAAAAGTATGCCATGGATAACAACGGCTTCCTCACTGATGCCTTTGAAGACTGGAATATCGGCGCAGGTAATGCACTGAATGATCCAAAACTGCCTCGCCCTTCACAGAGCAGCAACAAAATAGACAATACGCTGATCGCATTCTTCGGCAGGATTAACTATAACTACAAACAGAAATACATGTTGCAGGCTATCCTGCGTCATGAAGGTTCTTCCCGCTTCGGTGCCAACAACAAATGGGGTAACTTCCCCGCCATATCCGCAGGATGGGTGATCTCTAAAGAATCTTTCATGCAGGATATCACTGTCATTAACAACCTGAAACTGCGCGCTGGCTATGGTATTACCGGAAACCAGGGCATTCCCAGCTACCAGTCCCTGCTGACACTGGGAACAGGTGGAGCGTATCTTCAGTATGGCAAATGGATCCAGACTTACGGACCCAATAAAAATCCAAATCCGGACCTGAGATGGGAAAAGAAAAAAGAATTCAATGCCGGTATTGACTTCTCTCTCTTGCAAAATAGAATCGGCGGTTCCGTAGATGTATACAGCCGTAGAACAAAAGACCTGCTATTCAACTATACAGCGCAGCTGCCTTCCAATATCCTGGACAATATCTTCACCAACGTAGGTGAAATCTCCAATAACGGAGTGGAAATAGTAATCAATACAGTGCCTGTAAAAACTAAAGAATTTACCTGGAACAGTGACCTGACTTTCAATTCCCAACGGAATAAAATGGTGTCATTCTCCAACCAGATTTTTAAAGCGACTGAACAGTTTTACGGCGATCTTCCTTCTCCAGGTAACCTGGGCTCCGCTATCCGCGTTGTAGAAGGTGGTCCTCTGGGCACTTTCTTTGGATATCGTTATGCCGGTTTAACCGATGATGGCAAATGGCAGTTCTACAAGAAAGATGGTACCATTGGAGGCGTCAAAGAAGTAAATGCGGATGATAAAGCCGTTATCGGAAATGGTATTCCCAAATACATGGCATCCTGGAACAATACTTTCCGCTACAAGAATTTTGACCTGAGTATCTTCTTCCGTGGTAAATTCGGTTTCGATATCCTTAACCTGCAGGATATGTACTTTGGCAACCAGGCATGGAAACCTAATAACATGCTGGCTTCTGCTATCGGTAAAAATGCTAAGCTGAATGATGATCCTCAGTTCTCTGATTACTACCTGGAAAAAGGTGACTTTGTAAAACTGGATAATATTACCCTGGGCTATAACTTCCAGCTGAAAACCAAATATATCCGCAATCTGAGGGTATATGCCAGCGGACGTAATATTGCAACTATCTCCAATTACAGTGGTCTCGATCCGGAATTACAGGATACCGCATTGGATTCCGGTATAGATGGCAGAGGATTTTATCCACGTACCCGCTCTTATACTATCGGATTGAACCTTGGATTTTAAAAGCAGCAAAATTGTAACGTATGAAAAAGAGTAATGCATATATCAGCGCAGCCCTGCTGGCACTCGGTTTGAGCGCCTGCACCAAGCTCGAGGAAAAACCATACAGCGAAATTATTTCAGACCAGTTCTACAATAACAAACAGGAGGTCATGTCGGCCATACTTCGCCCGTTCACACACGCCGGTGCCTGGGCCGCTCCTACCGGACAAACCGGCTACTGGCGTTTGCAGGAGTTATCCGCAGATCAACTGGCGTGGCCACAGAAAGGTAAACATGGTTACGATGGCGGTAACTGGATACGCTTACATAATCATACCTGGATTGCCAATGATGACAACACCTGGCTTCCATGGAAATTGATGTATTGGGGAATGGGTTTCTGTAATAATACCATCAAAGATCTGACACCACTCGATTTTGCAAAGATCGGTATGACAGAAGCAGAAAAAACCACATTACTCGCAGAAACAAGAGTAATACGCGCCTGGCATTACCTGAAACTGATGGATCTCTATGGCAATATTCCAATCGACACCTTAGTCAGTTCTTCTGCCTCCCCTGCTACCAAACCGCGCAAAGAAGTATTTCAATTTGTTGAAAAAGAAATCAAAGAAAACCTGGACCTGCTGCAACCATTATCCGGTGAAATGGTAGGTCGCATGACAAAAGCTGCTGCTTACTCCATGCTGGTTGAATTATATCTCAATGCTGAAGAGTGGACTGGTACCGCACGTTGGGACGATTGTATCACCTACTGTAATAAAATCATTGCCGGTGAAGGCGGCGCGCTGAAAGGAACTATTCCTGCCCTGGAACCTAATATCTTCGGTGCTTTCGCCAATACGAACAGCCAGTCTCCCGAAAACTTGTTCCAGCTTACCTATGACCTGAGAGCTGGTAACTCCCGCTTCGGTTGGCAAGGAGATTTCTGGCACTACCGCCAACGCCAGATCGATAACGCAGACGTAGATGGCAATAATGGTATCGTTGTAATTCCCTCTGCTTATGATGCTTTCAAAGACAATGACCTGCGTAAAACCAACTGGATGCTGATAGGTCCACAGAAAAAAGCAAAAGCACTACGTGCAAACGAAGCCGACAGCCTCGTACTCGGTACAGAGGAATACAATAACAAACCATTGGTTTTTGTAAAAGAAATCCGCAGAAACTCTGACGGCGAAACCGGAGCCGGTGGCATGACACGTGGAGAAGAAAATAGCGGCGCCCGTTTTGCTAAATATCGCCAGGGTTCACAAGATGATCCAAACTACTGGGGCAACGACTTCGTATTATATCGTCTGACAGAAATCTACTTCAACAAAGCAGAAGCACTGATAAGAAAGAATGGTAAAATTGCGACACAGGATGCGGTTGATCTCATCAACACCTGCAAAAAGCGTGCTTTCAAGGCGGAAGACTGGGCTGCAGAAGCTTATACTACTACCAGTCTCACCATGGATGAATTACTCGCTGAAAGAGGCCGCGAATTCATTTTTGAAGGTAAACGCCGCTCTGATCTGATCCGCTTTGGTAAATTCACTACTGCAACCTGGTGGGATCATCAGCCATCTGCTGACAAATACAAGCTGTTTGCGATTCCATTCAAACAAACAAGCATCAATCCTAACCTGGTACAAAATCCCGGTTACTAATAAACTGATTTGGGTTTGATGTGATAAACGACTAAAACCCGGATGCGGAAAAACAACAAAGGCCGTCTCGTAAGAGATGGCCTTTTATTTTTGTAAAATTTTAATGCTGTTAATACGCCAGCACTTCCCTGATCTTCGCTTCTACTTTTGCAGGAGTAGGCAGCATGGCGGCTTCCAGACCGGTATTCAGTGGCACTGCCGGCAAATCCAGCGCGCCCATCGTAAATACAGGTGCATCCAGGAAGCGGAAACAGTGCTGCTGAATCCGTCCCGCCAATGCCTGTGCAAAAGAATTATTGAGTTGTTCTTCTGTGAGGATCAGGCATTTCCCATGCTGTTGCACCATCTCAAATACCAGTTCTTCATCAAGCGGGAACAAGGTGCGCAGATCCACGATCGTTACCTGACCGGGATAAGCCTTAGCTGCGGCTTTTGCCCAATAAACGCCCATACCATAAGTGATGATACAAAGCGCATTGCCCTGTGCCGTATCCTTCGGATGTGCACGTTGCACAATATTTCCTTTGCCCAGTGGCAGCAGGTAATCGGCCGCAGGTTCTATGGTCATGGCGTCGAGGGTGCCAGGCACCTTACTCCAGTAAAGCCCTTTATGTTCCAGCATTACCACCGGATTGGGATCCAGGAATGCAGCCTTCATCAGGCCTTTCATATCCGCCGCATTGGAAGGGTACACTACTTTAATCCCTTTGACAGTTAACAAGGTAGATTCCACACTGCCGGAATGATAAGGTCCTCCGCCCCCGTAGGCGCCAATAGGCACACGGATCAGCGTTTGCACCGGATATTTACCATTACTCAGGTAACATGATTTTGAAATCTCAGTCACCAGCTGATTGAAGCCAGGATAAATGTAATCGGCAAACTGTACTTCCACAATGGGTTTTACGCCTACGGCAGATAACCCGGTAGTAGCGCCGATGATATACGCTTCCTGTATCGCGGTGTTATATACGCGGTGTGCCCCGAATTTATCACCCAGGGTAGCCGCTTCGCGGAAAACGCCTCCCAGCCTGCTTCCTACGTCTTGTCCAAACAGGATAGCCTCAGGATATTGTTGCATAATTTCCTCCACAGCATGCAAGGCGGCATCCACCATCACTACTTTACTTTTACCGGCAGGCGTACGGGTGCCACTTTCAACCGTTACGGCCGCCGGTGCAAATATGTGCTCCGTCACTGTTTCAGGTGATGGTTCCGGCGCCTGTACCGCTTTATCAAAAGCAGCTTTTATATCGGCGGCGGCATTTCTTTCTATCTCTTCCAGTTCGGCTTCAGACACCCCATGTTTCAACAACAGGGCTTTGAGTTTGGGTACCGGATCGTTCGCTGCATGCTTTTCCAGGTCTTCCGCTGTACGGTACCATTCCTTACGGACTCCGGAAGTATGATGTCCCAGTAAAGGCACATTAGCCTGCACCAGGATAGGTTTTCTTTCATGTCTTACATAACTGATCGCAGTTTCCATGGCAGCATAGCTGGCGGTGAAGTCGCTGCCATCCACCCGCATCCGTTCCAGGCCTTTAAAGCCGGCGGCATATTCATATGCGTCCATGGTGCGTACTTCCGCTGCAGTAGCAGAAATACCCCAGTCGTTATCCTGCACCAGGTAAATAACCGGCAACTGTTTCAGCACCGCAAACTGCAGCGCCTCGCTCACCTCTCCTTCGGTAACACTGCCATCTCCAAGTGAACAGATCACAACCGGCAGTTCTCCTTCCGGCCCCACTTTTAGCAGGGAAGAATGGATCTGCTCCAGGTATTGCAGTCCCTGCGCAATACCGGTAGTAGGAATTACCTGCATACCGGTGGCGCTGCTCTGGTGGGGAATCTGTGGCTTATCTGCCGCCCGGTTGTTCGGGTGACTGTAATAAGATCTTCCTCCGGAAAACGGATCATCTGCTTTCGCCAGCAGCTGCAACATTAATTCGTAAGGGGTGAAGCCCATGGCCAGCAGCATACTTTCATCGCGGTAATAGGGACTTACAAAATCCCATGACCGCAATTGCAGTCCTGTGGCTATTTGTATGGCTTCATGACCGCGTGAAGTGGAGTGAACATACTTGCAGAGAGGTCGGTTGGCCTCGTAGGTGGCGGCCATACTACCAGCCTCACACATCAGGCGCCAGGCTGTTAATAACTCAGCTCTTTCGCCGCTGTTACCATCCATATTGGAGGCTGGCGCTTTTAAAGTTGAAACGCTTGTGCTATCTTTAAACACAATAAGACTGTTTTGGTGATGATGGTAATTCAAAAACAATAGTTGCCATAGCAACAGTTGCTAATGCAAATTAATTAATATGCCTGATACTTTCGTCAGTAATCCCTCTTTTTTTAAGTTGGATGCTACGCTCAAAAAATTGCGCAACTATTGGCAAAAAATGTTTGATGCCCACCAGAAGGACATTACAGTGGATCAGTGGCTACTGATTGAGAACCTATATAAGCACAAAAAAACTACGCATAACGAGCTGGCCCGTAATACCTCCAAGGATATTACCACCATTTCCCGCATTATTGAACTGCTGGTTAAGAAGGGATTAGTGAAGCGGGAAGCCGATGTATACGATCGCCGCAAAGTGTATTTACAACTTACCCCGGAAGGTGTGGAAAAATATAAAGATGTGAAATCGCTGGTGTATGATATGCGGAAAATAGGGTGGAAAACATTGACGGAAACCGATTACGCAGAACTGACACGCATTCTGGATACTATCTACGCGAATATTCCGTAGGCTGGATTCATTACATGGGGTCCTGAAAAATTTTGGGAGATGGGAAATGGATATATCCGTTTCTCATCTCCCAAAATTTTATAAAAACATATAAAAACGGAAAAAAGCGACAATTCCGGTTATTTCACAGAAAATTCCAGCAGACTGTCATTTTCAATAAAGGCTTCAAATGCATCCCCGATTTCGGTAGGACCTACACCGGCCGGAGTACCGGTAAAAATGAGATCACCTATATTCAGGGTAAAAAAGCGGGAAATATAAGCCACCAGGAAATCAAAGGAAAACAACAGGTCCTGCGTGTTGCCTGTTTGTGCCATCACCTTGTTCTTGTACAGGCAGAAATTGATGTCTTTCTTATCCATCTCCGGCGTAATAGGTATAAAATTACCAACTACAGCCGAGTTATCAAATGCTTTGGCGATTTCCCAGGGTAATCCTTTCGCCTTCTGTTTATCCTGCAGGTCGCGGGCGGTGAAGTCGATCCCTACGGAGATATGATCATAATATTTATCCGCAAATTTCTCCTGGATATGTTTGCCGTTTTTACTCACACGCAGCACCAGTTCGCATTCGTAGTGCAGATTGGTGGTGAATTCCGGGTAATAGAAGGGATGGCCATTCTGAAGCAAAGCATTCTTTGGCTTCATAAACAACACCGGTTCAGTAGGCACCTCATTCTTCAGCTCTTTGGCATGGTCGGCATAATTCCTGCCTACGCAAATAATTTTCATAATGCGTTTGTTTTAAAGTATAAAAAAAACGGATAGCGGGCAGATGAACAAATTTATTTCACAGATGGGAACGTCAGCTTATTACTATCGTTCATAGTACGGGCAATGCCGATACTGGCAAAACTTTCAATAATATCCGAACATTTCCAGATCTTCTCTTCCACCACCGGTTCTTCTGTATTCTTCCATTTACTGAGTACAAATTCTACCTGGCGTCCTTTGGGATAGTTGTTTCCCACCCCGAAACGCAGGCGGGGATACTGATTGGTACCCAGCAACTCCTGGATACTTTTCAGACCGTTATGGCCGGCATCACTGCCACCGGGGCGTAAGCGCAGCACATCCAGCGGAAGGGCCAGGTCGTCGAGGATCACCAGCAGGTTTTCCACCGGGATCTTTTCCTTATCCATCCAATATTTAATGGCCCTGCCACTGAGGTTCATGTAAGTAGTAGGTTTAATGACGATAAACGTTTTTCCTTTCCACTTCACTTCTGCCACATCTGCGAGGCGATCGTTTCTGAATGACGCCTTATGCCGGGACGCAAAATCGTCTACCACGTCAAAACCTATATTATGACGGGTATGCTTGTATTCGTCGCCGATATTGCCTAATCCTGCAATTAAGTATTTCATACGAGTCGTTTTCGGACCATGGGAAGTGCTGATATCCGGCACATCCTCCAATTAAAAAGCCCCTCTAAAAGTAGAGAGGCTTTTTGGAAAAATATATCTAAAAAATTATTTCTTTTTAGCATCTTTTTCAGCAGTTGCTTCTTCCTGACGCAGCTGACGGGTCATTACCACGGAAGCGATAGGAATACGAGGAGAGTTGGTAATTTCAACACCTTCGATTTTCACATCTTCCACGCGGATGTTAGCGTTCAGTTCCAGGTTATCGATGTTTACTTCGATATTTTCAACCAGGTGCTTAGGTAACGCTTTCACTTTCAGTGCTTTCAGTTTGCTAACCAGTTTACCACCGGCTTTCACACCTACTGACTGACCTACCAGTTTAATCGGAATAGTAACAGCAACCTGTTTGTCTTCCACCAATTCCATGAAATCGATGTGAGCGAGTTCGTCTGTAACTACATCAAACTGCATATCTTTCAATACGCATCTGTAAGTTTTAGCGCCCAGTTTAATTTCTGCGATCTGGAAAGCTGCAGTGTAAACCAGGTTTTTGAATGCTTTGGCAGGAGCTGAAAAATTAACAGTTTCTGCACCCCCGTAAATAACGCAAGGCACTTTTTCCTCAGAACGGATCTGGCGGGTGGCTTTTTTGCCGAATTCGCTCCTGAGTTGTCCTTCGATGGTTATTGTGTTCATTGTTTAGACAATTTATATTGTTGATTAAAATACGATGTTGTTAGTCCTGCCGGCGATGGCTGTGAATAAACAGGCTGGTGATGGACTTGTTCTCGTGCATGTTTCTGATTGCTACCGCAAACAGCTCTGCTACTGAAATCACCTTGATCTTGGAACCTGGTGCCTGCGGCTTGATAGGAATAGTATCACATACTACTATCTCCTGCAGCACTGAGTTCTCGATATTTTCGTACGCATTTCCGCTGAATACGGGGTGAGTACAAAAAGCGCGGACACTTCTGGCGCCTTTCTCCATCAGGAGGTTGGCTGCTTTGGAAAGCGTACCGGCGGTATCGCAGATATCGTCAATCAATACGATATCCCTGTTCGTCACATCCCCGATCACTACCATTGATGCAATTTCGTTGGCACGTTTACGATGTTTGTCGCAAATAACCATCTCCGCATTAAAGTAGGATGCCACTTCACGTACCCTATTGGTACTACCTACGTCAGGGGACGCAAAGGTAAGATTTTCTAACTTTAAATTCTCTATATAAGGAATAAAAATAGCTGAACTATCCAGGTGATCTACCGGGATATCAAAGAATCCCTGGATCTGCGGAGCATGTAAATCCATGGTTATCACCCTGTTAGCACCTGCAGATGTAAGCAGATTAGCAACCAGTTTTGAGCCGATAGCCACACGGGGCTTGTCTTTTCTGTCCTGGCGGGCATATCCGAAATAAGGGATTACTGCTGTAATATAGCCGGCGGAAGCCCGCTTGGCGGCATCAATCATTAACAGCAGCTCCAGCAGGTTATCTGAAGGCGCGCTGGTTCCCTGGATAAGGAAAACATAATCGCCCCTGATACTTTCCAGAAATACCGGCTGGATCTCTCCATCGCTGAATTTCTGGATCTTTACTTTGCCAAGACCGCCATTAAGACCCTTGCCATATTTCTTGGCAATTTTCTCGGCCAGTGCCGGATTGCTGTTGCCTGTGAAAATTTTTACTGAAGGTTGCATACTAGATACTAGTGGAAAAGAGGTTGCAAAACTAGGATTTTTTGGGAGTACCAGCCTGATTTTTTTTCAAATACAAATTACATAGTTGTAAAAACACAACTATAATATACTCAATTTCATAACGTTCCAAAAGATAATAGGTCCCGAAAAATTCCCATAACGATCGGTACCGAATATAACGATTTTATAATGATCGACGGGAAAAAAGGAAATAAAAGTAAGTGAGGTGAGAAGAGTCCGGAGCCGTGTTCGTATATTTGGTGAAACGAAAATAAGCCATGTTTGTTAATGTTAACCCGGTTCCCCACCTGGCTATACGCCATTGGCCTGAAGATGAACAGCCCAGAGAAAAGTTGGTAAATATTGGCGCCGCCGCCCTGAGCAATGCCGAATTACTGGCCATTCTGCTACATACCGGCCACAAAAATAAATCTGCCCTGGAGTTGGCAAAGGAAATCCTGCGCCTGGCTGATAATAATCTTTCCGAGCTGGGAAAAATACATGTAAAAAAGCTCCAAAGGCTGCATGGTGTCGGATCAGCGAAGGCAATTACCGTACTCGCCGCCATGGAACTGGCCAGAAGAAGACAAGCCGGCAATATTCTCAAGAAACAGGTCATCAGCAGCGGTGCAGATGCCGCCCTGTTCTTTAAGCCAATGCTCGCAGATCAGGGCATTGAAAAGTTTTATGTAATGTATCTCAATCACGCCAATAAAGTGCTTCATTACAGCCATATCAGCACCGGTACCATCACCAGCACCCTTGTAGACACCCGCGTCATTTTCAGGGAAGCGCTTGATGCCGCAGCCACCAAACTGCTGCTCTGCCATAATCATCCCTCCGGCAGCCTCCGCCCCAGCCAGGCAGATATCCGGATCACCCACAAAATAAAAGACATGGGCCAGCTTTTCGATATACAGGTACTGGATCACATTATTGTGTCTGAAACAGGCTACTGCAGCCTCATGGAAGAAGGGATGATATAAATCCCCAAATCTGTTTTACTTTCGCACATATTTATTCATTTTCCATATGCTCAAAATAGGACTCTTCGGCGTAGGACATCTAGGTAAGATACACCTCTCTCAACTGGCCACTATGAAAGACGTAGAAGTAGTAGGCTTCTATGATCCAAACAACGAAAATGCAGCCAGCATCTCCGAGCAATATAATATTCAACGGTATACCACCGCAGAAGAACTGATACAGGCCGTAGATGCCATCGATATTGTGGCGCCTACCACCCTGCACTACAAACTATGTGAACTGGCCATCCGCAACGGCAAACACATATTCGTGGAAAAGCCCATGACCAACACCATGGACGAAGCCAAAACACTGGTAAAACTGGTGGAAGAAGCGAATATCAAATTCCAGGTAGGACACGTCGAAAGGTTTAATCCTGCCTATCTCGCCCTCAAAGGATATGACCTGAAACCCATGTTTATTGAAGTGCATCGCCTGGCAGAATTCAATCCACGTGGTACCGATGTAAGTGTGATCCTCGATCTGATGATCCACGATATCGATATTGTGCTGAGCATCGTGAAATCTACCGTTAGCCGCATTTCAGCCAGTGGCGTCGCTGTCATGAGCGATACCCCCGATATCGCCAACGTACGTATTGAGTTCGGTAACGGCTGTGTAGCCAACCTCACCTCCAGCCGCATTTCCCTGAAAAAGATGCGCAAAATGCGCCTCTTCCAGAAAGATGCATACATCGGAATTGATTTCCTCGATAAAAAAACGGAGATCATTAAACTCAAAACACCGGAAGACGAAGGCTTATTTACCCTGGATATTGAAACCAACAGTGGTAAAAAAACCATCGCCATAGATAATCCGCAGATCAAACAATCCAATGCCATCCGCATGGAGCTGGAGATGTTCCGCGACAGCATCCTGAATAATACACCGGTAGCCGTAAACGCTATTGATGGCCTGCAGGCCATGGATGTAGCCCATCAGATCCTGGCTAAAATAAATAAAGGTCTGTCCGAAACAGCGGCCGCAAAATAAACCAACACATGTAACAAATTCCGCTGTCAGCCCGTTTTCATAACACACTGAAACTTTTTATGAAACGAATTTTATTTGTGCTGACAGCGGCTTTGATCATCGCCTCCTGCTCTAACGATCCCCCTGCTGTGTCGCGCTATATGTCGCGTAACGAAACACTCTGCAACGACCCCTGGGGCAAAGCGCTTACTACCAGCACAGATACTGTAGCCGCCTGGCTGAACAAACAAAAAATCACTTTCGTTGATGTACATATCGAGGGAGAAATTTTTGCAGGCGCAGCCCACTATACCAACTGCGACACCCTTACCAATCGGGTAATTACGGTAAATGTATTTTTTGCGGATACCGCAAAAGCAAGAGCAGCCGGATTTACAGGCAGGTAACAACCCTTTTCGTATATCCGGATCCGTAGGTTATCCCCGTTCCTTCAGCAATGCTTCTGCAATGGCCAGGTCCAGTGGTTTCGTAATTTTGATATTCGACTCCTCTCCCGGCAGCAAGTGCACCGGTTGTCCCAATCGCTCCACTACAGTAGCTTCATCTGTAAATAAAGGATCATAGGGCAATTCAAAGGCAGGAAGGATTAATTCAGAAAGGAAAGTTTGCGGTGTCTGGATGATCTTGAAACGATCGCGGTCCACAGCGGCATTCCCACCGGCTGATATCTCCCGGATACTATCCTTCATATCAATCACCGGAATAGCGCTACCATGAATAATTGCCGCCTCATAACAGGCACGGATCAACGCCGTAGATACCAGCGGACGCACCCCGTCATGTATAAATACTACTGAAGGCTGCTTTACCTGCTGCAATCCGTTCTTCACGGAATGAAAGCGGGTATCGCCCCCTTTTACAATGGTAATATCGGGCAACTGTTCAAAGGCCTGTAAAATATGATTGGCAAAAGTAAAATGGGCTTCAGGAAGTACCAGCACAATTTCCATATCCGGAAATGCAGTAGCAAAAGCAGCAATGGTGTGGTATAATACAGGTTTACCGGATAACTCCAGGAACTGTTTGGGTACAGCGCTCTGCATCCGGGTGCCGGACCCGCCGGCTACGATGATAGCCACTTTTTTATATTCCATATAAAAAAAATCGGGGATTCCCTTATTCAGCATTGAATAAGAAAATCCCCGAAAATGCTTTTGTAATTAAACGATCAGCATGGCGTCGCCATAGCTGAAGAAACGGTATTTCTCTTTAATCGCCTGCTGATAAGCCTCCATGATCAGATCATATCCTGCAAAAGCGCAGGTCATGATCAACAGGCTGGTTTTCGGCAGGTGGAAGTTAGTTACCAGTGCATTTGGAATAGCAAAGTCGTACGGCGGATGAATGAACGTGTTGGTCCATCCTTCAGCAGCTTTCAGGTGGTTCTGCGCAGTTACGGAAGATTCTACGGCACGTACAGAGGTAGTACCGATCGCGCAGATTTTGCGGTTTTCTTCTTTCGCTTTGTTTACCACTTTCACCGCGTGTTCTTCAATGTGAAAATACTCCGCATCCATTTTGTGTTTGCTCAGGTCTTCTACCTCGATAGGACGGAAAGTACCTAAACCAGTGTGCAGGGTTACTTCTGCAAACTTAACACCTTTGATTTCCAGACGCTTGATCAATTCACGGCTGAAGTGCAAACCTGCAGTAGGTGCAGCTACAGCGCCTTCGTACTTGGCATACACGGTCTGATAACGCTCTTTATCTTCATCTTCCGGCTTACGTTTGATATACTTAGGCAACGGCGTTTCACCCAGCTGATCCAACACCTGTTTGAATTCCTCGTCATTACCTTCGAATAAGAAACGGATTGTACGGCCTCTTGAAGTGGTGTTATCAATCACTTCTGCGACCAGCGTCTCGTCGTCGCCGAAATACAATTTGTTACCCACACGGATTTTACGCGCCGGGTCAACAATTACATCCCACAGGCGGTTTTGCTTGTTCAGCTCACGCAGCAGGAATACTTCAATTTTTGCTCCTGTTTTCTCTTTACGACCATACAACCGGGCAGGAAATACCTTGGTATTGTTCACAATCATTACGTCCTTGTCATTGAAATAACCAAGGATGTCTTTGAATACTTTGTGCTCAATTTTACCGGTATTGCGATGTACCACCATTAAACGTGACTCATCTCTTGTCTTGGTAGGGTGCTGGGCGATCAGATTTAAAGGAAGATCGAATTTGAACTGTGATAGTTTCATATTACGGTATGAATAAAAATTTTAGAGGTGCAAAGCTACCGATTATTATTTATATCATCAAAAAATGATATTTAAAGTATCATAATCAGATAATTATATATTACATTCCTTTGGGAATAGCAGCGATCAGCTGTTGAGTATAAGGATCCTGCGGATGATTGTACACCGCATCTGCAGGCCCCTGCTCTACCATTTTCCCCCTTTGAATCACCATCATCCGGTCGCTGATAAACCGTACCACCGACAAATCATGGGAAATAAAGATACAGGTAAAACCCAGCTCCTCCCGTAAACGGATCAGCAGGTTCAGCACCTGTGCCTGTACACTTACGTCCAGGGCCGCCACCGATTCATCACAGATAATAAAAGAAGGCTCCACCGCCAACGCCCGGGCAATCACAATGCGTTGCCGCTGCCCACCCGAAAACTCATGCGGATACCGGGAAAAATGCTCCGGCAACAAATTTACCTTCTCCAGTAACTCCCGTACCTTTTCCTGCTGACTACGTGCTGTTCCATACAACCCGTGCACCTGCATCGGCTCCAGGATAGCGGCGCCAATAGTGCGCCGGGGATTAAGCGACGCATAAGGGTCCTGGAAGATCAGCTGCATATCCTTCCGCAATGCCCGTAACGCGGTGGCCGACAAACTTCGTATATCCTGCCCTTTATAAACAATACTCCCCCCGGTTGGTTCAACCAGTCTTAGTAAAGACCTTCCCAGCGTAGTTTTACCACAACCCGATTCGCCTACCAGGCCTAGCGTTTCGCCGGTCATTACCTGGAAACTTACGTCATCCACGGCTTTTGCCCATTGCAACACTTTCCCGGTAATACTTCTCTTCACCGGAAACCAGGTTTTGAGATGATGTACTTCCAGCAATGGCACCGCAGACGCCAGCTGCTGCTCTCGTTTCCTGATATCCGCTTCGGGGATACTCAGCGACTGCATCACCTCTCCGATGGCGCCGGCTTTTTCGTGTATCTGTCCCTGTGAGTCCGTTTCCATAAAGTCACGGATCACCGGTAATCTTGTCAAACGTTTATCCAGCGGAGGCCGGCATGCCAGCAAGCCTTTTGTATACGGATGTTGCGGATGCAGGAACACGTCCTTTACTGCTCCTTCTTCCACTATATTTCCTTTGTACATCACCACTACCCTTTCTGCAATTTCGGCCACCACACCCAGGTCATGGGTAATAAAAATAACGCTCATCTCCATCTGCTGCTGCAATTCCCGGAGTAATTCCAGGATGGCTTTCTGTACAGTCACATCCAATGCGGTAGTGGGTTCATCTGCAATCAGCAGGCGGGGATGGCAGGAAATGGCCATCGCAATCATGACCCGTTGCTTCTGGCCACCTGAAATTTCATGGGGATAACGACCCATCATTCCTTCCGGATCCGGGAGCTTTACTTTCTCAAAGAGAACTTTTACTTCCTGTCGGGTTGCTTTATGGGATATGCCGGTATGTAAACGGATCGCTTCCGCTACCTGCTCTCCGCAGGTATGCAGGGGATTAAGCGCCGTCATCGGCTCCTGAAAAATCATGGCAATTTCGTTGCCCCGGTAGCTACGCATGGTGGCATCGGGCAACTGCAGCAGGTTTACTGCCGCGCCGGTAGCTGCCTGGTAAAGGATTTGTCCACCGGAAATGGTACCAGGCAAATCAATAAGACGCATGAGCGAGAGGGCTGTAACGGATTTACCCGACCCGGATTCTCCGACTACGCCCACTATTTCGCCCTTGCCTATAGAAAGGGAAATCTGATTAACAGCTGTTGTTCTTGTTGGTCCGGTACTGAAAGTAACTTCCAGATCCTGTATCTCTACCCGCGTGGAAAGCATACCGGAAGATACAACAATTCTAAAAACGCAGGTGCTTCACGGTCTGGTGACTTTCAATCAGCTTCTGTAAGGAATCGATCCCTACTTTCAGATGGCGTTCTACAAATTTAGTAGTCACCTTTTTGTCGCTTTCTTCCGTTTTTACGCCTTCCGGTACCATTGGCTGATCCGAAACGAGCAATAAAGCACCAGTAGGGATCTTATTAAAGAAACCCACAGAGAAAATGGTGGCGGTTTCCATATCCACGGCCATGGCCCTGATTTTTTCGAGGTATTGTTTGAATTCAGCGTCGTGTTCCCATACACGGCGGTTAGTGGTATAGCAGGTGCCTGTCCAGTAATCGTAACCTGAATCGCGGATAGTGGTGGAGATGGCCTTCTGCAAAGCAAATGCAGGCAGGGCAGGTACTTCCGGCGGAAAATAATCGTTGCTGGTTCCTTCTCCCCGGATAGCCGCTATAGGCAGGATCAGGTCACCGATGGCATTCTTCTTTTTCAGTCCACCGCATTTTCCGAGGAATAATACTGCTTTCGGGGAGATGGCAGATAACAGGTCCATCACGGTAGCCGCGCCCGGACTTCCCATCCCAAAGTTAATAATGGTGATATCGCCTGCAGTAGCGCATTGCATGGGGCGGCCGGCTCCAACGATTTCTACGTTGTTCCATTCGGCAAACATCGTTACGTAATTACTGAAATTGGTGAGGAGGATGTGGGAGCCAAAATGATCCAGTTTCTCACCCGTGTAGCGGGGCAGCCAGTTAGCTACAATTTCTTCTTTTGTCTTCATAGCTTTTTGACAAGCAAATATAAGGTTTTGTTCACTAACCCCAATATTATCCTAATGTAACTATCTTCGCAACAGTATTAAAATCAGTTATATCTTGATCGCTATCAGCTTCCCGTCACCCGATTTTAAAATTATGAGAGAAGGCAGCAAAGAAATGATCTTTGACCGTTTCCGTAAGAAATATGTGGTGCTTACCCCTGAAGAATGGGTGAGACAAAATTTCCTGAACTATCTCGTAAAAGTGCTGCAATACCCGGCTTCACTCATCGGTATTGAAAAGGAAATTTACCTGGGAGAGATGAAAAAGCGGTATGATATCGTGATCTACAACCGGGCCACCAAACCGTGGATGCTGGTGGAATGCAAAGAAATGAATGTGCCCCTCACAGAACACACCATGCAACAGGTGATCCGCTACAATATGGTAATTCCCGCCACTTACCTGGTGATTACCAATGGTACCAATACTTTCTGCGGCAATTATGTAGCAGCGGAAAACAAATGGCGGTTCCTGCATCAGTTACCGGCATTTGAGTAAGGCGTATAAAAAAGCCCCCGCATCAGGCGGGGGCTTTCTGTAAAATTATCATTCACCCTGCATCAAGGGAAAATACCCAGTTGTTCGTAAGCAGCACCTACTTTATTGATCGCTACTACGTAAGCGGCTGTACGCATATCATGGATCTGCGGATTGGCCATCATCACATCACGTACTTCGTGGAGGGCAGCGTGCATGGTTTCTTCCAGGCCGGAATATACCAGGTCCACTTCATCCGCACCGTGTGCAATGAATTTTCTTTCTTTATCAGACACTTTCTTACCCGTCAGGTCTTCGATAGTTTGCAGGATATGAATGTTCATATTCTCATCAAAGCGTTTACCCAGACGGCCATAACGAACGTGGCTGAGGTTTTTCAACCATTCGAAGTAAGAAACGGTCACACCACCGGCGTTCAGGAACATATCCGGCACTACGATTACTCCTTTCTTATTCAGGATTTCATCCGCTTCCGGTGTTAAAGGACCATTGGCAGCTTCACCGATGATCTTTGCCTTTACGTTTGGAGCGTTATGTTTATCAATTACATTTTCCAGTGCAGCAGGGATAAGGATTTCGCAATCCAGTTCCAGGCCGTCTGTATTTTTATTCAGGTTGGTAGCGCCGGCGAAGTTTACGATAGAACCGGTTGCTTTTTTGTGCATCAGTACTTCGTCAGGATTCATACCCTGTTCGTTATAGATAGCACCATCCCACTCGATCAGGCAGATTACTTTTGCACCTGCTTCGTGAAAATATTTGGCAGCGTGGTAACCCACGTTACCCATCCCCTGTACAATCACTCTTTTACCTTCGATGCCGGTAGTAAGACCCAGGCGATCCATATCTTCCTTGATGTTGCACAGTTCGCGCAAACCATAGAATACACCCAGACCGGTAGCTTCGGTACGACCGCGCACACCGCCCTGAGATACTGGTTTACCGGTTACGCAGCCGTAGCCGTCGATTTCACCCGGACGTAAGCTCATGTAGGTATCCAGGATCCAGCTCATTTCTCTTTCACCGGTACCATAGTCAGGAGCAGGTACGTCTGTACCGGGTCCGATAAAGTTTTTCTTTACCAGTTCCGCAGTATAACGACGGGTAATCGCTTCCAGCTGGAAGGGAGTATAGTTACGGGGATTGATTTTTAAACCGCCTTTGGCACCGCCAAAAGGTACATTCACAATAGCGCATTTGTAGGTCATCAGGGATGCCAGTGCCATTACTTCATCCTGGTTCACTTCTTCGCTGAAGCGGATACCACCTTTACAGGGAAGTTTATGATGTGAATGCTGTACGCGGTAAGCTTCAATTACCTGTACGGAATCGCCTATTCTCACCGGGAATTTAATCTGGTAAACGGCATTGCAGGCCTTGATCTGCTCCAGGATACCTTTGTCCCATTTGGTGAATGCAGCTGCTTTGTCGAAGCTCTTTTCCACACTCTGGAAAAAGCTATAATGCTGATCTTGCGACATAAATTATTGTTTTGGTATAACGATTAGATTTTAAACGCTTCTGCTATAGACCATTCCGGTCCCGCTCTTCCAGTTTTCCTATTTTTCTGTCGAGATTAATAAGAAATAACACAATTCCGAGGAAGATGATCACTAAAACACCTACAATGACATAAATTTTATCGTTGCTGCGGAAAAACTCGTTGACCGCTCCTTTCTCTGTATTCTGCTGTTGTGCATTTGCCAGTACTGATATAAATAACAAGGCCAGTGTGAGGCAGAATGAAAACGCTCTGTTGATCATTTAAAAATATTTTTAAGCTGTAATTTCCTGAAACGTACTACCAGGGAAAAAATCCACACACTCAGTAAGGTCCAGCCAATAAAGGCAGGATACAACACCGTTTTCATGGAACCGTCTGTATCTTTTGAGGCAAAACCGGGTGTGGTAGCGCTTCCGGGATGCAGTGAGTCCACCATACGCGGGATGATGTAAGTCAGCGGTATCAGCAGTGCAAAAGCAAAAATGTTGAAAACTGCGGATATCCGTGCCCGTTTGTCCAGGTCGTGTACCGACATACGTAATACCAGGTAGGCCATATAAATGAGAATGGCGATGGCGGTACACATCTGTTTTGGATCGTCCGTCAGGGTGCCTCCCCAGGTATAGGTAGCCCAGAGCGTACCCGTTGCAAATCCCAATACCCCAAAGAAAGTACCTACTCCGGCAGCGCTGGAAGCAATTACATCTTTCTTTAAATCGTATTTTGACAGATAAAGCAGGGAGTAGATAATCGATATGGTATACATCGTATACATGCATATCCACATCGGTACGTGAAAGAACAATCCTCGGGATGATTGTCCGTTGGTTCCTATTATGGGTATTTTAACAGTGAACCCGGCGATAATTACATATATAAGAAGCAGTATCGCTAATGCTTTCCACCAATGTCTGGCCATTTTTTAATAGCTATATTCGGGGGCAAACCTACACGTTTTAAACCTAATCACAAAGATTTTCGACGATTTTAAGTTTATCCAACGGCAGTAAATGCCCGTTAAATATCCTTTACAGAAGTGAGCTTTTTGTTTGATATTTCACATATCAGTCTTTCCACAAAAACGGGAAAAGGATCATTGTCAGGGCAATTACGAGAATATCCATTCCCCCGAGCAACAGGAACATTTTAGGAAGTTCCGGCTGATAAACCGTCACAAAGGCAGATAAAGAGATGTTGGCCAGCAGCATCAGCACCGGCATTATGAGCGGGAACCCCATTACCGCCATCAGGGCGGCATTATGATTGGCCTGGGCTGCAATAGCCGCCAGCATGGTAAATAACAGGGATATACTGGTACCTCCCAGCAATACCATACCTATAAAATAGAAGGGGTTGATAATTGGATTACCCAGGAAGGCAATACTGCAAACCAGCGCAATGATGCTCATCAGGGTCATTAAAATTACGTTGTAGATCAGTTTAGCCGCAATAAAACAGCGCGGGTTTACCAGGGAATAGAAATACAGGAGACGGCCGCGGCTTTCCTGCATAAAACTCTTAGCCACAGCATTTACGGCTACAAACAGCTGTATTACCCAGAAAAGCGCATTCCATACCTTGTCTTCCGGCCTTCCCATCATCAGGTTGATAACAAAAACGGTAGAAACAATATAGAGTAGTACCCCATAAAAAGCATACTGCTGGCGTAATTCCAGGGTAAGATCCTTCTTTACGAGGGTAAATGTCTGATGTACAGGATGGCTTTTTTTCATGATCAGGCGCAAAGATAACCATTGTAAGTATTATTTGCAGCATCTGCCTCCTACCATGCGATTGCCTTTCAGCCGTTAGTCATTTTTAAGTATATTAGTCCCTCGTTAAAAAAGTGGCTTTGCCGTGTGTGGTAAAAGCTCCTTCTTAAAAGCCAATCGCTGATGAATAAAATTCTGGTTGCCAATCGGGGAGAAATTGCATTGCGCATCATGCGTTCCGCACGTGAAATGGGCATTAAAACAGTAGCGGTATATTCCGAAGCGGATCGTACCATGCCGTTTGTACAATATGCAGATGAAGCTGTTTGTATCGGCCCTGCGCCTTCCAATCAATCTTACCTGCTGGGGGAAAAAATAATTGCGGTGGCAAAAGAGAAAGGAGCCGATGGTATCCACCCTGGTTACGGATTTCTCAGCGAAAACGCCCGTTTTGCGCAACAGGTAACGGATGCCGGAATCATTTTTATCGGACCATCTGCAGCCTCGATTGAAGTGATGGGTAGCAAACTGGCCGCCAAACAGGCCGCACAGAAATTTGGGGTACCGATGGTGCCGGGTACGGAAACACCGCTGCGCAGTGTAGAAGAAGCCAGGGAAGTAGTGAAGAAAACAGGTTTTCCTATCCTTATCAAAGCCTCTGCAGGTGGTGGCGGTAAAGGGATGCGGGTTGTAAACAACCCGGAAGAACTGGATGAACAGATCAGGATGGCTAAAAGCGAGGCCCTCAGCGCCTTTGGCGACGATGCTGTATTCATAGAGAAATATGTAGGCTCCCCACGCCATATAGAAATACAGGTACTGGGCGACCGTCATGGTAACTGCGTATACTTATTTGAAAGGGAATGTTCTATTCAACGACGCCATCAGAAATTGATTGAAGAAGCACCTTCTTCCTGTCTTACACCGGCCATCCGGGCTGCTATGGGCCAATGTGCCGTAGATGTAGCCAAAGCCTGTAATTACTACGGCGCCGGTACGGTAGAATTCCTGGTAGACGAACAGTTGAATTTTTACTTCCTGGAAATGAACACCCGGTTACAGGTAGAACACCCGGTTACAGAACTGATTACCGGCCTGGACCTGGTAAAGGAGCAGATTAAAGTAGCCAGAGGCGAAAAATTAACTTTTACTCAGGACAGTCTTAAAATAAATGGCCACGCTATTGAATTGCGTATCTGTGCGGAAGATCCGGCCAATAACTTCTTACCCGATACCGGCAAACTGGAAACCTATATCCGGCCGCAGGGGTATGGTGTGAGGGTAGACGATGGATACGAACAGGGAATGGATATTCCCATTTACTACGACCCTATGATCGCCAAACTGATTGCCTGGGGAAGCGACCGGGAAGAAGCCAGGCTACGCCTGATCCGTGCCATTGAAGAGTACCAGGTAAAAGGGATCAAAACCACACTCCCCTTTGGCAGCTGGGCACTCCAGCAACCGGCCTTTATTGAAGGAAATTTTGACACCAACTTTATCAGCAAATATTTCACGCCACAGGCACTGCTTTCAGACGAAAAAGACCTGAACAAACTGGCGGCCATCCTGGCTGCATACGTATGGCAGCAAAACAATATAAATTTACAGGAAGCGGCTATCAAAAGTAATCCACGTAATTCACCCTGGAAAAAAAGGAATATGTTAAGATAAGCCCAAAACAGTTGTTAACTTTCGTTAAAGTGTTTCCGAAAAACGCGAAAACGTATAACTTTGCGCCAATTTCAACTATGTTACGCAACATCATACTACAGATCCTTCAGTTCGTTTATCAGCCTTTCTCAAAGCTGATGCCTTTTCAAACCTTCCGTTACCTCGCGTGCGGTGGTGGGAATACGGCGTTGGATATCCTCCTGTATTATGTGTTTTACAACTTTGTGCTGCATCAGAACATGGTTCATTTCGGGCTCTTTGATATGGGCGCACCTATTGCCGCTTTATTCATGTCCATGGCCATCACTTTTCCTACCGGCTTCCTGCTCAGCAAATATGTAGTGTTCTCTGAATCTAATTTGAGGGGACGTGTACAATTGTTCCGGTACTTTGTACTGGTAGGGATCTGTATCCTGCTGAACTATGTATTGATGAAGATCTTTGTAGAACATTTCCACTTTTATCCAACCATCGGTAAAATATGTACTACCGCACTGGTAGTTATTTTCAGCTATCTTACCCAGAAGAAATTTACGTTCAAAGTAAAACAACAGGCTTAATAAAACCGGCTGTTGTTTTACACAAAATAAAACAACAGCGGCCCGCTTTATACCTGCTCATAATAACAATGGCGGCAACGCGGCTCATATAAATCTTTCTCTCCCAGTAACAGGGTTTCTTTCGAAGCAGATTTACGATAGGAATAATTGGCAATATGCCCGCACTTTACGCAAATGGCATGCAGCTTCGTGATATAGTCGGCTTTCGCCAGCAGAAAGGGCATCTGTCCAAATGGTTTTCCGGTGTAATCCATGTCCAGCCCGGCAATGATAACACGTACCCCACGCAACGCCAGCTGATCACATACATTCGGCAACTCATCATCAAAAAACTGTGCCTCGTCAATCCCCACTACATCTACTTCCTGGGCGAGCAATAATATCTGCTGGGAATTTTCTATCGGGGTGGAAATAATTTTATTCTCATCATGAGAAGTAATACTGCCTTCATCATAACGGGTATCTACCGCAGGTTTAAATATCTCCACCTTTAAATTTGCGATGCGTACCCTTTTGAGCCGGCGGATCAGTTCTTCGGTTTTTCCGGAAAACATAGAGCCGCAAATTACTTCAATCCAGCCCCTCCGTCCTCCTGCAAGAGAAGGTTCAATAAACATATTATACTAATTTGATTATTAATTAATTAAAATATTCTAATTTTATGAAAATAAAATAATTTCCATCACTAACCCGTTAACAATTAAGGCATGGAAAAAATTAATGCATTAATTGAGAAACTACAGGAATTAAAAAATTCCGGGGCTGACCTTTCGACAATTTCGTACTACGCGCAATTGCTTCAGGCAGAGGTGTTGCATGCACGCAATAAGCAGCATCAGCAACAGGCACAATCTTCCCAGGGAAATATTGCGGTGATCATGCCGTCCCAGCAGCCAGTGCAGGCAACTGTTCCGGCAGCAACTGCGGCGCAAACTACGACATTACCGTCAAATAAACCGTTGGAAACCCCGGTTGCGGAGCCAGCGCCACCAGCGCCGGAGGAAGTAAATATTCGCGCAGCCAGGTTAAACGATGTGCCCACCCACAATACCATTATTATTTCGGAAGATATTAATACAAGAGCTGCCAGGGCAGCGAAAATAGCCGCCAGCCATACACAGCCGGCAGCATCTCCTGCACCCCAGGCGCCAAAGCCGGTGGAAGTTCCGAAACCAGAGGAATTACCCACACCGGTGGCTCCTTATTACCAGCAGGCACCACCCCCAGCAGCGCCTGTTACACCATCACCCGCAGCAGAAAAGCCTGCTGCCCCGGCAGCGGAAACAACTGTTGCTCCGGTAGTGTCCGTACCTGCTCCCTCACCATCGGAAATACCGATGGCGGAAGTGCCACCAGCCGCAGACCTGGTGCCTCCCAAACCGGAACCAGTAGTAACTGCTCAGCCCATTCCTACACTGGCCGCAAATCAGTCCACTGAAAAGCCGAAGCAGGCACAGGCAGCCACACTTTTTGACGATGTGCCACACAGCAAAGAAAATGGGGCGCTCAGAAAAGATCTCAACGAACTGGTTGGTAACAACGGTCTTTCCCTGAACGACCGCTTACGTCAGCAACAGGTGGAAGTAGCCCAGAAATTGGGAGAAATGCCGATCAATGACCTCCGGCAGGCTATCGGTATCAACGATAAATACCAGTTTATACAAGAGCTGTTCCGTGGGGACCGCGACCTTTACGAGCGATCCATTAAAACCATTAACGAGTTTGGTAATCTGCAGGAAGCAGATTATTGGATCCAGCGGGAAATAAAAATCATCCAGGGGTGGGAAGATGACCACCACCTGGTACAACATTTCTATTCTTTGCTTAGAAAACGTTTTTCCTGAATATACTTCATTATTTTTTGGGTAGCGCCTGTATTGGCGGCTACGTAATTTCCCGCTATAGCAGCCACATTATTGTAATAAGCGTCATCTGACAGCAGCATTTCCATTTGTGTATGGAGATTTCTGTGGTTATGCACTACCAATGCGCCGCGCGCTTTTTCCAGTTCTACTGCTTCAAAATATTTTCCGAACTCCGGCCCCATGATCACCGGCTTGCTATACACAGCCGGTTCCAGTATATTATGAATGCCGTCTTTACCAAAGCCGCCACCTACATAGGCGATAGTGGCATAACGGTATAGGGCTGTCAGCATACCGATGTTGTCAATGATGAGCACATCAGCCGTAGCGGGAGCGCCTGCTTTCACTTCAGAGAAACGCTGCGCACCTGGAAACAGTGCAAGAATGGATTGTATATGATTTTCGTGGATTTCATGAGGGGCAAGAATCAGTTTCAGATCTGTTTCCTCCTTTTCCAGCCACCATTCACTGATTACTTTTTCATCGGCCGGCCAGGTGCTTCCCGCCACTACCAATCGGCCTTTTCCTACAAAAAGGGAAATTTCAGGCAATTCGCGATGCTCCTGCAATAAGGCAGACACACGGTCGAACCGGGTGTCTCCACTGATACTGCTGTTTCGTAGTCCGATCTGTTGAAGTAGTTGTTGAGAGGCATTATTCTGCACAAAAATATGCGTTAGTTGTTCCAGCAAACGGCGGAACATCCCTCCATATCCTTTGAAAAACACCTGGTCTGGCCGGAAAATACCGGATACAAGCAAGGTGGGAATATTTCGTTTATGCAAAGCCGTGAGATAGTGATACCAGAACTCATATTTAATAAAGATGGCCATGGCGGGCCGGGCAATATCCAGGAACTCCCGGGCATTTTTCCGGGTATCCAGGGGGAGATAACAGATATAATCAGCGCCTTTATAATCTTTCCGGACTTCGTAGCCAGAAGGCGAAAAAAAAGTTAACAAAATTTTATAACCAGGCCAGGTAGTGCGGATTGCTTCCAGTACGGGTCTTCCCTGCTCGAATTCGCCCAGGGAGGCAGCATGCACCCATACCACCGACTGGGCGCCTATACCGGCTTCCCGCATGCGGGAAGCCCAGTTCTGCCGGCCCTGAATCCAGCGCTGTGCTTTTACTTTACCCGCCATAGCGGCGAGGTGTACTCCTGCGTTATATAATTGAAGCCCTGCGTTATAAATTCCTGTTGCTATCATTCGCCTGCGTACTTTTACTTAATTTTCAGTTGAATGCAAAGATAATCCCCAGCCAATCCCAAAATTTGTAAATTTGCACACTTTAAACAAAATAAAAATATACGATCATATGGTTCCTATTCAGATGGTGGACTTGAAACGCCAGTATACGAAGATTAAATCACAGGTAGATGCAGCCATCGGTGAGGTGCTGGATAGTTCCGCTTTTATTAACGGTGGTGCGGTGCAAAAGTTTGCCGGAGAGTTACAATCCTACCTGGGCGTTAAGCATGTGATTCCCTGCGCAAACGGTACGGACGCTCTTCAAATTGCCATGATGGCGCTCGGACTGGAACCAGGTGACGAAGTAATAACCCCCTCTTTTACCTTTATTGCTACCGCAGAAGTAATCGCTTTACTGCAACTGAAACCGGTGTTTGTGGATGTAGATCCCCAGACGTATTGCGCAGATGTAGCTGCTATTGAAAAGGCGATTACTCCTAAAACCAAAGCGATTGTACCAGTACACCTGTATGGTCACGTGGCAGATATGGAGCCTTTGATGGCTTTGGCAGCTAAACACAACCTCTATGTGATTGAAGATAATGCGCAAGCCATTGGCGCCGACTATACCTACAGTGATGGAACCAAGAAAAAGGCCGGTGCTATCGGGCATATTGGCTGTACCTCCTTCTTCCCGTCAAAAAATCTGGGTTGTTACGGAGATGGTGGCGCCATTTTCACCAACGACGACGAACTGGCGGCAAAAATCCGGATGGTGGCCAACCATGGCCAGTCGGCCCGCTACTATCATGATGTGGTAGGCTGCAATTCCCGCCTGGATTCTGTACAGGCAGCTGTGTTACGCATTAAACTGCCATTGCTGGATGACTATATTTCTGCCCGCCGCGCTGTAGCAGATGCCTACGACGCCGCTTTCGCAGGTATCCCACAGATCACGACCCCGCACCGTGCACCTTATAGCTATCATGTGTTTCATCAATATACACTTCAATTGAATGGTGCCGACAGAAATGAATTGCAAAAATACCTGGCGGAAAAAGAAGTACCTGCCATGATCTATTACCCTGTTCCTGCTCACCGCCAAAAAATGTTCGAGCACTTCGGCGGTGCTGCTTTTGATCTCCCCGTTACCGATAATCTCACCACAAAGGTGATTTCCTTGCCGATACACACTGAAATGGATCCCGATCAGCTGGAGCATATTATCCAGTCCGTTAAATCATTTTTAAATAATCCCCCAACATGAAGATTACAGTAGTAGGTACCGGTTACGTAGGCCTCGTAACGGGTACCTGTTTTGCCGAAACAGGAAATGATGTTACCTGTGTAGACATTGACGCTAACAAAGTAGAAAAACTTTCGTCCGGTCAGATTACTATTTATGAACCAGGGCTGGAAAAACTATTTGAGCGCAACCTGAAAGAAGAGCGCTTGTCTTTTACCACCAACCTCGAAGAAGGAATCAAGGATGCGGAAGTAATTTTCCTGGCATTGCCAACTCCTCCCGGCGCAGACGGCTCAGCCGATCTTTCATTTGTACTGAATGTTGCAGCACATCTGGGAAAGATCATGACCGACTATAAGGTGATTGTGGATAAAAGCACTGTTCCTGTAGGCACAGCGGAAAAAGTAACAGCTGCCATTGCGCAGAACTGTAAAACTCCGTTTGATGTCGTATCCAATCCGGAGTTTTTACGCGAAGGTGTGGCGGTAGATGATTTCATGAAACCTGACAGGGTGGTCATTGGTACTACTTCTGAAAGAGCCAGGAAAGTAATGGGAGAATTATATGCTCCCTTTGTGAGACAAGGAAATCCAATTTTGTTCATGGATGAAAAATCAGCTGAACTCACCAAGTATGCTGCCAATTCATTCCTGGCTACGAAGATCTCCTTCATGAATGAAATTGCGGTATTATGTGAAAAAATCGGTGCTGATGTAGATATGGTTCGCCGTGGAATTGGGAGTGACGATCGCATCGGAAAACGCTTTCTCTTCCCGGGTATTGGCTATGGTGGCAGTTGTTTCCCCAAAGATGTACAGGCATTGGTTAAATCCTCAGAAGATGCACAGTATGAGTTTAAGATACTTAACGCTGTGATGGATGTCAATGAAAAACAAAAATTATTCCTTCTTCCCAAAATAAAAGCTTTCTTCAACAACAACCTGCAAGGCAAACATTTTGCTTTATGGGGCTTATCATTCAAACCCAATACGGATGATATCAGGGAAGCACCGGCATTATATATTATTGAAGCTTTGCTGGCTGAAGGAGCCACGGTAACAGTTTTTGACCCGGAGGCCATGAACAATGTAAAACAGTTATTAGGTGACAAGGTAATTTATGCCGATCACCAGTACACCTGTCTGGAAGATGCAGATGCCCTGATTATTGCCACAGAGTGGAGTGTATTCAGGACTCCTGACTTCCATAAAATTTCAGCTGCCTTGAAAAACCAGGCTATTTTTGACGGAAGAAATCTCTTTGAGGTAAGCCGAATGAAAGAACTGGGTTATCATTATGAAAGTGTGGGTCGCATTCCTGCTATTCTGTAACTATTTATACCTGACATATGGAAAAGAAGAGAATACTTATTGCAGGTGCCGCCGGATTTCTCGGATCCCACCTTTGTGATCGTTTTATAAAAGAAGGGTTTCATGTCATAGGCATGGACAACCTGCTCACTGGTAATATCAAAAATATAGAACACCTTTTTCCTTTACCGGAATTTGAATACTATCATCACGATGTTACCAAGTTTGTACATGTCCCCGGTAAACTGGATTACATCCTGAACTTTGCCTCTCCTGCAAGCCCCATTGATTACCTGAAAATGCCTATTCAGACACTGAAAGTGGGCTCCCTGGGTACGCACAATCTGCTGGGACTGGCTAAGGAGAAAAAAGCGCGTATCCTTGTTGCTTCTACCTCCGAAGTATATGGTGATCCGAACGTACACCCGCAACCGGAAGAATACTGGGGTAACGTAAACCCGGTAGGGCCCAGAGGTGTATACGATGAGGCTAAAAGATTTCTCGAATCCATCACCATGGCTTACCATAATTTTCATGGCGTGGAAACACGTATCATTCGTATCTTCAATACTTATGGTCCGCGTATGCGACTCAATGATGGTCGCGCTCTGCCTGCATTTATGAGCCAGGCCCTGAATGGTCAGGACCTGACTGTATTTGGCGATGGTAGCCAAACCCGTTCATTTTGTTATGTAGATGATCTCGTGGAAGGCATTTACCGGCTGCTGTTAAGCGATTATCACCTGCCAGTCAACATTGGTAATCCACAGGAAATTACCCTGAACCAGTTTGCAGAAGAAATTATTGCATTAACAGGATCCAAACAGAAGATCGTTTATCATCCGTTACCAAAAGATGACCCTAAACAACGTCAGCCTGATATTACGAAAGCACGTACCCTGCTGGGTTGGGAGCCAAAAGTTGGCAGACAGGAAGGTTTAAGGATCACTTATGAATATTTTAAAGAAGCCTTATTACAATAAAAACTATTCCCAGGAATGAAGCGGAAACTATTAATTACCGGTGGAGCCGGTTTCATTGGCTCTCATGTGGTTCGGTTATTTGTCAATAAGTACCCTGATTACCAGATCGTAAATCTGGACGCACTTACTTATGCTGGTAATCTGGAGAACCTGACGGATATAAAAGATAAACCTAATTATATTTTTGAGAAGGGAGATATCACGGATGAATCATTTATTGAGACCCTTTTCGCAAAATATCAGTTTGATGGTGTTATTCACCTGGCAGCAGAAAGTCATGTAGACCGCTCTATCATGGATCCGCTGGCATTTATCAAAACAAATGTACTTGGTACGGCAGTATTGCTGAACAGTGCAAGAAAGCTGTGGAAAGATGATATGAATGGAAAACTATTCTATCATGTATCTACCGACGAAGTGTATGGATCGCTGGGAGAAGAAGGCTTCTTCCTGGAAACAACTGCTTATGATCCGCGTTCCCCCTACTCCGCTTCAAAAGCCAGTTCGGATCACTTTGTAATGGCTTATTACCATACTTACCATTTGCCTGCCGTTATTTCCAATTGTTCCAATAACTATGGCTCTCATCATTTTCCGGAGAAACTGATCCCGCTGGCTATTCACAATATCAAGAATAACAAGCCGGTGCCTGTTTATGGAAAAGGAGAAAACATACGTGACTGGTTATATGTAAATGACCATGCCCGCGCCATTGATACAATTTTCCACCAAGGTAAAATCGGGGAAACCTATAATGTTGGTGGCTTTAATGAGTGGAAAAACATTGACCTCATTCAGTTGCTCTGCAAAATCATGGATGAGAAACTGGGAAGACCGGAAGGTACTTCTGCCCAGCTGATCACCTATGTAAAAGATAGGGCCGGTCATGATCTCCGTTATGCCATTGATGCTACCAAACTCAATAAAGAACTGGGATGGGAACCTTCCCTTCAGTTTGAGGAAGGCCTTGAAAAAACGGTGAACTGGTACCTGGAAAACGAGACATGGCTGAACAATGTTACCAGCGGTGCCTACCAGCAATACTATAACGAACAATATCAAAAAAGATAATTACCAGCGGTTGGCTCTATGAGCTAACCGCTCCTAATGCTTAGCTATTACATATGCCTTTTCAACAAACCGGGATACCTGATCTGTTAGTCTACGCGCCGAAAGTCCATGGCGATCATCGTGGTTATTTTTTTGAAAGCTATAATGCCAATACTTTCAGTGCAGAAGGTATTGAATACAAATTTGTACAGGACAACCAGGCCCGCTCCACCTATGGTGTATTGAGGGGACTCCACTATCAACTGGAACCTTATGCGCAAACCAAGCTGGTAAGAGTACTGGAAGGCAGGATTATTGATGCTGTTGTAGATATCCGCAAAGGCTCTCCTACTTACGGTAAATCCTTTGCCATAGAACTGAGTGCGGAGAACAAGTTGCAATTGCTGGTCCCTAAAGGCTTTGCCCACGGGTATGCTGTTATCAGTGAAACCGCAGAAGTAATGTATAAATGTGATAACTTCTACCATAAAGGCAGTGAAGGCGGCATCATTTATAATGATCCGGCACTGGGTATCGATTGGGGTATCGACCTTGCAGATGCCGTTGTTTCAGACAAAGATCTTATTCTGCCTACCCTGGCGGAAATTCAACATAATTTTATTTTTAACAGCTGATCATTTGCCATGAAAAATATTCTTGTTACCGGCGGAAACGGCCAGTTAGGACAGGCCCTGCAAAAAGTTGCCGGCGATTTTACACAATTCAACCTGTTATTTACTGATTACCAGGACCTGGATATTACAGATGCGGATGCCCTCGCAGCCTATTTCTCTGCACAACAGATTGATGCCTGTATCAACTGCGCTGCCTACACTGCAGTAGATAAAGCTGAAACGGATGAAGACAAGGCATTTCTCCTGAACTTCCAGGCAGTGTTAAGCCTGGCTGAAATATGCGCGCAACATAATACCCAGCTTTTACATATCTCTACCGATTATGTTTTCAGCGGTAAACAAAATGTGCCATACACAGAACAGGACGACACCGATCCACAGGGAATCTACGGCGCCTCCAAAGTACGTGGAGAAGCCGCAGCTGCCGGTTACAACCCAGATACTATTATCCTCCGTACCTCCTGGCTCTATTCCGAATACGCCGTTAACTTTGTAAAACGGATGCGGGAACTGATGCAGGAAAAACAGGAACTGAATGTTGTTTTTGACCAGACAGGCACGCCTACTTATGCCGGTGACCTGGCCAAAGCAATTCTTGATATACTGCAATTCAAAACAGCTAATCCGGATGCTGCCATTGGCGGAGTATACCACTACAGCAATGAAGGCGTTACCAGCTGGTTCGATTTTGCCGTTACCATCAAAGAAATGACCAATGCTACCACGGCTATTTATCCGGTAACCTCTGATAAATACAAAACCGCAGCGGTTCGTCCGGCCTATAGCGTACTGAATAAGGAAAAAATAAAAAGCACTTTTGGCTTAACCATTCCCTACTGGAGAGATAGTTTAGCGAAATGCCTGAAAAATATATAACTGCTTAGTCCCGTTGGCTTACCCAACGGGACTTTTTTTACTTCTTCACGGCTGCAATCATCGTACCACCCATCTCTTTGCCGTCTTTACTGGAGGAAGTCTTTACCGGACCAAAATCTGGCGCGAACCACTCTACCGCATTGAATTTCATAGGAATTCCCCTCCCCATCATCTTCATTTCGAAATTAAGGTCATAAGATATTTTAAAACAATCCCAGCTCCCTGCAGGTGTAGTCACTTTTTCATTAGCTACTACTTTCCGGTTAGCGATCGTATAAGTGATCCCCATATCCATTCCATTCACAGTGGTGTTCATATCGAAAGTACCGCCTGGTAACTCCTGTCCCACGTGCAGTCCGGAGGGATAATCCAGGAATGTGGCGTTGGTTTTTCCTTCCATTTTCATATCCTTTGTCTGCGGCATTACCGGTATACTCATTTTCATATCTATGGCCACCCCGTTGCCGCTGCACTTAAAATGACCGGTGCCGGAAGTCATGAGTTTATTGTTTTTATCGTAAAAAGTATTTGTAAAATCTGAGGTGGTAGCACTGCCTTCTTTCTGTACATTGGTCACCTTATAGATGGTTTTTCCACTGGCGGCTCCTTTGGCATCCAGTATAGTCATTTCGATTTCCGCATTATTCAGCAGGTAATAATATCCTTTACAATCCTGTGCCAGCGAGGGTACGGCACAACATAAAGTCAACAGGAAAATGAGTGTGTTTTTCATAACATATTACATTTTGGGGTGAGGAAGTAAGTTTGTGATGGTGCCTGAGCCGCTGGTGACAGCTGTGGCTGTCCCATCTCTCTATAAATTTACATAGATATTTGCTAAAGCGGAGCCAGTAGCGTTAAAATCGGTGAATCCTGTGAATTTTATGTAGGTTTGCAAAAATTGTTATTAAAATCATGAATCTGATAGAAGAACTGCGCTGGCGGGGTATGCTACAGGATATGATGCCTGGCACGGATGAGCAACTGCAAAAGGAAATGACCACTGCCTATATTGGTTTTGACCCTACTGCAGAGTCTTTGCACATTGGTAGCCTGGTGCCCATCCTGTTACTGGTGCACCTGCAAAAGGCAGGACATAAGCCCCTCGCACTGGTGGGCGGCGCTACCGGCATGGTAGGCGACCCCTCCTTTAAAGCGGAAGAAAGAAAGATGCTGGACCTGGATACCCTGCAAAAGAATGTAGCCGGTATTAAAGCACAGCTGGAACGCTTCCTGGACTTTGATCCCGCTAAACCCAATGCGGCAGAAATGGTGAATAACTTCGACTGGTTCCAACACATTTCCTTCCTCGATTTTATTCGCGACACCGGTAAGCACATCACCGTAAATTATATGATGGCCAAAGATTCCGTTAAAAAACGGATTGAAGGCGACAACGGGATGTCATTCACTGAATTTACCTATCAGCTGATACAGGGTTACGATTTCTATCATTTGTATACTGCCAAAAACTGCAAACTGCAGATGGGTGGCTCAGATCAGTGGGGTAACATTGTTACCGGTACAGAACTGATCCGTCGTAAAGCCAGCGGTGAGGCATTCGCATTTACCTGTCCGCTCATTAAAAAAGCAGATGGCACCAAATTCGGTAAAACAGAACAGGGAACCGTTTGGCTCGATTCCAGGCGTACTTCTCCGTATATGTTCTACCAGTTCTGGCTGAACACGACCGACGTAGATGCAGAAAGCTATATCAAAATCTTCACCTTCATGGAACAACCGGAAGTGGATGAACTGATTGCCAAACATCGCGAAGCACCACACTTACGACAGTTACAGCAAAGACTCGCCAAAGAAGTAACCACCTTTATACATGGCGAAGAAAGCTACGAATTTGCCGTAAAAGCATCTTCCCTGCTTTTTAGCAATGATACCGCAGAATTGCTGGTATCGCTCACCGAAGAGCAACTGCTGGATGTAATGGCCGGTGTACCACAATACGAAGTGGCAAAAGCCGACCTGGAAGCAGGAAAAGATGTAGTAAGCCTGCTGGCAGAAACAGGTATTTTCCCGAGCAAGGGAGAAGCCCGCAAAACAGTGCAGGGCGGTGGGGTGAGCATGAATAAAAATAAAATAGAAGGTATTGAAACGGTGATCAGCACCGCTGCTTTACTGCGTGATAAATATATTCTCTTCCAGAAGGGAAAGAAAAATTATTATCTCGTAAAAGCGATATAAAAAAGAAAGGCTGGTATGATACCAGCCTTTCTTTTTATATCTATTTCAACCCATATTTCTGCTTATATTTCTCATACAACTGCTTCTGCTTATTATCCAGGTTGATTTCCCTGCCCTGGATAAACGCCCGGGTAATCACACTCGACTTCATATCCAATATATCTCCCTTACTGACCGCGATGTTGGCATCTTTACCCGTTTCCAGGGAACCGGTTGTTTTATCAATTCCCAGAATTTTAGCAGCATTGAGCGTAACTGCTGTCAGTGCTTCTTCTTTGGTTAAGCCATAAGTAGCAGCAGTTCCGGCTTCAAAGCCCAGGTTACGCTGCTGCCAGAAGCCTTCATTGCTCAGGCAGAACAACACACCTGCCTTCTGCAGCTGTGCCGCTGTTTTATAAGGCTGATCGATGTCGTCGTCCTGCATAACAGGCAGGGCATGTGGCTGTGACAATATTACCGGGATATTGTTCTGTTTCAGGATATCCGCCATCAGCCAGGAGTCTGTTCCCCCTACAATAGCCACATCCAGTTGAAACTCTTTCGCAAAGTCAATGGCCACCAACATTTCTTTAACCAGTTCGCAGTGGATAAACAGCTTCTGTTCCCGGGCGAACAACTTGCGCATCGATTCAAATTTCAGGTTCGCAGCACTGTGTTTTCCTTCCTGCTGGTAAGCTTTGGCTTCGCGGAAAAATGTTCGCACCTTTTCAATCTGTTCCATGGCCAGTTTCTGACGATCACCGGAGGCGCCGCTACGGCCGCTACTTGCCGGCGACAGGCTGGGCAGGAAAAAATGTAACGCATTGTCTGTTTTGTAGGCGGCATCTTCCCAGTTCCATGCATCCAGTTGTACCACCGAAGAAGTACCGCTGATAACACCTCCCTGTGGGGTTACCTGTGCCAGCAGGATACCATTGGAGCGCAGTGTATTGATCACTTTTGAATCCGCATTGTATGCAATCAGGGAACGCACGGAAGGATTCATTTCTCCCACTTCCCTGGCATCGATCGTGGCGCGTACACTTTCAAACTCCACCAGCCCCAGGTTGGTTTCCGGGGCAATGATACCGGGATAAACATGCTCTCCTTTGAGATCCAGGACAGTGGCATCGTTGCTGGCAGTGACATTATTACCTACTGCAGTGATTTTCCCGTTGCTGAATGCAATGGTGCCGTTTTCTATTACCTGTCCGTTGCCCACATGAATAGTCGCGTTGGTAAGATAAACCGGTTTGCCCTGCGGGCCTGCCGGCGATATAGTTTCCTGTGCCCGGGCAGCATAAGCACTCAGGGCCAGTGTACATATAATCAGTTGTTTTTTCATCGCTTGTTGCATTTAGAATGTGATTATTGGCCGATTGCCTGCTGATGTCCTCCCTGCAGGTCTTCACAGTGGTATATTTCCTCTGCTACAAATTCCGCTTTGCGGGTGGGTGTTCCTTTCTTCTTTTCCGCCAGTAGTTGCTGTGTCAGGCGGTTACGTTCGGCAGCAATGCGTTTACGGAGCTGCGCATCATTGTCCCGGTCAAATTCCACGATGCCATCTACAATGGTCTTTTCAGCTTTGGCGTAAATACTGAGCGGGTTGTCGCTCCACAACACCACATCGGCGTCTTTACCTACTTTAATACTTCCCATGCGGTTATCCACATGCAGCAATTTCGCGGGATTGATGGTTACCAGCCTGATGGCTTCGTCTTCTGTCATGCCGCCATACTTGATACTTTTAGCGGCTTCCTGGTTCAGGCGGCGGGCCATTTCGGCATCATCGGAGTTGATGGCGGTGAGCACGCCCACCCCTTGCATGAGCGAGGCATTGTATGGAATGGCATCCTGTACCTCCATTTTATAGGCCCACCAATCGGCGAAGGTACCGGCGCCGGCGCCATGTGCCTTCATTCTATCAGCTACTTTATATCCTTCCAGGATATGCGTGAACGTGTTTACTTTAAAATGGAAACTGTCGGCCACGTGCATCAGCATATTGATTTCACTCTGCACATAAGAGTGGCAGGTAATGAAACGTTTCTGGTGCAGGATTTCCACGAGGGCATCCAGTTCCAGATCGCGGCGCTTGCCGGGGCCTTGTTTTTCGTAATCACGGGCACGGGTAAACGCATCTGTGTAAATCTGTTCAACTCCCATCCTGGTTTGTGGAAAACGTACGGTGTTCCGTTCGCCCCAGTTGGATTGCTTCACGTTTTCGCCCAATGCAAATTTGATGAAAGGATCCCAGTTGGTCACTTTCAGGTCTTCCGCATTTTGGCCCCAACGCAGCTTGATCAGTTGTGATTGTCCGCCGATCGCATTGGCGCTGCCATGCAGCAGATGTGAAGCGGTAACACCGCCGCTGAGCTGGCGGTATATGTTGATATCATCCGGATTGAGTACATCTGCAATGCGCACTTCTGCCGTTACTGACTGGGAGGATTCGTTCACTCCTTTGCTGAGTGCAATATGCGAGTGTTCATCAATGATGCCGGCACTCAGGTGTTTCCCCGTACCATCAATAACACGGGCATTGCCGGCAGCAAGGTTTTTCCCGATCTGCGCAATTTTGCCGTTGCGGATCAATACGTCTGTATTTTCCAGTTTGCCTTCTTTCTCGCTGGTCCATACGGTGGCATTGCGGATCAGCAGATCCTCCTGGCGCGGAAGCTTTTCCCAGCCATAGCCATTAAATGGATAGTACAACGGCCCTGTGGCTAAAGGAATATTCTTAGCGACAGAATCTGGCTTTTCGGGAGCAGTTTTTACAAATACCGCTGTCCATTTTACCAGGTTACCACTGGTATCGGCGCCGGTACCAGTCCAGTTATTATCGCTGATGATACCACTGAGACGCACATTGTTTTTGCCGTTTTTCACGAGTGGCAGCGACAGCGACACCAGTTTGCCATTTACGTCAATGCGTCCGGGCAGGGTATCTTTCTGTAAAACGGAGAGCAAAGGTGCTGTGGCCGTACCTCTTACTTCCACGGTGTAAGTAGCGCCGGGACTGAGATTAACGGTATAGATGCCACGAATATCATTCCAGCCATCGGCTTTGATGGTATAGCGGTTGCCCTGTACCCAGTTCTGGTAGAGGATTGTTTTTTCGTTGAACAGCGGTCCGGAAGTAATGAGGAAATTGGCCAGCTTACCGGCATCGAGACTACCCACTTTATCATAGGCTTTCACCAGGGTGGCGGGTGTTTTGGTAAGCGCATCCAGAGCTTTTTGTTCACTCAAACCGTAGCTGATGGCCTTGCGGACGTTAGCCAGGAATTGTTTTACATCTTTCAGATCGGCGGCGGTTAAGCAGAAGGGAATGCCGGCTTTTTCGAAAGCTGCCGGTTCGGTGGGCGCCAATTCCCAGTGTTTCATTTCTGCCAGTGATACAAAGCGGGCATCGGCCGGATCTTCCATATCAATAGCACCGGGGAAATTCAGCGGTAATACGAAAGTGGCTTTGGTAGCGGCCATTTCAGGTATGCGCTGGTATTCGTTGCCACCGCCTTTGATGATGTATTGCACCCCAAATTCATCACCAATCTTATCTGCGCGGAGTGCGTCCCATTTATCAGTGGTTTCAAACAGCTGTGGCAGCTGCTGACTGGCATTCCAGGCCTGCAGACTGAGGTTTACTCCTTCCCGTGCCGGCTGTGATTTATACCATTGGGCGTCCAGGTAAGTTTGACGGAGCAATGCGATGCAACCCATCAGGGAATTGGGATAGTTCTGCGTAGAACTTCCTTTGTCAAAAGAGTAGGCTGCGGCGGCTTTCTCGCGGATAATGGCTTTATTTTCGGGAATACTGGCCAGGGTCACCAGGGCGGCGGTACCCCGGGCGATGCCATCCGGCTGCTGGGTAAGTACGGTGCCAAAGCCAGCCTCCCTCAGGGGACTGGCTTTTCCGTCATCTGCCGTAAACAGATCCACCGCATTTACCTCACTTTTAATGGCCTGATTCCAGCCATATGCACCTTTGGTGTTAGAGGTAAACTGAGGCGCCGCATTCCAGGCAGAGCCACCACGTTTGGGCTCGGAGAGGCCATAGTTGCTGAAAATATCGACAAAGGACGGATAAATATATTTGCCTTTACAATCCACTATCACGGCATCTTTCGGGATCACTGCACTGGTACCGGCATCCACGATTTTTCCGTCGCGGATCACCAGCGTGGCGTTGTTCAGGGTGGTTTGCGGGTCTTTTACGATCGTTGCGTGTGTAAAAGCAAAGCATCCTTCCCGGGGATCGGCGATACCATTTACCGGAAAAGTTTCCTGGGCAGTGGCAGCCGTACCGGTAGCCAGCAGCGCCAGCAGCAGCCATTTACTGCGATGCCGTTTCATAGCATAGGCGATGCCCCGCGACAGCAGAGCTGTCCCGGGTTTCTCAACAACTTTTTTCATGTAAATCTTTTAATTTTCGGTTCAGATTCAGGTTATCTGATAAATGTAATAAATCATTAAGGGGCGTTTACGTAAAACGGCATATTTTTTATGAGTGGTAAGTGGATTTTGGATTCACACGAAAAAGGGATAATTTGAAAAGGGATTACATCCTAAGTTTGTTTAAATTCGTTTTTAATACTGCTGACTATGAAGTTTATTGCCGTTTATACATCGATATTATTTACCTGCTTTTTTGCAGCCATCACCACTACTACTTACGCCCAGGTAAAGGATACTACCGTGAATGGAAAAGGACGCTGGACAGCGGAAGGAAGAGCCGATAAGATCACAGACAAGATTTCCCACAAACTGAATCTGAATAAAGACCAGGAGAAGAAGATCCTTGTGATCAACCAGGATATTGTGCGTCGTATGGATGCCGTTAAAAACGATCCTTCCCTTTCTAAAAAAGATCGCATGACCCAGTTTAAATCACTGGATTCAGAACGCAGCCAGCGGTTTAAAACGGTATTGACGCCCACACAATATAAAAAGTGGAACGACTGGGAAATGAACAAGAAAGAGCATCTTGAACAGAAAATGGAGAAGAAGAGAACAAAGAAAAATCCTTCCCCTACTCCGTCAGCACAATAGATCATTTACATAAAATATAGGAGCAGTGAGGTGTCTCACTGCTTTTTTTATGCCGGAAAATATGAATAACACCAGTACCGATATACAAGCTATTTTCCTGAGCGGGGTAGCGGCAGTACACCCGAAACAGCTGATGCAACAACATGTACAGGTGCCCGCCGCCAACCGCACCATCAGGATTTCGGGAGATGACTACGTCCTCTCTGAGGACGCCCGTGTTTGGGTATTGGGAGCGGGGAAGGCTGCCGCCGCCATGGCACAGGAGCTGGAAACGATCCTGGACGGGCACTTCCCATTACAAGGTGTAGTGGTCACCAAATACGGACATGCGTTACCGTTACAACACCTGGAACTGATGGAAGCCGGGCATCCGGTACCGGATCAGCAAAGTGTAGCCGCCTCCGTGAGGCTGCTGGAAACGGCCCGGCAGGTGCAGCCGCAGGACCTGGTAATTTTTCTACTGTCTGGTGGCGCCTCTGCCCTGCTCGCCGATGTGCCGGAAGGCAGCACTTTAGCAGAGGTACAGCAGTTATCGGAAGCATTGCTCAAAAGCGGCGCCGATATCCGGGAAATGAATACGGTACGGAAACATCTTTCCCGTATCAAAGGAGGACTGCTGGCCAAAAGCATATATCCGGCCACGTTATGTACGCTGATCCTCAGCGATGTGGTGGGCGATGATCTCAGCGTGATAGGCTCTGGGCCTACCGTAGCAGATCCTTCTACATTTTCGGATACATTGACGGTACTCCGCAAATATCATCTCCCGGAAAAAATACCCGGCACACTCCTGCAATATATCGAAGATGGCGTTGCCGGCAGGATAACAGAAACCCCTAAACCCGGGGATCCTGCCTTGCAAAAGACGCATAATTACCTGGCCGGCACCAACCGGGTTGCGCTGGAAGCCGCAGCCGTAAAGGCCCGGCAGCTGGGATATCATCCGTTGCTGTTATCAGATACTGTTACGGGAGATGTGAACGCAGTAGCTGCCGAACTGGTACAAACTGCGCACCGTTATACCGGACCCTTACCAGCTTGTTTGCTCGCCGGTGGTGAAACCACGGTAAAAGTAACGGGAAGCGGCCTTGGTGGCCGAAATCAGCAGTTGGCCCTGGCAGCAGGCATTGCCCTCTCCGAACATCCCGGCATCACTTTTCTGAGCGGAGGCACCGATGGCAGCGATGGTCCTACCAATGCCGCCGGGGCTATCGTGGATGCATCAACGATAAAAAATGCGATAAAAAAGGGACTTGATCCAAATAGTTTTTTAACACAGAACGATGCATGGCATTTCTTCTCAAAAGCAGGCGGACTAATGATTACAGGCCCTACACAAACAAATGTGATGGACCTCATGATCCTGCTGATCACAACAGCCGGGGCTAAAATTTAAAATCAAAGTTTGTATATGTGTGGATAGATTATATTTTTGGGGTTTGGAACTAGAAATTCTGGATTTACTAAACGTATTTGCATTATGCTGAGAATGGAACAGACATGGCGGTGGTACGGGCCCAATGATCCGGTTAGCCTGTCTGATATTAAACAGGCAGGAGCTACCGGAATTGTAACCGCATTGCACCATGTGCCCAATGGAGTGGTATGGACGAAGGAAGAGATACTAAAGCGGAAAGCCATCATCGAAGCAGCCGGACTTACCTGGTCTGTTGTAGAGAGTGTGCCGGTACATGAAGATATTAAAACGCAGAGCGGGCGGTTCAGAGATTATATCAACAACTACCAGCAAACCCTGCGTAACCTGGCTGCCTGCGGCATCCGGACGGTTACCTACAATTTCATGCCCGTTCTCGACTGGACCCGCACCGATCTTTCCTACACGGTAGAAGATGGTTCCAAGGCACTCCGCTTTGAAAAAGCGGCGTTCATGGCGTTTGACCTGTTCATGCTGAAAAGACCTGACGCAGAAAAAGACTACAACGAGGAAGAAATGGCCCGCGCTAAGGAGCATTTCGACAGCATGACCGATGCAGATAAAGAACTGTTACAAAAAAATATCATTGCCGGCTTACCCGGATCTGAAGAAAGCTTTACGCTGCAACAGTTCCAGGCCGCATTGGATAAATATAAAGGCATTGATGCCACCCAGCTGAAACTGCACCTGTTCTATTTCCTGCAACAGATCGCACCTATTGCAGATGAAACAGGCATCAAGCTGGCGATCCATCCGGATGATCCTCCGTTCCCGATCTTCGGGCTGCCACGTGTAGTAAGTACCGAACAGGATGCACGGGAACTGCTCATTGCTGCTCCTTATGCCGCCAATGGTCTCTGCTTCTGCACGGGTTCCTACGGCGTAAGAGCCGATAATGATCTTCCCGGCATGATCGAACGGCTGGGCGATCACATCCACTTTATCCACCTGCGCAGCACCCAAAGAGATGCGCTGGGCAACTTCCACGAAGCCAACCACCTGGAAGGCGATGTGGATATGTTTGCCGTGGTAAAAAATCTGTTGCTCACCATGAAACGCCGCAATGTTTCCATTCCTATGCGGCCGGACCATGGCCACCAGATGCTGGATGATCTCCACAAAAAAACCAATCCAGGCTACAGCGCTATCGGCCGTTTACGCGGACTGGCAGAACTGCGGGGACTGGAAATGGGCATCGCCGGGGCTTTAGGCTCTGATTGACTGACATCTACCAGCATCAGGTCTGCACAACGAGTAAAGGTGGGGATAAGCAATACCATCGTCGGACTGAGATGCTACACCAGAGCAGAAAGCGTATTTGAACACATACCGTAATGGCTGATTACGCGTACAAATAACACTACTCTCATAACCATATTAAAGACCCGCCCTACCGGTGGGTCTTTCTTTTTTAATTGCCCTGGAACAAGAGATTTTATAAAGCAACATGCAAAAAACCACGGCTTTTTTGTAGCATTGCATCAGGACAAGATTTTATCAACTGTCACTTTTACCAAACCTACAATATGATGAGCGCAACTATAGATGCGAGATATGAGGCATGCCTGGCCAAACGTCCGGATAGCCTTGCCCGCCTGATTAATCTGTTCAAGAAGGATATAGACCTGCGTATTACACAAAAATTACAGGAACGCGGATACAAGAATTTCAAGCTGGGCGACATGGTATTACTGGTGCATATAGATCCTCAAGGCACCATCAACAACGATCTGGCCAGAAAGGCACGTATCAGCAAACAGGCCATGAGTAAGGTAGTAAAGAACCTGGAAGCCGACAATTACATCGCTACACGAAAGCATGATACCGACAACCGCGCCAGCCTCATTTTCCTCACAGAAAAAGGGAAAGAATTCATGATCAATGCGTACGAAGCAGTAGACGAAGCACAGCAACTATATGCCAGCATCATCGGAGAAGATACACTCCTGCAACTGAAAACAATCCTGAAACAACTGAATACAGGATTGAACCTCAGTTAATCATTGCCTATTTTAATGTGATATAATAGCGGTTGGCGCTGTCTTTTACGATAGGCGCCTTCAGCGCTTTGCGAAGTAATGCCAGGGTTTCTTCCGGAGAACTGTGCTCAAAATCCACCGTCAGGCTGCGCTTATACAAGCTAACGGCAGAGGGAGGCACCTGGATATCCAGGTCAAAATAACTGTTTACCCCATCAATTATTTCATCCAGCGGAATATTCCTGAACTTTAGTTTTCCTGTTTTCCAGGCGAGCAATGCCTGGCTCTTCGGGTTTTTATGCAATAATGCCTGGTGCTGTTCACGAGAAGCCATCATACCGGGAGTAAGGAGTAGCTTTTTGTCTTTATCAGATACCAGTGTCGCTTTCCCCTTTATCAGCAACACTTTGAAGATCGCATCCGTTTTATGCACGGCAAACACCGCTTCCAGTGTATATAAATCCGTGTGTTCATCCAGCTTCATCCGGACGCGGGAGGGCATAAAGATCTCAAACCACACATCGCCATGATGCAGCTGCAATTCAGGCGTGACAGCGAACTTTGCAGCGTAGCTGAGAGACGCGTCCTTCCGGGCAATCAGGGTACTTCCCCCGGCCAGCAACAGCGTATCTGTATGCCCTGTAAGATTGATGTAGTGTAAGGATGTTTCTTTTCCGGACCTGGAATAAAAGAGAAAGATAAGTAGGGCCACTACAGGAATAGCCACGGCAGCAGCAATCCATTTATACCTGGAAGCACGCACCGGCGACGGAGGCGGCAGCTCCCGGACCACGGTAGTCAACGGCGCAGGTGCACCTTCGGCCAGCCAGGCCGCCAGCTGGCTTTCCACATAGGCAGCCTGCTCCGGACCTTCCTCGCGTAAAGCGGCAATTTGTGCCTGCAAAAGCGGATCTTGCGGAGTATGGATAAATCTTGATATCAGGTCTCTGACATCCGGTCCGGGTTGATACATCATGTATGGATACTGTCGGCTATAGCTGGTATGTTTGGCAAGATACTTAACTTCCATACAAGTTCCACCGCACAGGCATCGCATTTGCAGAGGGTACCAATAAATAATTAGGTCACTTCGGCTAGGTTTAATATTTTTAGTAGAGAGGAACCAGGCAAAAACGATATGTATGTCACCTGAACAATTAATAAACAACGACCAGGAATATATTGAGGGATTGCTTTATCACAGACCGGGCGTAATTGAAAATATTTACCAACGGTTTGCATCCAAAGAGAAGCGGTTTATTCTGCAAAAAAGCGGTCACGTAAAAGATGCGGCCCATATCTTTGAAGAAGCACTGATGGACATTTATTACTTCGCCCGCCGTCACCCGTTGAAGGTATCCGACTTTGAACCCTTCCTGCAACTGTTGTGCAAACGAATCTGGGAGCAGGAACTGGAGAAGAGAGGCCAACGTATTCCGGGTCTGGAAGCAGAGGAATTGTCAACCATGAGCAGGGATGATATCCAGGATGTGGAAGATGTGCTCAAAGAAGGGGAAAAAAGGCGACTCATTTATCACTACTATCTCGCTTTATCTGATGAATGCAAGGAATTGCTCCGATGGTCACTTACTGATGGCTGCCTGCAGGAAGATATCGCCGCAGAAACCAATATTCCCGTTACAGAACTTGCCAGCCGCAGAACGGATTGCTTCCGCTCCCTGTTCAGGGATATCGATACCAAACTAAAAGCGAATAGTCTCTCTGAAAAAGACCTGCTGGAAACAGACCGTTTCCTCAGCGGGCAATTAAGTGAAGCAGACCGGAAAGCCTTCTCCGACAGGCTGCAGGGCGATGCACTGCTCTCCCAACAGGTAAAACGCTTTGATGCTGTTCGCCAGCTGCTCGCGCAGAAAATCTGCAATGATACCGGCCGCGATGAACTGCAACACCTGCTGTTTACCCACCGCAACGCCTGGTATACACTGAAAGATAATTCCGTAATTCCCATCCGGAACTACGTGATCCTTACCGCGCTGATAGCGGCAGCCATGGCCATTTTACTGTATGTAAGTCCCTGGAGAAAGAATATCTACCGGCAATTTGCCTCCACAGAAATGCAAATCCCGGATATAGACAGCCTCCGGCTTCCTGAAGAAGCCATTGTGCAATTCAATCACGGACATTTCGGTGAAGCTACCCTGCTACTGAACGATGCGCTGAAAACAAATCCGGGGAACCTGTACGCCCGCTATTACCGTGGCGTGGCCCTGATAGACCAGAACCAGCAGGAAAGCGCAAGACAGGACCTGCTGACTGTTTTTAACAACAGCAGTGAACTTAAATATGAAGCCGCATTTTACATTGCATTAAGCTACCTGAAAGAAGGACGCAAGCAGCAATGCCTGGAATGGTTATTGAAAATCCCATCCGGTGCGCCGAATTATCTCAAAGTGCAGAAACTGATAGAAGAATTAAAAAACTAATTCAGGTATTGTCCTTTACTACAGTGGATAATATTTTCTACTTCACCCTTAATCAGCTCGTAAACAGGAGCTTTTGCCGCTTTAATCTGTACCAGTTGTTGTAATACCAGGAAATAGATTTCTCCATGATTACAACCATCAATCTGGGCTTTTAAAATGTCATGTTTTACCTCTTCGCAACCGGTGGCATCCAGTTTTTGGTAAATAACATACAAGTCATCCATCCAACTCATTTCTCTAAAGTTTAAACATAGTGTATAGTCTCCTAAAGTTAAGCAATTACATTAAGAAAATAAAGCATCCGAATATTAATTAATTGTAAATCCTAACTTATTCATAACCAGATCAAAGGATTCCTTATTGGCAGGTTCCGAAGTATTTCTTCCTCCTGCGGATCCTTATCTAGTGACTCCCACAATTCATAATAACGGGGCTCCTGCAAAGCGACCGCACCAAAAATGAGGAAAGACTGCGCCACCGGCCAATTGTTCCAATACATCACATCATGTGCATATGGCCATTTACTTTTATCTTTTACAAAAGGAAGAAGGAATGCCATCCCTTTCCCGATATTTTTGCTACTGTCGGCGCTAAACTGCCACAGATCATTATCCGGAGTGCTTAACAACTGGCAGAGCGTACTCATGGCATCGAGGTTAAACAGCGAGTAGCCGTAAGGTTTAGTACGTTTCAATTCCAGGGGAAAACTGCCGTCTGCTGCCATCTGTTGGGGTAATAAGACGGTTTTATAACGGTTGCTGCAGAAATCCAGTAATGCACGGTTATCCACAAAACGGGCAAAAGCCGCTACCTGCATCACCCAACAGGTACCGTGATTGTTGGCCGCATTCATTTCATCTTTTCCATAAGGATGTGTGGTAAGCCATTGCAGGTATTCGTTAAACCATTGCTTAAATGCCTGCAGATCTTTCGCTGGAATGGGGCCTGCCTTCTCCATGATGAGCAACGCCTGCGCCACTTCCATCAGGTGAATAGTATCAATGATACCAATGCCCCTGCCGGTAGTTTTTCCCTTAATGGCCTGCGCATACAGCAGCGAAGGATTCATACGCGTAGCGGCTGTTTCAAACCAGGCTTTGGCATGTAACAAGGCCTGTTGCAGATAGGTGTTGTCTTTCGTAGCCATATAACCCGCTGCCAGCGCCCCCATCACACGACTAAAACGGATCATGGCCTGCCGGTGCGCCACAAAATTATCCGGGTTGGTTTGACCGTCGCGCTGAATATAAGGCCCGTCCGGATTCGCCGGATCGGGCCACCAGTAGTCGCCTTCGGAATAAAAATCATGGATGCCTCCGGCGCTACGCTCACAACGGGAAGCGGTAATGGTTACGGGCGCCTGCTGCAATGCCCATTGCGCCCGGCTAACAATGGCGGCCTTATTATGCTCCAGGATCCGCTGCTGATAAAATGATTGTGCATCTGCCAGCAGAACGATGCTCATCAATACCGCGATCAAGAACGTACGCATGCCATTACTTTTTGGGCGTTAGTAATAATACCCGGCCATCATGACCCGGTAACTCCATGTTAAAAGAACCGCTATGGATACCAAGATCAGCTCCTGTCCAGTAATCTGATACATTACAGGTTTCGTCGAGCTTCACGGATATTTTTTTGGAAGATGACTGCCAATTGAGTAACACTACCTGTTTGCCAGCAGCGGTAGTAACCCTGCCGGTTTCAAAACTGGTATCATCGAAAGCGGCGGCTGTTGCGGTTGGTGGTATTGCTTTACGTAAAACGTTTAGCCGTTGGGGTGATATTTTTGTCAGGTCGTCGCCACTCAGCAACATGCCACCGGTAGCATACAACAATGCTGCATGAAAATTAAATTCATTGTCGGGCATATCACCGGTTAACACCAGGCAATCCGGATCATTCCACCACAGGCGGCCGTTCTGCCAGGCGCGATAAAGGTTTTCACGCCCGGAGCGCTCAAATACGGACCAGCTACGCTTGATATCCATGGAACTGCGGCTGCCATGTACCAGTCCGAGTGAGGGCCACAGCGGATGATTACAACCCAGGATAAACGCATCCCTGCTTCCCTTAAGAATCGCTTCCATACCACGCCTGTAGGCCTCTACCCGCGTAGCCGCAGGATCATAAAAACGACCGCCATGAATAGCACCCCAGAAATTGGCGTCCAGTTTAAAGTAAGTGACACCCCAATCGTTCCGCATGGTGCGGAACAACTGCTCCAGGTGCTGCTGTACCGCAGGATTGGTGCCATCCAGCACATACCACGGTTTCAGCCGCCAGCCACCAAAGCTCACCAGATCGCTGCGCAAAGGCTGGCCTGCGGCATCTTTCACGAGCCAGTCTTTATGATTTTTATAAATAGCGGAATTGCTGTCGCAGATAAAAGGCGCCACCCATATAGCCGGTTCAAAACCTTTAGCCCGGACAGACTGCAGCACTGACTGTACATTGCCGCCGAAAGAATTCCCTGCTTCCAGCCAGTCGCCCATATGCGGCTGATAGCCATCATCGATCTGGATATACTTCAATGCCGGGATATTACTTTTGATGTAATCCAGGTTATCATAAATATTCTGTGCCGTTACTTTGGGGCCAAAGCAATACCAGGAGCACCAGCCGGTGGGTGGTTGCTTAAACTCCAGGCGTGGATGCTGTTCCTGTATCCTGGCCGCAAAGCGGTCCAGTAACATGTTACCATCCCTTCCGGTTGTTACCATTAACTCTTCCAGGTTAAAAGCTGCACCGGGGGCCAGTTCCAGGTTCTCCAGGTCGGTGGCTGTTTTGATGGTATCCGCAGAGATATAAAATTTGCTCACAAAACGTTTACCCGAAGTGTACCCCAGTAAAATCTGCTCCTCGTTGGCAGGATACAACCGCAACAGGTTGTACACAGCAAGATAACCTTCCGGTTGCGGGATCTTATAATGCCCTGCATCCGTGTAATTACCGAGTGTTTCAGGATGCTCCAGCGTTCCGGCTGTTTGTGTTAACATCTGGAAGCCTTCTGCATAAAAAGGGGTGGTAGCCGGCAATACGTTACCAGCAATGCCGGTCACCACTTCTTTCAGGCGCAACGGCGTACTACCTGTGTTGACTATACGTATTTCACACCGGTCCCCTTTCCATTCGCGGATCACTTTGATGTAATCGGGCGCTGTGGCGCCAGTACTGGTGTACACGACGGCCCTGCTTTTTTTGAGGGCCGCTACAATGGCAGATTCACCTGCCAGTACGTTATAAGTTTTACCAGGTGCAGTTGAAAAATCATACTCAAAAACTTTTTTCAACTGCAACACCGGTAATTTCGTTGGATCTTTTACAATGGTTTGTCCGGGCGTCTGTGGCTGATAGAAAGGATTAACATTGTTACCCCTGGCTGCCGGAAGCGATTTATCATCTATACTAACGGGTACCTGTGTACGAATACGGCAATTCCCACCTAGAGCGGAACGGACAACAGCATGCGTCAATCTGCCATCTTTCCATTCCATATCTACCTCAAAACCTCCCCTCGCTTTCAATCCTTTTACACTGCCGGCCGGCCAGGCGTCCGGCAAAGCGGGCAATAAGTACAATACGCCATCATGGCTTTGCAGCAGCATTTCGGTAATACCGGAAGTTACCCCGAAGTTTCCATCTATCTGAAATGGCGGATGTGCATCAAACAGGTTAGGATAAGATCCACCACTGTTATCGGCTACGCTCATCGTTTGACCACCTGCCAGAAATAGTTGTTTGTTCAGCATGGTATAGGCATGATTACCGTCTTCCAGCCTGGCCCACCAGTTTATTTTCCATGACTTCGACCAGCCGGTACCACCGTCGCCGCGTAAAAGTAAACTACGTGTAGCCGCTGCCGCCAGTATGCTATCCCTTCTCGGAGAAATAAAATTCCCCGGAAACAGGCCATATAGATGAGATACGTGCCGGTGACTATCCTTCGGATCATCCCAGTCTTTGTACCATTCCTGCAACTGCCCGTATTGCCCCACATGAAAGGGATACATTTCCTGCATTGTTTGCCGGATACGTGCTACCAACGCGGCATCCATCTTCAATACGGTAGCCGCCTGAATGGTATTATTGAAAAGGTCATGAATAATGGACAGGTCCATGGTAGACGCGACGCTCACAGAACCTTGCTGTTTACCATTCACCTGGAAGTTGTTTTCGGGAGATGTAGAAGGACTGGTGACCCATTGGCCCTGATCATTTTTCACAAGCCAATCCAGCATAAACAGACTTGCACCTTTCAGGTCAGGATACAGCTGTTGCAGCATCTTTTTATCACCGGTAAACTGATAATGTTCCCACAGGTGGCGACTGAGCCAGGCTCCGCCCATTGGCCAGATGGCCCACCTGGGATTACCATTGGGATCAGAAAAATCTATTCCACCAGCGGGGTTGGTCATGCCCCATATGTCGGAGTTATGATGCGCTACCCAGCCTTTTGCGCCATAGTTAACGGTAGCGGTTACACGCCCATGCTGTGCCAGTTGATGAATAAAATCAAACAACGGGCTGCCGCAATCCGATAAATTAGCGGTTTCAGAAGGCCAGTAGTTCATCTCCGTATTGATATTAATCGTGTAGTTGGAGCCCCATGGCGGCTGCATCTCCTTATTCCAAAGGCCTTGCAGATTCATGGCCGGCCCGCCTTTACGGGATCCGGCAATCATCAGGTAACGACCATACTGGTATAGCAGGGTGGTGAGTTGCGGATCGCGGTTACCACCATGTTGGGTATATACCGCCAGGCGTTCATCTGTTGGCAGCGTTGCGCCTTCGTCAGTTCCCAGGTGCAGCGCTACGCGGTTAAACAATGCCGTATAATCGTTGACGTGATTTTTCCGTAGTTCGTTATAAGCACCTGCTTTTGCAAAAGGCGCTATGGCCGCTGTATGTGGGTCTTTCCCATTAGGCAGGCCATCCTTAAAACTGGTACCCACCGATAATAACAACACCGCTTCTGTAGCACCGGAAATATGGATACCAGCAGTATCAGCTTTCACCTGGCCACCGCTTACACGGGCATCCAGGTGTACTTCGTAGTTGATGCCTTTATTGCCATATACGATCTGTTTAGCTTCATAATTACGGGCTGCCACGTATTCAGGGCAACGGCCACGCATTACCACGTAGTGAGGATTTACCACACTATTGGTGTGCGGCATACCATTGGCAAAACGGGTGCTGAAGTTAAGCTGACCAGGCTTTCCGGCAGTATATCTTATCACCAGCAACTGCTGTGGATAACTGCAAAATACATCCCGCGTGTAGTCAATACCGTTAGCTGTATACGTCACCCTTGCTATGCCGTTGTTCAGATCCAGTTCCCGTTTGTAACCGTTAGCCTCCTGCGGCAGGTTGTTTTCTATAAAAAGGCTTCCCAGCGTGAGATAGCGGGCGCTGTAAGTGCCCATCATTTTGCGGGCCAGCTGATCGGCTTCCATATATTTCTCTGCAGCCAGCAGTTGACGGACTTCCGGTAGCTTTTCCCTGGCAGCCGGATTATTGCCATCACGGGGAACGCCCGACCAGAGATAGCCTTCATTCAATTGTAATTCTTCCTGTTGTACCCCACCGAAGATCATGGCGCCGATGCGGCCATTCCCCACCGGCAAAGCTTCCACCCATTGTTTGGCAGGTTGCCGGTACCAGAGTTTCAGGAGTGAGTCGGCGGGCGTTGCTGCGAGGGAAGAATGCACCAACAGCAGCAATGAGGTGGCCAATAAATATTTTATCATTGTTCTCTATTTTCGGGTTGAGTCATACCTGTTTCCATTCCTTTGCTGACAGCAGCCACAACTACCTTTCCACCGTTAACGGCTACTGGCCTGTCCGATTTCCAATTATGCTTTGCCGGGCTTCCTGTATTGTCTGAATTGCCGGTCAGCCGGGCATTCCTGCCAGAGCGCATTCATAATATTTAATGAAAAAATGAGTAAATACCGGGGTACCTGTATCGTTCTTTCATCCTGGAATTCATTACATCCGGTAAACGTTTGCAAGCATGATATTTCAATGCAACTATTACTTCTACAGGTATATTTCAGATTTCATTACGTGATTACATACCGAAAATATGCAATCGGTTGCATATAAATGGATGGAATTTTACCCATTTCAGGTATCTTTTTCAGCGGGAAGGGGCAGGAGTAGTAAGGGCGCTAAAAAGAACATACCATCAATTCGGGAACCTGATAAAATGATTTCTTCAAAAGATCACAAACCGGCTGGCATCTTCCAGAAAACTATAACAGGTATATTCCTATACAACCAAGCCATTATTCAGTGGGCGTTTTCCCAAAAACGTAAACAGGAAAGCGCATATCAAATAAATCTTCCGAAAGAAAATATTTGAAATACGCTATCCATCAGGCTTTCAGGAAAACGTTATACATAGGCCCTGTGATCCGTAGCTTATCAAAAAAAATTCCCTTTTCGCCAGTGTAAAAAAGCGTCCTTTACCGGAGAAAAAACAGGTGGGTACAATAATTATTTTTTTCATTCGTCTGTTAATACAGTGAGGCTGCTGCTATGAAAAAAGACAAACAATCCATCATTGCATCATACCGGCTGGAGCAGCTATTGGCTAATCCGGGGTTGATGATAGATGTTCATTATAGAGTGGCCGGGGAACCGGCCCACCGCACTGATGCTGATCTGACCCGGGCGCACCGGCATGAGTTTTACACATTGGCGGTGAATGGTAAACAGGCAAGCCAGCACATGGTGGATTTCAGGCTGGTAGACATGCCTCCGGAGAGCATGTTTTTATTGACGCCCTGGCAGGTGCACCTGTCGACGGATATGGATCAGATTCTTGATGTGTTCCTGATCTCTTTCACGGCTGATTTTCTACCTGCTGGCTTTCCTGCTTTGCCTTTATGCATGGATCAACCGGTTACGCCGGATGAGGCTACCTACCGGGATATATGGCATCTCTGCGAGCGGTTGCGGCAAGAATTTACCAGTCGCAGGGCCTTACAGGAGCAGGTATTGCAACATTACCTGGCAGTGCTGTTAACCCTGTTCATACGCTGTTTGCCTGAAAACAACAGCGGGCGGCAGTTGCAACCGGAATTGCTGGTCCGCTACCGGGAGCTGATGGAAAAACATTTGCTGAGCTGGAATAGTTCCGGGGAATATGCACGTGCGCTTCACGTCACCACAGATCATCTGAACGAGGTGGTGAAACAGGAAACAGGTCAGACTGCATCCGCATTACTGGCGGCGAGGCGGATACTGGAAGCAAAGCGGATGTTACTGCATTCTTCTCATGGGATCAAGGAAATCGCCTGGTATCTGCAATTCAACGAGGTAACCTATTTTAATCGTTTCTTCAAACAGCATACCGGGCAAACACCGGTAGCATTCCGGATCGCCAACCGGGAAAAGTATAATTATAACCCGGAATAGTGTAATAACAGAGACTTTCAGGTCCGGTAGTTTTGCTGAAATAAATATTAACAGAAAAACTACCTGCTATTTTACCGGACGAGGCAACAGATAAAACAACCTATCCCACCGTAGCTGGCAAGTTGTAACCCTTCAAACAAAAAATTTTATGCCTTCAATTAAAGACAGGGCGACCAGTTTACTGATGTCGCGCATAGGGAAGACTGCGCATGTGATCAGCGTATCCCGTATCGGAAATTTTCTTTTAGAGATCCATCTGCAATTGCCGCAGGCTTTGCCGGAGCGAAGCACGCAGCATCTCAAATGTGAAGTAGCTGCTTATACTTATCGTGACTACACCGTGGCCAATTGGGACGTGCAGGCGCGGAAAGCCATCCTGCTGGTGAATTGCGGGCATGAAGGGGTGGGCAGCTCCTGGGCACTGGGCCTGCAACCGGGTGATGAAGTATATTATGCGGGCCCGGGCGGCGGGTTTCAACAACCCACCTCCGCTACGCACCTTGTATGCATAGGCGACGCCAGTGCCGCAGGCCATTTCCATTCCCTGTACCTGCTTAAATCCAGCCAACAGGAATTTCATTGCTTCCTGCAACTGGAAAATCCAGCCACACGGCAATTATTACAAATGCCGGTGCAGCCCCTTTCCAATAGCGGGCATTATTTTACCGACCTTCATGAATGGTTATACCATTATGATTTCCCGGTGGCAAATACAACTTATTATGTGGCAGGTAATCAGCGGATGGTGGTACAGGTGCGTAAATCGTTACGTCAGCAAGGCAGACAGGTAAAGGCGCAAGGTTTCTGGGGCTAAAGCGCTAAGGCATCAGACCAGGTGTTCTTTCATTGCCTTTACGATAGCGTTGGAGCGGGAATTTACATCGAGCTTACGATAAATATTCATAATGTGGGAACGCACCGTTCCCACACTGATATGACACCCTTCAGCTACTTGCTTGTAGGTGTCGCCATTTACCAGGCAACGAAGAATTTCTTTCTCCCGGGGCGACAATCCGTAGGGGTCCTGATAGACCTGTTTTTCTTTTTTGAAAAAGGCCAATACTTTGTTGACCGCCACTAAATTCGACTGCAAAGCCGTCTCATAAACCTGGGAAATAAATTCCGACAGGGAGACAGGCGGTACATGATCCGTTTGAAATTTCTCTGTTGCTGCTGGCACCTGCGTTAAACCCTGTTCCGTCTCGTTCAGGGTAAGCAATAGCACATTTATATCAGGGTAAGCTGCTTTTACTATGCTGGCGGCTTCTATCGCAGTCAATCCAGGTATCTCTATATCCATAAAAACCAGGTTGCAGATATCTTTTGCTAATTGTTGTAACAGTTCTGATGATTCGCTGCGTAATCCTGAAACCTCTAAAACACGCGCTTCTCCCAAACTACCAGGACTTATAGGCCGCACTTTTTTCATAATATTCCTTTTGGGTTATGTATATTCATATGAAATCTCCCATTGATAACTGCAAGTTCTCGGAAGCTGGTATGGTTGATAAATTATAAATGGAAAGATCACACGGTTTCCATACCCGTAACAAATTTGAAACAATTACATGCAGCAGTCAATCGGATACGTATATGGTTTTTCAATACATATTAATATACAACCCATTTTATATTACTAATAAAATGAAAATGTAACGTGGTACCTGGTAGTCTTTTAAAGGATTAACGGGAATGCAATTGACTATTAATCAATTACTTAAAAGTTGGCACTTCTCTCATTTAAAACAAATTATATTTTAACATATATGTCACAATTGTACCTTTCCGGCTGCTCTTCTCTCTGAACCCTTCGCTCCTGTCAGATCATCCCCAAGGGCTAACCGGTACTTTTCTGCTATCACCAGCATCGATTTCACGACCTCCGGAAACTGCTGCTGCACATCCAGTGTCTCCCCCGGATCACGGCGCATATCATATAATGCCAGCGGCACATCTACTTCCGGTTGTGCTCCCGGAAAACCATCATACCCCGGAAGATTTAACTTGTATGTTCTGCTCCTGTGCGGAAGCACCAGCTTCCAAGGCCCCTTCCGGATGGACTCCAGACTATTCACCTGATAATATACGGCCAACTCATCTCTTGGGTTTGCACCCGGCTCATTAAACATCAGCGATTTCATATCCACTCCATCAATTTTCCGGACCGGTAATGCTGCGCCGCATAAATTGGCAATAGTAGGCAGCAAATCGATCGTAGCCGCCATCTTATTACAAACGGTGCCGGCAGGAATTTTATTGGGCCAGCGCATAATACAGGGTACCCGGATACCGCCTTCCCAGGAGGTACCTTTTCCCTCACGCAACCCGCCGGTATTACCCGCATAATTACCATACGATAACCAGGGGCCATTGTCACTTGTGAAAATCACCAGCGTATTATCTGACAACCCGTTTTCTTCCAGTGTTTTCAATACCTGTCCTACCGACCAGTCTATTTCTGTTACCACATCGCCAAAAAGTCCGTCTTTACTTTTGCCCTTGTGCTTATCGGAAACAGCGATAGGTACATGCGGCATACTATGCGCCAGGTAAAGAAAAAATGGTTTGTTTTTGCTTTCTTTTATAAAACGGCAGGCTCTTTCGGTGTATATAGTGGTCAGCTCCGACTGATCCTCCAGTGTTTTAATATATCTCAATGGCTTGTTGCCTTCTATCAGGGGCAACGGCGGATATTTCCTGCGGGGATTGGTAGAAGTATCGGAATAAGGCTTTCCATCATAATGTACCGGCCACATATCATTTGAATAAGGCAATCCGAGATATTCATCAAACCCGTGCTGTAAAGGCAGCCATGGTTCTTTACTACCCAGGTGCCATTTCCCCACCATCCCTGTTCTGTATCCCTGTGTTTTCAGGACAGAAGCAATAGTTTGCTCGGCTGTATCCAGTGCGATAGGCGCTGTTGGCCACAAGGCGCCATTGATGCCTATCCTGTTAGGATAACAGCCTGTCAGCAATCCCGCCCTGGAGGCGGAGCACACAGCCTGTGCGGCATAAAAATAAGTGAAACGCATTCCCTGCGCGGCCATCCTGTTAATGTTAGGGGTATGCCAGGGGGTACCAGCAAAACATTCCAGGTCGCCATAACCCATATCATCCATAAAGATGATCACAACATTCGGCTTCTTCGCCGCCGGCAAAGGTTTTACAAAACTGAACAATACAGCCGCCAAAATTAATGTGGTCAGACAAAAAAAAGCTTGCTTCATCCGGGATGTTTGACAATAAAAAATGGTGAGTATAAAAATATACATCTTCCGGAGAATTTCTAAAAAAATGTGTCCCTCTTATATATAAAATAACAAAGGGAAGGCTTTCGCCTTCCCCTCGTACAGATTGCTTGCCAGCAGATATTATTGTAAAATCAGTTCTATCACCGGGATTTCCACATCCGGCTTACGTACCGGCAGTTCCAGCGCCAGATCACCCTTATCGGTATTATGCATTTTCACTTCAGAGCCATCGTTGAGTAATTGGGCATACTTTACTTTTCCTTTCATACCCGGCAACTCAAAACGTTGCAGCGGGTAGTCGAGCAAATGCACATACAAACGTTTGGTGGTTGGATTGTAGGTGAGTAAGCTGTTGTCCGGACGTTTGAATTCTGCCAGGGCTTCTGTACAACCGTAAATGGAGCGGCCGTTGACCTGCATCCATTCTCCCATTCCTTTGAGCCTGTCCTGCGCGCGGGCATCGAATAAACCACGGGAAGTGGGTCCTACATTCAATAACAGGTTGCCACCCTTGCTTACGGATTCGATCAGCAGCACGAGTAATTGTTTATTGTCTTTCCAGGATGTTTCATCACGGTAATACCCCCACGAACCGGAGAAGGTCTGACAGGTTTCCCAGTGAATACGCTTACCGTTGCGGGTTGGCCATTCAGACACTTTATATTGTTCCGGTGTGGCAAAGTCGCCCCCATCTTCATATTCACCCAGATCCAACCGGTCGTTGATGATAATACCCGGCTGCAGTTTGCGGATCATTTTAATGAGTTCCAGGGAATTCCAGTCGTTATGATCTTTTCCATGTTCACCAGGAAAGGAAAAGTCGGTCCACAGGATATCTATTTTTCCATAATTGCTCATCAGTTCCTTTACCTGGTTTTTCAGGTAGGCACGATACTTCTCCATATCGCGGCCTTTATTCAGCTTATCGTAATCCTTCGGATCGTTGGGCCGTTGCGGATGTACACGATCAATGGTATAGTCAGGATGATGCCAGTCGATCAGGGAATAATAGAATCCTACTTTCAATCCTTCTGCGCGGAACGCGTCCACCCATTCCTTGATCAGGTCTCTTTTCGCGGCGGTATTGGTGGCTTTATAATCCGTGAATTTAGAATCAAACAGGCAGAATCCTTCATGGTGCTTGGTGGTGATCACGGCGTATTTCATACCAGCAGCCTTTGCCTGCCGGGCCCATTCGCGTGGATTGTACAGATCGGGATTGTACAGGTCGAAATATTTCTGATAGGCGCTGTCGGTGATATGTTCATTGCTTTTTACCCATTCATGGCGGGAAGGCATGGAATACAATCCCCAGTGGATGAACATCCCGAAGCGGTCGTTGACCCACCAGGCCAGGCGTTCTTCTTTTTGTGCATCTGTTTCGTTAAATATCTTCTTATCCTGGGAATGCACCTGTAGCAGGAAAACCAGGAGTGTTAGTACGCTGAGCGATAATTTTTTCATAGCTGATTATGCAGATTTGGTTTGATACATTGTTTATTCGGCGACCAGCCAGGTGTATCCTGCGGCTGGTATGGTTACTTTCACATGTGCCCGGTAGTTACGGTCAAGCGTATACGCTTTTGCAGCGCCTTCTTTTTCACGGATACGTACACTTTGTGATAACCCGCTGTAATACATGGGCAGTGCAATTTCCCGGGTAATGGCCTGTTGCGTGGGATTGTAAAGCATCACCAGGGCTTTCTGCGGTAATTGTGAACTGATGTGCATAATACCGTCCCAGTCGCGGCCATCGGCCCTGCGCAGGTGAAGAATATCTGTATTCAGGATATCGCGGTATTTCTTATACCAGCTGATGGTATTCTTCACCAATGCTTTGGTATTATCGGTATCGTATAAACGTGGACCGCGATAGCAGGCCTGTACACCGGCGCCATAGTATTGCATCATCAGTTGCTCATATGCATCCAGGTGATCTTTGAGTGGCTCCAGTGTGGCCGCAGCGCCGCCGCCCTGGTATTCGCTGAGTGGCACAAAGCCCCAGCTCATAGGAGGTGTTTTCTCCCAGGTGCCATCAAAAATATTCTGCCTGTTCAGGATCAGTTGTTCCGCACGTGGCAGGGAAAAATTCACTTCCCGGTAGCCCAGTGCTATTTTATTGGTGCCATCCAGAAAGTACCAGTCGGGGGCATTTACGTATACGCCTCTTTCATTGAGCCAGTGATAAAGTCCTTTCTGCAACAGCATCTGCTTCCACTGCGAATCATCGAGACCGGTATGACCTGGATGCGTGGTAGAGGCGCATACATCGCCGGGATAAGGACCATCATTTTCGAAAATATCGAAGCCGGTATGGCTGATGAAGCTTTTGATTTTCTGGAGATAACCCAGGCCCCATTTACTACCGAGGCAGGGAGCATTGCCAAAGAAAGCACCACCTGGTTTACCGGTAGCAGGATTGATCACGTCGTCTTCGTCACTGATACGCCTGCTCGAAAAGAGGGAGTAGCCACCGAGCAGTACTTTTTTACTATGTGCGTAATCGGCCAGCGACTTGAACTTAGCCAGGTTCGCGGCGCTGGTATCTTCCATATTCAACCCACTGCCAAAGCTGAGGATCACGCCTTCATAACCCGTTTCTGCACATTGGTCGATGATTGCTTTTACCTTCACCGGATCGGTGCTGATCAGGTGCATGAAGATGGGATTTTCGGTGGTCCATGGTGCAATGGTGCGGTAAAATCTCCGTTTAGCCAGCCCATTCCGTTCACGGTCATAACCATCCTGCAGCAATTCGTAGGTACGGATAGATTCGAAATGTTCACCGCCGGCAAGTGTGATGCCCACCGGTACAATAGGATAAACTTCCAGCACACAGGGCGTTTGCAGATCATAGTTAACCTGTGAAGTATAAGTGCTGTCAGCTTTCCAGTGGGTGGTCTGATCGCTGAGATTTGCTTTCATGGCGTTATTAAAAGCATAATTGCTTTCAATATAGAGTCCATGCGGCACCTGCATTTTAGTCACTGCGCCTACTACGGCGGATTCTTCTTCCGGGGTAGCCAAGATTTCATTGACTACCTGTTGGAGTTTTATGGATTGACCGCTCTGGTTAGTAATTTCCAGCCATTTGGAAATCAGCGGAATGCCATCAAAAATAGCATAGTGTACTTTTACCGCAATACCTTTCAGTTCCGGTGCCTGTGCCTGATATGAGAACGTGAGTTCCTTACCGGTAGGCTGTTTCGGATTGGAACACCAGCGGTTTGCGGACCATTTTAAATACGGGGAGATGGGTGTTACCTCGTGACTGATATAGGTAAAGTCGGTGGCCCCTGCCTTCAGGTCGCCCAACCATCCGGGTAAGAGGTAGGCCTGTTGTGTTTGCCCCTTTGCACCGCCAATCATATAATCGTGGCCGTTAATAGTTAGCCTGGCTTCCGGTTTCACGGCGCGCAACAACTGTTCGCCACTTACCAGGTTACGGTAATCGGTACAAATGACGTTGGGGCCTATACGAAAACTCCTGCTCAGCAAACCATTGCTGAGCGTAATTTCCTGTTCTTTTTGTGTAACTGTTGCGATATAGGACTGATGGTCGATAAGCCAGTCCTTTGCAGGTGCTTTCACCTGGGCAACCGCAGTGCCGGCACAAAGACCGAATACCATTCCTAACAGGAGATGTTGTTTTTTCATGTTCTTGTTCTTCTGATAAATATTATTTCACGGGTTGCAGGATGATTTTCCGCAACCAGCATAGTTCACTTTTGTTTCCGGATACCGGCTTTACGGTCAGGTTATGTTTCCCGGCTTTGTCTATGTGGAGGATGCCCACCGCATGTTGAATAAAGTTCATCGGCTTATGACTATCATAGCTACCGGTAACCAGCGTCAGAAAGGGAAGCTGCTGGCCACCAACTGTTACCAGTCCCTGTTGTGAAGCACTGCCGGGTTCGCAGGCATAATCCAGGATCACTTTATAGTCCCCGGCGTCCTGTATTTCCAGTGGAAATACGATCGCGTCGTCTGGTGTAGTCATGCCAGTTATACAGTTATCATGTTTCCAGTCGCCAAAGTAATGTGAATAGGTAAAGAGTTTACTTTGAGCGGCGCCATTGAAAACGGCCCATACCGCAGGGATTTCCGCCTGTGGGTATTCACTGCTCACGGTTTGTGTGCGGAGTTGTGAGAGGTCTGTCTGCTGGCCGCTGTAAACAACCTGCAATACGGTACTACGTGTATCCGGCAGGGTTACAGGCAGCTGTATGATGGTTTCTTCGGGCAACTGTTTCCATACGAGGGCTTTATCAGTGCCGAGTATTTTTACCGTTTTTACTTTTGCTGTGAGACCGGGTATGCGCAATTGCCTGTTGGCCGGCATTTGCCAGACGTGCAGGAATAATTGTCCGGGTTTGCTGGTGGTTACGCCCCAGGGTTGTGCGGGGATCAGTCCCCAGGTGGTACCGTAAATGCTCTCCCCATAGATTTTCAACCATTTGCCGGTGGCTTTCAGGTATTCCACGGAATACACCGGCCATTTGCCGTTTCCATCCGGGCCTACATTGAGCATGAGGTTTCCGCCTTTAGAGGCTACATTGCCCAGGAGGCGGATGATTTCCGTAGGGGATTTAAAATTCAGGTCATGCCGGATATAGCCCCAGGAGTCGTTATGCGTGTAAATAGACTCCCAGGCGCCGGAGATCGGCACCGGTGGTACTTCTGAGTCGCCGAAATCGCGGTAATCTCCCAGGTCATGGCCTACCCTGCTGCTGAACAGGCATCCGGGTTGTAATAACCGGAGACTGTCGATCATTTGTTTGGTCTGATCCGCAGTTAAGCCGCCGGGCATATCAAACCATACCAGCCCGAGGGGGCCGTAGTTGGTGAGTAGTTCCTTTAGCTGGGGGATTGATTTGGTGCGGTAATATTGCTGATAATCTTTGTCCTTGTTTTTAAAGTCCCAGTTGTTGCCCCCTCCGTTGGGTTCGTGCCAGTCGAGAAACTGGGAGTAATAGAAACCGAATTGAATGCCCTTATCGCGGCAGGCGGCGGCGAGGGCTTTCATGGGGTCCTTTTTATAGGGAGAGGCATCTACGATATCGAAGTCTGTTACTTTGGAATCGAACATACTGAAACCTTCGTGGTGCTTGGCGGTGATGACCATGTATTTTATCCCGGATTCACGTGCTGTTTCGGTCCATTCTTCTGCACTGAACCCGGTAGGGTTGAAGGTTTGTGCTACTTTGGCGTATTCGGCGGCGGGTGCTTTTGCCCGGTTCATGATCCATTCGCCGCTGCCGTAGTAGCTGCTGTCTTTCCAGCGGCCTCCGAGTTGGGAATAAAGTCCCCAGTGGATAAACAATCCGAATTTTGCTTCTCCAAACCATTTTAATCCCGGGTGAAGTTTGTTGTTAGCAGCGCCTTTGTTCCACATATCCGGCATATCCTGGGCATACCCATTTAACGAAGTGAGCAGGCACAGCAATAGTAGTAACGTTGGAATCCGGTGGAACATATAGCTAAAGTTTAAATCCAGTTTGGTCGAACAATCCGTAAAAAATATACATAACCTGTGGTATATACAAATGCATGGAAAATGGTATCAGGGAAAGGGAAAATGCTACAATTAGCTATATTGGCGGCCTTCTCCGTGTATTAACCAACGGTTAACGATTATTCCGGATAGTAATCTCTAATTTAGCGAGAGATAAGTTACAAATAACTAAGCATATCGGTAACTTTCCAGATTCAGCAATCATCTTATTTAAGCTTATTAGCAGGCTATAATGTGTTATAAGCATCTGGCGCGATGTCGCAGATGCCATGTGAATGTTTTAAAGACCTCTGCTGTGTTCATCAGCAGGGGTTTATTTTTTTTAGCCCACTCCTGCGCTCGTTATTTCAATTCTTGTTTAGGTTTAATTAACTGTCCGGGGGACAGATCGACCTAATATTGCTCCATCAGTAGTTCCTGATAACTGAAATGCATACAACTAACAAATATCTCAGCAGTACCTGTTGGCTTCTCAAGGCCGACGGGAATTTTATCCTGTTGCGGTGGTGCTGAACTGCGATCTGATCAGCGTGGTATCTGCTTAGAAGGCGGACTTGATTGGGGTGGACCTGCTTGAAAGGTGAACCTAATCAGGGAGTGGCCTGTTTCGAAGGTGGACCTGATTAGCCTAGGACCTGCTTGAAAGGTAGACCTGATCGGGGAATGAGGAGAACTTGATCCGGAACAAATTAACCTGGGAAAAGGACTCCATCCGGGATACTACCCGGCGATGGTATCTCCAGGGAAATAGTAAGCAACAACTTAACCAATAATAGCTTTAAACATCGACCCAACTGTTTAACAACCAATGGGTTTTTGATTTAATCATCATCTAGCTTCAGCGCCTTTGCGGTTTCCACTGCGAAGGCTTTTTTTGTTTTTTAAAGTGAATATATATTCACTTATCTTTGTAGAGTGAAACTGAAAGATGATAGAAAAGTAACGCAGATTTTCCAGTCGGCACTCAAGCTGGTGGCGAAAAAAGGGTTGTCTGGTGTTACGATGGGAGACATTTCCAGGGAGGCTGGAATCGCAACCGGCACCCTGTACGTTTACTTCAAGGGAAAGGATGAACTGATCAACGCTTTATTTGCCGCCTGCCGGGAGAATTCTGTGCAGGTATCCTTTAAAGGCTATAACCCGCAACTTCCGTTCAAACCCGGATTCAAGAATATCTGGCTGAACATCCTCCGCTACAAACTGCAGCATTTTGAAGAAGTGATTTTCATGGAGCAATGTTATCATTCGCCCTTTATTACTGCGGATACGCGGGAAAAGGCACAGCAATTATCGGCGCCCTTTTATGCGCTGATGGAGAGAGGTCAGAAAGAACAACTTATCAAGCAAACAGATACCGGGTTATTGCTCACCTTTATGCTGGGTGCGATGAATGAACTTGTGAAACAAACGCATTACAGCGGTATCACCCTTAACAGAAGCCGGATCAACAGTACTTTCGACCTTTGCTGGGATGCCCTGAAAGCATAGAATAAATGAATAAACATTCACAAATAAATATTCCTGCATATGTCAGACATCATGATCGCAGTAGACCTGAGCAGTTTTTCAGAAAACCTGATCAGGACCGGCCTGGAACTGGCCGATAAAATGAATGCCTCCGTTACCCTGTTCTCCGTAGTGGAGATCGGGATCGGCATCGGATTACCAGAGGGAGGGCCTGTGTTTACAGATGATATTCCTGCGAGGATCCGCGAAGTGGAAGAAAGACTGGAATCTTACAGACAAAATTACCCGGACAAGCAAAACATCAATATCATGGTGTCGACCGGCAACCCGAAAAATGAAACCCTGGAGCAGGCCCACAATAGCAATGCCACCATGCTGGTGGTAGGTACACACGGCAGAACCGGATTGGATCATATGTTACTGGGCAGTAATGCGGAATATATTATCCGTCATTCCCGTATACCCGTACTCGTAGTACCCTACAATCAGGGGGAACACTAACATTATAACACTCAACAATCTATAAAACAACAGCAACGGCTCTGGTTGTTGCAATCTCCCGGCGTTTTTTCGCCGGGATTTTTTTATGCATATATTGAAACATTGAAGCATGATAAGGGTTATATTTATAACGAATAATTAAAGTACATCTGCACGTCACCCCCTGCCCTTCCAGCCCCCTAACTGGTATCGGATTTTTATTGCTCATCACTTTTCCCTTTCATTTCCAAACCGTTGCTATGAAAAAAAACTACTCCGGCAAAGGCATTTTACTCGTTTTATTTTTGCTGCTGCTAGCCCCGGCCGCCTTTGCTCAGCTCAAAATTGGTGACAATCCCGCCACCATCAACAAATCCTCTATCCTGGAACTGGAAAGTTTGCGCCAGGGTTTACTGCTGCCCAGAATTGTGGACACCACCCTCGCCCCGTTGAACACAGCCCCCGACGGGATGATCATTTACCACACCCTTACCCAAAGCCTGATGGTAAGACGTAACGGTTACTGGTCAAGACTGGTGGACAGCTTAAATGCTTCCGCAGGCAGCTGGCAGTTAAAAGGAAACGCAGGTACCACCATCGCCAATTACCTCGGAACGTCCGACAATCAACCTTTATCTATCCGTACCAATGCTACGGAAGCCATCAACATCAGTAACACGCAAACCGTCGCCCTGAAACAGGTACCGGCCAGCACCACCCTGATCAGTGTATTAATGATAGACCCGGCTACCGGCGTTATTAACCAGCGGAACCTGTCGCCCGCCGCTTTCACGGATGCGATCCGGACACTGAACGGTGTGGCCAAACAAGGCTTTACCATCAGGGCAGATACATTAAACGCCAACTTTGGCGTAACCACCACCGCTGTGGATAGTACCATTACCCTGAATGTACCGATAGTAGGTGCGGTATCCCAGAAAACGGGGTTACTCACTTATGCCGACTGGCTGCAATTCAGCAATAAACAAAAGGCCATCACTATCGGCGCCTTTATCCTGACACCGGGCAGCCCGAACGGTCTTGTGCTGGATAATACTACCGGCGTATTGCAACTGGTAGCTGCAGATGCCACCAATCCCGGCGGTGTGTCTATCGGCGCACAGACGTTTGGCGGTACCAAAACATTCAATGATAGCGTAAGCATTGTGACCGGACTGGGTGTAACCGGACAGGCCACACTGGGTAACGGGCTGAAGGTAAATGCGGGCGGCGCCAACATTACCGGTAGTGTTGTACTGGCTACCACACCTCCCAATGTAAGCACACCTGTTACCACCGTATTATTCCGTAATCCAAATACAGGCGCCCTGGAAAAAAGAGAAGTGGATTCTGCTGCATTCTCTGTAGGTATCCGCCGGATCAACGGACAAACTGGTCCTGCTATCTACATCAAAACAGGGAAAGCAGGCAACGATATTTCACTGGATAGCACCAGTGTAACCAACACGCTTACCCTGAATATCCCGGATGCAAGTGCTACTGCCCGTGGTGTGGTGAATGACTCTGCTCAAACTTTCGCAGGTTTTAAAACAGTCAGAGATACCCTGGCAGTGGCCAAAAATGCAATTGTGGGTGCAGGCACGAAGCCCAACTCTACTTTCCAGGTGCAAGGTTCCATGTCGCTGAACATTCGCTCCAGCACTTCTAACGATGCGCTGGCGGAAACCGATAACACATTGCTCGTAAATGCTTCTTCCGGTAGTGTTACCATTACACTGCCACCGGTAACCAATATCGTGGGACGTATCTATACCGTCAAAAAAATAGGCGGTTCCATTGATAACGCCGTAACGCTTCAACCTCAGGGTGGCGCTCAGATTGAGGGCTCTACCAACTATATCATCTATAACAACTATACATACGTAACAATTCAAACAGACGGCTCCAACTGGTATGTGATCAGAAAGTAAACCTGTTTATTGTTATCCCGTAAATTGTTATACATGCTGAAAACAAGCATTCAAAGCAGCATATGGCTATGCGCGCTATTATTGCTGTATATACCTATATATGCGCAACAGCTCAAGCTGGGAGATCCTACCACCTCTCCCATTAAAGCCGCTTTGCTGGAATTAAATACGCTTAACCAGGGACTGCTGCTACCCCGGATTACGGATTCTACCCAGGCACCGCTCAATGTTTCGCCCGACGGCATGATCATCTATTACAAGCCCGCCAGTAGTTTACTGATCCGGAGAAACGGCTCCTGGTCGAGACTGGCGGATAGTACGGCCGTCAGCAATAACCAGTGGCTATTGAGTGGTAATCCTACGGTGGATAGTGCAACGAAGTTTTTGGGAACTACCGTTATCAGCCCCATTAATTTCCGTACCAATAATCTGAACCGCATGATTATTTCAAGTGCAGGTAATGTGGGTATCGGTACCACAGCACCTACCTCCTTGCTGCATATAAAATCTGCTACCGCGAATACTTCGGGCGTACGGCTGGAAACATTGACCAGTGCGGCGCCCGTAACCTCAGGTGCAGGCGGACTTGGCGTGGATGCAAGCGGGAATGTGGTGCGAACAGCGGCAGCCCCGGTGTATTATAATGCAGCGGGCGTGGTATCACAGAATATCAAGGTGTGGGCGGATTCTATTTCCAATACGAGTACAGGCGTAGCCACCGCAAATATTTCCTCTGCAGGGTTTACCAAAATATTGAGTATAACGGCAACGGGTAAAGGAGGCAGTAATAATGGCGACTCGCCCATACCTGTTATCTCAGGCTATACCCTCAATGCTATTACGTTCAATGTATTCCGGGGAAATACCGGTTTGACCATCCTCGCCGGCTGGGCAACGGATACAGATGCTACGCACAAAGTTTACGTCACGGTCGTCGGTTATTAAAAACAATAAACAGTATTTCTATCTCACGTATCATTACCATATTACTCCTTTTCCTTTCCATTGTGCTACCAGGCACAGTGAGGGCGCAGTCTGCCACATGGCTGCATCCCGATAGTAAAATGGGGATATTCAGTAAAGACACCATTGCGGTGTTCGGAGATATGGTGAATGAAGGAAATATTGTTGCGGTGAGTGGATCTGTGGTGAACTTTTACGGACTACGCTGGCGCAATGGCAGCGGGGCATCGATCCTGGATGAAAGCAGTGACGGATACAGTGCTGCCGGTGGATTATTCCGCTTCATGCAAACCAAACCGGCACTGTATCAATACATCAGTGGCGGCTACAGCGCAGCAAGCGGGCAGGGGCCGAGTTTTCCGAATATCAGTGTGGAGAATGCGCCGGGTGTTTTCCTGGATGATCTCAGTGACCTGAAAATTGTGAATACCCTCGATCTTCAAAAGGGATTTATATTTCTGAATGGCTGGAACCTGGTGATGGGACATCATACGCCCGGGGATATACGTAATTATTCTGCGGATCATTTTATTATTACCGGCGCTAACTTTGGCGGCGGTTCGCTGTACAGAAGCCAAATCAGCAGTACTGATAAAACGGTTGTTTTCCCTATCGGGACACGTCCTTCCAGCTTTACGCCGGTAGCGTTGGAAAACAACGGCGCTACTGCCACTGTTCGTGCAGGCGTTTCCGATAGTGTGCTCCGCCATCTGACAACCGGTGAAAACCTGGTGCTGACCAGCGTAAATAAAACCTGGGAAGTATCGGTATCTGTACCGGATGCGGCATTGAACCTGCACCTGGTACATGATGTATCGGATGAAGGACCTGCCTACGAAGCCAACCGCAATACCGCTTACCTGGCCCGTTTTATAGATACGGCCTGGGATCTGGCCACCCAGAGAGCCGCGCCTACTGGTCCCAGCCGCTACACGACCGGCTCTCCGGACCGGCAAAAAGTATTTGTATCAAGGGCTTTTCAACACCTGCCAGCCACTAATTACTTTACCAGCCTGGTAGCAGAAACAGTGAACAGTCCCAACAAAACGGTACTGGACTTCTTTAGTGCCAACCGCAGCGTTACCAATGAAGACACCGTGCTGCTGCACTGGATCACCGGCAGAGAGTACTTCTGCCGTGGCTTTGCAATTGAAAGAAGACTTGCATTGGAACCGAACTTTGATTCCATCGGATTTGTTGGTAGTAAATCACCGGGAGGCATCAGTTTCTACCCGGTGGGATATGATGCGGTGGATGTACCTTCCTACGATGGATTTATTTTTTACCGCCTGAAAGTATTCATGACAGATGGCACCTTCTTTTACAGCCCTGTCCGTATCGTAAGGGGTAAAAATATCAGGGGCGATATCTCTGTATGGCCTAACCCGGTAAGAGGTGGTATCATACACATTTACTACAGCGCACCTCAGCACGTGAAAGCGATTTCGCTGATTGATGTACCTGGTCACCGGATCATCTATCAGAAATTTGAGCAGCCATTGCAACAACGTAACTACTACGAAATAAAAGTTCCTTCCGGCATGGCCAGAGGCACCTATTTCCTCCAGCTGATCGGAGAAAATGACCAGCTGATTCATACTGAAAAACTGGTAATTATGGAATAAGCAACTGATAATGAGTGGATAATATGCACATTAAAATACCCTTAAACTAGCCCCCGTGAAGGAATGAGTTGAAAAGTTACCCTAACTTTGCGGGTTAGTGCGAACAACTGATCTAAACGAAACCTACAGACCTTTGGGAAAGAAATTTTTTACTGCAGCATTCTTGCGTAAGCTCCACCTGAAAGAGCTTTTAGCGGTGTTATTCATATTACTGGCTATTTATTTTTTCCGTTCACAACGTCACGAATTATACTCCCTGATACCGGCTATTGAAAAGGCCGACCGGGGTTGGGTCGCGATCGGTGTGGTAATAACGATTGCCTATATCCTTTTACAGGCAGGCATGTATGTATTCAGTTTCCGGGCCGTGGGCGCACGGCTGGACCTGGTAAGAAGTACCGAATTATTCCTGAAACGAAATCTTTTATCCGTGTTTCTTCCGGCAGGAGGTATTAGTTCTCTGGCTTATCTGCCACAGAGTTTGCGCCGTACCGGCTTGCATAAACAACAGATCCACCAGGCTTCCGGCATTTATGGATTTGTAGGGATATTATCTGTATTCCTGGTAGGGATCCCCGTGGTGGCTTATGCCATGTTGCATGCAGGTACTATGCGCGATGCGGTGTGGGGATTGATTGCCATTTGCGTATTACTGCTGGGTGTGGTATGGCTGGTTCGTTCCATGCAGGCAAAGGGAAAGGCTTACCAGCTGCTGGTAAAATATTTTCCGGGCGCCGCCATGCAGGTAGATGAAATATTTACCTTCCAGTTGTCGGTGCCTTCCTTTATGAACACGGTGCTGGCATCGGTGCTGATAGAAGTAGCCGGCGTTGCGCATCTCTACCTGAGTATGCTGGCAGTGGGCGTTACACCTTCCCTGGAAGCCGCGTGTGTGGGCTATATTGTGGCTACTATTTTCCTGATCATCTCTCCTTTTCTCCGTGGACTGGGCGCTATAGAATTATCGCTGGCCTATATCCTGAGTAATTATGGTTTCACTACACTGCAGGCACTGGAGATTACTTTATTATTCCGTTTGTTTGAATTCTGGCTGCCATTGATTGCGGGCATGTTTGCCTTTGCATTGAAAGGCCGGGAACTGGTGTTGCGCCTGCTGCCGCCGATCCTGATTTTTCTGTTGGGCATGGTCAATATATTTTCGGTGCTTACACCACCGTTGGCAAACCGTATGCATTTATTGCGGGCATATATTCCGGGAACTTCTATCCATGCGACCAACCTGCTGGTGGTATTTCTCGGGCTGGTGTTGCTGGTTACGGCTACCTTTCTGTTCCGTGGTTTGCGCAGTGCATGGATTGTGGCGCTGGCAGTATCTATGCTGTCGGTGTTTGGGCACATCGGAAAAGCGCTGGATTATGAAGAAGCTTCTCTGGCGTTGGTTACCAGTATTATTTTGCTGATCACCTCCCGGCAGTACCGTGTAAAAAGTAATCCGCAGCTGGTGAATATAGGCGTGGTAACGGCACTGGCTACACTTTTTGTGGTGATGATCTTTGGTACCATTGGGTTCTATTTCCTGAATGTGCGGCACTTTGGTATTGACTTTACCTGGCAGCAATCTATCCGTCATGCTTTTCACTGTTTTATGCTGCTGGAAGATGACGGCCTGCAACCGGTTACCCGTTTTGGAAAAGAATTTATGTCGGCTATCCGGGTGTTGGGTGTGAGTGCGTGGGCATTTTTGTTTTATACGATCATCCGTCCTTACCTGCATGTAACGCAGCAAACGAATACCAGCCTGGAGAAAGCGCGTTTCTATCTCAGCCAGTATGGTGATTCCCCGATGGATTATTTCAAAATAGGACAGGATAAATTACTGTTTGTATCTGAACAATATGAAGGATTTATCGCTTACCGTGTAGCGGGTAGTTTTGCGATTGTGCTGGAAGAACCGGTGTGCAGCGAAGACAATAAGCTGGCGGTATTGGAAGAATTTGAACAACAATGCCGGAAGATGGGCCTGCGGCCTTCATTTTACCGGGTAGATGAAGACAGCACCTACTATTTCAGTCATCTTAAAAAGAAAAAGATGCTGATCGGCCAGGAAGCGATTATGGATATCCGGAATTTCACGTTGAGTGGCAAGGATAAGAAATCGTTGCGTAATGGATTGAACAGCCTGGCCAACAAAGGCTACGTGACTGCTTTTCATGCGGCACCACAAACACCATCCATGTTACAGGCGTTAAAGTCGGTGAGTGATGAATGGCTGCATCAGTATGAGGTGAAAGAGCTTACTTTCTCACAGGGGTTGTTTGATGAAGAGCTGATCCGCAGTCAGGATGTGATTACAGTTACAGATGCAGAAGGACAGGTAGTGGCGTTTCTCAATATTATCCCGGACTATGCACCCGGCGAGTGTACCTATGACCTGATCCGCAAGCGCTCCGATGCGCCGGGCGGGGTGATGGATGCGTTGATTATTGCGTTGATCCAGGATGCACAGCAGAAAGAATTACATTTTCTGAACCTTGGGATGGTGCCTATGTCGGGAATTATTCAACCTGAAAATACGGCAGAAAAAATGGTGAAGTATGCCTATGAAAAGTTGCGTTTCTTCCGTCATTACCAGGGATTAAGGGAATTTAAAGAGAAATATGCCACTGAGTGGACCAATAAATACCTGGTATACGAACATGATTTTGATCTCATACAACTTCCCTCAGCGCTGAGTAAAGTAATGCAGCCATAACGCGGACGAACAATAGCGGAATGGATTTTGTTTTACAGAAAGGCGTTAAATTAATATATGTTGATATCAGGCACCTTATCCAAATGCTGTAAGTTACTCGGCTGTTTATTGTTTTTTGCGGTATTGCGTGGCAACACGCAGAGTAATGTGAATAACCTGCCGGTGGTGCTCAAAGCGCCGGTAGCCGGCACTACAGAACCGCTGATCCTGTACATTACCGGCGACGGGGGGATGAAAAAGTTTTCTGCGAACGTCATTGAATCGTTCCGTCAGAAGAATTACCCTGTAGTGGCATTGAATGCGTTGAAATATTTCTGGAATAAGAAAACACCACAGCAGGCGGCAAAAGACGTGGCTTCCCTGATCACATATTATCAGGGACAGTGGGACAGTAACCATGGTGTAGTGTTGATTGGTTACTCGCTGGGCGCCGATGTGCTGCCGTTTATCTACACCAGTTTACCACCGGAGGTGGCAGAAAAAGTAAAGCACCTGGTCTTTTTATCTCCTTCTACCAATACGGATCTGGAAGTACATGTATCGGATATGCTGGGTAAGTCCAGCAGTAAAGGGATGAGTGTACCTGCGGAGATCAATAAAATCAAGGACAAACCTTTGCTGCTTGTATTCGGGGCAGAGGAAAAAGACTTCAACCTGTCTTCCCTGAATGTGCGGTACCAGCAGTTGATCCTTCCGGGTGGTCATGCATATGACGAGGATGCCAATGGTGTGGCGGGGAAAATCCTGGGAGCCTTGCATCCCTAGTACATGGGCAACTGATACCGTTTAGCCAGCTCCGTTCTCATGGCCTTTGTCAGCGCGATCCTGGCTTCTCCTATCATTACATGATCGTCTGCCAGGTGGGTGATATGGCGAAAGCCGATAACAAACCAGTGGTGTACATGCATAAAAGCGTTGAGTGGCAGCTGGGAAATGATCCAGTCGAGTTTTTCGGTGGTCACCAGTTTTTGATCCCGGAGATGTAGCATGATATGATCATCCATTACTTCAACATACTGAAGATCTTCATAAAAAACTTTTTCCATGCGGTGCGGGGTGCGGAGCATAAAGTACTCCGTATCATATTTTGTGGGGTATGTGATAGCGTGCATTTCTATGATCTTATATATTTTAGAGAAAACATCTTGTAAAGTTGTTGGGGTAAAGGGTAATTGCATTACTGCTACCGGCAGAAAATCAAATCCGGGAGGGGTATCATTATACACCATCATCATAACGGGTAGCACGCCGGCTTCATCAGGCGGTGCTGAAAGCGGGTCATGATAATGTCCTGTGATAAGTACATGAATGGTTTGTGTTTCCAGCCAATACTTTGCTGCTTCCATGTTATTGCTGCGTGCAGCCAGGTAAACATATGGAATCGCTGCTAAAAAGTTTTCCAGTTCTTCGAACCCTTCCGGATCACTACCCAAAATAATACAGTTTAGTACCATAGCGCTGATTTAGTCGTATACAGGTACGTAAATTTGTTCGCGTCAGTTGCCCGCAGGAGAGATGATTCAAGTAGGGGCAGGTGACTGAAGAGAAACCCGCGTATTATCTAAAATCTAATCTAAACCGCGTTATGAAAAAAAGTTATTGTTTGTATAAGATTTTCTCAAAAGCTGACGATATAATACGGGGATAAAATTGGGTCTATTTAAGGAGGGAACAGTTAATCGAATGTTAAGTATTACGGAAAAAGAAGGTGGACAGTAAAAGTGCTTGTCCCGAAAGACAATACTTTCCCTGTCCACCAGTTACGGAAGATTACATAAAAGATCCTATAACAGCGATGTACTGCTGCAAAACAGATCTAAGGCCCGATGGGGGCGGCGCGGGCGCAGGGAGAGCTAACAGGGAGGCCGGTTAACGGTTCGTGCGCGGACCATGTTTACCAAATAAGGAAGAATAAAAGAAACATCGTACTCACGGCGATCAGGTTTTTCGAGAACCTGACGTTGAAGCCGCCTTTTTCTGAGTAGTAGTAACTTTCTTTGTACCGGTCGTACTCAATGGGAGCACCTAACTCCTTCATCATTTTGAGGAATTCATAGAGTGTTCTTTCGGAAATACGAAGCCGCTTGGCTAACTGAGCGGGCTTACCGGTCCCTTTGATCCTGATGAGGTAATCAATGGTCTGTAGTCTGTCAAAATAACGCTTTGGCATGTGGCATAGAGGGGTCTTAACGGTTATTTACTGAATATACAACTTGTGTTATTATTAAACCAGTGTTCTCATATATATATTTAAATGTAAATATTAACAATCTGGTTTAAATGGGTTTTCGAATATTTAGCTGCGGAACAATGGCGCTGATGCGGATTAGCTGCGTACTTTTACTAAACGTTAGCAAGCAGATTTTATTGGTTGGAGGGCGAAAAAATTTCACTGCAATAATGCTTCATAGATAATGTTGGTGAGGGCTGTACCATGATCGGCTGCAGGATCCGGTGGTCTTGTGGCGTATACTTTTCCATTCTTTCCCACGATAATATAAGAGGGATATTTACTGATATTGTATTGCGTTAATACATCGCGATGCTGTTCATCCAGCTGTAACATACAACCCAGCAAACCCTTTACAGCACTGCCATTGCAGCAGATGTTCACAAAACTGACGCCTGCTTCATCAAAACAATTTTGTATTTCCGGCAGTGCAGGCAACAAAGAATCGGCTCCATTATAAAAGTGCAGCAGCACCACTTTCCCGCTGAATTGTTGCAGACTTACCTGCTTACCATTCTGATCAGGGAAGCTGAAAGCCGGCGCCACATTGCCTTTTCCGATACCCTTCCGGGATCGTCCATACAATTTTGCAATAGCCTGTTTACAGGTTTCATCCTGAACCAGTGAAAGATAATCTTTCACACACCACTCCTGTTCTTCCTGCTGATTACCGGCAGCGAAACCCATTGTGAGCGAATGCGCGAGCAGTCTGTCCCGCAACCGGCCACTGTAGTGCGTTTTAACCCATTCATAAATAGCGCGGTTATTACATTCATAGCGGTGCTCGATAAAATAATCTGCTTCTGCTTTCTGCAGCAGGTAACTTAAATAACGTATAGCCATATACGTTGTATCTGATGAAGTAAAGGAAGATAAAGCCGGGAGGATGTTATTTTTATAAAAAAGTACCTGCCGTTCTTCCAGTGTACTGTCTGGCGCGGGAGATAATTTCCATAAGGTGCTCACCAGGTTGGCAGCCGGTTCCCCCAGTGCATGTGCGCGGATAAGTTGCCATTCGGCAGCAGGCATACTATCCCGGTAAAACGCCAGCACCTTACTACCTGTTTGCAGTTGCTGCCGGTATACCTCTGCCAGCTGCTTAGCATCCGCATTCAACGGCACTACTACCCTTCCCTGCTCCTGCCGGGCAGCGTAAATGGCGCGGCTCAGCGCAGCGCCATTGCCACTGAAGTGGATGCTATCTCCCTGCATCCATAACCGCAGACTGTCTCCTCCCCGGATCAGGCCATAGAAATGATAGCCATTGCCGGCATCTGTATAAAAAAAGACCGCTTTCCCCACGGGTAACGGTATACGGAAATAAAAGGAATCGGTTGGTAATATTGTATCCTGCGTCACTGCGGATGTAATACCGGGATCGGTCCAATAAGCGAAGGATACCTTTTGTATGGAACGATCAGTGATCTTACCGGTGATGATGGTAGTGGCTTGTGTCGTATTATATTGTGTGACGGTCTTTTGTATTGCAGCACTTTGTATGATGTGAGCTTTGGAGCGACCGCTTTGTACAGCGCGGTTGTCCGAGGCTACCTTTTGCCCTGCAACATTTCGCACGATATTGCCTTGTGCGTCACTGCTTTGTGGGGCGCTTTTTTCCAGGGCCGCTTTTCGCCTGGCAGTATCATGCGAGGTGCGCTCCTTAACAGCTGTTTGCGCCATTGCTGCCTGTATCAGCAGCCCAAAAACGCCCCCTGCGCATAGCAGGTATTTTACCATAGGAAGGTTCATCTTTGCGGTTTTACTTGCGGTTTAAAATGGTGAAATCCCCATGGTAAAGACCACAGGGAGATAATATTCACAACGATAGTAAATGAAAACTTAATATATTACCTAACGGGGTTAGCCGTTTGTACTACTGAATTTGTGGTGCAATGATAGGAGGAATAAAATATCAAAGTGTTAATCGATTCTTAACTGTTAATACGGAATCCCAATTAAATATTAAACCAGTACACCAGTTTTAATACCAGCGCCCGGTTTCTTACCCAGAAAGGCTCCGGAAGATAGTTGTCCGTATACACAATAAAAAGATCGGAAGCAGGCCGGTAGCGCCATTGGAAGCGGGTATTCAGGTTCATATTCTTCTGCTGCCCGTTGTATTGCATAAACCCGGTAAAAAACAGGGTATTGGTCATGGTAACATCGAGGCGCGGACCCACCAGCCAGAAAGAATTATTTCCCCAGGGTTTCGGGAGATTGATATTGTTATAATTCGCGCTGAGTGCAATACTCACATAAGGCTGGAAACGGTATCCCAGTTCGGTGTTGGTCATCAGGCGGGTACCGTCTGCATAATAGCCGCCATAGCGGGCCGATAAAGCATACGTAAATAAACTCTGCGGCTTGGATACATAATCCGCTCCCACCGTATTCCAGTTGTGCTGAGAGCCTGTAAACAGGCTGTCTTTCCCCGTATTCGTGGGGTCAAAAGGCTGTAATAGTTTGATATAGGTATTGGAAGCCCATACATTGAGGGTATTCCGCTTGCGGAATACAATTCCATAATTGAGCATTGTTTCATTGTCGGTGCGATGCATATTGGTTTCTTCAAAGAACCAGGTGCTTGTTACCTGTGGCCCATGGCTCAACACCGGCCCAGACAAGGGAAAGAACAACCGGGTAATTTGCGGCGCCACCTTGATGTAACCCTGGCGGGGCACATACCCTACCTCTGCATTGTAATTACGTCCTACGTACTCATGCTGCCAGCCGATATTCCATTGCTTACTGGTATACTGCAGATTGGCGGCATGGGCAATATCGTGGCCCGTTTTATTCGGACTGGACGACTTGAGCAACATGGCCTTCCCTGTCCAGAAATTATTGGAAGAAGCCAGGTTGTATTCCAGTCCCATATTGCGGTTGTACTGATTGTACACCGGTTTATCCGTGACTTTCGACGGATCGTAGTTGATCGATTCTTTATTAATAAAGATGAATCCGAGATTGGAGCGGGAAAATACGCGGCGCTGCAAAGCCGCCACGGTGAAGTTCTGCGCGGGCAAACCGGTTTCTTCCTGTTTCCCTGTCTGCATATTCATAACGCCTAAGCGCCAGTCTTTATTAAGTTTTCCGCTCAAACGCGCGCCAAAACGGATAGGTACCCCACCCAAACCGATGCGGCGGGAGAAGAAGGGACGAATGGTAGTATACCCGAAATTGGAGAACTGGTCGCCGTTCTCCAGGAAGAACTGTCTTTTTTCCGGATAGAATAATTCAAAACGATCCAGGTTTGTCACTTGTTTGTCCACATCTACCTGGGAAAAATCCGGGTTTACCGTCAGATCCAGGTTAAGGGAAGAGGTAACAGCAACTTTAGCATCCAGCCCGGCGTCCCGTCTGTATTTGGTGGGGGTATTCTTATCATAGTCTTTGGACATGCCTCCCAACAGGTAAGGGATCAGGGAGACATTAGCGCCGGCTGGCGGTGGCGCAGCATCCCATACCAGGTTGCCGGTATAGGCCAGTGATGCTGATGGAAACTGCCTCGGTACAGGCGCCCAGGAAGACTTTTCCGTAGTTTTCAGATCGTTCCGGCCGAAGTTGATCCCCCATTTGGTAATTCCTTTTTTATAACGGATGGTTTTAAATGGTATCACCGCTTCAAACACCCATTTATCCGGGTAGTTTTTTACAACAGAAGTCCATTTATTATCCCAGCTGAGATCCACCTTGCCTCCATCATACATTAAACCGTCCCATTGCGCTCCTGCAGCGTTTGCGCCAAAGGCGAAACCATTGGTCTGGTCATCAAAGGGGTCCATGAACATGATGAAGTTATCATTCTTCAGAAAAGCGAAGTCCCTTCTGAGTGACTCCACCATATAAGGACCATCGCCGGATGTATAATTTTCCACCACCAGGTAAAGGTTGTGGTCATCGTAGGTCATTCTTACATCTGTACGAAGCAAGGCAGCGCTGGTATCCATGGGGAGTATCATATGAAAACCGGTGGCTACATCTGCCTGCAGCCAGGCTGCTTCATCGATGATACCATCGATTTTTACAGGAGAAACTGCCTTACGGATATGCAGTTGAAAAGCATCGTTTTTCTTCTGTGCAGTAACGGATAAGCCAATAAAACTACAACAGATAATAAGTGGAATGATACGAAACATCAGGTCGCTATGGGTTTACGGACAAAATACAAAAATTGCAAAGCGGGAAAGAAGAAAATGGATGAAGGGTAAATACAGCAGATTCACCTTAAAAAGAAAGCGGTCAGACATCGCTATATCTGACCGCTTTTCTACCTGTCTTCTGATTTATAATTTATTGTTCTTCATCTGTGTATCTGCTACCGGCACTTTCACGGTAGTGGTTCTGCTGCTGCGGCCTTTGGCACTGAATACCTTCAGCTTCACAGTTTTACCACCCGCTGCCACCGGTGTGGTATACACCGGGCTCTTTAACGTAGGCTCTTCACCGTTAGTAGTGTAACGGATTACCAATCCGGGCATCTGTACGTTGGCACTTACCACTCCGTTATCTACTTTAGCACCGGCGGTAGGAATGCGCCAGTTAAAGCCACCACCGAAATAATCGAGACGGGGCATTTCCCGTTTACCCATTACATTGCTGAATACGCTCCAGGCCTGGGCATAGAGGGCATCTGCCTTTGCGGGATCTTTCTCGGTCGCCCACTCCGGATCCTGCGCCCATGCACGTTCTGCCAGTCCGAGTAATTTAGGCAGCATCATGTATTCCATACGGTCGGAGTTGATCACCGTTTCACTCCAGAGTAATCCCTGGATACCGGGGATATTGGATGCACCAAAACCAGTGAGCCGGTCTTTACCTACAAACAATTCCGGAGTAACAGGATTACCACGGCCATCCACTTTTGAGTTTTTGTAATAATCGAATGGAATGAAGTAGAAAGGCTTATCCACATCTACAAAACCACCCCAGTAAAATCCTGGTTCATCAAAAGATTTCATGTAAGCCATATCAAAATAGAAATTGCTTACACCAGACAGAATTACTTTGTAGCCTGCGTTTGCAAGACGGTATGATAAATCTTCCTGTCCCCCCCCGATCACATTATTCCATACATTCAGCTGGAATTTATCGTTCACGAAATCGGGATTGGGAATGCTTTGCGCTTCGCCGCCGATGTTTGTTTTACGCATACCGGCTTCTTCCCAGCCAGCCACGGTTAAGCCCCGGGCTTTCAGCAACTCATTTACTTTGCGGTAGTAATAATACCACAGATCATTTACATGTGTGATTGATTTATCCTGTTGCATCAGTGCGATGCAGGCAGGAGATTTTTCAAAAACGCCACCTGGCACTTCATCTCCGCCCATATGTACGGCGGTGAGTGGAGCACCGGCATCCTTGTACATGGATTGGATTTCCTCCAATACTTTATCAAGGAAACGGTAGGTAGATGGTAATGCCACGTTCATCACGTTGTCATTCCAGTATTGTACCGAGTGATATACTGATTTGTCCTGGAAATCTGTGAGCAGATATTCATTGGCTTCCTGATCGCGACCAGCTGCTTTAAGGCGGTAGTAGCGGGATTCCATTGCTTTTACGGCAGCGCGTGCGTGACCGGGAGTTTCTATTTCCGGCAATACGCGTATATGCCTTGCCGTTGCATAGCGGAGTATTTCGATAAAATCATTTCTCGTAAAATACCCGGTACCAGCTGCGTTGGTGGTATCCGGACCGGAGCCGTAGGACGGTGGCAGCATATTTTTCCAGTCGGAGCTATGACCACGTTTGGCGCCCACTGCGGTAAGTTCCGGCAGGGATGGTATTTCCAGGCGCCAGCCTTCATCATCACTGAAATGGAAGTGCAGTACGTTTAATTTGTACAGGGCCATCAGGTCGATGATGCGTAACATATCTCTCTTATTATGAAAGTTACGGGCTACGTCGATCATAAAAGCACGGTAACCGAAGCGGGGTTCATCTGTTACGCGTACGCCGGGAATGGTAATAGATTTCTGCACACCCGCCAATGCGGTTGGTGGCACCAATGTTTTCAGCGACTGGATAGCATAGAAAGCGCCTGCATTGGTACCTGCCGAAATGGTAATACCTTCCGCTGCTACCTGCAATGCATATCCTTCGGGAGATTTCACTGCCAGGGTGCTATCATAGGTCAAGGTTATTTTCCAGGTGCCCTGTTTGCGTTTACCCAGCAGTTGCTGCAGTTCTTCGTTGATGATTGTTCCGCTGGCGGCTAATTGCGGCGCGATGGTCAGCACCGGTAAATCGGTGATCACCAGGTCTTTCCCGGTAGCTTCATACGATTTCGGCGTAGGGAATACCAGTGGCAGTTGCGCTACAGGAATATCCTTTACGGCAGCATTCTGTTTAAATATATCCGTGGGCGTTATCACGGCTGTTTTATCGCCGGGATAGCGCATCAGTTGTTTGGCGGTGGTGGATGGACGGATGCTGTAATCTTTGATGGCGAAACCTTTTTCGAGTTGTCCGTCCCACACGAGATAGAGCCCTGCGGGGGCATCGGTGAAGTTTACGGCCCAGGCGTCGCCGGTCATACCGAGCCGGAGTGAATCGCCTGGTGCAATACCGGCAAAACCATCAGCGGGGGTAAGGCGATACAGGTCGCCGTTGATATGCTCCACATTCACATGACCGGGTAATTCACCGGGTGTGACCATGCGGATAAAGTTGAAATACAGCTGCCATCCTTTTGTAGGGAAGGGCTTATTGGCAGTATTGACAAAAGTGAAGGCAGACAGGAAATTGTCCTGCCCCTGGTAGTGATTTTCTACTACTTCCCAGCTGGTTTTCAGCCGGGCAGCGTCATAAGGAGTGGTTTGCTGTGCCTGCAGTGCCGCTACAGTACTAAACAGGAGCAACCCCGTTGCTACCAACTTACCAAGATAATTGTATCTTTTCATGTTGTGGATGGATTGAGAATTGGCTTATTTTGAAAGATAATAAAATAATTTAAAAACTGAGATTTGATTTTAAAAGATCCGTGAATTTTGCGGATAAACGGTTATTACCGACGGTCATGATAAAGGGATCACGCCGATTACGCTTCTGCATACCGTGATAAGTATTATAAATTAAAAAGATTTAACAAATTTATCTGACAGACGTTAAGTAGTTTTATAAGGACAATAGTAAGGAAGTATAACAGTCATCTCCTGCCAGGCAGGAGCATCAAAAAACCACAAAATTCAACGTCCATGGTCAAAGCATTTATCGGATTTTCATGTGTGAGTTTAGGCGCCATCATCGTCTTAGGTTTATTTTTCCCCTGGGTATTCTGGTTATTGATTCCGGTATTGCCCATTGTGATAATGGGGATACTGGATCTTTTACAAACGAAACACGCCATTATCCGCAATTACCCGGTGGTGGGGCGCGCGCGTTACTGGATGGAAGCATTGCGTCCAAAGATTTACCAGTACTTTGTAGAAAGCGATATTGATGGCAGCCCGATCAACCGGGTAGATCGCTCTACTATTTATCAGCGCGCCAAGCGGGAACTGGATTCCCAGCCATTCGGCACTCAGTTTAATGTATATGCAGAGGGATACGAATGGATGGCCCATTCGATTCAGCCGCAGAATTTTGATAACCTGGAGAAGGATCCCCGCGTGATCTTTGGTGGGAAAGACTGTAAACAGCCTTATTCCGGCAGTATTCTCAACGTAAGCGCCATGAGTTACGGCTCACTCAGTAACAACGCTGTACAGGCCTTAAATGGCGGCGCCAAAATCGGGAACTTTGCACATAACACGGGTGAAGGTGGTATCAGCGAAGCCCATCTGAAACAAGGCGGTGATATTATCTGGCAGATAGGTACCGGTTATTTCGGCTGTCGTGATGACGATGGCAATTTTTCCGACTCGCTGTTTGCCGAAAAGAGTGCATTACCCGCGATAAAAATGATTGAACTGAAAATTTCACAGGGTGCGAAGCCGGGCCATGGCGGTATTTTACCGGCGGCCAAGAACACACCTGAAATCGCGGCTATCCGTCATGTGAAACCGCATACTACCGTCTTCTCCCCTCCTTATCATAAAGCGTTTAACAGTCCTCGCGAAATGATGCTGTTTATTCAGCGGCTGCGTGATCTCAGCAAGGGAAAACCAGTTGGATTTAAATTATGTATTGGCCAGCAGCGGGAGTTCTACGCCATCTGTAAGGCGATGATAGAAACAGATATCTACCCGGATTTCATCACCGTAGATGGTGGCGAAGGCGGCACCGGTGCAGCCCCTCCCGAATTCTCCAATTCTGTGGGCATGCCATTGATGGATGGATTATCGTTTGTGCATGATACGCTGACCGGCTTCAATATCCGTCATCATATGAAAATCATCGCCTCCGGTAAAATCCTGACTGGTTACCACATATTGCGGGCAATGGCCCTCGGCGCCGATACCTGTAACAGTGCCCGTGCCATGATGATGGCACTTGGCTGTATCCAGGCATTGGTGTGCAATACCAATAAATGCCCTACCGGCGTAGCTACCCAGGACAAATGGTTATCTACCGGCCTGGTAATAGATGATAAAAAACACCGGGTAGCCAACTACCACCGCGACACCATAGAAAGCGCGATAGAACTGGCTGGAGCAGCCGGTTTGAAAGATCCGCATGAGGTGACCAGGCGTCATATTTCCCGCCGGGTATTTATGAACCAGGTGAAAACTTTTGAAGATATTTATCCAAGTGTAGCAGCAGGCGCATTGCTGAACGGGTTGATGCCGGAGCATCTGAAAAAAGAAATGGAAACAGTGAAGATTGATACGTGGAATTAAAGAGCGACCATTGTCTTTTCCAGGATTAAATTGATTTTATTGATAATCCTGATTGATTGTAATGATCAATCAGGATTTTTTTTCTTGAGAATTTTAAAACCCAGATAGCGTCGTAAATTAGAATACAATAAATCCTGTTAACTCATGCGTATCTCCCTGTTCCTTATCTGTTGCTTTCTTTTTAATACTGCTCTTGCTCAAACTACTCCACTGCCTGCCAGGGAAGCACTTCGTAGAGTGTTAGACAAAAACGCCTGGTACCCCAAGGAGCTGATCATTAAGAAGGTTTCTTCCGTTTTTTCTTTGAAAATCACATTTTCGGATGACGGGAAAGTAGCGCAGGTGTTACCATCCAAATACTTCCCGGAAAAGATGAAAGCGCAACTTATCCGCAAAGAACTGTTTGAAGGTATCCACTGGGAGGAAATATTCAAAAGAAAAATAAATGCGCGGGATGCATTGGTGATTCCTTTTGTCGCTTATGATTCCATGGAAAACAATGCTACGTTTTACGAATACACCATGGAAGACCTGTTTCTTTATCCCGGTTCGGCAGAAGAATTTGTACCCTGTGTGATCATGCAAACCTACCTGATTGCTTACCAGCAGGGTATTCCATAAATGAGGACAGGGATAAAAATATCGGGAGATAAGGAAGGAGTTATCCGACCTTATCTCCCGATATTTTTTATACCAGATAAAAAATTACAACAGGCCAATCATTGCTGAAGGTGATTACCCGCGTGGCTGATATAATCCCAATGCATTCTCCCGGCAGATCTTCGCTGCGATATCCGCCGGAAAATTCTGGAGGATCAGTTGCAGATCACTGGCTGCAAACGGGCGTGGGGCACGGGTAGATGGCAGATCAGTACCAAACAGTAAGGCGCCTGCGTTAATGGCGGTAATCTGCCGCATGGCGGTGAGTACGTCAAAATCGCAGCGACTGAAGCCGGTGGCTTTTACGCGGGCTCCTTTTTCTACCAGTGGCAATAAGTATTTAAATCCGGCTTTGGATAAGCCGAGGTGGTCAATGACTACGGCGGGCAATTTGTGCAGGGTGGTAGATAATCCTGGCAGCTGCCGGGAGTCTACATACAATTCCACATGCCATTTCACGAGATCGTATACACGCAGACCGAGTTGCTCCAGGTGTTTTACACTTTCAGAACCACCGCGTTGTACATTGAATCTGACAGCACGAACACCTGCTTCGTGCAGGGCTATAATTTCCTCATCGCTGGTACTCGCCGGTATCTGCGTAACGCCAACATAACCGGGTCCCAGCTGCTTCAACGCTTCCAGCAGGTAACCCTGATCAAATCCCTGGAAAGAGCCGGATACTACTGCGCCGCCCTGGATATTCAGTGCTGCTGCCTGTTGCTGGTAGTCTGCCACAGAAAAATCTGATGGCAGAAAACCCTGGTTAGGCTGCAAGGGAAACCGGTGATCAATGATATGCAGGTGTGCGTCGAATATGGGCTTATCAAACATAATCTCATCGTTGTTGTTACCATCACAAGCTACAGAAAATAGCTGAAAGCAGAAAGCAGAAGGCCTGAGTGGATGATGATATCCGCCCAGGCCTTCGCTCTTATCGTTTTATGTTTTGTTAAATTTCCATAGCTCCTGCAGCAGCTTCGTCTACAAACCAGTGCAGTTCTCCTTCTTCCGGTCTGATGAGCTGAGAAGGGAATTTCTCTGCGTCAAAAGTGCCTTCAATCACATTTTTCAGGGTGATGGCTTTGTTAGCACCAGTGGTGAGGAACAATACACAGGCAGCCTTGTTGACTACCGGAGCGGTTAAGGTGATGCGGTACATATCCTGTGCTTCCAGGAAAAAGGATTTTACCCATGCTTTCTTTTCGTGTACAATGGGCAAGCCGGGGAAGAGGGACAGGGTATGTCCGTCGTCTCCCATACCCAGTAATACCAGGTCGAAAGTAGTGTCTTCTTTGCCGAAATAGGATTTCAGGACTTTTTCATATTCGGCGGCAGATTCTTCCGGGCCGATATCGGTACGCATTACGTGGATATTTTCGGGATTTACGCCTACTTTATCCAGCAGTGATTCAAAAGCCATGCGGGCGTTATTCCGTTCATCTTCAAAAGGCACATCTCTTTCATCTCCCCAGAAAAAATGTATTTTTTCCCATGGAATCACCATGTTATAGGGAGCTTTGGCCAGCAGGCTATACAGTTGTTTAGGCGTATTACCACCGGACAGCACAAAAGTGAAACGCTCCTGTGATTGTAATACTTCCAGTATGTAATTGCTGATCCATGCGGCTACGTTTTCACTCAGCTGGGCAGGATCTTTTGCGATATGTAGTTCCATAAGATGAAAAGAATTACGGACCATTTCAGCAATGGTCCGTAATTATTATTTAGTAGGTAAATTAATCCAGGTATGACCGTCGCGGGCAACGAGTGCATCTGCATCATCGGGGCCCCATGAATCGGGTGCATAGTTCGGGAAGTCCTGCGGTGTGCGGTTTTCCCATGTTTCCAGGATAGGCATGATCACTTTCCATGCAGCATCCACCTGGTCGCCACGCATGAACAGGGTAGCATCGCCTTCCATTACATCCAGCAGCAGTGTTTCGTATGCTTCCGGTGCATGTTCGCCATTGGCGGCATCGTAGTTAAAGGTCATATCTACCGGATCCAGTGTCATGGTTTGTCCGGGGCGTTTGGCCTGGAAGCGGATGCGTATATCCATTTCCGGTTGGATGCTGATGGTGAGCCTGTTGGGGCGCCATGTTTGTGCAGCTTCCATCGGGAAGGAATAAGGAGGTGCTTCTTTAAAGGTGATAATGATATTGGTCGCTTTCTGGTGCAGGTATTTACCGGTCCTTACATAGATCGGAACACCCTGCCAGCGCCAGTTGTCAATATAGAATTTAACGGCAGCGTAAGTATCGATATTGGATTTCGGATCCACGCCTTTTTCCTCGCGGTAGCCAGGCACTTTGTCTCCTTTCATCCAACCGGAAGAGTATTGTCCGCGTACCGCGTGTTCATGCACCTTATCCGGTGTGATGCGGCGGATCGCGTTGAGTACATCTACCTTTTTGTTTCGTACTTCATTGGCATCGAAAGATACCGGTGCTTCCATAGCGAGGATACACATGATCTGCAGGATGTGGTTCTGCACCATATCACGCAGGGCACCTGCTCTTTCGTAGTAGCCGCCACGACCTTCCAGACCTACGCTTTCAGCGGCGGTAATCTGGATATTATCGATGTAATTGCGGTTCCATACCGGTTCGAACAAAGCGTTGGCAAAGCGGAATGCAAGGATATTCTGGATAGTTTCTTTACCGAGGTAGTGATCTATGCGATAGATCTGTTCTTCTGTAAACTTCTTTGCCAGCAGTTCATTCAACTCATGCGCACTTTGCAGATCATGGCCGAATGGCTTCTCCACCACAATGCGGGTGCAATGTTTATCGGAGCAAAGGTTCAGTTCACCGAGACGGGTAGCGATATTGGGTACCAGTTGCGGTGCTACTGCCAGGTAAAAGATCACGGTAGGGTGAACGCCCCACTCTTCTTCCTTTTTGGTAACGAAATCTGTGATTTTGCTATAAGATGCAGGATCTTCTGCATCCATCTGCAGGTAAGTAACGTGATCGCTGAAATCTTTCCAGTGACCATTCTGCTCGCCCTTCCGACGGGAAAACTTACTGATCCCTTCCAGCAGGTGTTTATTATAGTCTTCGTTGCTGTATGGGCTGCGGCCTAAGCCAGCAATAGCAAATTGCTCAGGCATCCACTCATCTAAAAAGAGATTGTATAACGCAGGCGTTAGTTTCCGGTAGTTTAAATCGCCACTGCCTCCGAATATGAACAGGATGGATGCAGGCGGGCGTTTATGGATCTGCATATATTTAATTAAAGATGAACATTTTTAGTGTTGCTGCCATTCCGTGTGGAAGGTGCCAGGTATATCTATCCGCTGATAGGTATGCGCGCCGAAGTAGTCGCGCTGCGCCTGAATCAGGTTAGTAGGCATCCGTTCGGTACGGAAAGCGTCGAAATAAGACAGGGCAGACATGAAGCCGGCAACAGGAATACCTGCGGCGGCGGCTTGCGCTATCACACTGCGGGTGTTGTCAACAACAGACTGGATCAGGTAAGCTACGCCTTCATCCAGGAGGATATTAGGCAGGTCGGCATTTTTCTGATAAGCCTGTGTGAACACTTCCAGGAGGGTAGAACGGATAATACATCCGCCTCTCCATACTTTCACGACTTCCGGTAACGGGATTTCCATTTTCAGGTCGTTGGAGGCTTCTCTCAGCATAGCCAGGCCCTGTGCATAGCTCAGGATGGTAGCAAAATAGAGTGCATCGTGTACCTGTTTGATCCACATTTCTGCGTCGGCGTGAATAGCAGCTTCAGGTGCTTTATAGATAGAAGCAGCCTGTACGCGCTGGTCTTTGTAACCGGAGAGGGTACGCATGGCCACAGCGGTATCGATTACGGGAACGGCTACCGGCAGTTCCATGGCATCCTGTGAAGTCCATTTACCGGTGCCTTTGGAACCGGCCTTATCGGAAATCACATCTACCAGGCGTTTGTCTGATTTATCGTCGTTTTGCAGGAAGATATCAGCGGTAATTTCTACCAGGAAAGACTGTAAAGCGCCCTGGTTCCAGTTTTTGAATACTTCGTGCAGCTGGTCGTTGTTCAGACCGGCGCCTTTCTGCAACAGGGAATAGCTTTCGCTGATCAGTTGCATGATAGCATATTCAATACCGTTGTGTACCATTTTCACATAGTGACCGGCGCCTTCCTTACCGAGGTAAGCTACGCAAGGGGTATCCTTTACTTTGGCGGCGATTGCCTCCAGCATAGGTTTCACCTTTGCATAGGCATCGAGGTCGCCACCGGGCATGATGCTGGGGCCTGTACGGGCACCCTGCTCACCACCGGAAACACCCATACCCATAAAATGGATGCCTTTTCCGCGCAGTTCCTGCACACGGCGTAAGGTGTCGGTGTAGTGGGAGTTACCACCATCTATTACAACGTCGCCCTGCTCCAGCAGCGGCAACAGGGATGCAATTACGTCATCCACCGGCTGACCGGCGGGTACCAGCATCATTAATTTGCGCGGACGTTCGAGCAACTGAACCATTGTGGCCAGCTCTGCAACGCCTTTTACAGTAGTACCGGGAGTAGCGGCTGATTCCAGGGCGCTGTTCTTGGCAGCGTCTTTATCAAAGCCGATAACGGAAAAGCCATGATCTGCCATGTTGAGTAACAGGTTTCTGCCCATTACGCCGAGGCCGATCATTCCAAAGTCATATAAGCTGTTTGCCATATATAGAGAAGTTACTTAAGGAGGTGTAAAAGTAGGGAAGAATTACGAAATACGAATTACGAATTACGGAGTTGCACAGAGATCGTAACCGGTAGTGTTACCTTTACTATCTCCACACAACTCCGTAACCGGGATGTATATAATGTTTACGCTGAGTTTCGGCCAGCGTTGATAATGCCAAAAGAGCAGCGCATAATGAGCTTTTCGTAGGTTTCCCTTCCCTGCCCGTTGTCCAGATGTGAATCCAGCTCGCGGATGCGCGTGAGTGCATATTGCTGGGTAGTGAGCAGCGGCAGCACAATTCTTTCCCTCATCTGGATAGACAGCAGGTCGATGGGACTGCCAGCCATCAGCTCGGATTCATTGGTGAGCAGGAGCAGGTATTTCTTGGTCAGTTCAAATTCATTGTAGATCATCTGCCATACTTCGCCGTATTGCGGATGTTTCGCCAGGTAAGCGGTAAGCGGGAAGTAGCTTTTCTTCATGGCCATTACACAATTATCCAGCAGGGTTCTGAAGAACAAGGAATGTACATACAGCGCCTGTATTTCCTCCCACTTGCCTTGTTTTTCCAGTTGTTGCAGCGCGCTGCCCACACCGTAATAGCCGGGTACGTTCTGTTTCAGCTGGCTCCAGGCGCCTACGTAAGGTACTGCCCTCAGGTCGTTGAGATTGAGTTTGGCAGAGGCATTACGCTTGCTGGGACGGCTGCCGATATTGGCTTCCGCATAGTAGCGCAGCGGGCTCGCATGATCCAGGTAAGCCAGGAAATGCGGATGTGTTTTTAATTTATTGTAGGCCGCATAACCTGCATCTGCGAGAGATTGCAGCAGGTTTTCTTCTGCTTTACTCAGTGTTACTTCGCGGGAAGAGAACAGTTCATTGCTGATACCGGCGTGGATCAGCTGTTCCATATTAAACTGGGCCGCATCCACGGTTCCGAAGTTGGAACTGATGGTTTGTCCCTGGATGGTTTGCTGTATTTCTTTATTGGCAATGTTTCTGCCCATGGAAGCGTAGAACTGGTGTGTTTTTCCGCCGCCACGTGCCGGAGGACCTCCCCTGCCGTCGAAGAACACGACGTTGATACCATACTCCTTGGAGATGGCGGTGAGTTCTTCTTTGGCTTTGTAGATGCTCCAGTTGGCCATGAGGTAACCGCCATCTTTGGTACCGTCTGAGAAGCCGAGCATAATGGTTTGCTTACACTGGCGGCGGCGCAGGTGTTCGCGGTAGTCTGCATTTTCATACAGCTGTTTCATCACTTGTCCGGCGTGGCGCAGATCGTCGATGGTTTCAAACAGCGGTACGATATCTACGGTGATCTCTTCTTTTTTCCAGCCGCTCAGCAGGAACAGGCCGTATACTTCCATAACGTTGAGTACACTGGTGCTGTGACTGATGATATAGCGGTTGCAGCCTTCTTCTCCATTGGCAGCCTGAATTTCTTTGATGGAGGCGATGGTTTGCAGGGTATCCTGGTGCAATGGATTTTCCAGTGCCAGGGGATCTATGGCGTTATTGATATTGAGTAGCAGGTTAATCTTTTCTTCATCCTTCAGGGAAGGGTAGTTATCTGGCAGGGCATCCGTTTTTGCAGATACAGCTTCCAGCACAGCTTCGTGAATGGAGCTATCCTGGCGGATATCGAGGGAAGCGAAAAAGAGACCGAATATTTCCACTTTGCTGATAAGATTATCGACGAGATGTACAAACAGGCCGTTCAGATCAGCCATGATGGTATTTCGTATATCCGATAACGTATCCAGTATTTCCTGGCGGCTGATATCAGCTTTATGGCCGGGCAGGAAGAGGTTCCGGGATAATTTTGATTCGAGGGCGGCCACTACGTTTTCCACACCTTTGAAAGTAAGGCGGCGGCGCAGGTTCCGTACTTCTCGGAAATAGCACTTCATGATGGAGGCGCGCAGTGCTGCTGCTACTTCCACGGTGGTAGGTGCTTTTACGAAGGGGTTGCCATCGCGGTCGCCGCCGGGCCAGAAGCCCATGCGGATCAGGGAATTATCGCTGCTGATGGCGCCCGGGAATTGCGCGCGGATAGACGACAGGATACGACCGGCCGCCTGGTAAAATATATTTTCGAGGAACCACACCAGGCTGATCGCTTCATCATACGGGGTGGGTTTTTCTTTTTTGAAGAAGGGGGTTTTACCTAGTTGTTGCAGGTACATGTTTACCTGGCTGGTGTTTTCATCGATGAGTGCCTTAGACAGGTCATTGATGATGCCCAGTACTTCGCCGGGGTAAAACTGGGTGGGATGTGCGGTGAGTACCAGTCGCACGGAAAAATCTTTCAGTTTCTCCTTTAGCTGATCCTGTGCCTGTTCCTGGATCACTTCCGACTGCAGGTGACGGAGGGTTCCCGCGCCCTGCAGGTCGCGGATATTGCGGAAGGCGGCATCTTCCAGGGCATCGAACAATACTACCTGGCGCTCTGCATATTGTACAAAGCGGAACAGGAGGTCGGTGCGTTGCTTTTCCTCTGTATAGGTGGTATACTGAGAAAAAAAGGAATCCATAATTTCCTGGGGGCTGTTGCCTTTGGCATATCCTTCTTCGCAGTGGAGCAGGAACAGGGACAAAAAGATCCCGGTCTTTTCCACGCGGTGAAAAGGCAAAGAGGTGAAAAGGCTATTATACAGCTGAAACTTGGTTCCAACAAGGTTTTTGAACTGTTGCAGCGAATTATTTACCGGCGCTTCCATACTAATTATCCGTTTATAGTGCTAAAGAAGAAGAACTAAGCGGCTGTTAAATTAATAATTATTATGTTAATTTTTGGCTTTTTTGATTTTTGTTCGATTTAAAGTGATAATGTTTGAATATTATCTAATAAGACGTATTGGCGGTAAATGATAGTCCCGGCCGCTATATGCGGGCCGGGACTGGTATCAGGAATCAGAATGCGCGGGTAAAAGGGATAACAGACAAGGAGAAAATTTAAACAGATAATAATATAAGATGTCCGTCCATCCCTGCGGGATAGCTTTTTCGGGCTATTGACTCAAGTGTTAAAGGAATTGTTTAGTTCTCGGAAAGGGTAAACCTGACAGGCAGGTTAAAAAATACGGCTACAGTCTGACCGTTTTGTTTGCCGGGTTTCCAGTTGGGCATTTTGCCCACCACGCGGATGGCTTCTTCTTCGAGGCCGCCACCTTTGGCAGCGCCATTTGTTTTTACCTGGGAGATGGTGCCATCGCGGTTTACAACAAACTGAATGAATACGGTTCCCTGTATTCCGTTTTCCTGTGCGAGGTGCGGGTAACGGATATTTTTACCGAGATATTTTGCCAGGGCGGCTTCACCACCGGGGAATTCGGGCATAATTTCCACGAAGGAGAGCGGGCCGTCTGCATCGGCGGCTTTGTTTTCTACGGTGATGACACCGGATTTACCATTGCCGCTTGAACCAAGATCTACATCGAGTCCACCTTCCGGGCCATCTACATTATGTACACCGATAATTTTACCTTCCAGCTCAGTGTGTTTGGGCGGCATTTCATCCGGTGGCACGTCTTTATCCGTGATCACAGGGTTGGTGAATGCTTTGGTAGCGGCGGCCGGAGGAGGGGCTGCATGTGCAGGTGGTGGTGGAATAACAGGATCTGGATCCGGTAATTTCACGTTGTCCAATATAATATCCTTTGCTACAAACACCGGCCGGTGTACATTATCAGCGGCCATCAGGGTATTGTTCAGTGCATACCCGCCGATCATTACCAGCATAATAGAAGCGGTGCCCATTACTGCGTTGCGAACACGTTTGTCGTAACGACTGCGTAATTCGTAGGCCCCATAATCTTTGTTCCTTCCATAGAAAAGAATGTCGAGGAAATCATTCCCCGGGATTTTAGCTGAGTCCATGGTAAATTGTTTTTTTAATTAGATGAAAGAGTAAAATATTTTCCATAAGGTTTTTGAAAATATTTTTCCGGGAGATGAATAACGGGGAGTGGAGTATTATATATAAACAGTGGAACGGAGCTGCTTAAGAGGATGGTGTAGCACCGCTTTGCAGCAAAAACAAATACTTATCTGCGGATCAGGAGATATAAACAATACACTAACGTTATCGGGTATACTAAAACATGAATCCAATATTCACTTTTGCCGGCTTATATTAAAATAGAAGTCCCGACACGGGTCGGGACTTGCTGGCACTGGGGACCATACCTGAAAACAAGTGGTTCCTTCATTTTAATTAGGCTTTCCGAAAAAAGTATAGGCGTATACGTTACTACGTACATCCTGACCGCTTCCGGAAAATATCTTTAGATTAATAGTTGGTTTTTGGAAGCAGTCTTTTTAATAACGCGACCAATAGCTTCAGCTCCCGGGGCAATTGCCGACAAAACCCACCAGTAATGTTTGAGGCAACGCCCCTTTGAACTGAAGTTGATCGTTTAATTTCAATGGATAGTAACCCAATTCTATTCCGTTACAGATACACACATAAAGCGTGTATCCATATACGTTATATTATCTTTTATAGCTGTGCAAACCGGTTTGCCGGAAATTGACATAAGGATTCCACAGTTGATGAATGTTGTCATGTTGAAAGCAATGAGTGAGATCTGGTTTAAGATTTCAGTTGACAAATGCCAGGGGGATGCGGGGAGGTGAGTTACTGATAAATTTACCACCAATAAATTTGCAGCACACCTTTCCCGCAAGCCTTGCCAGGCATTCTATTTACAGCTTACAGAACGCAAGATTTTTTATTCAGCAGCGGCTACAATAACAGCCAACCGCCTGAATATAACGGGGACAGGTGATATTTACCACAGAAAATTGCGTGTGGTGACGCATTCCACTAGTCAGCGTGTGCCTTTTCATAGTGTATTTTTATTTACACATTTTTATCAAAAATGATGGCAGCAACACCTTGCTGGTGGTCAAAGGATGCCGGAAGCGTTTGCCTGATGCTTCCCTCTGGTGGCAGACCTTATTAGTCTACTGAATTGGTAGACAAATATACATCGAGTTTTATTAATTCCAAATAATTGTAGCAATTTTTTTTAAGAATTTGTTGGCCGTCAGGACGAGTAAGACAAAAGCGTATTTTTGCAGGCATGAAAGAGCATGTGAAAAACATTTTACTCATTGTAGCAGGTGCACTGATCTTTGCAGTGGGCATCAACTACCTCGCTATCCCCAATAAATTATCAGAAGGCGGGGTGATAGGGATTACCATTGTTACCTATTATTACTGGGGCTGGTCGCCAGGTGTTACCAACTTCGTCATCAATGCTTTGCTGATCCTCGTGGGTTGGCGGCTGCTCGACAAGAGAGGCATGGTATATACGATCCTGGGCATCTTTTTCTGCTCTTTATTCCTTTATCTCACAGAAAACACCCTTACCCCTGTTACCACTAACCCTTTACTGGCAGCCGTTTTTGCAGGATTATTGGTGGGCATTGGCGTTGGCCTGGTGTTCCTGTCGGGCGGTACCACAGGCGGATCGGCCATTGTAGCCCGGTTATGTCAGAAGTATTTTGGGTGGACGCTGGGAAATGCGATGCTCATTTTCGACATCCTGGTGATCCTGGCCTCTTCTTTTATTATTGGTATAGAAAAAACCATGTATACCTTTATTGCGGTATACATAGGTGCCAGGGTAGTAGATTACCTGATAGATGGTCTGAATACCAAGCGCGCCATTACCATTATCTCAGAGAAAACAGACGCCATCGCCGCCAGGATCACCGGCGAGCTAAAACGCGGCGCCACTGTGTTACATGGTCATGGGGCTTATACCGGTGCGGCGAAGGAAGTATTATATGTGGTGATCGGGAAACAGGAAATGATGCGCCTGAAATCATTGGTGCAGGAAACCGATCCGGAGGCTTTTGTGGTAATACACGAAGTGCATGAAGTACTGGGCAAGGGCTTCTCTATGTAATTTTACGGTTCGCTTCCGACCTCGCGGAAGCGAACCGCCAACATCATTTTCCGGTTAACCCCCGGATCACTTTCACTTCTTCTTCACTATAAGGCGTTCCATCCGGTCTGAAAATATCGTGAAACCAGGTAGGTGGCTCACTTCCATCAGGCATCGGCGTACTCCACGCGTACTTGGTATTGGTTTTACCCGCTACCAGGCCCCAGTTAATGGCGCCGATATTTTCTTTTTTCAACAGCGGCATAATATTATCAAAACGGCTGCTGCGGGTACGGGCCATATATTCTGTGCAGATCAGGGGTCTCCCCAAAGGCCTTAACGTATCAATATCCCGTTGATGTTCTTCCGGAGGTGCATAGTTATGATAAGTAATTACATCAGAATGATTTAACTGGAATGTGGAGAGTTCTTTCAGCTTCCAGTCCCATACACCGGCCGACAATGGCTGTGAAGGATTTACTTCCCGGCCCCAGGCAAAAGCCTTTTCCAGCAGGGGTAAACTCCGGTTGCCATGACTGGAATTACCTGGTTCATTATAAAGGTCCCACAATAAAATGCGTTTATCGTTGGCAAATGAGCTCATCACATCCTTAAAATATCTTTCCAGGGTATCGGTCAGTGCCGGGTTTTCGTGAATAGCCAGTCCCGGATCCTGTACCCATCCCGAGTTATGGATGCCCGGTTTGGGTGCGCGTTGTGGGCCTGCCTGATAGGTACTGTCCCAGCAGTCGTCAAAAAACACAAACAGGGTCACAATATGATGTTTGTCAGCAATGTCCAGATAAGTACTTATCCTTTTCTTAAACCCGGCGGCATCTTCTACCCAGGGAACATGATGCAGGTATACCCGCATGGCGTTCATCCCGATACCTTCTGCATAACCCAGTTCCCGGTCGATAGTGGCCGTATCAAAAGTAGCCGCCTGCCACATTTCCAGCTGGTTGATGGCTGTACTGGGAATAAAATCGCTTCCCCGCAGCCAGCCTTTGTCTGCATACCAGGTATTGGCTCTTTCTTTTGACCACAACCCCTTTTCGCGGGACTGGCAGCTCATCAGCCCAAGCAGGGCCACACACCACACGATACATCTGTAACTCATAACGTAAAATTTTAGTGGAATCAACAAAATAAGGATTATACCTGTCTCACGTTAGCCCATATGTCTCAATTTATAATTCCGGCGAGAATTCATATTTGGATTTTGTGAATTAGATGTATATATTGTAGGCAGCTCAACGCTCTTTTCATTCCTTACCATCTTATCAACCAATAATTAAAGGGAAATGACTCAAAGCTCTCAACGCTTTTTGCCGCTGGATGTTTTCCGCGGCCTGACCGTCTGTTTCATGATCATAGTGAACACTGGCGGCACTGGTGGCACTTATTGGCCACTTGACCACGCAGCCTGGCACGGCTGGACTCCCACCGATATGGTATTTCCCTCTTTTCTCTTCGCTGTTGGTAACGCCATGAGCTTCAGCATGAGAAAGTATGAACAACTGGGAAACTCAGCAGTACTGGGAAAGATTTTTAAACGTACCCTGATCATTTTTCTCCTGGGATATTTCATGTATTGGTTCCCGTTTGTGCAGGCCACCGATACCGGTTTTGAATTCAAACCATTTGACCATACCCGTGTGCTCGGCGTATTGCAACGTATTGCGTTGTGCTACTGCATTGCGTCTCTTCTGATTCACTACTGCTCCAAAAAAGTAGTGTGGGCCATTAGTATTTTATTTCTCCTGGGCTATTGGGCTATCATGTGGTATTGCGGTACACCCGGCGACCAGTATGGTATTAACGGTAATGCCGGTATCCTGCTCGACAAAATAATCCTGGGCGACAACCATATGTATCATGGTGAAGGCATTGCCTTTGATCCGGAAGGTATTCTCAGTACCATTCCCGCCGTAGTAAACGTAGTGGCAGGTTATTATACAGGGCTTTTTGTACAGCAGCAGGGCAGAACCAAACCCGGCCTGCTTCGCATGGTAGTCGCCGGTGTAGCTTTCCTGTTACTCGCGTATGCCTGGAATACAGTTTTCCCGATCAATAAAAAGTTATGGACCAGTTCCTATGTGCTGCTGACCGTAGGGATAGACCTGTTACTCTTATCACTGCTGATCTTTGTGATAGATATTCTCGGCTTCACCAAAGGCACCGGATTTTTTACCGTATTCGGAAAAAATCCGCTGTTTCTCTATCTCCTGTCGGAAGTAATGGCCATCCTGTTTTACTTTATCATGGTGAATGGGGTGAGTCTTTATCAATGGATCAATGATCATATTTTCCAGCCCTTATCGCCAGGGAAGTTTGGCTCCTTACTATTTTCGCTGGCCTTTATGCTCACCTGCTGGATAGTGGGATACCTGCTGGACCGGAAAAAAATATATGTGCGTGTATAATCACATTTACCGCAAACACAAAAGAGGGAAGGCCGCAAGCCTTCCCTCTTTTGTGTTGATACATTTTTCGTTAAATTGTACGTAAAACAATTACGAATGGACCTTTCATTAAAAGGAAAAACGGCGCTTGTGTGCGGCAGCTCACAGGGAATAGGATTGGCTACAGCAGAAGAGCTGGCATTACTGGGTGCTACCTGTATCCTGTTTGCCAGAAATGAAGACAGGTTAAAAGCGGTGCTGCCCACCCTCTCCACCAGTAGCGGCCAGCAACACCGTTATGCAGTGGCTGATTTTTCGGATCTCGCGCAGGTAAAGGAAGCAGCAGAAAAGATAGCGGCGCAGGGCACAATACATATCCTGATCAACAATACCGGCGGGCCGGCGGGCGGACCAATCCTGGAAGCTAACGCAGCGGCATTCACCGCCGCCTTCTCCCAGCATCTGCTCTGCAACCAGGCATTAGCACAACTTTTTGTACCAGGCATGATCAGCGCCGGATTTGGCAGAATTATCAATATTATTTCTACATCTGTAAAAACACCGATAAAGAACCTGGGCGTATCCAATACCACCCGCTGGGCGGTAGCCGCCTGGTCCAAAACCCTGGCTACCGAACTGGCACCACATGGTGTTACGGTCAATAATGTATTACCAGGATCTACTTCCACCGCCCGCCTGGAAGGATTGTTTAACAGCAGCGCAGCCGCCCGCAATGTTTCTACTGAAGTGATAGAAGCTGAGTGGTTGAAAGAAATTCCGATGCAACGTTTTGGAGAAGCGCGTGAAATAGCAGCACTGGCGGCCTTCCTCGCTTCTCCGGCTGCAGGTTACATTACCGGTACCAGTACCGCCGTAGATGGCGGAAAGACACCGGTGATGTAAGCATGATATTTACATAAAAAGGATCAGTAGTCTATGGCTACTGATCCTTTTTCGTTTATAATAATACCTGCATTTAGCAAGGAATGAAGTTAATGATACGTACCAGTTTCCCGTCTTCAAAATATAATTTCACGCTACTGTCGCTGTCTTTACTGTATGCATCCCGCAGGGTGATCATATCCCGCCGGCCTTCATTCTCTGCCTGCAATACTGCATTGGGGAAAAGCTGCTTGATATTTTCCCAGGTAGTATTGCGGGTAAAAGTAATTTTGCCCCAGGTGAGGGAATTGTGGGCGTTGAACACCAGTTCTTCACAGGCGAGGGAATCTTTACAGAGTTCGAAGGTAGCGCCTTCTTTATACAGAAAATCGAAATCGTCCTCAAACTGCGAACCGCAGATATCTTCCCCCCTGGCAGAAATCACGCTGTCGGCTGTGCCGATGGCTGTTTCCAGTCGTGCTTTAGTCGTAAACAACGGCACCTTGTTGTTGATACGTGCCTGGGAAAAAACAAATACCTCTATCTGGTCCCAGGAAATGTTCCGTTTCACTTCCTGCAGAGAGTCCTCCTCTTCTGTGAGTGGCTGTACTTTTTCCGATGGCGCCGCTACGGCGATGGTGTCTGGCTCTTCTATCCTGTTCTGGTGACAGGCTGTGAGTGACAACAATAAAACTACGCTGAGCAAGGTGCTCCTGTCTTCGTTCAGCCGATACCGTATGTTGCGCATGATTCCGATAAATTTAGACTAATCATTCTCAAACACATAATTAAAATAAATTATATTATTATCCAAGTATTTTTTATAAAATCGCTGGCATTATGAGAAAGTAGCCAACACATTGGTTGGTTGCCACTGTGTTTGGGTAACAGGTGCCTCCTGTTAATAGCATCTGTCAGAAAAAAAACACTGTCATCATACCGCAGTCAAAATGTGTAGTTTATCCCTGATAACAAGCTAAAAATTCCACGTATTAAACCCACACTCACATGAGATTTCTATGCAGACCACTGTTTGCACTGCTGCTCATTTTCGGAAGCAGCTGCACAAAAATGAACACTCCTGCCGGTTATGAAAAAATCAATGCTAATGAAGCGGCTATTGCGGCGGCAGACAGCATGACCAATCCCTTTATCACTTCCATCTACACGGCAGACCCGTCTGCACATGTATGGGCAGACGGCCGCTTATATGTGTATCCGTCGCACGACATAGCACCGCCCCGGGGCGCCGATCTGATGGATCAGTATCATGTTTATTCCACCAACGACATGGTGCACTGGACAGATCATGGCGAGATCCTGCGGGCCAGCCAGGTGCCATGGGGAAGAGCGGAAGGAGGCTTTATGTGGGCGCCTGACTGCGCCTATAAGAATGGCATTTATTATTTCTATTTCCCCCATCCCAGCGGCACCGACTGGAACAACACCTGGAAGATCGGGGTGGCCACCAGTACAAGCCCGGCCAGCGGCTTCACCGTGCAGGGATATATTGCCGGCCTGGAGCCGTATATAGATCCCTGCGTATTTGTGGACGACAACGGGCAAGCATACCTGTATTATGGCGGTGGCGGCACCTGCAAAGGCGGAAAGCTGAAAAGCAATATGACAGAAATAGACGGCGCTATGCAGGCCATGACGGGATTGGAAGATTTCCATGAAGCCACCTGGGTGCATAAACGAAACGGCGTTTATTATTTATCCTATGCCGATAACCACGATCTAAACGGCAAACATAACCGGCTCCGGTATGCTACCAGCAACAACCCGTTGGGCCCCTGGACCTATAAGGGTATTTACGTAGACCCTACTGACAGCTACACCAATCATGGATCTATTGTAGAATACAAAGGCCAGTGGTATGCTTTCTATCATAACAGCGCCCTTTCCAATAACGACTGGCTACGCTCCATCTGCGTGGATAAACTGTTTTACAACGCGGACGGCACTATTCAGAAAGTAATCCAGACACCCATCAACAACAATCCCGGTAACCCGGGCGGTATCCCTATTGGTCTGACAATTACCATCAGAGGTTCCAACAAAAAATTTGTGTGCAGTGAAAACGGCGCTCAGCCCATGAACTGTAACCGCGATGGAGCAGGACCCTGGGAAAAATTCACGGTAGTTTCCGCCGGAGGCGGAAAGATAGCCCTGCAGTACCAGGGGAAATACGTAAGCAGCGAAAACGGTACCCAGCCTATCAACTGTAACCGTACCGCTATTGGTCCATGGGAGCAGTTTGAATGGATCAGCAACTCCGATGGAACGGTTTCTTTCAAGGGGAATAATGGCAAATTTATTTCCAGTGAAGGCGGCACAGCTGCAATGACCTGTAACCACACCACCGCAGGAGCAACCGAAAAATTCGATGTTGATCAATGATAGTATGATTCTCAAAAAAGAAAGAGGGCCTCTCAAATAATTTTGAGAGGCCCTCTTTCTTTTATCTGTTTTATTCTAGTACATATCAAACCAAACCCTGGTAGTGAGTACATCTGCGCCCTGACGGGCTACAGCGGCTTTGTAGTTATTACCGTTCAATGCCTGCTCACTGGAAGGATACGTTAAACGCAGCGGCATTTTTCCACCCAACACACCGGTATAAGCAGGTGTGAGTTGTGGATAATCCAGTCTTCTCCACTCCGCGAAAGCTTCCAGGCCTTCACTGAAAAGCGCCAGCCATTTCTGCTCACCAATGGATTTTTTATAATTATTCGCATCGTAGGCAACTGAAGCTTGCGCCAGGTAGGTATCTACCTGTGCTCCTGTGATACCATACTGTTTGAAAGATGCGCGGATGGCTTGTCTATACAGATCTGCCGCATTGCCGCTGATCAGGTTACGCTGTGCGGCTTCTGCCAGGATGAACAACTGCTCTGCATAAGTAAATACAAAGGCAGGCGCCTGTGTGGCAGTGAAAACAGCACCCACATCTGAGGTTTTGGTGAAACCAAGCCTGGAGGCGGAATCGGCTGTAAGACCGTTTGTTACGCCTACATATGCATTGGTATCTGCCGGTAAAGCTGCGTATATGCTTAAACGTGGGTCGTTCAGTGCTTTCAGTCTGTCTACCACCGTTTTACTGATGCGATAATCGTTACGTGTTTCCCTGTTCTTACCCACCGGGTTCTGGTTAGGAGAAGTGAGGTAATTCAGTTTTGCTTCCCGGTCGGAGGCGGTGAATAAGAAGTTGCCTTCTGCTGCCAGTTCCGCGAACACAGCTTTAGCGGCTTCCGGATCCCGGTCGGCGATACGCAGTGCAATGCGGGAGCGCAGTCCGTTTGCAAATTTCTTCCAGCCGTTCATATTGTTAGCCAGTAAAGAATCGCCCTGGATAGGATTGTCGGCGGGAGATATAATGCTTACGGCACCTTTCAGCTCCGCCAGCAGTCCCCTGTACACCACTCTCTGACTATCGTATACGGGTGTGAGGTATTGATCGATTTTGCCGGCCTGTGTATAAGGAATATCTCCATACAGGTCTGTCAACACCTGGAAAATCCAGGAGCGCATGATGATACCGACTGCCTTATAGTTAGGATTATGCAGGGTATCTCCCAATTCTGCCAGTTTGGTAAAATCGGCAATTCCCTGTGCATAAAAGTTATTCCATACATTCTGGATGTTGGTGGTAGCTGGTTTATAAGTATCCGGTTCCGGGTATTGTATTTTTGCCCAGTACTGGATATACAGCAACGTAGTTTCCATCGTAGCATCACTACCCCAGTAAGTATCCACATTGGCTTTGATACCATTGCTCAGCAGGTAATCCGGCTGCACGGTGGTTGGTTCGTTCGGATTTATGTTGGTGCGCTCCAGGTCTTTCTGGCAACCAGAAAACCATATGGTAGCAACTATTAAATAAAAAGGAATGAATATCTTCTTCATAATCGGTCAATCATTAAAATGAAACATTCAGGTTAAAGCCAAAGCTGCGGGTAGTGGGTATCTGCAGCGTTTCCAGTCCCTGGCCATTACCGGTATTAAAGGCTGTTTCAGGATCTACGTTCGGTGTATTCTTGTGCAGGTATCCGAGGTTTCTGCCTACCAGTGCCACGTTCACGGCCTGCAATCCCCATTTCTTCACGAGGGAGGCCGGTATAGTATAGCCAATTTTTACTTCTCTCAGTTTTACAAAGGAAGCATCGTACACAGCACTTTCATTGAGACTGCTGCTGTACACCGCTTTGTAATAGGTTTGAGCAGAAAGAATAGACTCGTTTTTCTTACCATCTGCCGTATAACCATCGAAGATGATCCCGTCGTGTTTTACGACTGCTCCACCCGGCGCGGTGGCGTTATGATCTGGCAGTGGTATATTTTTGCCGCCGGAAGTATAATAAGGTAAGCCGCCATGTTCCTGGTCACGACCCTGCATGGTAGCTTCCAGTACGCCTGTTCCCATACCGGTGGAATTGGTACCGGACCAGAGGGAGCCGCCTTGTTTGGTATCGATCAGGAAGCTCAGATTAAAGCCTTTGAAAGAAAAACTATTGTTGATGCTACCTGTCCATTTTGGCGTGAAGTAGCCTAATACTTTCTTGCTTGGATCTACAGACGGGGTACCGTCTGCATTTACGAGGATCCTGTTTTCGCTGTCTCTCTTATAAGCAGTACCATAAAGGGCGCCATAGCGCTGGCCTTTGCTGGCCAGTACCTGCATATTGCCGGAGCTGCCCAGTACATAGTTGTTCAGGAAACCATCAGCATCCAGTTCAATCACCTTGCTCACGTTACGGGCATAGTTAACATTTACATCCCAGCGGAATCCGGAGCGTGTAGTGATGGGCGTTAGTCCCAGTGTTACTTCCACACCCTGGTTGCTCAGCGCACCGGTATTCAGCAGTTTTTTCAGGTAGCCGGTAGTAGAACTTACGTCTGCCAGCAGTATCTGGTTGCGGCTGCGGGAGTTGTAATAGGTTACATCCAGTCTTGCGCGGTTATCGAAAAATCCTGCTTCCACGCCTACTTCTGTAGAAGTAGTGATTTCAGGTTTCAGGTCTTTGTTCAAATATTTGTCAGACACTGTGAGTAAAGGCAGGGAGCCAAACGGCTGATTGAAAGGATAGGTATTTATTTCCTGGTAAGGATCGGTGTCCTTTCCTACCTGTGCCCAGCCTCCACGCAATTTCAGCAGGGAGAGTGCCTGGCTCTGGATATGCAGCGCTTCGGACAATACAAGGCTGGCGTTTACAGAAGGATAGAAATAAGAGTTGTTACCTCTTGGCAATGTGGAGGACCAGTCGTTACGCGCAGTTAAATTCACAAACGCATAATTGCGGTAGCCTACCTGTGCTGCAGCAAATCCACTGTAAACCTTCTGCCTGGTGAGCAGGCTGGTAGAAATAAGCGGATCTCGGGAGTTGTTCAGCGTGTATACATCTTTCACGGCCAGGCGGGGCGCCTGTTGGTAGTTCTGTTCAAACTGATTGGAGCGGAGGTTCGCACCGGCCAGTACATCGATATCAAAATCGCTGCCCAGTTTTTTCTTGGCATTCAGCGTAAACTCACCATTGGTTTCGCTGACTGCGTAAGCATCTTCTGTATAAGAACCGAACGGCGTACCGTTGGTATAGTAAGCTACTTTGTATTTACGTCTGTCCTGGTAGTAATCGGTACCTATGCGGAAATTGGCGGTGAGCCAGTCCTGTATCTGGTAAGATAGACGGGCATTTCCGAGAAAACGGTTACGCAGCATCCCTACTGTATTTTCGTTCTGGATCCAGTATGGATTGCTATAGTAGCTGTGGTTCCAGTTGTAATCGGTACCATCTGCGTTTTTATAATTCTTCAGTTTACTCACATCTACCTGACGGCCAAACCAGATGAACTGGAGGGTAACGCTGTTACCGCGTCTGCCATCCACACCGGGAAGATTATCAGCAGCGCTGCGCACGTAATTGGCGTAGGTGCTGAGGGTCAGTTTTGGTGTGATGCGGAAGGTATTGCTGGCGGTAAAAGTATTGCGGGTAATACCGGTGTTGGGTAAAATACCTGTTTGTTTGGTGTTGTTATAGGAAAAACGGTAGTCCAGTTTTTCGTTGGAACCACCTACAGATAAACCATTATTCAGCGTATAGCCGGTCACGTAGAAATCCTTTACGTTATCGGGATGCGCTACAAACGGCACTGCTTCGCCATTGGAGAAGAACTGCGGAATGAGGCGGCCATCGAGTTTTGGCCCCCAGCTTTCATCCACACCATCGTTGAGGCCACCGCCTTTACCGTCTTTATAGGAAAATTGTCCGCCGGTACCCTGACCGTAAGAGTTTTGAAAATCGGGCAGGATGAGGAGTTTTTCAAAGGTAGCGCCGGAGTTAACGGTAACGCCCATACCGCCTTTGGTATCTTTTCCTGTTTTTGTTTTGATAACGATTACCCCGCTGGAGGCGCGTGAGCCGTATAAAGCGGCAGCGTTAGGACCTTTCAGCACGCTGATGGAGGCAATATCATCGGGATTGATATCCGAAATCGCATTGGCAAAATCGCGGCCGGTACCTACACCAAGCTGACTGTTATCGACCGGTACTCCATCCAGAACGAACAAGGGCTGGTTATTACCGGCGATAGAAGTTTCGCCACGGATTACGATACGTGAGGATCCGAGGTTACCCTGACTGTTGGTAACCTGTACCCCTGCTATCTTTCCGGACAATGCATTTACCAGGTTAGTTTCTTTTGCCTCAGAGATATCTTTTGATTTGAGTTCCTGTACAGCGTATCCCAGTGATTTTTTCTCACGGGAAATACCGAGAGCGGTAACCACCACTTCTTCCAGTTTCCTGTTACTGTTTTCCAGGGAGATATTGATAACGCGATTATTTCCAACTACTGCAAATGTTGTTTCGAAGCCTAAAGAGGAGAACTGAAGTGTATCATTCGCCTGTGCGCTGATCGAATATTTTCCATCCGGATCGGATTGTGTACCACGGCTGGTTCCTTTTACCTGGATGATAGCGCCGGGTATGCGTTGCGCATCTGCGCGGGATGTTACTACCCCGTTTACCCTGATTTCCTGGGCAATACTCTGCTGCAGCCACAGTAACCCTGGCAGCAGGCATAACAGCCTTTTTACGTAATTCATGCTTAGTACTTAGTTTATAAAGTTGACTCAGATCTTTGCGGAGAATGCATGTATATCAGCCCCCCTTCAGATTTTGGTTTTTTTGTTCCGGTGCATAATCAGTTAATATCGGGTGCAAAAGTAAGGCACAATTATTAATCCACAAAATTTATAGACTAAATAGATTTAAAGAAATAGGGAGGACTCTTTACGGCTTCCGGGCGGGGATTTCCGGGATTAATATTTTTAAGTGCATTGTATTTCCCGAAAAAAAAGGTGAAAGTAAAAGTGCTGATTATTTTAGTTGACTGTTTTTGAACAGGAATTATTCCAGGGAATCAGAGCTGGTAAAAACCGGCTGATACTTTGTGGGAGCAAGGAAAGCAGCTCCTGTTATCACGTCGCAGTGAGCAATGATTACAGTTTATAAAATTTACCGGGAGATGGTATCTCCCGGTAAATTTTCTTTATTAAAACTGCGACATTACTTTGCGTCAAGCAGTTTTTTAAGTTCTGTTTTACAGTCTTCGATATTCTGCCAGATCATGCGATCCTGGCATACGGTACCCTTATACTTGAGGGTCACTTTTGTTTTCCGCAATATTACCTGGTAGTATTCCGGTGCATTGGGAGAGTTTTCCCAGGTAACTTTTCCATTTTCTTCGATGCCGCCGGCGAGTTTGTCTTCGATAATGGCATTTACTTTTTTGCGCAGGTTATCTGCAAAGTCGTAGCTGACATCTGTTTTTACGAGACAGGAAGAATCGTTTACAGGATTGGTTGTTTTTTGGGCGGCCACTTGTTCTTTGGGCCAGCATAGTAATGCGGCGCTGGCTGCTACCAGCAGTAACGGGAATCTAAAGGAGCGTTTCATAACAAGTACGATTAAGATAACGGTGGAGAATAGGTATAATAACAAGTCCGGGAAAAATGATCTCTTGATTGCTGATTCTGGTTTATAGCGCTTTTAACTCATTATTAAAATAACATATTTATCTCACACCACAAAATAATCTTGTGGGAGACGTAGGGGTAAAGATAAAGTTGGGTGTCTTCCTAACAGGTCATTGATATTGTTGCCGGAGATTGAGCATTATTTTCCTGGCGGCATCGTTTAGTCCAGGGAGGCTGTCGGCCGGTATAAAATGGCGTTTAAAGGCCATGATGGCGGCAGTAGAGTCTTTAATATCATACCCGATGATGCGAAGGGAGAGCAGCGGGTCGAAATTATCGGGCACGGTAGTGGTACTGGTGTCTTTATACCAGAGACCAAAACCTTTGTCAGCGAGCTGTTGCCAGGGAAACCAGGCGCTGGGATCTACTTTGCGGCCGGGAGCGATATCTCCGTGACCGATGAAATTAGCAGCGGGAATATTGTAGCGGTGTTGCAGGGTATCCAGTAATACGAGCAGGCTGCTGATCTGGGCGGGGGCAAAAGGTTCCTTCCCGTTATTGTCCAGTTCTATACCGATGGAAGAAGAATTAATATCCGTGAGGTTGCCCCATTTGGCGATTCCCCCGTGCCAGGCGCGGAGATAGTCGTTCAGCATATGATGGATGGCGCCATCACGGCAGATTACATAGTGAGCGCTTACCTGTGTTTTCTGCATGGTAAACGTATTCAATGTTTGTTCACATGAATTCTGAGCGGTATGATGTATGATGACAAGATTGGGTTTCCGCATGTTAAAATTAACGGTACCTACCCAGGAAGGGGCTCCTACGCTGTTCAATGCTCCGGGTTGCTCCCGCAGTACTTTCGCATAGGTCCTGGCTTCCTGCCGGTACACCTTATTGGTGGCGGCATACGGGTTACGGGCGCAATACGAAAGGCTGCCGATGGCTGCCAGCAGGCAGCTGTTTCTTACAAAGCGGGTGATGGTCTTCATCTGGAACTGTTAAAGTTTAGAAAACACTACCGGATAAAGATACTAAATGAAGTAATGCGTCGTTTTTTTCACGGATACTATGAAAAGTGTTCTTTAAGACATATATTTACGTTTTCAATAATACTTTTAGGAGTATCAAAAACCTGTGCCACATTGTCTGCTATTGCCTACTACTTACTGTTACCACTGATCTACGCGCTATCGCTTCTGCCATTTCGTGTGCTTTACCTGGTATCTGACGCAGTATATGTGCTGTTGTATTATGTGATGGGCTACCGTAAAAAAGTAGTTCTTCAGAACTTACGGAATTCTTTTCCAGAAAAGAGTGACGAAGAGATCAAACGCATCTGTAAAGATTTTTATCATTACCTGTGCGACCTCTTCCTGGAAACGTTTAAAACGCTGACCATCAGCAAAACTGCGATGGTGAAGCATTGTAGCTTCACACCTGCTACGCTGGAGCTTTTTCACCGCCTGGAAGCGGAGAAAAAGAGTGCGGTGCTGGTGATGGGGCACAAAGGAAACTGGGAATGGGCCGGGAATACATTTAGTATTCTTTGCCGCCAGCAGTTGTATGTCATCTATCATCCCTTGGCCAACAAGCATTTTAACGGGCTGATGTACCGCATGCGTACCCGCTTTGGCACGAAACTGATTGCCATGCAGGACACATTCCGGGATATGGTACAAAACCGTGGAGAAGTAAATGCGACGGCTTTTATTGCTGATCAGGCCCCACAGCCGAAAACAGCACAATGGCTCAACTTCCTGCATCAGGATACGCCTGTTTTCAAGGGAACCGAGAAAATAGCGCAAAAAATGAATTACCCGGTCGTGTATGTAACCGTGCAACGCGAGAAGAGAGGTTACTATACCGTGTCGGCAGAGTTACTGACCGCCACACCGGCAGACGAAAAAGACGGAGCTATTACTGCTGCACACACCCGCAAGCTGGAAACGGATATTGTTTCCCAACCGGCAACATGGCTGTGGTCGCACAAAAGATGGAAACATAAACGCTCCGCCGTTATTTAATCATTGATGCAACTAAACAACTTTAGATAGATCATCCTACAACGATATGCTGGAAGGTAAAGAACTGATACTGGCTACCAAGCCATATGCGCGCGAAGAAAGAGCCAAGAGCTGGCTGTATACAATATCAACATTAGCATTGTTGGTGCTGGCATTGACCGGTACCCTCCTTTTACCTTACCTGGTGTTAAGAATAGTGGCCAGCATCCTTTCAGGACTGCTCATTGTAAGAATGTTTGTAATCTATCATGATCACCAGCATCATGCAATCCTTCATAAATCATGGCTGGCAGATGCCATCATGACTACTTTCGGGGTATATGTACTGGCGCCGTCCAGTATATGGAAGCGTTCGCACGATTATCACCATAAGCACAATTCAAAGTTGTTCAGCGCCAGCATCGGCTCCTACCCTATCATTACCCGTAAGAAATTTGAATCGATCACGCCCGCAGAAAGACGCACGTACCTGTTCAGCCGTCATCCGCTGACTATTGCTGCCGGTTATTTGTCGATGTTTATGATCGGCATGTGTGTGCAGTCGTTTTTAAGCAGTCCGCGTAAACACCTTGATTCTTTACTGGCCCTGCTCATTCATATCGGCGGCAGCGCCGCAGTAGTGTATTTCCTGGGCTGGGAAAGCTGGTTGCTGTTTATACTGGTGCCGTTTACCATTGCATGCGGACTGGGTGCCTATCTTTTTTATGCACAGCATAATTTCCCGGGTGTTACTTTCAACGTCAACAAGGAATGGTGTTACGACAAAGCGGCACTGTTATCTTCCAGTTATATGGTGATGAATCCGGTGATGAAATGGTTTACCGGAAATATCGGCTATCACCACATCCATCACCTGAATGCGCGGATTCCTTTTTACCGTTTACCGGAAGTGATGGAAAAAATACCTGTCCTCCAACGCGCTAAAACCACTACCCTGGGCTTTCGGGATGTACGCGCCTGTTTCCGGCTGAAGGTATGGGACCCGGAACAGCAACGCATGATCAGTTTACGTGAAATACGCTCTATTGCGGCGGCGCAGCGGATGCGGCAGCACGATCCTGCAATAGTTGCCGGATAATATGCTTCCGGGTATCCACCATGTGAGCCGTGAGTTCCTTTGTTTTTTGTAATACCGGCAAACCGGCTGTATTTGGAGAGCCCGCCCTGAAAGGCGGTGCGGGATTATATTCCAGTTGCAGCTGTACTATTTTTGCGGTTTCTTCACCACCGATCAGGGCCGTCAGCACTAATCCGAAATCAATACCGGCGGTAACGCCTCCGCCGGTGATACGGTTCCTGTCTCTTACCACTCTCTCTTCTACTGTATCCACCCCGAACATTCTCAGCAATTCCAGCGAGCGCCAATGCGTAGTGGCTTTGTAACCATCCAGCAATCCGGCTGCTGCCAGTACGAGTGCACCTGTACAGACGGATGTAATATATTTTGCCTGCACGGCCTGCTGTTGCAAAAACTGTAATATTACCGGATTGGTAAGACAGGCATTGATTCCTTTACCTCCGGGCACAAAGAGGACGTCGAGCTGCGGGCAGTCGTGTATCGCGACTTCCGGCTGTAATAAAAGGCCGCCTTCTGCCCGTATCAGCGCAGTGGTTTCCCCGATGATGATCACGTCAAAGCAGGGTGCTTTCACAAATACATCATAAGGACCTGTAAAATCGAGGATGGTCAGGTCCGGGAAGAGCAACATGCCCACTTTTAGTTTTTGCATATATAAAGCTTTAAACGCGGTACAATGTTAATGCTGGTCACTGAAGGCAGGGAGCAGCGATGCAGATGCTGCCGCTACAAACACTGATAACAGCGACGGATTTCCTTTATAAACTATCGGTGTTGATCATACACATTTGCTTTAAGCGCGTGTTGCAGCCGTTCTATTTCCGCTGGTAACAGGGCAGGCGCTTTAGCAGTCCGGAGTGCGTCTTCCAGTTGATCGCTGGTACGGATGCCTACAATGGCGCTGCTGATAGCAGGTTGTTGTAATACAAACTTCAAAGCAGTTTGTGCTGCTGCTCTTTCCGGCGAGCTGAGTTCACGGATGGCGGCAGCAGCGGCAGACACTTCTTCGGCGGAGTAGTTCAGATAAGGTGTAGCAGGTTTATTCACCAACAGTCCTTTGGCCACGCTTCCCCTTGCCAGTACGCCGATATTGTTTTGCTGCAATAGTGGCAAAGCCGTTTCTTCCGGGCGTCTGTCGAGCAGACTGTATTGCATCATCACACTTACGATATGGGAGCGTTGTACATATTCCCTGATTACATTGGGCCGGATGGAAGAGATGCCATAGTGCCTGATTTTCCCTTGCTGTTGCAGCATCTCAAAGGCGGCAATGGTTTCGTCCATAGGATCATCCAGTGTGCCTCCATGAAGTTGATAGAGATCGATATAATCTGTTTGCAGTCTTTGCAGACTTGCTTCCACAGCGGAAAGGATATATGCTTTGCTTGGATTCCAGTCCCAGCCGCTGCCATCCTCTTTCCACTGATTTCCAACTTTGGTGGCGATGATAACGGAGGATCTCCTGTCCTTCAGCGCTTTACCTACCGAGGTTTCATTTTGTCCGTGTTCATAAAGGTCTGCGGTATCAAAGAAATTGATTCCCTGATCACAGGCCTGATGAAGAAGACGTGCATTGGCGGTATCGTCGTTGCCTAATGACATACAGCCGAATCCAATTTCACTGACAGCCAGTGCTGATTTTCCGAGGAGGCGATATTGCATGATGTTCCGGATTTACTAAATGATCTGTCTACACTTTCTGGGGAAAGCCGGTTACGAAGTTATCGCCAAAATACTCATTTTTTTCATCCGGTTATAAAACAAGGGACTGTCTCAACAGACAGTCCCTATTTCATTTGTTGTCCACCTCAAAATGAGTTATGTTGAAATAAGCATCGGAGGGCCGTTGCATTATCATGAATTGTCAGAAAGAGGGGCCGCCTGGAAAAACGGCCCGTGTTCTTTAGTATGTCCGATCCATTATAAGCGCTTTCATGCGCGTGATCCGGGAAGAAAGAAGAACAGGGACCACCTGGAAAGATGGTCCACTCCCATCTTATTCTAACCCAAAATCATACGTGCATATAAGTATGTATGTTGAAGGCTGTTGTCAGCCTGATTTTCAAAATATGGACCGTCTGGAAAGACGGTCCGGATTATGCCGTTAAAACAAATTGTGCCAGGCGTTGATCTGCCTGGTACCAGCCCACCTGGAAAGATGGCCTGACATTAGATGTTTGACCTATTTTTAAAGACCTCTTTTTGTTATATATCCAAGACCGTTATGGTCTGATGTTGCTATATGTGGACCATCTGGAAAGATGGTCCGGCTATATCTCACTCAGGTACTAACCTATTAAAGGCACCAAACTCGTCGTATATCGAAGACTGTTACCAGTCTGATTTGTCCGGAAAAGGACCGCCTGGAAAGACGGTCCGGCTTTCCCATGTTCACCTTACTAAAAGCAGCAAAGTAGTTGTATATGGAAGACTGTTGCCAGTCTGGTTCTTCTGGTTGGGGACCGCTTAGAAAAACAGTCCCCGGTCGTCCGAATCAATCGCAGCATAAATGGCTTTGTATGATGATACTGAGCGACTTTACATATGACGTGTATATTTAGACAATAGTGGGGCATACGCCTTCCTATCGATGATTTCCGGAGGTGGACCGCTTAGAAAAACGGTCCGTTGTTTAGCTTCCATTGTTGCATTCCAATATTGTTACTGCTCCTCGTTTTATGAAGGAAAGGGAGGGACTGCCTTAACAGGCGGTCCCGTTAAACTTGCATCGCAAAGACTTCAACTAATCATTCGTCTCAATTTCAGGAAACCGAACTGTCTGGAAAGACGGTTCGTACTTGTATTACTAAATCACCCCTTTCGTCATGGAAAATGATTGGTTAACTGTATACGGGCACAAACAATGAATAATCTGTGTTGTTGGGGCACACGTTTTCCTTCTCCGGGCATCCGGCTGAGCGGTGTTCACCAGATGACCTGATGATATACCAGGTTGTATGCATCTTGTAGTTATACTATCAATGCCACGCCCATTCATCGCATAGGCTGATGATACACCTGCTGTATACTTCCGGTGTTTATGTACCATACCTATTCACCGCGCTACCGGCTGATACACCTGCCAGATGCTTCCTGTAGCCATGCCGTTACCGGGATAACTAATTCAGCACAAAGAAGAATAACTGATAATGATAATGCCCAAGGTAAGTGCATGTTTGAAAATGCCTGTTGAACAAAAAAGATTGCATGTGGGTTAATTTTCGTTATTAATAAGTGAGCAGTCTATTTGATGATGACAAATAAATCCTGCTTCTCTACGGGTTAACTGATCTCAAAAAGTTATGGTTATAAATGGCTCCAGACAGACTAAAAAACAGATTTCGGTATTTCCGTTCAACGATGTGTTCATCGTGATAATGCAAAGGTAGTTCAGCGCACATCAATACGATCAGCCATCCAGGCTATTTTTTCAATGAACAACTATGAACGGTTTTGCAAAAACCTGAATAAAATGAATAACCGGAATCAAAAAAATTATTGTATAAATATTATTGCACGTTTATCAGGATTAAGAAATCAACCGTATATTCAGTGTTGTAATTTCATACATACTTTAACGTTAGTTCCTATCCCATGCAAAAACAAATAACAGGTGCGTTTTATGGTATCGCCATCGGTGATGCACTGGGTGTACCGGTCGAATTCAAAACGCGTAGCTATCTCAAAGAAAATCCCATTACCACCCTTACCGGCTATGGCTGCTGGAACCAACCGGCAGGTACTTTTTCCGATGATTCTTCTCTTACTTTCTGCACTGCAGAAAGCCTGATCGGAGGATATGATGTGCAGCGTATGGCACAAACCTTTGTGCGCTGGTCATCGGAAGGCTACTGGGGAGCGCATAACGAAGTATTTGACATAGGCCACACTACCCGCAGGGCTTTGCAACGCGTAGGTGCAGGTGTTTCCCCGCTGGTAAGCGGCGGTTTTGAGGAATTTGAAAACGGTAACGGTTCCCTGATGCGGATCATGCCCCTGGCGTTCTTCCTGGCAAATGAAAATGATATTCATCAGCGTTATCAGATCATCCGGGAAGTATCCGCTATCACGCACCAGCATTTCCGTTCGGTGCTGGGTTGTTTCATTTATGTGGAATTTCTGCGTGCGCTGCTTTCACTGAAAAATATTGCTGAGGCATATTTACAGATGCAACGGAGTGTTAATGCGTATGTCGCTAACCAATCTTTCAACGAGGCGGAAATAAAGCACTATGAGCGTGTTTTACAGCAAAATATAGCGGAAGTATCCGAACAGCAGCTACTCAGCTCCGGTTATGTAGTATACACACTGGAAAGTGCACTCTGGTGCCTGCTCCGGACAAACGATTACGCCTCCTGCGTATTGCTGGCGGTGAACCTGGGCGGCGATACCGATACTACCGGTGCGGTGGCGGGTGCAGCAGCAGGACTTCACTACGGTATCGATCAACTACCACCGGCATGGGTAAATGAAGTGGTTAAATCGTCAGAAATCGGTCATCTCGCGAATCGGTTTATGGCAGCGATAAATACGCCTATGAAGCCCTAAAACCGGCTACTCTGCTAAACCGGCCGCATTTTTGCATGATCTTGTTTTTCTCTTAAACTTTTGTCTCCTTTTACCGTCTAATAAATAACGAAAAAGAGGAATTGATCCGAAGACTATCAAATGTTAAGAAAATGAAAAACAGATTTTATATACTGTTCGTGCTGATTGGCCTGTTAGGCACTTTAACAGTAAGCAACGCAGATGCACAACGGGTTAGCGCAGGCCGTGGCGGCGGTGGTCATTTCGGTGGCGGCGGCGGCTTCCACTCCGGTGGCGGCAGAGTATATACAGCTCCGAGAATGTCATCTCCCAGAGTAGTAGCTCCTGTAAACAGAGGTTATTACTATCACGGTGGCGGACGTGCCTATTACGGACGCTCCTGGTACAGACCATACTACCGTCCTTACTATAACCCGTTCTATCCCCGTTTAGGTATATATGTTTCTTCCCTGCCTTTTGGTTACTTCTCACTGGGCGCCGCCTTTGGTCCAATGTACTATTTCGGTGGCAGCTATTACCAGGCAACAGGTGACGATAGAGGCTATAAAGTAGTAGAAGCTCCAAACGGCGCTGCCGTACCGGATTTACCGGATGGCGCACAGGAAATAACAGTAGACGGAAATACGTATTATGAACTGAATGGCACCTATTACCAGGAAACCATGACCGATAACGGAAGACGTTATGTTGTAGTAGGAAAAAATGGAAAGATAGGCGACAAAACAGTGACAATTACAGACGATCAGAATAACAACAGCAACAATAACCCCGATAACGGAGCCGGTAACGACAATGCCTTGTTATCTCAGTTACCGGATAATTGCCGCACCGTGAATATCAACGGTCAGCAACTCTTTTTATCACCAGACGGCATGTATTACCAGTCCGTTCTTAACAGCGATAACACCATCGCAGGGTATAAAGTAGTTGGTAAAATGGATGCCGATAAATAGTAGTAAGAAATATAGTTATTCAGTGAAACAGGGAGCCGGTTTTTAACCGGCTCTTTTTATTTACACTTACCAGCTGCTACTGGCCCCGCCTCCGCCCGAAGAACCACCGCCCCAGCTGGAAGAAGAGGAACTTGAAGACGAACTTCCGGAAGATGAAGACGAGGACGATGAAGAGGATACCTTTGGAATTACAAACTGGTAATCGTGCGAATAACTGCAAAACACACAGGTATATTCTTTGATTCCCCAACCCTCTGAAGAGGTAGTAGCGTGCTTCTTGGTGAGGATTTTGTCGCACCGGAAGGTCTTGTGTTTACAGGAAGGACAGTCGGCCAGTGAAGACCGCATATTGGTGTAATTCAGTACCGTTTGCGTATTACAGCTTTCGCAGCGCCATACGTCGTAGTCGACAGATTGCAGCTTCTCCTCCAGTATCTGTCCTTTGTCGAGATAAGTATCTTCTGTTGCTTCGTCCAGTTTGTGCATAGGTTGAGAACAGTGAGGACAATCATATACATCATTGCGCAGGTGATTCAGCCGTCTTTTCAGCAACAGGATATACAGCCATAAAAACGGCAACGGGAATACGAAAATGGCAGGACGCAGATCCCTCCGCAATACGGCCAGCCGCAGCCAGCGCAGGTGGCGGCTATCGTTGCGCAGCATAATGGAAGACCGGAGCATGATCAGCAGAATAGCCACGTGCATAAATACCACCCAGATCACATAATAAATCAGGCATGTTTTCCAGAACCCTACATCGGTGTGCTTTAAAACTGCCAGGTAAAATATGCTATATATGGCCGTTGCATGAATAATAATCAGCCCTATCCAGCGCGGGCGCAGGAATTCATTGGCGACAGCACTCATATTCAATGGTTCCGGATCCGAATCGTTATAGCTCTTCGTCTTCTTTCCTAGTTTTTTTCCAAAGAAAATACTCATCATAATAGCGGAAGCGAATAGCCAGGTGATGATGGCGGCAAAGGAAAAGTCGCCGGTATAATCATTTGAAGCGGAATTGGTACTCACTTCTGTGCCGGCAAATGCCTGTGGCGCTGCGTATACCACATCAGAATCTTCTGATGACGCTGTAGCCACATCGATCGGGGTAGCCAGGGCAGGTTCTGCTACGGGCGGCGCCGGAACTGCATCCGGAGGAGGTTGGGGCAGCAGCGATACATCCTGCGCGGGCTGATCCGGCAGCTTGTCGTACGCGTAGTTGCCGTTATTAAACAGGGAAGCCACTGATTTGACGCCATCTGTAAACGCCTCATCGTATTGGTGTTCCTTGATATGCGGGATCATATACTCCTGCTGGATGCGGAAACAGATAATGTCGGGCATATCGGCTTCCAGTCCGTATCCTGTTTCAAATTCCAGCTTACGGGCATCTTCCACCATCAGGATCAGCAGGCCGTTATTCTTTTCCTTCTCTCCTATTTTCCAGTAGTTGAACAGCTTATGGGCGAAATCGCGGGATTCATTGTCCCCGATACTTTTCAGGATTACCACCGCCACCTGGGCTTTGCCTGAATTATCGAGTGCCGTCAACTTTTCATCCAGTTCCGACACCGTAGCGTCAGAAATAAGATGATCGGGATTACTGACATAGCCTCCGCCATTTTTTTTGGGGTCGGGTACATCTTCTACGCTGAATTTCTGTTTTTTGCTCTGATCACACGACACCAGGAAACCAAACAATAATGCCACCAGGAGGCATCTGAATAAAAACGGTTGATACTTCATCAGGATATTTTCTGTGCCGAAGATATGTTTATTTAACTTTTTCTTTCAACAGAAAAAAGTATTTTAAGGCCTTATGAAGCCCTTCGCATGGATATGGATGCTGACACTATGCCTGGCAGCTACCGGCAGTTTTGCACAGTCACAGACGCCTGATACGGCGGTGCAACCGGTGCAACTGAAGACCGTCCATATTATTCAGTATCATTTTTTCAAAGACTCTGCCGCTTTCCGCGAGGAATACGGCCGGGAAATGTCTTTCCGCCGCCCGAAATTCTTTGAAGTCTATAAAATTACGGCGGTAGACATCAATAAGCTGTACAAGGCCACCCAGGTGAAGAAAAACAGGAAAAAAATGGCCTTCCGGCATATGCTGCTGGATAAAGAAGAGGAAATGTACGTCAACAGCGTATATACGCCCTCGCTGGTGAATAAGGTAACCCAGCTGGATGGCGACAGCCTCCAGCGGTTTATGAACTATTACCGTCCCGGCTATTCGTTTATCAAAGGGGCCTCCGATTATGATATCTATGTGGAGATAAAAAAACAGTATGGCGCTTTTATCAAAACCCGCGACAGCGTGCTATCTAAGCCATAACAGACATTTCTTTGCACCGGCCTGCCACGAAAAATACTATATTTCCATATCCATACGTTTTACTAATTACTGCTATAATTGGCAGGAATGGTCACTGCTGTGGTAAAGATTACATAAATTAGTGATCTCAAACCAGTTAACGTTGTTAGTTTTTAAGATTCTCAATACAGCTCACATGAAAAGGTTTTTCATATTGGTTGCCCTTCTCGTTCCGGTATTACTATCCGCGCAAACGAAACTCAGTCAAACCATTATCGACGATTTTTCCGCCAGGGTAGCTGCACACTACCAGCTGCCGCATGATTCCATTACCGGATATATCGCGGAACAGCTGACGCGTAGTGGCAACGCCGGGCTGGATATTGACTCCACTGTTTTTGATCTGAAGAAAGACCCGGTAGCCCTGGATGCTGCTTTGAAATTCCTTTACCAGTACAGCGATTGTAACCGGCAACGGTTCATTGCCAACCTGCGCAGTATGAACCTGCAAACCAACAGCGTATTTCCTATTGCCACTTACACAGCCAATAAATACAAGGGCGATGTCAAAGCCCTGATGGAAGATAAACAGGATTTCCTGACCACTTACACGGGTCCGGTAACCGGCAAAAAGCCACCAGCTACCATTGCAGAAGTAGCTGCGGCGAACCAGGCAGCCGCCAATGCACCTGCTACTGCCAGCAACGGTAACGAAACCACGGCTACTGAAACAGCCACAGGCGACAACGCTACCGCAGCTACAACTGCTGCACCTGCAGCGGATACACGTAACTGGGAAGTAAAGCCGCTGTTTTCGGTACGCACCCCGGAACAACTGGTGGAAATGTACGGCGCCAACAACGTTACCCAGCATGATGCAGTAAACCTCTCCGGGGAAAAAGAAGGAGAAGCTTATCTCATCTATCCTGATACAGACAATGAACTGGAAGTGCAGTTTGACGGTGAAAATGGCAACATCCTCACCTTCTCCCACTATCCTTCCAAGTGGAAATCGCCTTATGGTATCAAAGCCGGCGATCCACTTGATAAACTGAGCAAAGTAAATGGCCGTCCTTTTAAACTGAATGCGTTTGAGTGGACCAACAGCGGCATGGTGTCCAGCTGGAACGGCGGTGCGCTGGAAGGCAAAGGCGTGGTGATTGTGCTGAAAGCCAATAACACCGGCGATCCTAAACAATATGACCAGGCTACCGGCGATAAAACCCTGCGGTCTGATATGCCGGCCCTGAAAAAACTGGATGTGATCGTTGAATCAGTGGCGTTCAAGGCTGCCAACTAAAAATAATGGAAGTGCAAGGGGAAATTGTCTTACGCAGGTATGATAATTTCCCCTTGCACTTTTCAATTGCACTGATTATCTTGTTTGTATGAAACAATTTTTATTATCCGGCGGCCTCCTTTTGCTGGCCATTACCGGTATTTCTATTAACATGAATGGACAAACGAAGAAGTATCCATCCCTGAATCATATGGCGCTGTATGTGGTGGATCTGAAAATCAGTACCGATTTTTACCGGGATATTATTGGCCTGGAAACCATGGATGAACCGTTTAAAGATGGCAGACACAGCTGGTTTAAAGTGGGCGAAAACAGTCATGTACATGTTATTTCCGGTGCAAAGAAAGCGACAGAACATGATAAAAATACCCATCTCTGTTTCAGCGTGCCTGATATGGATGCGTTTGTGGCGACTTTAAAAGAGCATAAGATTGCTTTTGAGGACTGGCCTGGTAAAGCGGGTGCTATTACTAAAAGAGTAGACGGTGTACACCAGATTTACCTGCGTGATCCGGATGGTTACTGGCTGGAAATCAATGATGATAAATACTGATCAGGCGTCTTTAATCAATGCCTGCAATATTCTTCATGGGAATAACATTATAAAAAAGGGTCCGCGCCAATACAGCGCGGACCCTTTTTTATATCGTAGTTTATTTCAGGTCTTTTTCCAGGGAAGCAGCTTTCGCTGCGGCGGAGGCATCGGCCGGGATCTTCTTTAACCAGATCAATGCTTCTTTTTTATTGCCGGTCTGTGCATGATAAAGGGCGATGTAGAAAACAGCATCGTACTTAAATACAGATTCGCCCTGGTATACTTTTACCAGATCCGTCATGCCTGCTTCCACGGCGCCGGTCTGGGTAGCTGCAATTCCCCGGTAATAGAGCGCCGTCTGACTGCTGCTGTCTTTCGACAGGTAAGTATCCAGCAAAGGAATCACTTTCGTGTAGGCCTTCTCGTTAAAATACAGTGCGGCTGACTGTAGCAAAGTGTCTTCATTATTGCCCCGCTCTGCAGCTACCTGCATTTCAATGTTGCCATAGTTAGCCATATAATTAGTATCGCGGGAATAAAAGCGGAACAGGAATATGCCCGCCATTACTGCTGCGGCCACACCGATGGTAGCGAAGTACTTTTTAAAGGCCACTACTTTGCCTTTTTGATGGAAATGCGACCGTTGGGTTTCCAGCGTAGCTTTGAGTTGCTGCAGCCCCGGATCGGGCTGTAAACGGGCCGACAAAACAGCGGTGACTTCCCGGTACTGCTGTACCGATTCGGCCAGGGCCGCATCTTCCCGGAGTATTGCTTCAAACTGCAATCGTTCTTCGGGAGGCATGTCACCTTCCACGTAGCGGATAATATCTTCCTGGTTATAAGCAGCCATACACTAAATTTTCTGAGCCTGAATAAAGGATAACAACGTAGCCATACATTCTGATTTCTTCTTCCGCAGATAGCCATAAGTTACGCCCATGGCCGCTGCAATTTTTTCCTGGGCTTCCCCGGTGAGTGATAACCGGAGAATTTCCCGGCATTTTTCTCCCAACCGCTCAAACTGCGCCAGGTACATATTTGCCTGCGCCTCCTCTTTCACTACCTGTTCAGCTGCGGCAAACGCATCTTCCCCTACCTCATATAAATCATCGAGCCTTTTTGTTACCGGCTGCCGGCTTCTTTTTTTTAATTCATTCAGCCATTTCCGTTTACAGATCAGCAAAAAGAAAGGTTCAAAGGGACAGGTCAGCTGCAGCTCCTTGTATTTTGCCTGATGATATATATCTATGATAGATTCCTGGAAAATATCGGCCGCATCATCTTCTGTGCCCTGATGCTGCAGGATATGGTGTTTGATCTTTCCTGCAAAGCGCTGATAGATCTCCTGCACCAGCAGGGTATCGTTTTGGAGCAGGCCTTCAAGGTATCGCTGATCGGGGTGAATACTCATCTGGAAATGATTTGCATGGGTTGATAGGAATCATGCACCTGCTAAAAGTACATCTTTCTAAAAAAATATTCCGAAAAGGGGGTAACAAAATAAAACGGGTGGTGATCTACTATCAAACAAGCAAAAACATTACTCAACAAAAAATATCTTTTATGAAAGCGATTACCTTCACATCTGTCTCCTGCTTAGTAGCTGCTGTACTGGCTTTATCTTCCTGTAAAAAGAACAACAGCCAGGAAATACCATTTCCTGAAAAAGGAAAAGATGCCAAAATGCTGGCGGAATTCCTCGATAGTCATGCAAAAACATTTGAACATTTTAGTGTAGATGCCGCTGCAGGTGGTGTGATCACAACCAGCCAGGGGACAAAATTCAATATTCCACCCAACGTTTTTCGTACTGCCGGTGGGGCGCCTGTGACGGGAGCAGTAGATATCAGTATCAAGGAGATCAGGGATGTGAGCAATATGATCTTGTCGGACAAACCAACAGTAACGGCAGATGGCAAGATGCTGGTATCATTCGGAGAATTTTTCGTGAGAGCAGTCCAGAACAATCAGGACCTTGGCCTGCGACCGAAGAATGACACCGGACGCCAGATTATGGTACAGGTGCCCGCCAAGCCGGCAGACAATGTAATGAATGGCGTGAAAGAAGTGCCCATGTGGACTGGCGATACCACCGTTACCTTCACCCAATACGGATTCAATCACATTAACCAACCCGTTACCCTCACCTCCCAGTACACCATGAGTAAAGGTGTGTTGTGGAACCAGATCCAGAGCAGCTACGCCATTTTCAATACCAGTAATGGTACTATGAACTTCCAGCTGGACAGTCTTCTTCGCTGGACCAACTGTGACGGACTTGCCGCCATGCCTAACCCCAAAACCACAGTGATGGCTTATTTTACCAATCACTTTAATACTGAAACTTCTGCCAGTTTCGGTGGCGAACAACCTTCCATGTTGTTTTTCAAACCGAAAAATTTTAATACACTCGTGAAATTCTATAACGTGATCTTGTCTGCCCCCGCAGGTAAAGAAGGTTTTCATAGCTACCAGACTTCTATCCCGGTAGGACTGGAAGGCACCTTCCTCGCCATCAGTGCGGTAAACGGCCAGCTGTATGCAGAACAGAAAACGGTGAGCATTGCCAATCCGGCGGCTGGCGACAACTACTCCACCGTGAGCTTTGATCTTCAACCGGTAGACCAGACCGCCTTGCTGGCACTCATCACCGGAATGAATTCCAAATAACCGGCCTGCTATCCGTTTACACTTACTCCAAAGGAAAAAGCAATAAGTCAACTGCGGTTGACTTATTGCTGCTTTTATATAATATTTATTTACATTTATGTTATATGCATCCTACAACTCCAATCGTAGCACTTCTGTTCTTATTCCAGGGCGTAGTAAAGGCGCAAGCTCCCATGCAACCGGCTTTTCCACAAGATACTGTTCCGGCAGAAATTGAAGTCAGGGGTACTGACGACAGTCTGCATCTCGCCGCAAAGTTGCGCCCACTGCGACAGATCTCCGGTGCACCGGCTTCTTTTTATACTTACTTCTGGGAACTCGGGGATGGCACATTCAGTTTCAGTCCATCGCCGGTATTATCCTATAAAGACACCGGCACCTACCAGGTACGCCTGTACGCCACCAACAACTACGATGATGGCAAGGCGCCTCCCACCAAACCGAGGCCCATCAAGGTAATAAAGCCGGTAAAGAACAGTACCTGGGCTTCGCATTTCTTTCATGGAGCAGGTAATATTGAAATGAAAATAAACCGGAATCCAAAACCAGGCGAAGATTTCATGGCCCTTATCGGATACCGCAACATGGCCGGCGATGCAGGAAGCGGTACGATCCTGTTGTTTTATAACGAGAAACAATTCGGCCACGCAGGATTTGATCTCACTGAGAAAAGAAGTTATCACGGGGAAGACAGTACTTCCCTTGCTGCGTTGTTAACAAAGCTTGAAACGCCGGAGGCTTCACCAGATCTGGCATTGGCCCGGGGGCCAAATGCAATGCCGGCTGCAGAGAGCAATGCCGCCGCCAAAGCCATGCTACAAGCAATGCAGGCCAGCTATAGCCATCATACGGTGTTGCACTACAGCAATGCCGGTAAAACCACCGAACAATTCCTGTTTCTCAACATGCACACCCTGCCTGAAATGGTACAGGACACCAATGCTACGGTAACCATGACCGCCATGATGGTACCGGATAATGCCGCGGCGCCACCAGAAGTATATGAGTTGGAAATGGCCATCGTGGCTTCTCACGACCCTAACCGGTTACAGCTGCGGCACCACCGGATCAACTATCGTTTCATGGGAAAGAAAAAAGAACTGACCTATAAAATCCAGTTCCAGAATACCGGTAAGGGGCCCGCGAAAAAAGTAGCCATCGGCATTGCAGTACCCCGGCAATTAAACACAGAAACGATTAAGCTGAAAGAAGTAAGCCCTTTCTGTATTCCGTGTGATTCTGCCTACCAGCGTCAAAGCTGTATAGACACGGTACGTACCCGTGACAGCATCTACTTTGTGTTCAATAATATTTACCTTCCCGGCCTTCAGCAGGAAGGGGTAACAGATCCCGATTCCACCAAAGGATTTGTGCGGTACTCCGTCTTATTTAAAAAGAAACCGAAAAAAATACCTTTCAGCAGCAGCGCGGCTATCATTTTTGATAAAAATGAGCCGATCTATACTAACCGGGCTACCGCCAGGTTTATCAAAGGGTTTTCACCTGGTATCATTGCCGGCTATACGTTTTCACCTAACACGGGCGACTATACGCTGAGAGGCCCCTTGCAGCTGGGCGCCGTACTGGCGCCATTTGCACCCAGCCGCCCCTATTTCCAGGTGGAAGTATTTGCGGGACTGCTGGAAAAGGAGTCTTCGCAAACGGCCATCGTCCGCGATAAACGGGATACCACTTTTAACGGACAGGTGTACCTGATCCGGGGCAGGAACCAGGCTACTACCACTACCCGGCAATCACTGCAGATAGTACCGCTGCATTTTCGCTATAACTTCAACAACTGGGTGGGCCTGGGTGTGGGCGCCATGGCGCAGATAAATATAGCCACTAAAACAACGGTGGAGTCAAAGGTATACCTCACAGAAGTACAACAACCGGATGTATTGGCCAACACCGTGAGCCAGACAACCGTGAACGATCCGAAATGGTTTGCCAGCTTTAATGCAGCGCCATTCCTGGATCTGCAGGTAGGTAAAATAAAAAGTGGCCCGGCTGTAGGCTTACGTTATCTCCGCCAGGTAACCGGAGATACACCGGATCGTTTCTTTTTATACGCTATCTACAAACTATAAATAATCATAACTTCCGTCATTATACATGACTGAAGTCCGGTTACATATTATTTCCCTGAAAAAGATACTGCTCTTGCTGGCAGTATCAGGCCTGTTCATTTACTGGCAGGATCCTGATCCGGGGCTTTTAAAGCAGTACAGGGCAAAGGATCAGCTCACCGACTGGCTCTACGCCTACATTCAGTACGATGCGGCCACTCCAGCGGCCAAAGCAGCGCTGCTGAAACAGGCCACCGCTAACGCCTGGCGTACTCCCCGCACCACAGATGAGATACAGGCCTGGATGGATCTGCTGATCAACCAGGGATATTCCTTACTGCAAAGCGGAGATATTATTTCTTCTACAGATGCCTACCAGCAAGCCTTTGAATGGGGCAAACAACATGCAGATATCACCGATCCCGGCTTAGCGCTGGAATATATCCTGAAGCCATTGGGAAACAACTATACCCGTTTGGGCGACTATGAACAGGCGTTATTCATTCACCGCATAGCGCTGGAATTTGCCAGGGAATTGAACGACCGGCAAGCCATGGCAGCCACTTACAGCAACCTGGCCAATACCGCCGCCAATATGGGGCAGCTGGAGCAATCGCTCCGCTATTGCCGCGAAGGCGCTATCCTGGCCGATAAACGCAGTGCTACCTATGGCCTGCTATTATCCGAACAGGCCGATGCCGAACAACAATTGCAACAGTTTTCCGCCGCCCGGCAAAGTATCTCACAGAGTATCCGTATCCTGCAACAACAGCCTGCCGGTAATCCGGAGGCGGCGCACTGGCTGTTTATGGCTTATCAACAGGCAGGCGATATCTACCTGGACGATCCGAAAACGGCAAAGCATTACTACCAGCAGGCTTTGGCTATGCCGGAAGGGAAACGCTCCCTGCGCCGGCGGGAACAGGCCCGTTTGTTCCTTCGCATGGGCAAATTACAGATGGCTTTAAAACAACCGGAGCAGGCGCTTTTATGGCTCGACAGCTGTGCCGGCATATTGGTACCGGGAAAGGATATACGCCTGTTAACTGCCCGGGATATCTACGGGGAATACATCCTGCTCGACCTGCTGTTTACCACCGCCACCGTATATCAATCCCTGCGGCAGCCGGCTACTGCACTGAATTTATACCAGCTGAGCTTCATTGCAGAAAGAGAATTACGTCATCAGTACGTATCTCCATCGGCCAAAGAAGCGGCCATATCAGATAGCCGTGACCGTTATGAAACTGCTATCGGGCTGGCCTGGCAAAGCTGGCAGGATACGCATGATCCGAAATACCAGCAAACCATCCTGTCGTTTATGGAAAACAGCAAATCACAGCTGTTATGGGAAGAAATGCAGCAATCGGCCGTAAGCAGGGGTAATGATACCCTTCATAAAAGACTCCGCCTGTTAGAGCAGGCACAGTTATACTATCGCAAAGAAGCATTACAGAATAATTTCGGCGATAGCCTGCTGCAACTCCGGGAGCAGCGGGTGGCCTGGGATCTGGCCACCTTGCGGAAAAAAATGCGTGTTGGAGTAAGTACTGATACCGGCTCTTTTTCACCGGAGTTGCTATTAGGCAAATTAATGCCCGGTCAGCGGATCAGGGCTTACTTTGCAGGTCAGCAAACACTATATACGATAGAAGCAGATCAGCAAGGCATCCGGTTTGCCGACCGCTCACCGCTGGATAAGGAAGCCATCCGTTATTTTAAGCAGCATTTTTTTGAAGATGGACCGGCAGCGATGATCAATCAGCCGAAAGCTTATTACGAAGCCGCTTACCGGCTATATGCACAATTATTTAAGCCGCAGCCACTACAGCCGGGCTATACTTACCTGCTGATGCCAGATGGAATACTCAGTACCCTGCCGGTGGAAGCACTCATTACAGCGCCCATCTATACCACCTCCATTGGCCAGTGGCCTTTCCTGGTGAAGCAGGCCACCGTATCTTATGCGTATTCCCTCCGTACCTGGGCATTACAGCAACAAGCGCCCACCAATGCCAAAGGATTCAGCGGGTTCTTTATTTCGCAGCAGCAACCGGGATTGGCAGATCTGCAAGGTGTGGCCAAAGAAAAAAAACTGCTGATGCCGGTGGTGGCGAACGGACACTGGTATGAGAACGGGCAGGCCAGCAGTAAAGCATTCCGTCAGGCATTGGAGGAATCAGCCATCGTACATATCAGCACCCATGCTTTTACGACAAAAGACAGCATCGCAGCACCGCATATTATGCTGAGTGATGCCCCTTTCTATTTGTTTGAGTTAACAGGGTTATCCCAACATCCGGCGATGGTAGTACTAAGCGCCTGTAAAACCGGTGATGGCCGGCTGGTTACCGGGGAAGGCATACAAAGCATGGCGCACGCTTTTATGGCAGCCGGGACACCTGCTGTGGTAGCGGCTTCCTGGAATGTAAATGATGCCACTGCCCCACTGCTGATGCAGCAATTTTACCAGCAGTTGTCGACCGCAGACAATGCCGCCACTGCACTGCAACAAGCCAAACTTAACTGGCTGAAAGATCCGCAGGTAACGGACATGCACAAACTCCCCTACTACTGGGCTGCATTAAATTTCCTGGGTAATACCCAGGCCGCAGTACTGCCTGCATCGCGCTTCTCCTGGTATTGGCTGCTGCTATTACCGGCCCCTCTCTTTTTCTTCGGACGAAAATGGATTCGTTAAGGAATCATTACGAATCCACCGAATTCGCTGTTTTTTCCTTAAATTCATTGAAGAGTCATACCCTGCTTTATGTCATTACTCCTGAATGTTCCAAACGCGGAAAGAGAGCATGCTGCATCCATGGGCGCCCAATGGGATCCCATAGCCAATGCGTGGTATTTACCGGAAGACCAGTACGACCGGCTAATAGAAGTAGCGCAATGGATCCCGGAACAGCATCCGGCTATTATTCTGCCCACAGAAATAAGTATTGTACATGCGCAGCGTCCCTGCTGGAAATGCGGACATACCAACCAGGTAGTAGCCCTTGCCGGCAATTATTTTTTTGAGAAAGATATGAATGAGCGGGACGAGTCGGTATGGATGGAGCAGGATTTCTTCACGCTATTTCAGCAGGTGGCGACCATTTCAGACAACCTGCAATCTTTTCTGCAGGACAACTATCCCCTTTACAAACTGGCCCTGTCGGGCGATTCCGACCATCAATACTGGTGCAATCACTGCGTATCCTGCAATAGTGTGCAGGGCGATTGGTTCCTGTTTGATGAAGCCGGCAGCGTTTTTAATCCGACTGAAAAAGAGGCCGCTGCCAGGCTGACGATCCGGAGTTATCAATTGAAATATGCACCGCTGATCGATGCCGTATATTCCCTGGGAGATCCTTCCCGGCTGATCAATGAATTCGCCGAAAGGGCTGCATCAGCGGAGGATTTATAAATCCACCCGCTTCTTCAGAAAATCAAAATAGCGGCTATCTTCTTCCGCGAAGATGTCTGCACCTTCCAGCATATAAGCCCTCATCAGGTATTCGAGCGACTGATCCAGCTGGTTCAGTTCAAACAGACTTTCTCCCAAACGCAAATGCACAAATCCATTGGCCTGTGCATCCGGTCCGTTTAACGCATCGTAAAAGTTATTGGCGGCAGCCTGGTAATCGGCTTTGAAGTAATACATATCGCCAATGCTGGCGTATAACCATGTACTGGCTTCCCATTCCTGCGCCGGAGGCGGCAACAGTTGCAGTGCTTCAGAAAACTTTGCAATGGCACCGTCAAAATCATCCGCATCTGCCAGTTCATTGCCGGCCTCGGATAAGGCTTCTATCTGCTCATAAACGCCTGCGGGCAATTCCTCTTCTACCATAGCAGCCAGACCTGAAAATACATGGAGGTATTTTTCATCTACTCCCTGGAATATCCGTCCGGAGGATTTATGCATGGCAGTGGTAAAATGGGTTTCTGCACCTTTAAGATCACCATTTTCAAAACAGGCTTTACCCAGTACGAATTCGCGTTCTCCATCATCTGCACGTTCCATGTCGCATTGCTGCAAAGTGATGGCCCAGCGCAACAAGGCAGGATTATCTCTCAGGATCAGGTAAGTTTCTGCAATGGCCAGGGCGATATCATAGCTCTCCCCGTACGCTTCTTTTGGCGCCGGCAGCAGGTCCCATGCCTCTTCCAGCTTGAGGGCATAGCGGGCAGGATCGTTGTTTTCAAACAATACTTCTGCCTCATTCCAAAGGGCTTCTATAGCCGACACTATTTTCTGATCCGTTAATTCCATATCTGTTTTCTTAAAAAAAATGTCCGGGTACCACCGTAGTGGCGCCCGGACAAAAATAAGATGGAATTTCTTAAATGCTGAGCTTAAAAATACTGAGTAGTCCTTTATGGTCTGTTGGCCAGGTGTTTACCGGCGCCAGGAATTTGTCCTGCCCGGTTTCTTCCTTGCGTTCATTGCGGACAATACTACCCGAAGGCCCTACCACGATGCTTTTCCGCAGGGAGAGTTTCTTATCAGGATAAAAATAGACGTAGTCGATCCGTTCCCGTTCGTCTGCATCCGGCGCCCAGGCCAGTTTTTTTATTTCCATCGCTTTGTTATCTGCCGGAAAAGTAAAGCCGGGATGGGTTACCGCCGATGGGTAGATCATGCGGTAGCTATCTCTAAACCCTTTCTCCTGGAGCAATACAGAGCAGGTCCAGGGAACAATCATGCCATGATGATCGTATAGATCTTTGGTGGCGGCGGTCCAGTCGAGGTGACTGGCCTCATTGAAATCGCCCCCCAGGAACACCAGTCGTTTTTGGTTGATATCCTTTGCTGCAGCGGCTAAGAATGCCTGAATACCTTCATCTCTTTTAGATGCCAGGTTCGACGCCATAATTGTATCCAGGTTGGTACAGGGTGCGGGCATCTTCTTCCAGGTAACCCCATCATATCCACGGGGCAGGTATACAGCGTAGTTGAGGTAATCGAGATGTGCAGAATAAACCGCTACCTCTTTGCCGTGCACATTGGCGACGAGTTTACAGATAGCACCATTTTCGCTGAAGATCACTGCACTATCTGTAATAGGATAGCGGCTCAGCAATCCTGAGCCCTGGCTAAAAAAAGAGTAATACTTTTTGCCTTTTGCCTGAAGAGAGGCTATCAGCCGGTCGCACAGGCGGGTATTGTTGTAGTTCCTGACTTCGCTCAGTGTCACAAAATCAGGATCGATATCCGCAATTTCATCTACGATAGCGGCATATCCACCTGGTACCATGGTGCCTTCCTGCCAGATATTGAGTTGTAATACAGATAAGCGGATATCTTCCGACTTCCCTGTCGCTGCAAATAGCATTATGCCGGCTGTGAGTAACAGCAGCGTTTTTAAAGGTTTCAGCATATTATTTATTTCATTGTTCACCTATTTCAAAAGAGCGGATTTCCCGCTGTAATTTTTCTCCTTTGTATTCATCTGCGAGTTGCAATCTTCTCAATCCGATCTTCACATATTCTTCCTGCATTTCGATGCCGGTACAATTTCTACCGAGTTCCTTAGCCACAGCACAAGTGGTAAAAGTCCCGGAAAACGGGTCCAGCACAAGATCTCCGGGGTTAGAACTGGCTTTGATGATTCTTTCCAGGAGGGCTACCGGTTTCTGCGTAGGGTGATTTTCATATTCATCCATGCGGTAGCGTACCCGGGCAAAATCCCATACGTTTCCCGGTACTTTTTCGGTACTGTAAGCTGCAGGCACTGCTTTGCGGTAGTCGATCAGTTTTCTTTTAGCCCCTGTTTTGGCTTCAATCAGGATATCAGCCGCGTTAAAAGTATAGTTGCTTTTATCTTTTACACAGAACAGGATAGGTTCATACATAGAACCAAAGTACTTCCTGGCCTGTACACCAGAGCTATCGTAGCTCCACACAATGCGGGAAAGAATATTTATTTTATGACGGAGATAGATATCAAAGTAGGGCATATACTGGGTGGCCGTCATCACATAAAGGCTACCGGCAGGTTTGAGCTTTCGCATACATAGGTCCAGCCATTGGTAGCACCAGTTAAGGTATTCCTCTTCCGTATCCCATTTTTCCACATGCCCGTTAAAATTCTTGCCGATGTTATAAGGGGGATCAGCGAAGATCAGGTCTACAGTATTATCCGGCACCAGCATTTGTAATGCCTCCAGGGCATCCCCGTGTATTATTTTATGACAGTCGGTACCGAATATTTCCATTTCCAGCTTTTCTACTGCTAAATTTAGCTAAAAAAAGGGCAGTTTTGGGTATAGGAAAAAATAAACGGCGGCTACTAACTGGGGATTATATGATTACATTCGTATAAATCCTTATGAAAGATGACATCGCAGCAGTCCTATTTTCAAAAAATTTTCCTGGCCATTCTGTTCTGCCTGGCCTGGTTTGCCCTGATACCTCAATTTTTCCTGACCATTACCGCAGGTAAATTACCCTGGTTTGAAACAGTGATCCGTTACTTCAGCTATTTTACGCTGCTGACCAATGCGATGGTCGCCATTTATGCCACCAAGCGTTTATTTGCACCCGACAGCAAATGGGGACGCTTTTTCGCAGGCGCACAAAGTGCTACCGCCATTGCGGTTTATATCGCCATAGTGGGTCTTATTTACAACCTTGTACTGCGCCGGCTTTATAACATGGTAGGGTTACAGGCTATCCTGAACGAAGTGCAACACGTGATTGTTCCGGTGGCGTTTGTACTATACTGGTGTGTATTTGTCAACAAAAGCACGCTGCAATGGAAAAATTTTCTGCCATGGCTGTGGTATCCGCTGGTATATGTGATCTTTATTCTGATCCGTGGCGCTTTCTCCAACTTCTATCCTTACCCCTTTATTGATGCGGGCAATTTAGGGCTGCAACAAACGCTGATAAATGCTGCAGGCATGGGTGTTATGTTTATACTGGTATCACTGGCATTTATCGGTATCGGCAAACTATGGCCCCCGAAAAAATAGTTACTTAATGGTATACAGGTCCGGCACTTTGTCTCCAAACAGCAGGTAGGGATTATTTTTAAATTGTATAAAATCTGCTGCGGCGGCATGGCCGGGATAAGGTGTGAAATAGGCATCTTTGCGGTTACCCCATAACAACACATAAGCCAGCGCCAAAGGCTGCTGCTGCAGGGCCTTCGCCAATGTATTGGTATACCAGTCGTTTGTACCTGCATTGGCAGCCAGTTCCAGGCCTGTTTCTGTTAAAGCAGCCAACTTGTTATTCTTCTGCGCATAGTCTGCAATGATTTTAAGCTTAGCAGTTGCAAGCATCACGTCACCGCCTACACGCAGATCGTGGTAGTTATCCATCCCTACCAGGTCTACGTAATCATTGCCGGGATAACGTTCCAGGTATTGTGTTTCCGTAGTAAAATTACAATCAGGAGAAAAGGCGTACAGGAAGTTATTAACATGCAGGGAATCGCGCAGGTATTGCACAGTAAAGCGGTACAGCGCTTTGTATTCTTCCGGGGTACAATGTGCTTTTCCCCACCAGAACCAGTCTCCATCAAATTCATGAAAAGGCCGGAAAATTACCGGCACTGCTTTACCATCGCTGATCAGCGTTTTGGCAAAATCCGCCACGTGTTTCAGGGATGCTTTGTATACCTCATGATGAGTACCACCAGGGAGTATCTTTGCCACCGCCTGCACAGGCGATTTATCCCAATAAAAATCACCATTACTTCCTTCCTGGCTACTGGTTGCAGCTACGCTGGAAACGGGATTCCAATAGTGCCAGCAGAAGGTATTTACGCCACCTCTTTTATAGGCCGCAATGGCCTGTTCCCTGGTTATTTTCGCTTGCGTCTCAAACCAGGCACTACGCTGAAATGAGGCGATAAAGAGAAAGTCTGATCCATACACGGCGGGATAAGCCCCTGTCAACGTTTTTACGTCGCTGGTGCCGCTGGCATCGATCCAGCCGTAGCCTTGTTCCGTATCCGCCTGGTGGCCGAAGAGGATATTTTTCTTCGCGATTTTCTGCAGGTTGTAAAACAGGGCAGCTGTTTCGGCGGTCGCATTTCTATCTGCGAGCCAGGAGCGCACGATAGCCAGATCAGGAACAGTAGCAGTTTTTGAAGCAGTATCTTTTTTACAGGAGCTTAAACTCCATGGCGTAGCCAGGGCCGCTATTATGAGGATAGCAGCAAAAATAGTTACTCTTTTCATCGTTACATTTTTAAGGGCGTGTACTATACCCTCTTAGTTTCGTACGGATATATTTACCGGATTCAGTCAGTTGATCGGCCGTCCAGCCGCCGTTTGCAGGTGCACCCGGCACCAGGATGGAACATAGTTCGTTTGGTTTATCGGATACTGACCAGTTGATCCAGCTGAGTTGATTTTTTTCCATGAAGGCAAACCAGGCTTCCCATTCGGGATAATCGATACGTCCGCTGCCAGTGGCTTCTGAGCCATTACACTCCGTTACAAATATGGGGATATTTTTACCGAGCGCATAGGCGCAATCGTCCCGGAGCCATTGTCCGTGCGAAGCAGCATAGAAATGAACGGTATACATAATATTGGTAAATCCCGTCAATGGCGCATCGGCCACTTCCCGGATTTTCTGGTCCCAATGCGGACACCCTACAATGATAATATTGTCGGGATCATATTTCCGGATAGCGCCAATCACCGCAGTGGCATAGGATTTCACCTGCTCCCAGGTCTGGGTTTTATTGGGCTCGTTGATAATTTCATACAGGATATGCGGATGACGGCCATAGGTTTGTGCCATAGATGAAAAGAACGCCACCGCTTCTTCCTGGTGAAATGCTTCCACATGCCAGTCGATAATCACATAACTTCCTTTCGCCAGCGCGCCATCTACTACCTTTTTCAATAATTCCAGCTGATGTGCGCGGTCATTTAAATAAGCAGGTTTTACATCTACTCCCATTGCTGCGCGAACGATATCTGTTTTGAAATCATCTGTGAGCCAGCTGACTACCTCCGCATTCCAGAACTGTGGCCACCAGCTGCTCCAACCAAAACTTTGTCCACGGAGGGAGATGGTGTTATTATGCTGGTCTTTCAGATAACGCCCGCTGACATGTAACGCACCATAACGCTGTACCGGAGATCCCGGCGGGAGACTTACTCCCGGCGGTGTTTCAGCAGCGGAGCGAACAGATTTGGTGCAGGCAAAGGCACAAACAAGTAACAAAATGATATGCAGTGAAAACCTGGATTTTTGCATGTTTGATAAGCGTTTTAAATCATCAGATAACTTTCCTGGATGAATCTTTCCCGGATTGTTTTATGTAAGCAGACGGCAACACGCCGAATTCTGCCTTGAAAGATTTTGTAAAATAATGCGGGGTATTGAATCCCACTTCGTAAGATATTTCCGCAATGCTCAACTGGCTTTTTTCCAGCATCTGCGCTGCCTTTTTCAAACGGATCGAACGGATGAAATCTACCGGTGTTTTACCTGTGAGCAACAGCATTTTTTTATAGAGCGATACCCGGCTGATACAGAGATGCTTACTCAGCTCCGCGACGCTCAGGTTGGCATTTTGCAGGTTTTCCTCCACGTAACTCAACGCTGCTGCAATGAATTTTTCATCCACCGACTGAATCGACATATCGGCTACCTGCACCTCTACCTGTTTGGTATATACTTTTTTGATGGTCGTTTGTAACGTAAGCAGGTTACGGATCTTCGAGACCAGCATTTCAAAATTGAATGGCTTGCACAGGTAATCATTGGCGCCTGTTTCCAGTCCTTTTATCTGGTATTCTTCTCCTACCAATGCAGTAAGCAGGATGATCGGGATATGCGAGGTCCGCTTGTCCTGTTTGATTTTAGCGCACAACTCCAGTCCGTTCATTTCAGGCATACTCACATCGCTTACAATTAAATCAGGATGTAATGCCAGCGCCTTTTGCCACCCCTCTTTTCCATTGGCGGCTTCGAGCAAACAGAAGTAGTCCTGTAAATTATCTTTGAGATAAAACCTGAAATCATCATTATCTTCCACCAACAGTACGGTAGGCCTTTTATGTTTCTCCTGTGCAGGACTGGCAGTGACTTTCGGGTCGGCCGGTGCTTCTTCTGTCGACTCAACTTTAAGTGGTAAATCTACGATAAAGCAACTACCACCATCGGTGATAGATTCGACGTGAATAGTTCCCTGGTGCAGCTTTACAAATTCACGGGTGATCGATAACCCAATACCACTCCCCTGGTTAATCAACGACGCCGGAATATCGTGCTGGTAAAAACGATCAAAAATCTTATCTACTTTTTCCGGTGGAATACCGATGCCGGAATCCATCACGTTGATACGGAGGTGTACCAGGTTAGTATCGGCAGGTTCGGCAACATAATTCAGGAACACGCCCACATGGCCGCCCGCAGGCGTAAATTTAAAGGCGTTCGACAGCAGGTTGAACAGGATTCTTTCGATTTTATCGTGATCAAAGCTGGTGTCCAGGGAAGGTACATCGGTATCAAATGCGAACTCAATATTTTTCTGTTCTGCAATATCCATAAAAGAAAAAGAGACTTCTTTTATAAAACGGATAATGTCGCCGGATTTCATATCCAGTTTCAATTCATAGACTTCCATCTTACGGAAATCCAGCAGCTGGTTTACCAGGTTCAGTAAGCGTCTTACATTACGTCTGATCATGCTTACCTGTGCGTTCTGATCTGCCAGCAAAGGATCTTTCAGCATTTTGTCGAGGGGCGCTATGATCAGCGACAAAGGTGTTCTGAACTCATGACTTACATTCGTGAGGAATTTGATCTTCAACCGGTCCAGTTCATGCAGGCGACGGGCCTCTTCCCGCTCCTGTTCGCGGATCCGTTGTACTTCCTGCTTTTCCTGTTCCAGTAAAAACTGTGTGCGTATCTTTTTTATTCCCCGATACCTTCCATATAGTAACAATGCGATGATCAGCAACGCATAACAGGTATAGGCGATCTGTGTTTTCCAGAATGGTGGCAGGATCTGGATATTAAGCGACAACACATTTTCATTCCAGGTATCATGTACCGTGGAAGACCGTACTTTGAATACATAGTTCCCAGGATCCAGGTTGGTATAGGCTGCTTTCCGTATTTTATTGTCGGAAGCCACCCAGTTTTCATCCAGTCCTTCCATCTTGTACTGGTACCTTATTTTATCCGGGCTGAGAAAATCCAGCGCAGCAAATTCTATCGAGAAAAAATTCTGATTATAGTTCAGTACAATATTTTTGGTGATGGTAATAGATACAGGAAGAATCACTTTCCCATTTATCTTCTCTCCTGTTTTTACAGTATGGTTAAATAACTGGAAATCTGTAAATACTAATTCCGGTAAGATGCTATTCATCTTGATGGCAGCGGGATCGAAGATATTAAAGCCGTTGCCGCCGCCAAATACCATTTCGCCCTTTGCGGTAACCCAGGAGGCATCTTCGTTATATTGTTTTCCCTGCAAACCATCCTTTACATCGTAATTAATGAAGTTAAGCTTATAGCGCTCATTATCTGCGGTAACGATGGCATTTGAAATGCCATTGGCGGTACTGATCCAGAGGTGATGTTTTTTATCTTCCCGGATACCGAGAATATTGTTATCCGGTAATCCGTCCTCTTCGCGGAACAGGAGGAATTTACCGGTATTGGGATTAAAAATATTCAGTCCTTCCCGGGTACCGATGCAGAGATAGCCACGGCTGTCTTCGATCATAGACAGGATATTGTCATTTGCCAGGCTGCCGGGATCGTTGTTATCATGTTGATAATGCACAAATTTGCGCGTCTTTTTATGCAACACATCGATGCCGTTGGATGTGCCAATCCAGATGTCGCCCCTGCGGTCTTCCAACAGCGTGAATACGTAGTTGGAATGTATACTCACAGAGTCTTCCCGCCGCAAATGTGTAAATGTTTTTGTGGCCGGATCAAAAATATTCACCCCACCACCGAGGGTTCCCATCCAGATACGTTGTTCACTGTCCTCCATAATTTCATAGATCCTGTTGTCCGATAAACTGTTCGGATCCTGGTCGTCATGTCGGTAATGGGTAAACGTTTTCCCATCGAAATAGTCCAGTCCGCCGAGATAGGTACCCACCCATAAATTTTGCAGATGATCTACACATAAACTAACGATCACATTGGTGCTTAAGCTATGGGGATTGGATTTATCATTTACATACGCTTTATAGGTATCTTTCTGGCGGTCATAGTACGTGAGGCCACCACCGTTGCTTCCGAGCCACAGGTTGCCTTTCGCATCTTCCGCAAAAGCATTGATATCGCTGTAGTTCAGTCCCTCCGGTTGCAATGGATTATGACTGTATAGCGGGAATTTGAAAATATCAGGATAGTAGTAATTGATTCCTTTTTTATAGGTGCCTAACCAGATCATGCCGGAAGAATCGCTGTATAAGGTGGTAATACTGTTCTGGCTAAGGCTGTTCGGATTGCGTTCATCGCGCAGTATGTGCTGCATACGGAAACTGGATTTATCCAGCAGGTGTACACCACCGGGATCGGTGGCAATCCATATTTTCCCTTGCTGATCCTGCATTACAGTGTTCACCACATTCGCCAGCAGTTTGTTTTCCGGGGCATCTTTATAAAAATGTTTCACCAGGTTGCGGGTAGCGCTGTAGTAATACAAGCCGTCGCTGTTGCCGGCAAACAGCCAGATATCCTGCTGCTGGTCGATGTACACCTGGTATTTAGCGGCCTTGTTCTTTACCACCTCCTGATACAAAGGCTTTGCATGATACACTACTTTATGTGTGCGCGTATCGAATTGCTCCACCCATCCATCCTGGTAAGAGATCCACAGATCGCCGCGTTCATCCAGTGCGATGTCGGCTAAATTTACACCATGCAGCGATGTGGAATCGCCTTTTATGGTGCTGTAGGTGTTGATCTGACGAGTGTGTTCGTTCATGATCACGATTCCATGATCGGTGTACAGGAAATAAAAATCACCATTGGTTCCTTTTAGTATTTTATCTACCTGGTAGCCCTGGATATCCAGCGGGTGTAATAGCGTTGCTACATCTTCATTGAAACTATCTGTTTCCGGATCGTATATAGCGTAGCCCAGCTGTGTCTTAATCCAGAAGCGGTTTCCGGGCGCATCATAAATATTGGTGATAAAGTTATCGCTGATAGAGGAGGCATCGTTTAACCGGTGTTTGTATACTTTAAATTTAGACCCGTCAAAGCGGTTGAGGCCATTTAAGGTGCCGAACCACAGGAAGCCTTTTGCATCTTTCTTGATGCTGGTGATACCGTTATGCGACAAGCCATTGTTTACATCCAGGTGAGAGAAAGCATACGGCATATCCTGTGCAGAAATGCCCATGCTGATGCAGCAGCACCATAGCAACAACCCATATTTTATACTGCTTAATTTCATCTGATAACGTGGCCCTGGTTGAAAAAAAATGCTACTGATACCTCCCGCCGCCGGTGAAGACAGCGGGAGATATGAAAATACAATTCCTCTATCTAAATAACATGGTATTTTAGGGTTACTTAATTTCGAGCACTTCGTCCGACTCAATATCTACAGGCTCAGTACCATCGGCATGGAAGATCAGCGTGCCGGTGGTGGCGGTAACAGGTACTTTGACCACCAGTTCCGTTACTGATTTACTTACAAACTCCGTTACGATGGCATCGTTCCCAAAAGTGATACGGGTGATCCAGTTGACAAACGTGCCTTTAATCGTAATGTTTTGCCCGGCAACAGCGGTAGCTGGCACCGTGGTAACGGTTACCGGTACATTCAGGTTCAGCACTGTTTTAGATATAATATCTCCCTCCGGGGCTTTCAGGGTTACGGTACCTTTTTCCGTTTCCTGGGGCACAGTGAGGGTGATATGATCGGCGGCTTGTTCATTAAAAGCCGCAGCAGCTACCACAGCGCCTTTCAGTTCTATTGCCGTTACTTTGTTCAGGTTGTTCCCGATAAAGCGGATCTTATCGCCGGGCTTTGATCCCGAAGGACCAAAGCTGAGCAGGGTTACTTTATCGGAAGTAACGGTATCATCATCTTTTTTACAGGATATAATCCCTGCGGTGAGCAGGAAAAAAAAGATACCCAGGCATAAAATATTTTTCATCGTAATAGATTGAATACGGGTGAATACTTATTTCTTAATGATCTTAGGCACTATGCGGAAGTTATCGAAAGACATATCACAGTTCAGTTCTCCGGGGCCGCTGAAAACAATCCGGGTGTAGTATCCATTGGGATTTACACTTTGTTTCGGATAGGCGGCAGTTACTTCCTCATAAGGGATAATCACGGTTTGCCAGGCGCCTTTGGTGTCATACGGTGGCAGCCAGGAATAATCGCCATGATCGCCGTCAGCCACGCCAACACAGAATTTGATGGCGTTATTGTTATACGGCTTCTTTGTATTCAACTCGAATTTGAGATAGTAATTTTCCGGTTTCTGGATGGCTTCATCCGGAATATTTTTACTGATAGGTCCCATAGCATCTGCGGGACCACCAGCCAGTTCCATCCACTGCCAGTTACTCACCGTTTGTTTTACACGGATATAATTGCCGTTGATAGCAGCAGGATCATCGGCGCCGGGATTGGACACCACGAAGCCGCTGTTCCACCAGCCGGTGAAAGGATCGCTGCTGATAAAGATGTTCCTGTTATCGCGGAACCAGAAGTCGGACAACACTTCCCCGAAATTTGTTTTTACCGTGATTTGTCCAGGTTGCGCACCGGCAGGCACTCTTACCTTTACCTGTTTATCTTTTACCTCTACTATTTCGCCGGCAGCACCGCCGTTAAAAGTAACGGTAACAGGTGCGTAGAAAAAGTCGCCATTGATGGTAGCTATATCCCCGGAAGCTACATATTCACAATCCATGCGGGTTACCAATGGTTTGCTGATTTTCACCGGGAAATTGTACTCCAGTTTTTTACCATTACCGAAGATGATTTTTAATTTATTATCCACTTCGGTGGGAATCTGTGAAGGCACGCTCACCAGGATGGTAGTGGCCGTAATGTAAGGCAGCGTGAGACTGGCTTTCTGATCATTGAACCAGATTTCTTTCGCATCACCGAGATTTACGCCCACGATGGCAATCAGTATACCCTGACCGGCTTCTACCAGCAATGAATCGGCTGCCAGCGGGTCTGTTACCCTTACGTAAGTGATGCTGGGTTCTCCGTTATTGGGGAGTGAATCCTTTTTTGTGCAGGAAGAATAGCCGGCCACTATTCCCGCGCACAGGATGAAAAGCAGTATAGATCTATATATTTTTTGCATGAGTGTTATTTTTTAGAAAAACGTATCCGCTTACTTGCTGTAATAATCTACTGCCGGCAGTTTCAGGTTAGGCGCCTGGCTTACTTCTGCAGTAGGAATAGGAATCTGGAAATTACCATCGTTGGCGGTGATCTTTCTGAAAGCCGCCCAGGAAGTTTTCACACATTTCCAGGAAGTAGGATCCGGCATTTTGTCCGGTGCGGTGGCAAACAATCCTCTGTCCTGCGAATTCAGAATTTCATACGCTTTTGCTTTGTTGTAGTAATGCAGTGATACCAGGTCATACCAGGCCATGCCTTCCATTGCAAATTCCACGATGCGTTCATTAAAGATCACATCGGCGGTCAGTGGTTTTTCATAAGCAGGCAGGCCGGCGCGGGTGTGTACGGCATTGAAGTATTGCAGGGCGAGTGCGTCGGAAGTACTGGCGCTGTTGCCCAGCACGGCCTCGGCATAGATAAGATACATTTCTGCGAGGCGCATCATGTAAGTATCATTGCCATAGTTCTGCTGTGCCGACAAGCCGCCAACATCGGCCGCTCTGCCGGTTACATATTTTTTGATATTGAGGAAATTATTATCACCTGTTACATAAGGGAAAATGAGCTTCGGTGTAGTACCATCCGCGAGCTTCTCCGTGATTTCCGGGTAGTAGGCCCCCGGCATAAAGAACGTGGCCTTCAGGCGCTGATCCAGTGTACGGCCGCTGATGAGGGTATCGCCGGAATTTACAAATCCCTCGTACTTTCCTATCATCCACCAGGTTGCGCTTTTATCGCCGCCCCAGCCGTCGCCGTTGCACATTTTGCTGTCGTAGTTCAGGTCTGAAGGAGACGCATTGGAAGCGCCCCAATCGCCGGGAGCGTATACCCATTGCAGTGAGAACATCGACTCTGCATTGTTGTCATATGGAAAGAGAAAGAGATCATAATAACTTCTCAGGAGCGTGTAATTACTTTTCGTGATCACCTGCTGGGCATAATATTTAGCGCTGTCCAGATCGGTCTGATTTCTTGCGCCGGAGCCATTGGCACCTACTCCGGCACGGGTCAGGTAAAAGCGGGCCAGCATACCTTCGGCGGTATATTTTGTAATGCGGCCTTCCCGCGCAGGTGTTTCCGGCAGGTCTTCCGCAAGGGAGCGCATTTCACCGATCACAAATTTCCACACGCTTTCTACGGTGTTTTTACGGAGAGATGTATCTGAAATCAGCTTCTGATTATCTTCGATAATGGGCACTTCTCCCCAGTTCATTACGAGGTAGCGATAGGCCAGGGCTCTCATAAAGCGGGCTTCTGCGATCGCCATTTTCTTTGCATGGGCAGACACTTCGGGACCTGCGTATTTATTGATATTCGCGATAGCCAGGTTGGATTGTCCTACCACGATAAAAAAGGAACGCCAGGAATCGCCATTGGCGGTGGTATTACCGGTAGTGTTAAATTCTACATTCTCTTTGTCGTTCCAACCGGAATAAGCCGTACCTGCGCGGAAATCGCCCAAACTGATAGCAGAACGGCCGTTGTAATCGAACCAAACTTTGCTGTAAAGCAGTGCTGTGGCAGCCATCAGCTGATCGTCATTTTTATAGAACCCGGCATCTGCAATGGCATCTTTCGGTGGCCGGTGTAAAAAGTCTTTTGAACAGGCAGTCAGTAAAAGCACCGCTAACAACAAACTGCTATAATATAATTGGTGTGTACGTTTTTTCATAACCTGCAATTTTTTAGAAATTAACATTGACAGCAAAGGTGTAAATGCGTGTGAGCGGATAGCGGCCAAAATCAAGTCCTATGGCCTGATTACCGGAGCTGGCGTCTCTTCCTACATAGCCACCTACTTCCGGATCATAACCGGAGTAACCTGTGAGTGTAGCCAGATTTTGTGCGCCGAAAGTGAAGCGGGCGCCTCTGACTATTTTCTGTTTAGCGATCAATGCTGCCGGCAGGCTGTAAGAAATGGACACATTTTTCAGTCGCAGGAAAGAGCCGTCTTCCACATACTTATCAGTGATACGGCCATAGTTGCCGTTAGGGCCATTGGAGATGCGCGGGATATTGGTTTCGGGGTTAGACAATTTCACATTGCCATCTTCAGTTACCGGCTTCGCATATTCCATCGCTTCTACCATCATATTACGGCTGATATTGATCTGATTGGGATTGGAGTTAACCCTTTTCATGTAATTGTACACATCATTGCCATAGGTACCGGTAATGAGTAAACTTATATCAAATCCTTTCCAGGAGAAGCTATTGGTAAAACCTCCGAATACTTTGGGATAAGGGTTACCGATAAAGGTCATATCATTTACGTCGATGATACCGTCTGGTTTTCCGTCGGGACCGCTGATATCTTTGTATTTCACATCTCCCACCCAGATGTTATCCACATTGGTAGGGTAACGTTTGCCGGTATTATCTACCGGAACAGCACTTTTATTGATCTGATCTACGGAGGTGAATAATCCGTCTTCCTGGTATCCCATAAACAGCCAGGGGGCCTGCCCTACAATGGAACGTTGTGTCCAGTTATCGAGCCACCAGGAGGTGCGGTTAAGCATACCGGCCGCACTGCTGAACGCCAGGCTTTTTGTTTTAAACCCGGATAAGTTCAGGCTGGATTCCCATTTAAAATCTTTTGTCCGGATGTTGACAGTGTTAATGGTGAATGCCCATCCTTTATTTTCCAGGGAGCCTACATTCACGGTGGGAGCGCCTACTGCACCGGTACCGTTGGTCCCCATATACCAGGGCAGCGTAGCATCCATCAACAGATTGGTAGTATGTTTTACATAATAATCTGCTTCAATGGTAATCCGGTTGTTCAGCAAGCCGATATTAATACCCACGTTATCTGTTTGAGTAGATTCCCATTGTATAGAGGGATTAGAGTACCGGGATGGCAGGAAACCTGTACCGGTGGGCGTTGCAGCTGCCTGCATCGGGGAGTAGATGCCACCACCGCCACCGGGATTACCGGTAGTACCGGTTTCAAAACGAAGTTTAAGATCGCTGATAAAGGGTACATGAAAAAAGTGTTCCCGGGAGATGCGCCACGCTGCGGATACAGCAGGAAAAACGCCCCAGAGATTATCGTCACCGAAACTGGAAGAACCATCTCTTCTGATAGAAGCCGATAACAGGTACCGGTCGTCGTAGTTATAATTCAGCCTGCCAAAATAAGACTCCAACGCCCAATCACCCTGACCACCGCTATTGGTCGCATTGGCCGCATTACCTGCATTGAGGTCCAATACATCGTTGGTCAGAAATCCTTTCCTCCCACCGGATAAATTTTTCCAGTCACCGGCCTGCGCTTCGTGTCCTGCCATCAGGTTGATGTTGTGTTTGCCGAGCTGTTTGGAATATTCGATCAGCTGATTCCAGTTCCAGTAGGTATTTACACCGTTGGTGTTGGTCAGACTGGCCTGGTCATTTACCGCCCAGCCGATCTTATAGGTAGGCAGGTAATTCTCCGTATTTGAAAACCCGATATTGGTGTTGAAATTTGTTCTGATATAGAGATCTTTGAGCGGATTGATGCTGGCACCAATTCCTCCCAGCAACTGCCGTCTGACAGACCGGTTGATATTCAGATTGGCGATAGCAATAGGATTTACCGGCGTATAGATATTGGCGCCATTGGTAAGATCCCCGCCACCCCAGGTACCGTCCATGTTCTTTACCGGGATCTGTGGCGTAAGTGTGATGGCTGTGGAAATAATATTTTCCTGGCTGGTGGTCAGGTTCTCTTTTGTTTGGTTGAAGCTAAGGTTGGCATTCAGCGTAACCCAGGTGCGGGGCTTGTTATCGAGATTTAACCGGAAGCCATACCTGTCGAAACCAGACCCCAGGGCGATACCGTCCTGTTTCAGGTATTCCCCCGAAAGATAAAAGGTAGTTTTATCCGTACCACCGCTCAAACTCAGCTGGTGTTTACTCATAGGAGCATTCCTGAAGAGTTCTTTCTGCCAGTCAGTGCCTTTTCCCAGCAAAGAAGGATCTTTAAATTCCCCTTGTGTATTACCGCCGGCCAGCTGATGGTATTCATTCACCATTTGTGCATACTGGCGCAGGTCCATTACGGCTACATGCGGTGGCGGTGTCTGTAAATTATATTGAAAGGCGTAATCCATTTTTGTTTCGCCTGATTTTCCTCTTTTGGTGGTGATCATTAACACGCCGTTGGTGGCCCTGGAGCCAAACAAAGCGGTGGCGGAAGGGCCCTGCAATACTTCTATATTATCAATATCGGCAGGATTCAGTCCAGCGAGCGGATTGGAGGAACTGGTAGAGCCGAAAGCGACAGAAGATCCGGAAATCTGTACCCCATCAATCACATACAATGGCTCGTTGGTGCCATTGAGTGAGTTAACCCCCCGGATATTTACCGAAATGCCGCCACCGGGCTGGCCGGAGTTCTGGGTGATATATACACCGGCGGTACGGCCCTGTATGGCCTGTTCCAGCGTGGTATTCACCGTTCTGTCCATTTCTTTTGACGTTACAGTGGTTTGTGCGCTGGTGAGATTTGCGCGCTTGGCTTTACCATAAGCTACCACTACCAGTTCGTCCAGTTTACTGGAACTGGAGGACAGGCTGATGTGGATCACGGCATCGTCTCCAACCGTGACTTCCTTCGACTGGTAACTAAGATAGGTAACGACCAACACATCGCCTTTGGCAGCGTTGATGGTGAATTCACCCTGGACATTACTGAGCGCCATGGTTTTGGTGCCTTTTACGAGTACGGTGGCGCCGGGCAGCGGCTGTGATTCACCGGTAATCACTCCTTTAACAGTACGGGATTGACTGAATGCCGTCAGGGAGCAGCTGATCATTAACAATGAATAGCAGAGGAAAAAACAGCCTACCCGTCTTAACCAGTTTAGATTTTTTTTCATTGATGAATGATTTGAAGATGAGGTAATAAGTGTTTCATAACGTTTGTTTTTAGCATACTAACAGTTGTCTTCTGGTTGATATAGAAAGTGGAATTTGTAAAATGAAAGCCGGGAATTTTTCTATGAACACGCCTTTATAAAAAGTGGTATAGGCCATTTTCGCCATTCATAACGTCTGGAATCTGTACGGAAGCTATTGTACTTTCATTACAATCCATATCAGCTTTGATAACGATTATAACACAAATGTTAACCTGCCTCAACTAAATAAAAACCAATTACTTGTGCGGAAAATATTTAAAAAAATGGTAGGCTGTAGGGTCAGAAAAATACTACTATTGATAAATAAGTATTAACAATAGTAGTACCATGGGAAATGTTTTCCGACGATATTTGTTGTGTTTTTAACACCCTCCATATTTTCAACCAACAATTTATTCTTCTTATGAAGTACACGACCCTGGGAAATACCGGTCTTATTGTTTCCCGACTCTCTTTTGGTGCCATGACCTTTGGCAGCCATCCTTCTATGCCTACCATATATAAGGTATCGGAAGCAGAAGCCGGAAAAATGATTGATGCCTCACTGGATGCCGGCATCAACTTTTTTGATACTGCAGACGGTTATGCTGCCGGGCAATCGGAAGTGATGCTCGGTAAGTTGCTGAGTACGAAGCGGCATGATGTGGTGATTGCCTCTAAAGTGGGATTCCGTACCGGCACCCCGCTCACCCAATCAGGACTTTCCCGCCGGCATATCCTTTACTCCTGCGATCAGAGCCTGCAGCGACTCGGAACTGACTATATCGATCTGTACATCGTTCACCGCGAAGATCCGGTAACACCACTGGAAGAAACCCTTTCCACACTGGACGGGCTGGTAAAGAGTGGAAAAGTAAGGTACATCGGTTTCTCCAACTGGTCGGTCTGGAAATCTGCACTGGCGTGGCAGCTGCAACACGATAACGGTTGGGCTACTTTCTGCAACGGGCAAATGAATTACACCCTGGTGGGGCGCGATGTAGAACACGACATCGTTCCCTTTATGCAGCATGCCGGTATAGGCATGACCGTATGGGGACCATTGGCCGGCGGCTTCCTGAGCGGCAAATATACACGGGAAAACCTGCAGGATGCAGGCAACAGGCTTTCAGGTTTTGATGTGATCCCCTTCGACAAAGAAAAAGGATTTGTGCTGGTAGATAAGATGAAGGAAATTGCTGCGGTCCATGGGGCCACTGTGGCGCAAATCGCCATGGCATGGCTGCTCACTAAACCAGTGGTGTCGAGCGTATTGATTGGCGCCTCCAAAATGCAGCAACTGGAAGACAACCTGAAAGCCATCAATATTGAGCTTTCCGGGGATGAACTGTCTTTGCTGGATAATCTTACTGCACCTGCACCGCTCTACCCAAAATGGTTTAATCAGAACCTCGCGGATCAACTGCATGCAGGCGCCGGATTGTTGAAATGATCTTTCTTAAAATAATCCGGGCTTCCCGTCCGGATTATTTTAAAAGCTTTTATATTCACATCATGGTGGAAATTTTCAACGATATAAAAAAACTGTACACCTTTACTGCACCGCACCCAGCACTGGCTGACTATATCGAATTTTTCTCCGAAACATCCCTGGAAGCGATGCGTTACCATATCGGAACAGCAGCTTTTACAGTAAAACTATTTCCTAGCTACACGCCTACCATCTGGATAAACCTGGGTACGCCTTATCAACTGGTGAATGGTAAAAGCATTCAGATCATAGATGAATACACGGATATTTTATTGCTGAGAAATGAAATTATAGAAAGAAGGAATCTCCCGACAGATAATATTTTTACAGTAAAATTTACGCCCGGGGGTTTTGAAGCCATCTTTGGTTTTTCGCAGACAAAAATAGGCAGCGCTGTGATTCCCTTGCAGCAAATAATTCCGGCGACGATTATCCGGAAACTGAAAGGGTTGGGCGGACTGGAAGACAGGCAACAGCTGCTACAGGAACTATTCCTGGAAAAACTGGAACAACAGAAAAGAGCTGATCCTTTTTATCTGCAATGTATCAAAGACACCATGGACGCATTTTCCGGTTCCGGTATGGCCGCTGCCAACCACGAACTGGCGAAACAATTATTTATTTCCGATAAAAGTCTGTACCGGTACTTTACCCGGATAGTAGGCACCAGTCCTAAAAACTACCTGGCCATTACACGGGCCAGGATAGCACTGACAGCGTATGTTGCAAACGCTGACCTCTTCTCTCCTTATCAATATGGCTACTATGACCGCAGTCATTTTTATAAAGATGTGGTAAAGTTTACCGGCAGGAAACTATCCGCTTTCACCTCCTGATATTGTCCGTTTTTTACTTTCTCCCTGCCGCTGGCTGCTGTAACTTGTATAAAAAAATAACATGAAGCCGGCCATCATCGCATTGCTTGTTTTATTACTGATACCAGGCAGCGCTTTCGCGCAACAACCCTCGCCTCATATTGAGCCCTGCCCCTGCATGATGAAGGTAGATCCGGCATTACTGTCGCAATGTGGGTACCTGGTGGTACCTGAAAACCGGCAGCATCCTTCCACCAGGAGCATTAAAGTGCCGTTTGTATATGTCCGGAAACCTGGTGCAGATTCCAGTAAGCACGTCACGCTCTTTACTACCGGCGGCCCCGGCTACAGCACCATTGCCAACATCGACAGCATCGGAAAAAATTCCGGTTTCTTAGCCTATGGTGGGTTCATTGCCTTTGATCAGCGGGGCACCAAAAAATCCGTTCCCTGTCTGGATTGCCCGGAAGTATTAGCTGCAGACATCAGGGCATATAAAGAAAACCTGTCCAAAGACAGTCTGGAAGCCATCGCCGCAACACAGTGCAGAAAACGGCTGGTAGCACAAGGTATCGACCTGTCGGCTTACAATACGATAGAAAGCGCCGCCGACATTAATGACCTGCGGAAGCTGTTACACATCGACTCCTTAAATTTATTGGGAGTGTCCTATAGTGGTGGGTTAATGCTCACCGTTGCCCGCAATCATCCGGAGGCTGTCCGCTTAATGATCCTGAATTCGCCCCTGCCTGGTTATGTGCGTTATGAAGAAGAAGGACTGCTCAATATGAATGAAGCGCTGAACCAGGTGTTTGACAACTGTGAAAAAGATTCATCAGACCAAACATTATATGGAGGCCTGAGACAACGTTTCCATCAATACTTTACCGCTATTACCGGTAAAAGCTTTACCATTTCCTACCAGGGCAGGAATATAAGGTATACCAAAAACGAATTGCTGGATGCGTTATTTAATCACTTTAATGCCACCCAGCTGAAAACAGTGCCTATGGTAATGAATGATATGATCAACGGGCAACATACCGCTTATGTCAAAGAAATTCTGGACAATGTGTTTGAAGACAACCAGCCACTATCCCATGGTATGCGGTACTCCGTTTATTGCAGTGAGCAAATTGCGTATGCCGGTGAAGCAGTTGTAAAAAAACAGGCGGAACTGGTTCCGTGGCTGGCGCACTACGATTTTAACAATGTAAATCATACTCTCTGCCGTTGCTGGAACGTAACCGCAGAACCCGCTGTAGTAAAAACCCCGGTTTACTCCAACGTACCCACGTTGATTGCAGCAGGTGATGCAGATCCCTGGTGCCGTCCTTTTTATAATCAGTTTATTAAACGGTATATACCCAACAGTCAGCTGCTGGTGGTACACAATAAAGGTCATGTTCCCGGGTTAAAAGTAGATGGTGTAGATTTCATCAGCCTTTTTATGGAAGATCCCTATAAAAAAATAATATCGCCGGTGAAAGATGTATTGGTTGAATAACCGCTGCCGGGCCGTCCGGACTGCCGCCCCGGTTACTGAAATTTCGCTTATATTCATTCTCAAAACCCGGAACCGGTTTATGAATATTGGCCAGCAAATATTATTTTTTATCAGCATCCTGGGCGCCTTTAATGGCGTGGTGCTAAGTCTTTACCTGGCGCTGGGCAAGAAACGAAGATCAGTAGCGGCCATCTTTCAGAGGCACCTATAAAAAGAGCAGACACCTTACCACGGCGTTACTTATGCCATTCCTATATTTGACTACACGATCAGCGGCAGTCAGGTATTTACATTACCTGCGGCCATTACCTTGAACTATAACTTTGGAAAATCAACACATAAAAGCAGGTCGCGCGAAAAGAATGAAGAAGAAAACAGGGCTGTCATATAATCATCTGCCAGCTATAAAAAATAGTACAATTGGCCACACTTTGCTATTTTATTTACAGCAAGGCATGGCTGCCTGCTAACGCGTAGATGCTACCGGAGCATATTTCTTTTCCAGTATTTTAATAACGGCATCTTTCAGATGATCATATTTTGCATCGTCATTAAAACCAATACCATAATTAAAATGTGCTCCGCCTTTAGCACCACAGAGAATATATTTAGGGCCACCGAGTTGTATAGAAATAGGTGAATATTCTGTTTGTATACTGAAATCAACGTCTCCGTCTTTATCAACAATATAAAAAATCTGTTTGTTGAAAATTCTGGATTGTGGCCCTTCCTCATATCTTTCAAAAACCTGTATTAATTTGTCGTTCCATTTGAACTGGTCAAAGCAGAACATATCTTGCATATTATCTTTCAACTTACCCTGCTTATGGGCGTCGTACAGTTTGGTACGGTAAACAGCGGCCTTTTCATATGCTTTGTTGTGATAATATACCTGCATTAATTTGGCATATGCGTGATAATCTGTTGAATCGGCTGCGATCACGGAAAGAAATGCCTTCTCCGCTTTATCATAATTGCCTCTCAATCCCTCTACCTGTCCGATATTAAACCAGGACCTGGTATAGCCAGCGGATTCCGGGGAAAGTTTTGTGACGTTGCTGTACAGCGCTTCCAGCGCTTTATCTTCCTGGTGCAGATCAAAATATACCTGCGGAATCATCAGGAACGGACGTTCTTCGGCTCCTTTCTGTTTCGTTGCTTTGTGATAATTTTCCAGTGCCGAATCGTATAAATGAAGATTATAGTACGCATCTCCAAGGCCGCTATAATAATCCGCGTTTGCAGGATCCAAAGCAATGGCCGCTTTGAAACAGGCAATCGCCTTATCATATTCTTCCATGTAGTTAAGCGTACTTCCTTTGATATAATGCGCCTTCGGATCCTTCCCATCTTTTGCGATAGCGAGGTCCATGAACTTCAGGCAATTATTGTCGTCCTGTTTTATAAAATACGCGTACCCTACATAATACAATGCTTCTGCAGAGAGATTTGCGGAGGTAGCATACTGCTCAATAATGGCATCAAATTGCCGGTTATCGGTCAATGTTTTTAATTTACTGACAGTACTATCCTGCGCAAAGGCAGTAAAGCTCAATATTACCAGTACAAATGAGATGAATAATTTCATATAGGTAGTGTTGGGATCATACTAATATAGCTAAAAAGAGCACATACAAAAGTGATTAACAAAACTTTAGAACATTTCTGATAATAGGATAAGGAAAGCAGATATCTTAGTGTTGTCATTCATTTCAAATTAATTACCAGACATTGAGCCAGGAACATTGCGATCACGCCCCAATATCCAAAAAAGAAATACAAGATAAGATTGATCAGTATGGATGCTATATTATCGGCATTGAATCAGAGGACCACCTTCCCGGTTTTGCATATACGATTGGTTTAACACAGCAATTCAATCATCCGGAGATCATCTGCTTTGGTCTATCAACCGGGCTTTTAAAAGATATTTTGAATGATGCATGTGAGCTGATAAAAAATGGCCAGTCATTTCAGCCGGGTATTGATTATGATGACTTTCTGGAAGATTTTCCTCTACAATTTCTATCCGTTGATCAATCGTTTTTACCAGACTACTTTGGCATTGCCAATGCCTTCTACCACGCCAGTGAATATACAGCACTACAACTCGTATGGCCTGATAAACAAAGCCTGTTCCCCTGGGAAACGGGCTTCCATGCTGCGTGGAAATTTAAGCAACCACTTCTGGACAGAAATACTGATTTTAAGTTTTATGAAGAAAGAAATGTGGCGGTATTTACTACAAGTCATGTTTTGGCAGGTAAGCCTATCCTGTATGTTTATCACAATGAGGATGGAGCCTGGCAGTTTCATAGTGAGCAGGCACCCGATCTAAAAGACTCAAAACTCGTTTGTCTGGAAGAAATTACGCGCATCGATACCGGTGTAAATGAACTATTTGATTTACCCTTAGGTAAAAGTGCCTGGCGAGAGTCTGCCAATGATCCATGGGAATGGGAATAACGCTTTTCCAGCAATTGTCCGTAGCATTAAGCCCTTCATGATAAGATCATCCACGAATGCCACCTTTTATAACTCACAGAAAATGAGCCCCTCTCATATTAACTATTTTCACAAAGGCAGGAAAGGCTATATATTTAGTCCCTAATAAAATTTATTCCTTTGAGAAAGCTTCTTCCCATTTTGTTATCCGCAGCAGCCCTTTATGGTTGCTCCAAAGAGAAAGATAACACCGACAAATATGATCCCGGGCTTCGTGTTTTTGCTACCACTGCCAGAATTGCAGTAATTACTATTGATGGCGATGCGCTACAATTCCAGCTGGTAGGGGATCCTGACAAACTGAAAACATACAACGCAGCCCTTGAGGTAGAGAAAGACGGAAGTGTAATTCGTTACCCCATGACGAGCCGCAATCAGATACTCACACTCACCGGCCTTCCCAGGAAAGCGGCCTACAAAACCAGGCTATTATTATCCAGTGGCGCCGAAACCCAGGTAGCAGACTCGATAACAGCAATAACAGCATCTTACAGCATTGATTACAAGAAAATGTATAACGCTGGTACGCCTACCTGGACCAACTTTTTTAATGTCAAAAAAATGGTGGGTGTAGCTGATGGTACACAGGTGTTTTATGGAGAAGGATTTTCAAATCAGACCAATACAGCGGTATTGATTCCACCGGATGACCCGTCCACTCCCATCTACCTGAAAGTTACCACAGTGAACGATAATGAACTAAGCGTTAAATTTCCGGCAAACATGTTCCCCAATCCTCCATACGTGGATTTTAAGAACTATTACCTGAAAATCAATAACGAAATTCTCAGATCATCTGATGCCATTGTAAACTCTACACTGGATTCTGTTATGATGAAGGTCTGGAATAACGATATTATCCTTGATTCTGCCGTACACCGCCTTGCCGGCAGTAATAATGGCTGTATGTACATTAGCCTTAATGGACGGTTTCTCAATCAGAACCAGGGCGTTAGTCCCCGCTTTATTCAAGGTCTGCAGGCTATCCCCAGTAAAACAGAAGTAGAAATCTTCCAGGGAACAACATTCGTAACGGTGGTTGAAATTACCCAGGGGGCACACCAGGGATGCAACACCGGATTTGCAGTAAATGATAACCAGTTGGTAAGCGGTTCTCCGGGAGTGGAATCGATGCTGGCCTATAATGAAATTCATCAGATAGTAGCATATGCCCAGATACCCGCGGGTACCTATAATATGAATGTTAAATTCACACTGGACGATGGCTCCATCAAAAGAACCAACAAAATGACCTGTGTGGTAACAGCGCCTAAATAATTATAAAGCCAACTACCCGAACAGCCATAGAAGGACTTTCTATGGCTGTTTTTTTTGTCTTCTGTCAGGAAATAATCACGAATAGTTGGGCGAGAAAATGTATTTTTATCCGGAAGGCATGCATTTTCATTCATGGGGAATAAGGGCGCACATAGAGATCCGGACGACGCGACTTTGCTGGGAAAGCTGAAAGAAAACAGTGTAGAAGCATTTAACGCACTATATGACCGTTACTGGGCAACGGTATACAATGCTGCCTTTAAACGGCTCGGGGATGCCGATCCGGCCAAAGATATCACACAGGACTTCTTCCTCCAGTTATGGAACCGCCGGCAGGAACTACAGATCCTTCATTTACCCGCTTATATTCATACCGCTGTACGCAACCGCGTGCTGAATTTACTGGAGAGTCACCGGCAGTTTCTGCCCATGGAAAACCTGTTGTTACAGGAACCCGTAGCCGGAGAACATGCCGATGGGCTTATCCGTCGTAATGAATGGCTGCAACAATATAATGCGCTCGTTGATGCCTTGCCACCTGCCCGCCAGGAAATCTTCCGGCTGCGTTATACCGAGGGCGCCAGTTCCGAAGAAATTGCCCGGCAACTCAACATTTCCCGCAAAACGGTGCAAAACCAACTGGGCAAAGCCCTGGCGAAACTCCGCTCCTCGCTGGCCCAGTTACTGATGATCCTCTTTTCCTGAAAAATATTTTTACCTGGCGTGGGGCTTTTCTTTTTCCGGCTGTCTATAGATTATGGACCAGGAATATCTCCTCGAAATACTGAAAAAATACCGCCAGGGAATCACCACTGATGAAGAAGCGCAATTTCTGCTGCAGAGCTATGATGCGTTTGATGCCCAGCCGGATATAACTCCCATGCTCACCAGTGGGGAGCGCGAGCAATTAAAGCATCGTATCCACACAGGTATTCTTGAGCAGATTACACCCGTGCCGGCTGTGCACCACCGCATCATTCCGTGGCGCAGAATTGCCGCTGCTGTATTACTGGTGACAGGCCTCGCCGGCACAGCTTTCATCCTGTTTCAACAAAAGAAACCATTGCCGGCAACAATTGCCAGTCAAACAATAGTGCGACCAGAAAATGAGAATAACCTGATCGCCTTGCCCGATGGCAGCAGTGTATTGGTGAGTGCGGGTAGCAGCCTGCAATATCCGCCATCCTTTGAAGGCCTTCCGCGCCGGGAGGTATACCTGCAGGGGAAAGCACTGTTCACCGTAGAACAACGCCATAGTCAGCCTTTTATAGTAAATGCCGGCGGACTGCAAACCACCGTACTCGGTACCACCTTCGAAGTGGCCACACAACAAACAGGCGAAGTAAAAGTAACCGTGACCCGCGGGCGTGTAAGAGTAAATGATAAACGTCGTTCTTTAGGTGAATTGTCGGCCAATGAACAAATGGTATATGACAGCAGGGAAGGCGATGCACAGCACCTTCAGCTACCATCTTTGGCACCACCTGCCTGGCAGCAGGAAGATATGCTGTTTGATGATGTAACACTCAAACAGGCAGCACAGTTACTGGAAGACCGCTTTCATGTAACCATTGCGATAGCCAATGAACAGCTCCGCCAGCAGCGGTTCTCGACTATTGTATTGAAAAAGGAATCGCTATCACAGATTCTACACAGTATTTGCACCTTTCATAAAGCAGGTTATACCTTAGACAGTATCAAGCGATCTGTCATTATTTACAAGCCGTAAAACGCGGCACAACCAAAATCATTTACATGTACAGGAACAGCCAACCACCTTAAATAAAAAACCTCTGCGTGAGCAGAGGCCGTCGCCACGTGCAACTGCAAATTGCGCCATGGCGTCCCAGAGTCAAAAGCCCGCGCTAACGGGTCATTTTTCACCAGCAATCACTAATGTATGAAATTTTCTGCACTCGCGGCGGGAAGCAGGTTTGCTTTCCCTGCGCTGCCTTGTACACCTTTCCTGTATCGATGTATGCGTATCTCTTTGTTATCTTTTTTTCTGGTCGCACTTTCTGTACAACTGCTGACTGCCGCCGACGTAAAGGCGCAGCGGCTGGAGCAACTGTCTGTAGACGTATCGCTGCAAAATGCATCCCTGCTGGAAGCATTCAAACAGATAGAAGACCAGACCGCTTTCCGCTTTATGTACCGCAAATCGGACATCGGGCATATACGTCACCTGAACGTTGCAGCAGGAAAACAAAATCTCGCCGCAGTACTCGGACGCTTGTTGGCGCCGCATCATCTCTCCTTTCGCCAGGTAGACAACCGTATCCTGATACAAACAGCAGACGAGACCGCAACTCCGCCATCACTGCCGGCCGACAGCCTGCACCATATTTCCGGCCGCGTTACGGGCGATGACGGCAATCCTGTTATAGGCGCTACCGTCGTGGTGAAAGGCACATCCAAAGGCGCCATCACCAACGAAAACGGACAGTTCACCATTGCTGATATTCCGGAAGGAGCAACACTGACAGTGACCTCACTCGGCTACCGTCAGATAGAATTTCAGGTGAAAGACCGTGGCCCGCTGGCCCTACAGCTCCCTCTGCAAACCGGTGGCTCCCGCCTCAATGAAGTAATAGTGATTGGCTACGGCACACAACAAAAGCGCGAGCTGACCGGCTCCATCGGGAAAGTAGGCGCACTGAATGCTGAAGAGAATATGGTGAGTAATCCCATCTCCGCTTTACAGGGCCGTGTGGCAGGTCTGGCAGTGAGCAATACCGGCGCTGCTCCCGGTTCCATGCCCAACTTCACCATCCGTGGCGTGCAAACGGTGCAAAGCAACCTCACAGGTAGTGGCTCTAATCCACTGATTGTGGTAGACGGTCTTGTTATTGACGCCGGCCCGGAAGGGGCAAACGCCAACTTCAGTATGTTCAACCTCAACCCGCAGGACATCGCATCTATCGAAGTACTGAAAGATGCCGCATCATCCGCGATCTACGGTGCACGCGGCGCACAGGGAGTAATTATGATCACAACGAAGAAAGGCAACTTCGGCGCCAGACCAACCGTGACCATCAACGCCTACACCGGCGCAAACTCCTCTCATTTCAGCTATCGCCCCCTCAACAATGCAGAATATAGCATGATGTTCAGTGAAGCACGGCAGAACCGGATCAATGATATAAAAGGAAAACTCACAGGCACCGTACCTCCATCTGAAGAAGCACGCCTGCGCCAGGAAATGGCCATGCTCGGCCTGCAGATAGAAGAGATGCAGATGGGCAACAGTGATATCAACTGGCTCAACAAAGTAGTTCCCCGCAATGCTGCCCTCAGCAATATCCAGGCGAGTGTAAGCGGCGGTAGCAATCAAACCAGTTACTACCTCTCTTTCGGCAAATACAGTGAAAACAATGCTACTGGTACGGGTAGGCTTGACCGTTATTCCGCCAAGCTGGCCCTGACGCAAAAAGTGAACCGCTGGCTCAAGGCTGGTGCCGATTTCAGCATCTCAAAAGTAAAAAACGACGGCATTTCCAGCGCCATCGGTGATGCTATCAGCGCACGCCCCGATACACCCGATTCCATCAAGCTGCTGGAAAATGGCACCTGGGATTACTGGTACGGCTACCAGCCGCATCCCCTCGGTATTCTGAACGGCTATTATAAAAATGAAAAAGACAACTGGAACTATACCGGTAACGTATTCGCAGAAGCCACCATCAACAAAAATTTCTCCTTCCGCTCCATGGTGGCCGGTTCCCGCAGTGAAAGCATACAGGCCAATTTCGCCTCGCCTTTCAGCTACAACGGCCTGGGCACAAAAGGCGACTACATGGAGAATGGTAACAGCGGGATCCGTTATACGCTGAACAATGTACTGACCTACCGCTTCGGCTATAGCCAGCTGAAGTCGGACGTAGTAGTGGGCCAGGAATTTACCGGCAATCAATACCGCACCACGGCCATGAACCTGCAAGGTTTCCCGTTAATAGAAGGACTCTGGAAACCAGGCAACGCTTCTGTAGCCACCAATTTCTACAACAGCGGTAACCGTTTTTATGAAGAATATTCCGAATCCTATTTCCTGCGCTCCAATATGAGCTGGGCCGGCAAATACTTGCTGAGTCTCAGTTTAAGACGAGACGGCAGCAGCAAACTGGAAAACAACCGGCATGCCTGGTTCCCGGCAATCTCGGGCGGATGGATCGTTTCCGATGAATCATTTCTCCGGGGTAACCATCTGCTGAGTTATTTAAAAGTACGCAGCAGCTTTGGTATCACTGGTAACATCCGCCCGATCGGATTGTATGATACCCGCGACCTGGTCAACAGTGCGCTGTATCTCAACCAGCCGGCACTACGCTTCAATACTACACTGGGTAATCCCGATCTGAAATGGGAACGGACACGCCAGCACGACATCGGCCTGGAAACCCGCTTCTTCGACGACCGCCTGTCTGTCACAGCAGAGTATTACATGAAGAAAACGGATAACCTGCTTTCCAGTCGCCAGATCCCCTTCTCCAGCGGTGGCTTTATATCACAGCGGGTGAATGTGGGCGCCATGACCAACCAAGGCGTAGACCTTTCCGTAGGACTTTCTAGTCGCCCGGGTACTGCCTTCCGCTGGGAAGTAACAGCGGTGGCAAACATCAACCGTAACCGTGTCACTGAACTACGCGACAGCACCATGGGGTATGGCGTTTACTTCCCGGGAAGCCCTTCAGGCGTCATGCGTATCGGTCAGCCACTGGGTTTGCTGCAATTGTATAATTCAAAAGGAGTAGATCCACAGACCGGCGATATGATATATGAAGATCGCAACAAAGATGGGATCATCAACCAGGAGGATATGATCTATGTGCCTATCGCGCAACCTAAAATCACCGGTGGTTTCAACGTAGACTTAGGCTGGAAAGGCTTTAGCCTTAACACCCAACTCGCCTTCAACCTGGGCAACAAGATCTATAACTTCAGTGAGCAGCGTTACCGCAGCTATGATTATGATCTCTATACCGGCGTGATGAACAATAAACCCAGCTGGGTACTGGAGCGCTGGCAGCAACCGGGCGACAAAAGCCGCTATCCACGTGCGATTACGGGTGTACATGGCGCAGGGCAAACAACCGACTGGAACATTATGCCTTCCACGCAGTATCTATACAGTGGTTCTTACCTCCGCTGCCGTAACGTGACACTCGCTTACAACCTGCCTGCCACCTTAACCGGTAAAGCAGGAATACAACAGGTACGGGTATACGCTGCTACGCAAAATCTTTTTACCATCAAAGATAAACGCCTGAATGCCGACGACCCGGAACAAGCGCTGGAATCAGGTTTGCAGCAAGACGTTGCGCCACTGCCACGCGCATTTTCATTTGGTATTGATTTCCGGTTCTGATTCACCTTTAAACGAGAAAACACATGCTACATTCGTATAAAAAAATACTTGCTGTTATATGTCTTACCGGCCTTATGGGCTGCGGCAAATACCTGGACCGGCCTTCTCCGGATCAGGCAATTGGCAAAGGACAAATCAGTGACAAGGATCTTCCCCTGCTGCTGAAAGGCGCTTACCTGAGCATGGCCGGCACCTGGCCGCCACAGTCGTACCCGATGACAGACATCTACAGCGATGATATCATCTCTTTGCAGGGCGGCAATCCTGCCCAATACAATCCACAGGCTTATGAAGCCTGTAATCCTTCTCCGGCAGATGGGTTTGGCATCGGCCGTTACTATCAGGCGGCCTATACCGCCATTGGCAATGCAAATTTTATCATCACCATGATAGGTGACAATCCTGCCTCTGCACAGCTGAAACAGTTGCTGGGAGAAGCCCTCACGGTGCGTGCGCATTCCTACCTGATGCTTGCTGATATATTAGGAGGCGTAGTACTCATGACCAGCGTGGAAACGGATAATGCCCTCATTCGCCGCCCTAAAAGCAGTGAAACTGAAGTGCTGGATGCAGTGGAAAAAGACCTGCAGACGGCTATTCCTTTACTGGCAGACTTCTCCACACCAGGCGCCGTATCCAGGCAAGCAGCAGAGTTGCTCCTGGCAAGAGTTTCATTGCAGCGGAGCAAATATCCCCGGGCAAAAGAACTGGCCGAAAATGTGATCGGCGCGGGGAAAAACAGTCTTTCCAAAAATACCTATTCTTCTATCTTCCTATATAATTCGCCAACAACAGAAATGATCTGGCGCATGGCGGATGGCCCCATGCCCTCCGCGTACGACCGTTACGGATTATTTTCATTCTACAGTCCATCAGCGCCTTTTCGCGGCAATGGCTCCGGTCTTACCTGGATAGATGAAACCCTGGCCGATTCTTATGAAGCCAATGACACCCGCCGCCAGGTGCTGCGCAAACAGCGCAACAATGCTACCGGCCAGGAAGTAACTTACATGCTGAAATATTCTACAGATACCTTACAGCCCGCATCTGCCGTATATGTGATCTATCCGCTGCTCCGCATCAGCGAAGCGTACCTGATTTCAGCAGAGGCAGCTGCCAGGCAAAATGTAGTGGAAACAACCCGTTACAACGAGTTGCGTACCGCCCGTAATGCCAGTGTGAAATTACCTGGCGATTTTGCCAGTCCGGCCGCATTCCTGGAAGAACTGGAAAAAGAACGTCGCCGCGAACTCTTGGGTGAAGGACGCCGCTGGCAGGATATGAAACGCTTCGGAAAAGCCTTGCCCTTCCTGACATCCAAAGGTCAGAACAACACCCGGCTTTATTTTCCTTTTACAAATACGGAACTGTTGAGAAATCCTCAACTGAAGCAAAATGAGGGGTACTAAATAAGCATTGTAAAAAGGCCCTGCAAATTGCAGGGCCTTTTTTAATTCAGGAAATATTCTCCAGGTATTTTAATACTTCTTCTTTCTTTCTGCTGGAAACAGGAATCTGTTCATCATTCTGCATCTGCAACAGCCCTTCCCGGTAATACTTTTTTACGTACTGGAAATTAACCAGGTACGACTGATGACACCTGATAAAGCCAAACGGAATGAGAATACTCTCGTATTCTATCAACCCCTTTGATACCAGCATCTCCCGTTTATCCTTCATATAAAAAGTGGTATATCCTTTATCACTTCTGCAATACATGATATCTTCTATGGACACAATTTCCATGTATTCCACCCGTTTCAGCGCAATACGTTTGGTAGTGGCAGCGCCTTGTCCCGCATAATGCTGACGGGCGATTTCCAGCTGTTGCTTATCAAACTGCTCCTGCTCGCGGTGCTGATGACATTTGTTCAGCATGGCGGCCAGCGCCACTTCATCGATCGGTTTCAACAAATAGCCGAAAGCGCCCATATTGAGCGCCTGTATAGCATACTGATCGTAAGCCGTCAGAAAAATCACCTGGTAATCGTTATTGCCTATTTCATGAAACAACCGAAAACTATCCCCATCTTTCAGCCTGATATCGGCCAGGATAATATCGGGTTTCAATGCAGGAATTTCCTTTGCCGCTTTCGCTATTTCCGCAGCATGCCCTAATACCTGCACATAAGGAATTTCCTGAACTACCTGCAGGAGATGTTGCAGGATACGTACTTCATCTTCAAGGATATATAATTTCATGATGTTAATCTTTTATTTCGGGGATAACAATATGTATGATCACACCTTGTCCATTGCTATCCTTTTTATCTGCAATTTCATATTTCGCTTCCTGGCCCTGCGACTTAAAAAGCACTTCCAGCCGCTCTTTCAGGATGGTCCCTGCCAGGGATTGTTTCTTCTGCTCATTGGGTTCCTTTGCCGTCAACCCTTTACCATTGTCTTCTACGGTGATGAACATCTGGCCATTCTTTACCGCAAAAGAGATCGTCAGCACACCTTTATAATTAATATTCCGGAAGCCATGCTCTATGGCGTTTTCCACAAAAGGCTGTATCAGCATCGGAGGTATCAGGGTATTTTCCGGGTAAAGTTGTTTATCCACATGGATCCAGTAATCAAAAAGGCCGGCGAAACGCATCTGGTTGAGTTGCAGGTAATGTTCCAGCGTAACGATTTCTTCGTCCAGTCCGATGAAGTCCCGGCGGCTCTGTTCCAGCACATTCCGCAATAACCCTGAAAAAGCCGACAGGTAACGTACCGATTCCCTGGTATCTCCGGAAGCAATCAGGCTTTGCAGGTTAGCGATAGAATTAAAGATAAAATGCGGATTTAATTGCGCCTGCAGCAGTTTTTGCTCCATGTTCAACCGCTTGTTCTCCGACTGCAACAGCCTGTTCTTTTCTTTCAGGCGGTATTGGCGGTGCATAAAGTAAAAAAACAACAATGCTCCCACAAATACCACCAGGCCCATTACCAGCATCCATCGCTGCTGCCTGATCACTTTCTCATTCAGCTCATTCCGGTTACTCAGCTCTTCAATATTCCGGTCCTTTTTCTCCGTTTCATACCGCTCATGTATCTCGGCAAATTTAACGGCCTCTATTCTTTTTATATTATTGATTTCGGTTTGATAGGCAGATTCAGCCACCTTCAAAGCTTCAACATATTCGCCATTCTTTTTTAATGCTTCGATCAGTCCTTTAAAATAAACAGGGCTCTTTTTTCCCGGTGCATTCTTCTGGGCAAAGCTGATGGCCTCCCGGTAATACCGGATGGCGGAATCGAGCTGGCGGTTACGAAGAAAACTGGTCGCCATATTATTATAGGCGATATCATTGAGGTTATTCGTTCTTGCCAGGTAGCTGAAATAAATCTTGCTGCTGGCCAGGGCTTTTTCGTTTTGTCCCTGCCGGGAAAAGATCTGCGCCTCATTATCGTAGGTGCGGGCAATGGCAAGGCTGTCGTGGATCTGCCGGGCAAAGTTCCTGGCCTCCACGTTCGACAGCATCATTTTATCAAAGTCGTTCAGCCTGGACGATAACAGGAAGGAAATATCGTAATGCCGCTGCATTACCACCGGATGTAATCTATAAGGATGATGCGTGTAATAACGCTCTGCATATTCCAGTGATTCATTGGCGTTTTCGTTCTGATAATACGCCTTGGCCATCAGGTCATACAGCTGGTAAGTGATTTTACTTTGAAGACGCTCGGCCGTTTTCATGGTGGAGAGGATCTGGCTCATCAACTCACCTTCTACCGTCATCCCGTTGCGGATACGCTGATCCAGGATGCTGTAACTTTTCAGCAGTTCCACCTCACTATCCCCTGTCATTTGCTGGAATTGCCTCACAGCGCTATCTCCCAGCTTCTGCTGGCTGAGTCTTTTTCCCCGGAAGAAGTGATAAAACGGGTTCGTACTGCTGTCCGGCACATGCCGCAACAGGCTGTCTTCCCTTAAAATCGCTTCCTTATATTCAGGTGATGTTAAGGTATCTAAAGAAATAATCAGCGACAGGTAATCCCTTTGGGGAATTGTATCAATCGTATTTTGTTGCCCTTTTTGAGAGGCCCCTTGCTGCTTACAGGAAACAATACAGAAAAGGACGATCATCCCAAACAGGACAGCTGTCGTTCTTAGATTCATGCGTATAAAATATTAGCCCTCGGATAAACAAACATCTTCCCGGCCCGGAAAGATGCGGAAATATTTCCTAAATGTATCCATTGATATTATAATGAAAGCACCCGGATAAATATTCGGTGATTTTCGACCGATATCCGTGGGAGTTGAGCAGATGTTTAGAAAATCCGGCGCCGGATTCTATTAAAACTATCTACAGCATTGCATTTGAAAGACCAGCCTGACAGTTGATCTTTTCTTGTAAGTCAGCACTTTCCGTATCTTCCGGGGCATTTATAATACATGTCCAATCAAATGGTTTACAACAAGTTAAAACTTTAATCGCACTTTGTTTGCAGTTTGCTCCGGCTTTTGAGGCGTTTTAATTTGGGTCCTCCCTCCTCTCCATGATATTTTAGCGTCAACGATTTTATCCCGTTCATCTGATTATTCTACGTATATGAAAAAGCTGATTTTGTCATGCCTTATCAGGCGATCTACGACCAAAAAAGCCAGCGATGGCTGTCTTGTCCCTACCTATTACAATCACCTGGTTTTTAATCAAAACAAATTATTCCAAAGCGTATGAAAATGCATAAGTTCTTAAGCATTGTACTGCTCATGCTGACATTTTTCGCAAGAGCACAGCAGCCTGCGGCACAAGGCATTGTGATAAAAGGCGTTGTTGTTTCAGAGCAGCATGAACCCGTGCCGGGCGCCTCCATTCTCGAAGCAGGCACCTCCAACGGCGTAGCTACTGACCAGCAGGGGCGGTTTTCCATTACACTCAGCAAACTACCTGCTACCCTGACCGTCCGCAATGTAGGTTTTGATCCCCGCAGCATTGCAGTAAATGGTCCGCAAAATGCTCTCCGGATCATACTCACCTCCACTTCGCAGCAACTGCGCGACATCGTGGTAATCGGTTACAGTGCGCAGAAAAAAGCGAATCTCTTAGGCGCCGTATCTTCCGTAGACACCAAAGAACTGTCAAAAATGGCGGTTACCGGCGTAGGTAGCCTGCTGCAAGGCCGTGCCGCCGGTGTACAGGTGACCAGCGCCAGCGGCGATCCCCGTTCTACCGGCACCGTAGTGATCAGGGGCGTGGGAAATATACGGGGCATGTCTCCCCTATATGTGATCGATGGCGTACCCGCTATTGGCAACACCGGCTTTAATATGAATCCACGTGATATTGAAAATATCCAGGTACTCCGCGATGCCTCGTCTGCCGCTATTTATGGCGCCAGGGCGGCCGGTGGCGTGATCCTCATCACCACGAAAAAAGGTTCCCGCAAGGAAAGAACGAATGTGGATATTTCGCTGAACCAGGGATTCTCACAGGGCACCTTCCTCCCCAAATTATTAGGCACATCCGACTATAAAAAGGCCTGGGCCGCCATCACCCCTGCTGCCAGCGGCTGGGATGAATCTGTGAATACCGACTGGGTGAAGTATTTATACCGCACCGGAAAAGAGCAGAACTATAATGCCTCCGTGAGCGGTGGCAGTGAAAAGCAAAACTACTATGTATCTGCCGGTTACCGGCGTGTAGACGGTATCGTTACCAACTCCTGGTCTGAAAGATACAGTCTGCGCGTAAACAGCGATTACGACCTCGGCAAAAGAGTAAAGATCGGCCAGCGTTTGAACCTCTACTCCTATTCAGACAATCCGCCCGTGATCACCGGCAATGCCTCCAATGCCTATGCCCTGCCTTTAAGATCATCTCCTATGATGCGTCCTAAAAATGACGATGGATCCTGGGGAGGACTGCCTTCCGCGGGCAACTACAACGGCGGCAACTGGGCAGCTTTTGTGAATACCATCAACAGAAGATTCAATTCCCTGGAAACAGAAGGTAACCTTTATATAGATGTTGAACCGGTAACGGACCTGCATATACGTGCTACCGGCGGCGGTAACTTCTCTTCCAGCATGGCGCGCCAGTTTGAAGGCAAATGGTTTGTTTCCGGCCAGATTAACCAGCCACAGGATAATCTCAGGAAGCAAAGCAGCATGGCGATGGCCTATGTAGGCAATCTCGTGGCCTCCTACAGTAAGAAGCTGGGCGATCATGAAATCAAAGCACTGGTGGGAACTGAAGGAAGAAGATCATCTTCTGATGACCTCTCCGGATCCATCTATGCCATTAACTCAGCTTATTCCGTACCTGTTATTTCCGATGCGTTCCCGGTTGGCTTCTCTGAGTCATCCGCCCTGAGCAATGTACCCGGCAATACCAGCGGACGCTCTACAGATATGAACTATGGCATTTCACGGATGCTCAGTTATTTCGGTAAAGTAAACTACAGCTATAAAAACAAATACCTGTTTGAAGCAAATCTCCGCCAGGACATCAGCGACCGCTTTGCACCCAGCTACAGAACCGGCAACTTTCCATCCGCCGCTGCCGGCTGGAGATTGACAGAAGAAGGCTTTCTAAAAAATAAACTCCCGGTATTATCTGATCTCAAACTGCGCGCTTCATATGGGAGTCTTGGTAACGACGGTGTAGGCAGCTATGTATACATTCCATCCCTTGCGAACTATGATAAAACACAATTCAACGAGCTCCCCGGAACAGGCGCTGTAAGCGGCTGGGGAATAGGACGCGTGGCCAATCAGAGCATCCACTGGGAAACCGTTACCACCTCCAACATCGGTATAGACGCAGGCCTGTTCAATAACAGATTAAATGTTACCCTCGACTATTACATCCGCGACACAAAGGATATGCTGTACCAGCGCAGCCTTCCGGTGAGCACCGGTATGGTCAACGGACACAATGCCTCCGACGCTTACGTGCTGGATATGAACCTGGGAAAAATGAGGAACACCGGTGTTGAGATTACCCTGAATTACAAAGAAAACTTTGGAAAACTCGGTGTGAATGTTGGATTTAATGCCGCCTTTAACCGCAACAGGATCTTATCATTCGGAGGAGAAAAATTACCGATAGATGCCGGCACGGCAGGTGAATACCTGTCAGGCGCCGTTGCACGGACCCAACTGAATTCTCCGATTTCTCAATTCTTCGGATTTAAAACAAAAGGACTGATACCAGACCAGAAAACAATGGACGAACTGAATGCGAAAGCACAGGCCAAAGGCAATGCTTACTGGTATGCCAGCGGTTCCGGTCCCGGCGACATCTGGTATGAAGACCTGAACGGAGACGGTACCATCAACGACCAGGACAGAACCATCATCGGTAATCCGCTTCCTAAAATGACCTATGGCTTTAACATTGGCCTTACCTATGGCGGATTTGATCTCACTGCTTTCTTTAACGGTGTGTATGGAAATGATATTTACAATGGTATGGATGGTTACTACCAGAGTATCTATAACGATTTCAATACTACTTCCCATGTATTCAACAGCTCCTTTATGTATGGCAACGGTCTTACCGGCCAGCCACGATTTGGATACATGAATGGCAACGCCTTCCAGTACGATCCCAATGGCAACTATAAAAGGATTTCTGATTACCATATACAGAAAGGCTCCTTCCTGCGTCTGCAGAACCTGCAGATTGGCTACAACCTCCCTCAGAAGGCATTGGACCGCCTGAAAATAAGACAGCTCCGGGTGTATTACAGCGGTCAGAATTTATTTGTGATCAGCAAAGCAAAATATGTAGATCCGGAAGCTGGTTTCGCCGGGGCCAACTCCAGCGCACTCGCTCAGGGAATTATTTCTGCGGAAGTATATCCGAAAACCAGGCTGCATTCATTCGGAATTGAATTCGGATTCTAATCCATTCTCGTAAACAGAAAAACTACTAGTAATGAAACGTACCATCATAAAACTTTCTTTCATCCTGGGTTTAGGCATCTCGCTTTTCGGATGTAAGAAAAATTTTGTTGACGAATCCAAACCCTACAACGTCCTGAATCCGGACATCTTCCCGGAAACCATGGACCAGGTAGATTATTTCCTCAACTCTCCTTATGCCAATATTCACAGCGTGGAACTGTTTGGATTTTCAGGATTGGGCAGGTTCTTTTATAATATAGATCATACGGGAGATGTGGCATGGCTGGGTACCAGCGAATGGAACGATCTCCAGATGCTTCGCGTCAACTCCGGCAACAGCTATGCCGGCGCGCAGTGGCGGGGTTTATACAGAGGCGTGCAACAGGCAAGAACGTTCATCGATCAGATCGTTCCCAATTTTAAGAAAAAGAAAGGAAGTAGTTTATCTGCCGCCGATACCCTGGCTTTAAGATACAAACTCGGTGAGGCTTACTACCTGCGTGCCTGGCATTATTACTTCCTGATGAATTTATATGCACAGGAAGTAGTGGTAAAAGCCAATGGGGATAACACAAAACCCGGTGTAATCCTGTTTACTTCGGATATCAAAATCGGTGACCGTACCGATGAAATGCGTCCTCGTAGTACCGTAAAACAATGCTGGGACTACGTGATAGCGGACCTAAAAAATGCCATGGCTAATTTAACAGAACCTTCCACCGGTGTAAAGAAAACCTGGGCGGGCGCAGGTAAAGGCCGGATCGACTACTATGCTGCGGAAGCGTTGCTGGGTCGCGCACTGATGTACGAAGAACGCTGGAGTGAAGCCCGCGATGCGTTTGTGGATATCGTTCAAAACTCCGGAAAATCGCTGATGAATTTCCAGGATTATAATAACATGTGGAATGGCAATCCCCAGTATGCCAATAACGAAAACAATAATACAGAAGCGCTGCACCAGATCACGATTGTGAGGTCCGGCGACAATGCCATGGCCGGCCCATCAACAGCGTCAGCTGTCAGCCTGATCTTTACGCCGTTCTATGACAATGGCACACCTGGTGGTGCGACTCCCGGCTATGGCAATATGTATATCCACGACCGGAACCTGGGCCGTTTTGGATTTCCGCAGCAATACTATCCTGTTATGAAAGGCCTCGGCACTCCAGGCCGCACCGTAGAAGCCTCTTATGTAGATTCCTGCCGCCATATGAAAACACTGAAACGTTATGGCACAGATCCGGATCCACGCTTATGGGTATGCGCGTATCAGCCTTGGGTAGACACCGTGATGAACAGCAATGCAAAAGTGGCGATACTACCTTATGGCGCAGGCGCTGAAACCGAGTACCAGCTCAATGCGCCGCAGGCGGCCAATACCATCAAGCACGGATGGACACTTCGCAAATTCAACCTGTATGATGTGCAGGCCAGCCAGAATCCACGTATGCATGGTGCTGATTTCTATTTCACCCGTTTACCGGAAATATATCTTAACCTGGCAGAATGCTACTGGAAACTGAGTGGCAATAACACCGATGCGAACGCACTGGATTATATCAACCGGGTACACCGCAGAGCCTGGGATCAGACGGGCGTAGATTATAATACCGTGGCTGCCGGCACAAAAATCACCAAAGCACAACTCCATCCCAATAGCACGGATGCCTCATTCCAGGACCAACTGGCATTGAATGCACTCTATTATGAAACCTGGGCGGAAACATTCGGAGAAGCTAAATGGTGGTTCAACGTAAGAAGATGGGGCCTCGGACCCAATGAAGCAAAAGTATATGAAAAAAGCAGGGCCGGTGCTATCACGTGGAACTCCGAAGATCAGTACGCGTTACCCATTTTACAGACAGAGATAGACAGGAATGTCAATTGCGTGCAGAACAAAGGTTACTAGCAAATATATCATAACTGCCATTACGCTACTGACGGTTAACAGACCCCCTAACCGTCAGTAGCGCAATGGCAACAACTAATTCACAACGGCAGATAGCTAAAAGAAGGAAGTAATGATGAAGAAATATGTAAGTACATTATTGTTTGTTCTTTTGATGGTGAGCAGCAGTACTGCGCAGCTGGCAAAAGAAATCCCACCTCCTGTTGATAAAATAAAAAAGATAGGCGATAAACTGATACGGGAAACGCCCTTTGCCTACCGGCTGATATCACCCTCAAGGAGTAAGCGTTTCAACGGATTATGCTTCGTAGATTTTGGCAAAACATTTGGCAAAGGAAAGCCGGCTATCGCTTACGCATATACGCAATTAACGGTTCCGGAAGCCACCCTGATAACGGTAGAAATAGCACACAATGATGAATGCAAAATATGGTGTAACGATAATCTTGTTTATGAAAAAAAAGGCGCCAGGGATATTGCAATAGTGAGAGATGAAAGAAGTATGGCCATGACAGATTCCTTTCAGTTGTCATTACAAAAAGGCCACAATGATATACTGATAAAATCCGCTACCAGCGGAAAAGAATGGTGCGTATTTTTACAACCACCCAGTGAACAGGATGCCGTATTGAATGTACGTCATACCTATCCTGAAATAGGATTACAACATGTAAAAAATGTAGACAGCAGTGTGGCGAATCTGAGCAACTGGCTTGTTTGCGGACCTTTTCCACCAGGCATAGCAACAGCACATGCACCCGAAAAAGAAATCCGCTTCGGCGCTATGTATGCCGGTCTTACCGATCCCATCACCTGGACCATTCCTTCCACAGCTATACTGGGCGACGTAATAGACGCCAAAGCATGGGGCACTACCTACCAATGGAATTATCATAATGGCGGCGTAGCCTGGGCCATGGCGCAATTGAGCGAACTGACCGGCGAAAAGCAATACCATGAATGGACGGCGAATTTCTGCGACTTCCAGATGGAAGGGATGCCATTTGTAAACTACCAGGTAAATAAACTCCGGGCCTATAATTCAGCCAACGCCATGGTCATTAATTCAAGGTTACTGGATTTTACCCTGGCGCCTGCTATGCCATTGATTTACCGGCTACGGAAAGAAAAGGATTTCAAAAATGAGGCGATCTATAAAACATATATCGCGCATATGATGGACTATGCAACAACCGGGCAGATCAGAAGTCCGGGCTACACGAACTATACACGCACCACACCAGAAACATATACCACCTGGGTAGATGATATGTTCATGGGCATTCCATTCTTAATGCAGGCAGGGCTTTATGTCAATGACCCGGCAAAGCGGAAACTATTTTTTGATGACGCCGCCCATCAACTCCTGGATTTCACCAAACACGTATGGGATAAGGACGCCCGGCTTTTCATGCACGCCAGTTATTCCAAACGTCCGCAAACGAAACTGCCTTACTGGTCAAGGGCCAATGGCTGGGCCATCTGGGCAATGACAGAAGTACTGATGGCATTACCAAAAGATCATCCTCAATACAAACCTATTTTATCCCTGTACCGCAACTTTTCCAATTCATTGATCCGTTATCAAAGTACGGATGGCTTCTGGCATAATGTGATCAACAGGAACGATTCCCCGGTTGAAGTCTCCGGTACGGCTATATTCACCATGGCCATGGCCAGAGGTGTGAGGCTGGGTTGGCTGGACAAGAAAAAATTCACGCCCCTGGTAGAAAAAGGCTGGCGTGCTATCGCCTCCGAAATAGAAGATGACGGCACTGTACATAAAATATGTGTAGGCACCATGTGCTCCGAAGATGTGAACTACTATATGACAAGACCTTTCTACGACAACGATACACATGGATCCTTTGCGGTGATCTTCGCCGGTATTGAAGTACAGAAAATGTTGAATGAGCAGCACAGATAAGAGAAAGCAAAGAAGAAACCTGATGATACCTTCAGGATAAAAATGATTTCGAAACCGATTCAAAATAATATGCACGTGAAACTTGTTATACTGGGAACCATACTGCTTTTTACCCTGCAAACCGCCCATGCACAAATGAAAGATCCGCAGGATTGGATCGGTTATGAAGACGTACTGGGTGTAAAAAACGGGCTAAGAAATTACGATTATGAGGTAAACCTCACTGGCTCTTCAGCCCCCGCAAATGTGTTCTGGCCCGGCGATGCCATCCGCCTGAAATTCCAGCTCATCAACAATACCAATTACGTTATTGATACAGATGCTAAAGCATACATCATCCGCTACGGCACCAAAGGTATTCCCAATGATATCTGGTGGCCCCGGATGGTGAAACTGGATTACGAAAAAGTGATTCCCGTTAAGGTCAGGATCGCGCCCAACGGCTACCTCGACACGGAGATGACCATAGATGACATCAAAGAATATGGCGGTTATGCTGTTGTATTTGATCTCGGGAAAAACGGGCGCAGACTGGCAACCAGTTTTGTACTGAGCATGAAGCCATCTCCCGTAAAAATGCAATACCCGAAACAATCGCTGGACTTCCTCGGGGTGGACTTCCTGCAAAGAATGGGGATACAGGCAATCCGTTACGGCGTGCCCTACATGACCACTACCAATCCGGGATACCAGGCTTATATGCAGGAACTCAAGCGCCAGATGAAGAACTTCAGCGACAATAATATTACCGTGATGCTGATGTTTGGTGAAGGACAAACCGCGCAATCCATGCCACTGGGCATCAGCCGGCCACATCTCGACAACAACGGTAAATTTCTCCGGACCAAACAGGATCTTGCGTGGATGCCGGACATGGATGAAGACTTCAAAAAATATGTGAAAGAACTATGCATGAACTTTGGCTGGCCAAATGGCCCCGTTACATCAGTATGCCTTTGGAATGAGCCATGGGAAGGCACCTCCATCTCCGGTTGGCAGGCAGACATGCTCCGCTACCGGGAAATATATACCAAAATGGCGGAAGCTGTGCTGGAATCACGCAAAGAAAACAGGGACGTATTAGTAGGTGGCGGCGACTCCAACTCCAACGCCATGGATAAGTTTTTCGCCGATGGTACCCAAAAGATGCTGCCCATTTTTGATTTTCTCTCTATTCACTATCAGGGCATGGAATCGCCGGTACTGTACCCGGAATGGAACAACCGAAAAGACTATAAAGGCAAAGTAAAAATATGGGATACAGAAAGCTGGGTGGGCAACACGGATGATCGTATCGGCCTGGTGGTAGCGGCAAACCGCTCTGCAGGCTACGACCGCTCCATGGGCGTTTACGGAGGATATATGTACTCCGGCGATCCGCACCGATCCGTGCAAAGCATGACCATCCGCACCAAAAACGGATTGGAAACTGTTCCCAAATTACATAATACCTGGTCTACCGCTGCCGCCATGGGCGCTACGCAAAGTCTTATCGGCGAACGCGAATTCAATCGCCTTTTTTTTAATAACGGTCTTCCCTGGGTAATGGTATTTGACGGTTATCATAACAACAAAGAGGATGGCAGCATTGTGATTGCCGGCGATCTGGGAGAAGCTTTCGGTGCTACGCATATGTTGTTCCGGAATGTACGCAGTCTTACCGAAGCGAAGAAAAAACAACAATTATATGAACGCTTAAAAACAACGACAGACCATACCGAACGAAAAAAAATAACTGATGAACTCAGCCAGTTCGCTCCCATTACCGATGGTAAAATGATCGTCAAAGCAGATCCCTCCTTCTTGTTGTATGATTTTTATGGCAACAATATCGCGCCCCGTAATGGAATATTTACCATCCCGCTCAATTACCAGGGTTATTTTATGCGGGTGAATGGAACGCCCCATGCATTCGACAAACTAGTGGCTGCGATCCGCCAGGCGCGCATAGAAGGGTATGAGCCATTGGAGATCATACCAAAAGATTTCACCGCGCCTGTGGAAACAAAACCAGGCATGCAGCTGCAGCTGACAAATATCCTGAATCGACCGGTGAAAGGTACACTAGCCGTTACCGTGGGCGATCTTCAACTGAGCTATCCGCAAACAATTGCGTTCCGTGCTCATGAAACAAAAACAATTACTGTCCAGGTAAAAAATGGCATTGCCAATAAAGAAAACAGTTATCCGTTGCAGGTACATTTCGATGCCGGCCATGATGGCTTTGCCGTTCATTACGAGGATATGCATGTTAATTATATCGCTAAAAAAAGTATCCGGGTAGATGGAGACCTGAGCGACTGGGCCGGTGTTATTCCACAAACCATCAAAGGATCTTCCAAAGCCAGTATATCTCTCACGGAAGCAGCCTGGCATCCGTATGAGAACTTTGATACCGCCTCCGACGGACTGGCCAATACCTATGTAGCTTACGACGATCAATATTTTTATTTCGGCGCCAAGGTGGCTGATAAAACACCCAATAAAGGCGCACCACGGTTTGAAACAAGAGACGATGACCAATACTTCTACCCGGATACTGCTTACATGCAAACCATGTACGCGATGGAACCGGTGCTGAACAGTCAACCCGTTGCTGCTGATAATAAAGCAGCCTTGCAACTGCCAACCGGCGGCCGTGTGATGAATTACTTTGAAAACTCTGCCACCACCAGATCTATCGGAATGGACATCAGCCTGCCAACGGACAGGTATACACGCACTTCGTTGTATTTCCCTGGTATCAGTCAACGTAACGTAGCTGTCGCCGTATACGACCGGGAAAGCGGCAAAGAACTGATGACTACCAATATTGAGAATTGCTGGAACGGGGCCTGGCTTAATCTTGACCTGGCAGGAAAGCTGCGTATCCGTTGCTCCGCCATAACCTGGGATAGCTGGAGGAATACCACCAAACTGGCTGGTATCTTCTTTGATACCTCCGATCAGGCTGCGGGCAGCACCGCAGCGATATTAGCAGGTAAAGATTTTGATACACAGGGCAACTGGATAGGCGTATATGGTAAATCAGGATATTACTTACCGGGATCACCCAGTGTACTGGCCAACAATATCCAATGTACACCGGTATCCCAGAACGACCTGGTACCATTGGTCTGGCCTAAAAACGTCAGAAGATTTTCCTATCGTAAAACCGGTACCCTCCCTGATGGCATGACCGGGGAGAAATTTGATAATATACTGCTGGCATTCAATGTAATCCCCATCGGAGAGGATGGTATGGAAGCAGCTCCCAAAGGCACTATGCCCCGATATACCGGTTATAAATGCACCGATTATGAATATGCACTAAACACCGTTGCATCGGAATATGGCGGTGGCTTTGAAATATGGCGGTTGCTGACTCCCGGTATGCCCCGCAAACATTTCTTTCCCCGGCAGCCTAAATCGCCTTTTGATGGTGCGGTGAAGAATGGTAAATTGGTAACGGTACGTAAAGGCAATACCCTGTTTACCGAATGTGCTATTCCCTGGAGTGAAATACCGGATGTAAAACGAATGATTGATAAAGGAGGAAAAGTAAAATTCTCTGCGAGGATCAACGATGATGGCGCCAGCGCCGCCTGTATGGAGCTTGCCCGTGACCGCAGTGTATCAAAGGTAAATGCCAGGGCTTTCCACCCCGACTGGAAAGAGCACTGGGCAAATGAAGTAGAATTTGGTATAGAAAAATAATTCAGCCATGGGCAGATATCTATTGCTTCTTTTTTTTATCCCTTTCATAACGGGATGTAGTGCAACAACTGATAGTCAGAACGACAAAGTTGATGTACTCAGTTTTGTTAATCCTTTTATTGGCACCGGTGGCCATGGGCATACCTTTCCGGGAGCCGCCTATCCATCCGGCATGGTGCAGTTAAGCCCGGATACAGGCGTCGATGGCTGGGACTGGTGCTCAGGCTATCACTATTCCGATAGTACCATCATCGGTTTTTCCCATACCCATCTTTCCGGTACCGGGCGTTCCGATCTGCTGGACGTAATGCTGATGCCAACTGTAGGTAAAATAGCCATCAAACCCGGTAGTAAAACTCAACCCGGAGATGGATACCGCTCCAGGTTTTCCCATGATGAAGAAGTGGCCACACCCGGCTATTACAAGGTAAAGCTGCAGGATTATGATATCACTGCCGAGCTGACCGTTTCACCACGCTGCGGCTTTCATCGGTATACCTTTCCTGCAAATAAAGCATCGCATATTATACTGGACCTGTCGCATCACTATGAAACAGATTCTGTGCTGTTTACCTCCGTTAATGTGATAGATAGCTGCACCCTCACCGGCGAACGACAAACCAAAGGCTGGGGCGAACCCGGAGAAAAATACTGGGTACATCAGAAAGTGTTTTATGCTATCAAAGTTTCAAAGCCATTTAGTCCGTCTATTGCGGTAGATGGGGATTTCATCACTCCTGCCACTGCCACCGGTAAAAACGTAAAAGCAGTACTCAACTTCGAAACATCGAAAGATGAAATGGTACTGGTAAAGGTGGGTATATCACCGGTAAGTATTGAAAATGCGCTGGAGAATTTATCGTCAGAAATACCTAACTGGGATTTCAACGAGATCCTCACACAGGCGCAATTGAAATGGGAACATGAACTGTCTAAAATCAAGGTGACTGCTCCCGATAAAACAAAAACGATTTTCTATACGGCCTTATACCACAGCTTGGTTACTCCCTATCTTTTTAATGACGTAAATAAGGAGTATACCGGCTTTGATGCTAAAACACATAAAGCAGATGGATTTAAAAACTATACGGCATTATCCCTGTGGGATACCTTCCGTTCCCTGAATCCGCTGCTGACAATACTTGATCCGGGTAAAGCGAATGATATCATCCAATCCATGCTGGCGCAATATGATCAGACTGGCTTGCTACCGGTTTGGCCGTTATGGTCCAGTGAAACCAACTGTATGATCGGTTATCATGCCGTGCCCATTATTGCAGACGCTTATTTCAAAGGTATCCGCAATTACGATGTGAACAAAGCTTACGAAGCGATGAAAAGATCAGCTATGCAGGATGCGTTTGGCGTAAAGGAACTAAAGCAGTTCGGATATATTCCATATGATCTGTACAACAAATCCGTTTCCACTGCATTGGAATATTGCTATGATGATTGGTGTATCGCGCAAATGGCGAAGGAACTGGGTCATGAAGAAGACTATGCTTATTTCATGAAAAGGGCCATGTCCTACACCACTTATTTTGATAAAGAAAATAAACTGATGAATGGTTTTTCGAGTACGCGCAGTTTCCGTCGCCCATTCGATCCTTTCCTCTCTTCTTATGGGCCGGGGGATTGGGTAGAAGGAAATTCCTGGCAATATTCTTTCTTCGTGCCGCACGATATACAGGGATTGATTAACCTTTATGGTAGCAATGCCGGCTTCGGGCAGGCGCTGGATAGCTTATTTGCGGTGTCCTCCAACCTCTCCGGGCATGATGTGCCCATAGATATCAGTGGATTGATCGGGCAGTATGCACAGGGAAATGAGCCCAGTCACCATGTGGCGTACCTGTACAATTACATCGGGCAGCCGTATAAGACACAGGAAAAACTTCACCAGATCATGACCACGCTGTATACCGATCAGCCGGATGGTTTGTCTGGAAATGATGATTGCGGGCAGATGTCGGCATGGTATGTATTCAGTGCTATGGGCTTTTATCCGGTGAATCCTGCGGAAGGCATTTACGTATTCGGGAAACCTATGCTGACCAGTGCCGCTATTGTTACAAATAATAAGACTTTTACCATGAAGGCCATTGGGTTAAGTGACAAGAACAGGTATATCCAATCGGTAAAATTGAACGGAAAAGACTATACGAAATTGTTCATCCATCACAAAGATATTATGGAAGGAGGCAGCCTTGAATTCACGATGGGGGCGGCCCCTGGTGCTTTCAATGGTGCGACATTACCACCTTCGGTCTCTACAGCCACAGAAAGATAGTTTATGGTGATTGCATGGCCGGGGTCTCTGATGCTGAGAATTGCAGATGAGATTTACCGGCCATTATTGTAGCACCTGGTCGAACTGTTGTTCATAAACAACCTGTCCGTCAAGTTTATTCACTTTCACATAATCTACTGCCCCACAACCCTTGAAGCGCAATATTAATTCATTGGCCATCCCTATGGGCTTTTCATATGCGATGTTATAGATTTTTTTTCCGTCGAGATAAAAGGTCGAGGTTTTGTTCTCCACCCGGATCCCCATCACATGCCATTGAGACGCATCAAAATTAAAGTTGGTGAGGTTGAATTCATCGCCTTTGATGGTCTTTTCCCCGCTTATGAATTTTATGTATGCATAACCGGCCTCATTCAGAGCAAAACCATGCATACCTGTGCTGGATAACAGGTACATCATAACGTCGGAGCGCGGAATAGCAAAGTCTTTCGCGGCGTTTCGCACGCGGGCTTCGAACATAAAATTATCGCCGTCCACCAGCTTTTCTTTATAGTACACGTAACTCACAAATAAGTGGCCGGGGCGGGCTTCCGGCACTACGCTATCCAGCGGAAGGCTCAGAAATCCTTCTTTATTATAGGCCTGGCTAATGGGCAGTGTTCTGAAAATATTCTTTCTCTCGTTACGTGTAAAAATAGACCATCCCTGTTTGCGGTTTTCTATGGTGATCGTTTTTATGATGCGCCCATTATATTCCAGCCGGCAAAGGCCATCTCCTTCATAGATGTAAGTAGCGTTTACTTTTCCCACATTCCTGGTGAGATGTTTTTGTGAGGTATCTCCATTAGCTTCTTCGTACACCAATTTTATGTCCTTTAAAAGGGAAGCCGGAATACTGTAGGAAAAGGTGACGGTTAAAGGATTGGCGCCTTTTGGATTCGATACGGAAAAATCTATCTTCGACAACAGGTAATCGGTATACATCTCCTTTATCTTCAAAATATATAACAGGTATCCGCTGACAAGCAACAAGAGTCCGGAAAGTACATAGATATACATACGGCTTGCTGGCGGCTGTTTTCCGGGGCTATTCACCGGCGTATTGATTACCGGTTTCTGTTTTTCTTCCGGGTCTTCGTCATTTGTATTTGCCGCCTCTACGATCCGGGTCTTTTTAATCACAAAATCTGTATAGCCTGTATAACCCAAAAAACTGCACAGCGCGTCTCTTGTGGCCAGTTGTGGATTACCGGTACGCTGTTGAAAGAAACGCTTAAGGGTATTGGCATTAACCGTAACATCCGTAGCCTCTAAGATCATGTTTTCCAATGTCTTAAATTGATCGAGATCCCAGGAATCCGGTGGTCCCCAGGAAACAAAGCGGGTAGTATATTCGCTGATTATTTCCTTTATATAGCGTCTGTCCCTTACTTCGTCCATGATATCTACAAAGTTAGCTTTGGTTAATAATTGCTGTAGGTGGAATTTTGGTTGGAATATTACGACAATTTCCCGCCTCCTGGAAATTTTATATTCGTGGTAATATCAGGCTAAAGGCGATCATTCGCCGTTTATGGGTAAAAATGTACCTTCGCGTTTCAACAGTTTGTACCCGAACTTATTTGTTAACGGAAAGTGTGCCCGGAAAATATGAACAAGAATACTGAATACGAAAAAATGCCCAAAAACTTAAAGGGGCTTCATCTGTCAGATAAAGAACAGCATGCGCTGAATAAATTAAAATGGGTGGTGACCGAAAAAATACACGGCGCCAACTTCAGCTTCGTATACGAGAATCATCAATTACTTTATGCCAAACGGAAGGACTACCTACGCTGGACAGACGATTTCTTCGGATTTCAGGCAGTAGCGGCAGAAATGGAAACTCAGTTAATCAGACTGTTTGAGCAATTGAAACAGGATATCCCTGCACACAAATACATTATCTATGGGGAATTATTTGGCGGGAAATATCCACATCCCGAAGTAGTGGCCGCTCCTGAGGTACAGGCTATACAAACCGGTGTGTACTACAGTCCTTCGATCCGTTTCTGCGCATTCGACATCGCTATAGAAACCACCGAAAAAGCATATCTCGATTATGAGACCGCCGTGCGTTACTTCGAACAATTCAATATCCTCTACGCAAAAATATTATTCAGCGGTAAATGGAACGAAGCATTGAACTTTAATACCAGGATTGATTCACAGATCCCGGCGCAGTTAAATCTGCCGATGCTTACACCTAACCTCATTGAAGGAATTGTTATCAAACCGCTCCATCATTCCGGCGTTTCAGATCTTTCCCGTCGTCCCATTATCAAACTGAAAAATCCGGAATTCGATGAAGAAGAGAAATTTCATGAGGCAGAAAAATGGTCCTTTATTCCCAACGTGACCACCTTATCAGAGGAACTATCTTTTTTGGTAGATGAAATGACACATTACATCACAGAGAACAGGTTAAATAGTGCCTTATCAAAGATCGGGCGCCTGGATCCCGGTGATGAAAAGCGGATGCAGGAGATAAAGAAAGAGCTCCAGGAAGATGTGCTGACTGATTTTAATGAGGATAATGATAAGATCCTGGATGAACTGGATGAGGAGAAGAGGGAGTGGGTAAAGGAGCGTGTATGGGTGAGGGTGAGTGAGTTTGTGAGTGGTGCGGGAAATGCTTTACACGATGTAATCCTGTAGTTCAGTTTACCTATATTTGTTATACATCATTGCAGTATACCTTCCGGTATGCTCTGTCTGTAAAACCTATCTGTAAATAAAATGAGTTGGCTGTACTTTGCAAGTGTTATTGTATCCATCTATCTGTTATTGTTGTTAATCGGGAAGCCTGATAAAACGACTGCCGATAAAATTTTAACTGCCTGGCAATTATTTGCCACTTTGCACCTGGCGGATCTGTACTTCGTTATATCCGGGCGTTACCATCAATTCCCCTATCTGTTGGGGTGGAGTGGCGTATTTCCCCTCCTGCATGGCCCCTTTCTATATCTTTATATTTTACATTTAACAGCTAAAAAAAGACTGGGGCTATGGTGGTTATTGCACTTTTTACCGGTGGTGCTCATCAGCATATGCTGGCTGCCATTCCTGCTGTTACCCTCACAGGAAAAAATACGCGTCTTTGATAGCGGTCTCCCGGCCTTTAGCAACCTGGCGTTCTTCACCAATATCACCATTATTGTATCTGGGGTTAGTTACATTACCGCATCAGCGATATTGCTATATAGATTTAAACGCCAACTGAAAGAGGAATTTTCAAACACCGAAAAGATCAGTTTAAACTGGCTGCGCTACCTGATCGGAGGTATGGGGATTATCTGGCTATTTGTAGTATTTTATCAAACGCCGCAAACGATTTACCTCAGCGCATCTCTATTTATATGTTTCATCGGCTTTTTTGGCGTACGTCAAAAAACAATATTCAAATCTCCCGTAACCCCGCAAATTACCTCAGCACCGGAAAAGGAGATGGCGGCACCCGTTACACCCAGTCAGCCAGTGGCAATTAAAGCACCCATTACCTCCATTAAATATAAAGGCTCAACCCTTACGGAAGACAATGCGTTAAAAATTCAGGAACAACTAAAGGAGTTAATGGAACGGGAACAGTTGTATACAAATCCGGAACTCACACTTGGAGATGTAGCCCGGACCCTGGAGATACACGATGCCATTTTGTCTCAGGTTATCAACTCTAAATTTGGTCAGAATTTTTACGATTATATCAACTCCCTGCGGGTAGAAGCGTTTAAAAAAATAGTAGCGGCTCCGGGAAGTAAGAGCTATACCTTATTATCCATTGCCTTCGAATGTGGGTTTAATTCCAAGTCTTCCTTCAACCGTAATTTCCGGAAATTTACTGGTCAGCAGCCGTCCGCCTATCTGAAGGATCAGTCGCCGTCGTCCTGAGGCGAGGATTATTTATCGCAAAAAAGAGGTGTCACCATAGCTGGTGGGGCGATTACTATCGCGCCCTTTCGCACATTTGTGCCTGTTTTCATTGGGTATGAAGCCAATACTTCTTTTTGACACACAAGATAAATTTGTCCGTTTTATGAAACTTCTTTCTATCACCTGCATGATACTGATACTATTGTTGCCGGCATGCAGAAAAGATAAAATCGATCATGCGCGCATCAGCACATTTGATCTTACTTCATCTGTTAATGGCAGCACTTACCAAATAAAAGTTGCCCTCCCGAAACATTTCTCAACGGACAGAACCTATAAAACTTTATATGTGCTTGATCCAAAAACAGACTTCAACCTTGTAGCATCGGAGTGTGACAAAAAGTCATCAGATTTAAACAAAGAAGAAATACTGGTGGTTGGTATCGGTGGCGGCAATAACCGTTTGGATGACTATTTTCCGGTGCCTTATAAAGGTCATAAAGGAGCAGCTGATAAATTTATTCAATTCATCCAGCAAGAGTTGATCCCAAAGATGGAAAAGGATTTTCACGCATCAAACACCCGCGCTGACAGGGCCATGATAGGACACTCTGCCGGAGGATTATGCGTAGCATACTGTTTTACAAATTATCCCGGGATATTTGGCAACTATCTCTGTCTCAGTCCCTCGCTTTGGTTGGGAAACCAGATCGTTCTAAAAAATGAAAAAGCACACCGGGCAATCAATCAAACTTCAACCGGTGTATTTTTCCTTGCGGCGGGTGAGCTGGAAGAAGAAATTATGCGCCCGCCCATAGCGCTGCTTGACCAGATATTACAGCAACACTACAACGGCTTCACCAAACAATACCATCTCGCCAGAGGACTGGATCACCTGGGTTCTAAAACGCCGAATATTAAGCAGGCAGTAGCCTTTTACTTTCAACAATTATAACCCCAACTTATGCGCCTAATATTTATCTGTATTTCTCTTCTTATCACTACCTGTGTACACGCACAGGACACACTCCCATTCCTGGAAATTAAACCCGCTATTGGTGTTACCTGGATCACAGTAAAGCCGACTGTATCTGTCATGGCCTTTCATCAGTTCACCCCAAAATTTTCTATTGCCTCCCATTCTATGCTCAGCTTTCTGCTATTCAGGAATTTTCCACAGGAATATATCAAAACGAATTACAATTATGCGCTTACTCAAAAATTAGGCATAGGTTATTCCTTATACGGTCCCAAAGGAAAAACCCGTCATACGATATTGATCATGGGAGGCATAAAATATACGGCTTTCAGCGAAACTTTGGACAATCCGGAGTTAGAAAAAATAACTACCGCAACACATCGTATCACACCAGATTACGGACTGATGTACGATCTTTCATTGGGCACAAAAAAACGGACATTTGATGCCAGGTTGTATTTCCCTTTCTATCCTATCCGTTATTATCCTTTAGGTACAGTTAGTAATATTGGTTACCTGGAGTTGGGACTGGGGTTTAAATTGAATAGAAGACGTTGAAAATTCCTGGGTATATATAATTATATTAGTCTTCATCTAATATAAAGATCAGGATGGTAATCATTGGAGATCTCCACGGCGGTTATCCGGAAATACTTTACAGGATCAAAAAATTCCAACTGGAAAGAACCTCTTTCATACAAGTGGGTGACTGGGGACTTGGCTTTCAGCAACAGGCCCTCGACGTGAAAGCATTGTCTCAGATTGATAAATTTCTTGGAGAGAAGGAAAACCGACTGTATATATTGAGAGGCAATCATGATCATAAATGGTTCTGGGATCACCGGGATACCTTTCATCTTCAAAACGTGAAACTGGTAAAGGATTATGAAGTACTTGAAATAGAAAAACGGGAAGTCTTTTTTATTGGCGGCGGCATATCAATTGACCGGTTGAGCAGAACACCTGGTAAAGACTATTGGGCTGACGAAGAAATTCACTTCGATGAGACATTACTGAAATCAGTAACTGCTCAGGATATTGACATTGTTATTTCTCATGTTGCGCCTAAAGAAGCATGGCCTTATACTTTTGATCCTATCGTACTTCATTTTATTGGAAAGGAGATCGCCGCCGGCAAAGATCTGGCGGGTGACCTGGAAAATGAACGGCAACTCATGAGTAGAATCTATTCACATCTTAAAGCAGCCGGTTGCAAAGAATGGTATTATGGGCATTATCATGAATCTCATGTAGAGGAACATAACGGAGTAATTTTCAGGTGTGTGGCTATACAGGAGATGTATGATGTAAAGTAATCTGATGGAATTAGTAAATAAAGGGAAGTTCTTACTTCCCGATACAGAAAGTAATATTTTTTGATAATAAATCACTTATATAGCATAAAACATAAAATAGGATAACAGCAAGCTAAAAACATACATAGCTTAGAAGAATCGAAATTATCGTTGTCTAATGAACTAAATTGCAATTTTTCATTTTCTTTAAGCCTAGGCTGGGCTATTTACTTAATGAAATAAAATCCTCCCTTATCAAAAACGCAGAAGCTGAATATTGATCAACCAGTGCATTCAGAATACACAGAAAGGAATTCCTAAATTCAGCATTATTACGAATAGCAGTTCTCATCCTTGGATCATAAAATATTCTCGTCGAAAGCTTCTCAAAATAATATATATCGTCTCTTTCTTCAAGCACCTGATATTTCAATAATCCAGCTAACCAAGAAATACCATCTGGCATAAGTTCGTTATATCCAACACCGGAAAGAAGCTTTCCAGTTGCTTTAAGTGTTCCGCTATGTTTAATCAGAGGCTCAAAAAAAAACTTCTTTCCCTTTATTCCTTTCCAATTTTTCCCATCGGAGCCCCAATATGAATAATCCAAAAGCAATATGTCGGTAATGTATCCGTTAGTTGATTCAAGAGTTTTTGAGGACAAATAATTCCACAATATCCAGAAGTTCGGAATTAGCTCTTCGTCTTGAATCGTGAATGTTAGCATCAATTCCAGGCATCTTCTCACAATATCAGAAGTACGTCTTCTATATCGCCTATTTTGAGAAAGCGTTAAATTGAGTAATTCATTTAGCTTCTCTATGGCAATGCTGCTCTGTTGTACCAGAAGATACATTGAAAAATGCTCCTCAAACTTTTGAAGTGTCTCGTAATGAATTTTATCATTACCAAACAGATCTTTGGCATCTATATTTCTACCCACATAGCTCAGTATATAAGAATAATAATCATGCAGACTTACATTCGTCGTATTCTCAGGAATTAAAAAAAGTGCCTCCATCAAATGAAAGGTAGAAATTGAAGTAGTATCCAATTCATCTACTTGAAATTCTATGGACTCTTCTGTCACCTCGGTAATAATCTCAAGAACCCGATCATCATATTCTGTGATGATGGCCTGTAGATCGTCTATTTTGCGGTCTTTTCTCAAAAACTGGAATTTCAGAATTTTTAAAAATCTATTCCAGTACATTTTTAAGTTTTTACTTTCTACAACTGCCGCTCTTGAATAACTCTGCGATCCGTAAGCATGAATGATTCTGGACCGCAAGTGCGAAATCTTTGAATAACGAATAAGTCCGATAACACATGAAAGAGCAAAACCAGGAGAGTGTGACCATAAGTCACCTTTAAATTTCCTAATTAACTTGTCTCTTTCCAGTTTATTGTCAATGAGTATCAAAGAGACAAAAAGATATTCTCTAGCTTTTCTAAGATTCTCACCAGTCAGCTTATACGCGAGCTCAACTAAGGCGATAAGTGCCGCGTCTATTTCAAACGCACCGAAAGCTGCGTCGGAATCGAGTTCAAAATGCTTTCCAATGTTCTTAATTTCATATCCAACTATTGATAATACACGATCAATGCACCAATTCACTTGGATTTCGTTTAGTAATTCAAAATAATCCCGGATTCCTATTGCGGCAAGAGCTGCGGGATTATTATAAATCTTTACCTGCCGAGTTTGCGGGGAAGCATTCGACACATGACTAAAGTGTTTTTCCCAAGTTTCATAGTTATCTTCATCGACAGACTCTCTCTTCATCTTTCGCATTGCCCAATTTGATGCAGCACTTAATGGCGTAATTTCATCAACCATTGCTTTCGTTTTCTCAGCTATTGGCTTTAAGTCTTCATCAATTTTTGTTTGCACCAAAAAACCATTCTCAACTTCACCTATAATTTCCAATTTTCTTTTGTCCATTCTGTTCAAGGCAAATTTCCAACTTTCATCCTGAACATTCTCCTGATAAAAGCTATCCAGCAATCCCATCATTTCTGTCTCATATTTTCCCAAACTGAGCTTAAGCACCAAAGATTCCATGCTTATATTCCTATGAGGGAGCTCCTTTGATGTTATTCTTTCTCTTTGCAACAGTTCGGCGTTTTTCCTGCTCCCGTAAGGCGCTAATACATCTCTCTCGTATAATCCCCTGGCAGTATCCCATTTATAGAATTGCTTTACCCCTAAGAGAGGCATAATCTTCTGGATTATTAAATCGGGATAAGCAGAAGCTACACTTATTAAAACGGCACTGGTTGAAACGGATTTGCTTTCTTTTAATAAAAGATCAATTGCGTCATTCAAGACTTCTCTGACATGCGGGTATTCATTATTTTCATCACTTACAATTATCTTAGCTAATTGTAATAGCCATGCCTCCAGTGCCATCAAAACAGATTGGAGCAGATAAGGAGTTGCAATGTAAGTTCCCCTATACATTAACCACAATGCCAAAGTTCCATACTGTGTAACAACGCTTTCATTTGATAATCGATACTTGATTTCAATTCTCTCATCTGGCTGCATGAAAAAAGTATCTTTCAATAAAAAATCTGATTGAAAGAACTGGTCTACTGAATGGTTAAATAGTCTTGTTATAAATCGAAGGGTTTTTAAAGGAACATTTCTAAGCAAATGGCCGATGGGAGTCTGAAAAGCACTGGCAGGAAAATAATCTCGTGAAAAACCACTGACCACACCGAACTGTTCTTCTTTATCAATACCCATTGGTATCGATTTGAATGGTTTATCTCTTAACATCTCTTCCAACTGCTCAGGTGAAGGGGGGTAATAAAACCATTCTTTTTCAGCCAAGTTGATAACGACATCGGAAAGTTCTTTACAAATTTCCACACTGTCAGACCAAGACAAAAGAATATCGGATACTTTATCCGCCAAGTCCCTGAGCTTATAATGAACATCTCTTCTATCGAAATTCTGTATATTGACAACGAAATGCTTTACTTCAGCTTTAACAACTTTTGTAAGCTTAAACAATAAAACAAGAATTTCGGTTAAATCTTTCGCACTTTCGTGCTCATCATTTTCTATACTTTCTCTATATCCCTGCAGGTATTCGAGTATAATTAATCCCACCTTTCTTGATTCCTTCGGCAGCGGTCTATTCACATTGATAATTTTACTCCATTGCAAGAGAAATGGAACAATTTGATTATATCTGCCTTTTAAATCATCCAACTCTTTATGGATAAAATTTACCATATTGCCCCATCCTGCACCTTCTGGCTTTAAGAAACTACTTGTATAAACACTGCTTTTCTCGTCATCTTTCAAAAAAGGGAGATAGCTCAAATCAGGTTGTTGACAGCCAACATTTAATAATAATAAACTGCGTTTAAACAAAAAGTAGTCTTCATCAAATAAAATCCTCTTAGCATTATCAAGAAATGAGCTACTATACTCCCCCTGCATAACAGCAATGATTATCTCATCCTTCCAGTGTTGAGGTATTGATTTCTCCTTTAAAATACTCTGAAGAAAATGCCGATAATTATCATCTATATTTTGTATATTTTCAGAAATCCATATTCTAAATGCACGCCGAATAGCAGGTGCATAACCTAGAGCTAAAAGAAATATTTCGATTGGTTCACCTGGTATTACTATATCCTGATATTTTGACTCGATGAATCGTGTAAGGGCCCAATCCTCATATATATCATGAGTTACAGAAAAACGATTGTTTAATGTTGGACTCTCCTCAATCAGATTGTCTCGTAGAAGTTGATGCAAAATTGAACTATCATTGGTCTCCGGTAAGGTAATATAGGGCACCATCTTAATCGCCCTTTCTAATGCAATTGTTTGAAACATCCTGCTACGATGCTTCCTGATTGTAGGATTACTCTCTTTTTCTTTGTTTTCGATTATATACTCCCACGCAATTTTCTTAAAATCAATCTCTGAAGTTATGCTAGACTCAATTATTTCATTCCCGATCAAAGTAGCCTTATCAAGATTAAACGGAATTCGCAATATCTTTTTAAGTGCATCTTTGGATAATAATACTTTAATATTTGGATAGTTTATGCAAACACTATCAAGCTCGTCCTCTGATAACATCGATACCATGTATGCCTGGTAGGTCGGAAATTGATTAAGAAACTTGATGTTTAGTTGCTCAACAGCATAGCTTCTGCAAGTCAGAATTATTTTCAGATCCGTTCTACGTTTTAGAAGAGCAAAGAAATCAATTATCGTGTCAGCGTTTGCAGTTTCAAGTAATTTCTCAATGCTATCAATAAGTAAAACTTTATCACCCTTCATGCCACCTGAATCCAACAGGTTCTCGAAATCACTTGTCAGAGACATCGACGACTCTAAAAAAATTTCGCGCAAACTAGTTTTATCCAACTGTTCACCTTGCAAAGCGATAATTTCAAAATCATTCTCAAGCTCAGAAATACATTGCTTAGTCAAAGCAGACTTGCCAACTCCTGGATTCCCCCAAACTAAAACGAATGGACTTGCAATGATAAGGTCTTTTAATTCGTTCTTAGGGTTGATTCTAGGCAGGGTTATTTTCCCTATCTGAGTTTTTATTCTGTGCAATACCCGGTGTGAATTACTCTTAAGTTTAGAAAGGTCACGGAGTACCTCAGGGTCTGTTTCAACCACTTTCAGTTCAAGTATCGGCTGTTGGGCGGCTAATAAATGTGTATTGATTGCAGAGAGACTGACGCCCAATACTCTTTTCGTGCTTGTTTCGTACCCGGAGAAAATGCCAAATATGAAATATCGAGATTCGCTTTCTAAAAATAGGGGGCTCCCCGAATAGCCATCTAAAAGAGTCCCTGAATTGTATACACTACTGATTGGATCAGCTATTTCCAATTGTATTTGATTATCAAAATCTTTGTCCGGCAAGATCTCAACTTTCAACAAAGAACGCAGAGTATTGTTGTCAACAACTTTCGGTAGGCCCGTAACAAAACACTTTTTCTCTTTCCCCATCAATTTTATAAGTTGAGGACACTTTGCTATTTCAATTGAGAAAGGCACTATAGTTTTCGGGCAAATTATAATTGCAAAGTCCTCTGACTCATTGTTATTACCCAAAATGATTGAATCATCATTTAAAACCTTATATACTTTTCTCGTCTCATCAAAAAACTGTATTTGAATATTCTCCAGTAATACATTATCATTCTCGCCAAGTAAGACATGCCGTGCCGTAATGATATATACAACGTCACAATTAGGGGATGGAAAATAGATAAATCCCGTTCCAACCTCGTCTTTATTATCACTTATCTTAACAATATAGTTATCGATATACGCCATCTAAAGGTTAAAGGTTAAGTAGTTATTCTGAGCTTCCGGATATAAAATTGATACGTTCTCTATTTTTCCATCAACGTCAAAAATTGAAGTTGTAACGCGATTCTTTTGGGTAATATGGAATTGCAGATTCCTCTTGGAGTTATGTCTAATAATGCGGACGAGCGTTTCCTTATTTGGAAGGTTGTTTTTATTAAGTCCATCCGCACTGACAATAAAATGGCCACAATTAATCAAATCCAATAGTAGGTCGCTGGTATTGAATTTACTTCCATGATGAGAAACCTGCATATAGGCCAATTCGATTTTTTTCTCACCTGGCAAGTATCCCAGGTTTTTCAAAGCACGTGAAATCACAGAAGGATGACTATCGGCTAAAAAGAGAAAATTACTTCCATTAAAGGTGAGGATAAAAGCAATACTACTCCCATTTTCTTCACTATTATCTTCCTTAAATAACTCAAGGTTAAAATCCTCCAATTTTGTTTTATAATCATTTTTTTTACCTGCTTTTTTTTCGGCTGATTTTTTCTTGACTATTTTGATCTCTTCTCGTTTCCACTTTATTATCATTTTTTTTAGTTTTTCGCTATCTGGTGATAATAAAGTTATTCTAGCGCCCCAAAAATCAATTACCCCAAGTTCATCAGTTATAAATTCATTGAGATGAGCATGCTTTGACAAGAATTCTCTCAATTTTATTCCCTGACGCACACTTTTAAGGTTAGTATTCCTGATGCCAGTATCGTAGTCCCACTGAGAGTAATTATACCAAACCTTTGTTTTTGAAATATCTAATTGACTAAAAATAGTCTCGTCATTTATCAGACGAAGGATACCGCCAATATGGTCATCATCGATATGAGTAATAATCCAAAGATCAATGATTTCACTTCTTTGAACAATTTTTTCAATTTCCTTTCTAATACTATTGGTATAGATATCCTCGCTTTCTGATCCTCCGTCTATCAAAATGTTATGATAAAGCCCATCATCTCCCAAAAATCGAATATGAATAGCATCACCACATCCTGCATCAAAGAATTTAATTTCCATAATTTATAATTAATCTTCTATCAACGATTTTTGCAATTCTATACCCACAACATTTTTCATGGCTATCAAATACTGAATCAGTTCCCGGTAAAAAACATATGATTCTTTATCTGTTTTCATGTTATTTGAAAAATATTGCCATAAAGCACTTAAACAAGTCGCCAGTTTATCATCCAGGTCCTTATGACCTACCCAAACCAACCCCTCTGGCGCCTTCTGTTGACTTTGATGTAAGCTTAACTGGAAAAAAAAAGTAAGGATTCTCAACCCATCCTTGAGCATAAACTTGCCAGAAGGGGTTGTAATGAAACCTAGCAAAGAATCTATTACATAAGGGTTCAATTTATTTTTACCAAACCACTTTTTGTAAATTGGTTCTGCGGCAGAAGTAAAAGCAGAATAGTCGTACTTCCATACATCACACATCCAAGGATGAAAACCCATTACGCAAATTCTAAAGTCACTGAACCGATCAATATGTTTGGTTTCCCAGGTTGACGAAGTGTAGGTATATTCAACCATCTGGTTCAATAACTTCACCATTTTATCGCGAATGTCCGGGGTGTCTAGGTTAACATAAAAAGAATTACAAAATGTCTGAATCCATTTCTGGGCGAGATAACCATACTTAAATAATGGCTCCCAAAATCTCAATTCGACTTCTTCACTACCGAGAAATAAAATTGATCTAGCAATTTTTTGAAGAACCATTCTGTCGAATTCACTTTCCGATGATTTAATAGGCAGGGAATCTTCCTTTATCTCTCCGAGTTGATAAATAATCTGTTTATATGCCTGCTCCCATAATGAAACGATATAGGTCTTTTCTGTATTCCCCTTAATCGCAGATAATTCCGGAATAACCTCCAACATAGGTATAATTATGCTTGTCGTTAGACCTGCTTTTCTTACACGATCCTGAGAATTCCTGCGCCAATTATCAGTTTCCTTTTGTTTCCATTCTTCGGGAGAACGAATGACGGACCAATCCAGGATAAAAGTCTCGATTTTATTATTTATAAATTTCTCGGCAAGCTCCTCTCTTGTTTTCTTAAGCTTCCCTTTTTCTTCGTTATAGTTTTTTATCCCCCGATAATATTCCCCGCTATAATATAAAAGCAGATTTTGAGCCTGTACAAAATGCGGGGTATCCCAAGAATACAATGCAGAAGCTGTGGTAAAAAAATGTTTTCTTGTAGCGTCGTTAAACAACAACAAAGAGCCAGCGATGACTCTGCGCATCGATTTACTATCTATGTTGCTCTTCCATAAAACAGGCGCAATTTCTGCAAGGAAAATATTCCATTCCTGGTGGGTGCCATAATGGTGAAATTCGTTCCCCCATAAAAATTGCTTATCTATTATCCTCTTCATTAAATCAAGTACCCAATCCCAGTAATCAGGATATTTATCAATCCAAATATCCTTGTGATGTACTAACACTTTAACAGCTGCCAATACATTTGTATAGGGCGATGCCCATGCATGTTCGCCACTGCAATGACTGTCGGATTCAGGGTCTATTTTTGCATAATCGGTCTGAATCTTACTCCATAAGTATTCTGCCCCTGCTAATTCAAATGGCGATTTCTGATCAATCATCAGCTGGTATTTATATGCCAAATGAGAATCCTCAAGGGTTTCCAGACTGGCTTTTCGTCCTGCTGACAAATGATCGGTTACTTCGACGGGCTCCTGGTATTCAAAATAGGTTCCCTGCTCAGATACCTTTTTCTCGTAATTGGCAGGATTGGTTTGATGTATCAGCTGATAGAGAAATATATCTCGTTCATTTCGCGTCTGCATTTGTAGCAATTCGCTTTGCCATTTCTCTCTTACTGGTACAAAATCTTTTTGAAACTCCCCGTTGTTCAACAATAGATGAAGTACAATATCCCGAATGGCAATTTTCCGGTGGTGTCTGCCCTTCCATTTTTTCACTTGTTCCTGCCAGGCCTGGCTAAAATCCCCCCACATGGTAAGGTCATGATACCCACTGTGGAGATCCCATTCATAAAATTCATACGTCGAAAGAAAGGGCTTCAACCGTTCTAAAAACAAGGGGAAATGTAATTTTCCAATGGTAAATATGACGCCTATAATAGCAAGGGAATTTGTATTCTTTATCAGGTACGACGTGTATTCATCAATATTTTTATCCTTCTCCAGTTCTTCATAAAAGAACTGTTCCAGGGCCATGAGAACTGACACAAGACTATGAGGCGCATTCCCAACATCTTTATGCCAACCGAAAACATAAAAATCTCCAATGTACTCTTTGGATTTCCCTTCGATAATTATTTCAATTTTATTACTATTGGATGATTCGTTATGACTTTCCAGCCAACGTTCCGTGGCAAAATCGGTTAACTTACAGATAAAGGACAATGCTTCTAAAGGCGAAAGTCGCAGGAAATTCAAGAAAGGGCCACGTAAATAGAATGGCGGGTACCAGCCATGTTCTTCAATAAGCTCATAATGATCATTGAACCGATCCGAACTATACCAGCTATCCTCGGGCTCTTCAATCATTACAGCCAGCAACATCTCCGATCCCAATGACGGATCATACTGAAGTATGGGGAGAATTGTCCTGCCATCCAAACATACTTTTCGAAAAGCACTGTCAATCCTGTCAAGCGGCCCCAATGGCCATGGATCAGTTTTTCTTCGTGAAAACCCACGACCAGTAACTGATATAACACCTTGTTCAGGATCTTTATTTTCCACGGCTCTGGCATCAGGTTCTATTTTGATTCGTTTACAAATCCGCAAACATAAGTTCCTCACTTGCTCAGGATTCTGTAGGTAACCCAATAGTAACGCCTTATATACTAGCTCTTCTATTTTATCATCAATATACCCACCCTCTTCCCGTATTGAAAATATTTGTTCTGCTGCCTTCAGACTCAGATTACCTGCTTCCTGTCGCAATGGAAACTTTTCCGGCGTCTTTTCAAGCCAGAGAGATGCTATTTCGACAGTGTTAATTAAGTCATGCTCCAATACAATTTCTGACTGTTCCCACAAAAACTTTAAAACATCTGGCCAATACTCGGGAATTGGTAACCGGTCGTAAGCAGAGGCTTGTTTCTCTGTAATGCCGATCCGTTTTGCGATTTCAAGCACATGCGGTGCAGCGTGTGTTGCTCGCAGTAAAAATAATTTAGTAATGCCCTTTAACAAGGCTGCTTCATTGGTAAACAGAAGTTCTCTGTGCAGAGTAAGCAACGAATAGGCATTCGGAGCAAAGAAAAACGCTTCCAGTAAAAGATCCCGCACTAAAAGATGCTGCGGCGAGTTGTCTGTAAAGCTCTGAACTACCTTCTCCCATTGTGCTCCTGTGGGCTCTTGTTCTAAAAGGCTGATGCCATATAAACGTACGGCTTTTGCCCATAACGGTGAGGTTAAATGTTTCTGTTTTAAAAAGGTAGGTAATTCATCATCGTAGGATTTAAGCAGCCTATACCTGGCCCAATCGCTATATAGATCATGATTAAAATAAAGTTTCTCATGTTGCACTTTTAAAAAACCCAAGGATCGCAACGCATCGGCTGGTGCTAGCTTATCCGGAGCGAATAAATGAACACTGATCCCGATACTCAAATTATCAGCCTGCTGTTCAGCAAGCTGTTTCAGAAAAGAACTTATTTGCAGTCCATTATTTGCATTTTCCACTTCCTCTGTCCATACAAAGTCAATCAAATGACTCTCTCCTAAATTATGTGCTGCCGACAGAGATGAAAGATTATTGGCATTCCGAATAAGCTTGTCTAATAACTTCAGATTATTCCGGATGTTTTCCATGGAATCGATAAAAAGGATTTGCTCTAGCAATGGATAGGCTGTAGCGATTTCACATAACTCGTTAAATGTTAGTTCCGGAATATCAAAATTCTGAAAGATTGAAGGAGAGAAATTGAAATTGGTGAAAAATTGGCTCAGTTTATCAATCTGATCTGATGGACAAGTAAAAATAATTTTCCAAGAAGAAGTCTCATCGATCGCTTTTCTTAAAATGATGGCAAGCTTCTGTTGCTGGCGCTGATGATATAACCGCTCGATACCATCAATAAATAAATAAGCATGAACATCCGAAGTCTCTTCAATTAACTCGGAAAGCTGGTTGTCCAGCCTCATATCTGTTTCCATCGATGTCGAGTCAAAATCAGTGCTATCCAGCCAAATAATACTGCTACCTTCAGCTCTTTTCCTTTCAGCAAATAATTTAGCCAGGTTCGTTTTTCCGCTACCAGAAATCCCCTGTATGATCAGCCCTTTACATCTACTTAATTTATTCTCTAGATCGTTGCCAGATGCGTTTCTATCCAGTGACAATTGCTGGCCTAACTTATCCGGAATGATTAAAAATTTGTCAGCTGCTGCCTGGTTTAGTTTTTTCCAATCAGATTCATACCTGGGGGCATTGCTAAGAAGAAAGTCATTTTTTAAGACCTGTACCAGCCCCTTTCGATCAAGGCTTCCAGCAACAGGCGCAATACTTCTTGGGAGTAAACATAAAGCTTTGAAAAGCCTTTCTGCGTCAGCCTGATTTTTACTGCTTAACGAGTTACGGCATAACTCTATGCCCCTTGCTTCGTCTTTTGATACTTTATTTTCAAAATCCATCTCCCGCTCCATAAAACATTTAAGCAGGTTAACCGTGTCTTCTTCCCTGACAGTATAAAGTGCGGCCAGATCTGGCGGGCAATAAAAGCTTTGGTAAATCTTCCTGCCAGATTTGGAGTAAAACCGGTCAGTTAAAATACGTTGATGTAAGGTTGCCTTATCCTGATGAACTGCCTGCTGCAAAAGCTGGTTTAAATCAGCTGAAACCGCCGGAGAAATGGGAGCTTCTACTAAACAGAGTGCATCTGAATCTTTATTGAATACGAGAGAATTATGGTGTAGTGTTTGTTCCCATAACAACCGGTTAATTTCTGCCGGACATCCTTTGGAATTGAACTGTTGATTACTTTTTACAGATACGGCAATACGACGGATGGTTTGAGAAGATTCGAGCGTCAGTAAGATATCATCAAATAACCAGCCGTCTGCCCCAGCCTGCAGGCTGATTTTTTTAATAAGGCCTGATTGGGGATCAAATGGCAAATTTTCAGATAGCATACACGCCAAGAAATAGGCTACTACCTTATCCTCGTAACTTGTGCCCCCCTGTCCGGTTTGCTTGGCTGTTGCTACTTTACTCACCTAATTATAGTTTAAACCAGAAAATGTTCCATCTGCCAATCTCCCCACACTTAATTAAATAATTTGGTTAGCGGAAAAAGATGCTTACCACAATTATTTGGTGCATCGAGTTCAATATTTATTTACTAAGAGCTATAAAAAAAAACCGAATTTTACGAGTCAATTTTTATATGAGATTTCTCTTTTGACAAATGAAAATGGTTTTCTAATACTTCCCGTTTTTCCCGGTCCCCAGACCATTAGTGCCAAGCATATAAAGGTTATCAAGCATGCTATTATTATCAATAAATCTGGCTTACAATGGCTATCACATTTAAAACTCATTTTGACGAACAGGAAATCGAAGAATAAAAGCGCCCAAATAGCAATTACAGCACTATTAACAATAATGTTAATGTTAGATACGGAGAAACTTTTCTTCTCTAGAACAGTCTTATAGATCGGACCTGTTACTATATCTTCAAGCATATCTATATGCTTTTCCCAGTTCTTTTGCCACTTCTTACTACCAATATTGACTAATAACCAGCCAACTGAGAAAATCAGCCCCAAGCAAATAACAAAAAATTGCAGCTGCGGAAACCTTATTTCAATTGTGCTTGACGCAGCAAGAGCAAAAAAACCTGCAAATGCAGCCGCAGTAAACGCCCAGAAATAACTTGCACGCTGCCAATAGCGCTCTATCTCAAAATCTCTATTCAGCCAAGCCCGCTCCAATGCTTTTTCTTCTAATCCTTCAAAAAGGGAATAATACTCACTCTTCTGCATGCATATATCATTTTGATTTTTTATCACTAATGCTAATAACTATACTTGCCAAGTATTCATCCAACTTATTTCTTTCAACAATTCCAATAAGTTGCAATTGAGAATTAACAACCGGAATAAAATGAATACCATTTTCTCTCATGATTTTTAAAGCATCAACGGCAGTTTGTTCTGCCTTTACATAAATACGGACGGTGTCGCTTTTACTAAATGATTTAATTATATCAATTCCATTATTAATTCCGTCAGGATATTGATCAGTATTCAGAACTCTATTCCTATTTATTCTAGTAATGCTTTTAAGCCTACCGAAATTATCTGTGAGTTGCAAATACTGAACATTGTAAAAGAACTCCAAATATCTTCTGACATCGTAACGATTGTACAACAAATTTGGATTATCTCGAAAGCGGATAACGTTCACGGCAGCAATCTGATCCACAGGATAATCTTGAAGCCCTATAGTCGATCCTTTTTCTTCAGCGATTACAGGATGCACTAATTGTATAATGGAAGTATTTGTCAGAATAGACTCCTCAGCTACAATTTCCAATTCAATTCCAAAGCCAGAAAATTTCTTAATATATTTCCCTATTACTAAACAAAAGATTAAGGGCAGCAGGGCGACACCTATCCATTTTATATCAATATCCAGAAGTTGAGGACAGTTTATTCTGGTAATGAATAAAAATGAGAAGATTACTATGCTACCAATAATGGCATATAAAAAATTATTTTTAGAATCCATAGGTCTATTGTAGATAGTTACTTTTGGGGGTACGCCTTTCTAAAATTCCGATGCAAAATGATTAAGATCAACGGAAAGAGTATCAATAATTTTTAACAATGTTGTATATGATGGATTAGACAGACCTGCCTCCAATTTCTGAACATAACTTACAGACAATTCCGCCGCGTATGCAAAATTTCTAATGCTTAATTTTTTTGCCTTACGCAATTTTTGAAGCTTTTTTCCAAACTCTTTTAATATTTCTTCCTCCTGAAGGGCATTCATTAAAGGAAGTTCCGCTAAATCCGAAAATATTTCGTACCTCTATAGATGTACAATTGAAAAATTATCCTATCTTTATAAAAGAGAGACTATCAAATCTTTCCATAAAATACTAATTTGGCGATTCTACTAATATAGCATGAATCGCCTCGCAAATGCCTTGGTCCCCGAAACGACCAAATTCCAGACCAACAAGGCAACGGCGAAGCTCACGTCATAAGGCGCGTGGGCTCGCGTTGCTTTGGTCTTTAGGCGCTTGGTCGTGCCAGGGGACGGTAACGTTGAGTCCTGCGCCTTTTTTATATTCACTCCGCAGGCTCCAATTAAACATACTGAAATGGCTTTGGTGGTTAATAACCGCCACAATCTTGTCATGTCTATTTAAAACTGGAAGCTATGAGTAGATACATTACAACCAGCACACCTGAGAACAGTATGCATTTTCAATTGTTCAAGCTGGGTGATGAAACAGGGCTAAACTATATATACAGTAACCTATACAAGCCGACCTTTTATTACGCCAGGCGCATAATAGAGGACTCTTTTGTCATAAACTCCATTTTACAGGAAGCGTTTCTCCGCGCATGGGATTTTAGAACCCGAATGACCAACATGCTGCATCTCTTCCGTTTCATCCGTCTATGCGTCCGGTGGGGATGTTACGAATACCTTAGAAAGAAGACCAGTAAATTTCATCGCAGCTTTATGCGTCTTGAATTTCTGGAAAATAGCCATTATGCTTCATTTAACCAGGAAGACGAGCCGGAATCCGGCTATCTGTCAGGAAAAGATCTTGAACGCCTCGAAAGAATAGAAAAGACCATTCCATATTTACCGGCCAACAGGCAAACTATCATAAGGCTTTATATGCTCCATGGTCTTAACTATAAAGAAATAGCCAAACGGTTTGCGGCTCCATATCAGCATATAACAACGGAAATCCAGGAAAGCATTGAATCACTGAAATCAATGCTATTGGCTCCTCCACAAAAGCAAACTACTAGCAGGAAGAAGAATCAAGATAACTATACAGCTTACTTAACGCCAGAACAAGCCCAAGTATATAGGCTACGGCATCAGGACAAATACAGCTTTGACAGGATTTCCCACGAAACGAACAGGCCATTAGCCGATGTAGTAAATCAGTACGTTTCAGCAAATCAAACCTTACAAAAGATTCGCAAACATGGAAACAAGAAAAATCATTGTTACGCGTAGAATCCAGTTACTTATCAACAATGATGACGACCAGGTAAGACATACAACCTGGGAAACGTTGTGGCAATGGCAACATTTCTGTTTCCGGGCCGCCAATCAAATATCTACCCATCACTTTATTCAGGACCAGATAAAGGAACTGTTCTATCTGAAAGATGATACAAAAGTCAAGCTGGCCAATGTTCACAAAGATCCGGATGGGATATTAACCACCTCAAAAACCAATACCACTTATCAGTTCCTCAGCAAACGATATAAACAGGATATGCCGATGGCAATACTCGGGTGTCTTAATAATACCCTTGTATCTACCTACAACAAGGAAAAAGAAGCATATTGGAAAGGAGATAGATCACTGAGGAACTATAAACGCAATATCCCCATACCCATACCGGCTGGAGCTTTAATCAAAATCCGGCCTATTGGCCAAAGTAGAAACTATACTTTTTCTATCTATGGACTTCACTTTAAAACCTATTTCGGAAAGGATCTGGATGATAAGTATAGTATGTGGAAAAGGGCTATAGAAGGAGATTACAAACTATGTGATAGCTCCCTGCAATTAGATGGTAGCAAGATTTACCTACTGGCTATTTTCCAGTTTGATAAGCTGGTGGGTAATCTAAAAACAGATGTGATAGCAGAGGCGTCTCTTTCTATGGAAATCCCGGTGGCAGTAAAAATCAACAAGTACCAATATAGGATAGGCACAAAGGAAGACTTTCTCTATCGTAGACTGGCTATCCAGGAAGCTATCCGGCGCTGTCAGAAATCATCTGGCTTTAACAGGACTAAAAATGGGAAAGCGCGGATGCGCCAAAAGGTAAATACCTTCCGCGATGCAGAAAAAAGGTATATCAACTATAAACTCCATGTTTACAGTAAACGGCTGATAGACCTTTGTGTAAAATATCAGGCAGCTACACTTATTCTGGTGGACCAGCAGGAAACAGAAGAACAGGCAAAAGAACAAAAATTTGTTGTGCGAAACTGGAACTATGGCGGATTACGACAAAAGATAACCTATAAGGCCAATAAAGCCGGGATTAATATAATTGTAGAATAGCCCTGGCAAACAAAATATTTGAGGGTGCTTGTACACCCGTAGAGTGAGGCTTCATGTGTACTCACTAAATATCTTTCCTTTTATGGTATCCATATTAGGGGTGTATACAACTACATGGTTCGCGGCTCGTCCTGCAACCGTACCCGGAGAGCCGAAAGCTATATACAACAGAGTCAGTACTCTACAAACAATCAAACCATTTTATTATTTAATTAACCTTTTTCAATTATGGAAAATAGTAACCCGCTAATCAATTCTTTTGAAATAGAAGATGATTACAGCCAGCGGCCATTCAGGCTTAACCAACAAGAAATAAATAACCCACAATTGGTAATTACTGATTTCTGGGAAAGATATTCCCTTCAAAGCTTTAGAAAACATCTATGGAATGGATTTATTAAAAATCTGCTTATGGGCAACATTGATCCATTAGGAACAACAGAGCTATACATAGACATGGAAAGAATGATTGAAGTTACTTTTCTGCTTAGAAATCAGGTTACCGACAATACACCGGAAAACAAATAACTTCCAGGACCAGGCATATCCAGGATTATAAATAATTAAATTAGCAACATATTAACTTTCATCTAATTCAATATCAGAATGGTAATCATTGGTGATCTTCATGGAGGTTATCCGGAAATACTATACAAGATCAAAAAATTCGGACTGGAGAAAATCGCCTTTATACAGGTTGGCGATTGGGGGCTTGGCTTTCAGCATAAAGATCTTGACATAAAAGCATTGTCTCAAATTGATAAATTTCATAGGGAAAAAGAAAACCATTTGTACATATTGAGAGGCAATCATGATAATAAGTGGTTCTGGGATCACCGGGATACTTTCAACCTTCAAAACGTCAAACTGGTACAGGATTATGAAGTATTGGAAATAGAAAATCAACGCGTCTTTTTTATTGGTGGCGGCATATCTATTGATCGTCTAAGCAGAACACCTGGTAAAGACTACTGGCCGGAAGAAGAAATCCAGTTTGATGAGACTTTGCTAAAATCAGCATGTGCTCACGGCATTGACATAGCTATTTCGCACGTAGCCCCAAAAGAGGCATGGCCTTATACCTTTGACCCCATCGTTCTCAATTTTATTGTTAAGGAGATGGCCGCCGGCAAAGACCTGGCTACTGATCTGGAAAACGAACGACAGATAATGAGCCGGATCTACTCATATCTTAAAGCTGCCGGATGCAAGGAATGGTATTATGGTCATTATCATGAATCCCATATGGAAGAAAGAGATGGGTTAATTTTCAGATGCGTGGCAATCCAGGAAATGTATGACACAAAATAATCTTACACAGATATTGGTTGGAAAATTTCAGGGGAGTTGCTCATGGCAAACGTGTCATTTTGATTGAAGACCTGCCGGGATTTCTTAAAAAATGTAATGAAACCGGGCTGCAGGTGGTTGGTTTAAAAATCGGCAACCCGGCTCAATATCTGGAATGTATCCTTCACGCCAATGGTAGCTATGTCCAGCAATTTGGCAAGACAGCACAGGAAACCTGGTATTTCAGGCCGTAGCTACTGCCGGTTCCTCTCACCAGCTTTTCTCCTCAACTCCCTAGCGGACTGTTCTTGTTCTGTAGCAAGTCGCAGCATTTCCAGACGGTCATTCTTCAATTGCTCCTGTCGTAGTACACTATCCCGCAGGGTGGGAATCCGATAATAAAGACTGTCTGTAGTGATTAATAATTGCTGAATAGATCTACTTTCCTGTAGTTTCAGGAAGCGGTATTTTGTGTCTGCTTCTTTATACTCTTTTAGGCTATCAGCCGTATTATACCACCCCGTACCGAGGATTGCAATAACTATTACCAGAACTATCACTATAAAAATAACCTTTGACAAATGATGATGATGTATTAAGTTCTCTGTCGGGGGTGTTTTCATTATCCGTATATTCTGAGACAAGGCAGCAGTTAGCGTTACTACTTCTTCTTTAGGTAGTGAATGTTGGAGGAAAGTATTATGCATCTCCTTCCATATCTCGACAATCTTACCGGAGCTGTCAGGAATAGCCTTTACCTTTTCATCCAGCTCCTGCAATAACGTTTCCTGTTTATCTACTTTGGATGCGAGTGTCTCTATAATCTGATTCATGATTTGTTGCTTTTAAGATTTTAATGAGATTGCCTTTTCTGCTTTCTTTTCTGTTTCCGATCATATGCCTCCTGGGTTAACTCATATGGAATAGTATTGTCGGTCATCTCAGGCTGCAATAACCATTCAATAAGATTTGCTAAATTTTGAATCCCTAGCACCAGGGGCGAACCGTTATTATGCTGGGGCCAATCATTATCGGTATAGTGATTCTTTTTCCCAGATTGATTTCGGGAAAGCGATTCAAAATTCCTTTGCTCCTGTTGCTTATATGCGAGCTCCTTTTTCAGAGATAGAATCCTCTCGATTTTTGAAAGGGAGAAACCAACATCGCTCCCCTTAATCTTTACTTTTTTTCCGTCAATAAATGCAATCCCTCTACCCTTAATTACTGTATAACCCAATGAGCGTATTGTTTTTTCAAAGGCTGGATAATCATTCACGTCCTTCAAAGTATTCCGGATATGATCTCTTAGTCTTGTCTGTCTTTGATCCTGTCGGGGAGTTAATTGCTGCTCTTTCGATAAAAAAGCCTTCGGACTCAATACTTGTGTCAACCCTAGTTTCTGTTCCTGCTTCCTGCAAAATGCTGCCATTCGCCTATAGCTATTACTATCACTGGCGGCTTTACCATCAAGTCCTACCCTGTTTACTACAATATGAAAATGTTGCTCACGGGTATCTTTGTGAAAAACCATTAGGTACTGATGATCTGCAACATTGAACTCCTTTACCAATGCTTCTCCCAACTCAATCAGCTGATCTTTGGTCAGATGGTCACCTTCAGCCAGTCTGATAGAAAGATGGAATGCGGGCTTTTCCACTCTTTTACTCAAGCGGGCTACATCTCTAAACTGTTCAGCCATCTCATACTTATCTCCGAAACAATTATTAAAGGCAAGTATTTCCGCTCTATCCTTATGCTGAACGCCATCCCTTAAAGACATTTCCCTTTTCTGCTCTTCGGACAAATCTTTTTTATCTTCCAGGACATAACTGATAAGATGATAAAAAGAGCTTCCGGTAATTACTGTGCCGATCATCTGAGATAATTTTTAATCTCCAGAGCAATTCCCTTTAGCAACGGCACCAGGTTTTGAAGGTCTACGCGCTCCAACATTGATAAGTCTTCATCCTTATTACGCTTTTTGGCTACCTGGTTGATGTTGGCTGCAATATGATTAAGTGATCCGGATAGTGCCAATACTTCCGCAGGAAATACTTTAACCTGCTGATCAACCTTACCATTTACTGACATCTGCCTGATGTACTCTGATATATTCAGGTTTAATTCCTTTGACTTTTGGGCAATGACCATCTTTTCAAAAGCTGAACATTTGAATGTCAGGATAATATTTTTCCTGACTTCTTTTAATGGACGCCCTCCTTTATTCCCCCGCCTCTTATCATTCTGCGTCATGATTCAGTCCGTTTTATTTTTTTGAATCCGCCTGTAAGCGGATGAAAAAACCTACCCATAAATGCGATAGCATGCGGTGGGTCAGAAGTTTTGGTATTACCAAAACATAGCTGGCTATACCGAACCTCAAGACCCATATGCTCCCGCCCGCATGGTTTCCTTATGCTATAATTTATCGTCTGATTTGGGAGGATCTATCTTTTTACCTTCCCCTTCAGGCCCGTTTTTCTTGGGCCCGGGCTTAGTTAATTTGTTCTGAGGCGGTAACTCCATCTCAAAAATCATAGGATTATCTATCCCATATTTATAGATATTCTTTTTCAAGTCCATCCAAAGTTGAATGTTATAATCCGCCAATTCTATTAGTTCATCACGGGTTAACCTAAAGGGATTATGCACAGATGCGGGGGAATTACTTTCCGAAGCCCCATCATTACAGGCAAGTATATTGGGGCGATACCCTTCGCCAAGTTCCAATGATTTCCCGATAGCCATGCTATTTCCAAATAACTTAATCTGCTTACCAGAACTTAATTGCAATGTTTTTCTTTTGAAGTCTGCCATAATTTGAGATTTTGATAATTGAATAATTACTCCTGGGAGGAGTGGGTTACGGTGAAAAGAAAAAGGATCGTCACCTTTTTCTGATGTTAACCTGGGCGTAACTTTTTGAGGTTATTTTGTGAATGTTTGGTGGTTTGCACAAGATTTGAATGGACGAGAAACTGATTTAAGTCCTTGTAGCTCCCGTATATGTGACTGCAATCCTGGTACTTCCTATCCAGGGCTAATGCCTGATGCGTTTGGTCAATGCCTGCTTTATCTCTATCCAAATACAGATGAATAGCCTGATGCCTCTCCATTAATCCCCGGCTCTTTTTAAAGAAGGATAAAGAATTTAGTACCAGGTAATTGGTTACCGGCAGATTTTTCTCTTGATAGATCATCAGGAAAGATAGAAAACTGAAGAAGCCTTCATATACGGATACTTCAGATGCACCGTTATCAATAAACGTAGTTGCCTTGGGGCTGGAACTCCCTTTGAAATAAGGGTTGCGCAATTCATACCCACCGGCATCATTTTTAAAACCGATGGCGTAATAGTCCTTTCCATAAAGGGAGTAACTAATTTCCCGGCAAAACTGCTGGGAAAGCTGCAAGGGAATACGGCGCACTTCCAAATAATGAAGCAGGGCCGGTGAAGTAATCGGCGCATCCCCTATCACCCGGATCTTTTTTTCTTCACTGGAAAAATCGGGAGCTGGTCCCACTGGTGGAGGCTGAGAGATAACCTGGTGCCGGTGAAAAGAAAGAAAAGATTGCAGCTTCTCCCAAATTTGAGGAATGGTACAATGATGAAACAACATTCCAAAGTCTACAATACTTCCTCCCTGACCAATTCCAAAATCATAAAACAGATTCAGCTTGCGGTTAACTTTAAAGGAGGCGGTATGCTCTTCGCGAAATGGAGATAAATACCAATAATCCTGACCGCGGATCTTCCGGGGCTGGTAGCCCAGGGAGGCCAGGTAATCAACCATGTCGATCCGCTTTGCCTCTGCAATGGGAAAATCATTTGTTGCCATAAAATGCTTTGAGATGGGTTAAGGGGGTTAATCTTCCCGTTCGGGTTTCTGGCTCATGGATCGAATCCGCTTAATGTCTTCCTCCAGTTCAGACAGGTAAAATACCTTCTTACGCTCACCCAGGTCATGGCGGCGGATCAGGGACATTTGTACGAACTTCCGGAGTGTTGGGGCTGAAACACCTATAATCTTACAAGCCTGCCGGATGTTTAGCGGTGTTTCTGATAGACCTTTGGATAGGTTATTTTCCTGGAGGCAGGACTTAACGATACTTTCAATAAAGAGCCTTGCTTGCTCTATACTGAAACCAATAAATTGCATTTGCTCACTCATATCTCTTCACAATTGATTCAGAGCAAATTTGAATGCAAAAAAATACCGGTTTAAGGCAAATACCGAAAAAAACATGCAAAATCCGGACTTTGTTTGTAGGATGGCGATTACTTATTTTCTTTTATTGTTGGCTAACTCCTTCTTAATCAATTCAATGATGGGAGACATATCTTTCTCCTGTTGTTTACGCTTCTTGGGGTTAATCTTGCCCATACTCACTTCAGAAAAACCGGAAAATGGAGTTCCATTTGCCTTGAATACCCGAACTTTCTTTTCAATTACCTGCCAGGAAACGATAAGTCCCTTTGTATCCTTCAATGCCTGGAAGATGATTTTTAGAGACTGATTATCGAAGTTATCCTTTTTGATCAGCTCTAATATGGGACTGTTTTCTTTGATAAATATTTTACGAAAGGTATCCACGTCGTAAGGGATATGAAAATAAGGTTGGAAGGCGGTATATAAAAAATCAATCACTTCTTTGCAAGTTGCCGGAGAGAGTTCTTCATTTAACTTCAGATAATTATAACTGCTGGCTTCCCTTTCCCGCTTTTCGGATGTGGGTACAACCAATTGTTTGGAAGAAGGGGTACCCGGTTGTTTATTAGCATCTGTAATTTTCGCCTTCCCTGTCTTTTCTTGCAGAGTTCGTAAATAGTCGAGTAACATCGCTCTTTGTTCCTTGTCGTTCTCCGCTATCCTTAAAAAGTCTGCATTCTTTTGAAAATTGGATTTCTTCAGCAGCGCCCATTTCTGCTTATGATCGGCGTCATCCAAATCATATTGATATGCCTGAGGATATTTCTTGAGTAACTTAATCAGGTATTCAAGTTTTGTATCGTCATAATGTTGGTTCTCCATCTTTGTAAATATCTCAATTCGAAGAATTGATTCCTCAAAGTTGAAATACAGATACCGGCTACACCAGTCAAAATGATTTACCAGGCTATCGAAGTTTAAAGGAAACGGACATCTTATAAAGGAAATACAATAGTGGTTATGCAAAGCGTGGTTGGCCAGCTTATCAAAGTCAAAAGTCAAACGGGAAGATTTTCTCGTTTGATCGTTGTAGGGGATTTCCCGAACGAATGCGTTTGTTTCGGCTACTCTGACCCTAAAGGGTACATCCTTGACTTGTTCCAGGGTTGTCATCGCTTATAGGTTAACTTGTTTAATAGTTACTTGAATATACTAAATAATAAGCATATTTAGAAGATCTGACAAGTGCGTCATTCCGCCTTTTCAAGGCACCCTAAGAATACTATTATTTTATATAACCTAATACATTAAGTCTGTTAACAACGTCAATATTTAATTGCCAAAACTCATCTACAGTAGCGCGATATTCTTCGCCCTTACTAAAATCGCCGTTGATACCGGATTTCAAAGATTTATACATCTTCACTCTACTTATGGAGTCTGAATAAAAGTCTCTTTCTGGTTCCAAGAGATATTCTTCATCTTTATAAATGACAGCGGTTAGTCCTTTCTGTCTACCTTCTATATTGTAATTCAAGATATATAACAGATTACCTGGGTAGAAAGAGATATCGTCAAATATGATATCTCCTCTTTTAAATTTCTCAAATATGGCTACCAAATTGTTTTTACCACCTATTAATTCAGACAGATATTTCAACCTATAAATCATTGGCACCCGCCATGCCGAAACTTTATGATAATACATTAAATCAACGTCTTCATTATGATATGTTAGCTCTTTACTATAAGTATTAAGTATAGCCCTCAGGCTTAGATTCCCCTTTTCAAGCAACGATTTTATAATTGCGAACAAGAAACCATCTTTAAAATAGAGGTCCATTGCTCTATCTTTATTGCCATCTAGTGTATAAGAATTAACTACTTTTTCAGCAACCTTTTCCATTGCCCCTCTATTGTCAAAATGATATATATCAGAGCTATAAAATTTATCGATATAACCAGTAAAATCTACTTGTGAACCATAGCGGTGATGAAAAATATTCCTGATATTTTCAATGTCACCAACAATGATCACCTTATCAAATCCGAACTTATTTGCATCTCTGGTGCTTGCTTTGGTATCAAAATGGGCAGCAAAAACATTCAGTATCCTAAAAACATGTTCAGGGTCCAAACGATCAAGATCATCTACGACTAATATCGACTCTTTAGGTCTACTGGATTGGATTTTTGCAGATATAATTTTTGTGATTACGTCATTTTCAACCAAGCTACCATTCTGTCCCTCCAGGACATCAATATATTCTGCCAATTTATCGCCATCGCCAATATTTTCCTGATCATGATACGATAGATATTCATCCTTTAACTTACCTAACTTTTCATACATATCTAACACACTCTTCCCAACCTCTGGAACCATTGATAAAATAGCTTCAAATACTTTATCCATTCTTTTTAACAGAAAGGCAGGCAAAGTTTTTAAGTACCCTTTACTCTCTTCTGGAAACGACTCATTACGCTCAAGCATCCCAAGAATAATGTCATACTTTATATACTTTATAATATCCTCATTTGAAGATATGGAATAATTGACAGGAAAAAGGTGATACACTTCATAGAGGTCTCTACACTCGTTATGGCCGAAATAGCGTGTAATAAAAGATGTCTTACCAGTACCATATCTCCCAGAAAAGAAAATTCTATTATTACTTTCTTGTTTTAGATGCTTCTCAAATTCTGTTATGGGATAATTAAACACATTATTGAAGAAAGGAGTTTCCATTCGTATAAATTGGTTGAGTAAGTGAATATATAAACCTCTTGAATTCTCTGTAATCGCAAACTAATAAAAAATCGACATAGCTATACATTTAACATTTTTCATCCAGCCTATAATTTTATATTTACTTCTTATAAAAGTTTAAAGTGTATGGAAGAAAATGTGCAAATTAAAAAAGCTCAGATGCCAATGTTATTCCCATTTGAGCCTGATGAATTTTGGCGGCAAATTAGGCTAATCGTTCGTGAGGAGGTTGCTAGCATTAACAGGGTGACTCTACCAAGCTCTCTCTATGAAACGCCGGGACTCAAATATAAGCCGCTGTATAAGATGAATGAAGTCTGCGAATTATTCCAGGTCACCAAACCAACTATCTACGACTGGATCAGGCATGGTAAACTTAAACCATACAAAGTGCGTTCACGTGTCTTTTTTTTACGGAATGATATTCAACAGTTATTGGGGCTTAACTCCGATTAGTTGGGCGCCTAGACTACTTGTACAACGGATATTTTATATTCTAAACTATTTCAAAAAAAGAAACAGCTCCAACAGTTCGGAAATTCCGAACTGTTGATTTCTCCAATACTACAATCAGCTTTTGAGCACCTTCATCTAGGGAGTAAGACATTATGGATGTTTCCAAACCAAACATTCCTTTGCCTGAAGTTTTCCCCATAGATCATTAAAAGCATCTATCACACGTTGAGGGTGTGCAACTTCTTGCACTATATGATGGCTTTTGCCAATTGAATTAACGGAAGTTCCAAGTGAATATGCTTTTGCCTGTTTATCGATACCACCTGGAAAAATTAAAAACCGATCATGAAAACCATATCCGTACCCTGAATGTTGTAGTCGAAATTCTAGATTTAATCCAATATTTTTATATTTAGGATCTTCCAGGACTGTTTTATAATCAGTAATTATCTGATCAGAAGACTTATGACTGCCTCCATTAATCAACTTAGTAGAATCATTAATTGATCCTATAGCCTTTAATGGGATATCATATCTAGAACTAAAATAAATAGTATCAAATAAATCATTAGGAGTTAAAAATGGATCCCATAAATAGACGCCATACTTATTATTCATGTTAGTTAATCGACGCAGATCCTTCAGTGCCTGTTCTCTTGTTCCGTTGAAGTACTGCTTAAATTTTAATTCCTTTTCTAAATTCTCTCTCTCTATGGAATATAAATTGCTATTTATAAAGTCCAAATAATCTCTTCCATTTTTATTTCCGCTTTCGAATTTAAAGATATCTATCTGGATTAATTCTCCGTCACTAGCAAAAACTCTAGCTCCATTCTCAATCCCCACCTCAACGCCTAGGGGTCTTGAACAACAATTTTCATACATACCAATAAGGAGGTTGGGGGATTTTCTATATATCAGGGCTTTCGGATTATTGTCTAGGTTACCGATTTCTATCACTTGATTCGCCTCACCATTATAATCAATTAGAGCAGCACCCATATAACCATCTTCTATTTTTGAATATATATGAATATTACATTCCGGAATATTGCTTAACTTGGAATGCCACTTAAAATCAATGCTAAAACCAGTTGATGTTTTAACAGGATTTACTTTATACTTTAGAATATCTACAGGAAATTGAAAAATAATATTACCTAATCTATCAAATGCAATAGAAAGATCAATTCCGGTAAGATCTTTTAACATTACACATACTTTATTAAACTTTTCCGTATTAGGAAGTTGAAAAATAGATTGGAAAATCTCTTTACTATGGTCAAAAAATTCAACAATATGAGAACCACTGCCACTAGGTACTAGAAGTTTATTCAATCTTATTTCTTCATTCCAACCTATATACTGTTTGGGAAGAACCTTCCCCAAATTAACTTTTAATTCAGTACCCTCAGGGCCTAGCCAAATTCTATCACTGACAATCTTATTAAATCGTTTATATGCTTCATCCACACTTAATTCATAAGTCAAGGCTCCAATTTTTAGATCTCCATCAAAATCATGAAGCTTCTTCGTCAAAAATTTTTGCTTCTCAGTAACAGCCTTTTCTTGAAAGGCTACTCTTATAAAAACATTACTAGTAACATTGTCTTTCCTATCATGTAAAAAGATCTCAGTAACTGCACAACTATTATAAAATCCTAAATTCCCTTTTTGTAATAAAATATCAAAGTCCCTTAAAGCGACCGCCATTTGATGCTCAATTTTTGAGGCTTCTTCCATACTTTACAGGTATATAAGTTTAAATAAGAATGATAAAATTTATCTATCAATAATCAGCCTTTTAATATTCTACCTTGCAAATACCTATTGACATAATCATCCACTGAAAAAGCAGCGCTATCATCCTGCCTCTTCACCCACTCCAATATCTCCGACTTCTTAAATTTATACAACTTCCCCATCCTAAAAAATGGTATCTCTCTTTTAGAACACTTCCCATAAATAACATTGACATCCAGCCGGAGCAGATCCGCTACCTCCTTTGCCGACATAATATTCTCGTGAGCATGCGACTGAAAAGCCCCTTTGGACAAATCCAGCAATTCAGACAACATACCTTTGATCTGCTGGATATCGCTCTCCATCCGATCCAATCTCTGCTCAATAGGCGATAAACTCATGAGGGGTTAATTTAAATGTTTATTAATAGCCTTGCTGGCTGCTTTAGCCCTATTGGTATCCGGCACCTTCGCATAGATTTGCGTAGTCTTCACATGCTTATGATTCAGCATTTTGCTGACAACATAAATATCTTCTCCTTTTTCTATCAGGTCGGTGGCGTACTTATGCCGCCAGTTATGGAACTTAGCCTTATCTTTTAAACCCACTCTGGCAAACCATTCCTGCAACCTTGTACGAGTGCGGGAATAATTGAGATCCGGAAATATTAGCTTATCTCCTTCCTGCTTCTCTCCTAATATATTTACCGCCTGCTGACTGATGTAATGCTTGAAAGATCGTTCCGGCTTGGGGTCTATCATATATACATACCAGGTACACAATGCTTCGGAGAAGTGCAAATCCCTCCACTTAAGTACTTTAATAGCACTAAACCGGAAGCCACTTAGCAAAGCAAAAATGGAAGATCGGAAAACAGTATCATCATCAATGGGATTCTCTAATAACAAACGTAACTCTTCGTCATCAATGATCTGTCGGAAGGTATCTACATTACTGATTCGCGGTACACGCAAACTATAATCTTCCGGTAGATACTTATCTAAGAAAGCACTCTGAATAATGAGAATAAATTTATCATAATAAGAAGCCGCCGAATTCTGCGCCAGCTTCGATTTGGACGACTTTAGTGAATTGGTAGTTAACAGGTACTCTTTGAACTTCTTCAGAAATATTTCATCAATATTTCTGAATTTAAAATGCTCTCCCATCCAGCGTTTCAGATATTTAATAGCTGTTTCATGGTGAGTAGTATCAACACCTTCACGCTGCTTTCCGCGAATAAAATTCAACGCATACAAGTAGAAATCTGCATCCAGTGCATCTTTATTATACAGGCCGTTAGCATCCAGCATCAGGGCTTTCATGCGTTTGAGATAAATCTTTTCGGCAATCTCGTTATACAGCTTGTTCTCCTGTTTCTCCAATGGAGTAACAGGATTAGCGTGTAGATGTAGATTCAGGAACTCCCGGCGCGTGTATTGTTTGGCTTGCGGATTCCATACAGGCGGATAGTAATCTATATAAAGACTGAGCTTCCCACTCTTCAGCTTCTTCTGTCTCAACGCTCCTCTCATATATTCCCGTATTTGGTGGTTAAATAATCTATCACGGTTTGCCGGTGAAAAAGAAGACTACGCCCCACTTTCAGCTTAGGAAAATCCTCGTCTTTAATCAACCGGAATAAAGTACGTTCGCTGATGCTGGTAAGAGAAGATAGCGCCTTAATATCTATCAGGTCACCCAATGGCTTTGAGTCCGGGGTGTCAACCAACCTGGATTTAGAAAGAAGTTGAGTGTTTGTTTCTGACTCTACTTTTTGTATACGTTCTTTTTTCTCTCGTAGTTTATAATTGCGGCGGGCGCAGGTAAGCGAACAGAATTTGGTTACTGTCTTTTGGGCGATGAACACTTCTCCGCAATGCTCACAAATCTTCTTTATCCTTAAATGACTACTCATTTTTTAGAAGTTGAAATTGGAACTATTGGGAGGCTACTGTCTGGGGATGAATTAAACTGCCTAATACTGTCTTATAGTGTCAATTACTGCCATTATTTCCCTATTTCCCCATGCATATTTGTACCTCCGTATCTTATTACTAATTTAGAGGTTTATGGATCAACAACAAAATAAAACAAAGGAAAAATCAGGCATCCTATCAAGATGCAACTCTGATAAGCATTACGTTAGGCAAATAAAGAAAAGTAGATGTAAATAAAAGAAAGCCCCTACTTCCCGATACAAAACTTGCTAAATATATAATCCAATCTATCCTCATTCGTCACCTCTCCTGTAATCTCTCCAAGATAATGCAAACAAAGCCGGATATCCAATGCCAGTAAATCTCCTGGCAAACCGTTATCCATTCCCTGTTTTACATCCATGAGTGATTTAAGCACTTCCTGCAGGGCAGCATGATGACGGGCATTGGTGATAATAGTATCTTCTGTATTCACATCGCCGGCCATTACCTTATGGACGAGTGCATCTTTGAGATCCTGTATATGTGCGTGGTTCTTGGCGGAAATGAAAAGTATTTCAGGGATAGCGGCGAATTTGTTGCGGATGGCAGCTTCACCGGTTACATCTGTTTTATTTCCTACCAGGAGATAGTTTACTTCCTGTGCTTTAAAGGTAGCAATCTGATTACGTATATCCGTTTCAGATAGCTCGTTCACATCAAACAGATAAACAACGACACCGGCTTCGCGGATTTTCTCCATAGTTTTCTGCACACCGATGCTTTCGATGGTATCGAGGCTTTCGCGGATACCGGCGGTATCGATGAGGCGGAAGAGGATACCGTCTATGTTGAGTACTTCTTCGATGGTATCGCGGGTGGTACCTGCGATATCACTTACGATTGCACGGTTTTCATTGAGGAGGGTATTGAGCAAGGTAGATTTACCTGCGTTGGGTTTACCCACAATAGCGGTGTTTACGCCATTTTTGATCACGTTGCCCATGCGGAAGGAATCGATCAGGTGTTTCACCACACCGGTGGCATTGGTTACAAGGGTATATAAGCCCGTACGATCGGCGAATTCCACATCTTCCTGGCTGAAGTCCAATTCGAGTTCGATCAGGGCGGAAAAGGTGATTAATTGCTCCCGGAGGGCATGTAATTCTTTAGAGAAGCCTCCACGCATTTGCTGCATAGCTGTCTGGTGGGAAGCGGCGGAATTACTGGCAATCAGATCCGCCACTGATTCCGCCTGGGTGAGATCTAATTTACCATTGAGGAATGCTCTTTGGGTAAACTCACCGGGTTTGGCCAGGCGTGCACCAGCTTTGATAGTAGCGTCTATGATCTGTTGCTGGATATAGGGGGAACCGTGGCAGGATATTTCTATTACATCTTCACCGGTATAGGAACGGGGGCCTTTATACAGGCTTACCACTACTTCATCGATGACATGGCCTTCGGAAACAATGCTGCCGAAATGCAGGGTGTGACTGGCTTGCTGCAGGAGATCTTTAGCAGGGAACAGGTGATTGCAGATGCGGTAGGTATCGGGGCCACTCAGGCGTATTACGGCAATCGCGCCGAGCCCGGGGGCGGTTGCTACTGCCACAATTGTATCATCAAATCCTGTTAATTTACCCAGCATACCTGTTTGGTTTAAATATTCTCAAAGGGCACAAATTTACGCACAATCGGGGCGATCACCAATTTCTGAAAATCAAAAGTCCCGTTCCAACGATGTTGAAACGGGACTTTATGATATATGCTTTTGACAGTACTACTCCTGCAAAGTAAAGCGGATAGGGAGGTTGAACTGTACAGAAACCTGGCGGCCATTTTGCTTACCAGCTTTCCATTTAGGCATGGTTCTCACCACGCGCACAGCTTCTTCTTCCAGACCACCACCTTTTGCGGCGCCAACTGTTTTTACATCTTTAATGTTTCCTTCAGAATCTACTACGAACTGAACGAATACTGTACCGGAGATACCATTTTCCTGCGCAACGCGTGGGTAACGGATATTTTTGCTCAGGTACTTGGCCAGTGCTTCTTCTCCACCCGGGAAGGTAGGAGGTTGCTCTACGAAAGTGAAGATTTCTTCTTTTGCAGGAGCAGGAGGCGGGCCTACTACACCGGTACCTTTGCTATCTTCCAGTAATCCCGGATCAACTCCGTTTGGATCACCATCTACAGTTTTGGTACTGATGGCTTTATCTTTAATGTCCTCGTGTTTCGGAGGTTCCTCATCCGGTGGTACTTCATTATCCTTCTTGATAACCGGAGGAGTAAATTGTACTGACGGTTTTACCGGTGGTGGTGGTGCAGGAGGTGGAGGTGGCGGAGGTGGCGTTTTCGGATCATCCGGTAACTTCACATCTTCCATCTTAATTTCCTGAATCACTGGCTTCTTCGTGTTGTCACCCTCGGAAGCTTTAACCCACTGTGATATCATGTACGTTGCAAAGAATATTACAAACAATGACGCGGTTCCCAAAATGGCATTCCGCACACGCTTATTATACTGTCTCCGCAAATCGTACGCCCCATACTCCTTGTTCCTGCCGTCAAACAGGATATCAAGAAAATCGGACTTTAAGACTTTAGCAGAATCCATTGTTGTTGTTTTATGATGGATGCAAAAAAATAATTAGTTATTTAGCCGGCGGTGCGGGTGTACTTTGAACACCGTTAGCAGCTTCGGTAGACTGTATCCATTTTTTATCCTGGTCACTGATGTCTACGGTTGCATAACGCTGAATCCGGTTGATGGCCATTTCGTCGAGAATATCCACGAAATTTTTGTAGTTGGCGTCATCATCCGCTTTAATAATCACCACAACGTCTTCTGGTTCACCTTTTGCATTTCTCAGTCTGGCAACTTCGTCCCGCTTTCTGATGATCTCATCTCTGATTCCTCCGGTATTGGCAAAAGAGGTTGCCTTGAAGAAGTCAGGATTAGCAGAAGCATTAGGGTCTTGCGCCAAACCTTCGTAATAGTAAACTCGATTATCTTTTCCGAGTAAAATGGTCAGGGCCGTACTTTCTTTTACTTTGTTCTGGTCCTTTTCATTTTCGGTATCCTTTGGCATGATCAAGTCCATTGTTTTGGGCTTGGACATGGTAGTGGTCAGCATGAAGAAGGTAATCAAGAGAAAACCTAAATCAACCATGGGTGTCATATCTACACGGGTAGACTGTTTCTTGGATTTCGTCCCACCGTGTTTCTTCCCGCCACCACTACTACTGGTATCCATTTCTGCCATAGTAGCCAATTTTTTTTAGTTCTTAAATCAACAGCCTTCCAGGTCAGGAAGCACTTGCTGTCGTTTACTTCTTAGGTGCGTTCGCCTCTAACCAGGCAGCTGTACCTTTCGGTGGCTCTTCCAGGTTAGTAACCAGGTTCAGTTTCTGGATGTGTTTCTTTTTAAACGTTTCCAGAATTTCCTTGATTTTTGGATAAGGCGTCTCGTTATCTGCTTTGATACAATATTTCAGACGGGCTACGTTTCCTTCCTGTGCTGCAATACCGTACTCAATCCAGGCACCTAATTCATTGTTAGCAGAATCTGTAGGAATTCCTTTGTCCAGTCCTGATTTTTTACGCTGATCCTCAGAGAGGGCCAGGTATTGTTTCAGATCTTTAATTGGTGCTCCAACACTTGCTCCGGTCACAAAGCTTTTGATTTCTTTATCATCCAGGCCCAGTTTGTACTGCGTGTTCAGATCTTCTATCAGCTTTTTTCTTTTAGGCTGACCATCCATGCTGAAAAACACTCTGCCATCCTTATCCACTGTGAATAATAACACATCAGAATCAGGCAAAAGGGTGGTGTTAATAGAGGATGGGGTAACTACCGTTACCGGTTCATCCGGTTTGAACTTAGTAGCCAGCATAAAGAAAGTTAACAGCAGGAAAGCCACATCACACATTGCTGTCATGTCAATGGCGGTGCTTTTCCTTGGCATTTTAACTTTAGGCATCTTTATTCTGTTTTATGATTTACTTTAATTAGATTCAAAACCGCTCAAATTCCACAAAATAATCTGAAAATTATTTGTGGTTAGCAGCGAAGCTCTGTGTTAAAGTAAAGCCAGACTCGTCGATAGCGTAAGTGATAGCATCGATATTGGTAGTAAAGTAGTTGTACATGATGATCGCAATAGCGGATGTACCGATACCCAGAGCGGTGTTGATCAACGCCTCAGAGATACCTAACGCCAGCTGTGCAGAATCTGGAGCACCACCGGAAGACATCGCAGAGAACGCCTTGATCATACCCAATACTGTACCGAACAGACCCAACAGGGTTGCTACTGATGCAATGGTAGACAGGAACACCAGGTTCTTTTCCATCATTGGCAGTTCCAGTGCGGTTGTTTCTTCAATTTCATTTTTAATGGTCAGGATCTTCTGTTCTGTATCCAGATCAGCGTTAGTAACCATTTCTTTGTACTTTTTCAGACCAGCTTTCAGAACGTTACCTACAGAACCTTTCTGTTTGTCACACTCAGCTAATGCTGCGTCTACATTTTTGTTAGCCAGGTGATACTGTACTTTACGTACCAGTTCAGAACCGCTAAATTTACCTTTTGCTTTTGACAGATACAGGAAGCGCTCGATCACGAAAGTCAAACACACCAGTAATACTGAAATCAATACAGGTACTACAAGTCCACCCTTGTAAACAGTTCCAAACCACTTACCGATACCTGAATCTATAGGATGTCCATCGGGATTATTACCCTGGAAATTGGCTGGATTACCTAATACAAAAAAGAAAAACAGGAATCCTATCACTAAGCAGATAGGCACAGCCAACGTCGCGAACAGGTTGGATGACTTTTTAGGTTGATGAGAAGAAGCCTTAGCTGTAGCTGCAGTCACAGTTGTTTTAGTCTCAGCCATGTTGATTGAAATTTTAGTGTTAAAAATTAAACTATTGTTTGTTAGAAGTTACTGTTTTCTTTAGAATGCCACTCAGCACTCAATTTACTGTTTTAATCAGTGATTCGCAAAGTTATACGGTTGGTCCAAAAAAACAAGTGCAGCCCAAAAAAACCCACAAAAATTAACCTTCACACGCAAAAGCCCCATCACAGGGCTTTTAGACCACTCATTTTTTTAGAGCAAACACTTACATAAGCGAATAAACCAATATTGCAGTTCTCACAACTGATTGTTACTGTCCCAATTCTTGAAATAGTTTGATTTTTTTCAAAGTTGGACGCACAATTTAAGAAAAAATTCAAATGTTCCAACATAATTCTTACAATTCTGCTAACTTATTTATTTCCGCGCCCATCAACACTTTCAGGCGAAGCTAATAGCATTTAGCACCACAACATCGAATATTTTACTCCTCCATAACGTGAAATGCAACACCGCAGCCATCATCGTCTTCCTGCCTTCCAGCTGCTCCATATCAAATTATTATTTGCTATAACAATTAATGCTTACATAAAAAAAGTTGCCGCCGCAACTAATGTTTGAACGCCTACCTGTCAATTCTGCTCCTTTTTTTCCATTCCTACAGCCATAACCGCGTTTATGGATTTTCCTGATAAGTTAATACTTAATATACTTACTTGCAAAGGTTTTTAAAAAAACATAACAAGCAATCAAAAACCAATTATTAAATCGTAATGACCAAACCTATTCACAACAAACTGATACTAGCCATGGCAGGCGCAATCTGCCTCGGTGCTGCAGTTTATCAACCAGTTAGCGCACAGCGGAAAAAACACTCCCGCAATGCCGCTCCAACTACTCCTGCTCCTGCCAAAGACTCCACCGGGAAGCCTCCCATGATCAAACCAGGTCCAAAAGCAGGCCCAAAGCCCTTCGCAGAAGTAATTACAGATAAAGCCAAAGCTGATTCCGGCCTGTTTAACATCTACAAACAGGATGACCGCTTCTTCTTCGAAATCGGTGATACCCTCCTCGGAAGAGACATCCTGGTCGTAAACAGGATCTCCAAATCAGCAGCTGGCCTCCGCGCCATGATGATGGGCTTCAGTGGTGATATCATCGGCGAAAATGTGGTGCGCTTTGAAAAAGGCCCGAATAACCGCATCTTCCTGAAAAATATCTCCTACTCCGATGTTTCAAAAGATTCGACACAGCCTATGTTCACTTCTGTGAACAACTCCAACCTGCAGCCCATCGTTGCTGCATTTGATGTGAAAGCGGTGTCCAAAAACAATAAAGGCAGCATCATCGACCTCACCGAATACATCGGCGGCGATAATGATGTCCTCTTCTTCGACGGACAAATCAAAAATGCACTCAAAATCGGTGGTTTCCAACCGGATAAATCTTACATCACAGATGTAAAATCCTATCCGATGAACACCGAAATCAAAACCGTTAAAACATATGGCAAATCAGGCGGCCCTGCCGGTCCTGGTATGCCTCCTGCACCAGGTGGCAATGCTACCGTGGAATTAAACAGCTCCATGGTGCTGCTCCCTGCAGTCCCTATGCAGCCACGTTACTTCGATCCACGTGTAGGCTACTTCACCACCAGTGTAACCGATTTCGATGCGGATCCGCAAGGTGTGAAAAGACTCCAGATGATCACACGCTGGCGCCTGGAACCGAAGCCGGAAGATATGGAGAAATATAAACGCGGTGAACTTGTAGAACCAGCGAAACCTATCGTATTCTACATAGATCCTGCTACCCCTGCCAAATGGCGTAAATACCTGATCATGGGTGTGAACGACTGGCAGGCTGCCTTCGAAGAAGCTGGCTTCAAAAACGCGATCATCGCTAAAATGGCGCCTACCCCACAGGAAGATTCTACCTGGTCTATCGAAGACGCCAGATTCTCCGCTATCGTGTACAAACCTTCCGATGTGCCTAACGCCAGCGGTCCTCACGTACATGATCCCCGCTCCGGTGAAATCATTGAGAGCCATATCAACTGGTACCACAACGTAATGCGTTTGCTGCGCAACTGGTACTTTGTACAGGCTTCTCCCAACGATCCACGCGCCCGTAACATGCAATTCAGCGATGAGCTGATGGGTGAACTGATCCGCTTTGTATCTTCTCACGAAGTGGGCCATACTCTCGGTCTGCGCCATAACTTCGGCTCCAGCTCAACTTATCCTGTTGAAAAACTGCGTGATAAAGAATGGGTGAAGAAGAACGGTCACGCTGCTTCTATCATGGACTATGCACGATTTAACTATGTAGCACAACCTGGCGATGGCATCAGCGGAGCTGATCTCTATCCCCGTATCAACTACTACGATAAATGGGCGATCGAATGGGGTTATAAACTGCTGCCACAGGCTAAATCTGCTGACGCGGAAACGCCGATCCTGAATAAAATGACGGTTGAGAAACTGAAGGATAAGAAATACTGGTTTGGTACAGAGATGAACCCGGACGATCCAAGATCCCAGAACGAAGACCTTGGCGACAACGCAATGATCGCCAGCGGTTACGGTATCAAGAATCTCCAGTACATCATGCCGAACCTCCTGGCCTGGACGAAGGTAGATAACGAAGGTTATGGTAACCTCTCTGAACTGTACAAGGAAGTAGCTGGTCAGTTTGGCCGTTACATGGGCCATGTTGCTAAAAATGTAGGCGGTATCTATGAAACACCTAAGACCGTAGAACAAACCGGTACCGTGTATGAATACGTACCAAAAGCTACACAGAAAGAAGCAGTACAATTCCTTAACAAGCAATTGTTTACCACACCTAAATGGCTGATCAACCAGGATCTCCTGAGCCGTATCGGTATGGATGGTATTTCCCTGATCAGCTCCCGCCAGACGCCTGTTCTGGACAGATTGATGAGCACCAACACGCTCAATAAACTGATCAGCGGAGAAGCGGCACAGGGTGCAAAAGCGTATACCCCTGTTGAGTTGCTGAGCGATCTGAAGAAATCTATCTTCTCTGAAATATACGCTCATCAGCCGGTAGATGTATACCGCAGAAACCTCCAACGTGAATTTGTGGATAACCTGACCGACCTGTTAGCGCCGGCAGCACCTTCCAACCCGATGATGATGGGCTTTGCACCGCCAAGTGCCTCCAGATCTGACGCCGCCGGTATCGGCCGTGCACAGCTGGTTGCCCTGAGAACAGAACTGCGTGCAGCAGCAGGGAGCGGCGATGCCATGACCCGCAGCCACATACAAGAACTGATTGCCCGTATCAGCAAGGCATTGGATCCTAAGTAACTTCAAAGTATATACGAAAATATCTGCCCCCTTTCCAGTAACATTGGGAAGGGGGTTTTCGTTTTATGTATGTTCAAAAGGCTGGTAATTATTGAGGAAAATGCTTAATATCGCTACATTATTAACCTAGAAGCCTCAAAAGTGAAAGATCGGACTAACAAAATTACGATATACGACATCGCTCAAAAACTCAACCTGTCGGCATCTACTGTTTCACGTGCATTGCAAAACAATCCACTTATCAACCTGGAAACACGTGAAAAAGTACAGGCAACGGCCACTGAGATGGGCTATGTTCCCAACTGGATAGCATCGAGTCTTCGTAAGAAGCGGTCGAATATCCTCGGGCTGATCGTTCCACGTACTTCGATGTACTTTCAAAGCACTGCCATTAGTGGCATCCAGCATGAGGCGCACAAGTATGGATTTAGCATTGTTATTGGTCAATCGGATGAAACCGTAGCCATGGAAAAGGAACTGGTGCATACCTTCTATTCTCTTCGTGTAGATGGCTTGCTGGCAGTAGCGTCCATGTTCACCACCAACTTTGATCATTTCAGTCCGTTTATTAAGAACAATATTCCACTGGTGTTTTATGATCGCGTGCCGACCGACTTTCAGGGTTATACCATTACCGGTGATGATTTCAAAGGAGGCTTTCTGGCAACCGAACACCTGATCAAACAAGGCTGTAAACGGATTGCCCATTTCTCCGGACTACTCACCTGTAACCTTTATCAACAAAGGCTTTCAGGCTATAAAGAAGCATTGGCGCAATACAATATTCCTTTTGATGAACAGCTGGTATACATTCATGATCTGACTATGGATGCAGCTACTGTAGCTGCCCAGCAATTATTTGATGCGAAGAAAATGCCTGATGGCATGTTTGCGGCGAATGACAGTTCTGCTGTGGCTTTCATCCGCGAAGCCAGGAACCGGAATATCGCTGTACCTGAGCAGATCAAGGTAGTTGGGTATTCCAATGATCTGTCTTCCCGTATCATTTCACCTTCGCTCACCACGATTGAGCAATCGGGTTATAATATGGGACAGAAAGCAGTGGAAACAATCGTTCAGCTGATCAATCACGAGGAAACAGTGAAAGTGACAAAGAATTACGTATTCCCGGTAGAACTCATTAAAAGGGAATCTTCCGGGTTATAAATATTAACTGATAACATAACCTACCACTTCATGAAGTCAACCATTTATGCAGCTTTGTTGTGTGGTGCTGCATTTGCTGTATCATCCTGTAACAAACACATTTATGTACCTAACCAGGTAAACGTTCCACTGCTGAAAGAAAAATATGAATTCAAGGGCAGCGTCACGCCAAGCAATCTGCAGGCCGCCTTTGCGATTACAGATCATATTGCTGTAATGGCCAATGGACAGTATCTCTGGGGATTTAGCTATGCCGATCCTGGCAATAACTTCCGGGATGACGATGGTATTTTGCACGACAATAATACCCGCGGAGGATTAGTCGAAGGCGCCGTTGGTTTTTTCCAACCTATTGGTTCCGCTAAGAAAGCAGTTTTTGATGTATATGCCGGTTACGGCAGCGGACATTTCAAAACCTTGACAGGTGAATATAAATCTGATAATGCCGTTCTGAATGATTACGTTATTCAAAATCGTTTCAGTAAAGTGTTTGTACAACCGAGTTTTGGATTTGTGCACCGGGTAGTGGAAGCTGCGTTCTCCAGTCGTTTTTCCTTCATCAATTTTTACGACAGCAATATTGGAATGAAGGCATTTGAAAACCAGGCAACAGAGCAATCAAAGTATATGAAGATCTATGATAAGTCTGTGGTATTTTATGAGCCTGCATTTACTGTACGCGTGGGTTATAAATATGTAAAATTCCAGGCGCAGCTGCAGTTCTCTACTGCGTTGAATCGTAATAGCTTTTATAACAATAATACCTACGATTACAACAATAGCTTTAACGAATATTTCCAGCCTGTAAATTTCAATATGGGTGTGGCAGTAGACCTGGCAAAGTGGTATAACCACGTAAGAAGGTAAGTTTTATGAAGATGATATCCGGGGAGGTGATTGTGTAGAGATAATGTTGAGGAGATAATTTCCGGGAGATGATATAAACAACAAAGCCTTAGTGTATGAAACACTAAGGCTTTTGTTTTAATAAGTATGGCAGCTACCTACTCTCCCGCATAATATTGCAGTACCATCGGCCATGAGGGGCTTAACTTCTCTGTTCGGAATGGGAAGAGGTGAACACCCTCGGCATAACCACCATAAGATCTTGTCTGTTGTTAGCAGATAATATATTATGAAAGTTCTCTGACGAACTTGTAAATCGTATTTTTTGTATTGAGTCCTGACAACTTTTTTGTCCGGGTATAATTTAAAATAAAGAAGCCTCAGTGTTTGTACACTAAGGCTTCTTTTAATAAGTATGGCAGCTACCTACTCTCCCGCATGATATTGCAGTACCATCGGCCATGAGGGGCTTAACTTCTCTGTTCGGAATGGGAAGAGGTGAACACCCTCGGCATAACCACCATAAGATCTTTTTTGCTTTACAGCAAACTAATAAGATAACATATCGGGAAAGTTGTATTCAAAATTCTTTAGCGTAATATTTAAAAAATTAAAGCTTACGGGCAATTAGTATTACTCGGCTGCGATGTTACCACCCTTACACCTGTAACCTATCAACGTCGTAGTCTCCGACGGCCCTTAAAAGTAAACTCATCTTGAAGCAGGTTTCACGCTTAGATGCTTTCAGCGTTTATCCTATCCGTACATAGCTACTCTGCACTG